>NZ_KE137316.1:2222885-2488235 GCF_000408845.1 Escherichia sp. KTE172 | reverse complement strand
TGGTCCCACCTGACCCCATGCCGAACTCAGAAGTGAAACGCCGTAGCGCCGATGGTAGTGTGGGGTCTCCCCATGCGAGAGTAGGGAACTGCCAGACATCAAATCAAGCGAAAGGCCATCCGAAAGGATGGCCTTTTTGCTTTTCGAACTAACATTCAATTAATGGATTACCTGCGATAAAAATGCCCTCGTACGCTCTGATTTAGGATGCGCAAAAAATTCATCAGGTGCAGCTTGCTCCACTATTTCCCCACGATCCATAAAAATCACCCTGTCAGCGACGGTTCGTGCAAACCCCATCTCATGTGTTACACACAACATTGTCATACCCGACTGCGCCAGCCCAATCATCGTATCCAGCACTTCTTTCACCATCTCCGGATCGAGCGCTGACGTAGGTTCATCAAATAGCATGATCTTTGGTTTCATACAAAGTGAACGTGCTATGGCAACGCGTTGCTGCTGACCACCAGAAATCTGTCCGGGAAACTTCTGGGCATGTTCGGCAATTCTCACCCGCTCAAGGTAATGCAACGCCAGATCTTCAGCCTCTTTCTTAGGCATCTTGCGTACCCAAATCGGTGCCAGGGTACAGTTCTGTAGAACGGTCAGATGAGGGAAGAGATTGAAATGCTGAAAGACCATTCCCACTTCCTGCCTGACGCGCTCAATATTGCGGATATCTTCATTAAGTTCGATGCCATCCACCACGATCCGTCCCTGTTGATGTTCTTCCAGATGATTAATACAACGAATGGTTGTCGATTTACCGGAACCAGAAGGGCCACACAGAACGATCCGTTCTCCCGGTTGCACGGTTAAATTTATATTTTTCAAAACATGGAATTGCCCATACCATTTATTGACGTTTTCCAGCGTAATCATCGCGTTAGCAGGTTGCAGTAAAATTTGGCTCATAGTGTCCTCAATGCGGTGTACGCCCGGTGTTAAAACGTTTTTCCAGATGTTGGCTATAACGTGACATGCTGAAACAGAAGATCCAGTAGATCAGTGCGGCGAAAACATACCCTTCCGTCGACATACCCAACCAGGCGGGATCAACGGTTGCCTGCTGAACGCTACTGAAAAGATCGAACAACCCGATGATGATCACCAGGCTGGTATCTTTGAAGAGTGCGATGATGGTATTTACCAGCCCAGGAATCACCAGCTTCAACGCCTGTGGCAGAATAACCAGCCCCTGGGTTTTCCAGTAACCCAACGCCAGCGACTCTGCCGCTTCATATTGCCCTTTAGGCAGCGCCTGTAATCCGCCTCGCACGACTTCCGCAACATATGCTGACTGAAACAGGATCACGCCAACCAGCGCGCGGATCAATTTGTCGATACTGGTGCCTTCTGCCATAAACAACGGCAGCATGACCGAAGACATAAACAGAACGGTAATCAGCGGTACACCGCGCCAGAACTCGATAAAAATGACCGATAAGATACGCACAATCGGCATATGGGAGCGGCGACCTAACGCCAGTAAGATCCCCCACGGCAGCGCCCCCGCAATCCCAACTGATGCAATAATTAAAGTTAGCGTCAGCCCGCCCCATTGCCGGGTTTCAACCCGCTCAAGACCAAGAAACCCGCCATACATCAGCCACCAGACAATCAGTGGGTAAATCACCGCCCATACCGCAATATAGCGACCGCGATTCGGGAGTATTTTCCAGAACATTGGTGCGATCGACACAAGCCCAATCAGTAATGCGAGGTTAATTCGCCAGCGTTGGTCGTGTGGGTAAAGCCCATACATAAACTGACCAAATCGTTCGTGGATGAAGACCCAACAGGCACCGGCTTTTGTGCAGTCGGTACGCGTTGAGCCAACCCAGTTAGCCTGCAAAAATGCCCAGTTCAGCAACGGTGGAATCAGTTCCCACATCAACCATATGCAGCCAATAGTCAGCAGGCTATTGCTCCAGCTGGAGAACAGATTTTTTCGCACCCACACCATCGCGCGGCTTGAGTTATGGCTCGCCGGGCGCGGGGGATGAGACAGCAATACTTTTGTCATCATGACTCCTTAGCGTTCAACGATCGCGATGCGGCGGTTATAGATATTCATCAGCAGCGAGATAGTCAGGCTGATAATCAGATAGACCGACATGGTCATGGCTATCGTCTCGATGGCTTGCCCCGTCTGGTTCAGCACGGTGCCAGCAAACAGCGAAACCATATCCGGATAGCCAATCGCGGCGGCAAGAGAGGAGTTTTTGACGATGTTGAGATACTGGCTGGTTAACGGCGGAATAATCACTCGCAGTGCCTGGGGAATAATGACCTGGCGTAGCGTAACCGGATTGGGTAATCCCAGTGACCGAGCCGCTTCATGTTGACCATAAGGCACTGCCTGGATCCCAGCGCGGATAATCTCGGCGATAAATGCAGAGGTATAAACCGAAAGCGCCAGCGTTAAGGCTGCCAGTTCAGGAATTAAAACCATCCCGCCACGGAAGTTAAAGCCTCGTAGGGCTGGGACATCCCAGTGTAGTGCTGCGCCAAAAAGCCATTGCGCCAGTAAAGGCAAACCAATGATCAACACAGCGGCGATCGGCCAGGTGCGGCGCAGTTGTCCGGTCTTTATCTGGTATGTTTTATTAAAGCGGAATAGCCCAACAGAAAGGACTATAGCCATAACAACAGCCAGGATAAACGCAATAAATCCGTCTCCCAGCTGCGGTGACGGAATATAAAGCCCACGATTGCTCAAAAAGGCCAGATCAAACGCGCTCACAGCCTGGCGTGGTCCGGGCAAATTGCGCAACACGGCAAAGTACCAGAAGAAGATTTGCAGCAGCGGCGGAATATTACGGAAGATCTCAATATAAATTGTGGAAAGCTTTCGTAGCAGCCAGTTATCCGAAAGTCGAGCCAGACCGATAAAGAAGCCCAGAACAGAAGCGAATACAATACACAATGCAGAAACCAGTAGCGTATTGAGTAAGCCAACAATGAAAACGCGTCCGTAGGTATCACCCTGCTGGTAATCGATCAAATGCTGGACAATACCGAAGCCAGCGCCGCGATCCAGAAAGGCAAAACCTGAAGTAATGCCACGATTACTGAGATTCGTTACAGTGTTGTGAAATAACCAACCAACAATGCCGATAACAGCAACAACGGCAAGGATCTGGAATAACCAGGCACGAACCGTAGGGTTGGCAAAGGAGAGTGAGCCTTTAACGGTTGAGCGGCGATGAGACATAGAAACCTCGGAAAGCATAACGCTGAAGAGAGCGCCGCCGTAGCGACGCTCGTTACCTCACACCGACTTAACGCACGGGCGGCGCGTACTGAATACCGCCGTTATTCCAGAGATTATTTTGCCCACGTTTAATTTTCAGCGGGCTTTCTGAACCTACGTTACGCTCAAAAATTTCCGAGTAGTTACCCACCTGTTTGATGATGTTATAGGCCCATTTATTATCCAACTTCAGATCCTTGCCGTAATCGCCTTCTTTACCCAGCAAATGTGCCATATCAGGCGTTGCTGGATTAGCCGCTTTTTCATCGACGTTCTGGGAATTGATGCCCATCTCTTCAGCATTCAGCATGGCGAAAAGCGTCCAGCGTACAATCGAGAACCATTCATCATCGCCACGACGAACTACCGGCCCAAGCGGTTCTTTGGAGATAACTTCCGGTAAGACAATCCATTCAGCCGGGTTGCTTAATTTGATGCGCAGGGCATACAGTTGTGATTGATCCGAGGCCAGCGTATCACAGCGACCAGATTCCAGTGCCTTCGCTGATTCGTCAGAGCGATCGAAAGTCACTGGTGTGTACTTCATATTGTTTGCCTTGAAGTAATCGGCAACATTGAGTTCGGTATCAGTACCCGCCTGAATACAGACAGTAGCGCCATCCAGTTCTTTCGCGCTTTTTAGCCCCGCTTTATCGTGCGTCAGGAAGCCAATGCCGTCGTAATAAGTGACGCCAGTAAATGCCATTCCCATCCCGGCATCGCGAGATGAAGTCCAGGTCGTATTACGGGAGAGCAAATCCACCTCCCCTGACTGTAAAGCCGTGAAGCGTTCTTTTGCAGTGAGCGGGGTATATTTCACTTTCGTGTCGTCACCAAATACAGCTGCCGCAACACCACGACAAACATCTACATCAATACCTGAAAACTTACCGTCAGCATCGGCATAAGAGAACCCAGGTAATCCATCACTGATCCCGCATTGCACAAAACCTTTTTTCTGAACGGCATCAAGCGTCGCGCCAGCATGCGCCTGATTTGCAACGGCAAGCAGCACGCTGGCGGCAGCCAGTGTGGCTATCATCATCTTTTTCATAATGCTTCCTGTGAGGCGAAAATTATCGTTATAGGACGTTTGGGAAACGTCTTTTACCTGTCTGTGGCCATCCTCTTATAAGCAAAAGTAGTGCCAGCTTTTGCGCACGATTTCGCGTCGCAATAAGCTGAGTGTAGACAGGAAATAATAAAAACAGCGCCCCGCAATGGTGCGAAAATGAAACATGCGCCACATTTTGGCGCAAAATATTTACGCGTTTTTTACTAAGCAGAATAATGATTGTTAGCGTGAGTATAATTCTGGTGGGAAGTGTGAAAATTAAATTGATGCGTTATTTCGAAAGCAGCGAAATAACGCGATATAACATGCTAAATCAGCAGGGAATTAGCCAGCAGAATATAGCAATATTTTATCTTATGGTGAGATACTGTATCGTTAAACAGAGTGCGGTACTCCGCGCCCTGTGCAGTTATTTCGACAGAGCGATGATCCCCATCGTCAGGCCAGCAACAGCTGCTGCCCCGCCAGCAATAGCCCCAGCCGTTTCCCAGTTATCCTGAGTCGTGCCTTTCATACAGGTATTAGTGTGAACCAGTCGACCCTGATCGTCATAAACCGGAACGCAGGGCGAATCGTGAGCACAGCCCGCCAGCAATGCGGTGAGCAATGCCACAGGAATTAATCTTTTCATGGTGTTACCTCAGTAATAAACGCTAACGCTTAATAAGTTAACTCTCTTATTAACGAGCTGAATGCCATTTTATCACCGGAGGTTATAAATCTTGCGGAATGAATAATGACAAATTATGTGAATTGTAAAAATAGTGAAGGGAGCGGGAACTATAGAAAGTTTTTAAAGAGTGAGAAGAAGAATATCTTATTAATTTTTATGGGTTTCACTGAAAATAATAAAGGCACCCGAAAGTGCCTTTATGTTTCTGATTTATCCTTTAAAGCAACGGCGGATCACCACAAAGAACACCGGCACGAAGAAGATTGCCAGCAACGTTGCAGAAACCATCCCGCCCATTACTCCGATACCCACTGCGTTCTGCGCGCCACTGCCGGCACCGTTACTGATAGCTAGCGGTAATACGCCGAGAATAAAGGCGAGAGAGGTCATCAGGATAGGACGCAGACGCATACGTACTGCCATTAGTGTCGCTTCAACAACACCTTTACCCTCTTTCTCCATGAGATCTTTAGCGAACTCAACAATCAAAATAGCGTTTTTAGCCGACAAGCCAATTGTCGTTAGCAAGCCCACCATAAAGTAGACGTCATTTTTTTGATTAAAGAGTGTCGCCGCCAGTAGCACGCCGACAATCCCTAACGGCACGACCAACATAACCGAGACAGGAATTGACCAGCTTTCATAGAGTGCAGCAAGGCACAGGAAAACAACCACAAAGGAAATTGCTACCAGAGCGGGAGCCTGGTTTCCCGATAAGCGTTCCTGATATGACATACCCGTCCAGTCATAACCAATGCCAGCTGGTAATTGTGATGCAAGGTTTTCCATCAACGCCATGGCATCGCCGGAACTGGTTCCTGGCGCGGCTTCCCCCTGAATCTCCATTGACGGCAGACCGTTGTAGCGCTCCAGTCGCGGAGAGCCATACACCCAATGTGCAGTGGTAAAGGCCGAGAATGGCACCATTTCGCCGTTGGCGCTGCGGACATAAAGTTTATCGACATCTTCTGGCAGCATACGGAATTTGGCATCCGCCTGAACATACACCTTTTTCACGCGACCACGGTCAATGAAGTCGTTAACGTAAGTCCCACCTAACGCCGTTGAAATGGTCTGATTGATGTCAGAAAGTGAAACACCTAATGCCTGCGCCTTTTCCTGGTCAACTTCCAGTTTAAACTGCGCGGTGTCTTCCAGACCATTAGGACGCACGCTGACTAAGCTGGCAGGATGTTGCGCCGCCATGCCAAGCAACTGGTTACGGGCCTGGGTCAGGGCATCATGACCCAGCCCAGCCTGATCAATTAACTCAAAGTCGAAACCCGTTGCCGTGCCCAGTTCAACAATGGCTGGCATATTGAATGGAATGACAAAACCGTCGCGGATCTTGCCCAATTCCATTTTGGCACGATGGATTACCGCTTCCGCACTGTTTTCGTCACCACTACGCTCTTCCCACGGTTTCAGACTGACGAAAGCCATACCGGCGTTTTGTGCCTGGCCGCTGAAGCTAAAGCCGTTAACCGTAAAGACACTTTCTACGTTCGCTTTCTCGTTCTTCAGATAGTAATCCGTCACTTGATCCAACACTTTTTGCGTTCGCTCTTGCGTCGCGCCAGCGGGTAACTGAATCATAGTCAGAAAGACACCCTGATCCTCTTCAGGTAAGAAGGAAGACGGAAGACGTAAAAACAACACCACCATTCCAGCAACAATTAGTGCATAGATCAGTAAATATCGTCCTGTGGAACCGAGTATTTTGCCGACGCTGTTGGTGTAGTGGTTAACGCTATGATCGAAGGTGGTATTAAACCAGCCGAAGAAACCGCCCTTATTTTCGTGATGCTCAGCAGAGACGGGTTTGAGCAGTGTTGCACATAACGCTGGGGTAAGAATCAATGCCACCAGAACAGAAAGCGCCATTGCCGAAACGATGGTGATAGAGAACTGGCGATAAATTGCCCCAGTAGAACCGCCGAAGAATGCCATCGGAATAAATACCGCTGACAGCACCATTGCGATACCCACCAGTGCGCCCTGGATTTGCGACATTGATTTTTCCGTCGCTTCTTTTGGCGGGAGCTTATCCTCCATCATCACGCGCTCGACGTTCTCCACCACCACTATCGCATCATCGACGAGCAGCCCGATGGCAAGCACCATCCCGAACATCGTTAGTGTGTTGATGGAGTAACCAAAAGCGGCGAGGATGGCAAACGTCCCTAACAACACCACGGGTACCGCAATGGTGGGGATCAGCGTTGCTCGCATATTCTGCAAGAACAGATACATCACCAGGAACACCAGCATAATAGCTTCGAACAGCGTTTTTACCACTTCGTGAATAGAAAGCTGGACGAATGGCGTGGTGTCATAAGGGTAGAGAACCTTCATTCCCTGCGGGAAGAATGGCTGTAATTCCGCCAGTTTTGCCTTAATGGCTTTCGCGGTATCGAGAGCATTCGCGCCGGTTGCCAGCTTAATCCCCAGGCCCGCCGCCGGTTTACCGTTGATGCGAGCGATAACGTTATAGTTTTCACCGCCAAGTTCAACCCGTGCGACATCTTTCAGGCGTACCACCGAGCCGTCACTGTTTACGCGCAAGGTCACTTTGCCGAATTCTTCCGGATTTTTTAACCGCGTCTGAGCAATAATCGAGGCGTTCAACTGTTGCCCTGGTAACGCTGGCGTTCCGCCCAACTGTCCGGCAGCGATCTGATCGTTCTGTACCTTCAACTGGTTAATCACATCAACAGGCGTCAGTTTATATTTGTTTAGCAGATCGGCGTCCAACCAGATACGCATCGCATACTGTGCGCCGAAAAGCTGTACGTCACCGACGCCATTCAGACGGCTAAGCGTATCTTTAACGTTAGAGGCCACATAGTCCGAGATATCGTCCTGTGTGGTGTCTGGGTTATCAGAGACAAAGCCCGCCACCATCAAATAGCTGCTACTGGACTTTTCAACACTGATCCCCTGCTGCTGTACTTCCTGCGGCAGCAACGGCGTGGCGAGCTGGAGTTTGTTCTGCACCTGCACTTGCGCGATATCAGGATCGGTCCCGGACTGGAAGGTAAGGGTAATTGTCACGCTACCGGCGGAATCGCTGGTGGAGGACATATACATCAGGTTATCGATACCGTTCATATTCTGTTCGATAACCTGCGTCACCGTATCCTGCACGGTCTGCGCATCAGCGCCCGGATAGTTTGCTGAAACAGAAACCGCAGGCGGTGCAATGGTTGGGTATTGGGCGACGGGCAATTGTAGGATCGCCAGTGCGCCCGCCATCATCAGAATAATGGCCAGCACCCATGCAAATATCGGTCGTCGAATAAAAAAGTTTGCCATGTCAGATTGCCTTACTTCGATGCAGAATCTGCGGGGGTATCGGTAGTGGCTTTAACCTGCTCTCCCGGACGCGCTTTTTGCAGGCCGCTGACAATGACTTGATCGCCAGATTTCAGACCTTCGCTAATCAACCATTTATCGCCAATCGCCTGACTGGCAACGACAGGGCGCGCTTCAACCTGGCTTTTATCGTTAACAATCAGCACGGTTGCATCACCACGCGGTGTGCGGCTAACGCCTTGTTGCGGGATAAGAATGGCGTCAGGTTGGACGCCTTCATCAATCCGTGCACGCACAAACATACCCGGCAAAAGCGTATGTTGCGGGTTAGGGAAGACAGCACGTAGGGTTATGGAGCCGGTGCTTTCATCAACGGTCACATCAGAGAATTGCAGCGTACCTTTCAGGGGATAGGTTTGACCGTTTTCCATGACCAACTCTACGTTGCTGGTGGCGTTTTCCTTATGCAAATTTCCTTGCTCTACGGATTGCTTCAGCCTCATAAAATCGTTGCTGGATTGGGTCACATCAACGTAGATAGGATCGAGCTGCTGGACAGTCGCCAGTTCAGTCGTTTGCCCATTAGTGACAAGAGCGCCTTCGGTCACGGTCGATTTGCCGATACGTCCGCTAATTGGCGCAGTCACTTTGGTATAAGCGAGATTGATGCGAGCGCTTTCGACCGTGGCTTTTGCGGCAATCACGGCGGCATCGGCCTGGCGAGCATCAGCAATGGCCTGGTCGTACTCCTGCTGACTGATGTATTTCGTACCCACGAGCGGAACGTAACGTTTTACCGTCAAATGCGCGATGGCGGCGGCGGCTTCACTTTTCGCCAGTTCGCCTTTCGCGCTGTCATAACTTGCCTGATAGGTCGCGGGATCGATCTGGTACAGGGACTGGCCTGCTTGCACATCGCTGCCTTCAGTGAAATTGCGATTCAGTACGATCCCGCTAACCTGTGGGCGAACTTCGGCTATACGGTAAGCATTGGTGCGGCCTGGTAATTCAGTCTTAACTTCTAACGGGGCCGTTTTCACAATATGAACGGTAACCTGCGGTTCACCGACGTGAGCTTTCTCTTCTCCCTTATCGTTACAACCGGCGATTAAAGCCGCGGAGATCAGAATAAAGGAGGGCAGGAGGAAAAACCTGGCATGTTTCGTCATTACTATTCCTCAAAAAACCAAAAGCGCGTTATTTACCCAAAAAGGCAACGCGTTAACTCGCAGAAAGAAAAATACAGTTCGCTATCCTACAAATTATCATTCGTCGATGTAAGGAATAGTTATGAATACTGGCGTCTCAAGGCACATAAACACAAAAAAAGATTAATATTCTACTGTTTTATTTTGACGCGGGTTGAAAGAGGTAGAATCAAATCCTCGTAAATTGAAATATATATTGATAGAGTGAATGTATTTTAGGTAAATAATAAACGTTATTTATTTGACGATTTATAGCAACTCAATATTAGCCTCTCGTATAAATATACATTAGGTGATAGATTAACCTTCGCTATTTTCTCATCCTGTGTCGAATATATTTATTTCCTGAATAATTAATCATGGCAAAAAGAACCAAAGCTGAAGCCCTGAAGACCCGGCAAGAACTGATTGAAACTGCCATCGCCCAGTTTGCGCAGCGTGGCGTAAGCAAGACGACGCTCAACGACATTGCCGACGCCGCTAACGTTACGCGTGGCGCTATCTACTGGCACTTCGAGAACAAGACCCAACTGTTTAATGAGATGTGGTTGCAACAGCCTTCATTGCGGGAGTTAATCCAGGATCACTTGACTGCTGGGTTAGAGCATGACCCGTTTCAGCAATTGCGTGAAAAATTGATTGTTGGCTTGCAATATATTGCCAAAATTCCCCGCCAGCAGGCGTTGCTGAAAATCTTATATCACAAATGTGAATTTAATGATGAGATGCTGGCAGAGGGAGTGATACGCGAAAAGATGGGTTTTAATCCGCAGACTCTCCGCGAAGTATTGCAGGCATGTCTGCAACAAGGTTGTATAGCAAATAATCTCGATTTAGATGTTGTGATGATTATTATTGATGGTGCCTTCAGCGGAATTGTTCAAAACTGGTTAATGAATATGGCGGGTTATGATCTTTATAAACAAGCACCCGCACTGGTCGATAACGTATTAAGAATGTTCATGCCAGATGAAAACATAACGAAATTAATTCATAAAACGAATGAATTAAGTGTCATATAAATTCACATTCTGTCCTGAAAATTCAGTTCGTCACAGTTAACCAGTTTTAGTGGATTAACTGAGTTCATATTGCGGCATTTGTCTGTTTCTGTTGCGAGCAGTTCAATCCACTGCATCAGTAAAGTATCAAACAGAAAAACGAAGACAGCGAAAACGACGAGCCACCAATACTTGCGAATCATTACCTGAGCCTGTGCATGTTTAACCAAGTCTGGCAGGAAATATACACGAAATGAATAATCTGAAAACCAGGCTTACACTTCCTTTACTTTGCAATGAGATCGGGGTCAACTTCGCTTAACCTGCTTCGTTTTGACAGGTTGCCGGTCTTTCTTTTTTTCACTTTCGCCAGTTCTTCCGCAGAGTAATGCGACGCGACATCCAGCCGTCGAAGCCCCATTTTGATGTACTCGCTGTTGATCTCAATACCAATGAATTTTCGCCCACTGGCGACGGCTACGGCACCGGTAGTAAAGCTACCAGCAAACGGGTCGAGAACGATATCGCCTGGGTTGGAAGAGCCGAGAATAATGCGTTTCAGTAAGGCTTCCGGTTTTTGCGTCGGGTGGTTTTCATATTCATCCATCAAATAACGCACGCGCGGAAAATCCCAGACGTTACCCGGTACTTTTTGATGATTGTAAGGCTGTGGAGGGTTTTTGCGATAATCGATCAACGCGCGCTGCGATCCGGTTTTGGCTTCTACCAGAATAGCATCACCGTTGAATGTGTAGTTCTTTGCGTCTTTCACCATCATCAGGATGGGTTCGTACATGGAGCCGTAGTGTTTTTTCGCCTGCACTCCAGAACTGTCATATGACCAGACGATGCGACTTTTGATGGTAAAAAGCTTGCGGCACTGGAGATCGATAAAGGGCATGTTTTCCGTGCTATTCATGATGTACATGCTGCCCTGCTTTTTCAGAACGCGATGGCACTCTGCAATCACTTCAAACAGCCAGTCGATAAACAGATCTTCTTTCCAGGCTTCGATCAGACCATCAAAATTTTTACCGATGTTATACGGTGGGTCGGCAAAGATCAGATCGACACTTTCGGCGGGGAGCTTTTTAAGTTCGGTTAATGCATCACCCTGGATGATGGTCTTTGCTTCATTACCAAATCGGGTCGGTTCACATCCTGTTCTCATGGTCACTCCCTTTGTGACACCTATAAAAAAGGCGCTTCCCCATGCCGAGTAGCGCCTTTTTAATCAAGCATTTAGCTAACCTGAATTAGTTCATGCCGTATTTTTTCAATTTTTTACGCAGCGTACCACGGTTGATGCCCATCATCAGCGCAGCACGGGTCTGGTTACCACGGGTGTATTGCATCACCATGTCCAACAGGGGCTGTTCTACTTCAGCCAGTACCAGCTCATAGAGGTCATTCACATCCTGACCGTTCAGTTGAGCAAAATAGTTCTTCAGTGCCTGTTTAACCGAGTCACGCAGGGGTTTTTGGGTTACCTGATCCTGAGAGTTAACGGTAGAAACGGTCAGTACGTCAGAATTTACGCGTTGTTCGAACATAGTTCTGTCAGCTCTTTATTTCTGTTTACGCAAAATTTTCGAAGTATGCCTCCAACGCCTCCAGCTGTTCGCTGGCATCCTCAATGGCGTTGAATGTGCGCCGAAACTGGTCATTTGGAGCGTGTTCCTGGAGATACCAGGAAACGTGTTTACGTGCAATTCGGTACCCTTTTGCCGGACCATAAAAGTCATGCAGTTCCCGAACGTGCGCGCAAAGCAAGCGCTTAACCTCTGCCAAAGGCAGCGGGGGCAGCAACTCCCCAGTGTCCAGATAATGCTGGATTTCCCGAAAGATCCAGGGTCTTCCCTGAGCTGCGCGGCCTATCATCAAGGCATCCGCCCCTGTATAGTCGAGCACAGCTCTGGCTTTAAGCGGGTCAGTAATGTCGCCATTCGCGATAACCGGAATGGAAACTTTCTGCTTAACTGCCCGAATACTGTCGTACTCAGCTTCTCCATTGAACAAACAGGCGCGTGTACGGCCATGAATGGTCAGAGCCTGAATGCCACAGTCTTCAGCCAGTTGGGCAATCTCTTCGCAGTTACGGTGTTCCGGTGCCCAGCCAGTGCGAATTTTCAGGGTAACAGGAACGTCCACTGCATTGACGACCTCGGTAAGGATCGATTTAACGACATCCGGGTACTGCAAGAGGGCTGAACCTGCGAGCTTGCGATTCACTTTTTTAGCCGGGCAACCCATATTGATATCAATAATCTGGGCACCGCTTTCCACGTTAATACGTGCTGCATCTGCCATTTCTTTCGGATCGCTACCAGCAATTTGCACGGTGCGAATACCGGGTTCATCAATGTGCACCATCCGTAAACGAGATTTGTCGCTTTCCCAAACCTGAGGGTTAGAAGACATCATCTCGGATACTGTCAATCCGGCTCCCATCTCGTAGCACAACGTCCGAAAAGGTCTGTCTGTAATGCCAGCCATGGGCGCTGCGATCAGGCGATTTCTGAGCTGATATTGTCCGATGCGCATGAGTTAAGAAATGACCATACTGTGACTGCAAGGCGGCGTATATTACGCATTTTTTGCACGAGATGAAAGGCCAAACTTTGACCAATCCTCTGAGATGGATCAAAGAATTGCATTTAAAATGAGCGTAGCGCGATAATTACTCATAAAAATCATCATATTAGAAAATAGTGACTAAAATTTACACTCAAAGAAATTTGAGTAAGTTCTCAATTTTTCTTTATGAATGAAAATTTTGGCACGCAAATTTGCGTAAATAATCGGCAAATTAACGTGCCTTTTGTGACATCGCTCGCACTTCGCTCTGCGTCACCCTACGGCGATGCGAAGGTTAATTCTTACGACCGGTAATGCGGCACCACTCTTCTTTTTCCACGACCGGGTCCAGAGCGAAGCTGTCGGCATAAGCTTCGCAAACGCTCTCTGCCTGGCTTGCCAGAATACCGGAAAGGCCCAGCAAACCGCCTGAAACTGGCAGGACGCTGATTAACGGTGCCAGTTCACGTAATGGGCCTGCAAGGATGTTAGCGACCACCACGTCGGCTTTCATTTCTTCTGGCTGATCTTTCGGTAAGTAGAGTTCCAGACGGTCAGAGACGCCATTACGTTCCGCGTTGTCGCGGCTGGCCTGAATCGCCTGCGGATCAATATCAATACCAATGGCTTTTGCTGCACCCAGTTTCAGCGCCGCGATAGCCAGAATGCCGGAACCGCAGCCAAAGTCGATGACTGTTTTACCGGTTAAATCGAGGCTGTCGAGCCATTGCAGGCACAGAGAGGTAGTTGGATGGGTACCCGTACCAAACGCCAGCCCTGGATCTAACATCACGTTGACGGCGTTTTCGTCCGGCACATCACGCCAGCTTGGGCAGATCCACAGTCGTTCACCAAAGCGCATCGGGTGGAAATTATCCATCCATTCGCGCTCCCAGTCTTTATCTTCCAGTTGTTCGATTTTATGCGCGAAGCCCGCGCCGAGCAGCGGATGGTTTTCCAGAATCGCCACCACGTCGTTCATATCGGTTTCAGCGTCGAACAGACCAATCACATCGGTATCGCCCCACAGGCGCGTTTCGCCCGGCAGCGGCTCAAATACAGGCGTATCGTGGGTATCCTGAAAAGTGATAGAAACGGCACCCGCTTCCATCAGCGCATCGCTAAGATCTTCCGCGTTCGCGCCGGTAGTGTTCAGTTTCAGTTGGATCCAAGGCATGGCAAAACTCTTTATTTATCAGTAGTCAAAACGGTAGCTTGCGGGACGGATGTACCGAAACGGTTTCCGACCAGGAAAGCCAGCAAACTTAGTAGTAACGAGGGCACGATAGGGTGGAAGCCCAGGTACTGAATATTCAGCGTCGCGAGTACGGCATACAGTACGCCGCCAACAATCATCGCACTTAGCGCGCCTTTGGCGTTGGCGCGTTCCCAGTAAAGACCCAGTACCAGCGGCCACAGGAAAACGGCTTCCAGCCCACCGAAGGCCAGCAAATTCAGCCAGATGATCATTTCTGGCGGCTTCCAGGCGGCAAGCAGCAGCAACGCACCGAGAACTAACGTAATTACCGCCGACATCCGCTTCAGACGCGTCTCGTTTTGCATTTGATCCGGACGGATATTCAAATAGAGATCTTTAATGATCGTAGCGGAACTTTGCAGCAACTGGGCATTGATCGTCGACATGATCGCAGCCATAGGTGCAGCCAGGAAGATCCCGGCAGCAAACGGTGGCAACACTTTTACCATTAACGTCGGGATCACCAGGTCCGGTACGGTGAGATCGGGGATCACCGCCCGACCTAACGCTCCGGCCAGGTGCATACCGAACATCAGGATTGCGACCACAATCGTACCGATGATGATCCCCCGATGTACGGCTTTGCTGTCTTTATAAGAGATACAGCGCACCGCAGTATGCGGCAGGCCAATCACGCCAAAACACACCAGCACCCAGAACGACGTCATAAAGGCAGGCGACAGAATATCGTCAGCGCCTTGTGGCGTAACCAGTTGCGGATCGATGGTTTGCAACGTCTCTACTGCGTTGCTTAAGCCACCTGCGGCATGTACCACGCCAATAAGCAGCACAATGGTGCCAATCAGCATCACCAGCCCTTGCATGGTGTCGTTCAGCACGCTGGCGCGAAAGCCGCCGAAGGCGGTGTAGAGCGCAATGCTGATGCCAAAAATCAGCAAACCTGTTTCATAAGGGATACCCGCCGCGGTTTCCAGCAGACGCGCACCGCCGATAAACTGCACGGTCATCGCACCAACGAACGCAACCAGCAAACTTAAACTCGCCAGCCACACCAGCAGACGACTCTGGTAGCGGGCAAATAGCATATCGTTCAGCGTCACCGCATTGTAGCGGCGCGCAAGAATCGCGAACTTCTTGCCGAGAATACCGAGCGAAAGCCAGACCGCAGGAAGCTGAATCATCGCCAGCAATACCCAACCCAGGCCGTATTTATAAGCAGCGCCAGGCCCGCCGATAAACGAACTGGCACTGATATAGGTCGCGGTGAGCGTCATCGCCAGCACAATACCGCCCATAGAGCGGCTGCCGAGGAAATACTCATTAAGGAAGGTGCCGGTGCTCCGTTTACGCATCGCATAAACAGAGATACCGAACACCACCACCAGATAGGCGACCAGCGGTAGAATCACTTCAAGCTGCATCGTCATCCTCCAGTGGGATATCGCGATAGATAAATTTCACCATCGCCCAGCACAGTCCAATAAACAGCAGCGGCGTCAGGATGCAGGCCATCTCAAACCAGCGCGGAAAGCCGGTAAAACCGGGGGCAACGCCAGGTAAGTAAGCGGCTACTAACCATACCGCCAGATACAAAAGGGTCAGCCCCAGCGCCCAGCGCGCCTCTTTATGGGCCTGAACAAAACGAGTGTCCATTTTTTGTCCCTGATGGGTGAAGAAAGCGGGGATTGTACCTTATGGGGGTTGTCGATCCCCAGTAATAAAAAAGGCCGGAAAATCCGGCCTTTTGACGCTTTTGCAGTCTTATTTTTCCTGAAGACCGAGTTTTTTCTCCAGATAGTGGATATTAGTACCACCATGCTGGAAGTTCTCGTCATTCATGATGCGGATCTGCAGATCAACGTTGGTTTTGATACCGTCGATGATCAGCTCCTGCAGCGCATTCTTCATGCGGGCAATCGCCACGTCACGGTTTTCACCGTAGCAAATCAGCTTACCGATCATTGAGTCATAGTACGGCGGTACGGTGTAGCCCGCGTAGATATGAGACTCCCAACGTACGCCAAAACCGCCAGGTGCGTGGAAACGGGTGATTTTGCCCGGACTTGGCAGGAAGGTGTTCGGATCTTCGGCGTTGATACGACATTCCACCGCATGGCCGCGAACGTGAACTTCTTCTTGCTTGATCGACAGCGGTTGACCGGCAGCGATACGCAGCTGTTCTTTGATCAGGTCAACGCCGGTGATCATTTCGGTAACCGGATGTTCTACCTGAATACGGGTGTTCATTTCGATGAAATAGAACTCGCCGTTTTCGAACAGGAACTCGAAAGTACCTGCACCGCGATAGCCGATATCAACACACGCTTTAGCGCAACGTTCGCCGATGTAGCGACGCAGTTCCGGGGTAATGCCCGGTGCTGGTGCTTCTTCGACCACTTTCTGGTGGCGGCGCTGCATGGAGCAGTCACGTTCCGCCAGATAGATAGCGTTGCCCTGACCGTCAGCCAGTACCTGAATCTCGACGTGGCGAGGATTTTCCAGGTATTTCTCCATGTAAACCATATCGTTGCTGAAAGCAGCTTTCGCTTCCGCACGGGTCATGGAGATGGATTGTGCCAGTTCAGCGTCGCCGCGCACTACGCGCATACCGCGACCGCCGCCGCCGCCGGAGGCTTTGATAATCACCGGATAACCAATGCGTTTAGCAATGGCGCGGTTTTTATCCATATCGTCGCCCAGCGGGCCGTCAGAACCCGGTACGCAAGGAACGCCCGCTTTTTTCATCGCCGCGATTGCGGATACTTTGTCGCCCATCAGGCGAATGGTTTCTGCTTTCGGGCCAATGAAGATAAAGCCGGAGCGCTCAACCTGCTCGGCAAAGTTGGCGTTCTCGGAGAGGAAGCCGTAACCCGGATGGATTGCTACTGCGCCGGTGATTTCAGCGGCGCTGATGATTGCCGGGATGTTCAGATAACTTTTTACTGACGGAGCAGGGCCGATACAGACCGTTTCATCTGCCAGTAATACGTGTTTTAGATCGCGATCCGCGCTGGAGTGTACAGCGACAGTCTTGATGCCCAGTTCTTTACAGGCACGAAGAATACGCAATGCAATCTCGCCGCGGTTGGCAATAACAATTTTATCCAGCATGTTCGCCTCGTTACTCGATGACGACCAGCGGCTCGTCAAATTCTACCGGTTGTCCACTTTCGACCAGAATTGCTTTCACGGTACCGGATTTGTCCGCTTCGATCTGGTTCATCATTTTCATGGCTTCAACGATGCACAGGGTATCGCCCACGTTGACTTTCTGACCCACTTCGATGAACGCTTTCGCGTCCGGGCTTGGGGTGCGGTAGAAAGTACCAACCATCGGGGAACGTACGATGTGACCACTGATTTCCGCTGCTGCTGGCGCTTCCATGGAAGGAACGGTCGCCGGAGCGGCTGCGTTAGATTGAGCTGGCTGCTGCATCATTGGTGCAGCGTAAGCTTGTTGCATCACAGGGAAACTTGCGGCAGGAGCTGCACGGCTGATGCGTACTGACTCTTCGCCTTCGGAGATTTCCAGTTCGGAGATGCCTGATTCTTCAACCAGCTCGATCAGTTTTTTAATCTTACGAATATCCATGAGTGGGTTCCGTACTCTTTGTTTAGTGTGATTGTGACAGGCGTTTCACCGCCGTCTGTAAAGCGTATGCCCCGACAGCTGTATGCATAGCGATAAATTCCAGCAGGCCGGGACGCCGGTCTATTTTGCCCCAGAGTGTCAATGTTAGACTTGACGGACATTGTGCAGCGATCTGCTGCTATCCTCCGGCAAAAAACAAAATATACCTTCGTTGCGCCAATGTCACCTTTTCCGCAGCGCAAAAACTGCGTCAGGGAGGACGAGGTCGCACATTATAACGATTTCGTAGCAATTGGCAGCTAAATACTGGTCTTATCAGGGAAGATAATCAACAGCTAACATGTAAATAACCTTCAACACCGTGTAATTTGCAACAAGCCGCACAATTCACGAAATTAGCGCCATCATCGACGGAACTTCTTATAACGTAAGGCTAAAAGCTGTAAAGCCAGCCCTGCGAAGATGAGGGGCTGCAATGAGATAATCTTCACAGACCACAAATAATGTAGGGATGCCAGGATCGCGACAAGATAGACGACATTACGCAGCGGTTGCTGAGGATTACGCAATTTTCACTTCATCGTCTGGATAAACGTGAATGCTAAAGCACGCAAAATCAACCGCCTGACAATGCTCTGCATGAAATAGGTTTAAGTGGTTAATTTGTAATCAAATAAAATCAGATTATTCCCCCCATTTTGCAGAAGGTAAACTGTTTTGTCAGGCGGCAGTGCGGCTATGTGATGCATTCAGAATTTGCCGCGTGACAATAAAAAAGCCGATTTAGTAGCAAAATCGGCTTCGGTGAGTTTGCAGCATTCATCACATACTCCGACAAGCTTTTTCAAGCATGACGGAGGTTGCGTTAATGCAAGGTTTCTACCCAGGGATAAAAGTGACCGTTACGGCGGATGAATATCTGTGTTGTCAGAGGATGGTCATCCTCACGGAAGCATTGTTCTGTTAACTGTCGTAATGCGCTGAGATTTGCTGGCTGATCATTGTGGGTGAAAAACAGTTTTCCTCTGGAGGGAACGGTCACTAACAGGTCGCCGCATTCAGGATCGGGTGATTGCACCCAAAGATCGTCAATGAGCATCAGACTGGGCTCATAAGTACCCCCTGCGGAGATAACGGCAACTTTTCCATCGTTTGCGCCTGTATCAACGATTTCAGCCGTAACTTCCGGCAATATTTGCTTCAAATTACTGATGGCTTGTTCGCGGTCAATGGTCACTTCGCAGCGCATCAGATAGCGCATGGTTTCGCTACCGTCTTCAGCAAACAGGATAATTAACTCATCGTTAAAGTCTTCCCAGGCAAAATCAAGCGAGGCGTTGAGGACCTCTGGATCAGACTCATACTGGCTAAGCTGTTGGCGAACGGTATCCAGCCAGGCTTTTTCTTTAATCACCGGGACAATACAGCGCCCGGTCGGCAGCATTTCTGCAAGCTGTTTCAGCATATCTGCAGCCACTTCTTCCAGCGGGTCTGGTGCGGCTTGATAACGTTTGTAAGCATCATCAAGGGTGATTTCCACAGTTTGGTGACCCGTATCAATGCGCATCAATTTGTGGTCAGTCGAAATCATGACTTTCCAGTTTGGATGATGTTGTACAACTTCATGACCAAGATGTTCGACGAAAGCTGTCCGGCTAACCGCTTTTCCCGTTAACCGATTGAATAATGATTTCAAAATGAGTTCCCTCTCTTATTAATCCTTGCTAAATGGTTAGTTAACCTTCACCAGCGTGCGACCCTGGATCTGGTTATTAATGATGGCCTCGGCAAACTTCGGTGCCTCTGCCAGAGATATCTCTTTTGCCGCCTGGGTATAGAATGATTCCGGTAAATCGGCGACCAGTCGCTGCCAGGCTTGTGCGCGGCGTGCTGGTGGCGTCATCACTGAATCCACCCCCTGTAAACGGACATTACGCAGAATAAATGGCATGACCGTGGTTGGCAGAGTAAAACCACCCGCCAGACCACAGGCCGCCACGCAGCCGCCGTAATTCATTTGCGCTAGCACTTTCGCCAGCACTTTGTCGCCAACGGTGTCAATTGCCCCAGCCCAGAGTTGTTTTTCCAGAGGACGGGATTCGGCAAACTCATCGCGAGAGAGAATACGGCTGGCTCCTAAACTTTTCAGATATTCATGGGTACTTTCGCGACCAGAAACGGCAACGACCTGATAACCCAACTTATGCAGCAGCGCCACGGCGGTACTGCCGACGCCACCACTGGCACCCGTTACGACAATCTCGCCGTCCTGCGGGCGAACACCGGCATCTTCCAGCGCCATCACACACAGCATGGCGGTAAAACCGGCAGTACCGATAATCATTGCTTTACGCGCGTCCAGCCCTTGCGGCATGGCAACCAGCCAGTCACCTTTCACTCGCGCCTGCTCCGCCAGCCCACCCCAGTGGTTTTCACCAACGCCCCAGCCAGTGAGTAATACCTCCTGACCGGCATGAAAACGCGGATCTTCGCTGGTGCGTACAGTTCCGGCAAAATCGATCCCAGGAATCATCGGAAAATTACGGATGATTTTTCCCTTACCGGTAATTGCCAGCGCATCTTTGTAGTTCAGGCTCGACCAGTGAACATCAACCGTGACATCGCCCTCCGGCAGGCGACTTTCGTCCAGAGTCTGTACCGATGCGAGAGTTTTGCCGTCCTGCTGTTCTAAAAGTAACGCCTGCATAAGTGGTCCTCATGTGCATGATGGATTGGAAAATAATTTCTGAAGACTATACTCGCTAATGGAAAAGCAAAGCCGATGAAGCGCAATAAATTGCGAGATAAATCTGATTTGCTAGTATGCCCGCTTCCTCACTATCGGAGTTAACACAAGGATGAGATTAACGACGAAATTTTCGGCCTTTGTTACGCTGCTCACCGGGTTAACAATTTTTGTGACTTTGCTGGGCTGTTCGCTAAGTTTCTACAATGCCATTCAGTATAAGTTTAGTCATCGCGTTCAGGCGGTGGCGACGGCAATTGATACCCACCTTGTGTCGAATGACTTCAGCGCATTAAGGCCACAAATTACCGAATTAATGATGTCGGCAGATATCGTTCGTGTAGACCTGCTGCATGGTGATAAACAGGTATATACCCTGGCCAGAAATGGAAGTTATCGTCCGGTTGGCACCAGCGATCTGTTTCGCGAACTGAGCGTTCCGTTGATAAAGCATCCGGGGATGTCGCTGCGTCTGGTTTATCAGGATCCGATGGGCAACTATTTCCATTCGTTGATGACCACCGCGCCGCTCACGGGGGCGATTGGCTTTATCATTCTTATGCTCTTTCTGGCGGTACGCTGGTTACAACGGCAACTTGCCGGGCAAGAATTGCTGGAAACCCGGGCTACTCGTATCTTAAACGGTGAGCGTGGCTCTAATGTTTTGGGAACCATCTATGAATGGCCGCCCAGAACCAGCAGTGCGCTGGATACGCTGCTTCGTGAAATTCAGAACGCACGCGAACAACACAGCCGTCTTGATACGCTGATCCGCTCTTATGCCGCCCAGGACATGAAAACCGGCCTCAATAACCGACTCTTCTTCGATAATCAGTTAGCAACGTTACTGGAAGATCAGGAGAAAGTAGGTACCCACGGGATCGTGATGATGATTCGTCTGCCGGATTTCAATATGTTGAGTGATACCTGGGGGCACAGCCAGGTTGAAGAACAGTTCTTCTCTCTGACGAATCTGCTATCGACATTTATGATGCGCTACCCTGGCGCACTGCTGGCGCGTTACCACCGCAGTGATTTTGCTGCGCTGTTACCGCACCGGACGTTAAAAGAGGCAGAGAGCATCGCCGGTCAGTTAATCAAAGCCGTCGATACCTTGCCGAACAATAAAATGCTCGATCGCGACGATATGATCCACATTGGTATCTGCGCCTGGCGTAGTGGTCAGGATACCGAGCAGGTAATGGAACATGCAGAGTCTGCCACGCGTAATGCGGGATTGCAGGGCGGCAATAGCTGGGCTATTTACGATGACTCGTTGCCTGAAAAAGGACGCGGTAATGTTCGCTGGCGTACGCTTATCGAGCAAATGCTGAGTCGCGGCGGCCCGCGCCTTTATCAAAAACCGGCGGTTACTCGCGAAGGTCAGGTTCATCATCGCGAACTCATGTGCCGCATCTTCGATGGTAATGAAGAGGTTAGCTCGGCGGAGTATATGCCGATGGTCTTGCAGTTTGGCTTATCGGAAGAGTATGACCGCCTGCAAATCAGCCGTCTTATTCCACTATTGCGTTACTGGCCTGAGGAAAATCTGGCGATTCAGGTTACTGTTGAGTCGCTGATTCGCCCGCGTTTTCAGCGTTGGCTGCGAGATACGTTAATGCAATGTGAAAGATCGCAACGAAAACGCATAATTATTGAACTTGCAGAGGCCGATGTAGGTCAACATATCAGTCGCTTACAACCTGTTATTCGTTTAGTGAATGCTTTAGGGGTACGGGTAGCCGTCAACCAGGCTGGTTTGACGCTGGTAAGCACCAGTTGGATCAAAGAACTTAATGTTGAGTTACTCAAGCTCCATCCGGGGCTGGTCAGAAACATTGAGAAGCGAACGGAGAACCAGCTGCTGGTTCAAAGCCTGGTGGAAGCCTGCTCCGGGACCAGCACCCAGGTTTACGCCACCGGCGTGCGTTCGCGAAGCGAGTGGCAGACCCTGATTCAGCGCGGTGTTACAGGTGGGCAAGGGGATTTTTTCGCGTCCTCACAGCCACTTGATACTAACGTGAAAAAATATTCACAAAGATACTCGGTTTAACCTGCCGTTTAATCCGTTTTCACGTAGAATAACGCGCGCTGCGTCTCATGGGAGTGTGCTTGTCTGCTCGCCAGATTGTTGCAGCACATATGCAGATGAATGACCTTACGCGGTTGCAAACAGGCGAGGAATGCTGCTGATGCATTAAGCCTTTCTGGACTCAGGCAGAGATTTGTAACAAAGGAAACGAACTGCACTAATTTTCACCGTAGCAGATGATTTTTGCGCCTTGTCGCTGCTGCGTGTGGTTGGTAAAGTAAGCGGATTTTCTTTTCCGCCCCAGCTTTCAGGATTATCCCTTAGTATGTTGAAAAAATTTCGTGGCATGTTTTCCAATGACTTGTCCATTGACCTGGGTACTGCGAATACCCTCATTTATGTAAAAGGACAAGGCATCGTATTGAATGAGCCTTCCGTGGTGGCCATTCGTCAGGATCGTGCCGGTTCACCGAAAAGCGTAGCTGCAGTAGGTCATGACGCGAAGCAGATGCTGGGCCGTACGCCGGGCAATATTGCTGCCATTCGCCCAATGAAAGACGGCGTTATCGCCGACTTCTTCGTGACTGAAAAAATGCTCCAGCACTTCATCAAACAAGTGCACAGCAACAGCTTTATGCGTCCAAGCCCGCGCGTTCTGGTTTGTGTGCCGGTTGGCGCGACCCAGGTTGAACGCCGCGCAATTCGTGAATCCGCGCAGGGCGCTGGTGCCCGTGAAGTCTTCCTGATTGAAGAACCTATGGCTGCCGCAATTGGTGCTGGCCTGCCGGTTTCTGAAGCGACCGGTTCTATGGTGGTTGATATCGGTGGTGGTACCACTGAAGTTGCTGTTATCTCCTTGAACGGCGTGGTTTACTCCTCTTCCGTGCGCATTGGTGGTGACCGTTTTGATGAAGCTATCATCAACTATGTGCGTCGTAATTACGGTTCTCTGATCGGTGAAGCCACCGCAGAACGTATCAAGCATGAAATCGGTTCGGCTTACCCGGGCGATGAAGTCCGTGAAATCGAAGTTCGTGGCCGTAACCTGGCAGAAGGTGTTCCACGCGGTTTTACCCTGAACTCCAACGAAATCCTCGAAGCACTGCAGGAACCGCTGACCGGTATTGTGAGCGCAGTAATGGTTGCACTGGAACAGTGTCCGCCGGAACTGGCTTCCGACATCTCCGAGCGCGGCATGGTGCTCACCGGTGGTGGCGCACTGCTGCGTAACCTTGACCGTTTGTTAATGGAAGAAACCGGCATTCCAGTCGTTGTTGCTGAAGACCCGCTGACCTGTGTGGCGCGCGGTGGCGGCAAAGCGCTGGAAATGATCGACATGCACGGCGGCGACCTGTTCAGCGAAGAGTAATCGGATGCAGGCAGGGGAAATGTCTGTTTACCCTGCCTGGTCTGATACGAGAATACGCATAACTTATGAAGCCAATTTTTAGCCGTGGCCCGTCGCTACAGATTCGCCTTATTCTGGCGGTGCTGGTGGCGCTCGGCATTATTATTGCCGACAGCCGCCTGGGGACGTTCAGTCAAATCCGTACTTATATGGATACCGCCGTCAGTCCTTTCTACTTTGTTTCCAATGCTCCTCGTGAATTGCTGGATGGCGTATCGCAGACGCTGGCCTCGCGTGACCAACTAGAACTTGAAAACCGGGCGTTACGTCAGGAACTGTTGCTGAAAAACAGTGAACTGCTGATGCTTGGACAATACAAACAGGAGAACGCGCGTCTGCGCGAGCTGCTGGGTTCCCCGCTGCGTCAGGATGAGCAGAAAATGGTGACTCAGGTTATCTCCACGGTTAACGATCCTTATAGCGATCAAGTTGTTATCGATAAAGGTAGCGTTAATGGCGTTTATGAAGGCCAGCCGGTCATCAGCGACAAAGGTGTTGTTGGTCAGGTGGTGGCCGTCGCTAAACTGACCAGTCGCGTGCTGCTGATTTGTGATGCGACCCACGCGCTGCCAATCCAGGTGCTGCGCAACGATATCCGCGTGATTGCAGCCGGTAACGGTTGTACGGATGATTTGCAGCTTGAGCATCTGCCAGCGAATACGGATATTCGTGTTGGTGATGTGCTGGTGACTTCCGGTCTGGGCGGTCGTTTCCCGGAAGGCTATCCGGTCGCGGTTGTCTCTTCCGTAAAACTCGATACCCAGCGCGCTTATACTGTGATTCAGGCGCGTCCGACTGCAGGGCTGCAACGTTTGCGTTATCTGCTGCTGCTGTGGGGCGCGGATCGTAACGGCGCTAACCCGATGACGCCGGAAGAGGTGCATCGTGTTGCTAATGAACGTCTGATGCAGATGATGCCGCAGGTATTGCCTTCGCCAGACGCGATGGGGCCAAAGTTACCTGAACCGGCAACGGGGATCGCTCAGCCGACTCCGCCGCAAAGTGGTGCTCAACCGCCTGCGCGTGCGCCGGGAGGGCAATAGTGGCGAGCTATCGTAGCCAGGGACGCTGGGTAATCTGGCTCTCTTTCCTCATTGCGCTGTTGCTGCAAATCATGCCCTGGCCGGATAACCTGATTGTTTTCCGGCCAAACTGGGTGTTACTCATCTTGTTGTATTGGATCCTGGCCTTGCCTCATCGCGTAAATGTGGGCACAGGTTTTGTGATGGGTGCCATACTGGATCTGATCAGCGGCTCGACGCTTGGCGTACGCGTATTGGCGATGAGCATCATTGCTTACCTGGTGGCGCTGAAATATCAGCTTTTCCGCAACCTCGCATTATGGCAGCAGGCGCTGGTCGTCATGTTGCTTTCGCTGGTGGTGGATATTATTGTTTTCTGGGCAGAGTTTTTAGTGATTAACGTCTCTTTCAGACCGGAAGTGTTCTGGAGTAGTGTAGTCAATGGAGTGCTCTGGCCGTGGATTTTCTTGCTGATGCGTAAAGTCCGTCAGCAGTTTGCAGTGCAATAAAGGTTTCTATGACTTCTCTGTATTTAGCTTCCGGTTCTCCGCGTCGTCAGGAGTTACTTGCGCAACTTGGCGTGACCTTTGAACGTATTGTTACGGGCATTGAGGAGCAGCGTCAGCCGCAGGAGAGCGCGCAGCAGTATGTTGTGCGTCTGGCGCGCGAGAAAGCACAGGCGGGTGTCGCGCAAACGGCGCAGGATCTCCCGGTGCTGGGTGCGGACACTATCGTTATCCTGAACGGAGAAGTGCTGGAGAAACCGCGCGACGCAGAGCATGCGGTGCAGATGTTGCGCAAATTATCGGGTCAGACCCATCAGGTAATGACGGCAGTGGCGTTGGCCGACAGCCAGCACATTCTCGATTGCCTGGTGGTCACCGATGTGACTTTCAGAACGTTAACAGACGAAGACATCGCGGGCTATGTCGCCAGCGGTGAACCGTTAGATAAAGCAGGTGCATACGGTATTCAGGGGCTGGGTGGCTGTTTTGTCAGGAAGATAAATGGCAGCTATCACGCCGTAGTCGGCTTACCGCTGGTTGAAACGTATGAATTATTAAGTAATTTTAACGCACTGCGTGAGAAAAGGGATAAACATGACGGCTGAATTGTTAGTAAACGTAACGCCTTCGGAAACGCGAGTGGCGTATATTGATGGCGGTATTCTGCAGGAAATTCATATTGAACGTGAGGCGCGACGCGGAATAGTAGGCAATATCTACAAGGGTCGTGTAAGTCGTGTACTTCCGGGTATGCAGGCGGCTTTTGTAGATATTGGGCTGGATAAAGCCGCGTTTCTTCATGCATCTGACATCATGCCGCACACCGAATGTGTGGCGGGTGAAGAACAAAAGCAATTCACGGTGCGCGACATCTCGGAACTGGTTCGTCAGGGGCAAGATCTGATGGTGCAGGTGGTGAAAGATCCGCTTGGCACTAAGGGGGCGCGCCTGACCACGGATATCACGCTGCCTTCTCGCTATCTGGTATTTATGCCAGGGGCTTCTCACGTTGGGGTTTCCCAACGAATTGAAAGCGAATCAGAACGTGAACGCCTGAAAAAAGTGGTCGCAGAGTATTGCGACGAGCAGGGCGGGTTTATCATCCGTACCGCAGCTGAAGGGGTTGGCGAGGCTGAACTGGCCTCCGATGCCGCTTATCTGAAACGCGTCTGGACCAAAGTGATGGAGCGTAAAAAGCGCCCGCAGACTCGTTATCAGCTGTACGGCGAACTGGCGCTGGCGCAGCGTGTTCTGCGTGATTTCGCCGACGCCGAACTGGATCGCATTCGCGTTGACTCACGCCTGACTTACGAAGCATTACTTGAGTTCACCTCGGAGTACATTCCCGAGATGACCAGCAAGCTGGAGCATTACACCGGACGCCAGCCGATTTTCGATCTCTTTGATGTCGAAAACGAAATCCAGCGAGCGCTGGAACGCAAAGTAGAACTGAAATCCGGTGGTTATCTGATTATCGACCAGACCGAAGCGATGACCACCGTGGACATCAATACCGGAGCGTTTGTCGGTCATCGCAATCTGGACGACACCATTTTCAATACCAATATTGAAGCGACGCAGGCTATCGCTCGCCAGTTACGGTTGCGCAATCTGGGCGGGATTATCATTATTGATTTCATCGACATGAATAATGAAGATCACCGTCGCCGCGTGTTGCATTCGCTGGAGCAGGCGTTGAGCAAAGACCGGGTGAAAACCAGCGTTAATGGTTTTTCGGCGCTGGGGCTGGTGGAGATGACGCGTAAACGCACCCGCGAAAGCATTGAGCACGTACTATGTAACGAATGCCCAACCTGCCACGGTCGCGGAACGGTGAAAACCGTGGAAACGGTATGCTATGAAATCATGCGCGAGATTGTTCGTGTACACCATGCTTACGATTCCGACCGTTTCCTGGTCTATGCTTCCCCGGCAGTAGCTGAAGCCTTGAAAGGCGAAGAGTCACACTCGCTGGCGGAAGTGGAAATTTTCGTTGGTAAACAGGTTAAAGTACAAATTGAACCGCTCTATAACCAGGAGCAGTTTGACGTCGTAATGATGTAAACAGATGCTGGGCCGCCATCCGGCAAAGGGTTTTTGAGTCACATTTTTAGCAGACAAGGAGTGACGGGTGAGGCGATTGCCGGGGATATTACTGCTTACTGGAGCCGCGCTCGTTGTGATCGCTGCCCTGCTGGTTAGCGGCCTGCGTATTGCTTTACCGCATCTTGATGCCTGGCGTCCGGAAATCCTCAACAAAATAGAATCCGCGACTGGCATGCCGGTAGAAGCCAGTCAGCTCTCAGCCAGCTGGCAGAATTTTGGCCCGACGCTTGAAGCACACGACATCCGTGCAGAACTAAAGGATGGCGGCGAATTTTCGGTTAAACGCGTTACTCTTGCGCTAGATGTCTGGCAGAGCCTGTTACATATGCGCTGGCAGTTTCGCGACCTCACTTTCTGGCAGCTGCGCTTTCGCACCAACACTCCTATCACCAGCGGCGGTGGTAATGATAGCCTGGAAGCCAGTCACATCAGCGATCTGTTTCTTCGTCAGTTCGACCATTTTGATCTCCGCGACAGTGAAGTCAGTTTCCTGACGCCATCCGGTCAGCGCGCCGAGCTGGCGATCCCACAACTCACCTGGCTGAACGATCCACGTCGACACCGTGCAGAAGGCCTGGTAAGCCTCTCCAGCCTTACCGGACAGCACGGCGTGATGCAGGTGCGCATGGATTTGCGCGATGATGAGGGGTTGTTAAGCAATGGTCGCGTCTGGCTCCAGGCGGATGACATCGACCTGAAGCCGTGGCTCGGTAAATGGATGCAGGACAATATTGCGCTGGAAACGGCACAGTTCTCCCTTGAAGGCTGGATGACGATCGACAAAGGCGATGTAACCGGCGGTGACGTCTGGCTGAAACAGGGCGGTGCCAGCTGGTTGGGCGAGAAGCAAACGCATACGCTGTCGGTGGATAATCTGACCGCGCATATTACGCGTGAAAATCCGGGCTGGCAGTTCTCTATTCCCGACACACGGATCACGATGGACGGCAAACCCTGGCCGAGCGGAGCATTGACGCTGGCCTGGATACCGGAACAGGACGTTGGCGGCAAAGACAATAAACGCAGTGACGAACTCCGGATTCGCGCCAGTAATCTGGAGCTGGCAGGCCTGGAGGGCATACGCCCGCTGGCCGCGAAACTTTCACCTGCACTGGGTGATGTTTGGCGCTCCACACAACCGAGCGGCAAGATTAACACTCTGGCGCTGGATATCCCGCTTCAGGCGGCAGACAAGACCCGTTTTCAGGCATCGTGGAGCGATCTGGCCTGGAATCAATGGAAATTATTACCGGGTGCGGAACACTTCTCCGGGACGCTTTCCGGCAGCGTAGAAAATGGTTTGCTTACCGCGTCGATGAAACAGGCAAAGATGCCTTACGAAACGGTATTCCGTGCGCCACTGGAAATCGCCGACGGCCAGGCAACGATAAGCTGGCTGAACAATGACAAAGGTTTCCAGCTGGATGGGCGTAATATTGACGTTAAAGCCAAAGCCGTCCATGCGCGCGGCGGTTTTCGTTACCTGCAACCAGCTAACGATGAACCCTGGCTGGGTATTCTGGCTGGCATCAGTACCGATGATGGTTCACAAGCCTGGCGCTATTTCCCGGAAAACTTGATGGGTAAAGACCTGGTTGATTACTTAAGTGGCGCGATTCAGGGCGGAGAAGCGGATAACGCGACGCTGGTTTATGGTGGCAATCCGCAACTCTTCCCCTATAAACACAACGAAGGTCAGTTTGAAGTGCTGGTGCCGCTGCGCAACGCGAAGTTTGCCTTCCAGCCGGACTGGCCTGCATTAACTAACCTTGATATTGAACTGGACTTTATCAACGACGGTTTATGGATGAAAACCGATGGCGTTAATCTGGGCGGCGTGCGCGCGAGTAATCTCACCGCAGTGATCCCTGACTACTCAAAAGAAAAACTGCTGATTGACACTGACATTAAAGGCCCGGGTAAAGCCGTTGGCCCTTACTTTGATGAGACACCGCTGAAAGATTCTCTGGGTGCGACCCTGCAAGAACTCCAGCTCGACGGCGATGTGAATGCTCGCTTACATCTTGATATCCCGCTGAACGGCGAACTGGTAACCGCGAAAGGTGAAGTGACGCTGCGTAATAACAGTCTGTTTATCAAACCACTCGACAGCACCCTGAAAAATTTGAGCGGGAAATTCAGCTTTATTAATGGCGATCTGCAAAGTGAACCACTGACAGCAAGCTGGTTTAATCAGCCGTTGAACGTGGATTTTTCCACCAAAGAAGGGGCAAAAGCCTACCAGGTCGCGGTGAATCTCAACGGTAACTGGCAACCAGCGAAAACCGGCGTTCTGCCTGAAGCGGTGAACGAAGCATTAAATGGCAGCGTGGCGTGGGATGGTAAAGTGGGCATTGAGTTGCCTTATCATGCTGGCGCGACCTATAACGTAGAGCTGAACGGCGATCTGAAGAATGTGAGCAGTCACTTACCTTCACCGTTAGCCAAACCTGCGGGTGAACCACTACCGGTAAACGTTAAGGTTGATGGCAATCTCAACAGCTTTGAGTTAACCGGACAGGCTGGTGCAGATAACCATTTCAATAGCCGCTGGTTGCTTGGTCAAAAGCTGACGCTCGACCGTGCTATTTGGGCGGCAGACAGTAAAACGCTCCCGCCGTTGCCGGAACAAAGTGGCGTTGAACTCAATATGCCGCCGATGAATGGTGCCGAGTGGCTGGCCCTGTTCCAGAAAGGCGCGGCGGAGAGTGTCGGTGGTGCAGCGAGTTTCCCACAACACATAACGTTACGTACGCCTATGTTGTCGCTGGGAAATCAGCAATGGAATAACCTGAGTATTGTTTCGCAACCGACGGCAAATGGCACCCTGGTTGAGGCGCAAGGGCGTGAAATCAACGCCACGCTGGCGATGCGTAATAACGCGCCGTGGCTGGCGAATATCAAATATCTTTATTACAACCCGAGCGTGGCGAAAACTCGTGGTGATTCAACACAGTCATCACCTTTCCCGACAACGGAGCGCATTAACTTCCGTGGCTGGCCGGACGCCCAAATACGATGCGCAGAGTGCTGGTTCTGGGGGCAAAAATTCGGGCGCATTGACAGTGATATCACCATTTCTGGCAATACATTAACGCTGACCAATGGACTGATTGATACTGGTTTCTCGCGGCTTACTGCCGATGGTGAATGGGTTAACAATCCGGGAAATGAACGCACCTCGCTGAAAGGAAAACTGCGTGGGCAGAAAATTGATGCCGCCGCAGAATTTTTTGGTGTCACGACGCCCATACGCCAGTCGTCATTTAATGTGGATTACGATTTACACTGGCGCAAAGCACCCTGGCAACCAGATGAGGCGACGTTGAATGGCATCATTCATACTCAACTGGGCAAAGGCGAAATTACCGAAATCAATACCGGACATGCCGGGCAATTGCTGCGCTTATTGAGCGTTGATGCCCTGATGCGTAAGCTGCGTTTTGATTTCAGAGACACCTTTGGTGAAGGGTTCTATTTTGACTCCATTCGCAGCACCGCGTGGATTAAAGACGGCGTTATGCACACCGACGACACGCTGGTGGATGGCCTGGAAGCGGACATTGCCATGAAAGGGTCGGTAAATCTGGTGCGTCGCGACCTGAATATGGAAGCGGTTGTCGCACCAGAGATTTCTGCGACGGTGGGCGTGGCTGCGGCTTTTGCGGTTAACCCCATTGTTGGCGCGGCAGTGTTTGCAGCCAGTAAAGTGCTGGGGCCGCTGTGGAGCAAAGTCTCCATTTTGCGCTATCACATTTCGGGTCCGCTGGACGATCCGCAAATCAACGAAGTGTTGCGCCAACCGCGTAAAGAAAAAGCGCAATGATTTGACGAGGGCGCGTAATTGCCCCAATCTCATATGATAATCGTTGCCAAAGGCCAACGAGCCGGAACATAACCGTAGGCCGGATAGGGCGTTCACGCCGCATCCGGCAGCCGTAAAAAATCCTCTACTGCAGTAACTAACGAGTAGCAAAAACGATGAGTCTGAACCTGGTAAGTGAACAATTGCTAGCGGCGAACGGCCTGAAACATCAGGACTTGTTCGCGATCCTCGGTCAACTGGCCGAACGTCGCCTTGATTATGGCGATCTCTATTTTCAGTCGAGCTATCACGAATCCTGGGTTTTAGAAGACCGCATTATTAAAGATGGTTCTTACAACATCGATCAGGGTGTTGGTGTGCGTGCAATCAGCGGTGAAAAAACCGGATTTGCTTACGCAGACCAAATCAGCCTGCTGGCGCTGGAACAGAGTGCGCAAGCGGCGCGCACCATCGTCCGTGATAGTGGTGATGGCAAAGTACAGACGCTGGGCGCGGTAGAGCATAGCCCGTTGTATACCTCGGTAGATCCGCTGCAAAGCATGAGCCGTGAAGAGAAGCTGGATATCCTGCGTCGCGTCGATAAGGTTGCCCGCGAAGCGGACAAGCGCGTACAAGAAGTGACTGCCAGCCTCAGCGGCGTTTATGAATTAATTCTGGTTGCGGCCACCGACGGCACGCTGGCGGCGGATGTTCGTCCGCTGGTGCGTCTTTCCGTGAGCGTTCTGGTCGAAGAAGATGGCAAACGCGAACGCGGTGCCAGTGGCGGCGGCGGTCGTTTTGGTTATGAGTTCTTCCTTGCCGATCTCGACGGTGAAGTCCGTGCGGATGCATGGGCAAAAGAAGCAGTGCGTATGGCGCTGGTCAATCTTTCTGCCGTTGCTGCACCAGCGGGCACCATGCCGGTAGTACTTGGCGCAGGTTGGCCGGGCGTGCTGTTGCATGAAGCGGTAGGTCACGGTCTGGAAGGCGACTTCAACCGCCGTGGCACTTCAGTATTTAGTGGACAGGTCGGGGAGCTGGTGGCTTCAGAACTGTGTACCGTGGTTGATGACGGTACGATGGTCGATCGCCGTGGTTCGGTGGCGATTGATGACGAAGGTACGCCAGGCCAGTACAACGTGCTGATTGAGAACGGCATCCTGAAAGGCTACATGCAGGATAAACTCAACGCGCGTTTGATGGGGATGACGCCGACTGGCAACGGTCGCCGTGAATCCTACGCTCATCTGCCGATGCCGCGTATGACCAACACCTATATGCTGCCGGGTAAATCGACCCCGCAAGAAATTATTGAATCCGTTGAGTACGGTATCTATGCACCGAACTTTGGTGGCGGTCAGGTGGATATTACATCCGGCAAATTCGTTTTCTCCACTTCAGAAGCGTATCTGATTGAAAACGGTAAAGTAACGAAGCCGGTGAAAGGCGCGACGTTGATTGGTTCCGGTATCGAAACCATGCAGCAGATTTCGATGGTTGGCAACGACCTGAAACTGGATAACGGCGTGGGTGTCTGCGGTAAAGAAGGGCAAAGTTTGCCGGTTGGCGTGGGCCAGCCAACGCTGAAAGTTGATAACCTGACTGTTGGCGGTACCGCGTAATAATTTCAGTATTTTCAGAAGGATAATTAATCCTTTTACGTGCACGAACGGTCCCCTCGCCCCTCTGGGATTAGGGTGAGGGGAACCCGTTGGCACAGGTTTGTACAACGTAACAGTATAATATTAATTACTTCTCTTTCCCGCGCCCGTGCATCTCCTGAAACAATTTACCGACCTCAACAAAATAATCCGTTAGCGAGTTGATCACGACTTGTACCTTCAGCGGCAGCTTATCTTTTTCGGTATATAACGCATAAACCGGGCGTGGATCTGACTGGTAACGTGGCAGCAGGATCTCCAGCTCCCCGCGATTGATCTCGTTGATCACCCACATCAGCGGCACATAGGCGATCCCAGCGCCTGCAGTCAGCCAGCGCACCAGCGTCATCGGATCATTAGTCACAAATCTCCCTTGCGGGATCAGGCGAGTCGAGATCCCTTCCGGTGCGATCAGTTCAAATTCATTGTCGGGTCGCACGCTGTATTCAAGCCATGAATGACTACTTAAATCGGCGGGTTTTTCCGGTATGCCGTATTGTGTGAGATAGCTTTTCGCGGCGCACACCACCATTGGCATCGCGCCCAGACGGCGGGAAAACAGGCTGGAATCCTGCAACGCGCCGACGCGGATCACCACATCCAGACCGTCGGCAATCAGGTCGGGGGCAGGAATTCCGGTAACCAGATTGACGCTCAAACCTGGGTATTCTTTCAGCATTTTTGCTGTCAGCCCGGCGAGAACATTTTGTGCCATAGTTGAAGAACAGCCAATGCGCAGCGTCCCGATGGGGGTGTTATTGAAGGCATACAGTTGCTCATGAACATCCTGCACTTCATGGAGCATCCGACGGCAGCCCTGGTAGTAAATTCTGCCGGCTTCGGTCAGGCCAATGCTGCGTGTGCTACGGTTTAACAGCTTTACCTGCAACTCATCTTCCAGTTTTGACACCGTCTGACTGATGGACGAAACGCTCATCTGTAGCTGTCTGGCGGCGGCGGTAAAAGAGCCAAATTCAACTACTTTGGCAAACACCGACATGCGTTTTAGTCGTTCCATTATTCACTCTGACTTAAAAGTGATTTAGATCACATAATATAGATAACAGCATAACAGTTACGCTAATATATTAAATATCAATCTACAGCAATGTTGCTCTCGCCCGGCTTTCCATGCCCTTCTCTGCGGCGACAGATGCTGAAAATAATAACGCCTGCTCTCTCTATACAACCAAGGTCAACATGAGTCTGTTTCCCGTTATCGTGGTGTTTGGGCTGTCCTTCCCACCGATATTTTTTGAATTGCTTTTATCACTGGCGATTTTCTGGCTGGTGCGCCGGGTACTTGTGCCAACAGGTATCTACGACTTTGTCTGGCATCCGGCGTTGTTCAACACCGCGCTCTATTGCTGCTTGTTTTATTTGATATCGCGACTGTTCGTTTGAGGTTGAAGTGAAAACACTAATAAGAAAATTCTCCCGTACGGCCATCACGGTCGTATTAGTCATTCTGGCCTTCATCGCAATTTTTAATGCCTGGGTCTATTACACCGAATCCCCGTGGACGCGTGACGCGCGCTTTAGCGCTGACGTCGTTGCGATCGCGCCGGACGTTTCTGGACTTATCACCCAGGTGAATGTTCATGATAACCAGCTGGTGAAAAAAGGACAGGTACTGTTCACCATCGACCAGCCGCGCTATCAAAAGGCGCTTGAGGAAGCGCAAGCCGATGTTGCTTATTATCAGGTACTGGCACAGGAGAAACGCCAGGAGGCCGGACGTCGTAACCGTCTCGGTGTGCAGGCGATGTCTCGCGAAGAGATCGATCAGGCCAACAACGTACTACAAACGGTTCTGCATCAGTTAGCGAAAGCGCAGGCGACCCGCGATCTGGCAAAACTGGATCTTGAACGCACGGTGATCCGCGCGCCAGCAGATGGCTGGGTGACCAACCTCAACGTCTATACCGGTGAGTTTATTACCCGTGGATCAACGGCGGTTGCGCTGGTGAAACAGAACTCCTTCTATGTACTGGCCTATATGGAAGAAACTAAGCTGGAAGGGGTGCGCCCTGGGTATCGTGCAGAGATCACGCCGCTTGGCAGTAACAAAGTGCTGAAAGGGACTGTTGATAGTGTTGCCGCTGGGGTCACCAACGCCAGCAGCACGAGTGACGACAAAGGGATGGCGACCATCGACTCTAACCTTGAATGGGTGCGTTTGGCGCAACGTGTTCCGGTTCGTATTCGTCTCGACAACCAGCAAGAGAACATCTGGCCTGCGGGCACCACTGCTACAGTGGTGGTCACTGGCAAACAAGATCGCGACGAAAGCCAGGATTCGTTCTTCCGTAAAATGGCCCATCGCCTGCGTGAGTTTGGTTAATCACGATGGGTATTTTCTCCATTGCTAACCAACATATTCGCTTTGCGGTAAAACTGGCGACCGCCATTGTACTGGCGCTGTTTGTTGGCTTTCACTTCCAGCTGGAAACGCCACGCTGGGCAGTACTGACAGCGGCGATTGTTGCCGCCGGTCCGGCCTTTGCTGCGGGAGGTGAACCGTATTCTGGCGCTATTCGCTATCGTGGCTTTTTGCGCATCATCGGCACATTTATTGGCTGTATTGCCGGACTGGTGATCATCATTGCGATGATCCGCGCACCATTATTGATGATTCTGGTGTGCTGTATCTGGGCCGGTTTTTGTACCTGGATATCCTCGCTGGTACGAATAGAAAACTCGTATGCGTGGGGGCTGGCCGGTTATACCGCGCTGATCATTGTGATCACCATTCAGCCGGAACCATTGCTTACGCCGCAGTTTGCCGTCGAACGTTGTAGCGAGATCGTTATCGGTATTGTGTGTGCAATTATGGCGGATTTGCTCTTTTCTCCGCGATCGATCAAACAAGAAGTGGATCGAGAGCTGGAAAGTTTGCTGGTCGCGCAATATCAATTAATGCAACTCTGTATCAAGCATGGCGATGGTGAAGTTGTCGATAAAGCCTGGGGCGATCTGGTGCGACGCACCACGGCGTTACAAGGTATGCGCAGCAACCTGAATATGGAATCTTCCCGCTGGGCGCGGGCCAATCGACGTTTAAAAGCAATCAATACGCTATCGCTGACGCTGATTACCCAATCCTGCGAAACTTATCTTATTCAGAATACGCGCCCGGAATTGATCACTGATACTTTCCGCGAATTTTTTGACACGCCGGTAGAAACCGCGCAGGACGTCCACAAGCAGCTCAAACGCCTACGGAGAGTTATCGCCTGGACCGGGGAACGGGAAACGCCTGTCACCATTTATAGCTGGGTCGCGGCGGCAACGCGTTATCAGCTTCTCAAGCGCGGCGTTATCAGTAACACAAAAATCAACGCCACCGAAGAAGAGATCCTGCAAGGCGAACCGGAAGTCAAAGTAGAGTCAGCCGAACGTCATCATGCGATGGTTAACTTCTGGCGAACCACACTTTCCTGCATTCTGGGGACGCTTTTCTGGCTGTGGACGGGCTGGACTTCAGGCAGTGGTGCAATGGTGATGATTGCGGTAGTGACGTCACTGGCAATGCGTTTGCCGAATCCACGCATGGTGGCGATCGACTTTATCTATGGGACGCTGGCGGCGCTGCCGTTAGGGCTGCTCTACTTTTTGGTGATTATCCCTAATACCCAACAAAGCATGTTATTGCTGTGTATTAGCCTGGCAGTGCTGGGATTTTTCCTCGGTATAGAAGTACAGAAACGGCGACTGGGCTCGATGGGGGCGCTGGCCAGCACCATAAATATTATCGTGCTGGATAATCCGATGACTTTCCATTTCAGTCAGTTTCTCGACAGCGCATTAGGGCAAATCGTCGGCTGTGTGCTCGCGTTCACCGTTATTTTGCTGGTGCGGGATAAATCGCGCGACAGGACTGGACGTGTACTGCTTAATCAGTTTGTTTCTGCTGCTGTTTCCGCGATGACTACCAATGTGGCACGTCGTAAAGAGAACCACCTCCCGGCACTTTATCAGCAGCTGTTTTTGCTGATGAATAAGTTCCCAGGGGATTTGCCGAAATTTCGCCTGGCGCTGACGATGATTATCGCGCACCAGCGCCTGCGTGATGCGCCGATCCCGGTTAACGAGGATTTATCGGCGTTTCACCGACAAATGCGCCGCACAGCAGACCATGTGATATCTGCCCGTAGCGATGATAAACGTCGTCGGTACTTTGGCCAGTTGCTGGAAGAACTTGAAATCTACCAGGAAAAGCTACGCATCTGGCAAGCGCCACCACAGGTGACGGAACCGGTTCATCGGCTGGCGGGGATGCTCCATAAGTATCAACATGCGTTGACCGATAGTTAAGTCAAAACCGACGCCAAAAGCGTCGGTTTTTTCATGGCTATACTTAGCGATGAACGGCAGAACTCGCCGCGAAACGTGACGGTGGCAACAGATGAATATTTATACCTTTGATTTTGATGAGATTGAGAGTCAGGAGGATTTTTATCGCGACTTCAGCCAAGCCTTTGGTCTGGCGAAAGATAAGGTACGCGATCTCGACTCATTATGGGATGTGTTAATGAACGATGTCCTGCCGCTACCACTTGAGATTGAATTTGTTCATCTGGGAGAGAAAACGCGTCGCCGTTTTGGCGCGTTAATATTGCTGTTTGATGAGGCAGAGGAAGAGTTGGAAGGGCATTTGCGTTTTAATGTTCGTCATTAGCGCAAAAAAAAGCCCCCGAACCGGGGGCAATATCGTCGGACAAGACGATGAGGGTTTATTTGTACAGTTCAGCCGTAGCGTGCCAGGTGTCACCGCTACGAGCTTCCGTAATCTGGTAGGCCGTTGCGCCTTTCTCTTCTGCTTTTTTGTTCAGCATTTCACGCATATCCATTGGCGAAGACGCCACACCACTTACGGATACGGTCCCGATTGCTTCACGATTTTGTGCTTGTGCAGCATCAATGGAGTCGGCAGCGAATGCACCGAAAGATAGAACAGAAAGTACGCTTAATGCAGCAACAGTGGTTTTGATTTTCATGATTTTTACCTCGACATAATCTTTTAGCTGGGCCTTTGTTTCGTGACCCATATCACAAAATCAAGTATACACTAATTATTGAACTAATTAATACCACGCTAACTGTTTCAGTTGATACTAAGTGTTAAAAATGTGAGTTTTAATAACAAAAAAGAATTAAAAACACGGTTATTTATTATTAATTCTATTGTTTTCAATTAGATAATGAATTTTGCATAATGTGCTTTTTTTACCGTATGTATTCATTGTGTGAATGACATGTCGCAGTAAAACGCACTATTCGTTAAATTAATCGCAGAGGAAAGCAGGGGGTTGAGAGGGATAAGCAACATTTTCCCCGCCGCCAGAAGCGACGGGGCAGAGATTAAAGCTCCTGGTCGAACAGCTCTAAAATCGCTTCGTACAGGTCTTTGACGGTGAAACCGTTAGCAGGGGTAGTAAAGATGGTGTCATCGCCAGCGATGGTGCCCAGAATACCTTCTGCTTTGCCCAGTGAGTCCAGCAGGCGAGCAATTAACTGCGCCGCGCCAGGGCTGGTATGAATCACGACAACTGCATCGTTGTAGTCGATATCCAGCACCAGATTTTTCAATGGACTGGAGGTGGTTGGTACACCCAGTTCAGCTGGCAGGCAGTAAACCATTTCCATTTTGGCATTGCGTGTACGTACAGCACCAAACTTGGTCAACATCCGCGAGACTTTAGACTGATTAATATTGTCAAAGCCTTGCTCCTGCAACGCGGCGACGATTTCGCCCTGGGAGCTAAATTTCTCTTCTTTAAGTAATGCTTTAAATGCTTTAACTAGTTCTTCTTGCTTAGCCGAGCTTCGCATAAGTCACCCGATATGGTGGTTGATACAACATTATTGTGCATACAGATGAATTTTTATGCAAACAGTCAGCCCTGAAGAAGGCTGAAATAATGTTATGAAAGAGCGGGATTTTATCAAATTTCGTTATTGAGAAACATGCCTGCGTCACGGCATGCAAATTCTGCTTAAAAGTAAATTAATTGTTATCAAATTGATGTTGTTTTGGCTGAACGGTAGGGTATATTGTCACCACCTGTTGGAATGTTGCGCTAATGCATAAGCGACTGTTAATTACGTAAGTTAGGTTCCTGATTACGGCAATTAAATGCATAAACGCTAAACTTGCGTGACTACACATTCTTGAGATGTGGTCATTGTAAACGGCAATTTTGTGGATTAAGGTCGCGGCAGCGGAGCAACATATCTTAGTTTATCAATATAATAAGGAGTTTAGGATGAAAGTCGCAGTCCTCGGCGCTGCTGGCGGTATTGGCCAGGCGCTTGCACTACTGTTAAAAACCCAACTGCCTTCAGGTTCAGAACTCTCTCTGTATGATATCGCTCCAGTGACTCCCGGTGTGGCTGTCGATCTGAGCCATATCCCTACTGCTGTGAAAATCAAAGGTTTTTCTGGTGAAGATGCGACTCCGGCGCTGGAAGGCGCAAATGTCGTTCTTATCTCTGCAGGTGTAGCGCGTAAACCGGGTATGGATCGTTCCGACCTGTTTAACGTTAACGCCGGCATCGTGAAAAACCTGGTACAGCAAGTTGCGAAAACCTGCCCGAAAGCGTGCATTGGTATTATCACTAACCCGGTTAACACCACAGTTGCGATTGCTGCTGAAGTGCTGAAAAAAGCCGGTGTTTATGACAAAAACAAACTGTTCGGCGTTACCACGCTGGATATCATTCGTTCCAACACCTTTGTTGCGGAACTGAAAGGCAAACAGCCAGGCGAAGTTGAAGTGCCGGTTATTGGCGGTCACTCTGGTGTTACCATTCTGCCGCTGCTGTCACAGGTTCCTGGCGTTAGCTTTACCGAGCAGGAAGTGGCTGATCTGACCAAACGTATCCAGAACGCGGGTACTGAGGTGGTTGAAGCGAAAGCCGGTGGCGGGTCTGCAACCCTGTCTATGGGCCAGGCAGCTGCACGTTTTGGTCTGTCTCTGGTACGCGCACTGCAGGGCGAACAAGGCGTTGTCGAATGTGCCTACGTTGAAGGCGACGGTCAGTACGCCCGTTTCTTCTCTCAACCGCTGCTGCTGGGTAAAAACGGCGTGGAAGAGCGTAAATCTATCGGCACTCTGAGCGCATTTGAAAAGAACGCGCTGGAAGGTATGCTGGATACGCTGAAGAAAGATATCGCTCTGGGCGAAGAGTTCGTTAATAAGTAATTGATTAGCGGATAATAAAAAACCGGAGCGCAGACTCCGGTTTTTTGTTGTGCACAGAAAACCCCCAGCTAGGCTGGGGGTTCCGGAAAGCTTTCAGCTTTAAGCCAGTTATTAAAACCCCTTTTGATTTGTTAAAACACCTTGCGGTCTGGCAACTGCAAGTGTCAAACAAGAAATCAAAAGGGGGTCCCAATGGGGAACGAAAAGAGCTTAGCGCACACCCGATGGAACTGTAAATATCACATAGTATTTGCGCCAAAATACCGAAGACAGGTGTTCTACAGAGAGAAGCGTAGAGCAATAGGCAGTATTTTGAGAAAGCTGTGTGAGTGGAAAAGTGTACGGATTCTGGAAGCTGAATGCTGTGCAGATCATATCCATATGCTTGTGGAGATCCCGCCCAAAATGAGCGTATCCGGCTTTATGGGATATCTGAAAGGGAAAAGCAGTCTGATGCTTTACGAGCAGTTTGGTGATTTGAAATTCAAATACAGGAACAGGGAGTTCTGGTGCAGAGGGTACTACGTCGATACGGTGGGTAAGAACACGGCGAAGATACAGGATTACATAAAGCACCAGCTTGAAGAGGATAAAATGGGAGAGCAGTTATCGATTCCCTATCCGGGCAGCCCGTTTACGGGCCGTAAGTAACGAAGTTGGATGCAAATGTCAGATCGTGTGCGCCTGTTAGGGCGCGGCTGGTAAGAGAGCCTTATAGGCGCATTTGAAAAACCTCCGGCTATGCCGGAGGATATTTATTTTGAGCGCACGACTTAATTGGTTGCCGGATATTCCTGAATGGTGACCTGCAGCGTTAACTGCTTATCATCACGCATCACGACAACCGGGATCACCGAACCAGGGCGAATTTCCGCCACCTGATCCATCGTCTCCAGAGCAGAGATGGCCGGTTTGTTATCCACCGAAATAATCAAATCATTGACCTGAATACCCGCATTCGCCGCCGGGCCGTCAGGTGACACTTCATTAACCACGATCCCTTGCAGTTGATCTATACCACCGCCCTGCGCGTGCAGTGGTGCGATCTCACGTCCGCCGATACCAATGTAGCCGCGGATCACGCGACCATCGCGGATCAGTTTATCCATAATTTTGGTTGCTAACTGGAAAGGAATCGCAAAGCCGATACCTTCCGGCGTTTCGCCATCGTTACTCTTATCAAACGACAGCGTGTTAATGCCCATCAGTTCGCCCAGCGAGTTCACCAGCGCGCCGCCAGAGTTACCGTGGTTAATGGAAGCATCAGTTTGCAGGAAGTTTTGCCGCCCGGTTGGGTTCAGACCAATTCGACCCGTGGCACTAATAATCCCCTGGGTAATGGTCTGCCCGAGGTTGTACGGGTTACCGATCGCCAGTACCACGTCGCCAATGTGCGGTACGCGACGTGCATTGATTGGAATAGTAGGTAAACCGCCAGTGGCATTAATTTTAAGTACCGCCAGATCGGTTAGAGAGTCAGATCCCACCAGCAATGCTTCAAATACACGTCCATCCTGTAAGGCGACGATGATCTGATCGGCGTCGTTGATGACGTGTTTATTGGTGATGATATAACCGCGTTGATCCATGATTACACCGGATCCCAGGGTGCGGATCTCAAGCTGGTTGTGAGAGTTGGTGTTCAAACCTCGGTTGTAAACGTTAACCACCGCTGGCGCGGCGCGGCGAACCGCCAGATTATAGCTGGCAGGCGTCTCATCGGTACTGTCAAATTGCGGAGTGGAAAGCGGGTTAAGGCTGCGCAGCGAAGGCATGGCAACCAGCAGAATAGCGCCGACAATTAATCCAATCGCAACGGAACGTAAGAGCTTCACAAACATGATGGAGGCGTCATTAAAAAAGGGAACGGCAGCAGCATACCACGAGTTAACCGGACATCACACGTCAGCCTGATGCCCGGTTTACGACATTAACGCATCAGCAGATAGATGCTTTCATTGCCGCGTACAATTTGCAGGGCGATAATGGCCGGTTTTGCCGCCAGCACTTTACGCATTTCAGCAATCGAGTTCACCCGATCGCGGTTGACGCCAATGATCACATCGTCTTTTTGCAAGCCAGCCTGAGCAGCTGGGCTTCCTTTGACAACCTCATCGATCTTAATACCTTTGCCGCCATCTTTTAGCTGACCATCGCTCAACGTTGCACCTTCAAGCGCTGGCGTGATCATTTCAGCGCTGGCCGACGAAGAGGTGCTGGTATCGAGCGTCACTTCTACTTCCAGTGGTTTGCCGTTACGCAGCAGGCCAAGCTTCACTTTCGTGCCCGGCTCGGTGGTTGCGATACGAGAGCGCAACTCAGCAAAGCTATTCAGCGGTTTGCCGTTGAGGCTGGTAATAATATCGCCCGCTTTGACGCCCGCTTTTGCCGAGCCAGAACCTGGCAACACTTCGCTGACAAACGCGCCACGCTGCACGTCAAGGTTGAAGGCTTTGGCGATATCGGCACTCATCTCTGTGCCTTTGATGCCTAACAGACCGCGTTTGATTTCACCAAAGTCGATAAGCTGCTGCGCCAGTGTTCGCGCCATATTACTGGGGATGGCAAATCCAATCCCGACGCTCCCGCCACCAGGCGCAAGGATTGCCGTGTTGATGCCAATTAACTCACCGTTAAGATTTAACAGTGCACCGCCGGAGTTACCGCGGTTAATGGAAGCATCTGTCTGGATAAAGTTTTCCAGACCTTCAAGATTCAACCCACTGCGGCCTAATGCTGACACAATGCCAGAGGTGGCGGTTTGCCCAAGGCCAAATGGGTTACCGACCGCCACGGCAAAATCACCGACGCGCAATTTATCGGAGTCGGCAATAGCGATTTGCGTTAATTTGCTCGGGTTTTGAATTTGCAACAGGGCGATATCGCTCTGGTCATCGCTACCAATCAGTTTTGCATCAAACTCGCGCCCATCATTGAGCTGAATACTGATTTTCTGTGCCTGATTAATCACATGGTTGTTGGTCAGCACATAGCCTTTACTGGCGTTGATGATGACACCGGAGCCTAAACCTTCGAAGGGTTGTGCAGGTTGATCCGGTAAATCATCACCAAAAAACTTTTTGAATTCTTCCGGGATTTTCTGTCCCTGACTGGCCGTTCCTTCCACCCGTACGCTCACCACTGCCGGAAGCACTTTTTCCAGCATTGGGGCCAGACTGGGGAGGGGGGCCTGATCGGCAACCTGGCCTGGAATCGACGCAACGGCCTGAAATGACGCCGAGAGAGTTAACCCGACACTTAACGCTAATGCACTCAACAGCTGGGTTTGTTTTTTCATTATTCCTGCTCTCGTACCTGAATGATAAGAAAAGAGATTCAAAACAGTTTGATGTTATTGAATTTTCAGACGGCTAACAATGAGACACCAGATTAAATGATAGTCGGGGAGGGAGAGAAGAGGAGGGCGCAATGGCTGCGCCCGAAAAATAAATTAGTCGCGCTTCGCGCCAGTACGCAGCAGGCCGGACGCGCCTTCAGAATAGTCGCGAGGCATCTGCACCGGTGCCTGATCGTTGCTGGCTTCAGACTCTGCCAGACGATTACGGAACGGGTTTGCTTCAGCAGACAGTTCCGGCAGCAGGCTGCTGGAGCTTTTCGCCATGTGCTGATACAGCTGGCGATAGTCGTGCGCCATGGTATCCAGTAATTCCGCGCTGCGGGCAAAGTGGCTAACCAGCTCTTCGCGATACTCGTCCAGTTCAGCTTTATTCTTTTCCAGTTCGTACTGCAACGCCTGTTGCTGGCGTAGTTTACGATTACCAAAACGCATGGCCACAGCACCAATAATGATGCCGACGACTAACCCAATTAGCGCATATTCCCAGGTCATGAACATCTCCCGTTGTCTTTTGTTTCCGTAGGGTGTTGGCTTCAGGCTCCATGCCTGCGGCTGATTATGCCACTATAACCGTTAATTCCACAGAAGTGGAATCCCGACTGCATATCGCGTAGTGTAGAACGGCCTTTTTTTCGTCAACCGTGAACAACGGCGCACCGATTATTCAAGGAATAACAATAAGATCATGCAAAGCGTTACCCCAACATCGCAATACCTGAAGGCGCTCAATGAAGGCAGCCATCAACCCGACGACGTTCAAAAAGAGGCCGTCAGCCGCCTGGAAATTATTTATCAGGAACTCATCAATAGCACGCCTCCAGCCCCCAGGACGAGTGGGCTAATGGCGCGGGTCGGTAAGCTGTGGGGTAAACGCGAAGACACAAAGCATACGCCAGTGCGTGGCTTATATATGTGGGGCGGTGTAGGACGCGGGAAAACCTGGCTGATGGACCTTTTCTATCAAAGCCTGCCGGGAGAGCGGAAACAGCGTCTGCACTTTCACCGTTTTATGCTGCGGGTGCACGAAGAGCTGACCGAATTACAAGGCCAAAGCGATCCGCTGGAAATTATTGCCGATCGCTTTAAAGCAGAAACTGACGTGCTCTGTTTTGACGAATTTTTTGTTTCTGATATTACCGATGCCATGCTACTTGGCGGTCTGATGAAAGCCCTGTTCGCCCGCGGTATTACCCTGGTAGCGACGTCAAATATTCCGCCGGACGAACTTTATCGAAATGGCCTACAACGTGCGCGTTTTTTGCCTGCAATCGATGCCATTAAACAGCATTGTGATGTAATGAACGTGGACGCTGGTGTTGATTATCGACTGCGTACACTCACTCAGGCGCATCTGTGGCTTTCGCCCCTCAACGATGAAACCCGGGCGCAAATGGATAAACTATGGTTGGCGCTGGCGGGGGCGAAACGAGAAAATTCACCGACGTTAGAAATCAACCATCGGCCATTGGCGACAATGGGCGTCGAGAACCAGACGCTGGCGGTCTCTTTTACTACGCTGTGCGTCGACGCCCGCAGTCAGCATGACTATATTGCGCTCTCACGCCTCTTTCACACGGTCATGTTGTTTGATGTGCCAGTTATGACGCGGTTGATGGAGAGCGAAGCGCGGCGCTTTATTGCGCTGGTGGATGAGTTTTACGAGCGCCATGTCAAATTAGTGGTGAGTGCAGAAGTGCCGCTATATGACATTTATCAGGGCGAGCGGCTGAAATTTGAGTTCCAGCGTTGCCTGTCACGTCTGCAAGAGATGCAAAGCGAAGAGTATCTGAAGCGCGAGCATTTAGCGGGTTAAAACCTGCCACAAATCACAAAAAGGGGTCGATCTTTGACCCCGACTTCTCTATAATCCTGCGACCCCACGTTACAAGAAAGTTTTTTTCCCAAAACTTTTTGTGTGCTGGCATAGGCTATTCGAAGGGGTAGGTTTGCCGGACTTTGTCGTGTGAACCTCAACAATTGAAGACGTTTGGGTGTTCACCAACGTGTAACTATTTATTGGGTAAGCTTTTAATGAAAACTTTTACAGCTAAACCAGAAACCGTAAAACGCGACTGGTATGTTGTTGACGCGACCGGTAAAACTCTGGGCCGTCTGGCTACTGAACTGGCTCGTCGCCTGCGCGGTAAGCACAAAGCGGAATACACTCCGCACGTAGATACCGGTGATTACATCATCGTTCTGAACGCTGACAAAGTTGCTGTAACCGGCAACAAGCGTACTGACAAAGTGTACTATCACCACACCGGCCACATCGGTGGTATCAAACAAGCGACCTTTGAAGAGATGATTGCTCGCCGTCCTGAGCGTGTGATTGAAATCGCGGTTAAAGGCATGTTGCCAAAAGGCCCGCTGGGTCGTGCTATGTTCCGTAAACTGAAAGTTTACGCGGGTAACGAGCACAACCACGCGGCACAGCAACCGCAAGTTCTTGACATCTAATCGGGATTATAGGCAATGGCTGAAAATCAATACTACGGCACTGGTCGCCGCAAAAGTTCCGCAGCTCGCGTTTTCATCAAACCGGGCAACGGTAAAATCGTAATCAACCAACGTTCTCTGGAACAGTACTTCGGTCGTGAAACTGCCCGCATGGTAGTTCGTCAGCCGCTGGAACTGGTCGACATGGTTGAGAAACTGGACCTGTACATCACCGTTAAAGGTGGTGGTATCTCTGGTCAGGCTGGTGCGATCCGTCACGGTATCACCCGCGCTCTGATGGAATACGACGAGTCCCTGCGTTCTGAACTGCGTAAAGCTGGCTTCGTTACTCGTGACGCTCGTCAGGTTGAACGTAAGAAAGTCGGTCTGCGTAAAGCACGTCGTCGTCCGCAGTTCTCCAAACGTTAATTGGCTTCTGCTCCGGCAGAAAACAATTTGCGAAAAAACCCGCTTCGGCGGGTTTTTTTATGGCTAAATTCTGAATCAGCGTAAAAAATGGAAAGTTGCTTTTTGCTGCCGTCTGACAGACAGGCAAAACAAAAACCACATCGCCAATAAGGGACTAAGTCAACTATTTCAGACTAAAGCGCATCTCTTTTTCCCCATTTCCGGCATCGACTCACCACAAAGGTCGCAAAATCTGGTAAACTATCATCCAATTTTCTGCCCAAATGTCGGGTATTGCTCATTTTTTGTTTGATTTTCGAACAAAGAGAGTCGTTCCTTACTGGGTAACACAACTTCTGACTGGCCACCTGGTGGCTGGTAGCAGTAAAAATTCTGACTATACCTGGAGGTTTTCATGGCTGTCGCTGCCAACAAACGTTCGGTAATGACGCTGTTTTCCGGTCCTACTGACATCTATAGCCATCAGGTCCGCATTGTGCTGGCTGAGAAAGGTGTAAGTTTCGAGATCGAACACGTGGAAAAGGACAATCCGCCTCAGGATCTGATTGACCTCAACCCGAATCAGAGCGTTCCGACCCTGGTGGATCGTGAGCTGACCCTGTGGGAATCTCGCATCATTATGGAATATCTGGATGAGCGTTTCCCGCATCCGCCACTGATGCCTGTTTACCCGGTAGCTCGCGGTGAAAGCCGTCTGTACATGCATCGCATCGAAAAAGACTGGTACACGCTGATGAACACCATCATCAACGGTTCAGCTTCTGAAGCAGATGCCGCACGTAAGCAACTGCGCGAAGAACTGCTGGCGATTGCGCCGGTCTTCGGTCAGAAGCCGTACTTCCTGAGCGATGAGTTCAGCCTGGTCGATTGCTACCTTGCTCCGCTGCTGTGGCGTCTGCCGCAACTGGGTATCGAGTTCAGCGGCCCGGGTGCGAAAGAGCTGAAAGGCTATATGACCCGCGTCTTTGAGCGTGACTCTTTCCTTGCTTCTTTAACTGAAGCTGAACGTGAAATGCGTCTGGGCCGGAGTTAATCTGTATGGATTTGTCACAGCTAACACCACGTCGTCCCTATCTGCTGCGTGCATTCTATGAGTGGTTGCTGGATAACCAGCTCACGCCGCACCTGGTGGTGGATGTGACGCTCCCTGGCGTGCAGGTTCCTATGGAATATGCGCGTGACGGGCAAATCGTACTCAACATTGCGCCGCGTGCTGTCGGCAATCTGGAACTGGCGAATGATGAGGTGCGCTTTAACGCGCGCTTTGGTGGCATTCCGCGTCAGGTTTCTGTGCCGCTGGCTGCCGTGCTGGCTATCTACGCCCGTGAAAATGGCGCAGGCACGATGTTTGAACCTGAAGCTGCCTACGATGAAGATGCCAGCATCATGAATGATGAAGAGGCATCGGCAGACAACGAAACCGTTATGTCGGTTATTGATGGCGACAAGCCAGATCACGATGATGACACTCATCCTGACGATGAACCACCGCAGCCACCACGTGGTGGTCGACCAGCATTACGCGTTGTGAAGTAATACTAAAACAGGCCCTGGCGGCCTGTTTTGTCTTTTTAATGACTTAATAAAATAGCGTGATTGTGGCAATCATATTCACCACGAAACCGACTGCCATGGGGATCGCTGTCCGCTTCACTACCGCAAAAGGCGAAACGCCTGCAATTCCTGACGTAACGACCACCACCGCAGTAATCGGCGAAACAGCGCGCGCTAGCGTCGTGGCAAAATGCATCGGCATAATCATTACAACCGCTGGCACATGTAGTCCGGCTGCGATATTCGGAATAAGACTGGCAAATGACATAAACGGCGCATTGCCTGAGCCCATCACAATGGCACAAATGGCAATGACCAGCGCCATAATAATCATCACGCCAATACCGCCCAGACCAGAATGCTCCGCACCCCTGATAACCGCATCGACAGTGCCAATCGTCGTTAAGCCTTTCGCAAATATTTCACCCGCGACCACCAGCGTTACCACGTTGGCAAACTGCGTACCCATGCCGTCAAAAAACGCCTGCACATCATCCATTGTTTCGCGCAAGTTATGCTTGCGGAAGAACTCAACAAACATCGTCACCGTCAAACTCAGTAACATCACCACCACCAGATGCAGTTCTGACTGCATCAGCCCGACGTGGGCAAGGAACAGCGAGCCGAGCATCAGGATTAACGGCATCACCGGTAAAATGGCGTAATAGAGCGGCGGGACATTATCGAGAGCTTTTTGCTCTGCCTGTTCGTGATTGATATTTTTATCTTTTTTGTCGAAAGCGCGTTGCACGAAAAAGTGGGAGATCGCCACCGAGATAATGACGCAAGAGGCGACCGGAAGCTGGTAGTGGAAGAAGTAAGTGGCAATTTTCATTCCTGCGACCTGGGCAGCAAAAATGGAGTTCGTTTCCAGAATCCCCCACTCAATGGACATGGTGGTTGCGATAACCGCCACCGCAGAGAGACGACTTACTCCCAGACTCACCAGCGTCGGAAATAAGGTGACCATCAGCAACATACCCAGACCGGAGGCGCTGGTAATAAACTGCGCCATGATTTGGCCGATGACGTAAGTTGCCGACAGAATAATATACGGCGAGCGAATGAGTTTTAACGGGCGGCTTAACAAGCTCACCATCGCGCGACTTGCCCCTATGCGCTCCATATAGCGGGCATAACCGCCCACTGCCATAATCGACAGCCCCAATCCAGCAATGCGGTTGGACAGCATGCGCAGGATTTCATTATAAATATCGACGATCAAGTAGCCGCTGCTTTTGGCGGGATCGAGCACACCACCGAACCCTAACCAGACACCGCACATCATCAGGAAGATACCTGCGGCAGCCAGCACCACCTGAGGTTTGTAGTTTTTCAGGATCAAATAGCCCATCGTAATTAATACGATGACAGATATAATTATGCCGAACATTGTTGAACTCCGTGTCAAAAGAAAACGGTCAATCCCATAAACGGCAGATTGAAAACAATGATGTTATATTTTTTGCAAGGTTATTTATGGTGCGGATGTCGTGTTTTTAATTGTAGGTGAGGTGATTTTTCATTAAAAAATATGCGCTTATGATTATTTTGTAAGAACACATTCATAATATTCATAATGCTCGTGAATAGTCTTATAAATAATTCAATCGGGATGTTTTTATCTGCGTTACATTAATTTTTCGCAATAGTTAATTATTCCGTTAATTATGGTAATGATGAGGCACAAAGAGAAAACCCTGCCATTTTCCCCTACTTTCAATCCTGTGATAGGATGTCACTGATGATGTTAATCACACTGACCTTACAGAATGGGCCTTATGAACGCATTTGATTCGCAAACCGAAGATTCTTCACCTGCAATTGGTCGCAACTTGCGTAGCCGCCCGCTGGCGCGTAAAAAACTCTCCGAAATGGTGGAAGAAGAGCTGGAACAGATGATCCGCCGTCGTGAATTTGGCGAAGGTGAACAATTACCGTCTGAACGCGAACTGATGGCGTTCTTTAATGTCGGGCGTCCTTCGGTGCGTGAAGCGCTGGCAGCGTTAAAACGTAAAGGTCTGGTGCAAATAAACAACGGCGAACGCGCTCGCGTCTCACGTCCTTCTGCGGACACCATCATCGGCGAGCTTTCCGGCATGGCGAAAGATTTCCTTTCTCATCCTGGTGGGATTGCCCATTTCGAACAATTACGTCTGTTCTTTGAATCCAGCCTGGTGCGCTATGCGGCTGAACACGCCACCGATGAGCAAATCGATTTGCTGGCAAAAGCACTGGAAATCAACAGTCAGTCGCTGGATAACAACGCGGCATTCATTCGTTCAGACGTTGATTTCCACCGCGTGCTGGCGGAGATCCCCGGTAACCCAATCTTCATGGCGATCCACGTTGCCTTGCTCGACTGGCTGATCGCCGCACGTCCAACCGTGGCTGATCAGGCTCTGCACGAGCATAACAACGTTAGCTATCAACAGCATATTGCGATCGTTGACGCGATCCGCCGCCATGATCCCGATGAAGCCGATCGCGCGTTGCAATCGCATCTCAACAGCGTCTCTGCTACCTGGCATGCCTTCGGTCAGAGCACCAACAAAAAGAAATAATGCCACTTTAGTGAAGCAGATCGCATTATAAGCTTTCTGTATGGGGTGTTGCTTAATTGATCTGGTATAACAGGTATAAAGGTATATCGTTTTATCAGACAAGCATCACTTCAGAGGTATTTATGGCAACGAATTTACGTGGCGTAATGGCCGCACTCCTGACTCCTTTTGATCAACAACAAGCACTGGATAAAGCGAGTCTGCGTCGCCTGGTTCAGTTCAATATTCAGCAGGGCATCGACGGTTTATACGTGGGTGGTTCTACCGGCGAAGCCTTTGTACAAAGCCTTTCCGAGCGTGAACAGGTACTGGAAATCGTCGCCGAAGAGGCGAAAGGCAAGATTAAACTCATCGCTCACGTCGGTTGCGTCAGCACTGCTGAAAGCCAACAACTTGCGGCATCGGCTAAACGTTATGGCTTCGATGCCGTCTCCGCCGTCACGCCGTTCTACTATCCTTTCAGCTTTGAAGAACACTGCGATCACTATCGGGCAATTATTGATTCGGCGGATGGTTTGCCGATGGTGGTGTACAACATTCCTGCCCTGAGCGGGGTAAAACTAACCCTGGATCAGATCAACACCCTGGTTACGCTGCCTGGTGTCGGCGCGCTGAAACAGACCTCTGGCGATCTCTATCAGATGGAACAGATCCGTCGTGAACATCCTGATCTGGTGCTCTATAACGGTTACGACGAAATCTTCGCCTCTGGTCTTCTGGCGGGCGCTGATGGTGGTATCGGTAGTACCTACAACATCATGGGCTGGCGTTATCAGGGGATTGTGAAGGCGCTGAAAGAAGGCGATATCCAGACCGCGCAGAAGCTGCAAACCGAATGTAATAAAGTCATTGATTTACTGATCAAAACGGGCGTATTCCGCGGCCTGAAAACGGTCCTGCATTATATGGATGTCGTTTCTGTGCCGCTGTGCCGCAAACCGTTTGGACCGGTAGATGAAAAATATCTGCCAGAACTGAAGGCGCTGGCCCAGCAGTTGATGCAAGAGCGCGGGTGAGTTGTTTCCCCTCGCTCGCCCCTACCGGGTGAGGGGAAATAAACGCATCTGTACCCTACAATTTTCATACCAAAGCGTGTGGGCATCGCCCACCGCGGGAGACTCACAATGAGTACTACAACCCAGAATATCCCGTGGTATCGCCATCTCAATCGTGCACAATGGCGGGCATTTTCCGCTGCCTGGTTGGGATATCTGCTTGACGGTTTTGATTTCGTTTTAATCGCCCTGGTACTCACCGAAGTACAAGGTGAATTCGGGCTGACGACGGTGCAGGCGGCAAGTCTGATCTCCGCAGCCTTTATCTCTCGCTGGTTCGGCGGCCTGATGCTCGGCGCTATGGGTGACCGCTACGGGCGTCGTCTGGCAATGGTCACCAGCATCGTTCTCTTCTCGGCCGGGACGCTGGCCTGCGGCTTTGCGCCAGGCTACATCACCATGTTTATCGCTCGTCTGGTCATCGGCATGGGGATGGCGGGTGAATACGGTTCCAGCGCCACCTATGTCATTGAAAGCTGGCCAAAACATCTGCGTAATAAAGCCAGTGGTTTTCTGATTTCCGGCTTCTCTGTGGGGGCCGTCGTTGCCGCTCAGGTCTATAGCCTGGTGGTTCCGGTCTGGGGCTGGCGTGCGCTGTTCTTTATCGGCATTTTGCCAATCATCTTTGCTCTCTGGCTGCGTAAAAACATCCCGGAAGCGGAAGACTGGAAAGAGAAACATGCTGGTAAAGCACCAGTACGCACGATGGTAGATATTCTCTACCGTGGTGAACATCGCATTGCCAATATCGTAATGACACTGGCGGCGGCTACTGCGCTGTGGTTTTGCTTCGCCGGTAACCTGCAAAATGCCGCGATCGTCGCTGTTCTTGGGCTGTTATGCGCCGCAATCTTTATCAGCTTTATGGTGCAAAGTACGGGCAAACGCTGGCCAACGGGCGTAATGCTGATGGTGGTCGTGTTGTTTGCTTTCCTCTACTCATGGCCGATTCAGGCGCTGCTGCCAACGTATCTGAAAACCGATCTGGCTTATAACCCGCATACTGTCGCCAATGTGCTGTTCTTTAGTGGCTTTGGCGCGGCGGTGGGATGCTGCGTAGGTGGCTTCCTCGGTGACTGGCTGGGAACCCGCAAAGCGTACGTTTGTAGCCTGCTGGCCTCGCAGCTGCTGATTATTCCGGTATTTGCGATTGGCGGCGCAAACGTCTGGGTGCTCGGTCTGTTACTGTTCTTCCAGCAAATGCTTGGACAAGGGATCGCCGGGATCTTACCGAAACTGATTGGCGGTTATTTCGATACCGACCAGCGTGCAGCGGGCCTGGGCTTTACCTACAACGTCGGCGCATTGGGCGGTGCACTGGCCCCAATCATCGGCGCGTTGATCGCTCAACGTCTGGATCTGGGTACTGCGCTGGCATCGCTCTCGTTCAGTCTGACATTTGTGGTGATCCTGCTGATTGGTCTGGATATGCCTTCCCGCGTTCAGCGTTGGTTGCGCCCGGAAGCATTGCGTACTCATGACGCTATCGACGGCAAACCATTTAGCGGTGCCGTGCCATTTGGCCGCGCCAAAAACGATTTAGTCAAAACCAAAAGTTAATCCTGTTGCCCGGTCTCTGTACCGGGCCTTTCGCTAAGGGAAGATGTATGTCGTTACTTGCACAACTGGATCAAAAAATCGCTGCTAACGGTGGCCTGATTGTCTCCTGCCAGCCGGTTCCGGACAGCCCGCTCGATAAACCCGAAATCGTCGCCGCCATGGCATTAGCGGCAGAGCAGGCGGGCGCGGTTGCCATTCGCATTGAAGGTGTGGCAAATCTGCAAGCCACGCGTGCGGTGGTGAGCGTGCCAATTATCGGGATTGTGAAACGCGATCTGGAGGATTCTCCGGTACGCATCACGGCCTATATTGAAGATGTTGATGCGCTGGCGCAGGCGGGCGCGGACATTATCGCCATTGACGGCACCGACCGCCCGCGTCCGGTGCCTGTTGAAACGTTGCTGGCACGTATTCACCATCACGGTTTACTGGCGATGACCGACTGCTCAACGCCGGAAGACGGCCTGGCATGCCAAAAGCTGGGAGCCGAAATTATTGGCACTACGCTTTCTGGCTATACCACGCCTGAAACGCCAGAAGAGCCGGATCTGGCGCTGGTGAAAACGTTGAGCGACGCCGGATGTCGGGTGATTGCCGAAGGGCGTTACAACACGCCTGCTCAGGCGGCAGATGCGATGCGCCACGGCGCGTGGGCGGTGACGGTCGGTTCTGCCATTACGCGTCTTGAACACATTTGTCAGTGGTACAACACAGCGATGAAAAAGGCGGTGCTATGACCACACTGGCGATTGATATCGGCGGTACTAAACTTGCCGCCGCGCTGATTGGCGCTGACGGGCAGATCCGCGATCGTCGTGAACTTCCTACGCCAGCCAGCCAGACACCAGAAGCCTTGCGTGATGCCTTATCCGCATTAGTCTCTCCGTTGCAAGTTCATGCGCAGCGGGTTGCTATCGCTTCAACCGGAATTATTCGCGACGGCAGCTTAATGGCGCTAAATCCGCATAATCTCGGTGGATTACTACACTTTCCGTTAGTTAAAACACTGGGGCAGCTTACCGATTTGCCGACCATTGCCATTAACGACGCGCAGGCCGCAGCATGGGCGGAGTATCAGGCGCTGGAAGGCGATATAACCGAGATGGTGTTTATCACCGTTTCCACTGGCGTCGGCGGCGGTGTAGTGAGCGGCGGCAAACTGCTTACCGGCCCTGGAGGTCTGGCGGGGCACATCGGGCATACGCTTGCCGATCCGCATGGTCCAGTCTGCGGCTGTGGACGCACAGGTTGCGTGGAAGCGATTGCTTCTGGTCGCGGTATTGCAGCGGCAGCGCAGGGTGAACTGGCGGGCGCGGATGCGAGAACTATTTTTACACGCGCCGGGCAGGGCGACGAACAAGCGCAATGGCTGATTCATCGCTCCGCACGTACGCTTGCAAGGCTGATCGCTGATATTAAAGCCACAACTGATTGCCAGTGCGTGGTGGTCGGTGGCAGCGTTGGGCTGGCAGAAGGGTATCTGGCGCTGGTGGAAACGTATCTGGCGCAGGAGCCAGCGGCATTTCATGTTGATTTACTGGCGGCGCATTACCGCCATGATGCAGGTTTACTTGGGGCTGCGCTGTTGGCCCAGGGAGAAAAATTATGATGATGGGTGAAGTACAGTCATTACCGTCTGCTGGGTTACATCCTGCGTTACAGGACGCGTTAACGCTGGCATTAGCTGCCAGACCGCAAGAAAAAGCGCCGGGTCGTTACGAATTACAGGGCGACAATATTTTTATGAATGTCATGACGTTTAACACTCAATCGCCCGTCGAGAAAAAAGCGGAATTGCACGAGCAGTACATTGATATCCAGCTGTTATTAAACGGTGAGGAACGGATCCTGTTTGGCATGGCAGGCACTGCGCGTCAGTGTGAAGTGTTCCACCATGAAGATGATTACCAGCTTTGCAGCGCCATTGAGAATGAGCAAACCATCATCCTGAAGCCGGGAATGTTCGCCGTGTTTATGCCTGGAGAACCGCATAAGCCGGGATGCGTTGTCGGCGAACCTAGTGAGATTAAAAAGGTGGTAGTGAAGGTTAAGGCTGATTTAATGGCTTAAAACTTAGTTCGTTTTAAAGATTCTGCAGACACTGTCTGCAGAATTCGAAATTGCTGAAATTATCGGCGTCTATAGCCTTCCTCTAGCACCGCCTGTGTTCGAACGAGTTCATCCGCGAGTCGTTTTTCATCAGGTAGTTGCATCTTATATTCACTCGCCAGAACGGTGTTAGGCAAACCAGCCAGTGCATAATGCGCTTCTCCGACTCCTTTCTCTGCACAGAGAATCAGACCGATGGGCGGATTTTCATCCGGTAGCGTCCAGTGCTCTTTGGCGTAGTTGAGATACATATTCATCTGTCCGGCATCGCTATAGCTAAATTTGCCCACTTTTAGATCGACGATTAGCAGGCAGCGTAAACGGCGGTGGAAAAACAGCAGATCGACCCGAAACCAGTTGTCATCAATGCGTAACCTTCGCTGCCGACCAACAAAGGCAAAATCATCCCCAAGTTCCAGCATGAAATCCATCAGGTGGTTGATCAGCGCCTCCTCAAAATCGGATTCTGAGTATTCATCTTTCAATTCCAGAAATTCGAGCACAAAGGGATCGCGTATCGCCTGCTGCGGAAGAATATGCATCTCGGCAGGAGCGTGTTGTTGCAGCATGGCTGATTTATCATGTGACAGTAGTGTTCGCTCATAAAATTGGGTCGCAATTTGCCGCTCTAGCTGGCGGACAGACCAACCACAGCGGAGCGTCTCTTTTTCATAAAAGCTGCGGGCGTCAGCGTTTTTAACGGAAAGTAGACGGACGTAGGTGGACCAGGGCAGGGGGAAAGATTTGGCAGACAGCGTCTGCCAAATCTTTGCCGATGGGAATTCTGCAGACGGTGTCTGCGGCATTCCCAATGGTGTTAATTCGCCAGACACTGTCTGGCGAATTTCAACATGTTGAAAAAAGAGGTAAAAAAGCCTCATTTGGCGTAAGTTTTTTGCAGAGAACCCACGCTTATACCTTAGACTTAAATCCTTTGATAGTCGCTTGATTAGCTGCGCACCATACGCAGCCCTGGCCTCACCGCCTTGTTCAAATTCGACAATTCGTCGGCCAATTTCCCAGTACGTCGCGGTCATTAACGCGTTAACGCTACGTACCGTTTCCGTTCGGGCGCTATCGACCAGATGAATAATGCCGTCGTGGATTTGCTGGTAGCCTGCTGTGGTTCTCTCTGAGAGCGATTCCATTATCTGTCCCTTTTTATGGCGCTGTGTTGAATAATGGAATCAGCTATACGCCGGGCATCTGCCGGTAACAATCCAGATGAGCGTATTACATTGGTTTTCTTCAGATTATGCGAGGCGCTTTCCAGAAAGAAAGGAGAATTTCAGCGCCGACTCTTTTCTGAGGAGGCGGCGCTGGGACAGAGCTTAAACTTCCAGCCAGTTCATAATGCCGTCTGCCGCCTTACGACCTTCGGCGATGGCGGTAACGACCAGATCGGAACCACGGACGATATCGCCGCCAGCAAAGATTTTCGGGTTGCTGGTCTGGAAGGCGTTGTCGCTGCCTTCCGGGGCGATGATGCGGCCTTGTGAATCCAGCTCGACGCTGTGTTTTGCCAGCCATTCCATGTTGTGTGGACGGAAACCAAACGCCATGATCACCGCATCTGCCGGAACGATATGTTCGGAACCTGCCACGATCTCCGCGCGGCGACGGCCTTTGGCATCCGGTTCGCCCATTTCGGTACGTACCATTTTTACGCCGCTGACTTTGCCGTTACCGTTCACTTCAATCCCCAGTGGCTGGACATTGAATTTGAACTCTACACCTTCTTCTCGCGCGTTTTTCACTTCGCGGCGGGAACCTGGCATGTTCTCTTCATCACGACGATAGGCACAGGTAACGTGCTTCGCTCCCTGGCGTACAGACGTACGCACGCAGTCCATCGCAGTGTCGCCACCGCCAAGTACCACCACGCGTTTGCCTTCCATGCTGACGAACGGTTCTTCGCGGGTTTCGCCAAAGCCCATTAACTGTTTGGTGTTGGCGATAAGGAACGGCAGCGCTGCGTATACGCCATCGGCGTCTTCGTTTTCCAGCCCGCCGCGCATTGACTGATAAGTCCCGACGCCAAGGAACACGGCATCGTAATCACTCAGCAGATCGTCCAGCTGTACGTCGCGGCCCACTTCGGTATTGAGTTTGAATTCAATACCCATGCCGGTGAAGATTTCACGGCGGCGCGTCATTACCTCTTTTTCCAGCTTGAAAGCCGGAATACCGAAGGTCAGCAATCCGCCAATTTCCGGGTGACGGTCGAAGACGACCGCTTTTACGCCGTTGCGCGTCAGGACATCCGCGCACGCCAGACCCGCCGGGCCTGCGCCGATAATCGCCACTTTTTTACCGGTCTGTTTCACGCCGGACATATCCGGACGCCAGCCCATCTCGAACGCTTTATCGTTGATATAGCGCTCAATGTTGCCGATGGTCACTGCGCCGAACTCATCGTTCAGGGTGCAGGAACCTTCGCACAGACGGTCTTGCGGGCAGACACGTCCGCATACTTCCGGCAGAGTGTTGGTCTGATGCGACAGTTCCGCCGCTTCAAAAATACGCCCCTCGTTGGCGAGCTTCAGCCAGTTCGGGATGTAGTTGTGTACCGGGCATTTCCACTCGCAGTATGGGTTGCCGCACGACAGGCAGCGGTCAGCCTGCGCTTTGGCCTGGCCTTCGGAAAACGGCTCGTAAATTTCAACAAACTCAATTTTGCGGATCTTCAGCGGTTTCTTTGGCGGATCAACGCGCTGCAGGTCGATAAATTGATAAACATTCTGACTCATTGTTGCTACCCCTTACTGCGCCTGCACGCGCAACTCTGCTGCGCTACGACTACGGTGACCCAGCAGTGCTTTTACATCACTGGACTTCGGTTTAACCAGCGCAAATTTAGTGGCGAAGGTTGACCAGTTCGCCAGAATCTCTTCACCGCGCTGAGAGCCAGTATACTGAACATGCTCGGTGATAAGTCCACGCAGATGCTCTTCATGGATCGCCAAATCGTCAACGCTTAAGACCTCGACCAGTTCCGGGTTAACGCGTTTGCGGAAATCGCCGCTTTCATCGAGAACGTAAGCGAAGCCGCCAGTCATGCCAGCGCCGAAGTTAACGCCGGTTTTACCCAGAATACAGACAATACCGCCCGTCATATATTCACAGCCGTTGTCGCCAATGCCTTCTACCACGGTGATAGCACCGGAGTTACGCACGCCGAAACGTTCACCCGCGCGGCCTGCGGCATACAGACGACCACCGGTCGCGCCATACAGGCAGGTGTTGCCGATAATGCTTGCTTCGTGGCTGCGGAAGGCTGAACCAACCGGAGGACGAATGGCGATTAAGCCGCCCGCCATGCCTTTACCGACATAGTCGTTGGCATCACCGGTCAGGTACAGTTCCACGCCGCCCGCGTTCCACACACCGAAGCTCTGGCCTGCGGTGCCGTTGAAGTACGCTTTGATCGGATCGGCTGCCAGACCCTGATCGCCGTGCGTCTGGGCGATATAGCCTGAAAGCGACGCGCCGACAGAACGGTCGGTGTTGCGAATATCGAACCAGAAGGTTTTGCTCTGGCGCTCATCGACAAACGGTTTCGCCTGTTGCAGCAACTGCGCGTTCAGCAGGCCGTTATCAAACGGCGGGTTGTTTTCGGTGCAGTAGAGCGCCTTACCGGGATGCGGCTCGGCGGTCTCCAGCAGTTTCGACAGCGCCAGTTTCTGCTGTTTGGCGGTGAAACCGTCCAGCTCTTTCAGCAGGTCGGTGCGACCAATCAGATCCACCAGCCGCGTTACCCCCAGCTGTGCCATCAGCTCGCGGGTTTCACGGGCGATAAACTCAAAGTAATTCGTCACTTTGAACGGCAGGCCGTGATAGTGATTCTTACGCAGTTTGTCATCCTGAGTTGCTACACCCGTGGCGCAGTTGTTCAGGTGGCAAATTCGCAGATATTTACAACCGAGCGCGACCATTGGGCCAGTGCCGAAGCCGAAGCTTTCTGCGCCGAGAATCGCCGCTTTGATGATATCAACGCCCGTTTTCAGGCCGCCATCAACCTGCAAACGAATTTTATGACGTAAACCGTTGGCAACCAGCGCCTGTTGGGTTTCCACCAGGCCGAGTTCCCACGGACAGCCTGCGTATTTCACCGATGAAAGCGGACTTGCGCCGGTGCCGCCATCATAGCCTGCGATGGTGATTAAATCGGCATAAGCTTTCGCCACGCCAGTCGCGATGGTGCCTACTCCCGGTTCGGAAACCAGCTTCACGGAGATCATCGCTTTCGGGTTAACCTGCTTGAGGTCGAAAATAAGCTGCGCTAAGTCCTCGATAGAGTAGATATCATGGTGCGGCGGCGGGGAGATCAGCGTCACTCCGGGCACCGAATAGCGCAGTTTGGCGATGTAAGGCGTGACTTTATCGCCCGGTAACTGACCGCCTTCGCCCGGCTTCGCGCCCTGGGCGACTTTAATCTGAATGACGTCGGCATTGACCAGATACGCCGGAGTAACCCCAAAGCGACCGGAAGCCACCTGCTTGATGCGCGACACTTTGTTGGTGCCGTAGCGTGCCGGATCTTCGCCGCCTTCACCGGAGTTAGAGTTGCCGCCGATGCTGTTCATCGCTTCAGCCAGCGCCTCGTGGGCTTCCGGGCTTAACGCGCCGATAGACATCGCAGCGGTATCGAAGCGTTTAAACAGTTCGCTTGCCGGTTCAACATCAGCAATGTTGACCGCGTTTTCACCCGGCGTAATTGCCAGCAGATCGCGCAGCGTGGTTGCCGGACGCTCATTAACCAGCTTCGCGTATTCCTGATAGTCGCTGTACTCGCCGCTTTGTACCGCCTGTTGCAGTGTGCGCACCACGTCCGGGTTGTAGGCGTGGTATTCGCCACCGTGCACGTATTTCAGCAGGCCGCCCTGGCTGATGGGCTTACGCGCCAGCCAGGCACGTTTCGACAGGTTCAGCAGATCCTGCTGGAAGTCTTCAAAGCTTGCCCCACCAATGCGGCTAACAGCGCCCTGGAAGCACAGGCCTACGACATCATCGTGCAGACCGACCGCTTCAAACAGTTTCGAGCAGCGGTAAGAGGCGATGGTGGAGATGCCCATTTTGGACATGATTTTGTACAAGCCTTTGTTGATGCCGTTACGGTAGTTGAGCATCACGGTACGATAATCTTTGGCAATCGCGTGGGTGTCTACCAGGCGGCCCAGCGTTTCATAGGCAAGGTACGGATAAATAGCCGTCGCACCGAAGCCCAGCAACACGGCGAAATGGTGCGGATCGCGGGCGCTGGCGGTTTCGACGATGATGTTGGCATCGCAACGCAAGCTTTGATCGACCAGACGGGTCTGGATCGCGCCAACCGCCATCGGAGCCGGAACCGGCAGGCGATCTTTAGCGATATTCCGGTCGGAGAGCACCAGCAGCACAGTGCCGCTACGTACCATTTTTTCGGCTTTGTCGCACAGCTCTTTGACCGTCGCTTCGAGCGTGGTTTTAGTGACGTCAAAGGTGATATCCAGTGTATCTGCGCGGTAGTGCTCCTCTTTCATCGTCGTGAGCTGTTTGAAATCGGAGTAGAGCAGAATCGGCGATTTAAAGCTTAAACGGTGCGCCTGGCCCTCTGCTTCGCAAAAGACGTTCATTTCACGACCGATACTGGTGGCGAGCGACATAACATGCGCTTCACGCAGCGGGTCGATTGGCGGGTTAGTCACCTGGGCAAACTGCTGGCGGAAGTAGTCGTAAATAATGCGCGGCTGACTGGAGAGCACGGCGAATGGGGTGTCGTCACCCATCGAACCGACCGCTTCCTGACCGTTTTCGCCCAGTACGCGAATTACGGAGTCCAGCTCTTCCGCGCTGTAGTTAAACTGTTTCTGATAGCTGGCAAGCGTGTCGTCGTCCAGTTCGCGGCTACCCACTTCTTCATCGGGCAGATCTTCAAACGGTACCAGACGGCGGACGTTTTTCTCCATCCACTCTTTATAAGGGTGGCGGCTTTTCAGATCGTCATCGGTTTCTGCCGAGTGCAGAATACGCCCACTGCGGGTGTCGATAACCATCAGTTCGCCTGGCCCGACGCGGCCTTTTTCGACCACTTCGTCAGGCTGGTAATCCCAGATACCGACTTCAGAGGCGCAGGTGATGAGCTTATCTTTGGTGATGACGTAGCGCGCCGGACGCAGACCGTTACGGTCGAGGTTACAGGCGGCAAAACGACCGTCAGACATCACGATGCCCGCCGGGCCATCCCACGGCTCCATATGCATGGAGTTAAAGTCAAAGAAGGCACGCAGTTCCGGGTCCATATCCGGGTTGTTCTGCCAGGCGGGTGGTACTAACAGACGCATGGCGCGGATGATATCCATCCCGCCTGCCAGCAGCAGTTCCAGCATGTTATCCATGGAACTGGAGTCAGAACCGGTTTCGTTGACGAACGGCGCGGCGTCGTGCAGGTCAGGGATCAGCGGCGTCTGGAATTTATAGGTACGCGCACGCGCCCATTGGCGGTTACCGGTGATGGTGTTGATTTCACCGTTATGCGCCAGGTAGCGGAACGGCTGCGCCAGCGGCCAGCGCGGTACGGTGTTAGTGGAGAAGCGCTGGTGGAACAGGCAAATGGCCGATTCCAGACGCAGGTCCGCAAGATCCAGATAAAAGCGCGGCAGATCCGCCGGCATACACAGACCTTTATAGATGTTCACCAGATTCGACAGGCTACAGACGTAGAAGTCTTTGTCGGCTTCGAGACGCTTTTCAATGCGGCGGCGGGCGATAAACAGACGGCGCTCCATATCGCGCGGACGCCAGCCTGCCGGGGCGTTCACAAAAATTTGCTCAATGCGTGGCAGAGAGGAGAGGGCGATTTCACCCAGCACGCCTTCGTTGGTGGGGACATCACGCCAGCCCACAATCGATAAGGTTTCGCGTTGCAGCTCTTCTTCAACGATGCGGCGTGCGGCAGCGGCGAGTTCAGGATCTTTATTCAGGAAGAGCATCCCGACGGCGTAGTTTTTCGCTAAACGCCAACCGCGCTCCTGCGCAACGATGCGAAAAAAGCGATCCGGTTTTTGTAACAGCAAGCCGCAACCGTCACCGGTTTTACCATCGGCGAGAATCGCGCCACGGTGCTGCATGCGGGCCAGTGCGTGTATTGCAGTACGCACTACCTTGTGGCTAGGTTCGCCTTCTATATGGGCGATCAGGCCGAAACCACAGTTATCCCTCTCAAGGGATTTATCGTACAACATATCGTGAACCTCCCCCAGGCTCTGCGGGAACCCCACTTCCGAACCGCTGCGCACGGGCACAGAAAGAGCGTGGCGACGGGGTTTGCGTGTCATACGCGCGCCTCGCATTCGCCCCCTTGTTGTCCTTTTCGCATCGGTTAATACGGTGAAGAGGGGATCTCAATTACTGCATAAATATGATGAGCAGGCTGCTCATCCAGAAAGCTTCCAGCGGATTTCCAACTTATCGGGAAAGATGATACAGGTCAAATGGCAAGCTTATTGGTACAGAAATGTGCTTTAGCGCAAAATTCTTTATTAATTTGCTGAAATTAAAGTGGATTTTCTATTTAAGGCTAAAAGGGGCGTCGGTAGAGAAACAGCCAATTCCTGACTGTCATAAAGGCGTGTTAACCCTTATCCTGCCTTGAACTGACGAGAAAACCAGCATTTTATACTGCCTTAATTGGTAATGGCATTTTATGCTACTGTTTTTGCCTAAAATCTATAAGGAGATAAAAAAAATCTGACACAAGATAAGCAAAAATGATTTATGTGATCATGCATGAAATTTCGGTAATTTTGATTGATTATGCAGTTGATAAAAGCAGGCCGGGACGATTGATCCAGGTCATCGCCGAATTGAGCTAAAAATGGCAGGCTTTGGCCTCTTTTCAAGGCGCGGTCTATCAGATTATGCAGTTACAGAAATTAGTCAATATGTTTGGTGGTGATCTCACCCGTCGTTATGGGCAAAAGGTGCATAAGCTGACGCTGCACGGCGGTTTTAGCTGCCCTAACCGTGACGGTACCATCGGGCGTGGCGGCTGCACATTCTGTAATGTTGCCTCGTTTGCCGATGAAGCGCAGCAACATCGTTCTATTGCCGAACAACTGGCGCACCAGGCGAATTTAGTTAACCGCGCTAAACGCTATCTGGCCTACTTTCAGGCGTATACCAGCACCTTTGCGGAAGTTCAGGTGCTGCGTTCTATGTATCAGCAGGCGGTGAGCCAGGCCAATATTGTCGGTTTGTGTGTTGGTACCCGCCCGGACTGCGTGCCGGATGCAGTGCTGGATCTGCTTTGTGAATATAAAGACCAGGGCTACGAAGTGTGGCTGGAGCTGGGGCTACAAACCGCCCACGACAAAACGCTACATCGCATCAACCGCGGCCATGATTTTGCCTGTTATCAGCGTACAACCCAGCTGGCACGTCAGCGCGGGCTGAAGGTGTGTTCCCACTTAATTGTCGGCCTGCCTGGCGAAGGGCAGGCTGAATGTTTGCAAACGCTGGAGCGAGTGGTTGAAACTGGCGTGGACGGCATAAAGCTGCATCCGCTGCATATTGTGAAAGGCAGCATTATGGCGAAAGCCTGGGAAGCGGGGCGTTTGAACGGTATTGAACTGGAAGATTACACGCTCACTGCCGGAGAAATGATTCGCCATACGCCACCGGAAGTGATCTACCACCGCATTTCCGCCAGCGCCCGTCGCCCGACGCTGCTTGCTCCTCTGTGGTGCGAAAATCGATGGACGGGAATGGTCGAGCTGGATCGCTATCTGAATGAACATGGCGTACAGGGATCGGCGCTGGGACGTCCGTGGCTACCTCCAACGGAGTAGGCCATTGAGGGGAATTCCGCATTTCTCACACAATTTATAACGTAACTGTCAGAATTGGGTATTATTGGGGCAGGTTGTCGTGAAGGAATTCCCTAATGAAGCAAATTCGTCTGCTGGCGCAGTATTATGTTGACCTGATGATGAAGTTAGGTCTGGTGCGCTTCTCAATGTTGCTGGCGCTGGCCCTCGTCGTTCTTGCCATTGTGGTACAAATGGCGGTAACCATGGTGCTGCATGGTCAGGTCGAAAGCATTGATGTTATTCGTTCTATCTTCTTTGGTTTGCTGATTACGCCGTGGGCGGTCTACTTTCTATCGGTGGTCGTCGAGCAACTGGAGGAGTCACGACAACGTCTGTCACGACTGGTGCAAAAACTGGAGGAGATGCGCGAGCGCGATTTGAGCCTCAACGTTCAGTTAAAAGATAATATTGCCCAGCTAAATCAGGAAATCGCCGTTCGTGAAAAAGCGGAAGCAGAACTGCAGGAAACCTTCGGCCAACTGAAAATTGAAATCAAAGAGCGCGAAGAGACACAAATTCAGCTCGAGCAGCAATCCTCATTCTTACGTTCCTTCCTTGACGCTTCACCCGACCTGGTTTTTTATCGTAACGAAGATAAAGAGTTTTCCGGCTGTAACCGCGCGATGGAGCTGCTGACCGGAAAAAGCGAAAAACAACTGGTTCACCTGAAACCTGCTGATGTTTACTCACCGGAAGCCGCTGCGAAAGTCATTGAAACCGATGAAAAAGTGTTCCGTCATAATGTGTCACTGACCTATGAACAGTGGCTGGATTACCCGGACGGGCGCAAAGCCTGTTTTGAAATCCGTAAAGTGCCGTACTACGACCGCGTGGGTAAACGTCACGGTTTGATGGGTTTTGGTCGCGACATTACCGAGCGTAAGCGGTATCAGGATGCGCTTGAACGCGCCAGCCGCGACAAAACGACGTTTATTTCCACCATCAGTCACGAATTGCGTACACCGCTGAATGGTATCGTCGGCCTGAGCCGCATTCTGCTGGATACCGAACTCACCGCCGAGCAGGAAAAATATCTCAAAACCATCCATGTTTCGGCCGTCACGCTCGGGAATATCTTCAACGATATTATCGACATGGATAAGATGGAACGGCGTAAGGTCCAGCTTGATAATCAGCCGGTTGATTTCACCAGCTTCCTTGCCGATCTGGAAAATCTCTCCGCATTGCAGGCGCAACAAAAAGGATTGCGCTTTAATCTGGAGCCTACGCTGCCATTACCGCATCAGGTCATTACCGACGGGACGCGTTTACGGCAGATCCTGTGGAATCTCATCAGTAACGCCGTCAAATTCACCCAGCAAGGCCAGGTTACCGTGCGCGTGCGCTACGATGAAGGCGATATGCTGCATTTTGAAGTGGAAGACTCTGGTATCGGCATTCCGCAGGATGAGCTGGATAAAATCTTTGCCATGTATTACCAGGTGAAAGACAGTCATGGCGGTAAACCTGCCACCGGCACCGGTATTGGTCTGGCCGTTTCTCGTCGTCTGGCGAAAAATATGGGCGGCGATATTACGGTTACCAGCGAACAGGGCAAAGGTTCAACCTTTACGTTGACGATCCACGCACCGTCGGTGGCTGAAGAGGTCGATGATGCGTTTGATGAAGACGATATGCCTTTACCGGCGCTGAATGTGCTGCTGGTGGAAGATATTGAACTGAACGTGATTGTCGCACGCTCTGTGCTGGAAAAATTAGGTAACAGCGTTGATGTCGCCATGACCGGCAAGGCGGCGCTGGAAATGTTTAAACCGGGCGAATACGACCTGGTGTTGCTGGATATTCAGTTGCCAGATATGACCGGGCTGGATATCTCTCGTGAACTGACGAAGCGTTATCCGCGCGAGGATTTACCGCCGCTGGTGGCCTTAACCGCTAACGTGCTGAAAGACAAGCAAGAGTACCTCAATGCTGGAATGGATGATGTGCTGAGTAAGCCGCTTTCTGTTCCGGCGCTAACCGCGATGATCAAGAAATTCTGGGATACCCAGGATGATGAGGAAAGTACGGTGACGACAGAAGAGAACAGTAAATCAGAAGCATTGCTCGATATTCCCATGCTGGAACAGTATCTCGAACTTGTAGGACCGAAGCTGATCACCGACGGGTTAGCGGTGTTTGAGAAGATGATGCCGGGCTATGTCAGCGTGCTGGAGTCGAATCTGACGGCGCAGGATAAAAAAGGCATTGTTGAGGAAGGACATAAAATTAAAGGTGCGGCGGGGTCAGTGGGGTTACGCCATCTGCAACAGCTGGGTCAGCAAATTCAGTCTCCTGACCTTCCCGCCTGGGAAGATAACGTCGGTGAATGGATTGAAGAGATGAAAGAAGAGTGGCGTCACGACGTAGAAGTACTGAAAGCGTGGGTGGCAAAAGCCACTAAAAAATGACCCCGGCTAGACCGGGGTGCGCGAATACTGCGCCAACACCAGGGAAATCTTGGCTGCGCCGTAAATTATTATGATGAGTTACAAGGGCACAGCACTGTTTTTCAGGCTGCACGCAGTTAAGATAGCAAAACTTAAATGATTTGTTACATGAATCAGTTAAATGTGTGATGCGTAGCATTTTTATTAAAAAAATTAATGTGTTTCAGTCAATTGCGAAAGGATGATCACAATGAAGAAAATTGGCGTAATTCTGAGCGGATGCGGCGTCTATGACGGTTCTGAAATTCATGAAGCGGTGTTGACGTTGTTAGCTATTTCACGCAGCGGTGCGCAGGCGGTCTGCTTTGCACCGGATAAGCAGCAGGTTGATGTTATCAACCATTTAACGGGCGAAGCGATGACGGAAACGCGCAATGTGCTGATTGAAGCGGCACGAATAACGCGCGGTGAAATCCGTCCTCTGGCCCAGGCCGATGCCGCTGAACTGGATGCGTTGATTGTGCCGGGGGGTTTTGGCGCGGCGAAGAATTTAAGCAATTTTGCCAGTCTTGGTAGCGAATGCACCGTTGACCGTGAATTAAAGGCGCTGGCACAAGCGATGCATCAGGCCGGAAAACCGCTTGGTTTTATGTGTATTGCCCCGGCGATGCTGCCGAAAATTTTCGATTTCCCGCTGCGTTTGACCATCGGTACTGATATCGATACCGCAGAAGTGCTGGAAGAGATGGGCGCGGAGCATGTGCCGTGTCCTGTCGATGATATCGTGGTTGATGAAGACAATAAGATTGTCACCACCCCGGCATATATGCTGGCGCAGAACATTGCAGAAGCGGCGAGCGGCATTGATAAGCTGGTTTCCCGCGTGCTGGTTCTGGCTGAATGAGTAAAAGCCGCTTAACGGTGTTTAGTTTCGTTCGCCGTTTTCTTCTGCGGTTAATGGTTGTCCTCGCCGTTTTCTGGGGCGGGGGCATCGCGTTGTTTAGCGTTGCGCCTGTTCCTTTCTCAGCGGTAATGGCCGAGCGACAAGTCAGCGCCTGGCTGCATGGCAATTTTCGTTACGTGGCACATTCTGACTGGGTCAGTATGGATCAAATTTCGCCGTGGATGGGACTGGCGGTGATTGCCGCAGAAGATCAGAAGTTTCCTGAGCACTGGGGCTTTGATGTCGCCTCCATTGAGCAAGCCCTGGCCCACAACGAGCGCAATGAAAACCGTATTCGCGGTGCGTCAACGATTTCTCAGCAGACAGCCAAAAATCTCTTTTTATGGGATGGGCGTAGCTGGGTTCGAAAAGGGCTGGAAGCTGGATTAACGCTGGGGATAGAAACTGTCTGGAGCAAAAAGCGTATCCTGACGGTTTACCTGAATATCGCCGAATTTGGCGACGGTGTGTTTGGCGTCGAAGCTGCGGCACAACGTTATTTCCACAAACCCGCGAGCAAACTTACCCGCTCGGAAGCTGCATTACTGGCAGCTGTATTACCTAATCCACTTCGTTTCAAAGTCTCCGCGCCATCGGGCTACGTGCGTGGCCGTCAGGCGTGGATTTTACGGCAGATGTATCAGTTAGGCGGTGAGTCGTTTATGCAACAGCACCAGCTTGATTAAGCTTCGCGCGAAGTGAGGGCCAGCGTTTTGCTCTCACGAGGTTGCAGATCTTTCTGCAGGGCAATAGCCAGCGCCGGTTGGGCGATAAATCGTTTCCATAACCGCTCTTGCTTACGCAGACAACACCACTTCGACCAGGTCGCCAGTGGAATCAATGTGCTTTCACCAATGTTGTCGCAGACGACGGGGATAACCTCTGACTCACTGATGCGGTGACAGAGGATATTCTGCGGCTTCAGCGACATCGTCACGATACGGTTATCCTGCAAATAACGCTTCAGCTGTTTCAGTATCTGGCGCAGTTGTGCAATGTCTTCTTCGTAACGGCATTGTTCAGCAAATTCGGTCAGCGTAATGGAGGGTTTGCCGTCAAAATCTGCAATCACATCGTAGACATAACCGGTTCCGCAATCCGTCTCAACGGTACCGTGATAGCGCGGTATTCCACTCCAGTCTTTTAACCGGCGACCAAGATGCGCGTAGTACTTTAACTCACGGCGGATCTCTTTATCGCCACCATCGCCACGATGGTAGACAATCTTGATACAGCGTTGGGCATCTTCCGGATGCGCATAACATTTCCGATGTCTTCCGGTGCCCAGGGGACTTTGTTCAGATAAGCGAATCATGCCATCTCCTGGAAATATTTTCTGACGATCTCCAGTATGGTCGATTAACTTAAACGAAACCTAAACAATGCTTCTTAAGGTTTTCTTAAGGTTCTTCTGAAAGTAAAAAGCGCACGAAATGTACAATTGACGTTGATTGAGAACGATTTCAGTACGCGCTTTTCTTATTGCCGGGGGAGCTTGAAGGGATTTGAATGTCAAAGTGATGAAGATTAATCTTCATCAAAACCAGAGTTAAAGAGGGCGATAACGGCGGCCAGTGCTTCCTCTTCCTGTGGACCGGTCGCTTCAACTTCAATCTGCCGTCCTTTGGCAGAATCCAACATCAGCAGCGCAATAACGCTGTTGGCTTCAGCCTCGGTGCCTTCGTCATTACGTAACAGCACTTCAGCGTCAAAACCTTGCATTAATTCAAACAGCTTCATTGCAGGCCGGGCATGCATGCCCAGCTTGTTTGTGATTTCAACAGTTTGCTTGACGGTCATGGTTTACGTTTTTCCAGCGTACGATGGCGTGACTGGACATTTTTACCGCGCGAGCGGAAGTAGTCTGCCAGTTGCTCTGCAATATACACCGAACGGTGCTTCCCGCCGGTACAACCAATGGCGACCGTCAGGTAGCTACGGTTGTTGGTTTCCAGCATAGGTAACCATAGCTCAAGATAGCTTCGCGTCTGGTAGATAAAATTGTGTACTTCTGTGTGGCGGTCGAGGAACGCGGCGACGGGCTTATCAAGACCTGTCATTGGACGCAGTTTCGGATCCCAGTGCGGGTTCGGCAAGAAGCGCACGTCAAAGACGTAATCTGCATCGATAGGGATACCGTGTTTGAAGCCGAAAGACTCAAAGACCATGGTCAGTTCACGTTCACGTTTACCCAGCAGACGGGTACGCAGCATTTCTGCCAGCTCGTGAACGGACATTTCTGAGGTATCGACAATCAGATCCGCTCGCGAACGCAGAGGCTCCAGCAAATCGCTTTCTTTGTCGATAGCACTTTCCAGCGACAGGTTTTTGCTGGAAAGCGGATGCAGTCGGCGCGTGTCACTGTAACGACGAATTAAGGTATTACGGTCGGCATCCAGGAACAGGAGTTGCGGTGAGAAAGCGTCAGGCAGGTTACTCATCGCCTGTTCGAATATTTCTGGTGACTCCGGCATATTACGAACATCAATGCTGACGGCGGCAGAAATCTCGCGATCGGCCAGAGTTCGAGCCAGATCGGGTAACAACACTACGGGAAGGTTATCCACGCAGTAAAAACCCATATCTTCCAGCGCACGCAGGGCGACAGATTTACCTGAACCTGAACGTCCGCTGACGATCATCAGTACCATGTACTGTTTCTCCTCACAACGTCTAAAAGAGACATTACCGAATAACTACGCTTCATCCGGAGTACCTTCGGTATCCGTAATGATTTGATACAGCTCTTCATCGCTCTGGGCTGCGCGTAAACGGCGGCAGATGGTTTTGTCCGCCAGACGTTTCGCCACCAGTGACAGAGTATGCAGGTGCGTTTTAGTTTGGTCTGCCGGCACCAGCAGGGCAAAAAGTAAATCCACCGGTTGGTTGTCGATGGCATCGAAAGCTATAGGCGTTTCGAGCTGAACGAAAACGCCAACGGCGCGAAGAGTATCTTCTTCCAGTTTGCCATGCGGAATGGCAATACCATTGCCGATACCGGTACTGCCCATTTTTTCCCGCGTCAGGATAGCTTCAAAAACCACCTGAGGCGGCAGACTAAGTTGTTTCGCCGCCAGCTCGCTGATGATTTCCAGGGCGCGTTTTTTGCTCTGACAGTGGACGCGGCTTCGCGTACATTCCCTGTTAAGAACACTGCTAAGCTGTAGAGTTGTATCATTATTTGTCATAATTTCACCTAAGAACCTGCCCACTCAAACAGTGGAACAGGCTCGGAGCATTAACCGTACAAATGGCCCGTTGTGCCGCACAACAGGCCGCCATGCACATGCTAATTGCCCGGACAATTAGTGTTGTTTCAGTTTATCTTTATGTTTGGTCAACTGGCGTGCCAGCTTATCAATTAAGCCATCAATGGCAGCGTACATGTCCTGACCTTCCGCGCTGGCATGAATTTCACCACCGTTTACATGCAGTGTTGCATCTGAGGTGTGGGTGACTTTCTCCACTTTCAGAACAACATAGACCTGGTTGATTCGGTCAAAATATTGCTCAAGTTTGGCAAATTTGGCTGTAACAAATTCGCGCAGTGCCTCGGTGATCTCGACGTTATTTCCGGTAATGTTGAGCTGCATAGTGTCTTCCTTATCGGTTGGGTCAAACGAGCTGTTTACGCTGGTTTGACGGCGGAATGGATAAAGACTCTCGGTACTTCGCAACAGTGCGGCGTGCCACCATGATACCTTGTTCCGACAGCAAAGAGGTTAACTTGCTGTCGCTCAACGGTTTCGCTGGGTTTTCCGCCGCGATTAATTTCTTCACCAGCGCACGAATCGCCGTGGAGGAGGCTTCGCCGCCGCCCTCGGTATTGACGTGACTGGAAAAGAAATACTTCAGTTCAAAAATGCCTCGTGGACTATGCAGGTATTTTTGCGTGGTCACGCGAGATATCGTCGATTCATGCATTTCGACAGCCTGGGCGATATCGGCCAGTACCATCGGTTTCATATATTCTTCGCCTTGCTCAAAGAAGGCTTGCTGCTGTTCAACGATACAGCGACTCACGCGCAGTAGCGTATCGTTACGGCTTTCCAGACTCTTGATCAACCATTTGGCATCCTGCAGATTGCTGCGGATAAACTGGCTGTCACCATCGTTGCGCGCGTTATTGCACATCGAGGCGTAGTGCTGGTTGATTTGCAGACGCGGAATGCTGTCACTGTTGAGTTCTACCGTCCAGTGACCGTTATGCTTACGCACCAGCACATCTGGAATGACATACTCAGGTTCGCCCGTCTGGATCGACTGCCCGGGGCGCGGATCGAGCGACTGGATCAGATTGACGGCTTCTTTCAGCACATCTTCTTTCAGACGCGTGACGCGCATTAAAGTGCGGAAGTCGTGATTGGCTAACAGATCGAGATGATCGCTAATAATCAGTCTGGCCTCTTCCAGCCACGGCGTGGTTTTATCGAATTGGGAGAGTTGGATCAGCAGGCAGTCACGCAGATCTTTTGCCGCCACACCGACCGGATCAAACCGTTGGATCCGCTTAAGGACGGCTTCAACTTCGTCGATGTCGATCTCTTCATCGCCCATACTTTCGAGAATATCTTCCAGCGGGACAGTCAGATAACCGGTGTCATCAACGGCATCGACGATAGAGGTAGCAATGGCGCGGTCAGTATCGGAAAACGGTGTCAGCTCGACCTGCCACATCAGGTAATCCTGCAAGGTCTGCGTCGTTTCGCCCTGATAGACCGGCAGCTCGTCGTCAATGTAGTCACCGCTGGTGCCGGATGGTGTACCAGCGGTGTAAATGGTGTCCCAACTGGCATCGAGCGGCAGCTCTTCCGGCATCTCTTTTTGTTCGAGCGCGTCGGCGGTGTCCAGTGTTTCACTGTCTTGCGTTTCGCGGGTGTCGATTTCTTCATGAGTGTCGATTTGCTCAAGCAGCGGATTACTCTCCAGCGCCTGCTGTAGCTCCTGCTGAAGTTCCAGCGTCGACAACTGCAACAGACGAATTGCCTGTTGGAGCTGTGGCGTCATCGCCAGTTGTTGGCTAAGCCTGAGTTGCAAACCTTGCTTCATGTTCAGAATCGTACTCTCCTGCTAAAACGTCGCAAACTTCTACCCTATCAGAGTCTGAAGTCTTCCCCAAGGTATACACGCTTAACGTGTTCGTCTTGTAAGATTTCTGTAGGCGTGCCGTGGGCGATCAAATGCCCCTGACTGACGATATAAGCGCGTTCACAAACCGCCAGTGTTTCACGCACGTTGTGGTCAGTGATCAGTACGCCCAGGCCGCTGTCGCGCAGGTGCTCAATGATGCGTTTAATGTCGATAACCGAGATCGGGTCAACCCCGGCAAACGGTTCGTCGAGCAGAATAAATTTCGGATTCGCAGCCAGTGCGCGGGCAATTTCTACACGGCGACGTTCACCCCCGGAGAGTGACTGCCCCATGCTGTCACGCAGGTGCTCAATGTGAAACTCTTCCATCAGCTCGTTCGCGCGGTCTTCACGTTGTTCAGCAGACAAGTCGTCACGAATTTGCAGTACCGCCATCAGGTTATCGTAAACGCTGAGGCGACGGAAAATGGAGGCTTCCTGTGGCAGATAGCCGATACCGCGGCGCGCGCGTGCATGCAGAGGCAGCAGACTGATATCGTCATCATCAATAATGATGTTGCCCGCATCGCGCGGCACAATGCCTACAACCATGTAGAAAGTGGTGGTCTTACCGGCACCGTTTGGCCCCAGCAGACCGACAATTTCCCCGGAGTTGACGGTCAGGCTGACGTCTTCTACCACGCGACGGCCTTTATAGGCTTTTGCAAGGTTCTTTGCAGTTAATGTTGCCATAACGAATTAATTACCCTTCTTCTGTGCCGGGGTCTGGCCTTTGTTGTTTTTGTCCTGCAGCTGCGACGGCACCAGAACGGTGGTTACGCGCTTACCTTTGTCGCTGAAAGCCTGCATTTTCTGCTCTTTCACCAGGTAAGTGATCTTATCGCCCTTAATGTTGCTATCGACCTGCTGCAGATAAGCATTACCCGTCAGAACGACAAAATCTTTTGCCAGTTCGTAGTGCATCTGGGAAGCGTGACCTTCAACGGGTTTACCATTGTCCTGCATCTGGTAGAACGTTGCCGGTTTACCGTAGCCGTCAATCACTTCTTTACCTTGTTCGCCGCCCGGACGGGTAACGACCACTTTGTCGGCATTAATTTTGATGGTGCCCTGGGTGACGATGACATTACCGGTAAAGGTAACCACGTTGCCTTGCATATCAAGAGATTGCTGGTCCGATTCAATGTGGATCGGCTGATCAGTGTCTCCGGTTACGGCAAATGCCGGAATGCTGGCGGCCAGAAGTGAGCTGGCAAGCACAAGATTAAGGCTGAGTTTGTTTGTTTTGAATTTCATAGGATGTTCTAACCTTTTCAATCAGCTCGGCGTTCTTGCTGCGTAAGTTGCCGCGCATTTTCAGACCGCTGGAGTTAAATGTTGTTCCGTATAACGTGACGAGGTCTTCAGAGGTAACATCCTGCGTCACCAGATTGATCTGCGCGTTATCCGTCGTGATTCTGCGAAGTTGAGAGTCCGGCACAAGTGCGTTGACTTCAACGTGTCCATATAAATAGAGCATCCGGTCATTGGTCAGCTTGGCTTTATCTGCTTTTACGGACCATGTCGGGATTTTATCCTTATCAAACGTGGTAAGTACCGGCTGCGTAAACCACGAAACGGCCTGATCGGAATAATATTCAACGTGTTGAGCAATCAATCGATAGCTTAGTGCCCCTTCTGGGTTATAGACGAGCGTGTCCGTATGCTCGCTTTTATAGGTGGGATCATTGTTGTTGACGACCACCTGGGCGGTATCGTCTTTTTCGGCCATATTAATGCCGATCATCACCAGAACCGCCAGTGATAGCACAATGATAACCCAACGTCTGGCTTTACTCATATCGATTGCCCTTTGGCTTCATCCAGTTTGCCCTGCGCCAGGAGTAATAAGTCGCAAACTTCACGCACTGCACCACGACCGCCAGCAATGCGCGTCACGTAATCGGCGCGCGGGAGCAACAGTGGATGCGCATCGGCCACGGCGACGCTTAAACCCACTTTTTCCATTACCGGCCAGTCGATGAGATCATCGCCGACATAAGCCACATTTTCCGGGGCAATCGCCAGTTTTTCCAGCAAATCGCTAAAGGCGATCAGTTTGTTTGACTGCCCCTGATACAAGTGAGTGATCCCCAATGTGGCACAACGATCTTCTACCAGTTTAGCCTTTCGCCCGGTAATGATAGCGACTTCAATATCAGAGGTGAGCGCACAACGAATGCCATAACCGTCACGAACATTGAACGCTTTCAGCTCTTCGCCATTATTGCCCATATAAATCAGGCCATCTGACAGTACGCCATCGACATCGAGGATCAGCAGACGAATGTTCTCTGCTTTTGCTATAACGTCGGCGCTGACAGGGCCGTAACAGGTCGCAAGCGACGCACCTGCTTTGCTCATTGTTGTTTATCCTTGAATCTTTACACTACGCCTGCACGCAGTAAATCATGCATATGTAACACACCGAGTAAATGGTCGCCATCGGCAACCATCACGGAGGTGATATGGCGGGACTGCATTAAGTTCAGTGCCTCAACGGCCAGAATGCCAGGGCGCACACGTATTCCCCCCGGCGTCATAACATCGGAAATACTTAACTGACGAACATCCACGCCCATATCGAAGACACGGCGTAAATCACCGTCGGTAAAGATGCCTTCAATCATCATATTGTCATCGCAAATGACAGTCATACCAAGATTTTTGCGGGTAACTTCCAGCAATGCGTCACGCAGACTGGCCGTTTTCTTAACATGCGGGATCTCATCGCCCGTATGCATAATATCGTTTACGCGCAGCAGAAGTTTACGACCCAGTGCGCCGCCTGGATGTGAGAGCGCAAAATCTTCAGCAGTAAAGCCGCGTGCTTTTAACAGCGCGACAGCGAGGGCATCGCCCATAACCAGCGTGGCGGTGGTGCTGCTGGTCGGTGCCAGCCCTAACGGACAGGCTTCTTTCGCTACTTTAACACACAGATGCACATCTGCGGCGCGCGCCATGCTGCTCTCCGGGCGACCGGTGATGCAGATTAACGGTACGTGAAGACGCTTAAGCACTGGAATTAAGGCCGTGATTTCGCTGGATTCACCTGAGTTAGAGATAGCAATCACCACATCCTGTGGGGTGACCATGCCTAAATCACCATGCGCGGCTTCACCAGGATGGACGAAAAATGAAGGTGTACCGGTGCTGGCAAACGTTGCCGCCATTTTGCGCCCAATATGCCCCGATTTCCCCATCCCCATGACGACAACTTTCCCTTTACACCAGAACATCTTTTCACAGGCAAGCGTGAAATTCTGATTGATGTATTGATCAAGCTCCGCCAGGCATTCACGTTCAATCGCCAGGACTTCTTTACCTGCTTGCTGAAAGTCAAAACCCGGTTGTAACTCTACGTGCGACATAATGCGTTTCCAGTTATTCAACGAGTATTGGCGATAACCAGTACAACATCGCCAGCCATACGATAAATCCGCCAGTTAATAATACCCCTACACCACGGCCCGATTGCGGGGAGCGCCGCCAGCACAGCAACGCAAAAATAATGCTCACCAGCAACATCACGCTGTAGTCACGACTGTACGCCAGTGGATCAATCTCTCCTGGCGTTATCAGCGCGGGTAAACCCAACACGATGACAATATTAAAAATGTTTGCGCCAATGATGTTTCCGACAGCAATGTCGTTTTCACCTTTGCGAACCCCCGCTATTGCGGTTGCCAGTTCCGGCAGGCTGGTTCCGATAGCAATTGCCGTCAGCCCCATCGTCAACTCGCTGATGGCAAAGTAATTCGCCAGCACCGTGGCGTTATCAACCACCATCCGCGTGGCCACTGGCATGATGATAAGCGCAATGCCGAGCCATAAAAACGCGACGGGCAATCCACCTTCACGCGGCAGCTCTGCAAGCTGCTCTCTGGTCAGACTGTCAGTCCCCTGACGTTCAGCCTGACGTGCAAGTTTAACAATGAACAGCAGCCATAGCACAGCCAGAAAGAGGAGAAAGATACCATCGCTGCGACTAAGTTGTCCGTCATAGAGTACGGAACCGGCCACCACGCTGACCAACAACATTAAGGGTAATTCACGGCGTAGAACATCAGAATGGACGGTAAAAGGACGAACCAGCGCAGCCAGACCGAGGATCAGCAATATATTGATAATGTTTGAGCCGAGGGCTGTACCAACGGCTAAATCGCGTTGTTCGTGCAGAGACGCGGCAAGCGAGACGATGATTTCTGGTAACGATGTACCAATACTGACCACCGTCATGCCGATGATCAGCGGCGGGATGCCAAAGGTTCGGCAAAGAATAGACGCGGCAAAAACCAGGCGGTCGGCACTGTAAACGACCAAAAGTAAACCAACAATTAACAGTGCCGTAGCTAAAAGCATCTAACGTCCTTTCTTCAGGTATACTCGCCGGTCCGCTGAAGATTTTCAGAAAGCCGTAACGGATTCTTAATTTTGACTTTATGCGGCTAAAAAGTAAAACAAATGCCAGCTTTCGCTAACCACGGCGGGTAATATTCTGTAAATATGTTGGGTTCAAGGTTAAATTGAGCGCCATGCTTAGAAAATCAACGCAAGACGAAGGGTGAATTATGGAGCAGTCTGTGGCGAATTTAGTCGATATGCGCGATGTCAGTTTTACGCGTGGCAATCGCTGCATCTTCGATAATATTTCCCTGACCGTGCCGCGAGGGAAGATCACGGCGATCATGGGGCCATCGGGCATCGGTAAAACGACGCTACTCCGTCTGATTGGCGGGCAAATCGCACCAGATCATGGTGAGATTCTTTTCGATGGTGAGAATATTCCGGCGATGTCTCGTTCGCGCCTGTATACAGTGCGCAAACGGATGAGCATGTTATTTCAGTCCGGGGCGTTGTTCACTGATATGAACGTATTTGACAACGTCGCCTATCCACTGCGCGAACATACTCAACTTCCCGCGCCATTGTTGCATAGTACGGTGATGATGAAGCTGGAGGCCGTGGGGCTGCGTGGAGCGGCTAAACTAATGCCTTCTGAACTTTCCGGTGGGATGGCGCGGCGTGCAGCGCTGGCGCGTGCGATTGCGCTGGAGCCGGATCTCATCATGTTTGATGAGCCCTTTGTTGGGCAAGATCCCATCACCATGGGCGTACTGGTGAAGCTGATTTCTGAGCTGAACAGCGCGCTGGGTGTGACTTGTGTGGTGGTTTCTCACGATGTGCCGGAAGTGTTAAGTATTGCCGATCACGCCTGGATCCTGGCGGACAAAAAAATTGTCGCTCATGGCAGTGCCCAGGCGTTGCAGGCGAATCCTGATCCGCGCGTACGTCAGTTTCTGGACGGGATAGCTGACGGGCCTGTTCCGTTCCGCTATCCTGCCGGCGATTATCACGCTGATCTTTTACCAGGGAGTTAAGCCACTCATGCTGTTAAATGCGCTGGCGTCGCTCGGACATAAAGGGATTAAAACCCTGAGAACGTTCGGGCGGGCCGGGTTAATGTTATTCAATGCGCTGGTCGGCAAACCGGAATTTCGCAAACATGCGCCGCTGCTGGTGCGCCAGCTCTATAATGTCGGCGTCCTGTCGATGCTGATTATTGTAGTTTCTGGCGTGTTCATCGGAATGGTGTTGGGGCTGCAAGGTTATCTGGTTCTGACCACTTATAGTGCGGAAACCAGTCTGGGTATGCTGGTGGCGTTATCGCTACTGCGTGAACTGGGGCCGGTGGTTGCCGCGTTGTTGTTTGCCGGGCGTGCTGGTTCGGCGCTAACCGCAGAAATCGGCCTGATGCGCGCTACAGAGCAACTCTCCAGTATGGAGATGATGGCGGTGGATCCGCTGCGTCGGGTTATTTCTCCCCGTTTCTGGGCTGGGGTTATTTCATTACCACTGTTGACGGTTATTTTCGTCGCCGTGGGGATCTGGGGCGGATCTCTGGTCGGCGTCAGTTGGAAAGGCATTGATAGCGGGTTCTTCTGGTCGGCAATGCAAAATGCCGTCGACTGGCGTATGGATCTGGTCAACTGTCTGATTAAGAGCGTGGTGTTCGCCATCACGGTGACGTGGATTTCGTTGTTTAACGGCTACGACGCCATCCCGACGTCTGCCGGGATTAGCCGGGCAACCACTCGCACCGTTGTCCACTCGTCTCTGGCTGTTCTGGGGCTGGATTTTGTGCTGACCGCATTGATGTTTGGGAATTGAGTTCATGCAAACGAAAAAAAATGAAATTTGGGTGGGTATCTTTTTATTAGCAGCACTACTGGCGGCGCTGTTTGTTTGCCTGAAGGCGGCGAACGTGACGTCCATACGTACTGAACCGACCTACACGCTTTATGCGACGTTCGATAACATTGGCGGCCTGAAAGCGCGCTCTCCGGTCAGCATTGGTGGTGTTGTTGTGGGCCGGGTGGCGGATATTACGCTGGACCCGAAAACCTATCTGCCGCGCGTAACGCTGGAAATTGAACAACGTTATAACCACATTCCTGATACCAGTTCGCTGAGCATTCGTACTTCCGGCCTGCTGGGGGAACAATATCTGGCATTAAACGTCGGTTTTGAAGACCCGGAACTGGGGACTGCTATCCTGAAGGATGGCGATACAATTCAGGACACCAAGTCTGCGATGGTGCTGGAAGATCTTATTGGTCAGTTCCTTTACGGTAGTAAAGGCGATGACAATAAGAATAGTGGCGATGCGCCAGCTGCTGCGCCAGGTAATAATGAAACCACTGAACCTGTGGGTACAACGAAATAATTTCAGGAGAACCGACGCATGTTTAAACGTTTAATGATGGTCGCTTTGCTGGTGATTGCACCGCTGAGTGCGGCAACCGCGGCAGACCAGACCAATCCGTATAAGCTGATGGACGAGGCGGCGCAGAAAACGTTCGATCGCCTGAAGAATGAGCAACCGCAAATTCGGGCCAACCCGGATTATCTGCGTACCATTGTCGATCAGGAACTGCTGCCATACGTACAGGTGAAATACGCCGGTGCGCTGGTGCTGGGCCAGTATTACAAGAGTGCGACCCCTGCTCAACGTGATGCTTACTTTGCCGCTTTCCGTGAGTACCTGAAGCAGGCTTACGGTCAGGCGCTGGCGATGTATCACGGTCAAACCTATCAGATTGCGCCAGAACAGCCGCTAGGCGATAAAACCATTGTGCCTATTCGCGTTACCATTATTGACCCGAATGGCCGCCCGCCGGTGCGTCTGGACTTCCAGTGGCGTAAAAACTCCCAGACGGGCAACTGGCAGGCTTACGACATGATTGCTGAAGGCGTCAGTATGATCACCACCAAACAAAACGAGTGGGGAACGCTGCTGCGTACCAAAGGTATCGACGGCCTGACTGCACAACTGAAATCGATTTCTCAACAGAAAATCACTCTGGAAGAGAAAAAATAATGAGCGAGTCACTGAGCTGGATGCAGACGGGTGACACGCTGGCGCTATCCGGAGAGCTGGATCAGGACGTTCTGCTACCGCTTTGGGAAATGCGTGAGGAAGCGGTGAAGGGGATTACCTGCATCGATCTTAGCCGTGTGTCCCGCGTGGATACGGGTGGACTGGCACTGCTGCTCCATCTTATCGATCTGGCGAAAAAGCAGGGCAACAACGTGACGCTTCAGGGGGTAAACGATAAAGTGTATACCCTGGCGAAATTGTATAATTTGCCTGCTGATGTTCTGCCTCGTTAAATTTTTTCAGGCCGGATATGGCGTTAACGCCTGTCCGGCAAACCTGCCTGCAAGTCGAGCCTTGTCTGATTTATCAGCGAGGCTTTTTGCTTATTTATGCCAGCGCAACTTTGCTCTAAGATGTTTCGCTGGTTTATTAACTGATGATTGAAGATCCCATGGAAAATAATGAAATTCAGAGCGTGTTGATGAACGCTCTCTCCCTCCAGGAAGTCCACGTTTCCGGCGATGGCAGCCACTTTCAGGTTATTGCCGTGGGTGAGTTGTTTGACGGCATGAGTCGGGTTAAAAAACAGCAGACGGTCTATGGGCCGCTGATGGAATATATTGCGGATAACCGCATTCATGCTGTGTCGATCAAAGCGTATACCCCTGCGGAGTGGGCGCGCGATCGCAAACTGAACGGCTTTTGAGCTATGGGCGATTCGCCGGTAGCGGATATGAATTGTTAACTGAGAACAAACTAAATGGATAAATTTCGTGTTCAGGGGCCAACGAAGCTCCAGGGCGAAGTCACAATTTCCGGCGCTAAAAATGCTGCTCTGCCTATCCTTTTTGCCGCACTACTGGCGGAAGAACCGGTAGAGATCCAGAACGTCCCGAAACTGAAAGACGTCGATACATCAATGAAGCTGCTAAGCCAGCTGGGTGCGAAAGTAGAACGTAATGGTTCTGTGCATATTGATGCCCGCGACGTTAATGTATTCTGCGCACCTTACGATCTGGTTAAAACCATGCGTGCTTCTATCTGGGCGCTGGGGCCGCTGGTAGCGCGCTTTGGTCAGGGGCAAGTTTCACTGCCTGGCGGTTGTACGATCGGTGCACGTCCGGTTGATCTACACATTTCTGGCCTCGAACAATTAGGCGCGACCATCAAACTGGAAGAAGGTTACGTTAAAGCTTCCGTCGATGGTCGTCTGAAAGGCGCACATATCGTGATGGATAAAGTCAGCGTTGGCGCAACGGTGACCATCATGTGTGCTGCAACCCTGGCGGAAGGTACCACGATTATTGAAAACGCAGCGCGTGAACCGGAAATCGTCGATACCGCGAACTTCCTGATTACGCTGGGTGCGAAAATTAGCGGTCAGGGCACCGATCGTATCGTCATCGAAGGTGTGGAACGTTTAGGCGGCGGTGTCTATCGCGTGCTGCCGGATCGTATCGAAACCGGTACTTTCCTGGTGGCGGCGGCGATCTCTCGCGGCAAAATTATCTGCCGTAACGCGCAGCCAGATACTCTCGACGCCGTGCTGGCGAAACTGCGTGACGCTGGAGCAGACATCGAAGTCGGCGAAGACTGGATTAGCCTGGATATGCATGGCAAACGTCCGAAGGCTGTTAACGTACGTACCGCGCCGCATCCGGCATTCCCGACTGATATGCAGGCCCAGTTCACGCTGTTGAACCTGGTGGCAGAAGGGACCGGCTTCATCACCGAAACGGTCTTTGAAAACCGCTTTATGCATGTGCCAGAGCTGAGCCGTATGGGCGCGCATGCCGAAATCGAAAGCAATACCGTTATTTGTCACGGTGTTGAAAAACTTTCTGGCGCACAGGTTATGGCAACCGATCTGCGTGCATCAGCAAGCCTGGTGCTGGCTGGCTGTATTGCGGAAGGGACGACGGTAGTTGATCGTATTTATCACATCGATCGTGGCTACGAACGCATTGAAGACAAACTGCGCGCTTTAGGTGCAAATATTGAGCGTGTGAAAGGCGAGTAATCGTCTGAGAGCTGGCAGCCCCGTTCGCGGGGCTACCGCCAGACCACTCATTTTTTCGGTTTAGTGTAGCTACGTATCAACTGCGTTCTGTCGATAAACTCATGGGTCAGCGGATCATGGTAGCGAGATGGCCAGATAATCCAGGGGTCAGTTCCCAGGGCTTTCGCAATAATCATCTCTCCTTTCGGCCAGGGGCGCGATAATGCGTTCGCCAGCGTTGAGGAACTCAAACCATTTCTGCGAGATTCCGCCGCCATTGACGTTCCCTTCTTGCGCAAACCCGCAATGATGTCAGCGGGATGCCAGTCAATGAAATTACTTTCCATCTTTCCTCACTCCTTAAGTTAGTCGCTTTCATTCAGAACACTTCTTCTGTCGAGCATCACTATACTCCTGATGGCCTATTGCTCTAAAAAGTTCCTGTAAAGAGTGTGAATATTCAGAATATATAAAGATGTACAGCCCTATTTTCAGGTGTTATAGAGCTGAATAAGTGTTTTTATGGAATTTACTGGAATCATCCCGCGCGCTGCGCGGGATGAGGGGAGGGGATTAACGATCGCGTTGAACAGCGATGTGCGCGAGGCCGATGAGTGCTTCTCGCCACGGGGTGTCCGGGAGCACCTGTAACGCTGCGATGGCTTTGTCTGCTTCTTCCTCGGCACGCTGACGCGTCCATTCAAGAGATCCACAAGCGTTCATTGCTTCCAGAACCGGTTCCAGAAGATGGCGACCGTTACCCTGTTCGATGGCGGTACGAATCATCTGTGCCTGTTCTGGTGTGCCATGATGCATTGCATGCAGCAGCGGCAGCGTCGGTTTACCTTCGTTCAGATCGTCGCCGACGTTTTTACCTAACTGTTCGCCATCGGCATTGTAATCGAGTAAATCGTCGATCAACTGGAAAGCAGTGCCGAGATAGCGCCCATAATCCTGCAGGCCTTTCTCCTCCTCCGGCGTACAGCCAGCCAGAATCCCGGAACACTGCGCGGCAGCCTCAAACAGACGCGCGGTTTTGCTATAGATAACGCGCATGTAGTTTTCTTCAGTGATGTCCGGATCGTTAACGTTCATCAGTTGCAGAACTTCACCTTCTGCGATGACGTTTACGGCTTCTGACATGACTTCCAGCACTTTGAGCGAGCCGAGGCTGGTCATCATCTGGAACGCGCGGGTATAAATAAAATCGCCTACCAGCACGCTGGCGGCATTGCCAAATGCGGCGTTGGCGGTAGCTTTACCCCTGCGCATATCTGATTCATCCACAACGTCGTCGTGCAGCAGAGTCGCCGTGTGGATAAACTCGATCAGGGCAGCAATGGTGACATGCGCATTTCCCTCATAGCCAACAGCTCGTGCAGCCAGTACAGCAATCATCGGGCGAATACGTTTACCGCCGCCGCTGACGATGTAATAGCCTAACTGATTGATCAGTTGGACGTCGGAATTAAGCTGCTCAAGGATTGCCGCATTAACACCCGCCATATCTTGCGCGGTTAACTCATTGATTTTTTCTAAATTCATCGCAAAAGCCGGGCTTTTCGCCCCGATTACCTTACTGTGAACAAAGGCAAGTTAGGGTTTATGGTTAGGAATATAGGGTGATTGTACTGAAAAAATGGCACAGATAAACGTTACCGTACAAGTTGTGTTTTTTTTCTTCGTGTATTGACTGTAGCACTTGTCAAAGGCGTGCGTTTTGCGTAATATTCGCGCCCTATTGTGAATATTTATAGCGCACTCTGAATCATTGAAAAGGTGTGCGCGGAAGCGGAGTTTTATATGTACGCGGTTTTCCAAAGTGGTGGTAAACAACACCGAGTAAGCGAAGGTCAGACCGTTCGCCTGGAAAAGCTGGACATCGCAACTGGCGAAACTGTTGAGTTCGCTGAAGTGCTGATGATCGCAAACGGTGAAGAAGTCAAAATCGGCGTTCCTTTCGTTGATGGCGGCGTAATCAAAGCTGAAGTTGTTGCTCACGGTCGTGGCGAGAAAGTTAAAATCGTTAAGTTTCGTCGTCGTAAACACTATCGTAAGCAGCAGGGCCATCGTCAGTGGTTCACTGATGTGAAAATTACTGGCATCAGCGCCTAAGACCTGAGGAGAGATTTCAAATGGCACATAAAAAGGCTGGCGGCTCCACACGTAACGGTCGCGATTCAGAAGCTAAACGCCTGGGCGTTAAGCGTTTCGGTGGCGAATCCGTTCTGGCGGGTAGCATCATCGTTCGTCAACGTGGTACCAAATTCCACGCTGGCGCTAACGTAGGTTGCGGTCGTGACCACACTCTGTTTGCTAAAGCAGACGGTAAAGTGAAATTCGAAGTTAAAGGCCCGAAAAACCGTAAATTTATCAGCATCGAAGCTGAATAAGTTTTTCGCGTCCCGGTAACGGATGAAAGCCCCGCAACACGTTGCGGGGCTTTTTACATTCGATAACCGGTAAAAATGCGCATGGTGCGACGTTAATTCGCAAATGCGCTTTGCAGGGAATACGGTATGAAGCAGCAGGCAGGCATTGGCATTCTTTTGGCGCTCACCACAGCAATTTGCTGGGGGGCGTTGCCAATCGCAATGAAGCAGGTGCTGGAGGTGATGGAACCTCCGACAATCGTGTTTTACCGTTTCTTGATGGCGAGTATTGGCCTTGGTGCCATTCTTGCGGTGAAGAAGAGGTTGCCGCCATTACGCGTGTTTCGTAAGCCACGCTGGTTGATTTTGTTGGCAGTGGCGACCGCCGGGCTGTTTGGGAACTTCATCCTGTTCAGCTCATCCTTGCAATACCTGAGTCCGACCGCTTCGCAGGTGATTGGGCAACTCTCGCCAGTTGGCATGATGGTTGCCAGCGTATTTATCCTGAAAGAGAAAATGCGCAGCACTCAGGTTGTAGGGGCATTGATGCTCCTGAGCGGTCTGGTGATGTTTTTTAACACCAGTCTGGTCGAGATATTTACAAAGCTCACCGATTACACCTGGGGAGTTATCTTTGGGGTCGGTGCGGCGACGGTTTGGGTGAGTTATGGCGTGGCGCAAAAGGTTTTATTGCGTCGGCTGGCCTCACCGCAGATCCTGTTTTTACTGTACACTTTATGTACAATTGCGCTCTTCCCTCTGGCAAAGCCTGGAGTGATAGCGCAGCTTAGCCACTGGCAGCTCGCATGTTTAATTTTTTGCGGACTGAATACATTGGTAGGATATGGCGCCCTGGCGGAAGCGATGGCTCGCTGGCAGGCAGCGCAGGTGAGCGCGATCATCACGCTCACCCCACTGTTTACGCTGTTTTTTTCAGATCTTTTATCACTGGCCTGGCCCGATTTCTTCGCCAGACCGATGTTAAACCTTTTAGGTTATCTCGGTGCGTTTGTCGTGGTTGCGGGCGCGATGTATTCCGCCATTGGTCATCGTATTTGGGGCGGATTACGTAAGCATACAACGGTGGTATCGCAACCGCGCGCAGGCGAATGATTTACGGAGAATAAAATGAAGTTTGTTGATGAAGCATCGATTCTGGTCGTTGCAGGTGATGGCGGTAATGGTTGCGTGAGCTTCCGCCGCGAAAAGTATATTCCGAAAGGCGGCCCGGATGGCGGCGATGGCGGTGATGGTGGTGACGTATGGATGGAAGCCGACGAGAACCTGAACACGCTTATAGATTATCGTTTTGAAAAATCTTTCCGTGCAGAGCGTGGTCAGAACGGCGCAAGCCGCGACTGTACCGGTAAGCGCGGTAAAGACGTCACGATTAAAGTGCCGGTAGGTACGCGTGTAATCGACCAGGGTACTGGTGAAACCATGGGCGATATGACCAAACACGGTCAGCGTCTGCTGGTTGCTAAGGGCGGCTGGCACGGTCTGGGCAATACCCGTTTCAAATCGTCAGTTAACCGTACACCACGGCAGAAAACTAACGGTACGCCGGGCGATAAGCGTGAGCTGCTGCTGGAGCTGATGCTGCTGGCTGACGTCGGTATGTTGGGGATGCCAAACGCGGGTAAATCGACCTTTATTCGCGCGGTATCGGCGGCTAAACCGAAAGTGGCGGATTATCCGTTTACCACTCTGGTGCCAAGTCTGGGTGTGGTACGAATGGACAACGAAAAGAGCTTCGTTGTTGCCGATATTCCAGGACTGATTGAAGGCGCTGCGGAAGGCGCAGGTCTGGGCATTCGCTTCCTGAAGCACCTGGAACGTTGCCGCGTCCTGTTGCACCTCATCGATATCGATCCGATTGACGGCACCGATCCGGTTGAAAACGCGCGTATTATTATCAGCGAGCTGGAAAAATACAGCCAGGATCTGGCAGCGAAACCGCGTTGGTTAGTCTTCAACAAGATCGACCTGCTGGATAAGGCAGAAGCCGAAGAGAAAGCGAAAGCGATCGCTGAGGCGCTGGGTTGGGAAGATAAATATTATCTGATCTCTGCGGCGAGCGGACTGGGCGTGAAAGATCTCTGCTGGGATGTGATGACCTTTATCATTGAAAACCCGGTCGTGCAGGCTGAAGAAGCGAAACAGCCAGAGAAAGTCGAATTCATGTGGGATGATTATCACCGTCAGCAGCTTGAAGAGATTGCTGAAGAGGATGATGAAGACTGGGATGACGACTGGGACGAAGACGACGAAGAAGGCGTTGAGTTCATTTACAAGCGTTAATCAGCAAAACCCCGGCCATGTGCCGGGGTTTCTTATTGACTAATTGTTCTGATAAATATCTTTATACAAACGGCTTTCAAAACGTACCAACGGAATACGGCGATTACGCTGATCCGCCGGTTCTACTGCATAGCCAGAAAGATATTGCACAAACGCCATTCGTTGCCCGCTCGCTGTGGTAATGAATCCCGCCAGGTTATATACCCCCTGCAACGAACCGGTTTTCGCTGAGACTTTTCCATCCACGCCCGCCTGATGCAGACCTGCACGGTACTGCAAAGAGCCGTCATAGCCCGCCAGCGGCAGCATAGAGATAAAGTTAAGTTCATTGTCGTGTTGGGCTATGTATTGCAGCACCTGCATCATGGTGGCGGGGGCAATCAGGTTATGCCGCGAAAGCCCTGAACCATCGGCAATAATGGTGTTACCAATATCGACACCAGCTTGCTGGCGCAGGATCTGACGCACGGCGTCCGACCCGGCCCGCCATGTTCCAGGCACATTGAAGCGTGCATGGCCTATCATGCGGAAAACCGTATCGGCGATCATGTTGTCTGACTTTTTCAGCATAATCTTAAGCAGATCGTGCAACGGGGCCGACTGTTTACTGGCAACTACCGTTCCAGGTTCGTTAACCTGCGTCTGACGCAGCAGTGTTCCGCTCCAGGTGATACCTGCCTGTTTTAACTCATCTTTCAGAATTGCCCCAGCATAGCTGGCACCATCCTGCACGGCAAAAGCCAACGGGAGCGGCTCAGAACGTTGTGGCAGGCATCCGGTCAGCGTAAAGCGGTTCAGGTCGCCTGGCACCACATCCAGCTCGCAATATTGCGCTTCGGCAGACCCACGGGGGAGGGTGCGTACCTGGCTGAACATCGTAACGGGGTAATAAGATGCCACGCGTATAAAAGCCATATCACCGGGTTTTTGGGCACTGTAGAGCGAGACGGAGAAACAGTTGCGGTCAACTAAGGCGGCGGCAGGCGGAGCGCTAAAGCATTGTGTCATGTCATTCCATGGCCAGCCGGGGGCTTTATCGTGGCTGGCGAAAATGGAGGTATCTATCAACACATTGCCATCGATTTTGTTGACGCCAGATTTTTTCAAAGTCGCGACCATATTGCGAATATCCTGACGTTTTAACGTCGGATCGGCACCAAATCGCGCCACTAAGTCACCCTTAAGTACGCCGTTTTCCACATTGCCTTTGGTTTCAAGCGTCGTGGTGAAACGAAAATCGGGGCCGAGTTGAATCAACGCCGCCAGCGCAGTAATCACTTTCTGGGTACTGGCGGGCAGCGCCATCTGCTGACTGTGGTAATCAATAGCGGGGGCCGACGCGCCGACTTTTTGCACCATCAGGGCAAGGTTGGCACCAGCGGGGAGTTGAGTAACGTACTCATCAACATTCGCGGCCTGAACACTGAACGCTATACAGCTGGTCAATCCGATGATAAATCTGGAAAATCGCATAATCTCGCGCTAACAACCTGGAATCGAGCCGTCATACTACGGCGCAACGCCCTATAAAGTAAACGATGACCCTTCGGGAACTTCAGGGTAAAATGACTATCAAAATGTGAATTGTAGCTGACCTGGGACTTGTACCCGGGTCGGTATTTTTTTGCTTCTGGTCCCGGTGAGGAGTTATGCCGGGCAGGCCGAACAGCCGGGGTGGGTGAAGACTTGCCCCATCAGGAATATTCAAGAGGTATAACAAATGCAAGCTATTCCGATGACCTTACGCGGCGCTGAAAAATTACGCGAAGAGCTGGATTTTCTGAAATCTGTGCGCCGTCCTGAAATCATTGCTGCTATCGCGGAAGCGCGTGAGCATGGCGACCTGAAAGAAAACGCCGAATACCACGCAGCTCGTGAACAGCAGGGCTTCTGCGAAGGCCGTATCAAAGACATCGAAGCCAAGCTGTCGAACGCGCAGGTGATTGATGTCACCAAAATGCCCAACAATGGGCGCGTTATTTTTGGTGCTACCGTAACGGTGCTGAATCTCGATTCTGACGAAGAACAGACTTATCGCATCGTTGGCGATGACGAAGCTGACTTTAAACAAAACCTGATTTCTGTAAACTCACCTATTGCTCGTGGCCTGATCGGCAAAGAAGAAGATGATGTTGTGGTCATCAAAACGCCGGGCGGCGAAGTAGAATTTGAAGTAATTAAGGTGGAATACCTGTAAGAATTACCCAATACTCAAGATGTTGATGTATTGTAAAGAAAGGAAAAAGGCCGCTATGCGGCCTTTTATCAACGAACAGAGCGTGGCATTTTGCTCTCCTGCCTGCGGAAAACCCCTCGTTTTACACAGCAAATGTGTGTAACTTTAGGATAATCTTAGCGTGGCAGCGAGATTTTACGTTCTTTAGTTGGGCGATAAAGCACCAGCGTTTTACCGATGACCTGTACATTACAGGCGCCGGTTTCGCGCACGATAGCTTCCACGATCAAGGTTTTAGTTTCGCGATCTTCGGTGGCGATTTTCACCTTGATGAGTTCATGGTGCTCTAACGCTTGTTCAATCTCGGCCAGCACCCCTTCGGTCAAACCATTACTGCCAAGCAGAACAACTGGCTTGAGCGGATGTGCCAGACCTTTCAGGTGCTGTTTTTGTTTAGTACTCAGATTCATCGTATTTTTTGCTTACGTTGGGATTGAAAACGGGTCATTCTACCGCCATCTCCCATATATCACCAAATAGGCGCGTAAAAATTTACGCAATTGGTTACGATGAGTTATCCCCATGGGAAAGTTAAATGACAGGTAAGAAGCGTTCTGCCAGCTCCAGCCGCTGGCTTCAGGAACACTTTAGCGATAAATATGTTCAACAGGCACAGAAAAAGGGGTTACGTTCCCGTGCCTGGTTTAAACTTGATGAAATACAGCAAAGTGACAAACTCTTTAAACCGGGAATGACGGTTGTCGACCTTGGTGCTGCTCCGGGTGGTTGGTCACAATATGTGGTCACCCAAATTGGCGGCAAAGGCCGCATCATCGCTTGCGATCTTTTACCTATGGATCCTATCGTTGGTGTGGACTTTCTTCAGGGCGATTTTCGTGATGAACTGGTGATGAAAGCACTGCTGGAGCGCGTTGGCGACAGCAAAGTCCAGGTTGTCATGTCCGATATGGCACCAAACATGAGCGGAACACCGGCGGTGGATATCCCCCGTGCCATGTATCTGGTGGAACTGGCGCTAGAAATGTGTCGTGATGTATTAGCGCCAGGTGGCAGTTTTGTAGTGAAGGTGTTCCAGGGCGAAGGTTTCGATGAGTATCTAAGGGAAATTCGCTCCCTGTTTACGAAGGTCAAAGTTCGTAAGCCGGACTCTTCTCGTGCACGTTCGCGGGAAGTGTATATTGTAGCGACCGGGCGTAAACCCTAACCGGGAGATTTCAGACGAAAGTTTGAAAGATGCTGGATATAGAGTATCCTGACGCTGTTTTTAACACAGTTGTAATAAGAGGTTAATCCCTTGAGTGACATGGCGAAAAACCTAATACTCTGGCTGGTCATTGCCGTTGTGCTGATGTCAGTATTCCAGAGCTTTGGGCCCAGCGAGTCTAATGGCCGTAAGGTGGATTACTCTACCTTCCTACAAGAGGTCAATAACGACCAGGTTCGTGAAGCGCGTATCAACGGACGTGAAATCAACGTTACCAAGAAAGATAGTAACCGTTATACCACTTACATTCCGGTTCAGGATCCGAAATTACTGGATAACCTGTTGACCAAGAACGTCAAGGTTGTCGGTGAACCGCCTGAAGAACCAAGCCTGCTGGCTTCTATCTTCATCTCCTGGTTCCCGATGCTGTTGCTGATTGGTGTCTGGATCTTCTTCATGCGTCAAATGCAGGGCGGCGGTGGCAAAGGTGCCATGTCGTTTGGTAAGAGCAAAGCGCGCATGCTGACGGAAGATCAGATCAAAACGACCTTTGCTGACGTTGCGGGCTGCGACGAAGCAAAAGAAGAAGTTGCTGAACTGGTTGAGTATCTGCGCGAGCCGAGCCGCTTCCAGAAACTCGGCGGTAAGATCCCGAAAGGCGTCCTGATGGTCGGTCCTCCGGGTACCGGTAAAACGCTGCTGGCGAAAGCGATTGCAGGCGAAGCGAAAGTTCCGTTCTTTACTATCTCCGGTTCTGACTTCGTCGAAATGTTCGTCGGTGTGGGTGCATCCCGTGTTCGTGACATGTTCGAACAGGCGAAGAAAGCGGCACCGTGTATCATCTTTATCGATGAAATCGACGCCGTAGGCCGCCAGCGTGGCGCAGGCCTGGGCGGTGGTCACGATGAACGTGAACAGACTCTGAACCAGATGCTGGTTGAGATGGATGGCTTCGAAGGTAACGAAGGTATCATCGTTATCGCCGCGACTAACCGTCCGGACGTTCTCGACCCGGCGCTGCTGCGTCCTGGCCGTTTCGACCGTCAGGTTGTGGTTGGTTTGCCAGATGTTCGCGGTCGTGAGCAGATCCTGAAAGTTCACATGCGTCGCGTACCATTGGCACCCGATATCGACGCGGCAATCATTGCCCGTGGTACTCCTGGTTTCTCCGGTGCTGACCTGGCGAACCTGGTGAACGAAGCGGCACTGTTCGCTGCTCGTGGCAACAAACGCGTTGTGTCGATGGTTGAGTTCGAGAAAGCGAAAGACAAAATCATGATGGGTGCGGAACGTCGCTCCATGGTGATGACGGAAGCGCAGAAAGAATCGACGGCTTACCACGAAGCGGGTCACGCGATTATCGGTCGCCTGGTGCCGGAACACGATCCGGTGCACAAAGTGACGATTATCCCACGCGGTCGTGCGCTGGGTGTGACTTTCTTCTTGCCTGAGGGTGACGCAATCAGCGCCAGCCGTCAGAAACTGGAAAGCCAGATTTCTACGCTGTACGGTGGTCGTCTGGCAGAAGAGATCATTTACGGGCCGGAACATGTTTCTACCGGTGCGTCCAACGATATTAAAGTTGCGACCAACCTGGCACGTAACATGGTGACTCAGTGGGGCTTCTCTGAGAAATTGGGTCCACTGCTGTACGCGGAAGAAGAAGGTGAAGTGTTCCTCGGCCGTAGCGTAGCGAAAGCGAAACATATGTCCGATGAAACTGCACGTATCATCGACCAGGAAGTGAAAGCACTGATTGAGCGTAACTATAATCGTGCGCGTCAGCTTCTGACCGACAATATGGATATTCTGCATGCGATGAAAGATGCTCTCATGAAATATGAGACTATCGACGCACCGCAGATTGATGACCTGATGGCACGTCGCGATGTACGTCCGCCAGCGGGCTGGGAAGAACCAGGCGCTTCTAACAATTCTGGCGACAATGGTAGTCCAAAGGCTCCACGTCCGGTTGATGAACCGCGTACGCCGAACCCGGGTAACACCATGTCAGAGCAGTTAGGCGACAAGTAAGTTCCCGCATCAGATGACTGTATTTGTACCGAAAACCCCGGGGCGTGCTCCGGGGTTTTTTCTTATCAATTTATACCAGGGATAACACCATGAAACTCTTTGCCCAGGGCACTTCACTGGACCTTAGCCATCCTCACGTAATGGGGATCCTCAACGTCACGCCTGATTCCTTTTCGGATGGCGGCACGCATAACTCGCTGATAGATGCGGTGAAACATGCGAATCTGATGATCAACGCTGGCGCGACGATCATTGACGTTGGTGGCGAGTCCACACGCCCGGGGGCGGCGGAAGTTAGCGTTGAAGAAGAGTTGCAACGTGTTATTCCTGTGGTTGAGGCAATTGCTCAACGCTTCGAAGTCTGGATCTCGGTAGATACATCCAAACCAGAAGTCATCCGTGAGTCAGCGAAAGTTGGCGCTCACATTATTAACGATATTCGCTCCCTTTCCGAACCAGGCGCTCTGGAGGCTGCTGCAGAAACCGGTTTGCCGGTTTGCCTGATGCATATGCAGGGAAATCCAAAGACCATGCAGGAAGCCCCGAAGTATGACGATGTCTTTGCGGAAGTGAATCGCTATTTTATTGAGCAAATAGCACGTTGCGAGCAGGCGGGTATCGCAAAAGAGAAATTGTTGCTCGACCCCGGATTCGGTTTCGGTAAAAATCTCTCCCATAACTATTCATTACTGGCGCGCCTGGCTGAATTTCACCATTTCAACCTGCCGCTGTTGGTGGGTATGTCACGAAAATCGATGATTGGGCAATTGCTGAACGTGGGGCCATCTGAGCGTCTGAGCGGTAGTCTGGCTTGTGCGGTCATTGCCGCTATGCAAGGCGCGCATATCATTCGTGTTCATGACGTCAAAGAAACCGTAGAAGCGATGCGGGTGGTGGAAGCCACTCTGTCTGCAAAGGAAAACAAACGCTATGAGTAATCGTAAATATTTCGGTACCGATGGGATTCGTGGTCGTGTAGGGGATGCGCCGATCACCCCTGATTTTGTGCTTAAGCTGGGTTGGGCCGCGGGTAAAGTGCTGGCGCGCCACGGCTCCCGTAAGATCATTATTGGTAAAGACACGCGTATTTCTGGCTATATGCTGGAGTCAGCACTGGAAGCGGGTCTGGCGGCTGCGGGCCTTTCCGCGCTCTTCACTGGCCCGATGCCAACACCGGCCGTGGCTTATCTGACGCGTACCTTCCGCGCAGAGGCCGGAATTGTGATATCTGCATCGCATAACCCGTTCTACGATAACGGCATTAAATTTTTCTCTATCGACGGCACCAAACTACCGGATGCAGTAGAAGAGGCCATCGAAGCGGAAATGGAAAAAGAGATCAGCTGTGTTGATTCGGCAGAACTGGGTAAAGCCAGCCGTATCGTTGATGCTGCGGGTCGCTATATCGAGTTTTGCAAAGCCACGTTCCCGAACGAACTTAGCCTCAGTGAACTGAAGATTGTGGTGGATTGTGCAAATGGTGCGACTTATCACATCGCGCCGAACGTGCTGCGCGAACTAGGGGCGAATGTTATCGCTATCGGTTGTGAGCCGAACGGTGTGAACATCAATGCCGAAGTGGGGGCTACCGACGTTCGCGCGCTTCAGGCGCGAGTGCTGGCTGAAAAAGCGGATCTCGGTATTGCCTTCGACGGCGACGGCGATCGCGTGATTATGGTTGACCATGAAGGCAATAAAGTCGATGGCGATCAGATCATGTATATCATCGCGCGTGAAGGTCTTCGTCAGGGCCAGCTGCGTGGTGGCGCTGTGGGCACATTGATGAGCAACATGGGGCTGGAACTGGCGCTGAAACAGTTAGGTATTCCATTTGCGCGCGCGAAAGTGGGTGACCGCTACGTACTGGAAAAAATGCAGGAGAAAGGCTGGCGTATCGGTGCAGAGAACTCCGGTCATGTGATCCTGCTGGATAAAACCACTACCGGTGACGGTATCGTTGCTGGCTTGCAGGTGCTGGCGGCGATGGCGCGTAACCATATGAGCCTGCACGATCTTTGCAGCGGCATGAAAATGTTCCCGCAGATTCTGGTTAACGTGCGTTACACCGCAGGTAGCGGCGATCCGCTGGAGCATGAATCAGTCAAAGCTGTGACCGCAGAAGTTGAAGCGGCGCTGGGTAGCCGTGGACGTGTGCTGTTGCGTAAATCCGGCACCGAACCGTTAATTCGCGTGATGGTGGAAGGCGAAGACGAAGCACAGGTGACTGAATTTGCACACCGCATCGCCGATGCAGTAAAAGCCGTTTAAAGCGTGAGATAACTGGCTAAAAAGGCGGCGGTTGTCGCCTTTTTTCTCAGCGAACACATCAGTTTTGCTGTTTTTTTCCGCAGTTGATACAATGCGATAAAATTGCCCTTGCGAAGGTCATTCGCTTTGGTTAGTATTCACACCCGCTTCAGTGGGAAAGATTAAAAACTCCCGCTTTATTGGTTGAAGCATTGGTACGCGGCAACTCCGCAAGGAACAGGTTGATTATGTACGAAGCTCTTTTAGTAGTTTTCCTTATTGTGGCAATTGGCCTTGTTGGTCTGATCATGCTGCAGCAAGGTAAAGGCGCTGATATGGGAGCCTCCTTCGGAGCAGGCGCTTCCGCTACGCTGTTTGGTTCAAGTGGTTCTGGTAACTTCATGACCCGCATGACGGCGCTGCTGGCAACGTTATTCTTCATCATCAGTCTGGTGTTGGGTAACATCAATAGCAACAAAACCAATAAAGGTAGCGAATGGGAAAACCTGAGTGCGCCGGCGAAAACCGAACAAACTCAGCCAGCTGCTCCGGCTAAGCCGACCAGCGATATCCCGAACTAAAAAGTAGTATCCGTGCCGAGGTGGTGGAATTGGTAGACACGCTACCTTGAGGTGGTAGTGCCCAATAGGGCTTACGGGTTCAAGTCCCGTCCTCGGTACCAAATTCCAGAAAAGAGACGCTGAAAAGCGTCTTTTTTCGTTTTGGTCCTGGTCTGAGGAATGGTTGTCAGGTATCTGTATCTCGTCCAGTTGCTTTACTCGTAGCTGGTACTTTGAAACGATGGTGCCGGTACGCCTTAGTTATAAACTTTTCCCTTCTGCTGACATAATTGGCACTTTATTGTGTCAACTCCAGTTCCGGTACGAATACGGATATGTTTACTTCTCGATAAACCATCCTGCTCCTGTCAGTATAACTACTGATGGCTACGTTCTGCGTAATGTTTAGAGACGCATTGATAATGTTATTTAATTACTGAGAACGCAATGGCCGCATCATTTAAAAAGAAAAAACTAACAGTGTTTCGTTCTGATATGGATCAGAGTTGAAAAACATGTCTGATATAAAATTGAACATTGTTGATGATTGTTTATATTGGTTGTGAACTTGGATTTCTGGATGACAGTATTCAACAAATTTGCTAGAAGTTTTAAATCTCATTGGTTGTTGTATCTTTGTGTTATTCTTTTTGGTATTACGAACTTAGTCGCTTCTTCCGGAGCGCATATGGTTCAGCGATTGCTGTTCTTCGTCCTGACCATCCTGGTTGTTAAACGTATATCATCCCTTCCGCTTCGCCTGCTTGTTGCCGCACCATTTGTGTTACTGACTGCGGCAGACATGAGTATTAGCCTCTATTCATGGTGTACCTTTGGTACAACTTTCAATGATGGATTTGCGATTAGTGTGCTGCAGAGTGATCCGGATGAAGTTGTCAAAATGCTGGGGATGTATATCCCTTATCTATGTGCTTTTGCCTTTTTATCCCTTCTTTTTTTGGCAGTAATAATAAAATATGATGTTTCCTTGCCGACGAAAAAAGTGACAGGAATATTATTGCTGATTGTCATTTCGGGCAGTTTATTTTCCGCTTGTCAATTTGCTTATAAAGATGCAAAAAATAAAAAAGCGTTCAGTCCATATATACTAGCGTCGCGATTTGCTACCTATACACCGTTTTTCAATCTCAATTATTTTGCTTTAGCAGCGAAAGAGCATCAAAGATTACTCTCAATTGCAAACACGGTGCCGTATTTTCAATTATCAGTCAGGGATACAGGTATTGATACCTACGTGTTGATTGTGGGGGAGTCCGTACGCGTCGACAATATGTCTTTGTATGGATATACACGCTCTACGACACCGCAAGTCGAAGCACAAAGAAAACAGATCAAACTGTTTAATCAAGCAATAAGCGGTGCACCTTACACTGCGCTGTCGGTTCCCCTTTCTTTAACTGCTGATTCCGTTTTGAGTCATGACATTCATAATTACCCCGACAACATTATTAATATGGCTAATCAAGCAGGATTTCAGACTTTCTGGCTAAGCTCGCAATCCGCTTTTCGGCAGAATGGTACAGCAGTTACCAGTATCGCCATGCGCGCCATGGAAACAGTCTATGTCAGAGGATTTGATGAATTGTTGTTGCCGCATTTATCGCAAGCGTTACAGCAAAAGACGCAGCAAAAGAAACTGATTGTTCTTCATTTAAATGGAAGCCATGAACCGGCTTGTAGCGCCTATCCGCAATCCAGCGCCGTGTTTCAACCGCAGGACGATCAGGATGCCTGCTATGACAACTCCATTCATTACACAGATAGTTTGCTAGGTCAGGTTTTTGAATTATTAAAAGATCGTCGCGCCTCGGTCATGTATTTTGCCGATCACGGCCTGGAACGCGACCCTACGAAGAAGAACGTCTATTTTCATGGAGGCAGGGAGGCCAGCCAGCAGGCATATCATGTCCCGATGTTTATCTGGTATAGCCCCGTTCTTGGGGATGGCGTTGATCGTACAACGGAAAACGATATCTTTTCCACTGCGTACAATAATTACCTTATTAATGCGTGGATGGGGGTAACAAAGCCGGAACAGCCGCAAACGCTGGAGGAAGTGATTGCACACTATAAAGGAGACTCACGGGTTGTAGATGCAAACCATGATGTTTTCGATTTTGTGATGCTAAGAAAGGAGTTTACTGAGGATAAGCAAGGTAACCCCACCCCTGAAGGGCAGGGTTGATGTCGAATTACTGGCCTTTATTTTCCAGATTCTCCACCTGCGGCACGCCCGAAGCGGCAGAGGAGGAGAGCAGGCCAGTTTTGGCATAACCGAAAAGTTTCTCGCGGGTATCGGTGATATCCAGGTTACGCATGGTCAATTGACCAATACGATCATCTGGCGAGAACACCGAGTCACCTTTTTCCATCGTCAGACGCTCTGGCTTGTAGGTCAGGTTCTCTGAGACGGTATTCAGGATCGAATAATCGTTCCCACGGCGCAGCTCCAGGGTAACCTCACCAGTGATCTGGCTGGCAACCCAGCGTTGCAGAGAGTCACGCAGCATCAGCGCCTGGGAATCAAACCAACGCCCCTGGTACAGCAGACGGCCCAACTGACGACCATGTGCATGATACTGCTCAATGGTGTCTTCGTTGTGAATACCAGTAAGCAGACGTTCATACGCAATGTGCAGCAGCGCCATTCCCGGAGCCTCGTAAATACCACGGCTTTTCGCTTCGATGATACGGTTTTCAATCTGGTCGCTCATGCCCAGGCCGTGACGACCGCCGATGCGGTTAGCTTCCAGCATCATTTCTACGTCGTCGCTAAAGGTTTTACCGTTCAGCGCCACCGGATGACCTTGCTCAAAGCGTACTGTGACTTCTTCTGCCGGGATCTTCACGCTCTCATCCCAGAACTTCACGCCCATAATCGGGTTGACGATTTTGACGCTGGAGTTGAGGTATTCCAGATCCTTCGCTTCATGCGTTGCACCAAGCATATTGGAGTCCGTGGAGTAGGCTTTTTCGACAGACATTTTGTAGTCGAAACCGCAGGCAATCATAAATTCAGACATTTCATGACGACCGCCCAGTTCATCAATAAAGTCAGTATCAAGCCACGGTTTGTAAATCTGCAGTTCAGCATTGGTCAGCAGACCGTAACGATAGAAACGTTCGATATCGTTTCCTTTATAGGTGCTGCCGTCACCCCAGATATTCACGCCATCTTCTTTCATAGCAGCAACCAGCATGGTGCCAGTCACGGCGCGGCCCAGCGGCGTCGTGTTGAAATAGGTCAGGCCGCCAGTGGTGTTATGAAATGCGCCACACTGAATAGCGGCAATACCTTCGGCCACCAGTTGTTTGCGGCAGTCGATCAGACGTGCGTTCTCCGCGCCGTATTCCATGGCACGACGAGGGATCGCATCATAATCCTCTTCGTCTGGCTGGCCCAGATTTGCAGTATATGCATAAGGAACAGCTCCCTTTTGTCGCATCCACAGCAGTGCGGCACTGGTGTCCAGACCGCCGGAAAAAGCGATACCAATACGTTGACCTACCGGGAGATGCTTGAGAATCGTCGTCATAAAATAACACCCTGCTTAATTAACTGATGATGAGCCTGGATTTCCGCTCTCACTGAATTTTTATGCAAAATAAATGAGTTTTCATTTAATCATCTTTTATCGGAGACAGGAAGAGTTTAGTGTGTTTTTTGTAAAATAATGCGCTTAAGGGAGAGCAGGAGAAGGCAAAAGTATTCAACAAATGAAAGTGAACTGGATATTCATTCACGTGATTAGCAATAAACGTTGACAAAATGTGGCGTGGATCACTATAATGCCTGCAGATTTTACGTCCCGTCTCGGTACACCAAATCCCAGCAGTATTTGCATTTTTTACCCAAAACGAGTAGAATTTGCCACGTTTCAGGCGCGGGGTGGAGCAGCCTGGTAGCTCGTCGGGCTCATAACCCGAAGGTCGTCGGTTCAAATCCGGCCCCCGCAACCACTTTCCCTTAGAGTCCTTTTTCAAATATACTGTGAAGACTTCGGCCTTCGTAGTGGGATTTGAAAAAATCCTTCTGGAAAGTGCTCCAGACCGCAGTTGCGGTTATAGGGTTCAGTTATATAAAGCCCCGATTTATCGGGGTTTTTTGTTATCTGACTACAGAATAACTGGGCTTTAGGCCCTTTTTTTATGTCTTGGGGGTGGGCTTGTCCACATTAGAGCAAAAATTAACAGAGATGATTACTGCGCCAGTTGAGGCCCTGGGTTTTGAACTGGTTGGCATCGAATTTATTCGCGGTCGCACATCCACACTGCGCATCTATATTGATAGTGAAGATGGCATCAATGTTGATGATTGTGCTGATGTGAGCCACCAGGTAAGTGCTGTGCTGGATGTTGAAGATCCCATCACCGTTGCTTATAACCTGGAAGTCTCCTCACCGGGTCTCGATCGCCCACTGTTCACGGCTGAACACTACGCCCGTTTCGTCGGAGAAGAGGTGACTCTGGTTCTCCGCATGGCGGTACAAAACCGTCGTAAATGGCAGGGCGTTATCAAAGCGGTAGACGGTGAAATGATCACAGTTACCGTCGAAGGTAAAGATGAAGTGTTCGCGCTGAGTAATATCCAGAAGGCGAACCTGGTTCCCCACTTTTAATAGTCTGGATGAGGTGAAAAGCCCGCGATGAACAAAGAAATTTTGGCTGTAGTTGAAGCCGTATCCAATGAAAAGGCGCTACCTCGCGAGAAGATTTTCGAAGCATTGGAAAGCGCGCTGGCGACAGCAACAAAGAAAAAATATGAACAAGAGATCGACGTCCGCGTACAGATCGATCGCAAAAGCGGTGATTTTGACACCTTCCGTCGCTGGTTAGTTGTTGATGAAGTCACCCAGCCGACCAAGGAAATCACCCTTGAAGCCGCACGTTATGAAGATGAAAGCCTGAACCTGGGCGATTACGTTGAAGATCAGATTGAGTCTGTTACCTTTGACCGTATCACCACCCAGACGGCAAAACAGGTTATCGTGCAGAAAGTGCGTGAAGCCGAACGTGCGATGGTGGTTGATCAGTTCCGTGAACACGAAGGTGAAATCATCACCGGCGTGGTGAAAAAAGTAAACCGCGACAACATCTCTCTGGATCTTGGCAACAACGCTGAAGCCGTGATCCTGCGCGAAGATATGCTGCCGCGTGAAAACTTCCGCCCTGGCGACCGTGTTCGTGGCGTGCTCTATTCCGTTCGCCCGGAAGCGCGTGGCGCGCAACTGTTCGTCACTCGTTCCAAGCCGGAAATGCTGATCGAACTGTTCCGTATTGAAGTGCCGGAAATCGGCGAAGAAGTGATTGAAATTAAAGCAGCGGCTCGCGATCCGGGTTCTCGTGCGAAAATCGCGGTGAAAACCAACGATAAACGTATCGATCCGGTAGGTGCTTGCGTAGGTATGCGTGGCGCGCGTGTTCAGGCGGTTTCTACTGAACTGGGCGGCGAGCGTATCGATATCGTCCTGTGGGATGATAACCCGGCGCAGTTCGTGATTAACGCAATGGCACCGGCAGACGTTGCTTCTATCGTGGTGGATGAAGATAAACACACCATGGATATCGCCGTTGAAGCCGGTAACCTGGCGCAGGCGATTGGCCGTAATGGTCAGAACGTGCGTCTGGCTTCGCAGCTGAGCGGTTGGGAACTCAACGTGATGACCGTTGACGACCTGCAGGCTAAGCATCAGGCGGAAGCGCACGCAGCGATCGACACCTTCACCAAATATCTCGACATCGACGAAGACTTCGCGACTGTTCTGGTAGAAGAAGGCTTCTCGACGCTGGAAGAACTGGCCTATGTGCCGATGAAAGAGCTGTTGGAAATCGAAGGCCTTGATGAGCCGACCGTTGAAGCACTGCGCGAGCGTGCTAAAAATGCACTGGCCACCATTGCACAGGCCCAGGAAGAAAGCCTCGGTGATAACAAACCGGCTGACGATCTGCTGAACCTTGAAGGGATAGATCGTGATTTGGCATTCAAACTGGCCGCCCGTGGCGTTTGTACGCTGGAAGATCTCGCCGAACAGGGCATTGATGATCTGGCTGATATCGAAGGGTTGACCGACGAAAAAGCCGGAGCACTGATTATGGCTGCCCGTAATATTTGCTGGTTCGGTGACGAAGCGTAATAAACTGTAGCAGGAAGGAACAGCATGACAGATGTAACGATTAAAACGCTGGCCGCAGAGCGACAGACCTCCGTGGAACGCCTGGTACAGCAATTTGCTGATGCAGGTATCCGGAAGTCTGCTGACGACTCTGTGTCCGCACAAGAGAAACAGACTTTGATTGACCACCTGAATCAGAAAAATTCAGGCCCGGACAAATTGACGCTGCAACGTAAAACACGCAGCACCCTTAACATTCCTGGTACCGGTGGAAAAAGCAAATCGGTACAAATCGAAGTCCGCAAGAAACGCACCTTTGTGAAACGCGATCCGCAAGAGGCTGAACGCCTTGCTGCGGAAGAGCAAGCGCAGCGTGAAGCGGAAGAGCAAGCCCGTCGTGAGGCAGAAGAATCGGCTAAACGCGAGGCGCAACAAAAAGCTGAACGTGAGGCCGCAGAACAAGCTAAGCGTGAAGCTGCTGAACAAGCGAAACGTGAAGCTGCGGAAAAAGACAAAGTGAGCAATCAACAAGACGATATGACTAAAAACGCCCAGGCTGAAAAAGCCCGCCGTGAGCAGGAAGCTGCAGAGCTCAAGCGTAAAGCCGAAGAAGAAGCGCGTCGTAAACTCGAAGAAGAAGCACGTCGCGTTGCTGAAGAAGCACGTCGTATGGCGGAAGAAAACAAATGGACTGATAACGCGGAACCGACTGAAGATTCCAGCGATTATCACGTCACTACTTCTCAACATGCTCGCCAGGCAGAAGACGAAAGCGATCGTGAAGTCGAAGGCGGCCGTGGCCGTGGTCGTAACGCGAAAGCTGCGCGTCCGAAGAAAGGCAACAAACACGCTGAATCAAAAGCTGATCGTGAAGAAGCACGCGCAGCAGTACGTGGCGGTAAGGGCGGAAAACGTAAAGGTTCTTCGCTGCAGCAAGGCTTCCAGAAGCCTGCTCAGGCCGTTAACCGTGACGTTGTGATCGGCGAAACCATCACCGTTGGCGAACTGGCGAACAAGATGGCGGTTAAAGGCTCTCAGGTCATCAAAGCGATGATGAAACTGGGCGCAATGGCAACCATCAACCAGGTTATCGATCAGGAAACCGCACAGCTGGTTGCTGAAGAGATGGGCCACAAAGTTATCCTGCGTCGTGAAAACGAGCTGGAAGAAGCGGTAATGAGCGACCGTGACACGGGTGCAGCGGCTGAACCGCGCGCGCCGGTTGTGACCATCATGGGTCACGTTGACCACGGTAAAACCTCTCTGCTGGACTACATTCGTTCAACGAAAGTGGCCTCTGGCGAAGCGGGCGGTATTACCCAGCACATTGGTGCATACCACGTTGAAACTGAAAACGGCATGATCACCTTCCTGGACACCCCGGGGCACGCCGCGTTTACTTCAATGCGTGCTCGTGGTGCGCAGGCAACGGACATCGTAGTCCTGGTTGTTGCTGCCGACGACGGCGTAATGCCGCAGACCATCGAAGCAATCCAGCACGCGAAAGCGGCGCAGGTTCCGGTGGTCGTTGCAGTGAACAAGATCGATAAACCAGAAGCCGATCCGGATCGCGTTAAGAACGAACTCTCCCAGTACGGCATCTTGCCGGAAGAGTGGGGCGGTGAAAGCCAGTTCGTACATGTGTCTGCGAAAGCGGGTACTGGTATCGATGAGCTGCTGGACGCTATCCTGCTGCAGGCGGAAGTTCTGGAACTGAAAGCGGTACGTAAAGGCATGGCGAGCGGTGCGGTTATCGAATCCTTCCTCGATAAAGGTCGTGGTCCGGTTGCTACCGTTCTGGTACGTGAAGGTACTCTGCACAAGGGCGATATCGTTCTGTGTGGCTTCGAATACGGTCGTGTTCGTGCGATGCGTAACGAACTGGGTCAGGAAGTGCTGGAAGCGGGTCCGTCCATTCCGGTGGAAATCCTCGGCCTGTCCGGCGTTCCGGCTGCGGGTGATGAAGTTACCGTTGTACGTGACGAGAAGAAAGCGCGTGAAGTTGCACTCTATCGTCAGGGTAAATTCCGCGAAGTTAAACTGGCGCGTCAGCAGAAATCTAAACTCGAGAACATGTTCGCCAACATGACCGAAGGCGAAGTTCACGAAGTGAATATCGTCCTTAAGGCAGACGTACAGGGTTCTGTGGAAGCTATCTCCGACTCCTTGCTGAAACTGTCTACTGACGAAGTTAAAGTGAAGATCATCGGTTCTGGCGTAGGTGGTATCACCGAAACCGACGCTACCCTGGCTGCGGCGTCCAACGCCATCCTGGTTGGCTTCAACGTACGTGCTGATGCCTCTGCACGTAAAGTGATTGAAGCGGAAAGCTTGGATCTGCGTTACTACTCCGTCATCTATAACCTGATCGACGAAGTGAAAGCGGCAATGAGCGGTATGCTGTCTCCGGAACTGAAACAACAGATTATCGGTCTGGCGGAAGTTCGTGACGTATTCAAATCACCGAAATTTGGTGCCATCGCAGGTTGTATGGTTACCGAAGGTGTGGTTAAACGTCACAACCCGATCCGCGTTCTGCGCGACAACGTGGTTATCTACGAAGGCGAGCTGGAGTCCCTGCGCCGCTTCAAAGATGACGTTAACGAAGTCCGTAACGGTATGGAATGTGGTATCGGCGTTAAGAACTACAACGACGTCCGCACTGGCGATGTGATCGAAGTATTCGAAATCATCGAAATCCAACGTACCATCGCTTAAGGTTGTCTGGGTTGTAGGCCGGATAAGGCTTTTACGCCGCATCCGGCAGCCGTTGCCTGATGCGACGCTCGCGCGTCTTATCAGGCCTACACAGCCCTTTCCACCTGAGATTAATTTTAAAAGGGGCTATGGCCCCTTTTTTGTCAGGAGAATTTATTATGGCGAAAGAATTTGGTCGCCCGCAGCGCGTAGCGCAGGAAATGCAAAAAGAGATCGCTCTCATCCTGCAGCGTGAAATTAAAGATCCTCGTCTGGGCATGATGACCACCGTTTCCGGTGTCGAAATGTCTCGCGACCTGGCGTATGCCAAAGTATATGTAACGTTCCTCAACGACAAAGATGAAGACGCGGTTAAAGCGGGCATCAAAGCGCTGCAGGAAGCTTCTGGTTTCATCCGCAGCCTGCTGGGGAAAGCGATGCGCCTGCGTATCGTGCCGGAACTGACCTTCTTCTACGACAACTCGCTGGTTGAAGGGATGCGCATGTCAAACCTGGTGACCAGCGTGGTCAAACATGACGAAGAACGTCGTGTTAACCCGGACGACAGCAAGGAGGACTAATGAGTCGTCCTCGTCGTCGCGGTCGCGACATTAACGGCGTGTTGTTGCTGGATAAACCGCAGGGTATGTCCAGCAACGATGCGCTGCAAAAAGTGAAACGGATTTATAACGCCAACCGTGCTGGGCATACCGGTGCGCTGGACCCGCTGGCAACTGGCATGTTGCCAATTTGCCTCGGGGAAGCGACGAAGTTTTCCCAGTATCTGCTGGACTCCGACAAACGCTATAGGGTGATTGCGCGTCTTGGACAGCGTACCGATACGTCTGACGCCGACGGACAAATCGTTGAAGAACGTCCGGTAACCTTTAGTGCAGAGCAACTGGCGGCGGCGCTGGATACTTTCCGTGGCGATATCGAACAGATCCCTTCGATGTATTCAGCACTGAAATACCAGGGCAAAAAACTGTACGAATATGCGCGTCAGGGCATTGAAGTACCGCGTGAAGCGCGCCCGATTACCGTTTATGAATTGCTGTTTATTCGCCACGAAGGCAATGAGCTGGAGCTGGAAATTCACTGCTCAAAAGGCACTTATATCCGCACCATCATTGATGACCTGGGTGAAAAACTCGGTTGTGGCGCGCATGTTATTTACCTGCGTCGTCTGGCGGTAAGTAAATATCCGGTTGAACGGATGGTGACCCTGGAACATCTGCGTGAACTGGTTGAACAAGCCGAACAGCAGGATATTCCAGCCGCGGAGTTACTTGATCCATTACTGATGCCAATGGACAGTCCAGCTTCGGACTACCCGGTGGTGAATCTTCCGTTAACGTCTTCTGTTTACTTCAAAAATGGTAACCCGGTTCGTACATCCGGTGCGCCGCTGGAAGGACTGGTTCGCGTTACAGAAGGTGAGAACGGCAAGTTTATCGGTATGGGCGAAATTGACGATGAAGGCCGCGTCGCGCCTCGTCGCCTGGTGGTTGAATACCCGGCGTAATGTTAACCGTCTTGCGATAACAGGTCGCTACGAGTAGAATACTGCCGCTTAACGTCGCGTAAATTGTTTAACACTTTGCGTAACGTACACTGGGATCGCTGAATTAGAGATCGGCGTCCTTTCATTCTATATACTTTGGAGTTTTAAAATGTCTCTAAGTACTGAAGCAACAGCTAAAATCGTTTCTGAGTTTGGTCGTGACGCAAACGACACCGGTTCTACCGAAGTTCAGGTAGCACTGCTGACTGCACAGATCAACCACCTGCAGGGCCACTTTGCAGAGCACAAAAAAGATCACCACAGCCGTCGTGGTCTGCTGCGCATGGTTTCTCAGCGTCGTAAACTGCTCGACTACCTGAAACGTAAAGACGTAGCACGTTACACCCAGCTCATCGAGCGCCTGGGTCTGCGTCGCTAATTCTTGCGAGTTTCAGAAAAGGGGGCCTGAGTGGCCCCTTTTTTCAAGCTGACGGCAGCAATTCACTGGAAACTAATGTATTGTTGCTATGAATGATCTTCCGTTGCAGAGGTTCGCGCGGCTAATGAGAGGCTTTACCCACATTGGGCTGGGTTAGGGTTGTCATTAGTCGCGAGGATGCGCAGAAGATCGGGTATTAACACCAGTGCCGTAAGGTACTGTCTAAGAAAGAGAAAGGATATTACATTGCTTAATCCGATCGTTCGTAAATTCCAGTACGGCCAACACACCGTGACTCTGGAAACCGGCATGATGGCTCGTCAGGCTACTGCCGCTGTTATGGTTAGCATGGATGACACCGCGGTATTCGTTACCGTTGTTGGCCAGAAAAAAGCCAAACCAGGTCAGGACTTCTTCCCACTGACCGTTAACTATCAGGAGCGTACCTACGCTGCTGGTCGTATCCCGGGTAGCTTCTTCCGTCGTGAAGGTCGTCCAAGCGAAGGCGAAACCCTGATCGCGCGTCTGATTGACCGCCCGATTCGCCCGCTGTTCCCGGAAGGCTTCGTCAACGAAGTTCAGGTTATCGCCACCGTGGTTTCTGTTAACCCGCAGGTTAACCCGGATATCGTCGCGATGATTGGCGCTTCCGCAGCACTGTCTCTGTCTGGTATTCCGTTCAATGGTCCGATTGGTGCTGCCCGCGTAGGTTACATCAATGACCAGTACGTACTGAACCCGACTCAGGACGAGCTGAAAGAGAGCAAACTGGATCTGGTTGTTGCCGGTACTGAAGCCGCTGTACTGATGGTTGAATCTGAAGCTGAACTGCTGAGCGAAGACCAGATGTTGGGCGCAGTAGTGTTCGGTCATGAACAACAGCAGGTTGTCATTCAGAACATCAATGAACTGGTGAAAGAAGCCGGTAAACCGCGTTGGGACTGGCAGCCGGAGCCGGTAAACGAAGCGCTGAACGCGCGCGTTGCTGCACTGGCTGAAGCTCGTCTGAGCGATGCTTACCGCATCACCGACAAACAAGAGCGTTATGCGCAGGTTGATGTCATCAAATCTGAAACCATCGCGACGCTGCTTGCTGAAGATGAAACCCTGGACGAAAACGAACTGGGTGAAATTCTGCACGCTATCGAGAAAAACGTTGTTCGTAGCCGCGTACTGGCAGGCGAACCGCGTATTGACGGTCGTGAAAAAGATATGATTCGTGGTCTGGATGTGCGTACTGGCGTGCTGCCGCGTACTCACGGTTCTGCGCTGTTCACCCGTGGTGAAACTCAGGCGCTGGTTACCGCAACGCTGGGTACTGCACGTGACGCGCAAGTTCTTGATGAACTAATGGGCGAACGTACTGACACCTTCCTGTTCCACTACAACTTCCCTCCGTACTCAGTAGGCGAAACCGGCATGGTCGGTTCTCCGAAGCGTCGTGAAATTGGTCACGGTCGTCTGGCGAAGCGCGGTGTGCTGGCAGTCATGCCGGATATGGACAAATTCCCGTACACCGTACGTGTTGTGTCTGAAATCACTGAATCCAACGGTTCCTCTTCTATGGCTTCCGTGTGCGGCGCGTCTCTGGCGCTGATGGACGCAGGTGTGCCAATCAAAGCTGCTGTTGCGGGTATCGCAATGGGTCTGGTGAAAGAAGGCGACAACTACGTTGTACTGTCTGACATTTTGGGCGACGAAGATCACCTGGGCGATATGGACTTCAAAGTTGCGGGTTCCCGCGACGGTATCTCTGCATTGCAGATGGATATCAAAATTGAAGGTATCACCAAAGAGATCATGCAGGTTGCGCTGAACCAGGCTAAAGGTGCGCGTCTGCATATCCTGGGCGTAATGGAACAGGCGATCAACGCGCCGCGTGGCGATATCTCTGAGTTCGCTCCGCGTATCCATACCATCAAGATCAACCCGGACAAGATCAAAGACGTTATCGGTAAAGGCGGTTCTGTAATCCGTGCTCTGACCGAAGAAACTGGCACCACCATCGAAATCGAAGATGACGGTACTGTGAAAATCGCAGCGACCGACGGCGAGAAAGCGAAACATGCTATTCGTCGTATCGAAGAGATCACTGCAGAAATCGAAGTGGGCCGCGTCTACAATGGTAAAGTGACCCGTATCGTTGACTTTGGCGCATTTGTTGCCATCGGCGGCGGTAAAGAAGGTCTGGTACACATCTCTCAGATCGCTGACAAACGCGTTGAGAAAGTGACCGATTACCTGCAGATGGGTCAGGAAGTACCGGTGAAAGTTCTGGAAGTTGATCGCCAGGGCCGTATCCGTCTGAGCATTAAAGAAGCGACTGAGCAGTCTCAACCTGCTGCAGCACCGGAAGCTCCGGCTGCTGAACAGGGCGAGTAAGGTTGCCATTTGCCCTCCGCTGCGGCGGGGGGCTTTTAACCGGGCAGGACGCCTTGTTAGCAACCGGGAACAGGACGTTCATTCAACCGTGGTCTTCGGGAGTGGGAAATGAAGCCTTTTTTGCGCTGGTGTTTCGTTGCGACAGCACTTACGCTTGCAGGATGCAGTAATACTTCCTGGCGTAAAAGTGAAGTCCTCGCGGTACCATTGCAACCGACTTTACAGCAGGAAGTGATTCTGGCACGTATGGAACAAATCCTTGCCAGTCGGGCTTTAACCGATGACGAACGCGCACAGCTTTTATATGAGCGCGGAGTGTTGTATGATAGTCTCGGTCTGAGGGCATTAGCGCGTAACGATTTTTCGCAAGCGCTGGCAATCCGACCGGATATGCCTGAAGTATTCAATTACTTAGGCATATATTTAACGCAGGCAGGCAATTTTGATGCTGCCTATGAAGCGTTTGATTCTGTACTTGAGCTTGATCCAACTTACAACTACGCGCACTTGAATCGCGGGATCGCATTATATTACGGCGGTCGTGACAAGTTAGCGCAAGATGATCTGCTGGCGTTTTATCAAGACGATCCCAATGATCCTTTCCGTAGTCTGTGGCTTTATCTCGCCGAGCAGAAGCTCGATGAGAAGCAGGCTAAAGAAGTGTTGAGACAGCACTTCGAAAAATCGGATAAGGAACAGTGGGGATGGAACATTGTCGAGTTCTACCTGGGCAACATTAGCGAACAAACGTTAATGGAAAGGCTCAAGGCGGACGCAACGGATAACACCTCGCTCGCTGAGCATCTCAGTGAAACCAACTTCTATTTAGGTAAGTACTACCTAAGTCTGGGGGATTTGGACAGCGCCACGGCACTGTTCAAACTGGCGGTTGCCAACAACGTTCATAACTTTGTTGAGCACCGATACGCATTGTTGGAATTATCGCTCCTGGGCCAGGACCAAGATGACCTGGCAGAATCGGACCAGCAATAGCTGACGTACACATCAGCCCGTAATCTTTTTTGATTGCCATCACCTTAACGGGTGAGGGCGTTGTTGTTCGTTAATACACCTACTTTGAGCCGGTTCACACTTTTCAATGAAAATTGCTGATCAATTTCATGATGAGTTATGTAGACTGGCCGCCATTAATTTTGAGGCACACGTACTACATGGCTGAATTCGAAACCACTTTTGCAGATCTGGGCCTGAAGGCTCCTATCCTTGAAGCCCTTAACGATCTGGGTTACGAAAAACCATCTCCAATTCAGGCAGAGTGTATTCCACATCTGCTGAATGGCCGCGACGTCCTGGGTATGGCCCAGACGGGGAGCGGAAAAACTGCAGCATTCTCTTTACCTCTGCTGCAGAATCTTGATCCTGAGCTGAAAGCACCACAGATTCTGGTGTTGGCACCGACCCGCGAACTGGCGGTACAGGTTGCTGAGGCAATGACGGATTTCTCTAAACACATGCGCGGCGTAAACGTGGTTGCCCTGTACGGCGGCCAGCGTTATGACGTGCAATTACGCGCCCTGCGTCAGGGGCCGCAGATCGTTGTTGGTACTCCGGGCCGTCTGCTGGATCACCTGAAACGTGGCACTCTGGACCTTTCTAAACTGAGCGGTCTGGTTCTGGATGAAGCTGACGAAATGCTGCGCATGGGCTTCATCGAAGACGTTGAAACTATTATGGCGCAGATCCCGGAAGGTCATCAGACCGCTCTGTTCTCTGCAACCATGCCGGAAGCGATTCGTCGTATTACCCGCCGCTTTATGAAAGAGCCGCAGGAAGTGCGCATTCAGTCCAGCGTGACTACCCGTCCTGACATCAGCCAGAGCTACTGGACTGTCTGGGGTATGCGTAAAAACGAAGCACTGGTACGTTTCCTGGAAGCGGAAGATTTTGATGCGGCGATTATCTTCGTTCGTACCAAAAACGCGACTCTGGAAGTGGCAGAAGCTCTTGAGCGTAACGGCTACAATAGCGCCGCGCTGAACGGTGACATGAACCAGGCGCTGCGTGAGCAGACACTGGAACGACTGAAAGATGGTCGTCTGGACATCCTGATTGCGACCGACGTTGCGGCCCGTGGCCTGGACGTTGAGCGTATCAGCCTGGTAGTTAACTACGATATCCCGATGGATTCTGAGTCTTACGTTCACCGTATCGGTCGTACCGGTCGTGCGGGTCGTGCTGGTCGTGCGCTCCTGTTCGTTGAGAATCGTGAGCGTCGTCTGCTGCGTAACATTGAACGCACCATGAAGCTGACCATTCCGGAAGTTGAACTGCCGAACGCAGAACTGCTGGGCAAACGTCGTCTGGAAAAATTCGCCGCTAAAGTACAGCAGCAGCTGGAAAGCAGCGATCTGGATCAATACCGTGCACTGCTGAGCAAAATTCAGCCGACTGCCGAAGGCGAAGAGCTGGATCTCGAAACTCTGGCCGCCGCACTGCTGAAAATGGCACAGGGTGAACGTACTCTGATTGTTCCGCCAGATGCGCCGATGCGTCCGAAACGTGAATTCCGTGACCGTGATGACCGTGGTCCGCGCGATCGTAACGACCGTGGCCCGCGTGGTGACCGTGAAGATCGTCCGCGTCGTGAACGTCGTGATGTTGGCGATATGCAGCTGTACCGCATTGAAGTGGGCCGCGATGATGGTGTTGAAGTTCGTCATATCGTTGGCGCGATTGCTAACGAAGGCGACATCAGCAGCCGTTACATCGGTAACATCAAGCTGTTTGCTTCTCACTCCACCATCGAACTGCCGAAAGGTATGCCGGGTGAAGTGCTGCAACACTTTACGCGTACTCGCATTCTCAACAAGCCGATGAACATGCAGTTACTGGGCGATGCACAGCCGCATACTGGCGGTGAGCGTCGTGGCGGTGGTCGTGGTTTCGGTGGCGAACGTCGTGAAGGTGGTCGTGAAGGCGGTCGTAACTTCAGCGGTGAACGCCGTGAAGGTGGTCGTGGTGATGGTCGTCGTTTTAGCGGCGAACGTCGTGAAGGCCGCGCTCCGCGTCGTGATGACTCTACCGGTCGTCGTCGTTTCGGTGGTGATGCGTAATCATCGCTGAACAGCGAACACAATCTGTAAAATAATATATACAGCCCCGATTTTTACCATCGGGGCTTTTTTTCTGTCTTTTGTACTCGTGTACTGGTACAGTGCAATACATAACAACGCAGTCGCACTATTTTTCACTGGAGAGAAGCCCTCATGGCAACACTAACCACCACCCAAACGTCACCGTCGCTGCTTGGCGGCGTGGTGATTATCGGCGGCACCATTATTGGCGCAGGGATGTTTTCTCTGCCTGTGGTCATGTCCGGGGCGTGGTTCTTCTGGTCAATGACGGCGCTGATCTTTACCTGGTTCTGTATGCTGCATTCCGGCTTGATGATTCTGGAAGCTAACCTGAATTATCGAATCGGTTCTAGCTTTGACACCATCACCAAAGATTTGCTGGGCAAAGGCTGGAACGTAGTCAACGGCATTTCCATTGCCTTTGTGCTCTATATCCTGACTTACGCCTATATTTCTGCCAGCGGTTCGATTCTGCATCACACCTTCGCGGAGATGTCGCTGAACGTCCCTGCACGGGCAGCTGGATTTGGTTTTGCACTGCTGGTAGCGTTCGTGGTGTGGTTGAGTACGAAAGCTGTCAGCCGGATGACAGCAATTGTGCTGGGGGCGAAAGTCATTACTTTCTTCCTCACCTTCGGCAGCCTGCTGGGGCATGTACAGCCTGCGACATTGTTCAACGTCGCCGAAAGCAATGCGTCTTATGCGCCGTATCTGCTGATGACACTGCCATTCTGTCTGGCATCGTTTGGTTATCACGGTAACGTGCCGAGCCTGATGAAGTATTACGGCAAAGATCCGAAAACCATCGTGAAATGCCTGGTGTACGGTACGCTGATGGCGCTGGCGCTGTATACCATCTGGTTGCTGGCGACGATGGGCAACATCCCTCGTCCGGAGTTTATCGGCATCGCCGAGAAGGGCGGTAACATTGATGTGCTGGTACAGGCATTAAGCGGCGTGCTGAACAGCCGTAGCCTGGACCTTCTGCTGGTCGTGTTCTCAAACTTTGCGGTAGCAAGTTCGTTCCTTGGCGTAACGCTGGGTTTGTTTGACTATCTGGCAGATCTGTTTGGTTTCGATGACTCGGCTATGGGCCGCTTGAAAACAGCATTGTTGACCTTTGCACCGCCTGTTGTGGGTGGTTTGCTGTTCCCGAACGGATTCCTGTACGCCATTGGTTATGCTGGCTTAGCGGCTACCATCTGGGCGGCAATCGTTCCGGCGCTGCTGGCCCGCGCATCGCGTAAACGCTTTGGTAGCCCGAAATTCCGCGTCTGGGGCGGCAAGCCGATGATTGCGCTGATTCTGGTGTTTGGCGTCGGTAACGCACTGGTGCATATTTTATCGAGCTTTAATTTGCTGCCGGTGTATCAGTAATTGAACGAGCCGGATGAGCAGTTTTCATCCGGCAATAATTCACAAGTACACGAGATGGTATCAAATAAACCCCTGTTTATTATAAAGTTCTTCAGCGAGAGCTTCCCCGTGCTCATCGAAAAAAGCATCGGCGATAGTTAAATTTTCTGCCTTAGGATTTGCCGTTATTTTGCTACCATTGGCATCAAATTCGAGCGCGATAGCGGTCTCCGAACCCCACCAGTAATAATAAATTAGCGCAAAATTATTTTCCCCTGGCGTAATAAACTTCTCGATTCCCCGCACACAGGCCATGAGTGGCATGAAGATTTCATAGCTCTCTGAGAGAAATATGTGATCCATCGTGACTATCTGTGTTTCTTTATTAAAGTTGATATGTTCGGCATAAATATTCTTTTCACTTTCACCAGAATTACAAGCTGCAAGATTGTTAAGCATTTTTGCAGGATCGCCGTACAACCGCTGCTTCTCGATAAACCATGGCAACCAGTCGTCATGGTCTTTGATATTTGTTGCTGGTGAATGGAAAAACTTCTCGAGGTTACTCTCGGTAATATGTGCATGAAGAAAAAAGGAAGCCGGTTCACTCATAATGATTTTCTCTGGTAATAAGTCGATTTGTTCATTTCTCTGTTTGGCGATGATAAAACGATGACTATTTTATAAAAGTACAGAACTGGACCTTTCATCTATTTCATATCATAAGAAAATATATACTTGAACTGGCTCAGAATAAGCGGAATACGAAATGGGGCGTAAAGGACTACTTGCTATTGTATTGTTGAGCCTGTTTATCGCCATGATTTTTCAATTTTTCTGGCCTGCCCCACACGATGAACACGTTTTCCTGCCAGTTGAAAAACCTGTCGCACCGTCTTTAAAAATCATTCATCCTGGTGACCAGTTATTTATCCGCATTCTGAAAGCGGAAGATAAGCTGGAACTGTGGGCAAGCACCAACAACAAGCCTTACGAACTCTATAAAACCAGGACTATATGCGCGTGGTCTGGTGGCTTAGGGCCAAAACACAAACAGGGGGATGGTAAAAGCCCGGAAGGTTTTTATGCCACCAACAAAGAGTTGCTTAACCCAAACAGCCGCTATCATCTGGCATTTAATATTGGTTACCCGAATGCTTACGATCGGGCAAACGGCTACACCGGTGATTTCATTATGGTTCACGGAAACTGCGTTTCGGCGGGCTGCTATGCCATGACCGATGCTGGTATTGAAGAGATTTATCAACTGGTGGCGCAGGCGCTGAATAGCGGGCAGAAGAGCGTGCCGGTGCATATCTTCCCGTTTGCGATGGACGAAGAAAATATGCGCCAGGCGCAGGTATGGCCGGAATATAATTTCTGGCGTATGTTGAAGCCCGGCTATGATTACTTTGAAAAAAATCGCCGATTGCCAACCATCACCGTTGAAAACCGGCGTTATAAAATCAGCCCAACAACTCTTCCTTAACATCCATCGCCAGTTCAAACGAATGCAGGCGCGCCTGGTGATCGAAAATCTGCCCGTTAACCATAATCTCATCGGCGTCGGTTTCGCGCAGGATCGACTGCAAACCATGACGCACTTTCGCTTTATCGCCCACCAGCGACATACTCAGCGCCTGCTGCACGCCATACTGCTCGGACGGTGACCAGAACTGATCCATATTTTGAATCGGCGGCGGCAGTTGCCCGGTTTCGCCACGGCGCAGCTTCACAAAGGCTTGCTGCATCGAGGTAAACAGAAATTCAGCGTCGCGGTTGCTGTCGGCGGCGATAATATTGATGCACACCATCGCATACGGTTTTTCCAGTCGTGCCGACGGTTTGAAGTTGCTGCGATAAAGATGCAGCGCCTGGAACAACATATCCGGCGCGAAGTGTGAGGCAAACGCAAACGGCAGACCAAGCTGCGCCGCCAGTTGCGCGCTGTAAAGGCTGGAGCCTAACAACCACACGGGGATTTTCTCGCCATAGCCCGGTACCGGGCGCACATGCGGATTGGGATCGCGGGCGTCAAACCAGTCCACCAGCTCCGCGACATCGCGGGGGAAATTATCAATATCGCCGCTCATATGACGACGTAGAGCCATCATGGTTCGCTGGTCACTACCCGGAGCACGACCCAGCCCCAAATCGATTCGCCCCGGATAGAGCGTATTGAGCGTGCCGAACTGTTCGGCAATGACCAACGGTGAGTGGTTTGGTAACATCACGCCGCCGGAACCCAGATGCAGCGTGGTGGTATTCGCCGCCAGATAGCCAATTAATACTGATGTTGCAGCACTGGCAATGCCGGTCATATTGTGGTGTTCTGCCAGCCAGTAGCGATGATAGCCGCGCTTTTCAGCCAGACGGGCGAGATCGAGAGAGTGGGAGAACGCTTCTCGCGCTGAAGAACCTTCGGGAATGGGGGCCAGATCGAGTAGCGAAAACGCAATGGTTTTATCAGTCATAACAGCTCACTTTGTTACCGATTAATCTTTAATACTGCATTAAAGAGTAGTTAAAGTTGTTAACAAAGTGAGCTATTTACTTACGCTTGCAGCTCCAGCCCGGCCAGCCGCCGCCAGTAGCCGTTACAATCGCTGTTTGCCGTCAACGGCAGTGGCGCAGCGCCATTTTCATTGGCGCGGAAGGCGTCGAGCATAGTGAAAGTGTCAGTCCCCTGCGGTGACAGGCGGACCACATCGACCAGCCCCTGCATGGATGCCAGCTCGTTACCGAGGTTGTAAACGTAGCCGCTCATGGTCTGAATGCCATTGAGTACAAACACTTGCTGGTTTTCCTGCGACAGAACGTTGCGCCCGTTCGGATACTTAATGCAGCAGGTTTCGCACTCATCTTTCGGGCGGTCTTCCGAACGCGCGGTAAAGCAGCGGGCGGAGTAGGCCAGCGGCAGATGACCGTAGCTCAAGACTTCCACTTCAAACTGGTTGCGAATGCCCAGCTCATCGCACTGATTAAGCAGATTCACCAGCCAGTCGCGGGATAGCTCCACCGGCATACACCAGCGCATCATGCCCTGTTTGAGCAATATTTTCAGGGTCACCGCGTTGTAGCAGTTCAGCGCGTGCCCGGCGACGAACGGCAGTTTGCGTTCAGCGCACATATTCACCACGCCGAGATCGCTGGCTTCAATCAGAAACTCACCGTTCTCAACATAGCGTTTCAGTTCGCCCAGTTCGGAGGACGCCTGCACCAGTGCCAGCGTGGAGAGCACAATCTGCTTGCCACTTCCGGCGAGCGATTTCGCCATCTCCAGCCAGTCGCCAACTTTGGTTGCCCGGCGTTTGCTACAGACCGCTTCACCGAGATAAATCACGTCTGCGTTGCTGGCGGCGGCCTGCTGATAAAAATCTTCCAGCGTCTCTTTTGGCCAGTACCATAGCACCGGCCCTAAGGAATATTTCATTGCTCTTCTCACTGCCATTTACGGTGATACGCGCCAAGGGTGGTCTGCGTGCCTTCGGACATCGACCCGAGCGTCTCCATCCACGCGCTTTGTGGTACGAAGTTTTGCGGATCGGCCTTACAACGGTCGATAGCCTGACGCCAGACTTTTGCCACCTGGCTGACATACGCCGGGCTACGCTGGCGGCCTTCAATTTTCACCGAAGCGATATTCGCCGCCATTAACTCCGGCAGTAGCTCAAGGGTATTGAGACTGGTTGGTTCTTCCAGCGCGTGATAGCGCTCGCCGTCCACCAGATAACGCCCTTTACACAGCGTCGGATAACCTGCGTTTTCGCCGTCCTGATAACGGTCGATCAGCACTTCGTTCAGGCGAGATTCCAGCCCCTGCGGCGTTTGCTGCCAGCGCACGAAACGGGCCGGAGAACACGCGCCCACGGTGTTGGGCGACTCACCCGTCAGATACGACGACAGATAGCAACGACCTTCCGACATAATGCACAGGCTGCCGAAAGCAAAGACTTCCAGTGGTACAGGTGTGACCCGTGCTAGTTGTTTCACCTGATGAATCGACAACACGCGCGGCAGCACCACGCGTGCAACGTCAAAATGGCGATGATAAAAGTGAATCGCCTCTTCATTAGTCGCCGAAGCCTGCACTGACACATGACGTTCAATATGCGGGTAACGCTCGGCGGCGTACTCCAGCATGGCGAGGTCGGCGAGGATCAGCGCGTCGGCACCCAGCTGCGCCGCCATATCCACGGCGCGCTGCCAGCGGGCGTAACCGTCCGGGTGCGCAAAAGTGTTAATCGCGATGTGAAGTTTGCGGCGATGTTGATGGACAAAACTCACCGCTTCCTGCAATTTTTTCTCGGTAAAGTTAAGGCCGGCGAAGTGACGGGCATTGGTATCATCTTTTAGCCCGATATAAACAGCATCTGCGCCGTTTTCGATGGCCGCCTTAAGCGCCGGGAGATTTCCGGCAGGGCAGAGCAGCTCCATAATTTTTCCTGAAGGTTGCGCTATCAAAGCGCAAAAATGTTAACGAACTGGGATTTTAGTTAACCTTGCTGCGACAATTTTTGATTTAAGGCAGTTAAAGTTGTATTGGTGGTAGCAGCAATTTCATATGGAATTGTTGATTTATACCGCTATGTTATTTTTCTGATATGGCAAAATAGGATGATTGTTGAAACAGGGAGTAAAACTCGTGTTGGATAAACTGCGTTCCCGTATTGTGCATTTGGGGCCATCTCTGTTGAGTGTACCGGTAAAACTGACGCCATTTGCGCTAAAACGCCAGGTTCTTGAGCAGGTCTTAAGCTGGCAATTCCGTCAGGCGCTGGATGATGGCGAGCTGGAGTTTCTTGAAGGCCGCTGGTTAAGTATTCATGTGCGTGATATTGACCTGCAATGGTTTACCTCGGTGGTGAATGGCAAACTGGTCGTTAGCCAGAACGCGCAAGCTGATGTGAGTTTTAGTGCCGACGCCAGCGATCTGCTGATGATTGCGGCGCGTAAACAAGATCCGGATACGCTCTTCTTCCAGCGTCGGCTGGTGATTGAAGGCGATACGGAGCTGGGGCTGTATGTGAAAAACCTGATGGACGCCATTGAACTGGAGCAAATGCCGAAAGCCTTACGCATGATGCTGCTGCAACTGGCGGATTTTGTTGAGGCGGGAATGAAAACCGCGCCTGAAACCAAACAGACATCGGTAGGTGAACCATGCTAATTCGAGTAGAAATTCCCATTGATGCGCCGGGTATTGATGCCCTGCTGCGTCGTTCATTCGAAAGTGATGCGGAAGCGAAGCTGGTTCACGATCTGCGTGAAGATGGCTTTCTGACGCTGGGGCTGGTGGCGACAGATGACGAAGGTCAGGTCATTGGCTATGTGGCATTTAGTCCGGTTGATGTGCAGGGCGAAGACCTGCAATGGGTCGGCATGGCACCGTTGGCGGTTGATGAAAAATACCGTGGACAAGGGCTGGCACGCCAACTGGTCTATGAAGGACTCGATTCGCTTAATGAGTTCGGCTATGCCGCAGTGGTGACGCTGGGCGATCCGGCGCTGTACAGTCGTTTCGGCTTTGAGCTGGCGGCGCATCACGATCTGCGTTGCCGCTGGCCGGGCACTGAAAGCGCCTTCCAGGTACATCGTTTAGCGGATGACGCGCTGAATGGCGTAACCGGTCTGGTTGAGTATCACGAGCACTTCAATCGCTTTTAACCTTTGGGGTTTGCAGGCTGCTCAACAGTTCTGCAAACCCTGCGCCTTCCGCTACCAGACGTTCTTTTTGCCGTTTGGTCAGTTGCTTAACGCGATATTCTGCCCGTAACGCCAGCGAACGATCGCCCACTGGCGCGGAAAACGCCAGCGTTAGTTCTCCTTTCCCGCGCAGTGCTTTCGCCCCTTTGCCGCTTTGGTGCTGCTGATAGCGGCGTTCGACATCCGTGGTGATCCCGGTATAAAGCTTATTGTCGGCGGTACGGATCAAGTAAAGAAACCAGGGTGTCATCGTCTGCGTCGCATGTTAAGGTCAGGCCCACAGTATAAAAGAGAACAGCAATGGAAACACTCACCGCCATCAGCCGTTGGCTGGCAAAACAACATGTTGTCACCTGGTGTGTGCAGCAGGAAGGGGAATTGTGGTGCGCCAATGCCTTTTATCTTTTTGATGCGCAGAAAGTCGCCTTCTACATTTTGACGGAAGAAAAAACGCGCCACGCGCAGATGAGTGGGCCGCAGGCGGCAGTTGCCGGAACTGTAAACGGTCAGCCGAAAACGGTAGCGTTAATTCGCGGCGTGCAATTTAAAGGCGAGATCCGCAGGCTTGAAGGTGAGGAAAGCGACCTCGCACGCAAGGCGTACAACCGTCGCTTTCCGGTTGCCAGAATGCTGTCGGCCCCGGTATGGGAAATCCGGCTTGATGAAATCAAATTCACCGACAACACGCTGGGCTTTGGTAAAAAAATGATCTGGCTACGTAACTCAGGCACCGAGCAGGCGTAACGCCTCGCGGTTAAACGCTGGCAGATCGTCCGGCGTTCGGCTGGTAACCAGCTGATCTTTATCGACCACCACTTCCTGATCGTAAAATTCCGCGCCCGCGTTTTTAACATCAATAATGATCGGTTTAACTGCAGTCAGTTTGCGCCCCCGAATCACATCGGCACTGATCAGCAACTGCGGGCCGTGACAGATGGCGAAAACTGGTTTGCCGCTATTCACAAAATCACGGGTGAAAGTGACAAAACGGTTGTCGCCACGCAGATAATCCGGTGAATGGCCGCCCGGTAGCAGCAGGGCATCAAACTCCGCTGGCGTCACTTCATCGATGGATTTATCGATGGTCACGCTGGCTTCTCCTTTTTTGCCTTTCACCGTTTTACCCGCTTGCTTTTCAATGGTAATCACTTCGTGTCCGGCTTTACGGAACTCGTCTGCGGGTGAAGTAAATTCTGAATCCTCAAATTCATCAGTGATTAAAACGGCAATTTTCTTACTCATGCTTCCTCCGCGTTGTTGCATTGGATGAGGCGAATTTCCCACAATCGGGGATAATTACCTCATGGTCTATTAAGCCTGGTGCATGAGCCGGGGAGCGCAAGGCAGACAATTCTGTAAAGGAGCGAAGATGAGTCAGGTACTGATTACAGGCGCAACGGGGCTGGTGGGCGGTCACCTGCTGCGGATGTTGATTAACGAACCGAAAGTTAACGCCATAGCCGCGCCGACGCGACGTCCGTTGGGCGATATGCCCGGGGTGTTTAATCCCCATGATCCGCAACTGACCGACGCGCTGGCGCAGGTCACCGATCCCATCGACATTGTGTTTTGTTGTCTCGGCACCACGCGGCGAGAAGCGGGGAGTAAAGAGGCGTTTATTCATGCCGATTACACGCTGGTAGTGGATACCGCATTAACCGGGCGGCGGTTGGGCGCACAGCATATGCTGGTAGTCAGTGCTATGGGTGCCAAGGCCCACTCGCCGTTTTTCTATAACCGCGTCAAAGGGGAGATGGAAGAAGCATTAATTGCCCAGAACTGGCCGAAATTGACCATTGCTCGCCCGTCGATGTTACTGGGCGATCGTAGCAAACAGCGGATGAACGAAACGCTTTTTGCGCCGCTGTTCCGTTTGTTACCTGGTAACTGGAAATCCATTGATGCGAGAGACGTGGCGCGGGTCATGCTGGCAGAGGCGATGCGGCCTGAGCATGAAGGTGTGACGATTTTAAGCTCTTCAGAATTACGCAAAAGAGCTGAATAATTATTCCCAAGAATTGATAGTGAGCGTAATATTCACGCGCTCAATTATCATAACTTATTCCTGGGGAATGCTATGACTGGTCAGTCTTCATCTCAGGCGGCAACGCCCATTCAGTGGTGGAAACCCGCGCTTTTCTTTCTGGTTGTCATTGCCGGTCTCTGGTATGTGAAATGGCAACCTTACTACGGCAAAGCGTTTACTGCTGCCGAAACCCACAGTATCGGTAAATCTATCCTTGCGCAGGCGGATGCTAATCCGTGGCAGGCGGCGTTGGATTACGCGATGATCTATTTCCTCGCGGTATGGAAAGCGGCGGTGCTGGGGGTGATCCTCGGTTCGTTGATACAGGTGCTGATCCCGCGTGACTGGTTGCTGCGTACGCTTGGGCAATCGCGCTTTCGCGGCACGCTGCTGGGAACGCTGTTTTCGCTGCCGGGCATGATGTGTACCTGCTGTGCGGCTCCGGTCGCGGCGGGAATGCGTCGCCAACAGGTATCGATGGGCGGGGCGCTGGCATTCTGGATGGGCAATCCGTTGTTAAACCCGGCGACGCTGGTGTTTATGGGGTTTGTCCTCGGTTGGCAATTTGCCGCGATTCGTCTGGTTGCAGGCCTTGCGATGGTGTTGCTGATTGCGACGCTGGTACAAAAATGGGTACGTGAAATACCGCTAACGCAGGCACCGGTCGAAATTGACATACCGGAAGCGCAGGGCGGATTTTTTAGCCGCTGGGGCAGGGCGCTATGGACGCTTTTCTGGAGTACGATCCCGGTTTACATCCTTGCAGTACTGGTGTTGGGTGCCGCTCGCGTCTGGTTATTCCCCCATGCCGATGGTGCTGTCGATAACAGCCTTATGTGGGTGGTGGCGATGGCGGTAGCAGGATGCTTGTTTGTCATTCCCACGGCAGCAGAAATTCCAATTGTGCAAACGATGATGCTGGCAGGTATGGGAACCGCTCCGGCGCTGGCATTGTTGATGACGCTCCCGGCGGTGAGTTTGCCGTCACTGATTATGCTGCGTAAAGCGTTCCCGGCGAAAGCCTTATGGCTGACGGGGGCGATGGTGGCAGTATCTGGTGTGATTGTCGGCGGGTTGGCGCTGTTGGCCTAAGATGTTGGATGCTCCTGAATACAGCACTGGACGGTCCCCTCTCCCCTTTGGGGAGAGGGTTAGGGTGAGGGGAACAGGTCGGCTAAGGTGTGAATATTTACTTCAACGACCGATCAATGGCTTATTTAATAAACGTAAACGCTGTGGTTACCCGCTTCACGCCGCTTACCCGGCTGGCAATATCTGCCGCCGCTTTCGCTTCACGTTCAGTCACTAGCCCCATCAGGAACACTTCACCGTTTTCGGTGGTCACTTTCACGTTGGACGATTTCACCAGGTCGCTGGTTAACAGCTGCGAACGCACTTTGGTGGTGATCCACGTATCGTTAGACGCTTCGCCCAGACCAATCGGCTGGCCCTGACGAATCTCGTTATACACTTCGTTGGCACCGTCGACGCCCATCGCAATTTGTTTAGCGCGAGCCGAAAGTTCAGCGTTTGGTGACTGCCCAACCAGCAGCACTTTGCCCTGATAAGCCGTGACATTAATACGGGTTTCTTTCTTAATCTGTTCGTCTTTCGACAATGCGCTGTTTACGCGCACTTCCAGGGTACCATCGTCCACCTGGGTGCCGACACTGCGTGGATCAGTTGCGGCTTTGGTACCCACAGCAGCGGTACCCACTACGGCAGCGGCAACACAACCTTGCAACAGCAGCGCGGAAAGAAGGACTGCGATTGGCGATAATGCCTTCATGTATTCTCCTTAAACATCCTGGTGAGGGAAAAGCGTGTTATCGATCAGATCGCACAGGCAATTTACCGTCAGCATATGCATCTCCTGAATGCGAGCACTACGATGCGAAGGAATGCGGATCTCCACATCCTGTGGCCCTAACAAACCTGCAAGTTCACCGCCGTCATAGCCGGTTAATGCCACAATGGTCATATCACGCGTAACGGCAGCTTCTACCGCTTTTACAATATCGCGGCTGTTGCCACGGGTGGAAATGGCTAACAATACATCTCCCGCATGACCCAGCGCCCGCACCTGTTTTGCATACACTTCATCATGTAAGCGATCGTTGGCAATCGCCGTTAAGACAACATTATCAGTATTTAGTGCAATGGCAGGTAAGCTGGGCCGCTCCGTTTCGAAACGGTTGATCATGCTGGCAGCAAAATGCTGTGCATTGGCAGCGGAAGTTCCATTACCACAACAGAGGATTTTGTTGCCATTGAGCAGAGACTGAACCAGCGTCATGGCTGCACGGGAGATGGCATCCGGAAGCGCCTCTGCCGCCGCAATTTGAGTTTGAATGCTTTCAGTGAAGCAAGCTTTAATTCTTTCTTGCACGCTAATCCTTAAACCTTAATTATGAGTGGTCATTAAAGGCATCCTTAATCCACTCAACCTCATTCCCGGTGAAGGCTACCACATCGAACCGGCAATCCACAGTATCAAAACTCCCATTATGACGCGCGAGCCACAAGCGGGCAGTCTGTAATAATTTGTGTTGTTTGCTGCGGGTCACACTGGCTGCCGCGCCGCCATAAAGCGCAGAGCGGCGGTAACGCACCTCGACAAAAACGGTGGTCCGGCCTTCACGCATTATCAGATCGATCTCGCCGCCACGCTCGTTCACGTTAGCGGCGATAAACCGCAGTCCTTTGCCTTCCAGCCAGCGACGCGCTTGTACTTCCCACGCATCGCCGGTCTGTTTGGTGGTTAACTGGCGGGGACTACCTGACCTTGTTGGTACTGTAGCCATGATAACTTCCTGTTAATCACGCAATCCGGGTTAGCCGTCAGACTTCCGGTATTACCGTTGATTTCAAAACCCTGAACCTGGCGCATTTGTGAGAAATGATTTGCCAACGACCAGGCATCAACGCCCATCGCATACATGCGAGCCAGCGAATAATCGTTGTTCACCGCGCTGAGCGCCTGCTGCATTAACGGCAGATTACCGCCTGCCAGCATCGGGATTTCGCTGTACTGCAAGCCTTCCATCTCCAGGCGGAAATCCGGGCCAGCGGTCCCTTGCGCACTGCGGGAGCTGGCGTACAGCGTCGCACCGCTGTGACTGCCGTTACGCATGGCGATCATCGGTTTGATAAAAGCGATTTCACCCGGCGTTGCCACAATGTACACCGCATCGACACGACCGCCATTATTGGTGAACTGGTCATCGGTTGGCGTGGTTTGCAGCGTTGGATTGTTGGTCGTCATGCCGGAGTCGGTTGTCGCTCTGGGAGTAATCGGGCTACCCGTTAAAGCAATACCAGAACCGCCGTTAACACCCGCGCGTAATTCGCTGGTGGAACCAAATTTTTGTTGCAGAACGGTGCCGCCACCCAGTTTCTGCCACTCTTGCGCAAACGCATTGGCTACGCGATCGCCCAATGAACTGCGTGGGATCAGCACCAGCGGCGCTTGTTTACCCTGGTCACGAATATGACGCGCTGCATCGCGCGCTTCGTCTTCCGGTGAAAGCGCGAAGTAACAAATATTGACGCGGTTTTCGATGTTCTCCGGCTGGTTCAGTGCCAGCACGTTCAGCGGGGTGTTGCTCTTCAGCAACTCTTCAACGTTATTTTTCAGCAACGGACCGACCACAATACTCGCGCCATCCTGTTGAACCTGGCTTAAGATCTGGCTAAGTGGTTGTGATGATGTATCGTAGATTTTCAGCTCTGCGGATGGATTCGCGGGTGCGCTTACCGCTGCGGTGGTTGCCGCCGGGGCGCTTACAGGCACCGGCTGGGCCGCAGGTTGTTCACCGGTCAGATCGCTAACCGAGGCTTGTGCCGGGCTGGCAACGCCATCCACGGTTTGCGGCTGAGGTTGTTCTGCTACGTCTGCGGCAGGTGCGGCAGCTACCTGAGCCGCCACTGGCTGAGTGCCGATATTTTTCGCCGCTTCAAAGCCTTGCTGAATAGTGCGACCAAATACCGCTGCCTGGCCATTCAGTGGCAACATCAGGGCGATTTTGTTGGTCGATGCGGGTTTAAACGCTTTTACGTTAACCAACTGCGTTGGCAGCATTTTCGCGCCCGGGTTGTTCGGATAACGTTTCTGCCAGTCGGCGATCCCGGCTTTCATCATGTCGGGATCGTTACGGTTATCAAACCAGACGCGCTGCAGATCCAGCCAGCCTTGCAGAATATTTTCGTCGGCATTGATCACCAGCGTATTCGCCTGTTCCTGAGTCATGGAGGAGAGCGCCTGCCAGGTGGCGTCAATATTCTGCTGCTTTTCTTTCGCACCGAGCAGCGGTTCCTGAGCAATTAACGCGCGCAGTAAATCAATGGAAGGACGCCCCTGGCTGGCATCGATTTTTGCCTGCCAGTAACGCGCTTGCTGGTTTTGTTCTAAATCTGCAGGTGTGATTTTCGCCAGCAAGTTTTGCGCGCCAGCAAAATCTTTCTGCGCCAGTTTAATCTCTGCCGCCAGCAGTGTTTTCTCGCGACGCTGAGAATCGTTCAGTTCTTGCGGTAGTTGGTTAAACAACTCCACCGCCTGTCCGGTTTTACCTTCTTTCACCAGTGCACGAATGGCGAGTAATTGCCAGTTGATCCTGGTATCATCAGAACTTTGCTGCATCTGTTGCAGGTAAAAGGCAGAATCAGCCTGCGCCGTGCCCTGCATATAAGCAGTGGACTGATCGGGAGTATGGGTGCCACAACCGGCGAAAATCAGGGCTGCCAGAACAACAGGCAGACAACGCGCGGCTTTCAAACGAGAAAATGTTGAGGGTACCATAATGTATCCAGTGATATTTTTTTTACGCAATGCTCAATATTAAATCGGCAATACGGACGACACAATGAAACAACACCAATCGGCGGATAATTCTCAGGGCCAGCTTTACATTGTACCGACGCCAATCGGCAATCTGGCGGATATCACCCAGCGTGCGTTGGAGGTATTACAGGCCGTTGATCTGATTGCCGCCGAGGATACGCGTCACACCGGTTTATTGCTGCAACATTTTGGGATTAATGCTCGGTTGTTTGCGCTGCACGACCATAACGAACAACAAAAAGCCGAAACGCTGCTGGCGAAGCTGCAAGAGGGGCAAAACATTGCGCTGGTTTCCGATGCCGGAACGCCGCTAATTAACGATCCTGGCTACCATCTGGTGCGTACCTGCCGTGAAGCGGGGATTCGCGTGGTGCCGCTACCCGGGCCGTGTGCTGCTATCACTGCGTTAAGCGCCGCGGGTTTACCATCCGATCGTTTTTGTTATGAAGGCTTTTTACCTGCCAAATCAAAAGGCCGCCGTGATGCGCTAAAAGCCATTGAAGCGGAGCCGCGCACGCTGATTTTTTATGAATCTACCCACCGTCTGTTAGATAGCCTGGAAGATATCGTTGCGGTATTAGGCGAATCCCGCTACGTGGTTCTGGCGCGTGAGCTAACCAAAACCTGGGAAACCATTCACGGCGCGCCCGTTGGCGAGCTGCTGGCGTGGGTCAAAGAAGATGAAAACCGTCGCAAAGGCGAAATGGTACTGATTGTCGAAGGCCATAAAGCGCAGGAAGATGACCTGCCTGCTGATGCCCTGCGCACGCTGGCGCTGCTACAGGCAGAACTGCCGCTGAAAAAAGCGGCGGCGCTGGCCGCAGAAATTCACGGCGTGAAGAAAAATGCGCTGTATAAGTATGCGCTGGAGCAGCAGGGAGAGTGATTACAGGCGTCGCAGCAGGAATAGCGCTACAACGCCTTTACCTGGCGAGTTAACGACGACACATTTCATCAATCACGCATGTGAAATGGTTATGCAGCCATAAAAATGAAGCCGGGATAGCGGTAGAGACTTTAGCCGTGAGAAAACGTTCTGTCGCATCCTGCTTTCCTTCGCCAGTCACCAGTAACAAAACTTCGCGGGCATTGAGAATATCCTTCAGGCCTAAGGTGATCCCACGAGTCACAGGACGGCCCGCGGTTTTTAACATCTCATGTTGCTGTGTTCTGGCATCAAGTTGACTGATATGGCAGGCCGGTTGCAGGTTTTCTCCCGGTTCGTTCAGCCCAAGATGACCGTTTTTCCCCAATCCGAGAACGCATAAATCCAGACCGCCTTTGCGCGCAATCAGGTTCGTTACCCGTTCGCACTCTGTCTCATTTATCTCTTCGGAGCGAAAGCTGATGAGTTGGTCTTCACGTAGCCCCAGCGGCTGCACGATATGCTGTTGCAGGAAAGTTTCGCAGGTGCCAGGCATCGTTAATGGCAGATCCACCCATTCGTCGAGCTTCACGAAGGTGAGCTGGCTGACATCAACCTGCTGCTGGTGGATTTTTTCTACCAGATAATGATACGTCAGTAATGGCGTGGCTCCGGTCGCCAGGCAAATCACGGCATCCGGTTTGCTACGGATCACGGCCAATAAATATTCGCTGGCACGTTCACTTAACGCCGTATAGTTTTCAACTTGTTGAAGGGTTTGCACAGGATGAAATTCCTTAAGTAAAGAGGCACCGCCAGACGCGGTGCCTCGTTCCATTTACAAAATGCCGAATGCAGAACAAACAATAGAAAGAACAAACGTCACGCCGATTAACAGCACCGGATGCGCTTTTTTCACCCGCAGGAAGTAATACATCAGCAGGGTGTAGGCCATCGGTAAAATATTCGGGAAGACTTTATCGAAGAAATCCTGCTGCAGCGCGACGCTGTGGGTACTGTCGATGGCAAACGATGTCACCACGTTAATATGCACATACGAAGCGATCAGCCCGCCGATTACCGTGATCCCGAGGATGGTTGCCGAACGAGCAATCATCTGCGAGTTCTCTCGCACTTTATCGATCGCCTTCACGCCGACTGAATAACCGACGTGGGTCCAGCCGACGCGCAGGAAGAAGATAAGCAGGTAAACGGCGAAAAATAGAATCGGCCCCAGCAAGTTTCCCTGGCTGGCAAATGATGAGCAAATTCCCGCCATAATCGGCAATAAGGTAAACCAGAAAATCGCATCGCCAATCCCGGCGATTGGGCCAAACAGTGCCACTTTGAGGCCTTTAATGGTGTCGCGGTTTTCTCCTTTTTCTTCCATCGAAATTAATAACCCCATCAGGAATCCGACCAGATTCGGGTGGGTATTAATAAATTCGAGGTTATCTTTCATCGCCGCGCTTAGGCCCGGTTTGTCGTCCTTATAAATCTTTTTCAGGATCGGCAACATCGCCCAGGTAAAACCGCCCGCCTGCATCCTTTCGTAGTTAAAGCTTGCTTGTAGCAGTGACGAACGAAAGCCCAGACGGGTGATATCTTTTTTACTGATTTCAGATCCCATTGCTGTAGTCCTCTTCTTCATTTTTACTGGCAACGGGCTGCGGTTGCGCTTGCTGCCGGGATTTCGCATTGAAAAACTCATACACCGCAAAGCCTGCGCCCAGTACGGCAACCGGCAACAGGTTGCTGACCTGGATGTAGCAAACAAACAGGAAACCGGCGATCAGGTAAGGGATATATTGCGCTTTGAACATTACGCGCAGCAGCAAGCCAAAACCAACGGCAGGCAGAATACCGCCAGCCACTTCAAAGCCGTGGGTCAGCCAGGCGGGCATCGCTTTCACCAGCGCCTGCATCGCCCCTTGTGCCAGGTAAGTACAGAGGAAAGCAATCACCGCATACGCTGAAGCGACGATGAGCATCGTTGTCCAGTTAAGTCGGGAAAACGCTGCCGTATCCGCTTCTTTCGCGCATTTATCGGCTTTGGTCATAAATAATGAGAAAGCGGAATAGAAGAACAGAATGACGTACTGCATTAACAAACTAAACGGCAGGCCAAGACCAATTGCCGTTTTGGCATCAACGCCCGTAGACCATGCAATGACGGTGGTCATCAGACCCGCCATAATCGGGTTGGGCGGCTGAACACCACCTGCAGGGGTTAATCCGGCGAAAGCCAACTCTGTCAGACCACCGGTAATTAAGCCAGTCTGAATATCACCGAGAATAGCGCCAGTTAGGGTACAAACGATTATCGGGCGGAATAAAAATAAGGCTTCCAGCCAAAAATCAATCCCCAGAAAGAAAACTAACGCCGCCAGGGATAATCCTTGGAGTAGGGTTATTTCATGCATTTTTATTACCTCAAACCAATATTAAGGCGATTTTAGATTTAGTCAGGGATTTGTTCTTTTTGATCGCCAGGGACGTCCTGAATGAAAACATTCACGCCACGTTGTTTAATAAAACGTAAGTCCGTGAGATCCTGGTCATCGACATAAACTTTACTGCTGATTTGCTTTTTCCCTTCCGAGAAATGCATATTGCCGACGTTGACATCTTTCAGGTCAATGCCACCTTCTACCAATTTACGTACCGTTTGTGGCGTACGGCAAATCAGGAAGATCTTTTGATGCGGTGCAGCTTTGCCGATGACATTAATGGTTTTTTCGATAGTAAAGAAACGAATGCCAAAGCCGTAGGTTTCCGCGGTAATACCCATTAATTTCTGTTGAATATCATCGTTAGCGACAACATCATCCACGACTACCAGCAGATTTGCACCGATGGTAGATGTCCAGGTCACGCCAACCTGACCGTGAACCAGACGGTTATCAATACGGGTTAAGAGAATATTTGGACTGCTCATTGTGTAATCCTCACCATAAAGTTGAATAATATAATTTTTTTAAATATATTATTGTTGCGATATTGTACTGATGTATTTATTAAGGTTTAGTTATCTCCTTTACCATTAAGGCACTCCCCGATATTAATCGGGAAGTACATTGGGATAAATCATAAAAAACTAATGATTATGCTGAAATTCGATTCGCTGAACCACAGACATTAATTTTATTTCTGACAACTTCTTTCATCGCATCCATACCGACGCGCATATAATAACGAGGATCATTACCCTGCGGATTTTCCGCAAACCAGGCTTTAACCGCGCCAGCGAAGGCTATTTTTAATTCTGTGGCAACGTTCACTTTTGTGACGCCAAGTTCAATAGTGCGACGGACAAATTCATCCGGAACATCGCTGGCACCATGCAGCACCAGAGGAACATCCACCACTTCACGAATTTCCGCCAGCCGCTGGAAATCAATCTTCGGCGTTTTGCTGTATAAGCCGTGCGCCGTACCAATCGCTACCGCCAGGCTGTCGACGCCAGTCAGTTCGACAAAGCGTTTAGCTTCTTGTGGATCGGTCAGGAATGCACTTTCGGCGTCAACGCTCATGTCATCTTCAACACCGCCCAGGCGGCCCAGTTCTGCTTCCACGCTGCAATCCTGTGAGTGGCAGAAGTCGACAACCGATTTCACCAGCTTCACGTTCTCGTCAAACGGGAAGTGGCTGCCGTCGATCATCGCACTGCGCACGCCTGCGTGGACTTTACGGCGAATATCATCCAGCGATTCGTGGTGGTCGAGATGCAGCGCCAGTGGCATGTTGTAGGTTGTGGAATAGGCACTACACAGGGCGTAGATCTCTTCCAGCGCGATATGTTTAAAGGTCCCCGGCGTTCCGGCGAGGATCACCGGCGATCGCATTTCACTGCACACTTCGAGGATCGCCTGGATCGTCTCGGCGTTATGAATGTTAAAAGCAGGCACCGCGTAGCCATTGGCCTGGGCGTCCTGTAACAGATATTTGGTGGAGATAATGCTCATAATGCGATCCTCTTATGCCTGCCACGGATGAATGATTACGCCTTGCACCACGCGGTTAACGGTGCCGCTGGCTGATGGGGTATCCGGCGTATTGCCCATGTGCAGCGACTGCATAAGTGCAAACGTCTGGGCGTACATCAGGAAGCAAAATGCCTGCTCAACGTCGATAAAGTGACGGGACGGCGGCAGGATAATATGTGGACCGGCAGCAACGATGTCTGTGCTTTCCGCGGCGATGGCGATTACGCGCATTGCCTGGTTATCGCGGCGAAGTTCAGCCAGTAGATCAAGATCATACTGACGGGTGTAAGGGTGGCTGGAGACAAATACCACCACCAGCGTTTCGTTATCGACCAGCGATTTCGGGCCATGACGGAATCCGGTCGGGGAATCATAAAAGGCCGCCAGTTTACCCGCCGTCAGTTCCAGTACTTTCAGCGCCGACTCGCGTGCTGCGCCCTGTAAGCCACCGCTGCCGAGATAAACGATCCGTTTCCACGGTGCGTAACCAAACACACCTTCGCTGAAATCGCCCAGTGAGGTCAGGATCGCCTGGCAACGATCCGCCACGTCGCGGAAGCTCTGGCTGTTGATCGTCTCAGGTGCGAAAACCGCGAGGCAGCTGACCATCATGGTGGTAATGCTGCTGGTCATCGCAAAGCCGCGGTCGTGCGTTTCTGCGGGCATCAGCAGGGCAAACGCGTTGTCGCTGTTGATCGCGTTTTGGTAAAGAGCGCCCGCTTCGTTGCAGGTGATCGGCAGGTGATAGCACTCGGGTACAAATTGATTTGCCAGTTCCACGGCGGCGACGCTTTCCGGGCTGTTGCCGGATCGACCGAAGGAGATCAACAGCAGTGGATGAGCTGGATTCAGGTAGTCCATCGGATTGGTGACCAGATCGGTGGTCGGTACGGCGCTGAAGTTTTTACCTGTATGGCTGGCGAGCCACGGCGCGATGATGTCACCGATAAATGCCGAGGTTCCGGCTCCGGTCAGGATTACCCGCAGATTCTCTTTGCGCAGTAACGGTTCAAGGAAGTTATTGAGCGCGGAACGTAGCGCGGCGATGTTGGTGAGTGAACGGATCCATGCGCGAGGCTGATGGCGGATCTCTTCTTCAGTCCATGTACCGGTTGCGGCAGCAGCAGGGGTGTAATTTTCTGGCATAACTCAATCCTTAGTCTGATGAACTTGACGTCGGGCGTTGTCGCTTTCGCTTACCTTTCGTTTCATTTCACTTGGTGATGTCTTTCGTTGATTAAAATCTATAGAAAAGAAACTGAAAGTTCAATGGAGAAAAAAGAAATAAAACGAAATTTGTGATCGTTGAAAGAAAAGACAAGGGAAGATTAAAGGATGGCGTGATGACGTTGCTATGTTCACCGATTGCCGGATGCGGCGTACCGTAGGTCAAAGAAGACGCGTCAGCGTCGCATCCGATACCCTGCACAGAGCACAACGAAAGAAAAAGAAAGGCCTTACGGGGGAAGTGAAGGCCCAATAAAGGAGCAAACCATCAAAACGAAGCTAATTGACCCTGAATCCAGATTTGTTGCACATGCAGCCCGCTATCCAGCGCAACGATGCTGGCGCGTTTGCCCGGTTTAAGCGATCCCAGAACATCATCAACACCCAGCATTTGCGCCGGATGCAGCGACGCCATATGGATGGCTTCGGCAGGCGTTACACCCGCCAACTCAACCATGTTGCGCACTGCCGCATCGACAGACAGCGTACTGCCCGCCAGCCCACCGGACGCGGTACGGACAACGCCACCGTGCATCTGCACTTCTTCACCACATAACGTATAGCGACCATCCGGCATCCCTGCTGCCTGCATCGCGTCGGTGATGAGCACGATTCTCTCTTTTGCACAGCAACAACACAGCGACATCGCCGCCGGATGCACATGATGACCATCGGCTATCAGTTCCAGCCAGGCGCGCTTGTCCGTTAATCCCGCGCCAACCATTCCCGGTTCGCGGTGATGTAAACCTGTCATCCCGTTATAGCAATGCACCAGGCCGTCGGCACCAGCGTCAAACGCGGCACGGGTTTGTTGCCAGGTCGCCGCGCTATGCCCCAGCATCACCCGTACGTTTTGCTGTTTAAGATGGCGGATGGCCTGCAATGCCCCTTCTTTTTCCGGTGCCAGCGCTACCACGCGCAAGGTGTGCTGAGAAACGGCAATCAACTGATCCAGCTCGGCAATTTCCAGCTCGCGAAACAGCTCCGGCGGATGCGCGCCTTTATTCTGCGGCGTGAAGTATGGTCCTTCGAGATAACTCCCCAGCACTTGCGCACCAGGTCCGCCGCGTTGGCAACGTTGAGCAATACGTTTCAGCGCCGCATGAATGGTATTAAGCGGCGCGGTTACGGTGGTCGGTAACCAACTGCCGACACCTTCGCGTGCCTTGTGCATTGCCAGCTTGTCGAGCACATCCGGCGCGTCATCCATTACATCAACGCCCGCACCACCGTGTACATGGGTGTCGATGTAAGCGGGGCAGAGCAGTTCCGCATCGCGTTCAGTCACGCCCACTGGAATCGGTTCGATTGCTGCGATTACACCGTCAGCAATACGCAACTGATGGTCATCGAGCCATCCCTCTTCAGTCAGCAGCCTTCTGGCGCGCAGAACGTGTGTCATATTCCTTCCTCGACCGGACATTCTTCATGGCAGCGGCCTAACTCGTCCACCAAACTGGTCAGCCCACGGTGTCCACACTCCAGCGCCTGCACACGGAACTCTTCACCGCTTAACCCTTCGCGCTCCAGCACCATCTCCAGTAGCAGTTGCAAATTGGTGCCGGTGATCACTTCACAGCCCGGTTTTTGCATCGCCAGCGTTGAAGCTACGCGAAACGGCGTGCCGCCCAGCAAATCTGTCAGAAAAACAATGCCGTCTTCACAATCCAGTTGGGCGAAGGCCTCTTCAAGCTGCGATGTAAGCAGCGCGGTGCTTGAGGTTTCCGGAAAATCGATGGCGATAAACTGCGATTGCTCGCCGAGGATTTGCTTCATTGCTTTTTCCATGCCGCTGGCAAATCCGCCATGCCCTGTCAAAATAATACTTAACATCTAATACCTCATTGTATTTAAAGGAAATGACAGAATTTACCGACGATACCGAGAACCACGGTAACTGCAATCAGGCGCAGCGGACTCCAGCCGCGGCGTACCAGCCAGAACATGGTCAGGGTGTAGACCAGCGGTAAGAAGGCAGGCATCAGTTTGTCGATAACATCAGCCTGTAACTTAACCACTGCATCGCCAGCGGTGATTTCCAGCGTGGTGCTTAAACGAACATAGGTTGCTACCAGCGCGCCGATTACCGTCATCCCAACGATTGACGCAGCATGGCCGACTTTTTTGGTATTCGCTTTAATGAGTGGAATCGCCGCCACGCCCATGCGATAAGCATAATGCGCCAGACCAAAACGCAGCCCCAGGTGTACCACGTTGAACAGCACAATAAAGACGACAGCGCCAAGAATAGAGCCTTGTAGCGCGAGGCTTGCACCAATCCCGCCACAAATCGGCAGTAGCGTCAGCCAGAACATTGCATCGCCAATCCCGCCGAGCGGCGCACCGACGGCAATTTTGGTGCTCTGAATACTGTTAACGTCCTGCTTAGAACGCTCCATCGCAAGGATAATGCCGATAACAAACGTCACCAGAAACGGATGGGTATTGAAGAAACCCATATGCCCCTTCATGGCGCGCGCCAGGTCGCGTTTATTAGTGTGGATCTTTTTCAGAGCAGGCAGCAGACCGTACAACCAGCCGGAAGCCTGCATACGTTCGTAGTTAAAAGACGCTTGTAACAGCATGGAACGCCAGGCGACGCGGTTGATATCTTTTTTTGTCAGCTCTGCGCCAATGCTCTGATCTTCATACACGTTTTCATTGACGCCAGTCAGCAGTGTTTCTTCGTTTTCACTGACGTTCGGCAGGGTGGTTTGATTAGATGCCATCTTCAAATTCCTCTTTCTGTGCCGCAGGTTGAGTCGGTTCAGGAGATTTACGCAGCAGGTCGATCAGCGCCATCGCCAGCGCGGCGGCAGCAATAGCCAGCACCGGTAACTTGAGCCAGGCTGCGGCAACAAAGCCCAGGATGAAGTAGGGGATGTAGACGTTTTTCATCATGATTTTCAGCAGCACGGCAAAACCGATTGCTGGCATGATGCCGCCCGCGACGCCGAGGCCGTCGATTAATCGTTGCGGCAGGACATCAATGATGGTTTTTGCATGTTCCGCGCCGAAGTAGATAGGCAGGAAAGCGCAGAGAAAATAGAAAGTGCCGAGTGCCAGCAGTGCCAGATAGTTCACGCGTTCAATGCCGCGAGTATCGGCGTTCTCCGCCATCCGGTCGCAGCGGGACATTACGCCAGACATCACCGAGAACAGGAAGGTAATCCCCATCTGTACTGCGACAGCGAAAGGTACGGCGACACCGACCGCGACATCGGGTTTCACGCCAGTAGTAATGGCAAACGCCGTGCCGACGATAGTACCGATAATCACGTTAGGCGGTTGTGCGCCTGCCAGCGGGGCCAGCCCCATCCACACCAGTTCCAGCGTACCGCCGGTTAAAATACCGGTATGCAGATCGCCAAGTACCAGCCCGACTAACGGGCCGAGGACCACCGGGCGGTGCATATGGGTTAAGCCGTTAAACATATCCAGGCCAGCGATAAAGGCGATAATGCCCAACGCGAATGCCTGCAACAGACTGATTTCCATGATGAATCCCTCAAAGTAATTTAAAGAGGTCCACAGCAGGCTCTGTCGGGACGCCCTGAACGAAGCATTCCACCCCAGCGGCTTTCAGGTCGTTAAATGCTGCGATATCGCCCGCATCCACAGAAACCGTTTTGGCGATTTGTTGCTTGCCATTGGCGTAGTGCATATTGCCAACGTTAATGCGATTCACCGGAACGCCACCTTTCACCAGCGTCAGGAAATCGGCAGGTGTTTTACAAACCAGCAGGATTTTCTGTCGATCGGCGGCGCGGTGGATGTTGTCGATAACTTTTTGCAGCGTCCAGAAACGTACGGCGATCCCTTCTGCCAGTACCATTTCCATCAGGTTTTGTTGTACCGGATCTTCGGCAACCTCATCGTTGGCTACCAGCACCAGATTTGCCCCCGCAAATCCGACCCACTGAACGCCGACCTGACCGTGAATCAAACGCTCATCAATCCGGCTTAAAACAATATTTGGCATAGCGTGTTCCTCTTTGTTTTGCTTATTGGCCTTCACAGGCTGTGTGGTACTGCGCCAGGATGTCCTGAATATGGTTGATAATGAGTTCCCGTGGTGTTGGCTGCAGCTCGCCGGAGCGAACTTTCACGTATTGCAGCGGCAAATACTGGCTGATGAGCGGTAGCGGAATTGGTGAATCCGCCAGATTACGAACCAGATGAGCGAAAGCGTCATCAATCTGGCTGTCCGGCCAGTAATAGCGCACGCGATCCGAGTAGCTATAACCACGCGCCAGACGACGCGCGTTGCCGTCACCGTGGTAGTGGCTTTGCCAGTATTCCGGGCGGTCGAGCATCACGTTTTCCAGCACCTGACGCAGACCAGAACAGGCTTTTGCTGGCACCAGTTCTTCTTCAATCGCTGCCAGAGAGAACAGAGCTTCACGCAGGGCGAAGGTCAGCGCCGGGCCAACTTTCAGAATGGCAAAGTGGTCAATCACTAGCTGGCGCAACGATTGCGGCGTTTGGTAATCGGTAGAGTGCGCTTCGAAAATCAGCGTTTCGTAGTTTTCGACCATCTGGCTTAAGGCGGTCGCTTTGACGGGCTGATAATCAATAACGTTGGTGTGATCGAATTCGACGCCGGGTTGAACCACCAGAGCAATGATGCGTGGCCAGATGGCACTCAGACCTTGCTTTTCAAAGGCGTGACGATGGGCTTCCAGCGTGGCGCGGGCGGCATCCGGCGTGGTGACCGCCAGCTCGCTTAAGGTTTCATGCGCGCCGCCAGGTACCGGTACTTCGGTACCAATGACATACACCAGATCGGCTTCGCCAAAGTGTTCACGACAGGTTTCTTCCGCCACTTTCGCCAGACGTGCGGCGCGTTCAGCCACGATGTCATCAGTTAAGGGAACCGGATCGTCCTGACAGGACATGCTGCAATCAAGGTGAATTTTTTTGAATCCTGCCGCCACGTAGCTTTTAATCAAATCATCGGCATTGGCCATTGCCTGAGCGGCAGGCAGGTTTTGCCAGCGATTTGGACCCAGATGGTCGCCACCCAGAATCAACGCATCCTGTGGGAAATTCAACGAGTCGGCGAGCTGACAAACAAAGCCGCGAAAATCGGCGGGCGTCATTCCGGTATAACCGCCGAACTGGTCCACCTGATTGGAGGTCGCTTCAATCAGTAACGGCGTTTGGTTTGCACTGGCGTAGCGGATTGCAGCTTCCAGCACCAGCGGATGTGCGGAACAAACGGCATAAATCCCATTTGTTTTGCCCGCTTTGTGCTGTCTCACCATTTCTGTCAGATGTTTCACTTTCCTCTCCAGTTCAGATTACTGCGATATTAATCTTTCGTTTTGTTTCAGTTGATACTGCGCCATGGTGAGATAAAAATAAAACGAAAGATAATAGTTTTCTGATCTGATTCACAAAAGAAACATAATGAAAGCCACTGAAACGAGAGTAGCTTGCGCCAATGGGTAAGGTGGGCTTGCATTTGCTTAATAGAAAGGCGTTAATAGGCAAAACGAAATGAAACGAAAGTTTTACGAAAGGACTTACTATGAGTAATACCGACGCTTCAGGTGAGAAGCGAATGACAGGCACCAGCGAGCGACGAGAACAGATCATTCAGCGTCTGCGACAGCAAGGGAGTGTGCAGGTTAACGATCTGTCGGCATTGTATGGCGTATCTACTGTGACGATCCGCAACGATCTGGCGTTTCTGGAAAAGCAGGGGATCGCTGTGCGTGCCTATGGCGGCGCGTTGATCTGCGATAGCACCACGCCGTCAGTCGAGCCATCAGTGGAAGATAAAAGCGCGCTGAACACCGCGATGAAACGCAGCGTTGCGAAAGCTGCCGTTGAGTTGATTCAGCCAGGTCATCGGGTGATCCTCGATTCCGGGACCACCACTTTTGAGATTGCTCGTCTGATGCGCAAGCACACTGACGTAATTGCGATGACCAACGGTATGAACGTGGCTAATGCGTTGCTGGAAGCGGAAGGCGTTGAGCTGCTGATGACCGGCGGGCATTTGCGCCGTCAGTCGCAATCTTTTTACGGCGATCAGGCTGAACAATCGCTGCAAAATTACCACTTCGATATGCTGTTTCTTGGCGTAGATGCGATCGATCTGGAGCGCGGCGTCAGTACGCATAATGAAGATGAAGCCCGTTTAAACCGCCGGATGTGCGAAGTTGCGGAACGGATCATCGTGGTCACCGATTCCAGTAAGTTCAATCGTTCCAGTTTACATAAGATCATTGATACTCAACGTATCGACATGATCATTGTTGATGAAGGCATTCCTGCGGATAGTCTGGAAGGCCTGCGAAAGGCTGGGGTTGAAGTGATTCTGGTCGGGGAGTGAGAAAGGGTGCCCGCTGGTCAACACGAATGCGTTCGGCGGGCATTGTGAACACCATCAATGGGTTTCTTCTGCCTCTCGGGTGAGGGTTTCCCAGTCGGCAGGAGGATGTCCTCTTTTTAACATTTTGCTGAATACGGTATAAGCATCTGTTTTTTTACCGTAGGTGCGCAGAGTGTTTTCATCGTTCATCCATCCCAGAATGATGACTTTCTCTTTTTCACTATAACGAAAGAAGAGACGATAACGACCAGCACCAAATTTTACCCGTGACCAGTCTTTATTTTTCCCAGAGCCTAACGACTTGCCATGACGGAATGCCGGTGATGATGGATTGACCGTGATATGCTCCTCAATCACTTTATGGACTACCGCCAATAACTTTGTGGCGGCTTTTCTCTGATAATTTTCAGGATCTTTTCCCTTTAATGTCTCGACTTCGGCAACTAAAGCGTCGTAGGTTTCCTGAAAACAGGGATGAGCATATAGCGCCCAACCATTAACCCTTTGTGGAAAATCCATTATTCGTCGTCGCCAATCTCATCATCAATGTTGACGTCCATGCCAGCGACAAGTTTCTTTCCTTGTTGAATGTTGAATGGACGAGTTTTTTGCGGGGTGTTCTGGATATCTGCATCCAGAAAACGCAAAAATGCATTCATAGTATGATCCTCCTGTTCATCTCCCAGTCGGCACATAAATACTTGCCCACCAGGCAGAATTTCGTAATGAATGCTGTCCTGGCCTGGCTTCAGTTTTAAGGCCTCACGCACTGGCGCGGGGATAGTTGTTTGTCCGCGTATCGTGACCTTTGATTCAGTGGTCAGTACAGCGTGAGAGCGAGCATTAGCGGGCATGATTCACTGTCCTTTTACAGCCTGTTTTCTGCTCAAATTATAAGCTTGAACTAAGGTAATGCAAATGCATTATTAATGGACGTGGGGACTTTAAACAATAAAAACATGGCACTAAGGCCATGTTTTGCGAGGGACGTTCCAAAAGAAATCAGGTCACCGGTGCCGGGTTAAACACCGCCAGCTGGTTATGCAGTCCCCATTGATCTGAGAAGGTTTTCTTCTTCCCGCTGGCGACGTCGAGAATAAAGTGGAACAACTTCCAGCCCACCTCTTCAATAGTTTCTTCGCCGGTAGCGATGGTGCCCGCATTAATATCCATTAAATCAAACCAGCGGTTCGCCAGCTCGGTGCGGGTCGCCATTTTAATGACGGGTACCGCCATCAGGCCGTACGGCGTACCGCGACCGGTCGTAAACACTTGCACGGTAATCCCTGAAGCCACCTGTTGTGTGCCACAGACAAAATCACTGGCTGGCGTCGCGGCGTAAATTAATCCGCGTTTAGTCGGGCGTTGACCGGGCGACAGCACTTCAACAATTGCACTTTTACCCGATTTAGCAATGGAGCCGAGCGCTTTCTCCACCACGTTTGCCAGACCGCCTTTCTTGTTGCCCGGCGAAGGGTTGGCGCTGCGGTCGGTTTTTCCCATATTGAGATAGTTATCGTACCACTCCATCTCCTCCAGCAGCCGTTTGCCGACCTCTTCGTTCACTGCGCGTGGTGTCAGCAGATGGATCGCGTCACGCACTTCCGTGACTTCTGAAAACATCACCGTTGCGCCGCAGCGCACCAGTAGATCAGACGCATACCCAACCGCCGGGTTTGCCGTTACGCCAGAAAACGCATCGCTACCGCCGCACTGCATGCCGACAACCAGTTCTGAAGCCGGACAGGTTTCTCGCTGCCGTTGATTCAGTTTGTGCAAATGGCGTTCGGCGACCTGCAAAATATCCTCGACCATGGACTGAAAACCGACATGCTTTTCATCCTGCAAACTGACAATGCTGGCGCTTTCTACTGGAATAGCTTGCACATCATCCGTTCCAGTCAGCAGGCGTTCAGGCTGCAACTTTTCACAACCCAGACCAATCACCATTACTTCGCCGCCAAAGTTAGGGTTCAGCGAAATATTGTGAATGGTACGAATAGGCACAACTGCCGCCGGTGCGTTAATCGCCACGCCACAACCGTACAAATGATTCAGCCCCACCACGCCATCGACGTTCGGGTATTTCGGTAGCAGATCGCGTTCAATGATTTTTACTACATAGTCCACCACGCCTGCCACACAGTGGACGCTGGTGGTGATGCCGAGCAGGTTTTTGGTGCCCACGCTGCCATCGGCATTGCGATAGCCCTCAAAGGTGTATCCTTCCAGTGGCGGTAAGGGGGCCGGGACTTTGGTTGCCAGTGGCAGCGTGTGTAACGGCGGCGCTTCCGGTAGTACAACCATTGATTCGTCGATCCAGCTTCCGCGTGGGATTGCGCGCACGGCGTAACCAATCACTTCGCCATAACGAATAATTTCACCATTAGCCGGAATGTCCAGCAATGCGACTTTATGCCCCTGGGGAATATGTTCAATTAATTCCAGCCCATCCGGAAAACGCGTTCCTGCTTTCAGGCCATTATCATTAACAATAATTGCCACATTATCTGTGTCGTGAACTTTTATATAAAACGCAGTTGGCGTTTCTTGTCTGATTTCGATGTTGGCCATTGTGCAATATTCTCCAGCCAGGGGTTATTAAAATGAGGACCTGGTCTCATTTAAAAATAAATGACTTCATTGGGTGAAATAAGAATGTCAGGAGTTTAAACGCAGAAATGTGATCAATGTCAATCATTTCAGGGATTGCAGTGCCGCACGGTAAGGTAAAGCGCAAATCTGTGCTTTAGCGCGCAACCTTATGTGCATATGCTCAAAATAATATTTAAATAGTATTAATTAAATTAGCATTTGCACAATGATTATTATTCTCGCGCTGCTTATACTAATTCCCGAGTTCATTGCCGTAACGGCATAAATAAAACTCATAAATAACACCTTCCCCATAATAATAAAAATCAGCATAAGTACCCGAGGTAAATAAAATGATTCTGGACACCGTTGACGTAAAAAAGAAAGGCGTGCATACCCGCTATTTAATATTACTGATTATTTTTATTGTTACCGCCGTTAACTACGCCGATCGTGCAACGCTGTCTATTGCTGGTACCGAAGTGGCAAAAGAGTTGCAGTTAAGTGCGGTTTCGATGGGTTACATCTTCTCCGCTTTTGGCTGGGCCTACCTGCTGATGCAAATCCCCGGCGGCTGGTTGCTTGATAAGTTTGGCTCGAAAAAAGTTTACACCTACAGCCTCTTTTTCTGGTCGCTGTTCACCTTCCTGCAAGGCTTTGTTGATATGTTCCCGTTGGCCTGGGCAGGGATCTCCATGTTCTTTATGCGCTTTATGCTGGGGTTCTCGGAAGCGCCATCATTCCCGGCGAACGCCCGTATTGTCGCCGCCTGGTTCCCGACGAAAGAACGTGGTACTGCCTCCGCCATCTTTAACTCGGCGCAATATTTCTCGCTGGCGCTCTTTTCGCCGCTGCTTGGCTGGCTGACTTTCGCCTGGGGCTGGGAGCACGTCTTTACCGTTATGGGGGTAATTGGTTTTGTGCTGACGGCGCTGTGGATCAAGTTGATTCATAACCCGACAGATCACCCACGTATGTCTGCGGAAGAGCTGAAGTTTATCTCAGAAAATGGCGCGGTGGTCGATATGGACCATAAAAAGCCGGGCAGTGCGGCAGCAAGCGGTCCCAAACTGCATTACATCAAGCAATTGCTCTCTAACCGCATGATGCTGGGCGTATTTTTCGGACAATATTTTATCAACACCATCACCTGGTTTTTCCTCACCTGGTTCCCAATTTATCTGGTGCAGGAAAAAGGCATGTCGATTCTGAAAGTGGGTCTGGTCGCCTCGATTCCGGCACTGTGTGGCTTTGCGGGCGGCGTGCTGGGAGGTGTCTTCTCGGATTATCTGATCAAACGCGGTTTGTCCCTGACCCTGGCACGTAAGCTACCGATTGTGCTGGGAATGTTGCTGGCTTCCACCATCATCTTATGTAACTACACCAACAACACCACGCTGGTGGTCATGCTGATGGCGCTGGCTTTCTTTGGCAAAGGATTTGGTGCGCTGGGCTGGCCGGTAATTTCTGACACCGCGCCGAAAGAGATTGTTGGCCTCTGCGGCGGCGTCTTTAACGTCTTTGGCAATGTTGCCTCCATTGTCACTCCACTGGTGATTGGCTATCTGGTAAGTGAACTGCACTCCTTCAATGCAGCACTGGTTTTCGTGGGATGTTCAGCGCTGATGGCGATGGTCTGCTACCTCTTTGTAGTTGGCGACATTAAACGTATGGAATTGCAGAAATAAGCAAAGGTATAAGCGATGAATAACGATGTTTTCCCGAATAAATTCAAAGCCGCACTGGCTGCGAAACAGGTACAAATTGGTTGCTGGTCAGCACTCTCTAACCCGATTAGCACTGAAGTTCTTGGTTTGGCTGGGTTTGACTGGCTGGTGCTGGATGGCGAACATGCGCCAAACGATATCTCCACGTTTATTCCGCAGTTAATGGCCCTGAAAGGCAGCGCCAGCGCGCCAGTAGTGCGAGTGCCGACCAACGAGCCGGTAATTATTAAGCGTCTTCTGGATATCGGTTTCTATAACTTCCTGATTCCTTTTGTAGAAACAAAAGAGGAAGCAGAGCAGGCGGTGGCATCAACCCGTTACCCACCGGAAGGCATTCGCGGCGTCTCCGTTTCTCACCGCGCCAATATGTTTGGCACCGTGGCGGATTATTTCGCTCAGTCGAACAAGAACATCACCATTCTGGTCCAGATAGAAAGTCAGCAGGGCGTAGATAACGTCGATGCCATTGCCGCTACCGAAGGCGTAGACGGTATCTTCGTCGGCCCCAGCGATCTGGCTGCGGCATTAGGCCATCTCGGCAATGCCTCGCACCCGGATGTACAAAAAGCAATTCAGCATATTTTTAACCGTGCCAGTGCGCACGGCAAACCCAGCGGTATCCTCGCACCGGTCGAAGCCGATGCGCGTCGTTATCTGGAATGGGGTGCGACGTTTGTGGCTGTCGGCAGCGATCTCGGCGTCTTCCGCTCTGCCACTCAGAAACTGGCTGATACCTTTAAAAAATAACCACCACCGCAACAAGAGAGATGATTGATATGACTATGAAAGTTGGTTTTATTGGCCTGGGGATTATGGGTAAACCAATGAGTAAAAACCTTCTGAAAGCAGGTTACTCGCTGGTGGTTGCTGACCGTAACCCAGAAGCTATTGCTGACGTGATTGCTGCAGGTGCAGAAACAGCCTCTACGGCTAAAGCGATCGCTGAACAGTGCGACGTCATCATAACCATGCTACCAAACTCCCCTCATGTGAAAGAGGTGGCGCTGGGTGAGAATGGCATTATTGAAGGCGCGAAGCCAGGTACGGTATTGATCGATATGAGTTCTATCGCACCGCTGGCAAGCCGTGAAATCAGCGAAGCGCTGAAAGCGAAAGGCATTGATATGCTGGATGCTCCGGTGAGCGGCGGTGAACCGAAAGCTATCGACGGTACGCTGTCAGTGATGGTGGGCGGCGACAAGGCTATTTTCGACAAATACTATGATTTGATGAAAGCGATGGCGGGTTCCGTGGTGCATACCGGGGAAATCGGTGCAGGTAACGTCACCAAACTGGCAAATCAGGTCATTGTGGCGCTGAATATTGCCGCGATGTCAGAAGCGTTAACGCTGGCAACCAAAGCGGGCGTTAACCCGGATTTGGTGTATCAGGCAATTCGCGGTGGACTGGCGGGCAGTACCGTGCTGGATGCCAAAGCGCCGATGGTGATGGACCGCAACTTCAAGCCGGGCTTCCGTATTGATCTGCATATTAAGGATCTGGCAAATGCGCTGGATACTTCCCACGGCGTCGGCGCGCAACTGCCGCTCACAGCTGCGGTTATGGAGATGATGCAGGCAGTGCGAGCAGATGGTTTAGGAACGGCAGATCATAGCGCCCTGGCGTGCTACTACGAAAAACTGGCGAAAGTCGAAGTTACTCGTTAATGACGTCGTGCCCGGATGGCGTATTGCAATCCGGGCCTGGAATCCAGGCCGAATAAGAGAAACGCCCTCCGGCGTCATGTGGTAACAGGCATAGGTATGAAAATCGTAATCGCCCCAGACTCTTATAAAGAAAGTTTATCTGCCAGCGAGGTTGCGCAGGCGATAGAAAAAGGATTTCGGGAAATTTTTCCTGATGCACAGTACGTTTCTGTTCCGGTTGCCGACGGTGGCGAAGGAACGGTGGAAGCGATGATTGCAGCCACCCAGGGTTCCGAACGTCACGCCTGGGTTACAGGGCCGCTGGGCGAGAAGGTGAATGCCAGTTGGGGGATCTCCGGCGATGGCAAAACCGCGTTTATTGAAATGGCGGCGGCCAGTGGGCTGGAGCTGGTACCTGCGGAAAAACGCGATCCACTCGTGACCACTTCACGTGGCACAGGCGAGTTAATCCTGCAGGCGCTGGAGAGCGGCGCGACAAACATTATTATCGGCATTGGCGGTAGCGCTACAAATGATGGCGGTGCAGGCATGGTACAGGCGCTGGGGGCGAAATTATGCGACGCCAACGGCAATGAAATTGGTTTTGGCGGCGGTAGTCTTAATACTCTGAATGATATTGATATTTCCGGCCTCGATCCGCGCTTAAAAGATTGCGTCATTCGCGTCGCTTGTGATGTCACCAATCCGCTGGTGGGCGATAACGGTGCATCGCGCATCTTTGGCCCACAAAAGGGAGCCAGTGAAGCGATGATTGTTGAGCTGGACAATAACCTCTCTCACTATGCCGATGTCATTAAAAAAGCGCTGCATGTTGATGTGAAAGATGTCCCCGGCGCAGGAGCTGCGGGTGGTATGGGCGCGGCGCTAATGGCGTTTCTTGGTGCGGAACTGAAAAGTGGTATTGAAATCGTCACTACGGCGCTGAATCTGGAGGAACATATTCACGATTGTACACTGGTGATCACCGGTGAAGGGCGTATTGACAGCCAGAGTATTCACGGCAAGGTTCCGATTGGCGTCGCAAACGTGGCGAAAAAGTACCATAAACCGGTGATTGGCATTGCGGGTAGCCTGACCAATGATGTTGGCGTTGTACATCAGCATGGCATTGATGCGGTCTTCAGCGTATTGACCAGTATTGGTACGTTGGACGAAGCATTCCGCGGGGCTTATGACAATATTTACCGTGCTTCACGTAATATCGCCGCGACACTGGCGATTGGAATGCGCAACGTGGGGTGACAAGGGCGCGCAAACCCTCTATACTGCGCGCCGAAGCTGACCAGACAGTCGCCGCTTCGTCGTCGTCCTCTTCGGGGGAGACGGGCGGAGGGGAGGAAAGTCCGGGCTCCATAGGGCAGGGTGCCAGGTAACGCCTGGGGGGGAAACCCACGACCAGTGCAACAGAGAGCAAACCGCCGATGGCCCGCGCAAGCGGGATCAGGTAAGGGTGAAAGGGTGCGGTAAGAGCGCACCGCGCGGCTGGTAACAGTCCGTGGCACGGTAAACTCCACCCGGAGCAAGGCCAAATAGGGGTTCATAAGGTACGGCCCGTACTGAACCCGGGTAGGCTGCTTGAGCCAGTGAGCGATTGCTGGCCTAGATGAATGACTGTCCACGACAGAACCCGGCTTATCGGTCAGTTTCACCTGATTTACGTAAAAACCCGCTTCGGCGGGTTTTTGCTTTTTGGAGCATAGTGTAAGATGAATAAATATCTACGGTATTAATAATAGACTTTGTAAGAAATTATTAAGTCTATATTGCATTTAAAAGGTCGTAATCATACGTATAGTCCTCTCTGGTAAAATATTGCTTCTCTGAGTTATAAGCTTCATATGTGTTATATTTTACGACCTCAAAGCCATTGTCTGGAGAATTTTCGTCTTTCTCGAGTGTATTATCTGGAAGGAATTCCTCTGAGCTAGAGTCCTCTATGTTTAAATCTGTATTGTAATTAATGTTTGGATCGATCAGATAAGCATTTCCTTTGACGCTTTCATAATCTTTAATGATTATATCGATGTAATAATCTATTTTTTCTGATGAGAATGCTTTCATCTCTGGCAATTTAATTCTGCTCAAGTAATTGTTAATTTTCGATGAGCTTTTATATATTTCTTTTGTTAATTCATTTTCTAATTGATCTGTTAGAGTTGCTCTTGGTATAGATTCTATAATTGCAAGCCTCATAATTTTTAATTGTTCTTCGGTAATATCTCCAAGCGCATTTAAACAACTTTCGACAAGCTTAATTTTTTCTTCAGAATACATATCGTTAATGCTTGTTATAACAGGCGTTATTTTTAGCAAATAATCCCATGAGATTGTGGCGTTTTGTTTTGAGCTAACGAAATTTACCTGAAACATGTTGGCATTAGTAAAATCTGTGTCATCCAATTTAAAAGGATTTAAAATTGTATTGGCCATATGTTTATCTGTAAAATCATAAAGTTCTAAATCGACATTCCGTAAGTCCAGAGAGGATAGATCAACTATACCTCCAGTCCCACAACTAAAGATTACGTTCAATCTCCTGATTTCATTGTAAATGTCTTTCAATGGGCAATTAACATTGATATTGCCTGTGGATATTTCCTGGTTTTTTAACGGTTCATTAATTGTAAGTTCACAGGTATTGTCTGATCGTTGAATAATTCGGGCGTTATAACCAAAAAAATCCATACGAAGAGACGAATCATTATAAAGAATTACATTTTGTAAGTACGCTAATTCTTTTTGAAAATCACCAGTGATAACACATTTCCCACCTGGTTGTAACGCGTTAAGTAAAGTGACCATTTCAATAGAGGTCCGTTTTAGTTTTTCTATTCCTGGTGCTAGTGCTTCGAGGTTATTTCCTATGGGGCTTTCAGGAAGATCATTCATTTTTCGACGGGCTAAATCACTACTAATATCATTACCAATTGATGAAACAGGGGACATTATTTTATCCTTTATAAATAATCAATAAAAATCATTATTAAAATGATCGGGTGAAAAAAAGAGAATTTGCCAACAATCTGAAGGAATGGAGGTTTTATTAAAGTACGTAGGGGGGGTTAAGATGGCTTCTTTTCGGGTGAATTTTGCACAATACTTAGAAATCGTCTCCTTAATACACTCCAGCTCTTTTTTATTGACGGCTGAGCAAGTACATTGTTCGCCAAAAGGTGCAAAAGTGCCTACATCTAATGTTTGTATGATATAATCGTCATGTTCTCCTGTAGAAATATCTATGATGAATGGACTCATATTTTCCGGTTGGATTCGAATCATGACAGAAGGAACATCGCCTTGATAGAAATTCAATGCAGTAATTGCAGATAATACTCTCCGCAGTTCATTACTTATACTGTATATTTTATTAACGTCATTGGTGGAGACAATTTCTGCAAACTTTCTTTTTACCGTCCAATAATCAATATTTCTGTTGTGATTGTTAACCACTGCGTGCATTGGCGGGATTGAAGGGTGAAAAATATGTGCAATTGGGAAGCCTTTCATTGATGCCTGCCTTGTCATCATGACAAACAATAATAGATGCTTATTTTCCTCGCAGGGTTCTTTCGCACTATCAAAAAACGCTCATTTATCCGGCGTTACAGTAAACGAAGCAACATTCTGTGGCCTACGCCGATCAAAAGCTCTGTGAAAATTCCCCTTGTTGTCTTTGGCTGACCTTATCGCGGCGACCAGCAATTATTCGTTTTGTGATCCTCAACACAAAATGCTATTCGTCACCTATGAGGGGAGAAGAATTTATGGAAAACGATTGCATTCACAAAATGACGTCCTGTCATGAGGGAGAAAGTTGACGTTAATCAATTGTTCGAGATGATCAATACCTGTATTCGAAATTTTAACATATTGATAAAATAAATGTTTGTTCTCCAACAAATAGCGTGAAAAAATGTGACGTGCCGCATTATTTATCGCTGAAAATGATTTATTTATAATAAAATTTGAGAACTTGCTCATTAAATTTAACTCAAAATTTGCCTGGTAATTATCCGGTAATTGCTTGAAATATGGTCTCAGCCCCTTTTTTGTATTAACCACATAACGAATGATGTTATCGCCATAAAATATGGTTATCCCCGTCATTTTTTTTGACAAAAATCAGGGTTTATGCTGATTTTTATACTTTAACTTATTGATATATAAAGATATTTAATTGGAATAACGATACCATGGAAAGTATTGAAAGTTAATTTGTGAGTGGTCGCACATATCCTGTTCATTTCATTTTGATACACTTCATGCCGTCAATGAGGTAATTAACGTAGGTCGTTATGAGCACTATTCTTCTTCCGAAAACGCAGCACCTGGTAGTCTTTCAGGAAGTCATTAGAAGTGGTTCTATCGGCTCGGCTGCAAAAGAATTAGGGTTAACTCAACCGGCTGTCAGTAAAATCATTAACGATATTGAAGATTATTTTGGCGTGGAATTAGTGGTGCGGAAAAATACCGGTGTAACATTAACACCTGCCGGTCAATTGTTACTCTCCCGTTCCGAATCCATTACCCGTGAAATGAAAAATATGGTTAATGAGATAAGCGGTATGTCTTCTGAGGCGGTGGTGGAAGTCTCATTTGGTTTTCCTTCATTGATTGGTTTTACTTTTATGTCCGGGATGATCAACAAGTTCAAAGAGGTGTTCCCGAAAGCGCAGGTTTCTATGTATGAAGCGCAACTGTCTTCGTTCTTACCGGCAATCCGCGACGGTCGACTGGATTTTGCGATTGGTACGTTAAGCGCAGAAATGAAGCTTCAGGATTTACATGTTGAGCCGCTGTTCGAGTCCGAGTTTGTGCTGGTAGCCAGTAAGTCCCGAACATGCACCGGCACCACCACGCTGGAGTCGTTGAAGAACGAACAGTGGGTGTTGCCACAAACCAATATGGGGTACTACAGCGAGCTGCTCACCACGTTACAAAGAAATGGCATCAGTATTGAAAACATCGTTAAAACCGACTCAGTCGTGACAATTTATAATCTTGTTCTCAATGCTGATTTCTTAACTGTAATTCCTTGTGATATGACATCACCTTTTGGTTCAAATCAATTTATTACTATTCCGGTTGAAGAAACATTACCTGTGGCACAATATGCCGCGGTATGGTCGAAAAATTATCGTATTAAAAAAGCAGCATCGGTTTTGGTGGAATTAGCCAAAGAGTATTCATCTTATAATGGGTGTAGACGAAGGCAATTAATTGAAGTTGGTTAGTTATTTGTTTTTATTTAAACATAAATAATCCACCTGTCTGTTTTGCAGGTGTCGGTTACGGTTACCTACATATTTAATTCAGGCTAAGAGGTTTTATAATGCATATTACATACGATCTCCCGGTTGCTATTGATGACATCATTGAAGCTAAACAACGACTGGCTGGGCGAATTTATAAAACAGGCATGCCTCGCTCCAACTATTTTAGTGAACGTTGCAAAGGTGAAATATTCCTCAAATTCGAAAACATGCAGCGTACCGGTTCATTTAAAATTCGTGGCGCATTTAATAAATTAAGTTCACTGACCGATGCGGAAAAACGTAAAGGTGTAGTGGCCTGCTCTGCGGGCAACCATGCGCAAGGGGTTTCGCTCTCCTGCGCGATGCTGGGTATCGACGGTAAAGTGGTGATGCCAAAAGGCGCGCCGAAATCCAAAGTAGCGGCAACGTGCGACTACTCCGCAGAAGTCGTTCTGCATGGTGATAACTTCAACGACACTATCGCTAAAGTGAGCGAAATTGTCGAAATGGAAGGCCGTATTTTTATCCCACCTTACGATGATCCGAAAGTGATTGCTGGCCAGGGAACGATTGGTCTGGAAATTATGGAAGATCTCTATGATGTCGATAACGTGATTGTGCCAATTGGTGGTGGCGGTTTAATTGCTGGTATTGCGGTGGCAATAAAATCTATTAACCCGACCATTCGTGTTATTGGCGTACAGTCAGAAAACGTTCACGGCATGGCGGCTTCTTTCCACTCCGGAGAAATAACCACGCACCGAACTACCGGCACCCTGGCGGATGGTTGTGATGTCTCCCGCCCGGGTAATTTAACTTACGAAATCGTTCGTGAATTAGTCGATGACATCGTGCTGGTCAGCGAAGATGAAATCAGAAACAGTATGATTGCCTTAATTCAGCGCAATAAAGTCGTCACCGAAGGCGCAGGCGCTCTGGCATGTGCTGCATTATTAAGCGGTAAATTAGACCAATATATTCAAAACAGAAAAACCGTCAGTATTATTTCCGGCGGCAATATCGATCTTTCTCGCGTCTCTCAAATCACCGGTTTCGTTGACGCTTAATTAATTCGTTGAGGATAGGATATGAGTACTTCAGATAGCATTGTATCCAGCCAGACAAAACAATCGTCCTGGCGTAAATCAGATACCACATGGACGTTAGGCTTGTTTGGTACGGCAATCGGCGCCGGGGTGCTGTTCTTCCCTATCCGCGCAGGTTTTGGCGGACTGATCCCGATTCTTCTGATGTTGGTATTGGCATACCCCATCGCATTTTATTGCCACCGGGCGCTGGCGCGTCTGTGTCTTTCTGGCTCTAACCCTTCCGGCAACATTACGGAAACGGTGGAAGAGCATTTTGGTAAAACTGGCGGCGTGGTTATCACGTTCCTGTACTTCTTCGCGATTTGCCCACTGCTGTGGATTTATGGCGTTACTATTACCAATACCTTTATGACGTTCTGGGAAAACCAGCTCGGCTTTGCACCGCTGAATCGCGGCTTTGTGGCGCTGTTCCTGTTGCTGCTGATGGCTTTCGTCATCTGGTTTGGTAAGGATCTGATGGTTAAAGTGATGAGCTACCTGGTATGGCCGTTTATCGCCAGTCTGGTGCTGATTTCTCTGTCGCTGATCCCTTACTGGAACTCTGCAGTTATCGACCAGGTTGACCTCGGTTCGCTGTCGTTAACCGGTCATGACGGTATCCTGATCACTGTCTGGCTGGGGATTTCCATCATGGTTTTCTCCTTTAACTTCTCGCCAATCGTCTCTTCCTTCGTGGTTTCTAAACGTGAAGAGTATGAGAAAGACTTCGGTCGCGACTTCACCGAACGTAAATGTTCCCAAATCATTTCTCGTGCCAGCATGCTGATGGTTGCAGTGGTGATGTTCTTTGCCTTTAGCTGCCTGTTTACGCTGTCTCCGGCCAACATGGCGGAAGCCAAAGCGCAGAATATTCCAGTGCTTTCTTATCTGGCTAACCACTTTGCGTCCATGACCGGTACCAAAACAACGTTCGCGATTACACTGGAATATGCGGCTTCCATCATCGCACTCGTGGCTATCTTCAAATCTTTCTTCGGTCACTATCTGGGGACGCTGGAAGGCTTGAATGGCCTGATTCTGAAGTTCGGTTATAAAGGTGACAAAACCAAAGTGTCGCTGGGTAAACTGAATACTCTCAGCATGATCTTCATCATGGGCTCCACCTGGGTTGTTGCCTACGCCAACCCGAACATCCTCGACCTGATTGAAGCCATGGGCGCACCGATTATCGCATCCCTGCTGTGCCTGTTGCCGATGTATGCCATCCGTAAAGCGCCGTCTCTGGCGAAATACCGTGGTCGTCTGGATAACGTGTTTGTTACCGTGATTGGTCTGCTGACCATCCTGAACATCGTATACAAACTGTTTTAATCCGTAACTCAGGATGAGAAAAGAGATGAATGAATTTCCGGTTGTTTTGGTTATTAACTGTGGTTCGTCTTCGATTAAGTTTTCCGTACTCGATGCCAGCGACTGTGAAGTATTAATGTCAGGTATTGCCGACGGTATTAACTCGGAAAATGCATTCTTATCCGTAAATGGGGGAGAGCCAGCACCGCTGGCTCACCACAGCTACGAAGGTGCATTGAAGGCAATTGCATTTGAACTGGAAAAACGGAATTTAAATGACAGTGTGGCCTTAATTGGCCACCGCATCGCTCACGGCGGCAGTATTTTTACCGAGTCCGCCATTATTACCGATGAAGTCATTGATAATATCCGTCGCGTTTCTCCACTGGCACCCCTGCATAATTACGCCAATTTAAGTGGTATTGAATCGGCGCAGCAATTATTTCCGGGCGTAACTCAGGTAGCGGTATTTGATACCAGTTTCCACCAGACGATGGCTCCGGAAGCTTATTTATACGGCCTGCCGTGGAAATATTATGAAGAGTTAGGTGTACGCCGTTATGGTTTCCACGGCACGTCGCACCGCTATGTTTCCCAGCGCGCGCATTCTTTGCTGAATCTGGCGGAAGATGACTCCGGCCTGGTTGTGGCGCATCTTGGCAATGGCGCGTCAATCTGCGCAGTTCGCAACGGTCAGAGTGTTGATACCTCAATGGGAATGACGCCGCTGGAAGGCTTGATGATGGGTACCCGCAGTGGTGATGTCGACTTCGGGGCGATGTCCTGGGTCGCCAGCCAAACCAACCAGAGCCTGGGTGACCTGGAACGCGTAGTGAATAAAGAGTCGGGATTATTAGGTATTTCCGGTCTTTCTTCGGATTTACGTGTTCTGGAAAAAGCCTGGCATGAAGGTCACGAACGCGCGCAACTGGCAATTAAAACCTTTGTTCACCGAATTGCCCGTCATATTGCCGGACACGCAGCCTCATTACGTCGCCTGGATGGAATTATATTCACCGGCGGAATAGGAGAAAATTCAAGTTTAATTCGTCGTCTGGTCATGGAACATTTGGCTGTATTAGGCGTAGAGATTGATACAGAAATGAATAATCGCTCTAACTCCTGTGGAGAGCGAATTGTTTCCAGTGAAAATGCGCGTGTCATTTGCGCCGTTATCCCAACCAACGAAGAAAAAATGATTGCTTTGGATGCCATTCATTTAGGCAAAGTTAACGCGCCCGCAGAATTTGCATAATTTAGTTGAAGTATTGTAGAGAGATTATTTTTCATGAAGGTAGATATTGATACCAGCGATAAGCTGTACGCCGACGCATGGCTTGGCTTTAAAGGTACGGACTGGAAAAACGAAATTAATGTCCGCGATTTTATTCAACATAACTATACACCGTATGAAGGCGATGAATCTTTCCTCGCTGAAGCGACGCCAGCCACCACGGAATTGTGGGAAAAAGTGATGGAAGGCATTGGTATCGAAAACGCAACCCACGCGCCGGTTGATTTCGATACTAATATTGCTACCACCATTACCGCTCATGATGCGGGATATATTAACCAGCCGCTGGAAAAAATAGTGGGCCTGCAAACGGATGCGCCATTAAAGCGTGCGCTGCATCCGTTCGGTGGCATTAATATGATTAAAAGTTCATTCCACGCCTATGGCCGTGAAATGGACAGTGAATTTGAATATCTGTTTACCGATCTGCGTAAAACCCATAATCAGGGCGTATTTGATGTTTACTCACCAGATATGCTGCGCTGCCGTAAATCGGGTGTACTGACTGGTTTGCCAGATGGTTATGGCCGTGGGCGCATTATCGGTGACTACCGCCGCGTGGCGCTGTATGGCATCAGTTATCTGGTGCGGGAACGCGAACTGCAATTTGCCGATCTCCAGTCCCGTCTGGAAAAAGGCGAGGATCTGGAAGCCACTATCCGTCTGCGTGAGGAGCTGGCAGAGCATCGTCATGCGCTTTTGCAGATTCAGGAAATGGCGGCGAAATATGGCTTTGATATCTCTCGCCCGGCGCAGAATGCACAGGAAGCGGTGCAGTGGCTCTACTTCGCTTATCTGGCGGCAGTGAAATCGCAAAATGGCGGCGCGATGTCGCTGGGGCGCACGGCATCGTTCCTCGATATCTACATTGAGCGCGACTTTAAAGCTGGCGTACTCAATGAGCAGCAGGCACAGGAACTGATCGATCACTTCATCATGAAGATCCGTATGGTACGCTTCCTGCGTACACCGGAATTTGATTCGCTGTTCTCCGGCGACCCAATCTGGGCGACGGAAGTGATCGGCGGGATGGGGCTGGACGGTCGTACGCTGGTGACCAAAAACTCCTTCCGCTATTTGCACACCCTGCACACTATGGGGCCGGCACCGGAACCTAACCTGACCATTCTTTGGTCGGAAGAATTACCGATTGCCTTCAAAAAATATGCCGCGCAGGTGTCGATCGTCACCTCTTCCTTGCAGTATGAAAACGACGATCTGATGCGTACTGACTTCAACAGCGACGATTACGCGATTGCCTGCTGCGTCAGCCCAATGGTGATTGGTAAGCAAATGCAGTTCTTTGGTGCACGCGCTAACCTGGCGAAAACGCTGCTGTACGCAATTAACGGCGGGGTGGATGAGAAGCTGAAGATTCAGGTCGGTCCGAAAACGGCACCGCTGATGGACGACGTGCTGGATTACGACAAAGTGATGGACAGTCTCGATCACTTCATGGACTGGCTGGCGGTGCAGTACATCAGCGCGCTGAATATCATTCACTACATGCACGACAAGTACAGCTACGAAGCTTCGCTGATGGCGCTACACGATCGTGATGTCTATCGCACCATGGCGTGCGGCATCGCGGGCCTGTCGGTGGCGACGGACTCCCTGTCTGCTATCAAATATGCCCGCGTGAAACCAATCCGTGACGAAAACGGCCTGGCGGTGGATTTCGAAATCGACGGTGAATATCCGCAGTACGGCAACAACGACGAGCGCGTAGACAGTATTGCCTGCGACCTGGTTGAACGCTTTATGAAGAAAATTAAAGCGCTGCCAACCTATCGCAACGCCGTCCCTACCCAGTCGATTCTGACTATCACTTCTAACGTGGTGTACGGCCAGAAAACCGGTAACACGCCAGACGGTCGTCGTGCGGGTACACCGTTCGCACCGGGCGCTAACCCGATGCACGGTCGTGACCGCAAAGGTGCCGTGGCCTCATTGACGTCGGTGGCGAAACTGCCGTTCACCTACGCCAAAGACGGGATCTCGTACACCTTCTCGATCGTGCCTGCGGCGCTGGGCAAAGAAGATCCAGTACGTAAAACCAACCTTGTCGGCCTGCTGGATGGGTATTTCCACCACGAAGCGGATGTCGAAGGCGGTCAACACCTCAACGTCAACGTAATGAATCGGGAAATGCTGCTGGATGCCATCGAGCACCCGGAAAAATATCCTAACCTGACAATCCGTGTCTCTGGCTACGCCGTGCGCTTCAACGCACTGACCCGTGAACAGCAGCAGGATGTTATTTCACGTACCTTTACCCAGGCGCTCTGACGCCGGAGGATGTATGAAAAAGATTATCGAAACGCAACGTGCCCCAGACGCAATCGGCCCTTATGTTCAGGGCGTTGATTTAGGCAGCATGGTCTTCACCTCCGGTCAAATTCCGGTTTGCCCACAGACCGGTGAGATCCCGGCTGATGTGCAAGATCAGGCGCGTTTAAGCCTCGAAAACGTCAAAGCGATCGTGGTTGCTGCCGGGCTGAGCGTGGGCGATATCATCAAGATGACCGTGTTCATCACCGATCTGAATGATTTTGCCACCATCAACGAAGTCTATAAGCAGTTCTTCGATGAGCATCAGGCGACCTACCCGACCCGGAGCTGTGTACAGGTCGCGCGTTTGCCGAAAGATGTGAAGCTGGAAATTGAAGCCATCGCAGTACGTAGTGCGTAAAGCCTCGTGAGCGGGACGGTCGCAAGGTCGTTCCGCTCCACTTCACTGAACGGCAATCCGAGGGTGTGGATATGATTAGTGCATTCGATATTTTCAAAATTGGGATTGGTCCCTCCAGTTCGCATACCGTGGGGCCAATGAATGCCGGAAAAAGTTTTATTGATCGGCTGGAAAGTAGCGGCTTATTAACCGCGACGAGCCATATTGTGGTCGATCTGTACGGGTCGTTGTCACTGACGGGCAAAGGCCATGCCACGGATGTCGCCATCATCATGGGACTGGCAGGAAATAGTCCGCAGGATGTTGTCATTGATGAGATCCCTGCATTTATAGAGTTAGTAACGCGCAGCGGGCGGCTGCCAGTGGCATCTGGTGCGCATATTGTTGATTTTCCTGTAGCAAAAAACATTATCTTCCATCCCGAAATGTTGCCTCGCCATGAGAACGGAATGCGGATCACTGCCTGGAAGGGACAGGAAGCGCTATTAAGTAAAACCTATTACTCTGTCGGCGGCGGGTTTATTGTCGAAGAAGAACACTTCGGCCTGTCGCACGATGTCGAAACGTCCGTACCTTACGATTTCCACTCAGCAGGTGAACTGCTGAAAATGTGTGATTACAACGGCCTGTCTATATCTGGTCTGATGATGCACAACGAGCTGGCGCTGCGCAGCAAAGCGGAAATTGACGCAGGGTTTGCCCGTATCTGGCAAGTGATGCATGACGGTATTGAACGCGGGATGAACACTGAAGGCGTGCTGCCTGGTCCGCTCAATGTGCCGCGTCGTGCCGTAGCGCTGCGTCGTCAGCTGGTTTCCAGCGATAACATCTCTAACGATCCGATGAATGTCATCGACTGGATCAATATGTACGCGCTGGCGGTTAGTGAAGAAAACGCAGCTGGCGGGCGTGTGGTAACGGCACCGACTAACGGTGCGTGCGGCATTATTCCGGCAGTGCTGGCTTATTACGATAAGTTCCGTCGTCCGGTAAACGAGCGGTCAATTGCCCGCTATTTTCTGGCAGCGGGGGCTATTGGCGCGCTGTATAAAATGAACGCCTCCATCTCTGGCGCGGAAGTCGGCTGTCAGGGGGAGATTGGCGTGGCCTGTTCAATGGCGGCGGCAGGGTTAACTGAACTCCTGGGCGGCAGTCCGGCGCAGGTGTGCAATGCGGCGGAAATCGCGATGGAGCATAACCTTGGGCTGACCTGCGATCCGGTTGCCGGACAGGTACAAATCCCGTGCATTGAACGTAATGCCATTAATGCCGTGAAAGCAGTAAATGCCGCACGGATGGCGATGCGCCGCACCTCGGCACCGCGTGTTTCACTCGATAAAGTGATCGAGACGATGTATGAAACCGGCAAAGATATGAACGATAAATACCGCGAAACATCACGCGGAGGACTGGCCATTAAAGTGGTCTGCGGCTGACATTACTGTCAGCTTTCATCATTGGGTGCACAAATGTGCACCTTTTTTTTTGTGATCTGCCGCAAATAGAGAATGAATATTCTCTTGCGATTAATTTAGTAGAAAATTCTTATCCATCTCCGTTATTTCAAAGTCTTGATTGTGAAGATTTTCTCTGACCTCGCGCGTATCATTTCTTTATTCTAATAACTCGCCTGCAAAAACGTAGACCGCATATCGCCTTGATGCGGCTCGGAAAAAAATAATAAGCCCTACAAAATATTGAGCGAGAAATTATGGAAATTGCATCGAATAAAGGCGTCATTGCAGACGCTTCGACCCCGGCGGGTCGTGCTGGAATGAGTGAGAGCGAGTGGCGAGAAGCGATCAAATTCGACAGTACTGACACCGGCTGGGTGATTATGAGTATCGGGATGGCGATTGGCGCGGGGATTGTTTTTCTCCCGGTGCAGGTCGGTTTGATGGGATTGTGGGTATTTTTGCTCTCATCGGTGATTGGTTACCCGGCAATGTATCTGTTTCAGCGGTTGTTTATTAATACGCTGGCAGAATCACCAGAATGTAAAGATTACCCGAGCGTCATTAGCGGCTATTTAGGTAAAAACTGGGGCATCCTGTTAGGTGCACTCTATTTCGTAATGCTGGTGATTTGGATGTTCGTCTATTCCACCGCCATCACCAACGATAGTGCTTCCTACCTGCATACCTTCGGCGTGACGGAAGGGTTGCTGTCAGACAGTCCCTTTTATGGTCTGGTACTGATTTGCATTCTGGTGGCGATCTCCTCACGCGGCGAGAAATTGTTATTCAAAATTTCGACGGGCATGGTGCTGACCAAGCTGCTGGTGGTCGCGGCGCTGGGCGTGTCGATGGTGGGAATGTGGCATCTGTATAACGTCGGTTCGCTACCGCCGCTGGGGCTGCTGGTGAAAAACGCCATTATTACGCTGCCGTTTACCCTGACGTCGATTCTGTTTATCCAGACGTTAAGCCCGATGGTGATCTCTTATCGCTCGCGGGAAAAATCAATTGAAGTGGCGCGGCATAAAGCATTGCGGGCAATGAATATCGCGTTTGGCATTTTGTTTGTCACCGTCTTTTTCTACGCCGTGTCGTTCACGCTGGCGATGGGACATGACGAAGCGGTAAAAGCCTACGAGCAGAATATTTCCGCGTTGGCGATTGCCGCACAGTTTATTAGCGGTGACGGCGCAGCGTGGGTGAAAGTGGTCAGCGTCATTCTCAATATCTTTGCTGTAATGACTGCATTCTTTGGCGTCTATTTAGGCTTTCGCGAAGCAACGCAAGGGATCGTAATGAACATCCTGCGTCGCAAGATACCTGCCGAGAAGATTAACGAAAATCTCGTTCAGCGCGGCATCATGATTTTCGCCATTTTGCTGGCCTGGAGCGCCATCGTACTGAACGCCCCGGTGTTGAGCTTCACCTCTATCTGTAGCCCGATTTTCGGCATGGTAGGGTGCCTGATCCCGGCGTGGCTGGTTTACAAAGTACCGGCATTGCACAAATACAAAGGGATGTCTCTGTACCTGATTATCGTCACTGGTTTGTTGCTTTGTGTTTCTCCGTTCCTGGCATTTTCTTGATTTACCTGAAATTTTAAGGTTTTTAATATGTTTGATTCGACTTTAAATCCGTTATGGCAGCGTTACATCCTCGCCGTTCAGGAGGAGGTAAAACCGGCGCTGGGGTGTACTGAACCGATTTCACTGGCGCTGGCAGCGGCGGTTGCTGCGGCTGAACTGGAAGGTCCGGTTGAACGTGTAGAAGCCTGGGTTTCGCCAAATCTGATGAAGAACGGTCTGGGCGTCACCGTTCCCGGCACGGGAATGGTGGGGCTGCCGATTGCGGCGGCGCTGGGAGCGTTAGGTGGAAATGCTAACGCCGGGCTGGAAGTGCTGAAAGATGCAACTGCGCAGGCAATTGCCGATGCCAAAGCACTGCTGGCGGCGGGGAAAGTCTCAGTTAAGATCCAGGAACCTTGCGATGAAATCCTCTTCTCACGCGCCAAAGTCTGGAACGGTGAGAAGTGGGCGTGTGTCACCATTGTCGGCGGGCATACCAACATTGTGCATATTGAGACGCACAATGGTGTGGTGTTTACCCAGCAGGCGTGTGTGACAGAGGGCGAGCAAGAGTCGCCGCTGACGGTGCTTTCCAGGACGACGCTGGCTGAGATCCTGAAGTTCGTCAATGAAGTCCCGTTTGCGGCGATCCGCTTTATTCTCGATTCTGCGAAGTTAAATTGTGCGTTATCGCAGGAAGGTTTGAGCGGTAACTGGGGGCTGCATATTGGTGCGACGCTGGAAAAACAGTGCGCGCGCGGTTTGCTGGCGAAAGATCTCTCTTCATCCATTGTGATTCGTACCAGCGCGGCATCCGATGCGCGTATGGGCGGCGCTACGCTTCCGGCAATGAGTAACTCCGGCTCGGGTAACCAAGGGATCACCGCAACAATGCCTGTGGTGGTGGTAGCAGAACACTTCGGAGCGGATGATGAACGGCTGGCGCGTGCGCTGATGCTTTCGCATTTGAGCGCGATTTACATCCATAACCAGTTACCGCGTTTGTCTGCGCTTTGTGCCGCAACGACCGCAGCAATGGGGGCCGCCGCCGGGATGGCATGGCTGGTGGATGGGCGTTATGAAACCATTTCGATGGCGATCAGCAGTATGATCGGCGATGTCAGCGGCATGATTTGCGATGGTGCGTCGAACAGCTGCGCGATGAAGGTTTCGACCAGTGCTTCGGCTGCGTGGAAAGCGGTGTTAATGGCGCTGGATGATACCGCCGTGACCGGCAATGAAGGGATTGTGGCGCATGATGTTGAGCAGTCGATTGCCAACCTGTGTGCGTTAGCAAGCCATTCGATGCAGCAAACGGATCGGCAGATTATCGAGATTATGGCGAGCAAGGCCAGATAAACGCCAGGTTTTGGGTATCGTGCCGGATGCGATGCTGGCGCGTCTTATCTGGCCTACGAATTGCACAATTTGTTGATGTTGTTGGGTTTTGTAGGCCGGATAAGGCGTTTACGCCGCATCCGGCACCTGTCTTTACGCGGTAGCTTCATCCTCGGCTAAACGCGTTTCAGCATCCGCGACGATGGCTTCCAGCTCGCTCAACATCTCTTCATAGCCAAAATTATTGGCGGTGCGAGCAGGTTCTTTCGCCACCACGGGCTTCACTGGCTGACGCTTTTTGGCCGATTTTTTACTCATCATCATCTCCCTGTAAAAACAACTAGACAGGCAAATCTATCAGCAAAGCGCGCAGTGGGGAATCGGCAACCAGCGTAATGTTAGCCTCGTCACGAATAAACGCCCCATCACCGCAGGTTAGCGCCGCTTTCTCTTCATGATGCGTAAGCGCATGAAATTTCCCGTGAATCGATTGCAAATACGCGCGTGGCCCATGCAACTGGAAATTCGCACTTTCGCCTTTGTCGAGCACGATATGGTGCAGCCACACTTGTTGGCGTAATTGCAGGCTTCCCATCGCACCCTCTGGCGAGGCGATTAATTGCTGCTTGTCCATATTAAGCGCCAGCTTTTGAATCAGCGGATTCTCTCGCTGCGGGCAGGCATCCAGCCAAAGCTGCATTCGCGTTAACGGTTTGTCTTTGCTGAGATTGTGTTCGCTATAGCTGACACCCGGCTGGGTAGAGAGCAGCAACGCCTCACCGGAGCTGGCCTGAACATGATTGCCTTCGCTGTCGCGATACTCTGCTTCTCCATCCAGAATCACATTTAAAATATCGACTTTGGGATAGGTTCGCGGCTGAAAGGCGGCACCTGGGGCCAGCACTTCCTGGTTAAGCACGCGCAGGGAGGCATAGCCTAACAATTTCGGGTCGAAGTAGTGTCCAAAGGAAAAAGTATACCGGGCCTGCAACCATCCGTAGTCTGCTTGTCCACACTGCCTGGCAGTTCGGGTAGTAATCATAATTCTTGACCTCTCTTTACTTCCTTTTATGGTAAGGGGCTGGACGCTACATTGTTAGCCAGATATTCTGCCCGGTATGTTCAAATTTCCTGAATGAGAACGAAATGGCCAAAGAAAGGGCATTAACGCTGGAAGCACTACGGGTTATGGATGCGATCGATCGCCGGGGCAGTTTTGCGGCGGCGGCGGATGAGCTGGGACGCGTGCCTTCCGCACTTAGCTACACCATGCAAAAACTGGAAGAAGAGCTGGATGTGGTGCTGTTTGACCGCTCGGGCCATCGCACCAAATTCACCAATGTCGGGAGGATGTTGCTGGAGCGAGGGCGCGTTTTGCTGGAAGCCGCAGATAAACTGACTACCGATGCGGAAGCTCTCGCGCGCGGTTGGGAAACGCATCTCACCATTGTGACCGAGGCGCTGGTACCGACACCTGCCTTTTTCCCGTTAATCGACAAACTGGCGGCAAAAGCCAATACCCAACTGGCAATTATCACCGAAGTGCTGGCGGGGGCGTGGGAACGGCTGGAGCAGGGGCGGGCGGATATTGTTATCGCGCCGGATATGCATTTTCGTTCCTCGTCGGAGATCAACTCGCGCAAGCTCTATACGTTAATGAACGTCTACGTTGCCGCGCCTGATCACCCGATTCATCAGGAGCCGGAACCGTTATCTGAAGTGACGCGCGTGAAATATCGTGGAATTGCGGTGGCGGATACCGCTCGTGAGCGCCCGGTGTTGACCGTACAGCTGCTGGACAAACAGCCGCGCTTAACGGTGAGCACGATTGAAGATAAACGTCAGGCATTACTGGCGGGGCTTGGCGTGGCGACGATGCCGTATCCGATGGTCGAAAAAGATATTGCGGAAGGGCGGTTGCGTGTCGTCAGCCCGGAATCGACCAGCGAGATCGATATTATTATGGCCTGGCGTCGTGACAGTATGGGGGAAGCGAAATCCTGGTGTCTGCGGGAAATTCCCAAACTTTTTAGCGGAAAATAATATTTGTTATTGTTAATAACAAGGGGCGAAATATCGCCCCAATTTTAATATTAATTTGAACCAAATTTCGGATCGTTTCCGTAACGATTGCTGCCAGAATTGCCCTCTAAACAGGCAAATACAAACAGAACTAACCAGCCAATGATCGGTACCAGATAGAGAAGCGCCCACGCACCTGAACGGTCAGTATCATGCAGACGACGAACGCACAGAGCAATGACCGGAATGATTGTTGCTGCCAGGTAAATGAGAGAAAGGAACGGAAACTCTAAACCTAAAATCAATTGAATGACATTGATAATAGCGCCGACGATGGCGTTAATCAGAGTAAACATCCAGTACTCTTTACGACGTGCGCGACCAGAGAAACCAACATAATTTTTTAATACGGATAAATACCACTGCATAAAAACATCCCTTTAATTAAAAGTGACGAAAGTCTATTCCGGGTATTGTGTAAATGCTATTCGTATCTTTCTTTTTCGGATGTTATAAAGGTTTTAATATTTAAGATAAATATATGGTTGTTTTTTATATGTAATTTATATAACGACATTGAAATATTTTAACTAAACATTAGTAAATTATTCATTCATCAACATGATGATAAAAGCCGGATGAGTCAGACATCCGGCGAGCAGATTTGTTTTAAGGTTCCAGTTTTGGATCAGGTCCAAAGCGGTTTTCGCCTGGCGTACCCGCCTGGCAGTTAAAGACGATGATAATAAGCCAGCCGATAAACGGGATTAAGAACAGCAGTGCCCACCACGCCGAGCGGTCGGTGTCGTGCAGGCGGCGGAACTGAACCGCCCACCACGGTAAAAACACCAGAATACCGTAGATTGTTGTCAGGATGCCTTCGCCACCAGCGCGTTGCCAGCCTAACATTTTATCCAGCAGCCCCAGCACGAACGTAAAGATGATGTTGACCAGAATAAACATCCAGTACTCTTTGCGCCGCGCACGACCCCGGAAACCGACATAATTTTTTAGTACTTTCAGATACCAGTCCATTTTTGCCTCAATTTTGCTCAATCACTTGTTTTTAAAGCAGCAAATTAAGAATAGACGTGAATGAAATGGCAGTAAATATTCGTTCAAGGAATTAATAAAGTGCCGTGAAGGCGCGCTAAGACTGATGACAAGCGCAAAATCGCCAGATGCGCTACGCTTATCTGGCCTACGCGGCATTGTAACATATTGAATATAAACGTTTTGTAAGTTGGAGAAAACGTTCACGCCGCATCCGACATAAATAACACGCACTTAGCTAATAATCAGAGGCACCTCGTAAGGTGCCTTTTTTTAACCGAAGCGAACATCTCGTCCATGCGGTTCATCGAGATCCTGCCACGGACCAATTGAAATAATCCCCGTAGGGTTGATGGTCTTATGGCTGCGGAAGTAGTGATTACGGATGTGATCGAAATTGACAGTTTCGGCAATCCCCGGCATCTGGTAGATATCGCGCAGGAAACCATACAGATTCAGGTAATCGCTGATGCGGTGCTTATCACACTTGAAGTGGGTGACATACACCGGATCAAAACGCACCAGCGTGGTCCACAGGCGAATATCGGCTTCGGTTAGCTGGTTGCCGGTCAGGTAACGATGCTGGCCTAAAATCTGCTCCAGTCGCGCCAGCGATTCAAACACTTTCACTACCGCCTCGTCGTAGGCTTGCTGGCTGGTGGCAAAACCGGCTTTATACACGCCATTGTTAACGGTGTCATAAATCCAGCCGTTAAGTTCGTCAATTTTCGTTTGCAGGGCTGATGGGTAGTAATCACCAGCTTTCGCGCCCAGCGCATCAAACGCGGTATTGAACATGCGGATGATTTCTGCTGATTCGTTGCTGACGATGGTGTGGTTCTTTTTGTCCCACAGCACGGGAACAGTAACTCGTCCGCTGTAGTGTGGATCGGCGTGGAGATAAAGCTGATACAAAAATTCATGTTGATAGAGTGTATCGCCGGTTGCACCCGGAAAACTGTCATCAAAGGTCCAGCCGTTTTCCAGCATCAGCGGGTTCACTACGGAAACGGAAATAAACGGTTCCAGTCCTTTGAGTTTACGCATGATCAGCGTGCGGTGCGCCCACGGGCAGGCGAGTGAAACATAGAGATGATAACGATCTTTCTCTGCGATAAAACCGCCTGTGCCAGTGGGGCCTGGCGCGCCATCGGCAGTGAGCCAGTTACGAAATGCGGAAGCTGAACGTTGAAATTTACCGCCGGTAGATTTGGTATCGTACCAGGTGTCATGCCAGACGCCGTCAATCAGTTGACCCATATTTCTCTCCTCCAATAGCAAAAACGAGGAGCTTCCTCCTCGTTTTTTATCGTTAAGTATAGCGCGTGCTTACCACTTTTTATTCAGCAGGCGGTCGATGCTATACGCGCCCGGACCGGTAATTGCCAGCAGCAGGAATCCGCCAGAAATTGTCAGGTTTTTCATGAACATCAGCGAGTTGACGCCTTCAGCAAAGTTGCTGTGAAATAAAAATGCCGTCAGCAGCGTAAAGCCCGCAGTAAACAGGGCTGTGGTGCGAGTCAGGAAACCGAACAGGATTGCCAGACCACCACCAAACTCAAGCAGAATCACCAGCGGCAGCATAAAGCCTGGGACACCCATCGCTTCCATATATTGTTGGGTACCCGCGTAGCCAGTAATTTTTCCCCAGCCTGCGGTAATAAACAGAATCGGCATTAAAATGCGCGCTACCAGTACACCAACATCTTCTAATTTTTTCATCATACTCTCCACTGCGCCACTCAGGCTGCTGATTGTTTTTTTGTGCAAGGGCGCGGTATTAGCGTCGTTGCTGTCGATGGAGAGAATCATAAACGTGGTGAATGATGATTGTTAGCAAGGAAAACTGTCAAAAATCTTCAAAAAATTTGAGGGATAAGGCCGGAATGGCTCCGGCCAGAGAGGTTATTAACCGCGAAGCTGTTGCTGCTTGAGGGTCGTTTTAACCAGACGCCAGGCGCTCCATAAGCCAAAACCGCGTCTGGCCCAGCGGACCAGCATATTAGGATGGCGAATCGTCCAGATCGCCATCACGCTACTGCCAACCAGCGCCCAGGAGCGCAGACTTAGCAGCATATTCCAGCGACGATCGTAAGCGCCTGTTGCCTCCAGCCATTCACGACGACTGGCAGAAAGATCCAGCCGTTGTTGCTGGATCTGGCTAAGCAGTTGCGCCTTACGTCGTTCACGTTCGACTTTACTGCTCACGGGACTCCTCCTCGAGCAGCTGCCGATCGTTTGCCAGCTCATGGCGTGTATGGCGCAGCAAGGTGGATTTACGCGATTTACGTAACGTCCAGATACCGCCAATCAGTGCCAGTAGCAGCAACACCACGGTGGTGGCAATCATCGCATTCAGGCGATATTGCGGATCAACCGCCCAAATAATCAGCACCATCAGGCTCATAAGACCAAATGCAGCGAAAAGCATCGTCAGGCCCAGCATCAGTAAAAGTTGAAAGAGATTCGCTTTTTCCTCTTCCAGCTCCACCACCGCCAGCCGCAGACGTGTTTCCACCATTTCAACCATGATGGAAACAATTCGCTGCCCGATGCCCAGAACGCTTTTACCGGGCCCTTGCGCGTGATGAGTGTCCGCCATAATTAACGACGCGATAGCAGAACGCCGAGCACTACACCGATTGCAGCGCCAATGCCCACGCCCGTCCATGGATTTTCACGCACATACTCATCGGCACGCGCCGCCGCGACACGGGTTTGTTTGGCGATGGCATCACCGGTTTCACCCAGGCGATAACGGCTCTGTTTCAGTGCCTGCTCCGCTTTGCTACGAATCTTACTCAACTCTTCTTTCGACTTCTCGCCAGATGAGCTAAGCACCTCTTCCAGCGTATCGGAAAGGGATTTCAACTCAGCACGCAGATGTTCCGTAGTGTGTTCTTTCGACATAGTTTTCTCCAGGTGAGTAAGTAGTGACTATTGTGAGTTAGTAGTCGCGCGCTTCCAGCTTTTTCAGCTCTTCCTGCGCTTCTGCCAGTTTCCGTTCGCGTTTGGCAATCTTATCGGCATCGCCTTTTTGCTTCGCCTCGGTTAAATCTTGCTGGCGTTCCGCCACCTCATCTTTCTGCTTTGCGATTTTCTTCTGATGATCGGCACGCAGCTGGCTATCTGAACAGTTGGCCCGGACTTCACTCAGGGCTTTATTCAGACCGTCAATACGATTCTGGTTTTGGTGTTTTTCGGCATAGCTGATCTCCTTAAGGATATTTTGCTCCTTTTCCTGACACAGGGTAGTGGCATAACTACCGGCACTAAGAGCAAAGAGAGAAACAGCTAAAGCGATGCGGTATTTCATTCTTGAACCTTCCATTGTGATTCGGACCTATTACAAAGGAACGATTGTCCAGACAACGAAGCGGTAGTGTTAACCACCGCCTCATTAATCATAGACAGTTACGGTGAAATCACCAAAGTCAGTGATATGTTTCGGATAACAGGAAGTTATCCGAAGCGATGAGAGTTATCCCGCAACCGGGTCAGCCACTGCATAGCCTGACTATTATTGTCCTGCTGCGCGATGATGTAGCCATGGGGCAATGTTCTGTCGAGGACCGCTTTTGCGGCGGCACTCTGGTCGCTGGAGTCAAAGGTAATTAACAGAGTGTCATTTTTGGGGGTGATACTTTTGAAAGGAATGCCGTGAGCGTCAAGGTGATGCCAGATTGAAAAACCGTCTGGCATCGTTGTCCCTTGATGAACGGCACGAATCGCCAGCGTAGACTCTTGCTGGCGAACCGCGGACCAGGCCAGCAACAGTGTGCCGACCAGAAGTAAAACAGCGCCGGACCAGGCTAGCTGGCGAAGCGACATGCGAGGTATTTGCATCCCTTACCCCCGATTTCCATATTTCTTTTTCCATAACACGACCAGAGAACCTGCCAGGCCAAACACCAGCAGCACCACCGGGAGCAGCATCAGGCATGACATCAGCTGGTCCTCGTACTTTAAAAATACCGGCGTTTTGCCGAGCATGTAACCCAGAGTTGTCAGGATCAATACCCACAGCAGACCGCTCATCCAGTTGAAGAACTGAAAGCGCGCGTTATTCAGCCCTGATAATCCGGCAATCGTCGGCAGCAGTGTTCTGACAAATGCAATAAAGCGACCAATTAACAGCGCCGATAAACCGTGTTTATGAAAAAGATGGTGTGCGCGTTGATGATAATGCGCGGGTAAATGAGATAGCCAGTTTTGTACAGTGCGGGTATTGCCCAACCATCGCCCCTGAATATAGCTGACCCAGCAACCGAGGCTGGCGGCAACGGTCAGCAGCAGAATCGTTTGCGGATAGCCCATCGCGCCTTTCGCAATCAATACGCCGACCAACACCAGTAAACTGTCGCCCGGTAAAAAGGCCGCCGGAAGCAAGCCGTTTTCAAGGAACAAAATTACAAACAAGACAAAATACAACATGCCAATCATCGACGGATTGGCCAGGGTTTCAAAATCCTGCGCCCACAGGGCTTGCAGCAATTGGGTCAAAAGTTCCATTCATTATTCCTGGTGAATCGGTTAACGCCACGCTGGTTTTAAAAGATGCACTACCGCAATGTTATTGCTGTTTTGGTATGTTTTGCGGGTTTGATACATCAACACAGCCTGAACTATTCCCTGTTAAATCGTGAGATAAGAAAGCATTCAAAAGCATAAATTCAAATTGAATCTAATTGTAACAAAGGTCAACGTTGTTCGTTATCAAAATTACATGTCCGTGGAGTCTGATTTTGCTGATTGCAGGGGAGGGTGGCGAGAGGATTTACACAGGCTGACACTTTATACTTTTCGCTTACCGACGAAGCAAACAGGCGCATTGCAGCGCCTGTCGGATGGAAATTTCATTTGCTGCCGCTGGTGGCCGTATCGAGATGCACTACCGGGTTTTCTGCGAACAGATAGCGGTCGGCATTGAACTCGAAATCGTCGCTGGTTTCGTTAAATAACATGATTTTGGTGTTTTCCAGATGCTGCCACATTGCCAGCTTGGCAGCATGAGGATCTTTGCGAATTAACGCCTTGAGGATCTGATCGTGGTCATCGCACCAGTTATCGACAGTACGGGCATCAATGTGTTCGTGTAGTTTTTTCCAGTACGGGTTATGGCTACGTTGGGTCCACATTTTTTCAACGATAGCCGCCAGGGCGGAGTTCTGCGTCGCCAGGGCTACCTGAATGTGGAACTGCAAATCCCACTCGGAATCACGGAAGCATTGTTCGCCGCGCGCCTGCTCCTGGATGGCCATCAGTTTCATGATGTCCTGTTTCGTTACCTGAGTTGCCGCGAACTCGGCAATATTACTTTCGATGAGCTGGCGAGCCTGGAGCAACTCAAACGGACCGTAATTGGCGAATTCCATATTATTGTCCGCCGCCTGCTGATGACGCGGCTGGTTGGAAACCACGTGAATACCTGAACCTTTACGCACCTCCACATAGCCTTCAACTTCCAGCATGATGATGGCTTCACGAACTACCGTACGGCTGACGTTCTTTTCATCGGCAATAAAGCGCTCAGCAGGCAGTTTATCACCCACCAGATAGACGCCCTGTTCGATGCGCTCTTTCAGATCAGCGGCAAGTTGTTGATACAAACGGCGTGGTTCAGTGATTTCCATATGCGCTCCAGGCATGATACGGCAGACTATATTTGTTATACCACTTTTGCGAGTTTAGCTCTACTCACAGTGATGAAAAAGCCGCCTGAGAAGGCGGCTTTGAAGGGAAACTAAAACTTACACGAAGCCTTAATGTTGCGGTGCAGGATCGTTATGTGTTTCCTGCGCCACCTCAATCGCCGGTTTGTTCTGCAACACCGTCCAGATAACCAGCGCACCCAGCAGGTCAAATACTGCCAGAACTGCGAACAGCGGGCTGAAGCCGATGGTGTCAGCCAGTGCACCGACAACCAGCGCAAACAGCGTACTTGCCAGCCATGCGGACATCCCGGTTAAACCGTTTGCCGTTGCCACTTCGTTACGACCGAACACGTCAGAAGAGAGCGTAATCAGCGCGCCAGACAGTGCCTGGTGAGCAAAACCACCGATACACAGCAGCATAATTGCGACATACGGGTTGGTGAACAGACCGATCATACCCGGGCCAATCATCAGCACAGCACCCAGCGTTACGACCATCTTACGAGAAACGATCAGGTTAACACCAAACCAACGCTGGAACAGCGGCGGCAGGTAACCACCGAGGATACAACCGAGGTCAGCAAACAGCATCGGCATCCAGGCAAACATCGCGATCTCTTTCAGGTTAAAGCCGTAAACTTTAAACATGAACAGCGGGATCCACGCGTTAAAAGTACCCCAGGCCGGTTCTGCCAGGAAACGCGGCAGTGCAATACCCCAGAACTGACGGTTACGCAGGATCTGACCAACGGACATTTTCTTCGCCGTGCTCACCTGGTGCTGGGCTTCCTGACCATTAATAATGTAGTCGCGTTCTTCATCGGTCAGATGCTTCTGGTCGCGCGGATGTTTATAGAAAATCAGCCATGCCATTGCCCAGATAAAGCTCAATGCACCGGAGATGATAAATGCCATCTGCCAGCTGTGCATCACGATTGCCCATACAACCAGCGGCGGCGCAATCATCGCACCAATAGAAGAACCTACGTTAAAGTAGCCTACTGCGATGGAACGCTCTTTCGCCGGGAACCATTCGGAGCTGGCTTTCAGACCCGCCGGGATCATCGCTGCTTCCGCGGCACCGACCGCACCACGAGCAATCGCCAGGCCACCCCAGCTACCTGCCAGCGCGGTTGCACCACAGAATACGGCCCACAGTACAGCAAACATTGCGTAACCGATTTTCGTACCCAGCACATCCAGTACATAACCCGCTACCGGTTGCATGACCGTATAAGCAGCAGAATAGGCTGCGATGATATAGGAATACTGTTGGGTGGAGATGTTTAACTCTTCCATCAGAGTTGGCGCAGCTGCCGCCACAGTGTTACGCGTCAGGTAACCAAGCACGGTGCCGAGCGTCACCAGTGCGATCATATACCAACGTAACCCTTTAATTTTACGCATGTAAAACCTCATCGTTTTGTTATATCCGCAGGAAGCGCGGCCATCATCCCGCCAGAGGCTGAAGATGTTAGTTACGACCGGGTAACCGAAAAAAAACCGGCACGCCCCGAACGTTGCCATGAAAGTTTCGTGCTAATTCGGCTTCCGTACCGGTTAACCCGATTCATCTAACAAATGAATGAATCGGCAATTTGCATTCCGTCGACTTATGATTTGCGACGGCAGAAAGATAACTTGTCATACAACTTTAAAAGGTGAGAGCCATCACAAATGTGGGAATATTTGTAGGGACATTACCTGACGACAGCGAGGCCAGTACTGGCGCGGCCTGCAGCGAGATTTACCACTTTGAGAGTAATTTTTTTAACTACGTTTATTGATCTATCTCACGAAAATATCTTCGGACTCTGGAAATTGGTGTGATAACTTTGTCAGCATCGCACCATAAGCAAGCTAGCTCACTCGTTGAGAGGAAGACGAAAATGACTCCGTTTATGACTGAAGATTTCCTGTTAGATACCGAATTTGCCCGCCGTCTGTATCACGACTACGCAAAAGACCAGCCGATTTTCGATTACCATTGCCATTTGCCGCCGCAGCAGATTGCGGAAGACTATCGTTTTAAAAATCTGTATGACATCTGGTTGAAGGGCGATCACTACAAATGGCGCGCTATGCGTACCAACGGTGTGGCTGAGCGTCTGTGTACTGGTGATGCGTCTGACCGTGAAAAATTTGACGCCTGGGCGGCGACTGTTCCGCACACTATCGGCAACCCGTTATACCACTGGACGCACCTCGAACTGCGTCGTCCGTTCGGTATCACTGGCAAATTGCTTTCTCCGTCAACTGCCGATGAAATCTGGAACGAATGTAACGAACTGCTGGCGCAGGATAACTTCTCCGCGCGCGGCATCATGCAGCAGATGAACGTGAAAATGGTCGGCACCACTGATGACCCGATCGATTCTCTGGAGCATCACGCAGAGATCGCCAAAGACGGCTCTTTCACCATCAAAGTGCTGCCGAGCTGGCGTCCGGACAAAGCCTTTAACATCGAACAGGCGACCTTTAACGACTACATGGCGAAGCTGGGTGAAGTCTCTGATACCGACATCCGCCGCTTTGCTGATCTGCAAACTGCCCTGACCAAACGTCTGGATCACTTCGCCGCTCACGGCTGTAAAGTGTCTGACCACGCGCTGGATGTGGTGATGTTTGCTGAAGCGAACGAAGCGGAACTGGACCGCATTCTGGCGCGCCGTCTGGCAGGCGAAACCCTGAGCGAGCACGAAGTGGCACAGTTCAAAACTGCGGTGCTGGTGTTCCTTGGTGCCGAATACGCACGTCGCGGCTGGGTACAGCAGTACCACATTGGCGCACTGCGTAATAACAACCTGCGTCAGTTCAAACTGCTGGGGCCGGATGTAGGTTTTGATTCCATCAACGACCGTCCGATGGCAGAAGAGCTGTCTAAGTTGCTGAGCAAGCAGAACGAAGAAAACCTGCTGCCGAAAACCATTCTCTACTGCCTGAACCCGCGCGATAACGAAGTGCTGGGCACCATGATCGGTAACTTCCAGGGCGAAGGTATGCCGGGCAAAATGCAGTTCGGTTCCGGCTGGTGGTTTAACGATCAGAAAGACGGTATGGAACGTCAGATGACCCAACTGGCGCAGCTCGGTCTGCTGAGCCGCTTTGTCGGTATGCTGACTGACAGCCGTAGCTTCCTGTCATACACCCGTCACGAATACTTCCGCCGCATTCTGTGCCAGATGATTGGTCGCTGGGTGGAAGCGGGCGAAGCGCCGGCGGATATCAACCTGCTGGGCGAGATGGTGAAAAATATTTGCTTTAACAATGCGCGTGACTACTTCGCCATTGAACTGAACTAAGGTCTGGGGTTGATATGCAATACATCAAGATCCATGCGCTGGATAACGTCGCGGTCGCTTTAGCAGATTTGGCGGAAGGCACAGAAGTCAGTGTCGACAACCAGACTGTTACGCTGCGCCAGGATGTTGCTCGTGGACATAAATTTGCGTTAACGGATATCGCAAAAGGGGCCAACGTCATCAAATATGGCCTGCCGATTGGTTATGCATTGGCGGATATTGCGGCGGGGGAACACGTTCACGCCCACAATACGCGCACGAATCTGAGCGATCTGGATCAGTATCGCTATCAACCTGATTTTCAGGATCTGCCTGCGCAAGCGGCAGATCGTGAAGTGCAGATCTATCGTCGCGCTAACGGCGATGTCGGGGTGCGCAATGAGCTGTGGATCCTGCCAACCGTGGGCTGTGTTAACGGCATCGCGCGGCAGATCCAGAACCGTTTTCTGAAAGAGACCAACAACGCTGAAGGTACCGACGGCGTGTTCCTCTTCAGCCACACCTACGGCTGCTCACAGCTGGGCGACGATCACATTAATACCCGCACCATGCTGCAAAACATGGTGCGCCACCCGAACGCAGGCGCAGTGCTGGTGATTGGTCTGGGCTGTGAAAACAACCAGGTTACCGCATTCCGTGAAACGCTGGGCGATATCGATCCTGAACGCGTTCATTTCATGATCTGCCAACAGCAGGATGATGAGATCGAAGCCGGGATCGAGCATCTGCATCAGCTGTATAACGTGATGCGCAACGACAAGCGCGAGCCAGGCAAACTCAGCGAACTGAAGTTTGGTCTGGAGTGCGGTGGTTCTGACGGTCTTTCTGGTATTACTGCTAACCCGATGCTGGGGCGTTTCTCTGACTACGTGATTGCTAACGGCGGTACTACCGTACTGACCGAAGTGCCGGAGATGTTTGGCGCAGAGCAGTTGCTGATGGACCATTGCCGCGACGAAGCAACGTTTGAAAAACTGGTCACCATGGTCAATGACTTCAAGCAGTACTTTATTGCCCATGACCAGCCGATCTATGAAAACCCATCGCCGGGGAACAAAGCGGGCGGTATCACCACGCTGGAAGACAAATCACTTGGCTGTACCCAGAAAGCGGGTTCCAGCGTCGTGGTTGACGTGCTGCGTTACGGTGAGCGTCTGAAAACACCGGGGCTGAACTTGTTAAGTGCGCCGGGTAACGATGCCGTAGCGACCAGCGCCCTGGCGGGTGCGGGCTGCCATATGGTGCTGTTCAGTACTGGTCGTGGCACGCCGTATGGTGGATTTGTGCCGACGGTGAAAATCGCCACCAACAGTGAACTGGCGGCGAAGAAAAAACACTGGATCGACTTTGACGCGGGTCAGCTGATCCACGGTAAAGCGATGCCGCAGTTGCTGGAAGAATTTATCGATACCATCGTTGAGTTTGCCAATGGTAAACAAACCTGCAACGAGCGTAACGACTTCCGCGAACTGGCGATCTTCAAAAGCGGCGTAACGCTATAAAGTCGAAATGAGTTGTTAATAAAAAACGGCGTTTCATAATGTGAAGCGCCGTTTGCTTTTCCATACCTGCTAAGGATTTATCATGACCGCGTATTGGCTGGCCCAGGGCGTGGGTGTCATCGCCTTTCTGATCGGTATCACAACATTTTTCAATCGTGACGAACGTCGCTTCAAAAAGCAGCTTTCGGTCTATAGCGCCGTTATTGGCGTACATTTTTTTCTTCTGGGCACCTATCCCGCTGGTGCCAGTGCCATCCTTAATGCCATTCGTACGCTGATTACTTTACGCACGCGCAGCTTATGGGTAATGGCGATTTTTATTGTGCTGACTGGCGGAATTGGCCTCGCGAAGTTCCATCATCCTGTCGAACTACTGCCGGTAATCGGCACGATTGTCAGTACCTGGGCGCTGTTCCGCTGTAAAGGGCTGACCATGCGCTGCGTAATGTGGTTTTCAACGTGTTGCTGGGTGATTCACAACTTCTGTGCGGGGTCGATAGGCGGCACGATGATTGAGGGGAGTTTTCTGCTGATGAATGGTCTGAATATCATTCGTTTCTGGCGGATGCAGAAAAGGGGAATTGATCCGTTTAAAGTAGAGAAAACCCCTTCCGCCGTAGACGAAAGGGGTTAAACAATTAATTACGCAGGGCGCTATTTGCCAGACGATCGTCTTCTGCCTGGCAAGCTGCCGCAGTGAACAGCACGTCAGTTGAAGAGTTCAGCGCGGTTTCGCAAGAGTCCTGCAATACGCCGATGATAAAGCCGACGGCAACCACCTGCATGGCGATATCGTTCGAAATACCGAACATATTACAGGCCAGTGGGATCAGCAGCAGAGAACCCCCCGCCACGCCGGATGCGCCACAGGCACACAGAGAAGCCACTACGCTCAACAGCAGCGCTGTGGGCAGATCGACCGGAATACCCAGCGTATTAACCGCAGCCAGCGTCAACACGGTAATGGTGATTGCTGCGCCCGCCATATTGATGGTGGCACCCAGCGGAATAGAAACGGAATAGGTATCGCGATCCAGATTCAGCTTTTCACACAGCGCCATATTCACCGGAATGTTCGCCGCAGAGCTGCGGGTGAAGAAGGCGTACACGCCGCTTTCGCGCAGGCACAGCAGCACCAGCGGGAACGGGTTACGACGAATTTTCCACCACACCAGCAAGGGGTTAACCACCAGCGCCACCAGCAGCATACAGCCAACCAGCACGACCAGCAGTTGCGCGTAGCCCCACAGTGTGGAGAAACCGGTGGTTGCCAGGGTAGAAGAAACCAGACCAAAAATACCGATCGGTGCGAAGCGAATGACCAGTTTCACCATAAAGGTGACGGCATTCGACATATCGTTGACCAGGTTTTTGGTGGTCTCGTTACCGTGACGCAGTGCGAAACCGAGGCCAATTGCCCACACCAGAATCCCGATGTAGTTACCTTTCAGCAGCGCGTCGATGGGGTTGGAAACCATGCTCATTACCAGCCCGCGCATCACTTCGACAATGCCTGACGGCGGCGAAATATCACCCGCGCTACTGGACAAGTGCAGGGTAGAAGGGAAGGCAAAGCTGAAGACTACTGCGGCCAGAGCAGCAGAGAAGGTGCCCAGTAGATAGAGGAACAAAATAGGACGGATATTGGTTTTCTGCCCGTGCTGGTGGTTAGCAATAGACGCCATTACCAGCATCAACACCAGGATGGGGGCAACGGCTTTCAGTGCGCCGACGAACAAAGTACCTAACAGACCAACAGCTTCCGCCGCGGGTTTTGAGATCCATGCCAGAAGAATCCCCAGAACAAGGCCGACCAGGATTTGTTTTACCAGGCTGCCATGAGCCAGACGCCGGAATAGCCCCGGTGAACGTTGCGTAGTCATTTTTCGATCCTTTCATTGTGTTGTCGCACATCCCTGGTGCGTTCTGTCGACGCATCTTTCAGGATGTAACAAAGTGTTTGCAAGGTCGAGTATAAGGAAAGTTACAGCTTCGGGAAGCGAAAAATGCTGGATTTTAAAGAGAGGTCATATTTTGCAACTTCATGGTTACATTTATTTGACATAAACAGAGGGAAGGACTGGCTACTAAGGCTGATTAGATAACATATGGGCAAAACTATTTGGAATATGAGAACGGTTGCGCTCCTTTAATGTGCTATGCCATATAAAGTCAATGCCGCAGGGAGCGCGCAGGGGGCGGCCAATCGCCGCCGCCCCCTGCACCCCCAGGCTCTGGCGAACAAAATCGCCGCTGCGCGGTTCCCTCAGCTTATCCCTTGCGGCTACCGGGTCGGGCGCAAGGGAACGTCCCTGTAAGATGCGCCCTCGCCGCGCATCCATGCGCGTCGCCCCGGCCTCCAGGGAACGCTTCGGCGATTTTGACGCCACCAACACCCGTGCGGTCTTTTTGTAAAGAGCTATAAGCCGATTACATAATTAATAGCTCACCTTTGTCTGGAATGAGTTATCTCTAGTAATGGCTTAATATACAGCGAATCATTCTCCCCGCTGCTTATCATGCCGATAATTCACCCAGGCGTTGATAATAAACGTCATCACCAGAATGCCAAACACCACGCCCAGCGAGACGGCGATTGGAATATGGTAGAAGTCGACAATCAGCATCTTGATACCGATAAACACCAGAATCACCGCCAGGCCATATTTGAGCATCGAGAAACGTTCTGCTACGCCCGCCAGCAGGAAATACATCGCACGCAGGCCGAGGATCGCAAACAGGTTTGAGGTCAGCACAATGAACGGGTCAGTGGTCACGGCGAAGATAGCCGGAATGCTATCCACGGCGAAAATCACGTCGCTCAATTCCACCAGAATCAGCACCAGCATCAGCGGCGTGGCATACAGCAAGCCATTCTTACGCACAAAGAAATGCTCGTTGTCGATGGTGTCGGTCATGCGCAAATGACCGCGTAGCCAGCGCACCAGCGGCTTGTCGCCAATGCCTGATTCATCTTCATGGGCCAGCGCCATCTTCACGCCGGTAAACAGCAGGAAGGCACCGAAGATATACAGGATCCAGTCGAACTGCGAAATCAGCCAGCTGCCAGTGAAGATCATGATGGTACGCAGAACAATCGCCCCGAGCACGCCATACACCAGCACGCGCCGTTGTAACGCCGCCGGAACAGAGAAATAGCTGAACAACATCAGCCAGACAAAGACGTTATCGACCGCCAGCGATTTCTCAATCAGATAACCCGTGAGAAAGGCCAGTGCCTGTGGATCGGCAACGGCGCGACCTTCGGTTTGCACCAGATACCACCAGAAAGCGGCGTTAAACAGTAACGACAGCGTCACCCAGACCAGCGACCAGGCCGCAGCCTGTTTCATGGTCATGCCATGTGCCCCACGACGCCCCTGCAACAACAGGTCGATAGCCAGCATAATGGCGACAACAACAGCGAATCCGCCCCATAGCAACGGCGTGCCGACAGTATTCATAGAAGTTCCTTACACATAAAAAAACGGCCAACGTCGGAAGACGTCAGCCGCTGCTTTTTATGCATAGACCTCGCCTTCCGGCAAGGTCTCACTTACAACAAAAAAGGAATACGTCTGCGTATTCCTTTCGGGTTGCCCGGTGACCGGATGTGGTTTTTCACACATCGTAATGACGATCGACCGGCAATGAAGTTACTCCCCTTTGCAGGTAACAAAGTATGACAGACCATTCAGTCAGTCAATGGTCTGTTACATGCCTTTTACACTGCTTTACTTTGGCAATTATAGTTTTACGCTATCTGCCGGAAAAATCACCCCAGTCTGGCGGCGGATCTCGGTCAGCAGTTTGGCGGTGATGCGACTGACCGCCAGCCCTGGATGATCCACCAGATGTTCATCCACCAGTTCAGCAAACAGCTCTGCTTCGTAGAGCATGGTATTAATATGCTGCGGTTGGGTGAGATCCTGCATCTGGCTGCCACGCGGAACAAAGCAAACTTTCTGGCATTCAGACAGTTTTTCAATCACCAGCGATCCTGCTTCGCCCTGAATCTCGCTTGCCAGGACAGAATCGCTCACTTTTGAGTGCTGCAACGTAACGCTGAAATCACCGTAATCCATCACCACCACGCCGTGGGCATCCACACCGCTTGCCAGCAAACTGGCGGTTGCCTGCACGCTTTTCGGTTCACCGAATAATGCCACCGCCGACGCCAGGCAGTAAAAGCCGATATCCATAATTGAACCGTTAGAGAATGCCGGATTAAAGGTGTTGGGATTCTCACCATCCAGGTAACGTTGATACCGCGAGGAATACTGGCAATAGTTGAAAAAGACTTTACGCAGTTTGCCGACTTTCGGCAGTGCCTGGCGTAACAGATGAAAGTTCGGCAGGCTGGCGGTTTTAAATGCCTCAAACAGCACCACCTGATTTTCCCGCGCACAGGCAATGGCGGCATCCACTTCCGCCAGATTCGATGCCAGCGGCTTCTCGCAAATCACATGAATTTTGTGGCTAAGGAAAAGTTGTGTCTGGGAAAAGTGCAGGGCATTCGGGCTGGCAATATACACCGCGTCAATGGCATCGCTTTCTGCCATCGCTTCCAGCGACGTAAACAGATGCTCGACAGAAAAATCATTGGCAAAGTGCTGGGCCTGTTCAAGGCTGCGGGAATATACGGCGGTTAACTTGTATTTACCGCTCTCATGGGCGGCCTCGACGAACTGGCGAGTGATCCAGTTCGTACCAATCACAGCGAAACGTATCATAACGCGTGGATACTCCATAAAGGGATTCTGCCGTCAATGTAGCACGCCTTTTTCATCTTCGACGTGCGCAGATACGCATTATTTCTGCGCCGGACAGCCATGCTCACTAAACGGCCCAATCATGACCGATGGCCCGAGATATTTCGGCTGGCGATGGAGGATTTTGGCGTCAATCACCGCGCTGACTCTGGCGAGTTTCTCCCGTAACTGAGTATAAAAACCGTGCTTCATATTGAGGTCTGGCGCGTTAAAGCCGATAGCGTCGATGCCGTACTGTTTTGCCAGCCAGATGGCGCGTTGGTTATGAAATTCTTGCGAAATAATGGTGATATGGTTTTCACCAAACACCTTTTTGGCACGCACCACGGAATCAAGCGTTGAGAATCCGGCATAGTCGCAGAAGATCACTTTCGCCGGTACGCCTTTAGCGATCAAAGCCTGCTGCATACCTGAGGCTTCATCGTAATTTTTACGTCCGTTATCGCCACTTACCAGTAGCCATTTCACTTTTCCGGCGTGGTACAACGCTGCTGCGGTATCAATACGTCGGGTAAAGTAGCGATTACCCGGCCTCGCCCCCAGCAATAAACCCACGTTACGCGCCGGAACTGCGTTGACATCGCTCCAGGTCAGCTGCTTGCTGGTGTTGACCATAACGCGATCGGCAATAAAAATGGTCGCTCCTGCTATAAGCAACAATAAACAGCCAATCTTAAGAGTCCGGCGAGAAAAACAAATACGGAGAAGAAGGCGGGGCTGCATGGTCGTTATCCTTAACGAAAGGGGGGAGGTCGATTTTAGGCGCTATAGGAAGAAAAGATAACGCCTGACATCATTTTCAGATTTTGTCCTGCCCAAGCGACAACTGCGTTAGCCACAGCCGGGTGTCGAACTCAAGCTGGTGGTACTGCGGCTCCATATGGCAGCACAATTGATAGAACGCTTTGTTATGCTCTTTCTCCTTCAGGTGCGCCAACTCGTGCACCACGATCATGCGCAAAAACGGTTCCGGCGCGTTGCGAAACACGGTAGCGACGCGGATCTCCGCCTTTGCTTTCAGCTTGCCGCCCTGCACACGCGAAACAGCGGTATGTAACCCGAGCGCGTTTTTCAGCACATGGATCTTGTTGTCATACATCACTTTAGTGATCGGCGGGGCATTGCGCAGAAACTGATTTTTAAGATCCTGAGTATATTGCCAGAGGGCTTTATCGGTGGAGTAGTCGTGTGTTCCCGGATAGCGTTTTGCCAGCACATCGCCCAGACGCTGTTCGTTAATCAGCGTTCGCACCTGGGAAAGTAGGTGCTCGGGATAACCCTGAAGATAAGTAAGATTGCTCATAACCGCCCACGAAAAAGAGAAAAAGGGTATACTCACGCACCCTTTTCAGGGGCAACGTCGAAATTTTATCATTCAGGAGGGCCGATGAGCCACTTAGACAACGGTTTCCGTTCACTGACACTACAACGTTTTCCGGCGACGGATGACGTTAACCCACTACAGGCGTGGGAAGCGGCGGATGAATATTTGCTGCAACAGTTGGACGACACAGAAATCCGCGGCCCGGTGTTGATCCTGAATGATGCCTTTGGTGCGTTAAGTTGTGCGCTGGCGGAACATAAGCCATACAGCATTGGCGACTCATACATCAGCGAACTGGCGACGCGCGAGAATTTACGCCTCAACGGGATTGATGAGTCGAGCGTGAAGTTTCTCGACAGCACCGCTGACTACCCGCAACAGCCGGGAGTGGTGCTGATCAAAGTACCGAAAACACTGGCATTGTTGGAACAGCAACTGCGCGCGCTGCGCAAAGTGGTCACGCCAGATACGCGCATTATTGCCGGTACCAAAGCCCGTGACATTCACACTTCCACCCTGGAACTGTTCGAAAAAGTGCTCGGCCCGACCACCACCACGCTGGCATGGAAGAAGGCACGCTTAATTAACTGTACTTTCAACGAGCCGCCGCTGGCCGATGCGCCGCAGACCGTTAGCTGGAAACTGGAAGGTACTGACTGGACTATCCACAACCATGCGAATGTCTTCTCCCGCACCGGGCTGGATATTGGCGCGCGCTTCTTTATGCAGCATCTGCCAGAGAATCTCGAAGGTGAGATTGTCGATCTCGGTTGTGGTAATGGCGTTATTGGTCTGACGCTGCTTGATAAAAACCCGCAGGCGAAAGTGGTGTTTGTCGATGAATCGCCGATGGCGGTTGCTTCCAGCCGTTTGAACGTTGAAACCAACATGCCAGAGGCGTTGGATCGCTGCGAGTTTATGATCAACAACGCGCTCTCCGGCGTGGAGCCTTTCCGCTTTAATGCTGTGCTCTGCAACCCGCCGTTTCATCAGCAACATGCGCTGACCGATAACGTCGCCTGGGAGATGTTCCACCACGCCCGCCGCTGTCTGAAAATCAACGGCGAGCTGTATATCGTTGCCAACCGTCACCTGGATTACTTCCATAAACTGAAGAAGATTTTCGGCAACTGCACCACCATCGCCACGAATAATAAATTTGTGGTGCTGAAAGCAGTGAAGCTGGGGCGTCGTCGGTAAGATTGGCAGCTACCTGCCAGATAAGGCGTAAACGCCTTATCTGGCATACGTTCAGCACATTACCCCCAGGTCGGATAAGACGCGGCAAGCGTCGCATCCGGCAATGTCTGCCCAGTTCTGGAATCGCGTTTCCATAAAACAAAAAATCCCTGTCACCATCCTCTACATTCTCTTGTTTAGCATTTTTCTACGTTTATTCTTCCGTCACACAGATAAATTCATTCGTTGCCAATCTGTCAACGGATGTTATCATATTGCCAATTTGTCAACGGACGTGATGAAGAATGCACCTGATAACTCAAAAAGCATTGAAAGATGCTGCGGAAAAATACCCGCAACATAAAACGGAGTTGGTGGCTCTGGGGAACACGATTGCTAAGGGATATTTCAAAAAACCTGAATCATTAAAAGCAGTATTCCCATCTCTGGATAACTTCAAATATCTGGATAAGCATTATGTTTTCAATGTCGGGGGCAATGAATTACGTGTTGTAGCAATGGTCTTTTTTGAATCGCAAAAGTGCTACATACGTGAAGTTATGACGCATAAAGAATACGATTTCTTTACCGCCGTTCATCGTACTAAGGGGAAAAAATGATTGCGATTGCCGACATCTTGCAAGCAGGAGAAAAGCTAACTGCTGTGGCACCTTTTCTGGCGGGTATTCAGAACGAGGAACAATACGCCCAGGCGCTGGAACTGGTCGATCATCTGCTGCTCAACGATCCTGAAAATCCCTTGCTGGATCTGGTGTGTGCCAAAATAACCGCGTGGGAAGAATCAGCGCCCGAATTTGCTGAATTTAATGCCATGGCTCAAGCCATGCCTGGCGGTATAGCCGTGATTCGTACCCTTATGGATCAATATGGTTTAACCCTTTCCGATCTTCCGGAAATTGGCAGTAAATCCATGGTGTCACGCGTTTTGAGCGGGAAGAGGAAATTAACGCTGGAACACGCTAAAAAACTGGCAACGCGATTCGGCATTTCTCCCGCCTTGTTTATTGATTAACGCGACGTGCCGGATGCGTCGCATCCGGCGCTTCAAATAACGATTTAAATCTCCAGCGCCAGCCGTGTTCCCTGGGCAATTGCCCGTCGTGCGTCCAGCTCCATAGCTACATCGCAGCCGCCAATTAAATGCACAGTTTTCCCGCCATCAATCAGCGGTTGCGCCAGCGCGCGGTTTGGCTCTTGCCCTGCGCAGATCACCACATTGTCCACTGCTAATACCTGCGGTTCGCCGTTGATCACCACATGCAGCCCGTCATCGTCAATCTTCTGATAACTTACGCCTGGGATCATTTTCACACCCCGCGAGAGCAGGGTGGTGCGATGGATCCAGCCGGTGGTTTTGCCTAACCCCTGTCCCGGTTTGCTGGCTTTGCGCTGGAGCATCACAATCTGCCGTGGGCTACGCGGGATCTGCATTCCCTGCGGGCTTAAGCCACCAGCCTGTTGCAGGCTGCTGTCGATCCCCCACTCATTACAGAACTCGGCAATGTTCTGGCTGGTGGACTCACCCGGCTGACTTAAAAACATCGCCGTATCAAAACCAATCCCGCCACAACCGATGATTGCTACCTTTTTGCCCACAGGCGCTTTGTCGCGCAGTACGTCGAGATAACTCAACACCTTCGGATGATCGATTCCGTCGATAGGTGGAATGCGCGGTACGATCCCGCTAGCGAGGATCGTTTCATCGAACGACTGTAACTGATCCGCCGTCACGGTGTGATTGAGTTTCAGCGTCACGCCTGTTACTTCGATCATCCGGCGGTAATAGCGCAGCGTTTCGTAAAACTCCTCTTTGCCAGGGATCTGTTTGGCGATATTAAACTGACCGCCGATCTCACTGTGAGCATCAAACAACGTTACCTGATGACCACGTGCCGCCGCGTTAATGGCAAACGCCAGCCCAGCCGGACCAGCGCCGACCACCGCCAGATTTTTTTTCTGCACGGCGGGAAGGATCGGCATTTTGGTTTCGTGGCAGGCGCGAGGATTCACCAGGCACGAGGTGACTTTGCCAACGAAGATCTGATCGAGGCAGGCTTGATTGCAGCCAATACAGGTGTTGATCTCATCGGCTCGCCCCGATTGCGCTTTTGACAGCAGTTCCGCATCAGCAAGAAACGGTCGCGCCATCGATACCATATCGGCATCACCGCGCGAGAGAATGTCGTCGGCAACCTGCGGATCGTTAATCCGGTTGGTGGTCACCAGCGGCAGCGAGACGTGGCTTTTCAGTTTGCGCGTGACCCAGCTAAAGGCACCGCGCGGCACGGGCGTGGCAATGGTCGGAATACGTGCTTCATGCCAGCCAATGCCGGTGTTGATAATGGTCGCGCCCGCCGCTTCAATGGCCTGCGCCAGCCCTACCGTTTCTGCAAAAGTACCGCCGCCTTCTACCAGGTCGAGCATCGACAGACGGTAGATAATAATGAAGTCATTGCCGACGCGTTCGCGCACTGCTCGCACCACTTCAACTGCAAAGCGCATCCGGTTGCGGTAATCGCCGCCCCACTGGTCGCTACGCTGGTTGGTGCGCAGGGTCAGAAACTCGTTGATCAAATACCCTTCGGAACCCATCACTTCTACGCCGTCGTATCCGGCCTCCCGCGCCAGTTGCGCGCAGCGGGCGAAATTGTCGATCAGTTGCAGGATCTCTTCATGGCTTAACTCATGGGGAACGAAACGGTTGATGGGAGCCTGCAATGCGGAAGGAGCGACCAGATGCGGTTGGTAGCTGTAGCGCCCGGTATGCAAAATTTGCAGGGCGATTTTGCCGCCTTCCTGATGTACGGCTTCGGTTATGGTGCGATGGTGCGGGATCTGGCTTGCGTCATTGAGCATTGCGCCGCCTTCCATGCCAACGCCTGTTAAATCTGGTGCAATACCGCCGCTGACAATCAACGCCACGCCGTGACGGGCGCGTTCAGCATAAAACGCTGCCAGCCGTTCAGCGCCGTCCGGGTATTCCTCCAGTCCCGTGTGCATTGAACCCATCAGTACTCGGTTTTTTAACGTGGTGAAGCCTAAATCCAGCGGGGCGAACAGCGACGGGTAGCTCATAAAATTGTCCAGTATGTAAAATAATTGTTATGTGGTCGGATGAGTTCTAATTTAGCCGTCGCCGGAGAAAAGGGAAAAGGGGAGTGTGGGGTTTGTGATGGGATTCAAAAAGAATACGCCTGTTCGTCATGCCGGACGGCGGTAATACAGTCGTCCGGCATCGGGAAAAATTACTGCTTACGGAAAAAATCGTTATACAACATATACAAATGCGCGGCGCTCCAGGAGAAATTTGGTGCGCCTTGCTGCGCGCCAGTGAGCGGGTTGTAATTTTCCTGAATCGGGCCGTCGGCGGTTAACCCTTTGGCGTGCCGGAAGAACGTATCCGCCAGTTTCAGGGCATCATCACGATAACCGTAACGCTCCATCCCTTTCAGACCAAACCAGAACTGATCCACCCATACGCGCCCGCGCCAGTAGATATCAGCGCCAAAAGCCGGATTGGTTAACGCCGCCGTTCCCAGCGGAACAAAGGTGTTGAACTCTTTAGGATCGAGCATCACCTTCACCACCGCGTCGGCGTTGGCCTGCGTTGCCGCACCGTTAAACAGCGGTGACCAGCCTTCTGGCCCTTTACCGCGCTCGACAATCGGTTTGCCCGCGCAGCCGTTCGGCAGCGGTTTATCTTCAATGCGCACGTCATAGTAGAACTGGGTAGTCGGGTCGAACATACAGGTGTTGATGTAGTCCGCGAGCTGCTGTGCCAACTGGCGATAGCGTTTGGCCTCTTCCGGCTTACCGAGTATGGTTGCCATCTCCGCCAGATAATGGTTATCGCTGTACATATAGCTGGCCTGATCCACCGACTCCTGCAATAGCGAGTACCCCAGCAACGTTCCGTCCTGACTGCGGTTTTCGGCGAATTTCACCGTCCAGTCGCTACGTTTGCCGCCATTAGCGACATATTTATCCAGCTGTTCTTTGTCGATAAACCCAAAGACGGCGGCGTCATCACGACCTGATTCCCACGACGCAGCAACCTGTGCCGGAATTTCCAGACTGTCGTACTGGCCTTTCTCCACCACACGGGCGTAGTTGTTCAGCCCAGACTGCGTCTCTTCTTTGTCGCCTTTTTTCACCGTAAACAGCATCTCGCCGCTCTCGGTGTTGTGGGCTTTGTCGCGGGTCGCACCATATTCCGGCACGCCGTTGCCGTTGTGATCGCGATTACGTAACCACCAGTCGTGATAGGCCACCAGCTTCGGGTACATCTCTGCCAACCAGGCTTTATCCTGGGTGACGTTATACACTTCCATTACTGACCAGGCGGCAAGGCTGGGTTTGGTATTACGTTCGTTCCAGTTGCCGCCATCGCCGCCACGCTCGGGGCTAAGGTTCCACGCTATCAGGTCGGGGACAAAGCCCACATCCTGCGGACGCACGCTGTCGCCAGGCTGGATCTGCCAGGAGAAGACCGCGCGGATATTCTCTTTGGCGATGTCCGGATTGAAATGCGCCATCGCAAACGCCTGCTTCCAGGTATCCCACGGCCAGGTCTGGTTGCCGGAGAACCAGCGTCCGGTCACCGACGGCGTGACGGTGTTATATTTCACCGCCCCGCCCGGCGAGCGCCAGTTACCGTTGAGCGTTTCGATCGCTTTCACCGCGACGCGCGTCTGTTCCGGCGTCGCATCCGGATTGGTTAACCCTTTCTTCAGATACTCTTCCCAGCGTTGCTGCGAGGCGGTGAGATAAAACGCCGGACGCGCCAGAATATCGCGGATCTGCATTTGCTCTTTGCTAACTTCCTGAGCGGTCAGCAGGTGGGAGTAGGTGGTATAGAGCGTGGTCGAACCGTTGATATGCGCCTTACTGGTAAAGCGATTGCCGTTGATTTCAGTCTGCACCGGCAGGGATTTATGCACCTGATATTCCGATTCGCCGGAGGTCAGCAGATCCCAGGTGGCGCGCACTTTGCCAAAGGTGACTTTCAGGCCATCACGGGTGGCGCTGATTTTGCGCTGGTAGTCAGGGTATTCGCCAGCAATGGTTTTATCGGAAAGCGGTTTCCCTTCTTTCGCTTCCAGTTTTTCCAGCAGTTCGCCGTCCCACACCAGATCCAGCGGTTTATTGCTGATGATTTTAGTTTCCAGTAGTGACGTGCGTGGCGTGGCGAAGCGAAGAGTCATTTCAACCTGTACATCTTTTGCTGTCAGTTTTTGCACCAGCGCGCCGGGAATACTGTATGCCTCCAGCGTGAAGTCGACTTTCTTACCGTCCTGCCAGACGGTCAGGCGGTCGAAATTGCTGGCCATAAAGTTGATGTACTCTTCCGTCAGCAGCGCAACGCCCGGAAAACCGCCCATGGTATTCGGGCCGTCTGGCAACAGATGACCATGCCAGGCTCCGAGATCGAAAAACGGATTAAAACGCTGGTGATCGTCGTAATCGTAATCCTTCATGTACTGCGGTGCGCCAGTACGGTTAATCACGTTTTTATAATTGTCAGCATTAGCGGCATGGGCGGAAAAGCTCATCAGCAGAGCACAGGCTACTGGCGTTAAAATAGTTTTTATTTTCATGAGATTACTGTCCTTATTACCAGTAAAAATATTGCATCAGGAAGATTTGGTCGCTGGGATCGTTAGAGGCATTTTTCATGTAGAAGCGGCTATCAAAAGCCGTTGCGAAACGTCCGCCGCCGTATTCGTACCAGATACCAAACTGCATGAAAGAGGTGGTTTCATCGTCAGCGTGGTCAGGGCGATGTTTGGCGTAGGTGTAAGCGGTGGAGAGATAAACGCCCTTTAACGCTTCATACATGGCGCTCACCATCATCCCGCTTTCACTTCCCGGTACATCCAGCCCGTCGGCGCGTCCGGTATGGTGCCAGGCGCGAGCGGCAAAGTTAGGGGTAAGCAGTCCCGTCAGATAGAGTTGCCCTGTGCCGTCGGTGATTTCCAGACCGTTCATCCAGGTGATGCCTTCGGCAAGGTCATACTGGATGTAACCGTTCATCATTGCCGGATAGGTGTATTTGTCGTCGTAGCGATCGTACTTGCCAAAATGTAGCCAGGCTTTGCTTTCGTCATGATGTCCGGCAGGTGTGGCGGTAACGCTATAACGAAAGTTGCCGCTTAAGTTCTGCACCTTCAGCGCGGTCATAATGTCGCGGGTATTGGGAATGACGTAGCCCAGATCGGGCGTGAAATCGCCCCACCATTGCAGGTCATCCAGCGAGGAATCCTGACGCAGACTGAGCATGATTTCGGTGCCATCATTGGTTCGATAACCGCCATAGAAACGGTTAATCCCACCTTCGAACCCCCCCCAGCTATGGTCAGGCACCCAGGCATTACCGTCGTGGTCGGCCTGTACGGTCCAGCCTTCGCCGTAAATCAGGCCGAACCAGGAGCCGTACTTCATCTCCAGGCCACCTTCAATATAGGTGCCGTCGCTGTATTTATGTTTATTCTCACCCTCTAAATCCATATATCCACCAACCCCTAATTCGCCGTAAAAACGAAATGAAGGAGAAGATGTCGAGGTAATGGCGGGTGTTTTTGTGTCGTCATGTTCTGCCGGACGAGCTTCTTCAGCGACCGCAGAAAACGCGTAGCAAAACGGCAGAGCAAGTAATGCTCTGCATGGTGCAGTGATTAATTTCATTGTGTTAATCCATGAGCTAAAGAAAAAGTACAGCCTTTTATCGTTGTAATTATAAAAATATAAAGGCAGAAACTATTTTCCCTCTCCCCATCCAGGAAGAGGGAAAATGCCTGCTCATTTTTTATTAATCTGCTTAATCAACATTGCTGGCTGGCGTCGCTTCAATATGGCGCTCTTCAGCCGTTAATCCCTTTATATATTTACTGTATTTCCACCACGCAAAGCCGAGGAAGATAACAATACCGCCGACGTTATAAAAAATGATGGTCAGAATATTCGCGCCAGTCGGGAATGTCGAAGCGACAAACCCTACGGCAAATATCGCAATCAGCATTGAAACAACGATAATACCGGTGCGGCGGGAGCCCATACGGAAATCACGTGGCAGGTGATCTAATTTGGCGCGTAAATTCAGGTAAGCCAGCATGATGAATAACGGCGGAAGCATGGACGCTGCGGCGGTCATATTAATAATAGTATTCATCAGATCCTGCACAGTATTGGAACCGAGCATCGGGATAATCATCAGCGGGATAACGATCAGGAACTGGATCCACGCTGCACGCGCCGGAACGCCGTTTTCGTTAAGTTCGACGGTTTTCTTACCAAAGATGCCTTCCGGGATTTCGGAGAAGAAAATTTTCACCGGCGTTGCGGTCCACATCAGCAGGGAACCGAACATCGCGGTAAAGGACACCAGACCGACAAAGCGATTCATCAACGCTTCCGGCAGACCAAAATACGCCGCCATGCCGTGGAATACCTGCACCGAGCCGCCAGTAAATTTCAACTCTTTGCTGCTGACGAAGACGTTAATCAGCACCGAGGAGACGGAATACAGCACACCGATAAAAATCCCGGCGAGGATGATCACTTTAACGAACGATTTCGAACCGCCTTTGACGTCGTTAACGTACACCGCGACGGACTCCGCGCCACCTGCGGCCATAAAGATCCAGGTGGTAACGCCGAGGAACGCCCAGTTGAAGTTCGGGATCATCGCGTCAACGGTGATCGGATCGGCAGGCTGTACGCCGCCAACCAGTGCCGTACCTGCCAGTAAAATGTAGGAGAGCGTTAACAGCAGCATCAGCGTTGAAGTGACGGAGGTAATTGGCCCCAGCATTTTCGCCCCGTTGGTGGAAACCCAGGTGGAGAAGGCGAACAGCACCATACTGATAATGGTGGTGGCAACCGGCGTCATAATATATTCGTAGCCGAGGAAGGCATACGAAGCATAAGCAATAACGCGCGGCAACAGCGAGGTGAAAAAGAACAGGTTTACGAACCAGTAGGTATAGGCAGTAATAAATGCCCAACGCCCGCCCAGCGAACTTTTTACCCACGCGTAGACACCAGCTTCTGAGTTTTTATTTAACGAAACAAATTCTGCGATGATCAGACAGAAGGGAATAAAATAAAAAATCGTCGCGAGGAAAAACATCGGTGCCGAGGCCAGTCCAAGCTCAATATTATTATTGATAACGTTGTTAAAGCTGTAAACGGCGGCAAAAGTCAGCGAGAGCAAGCCGAATTTGCCGATTGTATTACGTTTGGTATCAGACATAACACATCTCCGAAAATGAGTAGGGTAGCGGCGGCGGCAAACTCCTTTTGCCGCCGTAGTTGTTATTTGTTATGGAAATAACCATCTTCGATGGTGACTTTGAGAACCACTTTTTTGACCGCGTTATTGCAGATAAACCGATATGCTTCATGGATATCGCAAATAACGATTTGCCCTTCGTGGACCTCAACGGTTTCTCCGCAGCCTTTTAAATATTCACGGTCAGTTTCATCACGATAATATTCCACGACCTGTAATGTCTCTTTCGGCGCATATTCAATTTTTTGCTGCCCTTGCAGGTAGTAATGCACTTCAAAATAGCGTCGATGCCCAGTAAATAGCGCATCGGTCGCGGAGTCTGTCTCCACGCGGTAAGTCAATGAGTCACCGATGGAGTGGGCGACGCCAGGCTGAATGTTGTCGATATTTTCAATCGCTTCAACGCAGCGTTGCCACTTCTTGCCAGAGGCGTAAATCTGGCGGAACTGTTCTAAGTTATCGATGATCCTCATTGCTTATTCTCGCTGTGCAAATTCGTGGAAAAGAACCCTGCGCCGAACTCATACGACGCCAGGCTTTGCGCGGTAGCTTCTCCGCCAGAAACCGGCAGCAACGTAAAGCCGTAGCTGAAGTCACGGAACCAGACGCGCCAGGAGTCCAGCACCTCGCTGCCCCAGGAGTTAGAGCCGAGGCCAAGCAGCTGGTGGTCGAGATTCAGGGTGATATCATCACTGCGCTGCAGCTCGTTACAGTGCTGGGCAGCGTGGATGTTTTCCTGGGTATAGTGCCAGGCGCTGAAGTTAATTGGGCGCTGCGGAACCACCAGCAGACCGTTGCCGTGGCGGTTAGTGAGTGCCGTCCAGCGGACATGCTGACGGTTGCCGTTGTTCTGTGGGAAGGGATAGTTCTCGAACATGGCATCGACGGTGCTGCGCCAGATATCGATGATGTTAGCCTGCTGGCTGTCGGCGTAGTTTTCGCCCGGTCCACGACCGTAATACGCCACCTGATCGTATTCGCCGTTAATCCCCATGGTGAAACCGATGCACGGAATGATGTGCGGATAGTCGCCGTAACGCTCGCCGGAAAGCGCCACATTAACCTGGCCATCGGCAGCGATGCGCCAGATGTAGGTGCAGCGCATCCCGAAGTCAAACACCGGTGGGGCAATAACCGTGCGGCTGATGATCAACACTTCACCATCGCTCTGTTCTACGGCAAAGTCGCGCAGATGTTCCTGCATGATCTGCAAATGATTCGGCTGCCACAGCCCTTCGTACTCCTGCTTGTGGTTGTCGATCATTGGCTTGAAGAAGTTGATTTTTGGCTCGCGGGTCAGCAGCGACTCGCCATTCACCTGCCAGGATGTCGGTTTGCCACTCATTTTTGAGAAGGTGATCGCGAAGTTGTAGCCGCGAACGGTGCAGCTCAAACGATCGTCTTCCAGCGTCAGCGGACGCGCATTATTTGGCGCGAAAGGTACAGGCTGCGCGGTATTTTCCTTCAGCGGGAACTGATAAGTGGCTATAGGGTGTCCGGCTTCGCTGTAGCGGGTGCGGGAATCTTTGGTCACCGTAATGTTGAGGAACGCTTCGCGGGCGTCCAGCTGTGGCAGCGTGATCTGCAAGGGGGCTTCGCTGTTCGGCGCAACGTCGCGCAGTTTAATCTGCTGCGTCGCGAGCGTTTCACCTTCGGCGCGCACCTCTGCGTGCAGGGTGTAGTCATCAAGCGTGGTAAACCACAGTTTATTTTCGACTTTCAACTCGCCGCGAGTCAGATCCAACGCGTGGATTTTTACCGGCGCGATAACCTGTTTGTACTCTTTCAGGCCAGGCCCAGGCGTCTGATCGGAATAGATCAAACCATCAAGACAGAAGTTATAGTTGTTGGGATAGTCGCCGTAGTCGCCGCCGAATTTATACCAGACATTGCCGTTGTCATCCTGCGCCTGGATCCCGTGGTCGCACCATTCCCAGACATAATGTCCCTGAATGCAATCGTGCTTATAGAAGACGTTCTGGTACTCCGTCAGCCCGCCCGGTCCGTTTCCCATCGCATGAGCATATTCACAGATGATGCGCGGCTTCGGATGCGGGTATTCACCAAACTCATTCATCAGCGGCACGCGGGTGTACATGGTGGAAATAATATCGACCACTTCAGCATCGCGATCTTCTTCGTAGTGCACCAGTCGCGTGTCATCCAGCGCCTTCGCCGCGTGGTACATCGCGCGGATGTTACAGCCATAGCCGGATTCATTGCCCAGCGACCAGATGATGATCGACGGATGGTTTTTCTGCGCGTGAATATGGCGAACGATGCGCTCGACGTAGACGTTTTCCCACTGCGGATCGTCGGTAATACGGCTGATATCGCCGACATTGGCAAAGCCGTGCGATTCGACGTCGGTTTCCGCCATCACAAACAGGCCGTAGATATCACACAGTTCGTAAAAACGCGGATCGTTCGGGTAGTGAGCGGTACGTACGGAGTTGATGTTGTGCTGCTTCATCAACTGGAGATCTTTCTCGACGCGATCCATCCCAACGGCGCGGCCTTTGCGATGATCGTTGTCGTGGCGGTTGACGCCGTGCAGCATCACATAACGGTTATTGATCCAGAACAGACCGTCGCGCACTTTGATATCACGAAAGCCAACGCGTTGCGGCACCACTTCCAGAATGTTGCCGTCGGCGTCTTTCAGCGTCATGACCAGATGGTAAAGATAAGGAGACTCTGCCGACCATTGCTGCGGCTGTTCGACAGTAAACGCAAAGCTGGCGCTGGTCAGTTTTTCAATTGCCAGATGATCAATGGAGCTGCTGTGCACCACACGCTCGCCGTCGAACAGGCTATATTCCAGCGTCGTTGCGACAGGGGAGGCGGCGAGATTTTCCAGCACCACTTCGCAGGAAAGCGTGGCATCGCAATAGGCTTCGTCAAAGTCGGTACGAACGGTGAAATCGTTAATATGTGTTAGTTGTTTTCCGATCAGATAAACATCGCGGAAGATCCCCGCTGACCACCACATATCCTGGTCTTCCACGTAGGTAGAGTCCGCCCATTGCATCACGCGCACACACAACAGGTTGTCGCCGGTTTTAACCATCGCGCTGATGTCAAACTCTGCGGTCAGGCGACTGCCCTTGCTGAAACCCACATACTGACCGTTAACGTAGACTTCAAAATAGGTTTCGACGCCGTCAAATTTAATCAGCGTCTGTTTACCCTGCCAGCCGTCGCTGAGGGTGAAAATACGTTGATAGGCACCGGTTGGGTTATCGCTGGGGACAAACGGCACATCGATAGGGAACGGAAAACCTTCGTCGGTATATTGCAGTTTGCCGTGACCTTCCATTTGCCACATGGCGGGGACGGTAATATGCCCCCAGTCAGCCATTAACTCAGAGGTGAAGGCTTCTGGCACTTGCAGCGGGTGGTCAAAAAAGTGGAAATTCCACTGACCGCTTAAGGGCAGAAACAGGCTGCTGGTTTCGCGGGCAAAGGTACGCGCTTGCGCAACAGAATCATATGAAAAAAAGTACGCACGCGGCGCAAGTCGGTTTTCGTGGGTGAGCTGAATGTTTTCCCAGCGATTCATAGGGCCTCCCGGTAGAGAGAAATCGGAACCATTCATGGTGATGGTAGTTTGTGTAATTGCTGGGGAGTTTAGTAAAATTTTTACTAAAAAGTAGCGGGTAAATGCATTTACTTTAACTGGATCACGAAAATAAACGGCAGCACTGTCCGGCAAAAACGATTGCCGGACAGTGTGTAAGGGGATTTAGCGGGTCGTGCCGCGCAGTTTTAATTTGCTGGGAACGAAGACTAACAGCGGCAGCGCGCGACCATCGCGAGCCTTTTCATACAACAGGTTAACGCCCTGACTTCCCATCATCTCGGAATGGATGCGCACGGTTGAGAGCGGCGGAAAGGTAAATCGCGCGGTGGGGATGTCGTTCACGCTGATAAGCGAAATATCCTGTGGGATGTTCAGGCCTCGTTCATGAATTGCCCGCAGTACGCCGATAGCAATGGAATCAGAAGCGACAAACAACGCCTTCGGGTAGTCTTCCCGCGCCAACATTTGTTTTGCCAGTTCATAGCCCGACGAACTGGAAAAGCCTCCGCGCCAGATATCCTCTTCGCGTACCACTTGTTTCAGTCGGCCATATTCCGCAAAGGCGACCTCACGAATATCCGCCTTGCCAGGCTCATCTTCACCGCCAATAAAACCAATGCGATTAACGCCCTGGTTGATATAGAAGTCGATGATTTCTTTACTGATGCGTGCCAGATCGATATCCACCGCATCGTAACCGCTGCCGGGTTCGTGAAAGTCGATAAAACAGATATTGTCGGTCAACGCACAGGCGGCGGCGCGCAGGGCGGGCGTGGGTTTGCCGACAATTAAAATACCGGTGACGTTTTTAATGTCTGGTAATCCGCTGTGTTCATAACAGTTGGTCAGTTCGATCGCCAGCTTTTCGCACTGAGTTTCAATGCCGTGGCGGATCGCCAGATAGTAAGGATCGTTGATCTCCAGCTCCTGTTGGTAGCTGTAGATAGCCAGAATATGGTGTTGGTTGACTGCACCTGTCTGGAGTTTACGGGCACTACTGGTCTTGTACTCCAGCTTTTCGGCGATCTCGAGAATGCGATGTTTCGTCTCTTCTTTCACATTCAATGTCGGATCGTCATTTAAGACCCTGGATACTGTCGCCAGGGATACGCCAGCTTCGATTGCGATGTCTTTTAGTGTTGCCATGTTTACCTTTTTTACTTTCCCTGATGTGCGCCCCCATTGTAGAGGAAGTGCTTATCGGGTCACCTGTTTTCAGTAAATAAAGCGCGTTTCTTTGACGCTGTAACGGTAACACAGCGGCTCACGAATGTGATCACGCCTGCATTCTCCATTTTTAGCCTACAGGATTGAGAAAAACTTTTGCTATAGTTTAGTAAAATTTTACCCGAAGGGAGGAAACAATGGAAACCGTGGCTTACGCTGATTTTGCACGTCTGGAAATGCGCGTCGGAAAGATTGTGGAAGTGAAACGCCATGAAAACGCCGACAAGCTGTACATCGTACAGGTTGATGTGGGGGAAAAAACACTGCAAACCGTGACCAGCCTGGTGCCGTACTACAGCGAAGAAGAGCTGATGGAAAAAACGGTGGTGGTCTTATGTAATCTGCAAAAAGCGAAAATGCGCGGTGAAACGTCGGAATGCATGCTGTTGTGTGCGGAAACCGATGACGGCAGTGAAAGCGTGTTGTTAACGCCGGAGCGGATGATGCCTGCGGGCGTACGTATTGTATAAAAAGATCGAATGGCGACGTCGTATCGCCATTCGACTTGATATTACGCTTCTTCGACACTTACTCGCATGGCCGCCAGCGCCTTACGCGCCGCTTTGATCACCAGTTCACACTGTTCAATGGTCAGTGTCAGTGGTGGTTCAATGCGGATCGTTTTAGCGTTGTTGAGTGTTCCGGCCACCAGGACGCGCTGGCGGAACATCTCGCTGGCAAAGTTATAGCCGATTTCGTTATCAACAAACTCAATCGCCATCAACATCCCTTTACCACGCGCTTCCTGTACCAGATCGGGATATTCCCGCGCCAATTGACGGAAACCGTCCAGCAACATATCGCCTTTTTGTTCAGCCTGAGCCGGTAAGTTCTGCTCCAGCAACACATTGATGGTCGCCAGCGCCGCCGCACAGGCCAGCGGGTTGCCGCCAAAGGTAGTGGTATGCAGGAACGGGTTGTCGAACAGAACGGAAAACACCTCTTCAGTGGCGATGGTTGCGCCAATCGGCATCACGCCGCCGCCGAGGGCTTTTGCCAGACACAGGATGTCCGGCTGTACGTTCTCATGCTCGCAGGCGAACATCTTGCCCGTGCGCCCCATACCGGTTTGCACTTCATCGAGGATCATCAGTGCGCCGAACTCATCGCACAGCTTACGCACGGCGGTGAGATATCCCGGCGGCGGCAGAATGACGCCACCTTCGCCCTGAATCGGCTCAAGGATCACTGCAGCAACATCATCACCGGTTTTTTTGCACTCGCTAAGGGCCGTGCGCATGGCTTCGATATTGCCAAACGGCACATGACGGAACCCTGGCAGCAGCGGCATAAATGGTTTGCGGAAGGTCGATTTCGCCGTGGCCGACAGCGCGCCAAGGGATTTACCGTGGAACGCGCCGCTGGTGGCAATAAAAGTAAACTTGCCGCGCGGTGACTGATAAGCCTTCGCCAGCTTCAGCGCTGCTTCAACGGACTCGGTGCCGCTATTACAAAAGAAGCTGTATTTCAGTTTACCGGGCGTCAGTGCAGCAAGTGTTTTTGCCAGCATCGCCCGTAACGGATCGAGCAGCTCCTGGCTGTGCAGCGGTTGTTTCGCAAGTTGATTCTGTACGGCGGAAACCACAACTGGATTACGGTGCCCCACGTTGAAAATTCCAAAACCTCCAAGGCAGTCGATAAACTCCTGTCCCTGGGTGTCGACAAGCGTATTTAAACCTCCCGCTTGCCACTCTACGGCTCCGTAATCCCCGCCGGCGGTAACAGATTTGCGATACTCTAAAAACCCCGGATTGACATGCTCTTTGAAGTATTCAATCACCTCTCGGTTAAGTGCTTTCATCTCCTCATGATCCAGCGTTCGCTTCTCAATGAGATTCAGGGCGTGGGCGCTGCACGCTAAAGCCGATGCGCTCGAAGGTAACCTGTTCAAAATATGCTCCGGAGGCTCGCGTATCACATGATACCGATTTAAGTATTGCAGGGATTGCGCCACTCCGGCTGCGATCGCGAAAATCGGGATAAACACAAATGTGGTTATCATTTGCGCAATATTTAATGCTATTTGTTAACATCTGTTGTTATTTTGCACGGTTTTTGTCGGGTATGGATTTGGCGATTGCTGCGCAAATGCACACTTTCAGGGCAACAACTGCCTGATTTTTGGGCAAGATAATTAACGTTTTCGTATAGTAACAGAGTGAAAGTATTTTAAATCAAGGGATTAGATTTATGCTTTAATCGCAAATTGCGATCTAAATCAAATTAATCAGTTAAAGATAACCGCAGCGGGGCCGACATAAACTCTGACAAGAAGTTAACAACCATATAACCTGCACAGGACGCGAACATGTCTTCTCATCCGTATGTCACCCAGCAAAATACCCCGCTGGCGGACGATACCACTCTGATGTCCACTACCGATCTGCAAAGCTATATCACTCATGCTAATGACACTTTTGTGCAGGTGAGCGGCTATACCTTGCAAGAGTTACAAGGGCAGCCGCACAACATGGTGCGTCACCCGGATATGCCAAAAGCGGCGTTTGCGGATATGTGGTTCACCCTGAAAAAAGGGGAGCCCTGGAGCGGCATCGTGAAAAATCGCCGCAAAAATGGCGACCATTATTGGGTGCGGGCCAATGCGGTACCGATGGTGCGCGAGGGAAAAATCAGTGGCTATATGTCGATTCGTACCCGGGCGACGGATGAAGAGATCGCGGCGGTGGAGCCGCTGTACAAAGCGTTGAACGCCGGACGTACCAGTAAGCGTATTCATAAAGGCCTGGTGGTGCGTAAAGGCTGGCTGGGGAAACTGCCTTCATTACCGCTTCGCTGGCGGGCGCGTGGCGTGATGACCCTGATGTTTATCTTGCTGGCGGTCATGCTTTGGTTTGTTGCTGCCCCGGTGGTGACGTATATCCTCTGTGCGTTAGTGGTATTGTTGGCAAGCGCCTGTTTTGAATGGCAGATTGTCCGCCCGATAGAAAATGTCGCCCGTCAGGCACTGAAGGTGGCGACCGGAGAGCGTAATAGTGTTGAGCATCTGAATCGCAGCGATGAGCTGGGGCTGACATTACGCGCGGTAGGGCAGCTTGGCCTGATGTGCCGTTGGCTAATTAACGATGTCTCAAGCCAGGTGTCCAGTGTCAGAAACGGCAGTGAGACGCTGGCGAAAGGTACCGATGAACTGAACGAACATACCCAGCAGACAGTTGATAACGTTCAGCAAACGGTGGCGACCATGAACCAAATGGCGGCGTCGGTGAAACAGAACTCTGCCACGGCGTCGGCTGCCGATAAACTTTCTATCACCGCCAGTAATGCGGCAGTGCAGGGCGGGGAGGCGATGACCACGGTGATCAAGACAATGGACGATATCGCCGACAGTACCCAGCGCATTGGCACCATTACTTCGCTGATTAACGATATTGCGTTTCAGACCAATATTCTGGCCCTGAATGCGGCGGTGGAAGCGGCACGAGCCGGCGAACAAGGCAAAGGTTTTGCAGTGGTGGCAGGGGAAGTGCGTCATTTAGCCAGCCGCAGCGCCAGTGCCGCCAACGATATTCGCAAGCTGATCGATGCCAGTGCTGATAAGGTGCAATCCGGTTCGCAGCAGGTACACGCAGCCGGACGGACGATGGAAGATATTGTGGCACAGGTGAAAAACGTCACCCAGTTGATCGCCCAGATTAGCCATTCAACGCTGGAACAGGCCGATGGGCTTTCCAGCCTGACCCGTGCAGTGGATGAGCTTAACCTCATCACCCAGAAAAATGCCGAGCTGGTGGAAGAGAGTGCGCAGGTGTCGGCGATGGTAAAACACCGCGCCAGCCGACTGGAAGACGCGGTGACGGTGCTGCATTAATCGATATGCCGCATCCGGCGGTTGGCGCACAATGCCTGATGCGATGCGGCGCATCTTATCAGGCCTACGGGGGGGTAGGGCACGCCACATCCGGCAATCGGTGATTAATCCAGTTGCGTAATATCAAAAGCGGCGCGGTCGATCACCGCAATGATCTTTTTTATTTGTGCATCAGTGATATCGCTCTGGTTGACGCGTAAATCCAGCACCGCTTTAAAATTATCCAGCGCCCGCTTCATTTGCGGGTTCTGGCGGAGTGCAGCACCAACGCAACGCGCTTTGATGCGTTCTTCGATCATCTCCACCTGTTCGCGGTTTTCTTCCAGCCACTGCGCGCCCTGTTCGGTCAACGCAATCTGCTTCTTACCACCTTCCTCTTCGCGGATGGTAATCAGCGACTGCTCCTGCAGAAAATCCAGCGTCGGGTAGATGACACCCGGGCTTGGGGTGTAATTCCCCTGGGTTAGATTCTCAATCGCTTTAATCAATTCGTAACCGTGGCTGTCATCGCGCGAGAGAATATCCAGAATCACCAGACGCAATTCACCGTGACCAAAGAAACGCTGCCGACGACCGCCGCCGCGACCGTGGCGACCACCGCAGCATTGACCGTGTTCATGCTGGTGACCGTGTCCGCAGTGCTCATGTTCTGACTTCTCACCTTTGCAGCAGCCTTCATGGCGTGGCTGGCCTTCATGTTTACAACACCCTTCGTGATGATGGCTCATATCAGCCTCCTTTTGCTTAATTAGATATATCTAATTTATATCTGATATGAGCGCTTTTGCAAGTATAAAAATGATTTTTAAACGTGAATACACCTCACATCCAGGCCGGATAATTCGTTCACGCCGCATCCAACAGCCTTGCTACGACGCTGAATGTCTTCTCATACTTCAGATATATCAGTTCTACAAATCGCTTGCATTTATCATGATTAACAATCATTATCATTTGCGAAATTTATTTAGATATATCTGATTACTATCACGAAGGCGATAACAATGAATAACTCCCCCCGCTACCCGCAGCGCGTTCGCAATGATCTGCGCTTCCGTGAACTGACTGTGCTACGCGCTGAGCGTATTAGCGCCGGTTTTCAGCGCATTGTCCTTGGCGGCGAGGCGCTGGACGGTTTTACATCGCGCGGCTTTGACGATCACAGCAAACTCTTCTTTCCTCAATCTGATGCTCACTTTGTGCCGCCAACGGTAACGGAAGAGGGCATCGTCTGGCCGGAAGGACCACGCCCACCGTCGCGTGACTATACGCCGCTGTATGACGAACTACGCCATGAACTGGCGATTGATTTCTTTATTCACGAAGGTGGCGTCGCCAGCAGCTGGGCAATGCAGGCGCAACCGGGCGATAAACTCACGGTGGCAGGTCCGCGCGGTTCGCTGGTGATGCCAGAGGATTACGCGTATCAGCTGTATGTCTGCGATGAATCCGGAATGCCCGCACTGCGCCGCCGCCTGGAAACGTTGAGCAAACTTGCTGTTAAACCGCAAGTTAGCGCGCTGGTTAGCGTGCGGGATCACGCCTGTCAGGATTATCTCGCGCACCTTGATGGTTTTAATATCGAATGGCTGGCACATGATGAGCAGGCGGTAGATGCGCGTCTGGCGCAGATGCAAATCCCTGCCGATGATTACTTCATCTGGATAACCGGCGAAGGCAAAGTCGTTAAGAATTTAAGCCGCCGCTTTGAAGCGGAACAGTATGATCCACAGCGGGTACGTGCAGCGGCTTACTGGCACGCAAAGTAACTGATATATAAAAAGAAAAAGGCTGACGATTTCTCGTCAGCCTTTGCTATATCTGGTGGCCCCTGCTGGACTTGAACCAGCGACCAAGCGATTATGAGTCGCCTGCTCTAACCACTGAGCTAAGGGGCCATGGTAGCGGATTATAAAGTAACTCCGTGTCGCAATCCAGCCATTACCGCGCGCCTGCTGTTTTTATAAACAATGTATTTTCAATCCGTTATACTTTTCCTGGTGATGTTAGAAAGGAGTAAATATGGTTGAGGATATTTTGGCTCCAGGGTTACGGGTCGTGTTTTGCGGTATCAACCCTGGGCTTTCATCCGCCGGGACTGGTTTTCCCTTTGCTCATCCGGCAAATCGCTTCTGGAAGGTGATATATCAGGCCGGGTTTACCGACCGTCAGTTGAAGCCGCAGGAGGCACAGCATCTGCTGGATTATCGTTGTGGCGTCACCAAACTGGTAGACCGTCCAACGGTGCAAGCCAATGAAGTTTCAAAGCAGGAGCTGCACGCAGGCGGGCGTAAGCTAATTGAAAAAATAGAAGATTATCAGCCACAGGCGTTGGCGATTCTGGGCAAACAAGCATATGAACAGGGATTCAGCCAGCGCGGTGCACAGTGGGGGAAACAAACGCTCACCATTGGTTCGACGCAGATTTGGGTGCTGCCAAATCCCAGTGGTTTAAGTCGCGTTTCACTGGAGAAACTGGTTGAAGCGTATCGCGAGCTGGACCAGGCGCTGGTAGTGCGTGGGCGATAAAAAACGCCACCGAAAAGGTGGCGTTTGTGCAGAGGGCCTAGTGCCGGGTGCGGCGTAACGCCTGATCCGGCCTACCGATTAATCGTCCAGGAAGCTACGCAGCACTTCAGAACGGCTCGGGTGACGCAGTTTGCGCAGCGCCTTCGCTTCGATCTGACGGATACGTTCGCGGGTAACGTCGAACTGTTTACCCACTTCTTCCAGCGTGTGGTCGGTGTTCATATCGATACCGAAGCGCATACGCAGAACTTTCGCTTCACGCGCGGTCAGGCCAGCCAGCACGTCGTGCGTTGCCGCACGCAGGCTTTCGGTGGTCGCAGAATCCAGCGGCAGCTCGAGGGTGGTATCCTCGATGAAATCCCCCAGATGCGAATCTTCATCATCACCGATCGGCGTTTCCATGGAGATTGGCTCTTTGGCGATCTTCAGCACTTTGCGGATCTTGTCTTCCGGCATCAGCATACGTTCAGCCAGTTCTTCCGGCGTCGGTTCACGGCCCATCTCTTGCAGCATCTGGCGAGAAATACGGTTGAGTTTGTTGATAGTCTCAATCATATGCACCGGAATACGGATGGTGCGCGCCTGATCCGCGATAGAACGGGTGATCGCCTGACGGATCCACCAGGTTGCGTAGGTGGAGAACTTGTAACCACGGCGGTATTCGAATTTATCAACCGCTTTCATCAGGCCGATGTTACCTTCCTGAATCAGGTCAAGGAACTGCAAGCCACGGTTGGTGTATTTCTTGGCGATAGAAATAACCAGACGTAAGTTCGCTTCAACCATCTCTTTCTTCGCACGGCGGGCTTTCGCTTCACCGATGGACATACGACGGTTGATATCTTTAACCTGCTCGATGGTCAGGCCGGTTTCTTCTTCAATCTGCTGCAGTTTCTGCAGGGCGCGATGCACTTCTTCAGAGACATCGTGCAGTTTTTCCGACCACGGCTTGTTCATCGCAATTGCCGCGTTGAACCAGGTATCGCTGGTTTCGTTGCCGGTAAACAGGGTAATGAAGTTTTTCTTCGGCATTTTGCACTGCTCAACACAGAGCTTCATGATCAGACGTTCTTGCGTACGAACGCGGTCCATCATGACGCGCATGCTGTTGACCAGGTAGTCAAACTGCTTCGGCACCAGGCGGAACTGTTTGAATACTTCAGACAGTTTCAGGATCTCTTCCTGAGCGGCAGCGTGACTGCGACCTTTCGCTTTGATGGTGTCACGCGTTACAACGTACTGAGCGCGCAGTTCCGCAAATTTTTCACGAGCCAGTTCCGGGTCGATGCTGTTGTCATCATCGGCGCTGTCGTCATCGCCATCTTCTTCGTCTTCATCTTCGTCATCGTCCAGATCTTCCTGGGAAAGCTCAGAACCGACGTGAGTGGCGGTAGGTGCCAGATCTTCTTCTGCGTTCGGGTCAACAAAGCCGGTGATCAGATCGGACAGACGCGCTTCTTCTGCTTCAACACGATCGTACTGTTCCAGCAGATAGGTGATCGCTTCCGGATATTCAGCAACGGAGCATTGAACCTGGTTGATCCCGTCTTCAATACGCTTAGCGATGTCAATTTCGCCTTCGCGGGTCAACAGTTCAACGGTGCCCATTTCACGCATGTACATGCGTACCGGGTCAGTCGTGCGCCCGATTTCAGATTCCACGCTGGAAAGCACCTGCGCGGCGGCTTCGGCAGCATCTTCGTCCGCGGTGTTTTCAGCCAGCATCAGATCATCGGCATCCGGTGCTTCTTCCATCACCTGAATGCCCATGTCGTTGATCATTTGGATGATGTCTTCGATCTGATCTGAATCGACGATATCTTCCGGCAGATGGTCATTGACCTCGGCATAGGTCAGATAGCCTTGCTCCTTACCACGGGTGACAAGAAGTTTCAGCTGTGACTGCGGGTTTTGCTCCATAAGACGGTATCCACACTTATTTCATGAGGTTGGTGTTGGGCGATTGACCCGATGTCCTTCAGCCGTTAACGCTGAAATCCAACGGTTGTTTACCGCCAACGATAATTACGAGGGCGTACTTATATATTTGCCGCTGCCTCTCAGTGCGGCTGTCGGGGGCTTCCCGATCGCTCTTCGGCACTTAAGCCGTTAAATCACTTTTTCGCCAGCTCCTGGTTTAATGTCCAGAGCTCCAGGCGTTCTTCGTTGCTTAAACCATGCGTGCGCTCACGAGCGATTAACTCTTCCTGGCGCAGTTCAAGCAGCGAATCAAACATATGGTTGAGTGAGTCGGTGAAGGTTTGCTCAGCAATATTCTTATCTGCTATATCGTCCCACATCGACAGTTTTTCAAGGGTGGCAGCATTATTTGTACCACGATAGTGCTCTAAAAGTTGCCCGGTGGTCAGACCTGGCTGAGAGAGACAAGTGTTGACCAGTTCTCTGAATAAGCCAAGTCCAGGGAGCTTATTTTCATCCAGATTCTCAAGCGGCGGGACCAACGTCGCTAATTCTGGATTTTGCACCAGCAACCCTATAAGTATACGCATGGTCGTGCGTTTTAGCTGCGGAACAGGGCGAGAAACGCCGCTCTCTGCCGCTTTTGGCATTAATCGTTCAAGCTGGCTGTCATCAAGTATGCCTAATTTGTTGCCTAATTCCTGACGAAGATATATTCGCAGCGTTTCGCCCGGCACTTGCGATATCAATGGCAGTGCCAGCGTACTCAAACGTGCGCGCCCGTCAGGGGTACTCAGATCAACTTGCGGCATCAGACTGTTAAACAGAAATGCGGAGAGTGGCATCGCCTGCTCCATCCGCGCTTCAAACGCTTCTTTACCTTCTTTTCGTACCAGCGTGTCAGGGTCTTCGCCATCAGGCAAAAACATAAAGCGTAGCTGACGGCCGTCTGTCATGTAAGGCAGCGCCGTTTCCAGCGCTCGCCAGGCGGCATCGCGGCCTGCACGGTCGCCGTCATAACAGCAAATGACATTGTTGGTCGCGCGGAACAACAGTTGTATGTGATCGGCGGTGGTTGACGTACCTAACGACGCAACGGCGTAATTAATGCCGTATTGCGCCAGCGCCACCACGTCCATATAGCCTTCGACCACAAGCAGACGATTGGGTTCAGCGTTATCCTGCTGCGCTTCATAAAGACCGTAAAGCTGGCGGCCTTTATGGAAAATGTCCGTTTCCGGCGAGTTCAGGTATTTGGGGGTATCGTTGCCCAGCACGCGTCCGCCAAAACCAATCACCCGACCGCGTTTATCACGAATGGGGAACATCACCCGCTCGCGGAAACGGTCGTAACTGCGCCCCTGATCGTTAGTGACCAACATCCCCGCATCAATCAATGACTGGCGATTTTCTGGATTGCCGCCAAACCGCTTCAGGACGTTGTCCCAGCCGGGGGGCGCAAAACCAATCGCAAAGCGGGCGATAACCTCGTGGCTTAATCCGCGTTTTTCCAGATACTGGCGCGCAGACGTGGCAACAGGTTGTTGTAAAGATTGTTGGTAAAACGTATTCAGACCGTCCATCAACTGATAAAGCGTTTGCCGCTGATGGCGCTCGATCTGGCTGGGGCCGCTGCCTGCTTCAAATGGCACTTCAAGATTGTGCATTGCTGCCAGCTCTTCGACCGTTTCGACGAACTCGAGCTTGTCGTAGTTCATCAGGAAGTCGATCGCGTTGCCGTGCGCGCCACATCCAAAGCAGTGGTAAAACTGTTTCTCACCGTTAACGGTGAATGACGGGGTTTTCTCGTTGTGGAATGGACAACACGCGTGGAAATTCTTGCCCTGCTTTTTCAGCTTTACACGGGCATCGATCAGATCGACGATGTCAGTGCGTGCCAGCAGATCATTAATGAATACGCGTGGGATTCGTCCAGCCATAGGCCCCGATTTTTAGCAATTCATAAACGAAAATAAGCCGCGCATTCCTTTCGGAAGCACGGCCTTACAACTACAACTCGGTCTGATCGGAGAGCAACGCTCTCGGGGAATTAGTACAGACGAGTGCGGCGTGCGTTTTCGCGAGCCAGTTTCTTCGCGTGACGTTTCACTGCAGAAGCTTTAGCGCGCTTACGTTCGGTAGTCGGTTTTTCATAGAACTCACGACGACGAACTTCCGCCAGAACACCTGCTTTTTCGCAGGAACGCTTGAAGCGACGCAGAGCTACGTCGAACGGCTCGTTTTCACGTACTTTAATTACCGGCATGTGCCTCTCACCTTTGATTAATTCGGTTTGCCGCTGGCATCAACGCCAGCTTATTTCAAAATGGTGCGGAATTTTACTGCAATTGCTGCTGCTTTGTAAAGCACCGCGGCCTTTTTTGAAAGGGACTTTTATAAGGGTGAGGAGTATACACGAGGCTTTCTCCAGGGGCGAACAAAGTTTTACATCAACCCGCATTGGTCCTACACTGCGCGGTAATAAAGCGAGGTAAAACAAGTCATGCGTGTACTGGGTATTGAAACTTCCTGCGATGAAACCGGCATCGCCATTTACGACGATGAAAAAGGTTTGTTAGCCAACCAATTGTATAGTCAGGTGAAATTGCACGCTGACTACGGCGGCGTCGTGCCTGAACTGGCCTCCCGCGATCACGTGCGTAAAACCGTACCGTTGATCCAGGCGGCGCTAAAGGAGTCTGGTTTAACGGCAAAAGACATTGATGCTGTGGCCTATACCGCAGGCCCTGGATTAGTCGGCGCGCTGCTGGTTGGCGCGACCGTGGGGCGTTCTCTGGCGTTTGCCTGGGACGTTCCGGCGATCCCGGTACACCATATGGAAGGGCATCTGTTAGCGCCGATGCTGGAAGATAACCCACCGGAATTTCCGTTTGTGGCGCTACTGGTTTCCGGCGGTCATACGCAGTTAATCAGCGTCACTGGCATTGGTCAGTATGAGCTGCTCGGCGAGTCTATTGATGATGCCGCCGGGGAAGCGTTTGACAAAACCGCGAAGCTGCTGGGGCTGGATTATCCTGGCGGGCCATTACTGTCGAAAATGGCGGCTCAGGGTACTGCCGGGCGCTTTGTCTTCCCGCGCCCGATGACCGACCGTCCGGGGCTGGATTTCAGCTTTTCTGGTCTGAAAACCTTCGCGGCAAATACCATTCGTGATAACGGCACCGACGACCAGACGCGTGCTGATATCGCCCGCGCCTTTGAAGATGCGGTGGTCGATACGTTGATGATTAAGTGTAAGCGAGCGCTGGATCAGACGGGCTTTAAGCGACTGGTAATGGCAGGTGGCGTGAGTGCTAACCGCACGTTACGGGCGAAGCTGGCTGAAATGATGAAAAAACGCCGTGGCGAAGTGTTCTACGCGCGTCCGGAATTTTGTACTGATAACGGCGCGATGATCGCCTATGCCGGAATGGTGCGGTTTAAAGCAGGCGCGACGGCGGATCTTGGCGTTAGCGTGCGTCCGCGCTGGCCGCTGGCAGAGTTACCGGCCGCGTAAAACTCTTAGGTGCCGGAGAGTCACTTCCGGCACCGTCCTCACTTAAAGCAACACCACGGGCATCCACAGTAAGCCGGTAATCACCAGCAACACGAGGAATATCAGCCCAAAAATTGCCCCCAGTCGCCAGTAATCCACCGTTGGCAGATAACCACTACCGTAGTAAATCGGACTGGGTCCGGTGGCGTATGGCGTAAGAATGCTCCCCAGACCAATTGCCGCGCCAACCATCAGGCAGAACACCGGCAGCGGGATTTCCGGCATCGCCAGCGCGGCGGCAATCATCATCGGCGCGAGAGCGGAGGTATACGCCGTGGCGCTGGCAAAGAAGTAGCGCAGCAGATAAAAGACCACAATCAACGCCACCATCACCATCGTCGGCGAATAACCGCTTAAGCTGCCTGCTAACAGTTTGCCAAACCAGCTAATAAAACCGGTGTTGTTGAGTCCGGTAGCGAGGGTGATAAGCGAGGCCAGCCAGAAGAAAACGTTCCACGCGGCTTTATTACTGACAATGTCGTCCCAACTGATAATGCGCAGAAGCAGCATCAGCGCCACCACGCTGTAACCGACCATCGCGGCATCGATATAATCACCGCCGAAAATCCACAGCACCAGCGCGCCTACCATCAGCCCCAGCATCCGTTTTTCACGCGAACAGAGCGGGCCCATTGCCTGCAGTTCCGTCTCTGCCCAGCGCGGCACCTGATCACCAGACTTCAGTACCGGCGGGTACAGCACGTAAGCCAGCCAGGGAACCAGCAGAACCAGTAAAATGCTGAGCGGCAACATCCCGAGGAACCAGTCGCCCCAGCTCAGCGTGGCGTGAGATGCGCTTTTCATCAGGCCAATTAACAGCAAGTTAGGTGCCATCGCCGTCAGGAAAATGGCGCTGGTCACGCAGTCGGCAACAATCCCCATCCACATGATGTACGAGCCAATGCTGCGCGAACTGCTGTCGTTTGGTTGTGATTGATAGAGCGGTGGCAGGTTACGGATGATGGGATAGATAATCCCCGCACCACGCGCCGAGTTGGACGGTGTTACAGGCGCAAGTATCAGCTCGGAGAACATCACTGCATAGCCGAGAAACAGCGTACGATGCCCCATCTTTTTCACCAGAATCAGCGCGATGCGACGTCCAAGCCCGGTTTTTTCATAGCCCGTACCAAACATAAAGGCGGCGAAAATCAGCCAGATAACCGAATTAGAAAAACCAGAAACCGCCCAGGAGAGGGATTTGGCGGTGAACTTAAAACCTGGCTGGGCGAGCTGCTCCGGGCTGAACAGCAGCAAGGGAGAGAGAATGGCGATAATGGAGATACCCACCATCGCCACCACGGCACCCGGCACGGGTTCGAGGATCAGTCCAACGATCACGCCAGTAAAAACAGCAAAGTAGAGCCAGGTATGACTCTCCAGCCCTGCGGGAAGCGGAAGTAGAGCAATAATGGCGATGACCGCCAGCGGCGCAAGGTATCGCCACCATTCAGTGGAAGGTTTCATCGTGTTATGCCTGCGAAAAAGGAGAGGGGTGAGCCTCTCCGGGAGGGTTATTTGATGTAATGGACGTGCTCGCAGATCTCTTCCACGATGGGATCGCGGCGTTCGGCGAACAGCTTTTTGTTTTCGGCTATCAGGTTGTTGCCGTGGGTATCAATAGAGACAATCAGCGGGCCGAACTCTTTGACCCGGCAGACCCACAGTGACTCCGGCATTCCGAGCTTTGTCCAGTGCACTTCTTCAATCTCTTCCACCTGGGTTGCCGCCAGCACCGCGCAGCCTGCCGGGAAAATCACATGTAGCGCCTTGAATTTCTGGCAGCCTTCTTCGGTCAGCGGCCCCATACCACCTTTGCCAACCACCAGTTTCACGCCGGTCTGCTCAATAAATTCACGTTCAAAACTTTCCATACGCATACTGGTTGTCGGGCCGACGGAGACCATCTCCCATTTGTCGCCGTTTTTGCGCACGATGGGGCCAGCGTGGAAAATCGCTTTGCCGTTGAGATCGTAAGGGATCGGACGTTTCAGTTCGATCAAACGGCGGTGACAAACGTCGCGGCAGGTCACCAGCGTACCGGTCAGGTAGATCACATCGCCGACGCGAATATCTTGCAGATCTTCAGCTTTGATCGGGGTTGTCAGGATCTTTTTCATAACGCGCTCCGGGTGTGAGACAGATTTTCAAAGGTGAGATCGGCATGAACCAGCAGCGTGCCGCGACGATGCGCCCAGCAGCCGGTAGAGACAGCAACGCCGATGGTTGACGGATGGCGGGCGGCAGATTCGATATGTACGCCCATCACTGAACTGTTGCCGGTCAGCCCTTGTGGACCAATCCCCAGACGGTTGAGTCCTTCTTCCAGGCGTAGCTCCAGTTCTGCCGCTTTTGGATTGGGATGGCGGCTGCCAATCGGGCGCAAAATGGCTTTACGCGAGAGTACGGCGGCGGTTTCCACCGAGGTGGCGATGCCCACGCCCACCAGTACCGGTGGACAGGCGTTTACGGCGAGGGTGGAGATATTTTCGAAGACGAATTTCACCACGCCTTCGTAGCCTTCTGACGGCATTAACACTTTCGAGCGGCCAGGTAGCGTGCAGCCGCCGCCTGCCATGTAAACTTCGATTTCCGCATCGTCATTGTCGGGGATGATGTCCCAGGTGACCCACGGTACGCCGCTACCGGTATTTTTGCCGGTGTTTACTTCGTCAAAAATTTCTACCGCATTGTGACGTAGTGGCGCTTTGACGGTTGCCTCTTCCACGGCTTGTTTGAGTATGCTTTGCAGCTCGCCAAGCAGTGGGAAGCGGGAACCGACTTTAACGAAGAACATAATCTCCCCGGTGTCCTGACAGGCAGGACGATTCAGGTCAATCGCTTTTTGCATGTTGTCGAACATCGTATGGTAGATAATTTTCCCCATCGACGACGTTTCGGCATCCTTTAGCTGTTTTAGTTTATCCACCACGTCATCAGGCATTCGGGTAGAAATCATGGCGGTAAAGTTAGCGACAATCTCTGTCAACTTATTCACTGCCTGTTGCTTATTACTTTCGCTCATCATGGCAACTCCAGTTTTTGTATTTGTCTGGAAAAATTCACCGCCACAAACTACCACTAAAAATGTGGTTTTATATTTTTTGCCACCGTGAATATGTAATTAACAGTTCGTGAATCAACGCGAAAATAAGAATGAATATTGCGCCAGAGCAGGGAATGGCAATGTTTTGCGAAATACACTGCGCTTATCACAACTGCGGATAATTAACGATGCTGAATAGCTGGCCTTTAGCCAAAGACTTGCAGGTACTGGTAGAAATCGTTCACAGCGGGAGTTTTAGCGCCGCAGCGGCGACGCTTGGGCAGACGCCTGCATTTGTCACCAAGCGGATCCAAATCCTTGAAAATACGCTGGCAACAACGCTGCTGAACCGCTCCGCTCGCGGCGTGGCGCTGACTGAAAGTGGCCAACGTTGTTACGAACATGCGTTGGAAATCCTCACCCAATATCAGCGACTGGTCGATGACGTCACGCAAATCAAAACGCGCCCGGAGGGGATGATTCGTATTGGTTGCAGTTTTGGTTTTGGGCGCAGCCATATTGCGCCAGCTATTACCGAACTGATGCGCAATTATCCTGAGTTACAGGTGCATTTTGAATTGTTCGATCGGCAAATTGATTTAGTGCAGGATAATATTGATCTGGATATTCGTATTAATGACGAAATTCCTGATTATTATATTGCGCATCTTTTGACAAAAAATAAAAGAATATTATGCGCAGCACCTGAGTATCTGCAAAAATATCCGCAGCCACAATCCCTACAGGAATTAAGTCGTCATGACTGTCTGGTGACCAAAGAGCGCGATATGACCCATGGAATATGGGAGTTGGGGAACGGTCAGGAGAAAAAATCGGTGAAGGTAAGCGGGCATCTTTCCTCCAATAGCGGCGAGATTGTGCTGCAATGGGCGCTGGAGGGCAAAGGGATTATGCTGCGTTCCGAGTGGGATGTGTTGCCGTTTCTGGAGAGTGGCAAACTGGTGCAAGTATTGCCAGAGTATGCACAAAGCGCCAATATCTGGGCTGTTTACCGGGAGCCGCTCTATCGCAGCATGAAATTACGTGTCTGCGTGGAATTTCTGGCGGCATGGTGCCAGCAACGGCTGGGCAAGCCCGATGAAGGCTATCAGGTCATGTAGATCCACCAGAAATCACTCGGGATCCTTTTCGCGCTTTCTTTTGAATTTCGTCCAGATTTTTGTCTCCTGACGACGCCACAGACGTTGGATGTTGTCATGATGACGCAGCAGGATCAGGCAAGAGAGCATCGAAACCGGGAAGGTGAATTGTGGCTTAAACCACCAGACATAAAACGGAGCAATCAGTGCACTGACAATCGCTCCCAGCGACGAGTATCCGCTCAATAGCACGGTCAGTAACCAGGTTCCCGCCATTACTCCGGTGAGATCCCAGCCAATGGGTGCGATGGCACCAAAAGCGGTAGCAACGCCTTTTCCTCCTTTAAATCCGAAGAAAACGGGCCAGATGTGTCCAAGACAGGCGGCGATGGCAATTAAGCCTAGCCAGAAGGGGCTGACACCTAATTCATACGCGCCCCAGACGGGCAACATTCCTTTCAGAACGTCGAAAATCAGTACTGCTACGGCTGCTCCCTTGCCACCGATACGTAACACATTGGTTGCGCCTGGATTGCCGGAGCCGCTGGTTCGCGGATCGGGCAGCCCACACAAGCGGCAAACCAGAATGGCACTGGAAATGGAGCCGCAGAGGTACGCGATGAGGATCATTCCAGGCGCGATTGCACTCATAAGCTGTTCCGTTTTGAAAATTCGTGTTCAACGATGAATCTGTGGATAATACGCACATTTCGCCGGAAGTGGTATCCGGTTAGCCAAAAAGCAGGCAGGACGTGATGGATATTGTATTTATAGAGCAACTTTCGGTAATCACCACTATTGGTGTTTACGACTGGGAACAGACCATCGAACAGAAGTTAGTGTTCGATATCGAAATGGCGTGGGATAACCGTAAAGCGGCGAAAAGTGATGATGTGGCGGATTGCCTCAGTTACGCTGACATTGCAGAAACGGTGGTCAGCCACGTCGAGGGGGCGCGTTTTGCGCTGGTGGAACGCGTGGCTGAAGAGGTGGCGGAGCTGCTGTTAGCACGCTTCAACTCGCCGTGGGTGCGTATCAAACTCAGCAAGCCAGGCGCAGTGGCGCGGGCGGCGAATGTTGGCGTAATCATTGAGCGTGGCAATAATCTGAAAGAAAATAATTAATTTTACAGCTGTTAAACCAAACGGTTATAACCTGGTCATACGCAGTAGTTCGGACAAGCGGTACATTTTAATAATTTAGGGGTTTATTGATGAGCGATATGCACTCGCTGCTGATAGCGGCAATATTGGGTGTGGTCGAAGGATTGACAGAATTTCTGCCGGTATCCAGCACGGGCCATATGATTATTGTCGGTCACTTGTTGGGGTTTGAGGGCGACACGGCGAAAACCTTTGAAGTTGTGATCCAGTTAGGATCAATTCTGGCGGTAGTAGTGATGTTCTGGCGGCGTCTGTTTGGCCTGATTGGCATCCACTTTGGCCGCCCGTTGCAGCACGAAGGTGAAAGCAAAGGTCGTTTAACGCTGATCCACATTTTGCTGGGGATGATTCCGGCGGTGGTATTGGGGCTGTTGTTCCACGACACGATTAAGTCATTGTTTAACCCGATAAATGTGATGTATGCGCTGGTCGTTGGCGGTTTGTTGCTGATTGCCGCCGAATGCCTGAAGCCGAAAGAGCCGCGTGCGCCGGGTCTTGATGATATGACCTATCGTCAGGCATTTATGATTGGCTGTTTCCAGTGTCTGGCGCTGTGGCCGGGTTTCTCCCGTTCCGGGGCGACCATTTCAGGTGGGATGCTGATGGGGGTGAGCCGTTACGCTGCTTCCGAGTTTTCGTTCCTGCTGGCGGTGCCGATGATGATGGGCGCAACGGCGCTCGATCTCTACAAAAGCTGGGGCTTCCTGACAAGCGGCGATATCCCGATGTTTGCCGTTGGGTTTATCACCGCTTTTGTGGTGGCGCTGATAGCGATTAAAACCTTCCTGCAATTGATTAAGCGCATTTCGTTTATCCCGTTCGCCATTTATCGCTTTATTGTGGCGGCTGCGGTGTATGTCGTGTTCTTTTAATTGAGGAATAGTGTCGGATGCTTGGCGTTGTCAACGATTGCGTAGGCCGAATAAGGCGTTCACGCCGCATCCGGCAATCAACGCCTGATGCGACGCTTGCGCGTCTTATCAGGCCTACAACTGTCGTTGACATGTAGCCGGATAAGGCGTTTACGCCGCATCCGGCAAAATGCCCAATACTCATTCAGGCTTTGGGCAACGTTGTTCCTTCCAGCTGGCTACCGCCGCAATCCGCCGTCGGGTCAGCTCCTCGCGAATCTCCACACCTTTAAATCCCGCTTCAACGACGGCTTTTGTCGGCACTGACTGCGCCACTTCCCAGGCTTCGCGCAACCAGCGGCCTTGCGGGTAGTCCGCTGATTCAAAACCGGTTCTGCCGCGCACGTCAGCCTCGCTGGTCAGCGCCAGTTGCTCGACACGCTGCGGTTTACGCCAGGCATCGATGGAATCAAATAATTTGACGATGGTTTTTGGGTTCAGCATTGGGAAGGTGTGGATGAGATCGTGAAACTCAGCCACCAGTCTGGCTAAATCGCGAATTTCATTTGGCACGCGCAGACGCTGGCATAGTTGTTCCACTAACTTAACACCCGCCGGGCCATGACCATGATGACGCGGCCAGAGTTCTGGCGGCGTCAGCCCTTTACCGAGATCGTGGCATAAAGTTGCGAAACGGACATCGACCTGCGGACTCAGCATCGCCGCCATTGAGAGCGTCATTAAGGTATGAATACCCGTATCGATTTCCGGATGCCACTTGGCAGGGGCCGGAACGCCAAACAGTGCGTCAATTTCCGGGAATAAAACGCGCAGTGCGCCGCAATCGCGCAGTACCTGGAAGAACACCTGTGGATTGCGGGTGGTGAGGGCGCTTTCCGTCTCTTTCCATACCCGTTCAGGCGTCAGGTGTTCCAGTTCACCCGCATGGGTCATCTCGCGCATCAACGCCAGAGTTTCATCGGCAATACGAAAACCGAGGTGGGCATAACGCGCAGCAAAACGCGCCACGCGCAATACGCGTAACGGATCTTCGCCAAAAGCGGGGGAAACATGGCGCAACAGACGATTTTGCAGATCGCCCAGACCGTTGTACGGGTCGATAATCTCGCCGTTATCGTCCTGGGCCAGCGCATTAATGGTCAGATCGCGACGCTTAAGATCATCTTCCAGCGTGACATCCGGTGCGGCATAGCAAGTAAAACCGGTGTAACCGGAACCGGATTTCCGTTCGGTACGTGCCAGCGCATACTCTTCATGCGTTTGCGGATGCAGAAACACAGGAAAATCGCGGCCTACCTGCTGGTAGCCCGCGTCGAGCATCTCCTGTGGCGTACTGCCGACCACCACCCAATCTCTGTCTTTGACCGGTAGCCCTAACAATGCATCCCGAACAGCACCACCGACCAGATAAATCTTCACGCCATCATCCCTTCGTCAAATACACAATTCCTAATAATAAGACAGTGCAACGAAGAAGGCGATTTAGTTCATCCAGCGATCTTTGCGTTTGCGGCTTGGGATCAGGTGCGGCAGTACCAGACCGAGCAGCAAGCCAAGCCCCAGCACGCCACCGCCATACATAAACCATTGCATGATGATGGTGCGCTGTTTGTCATCCAGCTGTACGCTGGCGGCATCGACCTTTTTCTGCGCGACAATCAGCTCGTTTTTCAGTTTCTGATTTTCTTCTTTTAACCCGTTGATCACGCTGTCGCTCTGCGCCACTTTTTGCTGCATTTCTGCGGTGCGCTGATTCCAGGTGTTATCGATATTGGTGAGTTTATCGGTCAGGGTTTTGACCTGATTTTCCAGATCTGGCACACGGGAGCGCAGGCTTGGCTCAGTGCTAAGTTGTTTCAACGGGATCCAGGCGGTACGGCCAGAGCTGTCTTTCACCTGGGCATAATTGGTGTTGGCGTCAGTTTGTAATAAGGTCACTTCCTCGCCGGCGTTAACCGTGCCCACGAGGCGATAATGATCTCCCGGACCGCTGCGGACCCAGGTATTCAGTTCGTCGGAAACATAGCGCGTTTCTTCAGCGTGTGAGACGGCAGTCGCGCTAAGTGCGAGTAAAGTTAATCCGATCAGGCGTAATTTTGGCATCAGGCTGTCGTTATTGTCATGGAAAGTGGAACGATAGTAGTGGCATCAGTGTCGCTACGCAAAGCATTCGACATCAATCGGAATCCTCTGTGTCAGGTCTTGCCACTGCTTCAAACTTTTACGCCCGTCAAATTGCCCGTTGCATGGCAATTTGGCGCAAAATACTATCTACTGACAAAAAAGATCGCATTAAGTTCGCCGTTCATCGTCACTTATGTGACATAACCGATAAGTAAAGGCCATGGCTCAGGAAATCGAATTAAAGTTTATTGTTAATCACAGTGCCGTTGAGGCGTTGCGTGACCATCTCAATACGCTGGGCGGCGAGCACCATGACCCCGTGCAGTTGCTGAATATTTACTACGAAACGCCGGATAACTGGCTGCGTGGGCACGATATGGGCTTACGTATTCGTGGCGAAAACGGTCGCTATGAGATGACCATGAAAGTTGCAGGAAGAGTGACAGGCGGCTTACATCAGCGCCCGGAATATAACGTGGCGTTGAGCGAACCGACGCTCGACCTGGCGCAGTTACCGACGGAAGTCTGGCCGAACGGCGAATTGCCCGCCGATCTCGCCTCCCGCGTGCAGCCGCTGTTCAGCACCGATTTTTATCGCGAAAAATGGCTGGTGGCGGTCGATGGTAGCCAAATTGAAATCGCCCTCGACCAGGGGGAAGTGAAAGCGGGTGAATTTGCTGAACCTATCTGTGAGCTGGAACTGGAACTGCTTAGCGGCGACACGCGCGCGGTGCTGAAACTGGCGAACCAACTGGTATCGCAAACCGGATTACGCCAGGGCAGCCTGAGCAAAGCGGCGCGTGGCTATCATCTGGCGCAGGGCAATCCGGCGCGTGAAATCAAACCGACCACCATTTTGCATGTTGCGGCAAAAGCCGATGTGGAACAGGGGCTGGAAGCGGCGCTCGAGCTGGCGTTAGCGCAATGGCAGTATCATGAAGAACTGTGGGTACGCGGCAACGATGCGGCGAAAGAACAGGTGCTGGCAGCCATTAGCCTGGTCCGTCATACGCTGATGCTGTTCGGTGGTATTGTGCCGCGTAAAGCGAGCACTCACTTACGTGATCTGCTGACTCAATGCGAGGCGACCATTGCTTCTGCGGTGTCTGCCGTGACGGCGGTCTACTCTACCGAAACGGCAATGGCGAAGCTGGCGTTGACCGAATGGTTGGTAAGCAAAGCATGGCAGCCATTTTTAGATGCCAAAGCGCAGGGCAAAATCAGCGACTCCTTCAAACGCTTTGCCGATATCCATCTTTCCCGCCATGCCGCTGAACTGAAAAGCGTTTTCTGCCAGCCGTTAGGCGATCGCTACCGTGACCAGTTGCCACGCCTGACGCGTGATATTGACTCAATACTGTTGCTGGCGGGTTACTATGATCCTGTCGTCGCGCAAGCCTGGCTGGAGAACTGGCAGGGGCTGCATCACGCTATTGCGACCGGGCAACGCATCGAAATTGAACATTTCCGTAATGAGGCAAACAATCAGGAACCGTTCTGGTTGCACAGCGGAAAACGTTAATCAGGCAAGGATAAAATCGCTTATGAAGCCGCTCTCTTCACCGTTACAGCAGTACTGGCAGACCGTTGTTGAGCGGCTGCCAGAGCCTTTAGCCGAGGAATCACTTAGCGCACAGGCGAAGTCAGTACTTACTTTTAGTGATTTTGTGCAGGACAGCGTGATTGCGCATCCAGAGTGGCTGACGGAACTGGAAAGCCAACCGCCGCAGGCCGACGAATGGCAGCATTACGCGGCATGGTTGCAGGAGGCGCTCTGTAATGTGAGTGACGAAGCCGGGTTAATGCGCGAGCTGCGGCTATTCCGGCGGCGCATTATGGTGCGCATCGCCTGGGCGCAAACGCTGGCACTGGTTACTGAAGAGAGCATATTGCAGCAGCTCAGCTATCTGGCGGAGACGCTGATTGTTGCGGCGCGTGACTGGCTGTATGACGCCTGCTGCCGCGAGTGGGGAACGCCGTGCAATGCGCAGGGCGAAGCGCAACCGCTGCTGATTTTAGGCATGGGTAAGCTGGGCGGTGGGGAGCTGAATTTCTCCTCTGATATCGATCTGATTTTTGCCTGGCCGGAACATGGTTGTACGCAGGGTGGACGCCGGGAACTGGATAACGCGCAGTTTTTTACCCGCATGGGGCAGCGGCTGATTAAAGTGCTGGATCAACCAACGCAGGATGGCTTCGTCTATCGCGTGGATATGCGGCTGCGTCCGTTTGGCGAAAGTGGCCCGCTGGTGCTGAGCTTTGCCGCGTTGGAAGATTATTACCAGGAGCAGGGGCGCGACTGGGAGCGTTACGCGATGGTCAAGGCGCGGATTATGGGCGATAGCGAAGGCGTCTATGCTAACGAGTTGCGTGCGATGCTGCGCCCGTTTGTTTTCCGTCGTTACATCGATTTCAGCGTGATTCAGTCGCTGCGCAACATGAAAGGGATGATTGCCCGTGAAGTGCGTCGACGTGGTTTGACCGACAATATCAAACTCGGCGCAGGCGGCATTCGCGAAATTGAATTTATCGTTCAGGTGTTCCAGCTCATTCGCGGCGGACGCGAACCGTCGCTGCAATCGCGCTCTTTACTGCCAACGCTCAGCGCCATTGCCGAGCTGCATCTGCTTTCTGAAAACGATGCTGAACAATTGCGAGTGGCGTATCTGTTCCTGCGGCGTCTGGAAAACCTGCTGCAAAGCATTAACGACGAACAAACCCAGACGCTTCCTTCTGATGAGCTTAATCGTGCGCGGCTGGCGTGGGCGATGGACTTTGCTGACTGGCCGCAACTGACCGGGGCGCTGACCGCACATATGACCAATGTGCGCCGGGTGTTTAATGAATTGATTGGCGACGATGAAAGTGAAACTCAGGAAGAGTCGCTGTCGGAACAGTGGCGTGAGCTGTGGCAGGATGCGTTGCAGGAAGATGACACTACGCCAGTGCTGGCGCATCTTAGCGAGGATGATCGCAAACAGGTGCTAACGCTGATTGCCGATTTCCGCAAAGAGCTGGATAAGCGCACCATCGGGCCGCGAGGACGTCAGGTGCTCGACCATCTGATGCCGCATCTGCTAAGTGATGTCTGTGCGCGTGAAGACGCTGCCGTTACGCTGTCGCGCATTACCGCCTTGCTGGTGGGGATTGTTACCCGCACCACCTATTTAGAATTGCTCAGTGAATTCCCCGCGGCGCTTAAACATTTGATTTCTCTGTGTGCCGCGTCGCCGATGATTGCCAGCCAGCTGGCGCGTTATCCATTATTGCTGGATGAATTGCTCGATCCAAACACCCTTTACCAGCCGACGGCGACCGATGCCTACCGCGATGAGTTGCGCCAGTATTTGCTGCGCGTGCCGGAAGATGACGAAGAGCAACAGCTTGAGGCGCTGCGTCAGTTCAAACAGGCGCAGCTGTTACGCATCGCCGCAGCGGATATCGCCGGTACGCTACCGGTGATGAAAGTGAGCGATCACTTAACCTGGCTGGCGGAAGCCATGATAGATGCCGTCGTTCAGCAGGCGTGGGTTCAAATGGTTGCCCGCTACGGTAAGCCGAATCACCTGAACGAACGCGAAGGGCGTGGTTTTGCGGTGGTCGGCTACGGCAAGCTGGGCGGCTGGGAGTTAGGCTACAGTTCCGATCTTGACCTTATCTTCCTCCATGATTGCCCAATGGATGCGATGACTGACGGTGAGCGGGAAATCGACGGGCGGCAGTTTTATCTGCGTCTGGCGCAACGCATTATGCATCTGTTCAGTACGCGTACCTCTTCCGGCATTTTGTATGAAGTGGATGCTCGACTGCGTCCGTCCGGGGCGGCGGGAATGCTGGTGACATCCGCAGAAGCATTTGCCGATTATCAGAAAAACGAGGCCTGGACGTGGGAACATCAGGCGCTGGTGCGTGCGCGTGTAGTGTACGGCGATCCGCAGCTCACCGCGCACTTTGACGCAGTGCGTCGCGAGATTATGACGCTGCCGCGTGAAGGTAAAACTCTGCAAACGGAAGTGCGGGAAATGCGCGAGAAAATGCGCGCTCATCTCGGCAATAAACATCGCGATCGCTTTGATATCAAAGCTGATGAAGGGGGAATTACCGATATCGAATTTATTACCCAATATCTGGTGTTGCGCTACGCTCATGAAAAACCGAAGTTAACGCGCTGGTCAGACAACGTGCGTATTCTGGAACTACTGGCGCAAAACGACATTATGGAAGAGCAGGAAGCGATGGCGCTGACCCGTGCTTACACTACGCTTCGCGATGAACTTCATCATCTGGCATTACAGGAATTGCCGGGCCATGTGTCGGAGGATTGCTTCACCGCAGAGCGTGAACTGGTGCGGGCAAGCTGGCAGAAGTGGCTGGTGGAAGAATGAAGTATGGTATTATCGCGCGCAAATTTTGAATCTCTCAGGAGACAGGAATGAAAGTAACGCTGCCAGAGTTTGAACGTGCAGGAGTGATGGTGGTTGGTGATGTGATGCTGGATCGTTACTGGTACGGCCCCACCAGTCGTATCTCGCCGGAAGCGCCGGTGCCCGTGGTTAAAGTGAATACCATCGAAGAACGTCCGGGCGGCGCGGCTAACGTGGCGATGAATATCGCTTCTCTCGGTGCTAATGCACGCCTGGTCGGGTTGACGGGCATTGACGATGCAGCGCGCGCGCTGAGTAAATCTCTGGCCGACGTCAACGTCAAATGCGACTTCGTTTCTGTACCGACGCATCCGACCATTACCAAATTACGGGTACTTTCCCGCAACCAACAGCTGATCCGTCTGGATTTTGAAGAAGGTTTCGAAGGTGTTGATCCGCAGCCGCTGCACGAGCGGATTAATCAGGCGCTGAGTTCGATTGGCGCGCTGGTGCTTTCTGACTACGCCAAAGGTGCGCTGGCAAGCGTACAGCAGATGATCCAACTGGCGCGTAAAGCGGGTGTTCCGGTGCTGATTGATCCAAAAGGTACCGATTTTGAGCGCTACCGCGGCGCTACGCTGTTAACGCCGAATCTCTCGGAATTTGAAGCTGTTGTCGGTAAATGTAAGACCGAAGAAGAGATTGTTGAGCGCGGCATGAAACTGATTGCCGATTACGAACTCTCGGCTCTGTTAGTGACCCGTTCCGAACAGGGTATGTCGCTGCTGCAACCGGGTAAAGCGCCGCTGCATATGCCAACCCAAGCGCAGGAAGTGTATGACGTTACCGGTGCGGGCGACACGGTGATTGGCGTCCTGGCGGCAACGCTGGCAGCGGGTAATTCGCTGGAAGAAGCCTGCTTCTTTGCCAATGCGGCGGCTGGCGTGGTGGTCGGCAAACTGGGAACCTCCACGGTTTCGCCGATCGAGCTGGAAAATGCTGTACGTGGACGTGCAGATACAGGCTTTGGCGTGATGACCGAAGAGGAACTGAAGCTGGCCGTAGCGGCAGCGCGTAAACGTGGTGAAAAAGTGGTGATGACCAACGGTGTCTTTGACATCCTGCACGCCGGGCACGTCTCTTATCTGGCAAATGCCCGCAAGCTGGGTGACCGCTTGATTGTTGCCGTCAACAGCGATGCCTCCACCAAACGGCTGAAAGGGGATTCCCGCCCGGTAAACCCACTCGAACAGCGTATGATTGTGCTGGGCGCACTGGAAGCGGTCGACTGGGTAGTGTCGTTTGAAGAGGACACGCCGCAGCGCTTGATCGCCGGGATCTTGCCAGATCTGCTGGTGAAAGGCGGCGACTATAAACCAGAAGAGATTGCCGGGAGTAAAGAAGTCTGGGCCAACGGTGGCGAAGTGTTGGTGCTCAACTTTGAAGACGGTTGCTCGACGACCAACATCATCAAGAAGATCCAACAGGATAAAAAAGGCTAACCGGAAAGCGGTTCACAGATCTCGCTTCGTACATGGCAGGCCTATTGACGCTGTTGTTTTTTCAACCTAGAGTAAAGGAACAAGGGTAAGGGAGGATTTCTCCCCCCTCTGATGAGTTGTTAGTAAGTCGGGAAACTTAACAGTAACAACACAACCAGTATGATGACGAGCTTCATCATAACCCTTTCCTTATACAAGGCCCCTTCTTCGGGAGGGGCTTTCCCGTTTCAGCCCCTTGCTGCCCCCCGATTGTTGATGAGCGCCGGACCCCGCGCAATGCTTTCCCAGAGGCAATTTTGCCTTCCCCGAGCGGTCACGCAAAACGCTGCAACGTCCTGAGCATTTGCACCTTTTAGCGGAACGCAGATATAAAAAATCCCCGGCTTTTTGGGCCAGGGATATGTGTTAATGAAACCTTCTTGACGCTGATTTTTTTTCAACCTAAAGTAAAGGAACAAGGGTGAGGGAGGATTTCTCCCCCCTCTGATTGGCTGTTAATAAGCTGCGAAACTTACGAGTAACAACACAATCAGTATGATGACGAGCTTCATCATAACCCTTTCCTTCTGTAAGGCCCCCTTCTTCGGGAGGGGCTTTCCCGTTTCAGCCCCCTGCTGACTCCCCGATTGTTGATGAGCGCCAGACCCCACGCAATGCTTTCTCTGATGCAGTTTTGCCTTCCCCGAGCCGTCACGCAAAATGCTGCAACAACCTGATCATTTGCACTTTTTAGCGGAACGCAGATATAAAAAATCCCCGGCTTTTTGGGCCAGGGATTATTCCTGGAAGAGGGTTTACTCTGCTTTTTCTTCGACGGGAGTTGTTGAGGTTAAGGGTGAAGTCAATGCCGCCAGTGAGCCGCCTGAAACGCCAATTTCATTGAGCAAGGAGTCAATCAGCGGTGCCTGTGTGCGGTAAGAGAGAGCGGCTGATAATGCTTGTTCCGCCAGGTTTCCGCCCCCCACATTACCCGTGTTTGCATCACCCGCAGCGCCGCCACGATTCAGACCATCGACCTGAATAATCTTGATACCGTCGATTGACTTCATCGGCTCAACGGATTTCTCTATTACCGCAGGCAGCGCCTGCAACAAGGCCAGTTTGAATTTAAGGCTGGTTTGTTCATCAGAAAGTACGTTGATAGCATCGTTCAGCGCACGTTGTGCTTCTGCTTCCGCCAGACCCTTTTTACGTGTAGCTTCGGCTAACTCAACGATAGCCGCCGCCTGCATCTCTGCGGCTTCTTTTTCTGCTTTCGCCCGCACGGTCAGTTCAACCGCTTTGGTTTCTGCATCCTGCGCGGCAGCGATTAGGGCAACTTGTTTAGCACGATCGGCTTCGGCAGTCTGGCGAGTGGTTTCTACGTTTTGTTGGGCGCTTACCGCTTCTGCAAGTGCGAGATTAGCACGCGCTTCTGCCTGGGACTGTTGTTCCGATTTGGCGGCAATAGCGATCGATTTCGTCTGGTTAGCGATTTCGGTGACCTGCTGCTGTTCGATCTCTTTAATGCGAACTTCACGTTCAGCTTCAACCTTTCTTGAGCGGACGGCCTGTTCGCGGTCGATTTCTGTTTCCTGAATCTGTCGTTCAGCCAGAATTCGTGTCTGCTCTGCTTCACGACGACGTTCAGCTTCAAAAGCCGCAATACGTGCATTCTGTTCGGCAGTACGGGTTTTAACCTGCTGCTCCTGCTCAAGCGTCATAAACGCTTCTTGCTGTTCAATCTCCAGCTTGCGCGATAGCGCATCGCGATTTTTTTCACGCACCGCAACTTCTACATCCTGTTCAACTTCGTTACGTTCGCGGCGACGGCGCTCTGTTTCCTGAGTCAGTTTGGTTAAACCTTCGGCGTCAAAGGCATTGTTCGGATTGAAATGTTCTTTCGAGGTCTGGTTAAAGTTGGTAAGTGAAACGCTCTCCAGTTCCAGACCGTTTTTCGACAGGTCTTCTGCCACTGTATTTTGCACCCCCTGCACAAAGTTCTCGCGGGTATCCTGTAACTCATGCATGGTCATTTGCGCAGCTGTTGCACGGAGGGCATCGACAAATTTATCTTCAACCAACATACGTAAGTCTTCAGGCGACAGGGTGCGTTGCCCCAGCGTCTGGGCAGCGGTGGCAATCCCTTCTACTGAAGGTTTTACCCGCACAAAGAAAGCGACTACTACATCGACGCGCATACGATCTTTCGTAATCAGGCTATCAATGGTTGAGCGGCTGACTTCCAGCTTCAGAGTATTCATATTGATGGGGATTATTTCATGAAAGATCGGCATCACGATTGCGCCACCGCTCATTACCACTTTTTGCCCACCTAAACCAGTACGAACAAAAGCTTGCTCTGCCGAAGCGCGACGATAGAGCCTGGCGAAAATAATTCCAATAATAAACAGAATGCATACGGCAATAATTGCGGTAAACATCCAGGAGGGCACAGAATTAACAATATCATCCATTATTAAATTTCCTTTTGATTAATAAATTACAATATTTGGGGCCAGGGATTATTTTCCGCCAAATATCGCGTTGCAGAAAGTCGGCAAATAATTAACACTTTGTCTCCTTTAGTGAAAATTTTTCCTTCTTCAGGCTCCAGTAGTAAATAATGTATTTGGCCAAATTGATCGGTGAGTTTTCCTTCGCAGGGATTACCTGAAGTGGCTTGATGACCGGTAATTAACGCCATGCTACCAATATATTCTTCTTCTGTAATAGCTGAACTATGGTCGCGTGGAATCCAGGGCGCAACTATTTTACCGGTATAATGCACCGCAATAATCGTAAACAGTAAACTGACAGGAACCACGAACAGGTTCGACAGTGGTGATTGCCAGACCATGATGCAGGCATGCTGCAACAGGATGCTAATAAGACCAAAAAAACCAGCCAGTAAGCAGAGAACGACGAGAGCTGGCAATCTTCCAATATTGAGATAATGAAGTGCCTGGCTAATATGACCTGTGGTTATAGAATCATAATGGTCAAGATGTGCATCAAGAGCACCGGAGAGCATGTGACCGCAGATAAGCGCAAAAATTTCTAACAGGCCGATCAACAGTACAAAGGAAATAGCGAAAAGATAAGGGGTGTTATAGTCGGCGAATAAAATCATATATCACTCCAATGTCCATTTAGTGACGCAATATTTAATTTGTAATAGTTTCCTTGCTTACATTTATCTGTGTTAATAATAACACAGGTTAGAGAAGTTCTGGAAGAGAAAGTCTTTTAATATGGTTTTTTATTTTTCACTAAAAAGTGTGATCGGGGACAATATATTTACGCACGTTATGTTTAAAGGCACTACACTGATTGGGGAATACTGAAATCAGAAAAAGCATATGGCCTTAAAAGGTATGCGATAACCGGAGGATGTGCTTATGGATCATAGTCTTAATTCTTTAAATAATTTCGATTTCCTGGCGCGTAGTTTTGCCAGAATGCACGCAGAAGGTCGCCCGGTCGATATTCTGGCCGTTACTGGTAACATGGATGAAGAACATAGAACCTGGTTTTGCGCACGTTATGCCTGGTATTGTCAACAGATGATGCAGGCAAGAGAGCTGGAGTTAGAGCACTGATATAACGGGCCTGATGGCCCGTTTTAGTGTTTGTATTAGATACTAGTTATAGGTGATTTTCAGGATTACGTCTTTACTAAACGGTCCCTCAACAACCGTTTCTGCCGGGTTCGCACTCAGTTCTGCCCTGAATGGTGCGGTGACCGAAGGCGCACTAGACGATGAAAAAGAAGCAAATTGTGAGAAGCGGTTAAATTCCGTTGCTGTTCCATCGTTATGAAATATCTTCAATAGCAGACCATTACCTATATCCAGATGGCTATAATCACTCAAAATATCCGTAGTGAAAAAACTCCCTAAAATATTAAACTGCTCAGTACAGGCCGCACCCGGATCTTTGGTCATGACTACGCTAAACGTCTCACTCACGCTGGTATTTTTAATTGTTCGGGAATTTATTTTACCAAAGTCGACAACGCCATCAGCTGGTTCCAGATCAACATTAACAAAGCAGTCAAGGACATGAATGTTATTTAATCCGCGAATCCTGAAGGTCAGATTTTTATCTACTTCTATAGCACCTGCTCCGCTCATACCTTTAAATTCAAGTGCTATATATTCGTCAGGTAATACAAGTTTTTTATTTACTTTATTGGCATTTTTAGCTAGCTTAATATATAGCTGCACTCGTACTGGAAAAGTTACTGATAATTGCGGTTCAGGACCGCCACTACAGACTGCGGGCTTTTTGTAGCCATTCCCGAAGGTTCCGGCTCCTTTTATACCAATACATACAGGTGCTGCAATAGGTAGTGGAGATGTAGAATCATAATCAACCCCATTATAAGTTACACCGAAAGTATAAGAGTTTTGATTATAAAAGTCTTGACCTGATGCTAACAACATCATTATATTTGCCCATGCAGATGGGTATTCTTCTCCTGGAGATGGGCCTGGTAGTGCATTATTACAGAAAACATTCATAAAATATTCACTGCTTTGCCAGATTTTATCACCTTTTTTACCATCGCTGGGGATAGAGATTCTTGGTACGTAACCAATGACAACGGTATTTCCACCTTCATGTTCAGCATAGCAGTCCATTGCCCATGCAGGTAATGAACTAAAACCCATAAAAAAAGTAATAACAATTAACAAGTAGCGCATATTATTGATCTCGGTTGGCTACAGAAATATTACAAATGTTATTTACTACAGGGCAGTTTATTTCATAAAAACTTAATCCACCAAAGTCATTGATATAACCCACCTGAAAAGTTGACGGAACATTTTTAAACTGCGTATTTGCATAGCTAAAAGGGGTTACCATTAAGCTTTGCGTTTGTGGTAACATCGTTACCCCATTTGTTCCGATATAACCCAGCGTAACGTGATAAGGCATCTTATTGTTAAAGCGGATCGAACCGTCATTTCTACGAATGATTTCAACTTTTTCGTAAGTCATTACCCCATCGTCTTCTAATTCAATGGCTTTTGGCCGCCAGAATAGTTTCAATGCGTGCTGCATAGTGACTTGCATCACATTTTTTTTATCTGTTTTGGGCGGTATTTCTCGCACGTTAAAATAGAAGAGCGTTTCTCTGTCTTTAGGAAGTTGAGCAATTTTTTCCTGAGTTATCATTCTTATTTGAATTTGCTCACTGGGATTTAAACGCACCATTGGAGGAACAGTGACAATAAAGTCACGCGATTTATTGCCTTTCGTATCTTCTATCCATGTTTGGGCCAGATAGGGCAGGTTTTTACTTTGATTAGTAAGTTTTAATGCTTCGCCTTTATCTGACTCATTCATTATGATACGGGTACGATCCGGGATGATGGCACCCCAGGCAATGCTGCTCATACAGGAGAGTAATACTCCTGCTGCAATGATATTCTTTGTATTTAAGTAGCGCATTAGTTTCATCCTGAATTAATTTTGGCTAATACACGGTAAAATAGCCGTTCCGGTGGTTAAGTTGCTGCTATTGGGTGGTTGAATAAAACAAGATTTGTCACCCCAGCGTAAAGCAAGTTTGTTATCATCCTGAATGCCGTTGAGGTATACAAAGCCGCCATCAGCAACCAGTCCTAATTCTTTGTGGCTGGTTTCATCTTTTACGCTAATCCCCAGTGGTGGATGACTACCATCTGCCAGGCGAATAACCCCTATGATTTGGTAGCCCTTGCGGGTATCAAGTTTGGCGTAGCCAATAGCACCCTCGGTTAAGGTGGTGGTGATAACCGAGTTTTCGATATCCACATTTTCTGGCAGATTTCGGGTATCAACACTTAATGATGTTGTTATGTAACTGCTGACTGATGGAATAACTCCGATGCCATACCGATTAGTTACCGCGCGTTTATTGTTCAACGGAATATCTTCAGTGCCGTCTGCGTCGATCATAAAACGCGAGTCAGCACTACCGCTATAGTCGTGGAAAGCGGCACCGTGGCGAGTCGCAGTGAATGAACCATTCCAACTGGCATTCAGAGAATAATAACTGTCTCGCTGTGATGTACCGGAGAGGTAGAGTCGACCGTTCTCGGTATTATGCTGATAACTGGCGCGTAGTGACGCTTTCATATCTTTGAATTCATCATTGTCGCCTGAAGCAGAAACGCTCCAGGAATTATTTCGATCGGAAGAGTCATACCACGAAGCAGTATGCGAAATCTCATTATCCTGATTTCGTTGCATACCATAGCTCAATGTTCTACTAGTTCCCCAGGGAATCGAAATATTTAGGTACAGTTGATCCTGGTTGTCTTCTTCCCAGTTTATTCGGCTAAATGTTAGAGAAGTGGAGACGTTTTTTAATGGCCCGATATCAAAATCGCGGCTAAGTGATAATGAATAATTCACATTACTGCTGGCGTCCCAGTAAGTATTACGAGCCAAACTTACGTATGTATTTAACCTTAATGATTCAAGATACTGGTTAAACGTGACAATATAACTCTCTTTTTCATTCTGATAATTCGTGTAATGGTTAGTGTCATTGATATATTCATTCATTGTCACAAAGTTTTTATCAGAGAAACGGTAACCAGCGAAAGTGAGCTGGCTACCGGTAGATTCAAAACGTTTTGAATAGTTAGCGCGGTAGCTATAACCCGTTTCTTTATCCTGATTATGCAACTGAGCATCAGATCGTGTGACATCAAAAGATAATGAACCTAATGAGTTAAGGTTAAAACCAACGCCGGCAGCCAGAGATTGATAATCACGGTTTGTTAAAACTGAACCACCATACAGGGATACATTGTTCAGCCAACCCCATGAGAATTCACCAGTCCAGAAGAAGGGTTGTTGTAAGGAATCACCACCAATGCTGGTCGGTTTACCCATAGCAGTGGTGTAGCGAATCTGCCCTTTACGCGTCAGATAAGGAATACTATTAGATGCAACTTGCCATTGCGTAACGCGTCCGTCCTCTTCTTCAACCTTGACGTCAAGTTGCCCCTGTAATGTATTGAATAAATTGGTAATAGCAAATGGGCCTGGAGGAACATTTTCTTGATAAATAATACGGTTGTTCTGTGAGACAGTGACCTTTGCATTCGTTTGTGCGACACCCGTGATTTGCGGTGCGTAACCACGTAGGTCTGGCGGTAACATATTCTCATCGCTTTTCAACGAAATGCCAGAAAAATGGAAAGAGTCGAAAATAGAGGATTCAGTATCGTATTGACCTATAGTTAGTTTTGCATTCATTGCTGGGATTGGGCGAAACAAATAAATACGCGGAAAATCCAGGTTGGTCGCCTGGCTTTTGCCATTGTTAAATGACTGATCGTACTGGTAATCAGTACGCAGGCGCCAGGCCCCAAGATTAACCCCAGCCTGCCCATAGGAACTTATATTTTGCGAATTATCGCCCTGATGTGGTGCATAATGAGAGGCATATAAATTGTAGTCAAGAAATGCCCCAGCAATACCATGATTCCAAAGTTCAGGAGGCGTCCAGTTTGCATCTTTGTATTTTAACCATGCCTGAGGTGCAGATATGGATAATTGCATTTTCCCTTTATCGAGATAAGTTGTAATTTGTTTTTCTTTTTCGATAGGGTAACAACCATCGATCAGGTTTTGCTGAGTTTTTTCAATAAATTCATCAGTAAATCCTAATAATGTTAATTGCTCTGGTGTCACGCAAACTGCAGTTTGGTTATCAATTAATACCCATTGGAGGTCAAGGTGGATTGGCGTCCTCTTATTATTAATCAGAGTGCTTAGTGAATATTTGCCGACGGGTAATTGGCCATCAGTTTCAAATTGGGAAAGGTTAACGTTTTCACGATCTTCGGCTTCGATTAAATCTTTGTTGAATTCAACGGCATAAGCTGACGCACAACCAATGATGATAACGGATAATGAACAATAAATATTTTTAATCAATTCGCTTATTGTGGTTAATTTTAATTTTTTATACATCTGATCCACTTATCATTAATCCGTTAATGATGTGGCCGGGCGAACCCGGCCAAATGCGATTACTCGTAAGCAATCTTGTAGTCAGCCTGAGCGTAAACGTTGCCCGGGGTGGCATCTTTGCTTGGGGATTCCATACGAGCTTTGAAATTCAGTTCCTGATAGCTGTTGGTATTGTTGAACGTAATTACTACCGGAGTACCTAAAGTTACTTCGCCGCTCTGGCTGTCCAGAATACGTACGCCAACGCCAGTGGCGCCGCCGATTTCAGTTTCTTTGGTATTTTTCAGAAGATCAGACTGACCCGTCATGGTATTTGCTGTAGTGAAAGTAACCTTCGCTTTTGAATAAGTAGTTCCACCCTGACTCAGCATGCAGTCCTGCAGGTGAATAGTGAAAGGTTCAGCCAAAGATTTCTGATCGCTTTTCAGTACGGTATCTGCTACTTCACCCAGATTTACAGTTAAATCTTCGTCACCTGGTTTAATAGAACATGGAGCAGAGATAACTTCACCTTTAAATTTAACAATACCGTGACCTTCATCAGCAAACACGTTATTGGAAAGAATCATTGCTACGCCAGCAACAAGAAGTGACTTTTTAAAAGCGGACATAATATTCCTTTATATAAAGATAAGTAGAAAAGAGAATGATTAGTAACTGTTATTTAAGGACTACTAATCATTGAAATATGATATTTTATTTTGTGTTTTTTATAAAATTAGTTTATCTAAATATCGATTAAGTAAAACTTAAAAAATACATTGCAATTATACTTTCAATTGTACTCATTCATTTTTGTGATGGTTTTCTGAATGGGATTACGCGATAAGGTAATAGAAAGCACTATAAATTAGAGGATTAATTCATAATTTACAGTGCATTAAAGACGAATGTTTACAGCGTTGGGGGGAGAGTCTCTGGATCTGGCTGCTTTTTGATCTCAGTACTGCGATTTTCCAGTTCGCTGATTCTTTGTTCAAGCAGCGCCAGTTTTTCACGAGTCCGTAACAGGACTTGCGTTTGGACGTCGAACTCTTCACGGCTTACAAGGTCGAGGCGCGTCAGCTGCGCTTGTAGGGTTTGGCGGATTTTTTTCTCCACATCTTCCCCGAACTCCCTGATTCCTTTAGGCATTGATTCGTGAACCTGGCGAGCGATTTGCTCAATTTTTTTCGGGTCAATCATTGTAGTTTCCCTGTACTGATAGGTGTTGAGTGCCATTGTAGTGCGATAAGGGTAAGTCATAAACCAGAATTATGTGAAGCTATGCGTTGCTGCCGCTAATCATTAGCGTTATAGTGAATCCGCTTATTCTCAGGGCGGGGCGAAATTCCCCACCGGCGGTAAATCAACTCAGTTGAAAGCCCGCGAGCGCTTTGGGTGCGAACTCAAAGGACAGCAGATCCGGTGTAATTCCGGGGCCGACGGTTAGAGTCCGGATGGGAGAGAGTAACGATTCTGTCGGGCATGGACCCGCTCACGTTATTTTGGCTATATGCCGCCACTCCTAAGACTGCCCTGATTCTGGTAACCATAATTTTAGTGAGGTTTTTTTACCATGAATCAGACGCTACTTTCCTCTTTTGGTACGCCTTTCGAACGTGTTGAAAATGCACTGGCTGCGCTGCGTGAAGGACGCGGTGTAATGGTGCTTGATGATGAAGACCGTGAAAACGAAGGTGATATGATCTTCCCGGCAGAAACCATGACTGTTGAGCAGATGGCGCTGACCATTCGCCACGGTAGCGGTATTGTTTGCCTGTGCATTACTGAAGATCGCCGTAAACAACTCGATCTGCCAATGATGGTAGAAAATAACACCAGCGCCTATGGCACCGGTTTTACCGTGACCATTGAAGCAGCTGAAGGTGTGACTACCGGTGTTTCTGCCGCTGACCGTATTACGACCGTTCGCGCAGCGATTGCCGATGGCGCAAAACCGTCAGATCTGAATCGTCCTGGCCACGTTTTCCCACTTCGCGCTCAGGCAGGTGGTGTACTGACGCGTGGCGGTCATACTGAAGCAACTATTGATCTGATGACGCTGGCAGGCTTTAAACCGGCTGGTGTACTGTGTGAGCTGACTAATGACGATGGCACGATGGCGCGTGCACCAGAGTGTATTGAGTTTGCCAATAAACACAATATGGCGCTCGTGACTATTGAAGACCTGGTGGCATACCGTCAGGCACATGAGCGTAAAGCCAGCTGAAAACCGCTGCTTAATTTACTGCCTTAATCAAGAAACCGAAGTTGTAGCAGGCTTCGGTTTTTATTTTTCCCTGCTATGCAAGATGTTAATTCCGCTTCTCTTTCTATGAGAAAATTTCATTAATATCAGGCATTCTTTTTCATTATGATCAAAATCATATAATTGTTCCGTTATTATGCGACCATATGAATATATCCGAAAAAGGATATGTGAAATTTATACGCTAAATGTTTAGTATTGTTAAATATTAAGGGTAAAAGGATGTTTATCGCCTGGTACTGGATTGTATTGATTGCTCTGGTTGTGGTGGGTTATTTCCTGCATTTGAAACGTTATTGTCGGGCGTTTCGCCAGGACAGAGACGCACTGCTTGAAGCGCGGAACAAATACTTAAACAGTACGAGAGAAGAGACAGCCGAAAAGGTAGAATAAGGCTTTCGTGAAGCTGGCAGAAGTTGTCCATGCGCTGGACAACTTCTGATGTTGTTTTTAACCAATTCCCGCCGTTTGTAGCAGCACTAAACTGAATCCCATCACTGACATTCCACATAGTACGCCATAGCTGGGGTTATTATTAGGGTCAATCTCTTTGGCGAGCGGCATTAATTCATCAACCGAGAGCGCCACCATAATTCCTGCAACCGCCGCCATGATTGCCGCCATGACCACCGGGGAAATCATGCTACCGAGGATTAACCACGCCAGCACACCACCAAGAATTTCTGCTAGTCCAGAAATCCCCGCCCACAGAATCGCGGTGCGTTTAGACCCCGTTGCCGCATAAACCGGGCCTGCCACTGCCAGACCTTCAGGGATATTGTGCAACGCGACGGCCAGTGCGATGCCAAATCCCAGCTCCAGGTTGCTGCTCGCCGTGACAAAGGTGGCAATCCCTTCCGGGAAGTTATGCAGACTGATGCCGAGAGTGAGCAGAATGGCTGTGCGCTTGATCGATTTTGGCAACGGCTGCACCGATTTTTGCATTAAATCCTGCGGATGAGCATGTGGCAACATGCGGTCCAGGCCAAAATAGCCAAGCAGACCGAAGATAAACATTCCATAACCCAACACAGGCGACATTCCTTCAGCTGCTAGTGCGGCAGGAAGCATTTCCATTAATGAGATGAGCAACATGATCCCCGCCGCAAAACCTAGCGAAAACGCCAGTAAGCGGTTCGAGGGTTTTTGCCCGAGAACGCCGAGAAACGCGCCAATAAACGTGGCTGCCCCCGCCAGTATGGTCAGAATGAGAGGTACTGACATCGACAACTCCTTATAAATCTTCACCTTCAGGCAGATCGTCAAAATAACTGATGATCATCATCATTGTTATCCGGGTTCTTACTCCGCCGAACAAGCGTATTGTGAGGATATCAAAATGACACCTTTAGTTAAGGATATCATCATGTCTTCAACACGTATGCCAGCATTGTTTTTAGGTCACGGTAGTCCGATGAACGTGCTGGAAGATAATTTGTATACCCGCAGCTGGCAGAAGTTGGGGATGACATTGCCACGCCCGCAAGCGATTGTGGTGGTTTCGGCTCACTGGTTTACCCGTGGAACAGGAGTGACCGCGATGGAGACGCCGCCCACGATTCATGACTTTGGTGGCTTCCCGCAGGCGCTGTACGATACGCATTATCCTGCTCCGGGTTCGCCTGCGCTGGCACAGCGTCTGGTTGAGCTGTTAGCGCCGATCCCGGTGACGCTGGATAAAGAAGCCTGGGGCTTTGACCACGGCTCGTGGGGCGTGCTGATTAAGATGTATCCTGACGCTGATATCCCGATGGTGCAGTTGAGTATCGACAGTAGCAAACCTGCCGCCTGGCATTTCGAAATGGGGCGCAAACTGGCAGCGCTGCGAGATGAAGGAATAATGTTGGTCGCCAGCGGTAACGTGGTGCATAACCTGCGCACAGTGAAGTGGCACGGTGATAGTTCACCGTATCCGTGGGCGACGTCGTTTAATGAGTATGTGAAAGCGAATCTGACGTGGCAAGGGCCAGTGGAACAACATCCTCTGGTGAATTACCTCGACCATGAAGGTGGCACGTTATCGAACCCAACGCCAGAGCATTATTTGCCGTTGTTGTATGTGTTAGGTGCGTGGGATGGGCAGGAGCCAATTACCATTCCGGTTGAGGGTATAGAAATGGGCAGCCTGAGTATGCTGTCGGTGCAGATAGGCTAACAATTACCGGATGGCGAGTGCCATCCGGTATCGTGGCTTATTCAACAAAAATATGTGGATAAAACCGAGACATATCCTGGGTGATCAATGCACGGTCTTCACGAATGCCAATTCCGGCGGGTTGATCGTTCACCAGCCAGCTACCAATCAGCATATAGCTGTCGCCGAATTTCGGTAACGGGTGGAATTGCTGAACAATCATCCCTTCTTCGCCATACGGACCTTCCGCTGCTTCAATGGTTTTGCCGTTCTCAATGATCGACACGTTTGCGCCTTCACGGGAGAAGATCGGTTTAACCACATATTTTTCCATTTGCGGATGATCATCTTCCGCAAAATAAGCGGGCAGCAGGTTCGGGTGATTCGGGAACATCTCCCACAGTAGCGGTAGAAGTGCCTTGTTGGAGATAATGCTCTTCCACGCCGGTTCCAGCCAGCGTACGCCTGCATCCTCCAGCTTGGTTGAGAACATCTCACGCAACATAAATTCCCACGGATACAGTTTGAACAGGTTGGAAATTACCTGATCCTGTAAATCCGTGAACTGACCTTTTTCACCTAACCCGATATCATCGATGTAGAGGAACTCAGTAGCAATTTCAGCTTCCGTTGCGCAGTCCTGCAAATACTGAATGGTTCCGCGATCTTCCACCGTGTCGCGACAGCAGGTGAGATGCAGCAACTGGAAGCCATACTGTTCACGCAGCTCAACGAAGCGATCGATCAGTTTTTCTTGCAGACTGTTAAACTGGTCGCTGCCCTCCGGCAAGTTACCGGCGTTAAGCTGATCTTCCAGCCAGATCCACTGAAAGAACGCCGCCTCGTATAGTGACGTTGGCGTATCGGCGTTATTTTCCAGAAGTTTAGGTTCACCAGTGCCATCCCACGCCAGATCAAGACGCGAATAAAGCGATGGCTGGTGCGTCAGCCATGACTGGCGCACAAAACTCCAGGTGTGTTTTGGAATGCGGAATTTGGTCATCAGCTCATCGCTGGCGATCACTTTTTCCACCACTTTCAGGCACATCTGGTGCAGTTCGGCGGTGACTTCTTCCAGCTTTTCAACCTGGGCGAGGGTCAACTTGTAGTAAGCATCTTCACACCAGTACGGCTCGCCGTACATGGTGTGAAAATTGAAACCGTATTCGTGGGCTTTCTCACGCCAGTCCGGGCGCTCGGTAATACTGACTCTTTCCATCGGTATCAGCCACCCATTGAACGAGAAGAGGTACCGGTTGCACTACGCTGCATAGTGCTTTGTTTGGCAACAGATTCACCAAAACCGCCACGGGTAACGGTAGTGGTGGTCGCCGGTTTTGGTGCCATTGCCGTCTTCGGTACGGTCATGGTGCGGCCTGGCTGGGCTGCGCCATAGTTTTTACCCGTCGCGTCGGTATATTTACCGTAAGCCGGACTGGCTGGGTTTTTCGAGGAGAACAGCGGCTGCTGTGCAAATCCCGCGCCGCCGCCCATCAGACGCCCCATCATGTAACCGGCCATCAGCGGCATCCAGAAACTCCCGCTGGATTGCTGGGCCTGCGCCTGGTTTTCTGGTGCCATGCCAGCCTGGGCTGGTGCCTGCTGGCACTGACCTTCACCAAATTCAGCAACACAGTCTTCACGGGTGGCGTATTTCGGCGCAGTACGTTCGGCTTCTTTCAGCGCATTGTTGTACGCGGTGGTACATTCGGCGCTTTTGCCTGGGTTTGCAGCTGAACAGTCGTCAGCATTTTGATAGAGAGACACTGTTTCATCACTCTTTTCACAGCCAGCCAGCATAAAAACAGTGGCAACCGCGAGAGCGACTGGTGTCAGATGGCGTGCGCTCCAGTTTTTGCGGAACGATGCGTGGCGTATGGATTTTGTCCGTTTCATTTTTGTCTTCCGGGACCAGTGGTAAATACCCATCAGAATAGAGGATGGCTGGTCGAAATTGAAGCGAGAAGGGGGAAGAATGCGGCAGATAACCCGTATCTTTACGTTGCCTTACGTTCAGACGGGGCCGAAGCCCCGTCGTCGTCATCAGTTACGGAAAGGGTTATGACCGTTACTGGTGGTAGTGCGTGCGGATGTTTGCTGAACGACTGGTGCCGGGCTATCAGGCGCATAACCATCAGCAATAGCATTCTGTTCCGGCGTTTGCGGTGCAACGTTTTCCGGATTAGTGGAAACCGGTTTGCTCAGCGCATTGTTCAGTGCCAGCAGATCCTGCTCGTTCAACGTACCCAGAGCTGACTTAATATTCAGCTGATTAATCAGGTAGTTATAACGCGCATTCGCCAGCTCTTGCTTGGCGTTGTACAACGTGGTGGTCGCATCCAACACATCAACAATGGTACGCGTACCGACCGAGTAGCCCGCTTCCATCGCGTCTAATGAGCTTTGAGCGGAAACTACGGCTTGTTTGTAGGCGTTAATGCTACTGATAGATGCATTAATGTTGTTGAAGGAGGAACGCACGGTCTGCACGACGCTACGATGGGCACTTTCCAGTTGCTCGCTGGCACCGACAAAGTTGTACTGTGCCTGTTTCACCTGCGAGTTAACCATTCCGCCCTGATAAATCGGCAGCGAGAAGCTCAGGCCAACTTTGTTCTGGCCCATATTGCTATCGTCATACTGGGTACCAGCGGCACCACGGGTTTTCGAACCGCTATAAGAGGTGTCAGAAATCCCGGTAGAAGCCGTTAAATCCAGAGTCGGTAAGTGACCATCCTGCGCCTGGCGAATTTGCTCGCGCGCCAGGTCCTGGCTCAAGCGTGCCTGTAACAGCGACAGGTTGCGTTTTTCGGCTTCTTTCAGCAGCGCGTTAACCGGCTGTGGTTTGTCGGTTTTAAAGTTTTCGACATTCAGCGCAGCCAGTTCCGGATAGTAGTTACCGGTGATCTGGCGCAGCTGCTCTACCGCGTTATCAAGGTTATTACGTGCGGTCACTTCGTTCGCCAGCACGGTATCGTACTGTGCGCGGGCGTTCTGCACGTCGGTGATCGCTACCAGGCCCACGTTAAAACGTTGGGTGGTTTGATCTAATTGACGGTAGATCGCTTCTTTTTGTGCCTGTGTATAGGAAAGAACGTCAATAGCATTCAACACGTTGAAATAAGCGGTCGCGGTGTTGAGGATCAAGGTTTGCTGATCGGTCTGATACGTGACGTCCTGAATCCCTGCTGCTTTTTCCTGCAGCGTTAACGCACGCCATTTCGACATATCAAAAATGGATTGAGTTAACTGCAAGGACGCACTGGTCGCGTTAGAGTTGATGCCGTTCGCGTCGCGGTAGCCGTTGCTATAGGTGTAATCTGCACCTAAACCTAGCTGTGGCAGTAATGGACTGCGCGCTTCATTAATTTTTTCAAAGGCAGCATCACGATCGGCGGCAGACTTACGCAATTCCGGGTTACTAAGGCGTGCTTGCTGATAAACTTGCATCAGGTTCTCGGCCTGGCTCAACGAACTGAACCCAGAAAGGCTCAGGCCGATAAGAATGGGGAGCAATTTCTTCATTTGCATTCCTTGTGGTGAAGCAGTATTTAGCGCGATCAAACTGTAAAATTATTGCGGATTCTAGCAGAAGCCGCTACCGCAAAAGGTTGGCGTTACGTGCCATAGGGCGTTAATGTGCCTCAATTTAACACATGACTGCTCAAACGGCAGTCAAACGTCGCTGAAATTCACATTTAATTCACTATTAGTGCCAGGACATTAACAATGCTTAAGCCAGACAACCTGCCCGTTACATTTGGCAAAAACGATGTAGAAATTATTGCACGAGAAACACTTTATCGCGGCTTTTTTTCATTAGATCTTTATAGATTTCGTCATCGTCTATTCAACGGGCAAATGAGTCATGAGGTGCGGCGGGAAATTTTTGAGCGCGGTCACGCCGCAGTCTTGCTACCCTTTGACCCAGTGCGTGATGAAGTTGTGCTGATTGAGCAGATTCGGATTGCCGCGTACGACACCAGCGAAACCCCTTGGCTACTGGAGATGGTTGCCGGGATGATTGAAGAGGGTGAAAGTGTGGAAGATGTTGCCCGTCGCGAAGCGATTGAAGAGGCGGGACTGATAGTCAAACGGACCAAACCGGTGTTAAGTTTCCTGGCAAGCCCGGGGGGCACCAGTGAGCGTTCGTCAATTATGGTGGGCGAAGTGGACGCCACGACCGCAAGCGGTATTCACGGTCTGGCTGATGAAAACGAAGATATTCGCGTTCATGTGGTAAGCCGGGAACAGGCATACCAGTGGGTAGAAGAGGGGAAAATCGACAACGCAGCGTCGGTCATCGCTTTGCAATGGCTGCAGCTGCATCATCAAGCGTTAAAAAATGAGTGGGCATAAATGAAGCGTTACACACCTGACTTTCCTGAAATGATGCGCCTGTGCGAGATGAACTTTTCACAATTGCGCCGTTTGTTACCGCGCAATGACGCACCCGGCGAAACTGTAAGCTATCAGGTGGCAAACGCACAATATCGGCTGACGATTGTGGAATCGACCCGATACACTACCCTGGTGACAATAGAACAGACTGCGCCCGCGATCAGTTACTGGAGCCTTCCGTCAATGACGGTGCGTCTGTATCATGACGCGATGGTGGCTGAAGTGTGTTCAAGCCAGCAGATTTTTCGCTTCAAAGCGCGGTATGATTATCCTAATAAAAAGTTGCATCAACGCGACGAAAAGCATCAAATTAATCAGTTTTTAGCGGACTGGTTGCGATACTGTTTAGCACATGGAGCGATGGCGATTCCGGTTTATTAGCGTCGTGAAACCTAAGGACACCATTTGGAAAGCCTGTTAACCCTTCCTCTGGCTGGTGAGGCCAGAGTCAGGATTTTACAAATTACCGACACTCACCTGTTTGCACAAAAGCACGAAGCCCTGTTAGGGGTAAACACCTGGGAGAGTTACCAGGCGGTGCTGGAGGCGATTCGGCCACACCAGCACGAATTCGACCTGATTGTCGCGACAGGTGATTTAGCGCAGGATCAATCCTCTGCGGCCTATCAGCATTTCGCTGAAGGCATCGCAAGTTTTCGTGCGCCCTGCGTCTGGCTGCCGGGCAACCACGATTTCCAGCCCGCGATGTACAGCGCGTTACAGGATGCGGGTATCTCCCCGGCGAAGCGCGTGTTTATTGGTGAGCAATGGCAAATCCTGTTGCTGGATAGCCAGGTGTTTGGCGTGCCGCACGGTGAGCTGAGCGAGTTTCAGCTTGAGTGGCTGGAACGTAAACTGGCCGATGCGCCAGAACGCCATACGTTGCTGCTGCTGCATCATCATCCGCTACCTGCGGGTTGTAGTTGGCTCGATCAACACAGTCTGCGTAACGCGGGCGAACTGGATACCGTGCTGGCGAAGTTTCCGCACGTCAAATACTTGCTGTGCGGTCATATTCATCAGGAGCTGGATCTCGACTGGAATGGTCGCCGCCTGCTGGCAACGCCGTCGACCTGTGTGCAGTTTAAGCCGCACTGTTCCAACTTTACGCTGGATACCATCGCGCCCGGCTGGCGTACTCTCGAGTTACATGCTGATGGCACGCTGACCACCGAGGTGCATCGCCTGGCGGACACACGTTTCCAACCTGATACCGCTTCAGAAGGCTACTGATGTCTACGCTTCTTTATTTACACGGTTTCAACAGCTCGCCGCGCTCTGCAAAAGCGAGCTTGTTAAAAAACTGGCTGGCGGAACATCACCCTGACGTTGAGATGATCATTCCGCAGTTGCCGCCGTATCCTTCCGACGCGGCAGAGCTGCTGGAATCCATTGTCCTGGAACATGGCGGTGATTCGCTGGGTATTGTCGGTTCGTCACTGGGGGGATATTACGCCACCTGGTTGTCACAATGTTTTATGCTGCCCGCAGTGGTGGTAAACCCGGCGGTGCGCCCGTTTGAACTGCTGACGGACTATCTCGGTCAGAACGAGAACCCCTACACCGGGCAGCAATATGTGCTAGAGTCACGCCATATTTACGATCTTAAAGTCATGCAGATTGACCCGCTGGAAGCGCCGGATTTGATCTGGCTGCTGCAACAGACGGGAGATGAAGTGCTGGATTACCGCCAGGCGGTGGCGTACTACGCTTCCTGCCGCCAGACTGTCATAGAAGGCGGCAACCACGCATTCACGGGCTTCGAAGATTATTTCAACCCGATCGTCGATTTTCTTGGTCTGCACCATCTCTGACGATCAACTCGAATTACTAACTTAAACCATGACGCAAACTTATAACGCTGATGCCATTGAGGTACTCACCGGGCTTGAGCCGGTTCGCCGCCGTCCGGGGATGTATACCGATACCACTCGCCCTAACCATTTGGGGCAAGAAGTCATTGATAACAGTGTGGATGAAGCACTGGCGGGTCACGCAAAACGCGTGGACGTTATTTTACATGCTGACCAGTCGTTAGAAGTTATTGACGATGGGCGCGGGATGCCGGTGGATATTCACCCGGAAGAGGGTGTACCGGCGGTTGAACTGATTCTTTGCCGTCTGCATGCAGGCGGTAAATTCTCTAACAAAAATTACCAGTTCTCTGGCGGCCTGCATGGCGTGGGGATTTCGGTGGTTAACGCCCTGTCGAAGCGCGTAGAAGTTAACGTGCGCCGCGATGGTCAGGTTTATAACATCGCCTTTGAAAATGGCGAAAAGGTGCAGGATTTACAGGTTGTCGGCACTTGCGGTAAACGCAATACTGGTACCAGTGTGCACTTCTGGCCGGATGAAACCTTCTTTGACAGCCCGCGATTTTCTGTTTCACGCCTGACGCATGTGCTGAAAGCCAAAGCGGTATTGTGCCCTGGCGTTGAGATCACTTTTAAAGATGAGATCAACAATACCGAACAACGCTGGTGCTATCAGGACGGTCTGAATGATTACCTGGCGGAAGCGGTAAATGGTCTGCCGACGCTGCCGGAAAAACCGTTTATCGGTAATTTCGCTGGTGATACTGAAGCTGTGGACTGGGCGCTACTGTGGCTGCCGGAAGGCGGTGAACTGCTGACCGAAAGCTACGTCAACCTTATCCCAACGATGCAGGGCGGTACCCATGTTAATGGTCTGCGTCAGGGCCTGTTGGACGCGATGCGTGAGTTCTGTGAATACCGCAATATTCTGCCGCGCGGTGTAAAGCTGTCGGCGGAAGATATCTGGGATCGCTGCGCCTATGTGCTGTCAGTAAAAATGCAGGATCCGCAGTTTGCCGGGCAGACGAAAGAGCGTCTCTCTTCGCGTCAATGCGCGGCATTCGTTTCTGGCGTGGTGAAAGATGCCTTTATCCTGTGGCTGAACCAGAACGTTCAGGCGGCTGAACTGCTGGCGGAGATGGCGATTTCCAGCGCCCAGCGCCGTATGCGTGCGGCCAAAAAAGTGGTGCGTAAAAAGCTGACCAGCGGCCCGGCGTTGCCTGGCAAACTGGCTGATTGTACCGCGCAGGACCTTAACCGTACCGAGCTGTTCCTTGTGGAAGGTGACTCCGCAGGCGGATCTGCCAAGCAGGCGCGCGATCGCGAATATCAGGCGATCATGCCACTGAAAGGTAAGATCCTTAACACCTGGGAAGTCTCTTCCGACGAAGTGCTGGCTTCGCAGGAAGTGCACGATATTTCGGTAGCGATCGGTATCGATCCTGACAGCGACGATCTGAGCCAGCTTCGTTATGGCAAAATCTGTATCCTCGCGGATGCGGACTCTGATGGTCTGCACATTGCCACGCTGCTCTGCGCTTTGTTCGTAAAACATTTCCGCGCGTTGGTGAAACACGGTCACGTTTACGTCGCACTGCCACCGCTCTACCGTATTGATCTCGGGAAAGAGGTTTATTACGCGCTGACGGAAGAAGAGAAAGAGGGCGTACTTGAGCAATTAAAACGCAAGAAAGGCAAGCCGAACGTCCAGCGTTTTAAAGGTCTGGGGGAAATGAACCCGATGCAATTGCGCGAAACCACGCTTGATCCGAACACTCGCCGTCTGGTGCAGTTGACTATCGATGATGAAGACGATCAGCGTACTGACGCGATGATGGATATGCTGCTGGCGAAGAAACGCTCGGAAGATCGCCGCAACTGGTTGCAAGAGAAAGGCGACATGGCGGAGATTGAGGTTTAAAGGAAAGAACATTGCCCGGTCAGGATGGCCGGGCAAACAAGGCAGGATTAAATCCCTGGCTGCAGAATACGGATATTCATCTCCAGCACGTCACCTTTTACGGCTTCGCTATACGCCTTCATGTGCGGGGTTTGCAGATGCGCTTCAAGATGCGCGATGCTTTCCCACTGCTCAATCATCACGATAGAATCCGGTGCCATAGACTGGAAACTCACGCCAGCTGCGCAATCCACCATTGGCGCATAGCCGTGGCAACCTTCTTCTTTCAGTACGGTTGGAACGATTTTAGCAAACTGATCCAATACCGCCTGACGGTGATGTTGACCAGGACGAGTACGGATTTCTGCGATTACGGTAAGCATGGTTAACTCCTTCTAAAGCCTGAGCTCTAGTTAACCAAAAATTTCCACAAGATGCTTGCGATATTCTTCAGTATAGCGGGGAACATCAGGCATTTTTATCACGTCATTAGCGATAAATGTCGGCAGCGGTTCCATACCGAGGAATTGGTTTGCTTTATGGAACGGCAGATACACACCGTCAACGCCAACGCCGTGGAAGAACTGATCTTTTTCGGTGAAGGCTTCCATTGGTGCGTTCCAGGTCAGAGAAAGCATATATTTTTTGCCCTGTACCAGGCCGCCGGAACCGTATTTTTTCGACGGATCTTTGCGGGTACGACCATCGCTGGCATACAGCGTCCCGTGACCTTCGGTGAATACATCATCAATGTATTTTTTCACTGTCCACGGCGCGCCCATCCACCAGCCTGGCATCTGCCAGATCACCACATCAGCCCAGAGAAAGTTTTGTACTTCCGCTTTGACATCGTAGTCGCTGTCGGCGCGAACGATGCGGACATCATGCCCAAGGTCGCGCAGTGTGCCATCCGCGACTTCGGTCAGGGTGTCGTTCAGTTGACCATTGGAGTGGGCGAATTTTTTCGCGCCGTTGATAATCAGGATGTTGCTCATTTTTTAACCTCAAGGTGAGACGTTTGCCGACTATAGTACGTCACAGAGCGGTACGGTGAAATTAGCAAAATGTGCAAAGTCTTTTGCGAATTTAGCAAAAGTCTGATCTTACTCTGACTCACCGATGCAGGATAAATATTTTCTGAAAATGACAATACTGATAGCCATTCCTCATAATTCTTACTCGCACCGGAATAATTTACACGTTTGGTTCGATTTTTTTGGGGATTGAAAATATGGCTTTGAATAAGTAAAAGATGAAAGTATCAACGTGTCATGTTGATAATTATAAATGGATTTTTATGAGCGTACTGATATATGTTAAAGCAGAAAATTAAAACAATATTTGAAGCATTGCTATATATAATGCTTACTTATTGGTTAATAGATTCTTTTTTTGCTTTCAATAAGTATGACTGGATGCTTGAGTCGGGAGGAAATATTTGCAGTATACCTTCCGTTTCAGGCGAAGATCGTATATTGCAAGCAATGATTGCAGCATTTTTTCTTCTTACGCCACTTATTATTCTTATCTTAAGAAAACTCTTTATGCGGGAAATGTTCGAGTTTTGGGTATATGTATTCTCGCTCGGTATTTGTCTGGTTTGTGGTTGGTGGCTTTTTTGGGGACGGTTTATATTTTGCTATTAGTAAAATCTATGAGAGTCGTTTTAACGGCTCTCATAGACAGAGAAGTTACCAGCTTACCTTCGCCTCAAATCCACCTTGTTCCGCATTCCCAAATTCAACATTCATGCCATGCAATTTGGCGATTCGCTGGACAATCGATAGCCCAAGCCCGCTGCCGGTAGCGGTTTGTCCGGGTGGGCGATAGAAGCGTTCGCCAATTCGCGCCAGTGCCTCTGGTGTCACACCGGGGCCGTTATCCCTCACGATGAAATTATCAGCATTCAGCGTGACGTCTACCACGCTGCCCTGTGGACTGTAGCGCACGGCGTTATCCAGCAAATTTCGCACCAACAAACTTAGCAATAGCGGTTGCCCGGTGCGTTTGATGCTGTGGGCATTGAGTGTCAGTCGCACGTCAATTTTCGCCTGCTGCGCCGTGTGGTAAATATCCATCACCGACGATTGCAGGAGATCTTCAAGCGGGATCTCCGCGACGTCCTGAAGGTTATCCAGTGAGTCCAGCCGCGATAGCGTGAGCAGTTGATCAACCAGACGAGTAGCGCGATCGATCCCGGAATGTAATTGGAGCAGTGCTTTTTTCCGCGCCTGCGGATCATCGTCAGAGAGCTGCGCAACTTCGGTTTGCACTTTCAGCGCCGTTAACGGGCTACGAAGTTCGTGAGCTGCGTCGGAGGTAAAGCGTCGTTCACGAACCATCATCGCATGTGTGCGGGCGAACAGTTGATTTAGCGACTCAACCAGTGGCCGCACTTCGCTGGGTACGCCAGTCGCGTTTAGTGGTTTTTCCGAGTCAGGGTCACGCATACGTAGTGCCAGCGCCAGTTTGTTCAGCGGCGCGAGTTCACGACCCAGTAGTACCATCATGATGATTAACATAATCGGCAGTGCGACCAGCCACGGGATCAATTGCCCGGCAACAATCGCCAGCGCCATGTCTTCACGGTATTCCCATTCCTGGCCAACAACGATGCGATATTTGCCATCAGGTGAGGTCATCCAGACAAAACGCCAAGGATCGTCTTCACCGACCAGTTGCCCGTCAGCAAAACCTTCCCGTTGATAGCTATAGGGAATATCTTCTCCGTTATCGCCATCATTAAGGACCATTCTGCCGTCGTGGGTAAAGATGGCAAAGGTCAGCGCATCGTCATCAACATGACCGTGTTTTAATCTATTTGGCGTCTGTGCCATGCGATCCGCCGCGTTGATTTCGTTGAGATCGAGCGTACTTAACCGCTTGGCAAACAGCATCAGTTGGGTGTCGAACAATTCATCGACGTTATCCGTTGTTTGTTTCCAGGCGACAAAGCTGGAAAGCAGCCAGGTCACCGAGGCCAGAATTAAAAAGATTAGCGTCAGCCTGACGCGCAGACTAAGACGTTGGGTAAATTTCATTTCTCACCTAATGTGTAACCAATACCATGCACGGTACGAATAAAATCACTACCGAGTTTGCGTCGCAGATGATGCACATGCACTTCAACGGCATTACTGGTGACCTCTTCGTCCCAGGTATACAGTTTCTCTTCAATCAGTTTGCGCGGCAGTACCCGACCAGCGTTACGCATCAGTAATTCCAGCAGGGCAAATTCTTTTGGTTTCAGTGTTAAGGGTTCGCCAGCCAGCGTGGCGATACGTTTGCCGGGGTCGAGCATGACGTTACCGTGGCGCAGCTCGTTGCTGGCCTGGCCGTTGGTTCGGCGCATCAGAGCTTCCAGCCTGGCGGCGACTTCTATCAACGCAAAAGGTTTACACAGATAATCGTCAGCTCCCAGACGCAGCCCTTCTACACGTTCCGCCAGCGCATCGCGCGCGGTCAGGATCAGTACCGGCTCACGCTGACCTTTTTCTCGCCATTCGCGCAAAATATCGCGACCATCCATGCCTGGTAAGGTTAAATCCAGGATCACCGCATCATAAGGTGCGCTATAAAGCGCCTCTTTTCCCTGACGACCTTGTGTAAACCAGTCGACGCTAAAACCCATTTTACTAAGGCCCGTTTTGATGCCGTCGCCAATCAGCATGTCATCTTCTATCAGTAAAATTCGCATTTTTTCATCCCTGCGATAACCGTATTTGCTGCCAGTAAACCGTGTTGTAACGCGCTCTGTACAGCACTAAATTTTATTTTTTTCCCTTAAGAAGTTGTTAAGGACTATCTTGTTAAATGCTCGGAAACAGACATTAAAGGGAGTAATAAACATGAAAAAATTCGCAGCAGTAATCGCAGTAATGGCCCTGTGCAGCGCACCGGTGATGGCAGCAGAGCAGGGCGGTTTTTCTGGCCCATCGGCAACGCAAAGTCAGGCCGGAGGATTCCAGGGGCCGAACGGCAGCGTAACGACTGTAGAAAGCGCAAAATCCCTGCGTGACGACACCTGGGTAACCCTGCGCGGCAATATCGTTGAACGCATCTCTGACGATCTCTACGTGTTCAAAGATGCCAGCGGTACTATCAATGTTGATATCGACCACAAACGCTGGAACGGCGTGACGGTGACGCCGAAAGATACGGTTGAGATTCAGGGTGAAGTCGATAAAGACTGGAATTCTGTTGAAATTGACGTCAAACAGATCCGCAAAGTAAATCCGTAATTGTTACCGCTCCCGGGACGCGTTCCCGGGAATAATTTCGCAGGGAGGCAAAATGACAAACCTGACACTGGATGTAAACATTATCGATTTCCCATCAATACCTGTGGCGATGTTGCCGCACCGCTGTAGCCCTGAATTGCTCAACTACAGCGTGGCGAAATTTATCATGTGGCGTAAAGAGACGGGGCTTTCTCCTGTTAACCAAAGCCAGACTTTTGGCGTCGCCTGGGACGACCCTGCCACCACCGCACCGGAAGCGTTTCGCTTTGATATCTGCGGCAGCGTTAGCGAACCGATTCCCGATAATCGTTATGGTGTGAGCAATGGTGAACTTACCGGTGGACGTTATGCCGTGGCCCGCCACGTTGGCGAGCTGGACGATATTTCACACACGGTATGGGGCATCATTCGCCACTGGCTGCCTGCAAGCGGCGAGAAAATGCGTAAAGCACCGATTCTGTTTCACTACACCAATCTTGCCGAAGGGGTGACAGAGCAGCGACTGGAAACGGATGTTTATGTGCCGTTGGCGTGATGCCTGACTCCAGCTTCCCTTATAAATTCCTGCTTCAAACTGGCGCTACTAATGCGCCACTTTCTTATATGGTCAATCACTTTCCTTAAAGAATACGTTTTGTGTGGTCACTATCTCCGTACATCTAACTAACCTTTTAGGTGCTTTTTCATTGCTGTAATTAACCTTTTAGGTTATAACTAAAGTAACAGGGAGGCGGGGGTTATGGAAAAACGCACACCACATACACGTTTGAGTCAGGTTAAAAAACTTGTCAATGCCGGGCAAGTTCGTACAACACGTAGTGCCCTGTTAAATGCAGATGAGTTAGGTTTGGATTTTGATGGTATGTGTAATGTTATCATTGGATTATCAGAGAGCGACTTTTATAAAAGCATGACCACCTACTCTGATCATACTATCTGGCAGGATGTTTACAGACCCAGGCTTGTTACAGGCCAGGTTTATCTTAAAATTACGGTAATTCATGACGTACTGATCGTCTCGTTTAAGGAGAAGTAATATGAAATGTCCGGTTTGCCACCAGGGAGAAATGGTTTCTGGCATTAAAGATATTCCATACACCTTCCGTGGACGAAAAACAGTATTGAAAGGTATCCACGGTTTATATTGTGTCCATTGCGAAGAGAGCATCATGAATAAAGAAGAGTCAGATGCTTTCATGGCGCAAGTAAAGGCATTTCGGGCTTCGGTGAATGCCGAAACAGTGGCACCTGAATTTATAGTGAAGGTTCGAAAAAAGCTCTCTCTTACCCAAAAAGAGGCAAGCGAAATTTTTGGGGGAGGTGTAAATGCGTTTTCGCGTTACGAAAAAGGCAATGCCCAACCTCATCCTTCCACAATCAAACTTTTACGTGTTCTGGATAAGCATCCAGAACTATTGAATGAAATCCGTTAATTAATGGAAAAGCGGGGGCAACTCGCTTTTTTCTTTACCGGAGTGTGAGCCAAATCACTCGCGATAAGTTTGAGCGAACAATGCCACAGGCGTATTGTTGTTGGGCTTATAATTTCTCCGGTAAGGAATACCATGTATACGCGAAATTTATTATGGCTGGTCAGCCTGGTAAGTGCGGCTCCTCTCTACGCTGCTGACGTTCCCGCCAACACACCGCTCGCCCCGCAACAAGTCTTTCGTTACAACAATCATAGCGACCCAGGTACGCTCGACCCGCAAAAGGTGGAGGAGAATACTGCCGCGCAGATTGTGCTGGATCTGTTTGAAGGTCTGGTATGGATGGACGGTGAAGGCCAGGTGCAGCCCGCTCAGGCTGAACGCTGGGAGATACTGGACGGCGGCAAGCGCTATATTTTCCATCTGCGTAGCGGTTTGCAGTGGTCCGACGGTCAGCCTCTGACGGCAGAGGATTTTGTCCTCGGCTGGCAGCGCGCGGTTGACCCGAAAACGGCAAGCCCTTTTGCTGGCTATCTGGCACAGGCGCACATTAACAATGCCGCAGCTATTGTTGCGGGTAAAGCAGATGTTACATCGCTGGGTGTCAAAGCGACGGATGATCGTACTCTTGAAGTTACGCTTGAGCAGCCGGTTCCTTGGTTCACGACGATGCTCGCCTGGCCGACGCTGTTCCCGGTTCCTCATCATGTCATCGCTAAACATGGCGATAGCTGGAGTAAGCCAGAGAACATGGTTTACAACGGTGCCTTTGTGCTTGATCAGTGGGTAGTTAACGAAAAGATTACTGCACGCAAAAATCCAAAGTACCGCGATGCGCAACATACAGTATTGCAACAGGTTGAGTATCTGGCGCTAGATAATTCGGTCACCGGCTATAACCGCTATCGCGCGGGAGAGGTCGATCTCACCTGGGTTCCGGCGCAGCAAATTCCCGCCATTGAAAAATCACTGCCTGGCGAGCTACGAATTATTCCGCGTCTGAACAGCGAATATTACAACTTCAACCTTGAAAAACCGCCATTTAACGATGTGCGAGTGCGTCGGGCGCTATATCTTACGGTTGATCGACAGCTTATTGCGCAAAAGGTACTGGGGTTGAGAACGCCCGCAACCACGCTGACGCCGCCAGAGGTAAAAGGCTTTAGCGCGACGACGTTCGATGAACTGCAAAAGCCAATGAGTGAGCGCGTCGCGATGGCAAAAGCCTTGCTGAAACAGGCGGGATACGACGCCTCTCATCCGCTACGCTTTGAGCTGTTCTACAACAAGTACGATCTGCATGAAAAGACCGCGATAGCGTTGTCTTCCGAATGGAAAAAATGGCTGGGTGCACAGGTGACGCTGCGCACAATGGAGTGGAAAACCTATCTTGATGCCCGACGAGCCGGTGATTTCATGCTGTCTCGGCAGTCGTGGGATGCGACGTACAATGATGCTTCCAGCTTCCTGAACACGCTCAAAAGCGATAGTGAAGAAAACGTCGGTCACTGGAAAAATGCGCAGTATGACGCCTTACTAAACCAGGCCACGCAGATCACTGATGCGACAAAGCGTAATGCGTTGTATCAGCAGGCAGAAGTGATCATCAACCAACAGGCACCGCTGATTCCTATCTACTATCAGCCGTTAATCAAACTGCTTAAACCCTACGTTGGCGGTTTTCCGCTGCATAATCCCCAGGATTATGTCTACAGCAAAGAGTTGTATATCAAGGCACATTGATGCCTTTATCGCCGTCGGAGCACGTCCGGCGGCGCTATTCACGCTGATCTCCTGTGACTCGACGCGGCAGATAATGTAGTATCTCCGGCAATATTGCCCCTTTGAAGGCTGGCGAATAAGTTGAGGAATCAGAATTAATGAGCGATATGGCAGAGCGCCTTGCGCTACATGAATTTACGGAAAACGCCTACTTAAACTACTCCATGTACGTGATCATGGACCGTGCGTTGCCGTTTATTGGTGATGGTCTGAAACCTGTTCAGCGCCGCATTGTGTATGCGATGTCTGAACTGGGCCTGAATGCCAGCGCCAAATTTAAAAAATCGGCCCGTACCGTCGGTGACGTACTGGGTAAATACCATCCGCACGGCGATAGCGCCTGTTATGAAGCGATGGTCCTGATGGCGCAACCGTTCTCTTACCGTTATCCGCTGGTTGATGGTCAGGGGAACTGGGGCGCGCCGGACGATCCGAAATCGTTCGCGGCAATGCGTTACACCGAATCCCGGTTGTCGAAATATTCCGAGCTGCTATTGAGCGAGCTGGGGCAGGGGACGGCTGACTGGGTGCCAAACTTCGACGGCACTTTGCAGGAGCCGAAAATGCTACCTGCCCGTCTGCCAAACATTTTGCTTAACGGCACCACCGGTATTGCCGTCGGCATGGCGACCGATATTCCACCGCATAACCTGCGTGAAGTGGCTCAGGCGGCAATCGCATTAATCGACCAGCCGAAAACCACGCTCGATCAGCTGCTGGATATCGTGCAGGGGCCGGATTATCCGACTGAAGCGGAAATTATCACTTCGCGCGCCGAGATCCGTAAAATCTACGAGAACGGACGTGGTTCAGTGCGTATGCGCGCGGTGTGGAAGAAAGAAGATGGCGCGGTGGTTATCAGCGCATTGCCGCATCAGGTTTCAGGTGCGCGCGTACTGGAGCAAATTGCTGCGCAAATGCGCAACAAAAAGCTGCCGATGGTTGACGATCTGCGCGATGAATCTGACCACGAGAACCCGACCCGCCTGGTGATTGTGCCGCGTTCCAACCGCGTGGATATGGATCAGGTGATGAACCACCTCTTCGCTACCACCGATCTGGAAAAGAGCTATCGTATTAACCTTAATATGATCGGTCTGGATGGTCGTCCGGCGGTGAAAAACCTGCTGGAAATCCTCTCCGAATGGCTGGTGTTCCGCCGCGATACCGTGCGCCGCCGACTGAACTATCGTCTGGAGAAAGTCCTCAAGCGCCTGCATATCCTCGAAGGTTTGCTGGTGGCGTTTCTCAATATCGACGAAGTGATTGAGATCATTCGTAATGAAGATGAACCGAAACCGGCGCTGATGTCGCGGTTTGGCCTTACGGAAACCCAGGCGGAAGCGATCCTCGAACTGAAACTGCGTCATCTTGCCAAACTGGAAGAGATGAAGATTCGCGGTGAGCAGAGTGAACTGGAAAAAGAGCGCGACCAGTTGCAGGGCATTTTGGCTTCCGAGCGTAAAATGAATAACCTGCTGAAGAAAGAACTGCAGGCAGACGCGCAAGCCTACGGTGACGATCGTCGTTCGCCGTTGCAGGAACGCGAAGAAGCGAAAGCGATGAGCGAGCACGACATGCTGCCGTCTGAACCTGTCACCATTGTGCTGTCGCAGATGGGCTGGGTACGCAGCGCTAAAGGCCATGATATCGACGCGCCGGGCCTGAATTATAAAGCGGGTGATAGCTTCAAAGCGGCGGTGAAAGGTAAGAGCAACCAACCGGTAGTGTTTGTTGATTCCACCGGTCGTAGCTATGCCATTGACCCGATTACGCTGCCGTCGGCGCGTGGTCAGGGCGAGCCGCTCACCGGCAAATTAACGTTGCCGCCTGGGGCGACCGTTGACCATATGCTGATGGAAAGCGACGATCAGAAACTGCTGATGGCTTCCGATGCGGGTTACGGTTTCGTCTGCACCTTTAACGATCTGGTGGCGCGTAACCGTGCAGGTAAGGCTTTGATCACCTTACCGGAAAATGCCCATGTTATGCCGCCGGTGGTGATTGAAGATGCTTCCGATATGCTGCTGGCAATCACTCAGGCAGGCCGTATGTTGATGTTCCCGGTAAGTGATCTGCCGCAGCTGTCGAAGGGCAAAGGCAACAAGATTATCAACATTCCATCGGCAGAAGCCGCGCGTGGAGAAGATGGTCTGGCGCAATTGTACGTTCTGCCGCCGCAAAGCACGCTGACCATTCATGTTGGGAAACGCAAAATTAAACTGCGCCCGGAAGAGTTACAGAAAGTCACTGGCGAACGTGGACGCCGCGGTACGTTGATGCGCGGTTTGCAGCGTATCGATCGTGTTGAGATCGACTCTCCTCGCCGTGCCAGCAGCGGTGATAGCGAAGAGTAATATGCCGGGGAGGGCGCTGTTTCCTCCCGCTTGCAAGGAACGCCGGATGAAACGTTAAGTCGTCATCCGGCAGCGTATTCAACCCCCGGAAACGATAAAAATTCCCTTGAAACCGTTGTTTATTCATGCGTTGCGATTAACAATACGCTTTTCCAGAGAGCGGCTTTTAACAATGCCCTAACCTGATTTCAGGTGACGTACAATGCCAGTCTCTCAGACCTTCAGAGGGTGTTATGCTATATATCTTTCGTCTTATTATTACCGTGATTTACAGCATCTTAGTCTGTGTATTCGGCTCCATTTACTGCCTTTTCAGCCCGCGTAACCCGAAACATGTGGCCACCTTTGGGCATATGTTTGGCCGTCTTGCGCCGCTGTTTGGCCTGAAAGTTGAGTGCCGTAAACCTACAGACGCTGAAAGCTACGGCAATGCTATCTATATCGCTAACCACCAGAACAACTATGACATGGTGACAGCATCGAACATCGTGCAACCGCCGACGGTGACGGTAGGTAAAAAGAGCTTGCTGTGGATCCCCTTCTTCGGGCAGTTGTACTGGTTAACCGGCAACTTATTGATCGACAGAAACAATCGCACTAAAGCTCACGGCACCATTGCGGAAGTCGTGAATCACTTCAAAAAACGCCGTATTTCCATCTGGATGTTCCCGGAAGGAACCCGCAGCCGTGGTCGCGGCCTGCTACCGTTCAAGACTGGAGCATTTCACGCGGCAATTGCGGCGGGCGTCCCGATTATTCCCGTGTGCGTCTCTACAACTTCGAATAAGATTAATCTTAATCGACTGCACAACGGTCTGGTGATTGTCGAAATGCTGCCGCCAATTGACGTCAGTCAGTATGGCAAAGATCAGGTTCGTGAGCTGGCTGCCCATTGTCGTTCGATAATGGAACAAAAAATCGCCGAGCTCGATAAAGAAGTCGCAGAGCGCGAAGCCGCCGGAAAAGTTTAAGTCGGCAATCTGTATTTTTGCGGGGAACACTTTCCTGCACGGTATTACTTTAGCCAGTTTTACATGGAGCAAATATGTCACTCAGTCGGCGTCAGTTCATTCAGGCATCGGGGATTGCACTTTGTGCAGGCGCTGTTCCCCTGAAGGCCAGCGCAGCCGGGCAACAGCAACCGCTACCCGTTCCGCCGCTGCTTGAATCTCGCCGTGGGCAACCGCTGTTTATGACTGTACAACGTGCGCACTGGTCATTTACGCCAGGGACACGCGCGTCGGTTTGGGGAATCAATGGTCGTTACCTGGGGCCGACTATCCGCGTCTGGAAGGGCGACGATGTTAAGCTTATTTACAGCAACCGCCTGACAGAAAATGTCTCAATGACGGTGGCCGGGCTACAGGTACCAGGCCCGCTGATGGGCGGTCCGGCACGGATGATGTCGCCAAACGCTGACTGGGCACCCGTACTGCCCATTCGCCAGAACGCAGCTACTCTGTGGTATCACGCCAATACTCCCAACCGCACGGCTCAGCAGGTCTATAACGGCCTTGCCGGAATGTGGCTGGTGGAAGATGAAGTCAGCAAGTCGCTGCCTATCCCCAACCATTATGGTGTGGATGATTTTCCGGTCATTATCCAGGATAAACGGCTGGATAACTTTGGTACGCCAGAATACAACGAACCGGGAAGCGGCGGCTTTGTTGGTGATACGCTGCTGGTTAACGGTGTGCAAAGCCCGTACGTTGAAGTCTCGCGTGGCTGGGTGCGCTTGCGACTGCTGAACGCGTCGAACTCTCGTCGCTATCAACTACAGATGAGCGATGGTCGCCCGTTACATGTGATTTCTGGCGATCAGGGATTCCTGCCTGCTCCTGTATCGGTGAAGCAACTTTCGCTGGCACCGGGCGAGCGCCGCGAGATTCTGGTGGATATGAGCAACGGTGATGAAGTGTCGATCACCTGTGGTGAAGCGGCGAGCATTGTTGATCGTATTCGCGGCTTCTTTGAGCCATCCAGTATTCTGGTTTCTACGCTGGTGCTAACGCTGCGCCCAACCGGCCTTCTGCCGCTGGTCACAGACAGTCTTCCGATGCGCTTGCTGCCAACTGAAATCATGGCCGGTTCGCCGATTCGTAGTCGCGATATCAGTCTGGGTGATGACCCGGGTATTAATGGACAACTGTGGGACGTCAACCGTATTGATGTCACCGCGCAGCAAGGAACGTGGGAACGCTGGACGGTACGCGCGGACGAGCCGCAAGCGTTCCATATTGAAGGCGTGATGTTCCAGATCCGTAACGTGAATGGCGCGATGCCGTTCCCGGAAGACAGAGGCTGGAAAGATACCGTTTGGGTTGACGGACAAGTGGAGCTGCTGGTTTATTTCGGTCAGCCTTCCTGGGCGCACTTCCCGTTCTACTTCAACAGTCAGACGCTGGAAATGGCGGACCGTGGCTCGATTGGGCAACTGTTGGTCAATCCGGTACCGTAATGGACCAATTCAATGCCCCACAGAGTGGTGGGGCATTGAAAATTACTCAGTATGCAGTCTTCACTGTGTATCAGGTCGAAAATAATCCTGGCAGCATCAGACTAAGCTGCGGGAAATAACAAATAATTGCCATTACTACAAACAATGCCAGAAACATCGGCAGTAATGGTTTTATTGCCCTGTCGATACTGACCTTACCAATGCTGCACCCCACAAACAGAATGGTGCCGACAGGTGGTGTGCAAAGGCCAATGGTTAAGTTGAAAACCATAATGATGCCGAAGTGAATCGGATCAATCCCCAGATGCTGGGCGATCGGCAGGAAAATAGGTGTAAATATCAGGATCGCCGGCGTGATATCCATAAAGGTACCGACGATCAACAGAATGATATTAATAATAAATAGAATGACCCATTTGTTATCCGAAACGCGGGTAATCAGTTCGTTGATCAACTCAGGAACATCAGCATTCGTCATGGCCCATGACATCCCCATCGAGCAGCCTACCAGTAACAGAACAATTGAACTGGTTACTACCGAATCTAACAGAATATCATTGAACTTCTTAAGAGTGATTTCCCGGTAAATCATCGCCAGGGCTAAACTATAAATTACCGCTATTGCTGATGCTTCTGTGGGCGTAAATACCCCTGCGATAATACCGCCAATAATGATAAAAATAAGCATCAGGCTAGGAATTGATTCGCGGAATACCTGTAAAAACTGACGGTAATTGATGCGTTCGGCCACTGGGTAATGGTGACGTCGGGCATAAAGTGCAGCTACAAACATTAAGGCAACAGCGGTGAGGATGCCCGGCAGATATCCAGCTAAGAACAACGCAGCGACAGAAGTCCCGCCACTGGCGAGGGAATAAACAATCAACACATTGCTCGGTGGGATCATCAGGCCAATGGGGGCAGAGGCAATATTAACCGCTGCTGAAAACGCCGGATCATATCCCTCTTTTTCTTGCAGTGGTGACATAATCCCACCTACCGCGGCGGCTGACGCAACGGCTGAACCTGAAATCGCCCCAAACAACGTGTTTGCAAGGATATTACAATGAGCCAGTGAGCCAGGCAGACGCCCAACCAGCGCTTGCGCCAGGTTAACCAGTCGTCTGGCTATACCACCGGTATTCATAATGTTTCCGGCTAACACGAAGAAGGGAATGGCTAATAGCGTAAAGCCATCCAGCCCCACAGTCATCTTTTGCGAAATCACAGAAATGGCAGCATCGGGTGGTAAGGCAGTAATAATAGATAACAGCGAAGAAAGACCAATCGCAAAAGTAATTGGCACACCGATTGCCAGCATGACGGCAAAACTGCCAAATAAAATTAAGACGGGGTAGATATATTCAAAGTCCATATTTCCCTCGTTAATGAAAATTCCGTTTACGATAGTTGTCGATGATATTCATCACTGAATACCAGACCAGAATAAGCCCACTGGCAGGCATAACCCAATAAACCTTATCCATCGGCCATTTTAATACTGGAGAGATTTGTCCAACATGTTGTGCTTTTTCAACAACAATATTCCCGCCATAGATCATGAAAATAACCGCAAAGACCGTAATAATAATTTGGATAAAACTGTCAAGCGTCAGAACAGATGCAGCCGGAAGTTTTTGAGCCAACAAATCAATGGCCAGATGTTTTTTTAACCCCGCAGTATATACACCGCCAAGTAAAATCATCCACATAAATAAAATCTGGGTGAACTCATCAAGCACAGTGCTGGGAGCGTTAAAAATAAAACGTGCAATAACTTGCCAGGTTACGCAGAACACCATAATGGCGAGAATAATGCAGCAACATCCGGCAAGGATCTTATTAAGAATATGAGTGAGTGTTCGCATAAGTCTTCCATGAAAAGGCAGGAATTACCTGCCCATTAGGGTTACATACTTTCTACTTGCTCAAGGTTTTTGGCGGATTGTGCATCTTTCGCCTTGAATTCATCGTATAACGGTTTGACGCGTTCTTTGAAAGCGGATTTATCAACATCAACAACTGTTACGTTCATCCCTTTCATTTTGTCGTAGGCTTCTTTTTCAGCCGCAGGTCAGATGACGTCCTTCATCTGCATCATTGACTCATCGGCTGCTTTTAATAATGCCGTGCGCTCTTTATCACCAAGTTTATTCAACACGTCGGTGCTGATAATTAACACATCAGGTACCATGGTGTGTTCATCACGTGAATAGACTTTTGCGACTTCGGCGTGACGCATATCGGAATAGACAACGGTATTGTTCTCTCCGCCATCAACCACACCTTGCTGAAGTGCGGTGTAGAGTTCGCCTTGCGCCATCGGGGTAGCGACACCACCGAGTGCTTTCATCATTGCAATGGCGCTGGGGCTTTGTTGAACCCTGATTTTCATTCCCGCTAAATCTTCAGGTTTTGTAATCGGTTTATTGGAATAAAAACTTCTCGCACCGCCGTCATAGTACGTAATACCAACAAAACCTTTGCTTTCTGATGAATTAAGTATTTTTTTACCTAAATCACTTTGCAGAACACGATAATAGTGATCACGGTCGCGGAATAAGAACGGCAGACTGAAAAGGCTGTAATCTGGAGCAAATGATTCTAGTGATGCGGCATTAACCTTAACCATCTGTAATGCACCGGAGTTCATTAATTCCAGTGATTCACGCTCATTACCTAATGTTGCATTTGGGTAAATGCGAATAACTAATTCACCATTAGAATACTCTTTGGTTTTATCCGCTAAATAGCTTAATGCTTTATGGACAGCATGGCTTTTATCCTGATTATGACTCAGTTTTAATGTTATTTTTGCCAGTGTGGTATTAGATATTAATAAACAACTGGTTAACAGCATAAGCGATGCCGTCAGAGGACGAAGTGCTTTCATATCCTGCTCCTGGTTAATATAACAGAAACGATAAATACAGCGCTTTTCTATCGTTATAATAAAAAGTAGTGATTAATTCTCTGCCAGATAATGGAATATTCCTGCCGGAACCGGAATACCTTCCTGTTGGCATTTTTCTTTGTAGTGCATTTGCGGATCGTTCGGCGCTAACACTTTTTCGATACCGGGAGCCGGTTTAACGGCATGCAACTCCGTGACCATTTGCGCCATGGTTTTTGCAAAAACAGGATTGCCGAGCTTTTTCGGATCGATGGCAATAACCAAACTTGCCAGCTTACGCATCTTGTCATAATCACCATACATGCGAACAATATGGTTGCCAAAATTCGCATTCATCAGCACGCCAGTCAGTGCATCAATAGCCAGTGCAATGCCTGAACCTTTGTGTTGGCCGAAAGGTAGCAGGTTTTCAATCTTATACGGATCAGTGGTGCCATAACCGTTTTTATCTATCGCCAGCCCTTCACCAATATGTTTTCCGGTTTCCTTTGCATGAAGTATTTTGCCGAAAGCCGTGGCACTGGTCGCCATATCAACAATCATCGGATGGCTGTTTTCCACCGGGAAACCAAAGGCGATGGGGTTAGTTCCCAAAAAGCGCTCGGCGCCGCCATGGGGAGCCACACAGGTATCGGTTTGCGTCATTACGATAGCAACCAACCCTTTGTTGGTGATCATCTCTGCAAAATAAGATAACGCACCACAGTGAGACGTGTTTTTAACGCTAACAAAACCGAGGCCCTCTTGCTGGGCCAGTTTAATAGCGTGCTCAGTGGCGCTAATTAATGCGGAATGCCCCATTCCGTCGTCAGAGTCGAGAATGGCCACTGACGGTGAAATTTGCTCAATGCTAAACTGCGGGGCTTTATTTAACCCTCCGGCAGCAAGGCGGGTGCAATAATGTTCGACACGCATAACACCATGTGAATGCACACCTGTAATATCGGCATGTACTAAAACATCTGTCACCTGTTGTGTGGTGTCGGTATCCAGCCCGGCGGTATGTAATTTGTGGTGCACCAGTGATTTTAAATTTTCTTCACTGACATAAACAGTTGTCATATTTGTTCCCTTAAAAAGTGATCACACCCTTGACCATATTTTTATTTTCTACAACGTTACGCTGGTAATCTTCGCCAACACTAAAGAAATTGAACGCCTGGTTTTTCATTAAATTTTCGTGAATTTTATTGCTGCGCATCAGTTCAATCACCAACGCAAAATCTTCCCGTGTGGCATTGCGGCTGCTGAGTAACGTTGTCTCTTTTTTATGGAAGGTCGGATCGTCAATAACAAGTTCACCAATGTACAAACCGATGAAAACAATTTTGCCGCCATGACGAATAAGATTTACATCATGACTCATTGAAGCTTTATTTCCCGTCGCATCCAGGACTACGCAAGCCAGTTCGCCGCCAAATACTTCACTAAGCGCGGCAATAAAACCTTCCTGTGTTGGGTCGAAGACATTAATTGCCAGATGATCCACAACGTGCTGGCGACGTTGACAATCAATATCAGCAACAACAACATGCGCCCCTTTAGCCCTGGCGATGGCCGCGGTAGCCAGACCGATTGGCCCAGCGCCAACCACCAGTACGTTTTGTTCAGCCTTGATCTCTGCCCGACGAACGGCATGTGCACCAATGGCGAAACATTCAACCAATGCTCCGGCACTGTCGCTGACCTCGTCAGGGAGAGGCACAAGGTTGTCTTCACGTACCGCAAGGTACTCACTAAAACCCCCATCCTGATGCACGCCATACAGCGAAACACGTTCGCAGCAGTTCGTTTTCTCTTCCCGACAGGCTGCGCACTCGCCACACGGAATGCATGGGATGACGGAATAGCGCTGGCCTGATTGTGCTGTTTGGCACTGGCTGCCTCGCGAAACCGCTTCGGCGCATATTTCATGACCTAATACACGTGGGTAGCTAAAAAAAGGCTGTCTGCCGGCAAAAGCGTGAATATCAGTACCACAAATACCCACAGCTTTGATTTTTAACAGCACTTCATTATCTGCTGGTGTGGGAATATCCTTTTCCACATATTCCATAACGCCAGGCTGCTGACAAATTAATGTTTTCATTTCTGCTCATCCGATAATAATTGGCTGATGGTGGCCTTGATGCCTTTGTTTTTTATATTCGCAAAGGCGATTTTTATTTCATTTATAAATGGCTGATGGTTGCTTAAATCACCAAATATGGCGCTAAGGTGCAGTAATGCGAGCGCCTGTTGCCATGCGTCTTGTTGTTCCTTTATTAGCGCCTGAAATTGGTCATTCATTGGATCAGCGACAGACTGGCTTTTCTCAACAGCATCAATGACATAATGCAACCAACCAGCAACGAGCAGTGACAGAACAGCATTGTTTTGCTTTTGCTGATGTAATTTCAGCCAGGGCGTCAGTGCACGCTGGGGAAGCTTTTGTGAACCGTCCATGGCTATTTGCCCGGTACGGTGTGCAACGTTACGGTTGCTAAAGCGTTCAATTAACAGGTCGGCGTATTCCTGGATGTTGATATTTAAGTCTGGATTAAGTGTTCGGGCTTGTTCATTAATCATCAGTTGGTGGGTAATGGAACGAAAATTAGCGTCTTCCATGCATTGCCAGATAAACTCATAGCCTGCCAGCGAGCCGTTATAAGCCAGAAATGAATGGCTACCATTTAACATGCGTAACTTCATCTCTTCATAAGGCTGAACATTGCTGACAAACATCGCGCCGGCTTTATCCCATTTCGGTCGTCCGCGCACAAAATTATCTTCGATCACCCACTGACGAAATGATTCGCAGACGATCCCGCAGGGATCGGCATAACCGGTTTTCGTTTCCAGTAAGGCGAATTGCGATTCAGTCATTGCCGGAACAATGCGATCTACCATCGTGCCTGGAAATGAGACATTTTCTTCGATCCACTGAGCCAGGGGCTGGTCCAGTTGTCGGGCAAAACCGAGAACGGCATTGCGCGTCAGATGCCCATTGTCTGGCAAGTTGTCACAGGAGAGCACACTAAAAGCGGCGAGTCCTATCGCTTTACGTTGTTGCAAAGCACAGACGATCACGCCAATAGCTGACAGAGGCGCATCCGGGTTTTGTAGATCGTGTTGGATTAATCCATTGGTGAGATCAAGTGAACGTGTTTGCGGATCGAGGCAATAACCTTTCTCGGTGATGGTTAATGAAACGATTTTTACCTGAGGTTCAGCCAGTTTATGGATTGCTGCGGCAATGCCATCTCTGGGGGTATGAATACCGCCAGCCACCGAACGCACAAGGCGTGAGGTAGATTGCGATGCAGATGTTTCCACAACCGAAAACAGCCCATTTTGTGCATTTAAGTTTTCGATCAGTTGAGCATCACCAAACAGGTTGATCTCAAAGATCCCCCAGCGGGTGTCCGAAAGTTGATTAGTGAGATCCGTGTAGACCGCCTGGTGTCCGCGATGAAAAGCGCCAAAACCAATATGGACAATATCTGCCTGTAACCCGTCCCGAGGCCAGGTGGTTACCTGATCATAGTGGGCGGCATTGATACTTTCGTTCCCTGACATTATGCTCTTACTCCTGGTGGCTTGTGTGTAGACCAATTTACATAATTCACTAGACCAAAAACAGAGAGATGCATCACGCTTGCAGAGAAAGATAAAAGTACGAAACAGAACAACAAGGCGTTATTTATATTTTTATCAATGAGTTATATGAATAAAATGAAAGGAAAGTTTTTTAGAAGTCAGTTTTTGGGATAATTGCCGCTAATCTAAGATATCTGATGATAGTCGATTTATTAGACCAATTAAAAAGAGAGCGTGTACCAGTGGAGGGCGGAAGGCAGAGCCGGCGTTATTTTTCCCGCCAGCTCTGGACTAATGAAGGTTAACGAGCGAAGAAAAAGTCATCAAAATCGCTGATGGATGCGTCTTGTTTGAAGATTTTGATCAATTCATTTTTGCTGTTTTCCAGGTGTCTCCAGGAGGCTTCCCTGGCGAGCTCTGAATCTTTCTGTTGCAGAGCCAGGAAAATAGCCCGGTGATCTTCCAGCCATTGCAGACGCAAATGCTTTTCATGCAGGTACTTGTAGTTAAGTTTCTTCCAGCGGGGGTTTTCTGTACGTACCGCCCGCCATAATTCAGCGGCTTGTTTGATGAGTACCCGATTTTGCGTAGCTTCGGCAATAATGCTATGAAATCGGTGATCCAGGTCTTCAAATTTATCACTTTCCGCAGCGATAGCGTTTTCCTGCAACCTAATTATTTTCTTTAACTCTTGTAACTCGTTAAAGCTAATCTGGCTGGCTGCAAAACCAGTAATATTGCTCTCAATCACCTGACGCGCCTGCAACAGTTCAAACGGGCCAATTTCTGAATAGGGCATTAATGATTTCTGGCTGAGCTTATCGGTGGAGTCGACAAAGAAAATCCCTGACCCTTGCTTCACATTCAATACGCCTTTCAGTTCCAGCATAATGATGGCTTCACGAATGGTAGTTCGGCTGGTATTAAACCGCTCGCTCAGTTCACGTTCTGAAGGTAAGCGTTCTCCGGCCTTAAATACGCCTGAATACAGCAGCTCTTCAATCTGTAGACCAATATCGTAATAGCGGCGCTTTGTAATAACCTGTTCCATACCTTGCCTTACTGTGGGTGTCCTCGGATAGCCGATCGTCGTGCAATATGATTTGAACGTTGCTGATCGGCATAAATAGTAGCGGCAGTTGCCACGATACCGCCAGCCTTAAATGTGCTTGCCCAAGTCGGGCAGTGAAAAACCTCACCAGGGTATTTCGCCACCGTTCATCAACATCACTTCATTTCCGCGCGTGATACAGCGTATAATCCCCGGCCTTTGATTATTTTTTTATCATTTCTGGAAGCAAAATGAGCTCTATCTCCCTGATCCAACCGGATCGCGACCTGTTCTCCTGGCCGCAGTACTGGGCCGCCTGTTTTGGACCGGCACCGTTTTTGCCGATGTCACGTGAAGAGATGGATCAACTTGGCTGGGATAGCTGCGACATCATTTTGGTTACTGGCGACGCGTATGTCGATCACCCAAGCTTCGGGATGGCGATTTGCGGTCGTATGCTGGAAGCGCAGGGCTTTCGCGTCGGGATCATCGCCCAGCCAGACTGGAGCAGCAAAGACGATTTCATGCGTCTGGGTAAACCGAATCTGTTTTTCGGCGTTACCGCAGGCAACATGGACTCGATGATCAACCGCTATACCGCCGATCGCCGTTTACGTCATGACGATGCCTACACGCCAGATAATGTCGCGGGTAAGCGTCCGGATCGCGCCACACTGGTTTATACCCAACGTTGTAAAGAGGCGTGGAAAGATGTGCCGGTGATCCTCGGCGGTATTGAGGCCAGCCTGCGCCGTACCGCGCATTATGATTACTGGTCCGATACCGTGCGCCGTTCCGTGTTGGTGGATTCGAAAGCCGACATGCTGATGTTTGGTAACGGTGAGCGTCCGCTGGTGGAAGTGGCGCACCGTCTGGCGATGGGCGAGCCGATTAGTGAAATCCGCGATGTGCGTAATACCGCGATTATCGTAAAAGAGGCGTTGCCAGGCTGGAGCGGTGTGGATTCCACCCGTCTTGATACCCCAGGGAAAATCGACCCAATCCCGCATCCGTATGGCGAAGATTTGCCGTGCGCGGATAACAAACCGGTAGCTCCGAAAAAGCAGGAAGCCAAAGCTGTAACCGTGCAGCCACCACGCCCGAAACCGTGGGAAAAAACCTACGTGTTGCTGCCTTCTTTCGAGAAAGTGAAGGGCGATAAAGTGCTGTACGCCCATGCTTCGCGCATTCTGCACCACGAAACTAACCCAGGCTGCGCCCGCGCATTGATGCAAAAACATGGCGACCGCTATGTATGGATCAACCCGCCTGCTATTCCGCTTTCTACCGAAGAGATGGATAGCGTCTTTGCGCTGCCGTACAAGCGCGTGCCGCATCCGGCTTACGGTAATGCCCGAATTCCGGCTTACGAAATGATTCGTTTCTCGGTCAACATTATGCGTGGCTGCTTTGGCGGCTGCTCTTTCTGTTCTATTACCGAGCACGAAGGGCGCATTATTCAGAGCCGTTCCGAAGATTCGATTATTAATGAGATCGAAGCGATCCGCGACACTGTTCCAGGTTTTACGGGCGTGATTTCCGATCTCGGTGGGCCTACTGCCAACATGTATATGTTGCGCTGCAAATCGCCACGCGCTGAGCAAACCTGCCGTCGTTTGTCGTGCGTTTATCCGGATATTTGTCCGCATATGGACACTAACCACGAACCGACGATCAACCTCTATCGCCGTGCGCGTGATCTGAAAGGCATTAAAAAGATCCTGATCGCTTCCGGCGTACGTTATGACATCGCCGTGGAAGATCCGCGCTATATCAAAGAGCTGGCGACCCATCACGTTGGCGGTTATCTGAAGATTGCCCCGGAACATACCGAAGAAGGGCCGTTATCGAAGATGATGAAGCCGGGCATGGGCAGCTATGACCGCTTTAAAGAGCTGTTCGATACTTACTCGAAACAGGCAGGTAAAGAACAGTATCTGATCCCGTATTTCATCTCGGCACACCCCGGTACGCGGGATGAAGATATGGTGAATCTGGCGCTGTGGCTGAAAAAGCATCGTTTCCGCCTCGACCAGGTGCAGAACTTCTATCCGTCGCCGCTGGCTAACTCGACCACCATGTATTACACCGGCAAAAACCCGCTGGCGAAGATTGGTTATAAGAGTGAAGACGTCTTCGTGCCGAAGGGCGACAAACAGCGTCGTCTGCATAAAGCGTTGTTGCGTTACCACGATCCGGCAAACTGGCCGTTAATCCGCCAGGCGCTGGAAGCGATGGGCAAAAAGCATCTGATTGGCAGCCGTCGCGATTGCTTAGTGCCTGCGCCAACCATTGAAGAGATGCGTGAGGCTCGTCGCCAGAACCGCAATACCCGCCCGGCGTTGACTAAACATACGCCGATGGCGACCCAGCGTCAGACGCCTGCTACGGCAAAAAAAGCGTCGTCTACGCAATCTCGCCTGCAGAATGCTGGTGCGAAGAAACGCCCTAAAGCGGCGGTTGGACGTTAAAAAATATCCCCGGTAACAGAATGCTGCCGGGAATTTTTTTATCATTCTGCGTACATACGCAAGCAGCGCAGGCAATCGAAATAGTCCTGGGCATCAAGACGCGTATTGGCTCTGTTAGCGTCGGATTTGGCAGCATAGATTTGTGGGCGTAATGCTTTCATATCCTGCTCAAGCCGGGCGATTTTGGCATTTAATGTTTGCACATTGCTCGCCAGCTGATTGACCTTTTGCTCATTGACGCAGCCACTGAGCAAGCAGGTTGCCAGAACAACAGCTCCCACGGTGAAAATCGTTTTCATATAGTGTTCCCTTTTATTTATTGTTCCGGCTAATTGCTATTTAATTCAGCTCATTGTTTTAATCTGGCGGCGGTTTTTGCCTCAATCTGCTTAAGTAGGCTGCCGCTGTTCGGGCGGATAAAATCAGCGATTTCCCACTTACCTTCGCGCCGCTGTAAAATCAGTTCTTGCTCTTCGTTGTTGCCATTGGTCAGCGTAAAGCGAACATGAATGCGGGCGGAATCGGCGGTTTTCTCCAGGACTCGAATTTCATCAACGCGTGAAAATAGCGACTCTTCGCCAAAACAGATCGGATTGTCGTAAATAAATTGCCGTTCTATTTGCATATCTTCATCGGGATTGTTGGCCGTCTTGAAGGTGGTTTTATAGAAGGCATTGACCGCCTGGCGGTAAGGGTCGGAAACCACCCACGTCCACGGCCAGCTATAATCAGCAATATGTTCAAAGAGTTCGGTAACAAAGGCTTCCGGCTGTTCTTTTTGCAACGAAGCTATAGCGGCCAGCGTTTTTTCATTCTCGCTATTAACCGCTTGTAAGACGCTGCCATGATTGCTGACAATATCGTCAATGACCCAACGACCATTTTCCGCCACCATTTTCAGTGTCTGCGTGGTCTTTTCTTTATCGTCTTTAAAGATACGAAAGCGCACAACGGCATCGGCATGATCGGCGTCAGGTTGGGTTATCGCTACGCTTTCTAACACCAGATCGCCAAAATCCTGACAATCACAAACCGGATCATAATCCAGCCAGCCAATATTGCCCGGTAGTGTAAGATTGTCGTTCAGGGTAAGCGCCTGTTGAATACGCGCTGAAGTTATCGCCCGCTCTCCGGTTTCACCGAAATAAGGCGTACTGGCATCTGATTTATAGTTCTGATAAATCTGCCGGACTGTTTGTTCTACGGTCTGTGAAGGAGGCTGCGCGTGTACGGTAAAACTTGCCAGGGCTGCTAAAAACAGAAGTATTATTTTCATCTGTTTTTCACCTCTCCGTTGCGTTTATCCCGGGTGTAGATGAGTTGTTCCTTTAAGAGCTTCCGGCTCTGCATGATGATGTCCTTATATTTGGCATTCCTGAACAAGGAAGAGTAACAATGGGCAGGACGCGAGGGGAATAAATGATTTCTGAAAAGTCCGGTAGCGGAACATTACCGCCACCGGGAGAATTTGCTCGTTAGCCGCCAAACTGGTCAGGATCGGGACCGAGACGCTTGCCCTGATCGAGTTTTGCAATTTCGCCGAGTTCGTCTTTGTCGAGACGGAAATCCCAGACATCAAAGTTTTCGGCAATACGTGAAGGTGTGACCGATTTCGGGATCACCACCAGGCCGCTATCCAGATGCCAGCGGATAACAATCTGCGCCGGGGGTTTGCCGTATTTATCTGCCAGATCGCGAATGACTTTCTGATCGAAAACGCCTTTCCCTCCTTGCGCTAATGGGCTCCAGGATTCGGTCTGGATTTTGTGTGTCGCGTTCCAGGCATGTAGCTGGCGTTGTTGCATCAGCGGGTGAAGTTCGATCTGATTAATAACAGGCGTCACGCCAGTTTCATCAATCAGGCGTTGCAGGTGATGGATCTGGAAGTTGCACACGCCGATGCTTTTGATTAATCCCTCTTTTTGCAATTCGATCATGCCTTTCCATGCTTCGACATAATGGTCGATAGCGGGAACGGGCCAGTGCATTAAGTAGAGGTCGATATAATCAAGCTGGAGTTTTTTCAGGCTGTCGAGCAGGGCTTCGCGGGGGCGCTTGTGGTCGTCGTTCCACAGCTTAGTGGTGATGAACAGTTCTTCTCTGTTGACTGAGGCATTTTTCAGGGCTTTGCCGACACCTTCTTCGTTCTTATAGGCCGCGGCGGTATCAATCGAGCGATAACCCACTTCTAACGCTTTTTGAATGGCGGTGATGGTGATGCTGCCAACTTACTGATTTAGTGTATGATGGTGTTTTTGAGGTGCTCCAGTGGCTTCTGTTTCTATCAGCTGTCCCTCCTGTTCAGCTACTGAAGGCGTGGTGCGTAACGGTAAAGTTACCGTCACGGTCTGCCTTTAACGCTGCGTTCCGCACTTTATCCCATTATTGGCGAGCGCATATACGGACCTGTAGGCCATGCGGTTGATATTTTCGCCGTTATTGGCACCGTCTTTGGCGTTGCGACATCGCTGGGGTACGGTGTTTTGCAGGTGAATGCTGGTTTGAATCATCTTTTCGGGGTGCCTATTAATGAAACGGTGCAGGTGATTCTAATCGTTGTCATCACTGGTTTAGCGACGATTTCGGTGGTGTCCGGCCTGGACAAGGGAATACGTATACTGTCTGAGCTCAACCTGGGCCTGGCAGTGAACCGCCCCGGGTTTCCTGGAGAGTGTTTTATCTGTGAACTCAGGCTGCCAGATCATTGTTTCCGATGGAAGCATAATAAGCTTTTTCTGCTTCTGCCGGAGGAGTATGGCCCAGCCTTCCCAGCAATCGTCGATTGTTATACCAGTCCACCCACGTGAGTGTGGCCAGTTCCACTTCTGCACGGTTTTTCCAGCTTTTACGGCACTGTTGCAAAGTTAGCGATGAGGCAGCCTTTTGTCTTATTCAAAGGCCTCACATTTCAAAAACTCTGCTTACCAGGCGCATTTCGCCCAGGGGATCACCATAATAAAATGCTGAGGCCTGGCCTTTGCGTAGTGCACGCATCACC
>NZ_KE137316.1:2203984-2222875 GCF_000408845.1 Escherichia sp. KTE172 | reverse complement strand
GCCCGCATTATGGGCGTTGGCCTCAACACGATTTTACGTCACTTAAAAAACTCAGGCCGCAGTCGGTAACCTCGCGCATACAGCCGGGCAGTGACGTCATCGTCTGCGCGGAAATGGACGAACAGTGGGGCTATGTCGGGGCTAAATCGCGCCAGCGCTGGCTGTTTTACGCGTATGACAGGCTCCGGAAGACGGTTGTTGCGCACGTATTCGGTGAACGCACTATGGCGACGCTGGGGCGTCTTATGAGCCTGCTGTCACCCTTTGACGTGGTGATATGGATGACGGATGGCTGGCCGCTGTATGAATCCCGCCTGAAGGGAAAGCTGCACGTAATCAGCAAGCGATATACGCAGCGAATTGAGCGGCATAACCTGAATCTGAGGCAGCACCTGGCACGGCTGGGACGGAAGTCGCTGTCGTTCTCAAAATCGGTGGAGCTGCATGACAAAGTCATCGGGCATTATCTGAACATAAAACACTATCAATAAGTTGGAGTCATTACCTCAATGTCGATATTTTGCAGTTACAGGAACTGTTGATGGACATTGGCGAAGATGAGCATTTCCAGCCGTCGATGGCAGCCAGCGGGATTAACTCCGCCACGTTATCAGAAGAGATTTTATGCGCGGCGGAGCGGTTACTCGACGTGATGGAGCGACCACTGGATGCGCGTATTCTCGGCAAACAGATCATCCGCGAAATTCTGTACTACGTGCTGACCGGACCTTGCGGCGGCGCGTTACTGGCGCTGGTCAGTCGCCAGACTCACTTCAGCCTGATTAGCCGCGTGCTGAAACGGATTGAGAATAAATACACCGAAAACCTGAGCGTCGAGCAACTGGCGGCAGAAGCCAACATGAGCGTATCGGCGTTCCACCATAATTTTAAGTCTGTCACCAGCACCTCGCCGTTGCAGTATTTGAAGAATTACCGTCTGCATAAGGCGCGGATGATGATCATCCACGACGGCATGAAAGCCAGTGCGGCAGCGATGCGCGTCGGTTACGAAAGCGCATCGCAATTTAGCCGTGAGTTTAAACGTTACTTTGGTGTGACGCCGGGGGAAGATGCGGCAAGAATGCGGGCGATGCAGGGGAATTAAATACGTTCCCGGTACAGCAACCGGGAACGGGGAAAATCGTCAGGCGTTACAGTATTTTTTTTTAATCACCACAAACAGCGTGCCTAACAAGCCAGCGGTTAACAAGGCAATTGGCAGGATCATCAGGAACGTCATTACCTGATCTTCATGGCGTTTAACGAACGGAATCATACTTAAGGCATAGCCGAAACTGGTTACCACGCTGACCCACAGCAATCCACTTAACCAGTTGAAAAACTGGAAGCGGCGGTTTGGCAGACCGGAAATTCCCGCCATGGTTGGCAGCAACGTACGGACAAATGCAAGAAAACGTCCAGCCAGCAGCGCCAGCAGACCGTGGCGGTCAAACATGCAGGTGGCGCGCTGGTGATATTTAGCGGGAAGCTGTGCCAGCCAGCCTTTCACCGTTTTGGTATTTCCTAACCAGCGCCCCTGAATATAACTTAACCAGCAGCCCAGACTTGCTGCGGCGGTCAGAATCGCAATCGTAGGCAGAAAATCCATAACCCCCTGGGCAATCAATGCGCCAGCCAATATCAACAAGCTGTCGCCTGGCAAAAATGAGGCGGGCAGCAGGCCGTTTTCTAAAAACAGCGTGGCAAACATGACAAAGTAAACAACGCTAACAATATGAGGATCCGCCAGCGCGGCAAAGTCGTGTTGCCAGAGCGCAGCGATGATATCTTGAATAACAGCCATGGACTTTCCTGTGGAACAGCGTTTAAGCCTTTATCTGCCTATTGTACTCCTGAATCGTCCGGGACGCCTTGATCCCGGACGCAACAATTTAAGACTTTTCACAATTAAATGTCTGCAAATTTGTCCAAAACTGGCAACGTTACACAATTCGCGCAAAACCGGCGTCCAGATCGGCAATCAGATCGTTGACATCTTCCAGACCAATATGCAGGCGAATCAAGGTCCCGCTAAAATCGATCTCGCCTTGTGGGCGAATGGCGGCGATATGTTCTGGTTGATTTGCCAGGATCAACGATTCATAACCGCCCCACGAGTAGGCCATGCTGAATAAACTGAAGTTATCCAGATAGTTCGCCAGCTCTTCATCATTGAGCTTTTTCTTAAGCACAAAGGAAAATAGCCCGCTGCTACCTGTAAAGTCTCGTTTCCAGAATTCGTGGCCTTTACTGCCAGGCAGAGCAGGGTGGTTAACTCGCGCTACTTGCGGATGTTCTGCCAGCCATTCAGCCACTTTCAGACTGCTTTCATGATGTTGACGCAGGCGAACACCCAAAGTGCGCAGGCCACGGCTGGTTATATAGGCGGTATCGGCATCGACCATCTGGCCCATCAGATAGGCGTTTTCCCGTAGCTGCTCCCAGCAACGGGCATTGCACACCGCAGTGCCAATCATCGCATCTGAATGCCCAACCAGATATTTGGTGGCGGCCTGAATAGAAACATCGATGCCAAAATCCAGCGCCTTAAACAGCACACCGGCCGCCCAGGTGTTATCGATCATAATGATGGCATCCGGCACCACACTGCGCACGGCGGCAACAATCGCCGGAACGTCGTGGACTTCCATGGTGATGGAGCCTGGGGATTCCAGAAACACGATTTTAGTGTTTGGCTGCACATGTTTAACGATATCTGCGCCAATCAGCGGATCAAACCACGATATCGTTACGCCCAGTTTGCTGAGGATTTTGCTACAGAAATCCTGACTCGGTTCATAGGCGGTGTTGGTCATCAACACATGATCGCCCTGTTCGACAAAAGCAAGAATAGAATTAGCAACCGCCGCCGCCCCGCAGGGGAACAGCACGCAGCCTGCGCCACCTTCCAGTTCGCACATCGCCTCTTGTAAGGAGAAATGGGTTAACGTTCCGCGCCGTCCATAAAACAACTCGCCATTGGCGCGATTGCGCGTCGCGTGTTTTTTGGCTTCCACACTGTCAAAGACCAGCGAAGAAGCGCGCTGAATCACGCTATTTACCGCGCCGAGAGTGTATTTTTTGCTGCGTCCTGCATTCACCAGTTGAGTATCAAGCTTTTTGTCCGCCATCTCGGGATTCCTGTTTTTATACGTCTGGATGTCTAAACTAGCATGAATATTCGCGGGCGCATCCTGAAGAATTGGCATAAAGCAGAAAATTTTCGCAAATGGCGTGCTGGTGACTTTTTTACTGCGTAAACGCAAGGAAAAGAAAGCAAAGGTACGGCAGTATGCAAATAGTAATGAGAACGACTATCAATTCGACGTCGTTTTGATATTATTATGCGCAGATTTTGTGACTTGCGTCCTGGAGATACACAGTGGGTAATAATTTAATGCAGACGGACCTTTCCGTCTGGGGTATGTATCAGCACGCCGATATTGTCGTTAAGTGCGTGATGATTGGGCTTATTTTGGCCTCCGTAGTCACCTGGGCAATCTTCTTCAGTAAGAGCGTAGAGTTCTTCAATCAGAAGCGTCGCCTTAAGCGCGAGCAGCAACTGCTGGCTGAAGCGCGTTCCTTAAACCAGGCCAACGATATCGCCGCTGATTTTGGTAGCAAAAGCTTAAGCCTGCATTTGCTCAATGAAGCGCAGAATGAGCTGGAACTGTCAGAAGGCAGCGACGATAACGAAGGTATTAAAGAACGTACCAGCTTCCGTCTGGAGCGTCGGGTCGCCGCAGTAGGTCGTCAAATGGGCCGCGGTAACGGCTATCTGGCAACCATCGGCGCGATTTCGCCGTTCGTTGGTCTGTTTGGTACGGTCTGGGGCATCATGAACAGCTTTATTGGTATCGCGCAAACGCAGACCACTAACCTGGCAGTCGTTGCGCCGGGTATTGCAGAAGCTCTGTTAGCAACGGCAATCGGCCTCGTGGCAGCGATTCCGGCGGTCGTTATCTATAACGTATTTGCACGCCAGATTGGCGGCTTTAAAGCGATGCTGGGTGATGTTGCAGCGCAGGTATTGTTGCTGCAAAGCCGTGACCTGGATCTGGAAGCCAGCGCCGCTGCGCATCCGGTTCGTGTCGCACAAAAATTACGCGCAGGATAATGTCCGATGGCAATGCATCTTAACGAAAACCTCGACGATAACGGCGAAATGCATGATATCAACGTGACGCCGTTTATCGACGTGATGTTGGTTCTGCTGATTATCTTTATGGTGGCGGCACCGTTAGCGACGGTAGATGTGAAGGTGAACTTGCCTGCTTCTACCAGCACGCCGCAGCCGCGCCCGGAAAAACCGGTTTATCTGTCGGTGAAGGCAGACAACTCGATGTTTATCGGTAACGATCCGGTCACCGATGAAACAATGATTACGGCGTTGAATGCGTTAACTGAAGGTAAGAAAGACACCACCATCTTCTTCCGAGCGGATAAAACCGTCGATTACGAGACGTTGATGAAGGTAATGGATACGCTGCATCAGGCGGGTTACCTGAAGATAGGTCTGGTCGGCGAAGAAACTGCCAAAGCGAAATAAAAATGATGCCCGGTTGCTTTTCACAACCGGGCATTTTTTTAGCCTAAATGCTCGCCGCCGCACACGCCATGCACTTCTGCGGTGACGTAGCTCGACTCCTGACTTGCCAGGTAAACATATACAGGGGCCAGTTCCACCGGTTGCCCCGCACGCTTCATTGGTGTTTGCTGGCCGAACTGCGGGATCTTATCCTGCGTCTGTCCGCCGGAAATTTGCAGTGCTGTCCAGATCGGGCCTGGCGCAACAATATTCACCCGAATACCTTTCTCTGCGACCTGTTTTGCCAGGCCACGGCTGTAGTTCAGAATCGCCGCCTTCGTAGCCGCATAGTCCAGTAAATGCGGGCTTGGCTGGTATGCCTGGATTGACGAAGTGGTGATGATACTAGCACCTTTCGGTAGCAGGGGGAGCGCTTCCTGGGTTAGCCAGAACAGCGCGAAAACGTTAATGGCAAAGGTCTTTTGAAACTGTTCGCTGGTGAGGTCTGCAATATCAGGAATGGCAACCTGTTTCCCGGCGACCAGCGCCATAATATCCAGCCCGCCTAACGCCTTGTGCGCTTCGTGAACCAGCGAACGGGCGAATTTCTCATCGCTTAAATCGCCTGGCAGCAGAACGGCTTTGCGTCCGCATTCTTCAATGATCTTTTTAACATCCTGAGCGTCATCTTCTTCCACGGGAAGATAACTGATCGCCACGTCAGCCCCTTCACGCGCGTAAGCGATGGCGGCAGCGCGACCGATTCCGGAATCGCCCCCTGTCACCAGTGCTTTACGATCTTTCATGCGACCGCTACCAACATAGGTTTTCTCGCCGCAATCCGGTACCGGTGTCATCTTCGCCTGGATGCCTGGCGTCGGTTGTTTCTGTTTGGGATATTCACCAGTGTAATACTGCGTGGTCGGGTCTTTTAAATGAGACATCGTTTTTCTCCCTTCAGGTTCAACGTCCTTTAAGGGTAGACGCTCTCGATGCGTTGATAAGGGAACCAGGAAGATCCCTAAACCTCGGATTTATGCGACAAAGGTTTAACGGATATGTTGATTTGCTGTTGCGCGCTGTTTACTCAATTGCGATATACTGTTGCCCGTTTTAACTACACGACAGGAATGTATGGAACGTTTTCTTGAAAATGCAATGTATGCTTCTCGCTGGCTGCTTGCCCCCGTGTACTTTGGCCTTTCGCTGGCGTTAGTTGCCCTGGCGCTGAAGTTCTTCCAGGAGATTATTCACGTACTGCCGAATATCTTCTCGATGGCGGAATCAGATTTGATCCTCGTGTTGCTGTCGCTGGTGGATATGACGCTGGTTGGCGGTTTGCTGGTGATGGTGATGTTTTCCGGTTATGAGAATTTCGTCTCGCAGCTGGATATCTCCGAGAACAAAGAGAAGCTGAACTGGCTGGGGAAAATGGACGCAACGTCGCTGAAAAACAAAGTAGCAGCGTCGATTGTGGCAATTTCTTCCATTCACTTACTGCGCGTCTTTATGGATGCGAAAAATGTCCCTGATAACAAACTGATGTGGTACGTCATTATCCATCTGACGTTTGTGCTCTCTGCATTTGTGATGGGCTATCTTGACCGACTGACTCGTCATAATCACTGATCTGATTCGGGCGCGGTTCTCGCGCCCGTTATTAACAGGTCATTTATCGGAAGACGCCTGCCACAGATTCAGCTCGCCATCGGCGATATGCTGATCAATCTGCGCCAGCTCCTCGGTGCTAAATGTCAGATTATTCAGCGCCTGCACGTTCTCTTCCAGTTGCTCTGCACGGCTGGCACCAATCAATACCGACGTCACGCGATCATCTTTCAGCAACCAGATTAACGCCATTTGCGCCATTGATTGTCCACGCTGCTGTGCCATTTCATTCAATAACCGCAGGCTGTTGAGGTTGGCTTCGGTGAGCATTTTCGGCGTCAGACCACGAACTTTATTCCCTTCACGATGCATCCGTGAATCTTGCGGAATACCGTTGAGATATTTCCCGGTCAGCAATCCCTGGGCCAGTGGAGTAAAGGCAATGCAACCCACGCCGTTATTTTGCAGGGTATCCAGCAGGCCGCTTTTATCCACCCAGCGGTTCAGTAAATTGTACGAAGGTTGATGAATTAACAGCGGAATTTTCCACTCGCGCAGCAACTCGACCATTTTTTGCGTCCGCTCTGGCGAGTAAGAGGAGATCCCGACATACAGCGCCTTACCGCTTTGTACCGCATGAGCCAGCGCAGAGGCGGTTTCTTCCATCGGCGTATTTTCATCGACGCGATGAGAGTAAAAGATATCGACATACTCAAGCCCCATCCGCTTCAGGCTTTGGTCGAGGCTGGCGAGCAGGTATTTACGTGAACCGCCAGAGCCGTAAGGGCCGGGCCACATATCGTAGCCAGCCTTGGTAGAGATAATCAGTTCATCGCGATAAGCGGCAAAATCCTCCCGCAGCAGGCGACCAAAGTTCTCTTCTGCGCTTCCTGGAGGTGGCCCGTAATTGTTGGCTAAATCAAAGTGCGTAATGCCCAAATCAAACGCTTTACGCAGGATCGCACGCTGTGATTCCAGCGCGTTAACGTGACCGAAATTGTGCCATAAACCGAGCGATAACGCGGGCAGGCGTAAACCGCTTTTTCCGCAATAGCGGTACTGCATCTGCCCGTAACGTTCGGGATTCGCTAACCAGACCATGACCTCTCCTTTCCACCGTTCAATTTCGAAACAATGTTTCTAGTTTAGCGATTCGCCAGCGCGTATCCCGTAGTCTGGCTCACAGAGTGACGAAAAACTGGGCGAAAACACGTGCTTATGCTTTGCTTAAAAAAACACCAGTTGAGGAGTGCAACGATGCCGCGTTTAACCGCCAAAGATTTCCCACAAGAGTTGCTGGATTACTATGACTATTACGCTCACGGGAAAATCTCGAAACGTGAGTTCCTCAACCTTGCGGCGAAGTGCGGTAGGCGGGATGACGGCATTAGCGTTGTTTGATTTGCTCAAGCCAAATTATGCGCTGGCGACTCAGGTAGAGTTTACCGACCCGGAAATTGTTGCTGAGTACATCACGTATCCTTCGCCAAATGGTCACGGCGAGGTGCGGGGTTATCTGGTGAAGCCCGCAAAGATGAGCGGCAAAACGCCAGCCGTAGTGGTGGTGCATGAGAATCGTGGACTGAATCCGTATATCGAAGATGTGGCACGGCGAGTGGCGAAGGCGGGGTATATCGCCCTGGCACCTGACGGCTTAAGTTCCGTTGGAGGTTATCCGGGAAATGATGATAAAGGTCGTGAGCTGCAACAGCAGGTTGATCCAACAAACTGATGAATGATTTCTTTGCCGCAATTGAGTTTATGCAACGCTATCCGCAAGCGACAGGCAAAGTGGGTATTACCGGATTTTGCTATGGCGGTGGCGTATCGAACGCGGCGGCTGTCGCGTATCCGGAACTGGCCTGCGCGGTGCCGTTTTATGGTCGTCAGGCACCCACTGCCGATGTGGCGAAGATTGAAGCGCCTTTACTACTCCACTTTGCGGAACTGGACACCCGAATCAACGAGGGCTGGCCTGCTTACGAGGCGGCGTTGAAAGCCAATAATAAGGTTTATGAGGCGTATATCTATCCGGGGGTTAATCACGGATTCCATAATGATTCCACGCCCCGTTATGACAAATCTGCCGCCGATCTTGCCTGGCAAAGGACACTGAAATGGTTCGATAAATATCTCTCCTGATAGGTTTATCTCTTACGGGATTACGTCTTAAACAAGCATGAAAAAATAGCGTGCGCAAAAGTCGTTCTTTGCCTAAAATATCGCTATATATGACAATATATAGCGAATGAGGTGAACGATGAATAACCATTTTGGTAAAGGCTTAATGGCGGGATTAAAAGCAACGCATGCCGACAGTGCGGTTAATGTGACAAAATTCTGTGCCGATTATAAACGCGGTTTTGTATTAGGCTACTCACACCGGATGTACGAAAAGACCGGAGATCGCCAGCTTAGCGCCTGGGAAGCGGGTATTCTGACGCGCCGCTATGGACTGGATAAAGAGATGGTAATGGATTTCTTTCGTGAGAATAATTCCTGTTCTACGTTGCGCTTTTTTATGGCCGGTTATCGCCTCGAAAATTGATCAAACATACGTATTATCTTGCTTTAATTAATTACACTAATGCTTCTTCCCTTCGTTTTAGCGCCCCGCCGCAGTATCATGATATCGATAACCATAATAAATGTGTGGTAAATGGCGCATCGATCGCATTATTGATTTTGCGATTGAGGCAAAATATATGCCAGGTCTTCGCAACGGAATAACTATAAATGACTGGAGATAACACCCTCATCCATTCTCACGGCATTAACCGTCGTGATTTCATGAAGCTTTGTGCAGCATTAGCCGCCACCATGGGGTTAAGTAGCAAAGCCGCTGCAGAGATGGCCGAATCGGTTACTAACCCGCAGCGTCCGCCAGTTATCTGGATTGGCGCGCAGGAGTGCACCGGTTGTACGGAATCTCTGCTTCGTGCAACGCATCCAACGGTAGAAAACCTCGTACTGGAGACTATCTCTCTGGAGTATCACGAAGTGCTTTCCGCCGCCTTCGGTCATCAGGTCGAAGAGAACAAACATAACGCTCTCGAGAAGTACAAAGGGCAGTATGTGTTAGTGGTGGATGGTTCCATCCCATTAAAAGATAACGGTATTTATTGCATGGTTGCCGGTGAGCCGATTGTGGATCACATCCGCAAAGCGGCGGAAGGCGCAGCAGCCATTATCGCTATCGGTTCCTGCTCTGCGTGGGGCGGTGTTGCCGCAGCTGGAGTTAACCCAACTGGCGCAGTCAGCCTGCAAGAAGTTCTGCCAGGCAAAACCGTTATCAATATTCCGGGCTGCCCGCCGAACCCGCACAACTTCCTCGCGACCGTTGCGCACATCATCACTTACGGCAAACCGCCGAAACTGGATGACAAAAACCGTCCGACCTTCGCCTATGGCCGTCTGATTCACGAACACTGCGAACGTCGCCCGCACTTCGATGCTGGTCGTTTTGCCAAAGAGTTCGGTGATGAAGGCCACCGCGAAGGCTGGTGCCTGTACCACCTCGGCTGTAAAGGGCCAGAAACTTACGGCAACTGCTCAACGCTGCAATTCTGCGATGTTGGCGGTGTGTGGCCGGTGGCGATTGGTCACCCGTGCTATGGCTGTAACGAAGAAGGTATCGGCTTCCATAAAGGCATCCATCAGCTTGCCAACGTCGAAAATCAAACTCCGCGTTCACAGAAACCGGATGTTAACGCTAAAGAGGGCGGCAACGTCTCTGCAGGCGCTATTGGTTTGCTCGGCGGTGTGGTTGGGTTGGTTGCCGGTGTCAGCGTGATGGCGGTGCGTGAACTGGGTCGTCAGCAAAAGAAAGATAACGCTGACTCACGGGGAGAATAACCGTGAACAGACGTAATTTTATTAAAGCAGCCTCCTGCGGGGCATTGCTGACGGGCGCGCTGCCGTCTGTCAGTCATGCGGCTGCTGAAAACCGCCCGCCAATTCCGGGATCGCTGGGGATGTTGTACGACTCGACCTTGTGCGTAGGCTGCCAGGCTTGCGTCACCAAGTGTCAGGATATCAATTTCCCTGAACGTAACCCGCAAGGGGAACAGACCTGGTCGAACAACGACAAACTGTCGCCGTATACCAATAACATCATTCAGGTGTGGACCAGCGGCACAGGGGTCAACAAAGACCAGGAGGAGAACGGCTACGCGTACATTAAGAAACAGTGTATGCACTGCGTCGATCCGAACTGTGTCTCTGTGTGCCCGGTCTCTGCACTGAAAAAAGATCCGAAAACCGGCATTGTCCATTACGACAAAGATGTGTGCACCGGCTGCCGTTACTGCATGGTCGCCTGTCCGTACAACGTGCCGAAGTACGACTACAACAACCCGTTTGGTGCGCTGCATAAGTGCGAGCTGTGCAACCAGAAAGGTGTGGAACGTCTCGATAAAGGCGGTCTACCTGGCTGCGTAGAAGTGTGCCCGGCGGGCGCGGTGATTTTCGGTACGCGTGAAGAGCTGATGGCGGAGGCGAAAAAACGTCTGGCGCTGAAGCCTGGCAGCGAATACCACTATCCGCGTCAGACGCTGAAATCTGGCGACACTTACCTGCATACGGTGCCGAAATATTATCCGCATCTGTACGGCGAGAAAGAGGGCGGCGGTACTCAGGTTCTGGTACTGACGGGTGTGCCTTATGAAAATCTCGACCTGCCGAAACTGGACGATCTTTCTACCGGTGCGCGTTCCGAAAATATTCAACACACCCTGTATAAAGGCATGATGCTACCACTGGCTGTGCTGGCGGGCTTAACCGTGCTGGTTCGTCGCAACACCAAAAACGACCATCACGACGGAGGAGACGATCATGAGTCATGATCCACAACCGCTGGGCGGCAAAATCATCAGTAAACCGGTCATGATTTTTGGACCGTTAATCGTCATCTGTATGCTCCTGATTGTGAAGCGTCTGGTGTTCGGTCTTGGCTCTGTCTCTGACCTGAACGGCGGCTTCCCGTGGGGCGTGTGGATCGCGTTTGACCTGTTGATCGGTACCGGCTTTGCCTGTGGCGGCTGGGCGCTGGCGTGGGCAGTATACGTCTTTAACCGTGGGCAATACCATCCGCTGGTGCGTCCGGCGCTGTTGGCGAGTCTGTTCGGTTACTCCTTGGGTGGCTTGTCGATCACCATCGACGTGGGTCGCTACTGGAACCTGCCGTACTTCTACATTCCGGGTCACTTCAACGTGAACTCGGTACTGTTCGAGACGGCGGTCTGTATGACCATCTATATCGGCGTGATGGCACTGGAGTTTGCTCCGGCACTGTTTGAACGTCTGGGCTGGAAGGTATCGCTACAGCGTCTGAACAAGGTGATGTTCTTCATCATTGCACTTGGCGCGCTGCTGCCGACCATGCACCAGTCTTCAATGGGGTCGCTGATGATCTCGGCGGGCTACAAGGTGCATCCGCTGTGGCAAAGCTATGAAATGTTGCCGCTGTTCTCGCTGCTGACGGCGTTCATCATGGGCTTCTCAATTGTCATCTTTGAAGGTTCGCTGGTGCAGGCGGGTCTGCGTGGCAACGGTCCGGATGAAAAGAGTCTGTTCGTTAAGCTGACCAACACCATCAGTGTGTTGCTGGCGATTTTCATCGTGCTGCGCTTTGGCGAGCTTATCTATCGCGACAAGCTGTCGTTAGCGTTTGCCGGTGACTTCTACTCCGTGATGTTCTGGATTGAAGTCCTGCTGATGCTCTTCCCGCTGGTCGTTCTGCGTGTGGCGAAGCTGCGTAATGATTCCCGCATGCTGTTCCTGTCAGCACTGAGCGCGCTGTTAGGTTGTGCAACCTGGCGTCTGACCTATTCGCTGGTGGCATTCAACCCGGGCGGCGGTTACGCCTACTTCCCGACCTGGGAAGAACTGTTGATTTCTATTGGTTTTGTGGCTATTGAGATTTGCGCTTACATCGTACTCATTCGTCTACTGCCGATACTTCCTCCTTTAAAACAAAACGATCATAATCGTCATGAGGCGAGCAAAGCATGAGCCAGAGAATTACTATTGATCCGGTAACCCGTATTGAGGGGCATTTACGCATCGATTGCGAAATCGAAAATGGCGTCGTTTCGAAAGCATGGGCTTCCGGTACCATGTGGCGCGGCATGGAAGAGATCGTGAAAAACCGCGATCCGCGCGATGCATGGATGATTGTGCAACGTATCTGTGGCGTATGTACTACCACTCACGCGCTGTCTTCCGTTCGTGCGGCAGAAAGTGCACTGAATATCGACGTTCCGGTTAACGCGCAATACATCCGTAACATCATTCTGGCTGCGCACACCACGCATGACCATATCGTTCATTTCTATCAGCTCTCGGCGCTGGACTGGGTGGACATCACTTCTGCACTGCAAGCTGACCCAACCAAAGCCTCCGAAATGCTGAAAGGTGTTTCGACCTGGCACCTGAACAGCCCGGAAGAGTTCACCAAAGTTCAGAACAAGATCAAAGATCTGGTTGCCAGCGGTCAGTTGGGTATTTTCGCCAATGGCTACTGGGGTCACCCGGCGATGAAACTGCCGCCGGAAGTGAACCTGATTGCGGTAGCGCACTACCTGCAGGCGCTGGAGTGCCAGCGTGACGCTAACCGCGTCGTGGCGCTGCTGGGCGGTAAAACGCCGCACATTCAGAACCTGGCGGTAGGTGGTGTCGCGAACCCGATCAACCTCGACGGTTTGGGCGTGTTGAACCTTGAGCGCCTGATGTACATCAAGTCTTTCATCGACAAGCTGAGCGACTTTGTTGAGCAGGTTTACAAGGTTGATACCGCGGTTATCGCCGCGTTCTACCCGGAATGGCTGACGCGCGGTAAAGGTGCGGTGAACTACCTGAGCGTGCCAGAATTCCCTACCGACAGCAAAAACGGCAGCTTCCTGTTCCCGGGCGGCTACATTGAGAATGCGGATCTGTCCTCGTATCGTCCGATCACTTCTCATTCCGATGAATACCTGATCAAAGGGATTCAGGAAAGCGCGAAGCACTCCTGGTATAAAGACGAAGCGCCGCAGGCACCGTGGGAAGGTACCACCATTCCGGCTTATGATGGTTGGTCTGACGACGGTAAATATTCCTGGGTGAAATCACCGACTTTCTACGGCAAAACGGTAGAAGTGGGTCCGCTGGCTAACATGCTGGTGAAACTGGCGGCAGGACGCGAGTCTACCCAGAACAAACTGAATGAAATCGTTGCGATTTATCAGAAACTGACTGGCAACACGCTGGAAGTGGCGCAGCTGCACTCCACGCTGGGCCGTATTATTGGTCGTACCGTTCACTGCTGCGAATTGCAGGATATCCTGCAAAATCAATACAGTGCACTGATCACCAATATCGGCAAAGGCGATCACACCACCTTTGTGAAGCCGAACATTCCGGCTACAGGTGAGTTCAAAGGCGTTGGTTTCCTTGAAGCGCCGCGCGGTATGCTCTCTCACTGGATGGTGATCAAAGACGGTATTATCAGTAACTACCAGGCAGTTGTTCCATCAACCTGGAACTCTGGCCCGCGTAACTTCAATGATGACGTCGGTCCTTACGAGCAGTCGCTGGTGGGTACGCCGGTTGCCGATCCGAATAAACCGCTGGAAGTGGTGCGTACCATTCACTCCTTCGACCCGTGCATGGCCTGTGCGGTACACGTAGTGGATGCTGACGGCAACGAAGTGGTTTCAGTGAAGGTTCTGTAATGCGTATTTTAGTCTTAGGGGTCGGCAATATTTTGCTGACCGATGAAGCCATCGGTGTGCGGATTGTCGAAGCGTTAGAGCAACGATACATTCTGCCGGATTATGTTGAGATCCTCGATGGCGGCACGGCGGGAATGGAGCTGCTTGGCGACATGGCAAATCGCGATCATCTGATCATTGCGGATGCTATTGTGTCGAAGAAGAGCGCGCCGGGAACGATGATGATCCTGCGGGATGAAGAAGTTCCGGCGTTGTTTACCAACAAAATCTCTCCGCATCAGCTTGGCCTGGCCGACGTATTGTCGGCCCTGCGCTTCACCGGTGAGTTTCCGAAAAAGCTGACCCTGGTCGGCGTGATCCCGGAATCGCTGGAGCCACACATCGGCTTAACGCCGACGGTTGAAGCAATGATTGAACCTGCGCTTGAGCAGGTTCTGGCTGCGCTGCGCGAATCAGGCGTGGAAGCCATCCCACGGGAGGCGATTCATGACTGAAGAGATAGCAGGTTTCCAGACCTCCCCGAAGGTGCAAGTACAGGCAGCGTTTGAAGAAATTGCCCGGCGTTCGATGCACGATCTCTCTTTTCTGCATCCTTCAATGCCGGTGTATGTTTCTGACTTTACGCTGTTCGAAGGTCAGTGGACGGGGTGTGTGATCACCCCGTGGATGCTGAGTGCAGTTATCTTCCCCGGCCCGGATCAACTCTGGCCGCTGCGCAAAGTGAGTGAAAAAATTGGTCTGCAACTGCCGTATGGCACTATGACCTTTACTGTTGGTGAACTGGACGGTGTTTCGCAATACCTCTCCTGCTCGCTGATGTCGCCGCTTTCGCACAGCATGTCGATTGAAGAGGGCCAACGGCTGACGGATGACTGCGCCCGAATGATCCTTTCGCTGCCAGTCAGCAATCCGGATGTACCACACGCAGGGCGTCGTGCCCTGCTATTTGGCCGCAGGAGTGGCGAAAATGCATGAGTTGTCGCTTTGCCAGAGCGCCGTTGAAATTATCCAACGGCAGGCGGAGCAGCACGATGTTAAGCGCGTCACCGCCGTGTGGCTGGAAATTGGTGCGCTCTCCTGCGTTGAGGAGAGCGCCGTCCGTTTTAGTTTTGAAATTGTCTGCCACGGAACGGTGGCGCAAGGGTGCGATTTACATATCGTCTATAAACCCGCCCAGGCCTGGTGCTGGGATTGTAGCCAGGTGGTGGAGATTCATCAGCACGATGCGCAGTGTCCGATCTGTCACGGCGAGCGGTTGCGTGTCGATACCGGCGATTCGCTAATCGTCAAAAGTATTGAAGTTGAATAACCGGAGTTAACAATGTGTATTGGCGTTCCAGGCCAGGTGCTTGCTGTCGGTGAAGATATTCACCAGCTTGCGCAGGTTGAAGTATGTGGTATCAAGCGCGACGTGAATATCGCCCTGATTTGTGAAGGTAACCCTGCCGATCTGCTGGGCCAGTGGGTACTGGTGCACGTCGGATTTGCCATGAGCATTATCGATGAAGACGAAGCCAAAGCCACATTAGACGCACTGCGCCAAATGGATTACGACATTACCAGCGCGTGATGATTAAAGCCGGATGCGGCGTAAATGCTTTATCCGGCTACATAGCGATAAGCCTGCCAATGTTGCGACTTACCCCTGACGCTTATCTTCCGTATTCGTCTCGAAATCACTGGCGTCATGGCGCTCATGCAACTGCTCGTTCAGCGGCCCGTTGGTGCGGTTAACAATACGCCCACGCTTCACCGCCGGACGTTCGCCCACTTCTTTCGCCCAGCGTTGTACGTGTTTATAACTTCCCGCATCAAGAAACTCTGCGGCATCATACACGCCGCCTAACACCACGTTGCCAAACCACGGCCAGATCGCCATATCCGCAATGGTGTACTCATCGCCCGCAACAAACTTGTGCTGCGCCAGTTGCTTATCCAGCACGTCGAGCAGGCGCTTGGCTTCCATGGTAAAGCGGTTGATGGCGTACTCAATTTTCACCGGCGCGTAATGGTAAAAGTGACCAAAACCACCGCCGAGGAACGGTGCCGCGCCCTGTAACCAGAACAGCCAGTTCAGCGTTTCAGTCCGTTTTGCCAGATCCTGCGGCAGGAAGTAGCCAAATTTCTCCGCCAGATAAAGCAGAATCGATCCAGACTCAAACACGCGGATCGGTGGATTATGGGTATGGTCGCGCAATGCCGGGATCTTCGAGTTTGGGTTCACTTCGACAAAGCCGCTGGAGAATTGATCGCCATCGCCAATACGAATCAGCCAGGCGTCGTACTCTGCACCAGTAACGCCCAGCGCCAGCAGCTCCTCAAGCATAATCGTTACTTTCTGTCCGTTTGGCGTTCCCAGCGAATAGAGTTGCAGTGGATGTTTGCCCACCGGCAGCGTTTTTTCATGCGTCGGACCAGAAACCGGGCGATTGATATTGGCGAACGCGCCGCCAGCGGATTTATCCCACGTCCAGACTTTCGCGGGCTGATAAGTATTGTCTGTCATAGTGAGTTGCCTTCTGAGTGGTAGTGTTGAAGCAGTGTAGCAGGTCACTTGCTGTACAGAATGTGAATTTTTTAACCCTTTGCGCCAGCCGCTGCGATGAGGTGTATGATTAGTCTGACCTCTGTCCGGTTAATGTCGCTGAGCAGGTAATCAGAGCACAACAATTACGCCAACTGCTTAGGTTGTATTGTTAAAGGTAAAGTGATGAGCAAAGGAACGACCAGCCAGGATGCCCCGTTCGGGACATTACTGGGCTACGCCCCAGGTGGGGTAGCAATCTACTCTTCAGATTACAGTTCTCTCGATCCGCAGGAATACGAAGATGACGCCGTATTCCGTAGCTATATCGACGACGAATATATGGGCCACAAATGGCAATGCGTTGAATTTGCTCGCCGTTTTCTCTTTCTGAATTACGGTGTGGTCTTCACTGACGTGGGTATGGCGTGGGAGATTTTCTCGCTGCGCTTCCTGCGTGAAGTGGTTAATGACAACATCCTGCCATTGCAGGCATTTCCTAACGGCTCGCCGCGTGCGCCGGTCGCGGGTGCGCTTCTTATCTGGGATAAAGGCGGTGAATTTAAAGACACTGGCCATGTCGCCATCATTACCCAATTGCATGGCAACAAAGTCCGTATTGCGGAACAGAACGTGATTCATTCCCCGTTGCCGCAAGGGCAACAGTGGACGCGCGAGCTGGAGATGGTGGTCGAAAACGGCGGCTATACCCTTAAAGACACGTTTGATGACACCACCATTCTGGGCTGGATGATCCAGACGGAAGATACCGAATACAGCTTGCCACAGCCGGAAATTGCAGGCGAACTGCTGAAAATCAGCGGGGCGCGTCTGGAAAACAAAGGCCAGTTTGACGGTAAATGGCTGGATGAAAAAGATCCGCTGCAAAACGCCTATGTACAGGCCAACGGTCAGGTGATCAATCAGGATCCGTATCATTACTACACCATTACCGAGAGCGCAGAGCAGGAGCTGATTAAAGCCACCAACGAGCTGCACCTGATGTATCTTCACGCCACCGACAAGGTGCTGAAAGATGACAACCTGCTGGCGCTGTTCGACATTCCGAAAATCCTCTGGCCACGTTTGCGTCTCTCCTGGCAGCGTCGCCGTCACCATATGATCACCGGTCGTATGGATTTCTGCATGGATGAACGTGGCCTGAAGGTCTACGAATACAACGCCGATTCCGCCTCCTGTCATACCGAAGCGGGCTTGATCCTCGAACGTTGGGCGGAGCAGGGCTATAAAGGCAACGGCTTCAATCCTGCGGAAGGGCTGATTAACGAACTGGCTGGTGCCTGGAAACACAGTCGTGCACGTCCGTTTGTCCATATCATGCAGGACAAAGATATCGAGGAAAACTATCACGCGCAGTTTATGGAGCAGGCGCTGCACCAGGCGGGCTTTGAAACGCGTATCTTGCGTGGGCTGGATGAACTGGGCTGGGATGCTGCCGGGCAACTGATTGATGGGGAAGGGCGACTGGTTAACTGCGTGTGGAAAACCTGGGCGTGGGAAACCGCGTTTGATCAGATTCGTGAAGTCAGCGACCGTGAGTTTGCTGCGGTGCCGATCCGTACCGGTCATCCGCAAAATGAAGTGCGTCTTATCGACGTATTGCTGCGCCCGGAAGTGCTGGTCTTTGAACCTCTGTGGACTGTGATCCCCGGCAACAAAGCGATTCTGCCGATCCTCTGGTCGCTGTTCCCGCACCATCGTTACCTGCTGGATACCGATTTCACTGTTAATGATGAACTGGTAAAAACAGGTTACGCAGTGAAACCGATCGCCGGTCGCTGTGGCAGTAACATCGACCTCGTCAGCCATCATGAAGAGGTGCTGGACAAAACCAGCGGTAAATTTACCGAGCAGAAAAACATCTATCAGCAACTGTGGTGTTTGCCGAAAGTGGACGGTAAATACATTCAGGTATGTACCTTCACCGTTGGCGGCAACTACGGTGGGACGTGTTTGCGCGGTGATGAATCACTGGTCATCAAAAAAGAGAGTGATATTGAACCGTTAATTGTGGTGAAAAAGTAATACATGTTGTAGCAACCCCGTACTGATTATGAAGAATAATCAGCACGGGGATTAATCAAAACATTCAACATTTATATATTCCAATATTTATTTATTTAATATATGAATATATTAACCAGTGGAATACCTGTGTTTTGATTATTTCTAAAGTTTTTGAATGAATGCTTATTGTCTGATACACAAGAAATAACACGCTTTTTATCGTTAAAAAATGATATTTCACTTTGCCCATGCCGTTAAAGTCACTGATAATGCGTCCGTTCGTAAATTCAAAATGGCGTAATCTAATATATGCTAAATTTATTTGTTGGCCTTGATATATACACAGGGCTTTTGTTATTACTAGCTCTGGCATTTGTGTTGTTCTACGAAGCAATCGGTGATGCTGCCAACTTACTGATTTAGTGTATGATGGTGTTTTTGAGGTGCTCCAGTGGCTTCTGTTTCTATCAGCTGTCCCTCCTGTTCAGCTA
>NZ_KE137316.1:2182074-2203704 GCF_000408845.1 Escherichia sp. KTE172 | reverse complement strand
CACGTAATCAGCAAGCGATATACGCAGCGAATTGAGCGGCATAACCTGAATCTGAGGCAGCACCTGGCACGGCTGGGACGGAAGTCGCTGTCGTTCTCAAAATCGGTGGAGCTGCATGACAAAGTCATCGGGCATTATCTGAACATAAAACACTATCAATAAGTTGGAGTCATTACCCAAAATCCTGTCAAGAAAAATTTCGTCAGTAGATACTATGGTGAAAAAAACGCCTACGGTTTTATGTGTAAGTCAAGGAAAGCACAATTTTATTAGAACATATCTTACGATGCAAGTTTAGTTAGTAAGGGATGCCAAAAGGCGTCCCTTACTAATATTAACATCAAATATAAATTTATTAAAGTTTAATTATCAAATCACGACAACATTACCTGAAGACACGATGATCTTTTTATCCAACGGGTATATGAACTCATTGTAATTATAATACACATGCAAACTAATTCTATACTCACCACACGTCAAATGACGTAATATATCAAATCCATATTTCCAATACACCCGCAAGACTCTATCATAATGTTTATTTAACGAAACATTGGTTGATTGGTTGATTGGTTGATTGGTTGATTGGTTGATTGGTTGAAAATTAATCTCAGCATAAACATGCTCTATTTTTTGAATATTATCAAAAGCAGGTAGCAATCTATTAAAATACAGACGCTCATTTTTAAAGAAACATTTCACACTTATGGTTGGTCTTATTATTGCTGTTCTACCTGTGATTAACTGTAGAATTTTAACAAAATTTTTCTTAACTAACTCCATTGCACTTCCAGAATGTTTCATATCCTTTAACATCGATACATTTATGCCAGAAAAATTCTTAATTGGAATAGAGCAAGAAGAGTCATGATCATTTTCACCAAAAGAATAAAAAACCCTATTATTCTCTAACTTTGTTAATGATTCTTTATAAACATAATATTTTCTTGCTTCTTCACCTAATGTATATCGAAATATGTGATTTTGACTTTTGTAATTATATAAATCAAGTTGTGGAATATCAATAAAAAAATATGAATCCGGAAACAGGCTTATATAATCTATAGCTATAGTCGCACCTTTTGAATTACCATAAAAAATTATATCTTCATTTTTTAAACTGAATTTCGTTTTTAATCCATAAATCAAGCTTACAACAATAGGGCGAATTCTATAATTGGTTAATGTTTTAAACATGTAATTCCCATACACTCCCTCCTTATCCTGGAAAGCAATAACAAGTACATTTTTCAACTTGCTATGTAATGAAGTTAATGCACTCAATCTGTGATGTACATTATCAAGATTAGAAACACCTGGAAAGGTTATAAGTATTTTGTTTGGCGAGTGAATATTGCCATATACTGAATAATATACTGACTCTTTCTCCAATGAATGAGAAATTATAGAGTGTTTTTGATCAAATGCAATTTGATCTGGATGAAATTTTTTTTCTAATGTAAGTAGCAATTGAATATTTTCATTTTTATTCTTTAATTTTATGTCTGAATCGGCATCTACACAAATATTTGTCAACCATCGTCCCTTTTTTAAAAATACAGGTATCTCACAGCCATTGATAATTAATATATCTCTTGCATGTTCAGAAGAGCTATGTTCATTAAATAAAAGGTGTAAAAATTTTTTCATACTTACCTCTCTAAATAAAGCACATATACAAGAGGGCCATGTGCTTTTATATAATACAAAAGAGTTTTATGGTATAAGTGACATTAAATACTTTACACTTGTAGATAACTCTGAAGATTTAGTACTAAGTAAACGAAGGCGTAAGCATTTTATATATTTCATTGCTAAGTTGTATTTTTCATAGATAATAAGAAATTCTGTTATAAGTAAAAGAATATTATTGTCAAGTCCTATTATATTTATTCCATCTACAATAAATGATGGTTTCATATATATGTCATGTGACCGTATTGGACTAAGGGCTTAAAATAAGCCCTTAGTATTATGTGACACATTACTTGCTTAATATTTATTCATGTGTGTGTTACACACATGAATATGTATGTGAAATAATTAAGGGATTAATGACATAAGATAATCAATTCTTTTATAAACATCTGAAGATTTGTTAAGAAGTAAACGAAGTCGAATGTGTTTTATGTATAACATAGCTAAGTCATAATCTTCATAAATAATATAAAACTCAGCTATAAAGAATAAAGACTCATCATCTATTTCTGTAATGTTTATTTTTTTTGAAAGGGCATATGCTTGTTCATATTTTTTAACTTTAATAAGGTGTTTAAAATAAAGAAGAACGGATTTTGTATTAATTTCAGAAGAGTGTGTTTGGTAATATAAATCAATAATTTCATTTTCATTGTGGTACAAAAGATACATGAATATCTCGTCCACGTATTGGTTATCAAGCGTGTCACTTAAAAGATATTTTACATACTTATTCAAATCAGGTACTTTGCTTTTACTTGAACGAATAGCAAAGAAATAAGCTGCCATATAAATGTTTATGCCAGTTTGCCCTGTAAAGATATCATTGCTATTAATATTATCCAGAAGTAATTTCCATTTTTTTAAATGATATAATGTTCGAATATATATGCTCTTATTAATTATATCATGCTTTTCATTATCTGATAATGATTTGTACATAACTACAACATCTTCGTATGCTTTATTTTTTTCTAACAACCGTAACCTGCGAGATGACTCATGTAAAAACAATTTATTACGGGTACTGAAACATGAATCCATGCTATCACTACAATACCAAGTAATATCTTTAATTGTTTTATTGTTAATCGTCTCTTTTATATTAAGCGGAGTCAGGGATATTAATGATAATAAAACATTAATGCGATATTTTAAATACTTCTTTTTATATACGCTTATTCTGCCTGTGTTCAGTAAATTAAGTGCAATGTTAAAATCGCCAAGTGATATTAAACTAACCATGTAGTTAAATAAATGTTTGCCATTATATGTCGCCCATGAATCATTATGGTTAATGAAATATTTTTCATAACGAGAGCGTGCACTAATATAATCTCCTGTTTTATAGGCATGAGCAGCCCATTTTAAATAGTCGGTACTACATTGTGTTACTCTTGGTTGTTCAAGATTAATTATAGTATCCAAAACTCGTTCACAACATTTTCCGTCACGATAAGGAAAGAAATTAGCAGCACGTTTTTCATATATATCTGAATTAGGATATCTACCTTTTATAATATTATGTAAAAACTCCAGAACTCCTTCAACAGTATTGAACACGGGGCCAAATCCAGAAGAACGATAATCAAAATAACCTTTATTATAATGACCTTTCGTAAAAAACTGTTTTTCATCAAATTGATAATAACAGATTGGTTTATTCAAGTACGCCATTTCAAATGCTACTGATGAATAATCAGTGATCATTATTTTTGAACGCTTAAATAAACTCTGGATACTACCATCATAATGAGATTGTATGCTTATATGTTCTGGTAGGTTAAACTCACTTATATATGGTTGCATATTGGCATGCGGAAAGAAAATTATTCTATACCCTTCATTTTTTATTAGATTATACAATGACGCGGATGATAGCAATTCTGTCCATGCTTTAGCATACTCACTATTTTGAAAATCAGGTAATAATTCACGACTGGTACCAGATGTGACTTTTCCTAACAAGTTAGGTCTCCAGGTTGGCATTACTAAAATGATATTTTCTTCATCGATATCTTTTTTTAATAATGAATCATGCCTTGGCAACCCCGTAAGTTTCACTTCTTTTTTAGTAAATTTATAAGTGGTTTTCTCTCCTGCCAAGGAATTATATTCATCCACTCCAGATGTTAAAAAAATATCAATTTTCTTCCAGTCTGGTCTAAATAATGTAGATTGATCATTATGAATGATACCATGCTGAAGAAAAATAAATTTTTTCCATAGCATTCGTTTATCTTTAAAATAATCCGTAACAAACTGAGCCGCATGAGAACTAATTATTTTATCACATGATTCTAATGCAGCTTCATGCTCTCGACTGCCAAATGCTAGTAATTTAAAACCTTCTTTCTCTAATCTGACCCAGTCATGTGAGTCCTTTAATAAAACAAAAAATATAGATATATCAGGCCTGTTCTGATTTATATATCGATATAAATGTTCTGCATTATCATCAGCTTGATTGTCTCTATCCATGAGTAACCAACATCCGGAATATTTTCTTGCATATTTAAATTTTGGATGCATGGCATTATATTGCGACTGTATCTTATCAAATGTAATATTGGCCTCTACTTTTCTACGAAAATCTCTAATTTCCTTGTGTCTATTTGATATTTTTATTTTTATCGGTTTTTTATGTGGTTGCTTGGTCAACCATAACCACATTCTTTGCTCATAAAAGAATACGTCTGAAAATAAATTATGACATATAGTCTTAAATTCTATAGGAATAACTTCTTTATTGTCTATTCTAATTTCTGCCGAGACCTCACATGAAGAATAATATCGTAATAAAACTTCATTCTTATCTTTATCTAATTGTAACAAGTCACAATATTTACTTTGCTTTTCAATGCCTAGTTTTTTTAAACAACCAATTTTAATTGTTTCCGCGCATGAAATATTAAAAGAAGAGATGCAATCATCACCAATTAAATTTAACGCATAATTTAAGTAATGTTTAAATTTATTTTTTTCATCATTACTCATAATATCAAGTAATGAATGATTTGTTAAACCAGATTTAATATACGTTAATAATAGATTAAAAAAAGATCTTTTAACTGAAATTTTTATATTATCTGAAGTCGAGTGCTCTAATATAAGTTCTATGCCTTTAACTAGTGAAATGAAATCATCACAAAAAATACTTCTGTCGCACCATGATTGTCCTTTAAAAGGAATTGATGACATTCGATTGTTTAAGTAATGTAATTTCTTTTCAAAACGTATTGTATATTTATTTTCGCATTCTTCAAGTATCTCTAGTAAAAAAATAAAGCCATTAAAAATGAATTTTTTATGAGCATTTTCATGATAAACAAGATGTTTTTTAATTAATATTGAAGGGATTATCATCCCATATATAGAGTTTGCAACAAAGTACTCGTTCACAATTCTATTATATTCTTTAAGTTCATAATGAGATGAAATGGCATCAGATGTTGATTTAATAAATGGGATTTCTGAAAGTTTACTATTTGGTATTATTATTGTGTCAGCGTAACCTTTATTTTTGCTGTTTAATATTTCGTCTGCTTTTTGTAAGAAATCAGAGTCTATGTAATCATCGTGCCATAAAAATAATGTGTTCTCGTATTTTAATAATGATGAAAGAAATATAAAATCATTTTTATTAAATAAATTAACATGTATAACATTTATATTTTCATAATCCCTAATATTTTTAATGAAGTTATAATTGGATGTTTTATGTTCGTCATCACTAGAAAATACGACAATATTATAACTGCCATTTAATTTTTTGATATTAGTCACTTTAGACTTTCGTTTTTTCATCATGTCATTAAAGAAAAGCTTTGGGTTTTTCTTTAATTTTTTTAATTTTCTTATGTTCATTAATTATCCTCCAAAAATCTTTGATAATGTTTTGTTTAGTTCTTCATTTTGCATGTTAATATTAGAGCATCCTTTTTGTGATATATCATTGGCACATATTGAATGTGGCATTATATTTGATTGCTTTAATTGTTTATATATTTGTTGTGCCGTTGCTGAACGGATGTTAAAATAATAACAAATATCTTTGTATGGCGCTGAGTACCCTTTTAAGTATGAATACCATGGGACAAGAAATGTCGCCATATTCAGATCGTGATTTGTCCTGAATTTATTTTCTGAAAATGCAGAAATTTCAGCGTGAAACTTATTGAACACTTCATTATACAGGCTTTTTTTTAGTGGAATGTATGAATGGACTAATGGTGTATCAATTTCTATATAAAATTCATTATATAATAACTTTCTAGAGTTGAGGCAGGCATGTAAAGTTGGTGTGTTTATACCTTTATCCCTCATCGCATTTATACTCTTTTTTGTTATAAATAGAGAAGATATGCCATTACTTTTAAAAAAATGTGATTTGGGTATTTCACGTGAAACAAAAACATCATCATTGAAATATAAAAAATACTCAGATAAATCTTTTATTTTATGAAGATACGCCTCTATAACATGAGAATTAAATGTTGGAAGGTATTCTTTTGGAATTATATCTCTATGATCTATAATGGTTACGTTAGAATATAAATCAATCCACTCAGGGGTTTGATTATCTGTAATGATATATATTTTTCGCACCCATGGTATAAATTTCTTTATACTCTTTAAGGAAAAATACAATTCATTATTATTACTAAATCTAGATAAATCAGTTGCGTTTTGACCATAACTATAATCATTTTTCTTATATGATAAATATTTATTTTTCCAGATATTGTCATTGTGATTTACCCATGTATATACTACATCTATAGGTAATTCAGATGGGATTTGCCGCTCTAATGATAAATCATTTTCTATGATTATTTGCTCCTCTTGTAGAGCACATTGAAGTTCATTATAATATAAAGGATGTTTTTTTAGTAAGTAATCTCTAAAAAATAATCCAGGATTTTTTATAAGCTTTTTGAATTTATTATAGTTTGTGTTCATGAATTATCTCGTTAATTCATTATCTTCAATATACTTGTTAATAGCTATTTTAATATCATCATAATAAATTACTTGCTTATCTTTTGTAAATAATAAGGCTGCATCACAATATTCACTCAGGACATTTAAATTATGGGAAACCATTAAGAAATTTGATTCGGAACGACGCTCCTTAAAATAATGATAACATTTTGTTCTAAACTTGGCATCACCAACAGCAGTAACTTCATCCACAATGTAGTAATCAAATTTAAATGCCATGCTTAATCCAAAACCTAATCGGGAACGCATTCCTGATGAATATGTTTTTATAGGCATGTCAAAATATTGTCCAAGTTCAGAAAACTCTTCTACAAATTCTATTTTTTTCTTCAATTCATCTCTCTTGGCATATAACCGAGCAACAAATTTTACATTTTCTCTCCCAGTCAGGCTTCCCTGGAACCCCCCAGAAAGCCCTACTGGCCATGAGATCGTTTTGTTAGAGATAATTTTTCCACAATCAGGTTTATCAATTCCACCGATTATTCTCAAAAGTGTTGATTTACCAGCACCATTTCGCCCAATAAATGCAATGTTTTTTTTTGAAGGAATATAAATATTTAAATTTTTAAAAACATAGTGCCGCCCAGTTGATGTTATATATGACTTAGTTAAATTATTAATTTTAATCATGAGGTCAACATATCCTCTTCATAGTATATATATAATGCTAGACTAATGAATAGAGTAGCTAAGCTAAATATTAGTAAGTAATTTATGCTTACTCCTTCACTTACATAACTCGGCATTACAGCCTCTCGGCTTAATTCTACTACATGAATTAAAGGGTTCCAGAGAAGGTATGACCAATATTGCTTTGGGATTGCATGTAGAGGAAACATAATACATGATATAAAATATAAAGGCTTAATTAGTATTGGCAATATTTTCTGCATTTCAGGGGATTTTTTTCCGATAACCATAAATATTACTCCAATACTATATGAAAGAACGATCAGTAAACTCCAAGCCCCTATCAGTTGTAAAGGTCTTATTATTTGAAAATATTCACCAGCAAGCCAGATGATGAACATTAGGAAAACATAGACATAGACGTAAATAAATGACTCAAGTAATGTACGTGCAATTATAGTATCTATTGGTTTAACAGGTCGATAATTAAATAACCCCTGATTTGCTTCGATAGCCCCTACAGAACGTCTACTGATATTACTAAAAATAAAAAATGGAATCAGCCCATTAATAAGGAAAATAGGGAATGAAATATCCGGCATAGTGCGATGCATGATATAGCTGAATATCCCTAACAATATTAACAAATGCGATGCAGGTTCTAAAATTGCCCATAAATATCCCAAGCGAAATTTACCAAACCGAGTTCGAATTTCTCTAAAAAACAATGCTTTAACAGCCGCTACCTGCACTTCAAATCCACTTCTTATCATTTAACATTATGCTCCCAAAATTTCTCCACGCTACCGCCCTTGGCTTTACAGCTACCAATGGACTGTTAATTCATTTCCCCATTAACTTAGAAAAACGCCTTCTTATACCCCTCTTTATTAAATCTTAGAAATCCAAAAAGTTGTTTGTATCATCCTTATTTGTGTGAACCAATAAAACTATTGATATTTATGCTCTTATTTATTTTCTCGTTTCCATAAAAAACATGATTTATTTGTGTTTTAAACAATAAATACTCTTTAAATTTTTTAAACAACTTTATGTCTGGTTTGAATTTTGTTAACCAGAAGTCATCTAATGTTCCTTGGTATGTTAAGTCAACGATATCATAAAGAGAATTTCCCATAACTTTCAGTGGCTTGTTATGAATCAGCGCAGAGATCCCCGCCGTACTGTTAATTGTCACCACCGCTTTTGCATGGCGTAATAATTCCGGCATCGGGAGATCGTGCACATAAATGACGCGCTCACCTAAGCCATATTCCTTACTTAACCGCTTAATTAATGGTCGATAGAGTCTGTGACCACGATCCATCGGATGATGTTTGATCACTAAATAACTCTCTTTCGGCGCTTTACGCGAAAATGAGTACATGACTTCATTAATATAGTCTCGCACATCGTTATAATTGCTGTGGTTACGAATCTGGCTATCGTTATACACCTGCAAAACGGCAAGATAATAACGCTGGTCCAGCTCATTCATTAACCTCGGCAATACATTACGCTGTGTTACCCTGTAAAGTTGCTTGCGCCAGTATGCACGAACCCAGCAACGTGCCTCATTCCAGGGGGAAAACGATTTGTGGTGGCGGTAGCGAGGGAACTCATGACGGTAATGCCAGCCCATCAGGTAATACCACATCGCATGGCCAATGCGTTTCATCGTTGAAGGTTTTAAGTTCTCAACGTGCGGCGCAGGCATATCTGGCAACTTACGATAAAAATCAGGATCGCGCGGTAGTGATGAATATGCGTTCACTCCGCCTTCTTCAACGGTTATAAATTGCGGGCGTAAATATCCTTCCTCAAATGCCAGAAAGCGGATCCCTTTCGACTTAGCCCACCGTTTTGCTTCTTTGTGTAATGGGCGGCAGTCACCAAAGCAGAGGATGGTATCAAAGTCATATTGCCGGTGGAGATCTCGCAACCAACCGGGAAATTCTTTCGGCGTTTGGTTGTAAGCCTGGTATTGTCGATTGCGGCAGTAAAAACGATCACCGCCGTTGAACACAACATTCACAGCGTTACGGCCTAATGACTCTAACCATTCGGCAACGTCATTGAAAAAAGGTCCCATCGGTCCCTGCAATAGCAGATATTTTTTACCCGATAATAAAATGGTTAGTGCATTACCTTGCATAAATAATCTGTGCAATAGTCAATAATGAAATTGGTTAACCCAGTCTGACTCTGCAGAACATGATTAACTTACGGTAAATATTAATAACTCTGTCAATATTATTTTTTCTAATTACTATCGGCTTGCGCGGCGTCTTGATTAAATATTCCGCAGCTTCTTCAACCGTAATAGGTTGTAGCCGTGTTGGGTGGATATAGGTTGGATAAACAATCAACGCCTGATAGATCAAATCTGCTAACGTTAATTTTTGCTCGCGGCGCGGGCAGTGATGTTCATCAACGGTTAAACCCCAACCGGCATAGAAGGGCAGGCCGTAACAATGAACTTGCTTGCCATGTAATAACGCTTCAAACCCGGACAATGATGTCATGGTATGCACTTCATTTGCGCGCTGGATGCATTGAATAATATCTGCGTCCAGTGCCTGATAATCAGCAAGTTCAGCAATCAGTTCTGCCGGAATATCGCCCTTGCGATTTCCCACTAATACATCCGGGTGCGGTTTATAAATAATGTAGGCGTGCGGGTTACGTTCACGTACGGTACGCAATAACTCAAGGTTACTTTTAATAGAAACGGTGCCGGTTTTAATTGAGGCATCGTCTTCTACCTGACCCGGCACCAGGATGATTTTTTTATCTTTGGCTTCGGCTGGTAGAGAGAAATCGGCCCCCAGGTTGTACTTGCTCAGTTTACTTTCAACCAGTCGCTGGCGTAATTTTTCAGCTCGCATCTGCTGCGCCAGTGTTAACTGGCTGTGATTAATCAGCACTTCCAGGTCGCTGGGGCGCGTGGCGTCATAGTAGATCCCGCGTTTATCCAGCACCAACGATAGCGGCGGCAAAAGGTCAGAGCCAAGTCCGGATGAACGCAGAAAACCATCTTCCATTCGCCATAACGGCAGTGATTTTCGTTGCGCTTCGGCTCGCCATTGCTGTTCTCCCTTTACACCCCATACCACGCAGGCGCTCGCCGCAGTACAACGACGTGAAAAACTCAGCCGGTTTGTCGCTGTTCGCAAGAAAGGTTTCAGGATAGCTGACTTCCACAGCGTTAAGCCTGGCGCCCATAAATAGCCATTACGCTGTTGCAGATGTCGGCGTTGTAATTGCAGCCATTGCAGCACGGTAAACAGATCGCTTACTGCTCCCGTTTGCGGATCGATATAGCGACAGTAACGCAGGTATGCAGCGGCAAAAAGTTCTTCCAGTGTGGCTGAACCGCGTCGGGCAGATAACAACGCCGACTGCGGATGATGATCGTCCGTTAAGCCCCAGCCTGCATACCAGGGTTGGCCGAAGCATGTTACTGGTTTTCCTGCCAGCAAGGCTTCAAAGCCGTATTGGGATGTCACGACGTAAACCCGGGAAACGTGTCGCAACAGCGACTGCGGGCTGACATTCTCGGCAATCAAACGTACTCGTTGCGTGGCGCGCAGATCAGTGAAATAACCTGTTTTCTTTCCTTCCAGGACATCCGGATGCACCTTCACCCAAATTTCGGCTTGAGGATTTTCCGCCATCGCGGCTTCCAGCATAGCAGCAAACTCATGCGGGCCAGCATTGCCATACGTCACTGACATATCATTAAATGTCTGATCGACAACCAGAACGATGTCTGAACGTTCTGACTCATCAGCCACAAACGCAGGTGCCAGGTTATATTTCGACAAATCCCCGGTCACGATGGTGTGCATCGCTTCTCTGGCCTGGCTTATCAGAGCTGTATTTCCGGCTTTATCCTGTACCAGTTTCTCCAGTGCTGAAGGCTTGCTGGCATCGTAGTAAATGCCACAATCATCCACCACCAGAGAAAGCGGCGGCTCGCCATTGACGCCAAGATCCAGCGAACGCACAAATCCATCTTCCAGACGAATGACGGGTTTTCCCGCTGCTTTGGCGATGGCTACTGGTTTCGCCGCGCTGGGACGATGTCCCCACACGGCGATAGCATCAACTTCTTGCGGAACAGGGCGCAGCAGAGAAAGTTTCTGGCACGGTTGCGCCAGAAATTTCTCCAGATGCGGAATACGCCAGATGCCAGGCGAGTAAATGCCAATCATGCGTTTTCAGCCAGTTCCTGTGCCATCAGGGCGCGCACTTTTTCCAGGCATGCTGGGGTGTCGACGCCCGGACCGGTTGCGGCAACCTCAAATGTGCGGATGTTGATCCCCGCGCTCATCAACCGCAGCTGCTCCAGTGATTCTGCCTGCTCTGGCATGGACTCCGGTAACTGGCTGTAGTTTTGCAGCACATCGCGACGATAAGCGTAAATACCAACGTGTTTCAGGTAGCGCGCTTTTTCAGCATTACGCGGATACGGAATCGGCGAACGGCTGAAATAAAGCGCGTCCTGGCGGGTATTCACAACCACTTTTACCGTGCTTGGCTCGGTAGCTTCTTCGGCAGAAATCGCGTGGCATAGCGTTGCCACTGGCAACGCGGGGTCATCACGCATTCCTTGTAACAGCGTTTCTACATCTCGCGGGCGAATCATTGGTTCGTCGCCCTGCAGGTTAATGTAGATATCTGCCTCGACTTTATGCATCACCTCGACCAGCCGATCGGTGCCGGATTCATGATCGTTGCGCGTCATGATGGCTTTCCCGCCAAATGCCTGCACGGCCTTTTCAACACGCTGATCGTCTGTTGCCACCCAAACTTCCGCAACGCCCGCCACCTGTAACGCACGCTCGTAAACATGCTGGATCATCGGTTTACCAACAATATCGAGCAGTGGCTTACCCGGCAGGCGCGAGGAGCCATAGCGAGCCGGAATGACAATAACTGCTTTGCTCATTTCAACTCCTTACAAAGACAGAATCACTTTTGCACCCACCGCCAGCTGATAGAGGATGGTGGAAATACCACGGGTAACTTCAATGTTTTTCGATTCATATTTCGGCAGAACCATAATCTCATCGCCCGGTTTGAGTGAATCCACATCTTCTGCGTTGACGGCTGCACCGTTCTGACGAATGACGATAATTCTGGCGTTACCCGATTTCTGCGTCAGGCCACCACATTTCTCGATGTAATCTTCGGTGGTCATACCCTTCTGCCAGCTCACCGCGTTCGGGAACAGCACTTCGCCATGAACCATAACCAGCGATGTTTTCTCCGGAATATTGATGACGTCGCCATCTTCAAGCAGAACAGAATCAATATTGGATTCGTTGAGGATCACTTCACCTTTCGGAACCACGGTGCGTGCTTTCGCCACAAAGCGGCTGATCAGTTGTGCTTCCTGCATTCGCAGGCTGGCTTCTTCTTTGGTGGATGACTGGGCAGAAAGTGATGCTTCCTCCAGCTTTTGCAGCGAGAGATTCAGCATCTCTTTCTGACGCTGAGCCACTGATGGGCGATAAAGCTGAACTGCGTTCATCTGCGACATGCTGTTCGGGCGGACTTTTTCCAGAACCGCACGCATAGTGGAACCATAAGGCAGTACCATGGCATGTTCACCGGAGTGTGCGCCTTCAACCCGCACCTGAATGGTGCCGGCATAGCGGTCAGTGCTCACGATTAAGGTATCGCCATTTTGCAACATACGGCCTGGCGCAGAACTGATCGGATAGTATTCGCTGCGTTTTTGCAGCCCCTGTTTACGCATAATCGAAATGTGAGTCGCGCCAGGCTTAGGGCGTGCCCAGCTCAACGCTTCCGTTACGGGAATGCTGCTTTCGCGGAACTCAAAGTCGTAGCTGTTAAAGACATCGCCCTGAACGCTGAAAGTATGCTGACGCGGCCCGACGATGATGGTGTCACCATCGGCGAACTGCGAAAGCCCCAGTTTGCCGTTCAGCAGGAAGTCGTACAGGTTGACGTTGGAGCGCACGCGGTTACCGCGCTTGACCACAATATCAACGTAACTTCCGCGCTCTGGATCAACGCCGCCAGCCTTGATCAGATAATTGAGTAACGAATCAGACGTCACACCGCCATACAGACCAGGATTACGCACAAATCCGGTCACGTACACTTTTACTGGCTGCGCCTGTAATAAGGAGGCGTAGACGTTGACGTTGGACTGGTATACTTCCTTCACTTTGGATGTGACCAGGGCATTTAGCTGACTATTACTGACGCCAGCAACTTTCACCGGACCAACGTTCGGCAGGAAAATATTACCTTTGGGATCAACCTGTAACGCACCATCAAAGGTGAACGCACCCCACAAGCGAACCTGAATGCTATCACCCGGATTTAGAATATAGTCAGGGTTGAATCCTACCGTCGCACCGCTATCTGCGCTGGTGCCGTTGAAAAGTTGAGCACCAAACATACGGCTCATTACCACCGGCGGTGAGGGCGGCGGGGTATTGTCGAAGCCGCTCATGTTTTGCGTATCCGACTGTTGCCCGTTCAGAATACCGGTAAGCGGTGCGGCTCCTGTAAGGTTTGGGTCAGCGTTAATATCAATGGCCGCGCTGGCCTGCGCAGCCTGACAGGCGGCAATCAGTAAAATTGATTTCAATAATTTCATCACAAACTCATTCAGCGACAGCGTTAATCTCGGTGGTCTTCAATAACAGCCAGCAACAGTTTCAGGGTGCCGAACAGCAGGCAGCACACCAGTAACCAACAGGCAATCAAATAAGGGATGTTTGGAAAAGAGGATTCCTGCGGCAACTGTGGCGAACTGATCACCGACAGCACCTTGAGCTTACGAGCCGCTTCTACACGGGTCTTTTCAATGGAGGTCAGCGTCAGTTTGTAGAGCTCAGTGTTGAACTCTACTTTTGATTTGATTTCTTCAAAATCCACCGCCATACGGTTTAGCTTGTCACCCTGCGGCGCTGTGATTTTGCTTTTTTCTTCGTCGATTTGTGCCTGCAATGACTGAATCGCATTACGCGCACTCACAACTTGCGGGGCGTCCTCACGCAGATACGTCAGCAAGTTCCGCAGGTCCGCTTCCATCTGGATCTTCTGGCCCATCAGCGTATTCACTAACGTGCTCGCCGCCTGTGCCTGTGCCTGGGGATCCAGAACGTTGTTGTTGTCCTGATAAGAGAGCAATTCCGCTTTGCTGGCGTCCAGACGCTGGCGTGCCTTTTCCATTTCCGTTTCCGCAAAGGCGAGCTGGTCACGCGCAATGCGATGTGACATCTCATTGATAAAGCGCTCTGACTCTTTCAACACGGTCTGGTTAAACTTAAGCGCAAACTCCGGGCTAAAGCCCTGCGTCTGAATATTGAGCAATCCGGTTTTATCGTCATACGAGACGTTGATACGGTCCTCGTAGTACTTCAGGAAGCCTTCTGCGGTTTCATCCTTGCTAAGATGATTAAGAAAATCGAGCCCGCTGTGGCTAAACGCTTCGCGAAAATTCAGTTGCTTATCTAACGCTGCCAGCATATCTGGAGAGTTGATGTACTCTTTCAGATATAACGCATCCTCTGCGGAACTCGGGTTAGAGGCACCCAATAGCAGACCAAAATTTAAGCTGCCGCTGTTTAAATCATCTGAGCGTTTAATGGCGACTTTCGACTCGCTCATATAGCGAGGCTGGCTGAAGATAGCCAGATAGATCAGCAGCACCGCCATCGGTGCCAGAATGATGATTTTCGCCAGGTGTTTTTGGATATCTGCCAGTGAGATGGCAGACAGACGAGCACGCATCCAGGATACGGCAGACTTCACTTTTATCAACATGTAACGATTATCAAAGTTTCAGTGGGGCGCAAACTCAATGAGAGACTAACCTCTCGCACCCCGTTGCTTAATTAGTCGAAAATGCGCACAAGGCCAGTGACTTTATTTGCCTTGTTGGTCACCAATAACGTTGAGACGCGGTGCTTTTGCATTTTTTCTTCCGCTTCAATGATCATGGTGTCTTCCGGTAGCGTCAGCGGTTCACGTGTCATCATCTGCGCAGCCGTGGCGGATGTCAGAGAATCCTCTTTTTCCATAAAGCGACGCAGGTCACCGTCGGTGATAATGCCCGCTAGCCCACCTTCTGCGTCTTCTACCATCACCATTCCCTGGCATCCGCTGGTGATACGTTGAATCACGGTTTTAAATGACGCATCCAGCTGTACCGCAGGAACATCATGCTGCATGACATCAGCAACGCGGGTCAGCAGGCGACGACCTAATGAACCGCCCGGGTGATAGCGCGCAAAATCATTCGGCATAAATTTGCGTTGGTGGATCATGGCAATCGCCAGCGCATCGCCGATCGCCATCGTCAGCGTGGTAGACGTTGTTGGTGCAAGATTATTCGGGCAGGTTTCATTCGCCATGTGGAGTTCCAGCACGGCATCAGCATTTTTCGCCAGCGTGGAATTTCCATTATTGGTAATGGCGATAATTCGGTTGCCGAAATTTTTCAGTGAAGGAACTAGCTTGAGGATTTCATCCGTTTCACCGCTGGCAGAAATAAGGATCAGAAGATCGTAAGGCGTAATCATGCCCAGATCGCCATGGAAAGCTTCTGCAGGATGAATAAAGAAACTAGGCGTACCCGTAGAGGCCAGCGTCGCTGACATTTTACGACCGACATGCCCTGATTTACCCATTCCCGAAAGAATAACGTGACCTTTACAGTTCATTATCAAATTAAGGACACGCTGGTACTGCCCGGAATCCAGTTGTTTAGACAAGTTTTGTAATGCTGCGCATTGTTCTGCCAGAGTCTGGCGAACAGAGGTAATTAGATATGGATCGATAGTACTGCTCTGGTCATCAGGTAAATGTCTTTCAGACATATCAGCTCCTTTGCACGGAAATAATGCCACAGTCACAACAAACCCGAACCCACTATAATTTATTTATGCTAAATCAATGGTTTGTAACAAAATTTTTAATGAATATAAAACCATGGTCAGTCCATGCTTATATGCAGGACTTATCACCTTCTTATTAAGTCGCAATGTCTCATGGAGGTGCGAAGATGCTGCAATATTACAGGCGAGAAGGGGAACCAAATTTTGTCCACCTATTTAACACACCTCTACATTATGAACAAGGAATTTAGGATTTTTATCATTTATTAAAATGTTTCCTACTTGACTATTGAGATAAAAAACAATTTATCAATTGATTATTTCCTTGTAAAAAAAGAACGTATGACTATGTTATTAATAAATAAAACACGCAAATAATGGTGATGTTGTTTTGTGATTAACTATTTAAGTGCTGCATAATAAATGGGTTGACAATTTCTATGTAAAGAAGAGGAAAATAATAAAATTTTAGCGGTGACTATTGAATGATATGATAGTTGTGGTGTTGATTATTTCTGGTAATGAATGCGGAATTAAATCTGGCCGGATTGTATTTTTGCTATATCTATTTTTCAGGAGATTATTATTAAATAGAAAAATAACAATGGTGATTATCTCCGATTGAGCTGGAGTCACGTATGCCAGCGAGTGCTTTCTTCCGGGCCTTCCTGCACTTCAGAGAAAGAGCCTATGGAAAAGAGGCAATCATCAGGCTCTTTTTGAGTCATATGCGCCGATAATCAACTGTCTTGAACGTAAAAATTATGGAGCAACATGATGCTACGATTCATTTCACTCTTCGTTCTTTCTGAGCATTGCGTTCAGGATGGTCAGCAATTTACGCATACAGTCAACCAGCGCCACTTTTTTGGTTTTTCCGGCTGCTGGCAGATGCATGTAAAACGCCTTTATCACCGGATTAAACCAGGTTACCACAAACGCTGCCATGTGCAGGGCTGCTCTTGCCTCCGTACGCGCACTGGCGTCGTTCGGCCAGCAGATATGTGTGGGATAACAGGGATGTTATGTGAACTGAACTGTGTTTTGTTAGCGGGGGATGTTTATTGATGATTCGGGAGTGTTTTAAGACCTGATGGCGTTATGCTCCCAAGTTTATTTTATATAAAGATCCAAAAGCAAAAACCCGCCTTGTGGGCGGGTTCTTTAGAACAGTGGTGCCGGACTCGGAATCGAAAATTTCTTTTATCATATTGATATTAATGCAATTTGTTTGATTTGATTAAAAATGTACCCTCAATTATACCCGCAGTCCCTTTTGATATCGAAAGGGAATCACACTCGGGATCAGGCTGAGAGCACAGAAGGAAAGTACCTGGCTATTATATCGTTAATTCTGTCAATCAGTTCCAGCCTTTTGAAAGTGATGTGTGCAGATCCCTTCTTAAAGTATTTAATGATGAACATCTCGTCTTCATAGCGCTCTTTACCCTGAACGGACTGGATGTGACCATCCAGACGAATAGTGATGTTTTCCCGGTTGTCGGGGATCGGTTTGCCGCTGAACAGATGTAGCATTCTTTCCAGGTCGACGAGTCGGTCAGTCTGTTGCCCGGTGATAAGATGAAACCCCCACCGGTCCCACCTCACCAGGTTGTTGACGATAATTTTACTGCCAAATTTACAGGGTGAGTTGGTTTTGTAATCCCAGCTCAGCCCTTTGAAGACGTTGATCACTCCCCGTTCAAACACTTCATCTTTGTTCTGGTGCAGTTGTTCAAATGTGCTCAGAATGTTCGCTTCGCTGATTTCCGGAAAATTATCATATTCCAGTGACCTGTACCATGTGTCCCGGGTCTGCGCATCCATCAGACTCAGCATCCCGGAACGTTGCATCAGATCACGCCAGAGTTCGCGATCAAGATTGCGTGTGATGGCTTTCATTGCGGTTTCCGGTTTCTCCATCAGCCAGCAACCGCAGCGAAAATCCTGTTTCATGGCCCAGTCCAGAGCCGTTTTACCTCTAATACTTTCTGTCATTGCTGATATTTCAGCCAGTTGTCGGATAAGTGTGTCGATTTGCAGCAATGTACTCTTTCGTACAGCCAGAATGTGGCGGATACTGGTTGAGCAGATAACGTCCGTATGCCCGTTGACCACTTCCGGACGAGAGGCTGTGATTTCAGACATAATCGATATTCCTTTTTGCAGATAAACGAAAACGCCAGCCGTATTCAGGCTGGCGTCAGTGGAATGAAGTCTGGTGAGTAAGACTCACCGGTTCTGTTGCAGAAACTGTAGCTGACGCAGGGTACGGACATCCTCTCTGGCCTGTTCGATACAGGGCAACAGTGCTGCCGAATCCGTTCTATCCTCATCGTTGTCAAAGATAATTCCCGATTCGCAGTCGATATTGTCCTGTAGCCACGCAATCAGAATATCCAGTGCGGTTTCCGTGGTTAATGATTTCATGTTGTTCCTGGTTACCAGTCGAAAGTGGGCAGGTCCGGCAGACATTCAGCGCTGGCATCCAGATGAATGAGACTGACGCCATAACGTTGGATGAGTGTGACAACCAGACGACGGAACGTTTTTGACAGCCCCAGGCGTTTAAGCCGCAGAACCGGATATGACCACGCATCGGTACGTAACAGATATCCGCTACCTGTGAAATGAATCCGTTCTGATTCACCGAAGTCACTGGTCTGGTGTGACAGCGAGTACAGCCAGGCGTTATCCTTTTCCGTGATATGTGCGGTACTGCAGCGTATGCCGGCAAGGGTTGCAAACGGTGGTAGTGTGCAGGTTGACTGTTGGTCGGATTTTAACACCATCGACGTCAACGACAATGCGTCCCATGTTCAGTGCCTGCACGTTAATGCTGTCGGCTTCCAGCGTCAGGGCCAGTTTCATTGTTTCGCTTCCGGATGCTTCCCCCGGGTAATGTTATTTACCGTTCTGTAGTTATCGCGGGTCATCAGGCCGGTTGCCCGGCGTGCCCGGAGAATATCAATGCTGTTGATTAACTGCGACGGGGCTCCTGCGCTGAATCCCGGCTGGTCGGTACGTACCAGCGCGTATTTTTCAACGAGAAAGTTCACCGCGTCACACAGTGAAATCCCTGCCTCAATATGCTGCTCAATCACACGTTCATCAGCGAACGGTGTGTCATTCAGCGTGAGGCCATAGTGCTGGTCCAGCAGTCGGGTGAGCAGTGTCTGCCAGATGGTGATGGGAGACGGGCAGCCCGATGCCTCCCGTACGTGAGTGTCGGGTAATGTATTCATCTTAAGTTCTCTGTAACAGGTGGTGATAAAGGGGAGATATCCGGTGTTATACGGTGGTTGCGGGCGCTGCCGGTGTCGGATAAACAGCCAGATAAACGTAACCACAGGAGCCGAGGGTGTCGGCTTCGCAGGTCAGCCCTTTCGCATACAGTGTGACGGTATGCTGATGGCGGGGATTCAGTTCACCGCCGGTGAGCATGAGTTCCAGTTGTTTCATCAGCAGCGGAAAGGCCTGGTCCAGGTGGTACGCATCTACGTCGCTGAACCTGCCTCTGATACCGGCGCGGTCTGCAAGGTAATGCAGGCGGTTACCCTCCTGTACCAGTCGGGCCCCGAAACAGGGCGTCACGGTGCAGGGCAGCCCCCACCAGGGGCGGTCGTGATTGTCGTCGGGAGGCGTTGTCCCGGGGAGTGTGTCTGACACGATAAAGTCCTCACAGAAAATCGGTTAAGAATGGTTTAACGATGACAGGTCAGCCGGCGCGCAGACCGCCTTCGGTAAAGGTGTATTCGTTTATGAGCAGGGCCTCATCCACAGCGGCGTCTGAGCTCAGCCAGTCGTACTCGTTTTCCGGGTGACGGAACATCAGTTCAGGGTGACGCTCATCAGCCGGACATACGGGCCAAAACTGTCCTTACGACGTTCAGCAAACACGGCCAGCACACCGGGAATATCCTGCACTTCACGACCGGTATACGCTTCAGTGCTGCCGTGCCAGCGGTATTTGCCGGTACAGAACGGGAAAAGACGGGATGTCGGATGTTGTTGGTGAATACGCATGGCTTCACCACGAGTGATAATTTTCATAATGGGATACCTCTGAAGACAGAAGATAAAAGTGAAAACAGGTGTGATGTGGTTGTGACGGGTTAAAGCAGACCATGTTCGGCAAAGGAGAAAACCTGGTTGCCACCGACTATCAGATGGTCCGGCACCCGGATATCCACCAGGCCCAGTGCCTGTACCAGACGTTCGGTGATAAGCCGGTCTGCCTTACTGGGTGTGACTTCACCGGACGGGTGATTGTGCGCCAGTACCACGGCAGCGGCATTGTGGTACAGGGCGCGTTTAATCACTTCCCGGGGATGGACTTCCGTGCGGTTGATGGTGCCGGTGAAGAGGGTTTCACCGGCAATCAGCTGATTCTGGTTATTCAGATACAGCACCCGGAACTCTTCACGCTCCAGTCCCGCCATGTTCAGAATCAGCCATTCCCGTGCCGCACGGGTGGAGGTGAAGGCCACACCGGGTTCATGAAGATGGCGGTCCAGGGTTTTCAGAGCCCGCAGAATGAGACTGCGCTCGCCGGGCGTCATTTCTCCGGGCAGAAAGGAAAGCTGCTGCATTGTCCCTGCCTCCATTCAGTCGATGATGCGCATAATGGCGCTGCATTCCGGATGCTGCAGGGCGTAATCCCGCAGCCGGTAATAATGGACCGTCATGGCATAACACTCCGTACGACAGGCGTGATGACTGTACGTCATCAGACAGGCAGCAATGCCGGCGGCTTCCGGGCTCATTTCAGCGCGGTTGCCGTTCATGGCATTGAACAGTACCCATGTTTCGTCATCATCGTCATCCGGTTCGGGGGCCATAAATGCCCCGCCGTTGTTCAGGGTGTACAGATTCCAGATACCACCGCAGTAGTCTTCGCACAGACGGTCCATCCAGCCGAAAACACGGGGCTCCAGGGCCACCTACTGTGGAATGAGGCCAAAATGCTGCGGCCAGAAGCTGATGCGCTGTTCATCAGGGACTATGGTGGCAACCAACTGAGGCTGGTCATTCCCTGATGCAGCGGTTACGGAAACAGAAGATGTGGTGGAATTATGTGAAATGGTTTTCATGAAATGACTCCTTAAAGGACAAATAAATGCGTGGTTTTCAGGGTAATGGCTGAATCAGCGCAGGCTCTCCAGTAGGGTTTCCGCCATCACCCACAATGCGCGGTTGAGCTTAATGTCAGTGTCAATGCTGTGAATGGCACGGGTGTGGATACGTTTTCCTTTAGCGCTGCGACCTGAAATTCCGCCTTTCAGCATATTCTCCTGAATGGTCTGATAAGCACTCCACAGGTCCTTACCGTAATCCTCCCGGCGTCGTGGCGTCAGAATGTCGGCGGTGGTGACGGGCTGATGTTCGTCACCATAACGGTAAGTCA
>NZ_KE137316.1:2179728-2181554 GCF_000408845.1 Escherichia sp. KTE172 | reverse complement strand
CAGTTCTTCGTGTGTCAGCGGACGGTCACGGCGTATCTGGTTCGCATAACCAAAACGACTGGCTAGTCGCATAATTTGCTCCTTATCGGTGGTTAAGATTTACTGGTGTAATAAATGAAAAAGCCACGTCTCCCGGAGAAGACGCGGCCTGATGGGTGAAATGAATGACGTTTATTGTCTGAGAAGACCGTCACTGGCGAGCCGCGTATTAAGCACCTTTCCGGCATCGGGTTCAGAATTCCGGCAGCGCCAGCGTCGCTGACCTTCCGCGTTGCGGATAACCCGACGGAAATGCATTCCCGGGTCATCCTGGATAAACACATTGCGGTAAGCGGTTATGACAGCAACCGCCTGCCCGTATGAGAAAGATCCTTCAGCCAGGACATACTCTGTGTAACCCGGCATATCTGTTTTCTCCTGATAAATAAAAAGCCTCTGCCACGCGTTGTGACAGAGGCTGAAGCATGAAACTGACTTCAGGGATCAGTTAACGTTTTTTCCGGAAACGGTAATCAGCAGTGGATGGTAGTCCTGGGGATTGAAAACCGATAACGGCAGACTGACACGATGGCCGTTACTTTCTTCAGTTGCTTTAATGATTTCGGTTGTGGCGACATTTTCCACGCACTCCGTTTCCAGAAATGCGTCTGTGGTTCGCGTGGCATTACTGTCACCAAAAGCTTCCGTTTCCATTTTTCTGGTCACCAGCGTCTGACCATATTTGTCTTTGAGTTGCAGAGTGATGGTGAGGGGGCCAAATCCTTCATCGTTTCCGCCATTATCCAGCCGGAACTGGTAAGCACAAATATTTCCCGGGAGCCATATCGTATCTGTATTGCGTATACTGATGTAACGTTGATCCTGTGCCCGGAGTGGGGCAGACCACGTTAACCCCAGAATGAAGGCGGTAATCATGCAGGTTTTGAACAGGTGAATCATGGTATTTACCTCTCTGAGTCATGACGATGACACTGACAAATCAGGTGATAAAGCGTAAAAGGCGCAGAATAGCCGTTATGCCGGTAACTCCGGGGGTAATGCTTCTTCCAGCCGGTTAACCATATTGCCGAGATGGGATGCATCATATTCCATGACGGGGCGTTGCCTGATGATACTGACCACCAGTGGTTTGATTAACATATTGGTCGCGGCCCGTTGTTGAACCGCCCCGGGTTTCCTGGAGAGTGTTTTATCTGTGAACTCAGGCTGCCAGATCATCGTTTCCGATGGAAGCATAATAAGCTTTTTCTGCTTCTGCCGGAGGAGTATGGCCCAGCCTTTCCAGCAATCGTCGATTGTTATACCAGTCCACCCACGTGAGTGTGGCCAGTTCCACTTCTGCACGGTTTTTCCAGCTCTTACGGTGTATTACCTCCGCTTTGTAAAGACCATTGATGCTCTCCGCCATCGCGTTGTCATACGAGTCGCCTGTACTTCCTGTTGATGCCAGTAATCCGGCTTCCTTAAGCCGCTGTGTGTAGGCCAGCGATACATACTGAGAACCTTTATCACTGTGATGGACCGTGCCGGACGGTCGACGGGCCCATAACGCCTGCTCCAGTGCATCCAGCACGAATGTCGTTTCCATGGACGATGAGACCCGCCACCCCACGATGTATCCGGCAAACACATCAATGATGAACGCCACATAGACGAAGCCCCGCCATGTGCTGAGTAGAGTAAGAGGCAGGGCGTAGTCGGACTATTTCCCTGCCTCTCCTCCCCGAACCGGACGTGCACCTTTCAGCGCATCCGGCTCTCCATTTAAATGCTGGCGAACGCCATTGCCACTTCTGTAAAGCGCGATGTATACGTGTTTCTGGTCT
>NZ_KE137316.1:2169687-2174923 GCF_000408845.1 Escherichia sp. KTE172 | reverse complement strand
CGTAAGTAAAATCAGCCACCCACAGCTGGTCAGGTCGTTCTGCCACGAACTGACGGTTTACGCGGTCGCCTGCGGCAACGGCTTTCCGGCTGATGGTCGTACGGACCTTTTTACCCCGGAGAACACCGGCAAGTCCCATAACCGCCATGAGACGTGCCACAGTGCATCTGGCCACTCTGATACCTTCCCGTAACAACTGACGCCAGACTTTACGCACACCGTATACCTTGTGATTTTCATCGTATACGCGCTGTATCTCTTTCTTCAGCCAGTCATCGCGCTGCGCACGGGCACTGCGTTTATCCGGATGATGTCGCTGTTGCTGACAGTGGTAATACGTTGACGGGGCAATATGCAGTTCGCTGCATAGCGGTCCGACCCCGTACTGCTCACGCAGCTTATCCAGCAGTGGCATCATTTTTTCCAGAGGCGGTCGAACTCCGCCTTCGCAAAATAAGCGGAAGCCTGGCGAAGGATATCGTTACTGCGGCGCAGTTCACGATTTTCACGTTCCAGCTCTTTCAGACGCTGACGTTCAGCGGTGGTGAGCCCTCCATCACCGCCCCCGGTATCCCGCTCATGCTGGCGAACCCAGACACGCAGAGTCTCCGGCGTACAGCCAATCTTTGGAGCAATGGAACAAATTGTCGCCCATTGTGAGTCATATTCGCTCTGACTTTCCAGAACCATACGGACTGCCCGTTGACGGACTTCGGGGGAAAAACGAGTATTTTTAGTCATCCTGTTTACCTCTTTCTCAGGAAGTTTAGTCTCCAGGATTCCCGGGGCGGTTCATGTTGTATACCGGCGGCGAAAATGATCTCCAGAGCATTCTGATCGATAACACGGGCCAGATTCTCGTTCAGATTTTCAATCTCATGTCCGGTCAGCAGGAAACTGCCGGCAAGCCATGTCACCTGCTCCTGAATCATTGCCAGAATTTTGACGCGATCTTCTTCAACCAGCGCTCCGGCAATTTTTCCTGATACAGCGGAGGCAATCATTCCCCCCAGAACACCGCCAACCACACGCCCTGTCAGTGCACCAAATGGTCCCAGTGGACTGAACAGTATCCCGCCCGCCACTGACCCGACAGCTCCACCTGCCACACCGGAAGATGCCACGGCAAGATTCCTGATGAACTGCGCACCGGAGATCCGTCCCCGCAACATTTTGATCATGTCAGGGCCGGTTGTGACAGCTACCAGTGCCAGAGATGTCACCAGCGTACCCTTCATTACTTTGTTCAGGGCACTGATATTTCCTGCACCGGTCCCCTTCTGAAGAGCCAGTCGGACAGTCGGGCTGGCAGTCGAAAAATCAATGTGCTTCAGCATACCCTGAACAACACTGAGCCGGTGGAGTTGCTGGGTTGTGACGTAGACAGCCAGTGTGCGGGGGAAGGTTTTTCCTGCCTGGACAGCAGCTGTCTGCAGGGCAGCATCGCGATCGCCGGTGCTGAGCCAGAAGACCGATGCCGTCAGGGCAAAACTGATCCCTCCGGCCGCCAGACTGACAACCGAACCCTCGGCAATATCATAAGTGACCGATTCGATGGTCCCGAACCGGGTGATATTACGGGCCTGAGTATAAGTCAGATGTCCCCGACGAATCAGCCGGGACGCTTCTGCGGGATCGGTTACTATGAGACGACAATAACTCAGTCCGCCTGGCGCCGATTATTCTGGCCGGTTTTGTAACCTGAGTGTCATTTACATGATCCAACAGGAAATGGCGTGACGCTCAATACTTCTCAGGTCAGTTACTATATGACTCAGCGTAAGAAAGGTATAACTCAGCATATCTCGGCCATGAAGGCTGGTATCTCAGTCCGTTCTGGTCGTCGGATCGAAAAAGGAGAGTGGGCAAAAAACAGTGTTCGGCACTGGCGCACACGCAAAGATCCTCTGGAAGCTGTGTGGGACAGCATGCTTGTTCCTCTGTTGAAAGAGAGGCCGGCTCTGACACCAACAACTCTGCTGGAGATGCTACAGGATAAATATCCCGGCCAGTACCCCAACAGCCTTCGAAGAACAATGCAACGGCGGGTCCGCGAATGGAAGCTACAGTATGGTGCAGAGCAGGAGGTCATGTTCCGCCAGCGACATCAGCCCGGTCTGCGAGGTCTGTCGGACTTTACTGAACTGAAAGGTGTAGTTGTCACCATCGCCGGTAAGTTGTTGGCGCATAAGTTGTATCACTTCCGTCTGGAATGGAGCCACTGGAGCTGGATGCGGGTTGTGCTGGGTGGTGAGAGCTTCTCTGCTCTGGCTGAAGGTCTGCAGGAAGCCCTCGGACAACTGGGCGGAGTGCCGGTAGAACATAAAACGGACAGCCTGAGGGCAGCATGGAAACAACAGGGCGAAGATGGACGCCGCGAGCTGACTGAGCGTTATGCTGCTCTCTGTCAGCACTACGGAATGCAGGGCGTACACAATAATGCCGGTCGGGGCCACGAAAATGGCTCGGTTGAAAGTGCCCACGGACATCTGAAAAGGCGTATCTGTCAGGCGCTGATACTGCGGGGCAGTAACGACTTCAGCACCATAGAAGAATATCAGGCCTTCATCACTCAGCAGGTTATGCGGCACAACCGTAACAATCAGGATCTGGTCAAGGAAGAACGTCTTCATCTGAAACCGCTGCCGCTTCGTCGCAGTGCTGACTATGATGAGCTGACTGTGAGGGTTAGCCGCAGCAGTACCATCAATGTGAAGCACGTCGTCTACTGAACCGCCCCGGGAATCCTGGAGACTAAATTCCCTGAGAAAGAGGTAAACAGGATGACTAAAAATACACGTTTTTCCCCCGAAGTCCGTCAACGGGCAGTTCGTATGGTTCTGGAAAGTCAGGACGAATATGACTCACAATGGGCGGCAATTTGTTCCATTGCTCCAAAGATTGGCTGTACGCCAGAGACTCTGCGTGCCTGGGTTCGCCAGCATGAGCGGGATACCGGGGGCGGTGATGGTGGGCTCACCACCGCTGAACGTCAGCGTCTGAAAGAGCTGGAACGTGAAAATCGTGAACTGCGCCGCAGTAACGATATCCTTCGCCAGGCTTCCGCTTATTTTGCGAAGGCGGAGTTCGACCGCCTCTGGAAAAAATAATGCCACTGCTGGATAAGCTGCGTGAGCAGTACGGGGTCGGACCGGTATGCAGTGAACAGCATATTGCCCCGTCAACGTATTACCATTGTCAGCAGCAGCGGCATCATCCTGATAAACGCAGTGCCCGTGCGCAGCGCGATGACTGGCTGAAGAGAGAGATACAGCGCGTATACGATGAAAATCATCAGGTGTACGGTGTGCGTAAAGTCTGGCGTCAGTTGTTACGGGAAGGAATCAGGGTGGCCAGATGTACAGTGGCGCGCCTCATGGCGGTTATGGGACTTGCCGGTGTTCTCCGGGGTAAAAAGGTCCGCACTACCGTCAGCCGGAAAACCGTTGCTGCAGGTGACCGCGTAAACCGTCAGTTCGTGGCAGAACGTCCTGACCAGCTGTGGGTGGCTGATTTTACTTACGTCAGCACATGGCAGGGCTTCGTCTATGTGGCGTTCATCATTGATGTGTTTGCCGGATACATCGTGGGGTGGTGGGTCTCATCGTCTATGGAAACGACATTCGCGCTGGATGCGCTGGAGCAGGCGTTGTGGGCCCGCCGTCCGTCCGGCACCATCCATCACAGCGATAAAGGCTCTCAGTATGTGTCACTGGCCTATATGGAGCGATTAAAAGAAGCAAAACTGCTGGCATCAACAGGGAGTACAGGCGACTCGTATGACAACGCGATGGCGGAGAGCATCAATGGTCTTTACAAAGCGGAGGTAATACACCGTAAGAGCTGGAAAAACCGTGCAGAAGTGGAACTGGCCACACTCACGTGGGTGGACTGGTATAACAATCGATGATTGCTGGGAAGGCTGGGCCATACTCCTCCGGCAGAAGCAGAAAAAGCTTATTATGCTTCCATCGGAAACAATGATCTGGCAGCCTGAGTTCACAGATAAAACACTCTCCAGGAAACCCGGGGCGGTTCAGTAATATCTGATCGTAACGGACGGACGCTGGAATTAACCGATGACCGCAGCACAGAGAGTAGGGGATGCGGACGGTCAAAGATCGTGGAGTTGGATTTTATAAATCTGTCTCCAGTAGTAGATGAACTGAATACAAAGTTGCCAGAGAGTGGTCTGTCAGGCAGGGAATCAGAAACCGGATATTATTGACTGGTACATTGTGTCGGGCTGTGTACGTTCTCCCCGGACAGACAGTCTCAGTTCGTAGAATCTATAAATTACTGCTACTGATGCTGCCGGGGAAAGGTGTAACGAAAAAGCAGCCTCCGTTACCGAACAGCAAGAAGGCTGAATGTAGTGGCACAGTAAATTTGGCCACCTGATTAAAGGTGATATTCTCACCTCAACACAAAACAGGTGACTTATGAACAAGAAAACCAAACGTACTTTCACCCCTGAGTTCAGGCTGGAATGTGCACAGCTGATTGTTGATAAGGGCTATTCGTATCGACAAGCCAGTGAGGCGATGAATGTCGGTTCTACCACGCTTGAGAGCTGGGTACGTCAGCTCAGGCGAGAGCGCCAAGGTATTGCGCCCTCTGCAACACCCATTACCCCTGAACAGCAACGTATTCGCGAGCTGGAAAAGCAGGTTCGCCGACTGGAGGAACAAAATACGATATTAAAAAAGGCTACCGCGCTCTTGATGTCCGACTCACTGAACGGTTTTCGATAGTTTCCAGACTGAGTGACAGCCACTCAGTTGTCAGCCTCTGTTCCGCACTGGGAATACACCGCAGCAGTTACCGGTACTGGCGAAAACGACGCGATACGGTTAATTCGGCTCGCGTCAGGTTGTGCAGCGAAATACGCCGGGCATGGAACCAGAGCCGGGGCTCTGCAGGCGCGCGCACGCTGGCTGAAATGCTGACCCAAAACGGCGTCCCGATGAGCCGTTATCGTGCCGGACGGCTGATGAAATACCTGAACCTGAGCAGTTGTCAGCCCGGAAAACATCAATACAAAAATGCCTGTCAGGAGCATACGTGTTTGCCGAATCTGCTCGAGCGTCAGTTCGCTGTACCGGAGCCAGACAGGGTATGGTGCGGAGATATTACGTATAGTGTGCCCGGAGTTCAGGGCGGGCATGGATGCTTAAATGAACCGCGAGTCTGTCTGGAATATTGAGCCGGTAACTCACGATGAGAAACCCAACAA
>NZ_KE137316.1:2145854-2157867 GCF_000408845.1 Escherichia sp. KTE172 | reverse complement strand
CGTTGACGGACTTCGGGGGAAAAACGAGTATTTTTAGTCATCCTGTTTACCTCTTTCTCAGGAAGTTTAGTCTCCAGGATTCCCGGGGCGGTTCAAGATGGTGATAATGTGCTGCATTATACTGCGATTGTTAAGAAGTCGTCAGCCAATAATGCCCAAGTCACTGAGGGTGCTTTTTCTGCAGTCGCAACCTTTAATTTAAGTTACCAGTAATTCATCTGATTTTTACAGGGTGAGGCAAGACCCACCCTGTGTCTGACAACGACATTTAAGGTATGAAGAATTTTTGTGTTCTGTTTGTGATGTATTTCTGGAGTACATTACTTCATGCTGTATCTTCAGAGCCATTTCCTCCGCCCGGCATGTCCCTTCCTGAATACTGGGGAGAAGAACACGTATGGTGGGACGGCAGGGCTGCTTTTCATGGTGAGGTTGTCAGACCTGCCTGTACTCTGGCGATGGAAGACGCCTGGCAGATTATCGATATGGGGGAAACCCCGGTACGGGATTTACAGAATGGTTTTTCCGGACCTGAAAGAAAATTCAGCCTACGGCTCAGGAACTGTGAATTTAACAGTCAGGGTGGGAACCTTTTCTCTGATTCCCGGATAAGGGTGACTTTCGATGGTGTCCGGGGTGAAACGCCGGATAAGTTTAATTTATCCGGTCAGGCAAAAGGCATTAATCTGCAGATAGCTGATGCCAGGGGAAATATTGCCCGGGCAGGGAAAGTAATGCCTGCAATACCATTGACGGGTAATGAAGAAGCGCTGGGTTACACCCTCAGAATTGTGCGAAACGGAAAAAAACTTGAAGCCGGAAATTATTTTGCCGTGCTGGGATTCCGGGTCGATTATGAGTGAGTCACTCCGGTGAGATGTCCGGTTATTTATCTTTTTTGTGAATCTGGTGATGCGTGGAATGAAAGACAGAATACCTTTTGCAGTCAACAATATTACCTGTGTGATATTGTTGTCTCTGTTTTGTAACGCAGCCAGTGCCGTTGAGTTTAATACAGATGTACTTGACGCAGCGGACAAGAAAAATATTGACTTCACCCGTTTTTCAGAAGCCGGTTATGTTCTGCCGGGGCAATATCTTCTGGATGTGATTGTTAACGGGCAAAGTATTTCTCCCGCATCGTTACAGATTTCATTTGTTGAACCTCAGTCGTCAGGAGATAAGGCAGAAAAAAAATTGCCACAGGCCTGTCTGACATCAGATATGGTCAGACTGATGGGGTTAACAGCAGAATCTCTGGATAAAGTTGTTTACTGGCATGATGGTCAGTGTGCGGATTTTCATGGGTTGCCGGGAGTGGATATTCGTCCTGATACCGGAGCGGGCGTATTACGCATCAATATGCCGCAGGCCTGGCTTGAGTATTCTGATGCCACCTGGCTGCCTCCTTCACGCTGGGACGACGGCATTCCCGGACTGATGCTGGATTATAACCTCAACGGGACGGTTTCCCGTAATTATCAGGGAGGAGACTCTCATCAGTTCAGTTATAACGGGACTGTGGGGGGGAATCTGGGGCCCTGGCGCCTGCGGGCTGACTATCAGGGAAGCCAGGAGCAGAGCCGCTACAACGGGGAAAAAACGACAAACAGAAATTTCACATGGAGTCGCTTTTATCTGTTCCGTGCCATTCCACGATGGCGGGCAAACCTGACGCTGGGCGAGAATAATATCAACTCAGATATATTCCGGTCATGGAGTTATACGGGAGCCAGCCTGGAAAGCGATGACCGGATGCTGCCACCCAGACTGCGAGGCTATGCACCGCAGATTACCGGGATTGCGGAGACTAATGCCCGTGTTGTGGTGTCGCAGCAGGGACGGGTGCTGTACGACTCGATGGTCCCCGCAGGGCCATTCAGTATTCAGGACCTGGACAGTTCAGTTCGCGGACGTCTTGATGTTGAGGTTATTGAACAGAACGGACGGAAGAAAACCTTTCAGGTCGATACGGCCTCGGTTCCTTATCTGACGCGTCCGGGACAGGTCCGGTATAAACTTGTCTCCGGTCGTTCCCGCGGATACGGGCATGAGACCGAAGGGCCTGTATTTGCGACCGGAGAGGCGTCCTGGGGGCTCAGTAACCAGTGGTCGCTGTATGGCGGGGCTGTGCTTGCCGGTGATTATAATGCACTGGCAGCCGGTGCCGGCTGGGACCTGGGTGTGCCGGGGACCCTTTCCGCTGATATCACGCAGTCAGTAGCCCGTATTGAGGGAGAGAGAACGTTTCAGGGAAAATCCTGGCGTCTTAGCTACTCCAAACGGTTTGATAATGCGGATGCCGACATTACGTTCGCCGGGTATCGTTTCTCAGAGCGAAACTATATGACCATGGAGCAGTACCTGAACGCCCGCTACCGTAATGATTACAGCAGTCGGGAAAAAGAGATGTATACCGTTACGCTGAATAAAAACGTGGCGGACTGGAACACCTCTTTTAACCTGCAGTACAGCCGTCAGACATACTGGGACATACGGAAAACGGACTATTATACGGTGAGCGTCAACCGCTACTTTAATGTTTTCGGACTGCAGGGCGTGGCGGTTGGATTGTCAGCCTCAAGGTCTAAATATCTGGGGCGTGATAACGATTCTGCTTACCTGCGTATATCCGTGCCGCTGGGGACGGGGACTGCGAGCTACAGTGGCAGTATGAGTAATGACCGTTATGTGAATATGGCCGGCTACACTGACACGTTCAATGACGGTCTGGACAGCTACAGCCTGAACGCCGGCCTTAACAGTGGCGGTGGACTGACATCGCAACGTCAGATTAATGCCTATTACAGTCATCGTAGTCCGCTGGCAAATTTGTCCGCGAATATTGCATCCCTGCAGAAAGGATATACGTCTTTCGGCGTCAGTGCTTCCGGTGGGGCAACAATTACCGGAAAAGGTGCGGCGTTACATGCAGGGGGAATGTCCGGTGGAACACGTCTTCTTGTTGACACGGATGGTGTGGGAGGTGTACCGGTTGATGGCGGGCAGGTGGTGACAAATCGCTGGGGAACGGGCGTGGTGACTGACATCAGCAGTTATTACCGGAATACAACCTCTGTTGACCTGAAGCGCTTACCGGATGATGTGGAAGCAACCCGTTCTGTTGTGGAATCGGCGCTGACAGAAGGTGCCATTGGTTACCGGAAATTCAGCGTGCTTAAAGGGAAACGTCTGTTTGCAATACTGCGTCTTGCTGATGGCTCTCAGCCCCCGTTTGGTGCCAGTGTAACCAGTGAAAAAGGCCGGGAGCTGGGCATGGTGGCCGACGAAGGCCTTGCCTGGCTGAGTGGCGTGACGCCGGGGGAAACCCTGTCGGTAAACTGGGATGGAAAAATACAGTGTCAGGTAAATGTACCGGAGACAGCAATATCTGACCAGCAGTTATTGCTTCCCTGTACGCCTCAGAAATAAATGAAAGTCCGGAATATTAACGGCTGATGAATACGGTTATGCCATTTTCCGGACCAGGTGAAATTACAGAATGTGGAAATTAAGTATGATTCGAAAAAAGATTCTGATGGCCGCCATCCCCCTGTTTGTTATATCCGGGGCAGACGCTGCTGTTTCGCTGGACAGAACCCGCGCGGTGTTTGACGGGAGTGAGAAGTCAATGACGCTTGATATCTCCAATGATAACAAACAACTGCCCTATCTTGCTCAGGCATGGATAGAAAATGAAAATCAGGAAAAAATTATTACAGGGCCGGTTATTGCCACCCCTCCGGTTCAGCGCCTTGAGCCGGGTGCGAAAAGTATGGTCAGGCTGAGTACCACACCGGATATCAGTAAACTTCCTCAGGACAGGGAATCACTGTTTTATTTTAATCTCCGGGAAATACCGCCGAGGAGTGAAAAGGCCAATGTACTGCAGATAGCCTTACAGACCAAAATAAAGCTTTTTTATCGCCCGGCAGCAATTAAAACCAGACCAAATGAAGTATGGCAGGACCAGTTAATTCTGAACAAAGTCAGCGGTGGGTATCGTATTGAAAACCCGACCCCCTATTATGTCACTGTTATTGGTCTGGGAGGAAGTGAAAAGCAGGCAGAGGAAGGTGAGTTTGAAACCGTGATGCTGTCTCCCCGTTCAGAGCAGACAGTAAAATCGGCAAATTATAATACCCCTTATCTGTCTTATATTAACGACTATGGTGGTCGCCCGGTACTGTCGTTTATCTGTAATGGCAGCCGTTGCTCTGTGAAAAAAGAGAAATAATGTACCGCAATAACGGTTAAATGCGGGTGGGATATTATGGTTGTGAATAAAACAACAGCAGTACTGTATCTTATTGCACTGTCGCTGAGTGGTTTCATCCATACTTTCCTGCGGGCTGAAGAGCGGGGTATATACGATGACGTCTTTACTGCAGATGAGTTGCATCATTACCGGATAAATGAACGGGGGGGACGCACCGGAAGCCTGGCAGTCAGTGGTGCACTGCTGTCCTCACCCTGCACGCTGGTGAGTAATGAGGTGCCGTTAAGCCTCCGGCCGGAAAATCACTCTGCAGCAGCCGGAGCATCTCTGATGCTGAGGCTGGCAGGATGTGGGGACGGTGGTGCACTTCAGCCCGGAAAACGGGGCGTTGCGATGACAGTCTCCGGCTCACTGGTAACCGGTCCCGGAACCGGAAGTGCTTTACTTCCTGACCGTAAGCTATCCGGCTGTGACCATCTTGTTATACACGATGGTGATACCTTTTTACTGTGTCGGCCTGACCGGCGACAGGAGGAGATGCTGGCCGCCTGGAGGAAAAGGGCGACACAGGAGGGTGAGTATTCTGATGCCAGGAGCAATCCGGCCATGCTGCGTCTGAGCATAAAATATGAGTAAGGGAATGTGATGATAAAAAGCACAGGCGCTCTTTTACTGTTTGCCGCACTGTCTGCCGGACAGGCAATAGCCTCAGATGTGGCATTCAGGGGTAATCTGCTTGACAGACCCTGCCATGTGTCCGGTGACAGTCTGAATAAACATGTCGTCTTCAAAACCCGGGCGTCCAGGGATTTCTGGTATCCGCCCGGACGTTCGCCGACAGAGTCGTTTGTCATCAGGCTGGAAAACTGTCATGCAACAGCAGTTGGCAAAATTGTGACCCTGACCTTTAAGGGAACGGAAGAGGCGGCCCTCCCGGGCCATCTGAAGGTAACCGGAGTGAATGCCGGCCGGTTAGGCATTGCACTGCTGGACACCGATGGCAGCAGTCTGCTGAAACCCGGCGCTTCCCATAACAAAGGCCAGGGGGAAAAGGTTACCGGAAACAGTCTTGAGCTTCCTTTCGGCGCGTATGTTGTGGCAACGCCGGAAGCCCTGCGGACGAAGAGTGTGGTACCCGGTGATTATGAAGCAACAGCCACGTTTGAATTGACATATCGTTAGCAAAATTTTTGTACAGGATATTTCAGATGAAAAAGATAAGAGGTTTGTGTCTTCCGGTAATGCTGGGGGCAGTGTTAATGTCTCAGCATGTACATGCAGCTGATAATCTGACCTTTAAAGGAAAACTGATTATTCCTGCCTGTACTGTACAAAATGCTGAAGTTAACTGGGGTGATATTGAAATTCAGAAGCTGGTACCGAGTGGCGGAAATCAGAAAGACTTTACTGTCCAGATGACCTGTCCTTATCATTTGGGAACAATGAAGGTTACGATAACGGCAACAAACACTTATAACAATGCTATTTTAGTTCAGAATACATCAAACACATCTTCTGATGGGTTACTTGTTTATCTTTATAACAGTAATGCAGGAAATATTGGGACTGCGATAACTTTAGGGACTCCATTTACGCCCGGAAAAATCACAGGTAATAATGCAGATAAAACTATATCACTTCATGCCAAACTTGGATATAAAGGGAATATGCAGAGTCTGAAGGCTGGGGATTTTTCTGCGACAGCAACGCTGGTTGCATCATATTCGTAATAGTATCAACTAAAATACGCCGATTTTATATCTCATAAAATAAAATGTTTTCTGTGCCGCTCTCCGGAGGGGGGATGATTCGTTTATCATTATTTATATCGTTGCTTCTGACATCGGTCGCTGTACTGGCTGATGTGCAGATTAACATCAGGGGAAATGTTTATATCCCCCCATGCACCATTAATAACGGGCAGAATATTGTTGTTGATTTTGGGAATATTAATCCTGAGCACGTGGACAACTCACGTGGTGAAGTCACAAAAACCATAAGCATATCCTGCCCGTATAAGAGTGGCTCTCTCTGGATAAAAGTTACGGGAAATACTATGGGAGGAGGTCAGAATAATGTACTGGCAACAAATATAACTCATTTTGGTATAGCGCTTTATCAGGGAAAAGGGATGTCAACACCTCTTACATTAGGTAATGGTTCAGGAAATGGTTACAGAGTGACAGCAGGTCTGGACACAGCACGTTCAACGTTCACCTTTACTTCAGTGCCCTTTCGTAATGGCAGCGGGATACTGAATGGCGGGGATTTCCGGACCACGGCCAGTATGAGCATGATTTATAACTGAGTCATACCTAAATGAATAACTGTAATTACGGAAGTGATTTCTGATGAAAAAATGGTTCCCTGCTTTTTTATTTTTATCCCTGTCAGGCTGTAATGATGCTTTAGCTGGATGGCACAATGTAATGTTTTATGCTTTTAATGACTATTCTGGTTATGATTCTGGTAATATGACAATTTTTGACAGGGGACAATTCACTATTCCATGGAAAACAGGAGCAGCATCCGCAATCTATAGCTCATGTCAGACTCCAGAATTCGTGAGCGGTGTTTACTTTCAGGAATATATAGCATGGGTGTTAGTTCCGAGAAGTACCCAAACCACTGATAGATATACTGTTTTTTTTTGATGTCTACAGTAAATATGGCTGGAATCAGGAAAATACAGGTGATTATGGGTATTATTATTTCCTCAACGGATATGAATGGGATACTTGGACAAGCGATGGGGGGCGGGTGTGTGCTCCGGTAGGAAATACAAAACAATTGAGTAACACTTTCAATGAATTAAGGTTTAGTTTACTGTTGCCTGCAGATCTACCCAAAGGGCGCTATGAGGTTCCAATTAAATATATCAGGGGGATACAGCATCATTATTATAATGGCTGGCGTGAGCATTATAAAATGCCCTACAGTCAGGTTAAGCAGTTACCTGCTACAAATACTCTAATGCTGTCATTTAATAATACTGGAAGTTGTCGCCCTTCCGCTCAATCTCTTGAAATAAACCACGGTAATCTTTCTATTGATAGTGCCCATGGTAATTATGCAAGCCAAGCTGTTACCATTTATTGTGACGTCCCGGTTACTGTTAAAATCTCACTATTCAGCAATACACAACCAGCATATAATAATCAGGGGGTTGCGGTTGGTTTGGGCAATGGCTGGGATTCAATAATATATCTTGATGGTGTCAAGCGAAATGAGGAAACATTGCGCTGGAATACTGCAGGATCCAGGACAGTGACAGTTGGAAGCAAGTTGTATGGTGAAGCAGGCAAGATAACTTCTGGTGCTTTGTCTGGTTCAATGACGATGATCATGCATCTTCCCTGAATACAAAACCATGTTTATGGTGAGACAGGAGAGAAATTTCACCTGGCGTTTCTATGCAACGAATGATGTATAGTGGATCGGTAATTCAGGACACCTCGAAATCTTGTTAATGTTAAAACAGTGAAAATGAGGTGATGCATAATCAAAACTCGTCGGACTAAACGTACCTTTTTCCCGGAGTTCAAGCTTGAAGCTATCGAACAGGTGGTTAAATACCAGCGTGATGTCAGAGAAGTCGCGCTGGCACTTGAGCTCAATCCTGACCATTTGCGTAAATGGATACGGTTGTATAAGCAGGAATTTCAGGGTATTGAGTCCGCTGGTAATGCTATTATCCCTGAACAACGCGAAATTCAGCAGCTTAAAGCGCAGATAAAGCGCGTTGAGATGGAAAAAGAAATACTAAAGCAGGCTGCCGTGCTGATGAGCGAAATCCCCGGGAAGCTGTCGCGCTAATCACACGGCTGAAAGCAAAGTGGCCAGTGTGGGTTATTTGTCATTTATTCGGTATTAACCGTAGCGTTTATTACGCGCAGGTGACGCGTCCTGTTAATGTGCAAAGAATTGACTTACGAAGTCGGGTGAGGGCTTTCCATGCTCTCAGTCGTGGCGCAGCCGGTAGCCGTGCAATCAGTCAGATGTTGCGCCAGAGTAGCGTTGATGCAGGCCGGTGGCTGGCACGACGACTGATGCGGGAATGCGGGCTGACAAGTCGACAGATGGTTAAACATCACTACCGGGTCAACGAAGACAAAAGTCCGCCATTGCCAAATTTACTGAACCGGCAATTTCACCCCGCCGCACCAGACCGCGTCTGGTGCGGCGACATCAGTTTTATTCGCCTGCATGACAAATGGTGTTAGCTCGCGCTCGTTGTTGATTTATATTCACGGCGGATTACCGGTTCAGCCCTCTCATTAACCGCTGATGCTGAGTTGGTGTGTAGGGCTTTGCGTAATGCACTGGAAACACGATCACGTGATGGCCGTCTGCTGTTTCATTCAGATCAAGGTGTTCAGTATAAAAGCAATAAATACAGAAAGTTACTCTGGCGTTATGGGGTAATGCAAAGTATGAGTTGCAGAGGGAATGGCCTGGATAATTCGCCGATGGAAAGAGTCTTTCGCAGCCTTAAAAATGAATGGCTTCCGAAAGGTGGTTATGGTGATTTTATCCATGCGGTACGTGATATAAACCAGTGGATTAATGGTTATTACAACGTTTATCGACCTCACACGAACAACGATGGTTTACCGCCTTGCTTACATGAAGAAAAGTGGAAACAGGTTATTCCGGTGTCCTGATTTTGTGAACCACTACAATAATCCTTTTTCACAGACTTGTCAGCAGCCAGCATTTATGTTCTTTTATCTGCGGGAATTTATCCGTCTGCCTGTCGGGACTACTCTGTCATACAGAAATCAGGTAGGAATAAATTGTAGTGGAAAGTCGATGTTTACCGGATGACTGATGCGCGCTTGTACACAGACAGTGTGTTTCAGTAATATGGAGAATAATGAAATGAATAACACAGACACATTAGAAAAAATAATCAGACACCAAAAAAACAAAGACCCCGCATATCCCTTTCGGGAACATTTGTTGATGCAGCTCTGTATTCGCACAAATAAAAGAATGCAGGATAATATATCTGAATTTCTGGGGGCGTATGGAATAAATCACTCAGCATATATGGTTCTCACCACATTATTCGCAGCGGAGAACCATTGTCTGTCACCTTCAGAGATAAGCCAGAAACTTCAGTTTACCAGAACTAATATTACCCGCATTACAGATTTTTTAGAAAAAGCCGGATATGTAAAAAGGACGGATAGCAGGGAGGATCGCCGTGCTAAAAAAATCAGTCTGACATCTGAAGGTATGTTTTTTATTCAGAGGCTCACTCTTGCACAAAGCATGTATCTGAAAGAAATCTGGGATTATCTGACCCATGATGAACAGGAACTGTTTGAAGTCATTAATAAAAAATTACTGGCACATTTTTCTGATGCCAGCTCATAAAGTGCGAAATATCTGAGGATGCTGGATAGCTTCAGGCAAGAGAATAATGATTCTTGCAGATGTGTTTTTCCGGATACAAAAACAAAAGTAAAAAATTGCAGCGCCAGGCCACCTTTCAAAGCAGGGAGGCCTGTACCGCGTCGAAAATTTCAGCCAGTTAATGTAATTGTCTGAACCAGGCACTTCGCCCGGGCAGGAGAAGGAGCGTGGTTGCGGTCATCCTGTATACTGAAGTCGTTATGAAGGAATAATACAAATAATTGCCCGTTTTCTCTGTACGATAGAGGCAGGTGTGTATGATTGCATCACTATGTTTTTGTGATATAAAAAACTAAATGGTGAGATATGCATTTTAAAATATAACAAAAATCACCATGAAATAAGAATAATTATCCACGGAGAACATAAACTGCAGACTGTTACAATGCATGCTGTTCATCTTGACAATGTCAATGCTATTCTGTTACTTATTCCAGTTTTACAGGGGTAAAAATGAACAGCAACGCGTTGCTCAAAAATTCTTCCTTATTTGTGGCTTATATGGGATGTCTCGGATGGGGAAGTGCATATTTTTACGGGTGGGGTGTCTCTTTTTATTATGGTTTCCCATGGTGGGTTGTCAGTGCAGGTATTGACGATGTTGCAAGAAGCCTGTTTCATGCAATTACTATAATGGTCATCCTGTTTCTCTCATGGGGCGCGGGAGTACTTTTCTTTCTTGGAATAAAAAACAAAGCAAGCATGCATGAATTGAGCTTTTTCAGACTTTTTCTTGCCTCATTCTTATTGTTTGTTCCGGTGGTGATTGAGTTCTCTGTGCTAAAGAATCATCTGGCATTAAAACTTCTTACCTTATCAGTAGCGGTATCCCTTATTCTTGTTTTTCTTATAAGAACCTGTGGCCACCGTGTTTCAGCATCATGTTTTTCAGAGAGTATCTTTGTAAAAAAACATATTTCTGAAATATGTTTTGTCGGCTTTGTCATATATTTCTGGGTTTTTTCATTTTCTGTTGGCTTTTACAAGCCGCAATTCAAGAAAGAATATGAAATGATGAATTATAATGACGGGTGGTATTATGTTTTAGCCAGATATGATACCACTCTTGTTTTATCAAAATCATTTAAGTCAGGTAATGGCAGATTTCTGGTGATCGGGTCTGAGCAGTTAAAAGATTATGAATTTAATATGGTTCGGGTTAACCTGTAGGTTGCTCTCCTGCTTCTTAAATACTCGCTTTGATGTTACGCTAATGGAACCGGTTGACACGTTTTTAGTGCGCGCCAGCAGCGATTTAAGTGCTCTGCGTATTTTCATGGAAGGAGATCACCCAATAACCCCGTAACTCACCGATCTCCTTCACGGTAATACGTATGCACAGTATGGTGATTTGCGCAGTTGTGTTTCACCGGAGCGATTTATCCTGTAGCGACAGTCTTGACCGCCAGGCGGCAACTGCATAATTTTAAGCCACACTTTAACACTCCGGTGAACCATCCCGGTTTTCCTGGAGAGTATTTTATCTGTGAACTCAGGCTGCCAGATCATTGTTTCCGATGGAGGCATAATAAGCTTTTTCTGTTTCTGTCGGAGGAATATGGCCCAGCCTTTTCAGTAATCGTCGATTGTTATACCAGTCCACCCACGTTAGTGTGGCCAGTTTCACTTCTGTCCGGTTTTTCCAGCTCTTACGGTGTATTACCTCCGTTTTGTAAAGACCATTGATGCTCTCCTCCATCGCGTTGTAGTGGCACAGTAAATTTGGCCACCTGATTAAAGGTGATATTCTCACCACAACATAAAACAACAAGAAAACAAAGCGTACCTTCTCTCCTGAGTTTAATCTGGAATGCGCCCAACTTATCGTTGATAAAGGTTACTCATACCGGGAAGCTACTGAAGCTATGAATGTTGGTTTCTCTACTCTGGAGGCATGGGTATGTCAGCTCAGACGGGAACGTCAGGATATCACGCCTTCTGCAGTACCACTCACATCAGAGCAGCAACGTATTCGTGAGCTGGAAAAGCAGGTGCGTCGTCTGGAGGAACAAAATACGATATTAAAAAAGGCTACCGCGCTCTTGATATCAGACTCCCTGAATAGTTCCCGATAATCGGGAAACTCAGAGCGCATTATCCGGTGGTCACACTCTGCCATGTGTTCAGGGTTCATCGCAGTAGCTACAGATACTGGAAAAACCGTCCTGAAAAACCAGATGGGCTGTATTACACAGTCAGGTACTTGAGCTACATGGCATCAGCCACGGTTCGGCCGGAGCAAGAAGCATCGCCACAATGGCAACCCGGAGAGGCTACCTGAACCGCCCCGGGTTTCCTGGAGAGTGTTTTATCTGTGAACTCAGGCTGCCAGATCATCGTTTCCGATGGAAGCATAATAAGCTTTTTCTGCTT
>NZ_KE137316.1:2142853-2145844 GCF_000408845.1 Escherichia sp. KTE172 | reverse complement strand
TAAATGGAGAGCCGGATGCGCTGAAAGGTGCACGTCCGGTTCGGGGAGGAGAGGCAGGGAAATAGTCCGACTACGCCCTGCCTCTTACTCTACTCTGGGCAGGAAATCGCTGGTGCTATCTGGCGGTCGTCATGGATCTTTTTGCCCGCAGGGTTATCGGCTGGAGCCTGTCAGCGAATGCCGATACTGCACTGATAAGCAGTGCCTTGCGGATGGCGTATGAGGTGCGTGGTCAGCCGCGGGACGTCATGTTCCATAGCGACCAGGGAAGTCAGTATACAGGACTGAAATATCAACAGCTTATCTGGCGTTACAGGATAAAGCAAAGTGTCAGCCGACGGGGAAACTGCTGGGATAACAGTCCTATGGAACGCTTCTTCCGCAGTCTGAAAACAGAATGGGTGCCGACGGATGGTTACGTAGGCAAGGACGAGGCCCGGCAACAAATTAGCGGTTATATCCTGAATTATTACAATAGCGTCAGGCCTCACCATTACAACGGTGGGTTGACGCCGGAAGAATCAGAGAACAGATACCGTTTTTACTGTAAAACCGTGGCCAATATTACTTGACCACTACAGAATGAAGTTTATGGCGTTTGTATTTTGTAATGTCTGGCCATGCAGTAAATCCAGACAGGTTTTTATTATCATGTGAAGTATTCTGACATAAAATACTAAATTTCTATTTTGTGATGAATGCTGCAAAATTGAATCTGCACTCTGATGTAACTTTTATCTGTTTCAGTGAAGCATGCCCACAGATTGAGTTATTAAGTTGTGGAAGAACAGCTCTGCCCCGCCTGCTTCTCTCCTTTCAGAAGCCAGTATGTTGCCATGCCTCGCCTTAATGGAGAGCGCTGAACCACACCTTCTTTTTCCAGTAATAACAGGTAATAGCGTGCCTGATAATCCGTTACCGCCAGCGCCTCCGCAATTTCTGCGGTTTTCCCTCCATTATGCCTGTTCAGAAATTCCAGTATTTCATTCTTCATATATTCACTCATCTCACTGTAACAAAGTTTCTTCGAATAATAAAAATCATGCTCTCTGTTATCAACGGAAAGGTATTTTTATTCTCTGTGTTTGCTTTATTTGTGCAATTTAGTGAATTTGCTTTTTGTTGGCTTTATTTGATGTGTATCACATTTTGTGTGTTATTTTTCTGTGAAAAGAAAGTCCGTAAAAATGCATTTAGACGATCTTTTATGCTGTAAATTCAATTCACCATGATGTTTTTATCTGAGTGTATTCTTGTTGTTAGTGTTTTATTCTAGTTTAATTTTGTTTTGTGGGTTAAAAGATCGTTTAAATCAATATTTACAACATAAAAAACTAAATTTAACTTATTGCGTGAAGAGTATTTCCGGGCCGGAAGCATATATCCAGGGGCCCGACAGAAGGGGGAAACATGGCGCATCATGAAGTCATCAGTCGGTCAGGAAATGCGTTTTTGCTGAATATACGCGAGAGCGTGCTGTTGCCCGGCTCTATGTCTGAAATGCATTTTTTTTACTGATAGGTATTTCTTCTATTCACAGTGACAGGGTCATTCTGGCTATGAAGGACTATCTGGTAGGTGGGCACTCCCGTAAGGAGGTCTGCGAGAAATACCAGATGAATAATGGGTATTTCAGTACAACACTGGGGAGACTTATACGGCTGAATGCTCTTGCAGCAAGGCTTGCACCTTATTATACAGATGAGTCGTCGGCATTTGACTAAATTATGGCATTCCGGAGTTTCTGGAAGATAAAAAAAGAAGCCCTTATCAGAAAGCAGACAGGTTATATCAGTATTCTGTCGATAAATAACCTGCCCTGAAAATACGAGAATATTATTTGTATTGATCTGGTTATTAAAGGTAATCGGGTCATTTTAAATTGCCAGATATCTCTGGTGTGTTCAGTAATGAAAAAGAGGTTGTTATTTATGATTAAGTCGGTTATTGCCGGTGCGGTAGCTATGGCAGTGGTGTCTTTTGGTGCACATGCTGCTCCAACTATTCCTCAGGGGCAGGGTAAAGTAACTTTTAACGGAACTGTTGTTGCTGCTCCATGCAGCATTTCTCAGAAATCAGCTGATCAGTCTATTGATTTTGGGCAGCTCTCAAAAAGCTACCTTGAAGCAGGAGGTGTATCCAAGCCAATGGATCTGGATATTGAGTTAGTTAATTGTGATATTACTGCATTCAAAAAACCAAGTGCTGTAGGTGGTACTGCAAAAGCAGGGACGGTGAAGTTAGCTTTTACTGGCCCAATAGTTGCTGCCCATAGTGATGAGTTAGACACCACCGGCGGTACAGGTACGGCTATTGTAGTTCAGGCTGCAGGTAAAAACGTTTCTTTCGATGGCACAGAAGGTGATGCTAATACCCTGAAAGATGAACCGCCCCGGGTTTCCTGGAGAGTGTTTTATCTGTGAACTCAGGCTGCCAGATCATCGTTTCCGATGGAAGCATAATAAGCTTTTTCTGCTTCTGCCGGAGGAGTATGGCCCAGCCTTTCCAGCAATCGTCGATTGTTATACCAGTCCACCCACGTGAGTGTGGCCAGTTCCACTTCTGCACGGTTTTTCCAGCTCTTACGGTGTATTACCTCCGCTTTGTAAAGACCATTGATGCTCTCCGCCATCGCGTTGTCATACGAGTCGCCTGTACTTCCTGTTGATGCCAGTAATCCGGCTTCCTTAAGCCGCTGTGTGTAGGCCAGCGATACATACTGAGAACCTTTATCACTGTGATGGACCGTGCCGGACGGTCGACGGGCCCATAACGCCTGCTCCAGTGCATCCAGCACGAATGTCGTTTCCATGGACGATGAGACCCGCCACCCCACGATGTATCCGGCAAACACATCAATGATGAACGCCACATAGACGAAGCCCCGCCATGTGCTGAGTAGAGTAAGAGGCAGGGCGTAGTCGGACTATTTCCCTGCCTCTCCTCCCCGAACCGGACGTGCACCTTTCAGCGCATCCGGCTCTCCATTTA
>NZ_KE137316.1:1811175-2141014 GCF_000408845.1 Escherichia sp. KTE172 | reverse complement strand
ATTTTTTCCAGAGGCGGTCGAACTCCGCCTTCGCAAAATAAGCGGAAGCCTGGCGAAGGATATCGTTACTGCGGCGCAGTTCACGATTTTCACGTTCCAGCTCTTTCAGACGCTGACGTTCAGCGGTGGTGAGCCCTCCATCACCGCCCCCGGTATCCCGCTCATGCTGGCGAACCCAGACACGCAGAGTCTCCGGCGTACAGCCAATCTTTGGAGCAATGGAACAAATTGTCGCCCATTGTGAGTCATATTCGCTCTGACTTTCCAGAACCATACGGACTGCCCGTTGACGGACTTCGGGGGAAAAACGAGTATTTTTAGTCATCCTGTTTACCTCTTTCTCAGGAAGTTTAGTCTCCAGGATTCCCGGGGCGGTTCAACCAGATGGGACGCTGGTTTGCTGGCAGGCTCATGAAAGAGCTGGGGTTGGTCAGCTGTCAGCAGCCGACTCACCGGTATAAACGTGGTGGTCATGAACATGTTGCTATCCCTAAAAGCAACAGCAAACAGCGACCACTGGGGAGCCCTGCATTGCGGGATTGTATTGTTCAGCGGGCCATGCTGATGGCGATGGGGCCGAGGAGAGTGATTTTCATACGCTCTCATATGGTTTTCGACTTGTGCGAAATGTCCACTACGCGATCCGCACGGTGAAACTGCAACTCACCGACTTCAGGGGAAACTCGGGGCCGCTGGGTAATCTCACATAAAAGTTCTTCGGTGTCATAAACAACGAGAGTATTTGATTCCTTTATGGCGGCCTGGTGCAGAGCTGCCCTTTCCCAGGACCTCCATATAATTTTTGTAGCGGCAGTCAGTGGCACACTCAGTTAACTACTTTCACTTCAGTGACTTTGAATGAGTCAGGGCTGCCGTTAAAGGTGTTAATGAAGGCTTGTATTTTCCACTTCTGGCCTGGTTCAAGATTGGATGCTGTGTCGATTGTTTGACCGATAACGACTCCATCTTTTAAAAGATTAAATTTTACATAAGCATTTTTGACAACAGAGTTTGATTTATTTTCAGCATAACCCACAATTGCCTTCGTCCCACTTGGGGTGTTTTCCACATGAAGGTTAGATAGCGCTATTTGAGAATTACCTACAGCCAAGGCATGACAACTAGCGATTGATAAAACAGTACTTAAAATTATATTTTTTAAATTCATATTCACCTCAAGTTAGTCGTTAATCGAGCTGGTTATTTTAACGCCTCAGATAACCTTGTTGAATAGTTTTTCATCGTCAGAAAATTTTCAGCTTTGTAAATAGAGTTTATCGCCGCCCCGTCACCCTGTCTTACGTATCCTGTACGCACTGTCTAATTCTAAGGGAGGTGCGAATGCTTTCTGTTCCAGCATCATCCTGTCGTCTGGTCGGTACTGTGGGGATGCTGTTTCTTTTCACCCTTGCCATACCCGTTCAGGCGGCTGAACGCCGAGGCTTAGGTCGAGCAGGGTAGTAGAGTGGTTTTTTTAACGGCTGGACACTTGATCCCGGACCGTTACGTCCTGGTTGATGCTCATCAACAGCCTGTAGATTTCACTCAAGGTGAATATGGGTTACTGCTGGCGTTGGCTCAAAACTCCCGACGAGTCTTAATCTGTGAGCAATTGCTGGATTTGATCCACGGTGAGACCACTGAGGTATTTGATCGCACCATCGATGTATTGATAATGCGTCTGTGTCGCAAAATAGAGATCAATCCCCATTGGTGTTTTGCAAGTCCGATACAACGGTTAGCCAGCTTCTGGTCGAACTTGAGCTGAAGGATCTTAAAACAGGTATCCATAGTGCTCCTGGATATTCTCTTTTTGGACATTGACGTCTCCATTGGTTTAAACACGGCAATGGAGACTGCGGTGAAAAGAGTTAATTCCCGGAGTGACTGGCTGGATGCCAATCAATGATCGGAAGCATGCCAAACTGTGAACGGAGATGGATGCCGCCAAATCATGATCGATTCAGATGCCATATTTGCAATATCGCGTTAATCGTCTGTTCAGCCGGGATATATTAGCGGGCCAGGGATCCGGGAAAATGCCACCTGATTGCCACCAGACAATTTTTTCTTCAGAAAGAAAACAGTTAATTAAGGCGGAGGTAAAATCATGGGCTTTATCAGAACGTCCTATAATCGTTAAATGGCATCTCCTGTCTCCAAACCGCCCCAGAGTTTCTGCAAAGCAGAGCGCTCTTCGTGGGTCAGGTGATTATCAGGGGCTGCCAATACACCGGAATTCCAGTAGCTGATAAACTCCAGATTGATGCTTCCTGCGGCCTGGTTCCAGAGCAGAGCCATGTCAGGTCTTCCTGGTAGCCAGAAAAAGCCTTTATTACGATAATTACGTAGCGTTCAGTGATGATCTGCTAATAATATTCTGTCGATCCGCTAAGTGTCAGTGTATGCGGTAAGCCCGCCCTTGAGTCACTATTTGGCAACTGCTACATCTAAGGTGACGTTATTCGCTGGCGCCGATATTTTCTCAATGGGAGATAACCCTGCACACTATGCAGTGTAATACTCGAGCTACTGCAAGGTTACGCAATTCAGTCTTTACTGCCGTTCTTACATTCGATTTGGGTATGAAGGCTTTCATCGTTTTAACACCTTTCTGCAATTCCATTGTTCTGAGAGCTTTCCACCGCTGTTGTACAAGGTACATGGCACAGTTGTGTCATTAACTTCTGTATTTCGTCAGTGAGAACCCGGTGATTACGTAGTTCATCTTTTGTCCAATGGATTGGTTGCCGTATAAAGGATCTTATCAACAAAGCACAGTTCCTCTATGTCAGCGACGACGTAGTGCTATGGCTCTTTCCCAAACGCCCATTTCTGACTGTTCCTGCAACGCCGGTTAGCTGTCACTATTTTTATGGATTCGATAAAAAATCTTCATCATGTATGATCGATTTTGTCGATCGATTCGATCGAATTTTCTCCTTTTACCCTGCCTTTTGCATGGTTTTAAAATAGGCAAAATTACTTGTCATTCGTGGAAAGTGATGGCGGAGATAACTGAGCTTAAAACGTTTCTCTTGTCTCCGTCACTTGCCATACCAGCCAGGAAAAGAAGATGTCAGTACAAGAAAAAACAGTACAGATTGATTCTTTTGATGCGAAATTTTTAGATATAAATACATTAAGCAGGCTTATTTATGAACGTAAGAGTTTTGTGATTGAAAATGTTTCTGATGTTAGTGAAACGGTAAAAAGAGTGGAGCATGAAATAGAGAAAACGAAATTAAGTCGTCGTGTATATACTGAGTACAGGAGTACAGCTTTAGCTGGTTCTTTATGGTCACCAACCCATCATGCTTGGTATGACTTATAACTTCTGACGACACTGCTCCTGAACGATAATTGCGTATATTCTGTAATTAAGATAATTGAATATCTTCTGCAATTAAACAGAAATACCCTGCAGTCTATTACTGCAGAGTTGTCTGTTATTTGTTTTACAGATAATTTCTGATTTTTATTATCCTGTTCTCTTCATAATAATGTTGTCGATATACTCCGATGAATATCAGAAAACTGTTTTGTCCGGGCAACACACCCCGGATTTTATTGTTTTTATTCTTTTTTGTTGTTTCTGCAATAACCACAATTGCATGCGGATACACTGAGAAGAATGCAACAGGAAATGTGCTGCTTCTGTTTCTCCTTCTGCTCCTTGCACACAGAAATACCCTCACATCCATTACAGCGCTGTTATTTCTGTTCTGTTGTGCACTGTATGCGCCTGCCGGTATGACGTACGGTAAAATCAACAACAGCTTTATTGTCGCGTTGTTGCAGACCACAACTGATGAGGCAGCGGAGTTTACCGGGATGATTCCTGTTTATCATTTTCTGGTCAGTGCCGCGATTCTGGTATTCATGGTGATTTTCTGGCGAACACACCACCGCGGTCACCGTAACTGGCTGGCACTGCTGCTGTTCGTATGATGCTCAGTAAACAGCTGGCCTTTGCGGATGGTTAAAGGAACTGTTGTGGGGACAACTGACACATTGCGTGAAATGCAGCGTTATAAACAACTGAATCAGCGTAAGCGTGCAGCAAGAACCGTATTGACGGGGATGTGTTATTCAGTCGGCAGTGCTACGCGCCAGGGGAGCAGTTCGCCGACCCGGTTTATCGGCCAGTCGGCTATGACGTCAAGGACATAGCGGAGGTAGCTTTCTGGCTCCACTCCGTTCAGTTTGCACGTCCCGATCAGGCTGTACAGCAGCGCTCCCCGCTCTCCTCCATGATCCGAACCGAAGAACAGGTAGTTTTTGCGGCCCAGACTGACCATCCGCAACGCATTTTCAGCGATGTTATTGTCCGCCTCAGCCCAGCCATCATCTGCATAGTACGTCAGCGCCGGCCACTGGTTCAGGGCGTATGCGAACGCTTTCGCCAGTTCTGAGTGTCGCGACAGGGTTTTCATCTTTTCACGCAGCCAGCTTTCCAGGGATTTCAGCAGCGGTTTCGTTTTCAACTGACGTTCGGCAAGGCGCTGCTCCGCCGTCATTCCCCTTATCTCTGCCTCGATGGCGTACAGTTCGCCGATCCGTTTCAGCGCTTCCTCCGTCAGGGCTGACGGGGTGCGAACGTGCACATCGTGGGTTTTACGGCGGGCGTGAGCCCAACAGGCGGCTTCCGTTATCCGGCCATCCCGGTACAGCTCGTTGAACCCGGCGTATGCATCCGCCTGCAGTACACCACTGAACCCCGCAAGATGGGTCTGCGGATGGATGCCTTTTCTGTCCGGGCTGTAAGCGAACCACACCGCCGGCGCCAGCGTTGACCCGGCGTTACGGTCGTCACGAACGTAGGTCCATAACCGCCCGGTCTTCGTTTTCTTATTGCCTGGCAACAGCACCGGGACAGGCGTGTCATCAGCATGGAGCTTACCGTCAGTCAGCACATAGCCATGAAGCGCCTCTTCCAGCGGAGACAGCTGCCGGCAGCATGCATCCACCCAGCCCGACAGCAGTGAACGGCTCTGCTCCACACCTTGCCGGCCGTATATTTCTGACTGGCGATACAGCGGGGTGTGCTCTGCATACTTCGAGGTCAGCACGCGGGCCAGCAGCCCCGGTCCGGCGATACCCCGCTCGATGGGCCGTGAAGGCGCGGGGGCCTGCACGATGGCATCGCACTGAGTACAGGCATGCTTTTCACGTACAGTCCGGATAACCCGGAAGGCGCTGCGCATCAGCTCCAGCTGTTCGGCGGCATCCTCACCCAGATAGCTCAGCGAGCCTCCACATTCCGGGCAGCATGACGCTGCCGGCAGCAGCCGTTTTTCATCGCGGGGGAGTGATTCGGGGAACGGTTTGCGGGTGCGGGTTTGACGCAGCGGGCGCTGCACGGCCGGGTCGTCAACCCGACCGGTAAGGGTATCACTTTCTTTCTGAAGTGCCTTCAGGTCAGCTTCCATCTGTGCGATACGACGGGAGACTTTTTCGGAGCAGCTGCCGACGTTCATCCGGCGCAGCTTATCCAGCTGTGCCTGCAGATGGTCTATTTCGCGTTCACGCTCGTTCAGCTTTTCCAGCAGGGCACGGTTCAGCGCCTCCTGTTCGGCAAGGAGACGTTTCAGTGCATTGATATCGTCAGGAAGTGAGCTGCTCATACCGGGTATATTACCAGGCTCATTCAGCGTCGACCAGGATAAAGAGGCTTACAACATAGTCAGGGACGTAAGCAGTCTTTTAGGCTGCCGCCAGTCGATACCTTCCAGCAGCATCGCCAGCTGTGCCGGTGTGAGGAACACTTTGCCATCCCGGGCTGACGGCCAGGCGAAGCGGCCGCGCTCCAGCCGTTTGGTCAGCAGACACAGTCCATCGCCGGTAGACCAGAGGAGCTTTACCTGACTGCCATTACGCCCACGGAAGATAAAAACGTGACCTGACATCGGATCGTCTTTCAGCGTCGTCTGCACCTTTGCCGCCAGGCCGTTGAAGCCGTTTCTCATATCGGTGATGCCAGCGACCAGCCAGATCTTTGTCCCTGATGGTAATGGGATCAACGTTTGAGCTCCCGTATCAGCAGGTTCAGGATATTTTCGCTGATGGCACCATTCAGACGGAGTGATCCGTGCCGGAACGTCACTTCACAGCTGATATTGAGTGATTCAGGTGTCGCAGCAGCTACAGGTTGTGACCGGGGGGAGGTTGTAGGGACAACATCTTCGGCATCAAGAGTTATCGGGAGCAGCTCAGGCACGTTGTTTTCTGTTGTTGAAGGAGGACGTAGTTTTCCTTCGCGCCAGTACTGGCGCCACTTGAACAGCAAATTATCGTTGATCCCATGCTCACGAGCGAGTTGCGCTACGGAGATCTCTGGTCGATGCGAGAGTTCAACCATTTTGATTTTGAACTCAACGGGATAATTAGGGCTTTTTTTACGCACTGCGGTTAATGATTTCATGGATAGCGTCCACCATATTTGGTGTCCACTATTCTCTCAGGAATTTCAGGATCTGCCAGACGGTGCTGAGACGACGCTTACGAATCAGCACGGGGCTGACAACTGGAAAATCCTGCCGGGAGCACCATTATATGACACGATTGTTATTGTTACTGGTGAGAGTGTCCGCAGGGATTATATGTCGGTATATGGTTATCCCGAGCCAACCACACCATGGCTGAATACGGCTCCCGGTTTATTTATTGACGGTTATACATCGGCAGCAGCCAGCACCGTGCCTTCCCTGAGCCGGACACTGATTTATGACTATGAGCAGAACCCTGATTCCGGCAACAACGTGGTGGCGCTGGCAGCAAAAGCAGGATACAGCACATGGTGGATATCCAATCAGGGAAAACTGGGAGAGCATGACACACGCATCTCTGTTATTGCTTCTGATGCGGACCATACTGTTTTCCTCAAGAAAGGCAGCTTTGCTTCCCGTAAAACGGATGACATGTTGTTGTTACAGGAAACAGAACGTGCGCTGGCAGATACATCCACTCCGAAGGTGATTTTCCTGCACATGATGGGGTCTCATCCGAACCCGTGTGATCGGCTTCACTCCTGGCAGAATAATTACCTGGAGCAGTATTCCCGAAAAATTGCCTGTTATCTTGCCAGCATCAGTAAACTGGATAACTTTCTTGGTCAGCTTGATGGTATCCTTCGCCGACACTCACGTCATTTCGCCATGCTTTACTTTTCTGACCATGGGCTGTCGGTCAGCGACAGTGCTAATCCTGTTCATCATGATGGTCATGTGCAGGGAGGCTACAGCGTGCCCCTGATTATTACCGCCAGTGATATAACCTCTCATCAGTCCCTCAGCAGAAAAATCAGTGCCCGTCATTTCACAGGTATTTTTCAGTGGCTGACCGGCATTCGTACTGAAAATATACCGCCATTCAATCTGCTGACAGACGAAGATAATGAACCCGTTATGGTTTTTAACGGAGAGAGGAATGTACTGGCAGACAGTCTGAAACCACAGCCTCTGATTCTTCCGGTCAAGGGAAAATAAGCGTAATGTTCATCACCAGATTATGTACGATGAGTTTTCCACTGTTTATAGCAATTATCTTGCTAATAACCAGACAGGAGTAACCAGACCAACCGAAAACACCGGGAAGGTGATTACCCGCTGGCAGAGGAAATCCGGTTTTTTTTGATGTCAGCCATAACGTGTTTGACAATAAAGCATCATGAAAGGGTGTTAATGAGTCCATGGGATAATTCATAAAAATAATTTACTGTGTTATCCTTTTCAAAAGAAATATTCAGAAGATAACCCCTGGCTGACAACCAGGGGAAGGGGGCATTAACAGTGTTATTATTGGTGGATAAATTATTACTTGTGTGCAGGATACACTAATGCAATATCTACTGATACTGTATGCCAGTATGTTTCATGCCTGCCGCTGAAAACGGCAATATCCAGGGCCAGACATATTCACCATTCATATTTCTGCATTTCTGTACAATTTTCTCAGAAAGCGTCTCATCAATTCTTTCACGCAACTTCTCCTGCTGTCTTAAAATACTTTCGCATATTTCGAAATCATCTTCCTGCATCAGCATTTCGGCGCATTTAATGATTTCTGCCCGTTCATGCAGCACAGAGGAATGATTATAGAGCCAGTTTACAAACAGCAATGCTTCCGGATATTGCCCCCATAACGGGTGGTATGTGGCATAATAATCTTCGGCAGTATCCGGACCGCCTGAAAAGTTATGCCATACAGCAAGTGGAAATGGATGCAGATTTCCGCACAGTATTTCTGCGATGTAAGTATTTGCCGCAAAGCCGCGACGAAATGCAGTTGCAGCTTTTACCAGTTCCCCATTAAGAAAATGCAGAAGGCCGAGTTCATACCAGTAAGGTGAAAATTCATCTGCATGTTCCTGCAGTATATGGCGTGCCTGTTCATGAGCGCCAGTGCGTAACAGTTCCGGTCCCAGTAGCCAGCGTGCACCATGATTATCTTCGGGATTGTAATCCAGTATTTTTTCAATGAGCATGATGGCATCCTGATGACGCTGTAAATGTGCATTTGCCAGGATTGCCGCATAGAGGGCACGAAGAAAAGGTCGGTTGTCAGGATGTATCCAGATGATTCTGCCACTGAAACCTTCAGGGATAAGACGATTGCCAATTGCCAGCCCTTTAAGGGCAGCATTCAGCGCCTTACGCGGGGCATTCTGCTCCAGAAATACGTATGCCAAGTGAGCGTGTACATCAATAAAGTCATTCTCCTGTCGGGCAAGGCGCCTGAGTTTGTTGATGTAACTTGTTTCGCTGATTTCATCCGCATCGTATGCATCAATCAGTTCTTCAAACTCATCCAGCAACGAGCCAAACCAGGTTTCCGGAAATATGAAACAGCCCTGGTTATCGTTCACTTCAAAGCGTAATTTGCCAGTCATATTCTGAACCTGTAAAAAAGGATGGACCATAACCTGCAGGCTATAAAAATTGTGATGCCTGGCATCGGTGTCCTTTTATTGTCCGGGATTAACGTTGCCCATGATAATACAGTGAATTCTGTTCTGTGGTAAGACGTTGAGTTATTGAATGAGAACCTCAGCCTGGCTGATGGTTCCGCCGGCATAAAAAAGAAATTGATTGAGGCGGGTGCTCTTCCCCTTAAGAGGAAGAGCATGTGTGTAAATGGCGTTCAGTCACCTTTTCAGTGGATTGTTAACTTTTGCATATTCAAACGGACTGATACACTCCTCCCTGTTTGCATCCAGAAAATCTGCCCACCATTGCAGCATAAGCCGACGTTCTTCCAGATGTTCTGCTTTATGAATATACGCGGCACGTACTCCGTTGCGCTCCTGATGACTCATCTGACGTTCAACCGCATCTCTTGACCATAAGCCGGATTCAATCAATGCACTGCACGCCATCGCCCGGAATCCATGGCCACAGACTTCCTTGGTTGTGTCATACCCCATCACTCTGAGGGCCTTATTTACGGTATTTTCACTGATTGGTTTACGTGGGTCGTGTGCTCCCGTAAAGATCAGACCATTTTCACCTGCCCATGTCTGAAGTTCTGCCAGTATGGCTACAGCCTGTTGGCTGAGTGGCACAAGATGTGGTGTTCGCATCTTGGAGCCCCGGTATGAAAATTTTACGCCTGGCAGAGGTTCGAGTTCGGCTGGAATAGTCCACATGGCATTGTCAATATCAATTTCAGACCAGCGGGCATATCTGAGTTCACTGGAACGAATAAAAACCAGTAAATTCAGCATAACTGCCAGTCGGGTGACAGGCTGGCCTTTATAACCGTCAATACGCGACAGAAGTTCAGGCAGGCGTGAAAGATCCAGAGCAGGGCGATGCTGGCGTTTTACCGTGGTCAATGCACCAGCCATATCCAGAGCCGGGTTATATCTGATGATGCCAGACTGTACGGCATAACGCATTACAGCAGATATTCTTTGCTGCAGACGACTGGCGATTTCATAAATTTGTTTAACTTCTGCAGCACGAACAGGGATAAGCAGATCCGGGGTACTGAGTGTTGTGATATCCCGGTTGCCGATAAAGGGGAAAACGTGAGTCTCGAGGCTTTTGAGTACTTTATCGCTGTGTGATTGTGCCCATTGTTTATTACTGGCATGCCAGCGTCGTGCAATATGTTCAAAAGAGAGCTGTAAATCAGGGACTACTTTTTTAGCTCTTTTCTGTTCGCAAGGGTCAACCCCCTCCGAAATCAGTTTTCGGGCCTCATCCCGTTTTGTACGAGCTTCGGAGAGAGAAACTTCCTGATACACACCAAGTGCCAGGGTTTTCTCCTTACCCAGAATACGATAATGGAGACGCCAGTAACGGGAACCATTAGGATGTACCAGCAGGAACATGCCAGCCCCGTCAGTGAGTTTATAAGCCTTGTCAGTGGGCTTTGCAGCCCGGATTTTTGCGTCAGTCAGTGCCATAGTTCAGCCTTCTGAATGCGTTAAAGAGGGTACAAATTCTGTCGAACTGGGGTATACCCGCAATTATACCCACACAATGGGGTTGATGTGGGGGGAATCTGGTTGAGTTCGGTAGAATTGATTTGGAGGCAGAACGCTTAAATTGTGGCGTTCTGAAACGAAAAACGGACCTCCGTGGAGGTCCGTTGATATGAATTTGGTGCCCGGACTCGGAATCGAACCAAGGACACGGGGATTTTCAATCCCCTGCTCTACCGACTGAGCTATCCGGGCAACGGGGCGCATTAAACCTGATTCGCCTCGTCTCGTCAATCAAATTTCTTCAATTTAGTGCAGACTGCACAATCTATCATCACTTTGCCGCTATTGCACGCATTGTCAGGCAAACCAGGCGGCGGAAAGCGGCATTGCCAGAAGGAGTGCTGGAAGCATGTTGACCACCGGGAACATTTTAATGCCACAGATGCGTAATCCGGTTGCCATCAGCAATAAACCGCCTACGGCGCTGAAGTCTGCCATCATCGACGGTGTGGTCAGCGGTAATATCAGCGCGGCAGCCCACGCCAGCGTTAACTGGATGATCAGTAATGGGATACTAATTACCGACACCGCAATACCCAGCGAGCAGGCGAAGATCATCGCCGTAAAGAAATCGAGAAATGACTTGGCGATTAAAATACTCGGATCGCCGGTCATCCCTTCGTTCATCGCCCCGAAGATCCCGGTGCCGCTGGCGCAAAACAGGACAATAATCGCGACATAATTCTGAATAAAAGATTCATGCGCTGGCTTCTTACGTGAGTGACGAAACAGATTTTGTGCTTTGGCGACCGCTGTATTGACGCCTTTTTCCAGCAGACAAATTTCGCCGATTAAAGCTCCGAGTAAGGTTGCTAAAACCATCGCCGGAAGGTTGGCGCATTTCACCACCAGTAAAATACCAATCCCCAGCGATGCCAGACCAAAAATTGATGTCATGGAGACGCGGATACGTTCCGGTAAGCGTTGGCTAAGGAGTGCGCCGAAAACGCCACCCAGTAAGACTGCACTTGCGTTGATAAAAGGGCCGATGACCACAAGAGTTCCTGTTAGCTGTATTGTTTGATTTTCTTATTATGAACTTTTGGCGCCGTCGATGGCTTGTTTGTTCGCAAAGTCCTGGCTTGCACGCTTTAGCGAAAGGTGCCATGATTGCGCGAATTTTCTCCTCTCTGTACGGAGTTTGCCCGATGCACGCCACCTCCTTACATTCTCTCGCTTATCGCCGTTTCGCGCGAAACTCTTCTCTTTTTATGCTACTGCTCATGCGGTGAAGTTAACGCACGCTCACTGCAGGACAACAGTAAAATCAGAGCGTTTCTGCTTTTACTGATGTCTGGTGGTCGGAGCTGGTGACCAGTTTGACCCATATCTCATGGGGCAGGGTTTTCCACCTTGTCCGGTATTCTTACTTCCCCTAAACGGGTTTTGCGCTTATGAAATCAATGAATATTGCCGCCAGTAGTGAACTGGTATCCCGACTTTCTACTCATCGCCGCGTGGTGGCGTTGGGAGATACTGATTTTACGGACGTCGCGGCAGTCGTCATTACCGCTGCGGATAGTCGCAGTGGCATTCTTGCGTTGCTTAAGCGCACCGGTTTTCATCTACCGGTGTTTTTGTATTCCGAACATGTTGTTGAATTACCTGCGGGCGTTACGGCGGTAATCAACGGCAACGAGCAGCAGTGGCTGGAGCTGGAATCCGCAGCCTGTCAGTATGAAGAGAATTTGCTGCCACCGTTTTATGACACGCTGACGCAGTACGTTGAGATGGGTAATAGCACTTTTGCTTGCCCTGGGCATCAACATGGTGCGTTCTTTAAAAAGCATCCTGCCGGACGCCATTTTTACGATTTCTTTGGTGAGAACGTCTTTCGCACCGATATGTGTAACGCTGACGTAAAATTGGGCGATCTGCTAATTCATGAAGGATCGGCGAAGGATGCGCAGAAATTCGCAGCCAAAGTCTTTCATGCCGATAAAACCTATTTTGTACTGAACGGCACATCGGCAGCGAATAAAGTGGTGACGAATGCGCTGTTAACGCGTGGCGATCTGGTGCTCTTTGACCGTAACAACCATAAGTCGAATCATCACGGCGCGCTGATTCAGGCGGGGGCGACGCCGGTCTATCTGGAAGCTTCACGTAACCCGTTTGGTTTAATTGGCGGTATTGATGCGCACTGTTTTAATGAAGAGTATCTGCGCCAGCAAATTCGCGACGTTGCGCCAGAAAAAGCTGAGTTGCCGCGCCCGTTTCGCCTGGCGATTATTCAACTGGGAACCTATGACGGCACTGTCTATAACGCCCGCCAGGTGATCGATACCGTTGGGCATCTGTGTGATTACATTCTGTTTGATTCCGCGTGGGTCGGTTACGAACAGTTTATCCCGATGATGGCGGATAGCTCGCCGCTGCTGTTAGAACTTAACGAAAACGATCCGGGGATCTTTGTGACCCAGTCAGTGCACAAACAGCAGGCGGGATTCTCACAGACGTCGCAGATCCATAAAAAAGATAACCATATCCGCGGACAGGCGCGTTTTTGCCCGCATAAGCGGTTGAATAATGCCTTTATGCTCCATGCTTCTACCAGCCCGTTCTATCCGCTGTTTGCCGCGCTGGACGTTAACGCCAAAATTCATGAAGGAGAGAGTGGGCGTCGGCTGTGGGCTGAGTGTGTTGAGATAGGGATTGAAGCGCGCAAGGCTATTCTTGCGCACTGTAAGCTGTTCCGCCCGTTTATCCCGCCCGTTGTTGATGGCAAATTGTGGCAGGATTATCCGACGTCAGTGTTAGCCAGCGACCGCCGTTTTTTCAGTTTTGAGCCGGGGGCGAAGTGGCACGGCTTTGAAGGATATGCCGTGGATCAGTATTTTGTTGATCCGTGCAAGCTGTTACTCACTACACCAGGTATCAATGCCGAAACTGGCGAATATAGCGACTTTGGCGTTCCGGCGACGATTCTGGCGCACTATCTGCGTGAGAACGGCATTGTGCCGGAGAAGTGCGATCTCAACTCCATTCTGTTCTTATTAACTCCGGCGGAAAGCCACGAGAAGCTGGCACAACTGGTGGCGATGCTGGCGCAGTTTGAACAGCATATTGAGGATGACTCGCTGCTGGCTGAGGTGTTGCCGAGCGTTTATAACAAATATCCGGTGCGCTATCGCGACTACACCCTGCGTCAGTTGTGTCAGGAGATGCACGATCTTTATGTCAGTTTCGACGTCAAAGACCTACAAAAAGCGATGTTCCGCCAGCAGAGTTTCCCGTCAGTGGTGATGAATCCCCAGGATGCGCATAGCGCTTATATTCGCGGTGAAGTGGAGTTGGTGCGGATTCGTGATGCCGAAGGGCGAATTGCGGCAGAAGGGGCGTTGCCTTATCCACCTGGCGTGCTTTGCGTGGTACCCGGAGAAGTCTGGGGTGGGGCGGTTCAACGTTATTTCCTTGCGCTGGAAGAAGGGGTGAATTTGTTGCCGGGATTTTCGCCGGAGCTGCAAGGTGTCTATAGCGAAACCGATGCAGATGGCATGAAACGATTGTACGGTTATGTGTTGAAGTAAGAAAAAAACGGGTCACCTTCTGGCGACCCGTTTTTCTTTGCGTAATTAGTGGCTCACCGTCTGTGTACCTGTCGGGACACGAACGTGTTTATATTTGAACATCGCCATGAACGCGAAGGCCAGAACCACGGAGTAACCAGCGAAAATCAACCATACGGTCTGCCAGTCGGTAATGCCGTTTTGGGTGTACATCTCAACAACTTTACCGCTCACGATGCCGCCAAGGATACAGCCGAAGCCGTTAGTCATCATCAGGAACATCCCCTGCGCACTGGCGCGAATTGCCGGGCTAACTTCTTTTTCGACAAACACCGAACCAGAGATGTTGAAGAAGTCGAATGCGCAACCGTAAACGATCATCGACAGTACCAGCAGCACGGTACCGAACGGAGTCGGGTCGCCGTAAGCAAACAGCGCAAAACGCAGGATCCACGCCACAATACTGATCATCATTACGTTCTTAATACCGTAGCGGCTTAAGAAGAACGGGATGGTCAGAATGAACAGGGTTTCAGAGATCTGCGAAATTGACATGATGATTGACGCATGCTGCACGATGAAGCTGCTGGCAAACATCGGATCTTTGTCGAAGCTGTGCAGGAAGGTGTTACCGAACATGTTGGTAATCTGCAGTTCCGCGCCAAGCAGCATTGAGAAGATGAAGAAGATTGCCATACGCTTGTTTTTAAACAGCGCGAATGCATCGAGGCCCAGCAGGGTTGTCCAGCTCTGATTCGCTTGCTGTTTAGCAACCGGAATATGCGGCAGAGTCAGGGTAAACAGAACCAGAATGGCGGAAAGTGCTGCGCCAATATACAGCTGCATGTGGCTTAATTCGAAGCCAGACAGGCTCACCACCCACATTGCCATGATAAAGCCGATGGTGCCCCAGATACGGATTGGCGGGAAGTCAGTAACGATATCCATCCCGGCATTTTGCAGGCGATAGTAAGAGATGGTGTTGATTAACCCAAGCGTTGGCATATAAGCAAACGAGTTAATCAATATCACAAGGAACATCGCTTCCGGCGTCGTGACCTGTGCCGCCATGAACAGCGTGATAGCGCCAATGGTGTGGCAAATGGCATATACCCATTTCGCACTTAACCATTTGTCGGCCACAATCCCCAGCAGCGCAGGCATAAAGACCGCGGCGATACCCAGTGAACTATAAACTGCGCCAATAGAAGCACCGTCAAACTTCAGGGTAACAAACATATAGGAGCCGAGGGTCGTCAGCCAACTTCCCCACAGACAGAACTGCAGAAAAGAGAGGATTTTCAGCTGCAGCTTAAGATTCATGTTAATTTCCTCACATCGTGATGCGGATGAGTGTTTGAAAAAGCACATTTGACCGTGCGAGATGATGGGATTCTATCAACTTCCCGGACTGGTTTTTTGTTACCTGTGGCAAATAATTGCAAACATTCCCAATTTGCAAAACGAAATTGTGATGTGGATAACATTTTTGCCCCTGAGCATCGTCAGGGGCGGTTAGTGGAATTATCGGCGGCGGTAGGATTTTTGCGCGGTATTCACTTTATAAAGATAACGGCGAGATTCCGCAGAAGGATGGCGGGTCGTCAGCGTCTGATAAACATCGCCCGGCGTCATGGTGTTAATAATATTGGCAGCCTGAATCTTATCATTCGAAAAGACTCGCAGCACGCTGCCTGCGCCGCCGTTATAGGCTGTGATGACGGCATAACGCCGCGATGTTGGGTTATCAATTCCGCCGAGATAAACATTGTTCAGCATCGCCAGATACGCGGTGCCGGTATCAATATTGCTGGCAGGATCAAACAAGAAACTGCGGCTCGGCGTGCCGGATTTCCCCTGCGAGCGGAACACATCTTTCCCGGCAGTATGTTGTACCACCTGCATTAATCCCAGCGCATCGGAACGGCTGACCGCATACGGGTTAAAGGAAGATTCAGTCTGCATAATTGCCAGAATCAGCGACTCATCAACGCCATATTTCCGTGACGCCTGGCGGACCATGCCGAGATATTTGTGCGCACGTTTATCAAGGTGGTTCGGCACCATGTTAATGGTGACGCTGTAGATGATACGCAGCCCGTTGCTGCGGCTCTTCAGACGGTTTTTCAGCAGATAATCCGCGAAGTTGCTTGCGCGACCTTCCCAGCGAATCGGCTGCCCGGTGTTGTCCACCACCTGACCGTAAAGGAAAGGTTCTTTCGAAATCGTAATATCATCAACATCGGAATAGAGATCGACCGAACCCGGATCGTCACCCATCAGCAACGTTTTAATAATTGCCCGACGCAGATGCGCGGCAGGTTCTGTCCCGGCGATGGTTTCGATAGTGATCGTACCGTCATCGAAGTTGATGTGGCTGCGGGTCTGATATTGATCGGTGTATTTCACGTAGTCCTTAGGACCGGCGATCACCACCTCTTTGAATCCCCAGATGTTCTCAATATTGTGGGCAAATTGCCCCATCAGAATATCAAAACCGTTGGTGTCTTTGACCCAGGCTTCGTTATAGGTATCGCCTTTTTTGGTCGTCGAACAGGAGATGAGCAACGGCGCAATCAAAGCCAGCACGAGATATTTTTTCATCATTCCGGGTGCGTGTTGTGTTTGTTTTTATGCAAGTTGCCGGAGGCGACCTCCGGCACTGTTTTTATTTTTTATCTTCCGGCGTATAGCCCTCGATATGCACCTCTTTACCCTCGAACAGGAAGTTGACCATCTCCTGCTCCAGCAGCTTGCGGTGCTCGGCATTCATCATGTTGAGTTTCTTTTCATTAATCAGCATGGTTTGTTTGTGCTGCCACTGCGCCCAGGCTTCTTTGGAGATCTCGTTATAGATGCGTTTTCCCAGCTCGCCGGGGTACAGCTGAAAATCCTGACCTTCTGCTTCACGTTGCAGGAAAGTACAAAAAATCGTTCTGCTCATAAATCATCCTCTTTATCGACTCACGCGCTAAACCGGCGCGCCAGTGCGTAACTGCTGTAACAAACGCTCCACGGGAGCCGCCAGGCCAACTGACGGCGGTTGCGCTAAGTTATACCAGAGCGCATTGCCTTCATCCATGCAGCCGGTGAATGACGACACGGGAAGCCACATAGGCACAATATCTAAGTGGAAATGGCTGAAGGTATGCCGAAACGCGGTCAGCTGCGTCAGGTTATCGGCAGAAATCTGTCGTTGCGCCAGCCACTGCCGCAAACTTTCTTCATCGGCAAACTGCGGGAAACAGTATAAACCGCCCCACAATCCGCTCGGCGGACGCTGCGCCAGCAATACTTCATCTTCGTGCTGTAACAGCAAAAAGTAGCCGGTGCGCTCTGGCAGCGTCTGTTTCGGTTTTTTGCCCGGATAAAGCGACCAGCTATTGTTGGCGGCGGCAATACATCCGTTTTGTAGCGGACAGAGCGAACATTTCGGCTTAGAGCGCGTACAAATCATCGCGCCCAAATCCATCATCGCCTGATTAAACCGTTCCACGCCAACCGCGGGCGTCACCTGCTCGCTCAAACTCCACAGTTTATTCTCGACCTCTTTTTTCCCAGGCCAGCCGCTTACAGCATAGCAGCGCGCCAGCACGCGTTTGACGTTACCGTCGAGAATCGGAAAGTGCTTACCCAGAGAAAGCGAGAGAATCGCGCCTGCGGTGGAACGCCCGACGCCCGGCAGTGCTGCAACTTCCTCAAAGGTTTCCGGGAATTTACCGCCGTGTAAGGTCGCCACTTGCTGTGCCGCTTTATGCAGATTGCGCGCGCGGGCGTAATAGCCAAGCCCGGTCCACAAGTGGAGAACTTCGTCGAGCGGCGCATTGGCGAGATCGGTCACCGTTGGGAAGCGCGCCATAAAGCGTTCAAAATAGGGGATAACGGTCGCAACCTGAGTTTGTTGCAACATCACTTCTGAGAGCCATACTTTGTAGGGCGTCTTGTCAATTTGCCAGGGCAGCGTTTTCCGCCCGTATTTATCGTACCAGTCCAGAACCTGGGCTGAAAATTGCGACGCTTGCATGGTCACCGAATTCACTGTTGTTGGGGGCAAGATTGCAGCACAGCGACGGCAGGGTGTAAACCGGAACTTTCCGCAGCCACGGCCTTATCATGCTTGCATCCGGCAACTAACTTTGGATAATGCCCGTTTTCAGAACACTTTCACAAGCGACTAAATCTTTATGAAAAACGACGTCATCTCACCGGAATTTGATGAAAACGGCCGCCCACTGCGCCGTATCCGTAGTTTTGTGCGCCGCCAGGGGCGACTGACCAAAGGCCAGGAACATGCGCTGGAAAACTACTGGCCGGTGATGGGCGTTGAGTTCAGCGAAGATATGCTGGATTTCCCTGCGCTTTTTGGCCGTGAAGCGCCGGTGACGCTTGAGATTGGTTTCGGCATGGGGGCGTCGCTGGTGGCAATGGCTAAAGATCGCCCCGAGCAGGACTTCCTCGGCATTGAAGTGCATTCACCGGGCGTTGGTGCGTGCCTGGCTTCTGCGCATGAAGAGGGCTTAAGCAACCTGCGCGTGATGTGTCACGATGCGGTTGAAGTGCTGCATAAAATGATTCCTGACAATTCATTGCGCATGGTGCAGCTCTTTTTCCCTGACCCGTGGCACAAAGCGCGCCATAATAAACGCCGTATCGTTCAGGTGCCGTTTGCCGAACTGGTAAAAAGCAAACTGCAACTGGGGGGCGTATTCCATATGGCGACCGACTGGGAACCTTATGCGGAACATATGCTTGAAGTGATGTCTTCTATTGACGGTTATAAAAACCTGTCAGAGAGCAATGATTACGTACCGCGTCCGGCATCACGTCCGGTGACGAAATTTGAACAACGTGGTCATCGTCTTGGTCACGGAGTATGGGACTTAATGTTCGAGAGGGTGAAATAATGGCAAAGAACCGTAGCCGTCGTCTGCGTAAAAAAATGCACATCGACGAATTCCAGGAATTAGGATTTTCGGTGGCATGGCGATTCCCGGAAGGTACATCGGAAGAACAGATTGATAAAACCGTTGATGACTTTATTAACGAGGTTATCGAACCGAACAAACTGGCCTTTGACGGCAGCGGTTATCTGGCCTGGGAAGGTCTGATCTGCATGCAGGAAATCGGCAAATGCACCGAAGAACATCAGGCGATTGTGCGTAAGTGGCTGGAAGAGCGCAAACTGGGCGAGGTACGCACCAGCGAACTTTTCGACGTTTGGTGGGACTAAGAAAACATACGGGCGATGACAAAGTTAAAAAAAGCGCTCGGATAGTCCCCTCGCCCCTCCGGGGAGAGGGTTAGGGTGAGGGGAACAGACCAGCACTGGCGCGATTATTTACCCTCACCCCGACCCTCTCCCTAAAAGGGCGAGGGGGAAAACCGTGCCCCTTTTGACTTTTAAGCCAGTTTGTTATCAATCTGGGGCCAGCAAATGCTGGCCTGATTTGTTCTTGAGGGAAGACTATGATGCGCAAAATGCTGCTGGCGGCAGCACTTTCAGTGACGGCAATGACCGCTCACGCCGACTACCAGTGCAGCGTCACGCCGCGTGACGATGTGATTGTCAGCCCGCAAACCGTGCAGGTGAAGGGCGAAAACGGCAATCTGGTGATCACGCCAGACGGCAACGTGATGTATAACGGTAAGCAATATTCCCTGAATGCCGCCCAGCGCGAGCAGGCGAAGGATTATCAGGCTGAACTACGTAACACGCTGCCGTGGATTGATGAAGGCGCGAAAAGCCGCGTCGAGAAAGCCCGTATTGCGCTGGATAAAATTATCGTTCAGGAGATGGGCGAAAGCAGCAAAATGCGCAGCCGTCTGACCAAACTTGATGCGCAGCTGAAAGAGCAGATGAACCGCATTATCGAAACGCGCAGCGATGGCCTGACGTTTCACTATAAAGCCATTGATCAGGTTCGCGCCGAAGGCCAGCAATTAGTGAATCAGGCAATGGGCGGAATTTTACAGGACAGCATTAATGAAATGGGCGCGAAAGCGGTGCTGAAAAGCGGCGGTAACCCATTACAGAATGTGCTGGGAAGCCTGGGCGGTCTGCAATCCTCAATCCAAACCGAATGGAAAAAGCAGGAAAAAGATTTCCAGCAGTTTGGCAAAGATGTTTGTAGCCGCGTTGTGACTCTGGAAGATAGCCGCAAAGCCCTGGTCGGGAATTTAAAATAATCCTCTATTTTAAGACGGCATAATACTTTTTTATGCCGTTTAATTCTTCGTTTTGTTACCTGCCTCTAACTTTGTAGATCTCCAAAATATATTCACGTTGTAAATTGTTTAACGTCAAATTTCCCATACAAAGCTAAGGGATAATGCGTAGCGTTCACGTAACTGGAGGAATGAAATGGAGTTTTTCAAAAAGACGGCACTTGCCGCACTGGTTATGGGTTTTAGTGGTGCAGCATTGGCATTACCCAATATCACCATTTTAGCAACCGGCGGGACCATTGCCGGTGGTGGTGACTCCGCAACCAAATCTAACTACACAGCGGGTAAAGTTGGCGTAGAAAATCTGGTTAATGCGGTGCCGCAACTGAAGGACATTGCGAACGTAAAAGGCGAGCAGGTAGTGAATATCGGCTCCCAGGACATGAACGATAATGTCTGGCTGACACTGGCGAAAAAAATTAACACCGACTGCGATAAAACCGACGGCTTCGTCATTACTCACGGTACCGACACGATGGAAGAAACCGCTTACTTCCTCGACCTGACGGTGAAATGCGACAAACCGGTGGTGATGGTCGGCGCAATGCGCCCGTCCACGTCCATGAGCGCAGACGGTCCATTCAACCTGTATAACGCGGTAGTGACCGCAGCTGATAAAGCCTCCGCTAATCGTGGCGTGCTGGTGGTGATGAACGACACCGTACTGGACGGTCGCGATGTCACCAAAACCAACACCACCGACGTAGCGACCTTCAAGTCTGTTAACTACGGTCCTCTGGGATACATTCACAACGGTAAGATTGACTACCAACGTACCCCGGCACGTAAGCACACCAGCGATACGCCATTCGATGTCTCTAAGCTGAATGAGCTGCCGAAAGTCGGCATCGTTTATAACTACGCTAACGCATCCGATCTTCCGGCTAAAGCACTGGTAGATGCGGGCTATGATGGCATTGTTAGCGCTGGTGTGGGTAACGGCAACCTGTATAAAACCGTATTTGACACTCTGGCGACCGCCGCGAAAAACGGCACTGCAGTCGTGCGTTCTTCCCGCGTACCGACGGGCGCTACCACTCAGGATGCTGAAGTGGATGATGCGAAATACGGCTTCGTCGCCTCTGGCACGCTGAACCCGCAAAAAGCGCGCGTTCTGCTGCAGCTTGCTCTGACGCAAACCAAAGATCCGCAGCAGATCCAGCAGATCTTCAATCAGTACTAATCACCTCGCCCCGGTAACGTGCCGGGGCTTTTTCACTTCAGACTTACGTCCATTGCCAATTTTCATTACCCTGATGATAATCACTGGAATAAATTATTCCGCGAGAGGGTTTTCGGGTGAAAAAGCAATGGATTGTTGGCACGGCGCTGCTTATGTTGATGACTGGTAATGTCTGGGCAGATGGCGAACCGCCAACTGAAAATATCTTAAAAGATCAATTCAAAAAGCAGTATCACGGCATTCTCAAGCTTGATGCTATCAGCTTAAAAAATCTTGATGCTAAGGGTAATCAGGCCACCTGGTCAGCGGAAGGCGATGTCTCTTCCAGTGACGATCTCTATACCTGGGTCGGTCAGTTGGCAGATTACGAACTGCTCGAACAGACCTGGACGAAAGATAAACCGGTAAAATTCTCGGCGATGTTAACCAGTAAAGGAACGCCCGCGTCTGGCTGGTCGGTGAACTTTTACTCTTTTCAGGCGGCAGCCAGCGATCGTGGGCGGGTGGTCGACGATATCAAAACGAATAATAAATATCTGATCGTGAATAGCGAAGATTTCAATTATCGCTTTAGTCAGCTTGAGTCTGCGTTGAATAACCAGAAGAACTCGATTCCTGCGCTGGAAAAGGAAGTGAAAGCGCTTGATAAGCAAATGGTGGCGGCGCAGAAAGCAGCGGATGCATATTGGGGAAAAGATGCAAACGGTAAGCAAATGACCCGCGAAGACGCCTTTAAAAAAATTCACCAACAGCGTGATGAGTTTAATAAACAGAACGATAGCGAGGCTTTCGCGGTTAAATATGACAAAGAGGTTTATCAACCGGCGATTGCGGCATGTCATAAACAGAGTGCAGAGTGTTATGAAGTGCCGATTCAGCAGAAGCGAGATTTCGATATCAACGAACAACGGCGACAGACTTTTCTGCAATCACAAAAACTTAGCCGTAAATTGCAGGATGACTGGATAACGCTCGAAAAAGGGCAATATCCGTTAACGATGAAAGTTTCAGAAATAAACAGTAAAAAAGTCGCTATTTTGATGAAAATTGATGATATCAACCAGGCTAATGAACGCTGGAAAAAAGATACCGAACAACTGCGGCGCAATGGAGTGATTAAGTAACTCATGTTAAGTACCTTTGCCGGATAATATAAAAAGTTATCCGGCAAATTATTTTTTACATTAGCCCTAGTAGCTGTGGAATGAACAAGGATATTTGCGGGATGTAAGTGATCATCATCAACGCGATTAACAATACGGCATAAAATGGCAGCAATGGTTTGATCAAATGTTGAATCTTCACACCTGAAATAGAACAACCAACAAATAGCGCACTACCCACCGGCGGTGTTAACAGCCCAATACAAAGGTTAGCCACCATCATAATACCGAAATGTACCGGATCCATTCCCAGCTCTTGTGCAATCGGCAAGAAGATTGGTGTGAAGATTAGTACAGCCGGTGTCATGTCCATAAAGATGCCGACAATTAATAAGACGATATTAATCAGCAGCAATATGATCAGTGGGTTATCAGAAATCCCCATCAACGCGTCGCTGATCATATAAGGAATATCAGCATTGGTCATTGCCCAGGACATGCCCACGGAAAAACCGATCAACAGTAATACAATCGAAGTGGTAACAACCGATTCCAGAATCAGTTTGGGTAAATCGCGCCATTTTACTTCCCGGTAAATCAGCACCGAGAGAATAAATGTGTAGACAACGGCAATTGCTGACGCTTCAGTTGCGGTAAAAATGCCGCCCAGAATGCCGCCCATTACAATGAACACCAGAAGCAAACTTGGTAAGGCATCCAGAAACGCTTTACAGGCCTGAGCAAAGGTTGCTCTTTCTGAAAGTGGGTAGCCACGGCGTTTAGCAATAATGCCGCAGACTATCATTACCGCAAGACCCATTAAGATCCCTGGCAAATATCCCGCCATAAATAGCGATGCTACAGAAACGCCGCCAGCTGTCAGGGAAAACACAATTAACACGTTTGAGGGCGGTATCAGTAATCCAGTAATACAAGATGAGACGTTTACAGCGGTAGAAAATGCCGGATCATAACCTTCTTTGGTCTGAATGGGATTCAGTGTGCCACCAACGGCAGCAGCTGCCGCAACGGCTGAACCAGAAATGGAACCAAACATCATATTCGCCAGGACGTTCACATGACCAAGCGAACCAGGAACGCGGCCAACCATTACCTGGGCGAGGTTAATCAAACGTATCGCAATACCGCCGCTGTTCATCAGCGTTCCGGCAAAGATGAAAAAGGGGATTGCCAACAGGGCAAAGTTATCCAGTCCATTAGCCAGTCGTTGCGAAACAGTGATTGCCGCGATATCCCAGGGAAACATCAACAGCATTGAAGCTACAGTGGCAATACCGATTGAGAACGAAATGGGCACACCAATAAAGACCAGCACAAAAAAACAGCCAAATAGTGTAAGCGCGATATAACTATCCATTAACTGGCCTCCTGCGCAGGTTGTTTCAGTTGTTGAATGCTTTGATTAATAAAACACAAGGCATAAAACATCATCACCACTCCACTTAATGGCAGAATGATATATACGTATCCCATCGGTATTTGCATCGCGGCAGATACTTGTGATGTTGCCAGCGTTTTATCAATTAATTTCAGGCCACCAGTCACAATGACCGAACCGGCAAAACCTAAAATGAGAATGTTAATGACTATACTAAGAAGTAATTGCTTGCGCTTATTCAGGGCGAGAGCAAATAAATCGATAGAGAGATGTCTCTGCGCGCCGACGGTATATGCAGCACCTAATAATCCTACCCAGATCATCAAAAAGCGTGCCAGCTCATCGGTTAATGTACTTGGCTGGTTAAGTATGTAGCGGCTAAATACTTGCCAGACTACGCATACAACCAGAGCAAGCATTACGGCGACAGAAAACGCGGCAATGACGCGGTCTACCGCAAGTTTCAGGCGGTTAAATATCATTGTAAGCATCCTGGAAAATCAGGGCCAGAGACTGGCCCGAAATATTATTGAGCAGCGTTGTCGAATTTCTCTAACAAAGCAGCTTGTTTTGGATCTTTTTTGAAGTCGTCAAACAGAGGTTGAACTGCGGCACGGAATGGGGCTTTATCAACCTTAACGATTTCACCACCCATAGCTTTCGCCTGAGCACGTGTGTCAGCGTCAATTTTTTCCCACAATTTTTGTGGATAAGCTTCGGATTTCTTCGCCGCTGTTTCGAGGATTTGTTGCTGTTCTGGGGTTAATTTATTCCATGTTTTGGTGGAGATAACCAAAAAGTCAGGAATTGAGGCATGTTCATCTTCAGAAAAGACTTTGGCAATTTCGATATGTCGAGTCTGCACCCAGGAAGGCACGTTATTTTCTGCGCCATCTACTACACCTTGCTGCATCGCAGTATAAACTTCGCCAAATGAAATTGGAGTGGGTGAGCCACCCATCAGTTCAATCATTTTGATGGTGGTCGGGCTTGGCTGAACACGAATTTTCAGCCCTTTAAGATCTTCTGGCTTAGTAATCGGTTTTTTCGCATAGAAACTGCGTGTACCCGCTACATAAGCTGATAAAGCAAAAAAGCCTTTATCTTTTGTTGAATCCATAATTTCTTTACCAACTTCACCAAAAACCACTTTGTTGAAGTGCGCCTGATCTTTAAATAAGAACGGCAAATTATAGATAGCATAAATATTATCAAAAGACTCCAGATCACTGGCGGAACCTTTGGTCATATCCAGTGCACCATTTTGCAACAACTCCATAGTTTCTCGCGCATTACCCATCTGGCTGCTGGGGTAAATACGGATCACCATATTACCTTTTGACAGCTGTTTTACTTCTTTCGCCAGCTCTTCAAAACTCTGATGTACAACATGACTTCTTTCCAGGTTGTGTGCTAACTTTAACGTCACTTTTTCTGCGGCGTTTACGCCAGTGCTAACCAGAGCCAGCAAGGATGCGCAGACTAATGAGCGGGTAAATGACCTCATTTTCATAAAAAAACTCCCTGTTGAAGAATGGAAATTGGTTGATATCTAATTGTGCTTATCAGTGCTTTGTGCGACAAATTGGTTAACCTGTCTGACAACTTGTCTATGTTTATCACAACTTGAAATAAAGTCAGAAATTAAATATTAATTTTGTGCGCCAGGTTGTACATGTTTATAATCAATAAATGATGAGTAAATATTCACTAAATATATATAATAAATATCGTCGATATTTATTCAGTAAGAAATATATTTTTGCCGAAGTTAATTAACGGGGGGTAAAAGAAGTGATTAATGCGCCCGCAGGCGCATTAATGATTACTCAGCGAGGAATAATTCAAGAAGTGAGTTTAAGAATAATTTACCATGTTCCGTTATCTGCCAGTAATCCGCACATTCTGTGAGATAACCCTGAGCGATGGCCTCGTCTAACTGAGAGCGAATAACTTCTTCAGAAAGGCCAGTATACTGGCTAAACTCCACGCGCGGCGCGGCTTCCAGCAGACGGAAGCGATTCATAAAGAACTCAAACGGCTTATCTGCGGCTTCGACATCACGCTGGCTTTCCAGATATCTTCCCTGCATAAAACCACGCGGATGACGCGTTTTGGTGGTACGCAGAATGCGCCCATCCGGGAAGGTCACTTTGCCGTGCGCGCCGCAGCCAATACCGATGTAGTCGCCAAAACGCCAGTAGTTGAGATTGTGCTGGCACTGATAACCTGGTTTGGCGTAAGCGGATGTTTCATACTGCTGATAGCCCGCTGCGGTTAATAACTGATGCCCCTGTTCGAATATATCCCACAACGCATCGTCGTCCGGCAGCACCGGCGGGCGAGAGCCAAACAGCGTATTAGGTTCGATGGTCAGTTGATACCAGGAAAGATGCGGCGGATTCAGTTCAATAGCCTGGCGCAGATCGCCTAGCGCCTCTTCCAGTGATTGATCCGGCAGCCCATGCATCAAATCAAGGTTAAAGCTACGTAACCCTAAACCGCTCGCCAGCTTCGCAGCTCGTTTCGCTTCTTGCGGGCCATGAATGCGCCCAAGTCGTTTCAGCTTTTCTTCGCTAAAACTCTGCACACCAATAGAGATGCGGTTCACACCAGCACGCTGATAATCGACAAAGCGATCTGCTTCTACCGTACCAGGGTTCGCTTCCATCGTAATTTCTGCATCCGCTGCCAGCGGCAAACGCGCACGCACGCCGTCCAGCAGCGTTTGCATCGCCGGGCCGGAAAGCAGGCTCGGCGTACCACCGCCAATAAAGATTGTCTTTACTTCACGGCCCTGAGCGTAAGCCACATCGTTGTCCAGATCGCTAAGCAGATGCTGAACATAATCGTCGTGCGGCACTTCTCCTTTCAACGCGTGAGAGTTGAAATCGCAGTACGGGCATTTCTGCACGCACCACGGGATGTGAATGTAGAGACTCAGCGGCGGTAATTTAACCATTACGTAAAGCGTCCAGCAGCAGTTTCAATGCCTGACCACGGTGGGAAATGGCGCTCTTTTCTTCGCGGGTCAGTTCGGCAGCGGTTTTCCCTTCGGAAGGTACGAAGAAGATTGGATCATAACCAAAGCCACCAGTGCCCGCTGGTTCACGAGTAATCACGCCTGGCCAGCTACCGTGGCATACCAGCGGAGTGGGATCTTCCGCGTGACGCAGATATACCAGCACGCAGTGGAAACGCGCCTGACGTTGGTCGTCCGGTACGTCTTTCATCGTTTCCAGCAGTTTTTGCAGATTCTTTTGATCGGTCGCGTCTTCACCGGAATAACGCGCGGAGTAAATACCCGGCGCGCCACCCAGCGCATCTACCGCCAGACCGGAGTCGTCGGCAATTGCCGGTAAACCGGTCACTTTTGCCGCATGGCGCGCTTTCAGAATCGCGTTTTCAATAAAGGTCAGGCCGGTTTCTTCAGCGGAATCTACGCCGAGGTCTGTTTGGGCCACGATATCAAGACCGAAGTCGCTAAGCAGCGACGCCAGCTCACGCACTTTACCGGCATTGCCGGTTGCGAGGACAACTTTTTGCATAGGATACCTAATTAATTAACGCCGCGATTTCTGGCGGGATTTGTTGCGGATTAATGATTTTAATTTGTTTGTGGCGGCCAAGTTCGCCTTTTTCAATCACCACCTGACTTTTGGCAACCCGGAATTGCTTACCGAGAAACTTCACCAGATGGCTGTTGGCCTGGCCGTCAACCGGCGGCGCGGTAATGGCGACTTTTACCTCGTCGCCATGTAAACCGACAATAGAATCACGGCTGGCTTTCGGCTGAATATAGAGCCGTAAAACCAGACCGTCATCATTAACTGTTACGGCACTCATAACGCCATCCACAGCCCCGGCAGCAGCATATTTCCGGTCGCCTGCAAGACTTCTGCGACACCCATATTGATGACATACAGCAGCAGAACGAGGATCATCGGCGAGAAATCAATCCCACCCATTGCCGGTAGCAGGCGGCGAATCGGGCGCAGCAGCGGATCGGCCAGCTGAATCAGCACGTATTCAATCGGGCTACGACCCTGGCTTACCCAGCTCATAATCGCCATCACGAGCAGGACCCAGAAAATCAGCAGGCCGATGGTTTTCAGCAGAATCAGTAAACCGGCAATCCAGATGATTGGCAGGAAGGTCACCACTTTAAACAGCACGATGGCTTTGATAAAACTGAGAATGTACGCAACCAGCAGCGAGGCGCTATCAATGGGACCCATTGCCGGAATAACGCGGCGCAGTGGCCCGATAATTGGCTGCGTTACCTTCACTACAAACTGTGAGAAGGGGTTGTAAAAATCACAATGAGCCCACTGCATCCAGATGCGTAATAACAGCACCATGGTATACAGCTCAATGACCGTTGAAAGCAGGAAAGTCAACGTATTCATGGCGTTCCTTTAATTCCTTATTTTTTAGAGTAATCACGCGCACCAAAAATTGCAGTGCCGATACGAACCATCGTGCTACCTGCCGCAATAGCGGCTTCCATATCGTCCGACATTCCCAGAGAGAGCGTGTCGATATGCGGGTAGCGCGTTTTCAGTCCGGCAAATGCTACAGCCATTTGGCGTGCAACTTCAAACTGCCTTACATATTCTGACTCAGGCGCAGGGATTGCCATCAGCCCGCGCAGACGTAAACGCGGTAGTTCAGCGACCGCAGCTGCCAGCTCGTCCAGTTCTGCCAGTTGAATCCCGGACTTACTGTTTTCATCACTAATATTAATTTGAATCAGTACGTTAAGAGGGGGAAGTTCTGCCGGGCGCTGATCGTTGAGGCGGGTAGCAATGCGCAAACGGTCGATGGTATGACACCAGTCGAAATGTTCTGCCACCAGGCGGCTTTTATTAGACTGCAACGGGCCAATAAAATGCCATTCTAATCCTGTTACGCCCAGTTCCTGAAAGTGGCGAATTTTATCTACCCCTTCCTGAACGTAGTTTTCACCAAATTGACGCTGCCCGGCATCAATGGCTTCTGCGATGGCGCTCGCAGGTTTTGTTTTACTGACTGCAAGCAGCGTAATTTCTTCTGGAGAACGGCCGCAACGCGTTGCAGCCGCTGAGATTTTGTCCCGGACCTGTGCCAGGTTATGCGCAATATCGTTCATTTTCCGAGGATCTTAGTATGAATATGGAAGAAATTGTGGCCCTTAGTGTAAAGCATAACGTCTCGGATCTACACCTGTGCAGCGCCTGGCCCGCACGATGGCGTATTCGCGGGCGAATGGAAGCTGTGCCGTTTGATGCGCCGGACGTCGAAGAGCTACTGCGGGAGTGGCTGGATGACGATCAGCGGGCAATATTGCTGGAGAATGGTCAGCTGGATTTTGCTGTGTCGCTGGCGGAAAACCAGCGGTTGCGTGGCAGTGCGTTCGCGCAACGGCAAGGTATTTCTCTGGCATTACGGTTGTTACCTTCGCACTGTCCACAGCTCGAACAGCTTGGTGCGCCACTGATATTGCCGGAATTACTCAAGAGCGAGAATGGCCTGATTCTGGTGACGGGGGCGACGGGGAGTGGCAAATCTACCACGCTGGCGGCGATGGTTGGCTATCTTAATCAACATGCCGATGCGCATATTCTGACGCTGGAAGATCCTGTTGAATATCTTTATGCCAGCCAGCGATGTTTGATCCAGCAGCGGGAAATTGGTTTGCACTGTATGACGTTCGCATCGGGATTGCGGGCCGCATTGCGGGAAGATCCCGATGTGATTTTGCTCGGAGAGCTGCGTGACAGCGAGACAATCCGTCTGGCGCTGACGGCAGCAGAAACCGGACACCTGGTGCTGGCAACTTTACATACGCGTGGTGCGGCGCAGGCAGTTGAGCGACTGGTGGATTCATTTCCGGCGCAGGAAAAAGATCCCGTACGTAATCAACTGGCGGGTAGTTTACGGGCAGTGCTGTCACAAAAGCTGGAAGTGGATAAACAGGAAGGACGCGTGGCGCTGTTTGAATTACTGATTAACACTCCCGCGGTGGGGAATTTGATTCGCGAAGGGAAAACCCACCAGTTGCCGCATGTTATTCAAACCGGGCAGCAGGTGGGGATGTTAACGTTTCAGCAGAGTTATCAGCAGCGGGTGGGGGAAGGACGTTTGTGAGGCTAAAGTGATTGATTAGTTTAGTAAATATGCCTGATGCGCTACGCTTATCAGGCATACAAACGCAGCATCCGGCAATAAACGTCTGATGCGACGCTAACGCGTCTTATCAGACCTACAGCCGCTGCCAGATGTGTGCTGGATAAGGCGTTCACGCCGCATCCGGCAAGATGGCGGGATGGTACGACTATCCGCCAGGCTTTTAAATCGCCTTAATATCCCTGCTCGAAATAACTTTCGAGAATGATAACCGCAGAGGCAGAGTCAACTTTGCCTTTGTTGAGCGCCCGATAGCCGCCCTGTTCAAACAGACCGGAACGTGCCTCCACGGTGCTAAGACGCTCGTCATGGAGCTTTACTTCAACACCGAAACGACCATGAATACGGTTGGCAAATTTACGCGCTCTGGCGGTTAACGGCTGTTCGGTGCCGTCCATATTCAGCGGCAAACCGACGATGATTTCGTCCGGCTGCCACTCTTTCAGTAAACGCTCGATAATGTTCCAGTCCGGCGTACCGTCCTGTGCTTTAATTGCAGGCAATGGGCGAGCGGTGCCGGTAATGCGTTGGCCGACCGCTACACCAATGCTTTTGGTACCGAAGTCGAAGGCGAGTAAGGTTCCACTCATCAGGCGTGTCCTGCCACACCAGGCATGGTGAGAATATCCACACCAATCAGTTTTGCCGCCTCGCGCCAGCGGTCGGCAATCGGCGTTTTGAACAGAATATTCAGATCTGCCGGGGCCGTTAGCCACGCGTTATCGAGAATTTCTTGTTCCAGTTGACCTTTCTCCCAGGAGGCATAGCCCAGAGCCACCAATACGTCAGACGGTTGTTTATCGGTGCCGAGCGTTTCCAGCACATCGCGGGAAGTGGTCATTACCGTGTTGTCTGAAATGCGAATGCTGGAAGCAAAATTGGAGGGCGGAGTATGCAAAATAAACCCGCGATCTTCAGCCAGCGGACCGCCGAGCATAACCGGTTTATCCAGACGGATTGATTCATCACGCGGCTCCGGCGTGATCTTCAGCTTTTCCAGAATCCCTTCAATTTTGAGATTTTCCAGCGGCTTGTTGACGATGATCCCCATTGCACCATTGGTATTATGTTCGCAAATGTAGACCACGGAACGACGGAAAATCGGATCCTGGAGAGCAGGCATGGCAATAAGAAAGTGATGCTGTAAATTCATTGTCAGAGGTTCTGTTTCCTGGTTCAAAAAAGCAACAGCGCCCAGTATGCGTGGAAAGAAGGGCGCTGTCACTCAGAGTCTCAACGAGATCCTTCTCGCTAAGGTGGGTTACTGCTGCTGTAAACGTGCTTCGATGGCATCCATTAACATTCCGGTGATCGACACCGGAAACTCTGCTTCAATCTCACGAATACAGGTTGGGCTGGTGACGTTAATTTCAGTCAGACGGTCGCCGATGATATCCAGACCAACAAAAATCAGCCCTTTTTCTTTCAGCGTCGGCCCGATCTGACGGGCGATTTTCCAGTCACTTTCCGTCAGCGGACGAGGTTCACCGCGACCACCGGCAGCCAGATTGCCACGGGTTTCGCCCCCCTGCGGAATACGCGCCAGGCAGTACGGTACCGGCTCGCCATCTACCACCAGCACGCGTTTGTCGCCATCTTTAATGGCTGGCAGGTAATTTTGCGCCATGCAGTAGCGAGTGCCATGCTCAGTCAGGGTTTCGGCAATCACGCCGAGGTTTGGATCGCCTTCTTTCACGCGGAAAATCGACGCGCCGCCCATACCGTCCAGTGGCTTAAGAATGATGTCGCTGTGTTTCTCCCAGAACGCTTTTAGCTGCGCTTTATTGCGCGTAACCAGCGTTTCTGGCGTTAAGTCAGAGAACCAGGCAGTAAACAGTTTCTCGTTACAGTCGCGCAGGCTCTGCGGCTTGTTAACGATCAGCGTCCCTTTCTCTTCGGCACGTTCCAGAATATAGGTCGCGTAGATAAACTCGGTATCAAACGGCGGGTCTTTACGCATCAGGATCACATCGAGATCGGCCAGCGGCAGATCCTGTTCACCGACGAACGAAAACCACTCTTCGTAGTTCTGCTTCACGTTCAGCGTGCGGGTATGGGCGCGGGCTTCGCCATTGATCAGATACAGATCGCCCATCTCCATATAGTGAAGTTCGTAACCACGACGCTGTGCTTCCAGCAACATAGCGAAACTGGAATCTTTCTTGATGTTGATGTTTGCGATGGGGTCCATCACGATGCCGAGCTTGATCATTATTCTTCTCCGTTAGCCCAAATCGCCAAATCGTACTTGTAGCGCGGTAATGGCGGTGAGCGCAGTTGTCTCTGTACGCAAAACGCGAGGTCCCAACAGGATATCAGTAAATTGATAGCGGGCAGTCATGGCAATTTCATCTGCCGATAAACCGCCTTCCGGGCCAATCAGCAGGCGGACGCGTTCAACCGGTAACGGCAACGTATTGATGCTGTTACTGGCGCGCGGGTGAAGATTCAGTTTCAGTCCTTCATCCTGCTCTGCACACCAGGCTTCCAGATCCATCGCTGGACGGATTTCCGGCACCCGGTTACGACCACACTGCTCACAGGCAGCAATTGCAATCTTCTGCCACTGCTGGAGCTTCTTGTTCAGACGTTCACTATCCAGTTTAACGCCGCAGCGTTCAGAAAAAAGTGGCGTAATGAGGCTTACACCGAGTTCGATCGATTTCTGGATAGTAAATTCCATTTTTTCGCCACGCGACATCACCTGACCGAGGTGAATATGCAGCGGAGATTCACGATCGTCGAGTTGGCCTTCCAGCACTTTCACTTCCACGCTTTTTTTACTGGCGCTGGTAATTTCGGCGTCAAAGACCTGGTTGCTGCCGTCAAACAATTGCAACGCCTGCCCCGGCCCCATGCGCAGTACGCGCCCGATATGGTTGGCGGCATCTTCGCAAAGCGCGATGTGAGAATGGCTGGTCAGTGGTTCAGGATGATAAATGCGGGGGATACGCATAGTTAAAAATCCGCGTCGTCTCCCCACGCGGTTGTACGCGTGGGGTAGGGGGTAACAAAAAGAATCCCGCTAGTGTAGGTTAGCTCTTTCGCGCCTGGCAAGCGCGTTGCACATACGGGTTATGATTGCCCTGCACCTTCGCGATGCGTTCATCACGCTCGCACTCCCAGTCGGTAACCGGATACATCTTGTTCCATGCGTTGAACAGCTGCGTTTGCTGGCGGGAGAGTGTCAGGTTGTATTGGTCGCGCATATAGAAGTAGGTGCGCGCAATGGCACCGCGTGCACGCGCTGGTGGTTCGGCAGCTTTTTCTTTGAAATCGACCTTCATGGCGCATTGACCGTACTGGCCTTCGCCGCCATTCCACTGGCTGTACATAAAGTTGCCGCGATCGCCATTCACCTCGCCGACTGACGGTTGCAGGTTATGCATATCGCTTTCCATCTTGCGATAGACCGGATCTTTGGCGCAATTTTTACGTCCACCGTCCTGCCAGCACTGGCGCTGGTGACCGAATTGCCAGGCGGGAACGACGTGTTCCCACTCTACGCGGCTGGCGCGGTTTTCATTTTTGCGCACCTGATAGCCGCACGATTGCAGATCAACAACGCCTTTTTTGCCCTGCCAGTTAATTTTACATCCGCAATAAAACGTACCGGGCGCGTCAGCGTGGACTTTTACCGCCGCGGCTTTCGCCTGAGAAAAACTATTGATACCTTCGGCCAACGCCGGGCCGGAAAATGCTGCGCTCAGTACCACCGCAGCAATAGACAAATAACGGTACATCACTTACTCCGTGTTAAAACGAGCCAGCAACGTAGCGAAAGTTGTTTTAGTATGCAATCAGCCAGATCAGGAAAGTTCCTGATAGTTCAGGTGGTTACTTTGCAACCAGCTGTTCGCCGCAGTGAACACAGCGATAGACGGCTTCGCCACGAACTACGCGATTATGACGGCGTACGGTAAGCTGATGCTCCTGGCACTTGCAGCGGTAGGGGAAGGTGTTGCGGCGCACGGATTGCAGTTCGAACTGATGCGTACGGCGGGCGGGAACGCCCAGCACGCTTTCCATCATCCACTTCCACTCTTTGCCATGTGGCGCTACGCGGCCGAAATGTTTCCATACCAGCAAATGTGCCAGTTCGTGCGGCACCACTTCTTCAATAAAGGCTTCACTGTTTTCCAACAGCAAAACGGGATTGAGGCGGATTTCATAGCTTTCCAGCCAGGCTGTTCCGGCGGAGGTGCCGCGCTGGGTGTAAGAGAGTTTTGGCTCCGGGTAGTTACGCCCTAGCTTCAGGTTGGCCTGGGCGAGTTTTTCCCGCAGGCGACGCATAACGGCCTGTTGGATGGCGATAGGGAGACGGGATGTTTTCATAGCGGCAGAGGATAGAGCGAAGAAAAGATGACTGCAAGAGGTGGCTTCCTCCGCGACGGGAGGAAGCCTGAGGAGATTAATCGTGAGCGCCGATTTCGCGCAGTTTACGACCTTTCATCAGATTACGTTCAATATGTTCCAGCGAAACGTGTTTGGTTTCCGGCACCAGCCACAATGTCAGCAGGATAAACAGTACGTTCAGAGCCGCATACACCCAGAAGGTGTTGGCGTTACCCAGCGTGTTGAGCATGGTCAGGAACGTTGCGCCAACGATCATGTTGGCAATCCAGTTGGTGGCGGTGGAGCAGGTGATGCCAAAATCGCGGCCTTTCAGCGGCTGAATTTCGGAGCACAGTACCCAAATCAGCGGACCGGCACTCATGGCAAAGCCGACAATAAACATCAGCAGCATGGCGATAGCGAAATACTGCGCCGACGGAGAGTGGATACCGATATGCATCATTGTACCGAGTACGCCCATGCCAGCAGCCATCACCAGGAAGCCCAGCGTTAGCGTTGGTTTACGTCCCCAGCGGTCAACAAGGCCGATTGCGATAAAGGTGGCGAGTACGTTAGTCAGGCCGACGATCACCGTCCCCCACATTTGCTCGGTAGTGTTGGTATAACCCGCCAGTTCGAAGATTTTCGGCGCGTAATACATGATGACGTTCATCCCGGTGAATTGCTGCATTACCTGCAACAGTACGCCAAGGAACACCGCGCGGCGGAAGTTGCTGTTCTCTTTAAACAGCGCCCAGCCACTCTGTTTAACCTGCAAACTTTCACGGATTTCATCCAGTTCACGTTTCGCTTCCGCGCTGGTGTCACGCAGGCGCAGCAGCACGCGTTCGGCATCAACAAAACGGCGTTTGGCGGCAAACCAACGAGGGCTGTCTGGCAGGAAGAAGACACCAATCAGCAGCAAAATTGCCGGGATGATAATCACACCCAGCATCCAGCGCCATGCACCGGTGTAGCTGAAGGCGGTATCAGAAAGATAAGCACCGAGGATCCCGATAGTGATCATCAACTGATACATCGAGATCATACTGCCGCGAATTTTTTCCGGCGCAATTTCAGAGAGGTACAGTGGTGCGGTATAAGAGGCCACACCCACCGCCAGCCCCAGCAGAACGCGGGAAAGAATCAGTACTTCAACGTTTGGCGCAGCCGCAGAGAACAGTGAACCGGCAACAAACAGGATTGCGCCGATCATCAGGCTCTTTTTGCGCCCGAGTTTAAAGGAGAGCCAGCCGCTGCCCACCGCACCGACTGCCGCACCGAACATCATGGAGCTTACGACCCATTCTTGCGTGTGCGAAGTAATCTGGAATTCATCTGCAATAAACGGCAGTGCGCCAGCAATTACACCGATATCCAGGCCAAAGAGTAATCCCGCCAGAGCAGCAAGGAAGCAGACGAAAAACGTCATTGCCTTGTTTGACCGCCCCTGTTTTTTAGCGTCAGGCATGATGCCCTCCAATATGGTTATTTTTTATTGTGAATTAAGATAGGTGAGTACGACGTAAAAAGATGTGAAGCAAATCACATCAGTGTAATCGCTTACACTAACATTTATCTTAGTTATGATTTAAGTGCATGAAAATAATTGAGTTATATCATCATAGATTAAACGCTGTTATCTGCAATTAAGACTTTACTGAAAAGAAATGTAACAACTGTGAAAACCGAATAATAATATGAAAATATTACAAATCTTTGTCTGGTGTGGTTGGTGTAATCGGTTTCAGTAGCGATGATAATTTGCGGTAAAACGTGTTCAGGAAGAATGATGTTATTGTGCGGGCAGCTTTTTGCCGGATGCCGCGTGAACGCCTATCCACCGCGGTGAGGTAAAAGAAAAAGGCCAGCGCGAGGCTGGCCTTTGAAAGCAGGTGAAGAAAGATTACTTCAGACCGGCAGCATCGCGCAGCAGCTGCGCTTTGTCGGTTTTTTCCCACGGGAAATGTTCGCGACCAAAGTGACCGTATGCTGCGGTTTCTTTGTAGATCGGGTGCAGCAGATCCAGCATCTGAATCAGACCGTATGGACGCAGGTCAAAGAACTCACGTACCAGCAGAGTCAGTTGTTCAGAAGGCACTTTCTCGGTACCGAAAGTTTCCACCATGATAGAGGTCGGTTCAGCCACGCCGATTGCGTAGGAAACCTGAATTTCACAACGATCGGCCAGGCCAGCAGCAACGATGTTTTTCGCGACATAACGTGCTGCGTACGCTGCGGAACGGTCCACTTTTGATGGATCTTTACCAGAGAATGCACCACCACCGTGACGTGCCATGCCGCCGTAGGTATCAACGATAATTTTACGACCAGTCAGACCGCAGTCACCCATCGGGCCACCGATAACAAAACGACCGGTCGGGTTGATGAAGAATTTGGTGGCAGAAGTCAGCCATTCAGCCGGCAGAATCGGCTTGATGATCTCTTCCATTACCGCTTCTTGCAGCGATTTCTGGTCGATTTCTTCAGAGTGCTGAGTGGAAAGCACGACAGCATCGATACCAACGATTTTGCCGTCGTCATACTGGAAAGTCACCTGGCTTTTCGCGTCCGGGCGCAGCCACGGCAGAGTGCCGTTTTTACGCACTTCAGCCTGACGCTGTACCAGACGGTGTGCATAGGTGATAGGCGCTGGCATCAGCACGTCGGTTTCATTGGTTGCGTAGCCAAACATCAGACCCTGGTCACCCGCGCCCTGTTCCAGCGGATCGGCACGGTCAACGCCCTGGTTGATGTCAGGAGACTGTTTGCCGATAGCGCTCAGAACCGCACAGGAGTTAGCGTCAAAGCCCATGTCGGAATGTACATAGCCAATTTCGCGAACGGTGTTACGGGTGATCTCTTCGATGTCTACCCAGGCGCTGGTGGTGATTTCGCCGCCAACTAAAACCATGCCAGTTTTTACGTAGGTTTCGCAAGCAACGCGTGCTTTCGGATCCTGTTCGAGGATCGCGTCTAAAACGGCATCAGAGATTTGGTCAGCAATTTTGTCAGGATGCCCTTCAGAGACGGACTCGGACGTAAAAAGGTGTTTTGCCATATTTAATATCACCTAAAGAGAATTTGGTTAGCTCAAACTGTTGTGTGGATTTTCTGTGGTAGCGGATCCTACCACGACTCTGCAGGTTAAAAACACTGGCAGTCTGAGTGTTAATCGGTATGGATGGATTAACATCTGGATGGCTATTTTAGGTCAGTTCTTCACCCAATTTCCACTTTTTTTTGAATCGTGTCTCATTCTGTTAAAAACGTGGCTGGAAATTTTTCCTGACAATGCTGGCATTCTGCGTATTTATCTTTTGCAATTTTCTGCCATTGTGGGGTATAAAACGCGGCGCGCGGCTTAAATAAAAAGCACACGACGTTTCTTTCGTGTTGCCACTTCCAGCCGGGTTGAAATCAGAGTTTTGGCTTGTGGGTTCGTCTTAACAGGCGGCCGTGGAGGTGATACGAAATAATGAACCGTTGTCTGCTGCTTAACCTGTCTCACCGTTCTGGTGAAGATTCGTTCCCCGCACTCTGCATCTCTGCTTTGCATACCTGCCGATGTTATACCCATCTCGGCGCTTCTCAGGATTCAAGAGCTGGTTACAGTTACTGAGGACTGAACAAGGGCGCTCTTGTAAAAACAAGAGTTTTCTCGTGGTTTCGCCGAACTGTCACACTTATGTTCGGTTATGTGCTTAATAATGTTATGAAAAAGAAACCGGTTGCGCAGTTGGAGCGTCAGCATTCACTGCTGGAAAATCCATGTGCGTATGGGTTGTTATCGCAGTTCCAGGCTGCGATAGTCGTTAACTGTTTTACACTTAATAAAATAATTTGAGGTTCGCTATGTCTGACGACATGTCTATGGGTTTGCCTTCGTCAGCGGGCGAACACGGTGTACTACGCTCCATGCAGGAGGTTGCAATGAGCTCCCAGGAAGCCAGCAAGATGCTGCGTACTTACAATATTGCCTGGTGGGGCAATAACTACTATGACGTTAACGAGCTGGGCCACATTAGCGTGTGCCCGGACCCGGACGTCCCGGAAGCTCGCGTCGATCTCGCGCAGTTAGTGAAAACTCGTGAAGCACAGGGCCAGCGTCTGCCTGCACTGTTCTGTTTCCCACAGATCCTGCAGCACCGTTTGCGTTCCATTAACGCCGCGTTCAAACGAGCGCGGGAATCCTACGGCTATAACGGCGATTACTTCCTCGTTTATCCGATCAAAGTTAACCAGCACCGCCGCGTGATTGAGTCCCTGATTCATTCGGGCGAACCGCTGGGCCTGGAGGCCGGTTCCAAAGCGGAGTTGATGGCGGTGCTGGCACATGCTGGCATGACCCGTAGCGTCATCGTCTGCAACGGTTATAAGGACCGCGAATATATCCGCCTGGCATTAATTGGCGAGAAGATGGGCCACAAGGTCTATCTGGTCATTGAGAAGATGTCAGAAATTGCCATTGTGCTGGATGAAGCAGAACGTCTGAATGTCGTTCCTCGTCTGGGCGTGCGTGCACGTCTGGCTTCGCAGGGCTCGGGTAAATGGCAGTCCTCTGGCGGGGAAAAATCGAAGTTCGGCCTGGCGGCGACTCAGGTACTGCAACTGGTTGAAACGCTGCGTGAAGCCGGGCGTCTCGACAGCCTGCAACTGCTGCACTTCCACCTCGGTTCGCAGATGGCGAATATTCGCGATATCGCGACAGGCGTTCGTGAATCCGCGCGTTTCTATGTTGAGCTGCACAAGCTGGGCGTCAATATTCAGTGCTTCGACGTCGGCGGCGGTCTGGGCGTGGACTATGAAGGCACCCGTTCGCAGTCCGACTGTTCGGTGAACTACGGCCTCAATGAATACGCCAACAACATCATCTGGGCGATTGGTGATGCGTGTGAAGAAAATGGTCTGCCGCATCCGACGGTAATCACCGAATCGGGTCGTGCGGTGACTGCGCATCACACCGTGCTGGTGTCGAATATCATCGGCGTGGAACGTAACGAATACACGGTGCCGACCGCGCCTGCAGAAGACGCACCGCGCGCCCTGCAAAGCATGTGGGAAACCTGGCAGGAGATGCACGAACCGGGAACTCGCCGTTCTCTGCGTGAATGGTTACACGACAGCCAGATGGATCTGCACGATATTCATATCGGCTACTCTTCCGGCACCTTTAGCCTGCAAGAACGCGCATGGGCTGAGCAGCTTTATTTGAGCATGTGCCATGAAGTGCAAAAGCAGCTGGATCCGCAAAACCGTGCTCATCGTCCGATTATCGACGAGCTGCAGGAACGTATGGCGGACAAAATGTACGTCAACTTCTCGCTGTTCCAGTCGATGCCGGATGCGTGGGGGATCGACCAGTTGTTCCCGGTTCTGCCGCTGGAAGGGCTGGATCAAGTGCCGGAACGCCGCGCTGTGCTGCTGGATATTACCTGTGACTCTGACGGTGCTATTGATCACTATATTGATGGTGATGGTATTGCCACGACAATGCCAATGCCGGAGTACGATCCAGAGAATCCGCCGATGCTCGGTTTCTTCATGGTCGGCGCATATCAGGAGATCCTCGGCAACATGCACAACCTGTTCGGTGATACCGAAGCGGTTGACGTGTTCGTCTTCCCTGACGGCAGCGTAGAAGTAGAACTGTCTGACGAAGGCGATACCGTGGCGGATATGCTGCAATATGTACAGCTCGATCCGAAAACGTTGTTAACCCAGTTCCGTGATCAAGTGAAGAAAACCGATCTTGATGCTGAACTGCAACAACAGTTCCTTGAAGAGTTCGAGGCAGGTTTGTACGGTTATACCTATCTTGAAGATGAATAATTAAGATTATTCCGCTGGCGGGTCGATTTATTTACGTAAATCGGCCCGCTTTCTTTTTATATATTCTTAAAAATAATTTAGCTGCTTTTCTTATTAAATAATCCCCCTACAATCGCTGCATTAATTAAATACAGAGGGAACGGTTATGAAAAAATGGAAAGTACGTAGCGCGTTGATAGCATTAGTCGTGCTGCTGGCCGGTTGTTCCAGTAATGCGCAGTATAATAGCAGTACATCGGGCAATGTCGGCACCGCCTGGGGTGGGGATGTGCACTCATCGGTTCAGGGCGTATCTGCTGAGCGAGCCTGGCGCGATCCGGCAGAGATGATCGTTATTAGTTATTCGACTACTGTTCCTTCGGGCTACGACCGCGTTTATAGCATTCGTATTAACGAACTGGAATATGCTATTCGCGATGGTAATTTTAATTCTCTACCTATTACGCGGGTTTATGATTCATCCAATAATGAACCACGCTATATTGTCCATGCCAGAATCGGAATGAATTATCAATTATATATCCGTAATTACAGTCGTAACACCAACTACGAGATCGTTGCTACGGTTGATGGCCTGGATGTGCTGAACGGCAAGCAAGGTTCGCTGAATAACAATGGCTATATTGTGAATGCCGGAGATTCGTTAGCGATTAAAGGATTCCGCAAAGATAAACATACCGAAGCGGCTTTTCAGTTCGCCAACGTTGCTGATTCCTACGCAGCCAATTCGGCGCAAGGCGATGTGCGTAATACCGGTGTAATCGGCTTTGCCGCCTTTGAATTACAAGGCACGGCGCAAAACGCGCTGCCACCGTGCTCTGGACAAGCGTTTCCGGCGGACAACAATGGCTATGCGCCGCCACCGTGTCGGAAATAGTAACCTCGCTTGATGCCTCGCCCATTTAAGGCGATAATTAGCACAAAATTGTGTTTCGCAAATCCAACCCTTCCTCGTCGGGCCTAACGACGCGGAAGGGTTTTTTTATATCGACTTTGTAATAGGAGTCCATCCATGAGCACCTTAGGTCATCAATACGATAACTCACTGGTTTCCAACGCCTTTGGTTTTTTACGCCTGCCGATGAACTTCCAGCCGTATGACAGCGATGCTGACTGGGTAATTACCGGCGTGCCGTTCGATATGGCCACTTCTGGTCGTGCGGGTGGACGCCACGGTCCGGCGGCGATCCGTCAGGTTTCGACGAATCTGGCCTGGGAACACAACCGCTTCCCGTGGAATTTCGACATGCGCGAGCGTCTGAACGTGGTGGACTGCGGCGATCTGGTGTATGCCTTCGGCGATGCTCGTGAGATGAGCGAGAAGCTGCAGGCGCATGCCGAAAAGCTGCTGGCTGCCGGTAAGCGTATGCTCTCCTTCGGTGGTGACCACTTTGTTACCCTGCCGCTGCTGCGTGCTCATGCGAAGCATTTCGGCAAAATGGCGCTGGTACACTTTGACGCCCACACCGATACCTATGCGAACGGTTGTGAATTTGACCACGGCACCATGTTCTATACCGCGCCGAAAGAAGGTCTGATCGACCCGAATCACTCCGTACAGATTGGTATTCGTACCGAGTTTGATAAAGACAACGGCTTTACCGTACTGGACGCCTGCCAGGTGAACGATCGCGGCGTGGATGACGTTATCGCCCAAGTGAAACAGATTGTGGGTGATATGCCGGTTTACCTGACCTTTGATATCGACTGCCTGGATCCTGCTTTCGCGCCGGGAACCGGTACGCCAGTAATTGGCGGCCTGACCTCCGATCGCGCTATTAAACTGGTACGCGGCCTGAAAGATCTCAACATTGTTGGGATGGACGTAGTGGAAGTGGCTCCGGCATACGATCAGTCGGAAATCACCGCTCTGGCTGCGGCGACGCTGGCGCTGGAAATGCTGTATATCCAGGCGGCGAAAAAGGGCGAGTAAGCGCCGGATAAGATGCGTTATGCGTCAAATCCGGCGTAATAAAATGCTTACTTAACTCCATCCGCGCTCATACGATCGCGAATATGCTGGGCGCGTTCGGCGGATGCTGGATGGTCGTCAAACATTGAGCTTTGACGGCCTTCTTCCAGCTTCGCCAGTTTTTCAAAGCTGGTGGCAAGACCTGCCGGGCTGATGCCGCGTTGGCGCAGAAGATCGTAAGAATAATCATCGGCTTCTGCTTCCTGGCGCTGGGAGAATTGCGAATTAACTAATTTCTCGCCCAGATCACCGAGTTGTGATTGAGATAAACTGCCGACAATCCCGCCCGCAGAGGCCGCAGCTACTCGTACGGCATTTGTACCAAGTGCCACCTGCATCCCTTTTTTCACATGGCCCAACGCTACGTGCCCCATCTCGTGACCGATCACCGCTTCGACTTCGTTATCTGTCATCATATCCATCAGCCCGCTATAGACGCGGATACAGCCGTTAGCCATTGCAAAGGCGTTCACATCCTTCGCCATATACACTTTGTAATTCACCGGCTGACCGTTGATATTGTTGCCTAGCGCATTGGCAATAGTTGTCAGACGTTTAGCGTATTCGCTATTGGCTGGCGCAATCGTCGCCTTGCTGTCCATCTCCTGACATGCCTGATCGCTCAGGGTTTTCACCTGCGCATCACTCAAACTGTAAGCCTGAAAAGCTTCCGCTCCTGATGAGAGCAGTCCGTTGGAGTCCATATTCTGGCAACCGGTCAGTACCGTTGCCACGCTCATTGCTACCAATAAGGCGCGAATTTTCATGTTTTCTCTTCCGCACAAGGTCAGGATTATTCTAAAAATGCGCCGTTTGCAGGTGAATCGACGCTCAGTCTCAGTATAAGGAAAAGCGCAGCGGACGGGCGAGCAGATTGCGCAACATGCGAGCATGATCCAGAGATTTCTGAAGCGGCAAAAGGATGTTCCATGTACATGACGCGCGGCTTGCGGTAAATTGTTGGCAAATTTTCCGGCGTAGCCCAAAACGCGCTGTCGTCAAGTCGTTAAGGGCGTGCCCTTCATCATCCGATCTGGAGTCAAAATGTCCTCACGTAAAGAGCTTGCCAATGCTATTCGTGCGCTGAGCATGGACGCAGTACAGAAAGCCAAATCCGGTCACCCGGGTGCCCCTATGGGTATGGCTGACATTGCCGAAGTCCTGTGGCGTGATTTCCTGAAACACAACCCGCAGAATCCGTCCTGGGCTGACCGTGACCGCTTCGTGCTGTCCAACGGCCACGGCTCCATGCTGATCTACAGCCTGCTGCACCTCACCGGTTACGATCTGCCGATGGAAGAACTGAAAAACTTCCGTCAGCTGCACTCTAAAACTCCGGGCCACCCGGAAGTAGGTTATACCGCTGGTGTGGAAACCACCACCGGTCCGCTGGGTCAGGGTATTGCCAACGCAGTCGGTATGGCGATTGCAGAAAAAACGCTGGCGGCGCAGTTTAACCGTCCGGGCCACGACATTGTCGACCACTACACCTACGCCTTCATGGGTGACGGCTGCATGATGGAAGGCATCTCCCACGAAGTTTGCTCTCTGGCGGGTACGCTGAAGCTGGGTAAACTGATTGCGTTCTACGATGACAACGGTATCTCTATCGATGGTCACGTTGAAGGCTGGTTCACCGACGACACCGCAATGCGTTTCGAAGCTTACGGCTGGCACGTTATTCGCGACATCGACGGTCATGACGCGGCATCCATCAAACGCGCAGTAGAAGAAGCGCGCGCAGTGACTGACAAACCGTCCCTGCTGATGTGCAAAACCATCATCGGTTTCGGTTCCCCGAACAAAGCCGGTACCCACGACTCCCACGGTGCGCCACTGGGCGACGCTGAAATTGCCCTGACCCGCGAACAGCTGGGCTGGAAATATGCACCGTTCGAAATCCCGTCTGAAATCTATGCTCAGTGGGATGCGAAAGAAGCAGGCCAGGCGAAAGAATCCGCATGGAACGAGAAATTCGCTGCTTACGCGAAAGCTTATCCGCAGGAAGCCGCTGAATTTACCCGCCGTATGAAAGGCGAAATGCCGTCTGACTTCGACGCCAAAGCGAAAGAGTTCATCGCTAAACTGCAGGCTAACCCGGCGAAAATCGCCAGCCGTAAAGCGTCTCAGAATGCGATTGAAGCGTTCGGCCCGCTGTTGCCGGAATTCCTCGGCGGCTCTGCTGACCTGGCACCGTCTAACCTGACCCTGTGGTCTGGTTCTAAAGCAATCAACGAAGATGCTGCGGGTAACTACATCCACTACGGTGTTCGCGAGTTCGGTATGACCGCGATTGCTAACGGTATCTCCCTGCACGGTGGCTTCCTGCCGTACACCTCCACCTTCCTGATGTTCGTGGAATACGCACGTAACGCCGTACGTATGGCTGCGCTGATGAAACAGCGTCAGGTGATGGTTTACACCCACGACTCCATCGGTCTGGGCGAAGATGGCCCGACTCACCAGCCGGTTGAGCAGGTCGCTTCACTGCGCGTGACCCCGAACATGTCTACATGGCGTCCGTGTGACCAGGTTGAATCTGCAGTGGCATGGAAATACGGCGTTGAGCGTCAGGACGGCCCGACTGCGCTTATCCTCTCCCGTCAGAACCTGGCGCAGCAGGAACGTACTGAAGAGCAACTGGCAAACATCGCGCGCGGTGGTTATGTGCTGAAAGACTGTGCCGGTCAGCCGGAACTGATCTTCATCGCGACCGGTTCTGAAGTTGAACTGGCGGTTGCTGCCTACGAAAAACTGACTGCTGAAGGCGTGAAAGCGCGCGTGGTTTCCATGCCGTCTACCGACGCGTTCGACAAGCAGGATGCGGCTTACCGTGAGTCTGTACTGCCGAAAGCGGTTACTGCACGCGTTGCGGTGGAAGCGGGTATTGCTGACTACTGGTACAAGTATGTTGGCCTGAACGGTGCTATCGTCGGCATGACCACCTTCGGTGAATCTGCTCCGGCAGAGCTGCTGTTTGAAGAGTTCGGCTTCACCGTTGACAACGTTGTTGCGAAAGCAAAAGAACTGCTGTAATCGGTAAGATGCTTTGTGAGAAGGGCCGCGAAAGCGGCCCTTTTTTTACTTAGTAGAGATAAACGGAACTGTGCTGCCGGGGATCATGGTATCGGGCAGTTTACCGTCCCAACGTTCGGCAGTGGTGAGGGCTACAAGTCCGGGATTATCCCGCAGAGCTTCACCGCGCAGGCGGATCGCTTCTGCTTCAGCCGCACTTTTTAAACGAATAGTTTCAGCCTCTGCCGCGCCTCTTACGCGAATAGTTTCCGCTTCTGCTTTAGCTGCCGCCAGTTTACTGTCTGCTTCTGCCTGGGCCTGAGTTACCGCTATTTGCGCCTGGATTTTCTCTGTTTCCAGATTTTGCTTACGCGTGGCAATGGCGACTTCTGCTTTCATTCGGTCTTCAATCGACTTTTCATAAGCGTCAGAAAAATCAATATTTTCAATCTGGACCCCGTCAATTACCACTGGCCCAACAACGGCTTTGCGCATGGCATTTTGCAGATCCTGAACCAGTTTTGTACGATCCTGTACCGCGCTGATGGCGGTATATTGGCCGAAAACGTTCTCCAGTTGAGTTGGCAACTGACGGACAATCAGACGATCTTTTAATGCTTCAATGGTGTTGTAGGTGGTATAAACCGCGCCTGCTTCTGAAGGTTTAATGTGGAAGCTGACTGATACTGTCATTTGTGCCGGTTGCTGGTCGCGGCTGTAGGCCTGTAATCCCTGATAGACCACAGCCTGATTACGCGTGGAAATTTTCTCCACGCTTTCCATAAACGGGATCTTAAAACCCAGACCCGGCTCGGCAACTTTTACGATTTTTCCGTAGCGCAGCAAAATGCCGCGTTCACCTTCATTAACGGTGTAATACGAGAGAAATGGCAGCACAACCACGGCAAGCACGCCAATGGCGATAGCAAGAGATTTTTGTGGGCGAAATGAGGTTAATGAAACAGGTGCTTTCATATGAATCTTCCTTGAGTAAAGTGGGGAATATGTCACATGAGGTAAGGAGAAAATAGCCGACAGGTGAGAATTCAGAATCTATAAAGGGGTATAGCGAAAAAACGTTGCATTAAAAAAAGTATGTTTTCGGATATTCAATAAATAAATGGCGATATGCATCACAAATACAATAACAAACAAAATGTTGATTTTGTGATAAACATAACAAATACAAAGTTGACTTTAAAAATATCAATTTCATATTGTTGTTATTTAAGGTTTTATTATTTTGGTTTATGGGGTTTTTCTTCTCGCGTACCCAATTGCTTTCATTAAACCGCACGAGTATTTTATTTTTACCGCCGGACGGTACCCTAAAAATAAAATAAGGATAATTTATGCGGCTTAGTGATTATTTTCCAGAATCATCAATCTCAGTTATACATTCAGCAAAAGATTGGCAGGAAGCTATCGATTTCTCGATGGTATCATTGCTGGATAAAAACTATATCAGCGAGAATTACATTCAGGCAATTAAAGATTCCACCATTAACAATGGCCCTTATTATATTCTCGCACCAGGCGTGGCAATGCCTCATGCGCGACCGGAATGTGGGGCGCTTAAAACCGGGATGTCTTTGACATTACTTGAACAAGGTGTTTATTTTCCGGGGAATGACGAACCAATTAAATTACTCATCGGACTCTCTGCTGCCGATGCCGATTCGCACATTGGCGCTATTCAGGCGTTAAGTGAATTACTGTGCGAAGAAGAAATACTCGAACAACTCTTAACAGCATCATCAGAAAAACAATTAGCGGACATTATCAGCCGCGGATAATTACTCTCTCCTCTACAGGATAATATTATGGAAAACAAGTCTGCTCGTGCAAAGGTCCAGGCTTTTGGGGGCTTTTTGACTGCAATGGTCATCCCCAATATTGGTGCTTTTATTGCCTGGGGTTTTATTACTGCGTTATTTATTCCCACCGGTTGGCAGCCTAACGAACATTTCGCCAAAATTGTCGGCCCGATGATTACCTATTTATTGCCCGTGATGATTGGTTCTACCGGTGGTCATCTGGTCGGCGGTAAACGCGGCGCGGTCATGGGCGGAATAGGTACTATTGGTGTGATCGTCGGCGCAGAGATCCCGATGTTCCTTGGCTCAATGATTATGGGGCCGCTCGGTGGGCTGGTCATAAAATATGTCGATAAGGCACTGGAAAAACGCATACCTGCTGGTTTTGAGATGGTTATCAATAACTTCTCATTAGGTATCGCGGGGATGCTCCTTTGTCTGCTGGGTTTTGAAGTGATCGGCCCGGCGGTGTTAATTGCCAATACTTTCGTCAAAGAGTGTATTGAGGCGCTGGTACATGCGGGTTATCTGCCTCTGCTGTCAGTCATCAATGAACCGGCGAAAGTGCTTTTCCTTAATAATGCGATCGATCAGGGCGTCTATTATCCGCTGGGAATGCAACAGGCTTCGGTTAACGGTAAATCCATCTTCTTTATGGTGGCCTCTAACCCAGGTCCGGGCCTGGGGCTGCTGCTGGCGTTTACCTTGTTTGGTAAAGGGATGAGTAAACGTTCTGCGCCCGGGGCGATGATTATTCACTTCCTCGGTGGGATCCACGAACTGTATTTCCCATATGTGCTGATGAAGCCGCTGACCATTATTGCCATGATTGCGGGCGGTATGTCTGGCACCTGGATGTTTAACTTACTGGACGGTGGTCTGGTGGCTGGCCCAAGTCCGGGGTCTATCTTTGCTTACCTGGCGCTGACGCCGAAAGGCTCATTCCTGGCGACAATTGCTGGTGTTACGGTAGGTACCCTGGTGTCCTTTGCTATCACTTCGCTGATACTGAAGATGGAAAAAACGGTGGAAACGGAGAGCGAAGATGAGTTTGCTCAGTCAGCCAATGCGGTTAAGGCGATGAAACAAGAGGGTGCATTCTCGCTAAGCAGAGTTAAGCGTATCGCCTTTGTTTGCGATGCGGGGATGGGCTCCAGCGCGATGGGCGCAACCACCTTCCGTAAACGCCTGGAAAAAGCGGGGCTGCCAATTGAAGTAAAACATTACGCGATAGAAAACGTGCCTGCGGATGCGGATATCGTCGTTACTCATGCCAGTCTGGAAGGGCGCGTGAAACGTGTGACGGATAAATCACTGATATTGATTAATAACTATATTGGCGATCCAAAACTCGACACTTTATTTAATCAATTAACCGCAGAACATAAACACTGATTACAGAGGTAAAAATGAAAACCAAAGTTGCTGCTATTTATGGCAAGCGGGATGTCCGTCTGCGCGAATTTGAACTGCCAGAAATTACCGATAATGAACTGCTGGTGAGTGTAATTTCTGACAGCGTCTGTTTATCCACCTGGAAAGCGGCGTTACTCGGTAGTGAACATAAACGCGTACCCGACGATTTAGAAAATCATCCGGTCATTACCGGGCATGAATGTGCCGGGGTTATTGTCGAAGTGGGTAAAAATCTCACTGGCAAATATAAAAAAGGCCAGCGTTTTGTATTGCAACCGGCGATGGGGTTACCAAGCGGATATTCAGCGGGCTACAGCTACGAATATTTTGGCGGTAACGCCACCTATATGATTATTCCCGAAATCGCCATTAATTTGGGCTGCGTATTACCGTATCACGGCTCTTATTTTGCTGCGGCGTCGCTGGCAGAGCCTATGTGCTGCATTATTGGCGCTTATCATGCCAATTATCACACTACGCAATATGTTTATGAGCATCGCATGGGCGTCAAACCTGGCGGCAATATTGCGCTGCTGGCGTGTGCAGGTCCGATGGGCATTGGCGCTATCGATTACGCCATTAACGGAGGTATACAACCGTCGCGGGTGGTGGTGGTCGATATCGACGACAAACGCCTGGCGCAGGTACAGAAGCTGCTGCCGGTGGAGCTGGCGGCCAGTAAAGGCATTGAGCTGGTGTATGTGAATACCAAAGGGATGAGCGATCCGGTACAGAAGCTGCGGGCGCTGACAGGAGATGTCGGGTTCGATGACATTTTTGTTTATGCGGCGGTGCCTGCTGTCGTTGAGATGGCTGACGAATTACTGGCGGAAGATGGCTGCCTGAACTTCTTTGCCGGGCCGACGGATAAAAACTTCAAAGTGCCGTTTAATTTCTACAACGTCCATTACAACAGCACGCACGTCGTCGGTACATCCGGCGGTTCAACGGACGACATGAAAGAGGCGATTACCCTTAGCGCTACGGGACAGTTACAGCCGTCGTTTATGGTGACCCATATTGGTGGCCTGGATGCGGTGCCAGAAACCGTGCTCAATCTGCCGGATATCCCAGGCGGTAAAAAACTCATTTATAACGGCGTGACCATGCCGCTCACTGCCATTGCCGATTTTGCCGAAAAAGGCAAAACCGATCCGCTGTTTAAAGAGCTGGCGCGGCTGGTTGAGGAAACGCACGGCATCTGGAATGAGCAGGCCGAGAAATATCTGCTGGCGCAATTTGGCGTTGATATTGGGGAGGCCGCGCAATGATGTCCCTGGCGTGGCCATTATTTCGCGTTACGGAACAGGCAGCGTTGGCTGCCTGGCCGCAAACCGGATGTGGCGACAAAAATAAAATTGATGGCCTGGCGGTCACCGCGATGCGCCAGGCATTAAACGACGTCGCTTTTCGTGGGCGAGTGGTTATCGGCGAGGGAGAGATTGACCATGCGCCGATGCTGTGGATTGGCGAAGAGGTGGGCAAAGGCGATGGGCCAGAAGTCGATATCGCGGTTGATCCCATTGAAGGTTCGCGGATGGTGGCGATGGGACAGAGCAATGCGCTGGCAGTCATGGCCTTCGCCCCACGAGGCAGCCTGCTACACGCTCCCGATATGTATATGAAAAAACTGGTTGTTAATCGGCTGGCGGCGGGCGCGATTGATCTGTCTTTGCCCCTGGTGGACAACCTGCGCAACGTGGCGAAAGCGTTAGGCAAACCGCTGGACAAGCTGCGCATGGTTACGCTGGATAAACCGCGCCTGAGTGCCGCGATTGAAGAAGCAACACAGCTGGGCGTGAAGGTTTTCGCTCTGCCGGATGGCGATGTCGCCGCCAGCGTGCTGACCTGCTGGCAGGATAATCCTTACGATGTGATGTACACCATCGGCGGTGCGCCAGAAGGCGTGATTTCTGCCTGTGCCGTTAAAGCATTAGGCGGGGATATGCAGGCCCAGCTGATTGACTTTTGTCAGGCTAAAGGGGATTACACGGAAAATCGGCAGATTGCAGAGCAGGAGCGCAAGCGTTGCAAGGCAATGGGCGTTGACGTTAACCGTGTGTACTCGCTCGATGAACTGGTGAGGGGGAACGATATCCTCTTTAGCGCTACGGGCGTGACGGGTGGCGAGTTGGTGAACGGTATCCAACAGACGGCGAATGGGGTGCGGACGCAGACATTACTGATCGGCGGCGCGGACCAAACGTGTAATATAATAGACTCCCTGCATTGATGGTGATCTATCGGAAGACCAATGGCGACGCTGACAGAAGATGATGTGCTTGAGCAACTGGACGCACAGGACAATTTATTTTCATTTATGAAAACTGCGCATTCTATTTTGCTCCAGGGGATACGCCAGTTTCTGCCGTCGCTGTTTGTCGATAACGATGAAGAGATCGTCGAATATGCAGTGAAGCCGTTACTCGCCCAAAGCGGCCCGCTTGACGATATTGATGTTGCGCTGCGTTTGATTTATGCGCTGGGGAAAATGGATAAATGGCTGTACGCCGATATCACGCATTTTTCCCAGTTCTGGCATTACCTGAACGAACAGGATGAAACGCCCGGATTTGCCGATGACATGACCTGGGATTTTATCAGCAACGTCAATAGTATAACCCGCAATGCGACGCTCTATGACGCATTGAAAGCGATGAAGTTCGCCGATTTCGCCGTCTGGTCAGAGGCGCGTTTTAGCGGGATGGTCAAAACGGCGCTGACGCTGGCAGTAACGACCACCTTAAAGGAATTAACGCCGTGAAAATTGAATTAACGGTGAATGGGCTGAAGATACAGGCACAGTACCAGAACGAAGAGATTGAAAATGTACATAAACCGTTGCTGCACATGTTGGCGGCCTTACAGACGGTAAATCCGCAGCGGCGTACGGTGGTTTTTCTTTGCGCTCCGCCGGGGACGGGTAAATCTACCCTAACCACCTTCTGGGAATATATCGCGCAACAAGACCCGGAACTGCCCGCTATTCAGACGCTACCGATGGATGGTTTTCACCATTACAATAGCTGGCTGGATGCGCATCAATTGCGCCCCTTCAAAGGCGCACCAGAGACATTTGACGTTGCGAAACTGGCGGAAAATCTGCGCCAGGTCGTGGAAGGGGATTGTACGTGGCCGCAGTACGATCGACAAAAGCATGATCCTGTTGAAGATGCGCTGCACGTTACCGCACCACTCGTCATCGTCGAAGGAAACTGGTTGTTGCTGGACGACGAGAAGTGGTGCCAGCTTGCGCAATTTTGTGATTTCTCTATCTTTATCAACGCGCCAGCTACTGCGTTGCGGGAACGACTGGTGGGGCGAAAGCTGGCGGGAGGGTTATCGCTGGCAGACGCAGAAGACTTTTATGACCGTACCGACGGGCCGAATGTTCGCCGGGTGCTGGAAGAGAGTCTGCCTGCAAATTTGACCTTAATGATGACCGCTACGGGTGAATATCGTCTGGTGGATTAACGTTCCTGATTACACCATCTTCCAGTCGCACCACACGAGAGAAATGACGCCGGGTAAATGCGGCGTCATGACTGATTGCTACGACGCTCGTGCCTCGCTGGCGGCACTTTTCCAGCCAGCGTTCAAACACGCTCAACCAATTTTCGTCAAAATCCCGACTCGGCTCGTCCAGCAGCAATAGCGGCGGAGAGAGTGCTTCCAGGCAGGCGACGGCGACCATCCGTCGCTGCGCACTATGCAGATCCAGCGGATGCGCGCTGGCAGTGTCTGCTAACTGACAGCATTGCAGGGCAGCATTGGTACGTTGAGTGATTTCATCCGCCGGGCATTTTTGCAGTTTCAAACCAAATGCGATCTCGTCGGCGACGGTGCTGTGAAAAAGCTGGTTTTCCGCTTCCTGAAACAGTACGCCAATCTTTGCTGCACGTTGGCGGTTTTTCAGGTTTTTCATCGCCTGTTGTTGCAGCATAACCGTACCGGTTGTGGGCGTAAGAAGACCTGCCATTACTCGTAACAGCGTCGATTTTCCCGCGCCATTGTCGCCGGTCAGCGCCAACCATTCACCTTGTTTGAGTTGCAGAGAAATGTCGCAAAGACAATCCGTTGCCGCGCCAGGCCAGCGATAAGTTATCTGATTTAACGTTAACATAGTGGCTGGAGCGCTCCGTTTTGCAATAGCCACGCTTGCTGGCAGTAGTTCAGGAAAGGTGTGCGATGACGTTCAAAAAGAATAATCAGCGAACCACGTTCAGACGCCCAGTGTTGTAAGCGCTGCAACAGCATTTCGCTGGCCTGCGGCGTCAGGCGGCTAAAGGCTTCATCAAGAATTAAGAGTTTTGGCTGCATCGCGATGGCGCAGGCGATGACCACGCGCTGTGTCTCTCCACCGGAGAGTGTTGCCGGGTGACGATGGCGCAACGGCTGGCACTCGGTCAGGGCCAGGGCGGCGTCAATCCGCGCCATAATCTCTTTTTCAGCAAGACACAGATTTTCTGGCCCAAAGGCAACTTCTTCTTCCACGCTAAAGGTACAGCCGGAGAGCTGCAAATAGGGCGATTGCTGGACGAGCTGGATGGTGGCGGATTGTTCATTAAGCGGGAGACGCCCAATGGGCGTACCGAGAAGCGTCCCCGTGCCGGTTATCTCTCCTGGTAGAAAGTCCGGATACCAGCCCGCCATCAGCTGCGCCAGCGTACTTTTGCCACTGCCGTTGTCACCAAAGATGGCGACCATCCCCGGTTTGACATAGTGAAAGTCATAACAGAACGGAGGATGCGTTGAGTGTGTCGGGCAATAGCGGAACTGTTCTAACGTAACCATATCCACGCTCCGAATTCTGCCAGCATCAGCAAGATCATGGTGTAACGTGCTACGCGTTGTAGGGTGCTATCGGCTGGTGCCCATAACGTAGTGCGCCTATTGTTGATTCGAAATGCCCGCATATCCAGCGCCGCACCACGGATAGCCAGATCGTTTAGCGCATTGTGTGTTAGCGGAATAATTAGCGCGGGCATAGCACGTAAACGCTGATACCAGCCCTCATCCAGCGGCACGCCGCGGGCGCGCTGCGCTTCATGAATAATCGCTAATTGCCGTTTTAACTGCTCAACGACCAACAACGGCCCGGCGAACAGATAAGCGACGCCCGGCGGCAGGTGAGAAGCAAACAAAGCGCGGATAAAACGTTGCACTGGGACGTACTGCATCCACAACTGCGAGGTTGAAACAATCGCCAGAATCCGCAACCAGAGCGTAATAGCATGCGTCCACCGTTCTGGCGAGCGTGGCGTGCCGCTTAGCCATTCTGTCAGCCAGCCACCGTGTACCAACCACAGTCCAGCCCCCAGCGAGAACATCAGCCAGACGACATATTTTGTCCGCCGCCGCGTGGCCTTTAGCGCAATAAGGCAGAAAAAGGTCGCCGCGCTATAGACTGGCAATATTGTCTGTGTGGGCAGGATAAGCGTGGTGCAGGCCGCCAGCGCCCACAGCGTTAAGGATGTAAACGGATGCATTTAGCGCACGGCAGCCATTGCCGGGAAATGGCGCGTGGTGCGAATCGGCAGCTGACGCAGTAAAAGCCAGACAATCACCGCTGTGAGAATTTTATCGACCAGGTTCGCGCCTATCACCGTAATCGCCACCGACTCCACCAGGTTTTGCCCCATCGAGTGCATCCAGGCAACGAACAAATCGGCTCCGCTTCCTGTCACGCCGCCGAACAGCGCAGTACGCAGCGGTACAGCGACGACCGTTACCGCAAGCGTAATAATCACGCCGCTAACAACGACTTTTGGCAGGGTGCGGAACCAACCCGCTCGCGCCAGCCAACCGGTGACCAGGCCGATGACCATCGCGACGGGCGCAAATGCGGCGGCGATCGGGTCGGTCAGCAAACCCCAGAGTAAATTGGTCAGTAAGCCGGTCAGCATCCCGATCACCGGACCAAGCAGTACCGCGCTAATAAGTGTGCCGATGGAGTCGAGAAATATAGGTAATTTGACCATGCTGGCCAGTTGCCCGCCGATCATATTGATGGCGATAGAGATAACGATCAACACCAACGCCTGACTGGAAAAGTGGCGACGCGCCATAAGAAAACCTCTCTGAAAGTAGTTATTTAACGGGGGAAATATGCAATTCGTCGTAACCAGAAAGCGCGCAAGGTTGGCGGCTAAACGCCAGTTCCTCAAGGCTACCGATCACCAGTTCAAGCGTGGTCCGCACGGTACAGCCGGGCATCATATGACCGCCAAGCATCGTGCCGTGTGGATCGGAAACGCAGAGATGAAGATGTTCACCACTCTGTTCCAGTGTGCCGTTCAATGCGATGACTTCGAACTTACCGCTTAGTAGGGCCGTGTTTTCTTGCCCGCCATAGCGTAAGGCGACGTCAGTCAGACTGCCGGTACAACCTGCAATCCACGCAGCGTGGAGTTGTTGTTGCTGCGCGAAGGCGCGTAATTGGGAGAGAACTTCCTGCCCGGGGAGCAGGCGCAGCGCGTAAAAGCGTGCGGAGGAAGAATATGGGTAGGGCAATGTCATCATTGGAGTACTCCGAAACTCGGACGTATTGCGGATAATATCGACGCTGCATCAGTCATATTCTGATATAAGTCAGGGTTTGTGACGGCACAACGAAAAGATTTTGCTACGCTTATTCGTGATTCTGCAAAGTGGAATAAATTCCACAGTGGCGGGGCTGAAAACGTGACGTAAGTCAGATAATTGTCTTCTTTGACTGGACAATCATTCCTTTTATTCCACGTTTCGCTTATCCTAGCTGAAGCGTTTCAGTCGATTAAATGTTCGACAATTAACCAATCAGTCGCAGTTTGCGACAGGTAAGGTTTCCCCGGACGATTTGCTGGATTACTCTGTCTGGCAAATTTGCTCAGGGAAAACCTTGCAGGAGATCTATGACCGTACGCGTAGCGATAAATGGCTTCGGTCGCATCGGGCGTAATGTGGTTCGTGCTTTGTATGAATCCGGACGCCGGGCGGAAATTACCGTGGTGGCAATCAACGAACTGGCGGATGCTGCGGGCATGGCGCATTTGTTGAAATATGACACCAGCCATGGCCGTTTTGCATGGGAAGTACGACAGGAACGCGATCAACTTTTTGTTGGTGATGACGCCATCCGCGTATTGCATGAACGTTCACTGCAATCGCTCCCCTGGCGTGAACTTGGCGTTGATGTAGTCCTCGACTGCACCGGCGTATATGGCTCCCGCGAGCATGGCGAAGCACATATTGCCGCCGGGGCTAAAAAAGTGCTCTTTTCACATCCTGGCAGTAACGATCTCGATGCGACCGTTGTTTACGGCGTCAATCAGGATCAACTTCGTGCGGAACACCGCATCGTTTCTAACGCTTCCTGTACCACGAATTGCATAATTCCCGTCATCAAATTGTTAGATGATGCGTACGGTATTGAGTCCGGCACTGTGACCACAATTCACTCCGCCATGCACGATCAACAGGTTATTGATGCATACCATCCTGACCTGCGTCGCACCCGGGCAGCCAGCCAGTCGATCATTCCGGTCGATACTAAACTGGCCGCCGGTATCACACGATTTTTTCCGCAATTTAACGATCGCTTTGAAGCGATTGCGGTACGTGTGCCAACCATAAATGTGACGGCAATCGATTTAAGCGTGACGGTGAAGAAACCTGTAAAAGCCAATGAAGTCAACCTGTTGCTGCAAAAAGCAGCACAAGGTGCATTTCATGGTATAGTTGACTATACGGAATTGCCGTTGGTCTCTGTAGATTTTAACCACGATCCGCACAGTGCCATTGTCGATGGCACCCAAACCCGGGTCAGTGGCGCACACCTGATCAAAACGTTGGTCTGGTGCGATAACGAATGGGGCTTTGCTAACCGAATGCTCGACACGACGTTAGCTATGGCTACTGTTGCTTTCAGGTAAGACGCAAGCAGCGTCTGCAAAACTTTTAGAATCAACGAGAGGATTCACCATGTCTGTAATTAAGATGACCGATCTGGATCTTGCTGGGAAACGTGTATTTATCCGTGCGGATCTGAACGTACCAGTAAAAGACGGGAAAGTAACCAGCGATGCGCGTATCCGTGCTTCTCTGCCGACCATCGAACTGGCCCTGAAACAAGGCGCAAAAGTGATGGTAACTTCCCACCTGGGTCGTCCTACCGAAGGCGAGTACAACGAAGAATTCTCTCTGCTGCCGGTTGTTAACTACCTGAAAGACAAACTGTCTAACCCGGTTCGTCTGGTTAAAGATTACCTCGACGGCGTTGACGTTGCTGAAGGTGAACTGGTTGTTCTGGAAAACGTTCGCTTCAACAAAGGCGAGAAGAAAGACGACGAAACCCTGTCCAAAAAATACGCTGCACTGTGTGACGTGTTCGTAATGGACGCATTCGGTACTGCTCACCGCGCGCAGGCTTCTACTCACGGTATCGGTAAATTCGCTGATGTTGCGTGCGCAGGCCCGCTGCTGGCAGCTGAACTGGACGCGCTGGGTAAAGCACTGAAAGAACCAGCTCGCCCGATGGTGGCTATCGTTGGTGGTTCTAAAGTATCTACCAAACTGACCGTTCTGGACTCCCTGTCTAAAATCGCTGACCAGCTGATTGTTGGTGGTGGTATTGCTAACACCTTTATCGCGGCACAAGGCCACGATGTGGGTAAATCCCTGTACGAAGCTGACCTGGTTGACGAAGCTAAACGTCTGCTGACCACCTGCAACATCCCGGTTCCGTCTGACGTTCGCGTAGCGACTGAGTTCTCTGAAACCGCTCCGGCTACTCTGAAATCTGTTAACGACGTGAAAGCTGACGAGCAGATCCTGGATATCGGTGATGCTTCCGCTCAGGAACTGGCTGAAATCCTGAAGAATGCGAAAACCATTCTGTGGAACGGTCCGGTTGGCGTGTTCGAATTCCCGAACTTCCGCAAAGGTACCGAAATTGTGGCTAACGCTATCGCAGACAGCGAAGCGTTCTCCATCGCTGGCGGCGGCGACACTCTGGCAGCAATCGACCTGTTCGGCATTGCTGACAAAATCTCCTACATCTCCACTGGCGGCGGCGCATTCCTCGAATTCGTGGAAGGTAAAGTACTGCCTGCAGTAGCGATGCTCGAAGAGCGCGCTAAGAAGTAAAAAATCACAGGGCAGGGAAACCTGCCCTTGTTTCAGCGCGCTTTTAGAGCACGCATTTTTTCATACTCTAAATAATTCGAGTTGCAGGAAGGCGACAAGAGAGTGAATCCCCAGGAGCTTACATAAGTAAGTGACTGGGGTGAGCGAACGCAGACGCAGCACATCAACTTGAAGTATGACGAGTATAAGGCCCGACGATACAGGACAAGAGACATGTCTAAGATTTTTGATTTCGTAAAACCTGGCGTAATCACTGGTGATGACGTACAGAAAGTTTTCCAGGTAGCAAAAGAAAACAACTTCGCACTGCCAGCAGTAAACTGCGTCGGTACTGACTCCATCAACGCCGTACTGGAAACCGCTGCTAAAGTTAAAGCACCGGTTATCGTTCAGTTCTCCAACGGTGGTGCTTCCTTTATCGCTGGTAAAGGCGTGAAATCTGACGTTCCGCAGGGGGCTGCTATCCTGGGCGCGATCTCTGGTGCGCATCACGTTCACCAGATGGCTGAACATTATGGTGTTCCGGTAATCCTGCACACTGACCACTGCGCGAAGAAACTGCTGCCGTGGATCGACGGTCTGCTGGACGCGGGTGAAAAACACTTCGCAGCTACCGGTAAGCCGCTGTTCTCTTCTCACATGATCGACCTGTCTGAAGAATCTCTGCAAGAGAACATCGAAATCTGCTCTAAATACCTGGAGCGCATGTCCAAAATCGGCATGACTCTGGAAATCGAACTGGGTTGCACCGGTGGTGAAGAAGACGGCGTGGACAACAGCCACATGGACGCTTCTGCACTGTACACCCAGCCGGAAGACGTTGATTATGCGTATACCGAGCTGAGCAAAATCAGCCCGCGTTTCACCATCGCTGCCTCCTTCGGTAACGTACACGGTGTTTACAAGCCGGGTAACGTTGTTCTGACTCCGACCATCCTGCGCGACTCTCAGGAATATGTTTCTAAGAAACACAACCTGCCGCACAACAGCCTGAACTTCGTATTCCACGGTGGTTCCGGTTCTACTGCTCAGGAAATCAAAGACTCCGTAAGCTACGGCGTAGTGAAAATGAACATCGATACCGATACCCAATGGGCAACCTGGGAAGGCGTTCTGAACTACTACAAAGCAAACGAAGCTTATCTGCAGGGTCAGCTGGGTAACCCGAAAGGCGAAGATCAGCCGAACAAGAAATACTACGATCCGCGCGTATGGCTGCGTGCCGGTCAGACTTCGATGATCGCTCGTCTGGAAAAAGCATTCCAGGAACTGAACGCGATCGACGTTCTGTAAGATATTCCTTTCTGCTTATCTCAAGGCCCGCTCTGCGGGTCTTTTTTTTGCTAAAAGAAAAATTGCCTGATGCGCTACGCTTATCAGGCCTACACGTATCCTGCAATATATTGAATTCGCAGGTTTTTGTAGGCCGGATAAGGCGTTCACGCCGCATCCGGCATGACAAAGCGCACATTGATATCTGTCTGAGCCCCGCTCTGCGGGGATTTTTTCGCCAAAAGCAAGGTGATGCAGATGAGAAATCTGTGATCTATTTGGCAAAATTATGCTTTATTGTTTACCCTTGTCAGACTGCCCGTCATAAGGCGGCGGAGTGTATTTCTCCATTTTGAGTCAGTTGAAAAGGAATATTGAATGGAAGATTTGAATGTTGTCGATAGCATAAACGGCGCGGGAAGCTGGCTGGTGGCTAACCAGGCGCTGCTGCTAAGTTATGCAGTAAACATCGTGGCGGCACTCGCGATCATCATCGTTGGTTTGATTATCGCGCGGATGATTTCCAACGCGGTGAATCGCCTGATGATCTCCCGTAAAATCGATGCCACTGTTGCTGATTTTCTTTCTGCGTTAGTCCGTTACGGAATTATCGCCTTTACGCTAATCGCTGCACTGGGCCGCGTGGGTGTACAAACAGCGTCAGTCATTGCTGTACTCGGTGCCGCAGGCTTAGCGGTTGGTCTGGCTTTGCAGGGGTCACTGTCTAACCTGGCCGCTGGCGTGTTACTTGTCATGTTCCGCCCGTTCCGTGCCGGAGAATATGTTGACCTCGGCGGCGTAGCCGGTACTGTGCTGAGTGTGCAGATTTTCTCCACCACCATGCGTACTGCAGACGGTAAAATTATCGTTATTCCGAACGGTAAAATTATTGCCGGAAATATTATTAACTTCTCCCGCGAGCCAGTTCGCCGTAACGAATTTATTATTGGCGTGGCGTATGATTCCGATATCGATCAGGTTAAGCAGATCCTGACCAATATTATCCAGTCTGAAGATCGCATTTTGAAAGATCGCGAAATGACTGTGCGCCTGAATGAACTTGGCGCATCGTCGATTAATTTCGTGGTCCGCGTCTGGAGCAACAGCGGCGATCTGCAAAACGTGTACTGGGATGTGCTGGAGCGTATTAAACGTGAATTTGATGCCGCCGGTATCAGCTTCCCGTACCCGCAAATGGATGTGAACTTTAAGCGGGTGAAAGAAAATAAAGAAAACGAAGCGGTAACTCGTTAATCATGTAAAGCGCCCATGAAGTTCATGGGCGCACTACCAATTTAACGCATTGTTTCATCGAGTATATTGGCAACTTTTTGCATGACTTCCCCGGCTTTCTCCACGCCTTCCTTATTTTGCTTTTCTACCCACTGTGCTTGTTCTTGCTGATAACCGATCGCTTTCTGCCAGGCGTCCAGCCCTGATTTTTTCAGATAGCGAACCTGTGCACCTTCCTGCTCAAGCGTTTTTACCATGCTGATCAGGTTGTTATCTAATGCCTTGCCCAGTGCTTTCTCGGTTGTAATGGCAGCTCGTTGAATAGCCTCACGATCTCTGTTATCAAGGTTTTCCCACGATTGTTTATTCATTACCAACAGATAAACATGACCAAGCCAGAGAGAAGGTGAGAGCAACACATTCGGCGCAGCACGTTCAGCATGGATGTCATATCCGCTATCGAGATTGACCATTAAACCATCCAGTTTTCCATCCATGAGTGCTTTAGTTATTTGATCATTCCACGGTAAAGTTACGGTTTTTGCCCCCGTATGAGTTAAATAAGCCCGATGCCAGAAACTGGCTGTTCGCCAGGTGGTTCCCTGAAGCGCAGTCAATTTATCAATGGGCCTGGTAGAGAAAAAGCCTACCGGGTAGCCAAGGAAAAACTGTAAATTCACGATATTGTTACGCTCAAGTTCAGCGTTAAATTCGGGAATTTCCGCATATACGCGACGAAAGAATTCTACCTGACTGGCTCCATGATCCGGGCCAATAGCAAAGCTCTTGAAGATTTGATGAAGCGGCAATTGTTTCGCGGTGTATTCCGGCACCACTATACCCATATCAGCTTTGCTGCCATCGCTTATTGTCGTCAGAGCGTCATAGCTGATGGCGGTTTCACCGTTCCAGTGTGGTTCGATTTTCAAACGCCCCTGCGACTCTTTTTCAATTTCTGCAAAAAATATCTCTTTAATTATTTGTGTACGCATTCCCCCGTAGGGTTCATGGTCTGTATAACGAAGAATTTTTTCAGCAGCAAAAATCGAGGGAGATAACAGAAGAAATCCTGATAAAAGAAAGGGGAGTAATTGTCGGTAGTGCATATCTGTTCCTTCAGTTTATTAATTCAACTTATACTATATTAATTTTATCAATTATCCCTAATGTTATTCCTGCGCTATAGTCTGCGCATCAGATAATTAGCCCGGAATTAATTACGTGATATCTTATTACTTTCAAGGTCTTGCGCTTGGCGCAGCTATGATCCTACCGCTCGGTCCACAAAATGCTTTTGTGATGAATCAGGGCATTCGTCGTCAGTACCACATTATGATTGCCTTACTTTGCGCTATCAGCGATTTGGTCCTGATTTGCGCCGGGATTTTTGGTGGCAGCGCGTTATTGATGCAGTCGCCGTGGTTGCTGGCGCTGGTCACCTGGGGCGGCGTAGCCTTCTTGCTGTGGTATGGTTTTGGCGCTTTTAAAACAGCGATGAGCAGTAATATTGAGTTAGCCAGTGCCGAAGTCCTGAAGCAAGGCAGATGGAAAATTATCGCCACCATGCTGGCAGTGACCTGGCTGAATCCGCATGTTTACCTGGATACTTTTGTTGTACTGGGCAGCCTTGGCGGGCAACTTGATGTGGAACCAAAACGTTGGTTTGCGCTCGGGACTATTAGCGCCTCTTTCCTGTGGTTCTTTGGTCTGGCTATTCTCGCAGCCTGGCTGGCACCGCGCCTGCGCACGGCAAAATCACAACGCATTATCAATCTGGTTGTGGGATGTGTTATGTGGTTTATTGCCTTGCAGCTGGCGAGAGACGGTATTGCTCATGCACAAGCCTTGTTCAGTTAGGCGCTATCTGATGGAAAAATAAAACAGAGGCGCTAAGCTTGCCTCCAGAGGTCCTGAATTTTAGGCAAGTCAATTAACACGGAGAGACTAACGTGAAGTTCAAAGTTATCGCCCTGGCGGCATTAATGGGTATTAGCGGGATGGCAGCGCAGGCTAACGAATTGCCGGATGGACCGCATATTGTCACCTCCGGTACGGCAAGCGTGGATGCGGTGCCAGACATTGCCACTCTTGCGATTGAAGTCAACGTGGCCGCGAAGGATGCCGCTACTGCCAAGAAACAGGCGGATGAGCGCGTCGCACAATACATTTCCTTCCTTGAACTCAATCAGATCGCGAAAAAAGATATCAGCTCAGCGAACTTACGCACCCAGCCAGATTATGATTATCAGGATGGTAAAAGTATCCTGAAAGGCTACCGTGCTGTGAGAACGGTGGAAGTCACGCTCCGTCAGTTAGACAAACTGAATTCCTTGCTGGATGGTGCGCTGAAGGCGGGTCTTAACGAAATTCGTTCTGTGTCGCTGGGCGTGGCGCAGCCGGATGCCTATAAAGACAAAGCGCGTAAGGCAGCGATTGATAACGCGATTCATCAGGCGCAGGAACTGGCGAACGGCTTTCATCGTAAACTGGGGCCGGTATATAGCGTGCGCTACCATGTTTCCAACTATCAGCCCAGCCCAATGGTGCGGATGATGAAAGCCGATGCCGCGCCGGTGTCCGCCCAGGAAACTTACGAGCAGGCCGCTATTCAGTTTGATGATCAGGTCGATGTGGTCTTCCAGTTAGAACCTGTGGATCAACAACCCGCTAAAACACCTGCAGCACAATAATATTTGTAGCCCGACGTATTCGTCGGGCTAATGCCTTTACCCGATATTGCCTCCTTTTTCTGTAATTTTCTGTAAAACCATGACGTAATCACCTATCTTTGCTCGCGGTTTCATCAAGGATAGGCTGACTGAAACGGTTAAGCGGACAAGGATGCGGGGGAGGGGGTATGGACATTTTTATTTCGAAAAAGATGCGCAATTTCATTTTATTAGCGCAAACCAATAATATTGCCCGGGCGGCAGAAAAAATCCATATGACGGCTTCGCCATTTGGTAAAAGCATTGCCGCGCTGGAAGAACAAATTGGCTATACGCTATTTACCCGCAAAGATAATAATATCAGCCTCAATAAAGCCGGACAGGAACTGTATCAAAAACTGTTCCCGGTTTATCAACGACTTTCTGCGATTGATAATGAAATCCATAACTCAGGGCGTCGTTCACGAGAAATTGTGATTGGCATAGATAATACTTATCCGACAATTATTTTCGATCAGTTGATTAGTCTCGGAGATAAGTATGAAGGCGTGACCGCCCAGCCAGTTGAGTTCAGCGAAAACGGCGTTATCGATAATCTTTTTGACCGCCAGTTAGATTTTATTATCTCCCCACAGCATGTATCTGCACGAGTTCAGGAACTGGAAAACCTGACTATCAGTGAACTACCGCCGCTGCGATTGGGCTTTCTCGTTTCTCGCCGTTATGAAGAGCGTCAAGAGCAAGAGCTGCTTCAGGAGCTGCCCTGGCTACAAATGCGCTTTCAGAACCGGGCCAACTTCGAAGCAATGATTGATGCGAATATGCGACCTTGTGGGATCAATCCCACCATTATTTATCGTCCCTACAGTTTTATGGCCAAAATCAGCGCCGTAGAGCGCGGACATTTTCTGACGGTGATCCCGCATTTTGCCTGGCGACTGGTGAATCCGGCAACGCTGAAATATTTTGATGCGCCGCACAGGCCGATGTATATGCAGGAATATCTTTATTCAATCAGAAATCATCGTTATACCGCCACGATGCTTCAGCATATTGCTGAAGATCGTGACGGGACGAGTCATTAACCCAGCATCGAGCCGGTTGCAATTAAATTACGGTGTAAATCGAAGACGTGGCTAAGATCGTGGTGAATATGTCCGCCGGGCGCATTTTCCAGATAGCGATGCAGATAATCCCGATACATAGGATGTGCACAATTATCAATGATGGTGCGGGCGCGTTGAAGCGGGGAAAGACCACGCAGATCGGCGATCCCTTGTTCGGTGATGATCACTTTGACGCTGTGTTCGCTGTGATCAACATGGCTGCACATTGGCACGACGGTTGAGATCTTGCCTTCTTTAGCAATCGACGGGGCCATAAAGATCGACAGATACGCGTTGCGTTCAAAATCACCGCTGCCACCGATGCCGTTCATCAGATCGACCCCGGCTACGTGCGTTGAGTTGGCATGCCCGTAAATATCAAACTCCAGGCCGACGTTCAGAGCGATGACGCCCAGACGACGGATGATTTCCGGGTTATTGGAAATCTCCTGCGGACGCAACACAATGCGGCTGGCAAAGTAATCCATATTGTCGTAAATCTTGCGCAGGGAATCGGCCGAGATAGTCAGGCTGGAGGCGCTGGCCCCGCTGATTTTGCCCGTTTCCAGTAAATGCACCACCGATTCCTGTAGCACTTCCGAATACATCATGAACGGAGGAATTTCCGGGTTTTCCCCTAGTCGCGCCATGACTGCATTATTGATATTGCCCACGCCACTTTGCAGCGGCAGAAATTCCGGCGGAATACGCCCATGCGCCATTTCCTGCAACAAGAACGTGACCACGTTATCGGCAATCTGCTGGCACATGGGATTTTGCTTATCCAGCATATTACCGGCGTCGGGCAAGTTGGTTTCCACGACGGCGACAATCTTTTTCGGATCGATTTGCACATAGCGGGTACCGACGCGATCCATTGCATGGAAGATCGACACGCTATTGCGCCGCGGTGGCGCGCCAGGAATCACAATATCTGCCAGTTCTGCAACGCGCGGATCGTGATAGTGATTAAGTTCAATGATCACTTTCTTCGCCCGCAGCAGCCATGTCGGCGCATTACCGATCCCGCTGGTTAACCAGACTCGACCATCCGGTGCCAGTGCCGATGCTTCAATGACGGCAACATCAATGTCGCCGAAGAAACCGTAATTGACCATTTGCGCCACTTCGCTCAAATGCAGGTCAACGAAACTCACCGCGCCCTGATTGATCTTTTTACGTAAACCGGACGATGTTTGATATGGCGCACGCCAGGAAACAGCATCGGCGTCAGAAAGTACATCGTCAGCGGCGGCGCTGATTGACGCCCCCGTCAGCAGGCGAATTTGATACGGCTTTTTGGCCTCATGCTGTTCGTTAGCTCTGCGGGCAATCGCGGTGGGTAAGGCTTTCGGCGAACCCGCTGGGGTAAAGCCGCTAAATGCCACCATGTCGTTATGCTGGATAATTTCTGCCGCTTCATCGGCGGTCATCCTTGTCCACTGAGTTTCCATTTTAACTCCTTCGTTCGCAGGGATTAATGACCAACGAAATTAGGTTTACGTTTTTCGAGGAAAGCGTTCATCCCTTCCTGGTAGTCTTCGCTGTCATAAACCGCGCGGCGCATCCCCTGAATACGTTCAAATTCATCGGAGTTCATGGTGTGCGCTTCGCCCAGTACACGCAGCTCTTCTTTGATAACGGCAATGGCTAACGGCGCTTTCTCAGAGATGTGGTGCGCCATTTGTAAGGTGAAATCTTCCAGTTCTTCCACTTCCACAACATGGTTGAGGATGCCGACAGCCAGCGCGCGCTGGGCGGTGATTGGCGAAGCGGTAAAAATCAGCTCTTTGACAATGTGGAAGCCCGCGTCGCGGGTCAGGTTGTGAATGCCGACCAGGTTATACGGGACACCGAGGTTTACAGGCGTCATTGAGAAGGTTGAGGTACTGGCGGCGATAATCAGATCGGAACTCATGATCATTTCAAATGCGCCACCCCAAACACTACCTTCCACCATCGAAATGATCGGTTTCGGGAATTTTTGGATCATGCGGGTGATTTGGCGCAATGGATCATCATAGGAGAGCGGATCGCGACCGCCAGACGGCAGTTCGTGAATATCGTGACCTGCGGAGAAGACTTTGGATCCACTCGGCGCGCGCAAAATGATACAGCGAATTTCCGGCCGGTTGAGATCGCTTAATGCCTGCATAAGATCATCAATAAAGACTTTACTTAAGGCATTAAGTTTTCGGCCATAGTTAAACTCAATGACCGCCACTTTGTTGATAGTGACAACGTTCACATACTGATAAGACATAAAAATTCCTTTAATCAAAATATTGCGTCTGGATAAATTCACTGAGCTGTCGCAGGCCGGTGCGCGGTGAGAGCGTATTGTTTTTGACCGCTAAAAGCGTCTGGCGGTAATAGCGATCGAAATCTTCATTCGCGAACAGGTGATTCAGTACTTCTTCTTCGGTTTGTTTACGCAGCCATTCCACTGATTGTTGTTGCCGTACTTGTTGCAAACGACCACTGGCAGTTAGCGCGGTTTTGAAGTCGATGATGGCGTGCCAGATCTCATTGATTCCACGTTTTTCCAGTGCGCTACAAGTCAGAACCCGTGGCTGCCATTCGTCGTATTTGTGTCGCAGAATATGCAGGGCACTCTCGTACATATGCTGGGCAATGGCGACATTGGTATGGTTATCGCCATCGTCTTTGTTGATAACGATCAGATCTGCCACTTCCATCAGCCCCTTTTTAATGCCCTGCAGATCATCGCCGCCACCGGCAATTTGCAACGAGATAAAACAGTCCACCATGCGGGCGACTTCCGTTTCCGACTGTCCGACGCCAACCGTTTCGACAATCACTACGTCATAACCCGCCGCTTCGCATAACAGCATTAATTCCCGCGCTCGCTGACTGGCACCGCCCAGATGACCGGAGGAGGGTACCGGGCGAATAAACGCCGCCTCGGCACGCGCCAGATCATTCATGCGGGTTTTATCTCCGAGAATGCTACCGCCAGTGACCGGGCTGCTGGGATCGACCGCAATAACCGCAACCTTTAGTCCCTCACGAATCAACAACATGCCAAAGGCTTCAAGAAAGGTACTTTTCCCCGCGCCGGGTGTGCCGGTAACACCCAGTCGCAGGGCGTTACCACAGAACGGCATAATGGCATCAAGCAGTTGCGTACTTAGCGCCTGATGACGCGGGTGACGGCTTTCCACCAGCGTCATGGCCTGGGCGAGCGTGGCACGCTCACCCTGACGTAAGCGGCGAATACTTTCTGCCAGCGTGGCTTCATTAATCATGATGCTGGCTTATCAGATTCAGTACGTCGCGCACGCTGTCGAGCATAGGCGTACCTGGACCATAAATCGCCGCCACGCCGCGCTCCTGCAGGAAGGCGTAATCCTGCGGCGGAATGACGCCACCCGCGACCACGCAGATATCTTCGCGTCCCCATTTTTTCAGCGCTTCGACCAGTTCCGGGATCAGCGTTTTATGACCGGCAGCCAGTGAAGATGCGCCCACTACGTGAACGTCGTTTTCTACTGCCAGGCGGGCGATCTCTTCAGGTGTAGAGAACATCGGGCTTAAATCTACGTCGAAACCGAGATCGGAATAGGCGCTGGCGATCACTTTCGCGCCGCGATCGTGCCCATCCTGGCCCATTTTGGCGATCAGAATGCGCGGGCGACGACCATTGTCGGCAAGGAACTGCTCCGTTTGCGCAACAATGGCATCGAACTCGGTGGCCGATTTCTCAGACTGATGATAGCTTTGCGCAATCACGCCGGTAACACACTGGCTTGGCACCAGATAACGGTCAAATGCCGCTTCCAGTGCATCGGAAATTTCACCAAGCGTTGCGCGAACGCGAGCGGCATTAACAGCGGCAGCCAGCAGGTTTTCGTTATGCTGTGCGGCGTGAGTCAGGGCGTTCAACGCGGCGGTTACGGCGGCATCATCACGGGTGGCGCGAATGCGTTCCAGCGAAGCAATTTGCTCGTTACGCACCATCACGTTGTCGATCTCAAGTACATCGGTTTCGTCTTCGTGATCCAGTTTGTACTTGTTGACACCAACGATGACACGCTTGCCCTGGTCGATCAACGACTGTTCGCGCGCTGAGGCCTCTTCGATCATTCGTTTTGGCAGACCTGCTTCGATCGCTTTCGCCATGCCACCGGCTTCGTCGATCTGTTGGATAATGGCTCTGGCTTGTTTGACGATTTGATCGGTCAGCGATTCAACGTAATAGGATCCGGCCAGTGGATCGACGGTGCGGCAGAGTTCTGATTCTTCCTGAATGATGATCTGGGTATTGCGGGCAATGCGTGCTGAGAAATCGGTAGGCAAACCAAGCGCTTCATCAAAGGCGTTGGTATGCAGTGACTGAGTACCGCCCAGCGTTGCAGCCAGTGCTTCAATGGTGGTGCGGATAACGTTGTTATACGGATCCTGTTCAGTCAGGCTCCAGCCTGAGGTCTGGCAGTGGGTACGCAGCGCCAGTGATTTCGGATCCTGTGCGCCAAATCCACTGACCGCTTCGCTCCATAAATAACGTGCCGCACGCAACATGGCGACGTTCATAAACAGATCCATGCCAATGCCGAAGAAGAACGACAGGCGAGGAGCGAAGTCATCAATTTTCAGCCCGGCGGAGATTGCTGCTTTGATGTACTCAATCCCATCAGCGAGCGTAAATGCTACCTGCTGCACGCAGTTGGCACCCGCTTCACCCATATGGTAACCGCTGATACTGATGGTATTAAATCGCGGCATGTTGCCGGAACACCAGGCGATGATGTCTGCGATAATACGCATTGACGGTTTTGGCGGGTAAATATAGGTGTTGCGGCAAAGATACTCTTTGAGGATATCGTTTTGAATGGTGCCGGTCAGTTTATCGGGTGTAACACCTTGCTCTTCTGCGGCGACAATATAAAACGCCAGTACTGGTAGTACTGCGCCATTCATGGTCATCGAAACCGACATTTTATCCAGCGGGATCTGGTCGAACAGGACTTTCATATCTTCCACGGTGTCGATAGCAACGCCCGCTTTGCCGACGTCGCCCGCCACGCGCGGGTTATCGGAGTCGTAGCCTCGGTGGGTGGCAAGGTCAAACGCAACGGAAAGACCTTTTTGCCCGGCGGCCAGGTTACGGCGATAAAAAGCGTTGGACTCTTTTGCTGTTGAAAAACCAGCATACTGACGGATGGTCCACGGTTGGGCGGTATACATAGTGGCACGCGGGCCACGAACGTAGGGGGGCAAACCAGGAAGGGTACCTGTCACCTCCAGATTATCGAGATCGGCTTCGGTATACAGCGGCTTGATGGCGATCCCTTCCGCGGTTTGCTGAACCAGCGAGTCGACAGTTTTCTCCCGACGGCTCAATTCCTTGTTGGCAAGCTGTTGCCACTCCTGCACGTTAGACATTATTTGCTCCGTAAAACGCAATCAAAATGAGGGTATTTGCGCTTACGGTGAGCTTTTTACGTGGGTTTGTCGCCAGCAAAAAAAATGCATTCAGACGTCGTTTTTTGCCGCCTGAGATTTGTCTATTTTGTGATGTGATTCAAGGAATACAAAAAGAAGTGAGGATAATGCCTGATATGTGCTATCAGGCATTATTTGATGGATTAATCCTGACGAAGGACTTTGTGACCATAATCGAGCAACGCATCAGTGACTTTACGCATCATGCGGCTTTCAGGAGCAAAGCGGTGCCAGTAGAGCATCCGGCGTTGAAATAGCCCCGGCGTTAAGTCAATCAGTTCACCGCTGGTCAGTTCTTTCTCGATTTGCAGGTGCGGGATCATACAGCAGGTGGTGCCCTGGCGAGCAAGTTGTACGAACGCTTCTGAAGAATTAACGATATGGCACGGTACGCTGCCTGGGGGCAGGTCGAAGTTTTGCTGCAAAAAGGCCTGGTGCATATCGTCAAGATGGTCAAAGGCGACCACAGGTGCTTTCAATAATGCCGAACGCGTTACGCCGTTAGGGAAATATTTTTCGGCAAACGGTTTTGAGCTGACGAACAGATAGTCAAGCGCACCGAGCTTATCGACAAGGCAACTCGGCAGCGCCTGATGTTGAATACTCACCGCGCCGACCACTTCGCCGCGGCGCAGACGTTCCTGAGTGCGGGTTTCATCTTCTACCTGCAAGTTGAGGCGGATAGGCGAATCAGCTAACACAGGAGCCAGCGCCGGAAGCAACCACGTCGCCAGACTGTCGGCGTTGACCGCCAGTGAAAGCAGCAGCGGAGTCGAACCGGTTTGTTCATCGCCCAGCCACTCTTCTTCCAGCAACTCCACCTGGCGTAGCAGTGCCAGCAGTTTTTGCCCTTGTTCTGTCGGGCGCGGCGGTACGGTACGCACCAACAGCGGCTGCCCGAACATATTTTCCAGTTGCTTAATGCGCTGTGAGACGGCTGATTGTGTAATGCACAGCTTTTGTGCCGCGCGTTCAAATCCTCGTTCACGTATCACCGCATCCAGTGCCTGTAATGTTCTGTAGTCCGGGCGTTTCATTGCTGTTGTCTGCTCCTGGTAAATGCTTTTTCCTGCACTATGACACAATTTTGTGTCAGGTTGCATATACCGAAGCCGTCGGCGGGTAACATTTGTATCAATGGTTAAACGCGCAGCTTAAAAGATCAGGGATTTGCGCTATTGCATTTCGCTTAGCGACTTCGCGCCCTGGTTATGTTGAATGGCGTGGCGTTATTGCCTCTGTTCGCACCGTGGAGCGGCATACCCAGACCGTTGTATGCTTTATTTGCCGGGCGAAAGGGGATGCCCGCCATTGCGCGATATTTTATGGATGAGTTAACCACGCGGCTTGCCAACGGGGTCTGAATCGCTTTTTTTGTATATAATGCGTGTGAAATTTCATACCACAGGCGAAACGATCATGACGCAGGATGAATTGAAAAAAGCAGTAGGATGGGCGGCACTTCAGTATGTTCAGCCCGGCACCATTGTTGGTGTAGGTACAGGTTCCACCGCCGCACACTTTATTGACGCGCTCGGCACGATGAAAGGCCAGATTGAAGGGGCCGTTTCCAGTTCAGATGCTTCCACTGAAAAACTGAAAAGCCTCGGCATTCACGTTTTTGATCTCAACGAAGTCGACAGCCTTGGCATCTACGTTGATGGCGCAGATGAAATCAACGGCCACATGCAAATGATCAAAGGCGGCGGCGCGGCGCTGACCCGTGAAAAAATCATTGCTTCGGTTGCGGAAAAATTTATCTGTATTGCCGACGCCTCCAAGCAGGTTGATATTCTGGGCAAATTCCCGCTGCCAGTAGAAGTTATCCCGATGGCACGTAGTGCAGTGGCGCGCCAGCTGGTGAAACTGGGCGGTCGTCCGGAATACCGTCAGGGCGTGGTGACCGATAACGGCAACGTGATCCTCGACGTCCACGGCATGGAAATCCTTGACCCGATAGCGATGGAAAACGCCATAAATGCGATTCCTGGCGTGGTGACTGTTGGCTTGTTTGCTAACCGTGGCGCGGACGTTGCGCTGATTGGCACACCTGACGGTGTCAAAACCATTGTGAAATGATCTGACGGGGGAACCTCCCCCGTTAAAAAAATTCTCTTCATTAAATTTGGTGACATGTGTCACGTTTTTACCTGGCTATTGTCGATTGCTCTAAATAAATCCTCTAAACCAGCATATTCATCCAAGAAATACCTTTGCGTGATATTTCCTCAACATCGCGACGCAAACGTTCATATTGCCGCAATATTATTTTTTGATATGTTGAAAGGCGGACGCAAATCCGCACACAACATTTCAAAAGACAGGATTGGGTAAATGGCAAAGGTATCGCTGGAGAAAGACAAGATTAAGTTTCTGCTGGTAGAAGGCGTGCACCAAAAGGCGCTGGAAAGCCTTCGTGCAGCTGGTTACACCAACATCGAATTTCACAAAGGCGCGCTGGATGATGAACAATTAAAAGAATCCATCCGCGATGCCCACTTCATCGGCCTGCGATCCCGTACCCATCTGACCGAAGACGTGATCAACGCCGCTGAAAAACTGGTCGCTATTGGCTGTTTCTGTATCGGAACAAACCAGGTTGATCTGGATGCGGCGGCAAAACGCGGTATCCCGGTATTTAACGCACCGTTCTCAAATACGCGCTCTGTTGCGGAGCTGGTGATTGGCGAACTACTGCTGCTATTGCGCGGCGTGCCGGAAGCCAATGCTAAAGCGCACCGTGGCGTGTGGAACAAACTGGCGGCGGGTTCTTTTGAAGCGCGTGGCAAAAAGCTGGGTATCATCGGCTACGGTCATATTGGTACGCAATTGGGCATTCTGGCTGAATCGCTGGGAATGTATGTTTACTTTTATGATATTGAAAACAAACTGCCGCTGGGCAACGCCACTCAGGTACAGCATCTTTCTGACCTGCTGAATATGAGCGATGTGGTGAGTCTACATGTGCCAGAGAATCCGTCCACCAAAAATATGATGGGTGCGAAAGAGATTTCACTAATGAAGCCCGGCTCGCTGCTGATTAATGCTTCGCGCGGTACTGTGGTGGATATTCCGGCGCTGTGTGACGCGCTGGCGAGCAAACATCTGGCGGGGGCGGCAATCGACGTATTCCCGACGGAACCGGCAACCAATAGCGATCCATTTACCTCTCCGCTGTGTGAATTTGACAACGTCCTTCTGACGCCACACATTGGCGGTTCGACTCAGGAAGCGCAGGAGAATATCGGCCTGGAAGTTGCGGGTAAATTGATCAAGTATTCTGACAATGGCTCAACGCTCTCTGCGGTGAACTTCCCGGAAGTCTCGCTGCCACTGCACGGTGGGCGTCGTCTGATGCACATCCACGAAAACCGTCCGGGCGTACTAACTGCGCTCAACAAAATTTTTGCCGAGCAGGGCGTCAACATCGCCGCGCAATATCTACAAACTTCCGCCCAGATGGGTTATGTGGTTATTGATATTGAAGCCGACGAAGACGTTGCCGAAAAAGCGCTGCAGGCAATGAAAGCTATTCCGGGTACCATTCGCGCCCGTCTGCTGTACTAATTCCCCTTCTCTGAAAATCAACGGGCAGGTCACTGACTTGCCCGTTTTTTTATCCCTTCTCCACACTGTTGCCGCGTTGCGCATTCTACTTTGCGAGTCTGCTCCAGAAAATAAATCAAAGTCAGATCAATGCGTTGTGTTTATTTAATGGGGATTTACGATGGCAGGACAGCACAGGGCTGTAACGGTAAAGCCCTCACCGAAGCGAGGGCTTGAAGGAGAAGGGTTATGATGCGACTTGTCATCATACTGATTGTACTGTTACTCATAAGTTTCCCAGCTTATTAACAGTCAGTCTCAGGGGAGGAGTCATCCTCCCTTACCCTTACTCACTAAATTAGGTCAAAGAATCAACGATGTCAATCAGGGCGATGCAGGTGTGTCGCCCTCACCACTCCCAGACTTTCGACGGTGTAACCACCGCAGGAAGAGGGATATCCCACTCTTCAACGGGGAGTTTTTCCACCAACTGACAATCATGCGCATAACCCACCGGTTGCATTTTATAGTGCTGCCAGTTTTGTAAGGTTCGATCATAAAAACCACCGCCCATTCCCAGGCGCTGACCGTACTCATCAAAGGCGACCAGCGGTGTGATCAACACGTCTAATCGGGAAAGGGGTAGCACGTCACGCACATCCAGTTTTGGCTCATGGATCTTCAACCTGTTCATCACCAGTTCACTTTGCGGATGGTAATTCAGGAACAGCAAATTACCGGCACTAAAGGGATGCAAAACTGGAAGATATACGCGCTTACCGGCGCGCCAGAGTTGTTCTATGAGTGGCTGGGTGTCGAGTTCGCCATCAAAAGAGAGGAATACAGCGACCGTATGCGCCATCACCACTGGGGGATACGTCATCATCCGGGTAGCGGCTTGTTGACCCATTTCCTGCTGTTGTTCCGGCGTTAACGTACGACGACGTTGCCGAATCATTTTGCGGATTTCTTGTCGGGATAATGTCAGTGGGAGTTCTGGTAGTTGCGTCATGGCTGGTGCCAGATAAGAAGGGAATCTCCGAGATGCCGCCGCAGGCTGTAACCCTTGAACCCTTGGTTCAAGGTGAATGTGTCGTCGCAGTTTTAAGGCTTCTCGGACGGACCGAGCATGCTCACCAACCGCGGAGCGCCACATTCTTGTGGTATGAAATATCGGCTCAGGGGACTGGCCCGCTTGCGAACATCTCAGAGAAATTTTGTCTTCACGGTTACTCTACCACAGTAAACCGAAAAGTGTCATTCAAAGTTTTGGTTAGTTTTTTCGGTGATGCGACCTTGTTCAAGTAACGCTTGTTCTATGGTCTGCTGCAGCATCCGAATACGCTGTTCCATACTTGCCGCGTAGTCACGAGTCTTCGCTTTTTCTTGCGCTAACTCATAGCTGATATTCAATGCGGCAATGAAGACCAACTGTTCAGTATTTGTGACTCTAGTGCGTTCTTTCAGATCTTGCAACCGTTGGTTCAGATCGTCCGCTGCCTGATTCAACGCATCCCTTTGGTCAGGCGGGCAGTTCACACGCAGTGAACGGCCAAAAATTTGGATATCGACGGGTTGTGCAGACATGCCACCTTCCTGCTGATTGACTGCGCTGCCTTCGTCTTTAGACCCATGGTCTGCGAAGGGGCGACACTATAGCTACCCTGATGAGAAGAGACAAGCCCTTTTCTGGTCCACCAGGGCCCAAAGTGGTAGCATATCATGAATATTCCTCCCTTTGACGACGAATGCTTATGTCTATACAGAACGAAATGCCTGGTTACAACGAAATGAACCAGTATCTGAACCAACAAGGGACGGGTCTGACCCCAGCTGAGATGCATGGTTTAATCAGCGGGATGATATGTGGCGGTAACGATGACAGCTCATGGCTGCCGCTACTTCACGACCTGACGAACGAAGGCATGGCTTTCGGTCATGAGCTGGCACAGGCACTGCGTAAAATGCACTCTGCCACCAGCGATGCCCTGCAGGATGACGGCTTCCTTTTTCAGCTTTATCTGCCTGATGGCGATGATGTCAGCGTTTTCGATCGGGCTGATGCACTGGCAGGTTGGGTTAATCACTTCCTGCTTGGTCTTGGCGTTACGCAACCGAAGCTGGACAAAGTGACCGGAGAAACCGGTGAAGCCATCGACGATCTGCGTAACATCGCGCAGTTGGGCTACGACGAAGACGAAGATCAGGAAGAGCTTGAAATGTCGCTTGAAGAGATCATCGAGTACGTCCGTGTTGCCGCGCTGTTATGCCACGACACCTTTACTCATCCGCAACCGACCGCGCCAGAAGTACAAAAACCGACTCTACACTAAAAACAAAAAACGTAAGGAGAGTGTTATGAGTGAGATATCCCGGCAAGAGTTTCAGCGTCGCCGTCAGGCCCTGGTGGAGCAAATGCAACCCGGCAGCGCCGCGCTGATTTTTGCTGCACCAGAAGTAACACGTAGCGCCGACAGCGAATACCCCTATCGTCAGAACAGTGACTTCTGGTACTTCACCGGCTTTAACGAACCGGAAGCGGTGCTGGTGCTGATTAAAAGCGATGACACTCATAACCACAGCGTTTTGTTTAACCGCGTTCGCGACCTGACGGCAGAGATCTGGTTTGGTCGTCGCTTAGGCCAGGATGCCGCGCCAGAGAAACTGGGCGTTGACCGCGCACTGGCATTCAGTGAAATCAATCAGCAACTTTATCAACTACTTAACGGCCTGGATGTGGTTTACCATGCTCAGGGCGAATATGCATATGCTGATGAAATCGTGAACAGTGCGCTGGAAAAACTGCGTAAAGGCTCGCGACAAAATCTCACCGCGCCAGCAACGATGATCGACTGGCGTCCCATTGTTCATGAAATGCGCCTGTTCAAATCGCCGGAAGAGATTGCCGTACTTCGCCGCGCGGGTGAAATCACCGCCCTGGCGCATACCCGGGCGATGGAAAAATGCCGTCCGGGAATGTTCGAGTACCACCTGGAAGGCGAAATTCACCACGAATTTAACCGCCACGGCGCGCGCTATCCTTCCTATAACACCATTGTCGGCAGCGGTGAAAACGGTTGCATTCTGCACTATACCGAAAACGAGAGTGAACTGCGTGACGGTGACCTGGTGTTGATTGATGCGGGTTGCGAATACAAAGGTTACGCTGGCGATATTACCCGCACCTTCCCGGTCAACGGCAAATTCACTCAGGCCCAGCGTGAAATCTACGACATTGTGCTGGAGTCTCTTGAAACCAGCCTGCGCCTGTATCGTCCGGGAACTTCCATGCAGGAAGTCACTGGTGAAGTGGTGCGCATCATGGTTAGCGGCCTGGTAAAACTCGGCATCCTGAAAGGTGATGTTGATGAACTGATCGCTCAGAACGCCCATCGTCCTTTCTTTATGCATGGCCTTAGCCACTGGTTAGGACTGGATGTCCATGACGTTGGCGTTTATGGTCAGGATCGCTCGCGCATTCTGGAGCCGGGGATGGTACTGACCGTAGAGCCTGGTCTGTATATCGCGCCGGATGCGGATGTGCCAGAACAATATCGCGGTATCGGCATTCGTATTGAAGACGACATTGTGATTACCGAAACCGGCAACGAAAACCTCACCGCCAGCGTGGTGAAAAAGCCGGAAGAAATCGAAGCGTTGATGGCTGCTGCGAGAAAGCAATGAGCGTAATCATCGTCGGTGGCGGCATGGCGGGCGCGACGCTGGCGCTGGCTATTTCCCGGTTAAGTCACGGGGCGCTGCCGGTACATTTGATTGAAGCGACTGCGCCAGAGTCACATGCTCATCCGGGCTTTGATGGACGAGCTATTGCGCTGGCGGCGGGTACCTGTCAGCAACTGGCGCGCATCGGCGTCTGGCAATCTCTGGCTGATTGCGCAACCGCCATCACCAGCGTGCATGTCAGCGATCGTGGTCATGCCGGATTCGTCACCCTCGCCGCAGAAGATTACCAACTGGCGGCGCTGGGGCAGGTTGTCGAATTGCATAATGTCGGGCAACGGCTGTTTGCATTGCTGCGCAAAGCACCTGGCGTAACGCTGCATTGTCCTGATCGCGTGGCTAACGTTGCCCGTACTCAGAGTCACGTTGAAGTGACGCTGGAGAGTGGCGAGACGCTGACGGGCCGCGTGCTGGTAGCAGCTGATGGCACCCATTCAGCGTTAGCCACCGCGTGCGGCGTTGACTGGCAGCAGGAGCCTTACGAACAACTGGCCGTGATTGCCAACGTTGCGACTTCCGTTGCGCACGAAGGCCGCGCTTTTGAACGCTTCACGAAACATGGCCCGCTGGCGATGTTGCCGATGTCTGACGGACGCTGTTCGCTGGTCTGGTGTCATCCACTGGAACGGCGCGAAGAGGTGCTGTCGTGGAGCGACGAGAAGTTTTGCCGTGAACTCCAGTCTGCCTTTGGCTGGCGACTGGGGCAAATTACCCACGCCGGTAAACGCAGTGCTTATCCGCTGGCGTTAACCCGCGCCGCCAGACCTATTACCCATCGTACCGTGCTGGTGGGCAATGCGGCGCAAACTCTGCACCCGATTGCCGGGCAAGGGTTCAACCTCGGTATGCGAGATGTCATGAGCCTTGCGGAAACTCTGACTCAGGCGCAGGAGCGCGGAGAAGACATGGGTGATTACGGCGTATTGTGCCGTTATCAGCAGCGTCGACAGCGCGATCGCGAAGCAACCATCGGCGTCACGGACAGCCTTGTACATCTTTTTGCCAACCGTTGGACCCCGCTGGTTGTCGGGCGCAACATCGGGCTGATGACGATGGAATTATTTACCCCGGCACGCGATGTGCTGGCGCAGCGCACCCTCGGTTGGGTGGCGCGTTGAAGGTGGTTTTAAGGAATAAACAATGCAAAGTGTTGATGTAGCCATTGTTGGCGGCGGCATGGTGGGGCTGGCGGTTGCCTGCGGCTTACAGGGGAGCGGCTTACGCGTTGCCGTACTGGAGCAGCGCGTACCGGAACCTCTGGCGGCGAATGCACCACCACAACTGCGCGTTTCGGCTATCAATGCCGCCAGCGAAAAATTACTCACCCGTCTTGGCGTCTGGCAGGACATTCTCTCTCGTAGGGCCAGTTGTTATCACGGTATGGAAGTGTGGGACAAAGACAGCTTTGGTCACATTTCGTTTGACGATCAAAGCATGGGCTATAGCCATCTTGGGCATATCGTTGAAAACTCAGTGATTCACTACGCGCTGTGGAACAAAGCGCAGCAGTCGTCAGATATCACTCTGTTGGCCCCCGCAGAATTACAGCAGGTCGCCTGGGGAGAAAATGAAACCTTCCTGACGCTGAAAGATGGCAGCATGTTAACGGCGCGTCTGGTGATTGGCGCGGACGGCGCTAATTCCTGGTTGCGCAACAAAGCCGATATTCCGCTGACTTTCTGGGATTATCAGCATCACGCGCTGGTAGCGACCATTCGCACGGAAGAACCGCATGATGCGGTGGCGCGGCAGGTTTTCCATGGCGAAGGCATTCTGGCCTTTTTACCGCTTAGCGATCCGCATCTTTGCTCGATTGTCTGGTCACTGTCGCCAGAGGAAGCGCAGCGGATGCAGCAGGCAAGTGAAGACGAATTTAATCGCGCGTTAAATATCGCTTTTGATAATCGCCTGGGCTTATGTAAGGTTGAGAGTGAGCGCCTTGTGTTCCCACTGACGGGGCGTTATGCGCGCCAATTTGCCGCGCACCGTCTGGCGTTGGTGGGCGACGCCGCGCATACCATTCACCCGCTGGCGGGGCAGGGGGTAAATCTCGGCTTTATGGATGCTGCAGAGCTGGTTGCTGAACTGAAACGGTTGCATCGTCAGGGGAAAGACATCGGGCAGTACATTTATCTGCGTCGCTATGAGCGTAGCCGCAAGCACAGTGCGGCGCTGATGCTGGCTGGTATGCAGGGATTTCGCGATCTGTTTTCCGGTACCAATCCGGCGAAAAAACTGCTGCGTGATATTGGTTTAAAACTGGCCGACACGCTTCCTGGCGTTAAACCACAACTTATCCGCCAGGCAATGGGATTAAACGATTTGCCTGAATGGCTGCGTTAAAAATTTCTCTTCTGCTGTTTATTTGATACCCATCACACTTTCATCTCCCGGTTTTTTCGACGGGAGATTTTCCTCATTTGAAATAAACTAATTTCACCTCCGTTTTCGCATTATATTTTCTAATGCCACGAATTTTTGATTTAGTGTTTTTTCACATTTTTTCAGCTCTTAATATTGCCTTATTCAAATTAATTTCCTCATCGCATCATTTTTCTATAGAAATTGGTGTGTTTTTTGGTTTTTTATTCTGTTGCGATTTTGGCGTTTTTTAACCATAAGCTAATGTGATGATCAATTTTACCTTATGGTTAACAGTCTGTTTCGGTGGTAAGTTCAGGCAAAAGAGAACGATTGCGTTGGGGACCGGGAGTGGCTCCGATGCTGGGTTTCGTGGTGATAATTTCGCCATGGAAAAGTTGTCAGCCCCGCTTATTCAATGAGGACAAGATGGCACAACAGACTCCTTTGTACGAACAACACACGCTTTGCGGCGCTCGCATGGTGGATTTCCACGGCTGGATGATGCCGCTGCATTACGGTTCGCAAATCGACGAACATCATGCGGTACGTACCGATGCCGGAATGTTTGATGTGTCACATATGACCATCGTCGATCTTCGCGGCAGCCGCACTCGGGAGTTTCTGCGTTATCTGCTGGCGAACGATGTGGCGAAGCTCACCAAAAGCGGCAAAGCCCTTTACTCGGGGATGTTGAATGCCTCTGGCGGTGTGATAGATGATCTCATCGTCTACTACTTTTCTGAAGATTTCTTCCGCCTCGTTGTTAACTCCGCCACCCGCGAAAAAGACCTCTCCTGGATTACCCAACACGCTGAACCTTTCGGCATCGAAATTACCGTTCGTGATGACCTTTCCATGATTGCCGTGCAAGGGCCGAATGCGCAGGCAAAAGCTGCCACACTGTTTAATGACGCTCAGCGTCAGGCGGTGGAAGGGATGAAACCGTTCTTTGGCGTGCAGGCGGGCGATCTGTTTATTGCCACCACTGGTTATACCGGTGAAGCGGGCTATGAAATTGCGCTGCCCAATGAAAAAGCGGCCGATTTCTGGCGTGCGCTGGTGGAAGCGGGCGTTAAGCCATGCGGCCTGGGCGCGCGTGACACGCTGCGTCTGGAAGCGGGTATGAATCTTTATGGTCAGGAGATGGACGAAACCATTTCTCCGTTAGCCGCCAACATGGGCTGGACTATCGCCTGGGAACCGGCAGATCGTGACTTTATTGGTCGTGAAGCTCTGGAAGCGCAGCGTGAACATGGTACAGAAAAACTGGTTGGTCTGGTGATGACCGAAAAAGGCGTGCTGCGTAATGAACTGCCGGTACGTTTTACCGATGCGCAGGGCAACCAGCATGAAGGCATTATCACCAGCGGGACTTTCTCCCCGACGCTGGGTTACAGCATTGCGCTGGCGCGCGTGCCGGAAGGTATTGGCGAAACGGCGATTGTGCAAATTCGCAACCGTGAAATGCCGGTTAAAGTGACGAAACCTGTTTTTGTGCGTAACGGCAAAGCCGTCGCGTGATTTACTTTTTTGGAGATTGATTGATGAGCAACGTACCAGCAGAACTGAAATACAGCAAAGAACACGAATGGCTGCGTAAAGAAGCCGACGGCACTTACACCGTTGGCATCACCGAACACGCCCAGGAGCTGTTAGGCGATATGGTGTTTGTTGACCTGCCGGAAGTGGGCGCAACGGTTAGCGCGGGCGATGACTGCGCGGTTGCCGAATCAGTAAAAGCGGCGTCAGACATTTATGCGCCAGTAAGCGGTGAAATCGTGGCGGTAAACGACGCACTGAGCGATTCCCCGGAACTGGTGAACAGCGAACCGTATGCAGGCGGCTGGATCTTTAAAATCAAAGCCAGCGATGAAAGCGAACTGGAATCACTGCTGGATGCGACCGCATACGAAGCATTGTTAGAAGACGAGTAACGGCTTTATTCCTCTTCTGCGGGAGAGGATCAGGGTGAGGAACTTTTACGCCTCACCCTCACTCTCTTCGCAAGGAGAGAGGTTCACAATTCACTGCACGTTTCAGGAACCATCGCTCATGACACAGACGTTAAGCCAGCTTGAAAACAGCGGCGCTTTTATTGAACGCCATATCGGACCGGACGCCGCGCAACAGCAAGAAATGCTGAATGCCGTTGGCGCACAATCGTTAAACGCGCTGACCGGCCAGATTGTGCCGAAAGATATTCAGCTTGCGACCCCGCCGCAGGTTGGCGCACCGGCGACCGAATACGCCGCGCTGGCGGAACTCAAGGCTATTGCCAGTCGCAATAAACGCTTCACGTCTTACATCGGCATGGGTTACACCGCCGTGCAGCTACCGCCGGTTATTCTGCGTAACATGCTGGAAAATCCGGGCTGGTATACCGCGTATACTCCGTATCAACCTGAAGTCTCCCAGGGCCGCCTTGAAGCACTGCTCAACTTCCAGCAGGTAACGCTGGATTTAACCGGGCTGGATATGGCCTCTGCTTCTCTTCTGGACGAGGCCACCGCTGCCGCCGAAGCAATGGCGATGGCGAAACGCGTCAGCAAACTGAAAAATGCCAACCGCTTCTTTGTTGCTTCTGACGTTCATCCGCAAACGCTGGATGTGGTTCGCACCCGTGCCGAAACCTTTGGTTTTGAAGTGATTGTCGACGATGCGCAAAAAGTGCTCGATCACCAGGACGTCTTCGGCGTGCTGTTACAGCAGGTGGGTACGACGGGTGAAATCCACGACTACACTGCGCTTATCAGCGAACTGAAATCACGCAAAATTGTGGTCAGCGTCGCCGCCGATATTATGGCGCTGGTGCTGTTAACTGCGCCGGGTAAACAGGGCGCGGATATTGTCTTTGGTTCGGCGCAACGCTTTGGCGTACCGATGGGCTACGGTGGCCCACATGCGGCATTCTTTGCGGCGAAAGATGAATACAAACGCTCAATGCCGGGCCGTATTATCGGTGTATCGAAAGATGCAGCTGGCAATACCGCTCTGCGCATGGCGATGCAGACTCGCGAGCAACATATTCGCCGTGAGAAAGCGAACTCCAACATTTGTACTTCCCAGGTACTGCTGGCAAACATCGCCAGCCTGTATGCCGTTTATCACGGCCCGGTTGGCCTGAAACGTATCGCTAACCGCATCCACCGTCTGACCGATATCCTGGCGGCGGGCCTGCAACAAAAAGGTCTGAAGCTGCGCCATGCGCACTATTTCGATACTTTGTGTGTGGAAGTGGCTGACAAAGCGGGCGTGCTGGCGCGTGCCGAAGCGGCTGAAATCAACCTGCGTAGCGATATTCTGAACGCGGTTGGGATCACCCTTGATGAAACCACCACGCGTGAAAACGTGATGCAGCTTTTCAGCGTGCTGTTGGGCGATAACCACGGGCTGGACATCGACACGCTGGACAAAGACGTGGCTCACGACAGTCGCTCTATTCAGCCTGCGATGCTGCGCGACGACGAAATCCTCACCCATCCGGTGTTTAATCGCTACCACAGCGAAACCGAAATGATGCGCTATATGCACTCGCTGGAGCGTAAAGATCTGGCGCTGAATCAGGCGATGATCCCGCTGGGTTCCTGCACCATGAAACTGAACGCCGCCGCCGAGATGATCCCCATCACCTGGTCGGAATTTGCCGAACTGCACCCGTTCTGCCCGCCGGAACAGGCAGAAGGTTATCAGCAGATGATTGCGCAGTTGGCTGACTGGCTGGTGAAACTGACCGGTTACGACGCCGTTTGTATGCAGCCGAACTCCGGCGCACAGGGCGAATACGCGGGCCTGCTGGCGATTCGTCATTATCATGAAAGCCGCAACGAAGGGCATCGCGATATCTGCCTGATCCCGGCTTCTGCGCACGGAACTAACCCCGCTTCTGCACATATGGCAGGAATGCAGGTGGTGGTTGTGGCGTGTGATAAAAACGGCAACATCGATCTGGCTGATCTGCGCGCGAAAGCGGAACAAGCGGGCGATAACCTCTCCTGTATCATGGTGACCTATCCTTCCACCCACGGCGTGTATGAAGAAACGATCCGTGAAGTGTGTGAAGTCGTGCATCAGTTCGGCGGTCAGGTTTACCTTGATGGCGCGAACATGAACGCCCAGGTCGGCATCACCTCACCGGGCTTTATTGGCGCGGACGTCTCGCACCTTAACCTGCATAAAACTTTCTGCATTCCGCACGGTGGCGGCGGCCCAGGTATGGGACCGATCGGTGTGAAAGCGCATTTGGCACCGTTTGTACCGGGTCATAGCGTGGTGCAAATCGAAGGCATGTTAACCCGTCAGGGCGCGGTTTCTGCGGCACCGTTCGGTAGTGCCTCTATCCTGCCAATCAGCTGGATGTACATCCGCATGATGGGCGCAGAAGGGCTGAAAAAAGCAAGCCAGGTGGCAATTCTTAACGCCAACTATATTGCCAGCCGCCTGCAGGATGCTTTCCCGGTGCTGTATACCGGTCGCGACGGTCGCGTGGCGCACGAATGTATTCTTGATATTCGTCCGCTGAAAGAAGAAACCGGCATCAGCGAACTGGATATTGCCAAGCGTCTGATCGACTACGGTTTCCACGCGCCGACCATGTCATTCCCGGTGGCGGGTACGCTGATGGTTGAACCGACCGAATCCGAAAGCAAAGTGGAACTGGATCGCTTTATCGACGCGATGCTGGCTATCCGCGCAGAAATTGACCAGGTGAAAGCCGGTGTCTGGCCGCTGGAAGATAACCCGCTGGTGAACGCGCCGCACATTCAGAGCGAACTGGTCGCCGAGTGGGCGCATCCGTACAGCCGTGAAGTTGCGGTATTCCCGGCAGGCGTGGCAGACAAATACTGGCCGACAGTGAAACGTCTGGATGATGTTTACGGCGACCGTAATCTGTTCTGCTCCTGCGTACCGATTAGCGAATACCAGTAATTCACTGATTCGACTATTTTCTAAAGGCGCTTCGGCGCCTTTTTAGCTTGTTAATAAAGTGCGCTTTGTGTGTTTCGACTGAGGCGTAATATAAAATATTGCGAGCTCAATATATTAAAAGAGTGCCAGGCCTGATGAGCGTAGCGCATCAGGCACATCGGCTAATTACAGATTCTCGCCGTTGCTGGCAATCACCTCTTTGTACCAGTCAAAGCTCTTCTTACGTGAACGCGACATATCGCCAGTACCGTCGTCATGTTTATTCACATAGATAAAGCCGTAGCGCTTGCTGTACTGCCCGGTGGTGAACGACACGCAGTCGATGCAGCCCCATGGTGTGTAGCCCATCAGGTCGACACCATCGTAAGTCACCGCTTTTTTCATCTCTTCAATATGGGCGCGCAGGTAGTCAATGCGGTAGTCGTCGTTGATGCTGCCATCTTCTTCCACTTTGTCGTAAGCGCCAAAACCGTTTTCGACAATAAACAGCGGCTTCTGGTAACGCTCATACAGTTCGCAAAGTGCGTAACGCAGACCCACCGGATCAATCTGCCAGCCCCAGTCAGATGCTTTAACATACGGGTTTGGTACGCTGCCTTCAAAACCAGAGATCGCATCGCCGGTGCCGCCTTCGGCCTTCACCGCGTTGGTCATGTAATAGCTGAAACCGAGATAATCGCAGGTGCCTTCGCGCAGCACATCGAGATCGCCGTCTTCCATTTTGATGTTAAATCCGCGACGCTCCCACTCGTGCAACACATAGGACGGGTAATAGCCACGCAGTTGCACATCGGTAAAGACGTAGCGTTCGCGCATCGACTCCTGGGCGAACATCACATCGTCCGGATTACAGGAGTAAGGGTAAAGCGGCACCATCGCCAGCATACAGCCGACTTTCATTTCCGGGTTAATGCGACGCGCGGCTTTCACCGCCAGGGCGCTGGCGACAAACTGGTGATGCAGCACCTGGTACATCGTCTCTTCCGGGTTTTCATGCTCGGTATACACCACGCCGGAGCAGCAGTAACCGAACAGCGGTGCACGCCAGTTACGCTGGTTGTTAATTTCGTTGAAGGTCATCCAGTATTTGACTTTATGCTTATAGCGTTCAAATACCACTTCTGCGAAACGGACAAAGAAATCAACCACTTTACGGTTGGTCCAGCTACCGTATTGCTGCACCAGATGCAGCGGCATTTCAAAGTGGGAGAGGGTGATCACCGGTTCGATGTTGTATTTCAGCAGTTCATCGAACATATCATCGTAGAACTTCAGCCCTTCTTCGTTTGGCTGAGCTTCATCGCCTTTTGGAAAAATGCGCGTCCAGGCGATGGATGTACGAAAACATTTGAAGCCCATTTCGGCAAATAGCTTGATGTCTTCCTTGTAATGACCATAAAAATCAACGGCTTCATGGTTCGGATAGTATTTTCCTGGCAACACTTCTTTGGTGATTTCGCGCGGCACGCCGTGTGCGCCACCGGTCAGAACGTCACAAATGCTCGGCCCTTTGCCGCCTTTGTTCCAGCCGCCTTCGACCTGATGAGCGGCAACTGCGCCGCCCCATAAGAAATCTTTCGGTAAGGTGAGTTTTTTCACTATCATAGGCTCCAGATGAGTCAATTCTTACAGGAAATAGTACCATGCAGCCAAACGACATCACTTTTTTTCAACGTTTCCAGGATGACATTCTGGCTGGGCGTAAAACCATCACCATCCGCGACGAGTCTGAATCGCACTTCAAAACGGGTGATGTGCTTCGTGTCGGGCGTTTTGAAGATGACGGTTATTTTTGCACGATTGAAGTCACCGCAACCTCAACCGTAACGCTGGATACACTGACGGAAAAACATGCAGAGCAGGAAAATATGACCCTGACTGAACTCAAAAAGGTCATTGCCGACATCTATCCCGGTCAGACACAGTTTTATGTGATTGAATTTAAATGTCTTTAAATTGAACTCACACCTGTTAGTTGAAATTTTGCATTTAATTTCATGATTTTTCGGAGATTAGTCCCAAATCAGAATTTATTTTAGCTAACAGGTGTTCACTGGAACTATTCTCAGTTACGCTGGAGAGGTTTACACGTGCGTGTACGTTTCTCCGGAGTAAGTTATGGTTCAGAAGCCCCTCATTAAGCAGGGATATTCGCTGGCAGAGGAAATTGCCAACAGCGTCAGTCACGGCATTGGGTTGGTGTTTGGTATCGTTGGGCTGGTGTTGCTACTGGTTCAGGCGGTGGATCTCAATGCCAGCGCCACAGCGATAACCAGTTACAGCCTCTATGGCGGCAGTATGATCCTGCTGTTCCTCGCTTCGACGCTCTATCACGCCATTCCTCATCAACGGGCAAAAATGTGGCTGAAGAAATTTGACCACTGCGCTATTTATCTGTTGATTGCCGGAACCTACACGCCGTTTTTGCTGGTGGGGCTGGATTCTCCGTTAGCGCGCGGGTTGATGATTGTTATCTGGAGCCTGGCTCTGCTGGGGATTCTGTTCAAACTGACTATCGCGCACCGATTCAAAATTTTATCTCTGGTGACCTATCTGGCGATGGGCTGGTTGTCGCTGGTGGTGATTTATGAAATGGCAGTTAAGCTCGCGGCGGGCAGCGTTACCTTACTGGCTGTAGGCGGCGTGGTCTACTCGCTCGGGGTGATTTTCTACGTCTGCAAGCGCATCCCATACAACCATGCCATCTGGCACGGCTTTGTGCTCGGCGGCAGCGTGTGCCACTTTCTGGCGATCTATTTATATATTGGGCAGGCGTAATGGGTGTGCCTTTGTAGGCCTGAAAAGACACACCCGTGTCGCATCAGGCGATAAATACCTGATGCGACACAGAGATTTACTCTTCGAGCGAATACGGCAGCGGCTCGATATGCAGCGTATTCGCATCGTCACGCACGCGGAAGATGCTGTCCGGTTCCATATCGTTATTCATGACGACCTGTACCACGACCTGACCATCTTCCAGTTTTACCGCAGCCAGCACCGTACCAGTGCGACGCCAGTTCTCGCCCATTTTCAGCTCTAAATCTTCACCAGCTTCCGGCAGTCGGCTGGCACTACCTGTCAGCAACCAGAGCGCGCGTTTGTTGGCACCACGGAATTTTGCTCGCGCCACCATCTCTTGTCCGGTATAGCAGCCTTTTTTAAAGCTGATACCGCCCAGCGCCTGGAGATTGGTCGCCTGTGGGATAAACTGCCCGCTGTTGGCGGCGTCAATCACCGGGAAACCCGCTTCAATGTTTAATGCCAGCCACTGTTGGCTATTGTTCAGTTCCGCTTCACCGCGCAGTTTATCGGTCAGCATATTGGCAGTAGCTTCATCGGTTACGATCAGGAAACGTTCTGCCGGGTGTTCGAACCATAGCAAAGTGGTCGCGCCTTCTTTAACTACCTGTTTTTCTTTCGAAGGCAGTTCACTAAAGAGATTTGCCAGCGCGGCGCGCGCCTGAAAACCGGCAACACCAAGCAGCACACGCTCGTCGTCTGGCGCGATGGTCACTTTAGAGAACACCGCATATTTTTTCAGTTCAGTCAGCTGCGGTTCACGCACGCTGCGCCGTTCAATCCATGCAAAGCCATCGCCGTCGCGGAACAGACGTAAATTGCTCCACATTTTACCTTTGGCGTCGCAATGGGCGGCGAGCAGGTGCTGATCTTCTGTCATCTGGCTGACATCTGCTGTCACCTGACCCTGCATATATTTTTCGCTGTCCGCGCCAGTAATGGTGGCAAGCGCCCAGTCATCAAGCGTTATCAGCGTCAGCGGTAAACGGGCAGACGCCGTAGGCTGACGGGGAGGAAAAGGTGTAAAAGCCATAATAGAGTCCTGAGTTGCTTAACGGCGTATTAATGACTAATGGTAAAAGAGCTATGAGGCAATGCAAGTGCTTTCACTACGCGATCTGTGCCTTCTGCGAGGCGACTTCCAAAAAAATGAAGCCCTTGAATTGTTGTGAATTAATTTCGCGATCGCGATTGTGTTTACTGATATTCCCGCAAAAGAAGTCGAAAAACACGTTACAATAGCCAAGTACTGGATTTTCGTGAGACAGGAAGAAGATGGACATTAACAACAAAGCCCGCATTCATTGGGCATGCCGCCGTGGTATGCGCGAACTCGATATTTCAATCATGCCGTTTTTCGAACATGAGTACGACAGCTTAAGCGATGACGAAAAACGCATCTTTATTCGTCTGCTGGAGTGTGACGATCCGGACCTGTTTAACTGGCTGATGAATCACGGTAAACCAGCCGATGCAGAACTGGAAATGATGGTCCGACTCATCCAGACACGGAACCGGGAACGTGGTCCTGTGGCAATCTGATTTGCGCGTCTCCTGGCGCGCGCAGTGGCTTTCCTTGCTGATTCATGGGCTGGTTGCCGCTGTTATTTTACTCATGCCCTGGCCGCTCAGTTACACCCCGTTATGGATGGTGTTACTTTCGCTGGTGGTGTTTGATTGCGTTCGCAGCCAGCGGCGCATTAATGCTCGCCAGGGGGAAATTCGCCTGTTGATGGACGGGCGTTTGCGTTGGCAAGGGAAGGAGTGGAGCATCGTCAAAGCGCCGTGGATGATTAAGAGTGGCATGATGCTGCGTTTACGTTCTGATAGCGGTAAACGGCAACATTTATGGCTGGCAGCCGACAGCATGGACGAAGCCGAATGGCGGGATTTACGGCGGATTTTGTTGCAACAAGAGACGCAAAGATAAAGATGACGGCAAAGCATATGCGCTAAGCCGTCAGTGACATCAGGCGTAATGCTCTGCCATTTCGTTGAGGATTTGTTCACACCAGCTCTGAATACGCTCGTCGCTAAGGTCATACTGGTTAGTTTCGTCCAGCGCCAGCCCCACGAACAGTTGCCCGTCAGCAATCACCGGTTTCGGGCTGGTAAATTCATACCCTTCCGTTGGCCAGTAGCCGACGAACTTCACGCCTTTGGTCGAGAGTTTGTCATGCAGCATACCGAGCGCATCGAGGAACCACTCGCCGTATCCCAGTTGATCGCCAAGCCCATACAGCGCAACAATTTTACCTTCGAGGTTCAGGTCGTCGAGCTGATCCCAGACGGCTTCCCAGTCTTCCTGGATTTCACCAAAATCCCAGGTCGGGATACCCAGAATGAGCACATCGTACTGCTCCATTAATTTCGGGGAGTCGTCCTTGAGGTTATGTAAGGTCACCAGTTCTGGGCCGATAATATCGCGGATTTTTTCTGCCGCCATTTCGGTGTAACAGGTGCTGGAACCGTAAAAAAGACCCATATTCATAACGTAAGCTTCTCGATTCTGCTGTGGCTTTTGTGGCTAGTGTATCAGAATCGCTTTAGTCACGGCACAATAAGGCATAATGGATCAAATGAGTGACCATAAGGGGCGCAAGTGAAACAGGATCTGGCACGCATCGAGCAGTTTCTTGATGCTCTGTGGCTGGAAAAAAATCTGGCTGAAAATACGTTGAACGCATACCGTCGCGATCTGTCAATGATGGTGGAGTGGTTGCATCACCGCGGGTCGACGCTGGCGACGGCGCAAAGTGACGATTTGCAGGCATTACTGGCAGAACGGCTGGAGGGCGGGTATAAAGCCACCAGCTCAGCGCGTTTGCTGAGTGCAGTGCGTCGATTGTTCCAGTATCTTTATCGCGAAAAGTTTCGTGAAGACGATCCCAGTGCGCATCTCGCTTCACCGAAATTGCCACAGCGTTTGCCAAAAGATTTAAGCGAAGCGCAGGTCGAACGTTTATTACAGGCACCATTAATTGATCAGCCACTGGAGCTACGCGATAAAGCCATGCTTGAAGTGTTGTATGCTACAGGGCTGCGTGTCTCTGAACTGGTCGGGCTGACAATGAGTGATATCAGCCTGCGTCAGGGCGTAGTGCGGGTCATTGGTAAAGGCAACAAAGAGCGCCTGGTACCGTTAGGTGAAGAGGCGGTTTACTGGCTGGAGACCTATCTGGAACATGGGCGACCGTGGTTGTTGAACGGTGTCTCTATTGATGTGTTGTTCCCCAGCCAGCGTGCGCAGCAGATGACGCGACAGACCTTCTGGCACCGCATTAAACATTATGCCGTGCTGGCGGGTATCGACAGCGAAAAGCTGTCACCGCATGTGTTGCGTCACGCTTTTGCCACTCATTTATTAAATCATGGTGCGGATTTACGCGTGGTGCAGATGCTACTGGGCCACAGCGATCTCTCCACCACGCAAATTTATACGCATGTCGCTACCGAGCGTCTGCGGCAACTTCATCAACAGCATCACCCGCGGGCGTGATGTCTGAAAAGAACGGGAAGATTTATGAAGAAAGGTTTTATGTTGTTTACTTTGTTAGCGGCGTTTTCAGGCTTTGCTCAGGCTGATGACGCGGCAATTCAACAAACGTTAGCCAAAATGGGCATCAAAAGCAGCGATATTCAGCCCGCGCCCGTAGCTGGCATGAAGACAGTTCTGACTAACAGCGGTGTGTTGTACATCACCGATGATGGTAAACATATCATTCAGGGGCCAATGTATGACGTTAGTGGCACAGCTCCGGTCAATGTCACCAATAAGATGCTGTTAAAGCAGTTGAATGCGCTTGAAAAAGAGATGATCGTTTATAAAGCGCCGCAGGAAAAACACGTCATCACCGTGTTTACTGATATTACCTGTGGTTACTGCCACAAACTGCATGAGCAAATGGCAGACTATAACGCGCTGGGGATCACCGTGCGTTATCTTGCTTTCCCGCGCCAGGGGCTGGATAGCGATGCAGAGAAAGAAATGAAAGCTATCTGGTGTGCGAAAGATAAAAACAAAGCGTTTGATGATGTGATGGCCGGTAAAAGCGTCGCACCAGCCAGTTGCGACGTGGATATTGCCGATCATTACGCACTTGGCGTCCAGCTTGGCGTTAGCGGTACTCCGGCAATTGTGCTGAGCAATGGCACACTTGTTCCGGGTTACCAGCCGCCGAAAGAGATGAAAGAATTCCTCGACGAACACCAAAAAATGACTAGCGGTAAATAATTCGCGTGAAACAACAGATACAACTTCGTCGCCGTGAAGTCGATGAAACGGCAGACTTGCCCGCTGAATTGCCTCCCTTGCTGCGCCGTTTATACGCCAGCCGGGGAGTACGCAGTGCGCAAGAACTGGAACGCAGTGTTAAAGGTATGTTGCCCTGGCAGCAACTGAGCGGCGTCGAAAAGGCCGTTGAGATCCTTTACAACGCTTTTCGCGAAGGAACGCGGATTATTGTGGTCGGTGATTTCGACGCCGACGGCGCGACCAGCACGGCTCTAAGCGTGCTGGCGATGCGCTCGCTTGGTTGCAGCAATATCGACTACCTGGTACCAAACCGTTTCGAAGACGGTTACGGCTTAAGCCCGGAAGTGGTCGATCAGGCTCATGCCCGTGGCGCGCAGTTAATTGTCACGGTGGATAACGGTATTTCCTCCCATGCGGGGGTTGAACACGCTCGTTCGTTGGGCATTCCGGTTATTGTTACCGATCACCATTTGCCAGGCGACACATTACCCGCAGCGGAAGCGATCATTAACCCTAACTTGCGCGACTGTAATTTCCCGTCGAAATCACTGGCAGGCGTGGGTGTGGCGTTTTATCTGATGCTGGCGCTGCGCACCTTTTTGCGCGATCAGGGCTGGTTTGATGAGCGCGGCATCGCAATTCCTAATCTGGCAGAACTGCTGGATCTGGTCGCGCTGGGGACAGTAGCGGACGTCGTGCCGCTGGACGCTAATAATCGCATTCTGACCTGGCAGGGGATGAGTCGCATCCGTGCCGGAAAGTGCCGTCCGGGGATTAAAGCGCTGCTGGAAGTGGCCAATCGCGATCCACAAAAACTCGCCGCCAGCGATTTAGGTTTTGCGCTGGGGCCACGTCTCAATGCTGCCGGGCGACTGGACGATATGTCCGTTGGCGTGGCGCTGTTGCTGTGCGACAACATCGGCGAAGCGCGCGTGCTGGCAAATGAACTCGATGCGCTAAACCAGACGCGAAAAGAGATCGAACAGGGAATGCAAGTTGAAGCCCTGACCTTGTGCGAGAAACTGGAGCGCAGCCGCGACACGCTACCCGGCGGGCTGGCAATGTATCACCCCGAATGGCATCAGGGCGTTGTCGGTATTCTGGCTTCGCGCATCAAAGAGCGTTTTCATCGTCCGGTTATCGCCTTTGCGCCAGCAGGTGATGGTACGCTGAAAGGTTCCGGTCGCTCCATTCAGGGGCTGCATATGCGTGATGCGCTGGAGCGATTAGACACACTCTACCCCGGCATGATGCTCAAGTTTGGCGGTCATGCGATGGCGGCGGGTTTGTCGCTGGAAGAGGATAAATTCGAACTCTTTCAACAACGTTTTGGCGAACTGGTTACTGAGTGGCTGGACCCTTCGCTATTGCAAGGCGAAGTGGTGTCGGACGGTCCGTTAAGTCCGGCCGAAATGACCATGGAAGTGGCGCAGCTGTTGCGCGATGCTGGCCCGTGGGGGCAGATGTTCCCGGAGCCGCTGTTTGACGGTCATTTCCGTCTGCTGCAACAGCGACTGGTGGGCGAACGTCATTTGAAGGTGATGGTCGAGCCGGTCGGCGGCGGTCCGCTGCTGGATGGTATTGCTTTTAATGTCGATACCGCCCTCTGGCCGGATAACGGCGTGCGCGAAGTGCAACTGGCTTACAAGCTCGATATCAACGAGTTTCGCGGCAACCGCAGCCTGCAAATTATCATCGACAATATCTGGCCAATTTAGCGTCATCTTCTCTATAAAAAAGAGCGTGGATTGGGTACAATCCCGCTCTTATCACCGCATTTTGACTAGCTCAATAAAAGAAATCAGACCATGTTTGAAATTAATCCGGTAAATAATCGCATTCAGGACCTCACGGAACGCTCCGACGTTCTTAGGGGGTATCTTTGACTATGACGCCAAGAAAGAGCGTCTGGAAGAAGTAAACGCCGAGCTGGAACAGCCGGATGTCTGGAACGAACCTGAACGCGCACAGGCGCTGGGTAAAGAGCGTTCCTCCCTCGAAGCCGTTGTCGACACCCTTGACCAAATGAAACAGGGGCTGGAAGATGTTTCTGGTCTGCTGGAACTGGCTGTAGAAGCTGACGACGAAGAAACCTTTAACGAAGCCGTTGCTGAACTCGACGCTCTGGAAGAAAAACTGGCGCAGCTTGAGTTCCGCCGTATGTTCTCTGGCGAATATGACAGCGCCGACTGCTACCTCGATATTCAGGCGGGGTCTGGCGGTACGGAAGCACAGGACTGGGCGAGCATGCTTGAGCGTATGTATCTGCGCTGGGCAGAATCGCGTGGTTTCAAAACTGAAATCATCGAAGAGTCGGAAGGTGAAGTGGCGGGTATTAAATCCGTGACGATCAAAATCTCCGGCGATTACGCTTACGGCTGGCTGCGTACAGAAACTGGCGTTCACCGCCTGGTGCGTAAGAGCCCGTTTGACTCCGGCGGTCGTCGCCACACGTCGTTCAGCTCCGCGTTTGTTTACCCGGAAGTTGATGACGATATCGATATCGAAATCAATCCGGCGGATCTGCGCATCGACGTTTATCGCGCGTCCGGCGCGGGCGGTCAGCACGTTAACCGTACCGAATCTGCGGTGCGTATTACTCACATCCCAACTGGGATCGTGACCCAGTGCCAGAACGACCGTTCCCAGCACAAGAACAAAGACCAGGCCATGAAGCAGATGAAAGCGAAGCTTTATGAACTGGAGATGCAGAAGAAAAATGCCGAGAAGCAGGCGATGGAAGATAACAAATCCGACATCGGCTGGGGCAGCCAGATTCGTTCTTATGTCCTTGATGACTCCCGCATTAAAGATCTGCGTACCGGGGTAGAAACCCGTAACACGCAGGCCGTGCTGGACGGCAGCCTGGATCAATTTATCGAAGCAAGTTTGAAAGCAGGGTTATGAGGAACCAACATGTCTGAACAACACGCACAGGGCGCTGACGCGGTAGTCGATCTTAACAATGAACTGAAAACGCGTCGTGAGAAGCTGGCGAACCTGCGCGAGCAGGGGATTGCCTTCCCGAACGATTTCCGTCGCGATCATACCTCTGACCAATTGCACGCAGAATTCGACGGTAAAGAGAACGAAGAACTGGAAGCGCTGAACATCGAAGTCGCCGTTGCTGGCCGCATGATGACCCGCCGTATTATGGGTAAAGCGTCTTTCGTTACCCTGCAGGATGTGGGTGGCCGCATTCAGCTGTACGTTGCCCGTGACGATCTGCCGGAAGGCGTTTACAACGAGCAGTTCAAAAAATGGGACCTCGGCGACATCCTCGGCGCGAAAGGTAAACTGTTCAAAACCAAAACCGGCGAACTGTCTATCCACTGCACCGAGCTGCGTCTGCTGACCAAAGCACTGCGTCCGCTGCCGGACAAATTCCACGGCTTGCAGGATCAGGAAGCGCGCTATCGTCAGCGTTATCTGGATCTCATCTCTAACGATGAATCCCGCAACACCTTTAAAGTGCGCTCGCAGATCCTCTCTGGTATTCGCCAGTTCATGGTGAACCGCGGCTTTATGGAAGTTGAAACGCCGATGATGCAGGTGATCCCAGGCGGTGCCGCTGCGCGTCCGTTTATCACCCACCATAATGCGCTGGATCTCGACATGTACCTGCGTATCGCGCCGGAACTGTACCTCAAGCGTCTGGTGGTCGGTGGCTTCGAGCGTGTATTCGAAATCAACCGTAACTTCCGTAACGAAGGTATTTCCGTACGTCATAACCCAGAGTTCACCATGATGGAACTCTATATGGCTTACGCAGATTACAAAGATCTTATCGAGCTGACCGAATCGCTGTTCCGTACTCTGGCACAGGATATTCTCGGTAAGACGGAAGTGACCTACGGCGACGTAACGCTGGACTTCGGTAAGCCGTTCGAAAAACTGACCATGCGTGAAGCGATCAAGAAATATCGCCCGGAAACCGACATGGCAGATCTGGACAACTTCGACTCTGCGAAAGCGATTGCTGAATCTATCGGTATCCACGTTGAGAAGAGCTGGGGTCTGGGCCGTATCGTTACCGAGATCTTCGAAGAAGTGGCAGAAGCACATCTGATTCAGCCGACCTTCATTACTGAATATCCGGCAGAAGTTTCTCCGCTGGCGCGTCGTAACGACGTTAACCCGGAAATCACTGACCGCTTTGAGTTCTTTATCGGTGGTCGTGAAATCGGTAACGGCTTTAGCGAGCTGAATGACGCGGAAGATCAGGCGCAGCGCTTCCTGGATCAGGTTGCCGCGAAAGACGCAGGCGACGACGAAGCGATGTTCTACGACGAAGATTACGTCACCGCACTGGAACATGGCTTACCGCCGACAGCAGGTCTGGGAATTGGTATCGACCGTATGGTAATGCTGTTCACCAACAGCCATACCATCCGCGACGTTATTCTGTTCCCGGCGATGCGTCCGGTGAAATAAGCATTACGTTATGCTCACAACCCCGGCAAATGTCGGGGTTTTTTAATTGTGCTGCGCGAAAGCAGACAACAATTTTCTTGCTTCACTATTGGCTGCCTGCATCACCATCCACGGACTGAACGCCCACGGCGTGGCATCAATACCACGTAATACATCTGCTAAATCACACCATTGATAATCCATCACTTCATCATCGTTGATCTGTAACGCACTGGTGGTGCGTGCGGCAAATACCGGACACACTTCATTTTCCACAATGCCATTCGGATCGGTGGCGCGGTAGCGAAAGTCAGGATAGACCGGTTCTGGTGCTGTTATTTCCACACCCAGTTCAAAGCGGCAACGGCGGATCACCGCGTCTTCGTTGCTTTCGCCCATTTGTGGGTGCCCACAAACCGAGTTAGTCCACACGCCCGGCCACGCTTTTTTGCTAAGGGCGCGGCGGGTAACTAATAATTGCCCCTTGGCATTAAACAGCCAACTGGAGAACGCGAGATGTAAGAGGGTGTCTGCCGTGTGTGCGGCATACTTTTCCAGCGTACCCGTGGGAACTCCCTGTGCATTCAATAAAATGACGTGTTCCGTTTGCATAATTTCTCACATGTAATTCTAATCACTCATCATTATAGATAATTGAAGAGTGAAATGATTAACCAAGTGAGCGTTTATCGACAACCGCCCGTTTTGAGCGGATGTCGACAGGTAAAAACCATTTAAAAAAGCAGCATCATATATTTGAAGCGACTTTCAATGGCCATTGCAACACAGTCAGAAATGACAGGAATAGAGAGAGTAAAAAGCAACAACAGACTGAATATAGCGCGCATTAAAAGATTCATATTATTCTCCATGCTCATTTTTCTTCAGCTTGCGCATCAGAAGCCACATACGTACTGTCCTGACTTTTAAATCTTTATCAGAGACGGATTCCTTCACCAGATCAGCATGATGCTGATAGCCATTAAAGAAGACGTTCAGCACAACGGCGCTAAGGGTTGCGAGCATAATGCCGCTATGCAGCAACGGTTGCAGTACGGCCGGTAACTTAGAAAAGAAATCGTGAGAGAGCGTCGGAGTCATGCCAACGCCGAGACTGATCGCCACAATATAGAGGTTGTAACGATTGGTGGTGTAGTTACAGCGCGACAGAATTCGAATCCCTGTCGCCAGTACCATGCCGAACATCACCAGCCCAGCACCGCCCAGCACAAATTGCGGAATGGAGGCGACCAGCACCGCCATTTTTGGCACCATGCCAAACAGGATTAATATAATTCCCGAAGAAATACACACCCAGCGGCTATGAACGCGCGTCACGCTAACCAGGCCAACGTTTTGAGAAAATGACGTGTGGGGAAAGCTGTTAAACGTTCCGCCTATCATTGTCCCTACGCCATCGACACGCAGCCCGCGAATAATATCGTGTGAAGAGAGTTTACGACCGACTATTTCACCCAGTGCCAGGAACATCCCCATCGACTCGATAAACACGATGATTAACACGGCAGTCATGGTCAGAATGGAAACGGGATCAAAAATCGGCATACCAAACGACATCGGCGTAACAATCGCAAACCACGAGGCATCATGTAGCCCGGATAAATTGACTTCATTCATCATCCACGAAAGTAAAAAGCCAAATACAATCCCCAGTAATACGGCGACGTTGGACATAAATCCTTTCGCATAGCGAGTAATGAGCAAGATGAAAATTAAGACGGCAAAGGAGATACCTAAATAAACGGGATTACCATATTGCGGATTCCCTTTACCTCCTGCGGCCCAGTCAATACCCACCTGAATGATGCTAAGTCCGATAGAAGTAATAACCACACCGGTAACCAGTGGCGGGAATAAAGGCATCAAGCGACCGATAAGTGGCGCTAATAATGTGGTGATAAAACCCGCGGCGATAGTGGCACCAAATATCCCCAGCAGGCCGATATCCGGGTTCATCCCAATGGCTATCATTGGTGTTACAGCAGCAAAGGTCACCGACATAATCACCGGCAGGCGGATCCCCATAAAGCGGCCGATACCGATACATTGCAATAATGTGACGATCCCGCAGCAAAAGAGATCCGAGCTAATGAGCATCGCAATAGCTTCTTTTGAGAGGCCCAGTCGGTCACCAATCATAAGAGGAACAGCGACTGCACCTGCGTACATGACAAGGACGTGTTGCAGACCGAGTATGATCAGCTTTCCTGGTGATAATATGCGGTCAACCTCATCAGTTGGGCGGTCTTGCCCTGAAGATGAGGGAAGTTGGGAATCTATGGCGCTCATCAGTGTTTCTCCTTTCGCCCGCCAGAGTAAAAAGCAACCGTTTACGTTAATGAAACTGTCTAAACACATGCTCGTGGAGTGCCAGTTTTTGCGAGGAAGGGGAGTTAGAGACAGGAATTGCGGAGGCAATCACATAATCGTGGTTAAACCACGAAAATGAGAAGAGAACCTGACAATGGAATTATCTGTAATTTTCTCATATTGATATTTCATTAATCATTCTGGCATGTCGCACTCTCGTATTTAATCGTTTTTATCTGGTTAGATCTCTTTTGGTCGGCAATGTTGAAATAATGAAAGCGGCACAGATTGAGGGGCAATAATTTGAACTCAGTCGCAAAATTATAATTAAATCGGCCATGCTACCTAATATATGCCCATTTATTGCATCGCGAAATTTGAGAAGACATAACTCATTAAATGAAAGGGATGCAAATGAATAAGTTTATCGCTGCTGAAGCTGCGGAATGTATAGGCTGTCATGCTTGTGAAATTGCCTGTGCGATGGCACATAATCAAGAAAACTGGCCGCTGAGTCACAGTGACTTTCGACCGCGTATCCACGTTGTAGGGAAAGGCCAGGCTGCGAATCCGGTGGCCTGCCATCACTGCAACAATGCCCCTTGCGTTACGGCTTGTCCGGTTAATGCTCTGACTTTCCAGCCCGATAGCGTACAACTGGACGAGCAAAAATGTATTGGTTGTAAAAGATGCGCAATCGCTTGCCCCTTTGGCGTCGTTGAGATGGTCGATACGATTGCGCAGAAATGCGACCTTTGTAACCAGCGCAGTTCCGGCACGCAAGCCTGTATTGAAGTCTGCCCAACACAGGCGTTACGGCTGATGGACGATAAAGGGTTGCAGCAGATAAAGGTGGCCCGCCAGCGCAAAACGGCAGCAGGAAAAGCGTCATCAGACGCTCAGCCATCTCGCAGTGCAGCGTTGCTCCCCGTTAACTCGCGTAAAGGCGCAGATAAAATTTCAGCGAGTGAACGGAAAACCCACTTTGGCGAAATCTATTACGGGCTGGATCCACAACAAGCGACTTATGAGAGTGACCGCTGTGTTTATTGCGCCGAAAAAGCTAACTGCAACTGGCATTGCCCGCTGCATAACGCTATTCCGGATTACATCCGTCTGGTGCAGGAAGGAAAGATTATTGAAGCGGCAGAACTTTGCCACCAGACCAGTTCCTTACCAGAAATCTGCGGCAGGGTATGTCCACAGGACCGTCTTTGTGAAGGCGCATGTACTTTGAAAGATCACTCTGGCGCAGTCTCTATCGGGAATCTGGAACGCTACATCACCGATACCGCGCTGGCGATGGGCTGGCGTCCCGATGTCAGCAAAGTTGTTCCCCGTATCGAAAAAGTGGCGGTGATTGGCGCAGGGCCTGCAGGGTTAGGGTGTGCTGATATTTTGGCGCGCGCAGGAGTTCAGGTTGATGTCTTTGATCGCCATCCAGAAATTGGCGGTATGCTGACTTTTGGCATACCTCCTTTCAAACTCGATAAAACGGTATTAAGCCAGCGGCGAGAGATATTCACCGCAATGGGAATCGACTTTCATCTTAACTGTGAAATTGGCCGCGATATTACCTTTGGCGATTTAACTTCTGAATATGATGCAGTTTTCATCGGCGTGGGGACTTACGGGATGATGCGAGCAGATCTGCCGCATGAAGATGCGCCCGGTGTCATTCAGGCTCTACCGTTTCTGACTGCCCATACCCGCCAGCTCATGGGGTTGCCGGAGTCTGAAGAGTATCCGCTGACGGATGTGGAAGGTAAGCGAGTCGTGGTATTGGGCGGTGGCGATACGACCATGGATTGTTTGCGGACTTCCATTCGCCTCAATGCTGCCAGCGTGACCTGCGCGTATCGTCGTGATGAAGTCAGTATGCCGGGCTCGCGCAAAGAGGTGGTCAATGCGCGCGAGGAAGGTGTCGAGTTTCAATTCAATGTTCAGCCGCAATATATCGCTTGTGACGAAGATGGGCGTTTAACTGCGGTGGGCCTGATTCGTACCGCCATGGGTGAGCCGGGGCCGGATGGTCGCCGTCGTCCTCGTCCGGTAGCGGGTTCAGAGTTTGAATTGCCCGCCGATGTTCTCATTATGGCCTTTGGTTTCCAGGCGCATGCCATGCCGTGGTTGCAGGGCAGCGGAATTAAACTCGATAAATGGGGCCTGATTCAAACCGGCGACGTCGGGTATTTACCCACCCAGACGCATCTGAAAAAAGTCTTTGCTGGGGGTGATGCTGTTCATGGCGCGGATCTGGTTGTCACTGCAATGGCCGCAGGAAGGCAGGCGGCGCGCGATATGTTAACTCTGTTTGATACGAAGGCATCGTGATGAAATCGTTAATTATCGTTAATCCGGCTGACTGTATTGGCTGCCGTACTTGTGAAGTAGCCTGTGTGGTCGCTCACCCTTCAGAACAGGAGTTGAATGCCGATGTCTTTTTACCCCGGCTGAAGGTACAGCGACTGGACAGCATCAGTGCGCCGGTGATGTGCCATCAGTGTGAAAACGCCCCTTGTGTTAGCGCTTGCCCCGTGGGGGCGCTGACGATGGGCGAGCAGGTGGTGCAGACCAATTCTGCCCGTTGTATTGGCTGTCAGAGTTGCGTGAGTGCGTGCCCGTTTGGAATGATCACCATTCAGTCGTTGCCGGGGGATACCCGGCAACAAATCGTGAAATGCGATCTCTGTGAACAGCGGGAAGAGGGGCCTGCCTGCGTTGAATCTTGCCCAACACAGGCGCTGCAGTTGCTTACTGAAAGAGAACTCAGGCGAGTCCGCCAGCAGCGTATTGTTGCCAGCGGTGAGAATCCTCTGTGAAAGAAATCTCCGCGCTGAAAGGCGCGGAGAATCTATTAGATTGCCCAACCACCCGCGTAAAATGCGACCAGTGCGGCAGTAATGATCACCGTACCAATATTCAGCTTTTGCCATTCGCGTGCAAAGACGCGGCCTACGACCAGTGTCACAAAGCCCAGCATAATACCGGTAACGATATTACAAGTCAGAACGATGAACACGGCACACACCAGGCCAGCCATAGCGTCAATAAAATCATTGAAATCCAGCTTCGAGACGTTACTTAACATCAGCAAACCTACGTACATCAGAGCGGGTGCAGTGGCGTAACCAGGGATCAAAAATGACAGCGGTGATAAGAACAGAATCAGCAGGAATAACGCCCCCACTACGGTTGCGGTTAACCCTGTTTTACCCCCGGCGGCGGTTCCTGCCGCTGATTCGATATAAACCGCTGCGGGCGCTGCGCCCACCAGGCCGGAGAATATTGAACTTACTGAGTCACTGGTCAGGGCTTTGCCGCCGTTGATGATCTGGTTGTCTTTATCCAACAAATTCGCCTGACCGGCGACGGCACGGATGGTGCCAGTGGCGTCGAACACTGCGGTCATCACCAATGCCAGTACACTCGGAAGTACAGTTGGCTGGAGTGCGCCCATAATATCGAGGCTGAAAATCAGAGACTTACCATCTTCGCCAGTCAGGCTTGGCATCGCCACCAGACCGTGGTATTTCACCGCTGGGTCAAAGATTAAGCCGATGATCGAAATTGCAATAATCACCAACAAGATCCCGCCGGGTACGCGACACTTTTCCAGACCGAAGATGACCGCCAGCCCCAGCAAGCTCATCATCACCGGGAAGGAGGTAAACGCACCGAGCGCCACTGGCAAGCCTTCAATCGGGTTTTTGATAACCATTCCCACACCGTTAGCAGCAATCAGCAGCAGAAACAGGCCGATACCGATACCTGTACCGTGAGCGATCCCCATGGGCAAATTACGTAAGATCCAGGTACGCACACCGGTTACGGAAATGGCGGTGAAGATGACGCCCATCAGAAAGACCGCGCCCAGTGCGACAGGAACGCTAATTTGTTGCCCGAGAACCAGACTGAATGCGGTAAACGCCGTCAAGGAAATCGCGCAACCAATCGCCATTGGCAAATTGGCCCATAATCCCATCAGCAACGAGCCGAAGCCCGCGACCAGACAGGTGGCAACAAACACAGCTGCGGGAGGAAAACCTGCTTTGCCCAGCATTCCCGGAACGACGATAACGGAATAAACCATGGCCAGAAAGGTCGTTAAGCCAGCCAGTACTTCCTGACGAACGGTACTGCCACGAGCGGTAATTTTAAAATAATTATCCAGCGCGCCCTGTGGCTTTGGTGCGTCCGGTGTTTGTAGGATGTCTCCAGACATAATGATGTCCTCACGAGGATGTTAAAGTTTTATTATTAGTTGCGTTCGTATACCAGACGACCATCAACGTAGGTGCGGTAGATCGAACGGTCATCGCCCAACGTCATCATCACGAACAATTTGTCGACTAAAGAAACAGAGTTGTCATAGCGCAGCTGCTGTAGCGGAGTGGCGGTGGGTTCCATCACCACGAAATCAGCCTCTTTGCCAGGTAAAAAGTTGCCAATCAAATCGTCAAGGCCCAGAGATTTCGCTCCGCCGAGCGTGGCCAGGTAAAACGCTTCATATGCCGAGAGGCGATAGCCTTGTAGTTGCAACACTTTGTAGGCTTCGTTTAGCGTTTGCAGCATGTTGAAAGTTGTTCCGGCACCGATATCCGTTCCCATGCCCACTTTGACTTTCTTCTGCCATGCTTTTTTCAAGTTGAATAAGCCGCTGCCGAGGTAAAGGTTGGAGGTCGGACAGAAAGCAATGCTGGATTTGGTTTCGCTAAGACGATCCCACTCTTTTTCTTCGAGATGGACGCAGTGAGCAAAGACACAGTTTTTACCGGTCAGGCCGTACTGATGGTAAACATCCAGATAACCATCATGGTCAGGATAAAGCGATTTCACCCAGGCAATTTCATCTTTGTTTTCACAGAGATGGGTATGTACCCACGTATCCGGATATTCTTCTTTCAGGTGTTTCGCCATCGCCATCTGTTCAGGAGATGAGGTAGGGGCGAAGCGTGGCGTAATCGCATACAACAGACGACCATTTTTGTGCCAGCGCTCGATCAGTTCTTTGCTTTGGTGATAGCTGCTTTCGGCAGTGTCGAGCAGATAATCCGGTGCGTTGCGGTCCATCATCACCTTACCGGCAATCATACGCATATTGATATGGCTGGCGGCTTCAAACAGCGCATCAACGGATTGCGGATGAACAGTGCCAAACACCAGCGCCGTGGTGGTTCCGTTACGTAAAAGCTGCTTGATGAAGAACGCCGACATTTCGCGGGCGTACTCTAAATCCTCATAACGACGTTCAGTAGGGAAGGTGTGTTTATTCAACCACTCCAGCAATTGTTCACCATAGGCCCCCACCATTTCACTTTGCGGATAATGGATATGTGTATCGACAAAGCCCGGTACTATCAGTTTGCCGCGATAGTCGCGCACGCGAATAGTGTCAGGAATTTGATGCTTTCCGTCTTCCCATTCGCCAAACCATTCCACTTTTCCTTGTTTAATGAGTAATAAACCATCCTCAATAAACCGCAGCGCAGAGGCAATCTCTTCCGGGTTATCGACTGTACGGGTGACATCAATAAAACTGCCTCGTACCGCTTTTAACGTGTGTTCTCCTGACATCATTGACTCCTTTACTGTTAATCCATCTCTTCCGCTGAGGTAATACCAGGCAGAACGTTTTCCTGTCGGTAGCCACCAGGGAGGATAATATTTAATAAAATCGCAGTTAACCCGCCAGCACAAATAGGGTTTTCAACTAGTACATAAATAGAGGCTGGCAATATTTTAAAAATTTCGGGATCGTAGGAGACGCCAAGCCCTAAACCTAAAGAAGTGGCGACAATAAGTGTTTCTCGGCGCTTTAAACCGTTGGTGATGATGATGCGAATCCCAGCGATAGCAATCATGGAAAACATCAACGTCATTGCGCCTCCCAGAACAGCCGAGGGAATGGTCGTGAAGAAGCCGCCAATCATCGGAAATAAGCCGAGGATAACCAGCATTACCGCGATGGTTCGCCCGACATAACGTGAAGCGACGCCAGTCATCTGAATAACCCCATTATTTTGCGCAAATGTGGTTAAGGGTAATGATCCGACAGCGGAGGCGATAACAGAAACCAGACCGTCTGCCAGCACGCCGCCTTTCAGTCGGGACTGATACTCTTCCCCCTGAATGGGGCGGCGGGAAACCATTGCCGTGGCGGTGATATCGCCGACAGCTTCCAGCACGCTAAGCAGATAAATCGTGCCAACCACCAGGAACTGATGGAAGCTAAAACTAAAGCCGTATTTGAACGGATGTGGGATGGTGATTAACGGCAAATTGCGCATACTGCTGAAATCCACCATGCCCAGGCATAACGATGCGATATAGCCGACACATAGCCCAATGGCGATCCCTCCCATGCGTAGCAACGGACTGCGACAGCAGTTAAAGCCGATCACCACAATCAAAACCAATAAACCAACGCCGAGATGTTCGTAATTGCCGAATGTACCGCTGCTTTTGGCTGCAAATCCTCCACCAAAATCGATAATGCCGACTTTAATCAGGCTTAAGCCGATCATCAGCACCACAATGCCGCTGACGGTAGGCGTAATAACCCGACGTAAATAGGGCAGGATAAAAGAAGAGCCGACAACCAGAAATGCGCCAACGAAGGAGACGCCGAGGAGCGACGACATGATTAACTCTTCGTGAAAACCGTCGCTTTTCATGCTGCTGCCCAGCGCAATCATGACCGTAACAAATGAAAAATTGACTGACTGAATTGAGAGTAGGCCAGAACCGACGATGCCATAGCGGTTTACTTGTAACCAGGTACCAATACCAGAGGCGATCATCGCCATTGAAACAAGATAGGCAGTTGTTTCAGCGGAAAGCTGTAAGGCCGCACCCACGATTAACGCGGGGGTTACCATCGGAACGAAAATTGCCAACAGATGGGTAATGGCACCAACGAGAGCCTGATGAAAGGGAGGGCGATCCTCCAGTTCAAATATAAGGTCAGAACCTGCATGGTTTATATCAGACATCCCTTCACTCCTTTTAAAGTAAATTTGATCATCTGAATCAGTAAAATAAATTCCCACGAATTTGGGGCGCAGGACGCCTTGAGAACGGCTTATCTCATTTTCGCAGTCACTATTTGGTCGTCGTTCAAACAGAGAAACAGGCCGCCGAAGCGGCCATTTATTACTTATATTTTTTCCAGCGCGGTGAGTATTTTCTCCGGTGTGAAATGCCATTCGCGTAACCAGATGCCGCAGGCATCGTGAATTGCGGTAGCAATCGCCGGAGCTGCGCCATTTACACCGATTTCCGAGATCGATTTCGCCCCGAACGGGCCGACTTTATCGTCGCTCGGCACCAGCACAGCGCGGAAATCACGCGGAATATCGCCTATTTTCGGTGCGCCATAACTGCGTAAATCACGCGTTAACGGGTGACCTTCGGCGTCATAAATGATTTCTTCGCTCATACTGTGGCCGATAGCACGTAGGGTAGCACCGTAGATTTGTCCCAACGCTAACTCTGGATTGACCGGTGTACCGCAGTCCAGCAAGGCGTAGAATTTATCCAGGCGGATTTCACCCGTACGCGTATTGACGGCAACTTCAGCGAAGTTCGCGCCATACGGGAAGGCGAAATCAGGCGTGATATAACTGCCAGTTCCCACCAGTGAACCAAAGCCGGTGCCGGTTTCGCCTTTATGGGCAATATCCCCGAAACTAACTTCGCCTTTCTTGCCGCGAACGACGCCCGGCGTTGCTAGTTGAACATCTGCCACTGGCTCACCCAACATTTGCGCGCCGTGGAACAGAATTTTCTCCCGCAGATTTTCCGCTGCCAAACGCGCCGCGTTACCCGAGAAGCAAGTACCGGACGAGGCATATGCGCCTTTATCAAACAACGCATGATCGGTATCACCGGAGATAACATGCACGTCCTGCGGTGGGCAGTGCAGCACTTCTGCTGCCAGTTTCGTCACTACAGTATCCAGACCAGTACCAATATCCGCACCGCCAGAATGAACGATAAAGGTGCCGTCCGATTCCAGTTTGATCATACAGTTAGCCTGATCGATATCCGGGATACCCGATTTCTGCATGATAATGGCGACGCCGCGACCGATGTGCCAGTCACCATTTTGCGGTTTCGGTGAAGACCATTGGATCATCTCGCGACCCTGACGCAGGATCTCTTCCAGTGCGCAGCTGGCGGCGGAAGGAACGGAGGTCGGCGCTTTACCTTCACCGATTGCACCGAGAATTTTCAGCTCTTGCCCTTCGTGTACCCGGTTACGTTCGATAATTTCCAGTTGGTCGATCTGTAACTGTTCAGCCAGTTCCGCTAATGCCATGGTGATAGCGAAGTTACCTTTCGGTGCGCCATAACCCTGATAAGCACCATTTGGGCAAATGTTGCTGTAGTAGGTGGTGACCTGGAAATCGACGTTATCGCACGGATATAACGGCAGCGACAGCGCCGGTCCGTTACACGGTACGGTGAGTGAGTGGTTGCCGTAAGGGCCAGTGTTGGCGCGGAAATCCATCTTCACTGCCGTCAGGCGACCATCTTTTTTCGCTCCCAGTTTGACGGTGACTTTCGCGACGTGACGAGAGGTGTTAGCAATAAACTCTTCTTCACGGGTGTAGCGGAACAGTACCGGACGCCCGGTCACGCAGGTTGCCCAAGCGCACACTTCTTCCAGCAGGATGTCCTGTTTAGACCCAAAACCGCCGCCAACTCGCTCTTTAATGACATGAACTTTATGTTGTTTCATGCCCACGAGGCGCGCGACCTGGCGGCGTAAGTGCCATGGTACCTGGGTGGAGGCGTGGATAACCAGACGATCGCCGTCCATACGGGTAAAGCAGATATGTGTTTCAGTCGGGCACTGCTGCGCCTGCGTTGAGTTATAGGTTCGCTCAATGATCACATCGGCATCGGCAAAGCCTTTGTCCATATCGCCAATATGACCATGAATACTGGCGGCGATATTTTTGCGAGGGCGAGAACCGATCGGGAAGTTGATGATCATATGCTCGCCGCGCTGGGCTGCATGGCTGTTATCGTCTTCCAGAGTATCTGGCGCACCAGCAACATACACCACCGGTTCATCGTGCACGACAGGCGCATCTTCCGCCATTGCTTCGTCGATCGACATTACCGGCTTAAGCACTTCATATTCAACGTCGATGAGCTTCAGTGCTTCGAGCGCAATTTCTTCACTTTCTGCGACGACCGCAGCAACGCGATCGCCGACGTGACGCATTTTCTTACCGAACATACGGCGGTCAAGCGGTGACGGTTCCGGTGCGCTCTGACCGCCCGGGGTATAGTAGATATCCGGGCAATTCAGGTGAGTAATAACGTGAACAACGCCCGGTAAGGCTTCAGCTTTGCTGACATCCAGATGAGTAATCAGTGCGTGAGCGTGTGGGCTACGTAACATTTTAATGACGCAGGCGTCAGCCGTTACGCGGTCTTCAACATAGCAGGGTTTCGCCTGCACCATTTTCGCGGCATCAGTTTTAGGATAATGCTTGCCAATGACTTCAAGGTCGTCACGGAAAGTCGGAGCGATATCAATGGTGGCCTGCGGATTATTTTTACGTGCAACCGCCAGTTCAATGACCTGATAGTATTGCTGCCAGCCAGCATCGCGGCTAAACAGACCTGAGAGTGCATCGTCGATCTCTTCGCGGGTAGGTGCGTCGATGCGATCGAGAAGATCGGTGATAATCAGAGCCGCAGCTGGATCGTTATAACCAGACTGCACCACGCCAACATCAACCATGGCCTGTTGAACCAGACTTAACTCATTCCATTTGCCCAGAGATTCTGCAGTACGAATATCTGCCTTCTCTAACTGTGCGGCGATAAGCAAGGACGCGTTAACGATATTACCGTTAAAGATAATTGCGTCAGAACCGGCAAACCCAAAGCCATCATCACTGTTGCGTACAGAGTGCATTCCCATGTTAAACAACAGCTTTTGCACGTTTTCGCCTGGATTAACGGTTAGCTCCTGAGGCGCGCCATTTAAAGTAAAGTGGATGATCATACGGCTTCCTCCCCAGCCTGTTGGCAGTCGGCATACAGGTCGGCTACCAGAACTCCCGTGATATAGCGTTTATAGGCCACGCTGCCCCGCAAATCTTCCTGCGGGAAAATGGCGTTGGCGACAGCCTGTTCAAGTGCATTGCCTTCCAGATTTTGTTTTTCGACATCGTGCAGACGCAGGGCTTTACTGGCGACGCCATCCAGCGCAATTCGCATACCGTCGTGGTCTGTCATTGCAACGGCTGCCGTCACGATGGTTAAACCTGCCTGAGAACGGCTAATTTTGCGGGTCGCACAGGTGCGATACGGATCTTTAATGATAATTTCGGTTAGCAGGCGATCGCATGGGCAGGCCAGGTAGTCCTCGATTGACAGCGTTTCGCCGTTGCCAAAAACCAGTTCAGCATCCAGTGCCAGCAGGACGGGAAGCAGCACCGACTCTTCCTGCCGGGCGGCGATTTCACCACCAATGGTCGACTGATTACGAACATGGCGTGAGTAAACAAAACCGAGGGCTTCACGCAGTGCTGCAGGAATAAATCGCGCATCACGCAGTGGCTGCAAGCGAGACATTGCACCAATCCGCAGTGCACCGTTATCCCAGTCAACCCAGTCCAGTTCCAGATCCTGTAAGGAAATGGCAATCTTTTTATCGGTACGGGTTGGTGTAGCGTTGAGTTTGCTGCCCCCGGCGAACCAGACGGCTTCATCCTTGTAGCGGCGCTTCAGTTCCAGCGCCTGTTCGACAGAGTCGGGCCTGAAAAATTGTTCAATCATCTTCTTTCCTTATTTAACCCTCTTCCCTGCGGGAAGAGGGTATTTGTCATTTATGCCAGCGCATCCATCCGACGCCACATACTGGCAGCGGCTTTTCTGGCTTGCGCATAAATGGAATCGCAATCGAAGTTAAACTGACGGTCTTCATAGACCATCACGCCATTGACCATCACGCTATGAACGCTGCCTGAGCCCATACCGAAAGCGATATGCCCGGCGATATTGTCTGCAAGCAGCGGTGTCGGCGAGTTGTAATCGCAAATGGTTAAATCGGCTTTGTAACCGGCTTCCAGAAGGCCAAATTTCGCGCCAAAGTTGCGGCTCATCAGTTCGTTGCCGTTAGCCAGTGCTTTGGCAAAACTGTCAGGCCACAGCGGACCACCCGCATCGCGATGTTTAAAGAAGGCAAATTTCATCTCTTCAAACATGTCCGAACCAATGCCGTCAGTTCCCAACGCCAGATTGCGGATGTCGCTAAGGTGATGGTTGTAGCCGACATGGTTGTTCATGTTTGAACGGGCGTTATGCACCAGGAACGCATCGCGCTGATTGAGTAGGGCGATGTCATCTTTCGACAAGTACAGCCCATGAGCGACCAGCGTTTTGCTGTCGATGAGATCGAATTGCGCCAGTCGTGCCAGCAGGTCTTTGCCGTACCAGTGGTGACTGTAGGAAACGTCGTAAAGGTCTTCCGCAGCGTGAATATGCAAACCACGACCTGTGGCTTTCACGGCTTCACGCAGCATCTCCAGACCGGCATCCGGCACGGTAAACGGCGCGTGAGCGCCGATATGTGCTTCCACCAGATACGGCTCGGTTGCTGCTTTCTTCGCCTCATCAATCTGACGGGCGAAGCGGATGTTTTCTTCTACACCTTCCTGCAACTCTTTGATGCCGTTGTTACGGTCAGTAGTTTCAAAACAGGTCATCGCGCGCAGGCCAACTTTTAAAAATGCGTTGCGCAATGTGGAGAGCGACCCGCCGATATACGCCGGAGAGGCATGGTGATCGATAACCGATGTACATCCGCTCTTAATCGCTTCCAGGGAACAAATCAGTCCGCTGTAATAGAGCGACTCTTCATCAAGGGCGCGATCGAGTCGCCACCAGAGATTTTTCAGCGTTGAGATGAAATCCGGGCAGGGGGCGATGTTTGCCATAATTCCGCGGGACAGTCCCGAGTAAAAATGGTTGTGCGAGCAGACAATTCCCGGCATCACAATCCGACCATGCATCTCTTTGTAGCTGGCATCGGGGTAGCGTTGCGTCAGGGCATCGCCGATAGCGACAATCACATCATTTTCGATGGCGATATCAACGCCTTCCTGCACTTTCGCCGGGTGTAACTGCACTGCGGTGACATTCTTCAGAATCAACATGATTACACCTCCACGCGGCCCAGCAGATAATGATGATGCTGGTGGACATGGCTAATAATGCGGCACATATCGTTCAGCTCCGGTGGTACGTTGTTGAACTGACCTTCGCTGTCGATGTTTAACACCCAGCTTTGGTTATTCAGACGTACTCGTACCCGGCAATCTTCCACAAGGAAGCCAGGATTGCTGCTGTTATCAAAGTCTTGCGACAGGCTGAAGACGGTGATTTTGTCTTTGTACGGTTTACCGTTCCACGGGCAGAACTGAGCGCAGTTGCCGCATTCGTTACAGTAAGCGTCGAGGTGCAGCGTCTGGAAACGGTTCTGGAAGCCAGGGACCGCAATGGATACGTTGGCACGGTTCGGGCAGACATCCACACACTTGCTGCAAACGTAGTTACATTCAAGGCAGCGTGCGGCTTCCTGGGCGACAAACGCGTCACGATCGTCGCTATCCACCAGGGTGATAGAGATATCGCCTTTGCGTTGATAGATTTCCGCCGGATTGACGTTGTTCCAGTATTTATCGTTCTGGTGGGAACGGATATTTTCCCGACTAAGGATGGCATCGGTCGCCCGACGCGCGGTTCCGACAGCAGCGACAATGGAGGATGGTCCGCGCTGTACGTCGCCGATCATAAAGACGTCAGTCAGACGAGTTTCGCCATTATGGTCGACGTCTGGCCAGCCGTTTTTGTCCAGCGGCACGCCCATCGCATTCAGGGCTTCAGTATCCTGCTGTTCACCAATGGCGGTGATCAGGCTGTCTACATGCAGTGTTACTGTTTCGTTGGTTTCAACCGGACGGCGACGACCTTTCTCATCAGGTTCGCCAAGCGACATAACGCGCAAGGTTAAGGTGCCATCAGCATCGAAACGTTCCGGATTATTCAGGAAACGGAACTCCACGCCGTCGTGCAACGCTTCTTCATACTCTTCGCGCCATGCTGGCATCTCTTGCAGTGAACGACGGTAAACGACCGTTGCTTTTTCTACGCCTGGAACGCGTAACGCCGCACGAGCGCAGTCCATTGCCGTGTTACCCGCCCCGACAACGACCACATGTTTGCCCAGCTTGAGCGCTGTGCCCTTGTTGTATTCACGCAGGAAGGGGAGTGATTTCCAGACATTTTGGTTGTCGCCCGCCAGTTTCACACCGCTATTTTTATCAGTGCCGGTGGCAATCAGAACATAGTGGAAGCCCTGATTTTTTAACTGTTCAACGGTCAAATCGGGTGAGCAGCCATACTCAAATTTCACGCCGTGATCGGCAACAAAATCGATATCGTGCTGAATTAACTCTGCAGGAATACGGAACTGAGGAATGATATTTTTCACTACGCCGCCCGCATTGGCTTCGCGTTCAAACAGCGTAACCGGATGGCCCGCTCTGGCAAGGAAGTAACCTGCTGCCAGACCCGCCGGACCTGCACCAATCACGGCAACCGGATGGCGTGAACCAGAACCGGCGGGTTTGTGCCAGCGTTGCTTATATTCATCCCAACCTTTTTCCAGCGCGACTTTTTTCAGTTCGCGGATATTCAGCGCACTGTCGTAATCCAGGCGGGTACAGTTGTATTGGCACTGGTGATCGCAAATATGACCGGTAATGGCGGGCAGGGCGTTGCGTTGGTAGATGAGTTCCAGCGCGTCAGCATAGCGGTGTTCGCCAAGCAGCCGAATGTATTCCGGAATATCTTGCTTGATAGCGCAGGCAGTAACACAGGGGGCAACGTAGCAGTCGGTCAGCGGCAGGTCTTCTGCCACTTCAATACGCTCTTCTGGCTTCCAGTGTTTCTGGGTGTATTCCATGGTTAACGCGTCTGCTGCCAGTTTGTTCAGGCGTTCGACGTCAACATGGTCAAGCCCCCTGGCGTCGGAGCCTTCCAGCTCGCGCATGCAGGCACTTAAGCGCAGATAGCCGCCAGGTTTCAGCAGGTCGGTTGCCATAGTAATAGGGCGAATACCAGTATCAAAAATATCGCGGATAGTCAGCTGACTGGCACCACCGGAATAAGAAATGGGCAGTTTGCCGTCAAAGGCGCGAGAGAGAACTGCTGCAACATTGATGGAGAGCGGGAACAGCGCACGGCCTGACATATACATCTCTTCACCAGGCAGTGCGCCTTTATTGTTGATGGTGCCGAGAGTGTTAGTCAGTTTTACGCCAAAGCCGAGTGATTTTTCTTTTGCCAGTACCATCAGGCGTTCCAGCATTTCCAGCGCTTGCGTCAGCTTGAGGTCGTGATCAAATGACTCTTCTTTTAAGCCTATGTAACCGAAACCGCAGACATCGAGGATCTCACGAACACGCGCGTACCCCAGTAAGGTCGGGTTGAGTTTCACAAAGGTATTGAGCCCTTTTTCTTCCAGCATGTAGCGGCAAATGGCTTCGATTTCATGCGGAGGACAGCCGTGCATCGTGGAGAGGGTAACGCCTTGTACCATGCTGGTGGGGATGCGTGCCGGTAAGGCCTGCAAGCATTCGCGTTTTTCCTGTAAGCCGTGGCGGGCTAAAAATGCGTCATCCTGGAGTAGTTTATTAAGCGTATCGCGGTACTGTGCGAATTTCGGATGGTCAGACGCGTCCATCATATTATCGATGAACTGCTGCATGGGCGGCTGTTTAATCCCTTCAAGGTTATAACCGACGCTCATATTAAAGATAAATGACTTACCGGATCCTGATGGCTGGAACATCGCTTCCAACAGATGCAGGGCAAACCAGGCTTTGAGGTATTCATCCCAGGCTTTAAGCAGGGTAAATTCGGTGGACCATTCGGTGTTAAAGCACTCGTCTTCGGCATCAATACAGGGCTTTTCCAGCTCCAGGCGGTCAAGAATTTGGACGGTTTTTAGTTCGATGAAGCGTCCGCCAGTTAGCCAGGAAGTGACAATATTTTGCGCGAGCTGCGTGTGCGGGCCAGCGGCAGGGCCGACGGGAGTGGCACAGGTTTCACCGAAGACACTAACAGTTTTACCTTTTACGGGTGAGTAAAACTGTTGCTCGGGAATACCAAAGATTGAGCGTTGTTGTTGGTATTCATCAAATATGCGCGTCAAAAGTTCCTCAAACGGAATGGGACGCATAATATCCCCCATAACCCTCTCCTTAGCTTATACAGATATCATTGAGTGACCGGTGTTGAGAAATCCGGTGGTTTAGGGGGATAGAGCAACAATCGCACCACTCTTGCCAGGTTTGGCGGGAAATATAAAAAAATGTGAGGCGGCTCGAAACTTAGGAGCTTTTTGTGAATGAACTCACAGGTGCCAAATGAGAATTAAAATCACTCCTGAAAATTATTATTGCCAGCCCATTTATCACTTTTTCTCTTTTCTCAAAATCAGTGATTCCTTATCATTATGATAAAGAGTGCTGGAGGGATTAAATATTTGAACGCAATCGTTTAACTACGTTTTCTAAATTTCAGTATGCCTTTTTTTCGCTGTAATAAAGTCGTCCGGAGTATCAATATCTAAAATTATTTCTGCATTTTCTATTTCGACGGAATAATGTTCTCCCATAAGGAGTGCCTGACGCATATTGGTGATATTGGGACGCTGGATTGCCTGCATCAGGCATGGCTTTGACACTAAAATCGGATGGCCGGGAATGCCATTATGGAGTGGCAGTATTGCGCCATCATTTCGTAACGACCAGATTTTACTAAAAATATCGATGGTGAGGGTAGGCATGTCACCGTGGGTGAGAAAACAATATTCTGTTTGTACCGCAGGTACTGCGGCCTTTACTGATGTTAGTAAACCCTGTGCATAATCTGGGTTGTGGATAATAGTGATATTGCTCTGGTTCGCGTAACGTTCGTGCAGTTCATTACCACGATAGCCGGTGACTAAAATAATTCGGCTACAAAACTGCAACGCATTTTTGATACTTGTATCAAGAATTGTTCCCTGTTGCCAGGGTAACATCATTTTCCATTGCCCCATTCTTGATGATAATCCGGCAGCGGTAATTATACAGTCGATGGCTGACATAGTGGTTCCATTATTTATAGGGGCTAATAACGCCTGATAATTGCGTTACTTCCTGATGGATTAAGTTGGGGATAATTTATCCCAGAGAGGTCATAAAGACTCGTGAAAAGTATAGTTGACCCATCGGCATTATTCATTGATTTAGGCGCGCAGAAACGTCCCACTGTGATTTCTGTTGTTGGGGCTGGGGGAAAAACCAGCTTGCTTTTTTGGCTGGCAGAACTGCTCCAGGCTAGCGGCAGGCGTGTGTTAATCACTACGACGACACATATGTTTATGCCAACGTCTCACTGGCCCGTGGTTTTCTGTCGTGATCCCGCCATGCTTCCTCATGCGTCTCTTACATCCCCCATTTCATTTTGTTTTCACAGCTGGAAAGCGAACCAGGGAAAAGTGCAGGGATTTACGCCAGAAGCGATTGATGCACTGGTGCAACGACCAGAGTGTGACGTAATTCTCATTGAAGCAGATGGCTCGCGTGGAATGCCGTTAAAAGCGCCTGATGAGCACGAACCTTGCATACCCAAAAGCAGTTGCTGCGTGATTGCTGTGATGGGAGGACATATTTTGGGCGCGAAAGTGAGCACAGAAAATGTCCATCGCTGGTCGCAGTTTGCTGATATTACCGGGTTAACACCTGATGCAACCTTGCAACTGAGCGATCTCGTTGCGCTGGTTCGCCACCCTCAGGGCGCATTTAAAAACGTACCGCAAGGTTGTCGGCGAGTCTGGTTCATTAACCGTTTTTCTCAATGTGAGAATGCGATTGCGCAAAGCGAGCTCCTTCAACCGCTGCAACAACACGACGTAGAGGCAATCTGGCTGGGCGATATACAAGAACATCCTGCAATCGCGCGCAGATTTGTGAATTAGCGGCCCGGGTATTCCGGGTTACTGAAAGGATATCCATTGAGGTTGGTATGAATATTTTCACAGAGGCTGCAAAACTCGAAGAGCAAAATTGTCCGTTTGCGATGGCGCAAATTGTTGATAGCCGAGGCTCTACTCCCCGCCATTCTGCACAAATGTTAGTGCGCGCCGATGGTTCTATCGTCGGTACAATTGGTGGCGGAATGGTTGAGCGGAAGGTGATTGAAGAGTCGCTTCAGGCATTGCAGGAACGTAAGCCGCGATTATTCCATGGACGTATGGCTCGTAACGGTGCGGATGCTGTCGGGTCAGATTGTGGAGGTGCAATGTCAGTATTTATCAGCGTCCATGGTATGCGTCCACGTCTGGTGTTGATTGGCGCGGGGCATGTCAACCGGGCGATAGCCCAGAGTGCGGCGCTATTAGGATTTGATATTGCCGTTGCTGATATTTATCGCGAAAGCCTCAATCCTGAACTATTCCCACCATCAACCACGCTTCTCCATGCTGAGTCGTTTGGTGCGGCAGTGGAAGCACTGGATATTCGCCCTGATAATTTTGTCCTGATTGCCACGAATAATCAGGATCGTGAAGCCCTCGACAAACTCATTGAACAGCCCATTGCATGGCTGGGGTTGCTGGCAAGTCGCCGCAAGGTTCAGCTTTTCCTACGTCAATTGCGTGAGAAAGGCGTGGCTGAAGAACATATTGCCCGTTTACATGCGCCCGTTGGTTACAACATAGGTGCGGAAACGCCGCAGGAGATCGCCATCAGCGTGCTGGCAGAAATATTACAGGTGAAAAATAACGCGCCGGGTGGGCTGATGATGAAACCTTCTCATCCTTCCGGACACCAGCTGGTGGTGATTCGCGGTGCGGGGGATATCGCCAGTGGTGTGGCGCTACGTCTGTATCATGCGGGTTTTAAAGTGATCATGTTGGAAGTGGAAAAACCGACAGTGATTCGTTGTACCGTGGCGTTTGCCCAGGCCGTGTTCGATGGCGAAATGACGGTCGAAGGCGTCACTGCCCGCCTGGCAACCAGCTCTGCGGAAGCGATGAAACTTACCGAACGCGGATTCATCCCTGTGATGGTAGATCCCGCCTGTTCATTGCTTGATGAACTGAAACCGCTTTGCGTGGTGGACGCTATTCTGGCGAAACAGAATTTGGGGACGCGGGCAGATATGGCACCAGTAACAATCGCGCTTGGGCCGGGCTTTATTGCAGGGAAGGATTGTCATGCGGTAATTGAAACAAATCGCGGGCACTGGCTCGGTCAGGTGATTTACTCTGGTTGTGCGCAGGAGAATACCGGTGTTCCTGGCAATATTATGGGGCATACCACCCGACGGGTGATCCGTGCTCCTGCTGCAGGCATTATGCGATCCAACGTGAAATTAGGCGATCTGGTGAAAGAGGGCGATGTGATTGCCTGGATTGGTGAGCATGAAATTAAAGCACCGTTGACGGGGATGGTGCGTGGCTTGTTGAACGACGGACTAGCAGTGGTCGGTGGTTTTAAAATTGGTGATATCGATCCTCGTGGTGAAACGGCTGATTTCACCAGCGTTTCTGATAAAGCCCGGGCAATTGGCGGCGGCGTACTTGAGGCGTTAATGATGTTGATGCATCAGGGCGTGAAAGCGACAAAAGAAGTGCTGGAAGTGGCTTAAATGAAAATGGCCGGATGGTATTACCCCCCGGCCTGAGACTGATGACAAACGCCAAATTGCCTGATGCGCTACGCTTATCAGGCCTACAAGTGCATTGCAATCTATTGAATTTGCGATGTTTTGTAGGACGGATAAGGCGCTCGCGCCGCATCCGGCATCAACAAAGCGCACTTACTTGACAATCTTTGGCCGGATGGTATTACCCACCCGGCCTTTAAATTACTGACAAATCACCGTTCCGGTTTTGCCTTCAATCCCTTCTTTCGCTTTGCTCAATACGGTAATCAGTGCTTCACGACCTGCGCGAGAGCGAGCAAACGAGGCGGCAGCTTCCACTTTAGGCAGCATAGAACCTTTCGCAAAATGACCTTCTTCGATAAAGCGTTCAGCATCACTTAATGACAGGCGATCGAGCCACTGTTCATTCTCTTTACCGAAGTTAATGGCCACTTTTTCTACCGCAGTCAGAATGATCAGCATATCGGCATCAATCATTTCTGCTAAACGGGCGCTGGCCCAGTCTTTATCGATAACCGCACTGGCACCACGCAGGTGGTTACCTTCACGAATAACAGGGATACCACCACCGCCAACGGTGATCACCACCTGGCCTGCATCTACCAACGCTTTAACCGTTTCTTTTTCAATGATATCAACCGGTTTTGGCGAGGCAACAACACGGCGATAGCCGCGACCAGCATCTTCTTTCAGAGTGTAACCCTGTTTTGTCAGTTGCTCTGCTTCTTGCTCGGTAAAGAACGAACCGATCGGCTTGGTCGGGTTGAGGAATGCCGGGTCGTTAGCATCGACTTCGACCTGGGTAACCAGCGTTGCTACAGGTTTATTAATGCCACGAGAAAGCAGTTCTTCTCTTAATGCGTTTTGTAGATCGTAACCAATATAACCCTGGCTTAAGGCAACACAGACAGACATCGGCAGCATTGGCGAGTGCGCTTCAGTTTTTGCGGCAGCTTCAAAGGCCTGGTTAATCATGCCCACCTGTGGCCCGTTACCGTGAGTGACGATGACCTCATGTCCCTGGGCAATTAAATCAACAATTGCCTGAGAAGTAATTTTTACCGCTTTCATTTGTCCGGCCAGGTCATCGCCCAGCGCATTCCCGCCCAGGGCGAGAACAATTTTCTTACTCATTTTTCCTCACTCATCATTCTTGATTGTGTATAGATCCCTGGCAGTGGTTAGAGCACGGGAGGGACAAACGGTTTGCGTCGCAGGAAACGACCTCGCCCGGCTTTGCCTGTAAAGGTGCCGTCACAGAAAATCGTTTCACCACGGGATAAAGTTCTGACAATCGCGCCCTGACAGGTAAAACCCTCCCATGGCGAATAGTCAGCGTTGTCGTGGAGATGGCGATGCTGAATTTGTTGGCTCTGACGTGGGTCGATAATCACCACGTCGCCATCGGAACCGGGCGCTAATAATCCTTTTTGCGGCCACAGGCCAAACAGCCTGGCGGGCATCGCGCTGGTTAATTCAACAAAACGTTCCGGTGTTATACGTCCCGTCATTACGCCACTGGAAAACAGTAACTGCATGCGGTTTTCCACACCGGGTAAGCCATTTGGGCAGCGACTGAAATCGCCTTTAGAAATTTGCAGGCGTTGAGCCATCGAGAACGTGCAGTGATCGGTCGCTACCACGTCAATCGCACCATCGCTGATGCCACACCACAGTTTGTCCTGCTCGCGTACGTTACGCAGCGGTGGGCTAAGAATGAACTTCATGCCATCTTCTGTATCGTAACTGCGTTCGTCCAACAGGAGATATTGTGGGCAGGTTTCAACCCAGACTGGCTGGTGATTCGCACGGGCAAGACGCAGATAATCCAGACCTAAGCCGTTAGACAGGTGCACGATATAGAGCGGGGCGTTACCGGCAATTTGTGCCAGGTTAATCATGCGGGCGATGGCTTCCGCTTCGCATTCCAGAGGGCGACTCAAGGCGTGATAGCGCGGCGCGGTTAACCCTGCGGCGATAAACTCCGCCCGCTTGCTGGCGATAGCTGCATCATTTTCCGGGTGCACGGTGGTCAGCGCGCCGGACTCATGCAAGCGGCGTAACGCCTGCAAAACCTCGTCATCGTTGAGTTTGTATTGATAGGTTAAATAGAGTTTAAAACTGCTCAGTCCTTCTTCGACCATCATCGGAATTTCGTCGAGGATGGCGTGATTAATGTGCTGGATCACACCGTGAAAGCTGTAGTCGATGACCGCCTTATGGGCGGCATAACCACGATAAACCTCCAGTTGATGGCGTAACCGGCAGCCATTCGGGCCAAATCCCATATGGTCAATAATGGTTGTTGTACCGCCACACGCAGCTGCGCGGGTACCGGTAAAAAAATCATCACAACTGCGCGCGATGCCGACATCAATATTGAAATGCGTATGGACATCCACGCCGCCAGGGAAAACGTAACAGCCAGTGGCATCAATTTCTTCATACGGGAGCTGTGGCGAAATATTGTTGCCCAACTGGCGAACAATCGCGCTTTCAATCAGCAAATCCTGTTTGGCTTGTCCATCTGCGTTAACGACAGTGCCGTTTTTGATCAATACGCGCATAGCAAACTCCAAAAACCCTCCGGCGAACCGGAGGGGAATAAGTGAAGAGTAATTATTCGGTTGCCAGCCAGCTTAACGGGATTGCCGCGTACATCGCGGCACAGGTCACCAGGTGAGATTTCCAGGTTTTTTCGTTAGGTGCATGCGCTTCAGGTTCTTTACCTGGGCCAAAGCCGATCACTGGAATGCCGTGACGGCCCATGATAGATACGCCGTTAGTTGAGAAGGTCCACTTATCAACAACCGGCGCTTTGCCAAACAGACCTTCGTAGGCATTCACCAGTGCTTTAACGGTGAAGTGATCTTCTTCCACTTTCCAGGTCGGGAAGTAGCATTCGGTTGGGTAAACCAGGCCAGTCCAGGACGGACGGTCGTAGTTGTACATAGAAACAACCGCGTTAGCTTTCTGTACTGCAGGCAGGGCGCGGATTTCGTCCAGCGCGCCTTCCCAGGTTTCGCCCCAGGTCAGACGGCGGTCAATAGAGACGGCGCAGCTATCTGCTACAGCGCAACGGCTTGGGGATGTGAAGAAGATTTCAGAAACGGTGAGGGTGCCTTTGCCGAGGAATTCGTCATAACCCAGACGTTGGGAGAGTTCTTGTAATTCGCCAAGAATCGGACCCATTTTGAAAATGGCGTTGTCACCGCGTTCTGGTGCAGAACCGTGGCAGCTAACACCCTGAACATCAATACGAATTTCCATACGACCGCGCTGACCACGGTATACCTGGCAGTCGGTTGGTTCGGTACTGACCACAAATTCCGGGCGAATGCCGGATTGTTCAATAATGTACTGCCAGCACAGGCCGTCGCAGTCTTCTTCCTGCACCGTACCGGTAACCAGCAGGGTATATTCATCTTCCAGACCGAGGTCTTTAATGATTTTACCGGCATAAACCATAGAGGCCATGCCGCCTTCCTGGTCGGAAGTACCGCGACCACCGATCAGTTCATCAGTTTCCATGCCTTCGTACGGATCGAAGTCCCAGTTTTTGATGTTACCAATGCCGACGGTATCAATATGAGCGTCCATTGCCACCAGACGCGGGCCGTGGCCGATATAACCGAGAACGTTGCCCATCGGGTCGATTTCAACTTTATCGAAGCCGACTTTTTCCATCTCTTCTTTAATACGATGTACTACGCGTTTTTCGTCGCAGCTTTCACTGGGAATAGCAACCATGTCGCGCAGGAAGCGAGTCATGTCCGCCTGGTAATCTTTTGCTTTTTCAAGAATCAGTTTGAATGGAATATTCTTAGCCATTATTTTTCTCCAGATTTTTTACTCCCCGTTTTGCAGGGAGCAGTTCCAATAGGGTGATTAAGGTGCTACAGCGTGTTTGCCTTCCCAGACAACTTCGCGGTAGTGCTTCACGTCTGTGTCGCCTTCAGTGCTGATAACCAGCACTACGGCATCTTTGTTCAGCGCCAGTTTTTCCATCAGGCTTTGACGTTGCGGGTGATAATGAACCGCTGCGAGAACGCCCAAACCGACAGCGCCGGATTCACCGGAGATGATGCGCGGGTCATTGCCGTACGGATTACCCAGCACACGCATACCTAATGCGGCAACGCTGTCCTGGCAGGAGATGAATTGGGTGGCGCAGTTACGTAGGATTTCCCAGCCCAGCGGGTTAGGTTCGCCGCAGGCCAGGCCCGCCATGATGGTGGCCATATCACCGCCAACGTTGACGATGTCGCCTTTGACGCCGGAGCGATAAATACAGTCAGCTTTGTCAGGTTCAACAATAATGCTGTGCAGATTTTGCGGGCTGTAGACGTCGACCAGATAACCCAGCACACCACCGGCCATTGCACCGACACCGGCTTGCAGCAGAACGTGTGTCGGGGTTACGCCCATTTCACGCATTTGCTCGACGGCTTCATCTGCCAGTGTTGCGTAGCCTTGCATGATCCAGGTTGGGATTTTGGTGTAACCTTCCCAGGCGGTATCTTGCACCACTTCCCAGCCGTGCTGCTGCGCGTGTTGCATGGTCAGGCGAACGGTATCGTCATAGTTCATATCCGTGACGATGCACTCGGCACCGAGGTTCAGAATGGCGTCAACGCGTTCCTGAGCAGAACCTTTCGGCATGTAAATCACCGCATTCTGTCCGAGTTGCTGTGCTGCCCACGCCACACCGCGCCCGTGGTTGCCGTCGGTGGTGGTCGCGAAAGTCATTTTTTCGCCGATGGCATTTTTCAGGTGCTCAAATGACAGCGTTTCGATATCAAGATGATATTTTTCGCACAATAATTGAGCGATGGCGTATGCACCGCCGAGCATTTTGAAGGCGTTCAGACCGAATCGTTTTGATTCGTCTTTGACGAGAATTTTCTTCACACCAAAAAGGTTTGCGAGATCGTCCAGCGCACAAAGCGGTGTTGGGCGATAACCAGCAATTTTCTGGTGGAACTGGCGCGCCAGTTTGGCCTGGCTTTGCGAAAAGAGCGGTGATGTTTCGCCGTTGAAAAATTTGTTATCGGCGATATCAATCTTCAATGAGAAAACGGACATATCCTATCCTTTTGGCCTCTGGAAATAGAGGGCCGACCAGCTGATCGGCCCGAGGGGTTATTTCACGCGTTCTTGCGCTTCTTTCAGCAGTTGCTCGAGCAGTGCACCTGGTTTGGCGTATTTACGGGACAGGATCATCGCGGCGATGATATAAGGCTTCCAGCTGGCTTCTTTGTAGGTCGCGATACGGTATTTTTCGAATACGCCTTCAGTCACTTCACCTTCTTTGCAGGATACGCCGCTGATATCAGCTGGCAGGCAGTGCATGTACAGGGCTTCGCCATCACGGGTCAGTTCCATCATCTCTTCAGTACAATGCCAGTCTTTGTGTTGCGCGTTCTGTGCCAGACACTGTTTTTCCAGTGCTTTTAAGCCTTCGTGATCGTTCGCACGCAGCAATTCAGTACGCTCTTCCATCACTTTGTAAGGTGCCCATGACTTCGGATAAACGATGTCTGCGTCTTTGAAGGCTTCTTCCATGCTGGTGACCTGACGGAAGCTACCGCCGGAGGCTTTAGCATTGTTTTTAGCGACTTCAACGACATCCGGGATCAGGTCGTAGCCTTCCGGATGGGCCAGGGTGACATCCATACCGAAGCGAGTCATCAGACCGATGATGCCTTGTGGTACAGAGAGCGGTTTGCCATAGCTTGGGGAGTAGGCCCAGGTCATGGCGATTTTTTTACCTTTCAGGTTTTCCAGTGAACCAAAGTGTTCACGTAACCATGCGAGGTCAGCCATTGACTGAGTCGGGTGGTCAATATCGCATTGCAGGTTCACTAAAGCCGGACGCTGCGGCAGTACGCCCTGCTTGTAGCCGTCATCAAGTGCAGCGCCAACTTCACGCATATAAGCGTTGCCTGCGCCCAGATACATATCGTCACGAATACCGATGGCATCGGCGCAGAAGGAGATCATATTGGCGGTTTCACGCACGGTTTCGCCGTGAGCGATTTGTGATTTGCCTTCGTCGAGATCTTGCTGTGCGAGGCCGAGCAGGTTAAGCGCGGAAGCATAAGAGAAGCGGGTACGGGTGGAGTTGTCGCGGAATACGGAAATACCTAATCCACTATTAAAGACTTTGGTTGAGATGTTTTCAGCACGCAGTGCTTTTAATGCTGCGGCAACGTCCAGTACTTGTTTCAGTTCATCTGGCGTCTGTTCCCACGTTAACAAAAAATCTTTCTCGTGAAGGTGAGAGGTCAGCGAATTGATATCCTTAATCAGCTCATTAACAGTTTTCATCATAAAGTCCCGGTAGTGGAATGACAGGCAAAGAGGTTTATTTCACTGTGATTTGCCAAAAGTGATTGGTCTTTTCACAGCTATACCTGGGACTAACAATAACTATGCCAGAATTATCCAAGCGGCTGCAAAAGACTAATTTGACGGGTAATGTGTGGGGTTGATCACAAATTGATGCCAGCTTCTGGTTGTTTGTAAAATACGAAAACGTTTGGCTTTTTTTATCGCGTTATTTATTTGCTGCTAAGTATCAGAAATAAGATAAAGGGGCAGGTTATCCCTCGTCAGTTTGATAAACTCACCGCCGTAATTCTCATATTGATATAGAAATGTGATATCTCTTCCATAATTTCATTAGAAAGTGATAAAAATCTTATGTTTTTATCAAAGCCAATTTCGCCTGAGTTAATATCATCATGATCTATGAACCATCAACGTCTTCAATGATCGACTTTTAAGTAAGTCTGGAAGGTAAAGCTATGGAGCTTGCTACTACGCAGTCAGTATTGATGCAAATTCAACCGACAATTCAGCGTTTTGCCAGAATGCTTGCCAGCGTTTTGCAGCTTGAGGTTGAGATCGTTGATGAAAACTTGTGTCGCGTCGCCGGAACGGGCGCGTATGGGAAGTTTCTTGGTCGCCAGTTGAGCGGCAACTCACGCCTGCTCCGCCACGTCCTGGAAACGAAAACTGAAAAAGTTGTGACACAGTCTCGCTTCGATCCCCTTTGTGAAGGTTGCGATAGTAAAGAAAATTGCCGCGAAAAAGCATTTCTGGGTACGCCTGTCATTTTACAGGATCGTTGTGTTGGGGTGATAAGTTTGATTGCCGTTACCCACGAGCAACAAGAGCATATCAGTGATAATTTACGCGAATTTTCTGATTATGTTCGCCATATATCCACCATTTTTGTTTCGAAACTTCTGGAGGATCAGGGGCCAGGAGATAACATCAGTAAAATATTCGCGACCATGATCGATAATATGGATCAGGGCGTATTAGTTGTTGATGATGAAAGTCGGGTTCAGTTTGTTAATCAGACTGCCTTAAAAACACTTGGTGTTGTACAAAATAATATTATTGGGAAACCTATCCGTTTCAGACCATTAACATTTGAGAGTAATTTTACCCATGGACATATGCAGCATATTGTTTCGTGGGACGATAAAAGTGAATTAATCATTGGTCAATTGCATAACATTCAGGGCCGACAATTATTTTTAATGGCGTTTCACCAATCGCATACCAGTTTTTCTGTAGCAAATGCACCTGATGAACCGCATATTGAACAATTGGTTGGCGAGTGCCGTGTTATGCGGCAATTAAAACGACTCATTAGCCGTATTGCACCCAGCCCATCCAGCGTTATGGTGGTTGGTGAAAGCGGCACGGGTAAAGAAGTTGTCGCCCGTGCAATCCATAAGTTGAGCGGAAGACGGAATAAACCCTTTATTGCTATCAACTGTGCCGCGATTCCGGAGCAGCTTCTGGAGAGCGAACTGTTCGGTTATGTTAAAGGCGCATTTACTGGCGCTTCTGCCAACGGTAAAACAGGGTTGATTCAGGCGGCGAATACGGGCACGCTGTTTCTCGATGAAATAGGTGATATGCCATTAATGTTGCAGGCTAAATTACTGCGCGCTATTGAGGCGCGTGAAATTCTGCCGATTGGTGCCAGTAGCCCAATACAAGTCGACATTCGCATCATTTCTGCAACTAACCAGAATTTGGCCCAGTTCATTGCCGAAGGTAAATTCCGCGAAGATCTCTTCTACCGACTTAATGTTATCCCGATAACTCTGCCACCGCTGCGTGAACGTCAGGAAGATATTGAACTACTGGTGCATTACTTTTTACATCTGCATACCCGTCGTCTGGGATCGGTTTATCCTGGCATTGCTCCCGATGTCGTCGAAATATTGCGTAAGCATCGTTGGCCCGGAAACCTGCGCGAGTTAAGCAATTTGATGGAATATCTGGTTAACGTTGTTCCTTCAGGTGAAGTTATCGACAGCACGCTATTGCCACCAAATCTGCTGAATAATGGCACAACGGAGCAAAGTGATGTAACAGAGGTCAGCGAGGCGCACCTGGCACTCGATGATGCGGGCGGCACGGCGCTGGAGGAGATGGAAAAGCAAATGATCCGCGAGGCGCTTTCACGTCATAACAGCAAGAAGCAAGTTGCTGATGAACTGGGCATCGGCATTGCTACGCTCTATCGCAAGATTAAGAAATATGAGTTGTTAAACACATAACCTCAGTGAATCCGGCCTGAATTCAGGCCGGATATCCTTTTACTTCGTTTTCTCGCAATCCAGAACTGTATTTACAATCATCTGATACCCCGTGCAGCGACAAAGATTTCCTGCCAGTCCGCGACGAATTTCCGTAATGGTTAATGGCTTCTCGCGTGGTTTCGCCAGCATTGCTGTGGTAGCCATAATCAGGCCAGGCGTACAAAACCCGCACTGCACTGCGCCGGATTTCGCATAAGCCTGCTGAACATGAGAAAGTTTTCCGCCTTTCGCTTCACCTTCCAGCGTGCGGATCTCTTTTCCTTCAGCCCAGGCGGCAAGGTATAAGCAACTGTCTATTGCTGTGCCGTCGACCAGCACCGTACAGGCACCACATTCACCCACGCAGCACCCTTGTTTGACACTTAGCAGTCCTTGTTCGCGGAGTAATTCCGAGAGCGGCGTGCCTGGTGCGGCGTGAAGCTGAAAAGGGATCCCGTTAATGGCGCATTCGATGGTAATTGTTTCGCTGTGATTCATTGCAATTTTCCCCCCGCCGCGGCGACGGCTTCGCTAATCACTTTTTTGGTCATCGTCTGGATGAGATGCAGACGAAACTCTTTACTGGCCCGCCATGAAGAACGCGGGGCGACATCTTGCAGGACAGATTCGCTGATAGCTTCCAGCGTTTGCAGGTTTAATGGCGCATTTTGTGCAGTCTGTTCGGCATGTTGGCAGCGAATCGGCGTTGGCGCGGCAACACCAAATGCCAGACGTAATTCGCTGAAATTGCCGTTATCCAGTCGGCAATGTGCGGCGCAGCCAATCGTTGAAATATCCATTGCGTCGCGCATGGCATATTTAAAATGCGCGCTGCCCGCGTGTTCTTTCGGCTGGGGCGGAAAATGAAAGGCGACAAGGATTTCGTCATGCTCAAGAGACACTTTGCCCGGCCCAGTGTGAAAGCCATTAATCGGGACGAAACGAACACCGCGCGGGGAGTGAATCTCCAGTTTCGCGTCATAAATTAGCGTTGGCGTGGCAGAATCTGCGCTGGTAGCACCGTTGCAAATATTTCCACCGTAGGTAGCGACGTTACGGATCTGCGGTCCGGCAATGGATGAGGCCGCAGCACATAACGCTGGGAGATGACGTTGAGTTACAGGATCTTCAATGAGCTGGGTAAATGTCGTTGCAGAGCCGATACGTAGTGAGCCATCTTCCGCCAGCGTAATTCCCCGCAGCTCCACCAGATTATGAATATCAACAATATGGCGATAACGGTCATTGTGATGGTGGAGCTGAATCAGTACGTCAGTGCCACCGGCGAGCAGTTTGGCCTGCGGGTTGTCAGCCAGCAGGTTGATGGCATCGGCAAGGGTTGCTGCGCGATGGTAAGAAGCAAAATCAAACATGATGTTATCCTCAAATCAATCCTGCCAGATGGAACTCTTCATATAACCGTTTTGGCGTCAGCGGCAGTGTATTGATTGCAACACCGGTAGCCATCTTCACCGCGTTACGAATAGCAGCGGCAACAGGAATTATTGGTGGCTCACCCAGTGACTTATGTCCGTATGCGGATTGCGGCTCATTGATTTCGACGAACGCGCTTTCCAGTTGTGGCAGATCCGGCATGGTCGGCATTTTGTAATCCAGCAGGTTGGGGTTACGGACCACGCCGCTTTTCGCATCAATGATCATCTCTTCAAATAGCGCCCAGCCAATGCCCATTCCCATTCCGCCGTGTACCTGACCTTCTGCCAGTAGCGGATTAAGAATATGGCCCGAATCATGAACGTTGAGGATGCGGTTGATGGTGACTTTGCACAGCGCAATATCGATCGTCAGATCAACAAAGGTACAGCCAAACGCTGGTGGGTTAGTGGTGGTTTTGATGGAGCTTTCGGCAGAGAGCTGCCCACCGCGTTCAGGGTGGTAGAAAGCGTCCATCGCCAAATCTTTTAACGACATTAACGGCTCTTCCGGTCGTTCAACCAGCACGATATGGCCTTTTATCAAGGTAAGATTCATCGCTGACTGATGTAGCATGACAGCGGCGTGAGCGATGATTTTCTCTTTTAATAACAGTGCCGCACTGCGCAGCGCGGGCGCGGCAACATAGCTCTGGCGCGAGGCAAATGCACCGGGATCGAACGGCGTAACGTCGGTATCTTGTGTTGAAATAACGCGAACGTCGCTGACCGGAACCCCCACGGTTTCTGCCACCATTTGCGAGAACACGGTGTCGGCACCCTGGCCGATTTCCGTGGCACCACTCTGTACGTTGATGGTTCCATCCTGATTCATCAACAGGCGCGCGCCAGCAATTTCTACGCCGACAGGCCAGGTGTTAGAGGTGTAGCTAAAACAGGCGACGCCAACGCCGCGGCGTAAATTGCCTTGCTGGTTCTGGCATTCTGCACGGCGTTTTTCCCATTCAAAGATTTTCCGGCCTTTTTCAAGACACTCCGGCAACCCTGCGCTGTAAATACGTTTGCCCGAGAGCGGATTAGCATCTCCTTCGCGGGCGGCGTTGCGTAAACGAATTTCAACAGGATCAATACCTAACGCTGTCGCGGCGTCATCAAGCATAGACTCAACGGCAAATACGACTTGTGGCGCGCCATAACCACGCATCGCACCAGCCGAGGGGAGGTTGGTATAGCAGGTCTTTGAACTGTAAGCGTAGGCACAACGAGGATAAAGGTAAGCGACTTTATTCCCCCCTGCAGAAGCGATGGAGTGCCCGTGAGATGCATAAGCGCCGGTGTTAGACAGAACATCCAGACTATAACCTTTCAATGTTCCGTCGCGGTTCACGCCCATTTGCCCGTCAATAGTAAAAGCGTGGCGGGTACGGGTTGCGAGGAAACACTCTTCACGGCTAAGGGAAACTTTCACCGGAATGCCGCCAAGCTTGCTGGTCAGGAATGCTGCCATTGGCTCTTCCAGTACATCCTGTTTATTACCAAAACCGCCACCGACAAACGGTTTGATGACTCGTACGCATGACCAGGGAATATTCAGCGCCTGACCAACCACACGGCGAACAATGTGCGGGATCTGGGTGCTGGAAACGATGGTAATTCGCGAGTCATCCTCCATCCATGCCAGCGATGTCACGCTTTCCATGTGACAATGTTGAATGACCGGCGTCTGATAGTGCCCCTGTACCTGGTAGTCGGCGGCATCGATTGTTTGTTGGACATTGCCCGTCGTCATCGTGCTTTGTTTTAGTAAATTGCCGCCATTATGGATTGGTTCAGCGTCATCAGCCAGCGCCGCTTCTGGGGTGGTGATAACGGGTAATTCTTGCCACTCAATGCTGACCAATTGCGCCGCTTTTTCTGCCGTGAGTTCATCACGGGCCACGACGATGGCAACGGCGTCACCATGGTGACGAACATGGCGAGTTAGCAGGGCACGATCGGCGGTATCGCGCTTGTTTTCGTCAAGTGTCCAGGCATGCCCAGCTGTAGCGAATGGGATATCAGGCACATCTTCCCAGGTAAAAATCGCCAGTACGCCCGGTAAACTTCTGGCTTGTTCATCATTAATACTTACGGCATAACCATGTGCGATAGGGCTACGTACATATTTCGCGTAACACATGCCCGCCATAACATAATCGTCAGTATATCGTGCCCGCCCGGTGACCTTAGCAATGGCATCTACGCGCATGCATGATTCACCTGTAGCGGTTGCTTCCCGCGCTTCCATAGAAATCCCCTCGATTTGAACATTTGGTTCTTATGGCAAAGATTTAGTCTAAGCAGGCAAGATTTACGCCAGAAACGACGATAAGCGTTAAGGGAGGAAGGAAGTGTGATGATGTTAAAAAAACACAGATATGATACGAAACAGGACCCTGAATAGGGGCAGTGATACGTATCAATATGAGTGGCGATAAAATCAATGTGATAAATCAGGATTATTACGCATCAGGATGGGAAATAGGGTAAAAAAGTCAGGAAATTCGATACCTCTGCAGCGAATATTTTGCTGATGATACTTCCCTTTGCCAAATGAAATTAACCTCTTTCTCTATTACCGCGTTTTTCCAGAAGCAAGAGATTGGGTATCCAGAGGCTGGCTGCTATGATATGGCGTCTTGTTTTTTAAGCGAGGAAAGATTTTGAGTGCGGGACGCCTGAATAAAAAATCTCTGGGTATCGTGATGTTGTTATCGGTTGGACTGCTTTTGGCGGGCTGCTCGGGTAGCAAATCATCCGATACAGGAACGTATTCCGGCTCCGTTTACACCGTGAAACGGGGGGATACGCTATATCGTATTTCGCGCACCACGGGAACCAGCGTAAAAGAGCTGGCGCGACTGAACGGCATTTCCCCCCCTTACACCATTGAAGTTGGTCAGAAACTAAAACTGGGTGGGGCGAAAAGTAGCAGTACACGTAAATCAACCGCCAAATCAACGACCAAAACCGCATCGGTTACACCGTCATCAGCAGTACCGAAATCTTCCTGGCCGCCAGTAGGGCAACGTTGTTGGTTATGGCCAACGACAGGGAAAGTTATCATGCCGTATTCGACAGCTGATGGCGGCAATAAAGGGATTGATATCTCAGCTCCACGGGGTACACCTATTTACGCCGCGGGTGCAGGAAAGGTGGTGTATGTGGGCAACCAGCTGCGTGGCTACGGTAATCTCATCATGATTAAACACAGTGAAGATTACATTACGGCTTACGCCCATAATGACACGATGCTGGTAAATAATGGGCAAAGCGTGAAGGCTGGGCAAAAAATCGCCACTATGGGGAGCACTGATGCGGCATCGGTTCGCCTGCATTTCCAGATTCGTTACCGTGCTACGGCAATTGATCCGCTGCGTTACTTGCCGCCTCAGGGCAGCAAGCCAAAATGCTGATGGCGAATTAATCAGCAGTCAGCAGCGCGGCACTTGCTAAGGAGAGCGTAAGGTTTATAATGCCTTACGCATCTCGAAGCGGGCGTAGTTCAATGGTAGAACGAGAGCTTCCCAAGCTCTATACGAGGGTTCGATTCCCTTCGCCCGCTCCAATTTATCTTCACCTCATCAACCTGCCATTTTTGTTGTATCTGATTTTCTATATTATCTTAATTCAATCGCTTCAGACTTTTCGCAATCGCCGTAATACTTCCCCATTTTTTTGTAAATAAAAGCGTTTACGCAATGCAATCCATTTGTAACAACCCAGGTAAAATACCTTATTTTCAAGTTGTTAAATAAGTGGTTATCTACGCTTTTAACAAACGATTGATGGAATCTTTTATGAAAGGGAAATCTACATTAACTCTTCTGCTCGCTGGTATATTTTCATGCTGCACATGCCAGGCGACAGGGGCAGAAGTGACGAGTGAATCTGTATTTAACATTCTTAATTCCACGGGGGCAGCAACTGATAAAAGTTATTTATCGTTAAATCCAGATAAGTATCCTAATTATCGTCTTCTGATTCACTCAGCCAAATTAAAAAATGAAATAAAGAGCCACTATACCAAAGACGAAATTCAAGGATTGTTAACATTAACAGAAAATACACGAAAGTTAACGTTGACGGAGAAACCATGGGGAACATTTATTCTTGCTTCTACTTTCGAAGATGACAAAACAGCGGCAGAAACCCACTATGATGCTGTCTGGCTGAGGGATAGTTTATGGGGCTATATGGCATTAGTATCAGATCAGGAAAATAGTGTAGCCGCAAAAAAGGTTCTGCTCACTCTGTGGGATTATATGTCTACGCCAGACCAGATTAAACGGATGCAGGACGTCATTAGCAACCCAAAACGACTGGATGGTATTCCTGGGCAAATGAATGCTGTGCATATCCGATTTGACAGCAACTCCCCCGTGATGGCAGATGTGCAGGAAGAAGGCAAGCCGCAGCTGTGGAACCATAAACAAAATGATGCGTTAGGTCTTTATCTTGATCTCCTTATACAAGCAATCGACACTGGTACTATTAACGCTGAAGATTGGCAAAAAGGTGACCGATTAAAATCGGTTGCGCTGCTGATTGCTTATCTGGATAAAGCCAATTTCTATGTTATGGAAGATTCCGGAGCGTGGGAAGAAGATGCCAGATTAAACACATCTTCCGTTGCACTGGTGACCTCTGGACTGGAACGTTTGTCGAACTTACTCTCGAAGAAAGACTCTGTTTTTGTCTCTGATTTACTACGCGAAGCTAAAGCTAATGAACTGGATGAACCACTTTCAACAACGAGGTTGAACCACCTCATAGATAAAGGTTATGAAAGAATAACGTTACAGCTTGATTTAGGGGGAGAATCCCCAGGTTATCTGGAAAAAGATAAACATTACAGAGAAGCCGATGCGGCTTTACTTAATGTTATTTATCCTGCAAATCTTTCAAAGATAAATACCAGAAGAAAAGAGCAAGTTCTAAAAATAGTTAAAAAACTAGCAGGTCCGTATGGTATAAAAAGATACGAGAAGGATAATTATCAGTCGGCAAATTTTTGGTTCAATGATATTAAAACCGATACCGATCAAAATTCACATGCAAAAAGAGAAATGAGCTTCATTCCATCAACAGAAGCAGAATGGTTTTTTGACTCATGGTATGCAAAATCAGCAGCAATTGTTTATAAAGAATCAAGAAAAGAAGAGTATTTGAATGACTCAGTGCAATTTATGAATAGATCATTGGCCCAAATAACAGGCGAGAATATGATTGGTGCAAATGGCAGGAGCGTACCTGAAATGGCACTTCCCGAAAGCTATAACTATATCCACAAGTCAGGAACTTTGCATGAAGCGCCAAGCCCTATCATTCCGCTAAACTGGTCGAAAGCCTCAATGACTCTTATGTTGAAAGAAATGTCCAATCTTATCAATGATGAGGGAATTAAATAGTTTTCATAATGAAGCGGTCCTGGATTAAAAGGACCGCTCAAAGAGAAATCGTAAGGGAGGTAAAAGTGATCAATAAATTACTGTTAGCTTACCTGATAGGTCTGGTTGTGACATCGACCTTAATATTTATCTTCTCGGAAGAAAAAGTAACATATCGGTTGTTTGCTGCAGTAATTACAGGGTTGACATGGCCGCTTAGCCTCATTCCATCCATCATAAGTCTCATGATTCGTAAATCCGACTAACAAGAAAATTATATGAACGATTAAGAAAAATAGAATCGGAAAAGAGAATAAAATATATGCAGGGAGTAACAAAACACTCGCAGTGCGTTAATGTGTAACTAACAAATATGATTTTTATTGAAAATAGTCACCAAACAAGTGTTATAAGAAATACGGGGTATGTTTAAGTAAAACATATCAACAGTTGCAATTCTGTATATGGACAGGATGACGTACAAGTGTAAGTGGCTGATAGCTATTCGCTCATAACAAAATCATTATTTTATAAATAGGAATCATCACTTTTTAATCATGTTTTTATTGCAAGTTTATGGAGAATGAGAATATGGAATAAGGAGATGAAACATGATTGAAGAAGGGCTGTTACTTCCAATGAATGTTTTGCTTCAAGGACAGAAGTTAACCCTACTGGACCCTGAAATGTGGTTCTTACGGGGAAATGAAAACAAGGATGTAACCCTTGTTATTACGATTGGTAATAACCATCAAAAATTAATGGTAGTGGAAGACATATTACTGCTCATTGACCGAAGCCAAATTGAGGTAACTGCAGGGAAAGTAATTTATCATCCACTTCGCATTGATATCCTGAGTAAATTATTAGCTTTTATTGATGAATCAACGGGGAGTGTGGAAAGGGAACACCATGAGTTGTTTGCTGATGCCTTGCCCTTTGCATCAGAAGTTGTGCTATTCAGTAAAGTTGCAAGTGAAGCCTGGTTTTTAGCCACTTATCTGAGCAGCGATAATATTAATGAAATTCTGTTTCAGCATCTAAGAAAAACAGAATGCTATAAACTGGTTCGCTATTTATTATCGCAATCGCTCATACAGACTTCACTCTATGATCTTGGTGAGCTTTACGGCGTATCGTATTCACATTTTCGCCGTTTATGTAGTTATGCATTGGGTGGTAAAGTTAAAACGGAATTATGTGGCTGGAGAGTTGCCAGAGCCGTGTTGGAAATCATTGAAGGAAACAGTGATATGACAACTATTGCGCATAAATATGGCTACTCATCCTCATCACACTTTTCAGCTGAAGTAAAAAGTCGGTTAGGAAAAACACCGAGAGAACTATGTAAAAAGTTATGAAAATAAAATTACGTATTACTATTATATTAATTTCAGCCTTATGCATTTTTAATGGATTATTGACTCCTGGTGCATATGCCGCAACAGCGAATGGATACGTAGCAAATAAAGAAAATCTACGTAGTTTTTTTGAAACGGTTTCATCATATGCGGGTAAGCCTACAATAGTAAGTAAGCTTGCCATGAAGAAACAGATCAGCGGAAATTTTGATTTAACCGAACCCTATGCCTTGATTGAACGCCTGTCGGCGCAGATGGGACTTATTTGGTACGATGATGGCAAAGCTATTTATATCTATGACTCATCAGAGATGCGTAATGCTCTGATTAATCTGAGAAAGGTATCGACTAATGAGTTTAATAATTTCTTAAAAAAATCGGGTCTGTATAACTCTCGTTATGAAATTAAAGGGGGCGGCAATGGTACTTTCTATGTATCGGGGCCACCGGTTTATGTTGACCTGGTCGTTAATGCTGCAAAATTAATGGAGCAAAACAGTGATGGCATCGAGATCGGACGCAATAAAGTAGGGATTATTCACCTGGTCAACACATTCGTTAATGATCGGACTTATGAATTACGTGGCGAAAAGATAGTTATTCCTGGCATGGCAAAAGTACTATCGACGTTGTTAAATAATAACATTAAGCAAAGCACTGGGGTTAACGTACTTTCTGAAATTTCAAGTCGTCAACAACTAAAAAACGTATCACGTATGCCTCCTTTTCCTGGTGCTGAAGAAGATGATGATCTACAAGTAGAGAAAATAATATCGACAGCTGGAGCGCCAGAGACTGACGATATACAAATTATTGCATATCCTGATACCAACAGTTTACTTGTTAAAGGAACAGTATCTCAGGTTGATTTTATCGAGAAGTTAGTAGCTACACTCGATATTCCAAAGCGACACATTGAATTATCTTTATGGATAATAGATATTGATAAGACTGATCTAGAACAGTTAGGAGCTGACTGGTCGGGCACGATAAAAATTGGATCCAGCCTAAGTGCATCATTTAATAATTCAGGTTCAATTAGTACCCTGGATGGGACACAGTTTATTGCAACAATACAGGCACTTGCGCAAAAAAGAAGAGCCGCCGTTGTTGCTCGTCCTGTCGTTTTAACACAGGAGAATATTCCTGCTATATTTGATAATAACCGTACTTTCTATACTAAATTAGTCGGCGAGCGTACTGCGGAGTTGGATGAAGTAACCTATGGTACGATGATTAGCGTGCTACCACGATTTGCTTCGCGAAATCAAATTGAATTACTCTTGAATATTGAAGATGGCAATGAAATCAATTCTGACAAGACCAATGTTGATGATCTGCCTCAGGTTGGTAGAACGCTTATAAGTACTATTGCGCGCGTGCCTCAAGGGAAAAGTCTTTTGATTGGTGGATATACACGAGATACGAATACCTATGAAAGTCGCAAGATCCCAATATTAGGCAGTATTCCATTTATTGGTAAATTATTTGGATATGAAGGAACAAATGCGAATAACATCGTTCGTGTCTTTCTTATTGAGCCAAGAGAGATCGATGAGCGCATGATGAATAATGCGAATGAGGCTGCGGTTGACGCCAGAGCAATAACACAGCAAATGGCAAAAAATAAAGAAATCAACGATGAATTACTGCAGAAATGGATAAAAACTTACCTGAATCGTGAAGTCGTCGGAGGATAGTGAAATGGCGATTCATGTAGAGCATGTCGGTGTATTAGAAAGAGCCAGAGAAGTTTCTCGCTTAGAGGACATTATCACAGAAGATAATGAAGATATTGAAGCTGAAATGCCTAAAATGGGGGATGATCCCGCCGGTAAAGAAGCTCGATTCTTACAAGCTACTGACGAGATGTCAGCAGCGTTAACGCAGTTTATGAAGAAAAAAATCTACGAAGAACAACTGGCCAACTTTCTGGACGGAGAAGAATATGTCCTGGAAGATCAGCCAATAGAAAAAACCGATAAAGTCATGGAGGCGCTTAAGGCTGCAACTACCCATGACTATGAAGTGTATAGCTTTGCTAAAAAATTATTTCCAGATGAAAGCGATCTGGTGGTTGTATTACGTGCAATTTTACGTAAAAAACAAATATCTGAAAATGTGCGGCTAAACGCTGAAGCATTACTTAGAAAAGTTAATCAAGAGACTACTAAAAAATTCATTAATAGTGGCATTAACTCGGCATTAAAAGCAAAGTTATTTGGCCAGGCATTGTCATTAAATCCAAAATTACTAAGGGCAAGTTATCGACAATTTTTAATGGCAGAAGACGATGCTGTAGATACTTATGTAGAATGGATTGGTAGTTATGGCTATCAAAATAGAATGCTAGTGACAAAATTTATCAAAGAGACGCTTTTCTCAGATATAAATGCACTTGATGCGAGTTGTTCATCATTGGAATTTGGTATGTTTCTCAATAAGTTGTCACAACTATTGTCTCTTCAGTCGGCAGAGGCTTTATTTCTGAAAACTTTAATGAATAACCCAATAATTAAAAAATTTATTAGCGCAGAAGATTACTGGATATTTTTTCTGATATCGTTAATAAAGTTTCCTGAGACTGCAGAGGAACTCCTGAAAAATGCACTGGTAACCCTACCCGCAGATGCTAATTATAAAGACAAAACGTTACTCCTGAAGGCGATTTACAGCGGATGTACAAATCTTCCATTTTCACTTTTTATTAATAATGAACAATTATTAGAGATTAGGGAGTGTTGTAAACAGGCAATAAAAGTAACATTTGCAGCAGAGCTCTTTGATACACAAAACAGTAATAAAAAACAAAATAAAAAACCATGGAAGAAGGTAATGTTCAATGTTTAACAAAGTTTTGATAGGGTTAAGGAGTCATCCAGAATTAATAATTCTTGGATTAATGGTGATGATTATCGCCATGCTCATAATTCCATTGCCCACCTACTTAATCGATTTTTTGATTGGGCTGAACTTAACATTGGCAATACTTGTGTTTTTAGGATCATTCTATGTTGATAGGATTTTAAGTTTTTCTTCATTCCCATCAATTCTTCTCATCACAACGTTATTTCGTTTGGCGCTGGCGATCAGTACCAGCCGACTTATACTTCTTGAGGCGGACGCCGGAGAAATTATAACGAGTTTTGGTGAATTCGTTATTGGAGATAGCCTGGTAGTTGGTTTTGTTATTTTCTCCATTGTTACTATTGTTCAGTTTATCGTGATTACTAAAGGTTCGGAACGTGTGGCTGAAGTTGCTGCCCGCTTTTCGCTTGACGGTATGCCAGGTAAACAAATGAGTATTGACGCCGATCTACGCGCCGGGATCATTGATGCAGATTTAGCAAAAGAACGTCGTAGCGTATTAGAACGAGAGAGTCAGCTGTATGGTTCCTTTGATGGTGCGATGAAATTTATCAAAGGTGATGCTATTGCAAACATTATTATTATCTTTGTTAATATTATCGGTGGGCTATCAGTAGGAGTAGGCCAAAATGGAATGGATTTCTCGACAGCGTTGACCGTCTACACAATTCTTACCGTCGGTGATGGTCTTGTTTCACAAATTCCAGCTTTATTAATTGCTATTAGTGCAGGGTTTATCGTAACGCGCGTGAATGGCGATAGTGATAATATGGGGCAAAATATAATGTCCCAGTTATTAAGTAATTCTTTTGTCATTATTGTGACATGTGTCCTCGCGCTAAGTATTGGGTTGCTTCCAGGTTTTCCCCTTCTTGTGTTTTTATGTTTGGCAGTAATCTTAGGAATTTATTTTTACTTTAAATTCAAAAAGAAAGGGGTTGAAGAAACGGTTGTTGAGGGAGATATCACCGTTGGGTTGGAACCCTATAATCAGGATGATGATATTTCATTAGGTATTATTAATAAACTTGATCAGGTTATTACCGAAACGGTACCCTTGGTTTTGATTATGAATAGTGTACAGGCTAAAAAATACACTGAAATCAATCTTGCTGATAGGATTCGTAGTCAGTTTTTTATTGAGTATGGTATCCGTATTCCCGGTATTGTCATTCGCGAGGGGGAAGGCCTTAATGATGAAGATGTCATATTAATGCTAAATGAAGTCAGAGCCTCGCAATTTAAAATTTATCATGATCTTGTCTTGTTGGTTGAATATTCAGATGAAGTGGTTTCGACTTTGATCAAGAAACCTGTCATCGTAAATAATAATGGTGAACAATATTATTGGGTTACAAAAAGTGATGCCCAAAAATTAACAAAAATTGGCTGTTATACTCGCACGGCCATGGATGAAATGTACAATCATTTATCTGTATGTCTGGCTCATAATATTAATGAGTATTTTGGTATACAAGAAACCAAATATATTCTTGATCAATTAGAGATGAAGTATCCTGATCTATTAAAAGAAATATTAAGATATATAACCGTGCAGCGCATTTCAGAGGTAATTCAGCGTCTGATCCAGGAGCGAATTTCAGTGCGCAATATGCGTTTAGTTATGGAGGCTTTAGCATTATGGAGCCCACGAGAGAAAGATATAATTACACTCGTCGAGCATGTACGAGGTGCATTAGGTCGCTACATTTGCCATAAGTTTTCATATTCTGGAGAAATTAAAGCAATTGTGATTTCGCCTGAAATAGAGGACAGAATCAGAGATGGTGTCAGGCCTACCGCTGGCGGTACTTTTCTTAATCTCGATGCATCCGAAGCTGAGATGATTCTGGATAATTTTAAACTGGCTCTTTCTGGAATCAATATTCCTATTAAAGACATTATTTTACTGGGATCTGTGGATATTCGTCGTTTTATCAAAAAACTTATTGAATCTAGTTATCGAGACCTCGAAGTACTTTCGTACGGGGAACTAACGGAAAATGTTCCCGTTAATATTCTGAAAACTATTTAGGATAATGTCTTGCGATATGGAGCATGCTGGTATGAAAAAATTAAAACTATTAAATAAATACAGCTACTTACATAGCATAAACGGCTCGCTGATTGAAGCAGAGCTTGACGACGTTTCAGTGGGCGAAGTATGCGAAATTTATGCGAGCTGGCAAGCAAATGAACGTATAGCCAGGGCTCAGGTCGTTGGCTTTCGCAATGGAAAGACATTATTAAACCTTATAGGCAGCTCTGTGGGGCTTACACGTACTGCAGTTTTGAAACCAACGGGAGAGCAGTTAACCATACAGATCAGTGATGCCTTTCTTGGTTCAGTTTTGAATGCTTCTGGTCAAATTATGGAAAGGTTTGTCCCGGACACTCCAGGCGAAAGGGGAAATTTACGCCTGATTGATGAACTGCCACCGTCGTATCAGGAACGTCGAGTTATTAATACACCACTAGAGACACGGATAAGAGTCATTGATGGCGTACTGACATGTGGCATTGGTCAACGTGTTGGGATTTTCGCATCGGCTGGCTGTGGCAAAACGGTTTTAATGCATATGCTTGTAAACAACACTGAAGCTGATGTGTTTGTTATTGGCTTGATTGGCGAACGTGGAAGGGAAGTTACGGAATGCGCGGAATCGCTGAAAAAATCAGTAAATGCAGCAAAATGTGTTTTGGTTTATGCCACCTCTGATTTTTCGTCAGTAGATCGGTGTAATGCCGCCCTGATGGCGACAACCGTGGCAGAGTATTTTAGAGATCGTGGAAAGAGAGTTGTACTTTTTATCGACTCAATGACGCGGTATGCACGAGCACTACGCGATATGAAGCTGGCAGCGGGTGAACCACCTGCCAGGCGTGGTTATCCTGCTTCTGTTTTTGACAGTTTACCTCGCTTACTGGAGAGGCCGGGACCAACATTAAAAGGAAGTATTACTGCGTTTTATACCGTATTACTGGAGGGGGAGGATGAATCAGACCCACTGGGTGATGAAATTCGCTCAATCCTTGATGGCCATATCTATCTAAGTCGCAAACTCGCTGGGCAAGGTCATTATCCGGCAATAGATGTACTAAAAAGTGTGAGTCGAGTATTTGGTCAGGTCACTGATGAAAAACACAGAGATAATGCAGCACGGGTAAGGAAGATCCTCACAACTTTGGAAGATCTACAGGTGTTTATTGATTTAGGGGAATATCGCGCTGGGCAAAATGCTGAAAATGATTTTGCTATGAATGCCCGGCCTAAACTCACAAATTGGTTAAAACAGTCAGTTAATGAAAAAATGCCAATGAGTGAAACGCTAAAAGAGCTTGAACGAATTGTTAAGTAAAGTTAATCGACTTATCAGAAGAACAGCGCAGAGCCTGGCTGCATGTGAAGCATCATTACAAAAGTTAAATGCAGAAAAAGAAAAGTTAGTCGAAAAGGAACGCCTGTATGATATGCAACTTAAAAACCTACAGTCACTGTTAGATATGAAGGAATTACTCGGCGAAGTTGTATTTCGCCAGGATATATTTTACTCGTTACGTAAAGTTGCAGTCATTCAGCAGCAGATCGCTGAGATAAATCTTGAAAAGCAAAAAATAGCAGAGCGGCGAAAAATACTTAACAAGGAAATAGTTCAACAGCAAGCACAAAGAAAACACTGGTGGCTAAAAGGAGAAAAGTACGATCGACTAAAGAAGCGCATCAAAAAACAACTTTTAAATCAGATGCTTTATCAAGACGAGCTTGAACAGGAGGAGAAATATAATGGACGAAGTCAAGAAAATTGAACATTATAAAAATTTAAACACAGACACATCCGAGAATTCTGCTGCGGATTTAGACAGTTTCTTAAAGAAAAACAAAAAAAATAAAGAAATGAGTGAGATTGTTGCTGGATCCATTCTCCAGTTATTACGTCAGGCTCAGGATAGCCAATTCCTTACGTTTGGGAAAAAGAATGGGCAAATGAAGTCTATTGATAACAAATCGTCTCTCCAGGTTGACAGGAATTCTTCTTTTTCTTTGCAAACAAATGGAATAGAGCAACTTTCTACAAAGAAAGTCCTCAATATGACTTCACGAGATCAGGGTGTTAATTCTGAACTATCTGATAAAGCGATACAATTTAAGGGGGAAATCCATAATGGTATCCATACAGAAAACATCACGGTTCAAAACCACAGTAATAATAAAGAGCGTGAAAAAAAATATCGCGATGGAGACAAAAAAAATGGAGAGCAGGCCCATTTATTAGATATTACTAACGAAAGAAGGTTTGCTGATAACAAAACCATGTTTACTCAACATATCGAAAAGCAAAGGAATATTCATACGCTCAATCAGAATGATATAAATAATTCTGTTAATAGTGCCAATGTACCCGAAAATGAATTGACATATCAGTTTCAGCGTTGGGGACAGAATCATACAGTTCGGATTCTGGAAAGTAGTGAAGGGATACGACTAAAACCATCAGACACGATTGTCTCCGACAGACTCCATGAAGCCCAACACAATGATGTTACAGCACAACGTTGGGTATTGACTGAGCAAGATGAACGACAAGGGCAACGACATCAGCCTCATGATGAGCAAGAAAATGAAGGTAAATTCGAAAACGATCAGAAGGACGAAAGTTAATGTTCGGTCTGAGAAAAGTAAATGGAAACACTCATTCCTTTGAAACCACTTTTCAAAATTGGAAAGAAAAGGGTGAAGATGTTGCGTTATTAATGCCCGAATTTAGCGCCAAATGGCTACCGATAGCAGAAGAGAGCGGCAGCTGGTCTGGATGGGTGTTACTTCGAGAGTTATTTCCCTTAATTTCTGCCGAGCTCGCTGGGATGGCTTTAATGCCAGAAACGGAAAGGTTAATAGGGGAATGGCTCAGTTTATCTAGTACCCCGTTAAATCTAAAGTATCCTGAACTAAAATATAATCGTTTGTGTGTCGGTAAAGTATTTGATGGAGTATTGAGTCCAGCTCAACCACTGATAAGAATATGGACAGGGGAATTAAATATTTGGTTAGATAAAGTCACAGTCTGCCAATACGAAAACGCTCCAACGCTAGACAAAAAATCATTATATTGGCCCATTCATTTTGTAATTGGATTTAGTAAAACATGTTATAGAACCATTGTTGATATTGAAGTTGGTGATGTTTTATTAATTTCAAATAATTTTGCTTATGCGGTTATTTATAATACAAAGATTTGTGATTTAATTTATCCAGAGGAGTTAAAAATGGTTGATCATTTTGAGTACGAGGAAGATTTTGAAACAGATGACTTTGATATCAAAAAAAGCGAAATCGAGATTAATGATGAAAATGACTATCAGCAGATTAATAGTTTTGAAGACTTGCCTGTAAAAATTGAGTTTGTTCTTGGAAAGAAAATTATGAATCTATATGAAATAGATGATCTCTGTGCAAAAAGAATTATATCTTTGCTTCCTGAAGCGGAGAAAAATATAGAGATACGTGTAAATGGCGCGCTAACTGGCTATGGCGAACTTGTTGAAGTGGATGATAAATTGGGCGTAGAAATTCATTCTTGGTTATCAGGGAATAATAATGTCAAATAGCATTTCGCTGATAGCGATATTATCATTATTTACACTATTACCGTTTATAATAGCATCCGGGACATGTTTTATTAAATTCTCGATTGTTTTTGTTATTGTACGAAACGCTTTGGGACTTCAGCAAGTGCCATCAAATATGACACTTAATGGGGTAGCTTTGCTATTGTCAATGTTCGTAATGATGCCGGTTGGGAAGGAAATATATAATAACAGTCAGAATGAGAATCTTTCATTCAATAATGTTGCGTCGGTTGTTAATTTTGTTGAGACAGGCATGAGTGGTTATAAATCATATTTGATAAAATATTCTGAACCGGAGTTGGTTAGCTTTTTTGAAAAGATTCAGAAGGTGAATAGTTCTGAAGACAATGAAGAGATAATCGATGATGATAATATTTCAATTTTCTCGTTACTCCCGGCATATGCGTTGAGTGAGATAAAAAGTGCATTTATTATAGGTTTTTATATTTATTTACCCTTTGTTGTAGTTGATCTGGTTATATCCAGCGTTCTGTTAACGTTAGGTATGATGATGATGAGTCCGGTAACCATATCTACACCGATAAAATTAATTCTGTTTGTCGCGATGGACGGTTGGACAATGTTATCGAAAGGACTCATTTTACAATATTTTGACCTATCCATTAATCCCTGAGGAAAAAAATATGGACGACATTGTTTTTGCGGGGAATAGGGCGCTGTATCTGATTTTAGTTATGTCTGCAGGACCTATTGCAGTTGCGACATTCGTTGGTTTATTGGTAGGGCTTTTTCAAACGGTAACACAGTTGCAAGAACAGACGTTGCCATTTGGCGTCAAATTATTGTGCGTAAGTATTTGCTTTTTTTTAATGAGCGGATGGTATGGTGAAAAATTATATTCGTTTGGTATCGAAATGCTGAATTTAGCATTCGCGAGAGGATAGCATGGGGGAGGCGATGCTCTATCAGTTGCATAGTCTGCTGGCTGCTACAGCGCTCGGTTTTTGCCGATTGGCACCAACTTTCTATTTGTTACCATTTTTCGCCAGTGGGAATATACCAACAGTAGTCCGTCATCCAATAATAATAGTGGTATCATGTGCATTAGTTCAGCATTACCACTATGAATTATCTACCCTAAATGAAATAGATGTCGCTTTGTTTGCTGCCAGAGAAATTATCATAGGGTTGTTTATTGCTTGCTTATTAGCATCCCCATTTTGGATTTTCCTTGCTATAGGTAGCTTTATCGATAACCAACGTGGTGCAACGTTAAGTAGTACTTTGGATCCGGCTACAGGTGTCGATACATCGGAATTAGCAAGATTATTTAACCTTTTCTCTGCAGCAGTTTATCTTACTAACGGTGGATTGAACTTTATTCTGGAGACTCTATGGCAAAGTTATAACTTATGGCCTTCAGGAAATTTTAATTTTCCTAAATTAGAGCCTTTATTCTCATATATTAATAATATAATGACTCATACTATCGTTTACGCAAGCCCCGTGATTGCGGTTATGCTGGGCGGTGAAGCTGTCCTGGGATTGCTGGCACGTTATGCTTCACAACTAAATGCTTTTGCCATCTCACTGACTGTCAAAAGTGCGCTGGCATTTTTAATATTAATTATTTATTTTGGCCCAATACTGGCTGAACGAGTTATGCCGTTATCCTTTTTCCAAGAACAATTGCAATTATACATTGATAAATAGAGTGTTTCATGGCAAATAAAACTGAAAAGCCAACACAAAAGAAACTCCAGGATGCTTCTAAAAAAGGTCAAATTCTAAAAAGTAGAGACTTAACAGTCTCTGTAATAATGCTTGTGGGTACTTTATATCTCGGATATGTATTTGATGTGCATCACATTATGTCGATTCTTGAATACATCCTTGATCATAACGCTAAACCGGATATTTGGGACTGTTTTAAAGCTATGGGGATAGGTTGGTTGAAAACGATCATTCCTTTTTTGCTGGTTTGTATGTTTACAACAATACTTGTTTCATGGTTTCAAAGTAAAATGCAATTAGCAACTGAAGCTATTAAGTTTAAGTTTGATTCATTAAATCCAGTAAATGGCTTAAAACGTATATTTGGCTTAAAAACCGTAAAAGAATTTGTTAAAGCAATACTTTATATTATTTTTTTTGCATTGGCGATCAAATTATTTTGGAGTAACCATAAATCACTGCTTTTTAAAACTCTTGATGGAGATATCATTTCTTTATTATCAGATTGGGGAGAGATGCTATTCCTTCTCATACTGTATTGTCTCGGCAGTATGATAATTGTCTTAATTTTTGATTTTATCGCTGAATATTTTTTATTTATGAAAGATATGAAAATGGATAAACAAGAAGTTAAAAGAGAATACAAGGAACAAGAAGGAAGTCCAGAAATTAAGTCTAAACGCAGAGAGCGCCATCAAGAAATTCTTTCTGAGCAATTGAAATCTGATGTCAGTAATAGCCGTTTGATGATTGCCAACCCTACTCACATTGCCATAGGGATATACTTTAAGCCACATCTGTCACCTATCCCATTGATTTCTGTAAGAGAAACTAATGAGGTAGCATTAGCCGTAAGGAAATATGCAAAGGAAATCGGGATACCAATTATTACAGATAAAAAATTAGCACGAAAAATTTATGCTACCCATCGTCGCTACGATTATGTGAGCTTCGAAAATATAGATGAAATATTACGTCTTCTGCTGTGGCTTGAAGATGTGGAGAATGCCGGACAACCTGTTCCAGATGAACAGTTCTCTTCAGAAGATAAATTCATTGAGGGTGAAGACACAGAAATCGAGAATAAAGATAATAATTGAATAAATTAATTTCTATCGTAGTCAGATATTTAAAAATAATCTACACGCAAAAAGCGTGTAGATTCATTATTTAATGAGTTAAACGATCTTGCGAAATGAGAAGCAATTGATACATACTCATCTCTTTATAAGCTGGAACTGTAGTAACCTGTGCAAATTCGCGATATAGCTTTTGCTCCAGTTCTGCTGAAGATATATATTCCGGGTGTTCGCTAAAGAACTGTCTTGCATCTACTATCGCTTGGGATTCGCCACTTCTTTTATTTTGATTCTCCTTTAATGAATTTTCTCTGGTGCATGCAGAGAGCAACGATATCAGCGCGACAGTTATTATGATTTTACTATTATATCTTACTAATGACATATCAACTTTCTCTTATGCAAGATTGGAGTTTAAAATAATGTTTATCCCATTCACAGAGTGCTATAAACAACTCAACAGTACCTTTTATGTTAAGTTTATTTAGGGCTCTTATTTTGTGATATGATACTGTTTTATAATCAATTCCTTTGATAATGGCTATTTGTTTTAACGAATAAGAAACACATAACCGCAGGATATCTATCTCATCATGGGTAAGTGGTTCTTGAGTGGAATACACATTTTGTGTATGAAGATTCGAAACCAGAAAATGCGTTAAATCAGATAATGTAATATTCTTATTGATCCTGATGAAATTGTTGCTCAAAAGGGTGTTTACAGGTTCTGTATTTGGTTTGAGATTTCGATGTTGGTGCTCATCAATTACAACGAACGAATGTCCAAGATCAACCAACGCAACCAAATCGCTGTAATATTCCTTTTGGGATGCTAATAATGCATTAGTGCCTACAGTGAAGTAGACATCACTGGAAAAGACTTGCATATGCCAACCTGCACTCTAAAATCATTTAGGGTAAATATTACGTGTAAAATTTAAAATAATGGTAATTGTTATATTTGCATATCAATGAGGGAATAGGGTGTATACCTTAAATTGCAAATAAAGTTATGTATGTAGGAATTTAAAATGGTTCTCGAAAATTATAATCTTTTTATTGTGTGTCATCATAATTTGGTCATGAAATTTCCGTCTTGTTACACTACTCTAAACTAGAGCTTATGGAATTAGCGGGTGGTATTCATGGAAAATAATGATAAATTCTTATCACAAGACTTATTGGAATCTTATGCCATTCGTTTATTGAGCGGACCATTGAATGGATGCGAGTATGAAATACTTAATGGGCGTGTACTCGTTATCGTTGGTAATGATGTTTCGTTAGGAAGAAGTGATTCTTTTTCTGAGTTACCAGAGAATACGATAGTCATTCCTTATGGAGAGCTTACAGGCAGTTTTGAGGTAATAATCACTACAGACCCTGATCTGGTTGTAACAATCAGAGAATTAACAGCACAAGAATCTGAAGATAGAACGTTAACATTGAATCAGCAAATAGAAGTTTTAGGCCTCAAATTTGCTGTAAAAGTAAAAAATGAAGTTTGGCAGTATTCAATACCAGGTATTGTTGAAAATAACATTACTTCAACAAGACAACATTTCTTTAGAAGTACGCTGTTTAAATATGTAACGCTATTTTTTCTTTTTGCTATCATTTTTATAGCTTTTTATATTGTTAATGCCAGTAATGATCCGCAGCTGAGACATATCGATAAAATTCTTGTAAACAAAAATAGAAATTATGAAATTTTATATGGTAGGGATCATGTCATCTATATCAATACCAATAGTTTGGATGAAGCTGTCTGGGTCAAACAAGCACTGGAAAAAAATCAACCAGGAAAGCCAGTACGGGTGATAAATCCTGATGATGAATCGATACGAATTTTTTCATGGCTTGCTGATAATTTCCCAGATCTACAATATTTTAAACTACAGCTATTAGATGCCAGTAATCCAAGACTGACAGTGAGTAAGCAACGGAATGCTATCACACAGCAACTAATCGATAATCTTATTAAAGGATTACTGCAAACTATGCCATATGCCAGCAATATAAGTATTGCGGTATTAGATGATAATGTATTGGAAAGTCAGGCAATTGAAACATTGTCGGCAATAGGTCTTTCTTATGAAAAATATAAAACAGCTAACAATGTATATTTCAATATCATTGGTACGTTAAGCGACAGTGAATTAAATAAAATTAATAACTATGTCGACGAATATTATAAACAATGGGGTAAACAATATGTAAGATTTAATGTGAATTTGAAAAATCAGGATAAAAATAATAGTTCATTTAGCTACGGAGATAACCGATTCGAGAAGTCTCAAGGTAGCAAGTGGACATTTCAGGAATAATTGAGGAGGACTTATGGCAGATTGGAATGGTTATATTATGGATATCAGCAAACAATTTGATCAGGGCGTTGATGATCTGAACCAACAAGTTGAAAAGGCGTTGGAGGATTTAGCAACCAATCCTTCCGACCCGAAATTCCTTGCCGAATATCAGAGTGCATTAGCTGAGTATACATTATATCGAAATGCGCAATCTAACGTTGTAAAAGCGTATAAAGATCTTGATTCGGCAATCATACAAAACTTCCGCTAAACTGGATAAGGATTTTATTATGTCAGTAAGCAATATGCCACCTATTGATAGAGCTGAGCAATCAGCTGCTCGTGAAATACAGCAAGCGAAAGTTATTGATTTAAATGACCGGGTTCTCAATCTTGATAACCCGGATGATAAAATGATCTCCGCTTTTGCCAACTATGCGGTACAAACTGAAAATTGGCAGCAAAATGCGTTACAAGCATTAAGGTCTGATAAAAAGGGGTTAACTCCTGAAAAATTATTAGTCTTGCAGGATCATGTGCTTAATTATAATGTCGAGGTTTCATTGGTGGGAACATTAGCAAGAAAAATTGTCGCTGCAGTTGAGACGTTGACTCGCTCATGAAATATATATCATTATTCTTGTTTATCCTGCTGTTGTGCGGTTGCAAGCAGCAGGAATTACTGAACCATCTTGATCAACAGCAAGCTAATGATGTCCTTGCTGTTTTACAAAGACATAATATTAATGCTGAGAAGAAGGATCAAGGCAAAACTGGATTTTCAATCTATGTAGAACCAACGGATTTTGCTTCTGCGGTGGATTGGCTAAAAATCTACAATCTCCCGGGTAAGCCTGATATTCAAATATCGCAGATGTTCCCTGCAGATGCACTCGTTTCCTCTCCACGAGCGGAAAAAGCAAGATTGTATTCTGCTATTGAACAGCGTTTAGAGCAATCTCTCAAAATTATGGATGGCATTGTTTCTTCAAGAGTACATGTTAGTTACGATGTTGATACAGGTGATAGTGGCAAAACTGCTTTACCAATTCATATTTCTGTACTTGCTGTATATGAAAAAGATATCAATCCAGAAATAAAAATAAATGACATTAAGAGATTTATTGTTAATAGCTTTGCAAGCGTACAATATGAGAATATTTCAGTCGTATTGTCAAAACGAAGAGATATTATTGAACAAGCACCAACATATGAAATTAACGAACCTATTTTTGCTTATGATAAGACTATGCCGGTTTCTATCTTACTTGCATTAATGTCCATTGCGACTTGCTGGCTGTTATGGAAGTACAGGGCTATTATAACTAATTTAATCAGGTTAAAAAATAAGTAGACATATGAGAACGTTATGAATCTTGCCCTAAGAAAAATTATATATGATCCAATTAGTTATATTCATCCCCAACGAGTAAGTTTGAATAATGCACGTATTAGCAATCCGGTACTTAGATCTATTACCAATGAAATGATACTCCTACAGTACAATCTTTCAGTTGAGCATTTCAGTCTGAATAGTTCACTTATTTACTACATAAACAATTGGAAATTATTTCCATTGATCTGTTTACTCAGTGGTTGTCACTTTTATCGAGAAAGGTTTGCAGAACGCGGATTTTTTTACAAGGTTCCTGATGTGCTAAGGAATTATTTATCAGCTATACCGGTGGAAATAAATGAAAAGGCACGATATAAACCTGGTATCGTTAACTATCAGAATATCATCACATGTGGTTTTTCAACGTTGTTGCCCTATCTAAGGCAACAACCGTTGGCAATGCAGCAACGATTTAATTTATTATTTCCTGATTTTGTTGACCACATACAATTGCCGTTACCACTTGCGTCTACTCTTTTGGAGAGAATTACATTTTATGCGAAAAAAAATAGAGATGAGCTTGATAAACTCTCCTGCAAATGGTGTTGTGATTAAAAGAATAATTTCTGATGGATTGAAAGAAATAGTTTCTCTAAAAGAACAGATCCTTCTTGAAACCACCGCAAAAATTCAGAGTATTGAGGAAAAGAGAGAAGAAAAAGTTATTCAAGGTTATTATGATGGCTATGCGAAAGGCATTATTGATGTGATGGATAATTTTATACCCTTGATAAGTTTGCTGAGCTCAGAATTAGAAAAAAACAGAATAAATATGATAAACGATCTGAAGAGCATATTGTTAAAATCTTCAGAGGAAGTTGAAGTTTTTATCAAAATTTTTGAAAGTTGGGTAACAAAATTACCGTCAATATCAGGCCCTTTAAATCTCTATATACCTACCAGTTTCAAAGATAAGTCTATTGAAGTAGAGTCATATTTTGTCGACAAGTCAATATGGAATGTCCATATTTCATATCATGATGACAAACGTTTTGTTTTTTTTACAGATCAATTTATTGCTGAATTTAGTCCGCAGGAATTTGTGGATAATTGTGAGCAATATTTAATTAGCAATCACTGTTTTTCCCCTGACAAGGTTAATGAAATCTGTGAACATGCCAGACATTATTTAGTTGAAAGAATGTGTGAAATAGATTCTTTGGCTATGAATAATTCTGATTTGACGACCCCAGAGGACTTATAGATCACTGTCTCCGGCTTAATGACTTGAATATAATCTAATTCTAATATTTTAAACGCCTAATGATTTTTCAAAACGGGTGTTATTCTGCTTACGCAAAAATTTTATTATTAATTATATTTCATTATTATTTCATCAATGTATTCTTTGGATTTTGCTTATAATAATAATGGAAGGGATGATTATAAATGAATGCGTTATAGCATTTACACTCAGGATGAATATATGGGAAAGATTAAAATTGTAGTTTCAGATCAGCAGCCGTTTATGATTGATGGGATAATTGGATTTCTCGGACATTATCCCGATTTATATGAGGTTGTTGGGGGCTATAAAGATCTGAAGAAAGCTATCGCGGAGTGTAACAAATCTGCAGCCCAAATATTTATTTTAGGAGAATTTGCAGGTGGAATGATGGGGTCCGAACTCATTAAATGGGTTAAATCGCATAAAATAGATGCTCATATTATTACATTTGTAGCAAAAATGCCGTATATTGATTCAATAAAATTACTTGAAGCCGGTGCAAAAGGATGCGTATGGAAAACCAGTCACCCGGCAAAACTAAATCGCGCTATTGATTCGATTAGTAATGGTTACACTTATTTTGATAGTGTACACATGGATTGTGAAAAAATATCTTCAAGATATTCCTCTGATAATCAACTTACAAATCGTGAGTCTGAAATACTACAACTCATAGCTGATGGAAAAACAAACAAAGAAATCGCTAATTTCTTGCAGTTAAGCAGGAAAACAGTCGAAACTCATAGACTCAATATCATGAAGAAATTAGATGTTCACAGTGGTATCGAGTTGATCAAAACAGCTTTACGTATGGGTGTTTGCACTATATAAAAAAAAGAGGCTTTAGGCTTATTTTGCTAAAGCCTTACGCTTGTCTATTTCATTAAGTCTGGTATATACAACATATATTTTTTTTGCATATTGCAGCCTCTTTTTTTTGTTTTCCATTGCAAAACCCGCGTTATATGTCCCCAGACATTGCCACGTTACCCCACAACGTGAAAAATGATTATATAAAATCTCGGTCCCTATTTTAATGTTCAGACAGGGGTTATCTAACAAATCTCGTTCATCTTTTATTATTCCACGTTTTTTTAACATGGGAATGTGCATCTGGTTTATCTGCATTAAACCATAATCAACACTCTTTATATTGTTTTTCTTATCCCTGTTTTTGCCGATGCTATCATTTTTTAAATTACTTTCAACAAGAGCGATAGCTTTGATCAAATTTGGTTCGATTCTGAAAATTGATCCTGCTTCATTAAAGCAAGCGCTACTGGCGAAAGACATTTTTGTAATTAATATAGAAAACATGAAGATGGATAAGATTTTAACTTTGGGTAAGCGCATATATTTTTATGTGTAGGATTGAAGGAAAGGAACGAGATACTAATATATTCAGTATCTCGTTAATCATTTAAGTGGTCAATTATCTACCATTCCAGTTCATAGTAAGGAGAGATAGGATTATCTTTCGAATACATATCATTTTGAAAAGATGCCATCCATGTTGAAACTATAAATGCTTGTATTTGATCTGTATCAGTAGTACTGGTGGTGATGTGTTTATCTAATGAAACGACTTCATCACCCGTTGCGGTTGCTATATTTAAACTTTGAGAAAAATTATTCATATTGATTGGATTAGTCATAAAGTTCCCTTTTTTATTTGTCCAGGCCAATAGCCTATACACAATACTTTTTAATCTAGAGTATTTGATATATATTGCAATAAGGTAATTATCTTAGATGTTTTCATCTCTGTTGTTTACATAACCAGTTGCATGCATCTAAACAATAAAATTGCGACAATAAAGATTTATCGCATACAAATTCTCGTCAGTTGCTTTAGTTTCAAAATGTTGTCAATTATAACTCGATGGCTTTCACTCGAAGTTTCTTTATAGTAGAGTTTCATGTTGCTTTTGAGCGGGTTAGGCACATACATATCTACACACTCTTTTATCACAACTGCTTTTCGTCTTCTGGGTTCGAGTTGTAGTGATTTGTCTATACAAATCCTTGCCTCTTCAATTCTTTCATTATGAAAATTGACAAGTGCTCTATAGTAGTAGAGAGAGGCTATATCAGTTGTGTGTAGACTGGCCCCCTGAATCTCCAGACAACCAATATCACTTATTTAAGTGATAGTCTTAATACTAGTTTTTAGACTAGTCATTGGAGAACAGATGATTGATGTCTTAGGGCCGGAGAAACGCAGACGGCGTACTACACAGGAAAAGATCGCTATCGTTCAGCAGAGCTTTGAACCGGGAATGACGGTCTCCCTTGTTGCCCGGCAACATGGTGTGGCAGCCAGCCAGCTATTTCTCTGGCGTAAGCAATACCAGGAGGGAAGTCTTACTGCTGTGGCTGCCGGAGAACAGGTCGTTCCTGCCTCTGAACTTGCTGCCGCCATGAAGCAGATTAAAGAACTCCAGCGTCTGCTCGGCAAAAAAACGATGGAAAATGAACTCCTTAAAGAAGCCGTTGAATATGGGCGAGCAAAAAAGTGGATAGCGCACGCGCCCTTATTGCCCGGGGATGGGGAGTAAGCTTCGTCAGCCGTTGTCTCCGGGTGTCGCGTGCGCAGTTGCACGTCATTCTCAGACGAGCCGATGACTGGAAGGACGGCCGCCGCAGCCGTCACACGGATGATACGGATGTGCTTCGCCGTATACACCATGTTATCGGAGAGCTACCCACATATGGTTATCGTCGGGTATGGGCGCTGCTTCGCAGACAAACAGAACTTGATGGTATGCCTGCGATCAATGCCAAACGTGTTTACCGGATCATGCGCCAGAATGCGCTGTTGCTTGAGCGAAAACCCGCTGTACCGCCATCGAAACGGGCACATACCGGCAGAGTGGCTGTGAAAGAAAGTAATCAGCGATGGTGCTCTGACGGGTTTGAGTTCCGCTGTGATAACGGAGAAAAACTGCGGGTCACGTTCGCGCTGGACTGCTGTGACCGTGAGGCACTGCACTGGGCGGTCACAACGGGTGGCTTCGACAGTGAAACAGTACAGGACGTCATGCTGGGAGCAGTGGAACGCCGCTTTGGCAGCGAGCTTCCGGCGTCTCCAGTGGAGTGGCTGACGGATAATGGTTCATGCTACCGGGCGAATGAAACACGTCAGTTCGCCAGGATGTTGGGACTTGAACCGAAGAACACGGCAGTGCGGAGTCCGGAGAGTAACGGAATAGCAGAGAGCTTCGTGAAAACGATAAAGCGTGACTACATCAGTATCATGCCCAAACCAGACGGGTTAACGGCAGCAAAGAACCTTGCAGAGGCGTTCGAGCATTATAACGAATGGCATCCGCATAGTGCGCTGGGTTATCGCTCGCCACGGGAATATCTGCGGCAGTGGGCCAGTGATGGGTTAAGTGATAACAGGTGTCTGGAAATATAGGGGCAAATCCAGTGTGTATCTTAGCCTGTTCAAATAAGATATGAGATACTTTTGCTTGTCCAGACAGACCAGTTATCAGTCCCATAATAGCTAAAATTTTTCCATCGACATTGGTTATGTCTGATACATAATGTAAAAGCTCTAATGCTTTTTGAGCAGCAAGTTCAAGTTCATATTTTCCATGAAGTGCCAAAGACATATGGCATTCCGCTAGCAGACAATAACATTCTGTTTTTAGCGTCTGTATATCACTTTTATTTTGTAATCCATCAAATATAGTCATAGCCCTGTAAATGCTTTCAGATGTAAACTCGTAAAGTTCTTTCTTACCAGCCAACAGTTCATCTGATAAATAATGATTCTTGTAACCTTGATCTGATTTAGCTAATCTTACAGATCGCTCTGGATTATGTACCGTTTGAAGGATATTATCTATAATAAATTGTGATGTGTTATTTAGTTCATCAACAGGAAGATGATTACTGGCGATGAGGAAAAGATTTTTAGCGTCGATCAGTTCAATGTATAAAGTTTTCACCGCGTTATTCTGGTTTATTCTTCCTGTAACGAAATAATCTGGCTTGAATCTTCTCAAGAATGAATTTTGCGATATGTGATCATTACAAAAATTTGTCGCAGCCATCGGATAGGTATAAAGGCCATCGATTTTTTTATTCGAAATGTTTTGCACTAATTCCTGATTAAGTATTAATGGATCCAGGGTATTCACTGAAGTGGTGAAAGGAAATATAGCTATGGAATAGTCTGAAGTGTTATCTTCATTTCTTTTAGTTTTGAAAACCTGTCCACTGAAACGATAACCTTTCCGGTAGATTGTTTCTATGCAACGATCATAGCCAATTTTTTCAAAAATGCAGCGCAAAGAATAGATACATCTTGTCAGGGACTCGTCACTTACAATAATATTTTTCCATACTGATTCGATGATCATATCTTTCAGGACAACATGACCAGCGGATTCAAGTAATACGATCAATACTCCTAACTCTTTCGGTGGAATATAAATCTGCTCATTTCCTTGAGTAAGAATTCCATCTTCCGTGAGCGTTAATCCCTCAAGAAAATGATATGAAAATTTATTTTCTAAGTCCATTAGTTAACCTCTATGAAAAAATTGGTTTCTTGCATCCTGCATAAGCAATAGAAATTGTGGCTATTCATATTTATGTGTCATTAATGCTATAGGAGTTTACATTCGACATATCTATGGTTGTGTTCACTAATTTATCTTAGGAATTCAGTGATGTAATCTGAAATAGCCTTATTCAATTTTGATAAAATAGATTGTTCTCTAACGCGTTGAAAAATAATAATTTATAGTGTGTTCTTAACTGTTTTAAGATGTTGATTTAAGAAAACATAAGAGAAGATGGTCATAGTGGTTAACTGCACTATAACCAGCAATTTTAACCAAATGATTGTAATGCTTAGCCATTATCTTCTGAATTATCGGTTAAGAGTTCAATATATGCCTGCGCTTTGCTCTTAACACTTTCATCCTCACAATTGTTAATAATATGATAGAAACATTGCATTGCGTTATCGATATTTTTAGCCCCAATTTGACATTGACCCATACGATAAATAACTGAATAGTCATCATACGGGGAGTAATTGTAACTTAGTTTGTAAAGGTCATATGCTTGTTGATATTTCTTTTTTGACTGGCATACTGATGCAAAACCTTTTAGATATTCATGATTTTCGAACGCATAAATGCACAGAAATTTATAATAAATTTCTGCGTCCGTTATATTACCTTTTTCATGGTAGTCGAATGCATATGCATATATTCTATCAAGGATATCAGGAGTCAATCCATGTAGTAATGCCAGATTTTCTCCTTGTGATAATGCGTGTTTTAGTTGACTTGCCCATTCATCACTGTTATTGAATATTTCAAGTGTATCTGTGTTCATAATATTCCTCTGTGATGTGTTTCGTGATGCTAAATTATTATTAATTGACTCATTATTTTTTTGCATTTATCTTTTTTGAATTATGAGTTTTAAGCTTGTATTGCTTATGGGTATATTGGTTCATTATTAGTAAAAATACTGACCACTATAAACCAATAATGTCATTAGTTGTTTTGCTAATATTCACCTTATTAGTCATCTTATTTACGACATTTCATAAATGCCTTAATATGCATGACCTTGATTCATATTATCAATTTCCATTTTTTCGATGAAAATTAAAAAGGGGATTTTTGCGAAGGGTAGTAAATCGTCTGGTTTTTTTTCTTTATTATGTCTGGTGACGAGGGGGGATAGAACGTCGGTGCATATAGTAGAGAATTTATTCAGGTCTAAATTATTCTCTATTTTGGCCAGTTTTATGAGTTCATTTGTAGCCATACTCATTAAATCATCTGTTATCGGAAATTTATATATGCTCATAGCCGATAATATTGCTTGCTGAATTATTTCTTCAGAAATATCCGCTATCTTTATTGACAAATCATGTGTTAGATATTTTCCTCCAAGAGATTCTTGTTCAATATAATTTAAACCAGACCTCATCGTAATTTTAACTGGATTCACGTATTTCTCTTCATTTTTCTTATTTTTGTTCTCCTGATCAGGAACTAATGGTTGCAGTGGTAGGCTATTATTAATATTTCGTGGCTTCATTTTACATTTCTCTCATTTGATTAGAGCAAAATCCGAATTCGCAGCTTCTGATAATGTCAAATATCACCTTTTCTCATGCTTTATTCTATCAAAAATCGCTCATTTTTACTTTTTTTACCATAATGTTACCTAGTAGCATCGGCAATTTACATAACTTACATGTTGTTTTTTATGTCCTGAAAAAACAGATAGATAGTGTGCACACTCGAAATGATATTGGTAACATAAATAGCTTTATTCGTGACAAACATCTCAAAAGATTTCCTTTATTATTTTCGAAATTCATTTGATCAAGGTTATCACCTTATGGAGACGTTACGTAGAATGACTATATTTGTTATCGGCACATTAGGGGTATTAAATTTAGTATTGATGGAAGGTGATTATTGAACAGTAACATCGAGTCACGGTAAAAATGTGAGGTATATAATGGACATTGAGTTTTCGCAGATTCATGAAATGGTCTATATGCATGATATTGTAAATTCGGACTCGAAAAAGAAACCAAGGATTCCGTTAAAAAAATTCCTTAATGCTGAGAAGGTTCTCACGCAAACAACATCATGGGCACTAAATTCAAGATATGTGAATGTTAATTCTGTCAGTAAAGTCAACGTAAAGAGTAAAGTTAAAAACAGTTATATCTCACGATCTGTCAATGATGAGTTTAGTTTAACAGATGATGAAATCAATTCTTTTAAAGAAACGTTAGTCCTTTCCTCTATTGATTCTCTAAGTAAACTGGTTCTTAATAATCCTCTTTCTGTATTGTTTACATCGACTGTACGAAGGAATAATAATAGAGCTAAGATGAATGTTGAGTTCGACTCATGGATTTGCACCAGATGTTGTTGATACATGATATTTTACATTGCAAGGTGATATCTAAAATGAAAGATGTTGATCAAAACTTTGATGCTTTATACTGGCATATACTACAAGCATATTTAATTTTATTGTTTTATGATTAACGAGGTTCCATCTTTTTGTTATCTATTTAAGTTTACCTTGCACAATGCATTATTGCTCTGTTACCAATACTCAAAATAAAAGCATGCTTACCTTGCTTTAGTATATTATAGCTTACACTTTTTTCTGGAAAGACATAAAAATCAGGAATAAGTTCTGCAAGTCTATCATCATCGACTTGATCCATGATCTCAAATTTATTAACTTTCTTTGATGTTAAATGGGCTGTGTCATAGTTTTCAATCCATGTGTATTCAATATTTCGCCGTATTGACTTACTTTCTCTGTTACCCTGTTGCCAGGTTCCGCTCAACGCAACAGTTCCTGTTTTATTTTTTTTGTTATACATAAAGTCGATGGTAAGATTTGCTCGCCCCTTGTCATTAAAAATTACCCAATTTGCAGTGCATGTTTCATTATATATCATTTTTTCTGCAGTATAAGAGTAAACAATGAAGAGAATAAACCCACTGATAAAAACTAAAATAAATAATAAGTTTTTTTTATAATCAATCACGATTAACCTCACGGTAAGACAGGGTTAAACAGCCTGCCACTTCATGTTGGTTATAGTTTTTATTGCATGCCATAACAATCATCCCTGGTGAGGATTTTGCAAGAGGGAAGTATAACCACGGATATTTTTTACAGTTAATCCCCGAATCCAGTATCCGTGTCTTATATTTATCGAACTCTTTCAACCCATCAATTGTATCTTCTGTCACATTAAAATGGCAGCCATTAATTTCCGCAACAGTCTTGTAATCCTTGAAGAATGGCTTCGGTTGATTATTATTCCATAGCCAATGTGCAGAATATACGCCTATAGCAAATATGCTCAACATAATTAGATAACTTTTTATATGTTTGAGGATTTTGTTATTGAAATTGTTTGCGCCACTAATGCTCTCTTTGTACCCCGCATTACCTTTTACGGCAGGTGGGGCATTGTGTGTATGTGCGTCTGTTGAAGAGTTTATTGCATGATTTTGTATGTTAATGTCATTATGAATCTTGAATCCTCTTCTCGGCACGGTTGCAATAAGCGAGTGGGTGGTATCACCAACAGCGCGAAATCCGCGTCTGATAATGGATATGTTCTGATATAACGTGTTAGTTGGCACACGCATACCTTCTTCTTCCCAGACTCTGGTGAAAAAATCTTGTTGTGCAACCACATCAGGAAAAGCTTCAAGTAGAAGTGATAAACAACGACTGGCTGGCGTTGTCAGAACGACGTTAAGATCGGCGTTATGTACCGATATTAATTTTCGGTGCTCAGGCCAGAACTCGATATTATCGTTAATAATCCAGTACATACGTCAATAGACACTAAATCAATCGAAATGGAAATCACATAGTTTGCTAAGTATATTGGTATTTACGGCATAAATATATATTAATTTTATATTTATCATAATGATTGAAATGAGGCTTTAATGTCGCAACCTAAAACTTTACGTAAATTAACATGATTAACATTTATGCCACTATTGTTTGTAAATTCATATTTCGTAATGCTTCTGAATTTTTCGTGTGATGGTTTTAAATACCATGTTGTTTACTCTTGGGGTTACTGCTTATTTGTAAAATACGGGCATTTCAATAGATGCCCGTATAAGCAGAGTATGATTCTGGCAGATTATTGAGTATCAATGTTGGACCGAATGTGAACGAATAAATAACTCGTTTATTTTACCACCCATTCTCTTTTCGATTCGTTGCTTGTACGCGTAGATGCTACGGATATCCATATCCAGAACTTCAGCAATCTGATATGGATTATAACCAGAAACCATATACCCCATTATGGTGAATTCCATCTGAGTTAATGTGTTCCCTCTGGTAAATGATAAATAACGACCAATAAATAGTTGTCTGATCTTTTCGTTGGCAACATCAAGACCATCATCATTATATATGACAGCAGATATTGCAGAGTTGTGTTTTCGCCAGTAGTTAGCTAACGATTGCATATTTCGGTCGCTGACTAAAACAATCCCCATGTCAGTACTTGCAAGATAGTCAATCCAGTCTTTTTCAAGGAATAGACGTAAAAAACTTACTGAAAAATCGACAAAAATATATCCGCTTAATCTCGCATTGTGGTTTTTTGTTAAAATACCTTCCACCACACCACGATTAAAATATGAACTTTCTTCGGGCCACATACAAAAACACGAGTTTGCGCAATACTGCAAACGCGGTGACTCTTCTGGCATTATTTGGCAATGCATTGAGCAACTATTGCATGTAAGACTTTTATAACGACTACAAAGCCCCATGTTAAGAACCTCCCTATCCGTATATAATTGCATAATTTCATTGGTTATTGATGATGTCAATACACCATGATTTTGTAAATTTGCTGGGAAAAATTGCGATTAATCTGAATTTGCTATAATTCTGAGTAAAGCATTTAAAAATGCATTTCTCGTTATTAAATATGATTATGTTTCACTGATTTAATCTTACCTGGTTGATGGTGGTTCAGATAACTATCTCATGGTATGAGAATATCTATATCGCAAATTGTTTTTGAATGACCAGAAGATATCTTGCGAATCTAAGTTATGCATCTTAAATAGTCTTATTTAAGATGTTCAGATCTCTTTGTGTGTTTAACTAACTGATAATACTAGGATATGACGAGAGAAGTGATAGAGCGGAATTATAACAAATGAACATTATGAAAACTGGAATGGTTCAAAATTGTAGCAATTTTGAACCATTCACAATGGATATTAGCTAAAGAACATTACCGATACGCACAAGATACCCACGATCAGCGTAATCAGATTTCCGATGGAACGCCAGGGTTTAAGCGCCGGGATGAGATACGTTGACAGCGTAGGCATGATGAAAAGTATCATGGCAATGAGCGGGCCGCTGATCGCGTAAATCATCGAAATCGCGTTCGGGTTAATGCAACAAACAATGAAGGTAATCAGCGATACCAACATAATTGATAGTGCGCGGTTAAATGCCCGACTTTTCTTTACACCAACCTGCTGTAGTGTTGTTTTGACGACCTCTGTGGCACCTTCAATAACGCCAAAGTACGTACCCAGGAATGATTTCGACATCGCAACTACTGCGACAATAATCCCGGAAATTGACAACCATGCTGGGGCGTTCGGCAGCATAGAAAGCGCCGATAAAATGGTAACCCCTTCTTCTTTAGCCGCTTCAATATACGAAGGTGGAATAGAAAGCAGGCAGCTAAAGACAAAGAACAGTACACTTATGCAGATGATGAGATAAGCGACTTTCATAATTTTTTTGCATTTATCCATAGCATGTTCGCCATATTTTTCACGTCTGTCTATGGCAAACGTAGAAATAATGGGCGTATGGCTAAAGGCGAAAACCATCACGGGAATCGATATCCATATCTGGTGAAGGGTATTCTGATTGAACTCTATCTGGGTAGTTAATAGATCAGGTTGCCAACTACCGACCAGGTAAATAGAAAGAAATAAGAAATAGGCAATCAATGGGAATACCAAAAATCCCATTACCCGAATAGTGGCATGGCGTCCCATCAGAAAAATGAGATTCAGGATTAATACAACACCCAGACTCACCAACATACGGATGCGAAGATCAATAACCATATGCTTTGCCAGCTGTTCCGTAAGTGAGTTGGTAATTGCCACGGCATATATCAACACGACGACAAAAAAGGCGATGAAGTACAGCGTGGTAATCAGATTACCAATCTTCTTGCCATAGTAGTGTGTTACCGCGCCCGTTATCCCTTCACCTGCTGATGTTTTTGATGAGAGGATGAACTGGCATAAGGCTTTATGTGGCCAATATGTTAAAGGCCAGGCGACCAGAGCAGTAATAAACAGGACCACAGCCCCTGCCGAACCTAACTGAATAGGAAGGAAGAGCGTGCCTGCACCAACGGCTGTGCCGTAGAGCGCGAAACTCCACAGAGTTTCTTCTTTTGACCAAATATTAGACATTATCTGAACGTATCATCTACAAATTAAACAAATTGGAGGGCAATTTACCATAAACCAGGTTAAGTATGGGAGATTAACGCCCTTTCTACCTCTCTATTGGTGGGTTAGTGGTTGCAAACCTTACGTGCCAGTTATGTCTCTGACTGCTGGTCAGGCGTATTCCCTTTGTGATAAAAATCACTTTTTTTTAAACAATTAAGATAACTGTAATTAACAATCATTTACTATTGCACTGTTAATTGGTGCGAGGTTGTGATGAAAGACGTTGTGATTGTCGGGGCGTTACGGACACCTATCGGCTGCTTTCGTGGTGCGTTAGCGGGTCATTCCGCCGTGGAACTTGGCAGCCTGGTCGTGAAAGCATTAATAGAACGTACCGGTGTTTCTGAATATGCGGTGGATGAAGTGATTCTTGGTCAGGTGTTGACTGCAGGGGCAGGGCAGAATCCGGCAAGGCAATCGGCTATTAAAGGTGGTCTTCCTAACAGCGTTTCTGCAATCACGATTAATGACGTTTGCGGTTCCGGGCTTAAAGCACTGCATCTGGCTACTCAGGCGATACAGTGTGGCGAGGCTGATATTGTCATCGCCGGTGGTCAGGAAAACATGAGTCGCGCACCACATGTTCTGACTGATAGCCGCACCGGTGCACAGCTTGGCAATAGCCAGTTGGTTGATAGTCTTGTGCACGATGGGTTGTGGGATGCCTTCAATGATTATCATATTGGTGTCACCGCCGAAAATCTGGCTCGCGAATATGGCATCAGCCGTCAGTTGCAGGATGCTTACGCACTTAGCTCGCAACAAAAAGCGCGAGCGGCGATTGACGCCGGACGATTTAAAGATGAGATCGTCCCGGTAATGACCCAAAGTAACGGTCAGACGTTGGTTGTAGATACCGATGAACAGCCACGCACTGACGCCAGTGCAGAAGGCTTAGCCCGTTTAAATCCTTCATTTGATAGTCTCGGCTCTGTGACAGCGGGTAATGCATCATCCATAAACGATGGCGCAGCTGCAGTAATGATGATGAGCGAAGCCAAAGCACGAGCGTTGAATTTACCCGTGCTGGCCCGCATCCGCGCATTTGCCAGCGTTGGTGTAGATCCGGCATTGATGGGAATTGCGCCGGTGTATGCGACCCGCCGTTGCCTGGAGCGTGTTGGCTGGCAGTTGGCTGATGTCGATCTTATCGAGGCTAATGAAGCGTTTGCTGCACAGGCGCTTTCGGTTGGCAAGATGCTTGAATGGGATGAGCGTCGGGTCAATGTCAATGGTGGCGCGATCGCACTCGGTCACCCAATAGGCGCTTCCGGTTGCCGAATCCTCGTTTCTCTGGTTCATGAAATGGTGAAACGTAATGCCCGCAAAGGACTGGCTACGCTTTGTATCGGCGGGGGCCAGGGCGTGGCATTGACCATTGAACGTGACGAATAGCTCTGCATTTCCTCCTTACCGATAAATATCAGCCGTCATCAATCTGTTGAATAATGGTGGCTGGCGAGTCGACATACATTTTCAGGGCTCCCTGATTTTTCCATTTTCATGACATATTCGTGATCGACACTGCACTTTTTTCAGTCCTTAACTTAAAAAATGAAACATTGTTTTATTTTTAATTGAAAACCCTATCCCCTGGGCATATCATCCCCTTATAGAGAAAACGAAACAGCGTTTCACTATCGTTTTCTATTTTCACGCTTCACTGATTATCGGAGGTTGATGTGGACGTAAGACAGAGCATCCACAGTGCGCATGCAAAAACGCTGGATACCCAGGGGCTGCGCAATGAATTTTTGGTTGAAAAGGTATTTGTCGCCGATGAGTACACCATGGTTTACAGCCACATTGACCGTATAATTGTTGGCGGCATTATGCCGGTAACTAAAACGGTTTCCGTTGGCGGGGAAGTTGGTAAACAACTCGGCGTAAGCTATTTCCTGGAACGTCGCGAGTTAGGTGTTATCAATATTGGCGGTGCCGGTACGATTACCGTCGATGGTCAATGCTATGAAATCGGTCACCGCGACGCCCTGTATGTTGGTAAAGGCGCAAAAGAAGTTGTCTTTGCCAGTATTGATACCGCTACTCCGGCGAAGTTTTATTACAATTGCGCACCTGCGCATACGACGTATCCCACCAAAAAAGTCACACCGGACGAAGTATCTCCAGTCACGTTAGGCGATAACCTCACCAGTAACCGTCGCACGATTAACAAATATTTTGTCCCGGATGTACTGGAAACCTGCCAATTGAGTATGGGGCTGACGGAGCTGGCTCCGGGTAACTTGTGGAACACCATGCCGTGTCACACCCACGAGCGCCGGATGGAAGTTTATTTCTATTTCAATATGGATGATGACGCCTGCGTTTTCCACATGATGGGGCAGCCGCAAGAAACGCGTCATATTGTGATGCATAACGAGCAGGCGGTGATCTCCCCGAGCTGGTCGATCCATTCCGGTGTCGGAACCAAAGCTTATACCTTTATCTGGGGCATGGTCGGTGAAAACCAGGTCTTTGATGATATGGACCATGTGGCCGTTAAAGATTTGCGCTAGTTGTGGGCATAAACGAATAAGGTATTGTTATGATTTTAAGTGCATTTTCTCTCGAAGGTAAAGTTGCGGTCGTCACTGGTTGTGATACTGGACTGGGTCAGGGGATGGCGTTGGGGCTGGCGCAAGCGGGCTGTGACATTGTGGGCATTAACATCGTCGAACCGACTGAAACCATCAAGCAGGTCACGGCGCTGGGGCGTCGTTTTTTAAGCCTGACCGCCGATCTGCGAAAGATTGATGGCATTCCTGGACTGCTGGATCGCGCGGTAGCGGAGTTTGGTCATATTGATATCCTGGTGAATAACGCCGGATTGATTCGGCGCGAAGATGCTCTCGAGTTCAGCGAAAAAGACTGGGACGATGTCATGAACCTGAATATCAAGAGCGTATTCTTCATGTCTCAGGCTGCGGCGAAACACTTTATCGCGCAAGGCAATGGCGGCAAGATTATCAATATCGCGTCAATGCTCTCCTTCCAGGGCGGGATCCGTGTGCCTTCTTATACCGCATCAAAAAGCGGCGTGATGGGCGTGACGCGATTGATGGCGAATGAATGGGCTAAACACAACATTAATGTTAATGCGATAGCTCCGGGTTACATGGCGACCAACAATACTCAACAACTACGGGCAGATGAACAACGTAGCGCGGAAATTCTCGACCGTATTCCAGCTGGCCGTTGGGGACTGCCGAGTGACCTGATGGGGCCGGTAGTGTTTCTTGCCTCCAGTGCTTCAGATTATGTGAATGGTTATACCATTGCCGTGGATGGCGGTTGGCTGGCTCGTTAATCCATTCTTCTTACTTTTATGACCCTGCCGCATGGCAGGGTTTTTTATACCTGTAGATCATCATAATCCATATCATGGTTATGAAATAATCCATATCAATTATCAATTAATGAACTTTATGAATTTTATCTGCTTTAAAATTAGGTGGTTAATAATAATCTCAATAATTCAACTTAATTTGAAAATTGGAATATCCATCACATAACGACATGTCGCAGCAATTTAATCCATATTTATGCTATTTCCGACCTGACACCTGTGTGAATTGTTCACGTATTTTTTCACTATGTCTTACTCTCTGCTGGCAGGAAAAAATGGTTACTATCAATACGGAATCTGCTTTAACGCCACGTTCTTTGCGGGATACGCGGCGTATGAATATGTTTGTTTCGGTAGCTGCTGCGGTCGCAGGATTGTTATTTGGTCTTGATATCGGCGTAATCGCCGGAGCCTTGCCGTTCATTACCGATCACTTTGTGCTGACCAGCCGTTTGCAGGAATGGGTGGTCAGTAGCATGATGCTCGGCGCAGCAATTGGTGCGCTGTTTAATGGTTGGCTGTCGTTCCGCCTGGGGCGTAAATACAGCCTGATGGCGGGGGCCATCCTGTTTGTGCTCGGCTCGATAGGGTCCGCTTTTGCGACCAGCGTAGAGATGTTAATCGCCGCTCGTGTGGTGCTGGGCATTGCTGTCGGGATCGCGTCTTACACCGCTCCTCTGTATCTTTCTGAAATGGCAAGTGAAAACGTTCGCGGTAAGATGATCAGTATGTACCAGTTGATGGTCACACTCGGCATCGTGCTGGCGTTTTTATCCGATACAGCGTTCAGTTATAGCGGTAACTGGCGCGCAATGTTGGGGGTTCTTGCTTTACCAGCAGTCCTGCTGATTATTCTGGTGGTCTTCCTGCCAAATAGCCCGCGCTGGCTGGCGGAAAAGGGGCGTCATATTGAGGCGGAAGAAGTGTTGCGTATGCTGCGCGATACGTCGGAAAAAGCGCGAGAAGAACTCAACGAAATTCGTGAAAGCCTGAAGTTAAAACAGGGCGGTTGGGCACTGTTTAAGATCAACCGTAACGTCCGTCGTGCTGTGTTTCTCGGTATGTTGTTGCAGGCGATGCAGCAGTTTACCGGTATGAACATCATCATGTACTACGCGCCGCGTATCTTCAAAATGGCGGGCTTTACGACCACAGAACAACAGATGATTGCGACTCTGGTCGTGGGGCTGACCTTTATGTTCGCCACCTTCATTGCGGTTTTTACGGTAGATAAAGCAGGGCGTAAACCGGCTCTGAAAATTGGTTTCAGCGTGATGGCGTTAGGCACTCTGGTGCTGGGCTATTGCCTGATGCAGTTTGATAACGGTACGGCTTCCAGTGGCTTGTCCTGGCTCTCTGTTGGCATGACGATGATGTGTATTGCCGGTTATGCGATGAGCGCCGCGCCAGTGGTGTGGATCTTGTGCTCTGAAATTCAGCCGCTGAAATGCCGCGATTTCGGTATTACCTGTTCGACCACCACGAACTGGGTGTCGAATATGATTATCGGCGCGACCTTCCTGACGCTGCTCGACAGCATTGGCGCTGCCGGTACGTTCTGGCTCTACACTGCGCTGAACATTGCGTTTGTGGGCATCACTTTCTGGCTCATTCCGGAAACCAAAAATGTCACCCTGGAACATATCGAACGCAAACTGATGGCAGGCGAGAAGTTGAGAAATATCGGCGTCTGATTTCACGGGCCGGATGTGCTGTACATCCGGCCCTTTTTTCGTTAATAGAGATTGGGCACCTGGCCGTTGAGGCGTTTGTCTCGTTCCTTATTCAGCCTTGTTGCGGTAACACACATCAGGAGAGAGGAATGAAAACAATTGGTTTGCTGGGAGGAATGAGCTGGGAATCCACCATTCCTTACTATCGTCTGATAAATGAAGGCATTAAACAGCGGCTTGGTGGGCTTCACTCTGCGCAAGTGCTGCTACATAGCGTCGATTTTCATGAAATAGAAGAGTGCCAGCGTCGCGGTGAGTGGGACAAAACCGGGGATATTCTGGCTGAGGCGGCGCTTGGCTTACAGCGGGCGGGCGCAGAAGGTATTGTGTTATGTACCAATACGATGCACAAAGTGGCGGATGCCATTGAGTCTCGTTGCTCTCTGCCTTTCTTACACATAGCGGATGCCACTGGACGTGCAATTACCGGGGCAGGAATGACTCGTGTGGCGCTGCTGGGTACACGTTACACCATGGAACAGGATTTTTATCGCGGGCGGCTGACGGAACAATTTTCCATCAACTGTCTTATTCCTGAAGCGGATGAACGGGCGAAAATTAATCAGATTATTTTTGAAGAACTGTGTCTGGGGCAATTTACCGAAGCGTCACGCGCTTATTATGCGCAAGTGATTGCTCGCCTTGCAGAACAGGGCGCACAGGGCGTCATTTTTGGCTGCACAGAAATTGGTTTACTGGTGCCAGAAGAGCGCAGTGTTTTGCCTGTGTTTGATACCGCGGCGATCCATGCCGAGGATGCTGTCGCTTTTATGCTGTCGTAGCTGACGACAAAATCGCGTCAAGAGAAGTGACCAGTTTCGGTAAACCCGCTTGTAAATGCTCACTAAACGCCTGCACCAGCGCTGATGACGGGCGGTGCAGGGGGCGGATCAGGCTGACGGTGAATGGAACCGCAATGCTGAACCGCCGCACCACTAAACCGCTTGCCGCATAATCCAGTGCGGTGAGTGGGTTAACTACCGAAACGCCTACCCCCGCCCGTACCATTGCGCAGACTGACGCGGCGCTGTGGGTTTCTACGATCATGCGTCGTTTAACCTGATGTTCAGTAAACAATTGATCCAGCAACTGGCGATAGCTGTCAGTACGGGAAAGGCTGATGTAGTTCTCACTGTGAAAATCTTCTGGCGTTAATATCTCTTTTGCCGCCAGCGGATGACCCGGAGGTAACACACACACTTCATCTAAAGAGAGTAATTCGGTACGTTCTGTTCCCGCAGGCGTATGGAGCGTCTCAGTGAGTCCTAAATCATGACGCTGGGCCGAGAGCCACTCTTCAAGTAGCGGTGATTCCTGGGGCACGATATTTAAGCTGACATCGGGATAACGTGCCAGAAAGGGTTGCAGGAGCTGCGGTAAAAAAGATTGCGAAAAGACCGGCAGGCAGGCAATAGACAGTTCTCCCTGGCGAAACTCGCGCAGACTTTCTGCGGCGCTGACAATGCGATCCAGTCCGTACCAGGATCGTTGCACTTCTTCAAACAGACGCAGTCCTTGCACGGTAGGATGCAATCGTCCACGTACGCGCTCAAACAATTTCAGCCCGATCACCTTCTCAAAGCGCGCCAGTTCGCGGCTGACAGTTGGCTGTGAGGTGTGTAGCAGGTGTGCCGCCTCAGTCAGGCTTCCGGCGGTCATTACCGCATGAAAAATTTCAATATGACGTAAGTTAACGGCGGCCATTAGCGCTCTCTCGCAATCCGGTAATCCATATCATTTTTGCATAGACTCAACATAAATCGATATTTTTTATTCTTTTTATGATGTGGCGTAATCATAAAAAAGCACTTATCTGGAGTTTGTTATGCCACATTCACTGTTCAGCACTGATACCGATCTCACCGCCGAAAATCTGCTGCGTTTGCCCGCAGAATTTGGCTGCCCGGTGTGGGTCTACGATGCGCAAATTATTCGTCGGCAGATTGCAGCGCTGAAACAGTTTGATGTGGTGCGCTTCGCACAGAAAGCCTGTTCCAATATTCATATTTTGCGCTTAATGCGTGAGCAGGGCGTGAAAGTGGATTCCGTCTCGTTAGGCGAAATAGAGCGTGCGTTGGCGGCGGGTTACAATCCGCAAACGCACCCCGATGATATTGTTTTTACGGCAGATGTTATCGATCAGGCGACGCTTGAACGCGTCAGTGAATTGCAAATTCCGGTGAATGCGGGTTCTGTTGATATGCTCGACCAACTGGGTCAGGTTTCGCCAGGGCATCGGGTATGGCTGCGTGTTAATCCGGGGTTTGGTCACGGGCATAGCCAAAAAACCAATACTGGTGGCGAAAACAGCAAGCACGGTATCTGGTACACCGATCTGCCCGCCGCACTGGACGTGATACAACGTCATCATCTACAGCTGGTCGGCATTCACATGCACATTGGTTCTGGCGTTGATTATGCCCATCTGGAACAGGTATGTGGTGCTATGGTGCGTCAGGTCCTCGAATTCGGTCAGGATTTACAGGCTATTTCTGCAGGCGGTGGGCTTTCTATTCCTTATCAACAGGGTGAAGAGGCGGTTGATACCGAACATTATTATGGTCTGTGGAATGCCGCGCGTGAGCAAATCGCCCGCCATTTGGGCCATCCTGTGAAACTGGAAATTGAACCGGGTCGCTTTCTGGTAGCGCAGGCTGGCGTATTAATTACTCAAGTGCGGAGCGTCAAACAAATGGGTAGCCGCCACTTTGTGCTGGTTGATGCCGGGTTCAACGATCTGATGCGCCCGGCAATGTACGGTAGTTACCACCATATCAGTGCCCTGGCAGCTGATGGTCGTTCTCTGGAACACGCACCAACGGTGGAAACCGTCGTCGCCGGGCCATTATGTGAATCGGGCGATGTCTTTACCCAGCAGGAAGGGGGAAATGTTGAAACCCGCGCCTTGCCGGAAGTGAAGGCAGGGGATTATCTGGTACTGCATGATACGGGGGCATATGGCGCGTCAATGTCATCCAACTACAATAGCCGTCCGCTGTTACCAGAAGTTCTGTTTGATAATGGTCAGGCGCGGTTGATTCGCCGTCGCCAGACCATCGAAGAATTACTGGCGCTGGAATTGCTTTAACTGCGGTTAGTCGCTGGTTGCATGATGACTTGCCTCCAGCGACGGAGTTGACACTGAATGACGACGTACCAGCGTCGGACTAAAGACATTAGTGATTTCCGGGAGAGGGCGATTATCCGCCAGCGCCAAAGCCAGTTCGGCAGCCTGGGTCGCCATCGTCACGATTGGGTAACGCACGGTGGTCAGACGCGGGCGCACATAGCGTGACACCAGCACATCATCAAAGCCAATTAACGAAATCTCACCCGGTACATCAATACCATTATCATTGAGAACGCCCATCGCACCCGCCGCCATTGAATCGTTATAACAGGCTACCGCAGTGAAATTCCTTCCTCGTCCCAAAAGCTCGGTCATTGCCTGTTCGCCGCCGCTTTCGTCTGGTTCGCCAAATGTCACCAGCCGGTCATTGGCCGCAATACCACTTTCAGCAAGGGCATCGTAATACCCTTGCAGACGATCTTCGGCGTCAGAAATAGAGTGGTTAGAGCACAGATAACCAATGCGGGTATGACCTTGCTGAATTAAATGACGCGTTGCCAGCCAGGCACCGTAACGATCGTCCAGAGCAATACAACGGTTTTCAAAGCCAGGCAGGATACGGTTGATCAGCACCATACCGGGCATTTGTTTCATTAATGAGGCTAAATCGGCATCCGGGATCATTTTGGCATGGACAACCAGCGCAGCACAGCGATGGCGGATCAGTTGCTCAATGGCCTGACGCTCTTTTTGTTCGTTGTGGTAACCGTTGCCAATCAATAAAAAATTACCAGTGTGATAAGCCACCTGTTCGACCGCTTTCACCATTGCACCGAAAAACGGATCGGAAACATCACCAACGACCAGACCGACCGTTTCAGTGGTCTGCTGCGCCAGCGCACGGGCGTTGGCGTTCGGGTGATAGCTAAGAGACTCCATTGCGCTATGCACAGCCAGCCGGGAAGCTTCGCTGGCTTTGGGTGAATTATTAATGACGCGGGAAACGGTGGCGACTGAAACGCCTGCCAGTCGGGCTACATCCTTTATGGTCGCCATGAAAATACCTTAGTGGGTAAACGCTTACATTGTTTCAGTGTTACGGAAAACGCCCGTTGGTTCAAGGGGCGGCGTGTTTTCATCGTGGGAATGTGAGCCAAACGCAAATAAGTAAGACAAAAAAAGAGATTGCAAACCTTTGGTTACACTTTGCGAAACGCTGTTGCGATTGACCGCTGGTGGCGTTTGGCTTCAGGTTGCTAAAGTGGTGATCCCAGAGGTATTGATAGGTGAAGTCAACTTCGGGTTGAGCACATGAATTACACCAGCCTGCGCAGATGCGCAGGTTTTTTTTTGCCGGTCATCAATCTGTAACAGTAACCGACAATTTACACACCTCGTTGCATTTCCCTTCATTCCTTTGCGTTTTCTCACTGGCGAAGAGTCGTCGTGCAGACCACAATCAAGATCCCAGAGGTATTGATTGGTGAGATTATTCGGTACGCTCTTCGTACCCTGTCTCTTGCACCAACCTGCGCGGATGCGCAGGTTTTTTTTCGCACCTAATTTACTGTCGCTCGCGTTCTTTATCTCGTGTAATCTCCCTCCATTCGCTTTTACTGAATCAGAGCAAAGGGAGTTGGAATGCTTTTTAGCTTTTTTCGAAATTTGTGCCGTGTTTTGTATCGCGTTCGCGTTACGGGTGACACCCAGGCACTGAAGGGCGAGCGCGTTCTAATCACGCCTAATCACGTCTCTTTTATTGATGGCATACTGCTGGCATTGTTTTTACCCGTACGTCCGGTATTTGCCGTTTACACCTCAATAAGCCAACAGTGGTATATGCGTTGGCTGAAATCATTTATCGACTTTGTTCCTCTCGACCCGACGCAACCTATGGCGATTAAACATCTGGTACGTCTGGTGGAACAGGGCCGACCAGTGGTGATTTTCCCTGAAGGACGAATCACCACCACAGGCTCGCTGATGAAAATCTACGATGGTGCGGGTTTTGTCGCGGCGAAGTCTGGTGCAACGGTTATTCCTGTGCGTATTGAAGGGGCGGAACTTACGCACTTCAGCCGCCTGAAAGGTCTGGTTAAACGTCGCTTGTTCCCGCAAATTACTCTGCATATTTTGCCACCAACGCAGGTGGAGATGCCGGATGCGCCGCGTGCCCGTGACCGTCGCAAAATCGCTGGCGAAATGCTGCATCAAATAATGATGGAAGCGCGTATGGCGGTGCGCCCGCGTGAAACGCTGTACGAATCTTTACTGAGCGCAATGTACCGCTTCGGAGCCGGGAAGAAATGTGTTGAAGACGTCAACTTTACCCCAGACTCCTATCGCAAATTGCTTACTAAAACGCTGTTTGTTGGACGCATCCTTGAAAAATACAGTATTGAAGGCGAACGCATCGGCTTAATGCTGCCCAATGCAGGCATCAGTGCGGCAGTGATTTTTGGGGCCATCGCCCGTCGTCGCATTCCTGCAATGATGAACTACACCGCTGGGGTAAAAGGGCTGACCAGCGCCATTACGGCAGCTGAAATCAAAACCATCTTCACTTCCCGCCAGTTTCTCGATAAAGGCAAACTCTGGCATCTGCCGGAGCAACTTACTCAGGTGCGCTGGGTCTATCTGGAAGATTTAAAAGCAGATGTCACCACTGCCGACAAAGTGTGGATCTTCTCTCATTTGCTGATGCCGCGTCTGGCACAGGTAAAACAGCAGCCGGAAGAAGAGGCGCTGATCCTTTTTACCTCCGGTTCTGAAGGCCATCCGAAAGGCGTCGTCCATAGCCATAAAAGCATTCTGGCGAATGTCGAGCAGATTAAAACGATTGCCGACTTCACCACCAACGATCGCTTTATGTCGGCGTTACCGCTGTTTCACTCCTTTGGGCTGACGGTAGGCCTGTTTACGCCACTGCTCACAGGTGCAGAAGTGTTCCTTTATCCAAGCCCGCTGCATTACCGCATTGTGCCGGAGTTGGTGTATGACCGCAGTTGCACCGTGTTGTTCGGTACCTCGACTTTCCTCGGTCACTACGCGCGTTTCGCCAACCCGTATGACTTCTATCGTCTACGCTATGTGGTGGCAGGCGCAGAAAAACTACAAGAAAGTACCAAACAGCTTTGGCAGGATAAATTTGGCCTGCGCATCCTTGAAGGCTACGGTGTGACCGAGTGCGCGCCTGTCGTTTCTATCAACGTACCGATGGCGGCGAAACCCGGTACGGTAGGGCGTATTCTACCAGGTATGGACGCGCGCCTGTTGTCGGTTCCTGGTATCGAAGAGGGCGGACGCCTGCAACTGAAAGGGCCGAACATAATGAACGGCTATCTGCGGGTGGAGAAGCCAGGTGTACTGGAAGTGCCCACCGCCGAGAATGTTCGCGGCGAAATGGAGCGCGGCTGGTATGATACTGGCGATATTGTGCGTTTTGACGAGCAGGGCTTTGTGCAGATTCAGGGCCGCGCAAAACGCTTTGCCAAAATTGCAGGCGAAATGGTGTCGCTGGAAATGGTGGAACAACTGGCACTTGGTGTTTCGCCAGATAAAGTCCATGCCACTGCGATTAAGAGCGATGCCAGCAAAGGCGAGGCACTGGTGCTTTTCACCACAGATAACGAACTGACGCGCGATAAGTTACAACAGTATGCCCGCGAGCACGGCGTGCCGGAGCTTGCTGTACCGCGCGATATTCGCTATCTGAAACAGATGCCATTACTTGGAAGCGGCAAACCTGACTTTGTCACGTTGAAAAGCTGGGTAGACGAAGCGGAACAACACGATGAGTGAGTCAGTGCACACTAACACTTCGTTGTGGTCGAAGGGGATGAAAGCGGTTATCGTGGCGCAGTTTCTCTCTGCGTTTGGCGATAATGCGCTGCTGTTTGCCACTCTGGCGTTACTGAAAGCGCAGTTCTATCCGGAGTGGAGCCAGCCCATCCTGCAAATGGTGTTTGTAGGTGCTTACATTCTTTTTGCGCCGTTTGTCGGACAGGTGGCGGATAGCTTCGCCAAAGGCCGAGTGATGATGTTTGCCAACGGCCTGAAGCTGCTGGGCGCAGCCAGTATCTGCTTTGGTATCAATCCGTTTCTCGGCTATACGCTGGTGGGTGTTGGTGCTGCAGCCTATTCACCGGCGAAATACGGTATTCTCGGCGAATTAACCACGGGTAGTAAGTTAGTGAAAGCTAACGGTTTAATGGAAGCTTCTACCATAGCGGCGATTTTGCTCGGTTCCGTAGCCGGTGGTGTGCTGGCTGACTGGCATGTCCTGGTCGCCCTGGCCGCATGCGCACTGGCCTACGGTGGTGCGGTCGTTGCCAATATCTACATTCCCAAACTGGCGGCGGCGCGTCCGGGGCAGTCCTGGAATCTCATCAACATGACCCGCAGTTTCCTGAATGCCTGCACCTCGCTATGGCGCAATGGTGAAACGCGTTTTTCGCTGGTGGGCACCAGTTTATTCTGGGGAGCAGGTGTCACGCTGCGTTTCCTGTTGGTGCTGTGGGTACCGGTGGCGCTGGGCATTACCGATAACGCTACGCCGACCTATCTCAACGCGATGGTAGCGATTGGTATCGTGGTTGGCGCAGGTGCGGCAGCGAAGCTGGTTACGCTGGAAACCGTATCACGCTGTATGCCAGCCGGGATTTTGATTGGCGTGGTGGTACTGATTTTCTCCCTGCAACATGAGCTGCTGCCAGCCTATGCCTTGTTGATGCTGATTGGCGTGCTGGGGGGCTTTTTTGTCGTTCCGCTCAATGCGTTGCTACAGGAGCGGGGTAAAAAAAGCGTCGGGGCGGGGAATGCGATTGCAGTACAAAACCTTGGCGAAAACAGCGCTATGTTGTTGATGCTGGGCATTTACTCGCTGGCGGTAATGGTAGGCATCCCGGTCGTGCCCATTGGCATTGGCTTCGGTGCGCTGTTTGCGCTGGCAATAGCGGCGCTGTGGATCTGGCAGCGCCGTCATTAATATTTAACGCCGGTTTTAACCGGCGTTAATCTTATGGTGCCGGATAAGTATAAACCTGATGTACCGCTTCAATTTCAGCTAATACGTCTTCGCTTAACTCCAGATGCAAACTTTCGACGTTAGTTTTCAGCTGCTCCATCGTGGTTGCGCCCAGCAGAGTGCTGGCAACAAACGGTTGACGGCGTACAAAAGCGAGCGCCATCTGAGCAGGATCCAGGCCATGACGTCTGGCGATATCAACATACGCCGCGACGGCTTTTTGCGTTTGCTCACCGCTATAGCGGGTGAAGCGACTAAAGAGCGTATTACGTGCGCCAGCGGGTTTTGCACCATTGAGATATTTCCCGGTCAGTGTGCCGAAACCCAGGCACGAATAGGCCAGCAGTTCGACCCCTTCATACTGGCTGACTTCTGCCAGACCTACTTCAAAACTGCGGTTTAACAGGCTGTAGGGGTTCTGAATGGTGACAATACGCGGCAGATCGTGTTTGTCCGCCAGATGCAGGTAGCGCATTACGCCAAATGCAGTTTCGTTCGACACGCCGATATAACGAATTTTTCCCGCGCGTTGGTACTCTGCCAGTGCGTCCAGCGTATCCAGCAGCGAAACCGCAGGCGCAGAATCCGTCCAGCTATAACCGAGTTTGCCGAAGCAGTTGGTTGGGCGCTGCGGCCAGTGCACCTGATAGAGATCGAGGTAATCAGTCTGCAGACGCTTGAGGCTGTCATGCAGCGCTTCGCGGATATTCTTCCGATCCAGCGCCTGATCCGGGCGGATGCCCTTGTCATTATTGCGCGACGGTCCGCTCACTTTGGAGGCGATAATTAACTTTTCGCGGCTGCCATGTTTCGCCAGCCAGTTGCCGACGTAGGTTTCAGTCAACCCTTGCGTTTCGGGGCGCGGAGGTACTGGGTACATTTCGGCAACGTCGATAAGGTTAATGCCCTGAGCGACGGCATAGTCGAGTTGTGCGTGGGCGTCGGCTTCGCTGTTCTGTTCACCAAACGTCATCGTGCCAAGCCCCAGCGTGCTGACTTCCAGCGAACTGTGGGGTATACGGTGATATTGCATAGCCGTTTCCTTTTTATAATCACGACATAAGGAATATAAAAATGGCAGAGGGAAGGGAAAAGGGAAAGAGAAAAATCTTAAGGCCAGCCGGATGCTGACCTTATTAGTTAACGTTCAATAATTTGCGAAACATCATCACGGTTAATTTGCATCGCGTTACCTTGCTGATCGTGATAACTCACCAGCCCGGTATCATCATCAATTTCAGGTTTTCCATCGGTCAAAATCATACGGCCATCTTTGGTCGCCATGACGTAATCACTGGAACACCCGGAAACAGCAAACGCCAGTCCGACTGCAGAAATTATTACTGCCCATTTTTTCATCCGGTTATCCTCATTTGGCCCACCTATGATAATAGTCTGTTTATAAACCGACGTTATATATCTTGAAAGCAGGAAAATCTTAAACTGTGAGGGGAACAGGAGTGAGTACGCCCTCCCGCAGGAGAGCGTACGGAGTATCAGAGCGGGTTCTTTTTGTTGCGAATAAGGTTGAGGCTTTCAACCGCAATAGAGAAGAACATCGCGAAGTAGATGTAACCTTTCGGTACGTGGATGTCGAAACTTTCCAGAATCAGGGTAAAGCCCACCAGAATCAGGAAAGAGAGCGCCAGCATTTTTACCGAAGGATGGCGCTCGACAAAATCACCAATCGAACGCGCAGCGAACATCATCACGCCTACGGCAATTACCACGGCTGCCATCATAATAAACAGGTGATCTGACAGACCCACAGCGGTAATCACTGAATCGAGGCTGAAGATAATATCCAGCAGCATAATCTGTACGATAGCGCCGAGGAATGATGAAACGCGTGTTTTCAGCCCTTCTTCTTCACCTTCGATGGATTCGTGGATTTCCTTGCTGGCTTTCCAGATAAGGAACAAGCCACCCAGAAGCAGAATCAAATCACGGGCGGAAATTTCCTGACTGAATATTGTAAAAAGCGGATTCGTCAGGCGCGTAACCCAGGCGATGGATGCCAGCAGCGCCAGACGCATAACCATGGCTCCCGCCAACCCCAGACGGCGCGCATGAGCACGTTGTGCTGTGGGAAGCTTTGCCACCACCAGAGAAAGGAAAATAATATTGTCGATCCCAAGAACGATCTCCAGCAGCGTCAGCGTACCGAGCGCAAGCCAGGCGTTAGGATCGGTTATCCATGCAAATAACATCTAAAAAGCCCTGCCAAAAAAATGAAGCGGTAATTATATGCCCGGAAAGCGGCAGGTCAAAGCGATGGCTACTGGATCAGAAAATGACGGGCCAGTAGTGCACTGGTGAAATTCTTCTTCAAATAAAAGCCGCGTGGCAGCGTCAGAATCCGTTCGCCCCGGGCACCAATGGCTTCGGTAAGTGCTTTCGCATTCGCTGCTTTCGGTCGTATCTGTAAATATTCCCCGTGACGAGCGGTAATCCGCTCAACCTGACCGAGAACAATCATATCCATTAATTCTTCCCAGTCTTCGCGTAGCTGTCGGTCTTCCTCTTCATTCGGGCTCCACAGTAACGGTGATCCTACGCGACGCTGCGCCAGCGGGATGCTGCGCTCGCCTTCAACCGGTATCCACAGTACGCGTTTGAGCTTGTGGCGTACGTGGCTGGTTTCCCAGGTCACCCCGCTATTACCCGTTAACGGGGCAACACAAACGAATGTTGTTTCCAGCGGACGACCAAGACTATCCACAGGGATAGTTTTAAGTTCCACGCCCAGGCCAGCAAAATCTTGCTCAGGTTTACTTCCTGCGCTGGCACCTAGCCAGATCTCCAGTAACACGCCAATCCAGCCCTTATCGCGTTTTAAATTCTCTGGTGTAACCAGCCCGGCAAGTGCCGCCAGTTCTCCCAATGTATAACCAGAAAGTTGCTGTGCTTGCGCTAACAACTGTTCTTCAGTTTCGGGAGGAGAGAGCAGTGGGCGAGGTTGGGACATGTCACGATACCTTGGTTAAAAAACAAACAGCAATTATGTGCCGAATATTCGCAGTGTAACTTTTTCCACATGCGTTGTTCAATTCTCTGATTTATATTGCTTTTTAGGCTTCCTGTAATCGAGTTGCGCAACACTGCAATGGGTTTTCCAAATCTGGTCACTGAAAATAAACAGGATCTTACACCATGTTATCCACAGAAAGCTGGGATAACTGTGAAAAACCTCCACTACTGTTTCCATTTACAGCCTTGACGTGCGACGAAACTCCAGTTTTTAGTGGTTCAGTGCTTAACTTAGTGGCACATTCTGTGGATAAATACCGCATTGGTTGATCTTTCGCCAACCCGTAAGTGAGAGGTGTGACCTGGGTCACGAATTACTCTTTTTTATTACTAAAATTACATGTAATGCATTGACTGATAATGAATATTTTAAAATGTCTATATCGGGCTTATTCAGAATGCTCCGGGTTTTCCCGTAGTAATTCCGTAGTTCTTCACAACTCTATCCACAGAAAAGGTGAATAAAAACGGCTATCCACCCCTTCCTCTGTTTATAACTCTGCACATAACTGTGAGTTATTCAATTGTTATTAGTGTGTAATGCCCTGCAGAGAGTGGTTTACCGTCTTCCTGGAGTATGAAACAATCATTCGTATATAAAGCTTTATTTTGAGGTAGTCCGGTGATTGATGACGATGGCTACCGCCCAAACGTAGGTATCGTGATTTGTAATCGCCAGGGGCAGGTAATGTGGGCCCGGCGATTTGGTCAGCACTCCTGGCAATTTCCGCAAGGCGGAATCAACCCCGGAGAATCCGCAGAGCAGGCGATGTACCGTGAATTGTTTGAAGAAGTAGGATTAAGCCGCAAAGACGTTCGAATCCTTGCTTCAACGCGTAACTGGTTGCGCTACAAATTACCGAAACGTTTGGTGCGTTGGGACACGAAGCCGGTTTGTATCGGCCAAAAACAAAAATGGTTTCTCTTGCAGCTGGTGAGCGGCGATGCAGAAATCAATATGCAAACCAGCAGTACACCAGAGTTTGACGGCTGGCGATGGGTAAGTTACTGGTATCCGGTCAGACAGGTGGTGTCATTTAAACGTGATGTCTACCGTAGGGTAATGAAAGAGTTCGCGAGTGTGGTGATGTCACTGCAGGAAAATACGCCAAAACCACAAAACGCATCTGCTTATCGACGTAAAAGAGGTTAAGTCACGCCAATTATGCTCACTCGCCTGCGCGAAATAGTCGAAAAGGTAGCCAGCGCACCACGCCTGAATGAGGCGTTAAATATTCTGGTTACCGACATCTGTCTTGCGATGGATACCGAGGTCTGTTCGGTTTACCTTGCCGATCATGATCGACGTTGTTACTACCTGATGGCGACCCGGGGGCTGAAAAAACCACGCGGTCGCACTGTAACGCTCGCGTTTGATGAAGGGATCGTCGGCCTGGTTGGCAGGCTGGCGGAACCGATAAACCTTGCAGATGCGCAAAAGCACCCCAGCTTCAAATACATCCCCTCCGTAAAAGAAGAACGTTTCCGCGCGTTTTTAGGCGTACCAATTATTCAACGTCGCCAGTTGCTTGGTGTACTGGTGGTACAGCAACGAGAGTTGCGCCAGTATGACGAAAGTGAAGAATCCTTCCTGGTGACGCTTGCCACCCAGATGGCAGCTATTCTTTCTCAGTCGCAGTTGACTGCCTTGTTTGGGCAATATCGCCAGACGCGAATCCGTGCATTACCGGCAGCACCTGGTGTGGCGATTGCCGAAGGTTGGCAGGATGCCACGTTACCTTTAATGGAACAGGTGTATCAGGCATCAACGCTGGATCCGGCTCTGGAACGCGAACGACTGACCGGGGCGCTGGAAGGAGCGGCAAACGAGTTTCGCCGCTACAGCAAACGCTTTGCCGCCGGTGCACAAAAAGAAACGGCGGCTATTTTCGATCTTTACTCGCACCTGCTTTCGGACACCCGGCTGCGTCGCGAATTGTTTGCCGAGGTTGATAAAGGCTCGGTGGCAGAGTGGGCGGTAAAAACGGTCATTGAAAAATTTGCCGAACAGTTTGCCGCGCTAAGCGATAACTATCTCAAAGAGCGGGCTGGCGATTTACGTGCGCTGGGTCAGCGATTGCTGTTTCATCTTGATGACGCTAATCAAGGGCCGAATGCCTGGCCGGAACGTTTCATTCTGGTGGCAGATGAACTGTCAGCGACAACGCTTGCTGAGCTGCCCCAGGATCGCTTAGTCGGTGTTGTCGTGCGAGATGGCGCAGCCAACTCCCATGCTGCGATCATGGTACGTGCGCTGGGGATCCCTACCGTGATGGGCGCGGATATTCAGCCTTCGGTGCTGCATCGTAGGACGCTGATCGTTGATGGCTATCGCGGTGAATTGCTGGTCGATCCGGAGCCGGTACTGCTGCAAGAATATCAGCGGCTAATTAGTGAAGAGATTGAGCTTAGCCGTCTGGCGGAAGATGACGTCAATTTACCCGCCCAGTTAAAAAGCGGTGAGCGTATAAAAGTCATGCTCAATGCTGGTTTAAGCCCGGAACATGAAGAAAAACTGGGCAGCCGTATTGATGGCATCGGTCTTTATCGCACTGAAATCCCATTCATGCTGCAAAGTGGTTTTCCGTCGGAAGAAGAACAGGTGGCGCAGTATCAGGGGATGCTGCAAATGTTCAATGATAAACCCGTCACCTTGCGTACGCTGGATGTCGGAGCAGATAAGCAGCTGCCTTACATGCCGATCAGCGAAGAGAATCCATGCCTGGGTTGGCGTGGGATTCGCATTACGCTCGATCAGCCGGAGATCTTCTTGATCCAGGTGCGGGCGATGCTGCGTGCTAATGCCGCTACGGGCAACCTGAATATTCTGTTGCCGATGGTCACCAGCCTCGATGAAGTTGACGAAGCACGCCGCCTGATTGAACGTGCCGGACGTGAAGTCGAGGAGATGATCGGTTACGAAATTCCCAAACCACGTATCGGCATCATGCTTGAAGTGCCGTCAATGGTATTTATGCTGCCGCATCTGGCAAAGCGGGTCGATTTTATCTCTGTTGGCACCAACGATCTGACTCAATACATCCTGGCCGTTGATCGCAACAATACCCGGGTGGCGAACATTTATGACAGTCTTCATCCTGCAATGTTACGAGCTCTGGCGATGATCGCTCGGGAAGCGGAAATACATGGTATCGATCTCCGTTTGTGCGGTGAAATGGCGGGCGATCCCATGTGCGTGGCAATCCTCATTGGGCTTGGGTATCGTCATCTGTCTATGAACGGACGTTCTGTAGCGCGCGTAAAATACCTGCTGCGGCGCATTGATTATGCCGAAGCAGAAAATCTTGCGCAGCGTAGTCTGGAAGCGCAACTGGCGACCGAAGTTCGCCATCAGGTTGCAGCCTTTATGGAGCGTCGCGGCATGGGCGGGTTGATTCGCGGAGGGTTATAGCGCGGATCATATACATATCTTTTAACGGTATCCGGCAACCAGCCAGGTCCCCTTGTGCTATTATTCGCACCTTTGGAGCGCCTGAAACCTGCGGCGCGCATTTCAATCGCTGTTCTCTTTCAGCGAAATAACAAGAACTTGTGGTGACAGATGACCAGTAGCTATCTGCATTTTCCGGAGTTTGATCCGGTCATTTTCTCAATAGGACCCGTAGCGCTTCACTGGTACGGCCTGATGTATCTGGTGGGTTTCATTTTTGCAATGTGGCTGGCAACACGTCGGGCGAATCGTCCGGGCAGCGGCTGGACCAAAAATGAAGTTGAAAACTTACTCTATGCGGGCTTCCTCGGCGTCTTCCTCGGTGGACGTATTGGTTATGTTCTGTTCTACAACTTCCCGCAGTTTATGGCCGATCCGCTGTATCTGTTCCGTGTCTGGGACGGCGGCATGTCCTTCCACGGCGGCCTGATTGGCGTTATCGTGGTGATGATTATCTTCGCCCGCCGTACTAAACGTTCCTTCTTCCAGGTCTCTGATTTTATCGCACCACTCATTCCGTTTGGTCTTGGTGCCGGGCGTCTGGGCAACTTTATTAACGGTGAATTGTGGGGCCGCGTTGACCCGAACTTCCCGTTTGCCATGCTGTTCCCTGGCTCCCGTACAGAAGATATTTTGCTGCTGCAAACCAACCCGCAGTGGCAATCCATTTTCGATACTTACGGTGTGCTGCCGCGCCACCCATCACAGCTTTACGAGCTGTTGCTGGAAGGTGTAGTGCTGTTTATTATCCTCAACCTGTATATTCGTAAACCGCGCCCAATGGGAGCTGTCTCAGGTTTGTTCCTGATTGGTTACGGCGCGTTTCGCATCATTGTTGAGTTTTTCCGCCAGCCCGACGCGCAGTTTACTGGTGCCTGGGTGCAGTACATCAGCATGGGACAAATTCTTTCCATCCCGATGATTGTCGCGGGTGTGATCATGATGGTCTGGGCATATCGTCGCAGCCCACAGCAACACGTTTCCTGAGGAACCATGAAACAGTATTTAGAACTGATGCAAAAAGTGCTCGACGAAGGCACACAGAAAAACGACCGTACCGGAACCGGAACGCTTTCCATTTTTGGTCATCAGATGCGTTTTAACCTGCAGGATGGATTCCCGCTGGTGACAACCAAACGTTGCCACCTGCGTTCCATCATCCACGAACTGCTGTGGTTCCTGCAGGGCGATACTAACATTGCTTATCTACACGAAAACAATGTCACCATCTGGGACGAATGGGCCGATGAAAATGGCGACCTCGGGCCAGTGTATGGTAAACAGTGGCGCGCCTGGCCAACGCCAGATGGTCGTCATATTGACCAGATTACTACGGTATTGAACCAGCTGAAAAACGACCCGGATTCCCGCCGCATTATTGTTTCAGCGTGGAACGTAGGCGAACTGGATAAAATGGCGCTGGCACCGTGCCATGCATTCTTCCAGTTCTATGTGGCAGACGGCAAACTCTCTTGCCAGCTTTATCAGCGCTCCTGTGACGTTTTCCTCGGGCTGCCGTTCAACATTGCCAGCTACGCGTTACTGGTGCATATGATGGCGCAGCAGTGCGATCTGGAAGTGGGTGATTTTGTCTGGACCGGTGGCGACACGCACCTGTACAGCAACCATATGGATCAAACTCATCTGCAATTAAGCCGCGAACCGCGTCCGCTGCCGAAGTTGATTATCAAACGTAAACCCGAATCCATCTTCGACTACCGTTTCGAAGACTTTGAGATTGAAGGATACGATCCACATCCGGGCATTAAAGCGCCGGTGGCTATCTAATTACGAAACATCCTGCCAGAGCCGACGCCAGTGTGCGTCGGTTTTTTTTACCCTCCGTTAAATTCTTCGAGACGCCTTCCCGAAATTTTGCAACGTCCTGCAACGGCGTAAATAGTCCGGAAGATGCGCCGAAGAAATAGAAACTGGCCCTCGTCTTTTTTTCTCCTCGCCCCATACTGCCGGCATGAAAACACAACGTGGTTATACGCTGATTGAAACGCTGGTCGCGATGCTGATTTTGGTCATGCTAAGCGCAAGTGGACTCTATGGCTGGCAATACTGGCAGCAGTCGCAACGGCTATGGCAAACCGCCAGCCAGGCGCGGGACTATTTGCTCTATTTACGTGAAGATGCCAACTGGCATAACCGCGACCACAGTATCAGCGTTATCAGGGAGGGGGCGTTATGGTGCCTTGTGAGTTCCGCTGCTGGGGCCAATACCTGTCATGGCAGTTCACCATTGGTCTTTGTGCCACGCTGGCCCGAAGTCGAAATGAGCGACCTGACACCTTCGCTTGCTTTCTTTGGCCTGCGCAATACCGCATGGGCCGGGCATATTCGCTTCAAAAACTCAACGGGCGAGTGGTGGCTGGTGGTTTCGCCGTGGGGAAGACTCCGGCTTTGTCAGCAAGGAGAAACAGAAGGATGCCTGTAAAAGAGCTAGGTTTTTCTCTGCTGGAAGTGTTGATTGCTATGGCGATCAGTAGCGTATTGTTGCTGGGGGCAGCACGCTTTCTGCCTGCGTTACAGCGTGACAGTTTAACGAGCACCCGTAAGCTGGCGCTGGAAGATGAAATCTGGCTGCGGGTATTTACCGTTGCGAAGCATCTCCAGAGGGCGGGTTATTGTCATGGCAGCTGTACCGGCGAAGGGCTGGAAATTGTCGGACAGGGTGACTGTGTCATTGTGCAGTGGGATGCGAACAGTAACGGTATCTGGGATCGCGAACCGGTAAAAGAGTCCGACCAGATTGGATTTCGTCTGAAGGAGCATGTGCTGGAAACGCTACGCGGTGCGACATCCTGTGAAGGTAAGGGCTGGGATAAAGTCACTAATCCGGATGCCATCATTATCGACACTTTTCAGGTTACCCGACAGGATGTCAGCGGTTTCTCGCCGGTGTTGACGGTTAATATGCACGCTGCCAGCAAGGCTGATCCGCAAACCGTGGTGGATGCCAGCTATAGCGTGACAGGATCCAACCTGTGAACCGCGAAAAGGGTGTTTCGTCACTGGCTCTGGTCCTGATGCTGCTGATTTTGGGTAGCTTGCTATTACAAGGAATGAGCCAACAGGATCGCAGTTTTGCCTCTCGCGTGAGCATGGAAAGTCAGTCATTGCGCCGCCAGGCCATCGTTCAGTCGGCGCTGGAGTGGGGAAAAATGCACTCCTGGCAGACGCAGCCCGCAGTTCAGTGCTTACTGTATGCTGCCACCGGTGCCCGGGTTTGTCTGCGTTTATTGGCAGATAATGAGGCCTTATTGATTGCCGGTTATGAAGGCGTTTCGTTGTGGCGAACAGGTGAAGTCATCGATGGAAACATTGTTTTTTCGCCACGCGGCTGGAGCGATTTTTGTCCGCTGAAAGAGAGGGCGTTATGTCAGCTTCCCTGAAGAATCAACAAGGCTTTAGCCTGCCGGAGGTAATGTTGGCGATGGTGTTGATGGTGATGATTGTCACTGCGTTATCGGGTTTCCAGCGAACATTAATGAACAGTCTTGCCAGCAGAAACCAGTACCAACAGCTCTGGCGGCATGGCTGGCAGCAAACGCAACTGCGTGCGATTTCGCCACCTGCCAACTGGCAGGTCAACCGAATGCAGACATCGCAGGCGGGATGTGTCAGCATCAGCGTTACGCTAGTTTCACCCGGGGGCAGAGAAGGCGAGATGACCCGCCTGCATTGCCCGAATCGTCAGTAGTCAGGAGCCGCTATGTTAAGGGTCTACCATTCCAATCGTCTGGACGTGCTGGAAGCGTTGATGGAGTTTATTGTCGAACGCGAACGGCTGGACGATCCTTTCGAACCAGAGATGATTCTGGTGCAAAGTACCGGTATGGCGCAGTGGCTGCAAATGACCCTGTCGCAAAAGTTTGGTATTGCGGCAAACATTGATTTTCCGCTGCCTGCGAGCTTTATCTGGGATATGTTCGTCCGGGTGTTACCGGAAATCCCCAAAGAGAGCGCCTTTAACAAACAGAGCATGAGCTGGAAACTGATGACTCTGTTGCCGCAATTGCTGGATCGCGAAGACTTTACCCTGTTGCGGCATTATCTGACTGACGATAGCGACAAGCGAAAACTGTTCCAGCTTTCCTCAAAAGCGGCGGACCTGTTTGACCAGTATCTGGTCTATCGCCCGGACTGGCTGGCACAGTGGGAAGCCGGGAATCTGGTAGAAGGACTTGGAGAGGCGCAGGCCTGGCAAGCGCCGTTGTGGAAGGCGTTGGTGGAATATACCGACGAACTCGGGCAACCGCGCTGGCACCGCGCCAATCTTTATCAGCGCTTTATCGAAACGCTGGAGTCCGCGACGACCTGCCCGCCGGGGTTACCTTCGCGCGTCTTTATATGCGGTATTTCCGCGTTACCGCCTGTTTATCTCCAGGCGCTACAGGCGCTGGGTAAACATATTGAAATCCATCTCCTGTTTACCAACCCCTGCCGTTATTACTGGGGCGACATTAAAGATCCTGCTTATCTGGCGAAACTGCTGACTCGCCAGCGCCGACACAGTTTTGAAGATCGCGAATTACCGCTATTTCGCGACAGCGAAAATGCCGGACAGCTCTTTAACAGCGATGGTGAACAGGATGTCGGCAACCCGCTGCTGGCCTCATGGGGCAAGCTTGGGCGCGACTACATTTATCTCCTTTCTGATCTGGAGGGCAGCCAGGAGCTGGACGCCTTTGTCGATGTCACGCCAGATAACCTGCTGCATAACATTCAGTCTGACATTCTGGAACTTGAAAACTGCGCTGTTGCGGGTGTGAATATCGAAGAGTTTTCCCGTAGCGATAACAAACGCCTGCTTGATCCACTGGATAACAGTATCACCTTCCACGTTTGCCATAGCCCGCAGCGCGAAGTTGAAGTTTTACACGATCGCCTGCTGGCGATGCTGGAGGAAGACCCGACACTCACTCCGCGCGACATCATCGTGATGGTGGCCGACATCGACAGCTACAGTCCGTTTATTCAGGCTGTGTTTGGTAGCGCACCTGCGGATCGTTACCTACCTTACGCCATTTCCGACCGTCGGGCGCGGCAGTCGCATCCTGTACTTGAAGCGTTTATCAGCCTGTTATCACTGCCTGACAGTCGCTTTGTGTCGGAGGACGTTCTGGCATTACTGGATGTGCCGGTGCTGGCGGCGCGGTTTGACATCACCGAAGAAGGGCTGCGTTATTTACGCCAGTGGGTCAACGAGTCTGGCATTCGTTGGGGGATAGATGACGACAACGTTCGCGAGCTGGAACTCCCCGCCACCGGACAACACACCTGGCGATTTGGCCTGACGCGTATGTTGCTGGGCTACGCGATGGAGAGCGCGCAGGGCGAGTGGCAATCGGTTCTACCTTATGATGAATCGAGCGGCTTAATTGCAGAACTAGTGGGGCATCTGGCTTCACTGCTAATGCAGCTAAACATCTGGCGTCGCGGGCTGGCGCAGGAGCGTCCGCTGGAAGAGTGGTTGCCGGTTTGTCGCGATATGCTCAACGCCTTCTTCCTGCCGGATGCGGAAACCGAAGCGGCGATGACGCTGATCGAACAACAATGGCAGGCGATTATCGCCGAAGGTTTAGGTGCGCAGTATGGCGACGCGGTGCCGCTGTCACTATTGCGTGATGAACTGGCACAGCGCCTGGATCAGGAACGTATCAGCCAGCGTTTTCTCGCCGGACCGGTTAACATTTGTACTCTGATGCCAATGCGTTCCATCCCATTCAAAGTGGTTTGCCTGCTGGGAATGAACGACGGCGTTTATCCACGCCAGCTTGCGCCATTGGGCTTTGACCTGATGAGCCAGAAACCGAAGCGTGGCGACCGTAGCCGTCGCGATGACGACCGCTATCTGTTCCTGGAAGCGTTAATTTCCGCGCAGCAAAAACTCTATATCAGCTATATCGGGCGTTCTATTCAGGATAACAGTGAACGTTTCCCGTCGGTACTGGTGCAGGAACTGATCGACTACATCGGGCAAAGCCATTATCTACCGGGCGATGAAGCGCTCAACTGTGATGAAAGCGAGGCAAGGGTAAAAGCGCATCTTACTTGCCTCCATACCCGGATGCCGTTTGATCCGCAAAACTACCAGCCAGGCGAACGACAAAGCTATGCTCGTGAATGGCTACCTGCGGCCAGCCAGGCTGGTAAAGCACATTCTGAATTTGTTCAGCCGCTGCCGTTTACCTTACCGGAAACCGTGCCGCTGGAAACGCTACAACGATTCTGGGCACATCCGGTACGGGCGTTCTTCCAGATGCGTTTGCAGGTGAACTTCCGTACTGAAGACAGCGAAATCCCCGACACCGAGCCATTTATTCTGGAAGGGCTTAGCCGTTATCAAATCAATCAGCAGTTATTGAATGCACTGGTTGAGCAGGATGATGCCGAACGCTTGTTCCGCCGCTTCCGGGCGGCAGGGGATTTACCGCATGGCGCTTTTGGTGAAATTTTCTGGGAAACACAGTGCCAGGAGATGCAGCAGCTTGCCGACAGAGTTATTGCCTGTCGCCAGCCGGGGCAGAGTATGGAAATTGATCTCGCCTGCAACGGTGTGCAGATAACTGGCTGGTTGCCGCAGGTGCAGCCGGATGGCCTGTTGCGCTGGCGTCCCTCTTTATTAAGTGTGGCGCAGGGAATGCAACTTTGGCTGGAACACCTTGTCTACTGTGCCAGCGGTGGTAATGGTGAAAGTCGCCTTTTTCTACGCAAAGACGGCGAGTGGCGTTTTCCGCCGCTTGCAGCCGAACAGGCTTTGCATTACCTCTCACAACTGATTGAGGGGTATCGTGAAGGAATGTCCGCGCCATTGCTGGTGTTACCTGAAAGTGGCGGCGCGTGGCTAAAAACCTGTTATGACGCGCAAAACGATGCCATGCTGGATGACGATTCCACGTTACAAAAAGCCCGTACGAAATTCCTTCAGGCTTACGAAGGCAACATGATGGTGCGTGGCGAAGGTGATGATATCTGGTATCAACGGCTCTGGCGGCAATTAACACCAGAGACAATGGAGGCCATCGTTGAACAGTCGCAACGTTTCCTGTTACCGCTGTTTCGCTTTAATCAGTCATGAGTGCTGTATAAAAATTGCGCAATATATCTGCTTGCTTTATGATGCGCACCAGTCACGGACTGATGGATATATAGACATAGGCTGACTCGTGCAGCACAAGATTAAATTCTGGCAGATGATTTGCGTTAACCTGTTGAATCTGGCCAGAAAATAAAGTTGATTATGAGGTCCGTGAATGCCCAGCAGCACCTGGTTCAAAGCATTATTGTTGTTTGTTGCCCTTTGGGCACCCTTAAGTCAGGCAGAAACGGGATGGCAGCCGATTCAGGAAACCATCCGTAAAAGTGATAAAGATAACCGCCAGTATCAGGCTATACGTCTGGATAACGGTATGGTGGTCTTGCTGGTTTCTGATCCGCAGGCGGTTAAATCGCTCTCGGCGCTGGTAGTGCCCGTTGGGTCGCTGGAAGATCCCGAGGCGTACCAGGGGCTGGCACATTACCTTGAACATATGAGTCTGATGGGGTCGAAAAAGTACCCGCAGGCTGACAGTCTGGCCGAATATCTCAAAATGCACGGCGGCAGTCACAATGCCAGCACGGCACCGTATCGCACGGCTTTCTATCTGGAAGTTGAGAACGACGCCTTGCCCGGTGCGGTAGACCGCCTGGCGGACGCTATTGCAGAACCCTTGCTCGACAAGAAATACGCCGAACGTGAACGTAATGCAGTGAATGCCGAATTAACCATGGCGCGTACGCGTGACGGGATGCGCATGGCACAGGTCAGCGCAGAAACCATTAACCCGGCACACCCCGGTTCAAAGTTTTCTGGTGGTAACCTCGAAACTTTAAGCGACAAACCCGGAAATCCGGTACAGCAGGCGCTGAAAGATTTCCACGAGAAGTACTATTCCGCCAATCTGATGAAGGCGGTTATTTACAGCAATAAACCGCTGCCGGAGTTGGCAAAAATGGCGGCGGACACCTTTGGTCGCGTGCTGAACAAAGAGAGCAAAAAACCGGAAATCACCGTGCCGGTAGTCACCGACGCGCAAAAGGGCATTATCATTCATTACGTCCCGGCGCTGCCGCGTAAAGTTCTGCGCGTTGAGTTTCGCATCGATAACAATTCAGCGAAGTTCCGTAGTAAAACGGATGAATTGATTACCTATCTGATCGGTAATCGCAGCCCAGGTACACTTTCTGACTGGCTGCAAAAGCAGGGATTAGTTGAGGGCATTAGCGCCAATTCCGATCCTATCGTCAACGGCAACAGCGGCGTATTAGCGATCTCTGCGTCTTTAACCGATAAAGGTCTGGCGAATCGCGATCAGGTTGTGGCGGCCATTTTTAGCTACCTCAATCTGTTACGCGAAAAAGGGATTGATAAACAATACTTCGATGAACTGGCGAATGTGCTGGATATCGACTTCCGTTATCCGTCAATCACCCGTGATATGGATTACGTCGAATGGCTGGCAGATACCATGATTCGCGTTCCTGTTGAGCATACGCTGGATGCAGTCAATATTGCCGATCGGTACGACGCTAAAGCAGTAAAAGAACGCCTGGCGATGATGACGCCGCAGAATGCGCGTATCTGGTATATCAGCCCGAAAGAGCCGCACAACAAAACGGCTTACTTTGTCGATGCGCCGTATCAGGTCGATAAAATTAGCGCACAAACTTTCGCTGACTGGCAGAAAAAAGCAGCCGACATTGCGCTCTCTTTGCCAGAGCTTAACCCCTATATTCCTGACGATTTCTCGCTGATTAAGTCAGAGAAGAAATATGACCATCCAGAGCTGATTGTTGATGAGTCGAATCTGCGTGTGGTGTATGCGCCAAGCCGTTATTTTTCCAGCGAACCCAAAGCTGATGTCAGCCTGATTTTGCGTAACCCGAAAGCCATGGACAGCGCCCGCAATCAGGTGATGTTTGCGCTCAATGATTATCTTGCCGGACTGGCGCTTGATCAGTTAAGCAACCAGGCGTCGGTTGGTGGCATAAGTTTTTCCACCAACGCTAACAACGGCCTTATGGTTAATGCCAATGGTTACACCCAGCGCCTGCCGCAGCTGTTCCAGGCTCTGCTGGAGGGCTACTTTAGCTATACCGCTACGGAAGATCAGCTTGAGCAGGCGAAGTCCTGGTATAACCAGATGATGGATTCTGCAGAAAAGGGCAAAGCGTTCGAGCAGGCGATTATGCCCGCGCAGATGCTCTCGCAAGTGCCGTACTTCTCGCGAGATGAACGGCGCAAAATTTTGCCTTCAATCACTTTGAAAGAGGTGCTGGCCTATCGCGACGCCTTAAAATCAGGGGCTCGACCAGAGTTTATGGTTATTGGCAACATGACCGAAGCCCAGGCAACAACGCTGGCACGCGATGTGCAAAAACAGTTGGGCGCTGATGGTTCGGAGTGGTGTCGTAACAAAGATGTCGTGGTCGATAAAAAACAATCCGTCATCTTTGAAAAAGCCGGTAACAGCACCGACTCCGCACTGGCAGCGGTATTTGTACCGACTGGCTACGATGAATACACCAGCTCAGCCTATAGCTCTCTGTTGGGGCAGATCGTACAGCCGTGGTTCTACAATCAGTTGCGTACCGAAGAACAGTTGGGCTATGCCGTGTTTGCGTTTCCAATGAGCGTGGGGCGTCAGTGGGGCATGGGCTTCCTGTTGCAAAGCAATGATAAACAGCCTTCATTCTTGTGGGAGCGTTACAAGGCGTTTTTCCCAACCGCAGAGGCAAAATTGCGGACGATGAAGCCAGAAGAGTTTGCGCAAATCCAGCAGGCGGTAATTACCCAGATGCTGCAGGCACCGCAAACGCTCGGCGAAGAAGCATCGAAGTTAAGTAAAGATTTCGATCGCGGCAATATGCGCTTCGATTCGCGTGATAAAATCGTGGCCCAGATAAAACTGCTGACGCCGCAAAAACTGGCCGATTTCTTCCATCAGGCGGTGGTCGAGCCGCAAGGCATGGCTATTCTGTCGCAGATTTCCGGTAGCCAGAACGGGAAAGCCGAATATGTGCATCCTGAAGGCTGGAAAGTGTGGGAGAACGTCAGCGCGTTGCAGCAAACAATGCCCCTGATGAGTGAAAAGAATGAGTGATGTCGCCGAGACACTAGATCCTTTGCGCTTGCCCTTACAGGGCGAGCGCCTGATTGAAGCCTCTGCCGGCACAGGCAAAACCTTTACGATTGCGGCGCTCTATTTGCGCCTGTTACTTGGACTAGGCGGTTCTGCCGCCTTTCCCCGCCCGCTGACCGTTGAAGAACTGCTGGTGGTCACCTTTACCGAGGCTGCCACGGCAGAATTGCGCGGTCGTATCCGTAGCAATATCCACGAGTTGCGCATCGCCTGTTTGCGTGAAACCACCGACAATCCACTGTACGAACGCCTGCTGGAAGAGATCGACGATAAAGCGCAAGCCGCGCAGTGGTTGTTGTTAGCCGAACGGCAGATGGATGAAGCGGCAGTCTTTACTATTCACGGTTTTTGCCAGCGCATGCTCAACCTGAATGCCTTTGAATCCGGCATGCTGTTTGAGCAGCAGCTGATTGAAGATGAGTCTCTGCTACGCTACCAGGCCTGCGCCGATTTCTGGCGTCGCCACTGCTACCCGCTGCCGCGTGAAATTGCCCAGGTCGTCTTTGAAACCTGGAAAGGACCGCAGGCGTTGCTGCGCGATATTAATCGTTATCTGCAAGGCGAAGCGCCGGTTATCAAAGCGCCGCCGCCCGATGATGAAACGCTGGCTTCCCGCCACGCGCAAATTGTGGCGCGTATTGATACGGTAAAACAGCAGTGGCGCGACGCGGTGGGTGAACTGGATGCGCTGATCGAATCTTCTGGTATTGATCGACGCAAGTTTAACCGTAGCAATCAGGCTAAATGGATCGACAAGATCAGCGCCTGGGCAGAAGAAGAGACCAACAGTTATCAGTTACCGGAGTCGCTGGAAAAATTCTCTCAGCGTTTCTTAGAAGATCGCACGAAAGCCGGGGGGGAAACCCCGCGACATCCACTGTTTGAGGCGATCGATCAACTGCTTGCAGAACCATTGTCGATCCGCGATCTGGTGATCACCCGCGCATTGGCTGAGATCCGCGAAACAGTAGCGCGTGAAAAACGCCGCCGTGGCGAATTGGGTTTTGATGACATGTTAAGTCGGCTCGATTCCGCGCTGCGTAGCGAAAGCGGAGAGGTGTTGGCAGCGGCGATCCGTACGCGATTCCCGGTGGCAATGATCGATGAATTTCAGGATACCGACCCCCAGCAGTACCGAATTTTTCGCCGTATCTGGCACCATCAGCCGGAAACCGCATTGTTGCTGATTGGCGACCCGAAACAGGCCATATATGCATTCCGGGGTGCGGATATCTTCACTTATATGAAGGCGCGTAGCGAAGTTCACGCCCACTACACTTTAGATACCAACTGGCGCTCCGCACCAGGAATGGTGAACAGCGTGAATAAGCTTTTCAGTCAGACTGATGACGCGTTCATGTTTCGCGAAATTCCTTTTATTCCAGTGAAATCAGCCGGGAAAAATCAGGCGTTACGTTTTGTGTTTAAAGGTGAAACGCAGCCTGCGATGAAAATGTGGCTGATGGAAGGCGAAAGCTGCGGCGTTGGCGACTATCAAAGTACCATGGCGCAGGTATGTGCTGCGCAAATCCGCGACTGGCTACAAGCCGGACAGCGGGGCGAAGCGTTGCTGATGAACGGCGACGACGCGCGTCCGGTGCGTGCTTCGGACATCAGTGTGCTGGTGCGCAGCCGCCAGGAGGCCGCTCAGGTGCGCGATGCCTTAACGCTGCTGGAAATCCCTTCCGTTTACCTTTCGAACCGCGACAGTGTTTTTGAAACTCTGGAAGCGCAGGAGATGCTTTGGCTGTTGCAGGCGGTGATGACTCCCGAACGTGAGAACACCCTGCGCAGTGCGCTGGCAACGTCAATGATGGGGCTGAATGCGCTGGATATTGAAACGCTGAATAATGACGAACATGCGTGGGATGCGGTAGTCGAAGAGTTCGATGGTTATCGGCAAATCTGGCGCAAACGTGGCGTTATGCCGATGCTGCGGGCGCTGATGTCGGCGCGTAACATTGCTGAAAACTTGCTGGCAACGGCAGGCGGTGAGCGGCGTCTTACCGATATCTTGCATATCAGCGAACTGCTACAAGAAGCCGGAACGCAGCTGGAAAGTGAACATGCGCTGGTACGCTGGTTATCGCAACATATCCTCGAGCCAGACAGTAATGCCTCCAGCCAACAAATGCGCCTCGAAAGTGATAAACATCTGGTGCAGATTGTCACGATCCATAAATCAAAAGGGCTGGAATATCCGCTGGTCTGGTTGCCATTTATTACCAATTTCCGCGTCCAGGATCAGGCGTTCTATCACGATCGCCACTCGTTTGAGGCTGTTCTGGATCTTAACGCTGCGCCAGAAAGTGTCGATCTCGCGGAGGCCGAACGTCTGGCGGAAGATCTGCGTTTGCTTTACGTGGCGCTGACGCGTTCGGTTTGGCATTGCAGTCTCGGCGTTGCACCGCTGGTGCGCCGTCGTGGCGATAAAAAAGGTGACACCGACGTCCACCAAAGTGCGCTCGGGCGTTTGCTGCAAAAAGGGGAACCGCAAGATGCGGCAGGACTTCGCACCTGTATTGAAGCGTTATGCGATGATGATATTGCCTGGCAAACGGCACAAACGGGTGATAACCAGCCCTGGCAGGTTAATGATGCTATAACTGCAGAACTGAATGCGAGGACACTACAACGATTGCCCGGCGATAACTGGCGTGTCACCAGCTACTCCGGTTTGCAGCAGCGTGGTCACGGTATCGCTCAGGATCTGATGCCACGGCTGGATGTTGATGCCGCAGGCGTGGTCAGCGTCGTTGAAGAACCGACGTTAACACCGCATCAGTTCCCGCGCGGTGCGTCACCGGGGACATTCTTGCACAGTTTGTTTGAAGACCTCGATTTTACCCAGCCGGTTGACCCGAACTGGGTACAGGAAAAACTGGAACTCGGCGGCTTTGAATCGCAGTGGGAACCGGTGTTGACCGAGTGGATCACGGCTGTCCTCCAGGCACCTCTCAATGAAACGGGTGTTAGCCTGAGTCAGCTTTCCGACCGCGATAAACAGGTGGAGATGGAGTTTTACCTGCCGATTAGTGAACCGCTCATCGCCAGCCAGCTTGATGCACTAATTCGCCAGTTTGATCCGCTATCCGCTGGCTGCCCGCCGCTGGAGTTCATGCAGGTACGCGGCATGTTAAAAGGCTTTATCGACCTGGTATTCCGCCACGAAGGGCGTTATTACCTGCTCGACTATAAATCCAACTGGCTGGGTGAAGACAGTTCGGCTTACACCCAACAGGCTATGGCAGCGGCGATGCAGGCACACCGCTATGATCTGCAATATCAGCTTTATACCCTGGCGCTGCACCGTTATCTGCGCCATCGCATTGCTGATTACGACTATGATCGTCACTTTGGCGGCGTTATCTATCTGTTCCTGCGTGGCGTTGATAAAGAACATCCGCAACAAGGGATTTACACAACCCGACCCAACGCCGGGTTGATTGACCTGATGGATGAGATGTTTGCCGGTATGACCCTGGAGGAGGCGTAATGAAATTGCAAAAGCAATTACTGGAAGCTGTGGAGCACAAACAGCTACGCCCGCTGGATGTGCAATTTGCCCTGACCGTGGCGGGAGATGAACATCCTGCCGTCACCCTCGCGGCAGCCCTGTTAAGCCACGACGCCGGGGAAGGGCATGTCTGTTTACCGCTCTCACGACTGGAAAATAACGAGGAGTCACATCCGCTGTTAGCAACCTGTGTCAGTGAAATCGGTGAGTTACAAAATTGGGAAGAATGCTTGCTGGCTTCACAAGCGGTCAGCCGGGGAGATGAACCAACGCCGATGATCCTCTGTGGTGATCGTCTTTATTTGAATCGCATGTGGTGTAACGAGCGCACAGTGGCACGCTTTTTCAACGAAGTGAATCATGCCATTGAGGTTGATGAAGCTCTACTGGCGCAAACCCTGGACAAACTTTTTCCAGTAAGCGATGAAATTAACTGGCAAAAAGTTGCGGCGGCAGTGGCGCTGACGCGGCGGATCTCGGTGATTTCCGGCGGCCCTGGCACCGGTAAAACGACCACCGTAGCGAAGTTGCTGGCAGCGTTAATTCAAATGGCAGACGGCGAACGCTGCCGTATCCGTCTGGCTGCACCAACGGGTAAAGCTGCCGCGCGCTTAACCGAATCTCTCGGCAAGGCTTTGCGCCAGTTACCGCTGACCGATGAACAAAAGAAACGCATTCCGGAAGATGCCAGCACTTTGCACCGATTGCTGGGTGCGCAGCCGGGTAGCCAGCGTTTACGTCATCATGCCGGTAACCCGCTGCATCTTGATGTGCTGGTGGTAGATGAAGCGTCAATGATCGATCTGCCTATGATGTCGAGACTGATCGACGCCTTGCCCGATCATGCGCGAGTGATCTTTCTCGGCGATCGTGATCAACTGGCTTCGGTTGAGGCTGGGGCAGTGCTGGGCGATATCTGCGCTTATGCCAATGCCGGCTTTACCGCCGAGCGTGCCGGGCAGTTGAGCCGCCTGACGGGAACTCACGTTCCGGCAGGAACTGGCACAGAAGCGGCATCTTTGCGCGACAGTCTCTGCCTGCTGCAAAAAAGCTATCGTTTCGGCAGCGATTCTGGCATTGGTCAGTTAGCTGCGGCGATCAACCGTGGTGATAAAACGGCAGTGAAAACCGTTTTTCAGCAGGATTTTTCTGATATCGAAAAACGGCTTTTACAGAGCGGCGAAGATTATATTGCGATGCTTGAGGAAGCTCTTGCGGGTTACGGACGTTATCTGGATCTGCTGCAAGCGCGTGCCGAGCCGGATTTAATCATTCAGGCGTTCAATGAGTACCAGCTTTTGTGCGCCCTGCGGGAAGGGCCGTTTGGCGTGGCTGGACTGAATGAGCGAATTGAGCAGTTTATGCAACAGAAGCGCAAAATTCATCGTAATCCGCACTCTCGTTGGTACGAAGGCCGACCGGTGATGATTGCCCGTAATGACAGCGCGCTTGGGTTGTTTAATGGCGATATCGGTATCGCTCTGGATCGTGGGCAGGGGACGCGCGTCTGGTTTGCGATGCCGGACGGCAATATTAAGTCTGTGCAACCGAGTCGCTTGCCAGAGCACGAAACTACGTGGGCGATGACGGTACATAAATCGCAGGGATCGGAGTTCGACCATGCGGCGTTGATTTTACCGAGCCAACGCACGCCGGTAGTAACACGAGAGCTGGTTTACACCGCGGTGACCCGCGCGCGTCGCCGTCTGTCGCTGTATGCCGATGAGCGCATTTTAAGTGCGGCAATTGCCACGCGCACCGAGCGGCGCAGCGGTCTGGCGGCGTTGTTTAGTTCACGGGGATAAACGTAATTGCCGGATGCGACGCACGAGTGTTACGCATGTCGCATCCGGCGATTTTCATCGCTTACCCCAAATCCGCCATCAACACTTTGGATTTACGCTGGTAGTTGTACAACTGCTTTTTGCTCTCGGGCAGTAAATCAATATCCACTGGGGTAAATCCACGTTCCTGGAACCAGTGAATACTGCGCGTGGTCAGCACAAATAATTTGCTTAAGCCGCTCTGCTTCGCCTGAGCGGCAATGCGTTCCAGCAGAACCTCGCCCCGTGATGAACTGCGGTAATCCGGGTGAACTGCCACACAGGCCATTTCCCCAATCTTCTCTTCCGGGAAAGGATAGAGCGCGGCGCAGGCAATAGTCGTGTTATCGCGCTGAATAATGGTGAATTTGTCGATTTCCATCTCCAGCTGCTCGCGAGAACGGCGTACCAGAATACCTTGCTGCTCCAGCGGGCGAATCAACTCCAGAATACCGCCAATATCATTGATTGTTGCGCGACGAATCTGCTCGGCGCTTTCCATCACAATCTGCGTACCGATACCGTCGCGTGAGAACAACTCTTGCAATAGCGCGCCATCTTCCTGATAACTGATTAAATGACAGCGACGCACGCCGCTGCGGCAGGCTTTCACTGCGCCACGCAAAAAGCGCACCGTACCGGAGTTGTAATCGCCTTTCTCTTCCTGGGCTTCTACCCGCGCTTGCGCTTCGTTAGGGAAAAGTTCGGAGACAATATCACCGTCGTCATTAGTGACGCCCTGGGAAGAGCAAAAACCAATCATCTTTTCAGCTTTCAGTTTGATGGCCAGTTGAGTGGCAATCTCTTCCGAGGTCAGATTAAAGCTCTCGCCAGTGACTGAAACAGCGACCGGCCCCATTAGCACTATTGCACCGCTGTCCAGTTGACGATGGATCGCGTCTTCATCAATCCGCCGGATACGCCCGCTATGGCAGTAATCCACGCCGTCATCGACGCCCAGCGGCTGGGCGATAATAAAATTGCCACTGACGACGTTGATATGCGCGCCCTGTAGCGGCGTGTTATTGAGACTCATCGACAGGCGAGCAGTAATATCCAGTTGCAATGTTCCCGCAGCCTGCTTCACCAGTTCCAGTGTTTTGGCGTCGGTCACACGTATATTCTTGTGATACAGCGGTTCGTGGTGATGCGCAGCCAGATTTGCGTCGATCTGCGGACGTGCGCCATAGACCACCACCAGACGGATGCCGAGGCTGTGCAGCAACCCGATATCATTAACGATACTGGAGAAATTCTCATGCTCAATGGCTTCACCGCCGAGCATGATGACAAACGTTTTTCCCCGGTGGGTATTGATATAGGGAACCGAATGGCGGAATCCCTCGACCAACTCGGTTTTACGTTCCTTTACCACGGCACACCTCTTTGCATGATTATTCGAAATTATTGTATTTTTATTCTGTTTTTTCGCAGGGTGCAAGTGTAAATTTTATGCGAGAGCGACTTTTTTATCAGTAATGCCGTGAATATAAAAAGAATGTTTACCGTTTATTAGATGACAGATTATGCGTCTTTCGCTAAAGTTTCCGGTCAAATTAGTCGTTTACTTGTTACACAGCTTAGATTTCTTTTGCTCGGGAGAGGCATGTCAGGATCCAACACTGCAATCAGCCGTCGTCGTTTACTGCAAGGCGCGGGTGCCATGTGGCTATTGAGCGTAAGTCAGGTCAGTCTGGCTGCGGTCAGCCAGGTCGTGGCGGTGCGCGTCTGGCCTGCGTCCAGCTACACCCGCGTGACGGTAGAATCAAATCGTCAGCTGAAATATAAGCAGTTCGCGTTGAGTAACCCGGAACGCGTGGTGGTGGATATCGAAGATGTAAACCTGAACTCGGTACTCAAGGGGATGGCGGCACAAATTCGTGCAGACGACCCGTTCATCAAGTCGGCGCGCGTCGGGCAATTTGACCCGCAAACCGTACGCATGGTTTTTGAATTAAAGCAAAACGTAAAACCGCAGCTGTTTGCCCTTGCGCCGGTCGCCGGGTTTAAAGAGCGTCTGGTGATGGACCTCTATCCGGCTAATGCACAGGATATGCAGGACCCGCTGCTGGCGCTGCTGGAGGATTACAACAAAGGCGACCTCGAAAAGCAGGTGCCGCCAGCACAAAGTGGTCCACAACCGGGTAAAGCAGGGCGCGATCGTCCGATTGTTATTATGCTTGACCCTGGCCACGGCGGCGAAGACTCCGGTGCGGTGGGGAAATACAAAACGCGCGAAAAAGACGTGGTATTGCAAATAGCTCGCCGTTTGCGCTCTCTGATCGAGAAAGAGGGCAATATGAAGGTGTACATGACGCGCAATGAAGACATCTTCATTCCGTTGCAAGTGCGCGTAGCAAAAGCCCAGAAACAGCGTGCCGACCTGTTTGTCTCTATCCATGCCGACGCCTTTACCAGTCGCCAGCCGAGCGGTTCCTCTGTGTTTGCGCTCTCAACCAAAGGTGCAACCAGTACTGCGGCAAAATATCTGGCACAAACCCAGAACGCCTCGGACTTGATTGGTGGCGTGAGCAAAAGCGGTGACCGCTATGTCGACCACACCATGTTCGATATGGTGCAGTCGCTGACCATTGCCGACAGCCTTAAGTTTGGTAAAGCGGTGCTGAATAAGCTCGGTAAAATCAACAAGCTGCATAAAAATCAGGTTGAACAGGCCGGGTTTGCCGTGCTGAAAGCGCCTGATATTCCCTCCATTCTGGTCGAAACGGCGTTTATCAGTAACGTTGAGGAAGAGCGTAAACTGAAAACGGCGACCTTCCAGCAGGAAGTTGCGGAGTCTATTCTTGCGGGGATTAAAGCGTATTTTGCCGATGGGGCGACGCTGGCGAGAAGGGGATGATAAAAAGGCGCTGAATGGCGCTTTTTTTATGGGAGAGCAGAAACAAAAAAACACCCGTTAGGGTGTTCAATAATTGGTTGCGGGGGCCGGATTTGAACCGACGACCTTCGGGTTATGAGCCCGACGAGCTACCAGGCTGCTCCACCCCGCGTCACCGTACTGCTTTACTTCATCAAATTTTAATTGGTTGCGGGGGCCGGATTTGAACCGACGACCTTCGGGTTATGAGCCCGACGAGCTACCAGGCTGCTCCACCCCGCGTCACCGTACTGCTTTACTTCATCAAATTTTAATTGGTTGCGGGGGCCGGATTTGAACCGACGACCTTCGGGTTATGAGCCCGACGAGCTACCAGGCTGCTCCACCCCGCGTCCGTGGATGCGCACTATACTCCGCTCGCGTTTTCATGCAACCTTTTTTTTACCCCGATCACGGATTCGGCATGATTTTGAACAAAAACAAATCACTAAAGCCTATTTTTTGTGCAAAATTTGCGTCAGGGAGAGGCTGCTCATTTCATTAAACGCGGCGGTTTGTTATCTTCGTTGCGCCTTATTTTTTAACCTGAAGAAGAGAACAATGAAAGGACGTTGGGTAAAGTACCTTCTTATGGGCACGGTTGTGGCAATGCTTGCCGCCTGCTCTTCCAAACCAACCGATCGCGGACAGCAATATAAAGACGGGAAATTTACCCAGCCTTTCTCTCTGGTGAACCAGCCAGATGCCGTTGGCGCGCCGATTAACGCCGGTGATTTTGCCGAGCAAATTAACCATATCCGTAATTCGTCACCGCGTCTGTATGGCAACCAGAGTAATGTTTATAACGCGGTGCAAGAGTGGCTGCGCGCAGGCGGTGATACCCGCAATATGCGCCAGTTCGGCATTGATGCCTGGCAGATGGAAGGTGCCGACAACTATGGTAACGTGCAGTTTACAGGCTATTACACGCCGGTAATTCAGGCGCGCCATACCCGCCAGGGCGAGTTCCAGTATCCGATTTACCGTATGCCGCCAAAACGTGGTCGTCTGCCGTCTCGTGCGGAGATCTACGCGGGGGCATTGAGTGATAAATATATTCTCGCTTACAGTAACTCCCTGATGGATAACTTCATTATGGATGTGCAGGGTAGTGGGTATATCGACTTTGGTGATGGCAGTCCGCTTAACTTTTTCAGCTATGCAGGGAAAAACGGTCATGCCTATCGCAGCATTGGTAAGGTGCTGATCGACCGTGGCGAAGTGAAAAAAGAAGATATGTCGATGCAGGCGATTCGTCACTGGGGCGAAACACACAGTGAAGCCGAGGTTCGCGAGCTGCTGGAACAGAACCCGTCTTTCGTCTTCTTTAAACCGCAATCTTTTGCACCGGTGAAAGGGGCAAGTGCGGTGCCGCTGGTTGGCCGTGCTTCTGTTGCCTCCGATCGTTCAATTATTCCGCCAGGTACTACCTTGCTGGCAGAAGTGCCGCTGCTGGATAATAACGGCAAATTTAACGGTCAGTACGAATTGCGTCTGATGGTGGCGCTGGATGTCGGTGGCGCAATCAAAGGCCAACACTTCGATATCTATCAAGGGATCGGGCCGGAAGCCGGGCACCGCGCAGGTTGGTACAACCACTATGGACGTGTCTGGGTGCTGAAAACGGCTCCGGGCGCAGGTAACGTCTTTAGCGGCTGATGTGATATTCTGTATGCCGTTTTTACGGATATGACAGGGTGAGGGGTAACCTCACATCCTGATTATTGACTAAGTGCGCGTTGTTCATGCCGGATGCGGCGTGAACGCCTTATCCGGCCTACAAATCATGCAAATCCAAAATATTGCAGGAGTTATGTAGGCCTGATAAGCGTAGCGCATCAGGCATTTATGCGTTTAGGGTGAGGGATAACCTCGCCCTTTTTAATTCTGAGGTGCTATGTCTGTGGTAATTAGTGATGCATGGCGTCAGCGTTTTGGCGGCACTGCGCGTCTGTATGGTGAAAAAGCGCTGCAACTGTTTGCCGATGCACATATTTGTGTGGTGGGTATTGGCGGTGTCGGTTCCTGGGCGGCGGAAGCGCTGGCGCGCACAGGGATTGGCGCAATCACGCTTATCGATATGGATGATGTGTGCGTCACCAATACCAATCGGCAAATTCATGCCCTGCGCGATAACGTTGGGCTGGCAAAAGCGGAAGTTATGGCGGAGCGTATTCGCCAGATTAACCCGGAGTGCCGTGTAACGGTGGTGGATGATTTCGTGACGCCGGATAACGTAGCGCAGTATATGAGCGTGGGTTATTCGTACGTGATTGATGCCATTGATAGTGTACGGCCCAAAGCGGCGCTGATTGCTTATTGTCGGCGCAATAAAATCCCGCTGGTCACGACTGGTGGCGCGGGTGGGCAGATTGACCCGACGCAGATTCAGGTTACCGATCTGGCGAAAACGATTCAGGACCCGCTGGCGGCGAAGTTGCGTGAGCGCCTGAAAAGCGATTTTGGCATAGTGAAAAACAGTAAAGGTAAGCTCGGCGTGGATTGCGTGTTCTCTACCGAAGCATTGGTGTACCCGCAGTCAGACGGTACGGTGTGTGCTATGAAAGCCACGGCGGAAGGGCCGAAGCGGATGGATTGTGCATCTGGATTTGGCGCGGCGACGATGGTGACCGCCACCTTTGGTTTTGTTGCGGTTTCTCATGCGCTGAAGAAGATGATGGCGAAAGCGGCCCGTCAGGGGTAAACAATCAGGTCGGATGCGACGCGAACGTCTTATCCGACCTGGTTCTGTGCTTAAACCTGCTTCGCCACAGCGATAATCGCCTCGCTTAACGCATTCAACCCTTGGCTGCGTGAGGCGCTAAGCTGCGCACGCAATCCCAGCTCATCAAACAATGCCAGCGGCGACTGTGCCTGCAATTCGGCGGCGGTTTTCCCCTCAACGGCAGTCAACAACACCGCCAGCAGGCCGCGCACAATGCGCCCTTCGCTGTCGCCAAAGAAGTGCATTTTACCGTTTTCAGCCACGGTATATCCCAGCCAGACGCGGTTTTCGCATCCGGCAATCTCTTTAGCCTGCGCTTTTAACTCGTCTGGCAAAGCCGGAAGCTGTTTCCCCAGCATGATCAACTGGCGATATTTATCTTCCCATTGCGTCAACGGTGCGAAGGTATTGCGTAACGTTTCTGCGGTTACGGTTGTGCCGAACGGATGTCCGGCGAATTGCGGGTTCGTCATTAATCCACCAATAATTCCAGCGCGCGGTCAACGGCATTCACCAGCGCATCCACATCACTCTTTGTATTATATGGCGCAAAAGAGGCGCGCAGTGTGCCGGTTACGCCTAATTCTGCCAGTAGCGGCTGAGCGCAATGTTGCCCGGCGCGCAGGGCAATACCGTACTCCGCCAGCAGCGTCACCATATCGCTGTGATGAACGCCAGCAAAATCAAAGGCCAGCAGGCTGGAATCCTGGCAGCGAAATGAGCGGAAGCCAGGACGTTTTGCCAGCGCATCTTCCGCCAGCGTTGCTAAGCTACGGCTCCAGCTTTCGGCCTGGTTGATATCGTAATCTGCCAGCCATTCCAGCGCCGCGCTTAATCCTATGACACCAGCGACATTTGGCGTTCCAGCTTCCAGTTTCCACGGCGCAGATTGAGTCGTGAAGCCGTCAAAACTCACTTCGTGAACCATTTTGCCGCCGCCCAGCCAGGGCGACATCGCTTCCAGCAGTTCTGATTTGCCATACAGCACGCCGATACCTGTCGGGCCATACAGTTTGTGACCTGAAAAAGCATAGAAATCAATATCCAGTTGCTGAACATCCGCGGGGAAATGCACTGCCCCCTGAGCACCATCAACCATCACCACCATCCCGGCTGAATGAGCAAAGGTAATCGCTCGCGCCAGATCCGGGCAACCGCCAGTGACGTTCGACATTTGTCCCAGAGCAAGAATTCGACTACGAGGTGTGATCAGTTCTGGCAACAAATCGACATCCGGCAGTCGCTGCGCATTAAGCGGCAATTTCACCACTTTGGCTCCAGTTTGTTGGGCGACCATCAGCCAGGGGACGAGGTTGGCGTGGTGTTCTGCCACGCTGGCAATAATCTCATCGCCCGGTTGCAGACGCGGACGCGCATAGCATTGTGCCACCATGTTGATGGATTCAGTGGTGCCGCGCGTCCAGACGATAGTTTTATCATCCGGTGCATTCAGTAATTGCGCCACTTTCTCTCGTGCAGCTTCATAACGCGCGGTCAGGCATTGGGCTTCGGCAAACTGGCTGCGATGGACGTTTCCGGCGCTCAGGCTGTAAAACTGTCGAGTGGCTTCAACCACGGCTTCAGGTTTAAGCGCGGTCGCGGCGCTGTCGAGATAGACGCCCGCATCCTGTAGTGCGGGAAACTGGGCGCGAAACTGCGCGGGATTAAAAACGTTCATGGTACTCCTCGGCTTGATGCACCGATCGTGACGCAAAATTCACTTTGATACAAGGAGAGTGCTAACCATCAGAATTATCTGGATATCCTGGCGAAGCCGCGTCAGTAACATATGCTGAATAGTGTTAGGCGTTAATTTTAGCCTGTTAATCAATACTATTAAGATTTATTAATCGCTTTAAGGAGAAGATGATGAAAAAGACTGCCGCAATTATTTCTGCCTGTATGCTGACTTTTGCCCTGAGCGCCTGTTCCGGTTCGAACTATGTGATGCACACCAATGACGGACGTACCATCGTCTCTGACGGCAAGCCACAGACTGATAACGATACCGGTATGATTTCGTATAAAGACGCTAATGGCAACAAACAGCAGATCAACCGTACCGACGTGAAAGAGATGGTCGAACTGGATCAGTAATTCGCGATCGCAAGGTAAAAAAAAAGCACCGCAATTAGGCGGTGCTACATTAATCACTATGGACAGACAGGGTAAATGTACAGGAAGTGAAAAAAGGTAGCTTTGCTACCATGGTCTGAATCGCAGACCAATTGCAAACACAACAACACAACATCACAACCGTAAGCCAAAAGTTCACCAGAACACGCATTCCGATAAAACTTTTCGTTCCGGCTCAGGAAGTGCCGCCACTATAGGTATTTGCTGGTAGAAGCTCAACGGACAATTTATAATGGCTCAGATTAAAAAAACTAATAGGTTACACAGCGTGATCTAATTGTTAAATTCATTTAACATCAAAGTTTAAAAGCCATGTCTAAACGATTACCACCGCTAAATGCCTTACGAGTTTTTGATGCCGCAGCACGCCATTTAAGTTTCACTCGCGCAGCAGAAGAGCTTTTTGTGACCCAGGCCGCAGTAAGTCATCAAATCAAGTCTCTTGAGGATTTTTTGGGGCTAAAACTGTTCCGCCGCCGTAATCGTTCACTCCTGCTGACCGAGGAAGGGCAAAGCTATTTCCTCGATATCAAAGAGATATTTTCGCAATTAACCGAAGCGACGCGTAAACTCCAGGCCCGTAGCGCCAAGGGGGCGTTGACGGTCAGTTTACTCCCCAGTTTCGCCATTCATTGGTTGGTTCCGCGACTTTCCAGCTTTAATTCAGCTTATCCGGGAATTGACGTTCGAATCCAGGCGGTTGATCGTCAGGAAGATAAGCTGGCGGATGATGTTGATGTGGCGATATTTTATGGTCGGGGCAACTGGCCGGGGCTACGGGTGGAAAAACTTTACGCCGAATATTTATTGCCGGTGTGTTCGCCGCTACTGCTGACTGGCGAAAAACCCTTGAAGACCCCGGAAGATCTGGCTAAACATACGTTATTACATGATGCGTCACGCCGTGACTGGCAGACATATACCCGACAGTTGGGGTTAAATCATATCAACGTTCAGCAAGGGCCAATTTTTAGCCATAGCGCCATGGTGCTGCAAGCGGCTATCCACGGGCAGGGAGTGGCGCTGGCAAATAACGTGATGGCGCAATCTGAAATTGAGGCCGGACGTCTTGTTTGCCCGTTTAATGATGTTCTGGTCAGTAAAAACGCTTTTTATCTGGTTTGTCATGACAGCCAGGCAGAACTGGGTAAAATAGCCGCCTTTCGCCAATGGATCCTGGCGAAAGCCGCTGCTGAACAAGAAAAATTCCGCTTTCGTTATGAACAATAATTTACGTAGGGTACGACCATGACCAGCCGTTTTATGCTGATTTTTGCCGCCATTAGCGGCTTCATTTTTGTGGCTCTGGGCGCTTTTGGCGCGCATGTGTTAAGTAAAACCATGGGGGCCGTTGAGATGGGCTGGATCCAGACCGGTCTCGAATACCAGGCGTTCCACACGCTGGCGATCTTAGGTCTGGCGGTGGCAATGCAGCGTCGCATCAGTATCTGGTTTTACTGGAGTAGCGTTTTCCTCGCGTTAGGCACGGTGCTGTTCAGCGGCAGCCTTTATTGCCTGGCGCTGTCCCATCTGCGTTTGTGGGCATTTGTCACACCGGTTGGCGGCGTGAGCTTCCTCGCGGGCTGGGCGTTAATGTTAGTTGGTGCTATCCGTTTAAAGCGCAAGGGCGTAAGTCATGAATAAGGTTGTATTGCTGTGCCGTCCGGGCTTTGAAAAAGAGTGCGCCGCAGAAATTACCGATAAAGCCGGCCAGCGGGAAATTTTCGGTTTTGCCCGCGTGAAAGAGAATGCGGGTTATGTCATTTATGAATGTTATCAACCTGATGATGGCGATAAGTTAATCCGTGAGCTGCCGTTCAGTTCATTAATTTTTGCCCGCCAGTGGTTTGTGGTGGGGGAACTCCTGCAGCATTTGCCGCCAGAAGATCGTATTACCCCCATTGTCGGCATGTTACAGGGTGTAGTAGAGAAGGGCGGTGAACTGCGTGTTGAAGTTGCCGATACCAACGAAAGCAAAGAGTTGCTGAAATTCTGCCGTAAATTCACCGTGCCGCTACGCGCTGCCTTGCGCGATGCGGGTGTGCTGGCGAACTATGAAACGCCGAAGCGTCCGGTTGTGCATGTATTCTTTATTGCACCAGGCTGCTGCTATACCGGTTACTCATACAGCAACAATAATTCTCCGTTCTATATGGGCATTCCGCGCCTGAAATTTCCGGCAGATGCGCCGAGTCGTTCCACGCTCAAACTGGAAGAGGCATTTCATGTGTTTATTCCTGCGGATGAGTGGGATGAACGCCTGGCGAACGGGATGTGGGCGGTGGATTTAGGCGCTTGCCCAGGCGGCTGGACCTACCAACTGGTGAAGCGCAACATGTGGGTTTATTCCGTCGACAACGGCCCGATGGCGCAAAGTCTGATGGATACCGGACAGGTGACGTGGCTGCGGGAAGACGGTTTCAAATTCCGTCCGACACGCAGCAATATCTCCTGGATGGTATGCGATATGGTTGAAAAACCGGCGAAAGTTGCGGCATTGATGGCGCAGTGGCTGGTTAATGGCTGGTGCCGTGAAACCATTTTCAACCTCAAACTGCCGATGAAAAAACGCTACGAAGAAGTGTCACACAATCTGGCGTATATTCAGGCACAGCTTGATGAACATGGCATAAATGCTCAGATTCAGGCGCGGCAGTTGTATCACGATCGCGAAGAAGTGACGGTGCACGTCCGCCGCATCTGGGCTGCGGTGGGTGGTCGTCGCGACGAGCGATAACAGGCAAGGCCGGGGCGTCGTCTCCGGCCTGCTACCCTTTCCGTCAGGCTGTTACCAAAGAAGTTGCAACCTGGCGCTCATCAGAAATAATGTGCGTTACCTCATCCAGATGCCCGATGCGGGCTTCCCCTGAACGATTAAATTTACTTTTATCAATCAATAACAACGATTGCGCGGCACGTTTTAATAGCATCGATTTGTAATCAGCGTTGATGGCATTGGAGTCCCACAGTGCGCCGCTGCTATCGATCCCTTCACAAGAAAAAATAAACAGATCGATTTCCAGCGATTTAAGTTGGGAAATCAGCGAGGGATTGACGTAACAGCCATATTTGCGCTCAAGTGTGCCACCGGAACTGATCAGTTGAATGCGTTCGCGTTTACCGAGTTCATGGCAAATCGGATGGCTATTGGTGAAGACCTGAATGTTGATGTCAGGCAACTGGCGTGCCAGATACCAGCAAGTTGAACTGGCGTCTAAGGCTATCACCATCCCTTCTTCAATCCACGCGAGCGCCTCGCGCGCGATATCTGCTTTATGCGCATAATGGCTTTTCAGCCGGATGTGAAAGGGATCGCCACTGTCTTGATTTTGACGGTGGATATATTTAGCGCGCCCATGATTGCGCAGAATTTTACCCTGCGTCTGTAATTCATTGAGATCGCGACGAATGGTTTCTTTACTGACCTTTAGCTGTTCAGAGAGAGCTTCCGTGGTCAGGCTGGTATGGTTCAGCAGCAGGTCGACTATCGCTTGCTGGCGTGCCGCTTTCATAATTTTCACCCCATCATTCGATAACCGCCCGCGTCATGCGGGCGTACCGGTATGAGATTACGGTGTTACCCCTTTTTTTAAAAGAATATTCCCGTACTTCGCTCGTTCGCCTGTGATAACGATCGCAAAGGCTTTTTGCGCCCGTTCATAAAACGCAAAACGATTGATGCGGATGATGTCAGGACAGGGGGCTTGTAGTGAAAGCGCATTACGATAACGTCGTTCTACTTCAGGATCGAGAGTGTCACCTTCTACCGCCGCCATCATCACCAGCGGCGGGGCATAACTGTCCAGTTCAAATAACGGGATAATCGCCTGGAGCAAGTCGCTCACCAACAGGCCATCAGCGCGGATCACCTGCGGTCCCATCGAATGGGCGGGAAAGTGAGCATCGGAAAAAATAATTTCATCTCCATGTCCCATCTCTGCCAGCACTTTCAATAGTTCGGGAGAAATTAACGGCGAAATTGTTTTCAGCATTTCACACTTCCTCTATAAATTCAGGTTCAGTTTGCGGGTAGAAATAACGGTACTGATAATGAATCTGTGCGCGGGCTTCTTCCGGGCTGTTAAATTCCCCTACGCCATACCAACCGAACAGCGCAGCTCCTGCGACGGTCGTTTCTGCGTCGTCGAGAACTTTTACCGGAATATCAAGCATATTGGCTTTAATCTGATTCCACAATGTGTTGCGACTTCCTCCGCCGACTAACAATAATTCAGAGGCTTTAAAGTGCCCGATTTTTTCCAGCATCTGTAGATTGCGCTGTAATTGCGCGGTTAACCCTTCCAGCGCCGCGCGGTAGAAATGCCCCCGCGTGGTATTAAGCGTCACTCCTTGCCAGCCAGCGTTCTGACACGACAATAAATCACACTGCATTTTCACGCCATCCGCGCCAGGTGCGATCAGACGAGCCTCTTCAATCAACATTTGCCAGGGAGTTTCAGCCGTCCAGAACAGTTTTCTCACCCATTCCAGCACGCCGGATGCCAGCCATTGCATACCTGGGTTATACAACCCTGCCTGACTATCCAGTTCGCAGGTGGAACCGGCATACTGACTTAACAGCGAAGTATCAACCTGGGCGCTACGGACCATTAAAATTTCCCATGTACCGGAAGAGAGCACGGGTTCATTTTGGTCGGCACCAGCGCCAAAAAGGGCGAACTGGGTATCGTGACCTGCGGAAATCACCGGTATGCCAACGGGTAAGCCGAGCATTGCTGCGGCGCTGTTCTGTAACGTACCAATCTGTTCACCCGCTTCCACCAGACGAGGGAAGAGTCGGCGTGGAATACCGGTGGCTTGTAAAATTTGCGGACTGAAATCGCGTTGCTGGATATCCAGCATCTGGCTGGTTCCGGCCATCGTGATATCAGTAGTGAATTCGCCGGTTAAACGGTGGTTAATCAGCGACGAAATAAAGAGCCAGGCGTGCGCGCGTTCCAGCAGTTGTGGATGATTTTCTTTCAACCACACCAACTTATATAACGTATTGAAACTAAAGGCTCCGACGCCAGAAATAGCCTGCAACTGCTGTGCGGAGATCAACCGTTCAATATTGTCCATTACCGCTGCTGTTCGCGGACATTTCCAGCTAATGATCGGATAGAGCAGATTGCCTTGCTTATCTACCAGAGCGCCATCCACACCAAAGGTGGTGACGGCGATACCGCGGATGTGGCAATCAGTCAGTTCACTATTGATTTGCCGACAGCAATCAGCAAAGCGTTGCAAAATGGCGTCTAAAGACCACTGGTGCCAGGTGTTGTTTTCCATCGCGATATCGCTGGCATTAGGCGTTGAGGCGCGGGCAACAATTTTTCCCTGCCGATTAACCGCGATGGCCCTGACATTGGTCGCGCCACAGTCGAGTACCAGGATAACTTCTTGTTTCATAATCGCTCCTGCAATATAGCCGGATAACATTGTTTATCCGGCTAACCACTCTTGCTTGTTCAGGCCCGGTAGCCGGAGCGACCGGGCATCACATCAGGGAGTAATGTATTAACGCTTGTACAACGGGCCGTAGTTCTGGCAAGCGCGGTAATCCTGGCCTTCAATATCCATGCCGTGCGCGGCCCAGGCAGAAGGACGATACACTTTGGTCTCTTCAACGTTGTGCATACATACCGGGATACGCAGCATGGAGGCAAGAGTGATAAAGTCTGCGCCAACGTGGCCGATGGTCAGAACCCCGTGGTTAGCACCCCAGTTCGCCATTACCGAGTACACATCCGTAAACGGCCCTTTACCGGTGAGGCGCGGTGCAAACCAGGTGGTTGGCCAGGTTGAGTTGGTGCGTTTGTTGAGGATGTCATGCACATCCTTCGGCAATTCCACGCTCCAGCCTTCCGCGATTTGCAGTACCGGTCCCAGGCCTTTGATGATGTTGACTCGAGTCATAGTGAACGGGACGCCGCCTTCGGTAAGGAAGCGAGAAGAGTAACCGCCGCCACGGAAGTATTCGTGGATCGCCGGGCACCATTCGGTAGCGGCGAGGCAAGCGTCAGCCTCTTGCTGAGAGATTTCCCAGTGCGGCTTCATCGTCGGGTTACCTTCGCTGTCGCGTTGTTTACAGGAACCGTCCAGCGCAGCAGAACCGGAGTTGATCAAATGGATGATGCCGTGTTCTGCCAGTCCGTCCAGTTTATGCCCCGTTACACGCTCAATTGCTTCTGGTGACCAGTAGGTACGCACATCGGCAAATACCTGAGCGGTACCAGTGAGCTGGTGGCCCATTAGCATTGCCACGCCGTTAAGACTGTCGTTTTCGGTCGCCACGACAAAGGGTTCGCGCACGCCATTCCAGTCAAATGAACTGTTAAGGATCGCTTCGGCGGTGTCGCCATTGGGATATTGATCGGTCCAGTGACGTTGTCCCTGGAAGCCCGCAGCGATGGCGTTGTAGCCAAGTGATTCTTCCACGCGACCAATATCGGTCAGTTTGCTGTTGCCTTGCATCATGTCGCGGATACACATCGCCATCAGTAAACTTTCGCGCAGAACTGCGCGGCTTTGCTCGGCATTGCGTTGATACTGTTTGTTATTTTCATCTTCGCCATAGCGGAAGTTTTTATCAGCCCAGGCCAGCGCCATTTCCAGTTCGGCTTCGTCGTAAATCTTCTGATCGATACGGCGACGCAGTTCGGTCATATCCACCGCCTGGACTTTCATTCCCAGCCAGGATTCAAAGAAGTTGTGATCAACAATGGAACCGGCGATACCCATCGAAACGCCGCCCAGCGACAGATAGCTTTTACCTTTCATGCTGGCGACGGCCAAACCGGCGCGGGCAAAGCGCAGCAGTTTTTCTTCAACATCAGCAGGAATCGATGTGTCATCGGCATCCTGAACGTCATGACCGTAAATGGAGAATGCCGGGATGCCTTTCTGGCTGTGAGCTGCCAGAGCCGCTGCCAGGTAAACAGCGCCGGGACGTTCAGTGCCGTTAAAGCCCCAAATGGCTTTCGGGCGGGTTGGATCCATGTCGATGGTTTCACTGCCATAGCACCAGCAAGGCGTTACCGTAATGGTGAGGCCTACATTCTGACTGCTGAATTTTTCTTCGCAAGCAGCGGCTTCAGCCATACCCGCGATACAGGTATCGGAAATGACACACTCGACGGCAGCTCCGCAGGCATGGCGCAGTTTCTCGGTCAGCAGTGCGGCCGTGGCTTTCGCCATATTCATTGTTTGTTCTTCAAGCGACTCACGAACACCCATGCGACGACCGTCAATAACCGGGCGGATACCAATTTTCGGTAAGCTGATTTTTTTCATTACTGATTCCTCACTTTATTCGGAAAATATGTTCAGTTAGTTGCCGTTTGAGAACGGAAACGGGCAAAGATAAAGATGACTGCGAAGCAGAGTGCCGGGATCAGTTCGGCAGTGGGGATGTTGCCCGCTGCGTCACTGACAAACCCCATGACCGGAGTGACAATACCGCCGCCAATAATGGTCATAACGATGAAGGACGAACCGTATTTGGTGTCCTGGCCGAGATTTTTAATGCCCAGCGAGAAGATTGTTGGGTACTGAATCGACATAAAGGCACTGCATAAAGTCAGGGCTATTAAGCCCACATGACCGCCAGCGAAGGCTGAGATCAGGCACAGTGCCATAGCGATTAATGCGTAGGCGGCCAGGACTTTGTGTGGTGCGAAGCGACTGATGAGCCAGGTACCGGTGAAACGACCAATAAAGAAGCACACCATGGTTCCGGTTAAATAGTTAGCGGCAAAGCCTGCAGTCATACCTGGAATTTCTTCTACAGCGTAGCGAATCAAATAGCTCCAGCAGGCCGTTTGTGCGCCGACATAGCAGAATTGCGCTAATACCGCCCAGCGCCAGTGACGAATACGCGCCAGACGAGAAAGCGATGCGGAGAACGATCCTTGTTTGGCGTCACTGTGATTATCACTCTGCAATGCCGGGAATTTCGTCAGCATGATCAGCAGGGCGACCAGTAACACGATAGCCACGATGATCATATAAGGTGTCTGTACCGATAATACCAGGCTGTGTTTATACGCACTCAATTGCTCTGGAGACATTTTATCGAGAACGTCTTGCGATTGATGTGGCACGTTAGACAAAATAAGACTTTGCCCAAAGACAACCGCGATAATTGCGCCAAATGAGTTAAATGTTTGCGCAAGATTTAAGCGGAAGTGACCACTGCTTTCCGGCCCTAATACCGTAACAAAAGGGTTTGCGGCAGTTTCCAGACAACCTAATCCGGCTGCAATAATAAATAGGCCAACTAAAAATAAGGTGTAGTTCATTATTTCTGCAGCGGGCCAGAATAATGCAGCGCCCAAGGCATATAAAAATAATCCGGTAATAATCCCTGCTTTATAACTGAGTTTTTTCATCAATATCCCAGCAGGGATTGGGATAATGAAATAACCAAAGTAAAAGGCCGATTGGATCAGGCCAGCCTGGAAATTTGTCAGCGTAAAAGCCTGCTGGAATTGAGGTAATAAAATGTCGTTAAGGTTATTGGCTACCGCCCAAAGAAAAAACAGTGAGCACAGCAGCGCGAATGGAATAATGTAACTTCTGCTTTGCCCTGCATCTTTATCTACCGCACGGTAACTCTGCGTTTGTATTGATGTGTTTCCCATAGCATCCTCTTAGGTTCAGAAGCTTAAGCACGTAATCGGTTATGTTTTCAAAAGTGCAAAACCAGCGAGTTCGGGCTTCATATCAGTGAATATTTGCCTGTCAGAAATGAACTCATGGATTCATTTTCAAATAAAAAACGCTCTGTAATATGACGGCGGTCACACTTATTAGCTGGGAGGTGACTTTATGTGACTACCATCACTTTAATAATCGAAATTTCATGCCCGTTTCAGAAAATAAATCATAAAAAACACAAACCCGATGACCGTATTAATTGTTTGTGCCGAAAACGGGCATTTCTGGCGAGGGGGAATGGAAAAATGACCGTTTTGATAAATATTTTTAAGAGCGGTCATTTTTAATAGGGTTATAAAAAGAGAACTTGCAGTTATTTACTATGATTAGTTGAACCAGGTCACAAAATATAAGCTTGTGAATTTCTTTCTGGTTAATCAGGAAGAAGATGGTGGGTAATTAAACGGCTAATTCAATAGTGTGAAAGGAACAACATTATTGCCCTGTTTTGAATCAGAGAGAGGTAGCTAATGGAACGAAATAAACTTGCTCGTCAGATTATTGACACTTGCCTGGAAATGACCCGCCTGGGACTGAACCAGGGGACAGCGGGTAACGTCAGTGTACGTTATCAGGATGGGATGCTGATTACGCCTACAGGTATTCCATATGAAAAACTGACGGAGTCGCATATTGTCTTTATTGATGGCAACGGTAAACATGAGGAAGGAAAGCTCCCCTCAAGCGAATGGCGTTTCCATATGGCGGCCTATCAAAGCAGACCGGATGCCAACGCGGTTGTTCACAATCATGCCGTTCATTGCACAGCAGTTTCCATTCTTAACCGACCGATCCCCGCTATTCACTACATGATTGCGGCGGCTGGCGGTAATTCTATTCCTTGCGCGCCTTATGCGACCTTTGGAACACGCGAACTTTCTGAACATGTTGCGCTGGCTCTCAAAAATCGTAAGGCAACTTTGTTACAACATCATGGGCTTATCGCTTGTGAGGTGAATCTGGAAAAAGCGTTATGGCTGGCGCATGAAGTTGAAGTGCTGGCGCAACTTTACCTGACGACCCTGGCGATTACGGACCCGGTGCCAGTGCTGAGCGATGAAGAGATTGCCGTAGTGCTGGAGAAATTCAAAACCTATGGGTTACGGATTGAAGAGTAATTTCGTAAAGCAACAAGGAGAAGGATGATGGCTAACAGAATGATTCTGAACGAAACGGCATGGTTTGGTCGGGGTGCTGTTGGGGCTTTAACCGATGAGGTGAAACGCCGTGGTTATCAGAAGGCGCTGATCGTCACCGATAAAACGCTGGTGCAATGCGGCGTGGTGGCGAAAGTGACCGATAAGATGGATGCTGCAGGGCTGGCATGGGCGATTTACGACGGCGTAGTGCCCAACCCAACAATTACTGTCGTCAAAGAAGGGCTCGGTGTATTCCAGAATAGCGGCGCGGATTACCTGATCGCTATTGGTGGTGGTTCTCCACAGGATACTTGTAAAGCGATTGGCATTATCAGCAACAACCCGGAGTTTGCCGATGTGCGTAGCCTGGAAGGACTTTCCCCGACCAATAAACCTAGTGTACCGATTCTGGCAATCCCCACCACAGCAGGCACTGCGGCAGAAGTGACCATTAACTACGTGATCACTGACGAAGAAAAACGGCGCAAGTTTGTTTGCGTTGATCCGCATGATATCCCGCAGGTGGCGTTTATTGACGCTGACATGATGGATGGTATGCCTCCAGCGCTGAAAGCTGCGACGGGTGTCGATGCGCTCACTCATGCTATTGAGGGGTATATTACCCGTGGCGCGTGGGCGCTAACCGATGCACTGCACATTAAAGCGATTGAAATCATTGCTGGGGCGCTGCGAGGATCGGTTGCTGGTGATAAGGATGCCGGAGAAGAAATGGCGCTCGGGCAGTATGTTGCGGGTATGGGCTTCTCGAATGTTGGGTTAGGGTTGGTGCATGGTATGGCGCATCCACTGGGCGCGTTTTATAACACTCCACACGGTGTTGCGAACGCCATCCTGTTACCGCATGTCATGCGCTATAACGCTGACTTTACCGGTGAGAAGTACCGCGATATCGCGCGCGTTATGGGCGTGAAAGTGGAAGGTATGAGCCTGGAAGAGGCGCGTAATGCCGCTGTTGAAGCGGTGTTTGCTCTCAACCGTGATGTCGGTATTCCGCCACATTTGCGTGACGTTGGTGTACGCAAGGAAGACATTCCGGCACTGGCGCAGGCGGCGCTTGATGACGTTTGTACCGGTGGCAACCCGCGCGAAGCAACGCTTGAGGATATTGTAGAGCTTTACCATACCGCCTGGTAAATGCGCTGATGTGATAATGCCGGATGCGACGCTAGCTGCGTCTTATCCGGCGTATAAGTTCATTAAATTCAATGTGTTGATAATCGTTTGCATCCGGCACGCCGTTACCGTACCAACCGCAATTGCTGTAAATTGCCGTCGATATGCAAATCGGTTTGTAAGCGGGCAATATCGCGGCACAGAAACGCCATCTCTTTATGGGTTTCTAATTTTTTGCGCCACTTTTCGGCAACCGCATCCAGATTCTCATATATCCCTTCCAGACTCTGAAACTCGACCAGCAGCTGCGTGGCGCTTTTGGGTCCGATCCCCGCAACACCCGGTACCTTTGAACTGCTGATCCCCGCAAGCCCCCAGTAATCGGGCAACTGCTGCGGTTGAACGCCAAATTCTTTATCGATAAATGGCGCATCCAGCCAACGTTTCTGGAAGTAATCACGAATACGTAATGTCGGTGAAAGTAACTGACAGTAGCCTTTATCTGTCGAAACAATCGTTGCCTGATGCCCGGCCTGTGTCACTTTGACCGCCAGCGTGGCGGCTAAGTCATCGGCTTCGTTACCGCTGGCTGACCAGCACGGGACGCCGCGTTGCTCAAAGGCGGTGCGTAGTGCAGGCATCTCGTCGTGCAACTCTTCCGGCATTGGCGGTCGACCCGCTTTGTAATCTGGTAAACGCTGATGACGCCAGCCGCTACTGCGGTTTTCATCATCAAAAACGGCGACCGCGTGGGTTGGCTGGCTGTGCATAATGAGCTGATCGAGCGCGTGCTGGCAGGTTTCGACACAGGGCGAACCCTGAACGGCATGAACACGACGAATAAGATTCAGTGCATCGACAATAAGCAAATGAACAGCCACGATAACCCCCTTAAAGATCAGGCGATAAGGGTAACATTCGATGCCGGAACAGGCTATGGCTGGTTGAGAAAACGGGAAGAGGCCTCGCAAAACGAGGCCTCCGGGAGAGATTAATCGCAGGCAACGATCTTCATTGCCAGGCCACCGCGAGAGGTTTCGCGGTACTTGGCGTTCATATCTTTACCTGTTTCGTACATGGTCTCGATAACTTTATCGAGGCAGACGCGCGGCTCGCTGGTACGGCGCAGCGCCATACGCGCGGCGTTCACCGCTTTTACTGCCGCAATGGCGTTACGCTCGATGCACGGTACCTGCACCTGTCCAGCAACCGGGTCACACGTCAGACCGAGGTTATGCTCCATGGCGATTTCCGCCGCGATGCACACCTGCGCCGGGCTTGCGCCTAACAGTTCTGCCAGACCAGCTGCCGCCATAGAGCACGCCACGCCAACTTCACCCTGGCAACCCACTTCGGCACCAGAAATCGACGCGTTCATCTTATAAAGAGAACCAATGGCGCTGGCTACCAGCAGGTAACGAGCCAGTGAGTTAGCGTTCACTTCGCGGATAAACTTATCGTAGTACGCCAGCACAGCCGGGATAATCCCGCACGCACCGTTAGTCGGCGCAGTCACCACGCGACCGCCAGCAGCGTTCTCTTCGTTCACTGCCAGTGCAAACATGTTGATCCAGTCAACAACCGCCATCGGGTCAGTGGTGGTTTTATCCTGGCTGACCAGCATCCGGCGTAGTGCCGCAGCACGGCGTGGTACGCGCAGTTTGCCAGGCAACACGCCTTCGGTAGAAATACCGCGCTCAATACCGCCGCGCATGACTTCCCATACGTTCGCCAGGTGCTGTTCCAGCTCTTCTTTGCTGTGCAGCGCCAGCTCGTTTTTCATCATCAGGCCAGAGAGTGACAGCCCGGTTTCCTGACAATGTTTTTGCAGATCGGCTGCTGAACTATACGGATAAGGAACTTCAACCGGTGCGCTATCCTGCTGGCCAAAATGTTCTTCATCAACGATAAAGCCACCGCCGATAGAGTAGTAAGTCTGGCTGTAAACGACTTTATCGCCCGCCAGCGCGGTAATGCGCATACCGTTTTCATGCAGAGAAAGGTTGTCGGCATGGAAGTTCATGCACTGATCAACCGGGAACTCCACTTCATGCTGACCGTTTGCCAGCATCAGGCGACCATGAGTATTCACATCCTGAATAAAACCAGGGATGGAATCGATATCCACGGTATCCGGCAGGTTACCCGCCAGGCCCATAATAATGGCGATATCAGTGTGGTGGCCTTTACCAGTCAGAGAGAGCGAGCCGTACACGTCAACCACCACGCGGGTCACGTCTTTAAGCAGGTTACGGGCAATCAGATCGTCGGTAAATTGTTTACCCGCTTTCATTGGTCCAACGGTATGAGAACTGGAAGGGCCAATGCCGATTTTGAAAATATCGAATACGCTAATCATAGGAAATACATCGCGTTAAAACGGAGGAAGCGCCGCCCGAAAGCGGCGCGAAAGGACTTAGCTGAACAGAGAGTAGAAGATTGCGGAGATTGCAATCAGACCCATCACGACAACGAATACGTTGCTGATGTGACCGCTGTACTTACGCATTGCCGGTACTTTCTGAATTGCGTACATCGGCATCAGGAACAGGATCATCGCGATGATTGGGCCGCCCAGGGTTTCAATCATACCCAGGATGCTCGGGTTCAGGGTGGCAACAATCCAGGTCGTTACCAGCATGAACAGCGCAGTGATACGGTTCAGCTTGTTGATTTCGATAGACTTACCTTTACCACGCAGAGATTTAATCACCATACCGTTGAAGCCTTCACGTGCGCCCAGGTAGTGGCCGAGGAAGGATTTGGTGATAGCGATAATCGCGATAATCGGAGCCATCCACGCGATAACCGGTGCGTTAAAGTGGTTAGCCAGGTAAGACAGAATCGAGATGTTCTGCTCTTTAGCCGCAGCCAGGTCTGCCGGAGTCAGGCTCAGTACGCAGCTGAATACGAAGAACATTACGGTCAGCACCATCATGATGTGTGCGAATGCCAGGATCTTCGAGCATTTCTGTTCTGCCATATCGCCGTACTCTTCACGCTTCGCAACAGCGAAAGAAGAGATGATCGGAGAGTGGTTGAACGAGAACACCATTACTGGAATTGCCAGCCACAGGGTCATCCACAGACCGTTTCCGGTTGCCGATGCAGTGTCCAGAGACAGCGTTTCCAGTGCTGCGCCGTTCCACTGCGGGATCAGGTACAGAGCCAGCAGCATCAGTACGCCAACAAACGGGAATACCAGAATACTCATCGCTTTAACGATCATCTGCTCACCGAAGCGAACGATGGTCATCATACCCACGATCAGGATCAGCGACAGAATCGCACGCGGCGGTGGTGTCATACCCAGCTGGTGAGACATGAAGCTTTCAACTGTATTGGTGATTGCCACGCTATAAACCAGCAGGATCGGGTAGATAGCGAAGAAGTAGAGCAGGGTAATCAGTTTACCTGCGCCAATACCAAAGTGTTCTTCTACAACCTCGGTGATGTCTTCGCCTGGGTTTTTACCAGACAGTACGAAGCGAGTCAGGCCGCGGTGAGCAAAAAATGTCATCGGGAACGCAAGGATAGCCATGATGATCAGCGGGATCATACCGCCAACACCGGCGTTGATTGGCAGGAACAGCACGCCCGCGCCGATTGCCGTGCCGTAAAGGCCCAGCATCCACATGGTGTCTGTCTTGCGCCAGGCACTACGAGAGTCTTTCGACGCAATCGTGCTGGTTTGAGTCGTTTCCATCTATTTCTCCTGGAGGAATGCAAATAATTCAGCTTTTAGCCAGTTCAGCCCGGGAAGGTGCCTGACCGTAAAAATGAAATCTGTCTATCGGCGATGGCTTAATCATTTACCGCCGTAATAATTTGAGGGCGGAAAGATACACACAAGTTATGTATCTATCAGTGATCTTGATCCCAAATACAATAATCTACTTGGAAGATAGATTATCCCAACGCTTTACTCTGTAAATCAAAAGTAAAAGAGAATTTAAGGGCAATATTTGCCCATTAAACGACATCTGACTTCTTCCGGGGCGCGCAATATATGTAGGTTGAACTGAAAAAATCAATACTTTTAGTTAATCATGGCGATAATTTCTTTTTCATAGCGATAAAATGTGGTTTATGAAAATAGGGAAACGTTTGCGTTGCAATATAAATTGTATGACATATTAACTGTGATGATATTTGTTGCGTGAGGGTGGTAAGAAACATTCATATAACAAATGAAATGAGTTGATGAGTAAGTGACCAAAAACGAGAAAACCCGGCAACAAACGTCACCGGGGGAGGGGAGATTACGTGCAGATTTCGTAGCAAGGGATGTAGGCTGAGCCTGGCAACTTCATACGATGCTGGGCAACAAAACCCTGTAGCAGGTCATCCATACGACGCATAATCTCTTTATCGCCGTTGATTTTATAAGGACCAAACTCTTCAATGGCGCGAATACCGACTTCTTTTACGTTACCCGCCACAATACCGGAGAACGCACGGCGCAGGTCGGCAGCCAGCACTTCAACGGGTTGATCCGGGTAAAGCTTCAGATTAGCCATATTCTCGTGAGACGGCTCAAACGGCATTTGCAAATCTGGCGCAATGCGCATTGACCAGTTAAAGCTGTAGGCATCGCCTGTGTCGCGGCGATTTTCTTTCACCAGCGGCATCGATTTTTTCATCTGACGAGCGACTTCAGCGGCGTCATCAATGATGATGCGGTAATGGCGGCGCGCGTTTTCACCCAACGTATGCACGACAAACTCGTCCAGTACGCGGAAGTAGTCGGCGCTCTCTTTCGGGCCGGTGAGGATCAATGGTAAAACCTGATCTTTGTTGGCCGGGTTCATTAAAATTCCCAGCAAATACAGCAACTCTTCTGCCGTACCCACACCGCCAGGGAAGATAATGATACCGTGAGCGATACGGACAAACGCTTCCAGACGTTTTTCGATATCCGGCATGATGATCAATTCGTTGACCAGCGGGTTAGGCGGTTCAGCGGCGATAATCGACGGCTCTGTCATACCAATAAAACGACTGTCTTTGTAACGCTGCTGTGCGTGTCCGACCGCAGCGCCTTTCATCGGCGCTTCCATCGCTCCCGGACCACAGCCGGTGCAGATATTCAGCTCACGCAGGCCCAGCTGATTCCCTACGCGACGGGCATACAAATACTCGTTTTCGTTAATTGAGTGCCCGCCCCAGCAGACCACCATATTTGGCGCTTCACCAACATGCAGCGCGCGAGCGTTACGCAAGATGGAAAAGACCAGGTTAGTGATGTGGACGGAGTTGTCGAGATTCAGGTTGGGAAAACGAACGGTGTTATGGATTTGCCCGTAAACGAAGAGAATGTCACGCAGAACCGCGAACAAGTTGGCCTGCAAAGCGCGAATAATTCGCCCATCGACAAAAGCCTCTTCCGGGGGATTAATCAGTTCCAGCTTTACGCCGCGTTCACGGCGCAGGACGTTAATATCGAAATTTTCAAAACGAGACAGCAATTCTTTGCTGTTATCGGTCAAACTACCGGAGTTCAGTACGGCAAGTGAACAGTTGCGAAACAGTTGATAGAGGTCGCTGCTGGCGGTGCGTTTAAGCATATCCACTTCCAGCTGCGACAACATATCCATGGAGCCAAGCGGGCTAATATGTGTAATCAAGAAAAACTCCTTATGGGACGAATATCGTCATTCCCTTTGATTACAATAGCCCTGCCTGATGACCTTTCACAACCTTCTGCGTGAATCCAGCACGCAAAATTGAGAAAAAATTTATTGCCGAACCAGTCTTGTGGTCGATGGGACAAAATCGCTATTACTGCGCCACGGGTTAATGTCCAGACCGCCACGACGGGTATAACGTGCGTAAACGCTCAATTTCTCTGGCTGGCAGAAGCGTAACAGGTCATTAAAGATGCGTTCCACGCACTGTTCGTGGAACTCGTTGTGATGACGGAAAGAAACCAGGTAACGCAGCAGTTTTTCTCTGTCAATTTGGCGTCCACGATACTGAATTTGGATCGATCCCCAATCTGGTTGATGGGTGATCAGGCAATTTGATTTCAGCAGGTGGCTGACGAGCGTCTCTTCTACTACTTTTTCTCCACTGGTGGCATTCTCCAGATAGTCAGTAGTGAATTCATAGTTATCGATAGTGATATCCTGGTCATCAATGCAAGTGCCATTGAAATGACCTATCGGTTGGCCTTCCAGTTCATCAAGACGATATAACGCCACGCTAACCTTACCCTGAGCGCAAGTGCTTAAGTCGCGCTCCAGCGTCTGGCGCACCTCATCCCAGTTATTAAAACGCGTCTGGTTAAAACTGTTGAGATAGAGCTTAAAACTCTTCGACTCAATCAGATTTGCGCTGGTGTAATCAAGTTCAACATGACCGACGGCGACCTGCGGCAAACCTTTCGCATTCAGCCAGGAAAGTTCATATAGCGTCCAGATATCCGTACCGTGAAAAGGCAGGTTATCCGCTTTCAGACCCAGCGGATCGCGATTCAGACTACGCGGAACGCCTTGCAGTAGGCTGGCGTCATAGGTATCCCGGTAATCGGTTGATTTTCCAAGAGTCAGGCCCGCAAGTACCTGATGGTTTGCATAAGAAGACATGTTTCACCGTCATAAACCAGATAAACTAAACGACAAGTGTATCTGGTTTAAGTGAAGAGAGAAATTAGTGGACGATTTGACCGCACAAGCCCTGAAAGATTTTACTGCACGCTACTGCGATGCGTGGCATGAAGAGCATAAAAGCTGGCCGTTGAGTGAGGAACTGTACGGCGTTCCTTCACCGTGCATTATTTCAACCACCGAAGACGCCGTATACTGGCAACCCCAGCCGTTTACCGGGGAACAAAATGTAAACGCGGTTGAACGCGCTTTTGATATTGTGATACAACCCACAATTCATACCTTTTATACGACTCAGTTTGCCGGGGATATGCACGCGCAGTTTGGCGATATTAAACTGACATTGCTGCAAACCTGGAGTGAAGACGACTTCCGTCGGGTGCAGGAAAATCTGATTGGTCATCTGGTGACTCAGAAAAGGCTAAAATTGCCGCCCACGCTATTTATCGCGACGCTGGAAGAAGAGTTAGAGGTGATCTCGGTGTGTAATCTCTCCGGTGAAGTGTGTAAAGAGACGCTGGGAACACGTAAACGGGCGCATTTAGCCTCAAATCTTGCGGAATTCCTTAATCAACTTAAGCCTCTTCTGTAATCCAAATACCCCATTTGGTTGTGAGAGATCTCTTACAGACTCTGTAGGAGATCGCCAGGAAATAAGCGAATACTTAAAAAGATAAGAATCGTTATTTTCATTTAAAATCAATATATTGCTTGTTAATCCTTAACTTTCATATGAAATTTTCCTTAAGGCATTGTCTGTAAGCGCCTTGTAAGACTTCGCGAAAAAGACGATTCTATCTTCGTCGACAGGGAGTCAGACAACGAAGTGAACATCAGGATGATGACACTTCTGAAGGACACACCAGGATGGTGTTTCAGGGAAAGGCTTCTGGATGAAGCGAAGAGGATGACGCAGGACGCGTTAAAGGACACCTCCAGGATGGAGAATGAGAACCGGTCAGGATGATTCGGTGGGTCAGGAAGGCCAGGGACACTTCAGGATGAAGTATCACATCGGGGTGGTGTGAGCAGGAAGCAATAGTTCAGGATGAACGATTGGCCGCAAGGCCAGAGGAAAAGTTGTCAAGGATGAGCAGGGAGCAACAAAAGTAGCTGGAATGCTGCGAAACGAACCGGGAGCACTGTGAATACAGTGCTCCCTTTTTTTATTCCTGCTATTCTTCGCGGCAGTTTTTCTTATTGAGGTTGCTTTATGACCACTCATGACCGCGTTCGTCTCCAGTTGCAGGCGCTTGAAGCGTTACTGCGTGAACATCAGCACTGGCGAAACGATGAACCCCAGCCGCATCAATTTAATAGTACCCAACCGTTCTTTATGGACACCATGGAACCACTGGAGTGGTTGCAGTGGGTGCTGATCCCGCGAATGCACGATTTGTTAGAAAACAACCAGCCGTTACCGGGCGCTTTTGCCGTTGCTCCCTATTATGAAATGGCGCTGGCGACGGACCACCCGCAACGCGCGCTTATTCTGGCTGAGCTGGAAAAACTGGATGCTCTTTTTGCGGATGATGCGAGCTAATGCTGGAAATACTCTATCAGGATGAATGGCTGGTTGCGGTAAATAAACCCTCCGGCTGGCTGGTTCACCGCAGCTGGCTGGATCGCGACGAGAAAGTAGTGGTCATGCAAACCGTGCGTGACCAGATAGGCCAGCATGTGTTTACTGCTCATCGTCTGGACCGACCAACTTCTGGTGTGTTGTTGATGGGATTATCCAGCGAGGCCGGACGGCTGCTGGCACAACAGTTTGAACAGCACCAAATCCAGAAACGTTACCATGCGATTGTGCGCGGCTGGTTGATGGAAGAAGCAGTTCTGGATTATCCACTGGTGGAAGAACTGGACAAAATCGCTGATAAATTTGCCCGCGAAGATAAAGGCCCACAGCCAGCAGTGACGCATTATCGCGGTCTGGCGACCGTAGAAATGCCGGTAGCGACCGGACGTTACCCGACCACGCGCTACGGCCTGGTGGAACTGGAGCCGAAAACCGGACGCAAGCACCAGCTCCGTCGCCATCTTGCCCATTTGCGCCACCCGATTATTGGCGACAGCAAACATGGTGATTTACGCCAGAATCGCAGCGGTGCTGAACATTTTGGCCTTCAGCGGTTAATGTTGCATGCCAGTCAGTTGTCATTGACGCATCCTTTTACTGGCGAGCCGCTGACTATTCACGCGGGCCTGGACGACACCTGGATGCAGGCGTTATCACAATTTGGCTGGCGCGGTCTGCTTCCTGAAAATGAAAGGGTTGAGTTCAGTGCGCCATCGGGTCAGGATGGAGAGATAAGTTCCTAATCCAGGGAGAAAACGGTATGGCGGAAATTGGTATTTTTGTCGGCACCATGTACGGAAATTCGCTGTTAGTGGCGGAAGAAGCAGAAGCAATTCTGACCGCACAGGGCCACAAAGCAACGGTATTTGAAGATCCTGAATTAAGCGACTGGCTGCCCTATCAGGATAAGTATGTTCTGGTGGTTACGTCCACGACCGGGCAGGGCGACCTTCCTGATAGCATTGTGCCGCTCTTTCAGGGAATCAAAGATACCCTGGGCTTCCAGCCGAATCTGCGTTATGGCGTGATTGCGCTCGGCGACAGTAGTTATGTGAATTTCTGCAATGGCGGCAAACAGTTCGATGCCTTGTTGCAGGAACAGAGCGCTCAGCGAGTGGGAGAAATGCTGTTGATTGACGCCAGTGAGAACCCGGAACCGGAAACGGAATCAAATCCGTGGGTCGAACATTGGGGCACGCTGTTGTCCTGATACGTTCAGCGAGCGGTAAATGCCGTTTTAGCGGTGTAAATGCCGTTTTAGCGGTGTAAATGCCGTTTTAGCGGTGTAAATGCCGTTTTAGCGGTGCTGAATCGAATCTTTTCAGGCAAATGCCAGTAAAAACTGCTTCATAGCGCGGATTTTTACTGGCGTTTGCCTGGAGTCAAGCGATCCATTTCATACTCTTCTTTATTTCTTCGTTTTAACCCTTCCTTTCTTGTTCTTGTTTTCATTTCCGTGAAGTGGATTCCACCGTCCAGGGCTAATGCCAAAATTGGGCCTCATTGAACGCATTAATGTTGTGTTGTTGCACGGTGAGCCGCTATGGCGCGCTTTTTATACTGCTATTGCCAGATATAAACACGCGCCGTATTCGGCGAACGACCTATAAAAACGGCAAAAAACACCCTACGTCACCTCTGATTTCCTGGCGATGTCGCAGTCCAGAGTGAGCGTGGCTAACGCGAATTTTCAGGAGTGCAACAATGAGTTCTTTAAGTCAGGCTGCGAGCAGTGTGGAAAAACGCACGAATGCTCGTTACTGGATAGTGGTGATGTTGTTTATCGTCACATCCTTCAACTACGGCGACCGCGCTACGCTTTCTATTGCCGGTTCGGAAATGGCCAAAGATATCGGCCTTGATCCCGTGGGAATGGGCTATGTGTTCTCTGCCTTCTCATGGGCTTATGTTATCGGGCAGATCCCTGGTGGTTGGTTGCTGGATCGTTTTGGTTCAAAACGCGTCTACTTCTGGTCGATCTTTATCTGGTCGATGTTTACCTTGCTGCAAGGCTTCGTCGATATCTTTAGTGGATTCGGCATTATCGTTGCCCTGTTTACGCTGCGCTTCCTGGTCGGGCTTGCTGAAGCGCCATCTTTCCCCGGCAACAGTCGCATTGTTGCGGCCTGGTTTCCGGCGCAGGAAAGGGGAACGGCGGTGTCGATTTTTAACTCCGCTCAATACTTCGCAACGGTGATCTTCGCGCCGATTATGGGCTGGCTGACGCATGAAGTGGGCTGGTCACACGTCTTCTTCTTTATGGGCGGTCTGGGGATTGTCATCAGCTTTATCTGGTTGAAAGTCATCCACGAGCCAAATCAACATCCGGGGGTAAATCAGAAAGAGCTGGAGTACATCGCCGCGGGTGGCGCGCTGATCAATATGGATCAGCAAAACACCAAAGTTAAAGTGCCGTTCAGCGTGAAGTGGGGGCAGATCAAACAACTGCTCGGGTCACGGATGATGATCGGCGTTTATATCGGTCAGTACTGTATCAACGCCCTGACTTACTTCTTTATTACCTGGTTCCCGGTTTATCTGGTGCAGGCGCGTGGGATGTCGATTCTGAAAGCGGGCTTTGTGGCTTCCGTTCCGGCGGTTTGCGGTTTTATCGGCGGTGTGCTGGGTGGGATTATTTCCGACTGGCTGATGCGCCGCACGGGATCGCTGAACATTGCGCGTAAAACACCGATCGTAATGGGCATGTTGCTGTCGATGGTGATGGTGTTCTGCAACTACGTCAACGTTGAGTGGATGATCATCGGCTTTATGGCGCTGGCCTTCTTCGGTAAGGGCATCGGGGCGCTGGGTTGGGCAGTAATGGCAGATACCGCGCCAAAAGAGATCAGCGGTCTTTCCGGTGGCCTGTTCAACATGTTCGGTAACATTTCTGGCATCGTCACGCCAATCGCAATTGGTTATATCGTTGGCACGACTGGCTCCTTTAATGGGGCGCTGATTTATGTTGGTGTTCATGCCTTAATCGCGGTACTGAGCTACCTGGTGCTGGTGGGCGATATCAAGCGTATCGAGCTGAAACCTGTCGCGGGGCAATAAGATGACGACACAATCCAGTCCTGTTATTACTGATATGAAAGTCATTCCGGTCGCCGGGCACGATAGCATGTTGCTTAATATTGGTGGGGCGCATAACGCATATTTCACTCGCAATATTGTGGTACTCACCGATAACGCCGGGCATACCGGCATTGGTGAAGCGCCAGGCGGAGAGGTGATTTATCAGACATTGGTCGATGCTATTCCGATGGTGCTGGGCCAGGAAGTTGCGCGCCTGAATAAAGTGGTTCAGCAGGTGCATAAAGGTAATCAGGCAGCCGATTTTGATACCTTCGGCAAAGGTGCCTGGACTTTTGAATTGCGCGTTAATGCCGTGGCGGCGCTGGAAGCCGCCTTGCTTGACCTGCTAGGTAAGGCGCTGAATGTTCCGGTCTGCGAACTGTTGGGGCCAGGCAAGCAACGCGAGGCTATTACCGTCCTCGGTTATCTGTTTTATATCGGTGATCGGACCAAAACCGATCTTCCTTATCTGGAAAATACGCCGGGCAACCATGAGTGGTATCAATTGCGGCATCAGAAAGCGATGAACAGCGAAGCCGTTGTGCGTCTGGCGGAAGCTTCACAGGATCGCTATGGCTTTAAAGATTTCAAACTTAAGGGCGGGGTGTTACCTGGCGAGCAAGAAATCGACACTGTTCGTGCATTGAAGAAACGCTTCCCGGATGCGCGAATTACCGTTGATCCCAACGGTGCATGGCTGCTTGATGAAGCAATTTCTCTGTGCAAAGGGCTGAATGATGTTCTCACCTATGCTGAAGATCCATGCGGCGCTGAGCAGGGTTTCTCCGGTCGTGAAGTGATGGCTGAGTTTCGACGGGCGACCGGCCTGCCCGTCGCGACCAACATGATTGCCACCAACTGGCGCGAAATGGGCCATGCGGTAATGCTTAATGCGGTGGATATTCCACTTGCCGATCCGCATTTCTGGACGCTTTCCGGTGCAGTCCGCGTAGCGCAGCTTTGCGACGACTGGGGGCTGACCTGGGGCTGCCATTCCAATAACCACTTTGATATCTCTCTGGCGATGTTTACCCATGTGGGTGCGGCGGCACCGGGTAATCCTACCGCTATCGATACCCACTGGATTTGGCAGGAGGGCGATTGTCGCCTGACCAAAAATCCGCTGGAGATTAAAAACGGAAAAATTGCCGTTCCTGATGCGCCCGGTCTGGGCGTGGAACTGGACTGGGAGCAGGTACAAAAGGCGCATGAGGCCTATAAACGTCTGCCTGGCGGTGCGCGTAACGACGCGGGCCCGATGCAGTACCTGATCCCCGGCTGGACCTTTGACCGTAAACGTCCCGTTTTCGGCCGTCATTGATTTTGAAAAAGGACATAAATATGAGTTCTCAATTTACGACGCCTGTTGTTACTGAAATGCAGGTCATCCCGGTGGCGGGCCATGACAGTATGCTGATGAATCTGAGTGGTGCACACGCACCGTTCTTCACGCGTAATATTGTGATTATCAAAGATAATTCTGGTCACACTGGCGTAGGGGAAATTCCCGGCGGCGAGAAAATCCGTAAAACGCTGGAAGATGCGATTCCGCTGGTGGTGGGTAAAACGCTGGGTGAATACAAAAACGTTCTGACGCTGGTGCGTAATACATTTGCCGATCGTGATGCCGGCGGGCGCGGTTTGCAGACATTTGACCTGCGGACCACTATTCATGTGGTTACCGGGATAGAAGCGGCAATGCTGGATCTGCTGGGGCAGCATCTGGGGGTTAACGTGGCATCGCTGCTGGGCGATGGTCAACAGCGTAGCGAAGTCGAAATGCTCGGTTATCTGTTCTTCGTCGGTAATCGCAAAGCCACACCGCTGCCGTATCAAAGCCAGCCGGATGATAAATGTGACTGGTATCGCCTGCGTCACGAAGAAGCGATGACGCCGGATGCGGTGGTGCGCCTGGCGGAAGCGGCATATGAAAAATATGGCTTCAACGATTTCAAACTGAAGGGCGGTGTACTGGCCGGGGAAGAAGAAGCAGAATCTATTGTGGCACTGGCGCAACGCTTCCCACAGGCGCGTATTACCCTCGATCCTAACGGTGCCTGGTCGCTGAACGAGGCGATTAAAATTGGTAAATACCTGAAAGGTTCGCTGGCTTATGCAGAAGATCCGTGTGGTGCGGAGCAAGGTTTCTCCGGGCGTGAAGTGATGGCAGAGTTCCGTCGCGCGACAGGTCTGCCGACTGCAACCAATATGATCGCCACCGACTGGCGGCAGATGGGCCATACGCTCTCCCTGCAATCCGTTGATATCCCGCTGGCGGATCCGCATTTCTGGACGATGCAAGGTTCGGTACGTGTGGCGCAAATGTGCCATGAATTTGGCCTGACCTGGGGTTCACACTCTAACAATCATTTCGATATTTCCCTGGCGATGTTTACCCACGTTGCCGCTGCTGCACCGGGTAAAATTACTGCTATTGATACGCACTGGATCTGGCAGGAAGGCAATCAGCGTCTGACCAAAGAACCGTTTGAGATCAAAGGCGGGCTGGTACAGGTGCCGCAAAAACCAGGATTGGGCGTAGAAATCGATATGGATCAGGTGATGAAAGCCCACGAGCTGTATCAGAAACATGGGCTTGGTGCGCGTGACGATGCGATGGGAATGCAGTACCTGATTCCTGGCTGGACGTTTGATAACAAGCGCCCGTGCATGGTGCGTTAAGACAGAAAACCAAAACCGGCTCTTTCAGGAGCCGGTTTGAGACTGATGCCAAACGCAAAATTGCCTGTTGCGCTACGTATCAGGCCAACATACTTTTTAATTCATTGAATTTAATTGGTTTTGTAGGCCGGATAAGGCGTTAACGCCGCATCCGGCATAAACACAGGCACCTTGTCACCAATCTGAAACCAGCGTCATAAAAAGCCGATTGCTACTCGACAAGACGTCCATTACCCGAGAATTTTGCTGGCTTCGCGCGCTACATTATCCATCTCGTCCAACAGTTCCAGCAGCTCCGGCTCCAAATCTTCTTCTTTAGTACCGCTACGTAGCTGTTGTTCGATCAGTTGGCAGAGATTCTTCATACGCGGCACACCGCTATAGCCGCAACTGCCATGCAGTTTATGAATCAAATCAACCAGGCCTTCCGGGTTTTCTCCAACCAGCTGTTCCTCAACTTTGTTGCGAACTTCAGGCAGGAAATCGAGTAACATTTGCAGCATATCGCGCGCTAAATCGGTTTTTCCTGCTGCCTGGCGTAGTGCCAGTTGCCAGTCGAGGGTCGCATTCGGGTTCACCACAATTTCGTTGACTTCGGGCGTCACGACGCGAGAGGAAATACCGCTGCCAGGCTTGTAGCGCAACAGCAAATTATGCAATCGTTCTTCTTCAATCGGTTTCGCCAGATAATCGCTCATCCCTGCGCCAAGCAGCTTCTCTTTTTGCCCGGCCATTGCATGCGCCGTTACCGCGATAACTGGCGTTTGTTGCTGATGGGGGAGCTGGTGGATGAGTTCGCAGGCCCGAATGCCGTCCATGTCCGGCATTTGAATATCCATTAAGATCAAATCGAACGGCATCTGTTTCGCCCGTTCAACCGCCTGATGCCCGCTATCGCAAAGTTCCACATGTTGCACCATATCTTCCAGCAATGCGCCGATAAGTTTCAGGTTAGCGGGGTTGTCATCAACCGCCATGACTGTCATTGCCAGCTTACTTTCATCGGTTACAGGCAAAAGCGTGTTTTGTTTGTGATGACAAAATTCCGTCAGGGCAGGTAACAGGCGCGTAGGTGTTAATGGTTTCAGCAGACACGCGCCGATACCATCTTGCTTAAGTTTTTCAGCATTGACTTGTGCATGGCAAGGAAGTGCCAGCATCAGAAAATCGGTCATCGATACCGCTTTCGCTAATCGCTCATGTTGCATTGTTAGCGGCTCGCGGAAGGTCACCGCAATGCCTAATAACATCATGTCGTAATGCGCGGGAGGCAGCGCGGAGAACGTTGGGCTATAAACCACTTCCAGCGGCGTTTCACTTAAAATATCCAGCGTGCATTGCGCTGCTGCGGAGTTTGGTTCGACATAGGCCAGGCGCTTGCCGGCGAGGCATTGGGTGGATGGCCCTTCGATAATAATGTTCGGATTCAGATCGAGATTAATGTGGAACCAGAAAGTTGAACCGCGATTCGGCTGGCTATGGAACGAAATATCGCCGCCCATTTCATTAACCAGTTTTTGTGTAATCACCAGCCCCAGCCCGGTGCCACCATGACGGCGGGAAATACTGGCATCAGCCTGTCGGAAGGCCTGGAATAAGCGCGATTGATCGCGTTCCGGAATACCAATGCCGGTATCCCGAATCTGCACTTCAATCTGCACTTTGGTATTACTCAGCGCACGTTTTTCTACCAGAATATCAATGTTGCCATTCTCGGTGAATTTAATTGCATTCCCTACCAGGTTAGTGATGATTTGCTGTAATCGTAGTGGGTCGCCGATAACGTTATCAGGCACGTCGCTTTTAATATTGAGCGTCAGTTCCAGCCCTTTATCGTGAGAAGAATGTGCCAGCAGGGTAACGACTTCATCCAGCGTGCTGCGTAGTGGGAATGGAATACTTTCCAGAATCAGCTTACCTGCTTCCAGTTTCGAGAAGTCGAGAACATCATTAATAATTGCCAGCAAATTATTTGCCGAACGTTCAATCGTATTCAGGTGATCGCGCTGCGTTGGTGTTAATTCTGTTTTCAGCGTCAGGCGGGTAAAGCCAATAACACCATTCAGTGGTGTACGCAGTTCGTGTGACATATTTGCCAGAAACTCGGATTTAATACGCGCCGCTTCCTGGGCGCGCTTTTTCGCCAGATCCAACTCAACGTTCTGAATTTCCATCTGCTCCAGCGTTTCACGCAGATCGGACGTCGCCTGGTCGATATTGTGCTGCATCTCTTCGTGATAAGCAGCCAGCGACATTGCCATCGAGTTGATACCGTTTTTCAGCATATCCAGCTCACCAAGCATAAATCCTTCCACCCGGCTGTCGAGTTGCCCGCGACGGATGCGGTCGACGGTATTCACCATGTTGCGAATCGGACCGGTTACATCGCGCATTAAGCGCCAGCCAAAAATAAGCGCAATACCGATACAAAACAGCATCATCACGCTGGAAATAAAGATCTCTTTATATTGCTGCAAGCGAACCGATTTAAGATCCAGCTCCAGCGCAATATATCCCAGCATATTTTGACTATTTTTGGCATCGCTACTGGGCGATTCGTCGGGGGAGTAACTCTCAGAAATAATCGGCGTGCGGAGGATCATAATATCGCCGTCACGAGTGACAGTGAGCTGGCGAGGAAACGGCACGTTGCTGCCGAGCTGCATTGATGAGGGATCAAGATGAAAATTGGAAGTGACAAAGAGTCGGTTATTTTCATCATAAACCGAAATCGCGCGAACAATATCGGAATGGCGACGATGCAGTACGCTTATTAACTGACCGATAGATTCGCGATTTTGCAGGCTCATGCCATATTCAGTAGAAACTGCAAGCGGCTCAATAATGCTGGCTCCGGCATCTTCCAGTTGACGCTGCAAGTCGTTATAGCGATGCACAACGAAAAAGATACTCAGCAATAAACCAATAAGGACGGTCGGTGCCAGGATCAGAATCATCATGCGTGCGCGCAGGCTGTAGTTGGTCATGGAGTTCCGTTATGGGACAATTAAGGTCACACTGTTAAATTGAGAAAGTCTCGCCAATGGCGCAATTCTACTCTGCAAAACGACGCACGACGACGCGTCAGATCATAACTGTTTCAGTCAACGACCTCGACTCTTTTGGTCAGGGCGTGGCACGACATAACGGCAAAGCGTTATTTATTCCTGGATTACTGCCACAGGAAAACGCGGAAGTTACTGTTACTGAAGATAAAAAACAATACGCCCGCGCTAAAGTCGTACGCCGGTTAAGCGATAGCCCGGAACGCGAAACGCCACGCTGCCCTCATTTTGGCGTATGCGGCGGCTGTCAGCAACAACACGCCAGCGAGGATTTACAGCAGCGAAGCAAAAGTGCGGCACTCGCCCGATTAATGAAACACGAGGTCTCTGAAGTGATCGCCGATGTTCCCTGGGGCTATCGCCGTCGCGCGCGTTTAAGTTTGAACTACTTACCGAAAACACAGCAACTTCAGATGGGGTTTCGCAAAGCGGGCTCCAGTGACATTGTCGACGTTAAACAATGTCCCATTTTAGTGCCCCAACTTGAAGCATTGCTGCCCAAAGTCAGGGCATGCCTGGGCAGCTTACAAGCTATGCGCCATCTTGGTCATGTTGAACTGGTACAGGCAACCAGCGGCACGCTGATGATTTTGCGCCATACCGCACCGCTAAGTTCGGCAGATCGCGAAAAACTGGAACGCTTTTCGCATTCTGAAGGCCTGGATCTGTATCTCGCCCCCGATAGTGAGATACTCGAAACCGTCTCTGGTGAGATGCCCTGGTATGACTCAAACGGGTTGCGCTTAACTTTTAGCCCGCGCGATTTTATTCAGGTCAATGCGGGTGTGAACCAAAAAATGGTAGCGCGTGCGTTGGAATGGCTGGATGTGCAACCTGAAGATCGCGTACTGGATCTGTTCTGCGGTATGGGCAACTTTACACTGCCATTGGCGACACAAGCTGCCAGTGTGGTGGGTGTAGAAGGTGTTCCGGCGCTGGTGGAAAAAGGCCAGCAGAATGCGCGTCTTAATGGCTTACACAATGTGACGTTTTATCACGAAAATCTTGAAGAAGATGTCACAAAGCAGCCGTGGGCGAAAAACGGCTTCGATAAAGTGTTGCTGGACCCGGCGCGAGCAGGTGCCGCAGGAGTTATGCAGCAAATTATAAAACTGGAACCTATTCGTATAGTTTATGTATCCTGTAACCCTGCAACGCTGGCTCGGGATAGCGAAGCGTTATTAAAAGCAGGATATACCATTGCGCGACTGGCGATGCTGGATATGTTCCCACACACGGGACATCTGGAATCGATGGTACTTTTCTCGCGCGTTAAATAGTTACGATTTGCCGATTTCGGCAGGTCTGGTCCCTAAAGGAGAGGACGATGGTTGCGGTAAGAAGTGCACATATCAATAAGGCTGGTGAATTTGATCCGGAAAAATGGATCGCAAGTCTGGGTATTACCAGCCAGAAGTCGTGTGAGTGCTTAGCCGAAACCTGGGCGTATTGTCTGCAACAGACGCAGGGGCATCCGGATGCCAGTCTGTTATTGTGGCGTGGTGTTGAGATGGTGGAGATCCTCTCGACATTAAGTATGGACATTGACACGCTGCGGGCGGCGCTGCTGTTCCCTCTGGCGGATGCCAACGTAGTCAGCGAAGATGTGCTGCGTGAGAGCGTCGGTAAGTCGGTCGTTAACCTTATTCACGGCGTGCGTGATATGGCGGCGATCCGCCAGCTGAAAGCGACGCATACCGATTCTGTTTCCTCCGAGCAGGTCGATAACGTTCGCCGGATGTTATTGGCGATGGTCGATGATTTTCGCTGCGTGGTCATCAAACTGGCAGAGCGTATTGCTCATCTGCGCGAAGTAAAAGACGCGCCGGAAGATGAACGCGTACTGGCGGCAAAAGAGTGCACCAATATCTACGCGCCGTTGGCGAACCGTCTTGGGATTGGACAACTGAAATGGGAGCTGGAAGATTACTGCTTCCGTTATCTCCACCCGACCGAATACAAACGCATCGCAAAACTGCTGCATGAACGCCGTCTCGACCGCGAACACTATATCGAAGAGTTTGTCGGCCATCTGCGCGCTGAGATGAAAGCTGAAGGCGTTAAAGCTGAAGTGTATGGTCGACCGAAACACATCTACAGCATCTGGCGCAAAATGCAGAAAAAGAACCTCGCCTTCGATGAGCTGTTTGATGTGCGTGCGGTACGTATTGTCGCCGAGCGTTTACAGGATTGTTATGCCGCACTGGGGATAGTGCACACTCACTATCGCCACCTGCCGGATGAGTTTGACGATTACGTCGCTAACCCGAAACCAAACGGTTATCAGTCTATTCATACCGTGGTTCTGGGGCCGGGTGGAAAAACCGTTGAGATCCAAATCCGCACCAAACAGATGCATGAAGATGCAGAGTTGGGGGTTGCTGCGCACTGGAAATATAAAGAAGGCGCGGCAGCTGGCGGCGCACGTTCGGGACATGAAGACCGAATTGCCTGGCTGCGTAAACTGATTGCGTGGCAGGAAGAGATGGCTGATTCCGGCGAAATGCTCGACGAAGTACGCAGCCAGGTCTTTGACGACCGGGTGTACGTCTTTACGCCGAAAGGTGACGTCGTTGATTTGCCTGCGGGATCAACGCCGCTGGACTTCGCTTACCACATCCACAGTGATGTCGGGCACCGCTGCATCGGGGCAAAAATTGGCGGGCGCATTGTGCCGTTCACCTACCAGCTGCAGATGGGCGACCAGATTGAAATTATCACCCAGAAACAGCCGAACCCCAGCCGTGACTGGTTAAACCCAAACCTCGGTTACGTCACAACCAGCCGTGGGCGTTCGAAAATTCACGCCTGGTTCCGTAAACAGGACCGTGACAAAAACATTCTGGCTGGGCGGCAAATCCTTGACGACGAGCTGGAACATCTGGGGATCAGCCTGAAAGAAGCAGAAAAACATCTGCTGCCGCGTTACAACTTCAATGATGTCGACGAGTTGCTGGCGGCGATTGGTGGCGGGGATATCCGTCTCAATCAGATGGTGAACTTCCTGCAATCGCAATTTAATAAGCCGAGTGCCGAAGAGCAGGATGCCGCCGCGCTGAAGCAACTTCAGCAAAAAAGCTATACGCCGCAAAACCGCAGTAAAGATAACGGTCGTGTGGTGGTTGAAGGTGTCGGTAACCTGATGCACCACATCGCGCGCTGCTGCCAGCCGATTCCTGGAGATGAGATTGTCGGCTTCATTACCCAGGGACGCGGTATTTCAGTACACCGCGCCGATTGCGAACAACTGGCGGAACTGCGCTCCCATGCGCCAGAACGTATTGTTGATGCGGTATGGGGCGAGAGCTACTCCGCCGGATATTCGCTGGTGGTCCGCGTGGTGGCTAATGATCGTAGTGGGTTGTTACGTGATATCACGACCATTCTCGCCAACGAGAAGGTGAACGTACTTGGCGTTGCCAGCCGTAGCGACACCAAACAGCAACTGGCGACCATCGACATGACCATTGAGATTTACAACCTGCAAGTGCTGGGCCGCGTGCTGGGTAAACTCAACCAGGTGCCGGATGTTATCGACGCGCGTCGGTTGCACGGGAGTTAGTCTTACATAGCTGGATATGGCGTCAGCCGTATCCAGCGATATCTTTTACTCGAAGGTATTACACCTGACAGACCCGCAATTTTCAGGACATTCTAATGAATCAAATCGACCGTTTGCTCACTATTATGCAGCGCCTGCGCGATCCGGAAAACGGCTGCCCGTGGGATAAAGAGCAGACATTTGCCACCATTGCGCCTTACACCCTTGAAGAAACCTACGAGGTGCTGGACGCCATCGCCCGTGAAGATTTTGACGATCTTCGCGGTGAACTGGGCGATCTGCTGTTCCAGGTGGTGTTTTACGCACAAATGGCTCAGGAAGAAGGGCGCTTTGACTTTAATGATATATGCGCCGCGATCAGCGATAAATTAGAACGTCGCCATCCGCATGTTTTTGCTGACAGTTCTGCCGAAAATAGTAGTGAAGTGCTTGCCCGTTGGGAGCAAATCAAAACCGAAGAGCGCGCGCAGAAAGCGCAGCATTCGGCGCTGGACGATATTCCTCGTAGTTTACCGGCTTTAATGCGTGCGCAAAAAATCCAGAAACGTTGCGCCAACGTTGGTTTTGACTGGACGACGCTTGGTCCGGTAGTCGATAAAGTCTACGAAGAGATCGACGAGGTGATGTACGAGGCACGGCAGGCTGTTATCGACCAGGCTAAACTGGAGGAGGAAATGGGCGACCTGCTGTTTGCCACGGTCAATCTGGCTCGTCATTTAGGGACAAAAGCGGAAATCGCATTGCAAAAAGCGAACGAAAAATTCGAGCGTCGTTTTCGCGAAGTGGAGCGTATTGTTGCCGCGCGTGGACTGGAAATGACAGGTGTTGACCTCGAAACAATGGAAGAAGTCTGGCAACAGGTAAAACGGCAGGAAATTGATCTCTAAGGGAATTACGTGGTCAAGCGCGATTTGTGTCATTTTTTAAATGACAAGCGCTTGATTTGCGTCAAAAACATTTACCCCAAAGGGGCTATTTTCTCACTCCTGATTTCAATAGTGCGCTGGCAAAGAGGAGGGATAATGAAAGTTTGTGGCACAGGTCATGTTCGGGTATACTGCTTTCCCGTCCTGGTTATTCCATCGTCTTTTCAACCTAACTTCTCAGGTTCAGCATGACAACGAACTATATTTTTGTGACCGGCGGGGTCGTATCCTCTCTGGGTAAAGGTATTGCCGCAGCCTCCCTCGCAGCCATTCTTGAAGCCCGTGGCCTCAATGTGACCATCATGAAACTGGATCCGTACATCAACGTCGATCCAGGTACTATGAGCCCAATCCAACACGGGGAAGTGTTCGTTACCGAAGACGGCGCTGAAACCGACCTGGACCTGGGGCACTACGAGCGTTTCATTCGTACCAAAATGAGCCGCCGCAACAACTTCACCACGGGTCGTATCTACTCTGACGTTCTGCGTAAAGAACGCCGCGGTGACTACCTCGGCGCAACCGTACAGGTTATTCCGCACATCACTAACGCTATCAAAGAGCGCGTGCTGGAAGGCGGCGAAGGTCATGACGTGGTACTGGTCGAAATCGGCGGTACAGTAGGTGATATCGAATCCCTGCCGTTCCTCGAAGCGATTCGCCAGATGGCTGTTGAAATTGGCCGTGAGCACACCCTGTTTATGCACCTGACGCTGGTGCCGTACATGGCAGCGTCTGGTGAAGTCAAAACCAAACCGACTCAGCACTCTGTAAAAGAGCTGCTCTCCATCGGTATCCAGCCTGACATCCTGATTTGTCGTTCAGATCGCGCCGTTCCGGCGAACGAACGTGCGAAGATTGCATTGTTCTGTAATGTTCCGGAAAAAGCGGTTATTTCTCTGAAAGACGTCGATTCCATCTATAAAATTCCGGGCCTGTTGAAATCGCAGGGGCTGGACGATTATATTTGTAAACGATTCAGCTTAAACTGCCCGGAAGCGAATCTGTCCGAATGGGAACAGGTTATCTTCGAAGAAGCGAATCCGGTAAGTGAAGTCACCATTGGTATGGTCGGCAAGTACATTGAACTGCCGGACGCTTACAAATCCGTGATTGAAGCACTGAAACACGGTGGGCTGAAGAATCGTGTCAGCGTCAACATCAAACTGATCGATTCACAAGATGTTGAAACGCGCGGCGTTGAAATCCTTAAAGGTCTGGACGCAATCCTCGTACCTGGCGGTTTCGGCTATCGTGGCGTAGAAGGCATGATTACGACCGCGCGTTTTGCGCGTGAGAACAATATTCCTTATCTGGGCATTTGCCTGGGTATGCAGGTGGCGTTAATTGATTACGCTCGCCATGTTGCCAACATGGAGAACGCCAACTCTACGGAATTTGTGCCAGACTGTAAGTACCCGGTTGTGGCGCTGATTACCGAGTGGCGCGATGAAAACGGCAACGTTGAAGTTCGTAGCGAGAAGAGCGATCTCGGCGGTACCATGCGTCTCGGCGCACAGCAGTGCCAGTTGGTTGACGATAGCTTGGTTCGCCAGCTGTACAATGCGCCGACAATTGTTGAGCGTCATCGTCACCGTTACGAAGTCAACAACATGCTGTTGAAACAGATTGAAGATGCAGGTCTGCGCGTTGCGGGCCGTTCCGGGGATGATCAGTTGGTCGAGATCATCGAAGTTCCGAATCACCCGTGGTTCGTGGCTTGCCAGTTCCATCCGGAGTTTACTTCTACTCCACGTGATGGTCACCCGCTGTTTGCAGGCTTTGTGAAAGCCGCCAGCGAGTTCCAGAAGCGTCAGGCGAAGTAAGAAAAAAGTTAGAACGGCAACGCGTACCCTGGGTACGCGTTGTTTGTCTGGAGTTTCAGTTTAACTAGTGACTTGAGGAAAACCTAATGTCCAAAATCGTAAAAATCATCGGTCGTGAAATCATCGACTCCCGTGGTAACCCGACTGTTGAAGCCGAAGTACATCTGGAGGGTGGTTTCGTCGGTATGGCAGCTGCTCCGTCAGGTGCTTCTACTGGTTCCCGTGAAGCTCTGGAACTGCGCGATGGCGACAAATCCCGTTTCCTGGGTAAAGGCGTAACCAAAGCTGTTGCTGCGGTAAACGGCCCGATCGCTCAGGCACTGATTGGTAAAGATGCCAAAGATCAGGCTGGCATTGACAAGATCATGATCGACCTGGACGGCACCGAAAACAAATCCAAATTCGGCGCGAACGCAATCCTGGCTGTATCTCTGGCTAACGCCAAAGCTGCTGCTGCCGCTAAAGGCATGCCGCTGTATGAGCATATCGCTGAACTGAACGGCACTCCGGGCAAATACTCCATGCCGGTTCCGATGATGAACATCATCAACGGTGGTGAGCACGCTGACAACAACGTTGATATCCAGGAATTCATGATTCAGCCGGTTGGCGCGAAAACTGTGAAAGAAGCCATTCGCATGGGTTCTGAAGTTTTCCATCACCTGGCAAAAGTTCTGAAAGCGAAAGGCATGAACACTGCTGTTGGTGACGAAGGTGGCTATGCGCCGAACCTGGGTTCCAACGCTGAAGCTCTGGCTGTTATCGCTGAAGCTGTTAAAGCTGCTGGTTATGAACTGGGCAAAGACATCACTCTGGCGATGGACTGCGCAGCTTCTGAATTCTACAAAGATGGTAAATACGTTCTGGCTGGCGAAGGCAACAAAGCGTTCACCTCTGAAGAATTCACTCACTTCCTGGAAGAACTGACCAAACAGTACCCGATCGTTTCTATCGAAGACGGTCTGGACGAATCTGACTGGGACGGTTTCGCATACCAGACCAAAGTTCTGGGCGACAAAATCCAGCTGGTTGGTGACGACCTGTTCGTAACCAACACCAAGATCCTGAAAGAAGGTATCGAAAAAGGTATCGCTAACTCCATCCTGATCAAATTCAACCAGATCGGTTCTCTGACCGAAACTCTGGCTGCAATCAAGATGGCGAAAGACGCTGGCTACACTGCAGTAATCTCTCACCGTTCTGGCGAAACTGAAGATGCTACCATCGCTGACCTGGCTGTTGGTACTGCTGCAGGCCAGATCAAAACTGGTTCTATGAGCCGTTCTGACCGTGTTGCTAAATACAACCAGCTGATTCGTATCGAAGAAGCTCTGGGCGAAAAAGCACCGTACAACGGTCGTAAAGAGATCAAAGGCCAGGCATAAGTCTGACTTTATCTGATTTAAAAATGCCAGCCTTCGGGCTGGCATTTTTTATGGTTGAGTTACCAGCGACCGGACGCGCCGCCACCGCCAGAAGAACCGCCCCCGCCGCTAAAGCCACCGCCTGAGCCTCCGCCACTTGAGCCGCCACCGGAAGAGGATGAAGAAGAACCTTTTCTTGAAGCTCTTTCTTTACCGAGCTTCTTGTATTTAGCGCGTAGCTTTTTATTAACGATAAGCCAAAAAATAAGCAGTGGTACGATGGCAAAAGGCGTGAGCATACCGCAGGCAACGATTAAATTGGTCCATGGTCCTGGCTCGGCAACATAGAGGAATACCATCCCGTAAATGGCGCCAGTGAGAGTGATCCAGGGTAAATTCGACGGATCGGTAAAAACAATAAAATATGAAAGTACCGCCAGCAATATAATTACAGCAAGCGATAATGGAATAAAGGGATTGATACTGTAATAATCCCCCCTGTCTTCCGATAATTCACCATTCAACAGAAGCGCGCCGATATTTTCGCTTGCCAGTGTTAATCCACCCATCAGGTCATCACTTTTGAAGGCAGGGATCAAAATATCTCTGATAATCTTCGCCGCTTGCAGGTCGGTAACCACCCCTTCCAGCCCGTAGCCAACCTCAATACGAACAGCATGCTCCTCCCAGGCAACCAGAAGTAAAATACCATCGTTTCTCTGCTTATCTCCCAGTTTCCAGCTATCAAAAACGCGTGCTGCATATTGTTCAATGGAATCGTCTCCGGTGGACGGCACTACTAATACAGCGACCTGCGCCCGTGTTTTATGTGTAATATCCTGCAGCTGCTGCGTTAGCGATTGCTGTTCAGACGTGCTTAACGTACCAGTAATATCAGTCACTTGTTGGCGCAGCTCCGGCACAGCAATTTGCTGGGCAAGCCCGGGAAGGCTCCACAAAGCAAGTAGAATAAAGATTAAGCGCATTACGATCACCAACGGCCGGATGAACCGCCGCCTCCTGAAGAACCGCCACCACCGCGGAAAGAATTTCTCGACGAAGAGCGAGAATGAGCATTACGATTCCCCGTTTTCCTGTTGCTTTTTTCTCCTGATCCCAGCTTAAGATTGCCAGTAAATTTGGCCACAATGATCAGCAGAACGATGCCAGCAATGGTTATTGGGCCGATAAAATGATCAATTAACCCAATAATTGTTGAGATGAATGCAATATCTTTATTACTGGCGAACACCAGGCACCATCCCACAATAATTATCAGCATCACGACAAACAATGAATTTCGTCCTGATTCACGAACCTGCGGAGTCTTCTTTTGTTTTTTCACTTTAGCGTTTTTATTTTTTGGGGTCAGCATCATAGGAAATACGCGGCACATATTAAAAACTACCGCGAGACGCTGCTTGCAGGTTGTTGCTAACAATAAACTAAAACAAACGACCGATACCCGCCGAATGATGACATCGTCCTGAAAGGAGAAAAACCAGACCATAGGGGTAATCATCGATATCATCCATATGCCACGCCCTGGGCGGCTGGCAAATCGCCAGAGGACAACGATGGCAACGATCATCAGCAGTGTCCAGGCAAGACAAGGCAGCGAACGTTGCGGATTAGCAAACAGATGATTGGCTAAAGCATCCAAAGGGCTAAGGTTCGCTTTGATATGGGTAAACTGTGCGATGCTTTCAATTCCGCCCGTTAATCCAGCAAAGAGATTGTTTTTTTCGAATTCTGGCTGCATATGGTAACGAACAATTTGCGAAGCTTGTTCCGGCGGCAACATCTGTTCCAGTCCATGTCCAATCTTCATTGACGCCAGCCCTTCCGGCCATACGACGAGAATTAAGATACCTTCGCCATATCGCTTCTCTCCAACGGGTTTCCAGTGATATACCCCGTATCTCTGCGAGGCTGCAAGTTTAATGTTTTTGCCCCCTGTGGTCGGCGTGACCAACACGGCCACCTGGAAGTGGTTTTGCTGCTCGAGAGTCTGTAATTGTTGAGTTAAAGCAGTTTGTTCTTCTGTCGTTAATGTCCCGGTTAAGTCAGTTACTGAAGGCAATTGTTCAGCGAATACCTGAAAACCGCATAGCATCAGAAGTAAGAGAAAAATACGCATATCAATTCCTTTTGTTACCAGCGCCCGGAAGCGCCACCGCCACCAGATGAACCGCCACCACCGCTGAAATTGTCATTGTTGAATGAAGAGGATGACGATGATGAATAGTGGGAGGAAGAATTGCTTCTTGTATGGCGTGATGGCTGGTTGGCATCACGCATCGAATCCCGAACCTTTTTGCCGAAGGGGGTAAAAGCGATGGCGACAGCCAGGAACGGTGTGGCGAAGCAGAGTAATGTTGCGAGTACTCCCCAGCTTCCGCTGAAGCCTGCTATAGGTAAAACAAAGGCCAGTACAATAGCTGCGAAGCAAATTACTCCCAGCGTTTTGATATATCCTCTGGCAGAAATAAACGTCAGTACTATCGCCCAGACTAACAAAGCCCACCAACCGCTAAAAGGCAAAGGGTGATCGGTCGGTGTTATCGTTGCTAAATTATTCCCCGTCAGACGACTTTCAATATCGCTGATTCCCTTTTGCAAACCACCAGCCAGGTCCCCTTTTTTAAATGCCGGAATAATACTGTTGCGAATAATTTTCCCGGACTGTGCATCCGTAATAATACCTTCCAGTCCGTAACCGATTTCAATACGCACGGTATGATCCTGCCAGGCGACTAACAGTAGAACGCCATCATCGTGGTCTTTATCACCCGGTTTCCAGCTATCGAATACCCGCGTTGCGTACTGCTCGATGGTTTCATCGCCAGTTGTTTCAACCACTAACACGACCAACTGTGCGTAGTTTTTTTGCGTCAGGGCTTTAATCTGGTTGGTCAGGGTGTTTACTTCGCTGTTTGTTAATGTGCCGGTTAAGTCATTCACATACTTGGGTGATTCAGGTACTGGAATTTGTGTGGCAAACACAGATGAACAGAAGAAAGCCATAAGGAAGATAAAATTTCGCATAGAACTTCCCCGCTTAATGAGCATTAGCATTCTGGCTAAAATCTATTGTTGGGGCTTTACTTACTGCGGCGACATCATCCGGCAAATAATTTTTCTTTGGTGTGTAATCCATGACCTTTGCGGTTAACACAGCGGGGAATTTGCGGATAGTGACATTATATTGTTCAATGGCTTTAATATATCTTCCTCGCGCAACGGCAATCCGATTTTCACTTCCTTCAAGCTGTACCATTAAATTTTGATAGAGTTCCTGAGATTTTAACTCAGGGTAACGCTCACTAATTATCGTTAACTGACCGAGAGTGCGAGTCACCTGCGCTTGAGCCTGTTGCCAGGCTTGTAATTTTTGTTCATCGCCCGGAGTTTGCTGAAGATCGCTACTGGCGCGATTAGCCTGGCTACGAGCCAATGTTACGGCTTCCAGTACATCTCGTTCATGGCTGGAATAACCTTTAATGCTGGCGACAAGATTAGGAATAAGATCGGCGCGACGTTGATATTGATTCAATACCTCAGACCAGGAGGCGTTAACCTGCTCATCATAGGTTTGAATATCGTTATATCCACAGCCTGATAAATTGAAAATAAATATAATTACGATGAATATTCTGAGCATGTTTAAATCCCTTTTAATTAATTCCTTAAAACATAATACTCTGCTTCATTTTATTCTTTATGATCTAATCCACTTTTTGCCTTAAAACTGCCTGTAACAGAATGTTAATAAGACATGATTGTTGTGGCAGGATCTGCAATAATTAACAATTATCCACTTCACAGAGAATGCTATGCAGTACCCGATTAACGAGATGTTCCAGACCCTGCAAGGTGAGGGTTACTTTACCGGCGTCCCCGCCATTTTTATTCGTTTACAGGGATGCCCGGTTGGCTGTGCCTGGTGCGACACCAAACACACCTGGGAAAAGCTTGAGGATCGGGAAGTCTCCCTTTTCAGCATTCTGGCGAAGACCAAAGAGAGTGATAAGTGGGGGGCGGCGAGCAGTGAAGACTTGCTGGCTGTCATTGGTCGCCAGGGATACACCGCGCGGCATGTGGTGATTACGGGTGGTGAGCCTTGCATTCATGATTTGCTGCCACTGACTGACCTGCTCGAAAAGAACGGTTTTAGCTGCCAGATCGAAACCAGTGGTACTCATGAGGTACGCTGCACACCGAATACCTGGGTTACCGTATCGCCAAAGCTGAACATGCGCGGCGGCTATGAAGTGTTGTCACAGGCACTGGAGCGAGCCAACGAAATCAAGCATCCAGTGGGACGCGTACGTGATATTGAAGCACTGGATGAACTTTTGGCGACGCTGACCGATGATAAACCGCGAGTCATTGCACTGCAGCCGATTAGCCAAAAGGATGATGCCACACGATTGTGCATTGAAACCTGCATTGCTCGTAATTGGCGTTTGTCGATGCAAACACATAAATATCTAAATATTGCCTGATTAAACATTTATAAGCGTTATAAATGGGTGGAACCTGTAAAGATTTCTACTCATTTATATTGTTTGTCGCCTCTGAAAACTCCTCCATTTTACCCATCCAGGGCTAATCATTAGCATTCTCTACAAATTCTGCGGCATTAATTTTTCGCTGGAGTGAAAATTATTGCGGTAAAGTTTGGTAGATTTTAGTCGGTATAGGATTACTTTAAATATTTAGCTTTTCAATCAATGGATTAAGTGCTCTTTAACATAATGGATGTGTTGTTTGTGTGATACTATAAAGTTGGTAGATTGTGACTGACTTAAAAAATCAATAATTAATAATAGGTTATGTTTAGTGAGTTCCCCGCGCCAGCGGGGATAAACCGTCTGGGCCGGATTCGATCCCGCGCGTACCGGAGAGTTCCCCGCGCCAGCGGGGATAAACCGTACAATCCCGCATCGAAACTGAATACCCCGATGAGTTCCCCGCGCCAGCGGGGATAAACCGTTGCCCAGGCTTTTGCGAAAATTTGTGATTTGGAGTTCCCCGCGCCAGCGGGGATAAACCGACACGGGGCAGATTGAGCAGGACTGCGACCTCGAGTTCCCCGCGCCAGCGGGGATAAACCGGCAGCAGATTTACAAACAGATCGGAGATTACTGAGTTCCCCGCGCCAGCGGGGATAAACCGCGCGGCCTGCGCTCGCGTAAAATCAGTTGCAGGAGTTCCCCGCGCCAGCGGGGATAAACCGTCCGCGCAAGCCTATATAAACCAGATTGATCAGAGTTCCCCGCGCCAGCGGGGATAAACCGCGAAATCGCACGCGCTTCCCGCATGGGGGAAAGAGTTCCCCGCGCCAGCGGGGATAAACCGTGTAAAAGTCTTGGTTTTGGCGCATCATTTGTGAGTTCCCCGCGCCAGCGGGGATAAACCACCATATAACCCGTTATCTCTTTCTCAAGTTTTTATATTAGCAGTACTCGTATTAAGCAATATATCCACGTAACACCTCATGTTCAAAATAGCTCTCCATATATGAGAAGTTCACAATTATCGATACAAAAAATCAAATTTAATTAAAGTGTTAGTTGTATGATACTTAAATCATTAAGAAATTATCATATATTATTTTTTTAATATTGAATTGATGTTTGTTAATTTTTTCTTTAGGATAGTAGTTTGTTTTTTAAGCTTATTATTCATTGATTAAGTAATAAATCTGGAAATTTGTCTTTGTTTTGAGGCTAATGAGTGGTTTTACATAATCGCCTCTATACGCTGTTGATGAATAGTTCTTATGAATAAAGATATCCAGTTCATACTTTAAGTGAAAATTGATAAAGTGCGATTCGTATTGTCTTTTATTCTAAAGACATCGAGTGTAGTTAATATTCCTTGTAAAAACAGGGATAAACCGAACTAGTTAAAGTTTTTATTATGTTCCCTGCATCAGCGGGGATAAACCGGACTTGTTATCATTTTTTAAGTTGTCGAACTTATGTTCCCCGCGTCAGCGGGGATAACCATTCAGGTACGTTCATGCCGGGCAGTTTCCCGCCCGGCCTTCCTCACTTACGCATTCGACCAGCTCTGGATCGAATCCGCATTCCCCAATTCCCCATGCATCACTTCATACGATTTTTTCAGGATTACATCAGTATGTTTGGTTAACTCCTTGAAAATGCCTTTATTCATCGCGTCGTAGCGTTTGGCATTGTTCTCAACAGGCATAAAGATATCTTTCACGCGAACCATTTTGTCGACAGCCGTTGCGTAATCCGGGTATAGCCCCAGACCTACCGCCGTATTGATCGCTGCCCCCAGACTTGCACAACCATTAATGGCGTTACGGCGTGCCGGAAGGTTGAACACGTCGGCAAAAATCTGCATAAACAGATCGCTGTTCGAACCGCCGCCAGTAATGATCACATGTTTGGCAAAGTGATTCATTTCATTACACATATTGTCGTAATTGTTCTTCAGCGTCAGCGCCACGCTTTCCAGTATCGAACGATATATCCATGCGTAATCCATGCTGGAATCAAAGCCGATCATAATCCCGCGTTTGTACGGTTCCCACGGATTGGTCAGCCAGTCCAGCACCGTCATCAGACCATTACAGCCAGGCGGCACACAAGACGCTTTCTTGTTGAGTAAATCTTCCGGTGAAAGATCCTGTGCTTTGGCATCCTGAATTAACGACTCGCCTAACATGTCGCGCAGCCAGCTCACTGTCCACATGCCTTTGCGGATACCGTAACCTTCATACAGCAATGTTTGCGGAATAGAAGACATAATTGGCCAGTACGCCACCGGATCTTTCGGCAGTGCTTTGCCGTTCATCATCAATGCGATGTAAGTGCCAAGAGAAATTACCGCAGTTTCATTATCCAGTAATCCGGCCCCCAGAGCTTCTACCGGTTTATCACTGGTGGTACAAACAACCGGCAGTCCTGCCGGGAAATGTGTCGCCAGTGCGGCTTGTGGTGTGATATGTCCGAGGACGGTGCCAGGCATTTGCACATCAAAAAGCATATGACGGGGGATATTAAACTTCTCCATGACTGCGGCATCTTCACTCCATGCCCAGGTCTTATAATCCACCGGCCACTGACCAAAATAGTTGGCGATATTGTCTTTAAACTCGCCGGTTAAGCGATGCGTCAGATAACCTGAAAAAGAGGTGACATATGCCACGTCAGGATTCGTATGTTCGTAAGGGCGTGTAACGCGTGCATCCTGCCAGCTAATCAACGGCGCAGCTGGCGTGCCATCGGCTTTCAATAACGCACGGCAGCAACGGATGGATCCCAGACCAATACCGACAATATCTTCTTTATTCCCGGCAAACTGACTCATCAAATCGTGACCGGCAAAACATAATGATGCCCATAAATCGTCGTCAGGATGTTCTGCGGTATCGGCATCTGGCGTGTGCATCGGCTGCAATAAGCCTTTGCCTTCGCAAACCACATTACCTTCCAGATCATACATCACCACTTTTGTGCTCTGACTTCCGCCATCAATCCCTATGATGTATTTTTTCGACATGATTTTTCTCCTGTAATTTTCTGGACTTACTTGCTGCTAGCCATAGCAGGGGCGCTATCAGCAGTACGAATTTTTTGGAACAGCAAAAAGGTAAAGACGATCACCATGGCAAGCGCCGCCATGCCCATCAGCCACATATTGCGGTAGGCTTCTGCAGCGGGCAGGGTGTCTTGCCAGTAGCCGATAATCGGGTAAACGAAGACATCCGGCAGGAATCCAATCACCGAACAAATACCTACCGTGGTGCCCATAATGTAAGACGGTGTTCTCGCTTCGCCAGGGCAGGCCCAGTACAGCCCGCGTGAGGCGTAACAGGTGAATCCCAGCAGTAAAATCAGGCCAATCCCCATCGCGACCGATTGCGGGTTAGAGTTCGTGACGAGCAGGGCAGTTAACGCCAGCAAGCCGAGTACGGAAAGGATTTGGATCACGCGGGTAGGGGATTTCACTTTGCTGTAGGTGGTGATAATGCCACCAAGTGGGCCGCACAGTGCGCGGAAGATTTTGTTGATCACAATCCCCATGTAGCTCGCCGCCACCAGCGACATGCCGTACATTTCGGTCAGATAGTTGGTGGAGTAACTCAGAATGGCGTAGATGGTGAAGACACCAAAAATCACCATGCTGCAATACCAGGTGGTGCTGATGCGCAAAACAGCCAGGATGTCGCTAAGCTGGAATGACTGTTTTTCTTCGTTATTGGTATTGCGCAGGTTGTTGTTATCGCTAACAAAAAACCAACACAAAATGCCCAGCAGAATGTAAACCACACTATAGATAATAATGACCGTTTTCAGGCTGGCGCTGTCATCCGGTGCAAAGCGAGAAAAGACCCACATGGTAAACACCGCCAGCGACATTACACCGACGCCGCGCAGCCCTTCCATCCAGCCCATAATTTTCCCTTGCTCGCTATGATCGCCCAGCAACGAGGCGGCTTTAATCGACACCGACCACAGCATTAAAATCGTCGTTATCGCAAAGGCGACCTGAATACAGAGCATTACCCACAGCGGTGGATATGTTGCCATTAACAGACCCAGTAATCCGGTAATGATCATCGCGGAAGTAATCATTTTGCGGTGTGAAAATTTATCGGCAATAACGCCGCTGGGGGCATAAAGAATAATAGCCGCAATACCAAAGGTACTCATTATTAAACCTATCTCGGTATTGCTGAATCCCATAAATTTCGCCATGGGAATTTGATAAATATAACGTAAATAAGCCAGGTCGAAACTAACGCCGCCGCTAAAACTAATTATCGCGAGGGTTATCCAACGGCGATATGAGTTGTGTTGCATATCGTATTCCCATTTGTAATAGACAAAAAAAAGAGAAAAGTAAGCCGCCCTTTCAGGTGGATTACTTTTCTCAGGTCTCTAGTAATTGCAATAAGAAATAACATGGAAAGCAGTGGTGTTGTGTGAGAGTAATCACGCTTCTGCTTTTTAAAATTATTTGACAATTCGAATATAACACTGTGATTACGATCACATTAGCGATTATGCCCTTATGATAAAAATTATCTCCAGTTACCAGAGATAATGAGAAAGGTAACTTCCCTCTCGCGGGGGAAGTTACCTTTCTTTTTTTTTGCCTTACGGAAATTGGAGCTAACTATGTCAATCGAATCTCTCAATGCGTTCTCAATGGATTTTTTCTCCCTGAAAGGTAAAACCGCAATTGTTACCGGCGGGAATAGCGGTTTAGGCCAGGCATTTGCCATGGCGCTGGCCAAAGCAGGCGCAAATATCTTTATTCCAAGCTTCGTTAAAGATAACGGCGAAACAAAGGAAATGATTGAAAAACAGGGTGTTGAGGTGGACTTCATGCAGGTGGATATCACCGCAGAAGGCGCGCCGCAGAAGATAATCGCCGCCTGTTGCGAACGTTTCGGTACCGTCGATATTCTGATTAACAATGCCGGTATTTGTAAGCTGAATAAGGTGCTGGACTTCGGTCGTGCCGACTGGGACCCGATGATTGATGTGAACCTGACCGCCGCATTCGAGTTAAGCTATGAAGCTGCAAAAATTATGATCCCGCAGAAAAGCGGTAAAATCATTAATATCTGTTCATTATTCTCTTACTTAGGTGGACAATGGTCACCTGCATATTCTGCCACTAAACATGCTCTTGCCGGATTCACCAAAGCTTACTGTGATGAACTAGGTCAATATAATATTCAGGTAAATGGTATTGCCCCTGGCTATTATGCAACAGATATTACGCTGGCGACACGCAGTAATCCAGAAACCAATCAGCGCGTTCTTGATCATATTCCGGCAAACCGTTGGGGCGATACTCAGGATTTAATGGGCGCAGCCGTATTCCTCGCAAGTCCGGCATCGAATTATGTCAACGGACATTTATTAGTGGTTGATGGTGGTTATTTAGTGCGCTAATCCATAACGGTGGTTTCTGTTTTCTCTTATTAATGATTATTCCATTTTTATTATCAGGAAGGAATTACTATGTCTTTATCTCGCGCAGCGATTGTCGACCAGCTAAAGGAAATTGTTGGTGCAGATCGCGTAATTACCGATGAAACAGTATTAAAGAAGAACAGTATTGACCGTTTTCGCAAATTTCCGGATATTCATGGCATTTATACTTTGCCGATTCCGGCAGCGGTCGTAAAACTCGGTTCCACAGAACAAGTATCCCGTGTGCTGAATTTTATGAATGCGCACAAAATTAACGGTGTGCCGCGTACCGGTGCTTCCGCTACCGAAGGTGGGCTGGAAACCGTTGTGGAAAACTCGGTGGTGCTCGACGGCTCTGCCATGAATCAAATCATTAATATTGATATTGAGAATATGCAGGCCACGGCGCAATGCGGAGTTCCGCTGGAAGTGCTGGAAAACGCGTTGCGTGAAAAAGGTTACACCACGGGGCATTCTCCGCAGTCAAAGCCGCTGGCGCAGATGGGCGGCCTGGTAGCAACCCGCAGTATCGGGCAGTTCTCCACACTCTACGGCGCAATCGAAGATATGGTCGTTGGTCTGGAAGCAGTATTGGCTGATGGCACCGTAACACGCATTAAAAACGTACCACGCCGCGCGGCAGGCCCGGACATTCGTCACATCATCATCGGCAACGAAGGTGCATTGTGCTATATCACTGAAGTAACTGTGAAAATCTTTAAGTTCACCCCGGAAAACAACCTCTTCTACGGCTATATCCTGGAAGACATGAAAACCGGCTTCAACATCCTGCGTGAAATCATGGTGGAAGGGTATCGTCCGTCGATCGCTCGTTTGTATGACGCTGAAGATGGCACCCAACACTTCACCCATTTTGCTGACGGAAAATGCGTGCTGATCTTTATGGCTGAAGGTAACCCTCGCATTGCGAAGGCGACGGGCGAAGGGATTGCTGAAATCGTGGCACGTTACCCGCAATGCCAGCGAGTGGACAGCAAGCTGATCGAAACCTGGTTTAACAACCTGAACTGGGGACCGGATAAAGTAGCTGCCGAACGTGTGCAGATCCTCAAAACCGGCAACATGGGCTTTACCACCGAAGTGTCCGGCTGCTGGAGCTGCATTCACGAAATCTACGAAAGCGTTATTAACCGTATTCGTACCGAGTTCCCGCACGCCGACGACATCACCATGCTGGGCGGTCACTCCTCTCACAGCTACCAGAACGGCACCAACATGTACTTCGTTTACGACTACAACGTTGTTGACTGTAAGCCGGAAGAGGAAATCGACAAGTACCACAATCCGCTCAACAAAATCATCTGCGAAGAAACCATTCGCCTCGGTGGTTCGATGGTGCACCACCACGGCATTGGTAAACATCGCGTTCACTGGAGCAAGCTGGAACACGGCAGCGCGTGGACGTTGCTGGAAGGTCTGAAAAAGCAGTTCGATCCTAACGGCATTATGAATACGGGTACTATCTATCCGATTGAAAAATAATGTGTCAGGCAGCGTTCCGCGATGACGGGGCGTTGCCTTTTCGGCTTCTCAGGCGAGAAGCCGTTCTTATTACCGGACAATGAAGGGATAAAGATGAACACTTCACCGGTGCGAATGGATGATTTACCACTTAACCGTTTTCACTGCCGCATTGCTGCGCTCACTTTCGGCGCACACCTGACCGACGGTTATGTCCTCGGCGTCATTGGTTACGCCATTATTCAGCTTACGCCCGCCATGCAACTGACGCCGTTTATGGCGGGAATGATTGGCGGCTCAGCACTCCTTGGTTTGTTTCTTGGCAGCCTGGTTCTGGGCTGGATCTCCGACCATATTGGGCGACAAAAAATCTTCACCTTCAGCTTTTTGCTGATTACGCTTGCTTCGTTTTTACAATTTTTTGCCACCACGCCAGAGCATCTTATTGGACTGCGCATTTTGATTGGCATTGGTCTGGGAGGCGATTACTCAGTCGGTCACACCTTGCTGGCTGAATTTTCCCCGCGCCGCCACCGCGGTATTTTGCTGGGCGCGTTCAGCGTGGTGTGGACTGTAGGCTATGTGCTGGCAAGTATTGCCGGACATCACTTTATTAGCGAAAGCCCGGAGGCCTGGCGCTGGCTGCTGGCATCGGCAGCTCTGCCCGCATTGTTGATTACGTTATTACGCTGGGGAACGCCAGAATCGCCACGCTGGCTACTGCGCCAGGGGCGTTTTGCAGAAGCTCACGCTATCGTGCATCGCTATTTTGGTCCCCATGTTTTACTGGGCGATGAAGTGGCAACGGCGACCCATAAACACATCAAAACCTTGTTCTCTTCGCGCTACTGGCGGCGCACAGCGTTTAACAGCGTCTTCTTTGTCTGCCTCGTAATCCCATGGTTTGTGATTTATACCTGGCTGCCAACTATCGCCCAGACTATTGGTCTGGAAGATGCGTTGACCGCTAGCCTGATGCTTAATGCGTTGTTAATTGTGGGTGCGCTGCTGGGATTAGTTCTGACGCACCTGCTGGCACATCGCAAATTTTTGCTGGGAAGTTTTTTGCTGCTGGCGGCAACGCTGGTAGTGATGGCTTGTTTGCCTTCCGGCAGTTCATTAACGCTGCTGCTTTTTGTTCTCTTCAGCACCACCATTTCGGCAGTCAGTAATCTGGTGGGCATTTTGCCTGCGGAAAGTTTTCCTACTGACATTCGCTCGCTGGGCGTCGGTTTTGCCACCGCCATGAGTCGGTTGGGCGCGGCGGTAAGTACTGGCCTGCTGCCGTGGGTGCTGGCGCAGTGGGGAATGCAAGTCACCTTATTGCTCCTGGCGGCAGTGTTGTTGGTTGGTTTTGTCGTGACCTGGCTATGGGCACCAGAAACCAAAGCACTCCCGCTGGTGGCGGCGGGAAATGTTGGAGGTGCGAATGAACATTCTGTTAGCGTTTAAAGCCGAACCGGATGCCGGAATGCTGGCGGAAAAAGAGTGGCAGGCGGCGGCTCAGGGTAATAGCGGACCGGATGTTTCGCTTCTGCGAAGTTTGCTCGGTGCTGATGAACAGGCTGCCGCCGCGCTGCTGTTGGCGCAGAGAAAAAACGGTACGTCGATGTCTTTAACCGCGTTGAGCATGGGGGATGAACGGGCGTTGCACTGGCTGCGCTATCTTATGGCTCTTGGGTTTGAGGAAGCTGTATTGCTGGAGACGGCGGCAGATCTGCGCTTTGCGCCGGAATTTGTCGCTCGCCATATTGCCGAATGGCAGTACCAGAATCCGCTGGAGCTGATAATTACTGGCTGCCAAAGCAGCGAAGGGCAGAATGGGCAAACGCCATTTTTGCTGGCGGAAATGCTGGGCTGGCCCTGCTTCACCCAGGTGGAGCGTTTTACTCTCGACGCGCCGTTTATCACCCTTGAACAGCGTACTGAAAACGGGCTGCGCTGTTGCCGGGTTCGCTTGCCTGCGGTGATTGCCGTGCGTCAGTGTGGTGAAGTGGCCTTGCCAGTACCGGGAATGCGCCAGCGAATGGCTGCGGGGAAAGCAGCAATTATCCGTAAAACTGTTGCTGCCGAATCGCCAGCGATGCAGTGTCGGCAACTGGCAAGAGCAGAGCAACGACGCGGAGCGACGCTGATTGATGGGCAAACGGTAGCAGAAAAAGCGCAAAAGCTATGGCAGGACTATTTACGCCAAAGGATGCAGCCATGAATATCGCAATTGTGACAATAAATCAGGAGAATGCCGCAATAGCGAGCTGGCAGGCGGCGCAGGATTTCAGCGGTTGTACCCTGGCGCACTGGAAGATTGAACCTCAGCCCGCTGTGGCGGAACAGGTGCTGGATGCGCTGGTGGAACAGTGGCAGCGAACGCCTGCGGACGTTGTTCTCTTTCCGCCGGGAACGTTTGGCGATGAACTGTCGACCCGGCTGGCCTGGCGTTTACATGGTGCAAGCATCTGCCAGGTGACTTCGTTAGATATTCCAACCGTAAGCGTGCGCAAATCCCACTGGGGAAATGCGCTAACGGCGACGCTGCAAACAGAAAAACGCCCGCTATGCCTTTCCCTGGCGCGTCAGGCGGGAGCAGCGAAAAACGCCACGTTGCCCTCTGGTATGCAGCAACTGAACATTGTCCCAGGTGCGCTTCCCGACTGGCTGGTTAGCACAGAGGATCTGAAAAATGTTACCCGTGACCCATTAGCTGAGGCCAGACGGGTGCTGGTGGTGGGGCAGGGCGGAGAGGCAGATAACCAGGAAATCGCTATGCTGGCAGAAAAGCTGGGAGCCGAAGTGGGCTATAGTCGGGCGCGAGTAATGAACGGTGGCGTTGATGCCGAAAAAGTGATTGGTATTTCCGGACATTTGCTGGCACCTGAGGTGTGTATTGTTGTTGGCGCTTCCGGCGCAGCAGCGTTAATGGCGGGCGTACGCAATAGCAAGTTTGTGGTGGCGATTAATCATGACGCCAGCGCGGCGGTATTTTCACAGGCAGATGTTGGCGTGGTTGATGACTGGAAAGCGGTGCTGGAGGCACTGGTGACAACCATTCACGCAGATTGCCAATAACGTGCTGCCGGATGATCCTGCCTACGGTTCTGGCCTGGGGACTTGTAGGCCTGATAAGACGCGTCAAGCGTCGCATCAGACGCTGAATGTCGGATGTGGCGTGCAGCCTACAAATCACACAAATTCAATTCGTTACGATTATCCCGTCAAAGCAATTTTTTCGCTAGCGTCCAGACCCCGGTATTCGTGGTGGAAAGCGCCACGACACCTGCGTTAATCGCATTACGCGCATCTTCTTCATCGCACACCAGCCCGCCAGCAATCAGCGGTTGGCGGATTTTCTCCGTCACCCAGCCCAGCACTTTGGGCATACAGCCTGGCAGGATCTCAATACAATCCGGATTCGATTGCGCAACTTGCTTATCAATGTTGTGAAACGAAATTGAATCAACAATAAACAGGCGATGAATACAGAAAAAACCTTCCGCTCTTGCCGCTTTCAACATTGAGGCTTTGGTACTGATAATGCCGTCCGCCTCAGTCACCAGTTTCAAAAACTGAATCACCACTTCTTTATTTGACGCGCCTTCCAGCAAATCAACATGAATAAAAGCATATTTTCCGGCGTTCTTAATCTTTTTAACGATATTACTGATGGTGCAGATATTGCCGTACAACACGGAAATAAACTGGCATTCAGAGTCGATTGCCAGTTGCAGGCTGGCATTATCTTTAACGGCAGCAATCACCGGATTCTGGCGGAGCAGGTGTAAGAGGGGCATAAATTATCCTTATTATTTATCCAAAACGGTAGGTGATGCCGAATCCGGAAGGCGGATAGCGCCACTGTTGTAGTGTTGATTCGTCGCACAGCAAACGGCAGGTGCCACACTCCAGGCAGCCGCGATAATCAACGCGTAAGTCACCTTCCGGTGTGAGCGAAAAAAGACCAGCCGGACAAGCGTTAATCAACCGTTGTACCGTCTGACGCTCAACGGAGTCAGCCGGAACAATGTGCGGCGCATCGGCAACGCGCCAGAGATTACGGGCTACAGACATCGCAGACTCATGATAACATCGCCCGCCAGATGCCACAGGCCGTGACGACGTAAATGACGCCAGAATAACTGGCGCAGCGGTGGAACAGGTTTATCACCCTGATCCCATAAATCACGGGAAATATCCTGCATTAACGCAGGCCATGCACGGTACCATCCAGGGCGTTGCAAAAGCGCCGGAACATGCTGATAACGTTGTAGAACATCCCATAGCAGGCTGCGCTCTATGTTGTGATGATAAAGCGCAAACAGATTTTGCGGCTCGCGGTGCTGGCAGGCGCTTATCAGCGTTTGTGCCGCCGCCTGCGCGCCAGTCAGCGCCATATCCATGCCGCGCACGGAAATTCCGGTATTGACGCAACTGCGCAACGCATCGCCCAGCAGCAGCCAGCCGTTACCGGCGTATTGCACCGGCATACTGTGCAAGCCACCTTCTGGCACCAGATGCGCACCATACTCCAGTGATTCCGTGTTTTTGATAAGCGGGCGCACTGCCGGATGCGTTTTAAAGCGAGCCAGCAGCTCGCTTGCCGGAACACGACTTTGCGTAAGGGAAGAGAGCGGGCAAACAATCCCTAACGAGAGCGTTTGTTGATTAGTATAAAGAAATGTGCCGCCGGGTAAGTCATCACAGATCCCGCCGCTGAACAGCAACGCTGCGCCTTCGTTATTCTCCAGATGAAAACGTTCTTCAATAGCGGATGTTTCAAGCGCCAGCACTTCTTTGATCCCCAACGCCATCGCTTCGCCAGCAGGACGAGTCACTAACCCGTGACGTTCAGCCAGGACGCTGTTGGCTCCTTCTGCCAGCACCACATAACGGGCGCGGAGAATATCGTCACCACAAATGACACCACACACCCTGCCGTTTTCTTCATACAGCGCATCCACCGTCGCACCGGGGATGCATTCGACACCTTCTTTTTCGGCTTCGGCAACCAGCCACGGATCGAACCGTGCACGTAATACACTCCAGGATTCACCGCCGGGCTGTAAGCTGGAAAACGTCGTTGCGCCATCCGGCGTTAACAGGGAAAGGCTTTCGTGAGTGATGCGTCGTTCAAGAGGCGCGGTCAGATGAAATTGTGGGAGGAGTTCCGCGAGCGCCTGGGTATATAAACGCCCGCCGGAAAGATTTTTGCTGCCGGGGATTTCAGCGCGTTCCAGTAACAAAACGGATAAACCCGCTCGCGCGCAGCGTAACGCGCAAGCGGTGCCTGCAATACCGGCACCAATAATAATAATGTCGCAGTCGTCTTCCATGTCATGCCCCAGATATCCAGAACACAACACCCTAACATAGCGTTACTTAAGGGAAATTGACCGCCGACACACTCTTATCATTCGCCGCGATAGATGCAACCTGCGGTGCAGGTTTCTTTCACCATAACCGCACTTAACAGCGGAACAACCGGTTTAACCTGATCCCAAATCCATTTTGCTAAAACCTCGCTGGTCGGGTTTTCCAGGCCAGGAATATCATTGAGATAATAGTGATCGAGGCGCTCGTAGGTTGGCTTAAACGCCGCTTTTAGTTCAGCGAAATCGATAATCCAGCCCGTATGCGGATCGACTTCCCCGGTAATTTCCAGTCGCACCATAAAGGAATGCCCGTGCAGGCGACCACATTTATGCCCTTCCGGGACGTGTGGTAAGCGGTGAGCGGCTTCGAAGGTGAAATCTTTAAATAACGTGGTGGACATCATAATTTCTCTACAGGACGATAAAACCGCCGTAGAGTACCGGAAAGGCTGTTTTTTCGCATTATCTAAAACGACTTTGTTGCGCAAAATCGCTGATTTATCTTAATGATTGGCTAAATTCATTTGTTTTTCATTGGGTTGGTTAATCTGTTTTGTTGTTAAAGACTATTGCTAAAACAGGTTAGTCGATTTGGTTATTAGTTATCGCTATCCCGTCTTTAATCCACACCGTTCACCCCGTTAACCTTACCTTCTCTTCTGTTTTATGGGCGCTGACAGGGCGCAGAAACAGCTTTGCTTACTGGAACATAACGACGCATGACGACACAGGTCCCACCTTCCGCGTTGCTTCCGTTGAACCCGGAGCAACTGGCACGCCTTCAGGCGGCCACGACCGATTTAACTCCCACCCAGCTTGCCTGGGTTTCTGGCTATTTCTGGGGCGTGCTCAACCAGCAGCCTGCTGCGCTTGCAGCGACGCCAGCGCCCGCCGCAGAAATGCCGGGTATAACTATTATCTCCGCCTCGCAAACCGGCAATGCGCGCCGGGTTGCTGAAGCATTACGCGATGATTTATTGGCGGCAAAACTGAACGTTAAGCTGGTGAACGCGGGCGACTATAAATTCAAACAAATCGCCAGCGAAAAACTGCTTATCGTGGTGACGTCAACGCAAGGGGAAGGGGAACCGCCGGAAGAAGCCGTCGCGCTGCATAAGTTCCTGTTCTCCAAAAAAGCGCCGAAGCTGGAAAACACCGCATTTGCCGTGTTTAGCCTCGGCGATAGCTCTTATGAATTTTTCTGCCAGTCCGGGAAAGATTTTGACAGCAAGCTGGCGGAACTGGGCGGTGAACGCCTGCTCGACCGTGTCGATGCCGACGTTGAATACCAGGCTGCTGCCATCGAGTGGCGCGCCCGCGTGGTTGATGTTCTGAAGTCCCGTGCGCCTGTCGCGGCACCTTCGCAATCCGTCGCTACTGGCGCGGTAAATGAAATCCACACCAGCCCGTACAGCAAAGACGCGCCGCTGGTGGCGAGCCTTTCGGTTAACCAGAAAATTACCGGGCGTAACTCTGAAAAAGACGTTCGCCATATCGAAATTGACTTAGGTGACTCTGGCCTGCGTTATCAGCCGGGTGACGCGCTGGGCATATGGTATCAGAACGATCCGGCACTGGTGAAAGAACTTGTCGAACTGCTGTGGCTGAAAGGCGATGAAACTGTCACCGTTGACGGCAAAACGCTGACCCTGAGCGAAGCGCTCCAGTGGCACTTTGAACTGACCGTCAACACCGCCAACATTGTTGAGAACTACGCCACGCTTACCCGCAGCGAAACGCTGCTGCCGCTGGTGGGCGATAAAGCGAAGTTACAGCATTACGCCGCGACCACGCCGATTGTTGACATGGTGCGTTTCTCTCCGGCGCAACTGGATGCCGAAGCGCTGATTAATCTGCTGCGCCCGCTGACCCCGCGCCTGTATTCCATCGCCTCCTCGCAGGCGGAAGTCGAGAACGAAGTGCACGTTACCGTTGGTGTGGTGCGTTACGACGTGGAAGGCCGCGCCCGTGCGGGTGGTGCCTCCAGCTTCCTCGCGGATCGTGTGGAAGAAGAGGGTGAAGTCCGCGTCTTTATCGAACATAACGATAACTTCCGCCTGCCAGCCAATCCGGAAACGTCGGTGATTATGATTGGCCCAGGCACCGGCATCGCGCCGTTCCGCGCCTTTATGCAGCAACGCGCCGCCGACGAAGCGCCGGGGAAAAACTGGCTGTTCTTTGGCAACCCGCACTTTACGGAAGATTTCCTCTACCAGGTGGAATGGCAGCGCTACGTCAAAGAGGGCGTGCTGACGCGTATCGATCTTGCCTGGTCGCGCGATCAAAAAGAAAAAATTTACGTACAAGACAAACTGCGCGAACAGGGCGCGGAGCTGTGGCGCTGGATCAATGACGGTGCCCACATTTATGTCTGCGGCGACGCTAATCGCATGGCGAAAGATGTTGAGCAGGCACTTCTGGAAGTGATTGCCGAATTTGGTGGCATGGACACCGAAGCGGCGGATGAATTTTTAAGTGAGCTGCGCGTAGAGCGCCGTTATCAGCGAGATGTCTACTAATGAGCGAAAAACATCCAGGGCCTTTAGTGGTCGAAGGAAAACTGACAGACGCCGAGCGCATGAAGCTTGAAAGCAACTACCTGCGCGGCACCATTGCGGAAGATTTAAACGACGGTCTGACCGGCGGCTTTAAGGGCGATAACTTTCTGCTGATCCGCTTCCACGGCATGTATCAACAGGATGACCGCGACATTCGCGCCGAACGTGCTGAACAGAAGCTGGAGCCGCGCCACGCGATGCTGTTGCGCTGCCGTCTGCCGGGTGGCGTGATCACCACCAAACAGTGGCAGGCGATCGATAAATTTGCCGGTGAAAACACCATTTATGGCAGCATTCGCCTGACCAACCGCCAGACGTTCCAGTTCCACGGCATTCTGAAAAAGAACGTCAAACCGGTGCACCAGATGCTGCACTCGGTCGGTCTTGATGCGCTGGCGACTGCTAACGACATGAACCGTAACGTACTCTGCACCTCGAACCCTTACGAGTCGCAGTTGCACGCGGAAGCATATGAATGGGCGAAGAAAATCTCTGAACATCTGCTGCCGCGTACCCGCGCGTATGCGGAGATCTGGCTCGATCAGGAAAAAGTCGCCACCACCGATGAAGAACCGATCCTCGGTCAGACTTATTTGCCGCGTAAATTCAAAACCACGGTAGTGATCCCGCCGCAGAACGATATCGATCTGCACGCCAACGACATGAACTTCGTGGCGATCGCCGAAAACGGCAAGCTGGTGGGCTTTAACCTGCTGGTGGGCGGTGGGCTTTCCATCGAGCACGGCAACAAGAAAACCTACGCCCGCACGGCGAGTGAGTTTGGTTATCTGCCGCTGGAGCATACGCTGGCGGTGGCAGAAGCCGTCGTGACGACTCAGCGCGACTGGGGTAACCGTACCGATCGTAAAAATGCCAAAACCAAATACACGCTGGAGCGCGTGGGGGTTGAGACGTTTAAAGCGGAAGTGGAGCGTCGCGCGGGGATCAAATTTGAACCGATCCGTCCATATGAGTTCACCGGACGCGGCGATCGTATTGGCTGGGTTAAAGGCATTGATGATAACTGGCACCTGACGCTGTTTATCGAAAATGGTCGCATCCTTGATTATCCTGGGCGTCCGCTGAAAACCGGCCTGCTGGAGATCGCGAAGATCCACAAAGGTGATTTCCGCATTACGGCGAACCAGAATCTGATCATCGCCGGAGTGCCGGAAAGCGAGAAAGCGAAGATCGAGAAGATCGCCAAAGAGAGCGGGTTAATGAATGCCGTCACGCCACAGCGTGAAAACTCAATGGCCTGCGTGTCATTCCCGACTTGCCCGCTGGCGATGGCCGAAGCGGAGCGTTTCCTGCCGTCTTTTATCGACAACATCGATAATTTAATGGCGAAACATGGTGTCAGCGATGAGCATATCGTGATGCGTGTAACAGGCTGCCCGAACGGTTGTGGTCGCGCGATGCTGGCGGAAGTGGGCCTGGTGGGTAAAGCGCCGGGTCGCTACAACCTGCATCTTGGCGGCAACCGCATTGGGACACGTATCCCACGGATGTATAAAGAAAACATCACCGAACCGGAAATCCTGGCGTCGCTTGATGAACTGATAGGGCGCTGGGCGAAAGAGCGCGAAGCGGGTGAAGGCTTCGGCGACTTTACGGTGCGTGCGGGCATCATTCGCCCGGTGCTCGATCCGGCGCGCGATTTGTGGGATTAACCATCAGCCCGGTCTTGTAGGCCTGATAAGACGCGTGAGCGTCGCATCAGGCAAGGCAAACAGTGAGGAATCTATGTCCAAACTCGATCTAAACGCCCTGAACGAACTGCCGAAGGTAGATCGCATTCTGGCGCTGGCAGAAACTAACGCCGAACTGGAAAAACTGGACGCTGAAGGCCGCGTTGCCTGGGCGCTGGATAATCTGCCCGGTGAATATGTACTTTCTTCCAGTTTCGGCATTCAGGCGGCGGTGAGCCTGCATCTGGTGAATCAGATTCGCCCGGATATTCCAGTGATCCTCACCGATACGGGTTACTTGTTCCCGGAAACCTACCGCTTTATTGACGAGTTAACGGACAAACTCAAACTCAACCTGAAAGTGTACCGTGCTACCGAAAGCGCAGCCTGGCAGGAAGCACGCTACGGTAAACTATGGGAGCAGGGCGTTGAAGGCATTGAAAAGTACAATGACATCAACAAAGTCGAACCGATGAACCGGGCGCTGAAAGAACTGAATGCGCAAACGTGGTTTGCTGGCCTGCGCCGCGAACAATCCGGCAGTCGCGCCAATTTACCGGTGCTGGCAATTCAGCGTGGCGTATTTAAAGTGCTGCCGATTATCGACTGGGATAACCGAACGATATATCAGTATCTGCAAAAACATGGCCTGAAATATCACCCATTATGGGATGAAGGATATTTATCGGTCGGTGATACCCATACAACCCGTAAATGGGAACCCGGCATGGCGGAAGAAGAAACGCGTTTCTTTGGCTTAAAAAGAGAATGTGGGTTACACGAAGGGTAAATATTGCCGGATAAATTAAACGCCTCTGTCAGAAATGATGGGGGCGTTTTTATTTTGCGAGCAGCATTCCTGATTTTAAACGTGAACGCCGCTGGAAGAATTATCAGGTATAGAATGGCGTTGGGTGCTTGAGGCTGTCTGGCGTTAAGCATTCGCGAGGTTCCAGATGGACAAAAGCCCCAGGCGATATTTCTATCAACCTGAGGCCAGCGTTCGAACCTAAGCAATTCGAATGTTAGTCTCTTCTTTGCAGGGAGGCAAGACATGCTGACAAAATATGCCCTTGTGGCAATCATCGTACTGTGTTGTACAGTACTGGGATTCACGCTGATGGTAGGCGACTCGTTGTGTGAGTTGAGTATCAGAGAACGTGGTATGGAGTTTAAGGCAGTTCTCGCTTACGAATCGAAGAAGTAGCCACCACGCGGGGGTAAAACCCCGCGTATTGAATTGTGATGGTTTGGTCTCCTGCACCCTTTTTTAATTTATATTGTTTATGTGAATATTATGCCTATGTTTATTATTCATATATATTACTGATGAAAATTATTTGATTATTCATAATGTAAATATTTTATTGGACGATATATATCACAGATAATTTTTAATATATGCGTAAATATCCTTTAAGTTTACTGAAGGATAAAAATATTGTGACTTTTTTTGATTTCTGGGGAAAAACCCGACGCGGCGAGAAAGACGGGGGCGACGACTATCACCTTCTTTGCTGGCATTCGCTGGATGTAGCCGCGATGGGCTATTTAATGGTTAAAAGCAATTGCTTCGGACTGGCTGACTATTTTCGTCAATTAGAGATTTCTGACAAGGAACAGGCGGCTCAATTTTTCGCCTGGTTGTTGTGCTGGCACGATACTGGTAAATTTGCCCGCTCATTTCAGCAACTTTACCTGCACCCGAAACTCAGGGTTCCGGAAGGTGCTAGAAAAAATTACGAAAAAATCTCTCATTCAACGCTGGGCTACTGGTTGTGGCATCATTATTTAAGTGAATGTCAGGAGTTACTTCCTTCCTCTTCACTCTCTCCCCGCAAACTTACACGTGTAATAGCGATGTGGATGCCCATAACTACCGGGCATCATGGTCGCCCGCCTGACCGTATTGATGAACTGGATAATTTTCTGCCTGAAGACAAAGCTGCCGCGCGAGATTTTCTTCTTGAAATCAAACCACTGTTTCCGCTCATAGAGATCCCCGCATTCTGGGATGATGATGAGGGCATTGAACTTATAAAACACCTTTCCTGGTATATCTCTGCAACCGTCGTACTCGCAGACTGGACGGGATCGTCAGCGCGGTTTTTTCCACGCGTTGCACAGGCAATGGATATTAAAGATTACTGGCAGAAGGCTTTAGTTCAGGCTCAAAACGCCTTAACCGTCTTTCCTCCAAAAGCACAAACCGCGCCTTTCACCGGAATTAATACGCTGTTTCCTTTTATTGAGAATCCGACACCGTTACAGCAAAAGGTGCTGGATCTGGATATCAGCCAGCCAGGGCCACAGTTATTTATTCTGGAAGATGTGACTGGCGCAGGTAAAACGGAAGCGGCGCTTATCCTGGCGCACAGGTTGATGGCTGCGGGTAAAGCGCAGGGTTTGTTTTTTGGCCTGCCAACAATGGCAACGGCCAATGCCATGTACGATCGACTGGTCAAAACCTGGCTTGCTTTCTATTCGCCAGAGTCCCGCCCCAGCCTGGTGCTGGCACACAGTGCCCGAACATTAATGGACCGCTTTAATGAATCACTCTGGTCCGGTGATTTAGTCGGGTCAGAAGAACCGGATGAACAAACGTTCAGTCAGGGATGTGCGGCCTGGTTTGCCGACAGTAACAAGAAGGCGCTACTGGCTGAAATTGGCGTCGGCACGCTGGATCAGGCGATGATGGCTGTGATGCCGTTCAAACATAATAATCTGCGGCTTCTGGGACTGAGTAACAAAATCCTGCTGGCTGATGAGATCCATGCCTGTGACGCTTACATGTCATGCATTCTTGAAGGGCTGATCGAGCGGCAGGCGCGTGGCGGAAACAGCGTCATTTTGCTTTCTGCCACGTTATCTCAACAGCAGTGCGACAAACTCGTTGCTGCCTTTGCGCGTGGTACAGAGGGCCAGCAAGAAGCTCCGTTCCTGGAAAAGGATGATTACCCCTGGCTGACGCACGTTACGAAATCCGATGTGCATTCACACCGGGTAGCGACGCGCAAAGACGTTGAGCGTAGCGTGAGCGTGGGTTGGCTTCATAGCGAACAAGAATGTATTGCGCGTATCGAATCGGCAGTAAGTCAGGGGAAATGCATCGCCTGGATCCGGAATTCTGTCGATGACGCTATTAAGGTTTATCGTCAGTTGCTTGCCCGCGGCGTCATTCCTGCTTCCAGCCTTTCTCTGTTTCATAGCCGCTTTGCTTTTAGCGATCGCCAGCGAATTGAAACGGAAACGCTGGCACGCTTCGGTAAAGAAGATAGCTCACAGCGTGCCGGAAAAGTCCTCATTTGTACTCAGGTCTTAGAGTCGAGCGTTGATTGCGATATGGACGAAATGATTTCCGACCTGGCCCCTGTTGATTTGCTGATCCAGCGAGCGGGGCGATTACAGCGGCATATCCGCGATATTAATGGTCAGTTAAAGCGTGACGGAAAAGACGAGCGTTCCCCTCCTGAATTGCTGATTCTGGCCCCCGTCTGGGACGACGCTCCAGGTGACGAATGGTTCGGCAGTGCCATGCGTAACAGTGCATATGTCTATCCCGATCATGGACGAATCTGGCTGACGCAGCGTGTACTGCGTGAGCAAGGCGCTATTCAAATGCCACACGCAGCCCGCCTTCTTATTGAATCAGTCTACGGTGAGGACGTGGTAATGCCGGAAGGATTTGCCCGCAGCGAGCAGGAGCAAGTGGGCAAATATTACTGCGATCGCGCAATGGCTAAAAAGTTTGTGCTGAACTTCAGGCCTGGCTATGCCGCCAATATCAACGATTACCTTCCGGAAAAGCTGTCGACACGTCTGGCGGAGGAGTCTGTTTCCCTGTGGCTGGCTACCTGTATTGCCAGTGTGGTGAAGCCTTATGCCAACGGTGCTCACGCATGGGAAATGAGCGTTGTCAGAGTGCGTCGAAGCTGGTGGAAAAAACATCGGGATGAGTTTTCTTTACTGGAAGGGGAAGCGTTCAGGCAGTGGTGCATTGAACAGCGGAAAGATCCGGAGATGGCAAACGTGATTTTAGTTACCGATGACGAAAGTTGCGGGTATTCGGCTATGGAAGGATTGACTGGCAAGGTTGGTTGAGATGCCTGCGACAGGGCTCTCTGAATAGTTGATACACCGAAAAGGATGGAATGATGGACAACCGACCTAGGATGGTCTTTTTTACGAGAGGATGCGTATGAACTCGTTTTCACTTCTGACAACCCCGTGGTTGCCCGTTCGTTATAAAGACGGAACGACAGGCAAACTGGCGCCTGTCGATCTGGCGGATGAAAATGTTGTCGATATTGCTGCGCCACGGGCAGATCTCCAGGGAGCGGCATGGCAGTTTTTGCTGGGGCTACTACAAACCAGCTTTGCGCCAAAAGATCATCGTCGTTGGGATGATATCTGGGAAGACGGACTGGAATCTGAAAAGCTACGGGAAGCATTGCTGTCCTTAGAACACGCTTTCCAGTTTGGGCCAGATTCCCCTTCATTTATGCAGGATTTCGAGGCGCTCACAGGAGATAAAGTTCAGGTCGCTTCGCTACTGCCTGAGATTCCCGGCGCTCAAACAACGAAGTTTAATAAAGACCACTTTATCAAGCGTGGTGTAACGGAATACCTGTGCCCACATTGTTCTGCGTTAGCTCTGTTCTCCCTACAGTTAAATGCGCCGTCAGGTGGTAAAGGCTACCGCACCGGTTTACGCGGCGGTGGGCCGATGACCACTCTGATTGAATTACAGGAATATCAGGGCAATCAACAAACGCCCTTGTGGCGCAAACTGTGGCTCAATGTGATGCCGCAGGACGAAGCCGACTTACCGCTACCCAAAAAATTTGACGATCTGGTTTTCCCCTGGCTTGGCCCGACGCGTACCAGCGAACTGGCCGGTGCGGTGGTAACCGATGATCAGGTTAATAAACTCCAGGCGTACTGGGGAATGCCGCGGCGTATTCGTATTGATTTTAATACCACGACAGTCGGCAACTGCGATATTTGCGGCGAGCAGAACGACGCGCTCCTGAGCCTGATGACGACCAAAAATTACGGCGCGAATTATGCCATGTGGCAGCATCCCTTAACGCCTTACCGTGTACCCCTTAAAGAGGGCGGCGAGTTTTACTCGGTCAAACCACAACCAGGCGGTTTAATCTGGCGCGACTGGTTAGGCCTTATCGAAACGGGTAAATCAGAAAACAATACGGAACTTCCCGCGCTGGTGGTGAAACTCTTTAATGCCAGCAGTCTCAAGCAGGCAAAAGTGGGCCTGTGGGGATTTGGTTATGATTTTGACAACATGAAAGCGCGCTGTTGGTACGAACACCATTTTCCGCTGCTGCTCGATAAAAAAGAAGGCCAGATACCGAAGCTGCGGCTGGCTGCGCAAACGGCTTCACGGATTCTGAGTCTGTTACGGAGTGCATTGAAAGAAGCGTGGTTCTCCGATCCAAAAGGTGCACGGGGTGATTTCAGTTTTGTGGATATCGACTTCTGGAACAAAACTCAGCATCGCTTCCTGAGGTTAGTGCGCCACATTGAAGAAGGTCAGGATGCGGATGAATTACTCAGCAAATGGCAAAAGGAAATTTGGTTATTCGCGCGTCAGGATTTTGACGAGCGTGTCTTCACCAATCCATATGAGCCCGTTGATTTGAAACGCGTCATGCCCGCGCGCAAGAAATATTTTACAACATCGGCGGAGAAGCAAAATGCTAAAGCCGCCAGGGAGAAAAAGCAGGAGGCTGCTGAATGAGTATTGTAAAAGAGGAGCACAAAGCCACGCTGCGTAAATGGCACGAAGAGTTGCAGGAAAAACGCGGCAATCGTGCCAGTCTGCGGCGTAGCACAACGGTTAATGATGTTTGTCTGTCAGAAGGGTTTCGTTCTCTGCTGATGCAGACCCACACTTTGTGGAAAATTGAAGCACAAGAGTGGCGTTTTACCGCACTGGCGCTGGTCGCCGCAGTTAGCGCCAATGTTAAAGCTATTGATGAACGGCAGCCTTTTGCCGCGCAGCTGGCGGCGGTAATGTCGGAGGGGCGTTTTACTCGCCTGTCGGCAGTAAAAACGCCTGATGATTTACTGCGTCAGTTACGTCGCGCGGTCAAATTATTAAATGGTTCCGTCAATCTTATCTCTTTGGCAGAAGATATTTTCCGCTGGTGCCAGGAGAGCGACGACCTGCTCAATCATCACCGCCGCCAGCAGCGGCCAACAGAATTTATCCGTATCCGCTGGGCGCTGGAATATTACCAGGCTGGCGACGCCGATAACGAACAAAATTAATAAAGGACTATCTCATGACGACATTTATTCAGCTTCATTTGTTAACCGCTTACCCTGCTGCCAACCTTAACCGTGATGACACCGGTGCGCCAAAAACTGTGGTACTGGGTGGAGCAACGCGTCTGCGCGTTTCCTCACAAAGTCTGAAACGTGCGTGGCGCACTTCTGCACTTTTTGAACAGGCACTGGCGGGCCATATTGGTATTCGCAGTGGGCGTATTGCGCGTGAGGCGGCAACTATCCTGATTGAGAAAGGCATCGAAGAGAAAAAAGCCATCGAATGGGCGGCAAAAATTGCGGATTATCTTGGGAAAGCTAAAAACGACAAAAAACCAAAAGATCCGCTCACTAACGCCGAAACTGAACAGCTAGTCCATATCAGCCCGGCAGAATTTGACGCCGTAAAAGCGCTGGCCCATCAACTGGCCGAAGAAAAGCGCGCGCCAAAAGAGGAAGATCTCGCTTTGTTACGTAAAGATCGCATGGCGGTAGATATCGCTATGTTTGGTCGTATGCTGGCGAATAAACCCGAATTTAATGTTGAAGCCGCCTGCCAGGTCGCGCATGCATTTGGTGTCAGTGAAACGATTGTCGAAGATGATTTTTTCACCGCCGTTGATGATTTGCGCCAGGCTTCTGAAGATGCCGGTGCCGGGCATCTTGGTGAAACCGGATTCGGTTCTGCGCTGTTCTACACCTATATCTGCATCGATAAAGATCTGCTGGTCGAAAACCTCGGCGGTGACGAAGCGTTAGCTAATCAGACCTTGCGCGCCTTTACGGAAGCCGCACTTAAAGTCTCCCCAACCGGCAAACAGAACAGCTTTGCCAGCCGTGCCTACGCCTCCTGGGCGCTGGCAGAAAAAGGCACTGAACAACCACGCTCTCTGGCGGCGGCTTTCTATGAACCCATTAATGGCACCCGGCAGTTAGATGTGGCGGTGCAGCGTATTACAACGCTTCGCGAAAATATGAATACGGTCTATGAACAGAAGACCGAATGCGCAAGCTTTGACGTGATGAACAAACAGGGAAGCATGAAGGACGTGCTGGACTTTATCTGCGCGTAAGGGGCGGCTAATGAGCCAATATTTGATTTTTCAGCTTCATGGGCCAATGGCATCCTGGGGCGTCGATGCCCCCGGCGAAGTGCGTCATACCCATGAACTGCCTTCGCGCTCAGCATTGCTGGGGCTGCTGGCTGCCGGGGTAGGGATTCGGCGTGATGATACCGAACGATTAAACGTGTTTAACCGCCACTATTCACTGGTGGTTTGCGCCAGCCGTAACCCGCGCTGGGCACGGGATTATCACACAATCCAGATGCCAAAAGAGGTGCGTAAAGCGCGTTATTTCAGCCGTCGCGAAGAGTTGAGCGACCCTGATCTTCTGAGCGCGATTATCTCCCGGCGCGACTACTACACCGACGCCTGGTGGATGGTGGCGGTGGCAACAACAGCCGATGCGCCTTACAGCCTCGAACAGTTGCAGGGCGGTTTACGCCATCCAGTTTTTCCGCTTTATCTGGGGCGAAAAAGTCATCCGCTGGCATTACCACTTGCGCCGTTACTGCTTGAAGGCAACGCGTCTGATGTTTTACGTAACGCATATCACCAGTATCAGGAGCATTTCCACGACCTGAAAATCGCACTCCCGAAACTTCAGGATGAATGCTGGTGGGAAGGGGAGCACGACGGCCTGGTCGCGAGCAAAATATTGCGCCGCCGGGATGTTCCTTTAAATCGTCAGCAATGGTTGTTTGGGGAACGCACCGTCAATCAGGGGCCGTGGCTCAGCAAGGAGGAACCATGTACCTCTCAAGAATAACCTTACATACCGGCCAGCTTTCGCCTGCGCAGTTGCTGCATCTGGTGGATCGCGGGGAATATGTGATGCATCAGTGGCTGTGGGATCTCTTCCCTGGCGGCAAAGAAAGGCAATTTCTTTATCGTCGGGAAGAACTCCAGGGCGCGTTTCGCTTTTTTGTACTGTCGCAGGAACGCCCGGCAGAAAGTGAAACGTTCACCATCGAATGCCGGTCATTTGTGCCCGAGCTGCGTACCGGACAACAACTTTGTTTCAACCTGCGGGCGAATCCAACAATCTGTAAAGCGGGCAAGCGCCACGATCTGCTGATGGAGGCGAAACGGCAGGTGAGGGGGCAGGCGGAAGGAAGTGATGTCTGGTTGCATCAACAACAGGCGGCGCTGGACTGGCTGGCAGCGCAGGGGGAGAGAAGCGGTTTTACACTGCTGGATACCTCGGTTGATGCCTACCGACAACAGCAACTGTGGCGGGAAAACTCCCGGCAACTGATCCAGTTCAGTAGCGTGGATTATACGGGGATGCTTACGGTCACCGATCCCGGGTTATTTCTGCAACGTCTGAGCCAGGGGTATGGCAAAAGCCGCGCGTTCGGCTGTGGTCTGATGCTGATCAAACCCGGAGCAGAGGCGTGACGTTTGTACCACTGAGTCCGATCCCGTTAAAAGATCGCACCTCTATGATCTTCCTCCAGTACGGTCAAATCGACGTACTGGACGGCGCTTTCGTGCTGATCGACAAAACCGGGATCCGCACGCACATTCCGGTGGGATCGGTCGCCTGCATTATGCTCGAACCGGGAACGAGAGTTTCCCACGCGGCGGTGCATCTGGCCGCCACGGTGGGGACGCTACTGGTCTGGGTCGGTGAAGCGGGTGTTCGCGTCTACTCTTCCGGACAACCCGGTGGGGCGCGTGCTGATAAGTTACTCTACCAGGCAAAGCTGGCTTTAACGGAAGATCTACGTCTGAAGGTGGTGCGCAAAATGTATGAATTACGTTTTCGTGAGCCACCGCCAGCTCGCCGTTCAGTGGAGCAGCTACGTGGAATTGAGGGATCCCGCGTTCGCCAGACGTATGCATTACTGGCGAAACAATATGGTGTGAAATGGAATGGTCGCAAATACGATCCTAAAGACTGGGAAAAAGGCGATGTTGTGAATCGCTGCATCAGTGCTGCCACATCATGTCTGTACGGTATTTCTGAAGCGGCAGTATTAGCCGCGGGATAAGCGCCCGCTATTGGATTTATCCATAGTGGCAAACCGCTTTCATTTGTTTATGACATAGCCGATATCATTAAATTTGATTCGGTTGTGCCAAAGGCATTTGAAATAGCAGCGAGGCAACCCGCAGAACCAGATAAAGAAGTCAGGTTGGCCTGTCGTGATATTTTCCGTAGCAGTAAGTTAACGGGCAAATTAATTCCGTTAATCGAGGAAGTGCTTGCCGCAGGTGAAATTGAACCACCACAACCCGCGCCGGATATGTTACCGCCTGCCATCCCTGAACCTGAAACGCTGGGCGATAGCGGTCACCGGGGACGCGGCGGATGAGTATGGTCGTCGTTGTTACAGAAAATGTCCCTCCGCGCTTACGTGGACGGCTCGCGATCTGGCTCCTGGAAGTGCGTGCCGGTGTTTATGTCGGAGATACGTCCAAACGTATTCGGGAGATGATCTGGCAGCAAATCTCTCAACTGGCAGGTTGCGGAAATGTGGTAATGGCCTGGGCGACCAATACCGAGTCGGGTTTTGAATTTCAGACCTGGGGTGAAAATAGACGTATTCCGGTGGATTTGGATGGGGTGCGTTTGGTTTCTTTTCTTCCTGTTGATAATCAATAAGTTATCTGTTCTTTAAAAATAAGGAAATGTTTTAATTTAGTTGGTAGATTGTTGATGCGGAATAAATTTGTTTAAAAACAGTTATGTATGCTTAGTGTGTTCCCCGCGCCAGCGGGGATAAACCGATGATCCAGCGCGGCGGCTCATATGAAACTGGGTGTTCCCCGCGCCAGCGGGGATAAACCGAACGACGCACAGGATATAATGCTTGGCCTGGGGTGTTCCCCGCGCCAGCGGGGATAAACCGTGACCGCCGATACGTTTGCTGGCGCGGCAGAAGTGTTCCCCGCGCCAGCGGGGATAAACCGGTTACCGCGACTCATGCGACGATAAAAAATACGTGTTCCCCGCGCCAGCGGGGATAAACCGGTGCCGCGACTCACCAGATAGAAATAACGCAAGTGTTCCCCGCGCCAGCGGGGATAAACCGGCTACCCCATTTGCACGCTGAGTTTGATTTCTGTGTTCCCCGCGCCAGCGGGGATAAACCGGAGTAACCACGGTGGCAAAAATATCAGGGGTGGTGTTCCCCGCGCCAGCGGGGATAAACCGCCACATCCAGCATTTGCTGAGGTGAAATCCAGGTGTTCCCCGCGCCAGCGGGGATAAACCGTTAACTTCCTGCGTCTGCTTGGGGGAATGGCCGTGTTCCCCGCGCCAGCGGGGATAAACCGTTAGCGTGTGATTTTCCGTGTTATAGGTTAGCGTGTTCCCCGCGCCAGCGGGGATAAACCGGCGGGATTGTTCCGTTTGCCCGCGCCACCAGCGTGTTCCCCGCGCCAGCGGGGATAAACCGGGGCCGACGGTCGCAGTGCTGGACCATTTCAAGTGTTCCCCGCGCCAGCGGGGATAAACCGAAGGGGACGGCTACGGGACGCCGCCTATTGACGTGTTCCCCGCGTCAGCGGAGATAAACCGGAAATAGCTTTTGCTGATCATCACGGTTTAACGTGTTCCCCGCGCCAGCGGGGATAAACCGTTTCGCGGTTGCGCAGAGCCGCCGCCGAGGCAGTGTTCCCCGCGCCAGCGGGGATAAACCGGGTAAAAACACGGTCTGAACCGACATTCATGTGTGTTCCCCGCGTCAGCGGGGATAAACCGGACGCACTGGATGCGATGATGGACATCACTTGGAGTTCCCCGCCCCTGCGGTAGAACTCCCAGCTCCTATTTTCAAACCCATCAAGACGCCTTCGCCAGCTCCTTCACCAGCGGTAGCATTATCCGCATAACATCACGGCAGCGACGTTCTATTCTTCCTGGAAGTGCCTTATCAATATGTTGTTGATTATCCAGTCTTACGTCATGCCAGCTATTTCCCGCAGGGAATGCAGCTGTTTTTGCGCGTTGCTGATAACCATCCTTATTCCCAAGATTCCAATTTGTTGCTTCTACCGAAAGTACGGCAATACCGGCTTTGTCGAAAACTTCGGCGTCATTACAACAGCCAGTACCCTTCGGATAATTTTTATTCAAACCCGGATTGGTCGTTGCGGCAATTCCATGACTACGCGCAATTGCCAGCGCCCTGTCGCGCGTTAATTTCCTTACTGCTTCAGGGGTTTTTACGCCGCTGTTGAAATACAATTTATCGCCAACAATTAAGTTATCGAGATTAATCACCAGCAGCGTATTTTTCTTTTCGGTGTCACTCATCCGCTTGAGTAAATTCTCAGCACCTAATTTCCCTTCCTCTTCACCACTGGTCGCCACAAATCGAATACCATACTCGGTAGGCGTATTTTTCAGGCGTTCTGCCAATTCCAGCATGACACCTAAGGAAGGTGCGAACAAGTCCCTGATATGAGATCATGTTTGTCATCTGGAGCCATGGAACAGGGTTCATCATGAGTCATCAACTTACCTTCGCCGACAGTGAATTCAGCAGTAAGCGCCGTCAGACCAGAAAAGAGATTTTCTTGTCCCGCATGGAGCAGATTCTGCCATGGCAAAACATGGTGGAAGTCATCGAGCCGTTTTACCCCAAGGCTGGTAATGGCCGGCGACCTTATCCGCTGGAAACCATGCTACGCATTCACTGCATGCAGCATTGGTACAACCTGAGCGATGGCGCGATGGAAGATGCTCTGTACGAAATCGCCTCCATGCGTCTGTTTGCCCGGTTATCCCTGGATAGCGCCTTGCCTGACCGCACCACCATCATGAATTTCCGCCACCTGCTGGAGCAGCATCAACTGGCCCGCCAATTGTTCAAGACCATCAATCGCTGGCTGGCCGAAGCAGGCGTCATGATGACTCAAGGCACCTTGGTCGATGCCACCATCATTGAGGCACCCAGCTCGACCAAGAACAAAGAGCAGCAACGCGATCCGGAGATGCATCAGACCAAGAAAGGCAATCAGTGGCACTTTGGCATGAAGGCCCACATTGGTGTCGATGCCAAGAGTGGCCTGACCCACAGCCTGGTCACCACCGCGGCCAACGAGCATGACCTCAATCAGCTGGGTAATCTGCTGCATGGAGAGGAGCAATTTGTCTCAGCCGATGCCGGCTACCAAGGGGCGCCACAGCGCGAGGAGCTGGCCGAGGTGGATGTGGACTGGCTGATCGCCGAGCGCCCCGGCAAGGTAAGAACCTTGAAACAGCATCCACGCAAGAACAAAACGGCCATCAACATCGAATCCATGAAAGCCAGCATCCGGGCCAAGGTGGAGCACCCATTTCGCATCATCAAGCGACAGTTCGGCTTCGTGAAAGCCAGATACAAGGGGTTGCTGAAAAACGATAACCAACTGGCGATGTTATTCACGCTGGCCAACCTGTTTCGGGCGGACCAAATGATACGTCAGTGGGAGAGATCTCACTAAAAACTGGGGATAACGCCTTAAATGGCGAAGAAACGGTCTAAATAGGCTGATTCAAGGCATTTACGGGAGAAAAAATCGGCTCAAACATGAAGAAATGAAATGACTGAGTCAGCCGAGAAGAATTTCCCCGCTTATTCGCACCTTCCCTAAACCTGCGGCGTTATCATCCATTCCTTGTAACGTCAGCCCGCCGAGATTGGCATCGGCGTCAGCATCGCTCAGCGGGGCGTAAGTATCCAGATGCGCCATAATGATGATCTGCTGCGGCGCTTTGCCTTCATGAGCGGCAATCACCGTACTTCCCGTCACGTTATGCCAGCTCTTGCGATTATCGCGGGCGGTATAAATATACCGACTATTAAATGTCCGAATATCACTGCGATAACCCATTTGCTGAAACTGTTGGCGAATATAATCGGCAGATAACATTTCTGCTGGAGTTCCGGTCATGCGTCCCGGAAAGAAAGTAGCAATATGTCGTGCCTGAGTATTAGCAAAATCGCCAGGTTTAGATGACGAGGCGTGTACGGGGAGAATAAAGCATACGCCGAGCGCCAGGGCAGCGGTACGGTGGCGCAATGCGGAAAACATAGTGAGTCCTTAAATACCATGCAAATTTTTTTACCGCCATAGTATGAAACTGCCGATGCGCTAAAACAATTTCAAATCTTCCTAAACGCCCGAAATCCGGTGCCTTAAGCACTTTTTGATATTAGCTTTGCCAAATCGTTATTCCGTTAAGGAACTACTCATTCTAATTGGTAATTTCATTCGTTCTCCTGCGCTCCCTATAGTCGAAACATCTGATGGCAAGAAAATAGCGGTATTGCAAAGGAACGGTTATGGATCAAAAACGACTTACTCACCTGCGGCAACTGGAGGCGGAAAGCATCCACATTATTCGCGAGGTGGCGGCAGAATTCTCAAATCCGGTGATGCTCTACTCTATCGGTAAAGATTCCAGCGTCATGCTGCATCTGGCGCGCAAGGCGTTTTATCCAGGTACGCTGCCTTTCCCGTTGCTGCATGTCGATACCGGCTGGAAATTCCGCGAGATGTATGAGTTCCGCGATCGTACGGCTAAAGCCTACGGCTGCGAGCTGCTGGTGCATAAAAACCCGGAAGGCGTAGCGATGGGGATTAATCCATTCGTTCATGGCAGCGCGAAACATACCGATATTATGAAAACTGAAGGCCTGAAACAGGCGCTGAACAAATACGGTTTTGATGCCGCCTTCGGTGGTGCGCGCCGCGACGAAGAGAAATCCCGCGCTAAAGAGCGAATCTACTCTTTCCGTGACCGCTTCCATCGCTGGGATCCGAAAAATCAGCGCCCGGAGCTGTGGCACAACTACAACGGGCAAATTAACAAAGGCGAAAGCATCCGCGTCTTCCCGCTCTCTAACTGGACCGAGCAGGATATCTGGCAATACATCTGGCTGGAAAATATTGACATTGTTCCACTGTATCTCGCTGCGGAACGACCGGTTCTGGAACGCGACGGTATGTTGATGATGATTGATGACAACCGTATCGACCTGCAACCGGGAGAAGTGATTAAAAAACGGATGGTGCGTTTCCGTACGCTGGGCTGCTGGCCGCTGACCGGTGCGGTGGAGTCAAATGCACAAACACTGCCGGAAATCATCGAAGAGATGCTGGTTTCCACCACCAGTGAACGTCAGGGTCGCGTGATTGACCGCGACCAGGCGGGATCCATGGAGTTGAAAAAACGTCAGGGGTATTTTTAAGATGAACACCGCACTTGCACAACAAATCGCCAATGAAGGCGGCGTCGAAGCCTGGATGATTGCGCAACAACATAAAAGCCTGCTGCGTTTTCTGACTTGTGGTAGCGTCGATGACGGAAAAAGTACCCTGATTGGTCGTCTGCTGCACGATACCCGCCAAATCTACGAAGATCAGCTCTCATCGCTGCATAACGACAGTAAGCGTCACGGCACCCAGGGCGAAAAGCTGGATCTGGCTCTGCTGGTGGACGGCCTGCAAGCTGAGCGCGAACAGGGCATCACCATTGACGTGGCTTACCGTTATTTCTCTACCGAGAAGCGTAAATTTATTATCGCCGATACCCCAGGGCACGAGCAGTACACTCGCAATATGGCGACTGGCGCATCGACATGTGAACTGGCGATCTTACTGATCGATGCCCGTAAAGGCGTGCTCGATCAAACCCGTCGTCACAGTTTTATCTCCACACTGTTGGGGATCAAACATCTGGTCGTGGCGATCAACAAAATGGATCTGGTGGGTTACAGTGAAGAGACGTTCACCCGTATTCGCGAAGATTATCTGACGTTTGCCGGGCAGCTGCCGGGTAATCTGGATATCCGCTTTGTGCCGCTCTCTGCACTGGAAGGCGACAACGTGGCTTCGCAAAGTGAAAGTATGCCGTGGTACAGCGGTCCGACACTGCTCGAAGTGCTGGAAACCGTGGAGATCCAGCGAGTGGTGGATGCCCAGCCAATGCGCTTCCCGGTGCAGTACGTTAATCGCCCGAATCTCGATTTTCGTGGCTACGCCGGAACGCTGGCATCCGGTCGAGTGGAAGTCGGGCAACGTGTCAAAGTGCTGCCCTCTGGTGTGGAATCAAACGTCGCGCGGATCGTGACTTTTGATGGCGATCGCGAAGAAGCCTTTGCCGGAGAAGCGATCACCCTAGTGCTGACGGATGAGATCGACATCAGCCGTGGCGATCTGCTGCTGGCGGCAGACGAAGCGTTACCGGCTGTGCAGAGCGCGTCGGTGGATGTGGTATGGATGGCGGAACAGCCGCTTTCCGCGGGCCAGAGTTATGACATCAAAATTGCCGGTAAGAAGACGCGTGCTCGTGTTGATGGTATTCGTTATCAGGTTGATATTAATAACCTTACCCAACGCGAAGTTGAAAACCTGCCGCTGAACGGCATCGGCCTGGTGGATCTCACTTTTGACGAGCCACTGGTGTTAGATCGTTATCAGCAAAATCCGGTTACCGGTGGGCTGATTTTTATCGATCGCCTGAGCAATGTGACCGTGGGTGCCGGTATGGTGCACGAGCCAGTTAGCCAGGCAACTGCTGCGCCATCTGAATTCAGTGCATTTGAACTGGAATTGAATGCCCTGGTTCGTCGCCACTTTCCGCACTGGGGCGCACGCGATTTGCTGGGGGATAAATAATGGCGCTGCATGACGAAAACGTCGTCTGGCATAGCCATCCAGTCACTGTACAACAACGCGAGCTACACCACGGTCATCGTGGTGTAGTGCTGTGGTTTACCGGCCTCTCCGGGTCCGGTAAATCAACGGTCGCCGGGGCGCTGGAGGAGGCGTTACATAAACTCGGCGTCAGTACGTATCTGCTGGATGGCGACAATGTTCGCCACGGATTATGCAGCGATCTCGGTTTTAGCGATGCCGATCGTAAAGAGAATATCCGTCGCGTCGGTGAAGTGGCGAATTTGATGGTTGAAGCCGGACTGGTGGTGCTGACCGCATTCATCTCGCCACACCGCGCCGAACGCCAGATGGTTCGTGAACGCGTAGGAGAAGGGCGCTTTATCGAAGTATTTGTCGATACGCCGCTGGCGATTTGCGAAGCCCGCGATCCAAAAGGCTTATATAAGAAAGCGCGTGCCGGTGAACTGCGCAACTTTACGGGAATAGATTCCGTTTACGAAGCGCCTGAATCGGCAGAAATTCATCTCAATGGTGAACAATTAGTAACAAATTTGGTACAGCAATTATTAGATCTGTTGAGACAGAACGATATTATCAGATCCTGAGACACCACCGGGTTTCCATGCCCGGTTCGTCAAAGTAACAGGATCAAATATGCGTAATAGCCATAACATTACACTAACAAATAACGACAGCCTTACTGAGGATGAAGAAACCACATGGTCACTGCCTGGTGCCGTGGTCGGTTTTATCTCCTGGTTATTTGCGCTGGCGATGCCGATGTTGATTTATGGCTCTAACACGCTGTTCTTCTTTATCTACACCTGGCCTTTCTTTCTGGCACTGATGCCTGTCGCAGTAGTGGTGGGGATTGCGCTGCATTCATTGATGGACGGAAAGCTACGCTACAGTATTGTTTTCACCCTGATGACAGTAGGCATTATGTTTGGCGCACTGTTTATGTGGCTACTGGGCTAATTTGTACTTTCTTGTCTCCTCTGTTCATAATTCAAACCGTAACTAATAATGAGATTATGTTCTGCACGCCCTGGGTATACGTAACAATGGACAAATGTGGTACATTTGCCCGCGTTGTCGCGGTATCCCCAACAGAGGATGTAGAGTCGTCTTCGGATGCATGGGATGATGATGCCGTTTTTCAGGGGGCAGGATGGGTAAACTAACGCTGCTGTTGCTGGCTATTCTGGTCTGGCTACAGTATTCGCTGTGGTTCGGTAAGAACGGTATACATGACTATACCCGCGTCAATGATGATGTGGCGGCACAGCAAGCTACAAACGCGAAACTTAAAGCGCGAAACGATCAACTTTTTGCCGAAATTGACGATCTCAATGGCGGCCAGGAGGCGCTCGAAGAGCGTGCGCGTAATGAACTCAGCATGACCAGGCCGGGCGAAACTTTTTATCGTCTGGTGCCTGACGCGTCGAAGCGCGCACAGTCTGCGGGGCAAAACAATCGATAAATCAGCCCGGGAATTAACATGGCAACCACTCATTTGGATGTTTGCGCCGTGGTTCCGGCGGCCGGATTTGGCCGTCGAATGCAAACGGAATGTCCTAAGCAATATCTCTCAATCGGTAATCAAACCATTCTTGAACACTCGGTGCATGCGCTGCTGGCGCATCCCCGGGTGAAACGTGTCGTCATTGCCATAAGTCCTGGCGATAGCCGTTTTGCACAACTTCCTCTGGCGAATCATCCGCAAATCACCGTTGTAGATGGCGGTGATGAGCGTGCCGATTCGGTGCTGGCAGGTCTGAAAGCCGCTGGCGACGCGCAGTGGGTATTGGTGCATGACGCCGCTCGTCCTTGTCTGCATCAGGATGACCTCGCGCGATTGTTGACGTTGAGCGAAACCAGCCGCACGGGGGGGATCCTCGCCGCACCAGTGCGCGATACGATGAAACGTGCCGAACCGGGCAAAAATGCTATTGCTCATACCGTTGATCGCAACGGCTTATGGCACGCGCTGACGCCGCAATTTTTCCCTCGTGAGCTGTTACATGACTGCCTGACGCGCGCTCTAAATGAAGGCGCTACCATTACCGACGAAGCCTCGGCGCTGGAATATTGCGGATTTCATCCGCAGTTGGTCGAAGGCCGCGCGGATAACATTAAAGTCACGCGCCCGGAAGATTTGGCACTGGCCGAGTTTTACCTCACCCGAACCATCCATCAGGAGAATACATAATGCGAATTGGACACGGTTTTGACGTACACGCCTTTGGCGGTGAAGGCCCAATTATCATTGGTGGCGTACGCATTCCTTACGAAAAAGGATTGCTGGCGCATTCTGATGGCGACGTGGCGCTCCATGCGTTGACCGATGCATTGCTTGGCGCGGCGGCGCTGGGGGATATCGGCAAGCTGTTCCCGGATACCGATCCGGCATTTAAAGGTGCCGACAGCCGCGAGCTGCTACGCGAAGCCTGGCGTCGTATTCAGGCGAAGGGTTATACGCTGGGCAACGTCGATGTCACTATCATCGCTCAGGCACCGAAGATGTTGCCGCACATACCACAAATGCGCGTGTTTATTGCCGAAGATCTCGGCTGCCATATGGATGATGTTAACGTGAAAGCCACTACTACGGAAAAACTTGGATTTACCGGACGTGGGGAAGGGATTGCCTGTGAAGCGGTGGCGCTACTCATTAAGGCAACAAAATGATTGAGTTTGATAATCTCACTTACCTCCACGGTAAACCGCAAGGCACCGGGTTGCTGAAAGCCAATCCGGAAGACTTTGTGGTGGTGGAAGATTTGGGCTTTGAGCCTGATGGTGAAGGTGAGCATATTCTGGTTAGAATCCTCAAAAACGGCTGCAATACCCGTTTTGTGGCGGATGCACTGGCGAAATTCCTGAAAATTCATGCCCGTGAAGTCAGCTTCGCTGGGCAAAAAGACAAACATGCTGTAACGGAACAGTGGTTATGTGCTCGCGTGCCGGGCAAGGAAATGCCCGATCTGAGCGCCTTTCAACTGGAAGGCTGCCAGGTGCTGGAGTATGTGCGGCACAAGCGCAAGCTGCGTTTAGGGGCGCTGAAAGGTAACGCCTTTACCCTGGTTCTGCGCGAAGTGAGCAATCGCGATGACGTTGAACAACGTCTGATCGATATTTGCGTAAAAGGTGTACCGAACTACTTCGGTGCCCAACGTTTCGGGATTGGCGGTAGCAACTTGCAGGGCGCGCTGCGCTGGGCGCAAACCAATACTCCGGTGCGCGATCGCAATAAACGGAGTTTTTGGTTGTCGGCAGCCCGCAGTGCGTTGTTTAATCAGATTGTTGCTGAGCGCCTCAAAAAAGCAGACGTTAATCAAGTTGTTGACGGCGATGCGCTACAATTAGCCGGACGTGGTAGCTGGTTTGTCGCAACCACCGAAGAACTGGCGGAATTACAGCGTCGCGTCAACGATAAAGAGCTGATGATAACCGCCGCATTGCCGGGCAGTGGCGAATGGGGAACTCAGCGTGAAGCGTTGGCATTCGAACAAGCAGCTGTCGCCGCAGAAACTGAATTACAAGCCTTACTGGTGCGCGAAAAAGTTGAAGCCGCGCGCAGAGCGATGCTGCTGTATCCGCAACAATTAAGCTGGAACTGGTGGGATGACGTCACCGTAGAAATCCGTTTCTGGCTTCCGGCGGGTAGTTTTGCAACCAGCGTTGTCAGGGAACTTATCAACACAACAGGTGATTATGCGCATATTGCTGAGTAATGATGACGGGGTACATGCACCCGGTATACAAACGCTGGCGAAAGCCTTGCGTGAGTTTGCTGACGTTCAGGTGGTCGCCCCCGATCGTAACCGCAGCGGCGCTTCAAATTCTCTGACACTGGAATCCTCCCTGCGCACGTTTACCTTTGAAAATGGTGATATTGCTGTGCAAATGGGAACCCCGACCGATTGCGTCTATCTTGGCGTGAATGCTCTGATGCGTCCGCGCCCGGACATTGTTGTGTCCGGCATTAACGCCGGGCCGAATCTGGGGGATGATGTTATTTATTCCGGTACGGTAGCCGCCGCGATGGAAGGCCGTCATTTAGGTTTTCCGGCGCTGGCCGTCTCGCTTGACGGGCATAAACATTACGACACTGCCGCGGCGGTAACCTGTTCAATTTTGCGCGCACTGTGTAAAGAGCCGCTGCGCACCGGACGTATTCTTAATATTAACGTTCCGGATTTACCATTGGATCAAATCAAAGGTATTCGCGTGACGCGCTGCGGTACACGACATCCGGCAGATAAGGTGATCCCGCAGCAAGATCCGCGCGGCAATACGCTGTACTGGATTGGCCCGCCGGGCGGTAAATGTGATGCCGGTCCGGGGACCGATTTTGCTGCGGTAGATGAGGGCTATGTCTCCATCACGCCGCTGCATGTGGATTTAACTGCGCATAGCGCGCAAGATGTGGTTTCAGACTGGTTAAACAGCGTGGGAGTTGGCACGCAATGGTAAGCAGACGCGTACAAGCACTTCTGGATCAATTACGTGCGCAAGGTATTCAGGATGAGCAGGTGCTGAATGCACTTGCCGCCGTGCCGCGTGAAAAATTCGTTGATGAAGCGTTTGAACAAAAAGCCTGGGACAATATCGCCTTGCCGATAGGTCAGGGGCAGACAATTTCGCAGCCGTATATGGTGGCGCGAATGACCGAATTACTCGAGCTGACGCCGCAGTCGCGGGTGCTGGAAATTGGCACCGGTTCGGGATATCAAACGGCAATCCTGGCGCATCTTGTCCAGCATGTTTGCTCGGTCGAACGGATTAAAGGTTTGCAGTGGCAGGCGCGTCGCCGCCTGAAAAATCTTGATTTACATAATGTTTCAACCCGTCATGGCGATGGATGGCAAGGTTGGCAGGCACGTGCGCCGTTTGACGCTATCATTGTTACGGCGGCACCGCCGGAAATTCCAACTGCACTAATGACGCAGCTGGACGAAGGCGGGATTCTCGTCTTACCCGTAGGGGAGGAGCACCAGTATTTGAAACGGGTGCGTCGTCGGGGAGGCGAATTTATTATCGATACCGTGGAGGCCGTGCGCTTTGTCCCTTTAGTGAAGGGTGAGCTGGCTTAAAACGTGAGGAAATACCTGGATTTTTCCTGGTTATTTTGCCGCAGGTCAGCGTATCGTGAACATCTTTTCCAGTGTTCAGTATGGTGCCTTGCACGGTAATTATGTCACTGGTTATTAACCAATTTTTCCTGGGGGATAAATGAGCGCGGGAAGCCCAAAATTCACCGTTCGCCGCATTGCGGCTTTGTCACTGGTTTCGCTATGGCTGGCAGGCTGTTCTGACACTTCAAATCCACCGGCACCGGTAAGCTCCGTTAATGGCAATGCGCCTGCAAATACCAATTCTGGTATGTTGATTACGCCACCGCCGAAAATGGGAACGACGTCTACAGCGCAGCAACCGCAAATTCAGCCGGTACAGCAGCCACAAATTCAGGCTACTCAACAACCGCAAATCCAGCCAGTACAGCCAGTAGCTCAGCAGCCGGTACAGATGGAAAACGGACGCATCGTCTATAACCGTCAGTATGGGAACATTCCGAAAGGCAGTTATAGCGGCAGTACCTATACCGTGAAAAAAGGCGACACACTTTTCTATATCGCCTGGATTACTGGCAACGATTTCCGTGACCTTGCTCAGCGCAACAATATTCAGGCACCATACGCGCTGAACGTCGGTCAGACCTTACAGGTGGGTAATGCTTCCGGTACGCCAATCACTGGCGGAAATGCCATTACCCAGGCCGACGCAGCAGAGCAAGGAGTTGTGATCAAGCCTGCACAAAATTCCACCGTTGCTGTTGCGTCGCAACCGACAATTACGTATTCTGAGTCTTCGGGTGAACAGAGTGCTAACAAAATGTTGCCGAACAACAAGCCAACTGCGACCACGGTCACAGCGCCTGTAACGGTACCAACAGCAAGCACAACCGAGCCGACTGTCAGCAGTACATCAACCAGTACGCCTATCTCCACCTGGCGCTGGCCGACTGAGGGCAAAGTGATCGAAACCTTTGGCGCTTCTGAGGGGGGCAACAAGGGGATTGATATCGCAGGCAGCAAAGGACAGGCAATTATCGCGACCGCAGATGGCCGCGTTGTTTATGCCGGTAACGCGCTGCGCGGCTACGGTAATCTGATTATCATCAAACATAATGATGATTACCTGAGTGCCTACGCCCATAACGACACAATGCTGGTCCGGGAACAACAAGAAGTGAAGGCGGGGCAAAAAATAGCAACCATGGGTAGCACCGGAACCAGTTCAACACGCTTGCATTTTGAAATTCGTTACAAGGGGAAATCCGTAAACCCGCTGCGTTATTTACCGCAGCGATAATTCGGCGGAACCAGGCTTTTGCTTGCTAGTTCCGTCAAGGGATCACGGGTAGGAGCCACCTTATGAGTCAGAATACGCTGAAAGTTCATGATTTAAATGAAGACGCGGAATTTGATGAGAACGGAGTTGAGGTTTTTGACGAGAAAGCCTTAGTTGAAGAGGAACCCAGTGATAACGATTTGGCTGAAGAGGAGCTGTTATCGCAAGGGGCCACACAGCGTGTGTTGGACGCGACTCAGCTTTACCTTGGTGAGATTGGTTATTCGCCACTGTTAACGGCCGAAGAAGAAGTTTATTTCGCGCGTCGCGCACTGCGTGGAGATGTCGCTTCACGTCGCCGGATGATTGAAAGTAACCTGCGTCTGGTCGTGAAGATTGCCCGCCGTTATGGCAATCGTGGTCTGGCGCTGTTGGACCTGATCGAAGAGGGCAACCTGGGGCTGATCCGCGCGGTAGAGAAGTTTGACCCGGAACGTGGTTTCCGCTTCTCAACATACGCAACCTGGTGGATCCGCCAGACGATCGAACGGGCGATTATGAACCAAACCCGTACTATTCGTTTGCCGATTCACATCGTAAAGGAGCTGAACGTTTACCTGCGAACCGCACGCGAGTTGTCCCATAAACTGGACCACGAACCAAGTGCGGAAGAGATCGCAGAGCAACTGGATAAGCCAGTTGATGACGTCAGCCGTATGCTTCGTCTTAACGAGCGCATTACCTCGGTAGACACCCCGCTGGGTGGTGATTCCGAAAAAGCGTTGCTGGACATCCTGGCCGATGAAAAAGAGAACGGTCCGGAAGATACCACGCAAGATGACGATATGAAGCAGAGCATCGTCAAATGGCTGTTCGAGCTGAACGCCAAACAGCGTGAAGTGCTGGCACGTCGATTCGGTTTGCTGGGGTACGAAGCGGCAACACTGGAAGATGTAGGTCGTGAAATTGGCCTCACCCGTGAACGTGTTCGCCAGATTCAGGTTGAAGGCCTGCGCCGTTTGCGCGAAATCCTGCAAACGCAGGGGCTGAATATCGAAGCGCTGTTCCGCGAGTAAGTAAGCATCTGTCAGAAAGGCCAGTCTCAAGCGAGGCTGGCCTTTTTCTTTTGTTTGGGAAGTCGGTGTGTTTTGTCGCCTGGATAAGACTCGTCAGCGTCCTACCCGGCAATCAGCATCCTATTTGCTCATCATCTTGCGCACCAGCTGCATAAACAGCTCCTGCTCTTCTCCACTCAAACGCCCCAAAAATTCCGCATCCACACTGTCACCAATCGGTATCGCCGCAGCAAGTACCTTTTCTCCTTCGGCAGTCAGCCAGACAAAGCGTCGCCGCTTGTCAGCGGCGTCATGTTCACGTCTGACTAAGCCACGATTTTCCATTCTTGCCAACATTTCTGCCAGCGTTGCTTTGGTGCTGACTGCTGCTTCTATCAGTGCCACCTGTTCAATACCAGGCTTATCAGCAATGGCGCGCATCACCGCGTACTGTGGTTTGGTGAGGTCAGGTAACTCGTGCTGCCAGCGAGCCGTGTGCTGCTGAAAAAGCTGTCGTAACTGATGGAACGCTTTATTTCGTAACGCCATGTAAACTCCGGGCAAACTATCTGCCGCTATCATAGCGGTTTTTCAGTGACGAAGAAGATGTTGTTACTTTTCAGTGCTTGCCGCGATGAAAACAGAGGCGTATTTTAATAATAACGTTCGTATACGAACAATTAAGAGAATAAACAATGAGACTGATCGTCGGGATGACAGGGGCTACCGGTGCGCCTCTTGGGGTGGCATTACTGCAAGCGCTGCGGGAGATGCCGAATGTCGAGACTCATCTGGTGATGTCGAAGTGGGCGAAAACCACCATTGAACTGGAAACGCCTTACAGCGCTCGCGATGTTGCCGCCCTCGCAGACTTCAGCCATAACCCGGCGGATCAGGCTGCGACTATCTCTTCCGGCTCCTTTCGTACCGACGGCATGATCGTTATTCCATGCAGTATGAAAACGCTCGCCGGTATCCGCGCTGGTTACGCCGATGGTCTCGTAGGGCGCGCGGCGGACGTCGTGCTCAAAGAAGGCCGCAAACTGGTGCTGGTGCCGCGTGAAATGCCGCTTAGCACAATCCATCTCGAAAATATGCTCGCACTTTCGCGCATGGGTGTGGCGATGGTGCCGCCGATGCCTGCCTTTTATAACCATCCCGAAACGGTAGATGACATTGTCCACCATGTGGTAGCCCGCGTGCTGGATCAATTTGGCCTCGAACATCCTCACGCCAGGCGCTGGCAAGGATTGCCGCAGGCCCGGAATTTTTCTCAGGAGAATGAATAATGGCATTTGATGATTTACGCAGCTTTTTACAGGCGCTTGATGACCACGGCCAGTTACTGAAAATCAGCGAAGAGGTGAACGCGGAACCGGATCTGGCAGCCGCAGCCAACGCCACCGGGCGTATCGGCGACGGCGCGCCCGCGCTTTGGTTTGATAATATTCGCGGCTTTATCGATGCCCGCGTGGCAATGAACACCATCGGTTCCTGGCAGAACCACGCGATTTCCCTCGGCCTGCCGCCAAACACCCCGGTTAAAAAACAGATTGATGAGTTTATCCGCCGCTGGGATAACTTCCCCATTGCCCCGGAGCGCCGCGCCAATCCAGCCTGGGCGCAGAACACCGTCGATGGCGACGAGATTAACCTGTTCGATATTCTGCCACTGTTTCGTTTAAACGACGGTGATGGCGGTTTCTATCTCGACAAAGCGTGCGTAGTTTCCCGCGATCCGCTCGACCCGGATAACTTCGGCAAGCAGAACGTCGGTATCTATCGTATGGAAGTGAAAGGCAAACGTAAGCTCGGCCTGCAACCGGTGCCGATGCACGATATTGCCCTGCATCTGCATAAAGCGGAAGAGCGCGGTGAAGATCTGCCGATTGCGATCACGCTCGGTAACGATCCGATCATCACGCTGATGGGGGCCACGCCGCTGAAATATGATCAGTCCGAGTACGAAATGGCGGGCGCGCTGCGCGAAAGTCCGTACCCGATTGCCACCGCCCCACTGACCGGTTTTGATGTACCCTGGGGCTCGGAAGTGATCCTCGAAGGAGTCATCGAAAGCCGCAAACGCGAGATTGAAGGGCCATTCGGTGAGTTTACCGGCCACTACTCAGGCGGGCGCAATATGACCGTCGTGCGCATTGATAAAGTCTCTTATCGCAGCAAACCCATTTTTGAATCGCTCTATCTCGGGATGCCGTGGACGGAAATCGACTACCTGATGGGGCCAGCCACCTGCGTGCCGCTGTATCAGCAACTGAAAGCCGAGTTCCCGGAAGTGCAGGCGGTGAACGCCATGTACACCCACGGCCTGCTGGCGATTATCTCCACCAAAAAACGCTACGGTGGCTTTGCCCGCGCGGTGGGCCTGCGTGCGATGACCACGCCACACGGTCTGGGCTACGTGAAGATGGTGATTATGGTCGATGAAGACGTTGATCCGTTCAACCTGCCGCAGGTGATGTGGGCGCTCTCCTCGAAAGTGAACCCGGCAGGGGATTTGGTGCAGTTGCCGAATATGTCCGTGCTGGAACTCGACCCCGGCTCAAGCCCGGCCGGTATCACCGACAAGCTGATTATCGACGCCACCACGCCTGTCGCCCCGGACAACCGTGGTCACTACAGCCAGCCGGTGGTGGATTTACCGGAAACCAAAGCCTGGGCTGAAAAACTGACCGCTATGCTGGCCGCACGTAAATAAGGAGAACAAGATGATTTGTCCACGTTGTGCCGATGAACAGATTGAAGTGATGGCGAAATCGCCGGTAAAAGATGTCTGGACGGTCTACCAGTGCCAGCATTGCCTCTATACCTGGCGCGATACCGAACCGCTGCGCCGCACCAGCCGCGAACATTATCCCGAAGCGTTCCGCATGACGCAGAAAGATATTGATGACGCGCCAATGGTGCCGAGCATTCCGCCACTGCTGGTGGCAGATAAGCGTTAATAAAAAAGTGCCGGGTAGAGGCTTTGCCTTACCCGGTCTTGTCATTTTATTTTATAAAACGATAACCGCCCGCTTTCCGGCGAGCCGGTATCAATATAAACCTGATTGGCAAATGTCTGGATATTTGTAAACATCATATGCCCGAAGATAAAACAGTCGGCACCGTTTATTTCTTTTAACTCGCCTTTGAGTGATTTCTGCACGCGATCAACAGGCCAGAGTACCTCTCTTTCCGCTACTTCCTTGCCAAACTGATATTCATCACCCGGATAATCTGCATGTGCGATAACATATTTTATAATATCGTTGGTGATTTCTATAATATGCGGAAGATGATGAAAGCGAAGCAACAGGTCTATTGCTTCTTTTTGTTCTGAATCATTTAACTCAAAGAACCAGTCACCGCCACTGGCAAGCCACATATTGCCATCGCCAGTCGCGAAGGCATCAAGCGCCATTGCCTCGTGGTTGCCTTTAACCGATGTAAACCAGGGCTGGTTTAACAGGCGTAGCACGTTAAGACTATCCGGCCCACGATCAATATTATCGCCTACGGAAATAAGTAAGTCAGTTTCGGGGCAAAAAGAGAGTTGGTGTAAGCGGGATTGTAATAATTGATAATCGCCATGAATATCACCAACGGCCCATATATGGCGATAATTAAATGATTCTATTTTGTGATAGCGAATAGATGGCATTGATTTGAGCATTTTGGTTTGGAGTTAGTCTATTTTTTTTGAAATAATGGCGTTGATCTGTTTATCAGTAAATTGACCTTGGGCTTTGGCTTTATTTAACCAGAGCAACGCTTCTTCTTTATTTATGCCATTTCCATCAAGCCCCCAGGCATAAATTTGTCCTAAAGTAATTTGTGCAATAGGTAAGTTTTGAGTAGCAGCTTTCTCAAACCAGTATTTAGCCTGTCGTATATCTTTGGGAACGCCCTGACCATTAAAAAAAAGTGTCCCGTAATTATATTGGCCGAGTCGCTGACCCTTTTCTGCCGCTATTTTTAAGTGAGGGATAGCTTCAGCATACTTATTCTCTTGAATTCCGATAATCCCTAAGTTTGCATGTGCAATAGGATTGTCCTTCTGTACTGCTTTCTGAAGCCAATACTTGGCTTTGTTAATGTTTTGGAATTCCTGTGGGCCAAATTGATAAATATTCGCACAGTTTATTTGAGCTTGTTCATTCCCTTTTTCTGCCGCTTTCTCATACCAGTATATCGCAATACGATAGTTAGGCCCCGTATTATCATATCCGTAATGATAAATCTGTCCTAAGTAAAATTCAGCTTCATCATAATTTTGCTTTGCTGCAAGGTTGAGCCAATAAAATGCTTTGTTTATATCCTTCACTGAAGGACTTTCAGATAGACCATTCAGGTATATGAGTCCCATCACCGTTTGTGAGGCTTTATCGCCATGTTGAGCCTTGGCAATGATATCCTGCAGTTTATTTCGTGATTCCTTCGTAATATTATTTAATACTTGCTCGGGAATATCAAAATGTGAAGGGGTATCTTCGGCGCCTATTGCAGTGGCGCTAATTATTAAAATTATTGATGCAATCGTTATTCTCATTTTTTTCTTGAATGTTTTGTTCTTAATAGTGTTTATTTTACTCCTTTTTTATCTATCGGATAAGAGATATATGAGCCCCGAAGTTTAATCGGGGCTCATTAATATTACACCAGACTCTTCAAGCGATAAATCCACTCCAGCGCCTGACGCGGAGTCAGTGAATCCGGGTCGAGATTTTCCAGTGCTTCGACCGCAGGCGACGTTTCTTCTGGCACTGACAGCAAAGACATTTGCGTACCATCCACTTGCGTAGCGGCGGCGTTCGGCGAAATGCTTTCCAGCTCACGCAGTTTTTGCCGTGCGCGCTTAATAACCTCTTTTGGCACGCCCGCCAGAGCTGCAACCGCCAGGCCGTAGCTTTTGCTCGCCGCGCCATCCTGCACGCTGTGCATAAAGGCAATGGTGTCGCCGTGCTCCAGTGCATCGAGATGCACGTTAGCCACGCCTTCCATTTTCTCCGGTAACTGGGTCAGCTCGAAATAATGGGTAGCAAACAACGTCAATGCCTTAATCTTATTCGCCAGATTTTCAGCGCACGCCCACGCCAGCGACAGACCATCGTAAGTGGACGTTCCACGCCCAATCTCATCCATCAGCACCAGACTGTACTCGGTGGCGTTATGTAAAATATTGGCGGTTTCGGTCATTTCCACCATAAAGGTTGAACGCCCGGATGCCAGATCATCCGCTGCCCCTACGCGGGTAAAGATGCGATCGATAGGTCCAATCTCGACTTTTTGTGCCGGTACATAGCTGCCGATGTAGGCCATCAGCGCAATCAGTGCGGTCTGGCGCATATAGGTACTTTTACCGCCCATATTCGGACCGGTAATGATCAACATGCGACGCTGCGGCGACAGGTTCAGCGGGTTGGCGATAAATGGCTCGTTCAGTACCTGTTCAACCACCGGATGGCGGCCTTCGGTGATGCGAATACCCGGTTTATCAATGAAGGTCGGGCAGGTGTAGTTCAGGGTATAGGCCCGCTCCGCCAGGTTAACCAGCACATCAAGTTCTGCCAGTGCGCTTGCGCTCTGTTGCAACGCTTCCAGATGCGGCAACAGCAGGTCGAACAGCTCTTCATAAAGCTGTTTTTCCAGTGCCAGTGCTTTGCCTTTTGAGGTGAGAACTTTATCTTCGTACTCTTTTAGCTCTGGAATAATGTAGCGTTCGGCGTTTTTCAGCGTCTGGCGGCGCATGTAGTTAATCGGTGCCAGATGGCTTTGTCCACGGCTGATCTGAATGTAATAACCATGCACCGCGTTAAATCCGACTTTCAGCGTGTCCAGGCCGGTACGTTCACGCTCGCGGACTTCCAGACGCTCCAGATAATCGGTCGCGCCGTCAGCCAGCGCGCGCCACTCATCCAGCTCTTCGTTATAGCCCGATGCGATAACACCACCGTCGCGCACCAGTACCGGCGGTGTGTCGATAATGGCCCGCTCCAGCAGATCGCGCAGTTCGGCAAACTCACCCATCTTCTCACGCAGCGCCTGTACCGGAGCGCTATCGACATTTTCTAACTGCGCACGCAGCTCCGGCAGTTGCTGGAAAGCGTGACGCATACGGGCCAGATCGCGTGGGCGAGCAGTTCGTAAAGCCAGACGTGCCAGAATACGTTCCAGGTCGCCGACCTGACGCAGCACCGGCTGTAGCTCGGCGGTGAAATCCTGCAATGCGCCAATAGTTTGCTGGCGCTCAAGCAACACGCGGGTATCGCGCACTGGCATATGCAGCCAGCGTTTCAGCATACGACTACCCATTGGCGTTACAGTGCAGTCGAGCACTGAAGCCAGCGTGTTTTCCGCACCGCCCGCCAGGTTCTGAGTAATTTCCAGGTTACGACGTGTCGCGGCATCCATAATGATGCTGTCCTGCTCACGTTCCATGGTGATAGAACGAATATGCGGCAGGGTCGTGCGTTGAGTATCTTTCGCATACTGCAACAGACAACCGGCAGCACAAAGTCCGCGCGGCGCGTTCTCGACGCCAAAACCGACCAGATCGCGGGTGCCAAATTGCAGATTCAACTGCTGGCGCGCGGTGTCGATTTCAAACTCCCACAGCGGACGACGGCGCAGACCGCGACGACCTTCAATTAACGACATTTCAGCAAAATCTTCTGCATATAGCAGTTCCGCCGGATTAGTGCGTTGCAGTTCTGCCGCCATCGTTTCCCGGTCAGCCGGTTCGCTCAGGCGAAAACGACCGGAACTGATATCCAGCGTCGCGTAGCCGAAACCTTTGCTGTCCTGCCAGATAGCCGCCAGCAGATTGTCCTGGCGCTCTTGTAACAGGGCTTCATCGCTGATGGTGCCCGGCGTAACGATACGCACAACTTTGCGCTCAACCGGACCTTTGCTGGTCGCCGGATCGCCAATTTGTTCGCAGATGGCAACGGACTCGCCCTGATTCACCAGTTTGGCGAGGTAGTTTTCCACCGCATGGTAGGGGATCCCCGCCATCGGGATCGGCTCTCCCGCCGAAGCACCGCGTTTGGTCAGTGAAATATCCAGCAGTTGCGACGCGCGTTTTGCGTCGTCATAAAACAGTTCATAAAAATCACCCATCCGGTAAAACAGCAGGATCTCGGGATGCTGGGCTTTCAGCTTGAGATACTGCTGCATCATGGGCGTATGGGCATCGAAATTTTCTATTGCACTCATGGGGTTATGTCCGGTTCCCTGATATTAAATGGGGTGTGATGGTTTTTATTTTCGTTGTAATCACATAAGGCGCACATGATACCGGAGTTAATCATTTCAGGGGAAGAAGCGAACGGCGAGTTCTTGATGGTGATTCCGGGAAAGATGCTGTTTTGCAGCTTTTGCGTGATGCTTATGAAGCAAGTACGCAAAATTGTATCGGTTGGCTAACCCTTCTTCTTTAGAGTCATAGTGCCCTTTAAGATTAAGTTGTAATATAAATGCATCTTAATGAGATGGAGGCAGCATGTCCGGCAAGCGTATCTCTCGTGAAAAACTGACGATTAAAAAAATGATCGATCTTTATCAAGCGAAATGCCCGCAGGCGTCAGCGGAGCCGGAGCATTACGACGCGCTGTTTGCCTACGCGCAAAAGCGGCTGGATAAATGTGTGTTCGGCGAAGAGAAACCAGCCTGTAAGCAGTGTCCGGTGCACTGTTACCAGCCTGCAAAGCGTGAAGAGATGAAACAGATTATGCGTTGGGCCGGGCCGAGAATGCTGTGGCGTCATCCGATCTTAACCGTGCGTCATCTCATCGATGACAAGCGTCCGGTGCCGGAGTTGCCAGAAAAATATCGTCCAAAGAAATAAATCTGCCGGAGAGCCATACTCTCCGGCAAATAAGGCGTTTACGCTTTGGTGGCAATCAGGATGGCTGATGCTTTGATCAATGCAATAACGCGCGAGCCAGTGGTGAGTTTCATTTCATCCTGACTTTCATTTGTTACCACTGCCACAATTTCAAAACCCGCATCCGTTTTGATATGGACAGTGGCGTTCACTGCGCCTTCGGTGATTGTCGACACGCTGCCAGCAAATTGGTTGCGAGCAGAGAATTTCAGTCCACAGTCTTCCGTTGCCAGCGTGACCCACGGGGCTTTAATCAGGGCAATCGCTTCTTTCCCTTTTGCCAGACCAAGAGCCTGCTGGCTGCTGTGAGTCACAATTGCCACCAGTTTTGCACCACCTGCCAGCGTCAGTTCTACTTCATCATTCACAGCGCCCATTGCTACTGCGCTAACCGTTCCGGTTAATTGATTTCTTGCTGAAACTGCCATACTGCCTCCTTTCATTGAATGTTGATCGAGTATAACCACATCTGTTAAATCAATGCCGATTTATCAATTCCAAGCCGCTTCATCCGTGACAGCAGGGTCGTGCGTTTCAGCCCCAGACGTTGCGCAGCGCCTTTAGGCCCGGCAACCACGCCGTTAGTTTCTTTCAGCACGCGAACAATCAACTGATATTCATCTTCGCCCTCCTGAGCGACAACTGTTGCGGCAGGCGGCGTTTCTGGTTCCGGTAAAACAATATCTGGCAATGACAGCTGCAGCACGTTGCCGCGTGTCAGCAATACTGCGCGCTCAATGACGTTTTCCAGTTCGCGTACGTTACCCGGCCACTCCATGTTGCTCAAGGTGCGCAGCGTCTCGGCAGGAATGCTGTCGATATTACGCCCCAGACGACGGGCAATTTTGAAGGTAAAGGCTTTCGCCAGCAGCGGAATATCTTCCGGACGCTCGCGTAGTGGCGGCAGGTGGATCGGGAATACGTTCAGGCGGTAATAGAGATCGCTACGGAACTCTCGGTCGGCGACCATTTTTTTCAGATCGCGGTTAGTTGCGGCGATTAGACGCACGTCCGTCTGAATGATTTTGTTGCTGCCGAGACGTTCAAACTCCTGTTCCTGTAATACACGCAGCAACTTCGGCTGTAACTCCAGTGGCATATCGCCCACTTCGTCGAGGAACAGGGAGCTTTTATCCGCCAGTTCAAAACGACCGATACGCTGGGCGCTGGCACCGGTAAAAGCCCCACGCTCATGACCAAACAGATCGCTCTCCAGCAATCCGGCAGGCATCGCCGCGCAGTTCATTTTGACCATGCGGCGATTATTACGCCCACTGAGATTATGGATCGCGCGGGCAATCAGCTCTTTACCTGTACCAGTTTCACCGAGGATCAGAACAGTACTGTCACTTTGCGCCACCATTTCAACTTGTTTAAGTACGCTGTACATGGCTTCGCTGCGGCCAATAATCTCGCCAAATTCACTATCAACATTGTTGAGCTGCTCGGTCAGGGCGAGGTTTTCATCAACCAGCCGTTCTTTCAGACGATGGATTTCCTGATAGGCGAGGGCGTTATCGACAGCGATTGCCACACGTTCGGCAATCTGGCGCAGTAAATTCAAATTGGTAGTGGTAAACACTTTCTCTTCGCATTGCGCCAGTTTCAGCACGCCCAGCATGGTATCGCCAGACATCAGCGGTAACAGGCACAAGGTTTGAATCTGGTTGCCCCAGGTGTCGAACAACATGCGTTCATAGGGGGCTAAATCGTCCCGCTCGTGGAGATTAATCAGCAGCATCTCTTTGCTTTTGAACACGCGTTCGGTGAGGGTTCCGGCTTCATCGACTTCGCTCTGTTCGTGGGCGGGATGTTGTTTATCAAGATAGTGAGTGGAGTAGATGTTGAGTTTGTTTTTACGGTGGCTGCGTAAGACAATGCTGATATCGTCAATGTCGAAATAGTAATGGATTTCTTTGGCGACTTCGCTGACCAGTTCGTCCATATCCAGGCGGGAAAGCACCGCGTTGGTGATGGCGACCAGGATGCGGAAGTTATCGCGTTCCCGGCATAACAACTCATAGTCAACATTGTTAACGACTCGACTCTGGATTTGTTCGGTGACGACAGAAACGATCTGCGTAAATGTTTGCAGACGATTGAACTCTTTTTCGCTCCAGGGGCGATCGTCATAACGAATAAATTCACAGCCACCAAAAATATGCCCTTCTGCCGCCAGTGGCATCAGGCAATAGTGACCAAATTTTGGGTATAGCCCACCTGCGGCCAGCTGCGGCCAGGTTTCACAAAATTCTTCGTAACTGCAATGCAGCGTATCAGGGCGCGACAAAATGCTGCGTACCGGACCGTGTGCCAGAACAGTTTCGTCTTCATATTTAATGGGGGTGTCTTTTTCACGCGACGCGTAATAAGACGCACGTTGAGTCTGCGCTTGCCACAACACAATAGCCGCGTTGTCGGCGAGCGCAGAACGCTTTACCAGTAGCGAAAGAGCCTCACACAGCGAGGCCAGATCGGGCTGCTGCAATAGTGTCCGAGTGATGTCGAACAAACCTTGTTGTCCGAGATCACTCATCGGTGTATATGACATTTTGTTCTTCCAGGAAAGCACCGCAAAGCGGTGCAAAAGGTCATTGACTAACTATAGGAGATTTAGAATTTTATTAGCATATACGCGGTAACGGTTCGGCGTGTGGTAAATCGAGGGTTCGTTTCACGCCATACAGACCGGCAAGACGAACACCTTTACGTTCCACCACTTCACCAATCAGCGCCGCGTCTTTCCCCAGTGGATGGGAATGTAACGCTGCCAGCACTTGCTCTGCCGCGTTGCGTTCAACGGCGATCACCAGTTTGCCTTCGTTGGCAAAGTTAAGGGCGTCCAGTCCCAGCAGTTCGCAAACGCCGCGCACGGCTGGTTTAACCGGCAGTGCCGCTTCTGAAATTTCAATACCACAACCGCAGGCTGCCGCGAACTCATGTACCACCGCGTTTACACCACCACGGGTGGCATCACGCAGCGCTTTCACGCCGGGAATGTCACGCAGCGTCTGAATAAGCGGCGTTAGTACCGCACAGTCGCTGACCAGTTCGCCATCCAGCCCCAGCTGCTCACGCAGGTTAAGGATAGTCGCCCCATGGTCGCCGAGTGTACCGCTAACCAGCAATACATCGCCTGCGGTTAGCGTCTGTGCGCCCCAGTGAATATTCGCCGGAATTGCGCCCATGCCAGCGGTGTTGATAAACAGTTTATCTGCCGCGCCGCGCTGCACCACTTTAGTATCGCCAGTGACGATGGCAATGCCTGCCGCGCGGGCGGTTTCTGCCATGCTGGTCACTACGGCTTTCAGTGTCTCCATCGGCAATCCTTCTTCGAGGATAAAGCCACAGGAGAGATAGCGCGGAATAGCGCCACTGACCGCAACGTCATTCGCGGTGCCGCAAATCGCCAGCTTGCCGATATTACCGCCAGGAAAGAACAGCGGGTCAATGACGTAACTGTCGGTGGAGAACGCCAGACGGTCGCCTTCCGCTACCAGCTGCGCCAGATCAAGACGTGCCTGATCTTCCTGCTCTGCCAGCCACGGGTTGGCAAAGGCTTCCATAAACAGGCTGTTGATTAATTGCTGCATCGCCTGGCCGCCGCTACCGTGGGCGAGTTGGATATTATTCACGCTTCACTCTCCTGCTGACGATACTGATACCACGCGGCGCACGCTCCTTCGGAGGAAACCATCAGCGCACCAAACGCGGTTTGAGGATTACAGGTGTTACCAAACAGCGGGCATTGATGCGGCTTACATTTGCCCGTTAATACTTCGCCACAACGTGCGCGCGGGTCATCGCAGACCTGCTGCGGTGCCGGGCGGAAATGCGCTTCGGCATCGAATCGTTGATAATCCGGCGTCAGGTGTACACCAGAAGATTCAATCACGCCTAAGCCGCGCCATTCGCTGTCGCCGTTGACACAGAACACATCGGCAATCGCCTGTTGCGCCAGCAGGTTACCGGCATCCGGCACCACCCGACGATACTGATTCTCTACCTTGCTGTGGGCCGCTATTTTCTGCTCCACCAGCATCACCACGCCTTGCAGTAGATCAAGGGGTTCGAAACCAGCGACCACCAGCGGACGATGAAAATCGCTGGCGATAAAATTATAGGCATCAGTGCCGATAACCATACTAACGTGACCGGGCGCAAGAAACGCGTCGATACCGTTATCCGGCTCTTCCAGCAAACTGCGCAGCGTCGGGATAAGCGTAATATGCTGGCAGAAGAAGTAAAAATTCTGCACATCACGCGCTTTCGCCTGTTGCAGAGTGATGGCCGTCGTCGGCATGGTGGTTTCAAAACCTAAGCCGAAGAACACCACTTTGCGGGTTGGATTCTCCTGCGCCAGTTTCAACGCATCCATCGGCGAGTAAACGATGCGCACATCGGCACCGCGTGCCTTTGCCTGTAACAGCGAACCCTGTTTCCCTGGTACGCGCATGGCGTCGCCAAAGGTACAGAAGATGACTTCCGGATGGCTGGCAATCTCCACGCAGGTGTCGATTCTGCCCATCGGCAGTACGCACACCGGGCAACCGGGACCGTGGATAAACTCAACGTTTTCCGGCAGCAACTGGTCGAGGCCGAATTTAAAAATGGCGTGGGTATGACCGCCACACACCTCCATAATCCGCAGAGGGCGTTCGGCGGTGTAAGAGAGATGTGAAGCACGTTCGCGCAGATGCTCAATTAACTGCATCACCTGTTCCGGCGCGCGATATTCATCAACAAAACGCATTATTTTTCCTCGCCATACAACAGCGCACCGACATCCGGCTCAACGTCAAACATGTTTTGTAAGGCGTCGAGAGTGTCGCGTGCTTCGGCTTCATTAATTACGCTCATGGCAAAGCCAACGTGAACCAGTACCCACTGGCCCACGCGTGGCTGACCGTTTTCATCGCAGCTGCCGACTAACGTTAAATCGACGTCGCGCTGAATGCCGCAGACGTCGACTTTCGCCTGGTTGCCGTCAATGGTGCGGATCTGGCCGGGAACGCCTATGCACATCGCTGTGTCTCCAGCCAGTTCAGCCACTGGTCCATCCCTTCGCCGCTGGTGGCGGAAATAAGGATGATTTCAATTTCTGGATTGACTTCGCGGGCGCAGGCGATGCACTTCTCAACGTCAAAGTTGAGATACGGCAGCAGGTCAACTTTGTTGAGCAGCATCAGCGAGGCGGCGGCAAACATATGGGGATATTTCAGCGGTTTGTCTTCACCTTCGGTAACGGAAAGCACCGCCACTTTGTGTTTTTCACCGAGATCGAAGCTCGCCGGGCATACAAGGTTGCCAACGTTTTCGATAAACAGAATACCGTTATCGTCCAGTGGCAGGCGCGGCGCGGCGTCGGCAATCATCTGTGCGTCAAGATGGCAGCCTTTACCGGTGTTCACCTGAATCGCTGGTGTGCCGGTAGCGCGAATGCGTGCGGCATCGTTCACGGTTTGCTGGTCGCCTTCAATAACCGCGCACGGAACGCTGTCTTTCAGGCGCATTAAGGTTTCCGTCAGCAGGGTGGTTTTACCGGAACCAGGGCTGGAAACCAGGTTGAGCACCAGTTGCTTGCGGGCAGCAAAGCGCGCGCGGTTGCGTTCAGCCAGACGGTTGTTTTTGTCCAGCACGTCAATTTCAACTTCCAGCATCCGGCGCTGGCTCATGCCCGGCGCGTGAGTGCCCGCTTCGCCATGACCGTAATGCAGGTCGCCTTCTTCAGTCTGGCTGGGGGTAAATTCAGGCGTTTTAATGCCGGTGATTTTCATCTTCGGGCGTGCCGCCGGGGCAAATGGCGCGCTACGAAACGCGGAATGAGGGTTATGTTCATCACCCTCGATATACAGGTTGCCTTCACCGCAACCGCATGTTGTACACATCGCTCACTCCTGGTCTATTTCTATCCGCCGAATCTGTAAACCGTCGTCTGCCACAATCTGTAGCATGTCACCATGACACTGTGGACAGCGGCGGACGCGCTGGGTCAGTAGCGTCACATACTGTTGGCATGTTTCACACCAGCATTCGGCCTCTTGTTCTTCGAGGTGCAGTTTACAACCTTCCGCCACGCTGCCGCGGCAAACCAGATCAAAACAAAAGGCAAGAGAGCTGGTTTCGACACAAGAAAATGCGCCAATTTTGAGCCAGACCCCAGTTACGCGTTTTGCGCCGTGTTTTGCGGCCTGCTGTTCGATCAATTCCAGTGCCCGTTGGCAGAGGGTTATTTCGTGCATATCGCCTCCCATTAACTATTACCAGCCATAAGCAATAATTGTGCCAGTGTTGATTATCCCTGCGGTGAATAATGTCGATGATGTCGAAATGACACGTCGACACGGCGACGAAATTCATCTTTATCTTAAAAATCTGTTTCATAACAATGAATTAAAAGTTGGCACAGAAAATGCTTAAGGCTGGCATCTCTGTTAAACGGGTAACCTGACAATGACTATTTGGGAAATAAGCGAGAAAGCCGATTACATCGCACAGCGGCATCGTCGCCTACAGGACCAGTGGCACATCTACTGCAATTCGCTGGTTCAGGGGATCACGTTATCGAAAGCGCGCCTGCATCACGCCATGAGCTGCGCGCCGGACAAAGAACTCTGTTTCGTCCTTTTTGAACATTTTCGCATTTACGTCACCCTGGCGGATGGCTTTAACAGCCACACCATCGAGTATTACGTCGAAACAAAAGATGGCGAAGACAAACAGCGGATTGCGCAGGCGCAACTGAGCATTGACGGCATGATTGATGGCAAGGTCAACATCCGCGATCGCGAACAGGTTCTGGAACACTATCTCGAAAAAATCGCTGGCGTTTACGACAGCTTATACACCGCCATTGAAAACAATGTGCCGGTGAATTTAAGCCAACTGGTAAAGGGACAAAGCCCGGCAGCATGAGCTGAGGCTTTGCCCGTTTTGCAGGCGTTACGCCTGTTTGGGGATGGGCGTGTCGATGAGTGTCGAAAATGACATTTCATCGGCATGTTTTCGTCAAAAATGACAATCACCTGAGGAATGCCTGGTGAATCGTTTTGTAATTGCTGACTCCACGCTCTGTATCGGCTGCCACACCTGTGAGGCCGCCTGTTCAGAGACGCATCGCCAGCACGGCCTGCAATCAATGCCGCGCCTGCGAGTGATGCTCAATGAAAAAGAATCTGCGCCGCAGCTCTGTCACCACTGTGAAGATGCGCCTTGTGCGGTGGTCTGCCCGGTTAACGCCATCACCCGCGTTGATGGGGCCGTGCAGTTGAATGAAAGTCTGTGCGTAAGCTGCAAACTGTGCGGCATCGCCTGCCCGTTTGGCGCAATTGAATTTTCCGGCAGCCGTCCGCTGGATATTCCGGCAAACGCCAATACCCCGAAAGCGCCACCGGCACCGCCTGCTCCGGCGCGTGTCAGCACATTGCTTGACTGGGTGCCAGGTATTCGCGCGATCGCCGTCAAATGTGACCTTTGTAGTTTTGATGAACAAGGTCCGGCCTGCGTGCGGATGTGCCCTACTAAAGCCCTGCATCTGGTGGATAACACCGATATCGCCCGCGTTAGCAAACGTAAGCGTGAGCTGACCTTTAACACGGACTTTGGCGATCTCACCTTGTTTCAGCAGGCTCAAAGTGGAGAGGCTAAATGAGCGCAATTTCCCTGATCAATAGCGGCGTGGCGTGGTTTGTCGCCGCCGCTGTTCTGGCATTTCTCTTTTCTTTTCAAAAGGCGCTAAGCGGCTGGATAGCCGGAATTGGCGGCGCGGTGGGTAGTCTGTATACGGCAGCCGCGGGCTTCACTGTACTGACTGGCGCGGTTGGCGTGAGCGGTGCGCTATCGCTGGTAAGCTACGATGTGCAAATCTCTCCGCTTAACGCGATTTGGCTGATTACGCTCGGTCTGTGCGGTCTGTTTGTCAGCCTCTATAACATTGACTGGCATCGCCACGCGCAGGTGAAGTGCAACGGCTTGCAGATCAATATGTTGATGGCTGCCGCCGTCTGCGCCGTCATTGCCAGCAACCTCGGCATGTTCGTGGTAATGGCCGAAATCATGGCCCTGTGCGCGGTGTTCCTTACCAGCAACAGCAAAGAGGGCAAACTGTGGTTTGCGCTGGGGCGTCTTGGCACTCTGCTGCTGGCGATTGCCTGTTGGCTGCTGTGGCAGCGTTACGGCACGCTGGATCTGCGCCTGCTGGATATGCGTATGCAACAGCTGCCGCTCGGTTCCGATATCTGGCTGCTCGGTGTGATTGGTTTTGGCCTGCTGGCCGGGATTATTCCGCTGCACGGCTGGGTGCCGCAGGCACATGCTAACGCCTCTGCGCCAGCTGCCGCGTTGTTTTCCACGGTAGTCATGAAAATTGGCCTGCTGGGCATTTTAACCCTGTCACTGCTGGGCGGTAATGCACCGCTGTGGTGGGGGATCGCGCTGCTGGTGCTCGGTATGATCACCGCGTTTGTCGGCGGTCTGTATGCGTTGATGGAACATAATATCCAACGTTTGCTGGCTTACCACACCCTGGAGAATATCGGCATTATCCTGCTGGGGCTGGGCGCTGGCGTAACGGGTATCGCGCTCGAACAACCGACGCTGATTGCCCTTGGTCTGGTCGGTGGTCTGTACCATCTGCTTAACCATAGCCTGTTCAAAAGCGTACTGTTCCTCGGGGCGGGGAGCGTCTGGTTCCGTACCGGTCATCGCGATATCGAAAAACTCGGTGGCATTGGCAAGAAAATGCCGGTTATCTCCATCGCCATGTTAGTCGGGCTGATGGCAATGGCGGCGCTGCCGCCGCTGAACGGGTTTGCCGGGGAATGGGTTATCTATCAATCCTTCTTCAAACTGAGCAATAGTGGCGCGTTTGTTGCCCGTCTGCTGGGGCCGCTGCTCGCAGTGGGTCTGGCAATTACCGGTGCGCTGGCGGTGATGTGTATGGCGAAAGTCTATGGCGTCACGTTCCTCGGCGCGCCGCGTACCAAAGAAGCCGAAAACGCCACCTGTGCGCCGCTCCTGATGAGCGTAAGCGTAGTGGCACTGGCGATTTGCTGCGTAATTGGCGGTGTTGCTGCGCCGTGGCTGCTGCCGATGCTCTCTGCTGCTGTACCTCTGCCGCTGGAGCCTGCTAACACCACCGTTTCTCAACCAATGATCACGTTGCTGCTGATTGCCTGCCCGCTGCTGCCATTCATCATTATGGCGATTTGCAAAGGCGATCGTTTGCCGTCGCGTTCCCGCGGCGCGGCCTGGGTGTGCGGCTACGACCATGAAAAATCAATGGTGATTACTGCTCACGGTTTTGCCATGCCGGTGAAACAGGCGTTTGCGCCGGTGCTGAAACTGCGCAAATGGCTGAATCCGGTGTCGCTGGTACCGGGCTGGCAGTGCGAGGGGAGTGCGTTGCTGTTCCGCCGGATGGCGCTGGTTGAACTGGCGGTACTGGTGGTGATTATTGTTTCACGAGGAGCCTGAGAATGAGTGTTTTATATCCGTTAATTCAGGCGCTGGTGTTATTTGCCGTTGCGCCGCTGCTCTCCGGTATAACCCGCGTGGCGCGCGCCCGCTTGCATAACCGTCGCGGGCCGGGCGTGTTGCAGGAGTATCGCGACATTATCAAACTGCTGGGCCGCCAGAGCGTTGGCCCGGATGCCTCCGGCTGGGTGTTCCGCCTGACGCCGTATGTGATGGTGGGCGTCATGCTGACTATCGCTACTGCGCTGCCGGTGGTGACCGTTGGTTCTCCGCTGCCGCAGCTGGGCGATTTGATCACCTTACTGTATCTCTTTGCCATCGCGCGTTTCTTCTTTGCCATTTCTGGTCTGGATACCGGTAGCCCGTTTACCGCTATCGGCGCGAGCCGTGAAGCGATGCTTGGCGTGCTGGTCGAACCGATGCTGCTGCTTGGTCTGTGGGTTGCGGCGCAGGTTGCCGGTTCCACCAACATCAGCAACATCACCGACACCGTTTATCACTGGCCGCTGAGCCAGAGCATCCCGCTGGTGCTGGCGCTTTGTGCCTGTGCATTCGCCACCTTTATCGAAATGGGCAAACTGCCGTTCGACCTGGCGGAAGCCGAGCAGGAGTTGCAGGAAGGTCCGCTCTCTGAGTATAGCGGCAGCGGCTTTGGCGTCATGAAATGGGGTATCAGCCTGAAACAGCTGGTGGTGTTGCAGATGTTCGTCGGGGTGTTTATTCCGTGGGGACAAATGGAAACCTTCACCGTCGGTGGGTTGCTGCTGGCGCTGGTGATTGCCATCGTCAAACTGGTGGTTGGCGTCCTGGTTATCGCGCTGTTCGAAAACAGCATGGCCCGTCTGCGTCTTGATATTACTCCGCGCATTACCTGGGCTGGGTTTGGCTTTGCATTTTTAGCGTTCGTCTCCTTGCTGGCGGCGTGATTAAAGAGAGTTTGAGCATGTCTGAAGAAAAATTAGGTCAACATTATCTCGCCGCGCTGAATGAGGCATTTCCGGGCGTCGTGCTGGACCACGCCTGGCAGACCAAAGATCAGCTGACTGTCACCGTAAAGGTGAACTATCTGCCGGAAGTAGTGGAGTTTCTCTATTACAAGCAGGGTGGCTGGCTGTCGGTGCTGTTTGGTAACGACGAACGCAAACTGAATGGTCATTACGCCGTTTATTACGTGCTGTCGATGGAGAAGGGCACCAAATGCTGGATAACCGTGCGCGTTGAAGTTGACGCCAACAAACAGGAATATCCGTCCGTAACGCCGCGCGTTCCGGCGGCGGTATGGGGCGAGCGTGAAGTGCGCGATATGTACGGTTTGATTCCGGTAGGGCTGCCGGATGAACGTCGTCTGGTGCTGCCGGATGACTGGCCGGATGAACTTTATCCGCTGCGTAAAGACAGCATGGATTATCGTCAACGTCCGGCACCGACTACCGATGCTGAAACCTACGAGTTCATCAACGAACTGGGCGACAAGAAAAACAACGTCGTTCCGATTGGTCCGCTGCACGTCACTTCTGACGAACCGGGCCACTTCCGTCTGTTCGTCGATGGCGAAAACATTATCGACGCCGACTACCGCCTGTTCTATGTCCATCGCGGCATGGAAAAACTGGCGGAAACCCGCATGGGTTACAACGAAGTGACCTTCCTCTCTGACCGTGTGTGCGGGATCTGCGGCTTTGCTCACAGCACCGCCTACACCACGTCGGTGGAAAACGCGATGGGTATTCAGGTACCAGAACGTGCGCAGATGATCCGCGCCATTCTGCTGGAGGTAGAACGCCTGCACTCGCATCTGCTCAACCTCGGCCTCGCCTGTCACTTTACCGGCTTCGACTCCGGCTTTATGCAGTTCTTCCGCGTGCGTGAAACCTCCATGAAAATGGCAGAGATCCTTACCGGTGCACGTAAAACCTACGGCCTGAACCTGATCGGCGGGATTCGTCGCGATCTGCTGAAAGACGACATGATCCAGACCCGCCAGCTGGCACAACAGATGCGTCGTGAAGTGCAGGAGCTGGTGGATGTGCTGCTGAGCACACCGAACATGGAACAGCGCACCGTCGGCATTGGTCGTCTGGACCCGGAAATTGCCCGCGACTTCAGTAACGTTGGCCCGATGGTCCGCGCCAGCGGACACGCTCGCGATACCCGCGCCGATCACCCGTTTGTTGGTTATGGCCTGCTGCCAATGGAAGTCCACAGCGAGCAGGGCTGCGACGTTATTTCCCGTCTGAAAGTTCGTATCAACGAAGTCTATACCGCGCTGAACATGATCGACTACGGTCTGGATAACCTGCCGGGCGGTCCGCTGATGGTGGAAGGCTTTACCTATATTCCGCACCGTTTTGCGCTGGGCTTTGCCGAAGCGCCGCGCGGCGACGATATCCACTGGAGCATGACCGGCGACAACCAGAAGCTGTACCGCTGGCGCTGCCGTGCCGCGACCTACGCGAACTGGCCGACCCTGCGCTACATGCTGCGTGGCAACACTGTTTCCGATGCGCCGCTGATTATCGGTAGCCTGGACCCTTGCTACTCCTGTACCGACCGCATGACCGTGGTCGATGTACGTAAGAAGAAGAGCAAAGTGGTGCCGTACAAAGAACTCGAGCGTTACAGCATTGAGCGTAAAAACTCGCCGCTGAAATAAGGAATCGCCATGTTTACCTTTATCAAAAAAGTCATCAAAACCGGCACGGCGACCTCGTCTTATCCGCTGGAGCCGATTGCGGTTGATAAAAACTTCCGTGGTAAGCCAGAGCAGAACCCGCAGCAGTGCATCGGCTGCGCGGCCTGCGTCAATGCCTGCCCGTCAAACGCCTTAACGGTTGAAACCGACCTCGCCACAGGAGAGCTTGCCTGGGAGTTCAATCTTGGACGCTGCATCTTCTGTGGACGCTGCGAAGAAGTCTGCCCGACGGCGGCGATCAAACTGTCGCAAGAGTACGAACTGGCGGTGTGGAAGAAAGAAGACTTCCTGCAACAGTCCCGTTTCGCGCTGTGTAACTGCCGCATCTGTAATCGTCCTTTCGCCGTCCAGAAAGAGATCGACTACGCCATTGCACTGCTTAAGCACAATGGTGACAGTCGCGCGGAAAACCACCGCGAAAGCTTTGAGACTTGCCCGGAATGTAAGCGCCAGAAATGCCTGGTGCCGTCCGACCGTATTGAACTGACTCGCCATATGAAAGAGGCCATCTGATGAGCAATTTATTAGGCCCCCGTGACGCCAACGGCATTCCGGTCCCGATGACGGTGGATGAATCCATCGCCAGCATGAAGGCGTCGTTACTGAAAAAAATCAAACGTTCTGCCTACGTTTACCGCGTGGACTGCGGCGGCTGCAACGGCTGCGAAATCGAAATTTTCGCCACTTTGTCGCCGCTGTTCGATGCAGAACGCTTCGGCATTAAAGTCGTTCCTTCACCGCGTCATGCGGATATTTTACTGTTTACCGGCGCGGTCACCCGTGCAATGCGATCCCCTGCGCTGCGTGCGTGGCAGTCCGCGCCGGACCCGAAAATCTGTATCTCCTACGGTGCCTGCGGTAACAGCGGTGGCATTTTCCACGATCTCTACTGCGTGTGGGGCGGTACGGATAAAATCGTCCCGGTGGATGTCTACATTCCGGGCTGCCCGCCAACGCCTGCCGCTACGCTATACGGCTTTGCAATGGCGCTCGGCCTGCTGGAGCAGAAAATTCACGCCCGTGGGCCGGGTGAGCAGGATGAACAACCGGCGGAGATCCTGCATGGCGATATGGTGCAGCCGCTGCGTGTGAAAGTAGATCGCGAAGCACGCCGCCTGGCGGGTTACCGTTACGGTCGCCAGATTGCCGATGACTTCCTGACACAGTTAGGGCAGGGCGAAGAGCAGGTTGCACGCTGGCTGGAAGCGGAAAACGATCCGCGTCTGAACGAGATTGTCAGCCATCTGAATCATGTTGTTGAAGAGGCGCGTATCCGATGAGTGAAAAGGTGGTGTTCAGTCAACTGAGCCGTAAATTTATTGATGAGAACGATGCCACGCCCGCCGAGGCGCAGCAGGTGGTCTATTACAGCCTGGCGATTGGTCACCACCTTGGGGTTATCGATTGCCTGGAAGCGGCGCTCACCTGCCCGTGGGATGAATATCTGGCATGGATTGCCACTCTGGAGGCGGGCAGCGAAGCCCGCCGCAAAATGGAAGGCGTGCCGAAATATGGTGAGATCGTCATCGACATTAACCATGTGCCGATGCTGGCCAACGCATTCGATAAAGCCCGGGCAACGCAAACTTCGCAGCAGAAAGAATGGAGTACAATGCTGTTAAGTATGCTGCATGATATTCATCAGGAAAACGCCATCTATTTGATGGTGAGGAGATTGCGTGACTGACGTTTTACTCTGTGTTGGCAATAGCATGATGGGCGATGATGGCGCAGGCCCGCTGCTGGCGGAAAAGTGCGCCGCCGCGCCGAAAGGTAACTGGGTGGTGATTGACGGCGGTAGCGCACCGGAAAACGACATTGTCGCTATCCGCGAACTGCGCCCGACACGACTGCTGATTGTCGACGCCACGGATATGGGGCTAAACCCCGGCGAGATCCGCATCATCGACCCGGATGACATCGCCGAGATGTTTATGATGACTACCCATAACATGCCGCTGAACTACCTTATCGACCAGTTAAAAGAAGATATTGGCGAAGTGATTTTCCTCGGCATCCAGCCGGATATCGTCGGCTTTTACTACCCGATGACCCAGCCGATTAAAGACGCCGTAGAAACCGTTTATCAACGGCTGGAAGGCTGGGAAGGGAATGGCGGCTTCGCACAGTTAGCGGTGGAAGAAGAGTAGTTTTTCAGTAAGGAATCAGGACAGGGATGTTCTTGATGAGGGAATCAGAACTGATAGCAAACGCCAGATTGCCCGATGCGCTGCGCTTATCGGGCCTACCTGGTTCGTGCGACATGTAGGCCGGATAAGGCGTTCACGCCGCATCCGGCACTGTTACTTACTCTAAATCTTCACCGTTACTGGCAATCACTTTTTTATACCACCAGAATGATTTCTTACGCGTGCGCGCCAGCGTACCGTTGCCTGCGTCGTCACGGTCTACGTAGACAAAACCGTAGCGTTTGCTCATTTCACCCGTTGAGGCGGAAACTAAATCAATACAGCCCCAGGTGGTGTAGCCCATCAGCGGAATGCCGTCTGCAATCGCTTCGCCCATTGCGCGGATATGTTCGCGTAAATAGCTGATGCGATAGTCGTCGTTAATCTCACCATTGGCAGCAAATTCATCTTTTGCGCCGAGGCCGTTTTCCACCAGAAACAGCGGCTTCTGATAACGGTCGTACATCATATTCATGGTGATACGCAGACCGAGTGGATCAATACCCCAGCCCCAGTCGCTTACCTGTAGATATGGGTTACGCAGCGATTTCACCACGTTCGCCGCACTGCTGTTGTTGGCGTTCATCTCCGCCGAGGCGCAGCGCGAGGCGTAATAGCTGAAGGAGACAAAATCGACGGTGTTTTTCAGGATTTCATCATCGCCCGGTGCTTTGTCGATGGTTACCCCTTTTTCGAGGAATACGCGGGCAGAGTAAGCCGGATACGCGCCCCGCGCCTGCACATCGATAAAAAACAGGTTTTCCCGGTCTTTCTCCAGCGCCGCCCAGACATCTTCCGGCTTGCAACTGTAAGGGTAGAAGTTACCGCCCGCCAACATACAGCCCACCTGATTTTGCGGGTTAACCTCATGGGCGATTTTGGTGGCTAACGCACTGGCAACCAGCTGGTGATGCGCAGCCTGATATTTCACCTGATCCTGATTTTCCCCTTCTTCAAACACCAGACCCGCGCCGGAGAACGGGCTATGCAACATAATGTTGATTTCATTGAAGGTTAGCCAGTATTTCACCAGACCATCAAATGCTTCAAAGCAGGTTCTGGCGTAGCGGCTGAAAAACTCCACCAGCTTGCGGTTACGCCAGGAGCCATATTCGGTGACCAGATGCATCGGCACATCGAAGTGGCACAACGTGACCAGCGGTTCGATACCGTACTTTTTACACTCTTCAAAGACAGAACGGTAAAAAGCAATGCCCTGCTGGTTGGGCGTCAGTTCATCGCCCTGCGGGAAGAGGCGGCTCCAGGCAATTGAGGTACGGAACACTTTGAATCCCATCTCTGCCATCAGGGCGATATCTTCTTTATAACGATGATAAAAATCCGTCGCCTCATGGCTGGGATAAAACTCGTCATCGCGCAACTGAAAACGTTTTTCCAGCCCCAGTTTCACCGCCATTCGATGCTCGCCGTGCGGGATCATATCGACCGTGGTCAGTCCTTTGCCGCCTTCGCGGAACGCACCTTCAGACTGGTTGGCGGCAAGCGCGCCGCCCCATAAAAAACCTTCTGGAAATACTGACATTTTCATCCTCAATTAAGACTTACTTCTTTGGCGATGGTCGGTTGTACGCTCTGATGCTTTCGCGCCTGGGCAGCCGCTTCCTCAACAGGAATATCCTCAAAGCCGAGCAACAGTGTGAGGATAAACGACAGCACGACCGCCAGCGCCATGACCGCGAACACCCAGACGATGCTCATTGGATTCGCCGGATCGAAGAACTGCACGCTGGTAAATAGCCCCGGCGCTGCCATTGAGTGGCTGGCAAGCCCCGCCATACCGGCAACCGCGCCGCAAATAAAACCGCTGATAAGACTGGCGATAAGCGGACGTTTCAGGCGGATCGCCACGCCATATAACGCCGGTTCGGAAATCCCCGCCATAATGGCTGATGCCGCCGCAGCCAGCGCCGTCTGGCGCAGTTCCGGGTTTTTCGTTTTCCACGCCACCGCCAGTGATGAACCGCCCAGCGACAGGTTAGCGCCGATCTCTGACGGCATGACCATCCCTTCTTTGCCGGTTTCGGCAATGGTCTGAATGATGGTTGGCGTAAAGACGCGGTGCATCCCGGTCATTACCAGCAGAGGCCACAGCGCGCCCATAATGGCGACTGAAAGCCAGCCCAGATAACCATGAATGGTGTAAACCAGCGCCGAAATGGCGCTACCGATCCAGATACCAATCGGGCCAATCAGCAGAATTGCCAGCGGTGCGGCAATCAACACAATCAGCATTGGCTTGAGGAAGTTTTTAGTCACCGCCGGTGTAATGCGATCCACCCAGCGTTCGATATATGACAGGCACCAGGTCATCACCAGCGCCGGGATCACCGTGTAGGTGTATTTCACCGCGGTGACCGGGATCAGGGCAAATTCTACATGTTCACCCTGGGCCGCTTTCGCCATTAATTCAATAAAACTCGGATGTACCAGCACACCCGCGATGGCAATCGCCAGCGACATATTGGTTTTAAATTTGATGGCGGCAGATGCCGCGACCATTAGCGGCAGGAAGAAGAAAGCACCGTCACCAATCACATTCAGAATGGTTAAAGTCGGCGATCCTTTTGTCAGCACGCCGCTCATCTCGAGGATCATCGCCAGCAGTTTGACCATCGATCCGCCGATAATCGCCGGGATCAGCGGTGACATGGTACCGATCAGCGCATCGAGGATCCCCGCACCAATGCGACGTAGCGTAAGTTTGGGTTTACCCACGGGCTGTGCGGGCTGCATATCTCCCGGCAGCAGGCTGACGACTTCCTGAAAGGCTTGTGAAACGGTATTGCCGATAATCACCTGACACTGGTTGTCACTACGTACCACGCCGAGCACGCCGGAGATGGTTTTCAACGTCGGACTGTCGATAAGCTGGTCATCTTTGATAACAAAGCGCAAACGCGTCATACAGTGCGTGACTGCCGAGATGTTATCAACGCCGCCCAGTGCCGCTATCACCGAGCGTGCCAGCGCCGCATAATTTTTGGCCATCGGATTTTATCCTGTTATCAGTAGGGTAGATGTAGTTGTTATCAGTCGACGTGACGGAAAAATGCCGATGCTGAAACGGAATTAAGAAACCGGTTTCACAAAATCATGAATAGTTGTCACTAAATAAGCAAGAGAGTTAATTGTTCATTTTTTATATTTGTGAAACCGGTCACCTGAATATTTTTCCCGCCGATTGCGCAAGGACAATCGGCAAACGGTGCAGTACACTGCGTTAATTGCGTGTAAAGGGATGAAAATGATGACGACGATGCTGGAAGTGGCGAAGCGCGCCGGGGTTTCAAAAGCGACCGTTTCCCGCGTGCTTTCAGGTAATGGCTACGTCAGCCAGGAGACTAAAGATCGCGTGTTTCAGGCGGTAGAAGAGAGCGGTTACCGTCCAAACTTGCTGGCGCGCAATCTGTCGGCGAAGAGTACTCAGACGCTGGGGCTGGTAGTGACCAACACACTTTACCACGGCATTTATTTTAGTGAATTACTCTTTCATGCCGCGCGAATGGCGGAAGAGAAAGGGCGACAGTTGCTATTGGCAGATGGTAAACACAGCGCCGAAGAAGAGCGCCAGGCGATTCAGTATCTGCTGGATTTGCGCTGCGACGCCATTATGATTTACCCGCGTTTTTTAAGCGTGGATGAGATTGATGACATCATTGACGCACACAGTCAGCCGATAATGGTGCTTAATCGCCGCCTGCGCAAAAATAGCAGCCATAGCGTCTGGTGCGATCATAAACAGACCAGCTTTAACGCCGTGGCAGAGTTGATAAACGCCGGACATCAGGAGATTGCTTTCCTTACCGGCTCGATGGATTCCCCCACCAGCATTGAACGTCTTGCCGGGTATAAAGACGCGCTGTCGCAGCATGGTATTGCGCTCAATGAAAAACTTATCGCTATCGGTAAATGGACGCCCGCCAGCGGGGCCGAAGGGGTAGAAACGTTGCTCGAACGTGGGGCTAAATTTAGCGCGTTAGTTGCCAGTAACGACGATATGGCGATAGGTGCGATGAAAGCGTTGCACGAGCGCGGCGTAGCGGTGCCAGAGCAGGTGTCAGTTATCGGATTCGATGATATCGCAATTGCCCCCTACACCGTTCCGGCGCTCTCCAGCGTAAAAATTCCGGTGACTGAGATGATTCAGGAAATTATTGGACGGCTGATTTTTATGCTCGATGGCGGGGATTTCTCACCGCCGAAAACCTTCAGCGGAAAACTGATCCGCCGCGGCTCCCTCATTGCTCTTTCGCGATAAACATTGTCATCACATGTCATCGTCACTAGTGTCGATGACATCGTTTTTCCTGCATTACAGAAATTAATTTCCTTAAATAACAGTGTATTAAAAACTGGCATGATTTGTGAATGTATCGGCGCATTAACTGTCATTGCTGGAGAATTTGATGAACCGTTTCATCATTGCTGACGCGAGTAAATGTATTGGTTGCCGTACCTGTGAAGTGGCGTGCGTGGTTTCTCATCAGGAAAATCAGGACTGTGCATCGCTGACCCCGGAAACATTTTTACCGCGTATCCATGTCATTAAAGGTGTGAACATTTCCACGGCGACAGTTTGCCGTCAGTGTGAAGATGCACCGTGCGCTAACGTCTGCCCGAATGGTGCTATCAGCCGTGATAAAGGGTTTGTTCATGTGATGCAGGAACGTTGCATTGGTTGCAAAACCTGCGTTGTGGCTTGCCCGTATGGCGCGATGGAAGTGGTGGTACGTCCGGTGATTCGCAACAGCGGCGCGGGGCTGAATGTACGGGCTGACAAAGCCGAAGCCAATAAATGCGACCTCTGTAACCATCGTGAAGACGGCCCGGCGTGTATGGCGGCTTGCCCGACCCATGCGCTGATTTGTGTCGATCGTAATAAACTTGAACAACTGAGTGCAGAAAAACGTCGCCGTACGGCGCTGATGTTCTAAAAATCTTACTGAACTGTTCTGGCATCAAAGGAATTCCCGGAAATATTCGTAGAATACGGAGCGGGCGGTATCGCCGACCTGTGATTGCCGGATACGACGCTGTCGTGTCCGGCAGGGCGGGTTACGCAATTCATGATGGCGGGAATAACTCAATGGCAAAAAACACATCTTGCGGTGTCCAACTGCGTATTCGTGGCAAAGTGCAGGGCGTCGGTTTTCGTCCGTTTGTCTGGCAGCTGGCACAGCAATTAAATCTTCACGGCGATGTCTGTAATGACGGCGATGGAGTGGAAGTCCGGCTGCTGGAAGACCCGGAAACGTTTCTTGTGCAGTTGCATCAGCACTGCCCGCCGCTGGCGCGTATTGATAGCGTCGAGCGTGAGCCGTTTATCTGGTCACAACTGCCCACCGAGTTCACTATACGCCAGAGCACAGGCGGCACCATGAATACGCAAATTGTTCCCGATGCCGCTACTTGCCCTGCCTGTCTTGCCGAAATGAATACCCCGGGCGAGCGGCGTTATCGTTATCCGTTTATCAACTGTACCCACTGCGGCCCACGTTTCACCATTATTCGCGCGATGCCTTACGACCGCCCGTTTACCGTGATGGCGGCGTTTCCGCTGTGTCCGGCCTGTGACAAAGAATATCGCGACCCGCTCGATCGTCGCTTCCACGCCCAGCCGGTGGCCTGCCCGGAGTGTGGCCCACATCTTGAATGGGTAAGTCATGGTGAACATGCAGAACAAGAGGCGGCATTACAGGCGGCTATCGCACAGTTAAAAATGGGCAACATTGTCGCCATCAAAGGGATTGGCGGATTTCATCTCGCCTGCGATGCGTGTAACAGTAACGCGGTGGCGACACTTCGGGCGCGCAAACATCGCCCGGCGAAACCGCTGGCGGTCATGTTGCCAGTGGCAGAAGGTTTACCAGACGCTGCGCGCCAGTTGCTTACCACGCCCGCCGCGCCGATTGTGCTGGTGGATAAAAAATACGTACCTGAGCTTTGTGATGATATCGCCCCTGGCCTTAACGAAGTCGGGGTAATGTTGCCTGCGAACCCGCTTCAGCATTTGCTGTTACAGGAACTGCAATGTCCGCTGGTGATGACCTCCGGCAACCTGAGCGGTAAACCACCGGCTATCAGCAACGAACAGGCGCTGGCGGATTTGCAGGGCATTGCCGACGGATTCTTGCTACATAACCGCGACATCGTGCAGCGGATGGATGATTCGGTGGTGCGCGAAAGCGGCGAAATGCTGCGCCGTTCGCGGGGGTATGTGCCGGATGCGCTGGCTTTGCCTCCGGGCTTTAAAAATGTTCCGCCTGTGCTGTGTCTCGGTGCGGATCTGAAAAACACCTTCTGCCTGGTGCGCGGCGAACAAGCGGTGTTGAGTCAGCATCTGGGCGATTTAAGTGACGATGGCATCCAGATGCAGTGGCGCGAAGCGTTACGCCTGATGCAAAACATCTACGATTTCACCCCGCAATACGTTGTGCATGACGCGCACCCGGGCTATGTCTCCAGCCAGTGGGCGCGCGAAATGAATCTGCCGACACAAACGGTGCTGCATCATCATGCTCATGCGGCGGCGTGTCTGGCAGAACATCACTGGCCACTGGATGGCGGTGATGTCATTGCGTTGACGCTCGACGGTATCGGTATGGGGGAGAACGGCGCTTTATGGGGCGGCGAATGCCTGCGGGTGAACTATCGCGAATGTGAGCACCTGGGCGGCTTGCCTGCGGTGGCGCTTCCGGGGGGCGATTTGGCTGCAAAGCAGCCGTGGCGTAACCTGCTGGCGCAGTGCCTGCGCTTTGTGCCGGAGTGGCAGAATTACCCTGAAACGGCAAGTGTGCAACAGCAAAACTGGAGCGTGCTGGCGCGGGCCATTGAGCGTGGAATTAACGCGCCGCTGGCGTCATCGTGTGGACGTTTGTTCGATGCTGTGGCGGCGGCACTGGGCTGTGCGCCAGCCACGTTAAGTTATGAAGGTGAAGCGGCTTGTGCTCTGGAGGCGCTCGCAGCCTCATGCGACGGAGTGACGCATCCGGTGACGATGCCGCAGGTGGACAATCAACTGGATCTCGTCACTTTCTGGCAGCAGTGGCTGAACTGGCAGGCACCGGTTAATCAACGCGCGTGGGCGTTTCATGATGCGCTGGCGCAGGGTTTTGCCGCGTTGATGCGTGAGCAGGCCACGATGCGCGGTATCACTACGCTGGTATTTAGCGGTGGGGTTACTCATAACCGATTGCTGCGTACACGCCTGGCGCATTATCTCGCTGATTTCACATTACTCTTTCCGCAGAGTTTACCGGCGGGTGATGGCGGCTTGTCTCTGGGGCAGGGGGTTATTGCTGCGGCGCGCATCCTGCATGCTGCATAGTGGCGGATGTGGCGTAACTAAGCGTAAAAAGAGCGCGGACAGTCCCCTCGCCCTTTGGGCGAGGGAGAAAACCATGCCTACACCGGCAACGTTTTCAACAATCCAAACGCCTCTTTCATCCGATCCTCACTGACCACAAAGGCGCGAAGCTGGTCGGCATCATCAACACCGCGCGCCACCATTCCCTGGCGTTCGGTATTAATTTGCCAGCGTAAATCCTGACGCTGGGTTTCGCCTGCCAGATGCAGCGGTAATTCTGGCGTTTTGATTTTCACCAGCATCGCAGGGAGTTTCAGCGGCGTGTTATTGCCGAGAAGATTTTTTGCCAGCACCATCGCGCTAAGTTGAATCGGCTGGAGGAACGGCAATACCTGACCGTTAATTTCCGTGCAATCGCCCAGCGCATAAATATCGGCATTACTGGTTTGCAGATAACTATCGACGCAAACGCCGCGATTAATCGTCAGCCCGGCGCGTCGTGCCAGGGCGGTTTCCGGGCGCAGTCCGGTGGCGGCAATTACCGCATCCACTTCGATGCTGCGCTGGCGGTCCAGCGTTGCCAGAATGCCAGAATCCGTTTTTTCCAGCCCCTGCAACTGAGATTTCAACAGCAGATGAACGCCCATCTCCGTCAACCGATGCTGCAAGCGGCTGCTTACTTCCGGTGGCATTAACGACGCCAGAATACTGGCAGCGTTGTCGATTAGCGTGACCGCTTTGCCTGCACGACAAAAATCCATCGCCAGTTCGCTACCAATCAAGCCACCGCCAACAATCAACACGCGTCGGGCATCCCGCAGTTGCGTTTCACAGGCGCGATACTCTTGCTGACTATTTAACGTCAGCATTAACTCACGCCCAGGCACTGGCGGGACAAAGGCACTGGCACCAGTTGCCAGCACCAGCTTGTCGTATTGCCACTGATTATTCTGGCTTTTCACCACATGGGCTTCGGCATCGATATCCATTATCCAGGTGTGCGGAAACAGGTGCAGATTAAACTGCTCGGCAAATTCACCCGCCGTCTGGCGGGTAAGGTCATCGGCACGTTGCCTCTGGCTGATAACATGGCTGAGGTCCGGTTTGTTGTACTCATCCATGCTGTCGGCGGCAATCAGGGTTAATGGAATACAGGCGTCCTGTTTGCGAATATTTTTCACCAGTTGGCGGGCGGCGAAGCCCGAACCAATGATCACAATGCCGTTGCTCATTTTGCCTCCGATGCCAGTTCGTCAAAGACGTCTTTGCCAAGGGAGCATTCCGGGCACAGGAAGTTATCCGGGACTTCACTCCACGGCGTTCCTGGCGCAACGTCCTGCATTGGCTCGCCTTTTGCCGGATCGTAAATCCACTGGCAGACGCTGCACTGCATCCGTGGGCCGAGGTCAGCCGTCGTGGTGGCAGAGGTTTCTTCTTTAACCACCGTATTCACCGTGCTCTGCGGCAGCGGCGCGAGCGCCCACTGACGGGCGATTTCGCGACCGTGTTCACGACATAGCTCCAGAGCGTCCTGGTCCGGTCGCCATTTGGCTTTCAGGCTAAGCGACATTTCGAAACCCGCATCCTGCAGGCGCGTGGAAAGACGATCCACCGCACCGCCGCTCCAGCCGTGAGAGCCGAAAGCACTGGCGCGTTTGTTACGAAAGCGTAATCCGGTCATCTCCTCCACCAGCCCGGCGATTTTCGGCATCATCACGTTATTCATCGTCGAAGTGCCGACCAGCACGCCTTTTGAGCGGAAGACATTGGTCAGGATTTCGTTTTTATCGCTTCGGGCGACGTTGAAAATTTTCACCGCCACGCGTGGGTCGGTTTCCGCAATCCCCTGGGCGATAGCGTCAGCCATCATGCGGGTGTTATTCGACATGGTGTCGTAGAAAATGGTGATTCTGTCTTCCTGATAATCAGCCGCCCATTTCAGGTACAGCTCGACAATTTGCGTTGGGTTATCGCGCCATACCACGCCGTGAGAGGTCGCTATCATATCGACTGGTAAGTTAAAGCCCAGGATCTCGGTAATTTTCGGCGTTACCAGGCGGCTGAACGGCGTAAGGATATTGGCGTAGTAACGCTGGCACTGCTCAAAAAGCTCCGTCTGATCCACTTCATCGTTGAACAGATGCTCGTCGCAGTAGTGCTGACCGAAAGCATCGTTACTGAACAGCACCGCGTCGCCTGTCAGGTAAGTCATCATGCTGTCCGGCCAGTGCAGCATTGGTGTTTCGACAAAAATGAGCTGTTTGCCGTTGCCGATACCCAGCGTGTCGCCAGTTTTCACCACATTAAAATTCCACTCCGGATGATGGTGATGACCATTTATCGAGTCGATAGCGTTGGCTGTACAGTAGATCGGCGTATCGGGAATTTGTGCCATCAGTTCGGTCAGCGCCCCGGCGTGGTCCTCTTCTGCATGGTTAATCACGATGTAATCGATATCCGCCAGATCGATTTCATTACGCAGGTTCTGCACAAATTCGCGGCTGAATTTATGGTCGACGGTGTCGATCAGTACGTTTTTTTCTTCGCGAATGAGGTAGCTGTTGTAGCTGCTGCCGCGCAGCGTTTTATATTCTGTGCCGTGAAAATCACGCACTTCCCAGTCACGTTGACCAACCCAATGAATGTTATTTTTCACCACAATAGACATAGCAACCTCAATTTATTCAGCGTGTTCTAAAAAGATGTCTTGCTAATTGCAGATTGCGTGCCAGTTTTTTATCTGATTGATTTTTACGTGTAAATTAATTCATGCTCATTAATGAGTAGTCAAAATGACTATTAATCAAATGGTCGATATGACAATATCTATAGTCAAATTGACAGTGAGGCAAAGATGAGTTTTTCCGTTGATGTGCTGGCGAATATCGCCATCGAATTGCAGCGTGGGATTGGTCATCAGGATCGTTTTCAGCGCCTGATCACCACGCTGCGTCAGGTGCTGGAGTGCGATGCGTCTGCATTGCTGCGTTACGACTCGCGGCAGTTTATTCCGCTTGCCATCGACGGGCTGGCAAAGGATGTACTCGGTAGACGCTTTGCGCTGGAAGGGCATCCACGGCTGGAAGCGATTGCCCGCGCCGGGGACGTGGTGCGCTTTCCCGCAGACAGCGAATTGCCCGATCCCTATGACGGTTTGATTCCCGGGCAGGAGAGTCTGAAGGTTCACGCCTGCGTTGGTCTGCCATTGTTTGCCGGGCAAAACCTGATCGGCGCATTGACGCTCGACGGGATGCAGCCCGATCAGTTCGATGTTTTCAGCGACGAAGAGTTACGCCTGATTGCCGCGCTGGCGGCGGGAGCGTTAAGCAATGCGTTGCTGATTGAGCAACTGGAAAGCCAGAATATGCTGCCGGGCGATGCCGCGCCGTTTGAAGCGGTGAAACAGACGCAGATGATTGGCTTGTCGCCAGGCATGACGCAATTGAAAAAAGAGATTGAGATTGTGGCGGCGTCCGATCTCAACGTCCTGATCAGCGGTGAGACGGGAACCGGTAAGGAGCTGGTGGCGAAAGCGATTCATGAAGCCTCGCCACGGGCGGTGAATCCGCTGGTCTATCTCAACTGTGCCGCACTGCCGGAAAGTGTGGCGGAAAGTGAACTGTTCGGGCATGTGAAAGGGGCGTTTACTGGCGCTATCAGTAACCGCAGCGGGAAGTTTGAAATGGCGGATAACGGCACACTGTTTCTCGATGAGATCGGCGAGTTGTCGTTGGCATTGCAGGCCAAGTTGCTGCGAGTGTTGCAGTATGGCGATATTCAGCGTGTTGGCGATGACCGCAGTTTGCGGGTCGATGTGCGCGTGCTGGCGGCGACTAACCGTGACTTACGGGAAGAGGTACTGGCAGGGCGATTTCGCGCCGATTTGTTTCATCGCCTGAGCGTGTTTCCACTTTCAGTGCCGCCGCTGCGTGAGCGGGGCGATGATGTCATTCTGCTGGCGGGGTATTTCTGCGAGCAGTGTCGTTTGCGGCTGGGGCTCTCCCGCGTGGTATTAAGTGCCGGAGCGCGAAATTTACTGCAACACTACAATTTTCCAGGGAACGTTCGTGAACTGGAACATGCTATTCATCGGGCGGTAGTGCTGGCGAGAGCAACCCGCAGCGGCGATGAAGTGATTCTTGAGGCGCAACATTTTGCTTTTCCTGATGTGACGTTGCCGCCGCCAGAAGCAGCGGCGGTGCCCGTTGTTAAGCAAAATCTTCGTGAAGCGACAGAAGCGTTCCAGCGTGAAACCATTCGCCAGGCACTGGCACAAAATCATCACAACTGGGCTGCCTGCGCGCGAATGCTGGAAACTGACGTCGCCAACCTGCATCGGCTGGCGAAACGTCTGGGATTGAAGGATTAAATAATCCCGGCCTGATAGAAATCCTGCAAGTTAATTGCGCCGGTGAGTTTGCCGTTTTCATCCACCACCGGTGCGGCAGTGATTTTGCGCTTCATCAGGATCTCTTTGGCGTCGATGGCGCGACTTTGTGCCTGTAATGTGGTGCCGCCTGTCGTCATCGCTTCATTAACTGGCGTGGTGAGTGCGCCGCCGCCAACCAGCCAGCGACGTAAATCGCCGTCGGTAAAGACGCCTTGTACCTGTTGTTGAGCGTCACATACCGCCACCAGCCCCAGACCAGTGCGGCTGAGTTCCAGCATCGCATCCATCACGCTGGCGGTTAACGCTACCTGCGGGATAGCGTCATCACGGCGCATCAGATGATGCACTTTATTCAGCAAGCGAGCGCCCAGTGCCCCGGCTGGGTGGGAGCGGGCAAAATCTTCTTCATTAAATCCGCGCGCCTGCATGACCGCCATCGCCAGCGCGTCACCCATCATCAGGGTATTCACGGTGCTGGAGGTCGGCGCAAGGTGCATCGGACAGGCTTCGCGTTCTACGGAGATATCCAGCACCGCTTTCGCCGCCAGGCCCAGCGGTGACGTCGGTTTGCCGGTCATCGCCAGCAGCGCGATAGATTTATCTTCCAGACGCGGAATAATCAGATCCAGTTCCTTCGCGCCACCGGAGTAAGAGATAAACAGCATCACATCGCGGCTTTCGATCATCCCCAGGTCGCCGTGCAATGCCTCTGCCGGATGGACAAAAAAAGCCGGTGTGCCGGTACTGGCAAGTGTTGCGGCGATTTTCTTACCAATGTGGCCCGATTTGCCAATTCCCGAAACCACCACTTTGCCTTCGCAGTGCAGGATGATATTGGCGGCGCGAACAAAATCATCGCCCAGACGTTCCGGTAAACGGCTTGCTTCCTGCAACTCCAGCATTAACGTCTGACGTCCCGCGTTCAGTAGTGCTTCACTCATTGCTCTCTCCGGTTATGATCACATCGATCCCTTTCTTTTCCAGCGCCTGACGAAACGCTGGATCGATACCTGCGTCGGTAATTAGCTTATCGACGCTTTCAAGACTGCAAACTACGTTGGGGCTTTTACGGCCAAACTTTGATGAGTCCGCCATCAAAATCACTTCGCGCGCGGCATTGCACATTGCCTTACTGACGGTATAAACCTCGTTGAACGTGGTTACGCCCGCATTGAGATCGATGCCGTCGGTGCCCATAAACAATTTATCGAAGGTGAAATGCTCGAAGGCATTCTCTGCCAGTTGCCCGTGAAATGAGGCCGATTTTTTACGAAATGTTCCGCCTGGCATCAGGATAGTTTGTTCGTTATCCAGTTCGGATAGCGCATTGACGATATGCAGGCTGTTGGTCATCACTGTGATGTTATTAAAGCGCGAGAGCAGGGGAACCATCTGCAAAACGGTACTGCCAGCATCAAGAATGATCGAATCGCCATCATGGATAAAACTAACGGCAGCTTCTGCAATCAGCTCTTTCTTGTGGGTGTTGATGAGTGTTTTATGATCGATAGGCGGATCGGATTCCTCTTTATTCAACACCACTCCGCCATAAGTACGAATGACGGTTCCGGCATGTTCCAGAATGACCAGATCTTTGCGAATGGTTGTGCCTGTGGTGTCAAAGTATTGCGCCAATTCTTCAACCGAGCATTTACCCTGCTTTTGCAGATACTCCAGAATGGCGGCCTGACGCTGACGAGGTTTCATGGGCGTGATTACCTGATTTAGGTTTCAAAATGATAACTTCGCAAGCAAGTAACATTCACAACGAAATTATCCACGTTTCAGTTTAAGCGCCAATGATAGAGCATTCTGTGATAGTGGATCATGGGGAAAGATCACATCGGGCTGTAAATCACCCGCATACATACCGGTAATTGCGGGAATTTTTTGTGGTCGGGCGAAGACGGTCAGTCCTTTCATAAACAAGGTGTCGACGATGCGTTGCTGATCGTCCAGGGCGATGACGACCACGACCCGCGGTTTAAAGCGCCCGCTGGAACGGCCCACGCCAACCCGCCCTTGCTGGCATAGTGTGTCGAAGGCACGGTTAAAACGAGAAATTTGCCAACCGCCTAAGGCCAGTTGCGCACACCAGGCGATAACGGCGACGGTGATGAGTGCGGATACCATAACTTTTCCTTAATGTAGTGGCGGAAGTCCTGTATGCCTGATGAGCGTAGCGCATCAGGCATTTTATTAGTCTCGCGGAGATCCTTAACGGATCTCCGCTGTTAATCAGAACATCACCTGACCGCCGGTGACATTGATCGACTGACCAGTGCAGTACGACGCCTTAGGACTGGCGTAGAACAGCAGCATATTCAGCACATCCTGATAATCGCAGCCGCGTTTGAGCGGTACTTTGTCGATGTAATACTGCTCGACTTGATCCGGTTTGATACCCAGCTTGGTCGCATATTGTGGCAATAGCGACTGAAACATCGGCGATTTCAGCAGATTACCGAGCATCAGTGAATGCACCGTAATGCCGTACTCCGCCAGATCCAGCGCCAGTGATTGAGTCAGCCCGACGCCACCAAATTTCGCGGCGCTATAACCAGAGTTGTGTTTGCTGCCCACTTTGCCGGATTTCGAGTTGATCTGAATAATGCGTCCCTGAATGCCGTCGCGGATCATCAAACGCGAAAATTCACGGGCACACAGGAAATAGCCCACCAGATTCACCTGTAGCGAGCGGTCAAAATCTCCAAGCTGGAAATCGCTGATAAAGGCTGCTTTTGCTATTCCGGCGCTGTAGACCAGCAAATCCACGCGACCAAAGATTTCATCTACCCCACGAGAAAGCGCCAGAACGCTTTGCTCGCTGGTGGCGTCAGCACCAAAACCGTACGCTGTTCCTTCACCATATTCGGCGTTAATTTCTTGTGCCACATTTGCAGCTTTGTCGCTCTGAATATCGACAACCGCGACGCGATACCCCTCGGCAGCCAGACCGTGGCACAGGAACGCGCCTAAGGTTTGCCCACCACCGATGACAACGGCAACCTGATTCATTTTTTACTCCTTAACAGATTCAAACTTCAAAACCGATCCCGGCGCGATATCGTCGGGTACAGGGCCTGCCACATGGACAGTGCCCGGAAATTCCGCTTCGCTTAAACCATCGAAGCGCAGGGTGACATGACCCAGTTCGCGAAGGTTGTCTTCCGCCACGCTGCCAACGGCGGTCACCGGATAGCGATGCTGCCCGAGCGAAAATTGCAAACCGGGATGGAGTGCACCTTTCAACTCGCCGTGGCAATGAATGAAGCAATACTCTTCGAGATCCGCAGGCGCGCCTTCACGAAAGGTGATGAGCATCTGGTCGCTGAGGGCGTCAGTGGCACTCGCGCCGATACGGGTGATGGTGGTCTGATAAATAACGGTCATGTTTCAGCCTCTATTGATAGATAAAACCGGAGACAAACCAGGCGATCAGTACAGTCGGCGCGCCGGTTAAAAAGCGGCTCACCAGTACAGAAGGGACACCGACGCGAACCGTGTCCTGACGGGCTTCCGCCAGCGACAAACCGACCGGGATGAAGTCGCAGGCCGCCTGCGCGTTGATGGCAAACAGTGCAGGTAAAGCCAGATGAGGCGGAATATTGCCGAGACCAATCTGCACGCCAATCAATACGCCGATAACCTGTGCGATAACTGCGCCTGGGCCGAGGAAAGGTGAAAGCAGCGGGAAGGAGCAGATGAGCGCCAGCATGACCAGCCCCAGAGGATGGCTAGCCAGCGGAGCAAGACCGTGGGCAATCCAGTCGCCAAGACCGGAAGCCATAATGATGCCGATAAGCGCCGAGACGAACGCCATAAACGGCAGAATGGTTTTTAATACAGTGTCGATGGTGTCACGACCAGATTGAAACAACACGGCAACGGCAGAACCCATACCCATTCCCACCTTCGCCAGTAAACCATCGCTTTGTTCGGTGATTTTCTTGCTGGTGTCATAGTCACGGCCCACGGAAGAGGGTTGTGGTGTCGCATCACCCACTACAGTGATGTTTTCTTCTTTTACGCCAGAGACATAAATATCTTCTACAATGTACTGCGCCAGTGGACCGGACTTGCCCGTCGAGTGGATATTAATGGTGGGAATACGTCGTTTCGGATAGATGCCGCAGCGTAATGTGCCGCCACAGTCGATTACCGCGACACCAATTTCCGCCTCCGCGGGTTCACCTTCTTTAAATCCGTCAATAGCCTGCCAGCCAGTAAGCTGTGCCAGTTTGTCGACAATCGCAGGCCGGGTACCGGCGGTGATATAGACGATTTTTTTGCCCGGCGTGGCTTCCAGCTCAAGCGGGCCGCCCCAGCCACCCGTTCCTTTTTCGATCCGAATACGCGTCATGATGTTGCTCCTGCCAGATGAACTTTTTGTTCAAGTTGAATGCCCATCTTTTTCTCAAAAATGGCGGTGGTCAGATCGGTCACCCAGCCGCGGAAGAAGTTGGTGACCAGACCAACCAGCAGATAACTCACCGCCAGTGGGCCAAGTGGCAGGTTCAGTGTTGTCAGACCGCTGGCAATGCCAAGATAAACAAACAGTTCGCCTGGGTTGATATGGGGGAAGAGGCCATTCATTGAGTGGCAGCTATAAGAGGCGGCCGCGTAGTAGCTGGGTTTGTACTTTTCCGGCATAAAGCGACCCAGGCTTAAGGTCATCGGATTGCAAAAGACAAACGTGCCAATGCACGGTAGCAGCAGGTAACGGGAAACAGGGTTACCGGCGCAACGTTGAGCAAAACGTTCAATACGATGCTGACCGATAAAATTAATCAGTGCGTTCATGATAACCAGCAGGCTAATCAACAGCGGAAGAATGCCGGTCACCATCCCGGTAAACACCTCTCCGCCCTTTTGGAACAGCCCGATAAACCACTCTGCACCATGAGTAATGGTTTCTATCATTGTTCTCTCCTTCAGGATTTATTGTTTTATTACCAAACGGCAACCTAATCTAATCAGATTGAAAGATTTAAAAGTGTTATTTTGATCGCAAAATGAAAGATAAATATTTTAACTTGAAAGTTTCAATAAAAGGATAGCGAGGAGAATGAGTTGAGTTATGTAAAGTCCGTATCGGGCAGTGACTACCGCTTCCTTGTGCGGGGCGTGATGCTTTACCATACTTGCCCCTGGTTGAATCTGTTAAATGGACCCCTCATGTTCAAGCGTCGTTATGTAACATTGCTTCCCCTTTTTGTGTTGCTTGCCGCCTGTAGCAGCAAGCCAAAACCTACTGAGACTGAAACGACCACCGGAACGCCGTCTGGCGGCTTCCTGCTTGAGCCGCAGCACAATGTGATGCAGATGGGCGGCGATTTCGCTAATAACCCGAATGCCCAGCAGTTCATCGACAAAATGGTGAACAAACACGGTTTCGATCGTCAGCAGTTGCAGGAAATTCTCTCCCAGGCGAAACGTCTGGATTCGGTACTGCGGCTGATGGATAACCAGGCACCAACCACATCGGTGAAACCGCCATCAGGTCCGAACGGCGCATGGCTGCGTTATCGCAAAAAATTTATTACGCCGGACAACGTGCAGAACGGTGTGGTTTTCTGGAATCAGTATGAAGATGCGTTGAATCGCGCGTGGCAGGTGTATGGTGTACCGCCGGAAATTATCGTCGGGATTATCGGCGTTGAAACCCGCTGGGGGCGCGTGATGGGGAAAACCCGTATCCTCGATGCGCTGGCAACGCTGTCATTTAACTACCCACGCCGCGCGGAGTATTTCTCTGGCGAGCTGGAAACTTTCCTGCTGATGGCGCGCGATGAGCAGGACGATCCGCTCAATCTGAAAGGTTCCTTTGCCGGGGCGATGGGCTACGGACAGTTTATGCCGTCGTCTTACAAACAATATGCGGTAGATTTCAGCGGCGACGGGCATATCAACCTGTGGGATCCGGTTGATGCGATCGGTAGCGTGGCGAACTATTTCAAAGCGCACGGCTGGGTGAAAGGTGATCAGGTTGCGGTGATGGCAAACGGTCAGGCTCCAGGCTTGCCAAATGGCTTCAAAACCAGGTACAGCATTTCGCAGCTTGCCGCGGCAGGTTTAACGCCACAGCAGCCGTTGGGCAACCATCAACAAGCCAGCCTGCTGCGTCTGGATGTCGGTACCGGTTACCAGTACTGGTACGGTCTGCCGAACTTCTACACCATCACCCGTTACAACCACAGTACCCATTACGCAATGGCGGTCTGGCAGTTAGGACAAGCCGTGGCGCTGGCGCGCGTGCAGTAACTATTTGCAAGAGGGGAGCGTGAGCTTCCCTCTGGCTAATCAGCTTTTTTCTGAATCCTCCTCGTAAAATTGCAACGCCAACACCATCTTCCTGACGAAAGTGCTATCTTGTCCGGCATAAATTTTTGACTGACAGAGGTTGTGATGACTGACAGTGAACTGATGCAGTTAAGCGAACAGGTTGGGCAGGCGCTGAAAGCCCGTGGCGCAACCGTAACAACTGCTGAGTCTTGTACCGGCGGTTGGGTAGCGAAAGTGATTACCGATATTGCCGGCAGTTCCGCCTGGTTTGAACGCGGATTTGTCACCTACAGTAACGAAGCCAAAGCGCAAATGATCGGCGTACGTGAAGAGACGCTGGCGCAGCATGGCGCGGTGAGCGAGCCTGTCGTGGTGGAAATGGCGATAGGCGCACTGAAAGCGGCTCGTGCTGATTATGCTGTGTCTATTAGTGGTATCGCCGGGCCGGATGGCGGCAGTGAAGAGAAGCCTGTCGGCACCGTCTGGTTTGCTTTTGCCACTGCCCGTGGTGAAGGCATTACCCGGCGGGAATGCTTCAGCGGTGACCGTGATGCGGTACGTCGTCAGGCTACTGCGTATGCATTGCAGACCTTGTGGCAACAATTTCTACAAAACACTTGATACTGTATGAGCATACAGTATAATTGCTTCAACAGAACATATTGACTATCCGGTATTACCCGGCATGACAGGAGTAAAAATGGCTATCGACGAAAACAAACAGAAAGCGTTGGCGGCAGCACTGGGCCAGATTGAGAAACAATTTGGTAAAGGCTCCATCATGCGCCTGGGTGAAGACCGTTCCATGGATGTGGAAACCATCTCTACCGGTTCGCTTTCACTGGATATCGCGCTTGGGGCAGGTGGTCTGCCGATGGGCCGTATCGTCGAAATCTACGGACCGGAATCTTCCGGTAAAACCACGCTGACGTTGCAGGTGATCGCCGCAGCGCAGCGTGAAGGTAAAACCTGTGCGTTTATCGATGCTGAACACGCGCTGGACCCAATCTATGCACGTAAACTGGGCGTCGATATCGACAACCTGCTGTGCTCCCAGCCGGACACTGGCGAGCAGGCACTGGAAATCTGTGACGCCCTGGCGCGTTCTGGCGCAGTAGACGTTATCGTCGTTGACTCCGTGGCGGCACTGACGCCGAAAGCGGAAATCGAAGGCGAAATCGGCGACTCTCACATGGGCCTTGCGGCACGTATGATGAGCCAGGCGATGCGTAAGCTGGCGGGTAACCTGAAGCAGTCCAACACGCTGCTGATCTTCATCAACCAGATCCGTATGAAAATTGGTGTGATGTTCGGTAACCCGGAAACCACTACCGGTGGTAACGCGCTGAAATTCTACGCCTCTGTTCGTCTCGACATCCGTCGTATCGGCGCGGTGAAAGAGGGCGAAAACGTGGTGGGTAGCGAAACCCGTGTGAAAGTGGTGAAGAACAAAATCGCTGCGCCGTTTAAACAGGCTGAATTCCAGATCCTCTACGGCGAAGGTATCAACTTCTATGGCGAACTGGTTGATCTGGGCGTGAAAGAGAAGCTGATCGAGAAAGCAGGTGCGTGGTACAGCTACAAAGGTGAGAAGATCGGTCAGGGTAAAGCGAATGCGACTGCCTGGCTGAAAGATAACCCGGAAACCGCGAAAGAGATCGAGAAGAAAGTACGTGAGTTGCTGCTGAGCAACCCGAACTCAACGCCGGATTTCTCTGTAGATGACAGCGAAGGCGTAGCAGAAACTAACGAAGATTTTTAATCGTCTTGTTTGATACACAAGGGTCGCATCTGCGGCCCTTTTGCTTTTTTAAGTTGTAAGGATATGCCATGACAGAATCAACGTCCCGTCGCCCGGCATATGCTCGCCTGTTGGATCGTGCGGTACGCATTCTGGCGGTGCGCGATCACAGTGAGCAAGAACTGCGACGTAAACTCGCGGCACCGATTATGGGCAAAAATGGCCCGGAAGAGATTGATGCCACGGCAGAAGATTACGAGCGCGTTATTGCCTGGTGCCATGAACATGGCTATCTCGATGACAGCCGATTTGTGGCGCGCTTTATCGCCAGCCGTAGCCGCAAAGGTTATGGACCTGCGCGTATTCGTCAGGAACTGAATCAGAAAGGTATTTCCCGCGAAGCGACAGAAAAAGCGATGCGTGAATGTGACATCGACTGGTGCGCACTGGCGCGCGATCAGGCGACGCGAAAATATGGCGAACCTTTGCCAACTGTCTTTTCAGAAAAAGTTAAGATCCAGCGTTTTCTGCTCTATCGTGGCTATCTGATGGAAGATATCCAGGATATTTGGCGAAATTTTGCCGACTGAACGCATACGGTATTTTACTTCCCAGTCAAGAAAACTTATCTTATTCCCACTTTTCAGTTACCAGCCCGGCGGTTAAGACACGCTGGAGCTGGTGGCGATATTTCGTTAGCTTGATTTCAGGATAATTATGAGCAAGAGCACCGCTGAGATCCGTCAGGCGTTTCTCGACTTTTTCCATAGTAAGGGACATCAGGTAGTTGCCAGCAGCTCCCTGGTACCCCATAACGACCCAACTTTGTTGTTTACCAACGCCGGGATGAACCAGTTCAAGGATGTGTTCCTTGGGCTCGACAAGCGTAATTATTCCCGCGCTACCACTTCCCAACGCTGCGTGCGTGCGGGTGGTAAACACAACGACCTGGAAAACGTCGGTTACACCGCGCGTCACCATACCTTCTTCGAAATGCTGGGCAACTTCAGCTTCGGCGACTATTTCAAACACGATGCCATTCAGTTTGCATGGGAACTGCTGACCAGCGAAAAATGGTTTGCCCTGCCGAAAGAGCGTCTGTGGGTTACCGTCTATGAAAGCGACGACGAAGCCTACGAAATCTGGGAAAAAGAAGTAGGGATCCCGCGCGAACGTATTATTCGCATCGGCGATAACAAAGGTGCGCCATACGCATCTGACAACTTCTGGCAGATGGGTGACACTGGTCCGTGCGGCCCGTGCACCGAAATCTTCTACGATCACGGCGACCACATTTGGGGTGGCCCTCCGGGAAGTCCGGAAGAAGACGGCGATCGCTACATTGAGATCTGGAACATCGTCTTCATGCAGTTCAACCGCCAGGCAGATGGCACGATGGAACCGCTGCCGAAGCCGTCTGTAGATACCGGTATGGGTCTGGAGCGTATTGCTGCGGTGCTGCAACACGTTAACTCTAACTATGACATCGACCTGTTCCGCACGCTGATCCAGGCGGTAGCGAAAGTCACTGGCGCGACCGATCTGAGCAATAAATCGCTGCGCGTAATCGCTGACCACATTCGTTCTTGTGCGTTCCTGATCGCGGATGGCGTAATGCCGTCCAATGAAAACCGTGGTTATGTACTGCGTCGTATCATTCGTCGCGCAGTGCGTCACGGCAATATGCTGGGCGCGAAAGAAACCTTCTTCTACAAACTGGTTGGTCCGCTGATCGACGTAATGGGCTCTGCGGGTGAAGACCTGAAACGCCAGCAGGCGCAGGTTGAGCAGGTGCTGAAGACTGAAGAAGAGCAGTTTGCCCGTACTCTGGAGCGCGGTCTGGCGCTGCTGGATGAAGAGCTGGCAAAACTTTCTGGTGATACGCTGGATGGTGAAACGGCTTTCCGTCTGTACGACACCTATGGCTTCCCGGTTGACCTGACGGCTGATGTTTGTCGTGAGCGCAACATCAAAGTTGACGAAGCTGGTTTCGAAGCAGCAATGGAAGAGCAGCGTCGTCGCGCGCGCGAAGCCAGCGGCTTTGGTGCCGATTACAACGCAATGATCCGTGTTGACAGTGCATCTGAATTTAAAGGCTATGACCATCTGGAACTGAACGGCAAAGTGACCGCGCTGTTTGTTGATGGTAAAGCGGTTGATGCCATCAATGCAGGCCAGGAAGCTGTGGTCGTGCTGGATCAAACGCCATTCTATGCGGAATCCGGCGGTCAGGTTGGTGATAAAGGCGAACTGAAAGGCACTAACTTCTCCTTTGCGGTGGAAGATACGCAGAAATACGGCCAGGCGATTGGTCACATCGGTAAACTTGCTGCGGGTTCTCTGAAAGTGGGCGACGCGGTGCAGGCTGATGTTGATGAAGCTCGTCGCGCCCGTATTCGTCTGAATCACTCCGCAACGCACCTGATGCACGCTGCGCTGCGCCAGGTTCTGGGTACTCATGTATCGCAGAAAGGTTCACTGGTTAACGACAAAGTGCTGCGCTTCGACTTCTCACACAACGAAGCGATGAAACCAGAAGAGATTCGTGCGGTCGAAGACCTGGTGAACGCACAGATTCGCCGTAACTTGCCGATCGAAACCAACATCATGGATCTCGAAGCGGCGAAAGCGAAAGGTGCGATGGCGCTGTTCGGCGAGAAGTATGATGAGCGCGTACGCGTGCTGAGCATGGGCGATTTCTCCACCGAGCTGTGTGGCGGTACTCACGCAAGCCGCACCGGTGATATTGGTCTGTTCCGCATCATCTCTGAATCGGGTACTGCTGCAGGCGTTCGTCGTATCGAAGCGGTAACCGGAGAAGGCGCTATCGCCACCGTTCATGCAGACAGCGATCGCTTAAGCGAAGTCGCGCATCTGCTGAAAGGCGATAGCAATAATCTGGCTGATAAAGTGCGCTCAGTACTGGAACGTACGCGTCAGCTGGAAAAAGAGTTACAACAGCTTAAAGAACAAGCTGCCGCACAGGAGAGCGCAAATCTTTCCAGTAAGGCAATTGATGTTAATGGTGTTAAGCTGTTGGTTAGCGAGCTTAGCGGTGTTGAGCCGAAAATGTTGCGTACCATGGTTGACGATTTAAAAAATCAGCTGGGGTCGACAATTATCGTGCTGGCAACGGTAGTCGAAGGTAAGGTTTCTCTGATTGCAGGCGTATCTAAGGACGTCACAGATCGTGTGAAAGCAGGGGAACTGATTGGTATGGTCGCTCAGCAGGTGGGCGGCAAGGGTGGTGGACGTCCTGACATGGCGCAAGCCGGTGGTACGGATGCTGCGGCCTTACCTGCAGCGTTAGCCAGTGTGAAAGGCTGGGTCAGCGCGAAATTGCAATAATATAAGCGTCAGGCAATGCCGTGGACTCGCTTCACGGCATTCGCATTAACGCTATCGACAACGATAAAGTCAGGTTGAAGTTGTGTATATCGGCTAAACTTAGGTTTAACAGAATGTAATGCCATGACTGCTTACATGTAATGTGTTTGTCATTGCTTACTTTTTGGCGTTATATGATGGATAATGCCGGGATACAGAGAGACCCGACTCTTTTAATCTTTCAAGGAGCAAAGAATGCTGATTCTGACTCGTCGAGTTGGTGAGACCCTCATGATTGGGGATGAGGTCACCGTGACAGTTTTAGGGGTAAAGGGCAACCAGGTACGTATTGGCGTAAATGCCCCGAAGGAAGTTTCTGTTCACCGTGAAGAGATCTACCAGCGTATCCAGGCTGAAAAATCCCAGCAGTCCAGTTACTAATCTTTCCGCGTCTCATCTTTATCGGTGAGACGCACCCTCAAAATTTCTTCTTCACTCCATTGTCTTTTCGCTTTACTCCCGTTCATTCAACTTAAGTCTCCATTTTTTTGCATTACTGCTATCTGACAGACCTCCGTTTTTTTGTTGATAAAACACTCTTTTTGACGTTTTTACAGACTAATTGAGCGTGAAGTGTGCAAACGATAAAAGTGTGGGAAAAATTGTTTGACTTATAAGTCTCAGAAAGTAATATGTGCGCCACGCAGCGACGATGAGCGATAAACAAGTTCTTCGAAGCACTCGTAAGAGGCGTGTGGTGAGGTGGCCGAGAGGCTGAAGGCGCTCCCCTGCTAAGGGAGTATGCGGTCAAAAGCTGCATCCGGGGTTCGAATCCCCGCCTCACCGCCATTTGCATCCGTAGCTCAGCTGGATAGAGTACTCGGCTACGAACCGAGCGGTCGGAGGTTCGAATCCTCCCGGATGCACCATATTCT
>NZ_KE137316.1:1707803-1810425 GCF_000408845.1 Escherichia sp. KTE172 | reverse complement strand
CCGATGCATCCGTAGCTCAGCTGGATAGAGTACTCGGCTACGAACCGAGCGGTCGGAGGTTCGAATCCTCCCGGATGCACCATATTCTCCGTAACTTTCAGCAATGAAAGTATGGAAGAGATGGTGGTAATAACCACCAGCACCTGGGTGGATAACGTTGCGCCAGCAACGGCCTGAAGGGCGAACGCCAGTGAGTCATCCTCCCGGATGCCCATATTCTCCAAAAAATTTCCTTCAAAAATATCTCATTTCTAAATAACTACTTTATCCATTTCCTGAATTTTCTTCTCCTTCTCCATCAGCGACAAAATCAAGCAATTACGCTAAAGTAGCGTCATATTTTTCGACTTGCGAGAAGACCATGTACGAGCGTTATGCAGGTTTAATTTTTGATATGGATGGCACAATCCTGGATACGGAGCCTACACACCGTAAAGCGTGGCGCGAAGTATTAGGGCACTACGGTCTTCAGTACGATGTTCAGGCGATGATTGCGCTTAATGGCTCGCCCACCTGGCGTATTGCTCAGGCGATTATTGAGCTGAATCAGGCCGATCTCGACCCGCATGCGTTAGCGCGTGAAAAAACAGAAGCAGTAAGAAGTATGCTGCTGGATAGTGTCGAGCCGCTTCCTCTTGTCGAAGTGGTGAAAAGTTGGCATGGTCGTCGCCCAATGGCTGTAGGAACGGGGAGTGAAAGCGCCATCGCTGAGGCATTGCTGGCGCACCTGGGGTTACGCCATTATTTTGACGCCGTCGTCGCTGCCGATCACGTCAAACATCATAAACCTGCGCCAGACACATTTTTGTTGTGCGCGCAGCGTATGGGCGTGCAACCGACGCAGTGTGTGGTCTTTGAAGATGCCGATTTCGGTATTCAGGCGGCCCGTGCAGCAGGTATGGACGCCGTGGATGTTCGCTTGCTGTGAGTGAAGCGTTATCGCTTTTCTCGTTGTTTGCCAGTAGTTTTCTCAGCGCTACACTATTACCCGGCAACTCCGAAGTCGTGCTGGTGGCAATGTTGCTTTCCGGGATCAGTCATCCCTGGGTTTTAGTTTTAACAGCAACAATGGGTAATAGCCTTGGAGGGTTAACTAACGTTATCCTTGGGCGTTTCTTTCCATTGCGTAAAACATCGCGCTGGCAAGAGAAAGCTACCGGCTGGCTGAAACGCTATGGTGCAGTCACGCTATTATTAAGCTGGATGCCCGTGGTTGGCGATTTACTGTGTCTGTTAGCGGGATGGATGCGCATCTCCTGGGGGCCAGTAATCTTTTTTTTGTGCCTTGGTAAAGCGTTACGCTATGTTGCAGTTGCAGCAGCGACCGTTCAGGGCATGATGTGGTGGCACTAATTGTAGGCCTGCACATATGGTCACCATTACAGTTATGCTAATTAAAACGATTTTGACAGGCGGGAGGTCAATTTGATCCCGGACGTATCACAGGCGCTGGCCTGGCTGGAAAAACATCCTCAGGCGTTAAAGGGGATACAGCGTGGGCTGGAGCGCGAAACTTTGCGTGTTAATGCTGATGGCACACTGGCAACAACAGGTCATCCTGAAGCATTAGGTTCCGCACTGACGCACAAATGGATTACTACCGATTTTGCGGAAGCATTGCTGGAATTCATTACACCAGTGGATGGTGATATTGAACATATGCTGACCTTTATGCGCGATCTGCATCGTTATACGGCGCGCAATATGGGCGATGAGCGGATGTGGCCGTTAAGTATGCCATGCTACATCGCAGAAGGTCAGGACATCGAACTGGCACAGTACGGCACTTCTAACACCGGTCGCTTTAAAACGCTGTACCGTGAAGGGCTAAAAAATCGCTACGGCGCGCTGATGCAAACCATTTCCGGCGTGCACTACAATTTCTCTTTGCCAATGGCATTCTGGCAAGCGAAGTGCGGTGATATCTCGGGCGCTGATGCCAAAGAGAAAATTTCTGCGGGCTATTTCCGCGTTATCCGCAATTACTATCGTTTCGGTTGGGTCATCCCTTATCTGTTTGGTGCCTCTCCGGCGATTTGTTCTTCTTTCCTGCAAGGAAAACCAACATCGCTGCCGTTTGAGAAAACCGAGTGCGGTATGTATTACCTGCCGTATGCGACCTCTCTTCGCTTGAGCGATCTTGGCTATACCAATAAATCGCAAAGCAATCTTGGTATTACCTTCAACGATCTTTACGAGTACGTAGCGGGCCTTAAACAGGCAATCAAAACGCCATCGGAAGAGTACGCCAAGATTGGCATTGAGAAAGATGGTAAGAGGCTGCAAATCAACAGCAACGTGCTGCAGATTGAAAACGAACTGTACGCGCCGATTCGTCCAAAACGCGTTACCCGCAGCGGCGAGTCACCTTCTGATGCGCTGTTACGTGGCGGCATTGAATATATTGAAGTGCGTTCGCTGGACATCAACCCATTCTCGCCGATTGGTGTAGATGAACAGCAGGTGCGATTCCTCGACCTGTTTATGGTCTGGTGTGCGCTGGCTGATGCACCGGAAATGAGCAGTAAAGAACTTGCCTGTACACGCGTTAACTGGAACCGGGTGATCCTCGAAGGTCGCAAACCGGACCTGACGCTGGGTATCGGCTGCGAAACCGCGCAGTTCCCGTTACCGCAGGTGGGTAAAGATTTGTTCCGCGATCTGAAACGCGTCGCGCAAACGCTGGATAGCATTAACGGCGGCGAAGCGTATCAGAAAGTGTGTGATGAACTGGTCGCCTGCTTCGATAATCCCGATCTGACTTTCTCTGCCCGTATCTTAAGGTCTATGATTGATACTGGTATTGGCGGAACAGGCAAAGCGTTTGCTGAAGCGTACCGTAATCTGCTGCGTGAAGAGCCGTTGGAAATTCTGCGCGAAGAGGATTTTGTAGCCGAGCGCGAGGCGTCTGAACGCCGTCAGCAGGAAATGGAAGCCGCTGATACCGAACCGTTTGCGGTGTGGCTGGAAAAACACGCCTGACAGAAAAGAAAAAGGCCACTCGTGAGTGGCCAAAATTTCATCTCTGAATTCAGGGATGATGATAACAAATGCGCGTCTTTCATATACTCAGACTCGCCTGGGAAGAAAGAGTTCAGAAAATTTTTAAAAAAATTACCGGAGGTGGCTAAATGCCGTTGTTAGATAGCTTCACAGTCGATCATACCCGGATGGAAGCGCCTGCAGTTCGGGTGGCGAAAACAATGAACACCCCGCATGGCGACGCAATCACCGTGTTCGATCTGCGCTTCTGCGTGCCGAACAAAGAAGTGATGCCAGAAAGAGGGATCCATACCCTGGAGCACCTGTTTGCTGGTTTTATGCGTAACCATCTTAACGGTAATGGTGTAGAGATTATCGATATCTCGCCAATGGGCTGCCGCACCGGTTTTTATATGAGTCTGATTGGTACGCCAGATGAGCAGCGTGTCGCTGATGCCTGGAAAGCGGCAATGGAAGACGTGCTGAAAGTGCAGGATCAGAATCAGATCCCGGAACTGAACGTCTACCAGTGTGGCACTTACCAGATGCACTCGTTGCAGGAAGCACAGGATATTGCGCGTAGCATTCTGGAACGTGACGTACGCATCAACAGCAACGAAGAACTGGCGCTGCCGAAAGAGAAGTTGCAGGAACTGCACATCTAGTCAGTAAACTATCTTCACAATTAATTGAAAAAAGCCAGTTCAAATGAACTGGCTTAGTTGTACTTAGTGCGCACCACCTCCGCCGCCACCTGCGCCAAATGGCGGTTTAGCAAACCACACCAGCCCCAGCAAGACGAGGAATATCCCGGCAGACATCCAGAAGATCTCATTGGCGGAAATAATCAGCCCCTGATTGGTGATCTGCTGGGCAATCCAGCCTGATGCCTGCTGTTGCGTCATTCCCAGTCCTTCCAGTTGACTGTACATCGCCTGGGCATTCGGGTTGAACGGGTTTACCGACTCGGTTAACTGTGCGTGGTGCATCGACTCGCGGTTGGTCCACATGGTGGTGGTGATGGATGTGCCGATAGACCCCGCCAGCGTTCGCGTAAAGTTAGAGAGGCTCGATGCCGCCGCCAGTCGTTCCGGTGGCAAACCAGACAGCGTAATGGTGGTCAGCGGCATAAAGAAGCAGGCCACCGCAAAACCCTGGATAAACTGCGGCCAGGCCGACGCGCCAAAATCCATACCTGGTTCAAAGGTATAGGCACGCCAGTAGAAGCAGACGGCATACATAATAAAGCTGAAGGTTACCAGCCGCCGCATATCCAGTTTATGCGCGAAGCGGCCGATAATCGGCGACAGGATCACCGGAATAATCCCTACCGGCGCAGAGGCCAAACCTGCCCAGGTCGCCGTGTAACCGTAGACCTCCTGCAACAACTGCGGCAGCAGAACAATCGCGCCGAAGTAGAGCATATACGCGAGGCTGATACACAAGCAGCCGATGGTGAAGTTGCGCGACTTAAACAACGACAGATCGACTATCGGGTTATCGTCGGTCAGCTCCCAGACAATCAGGAAGCAGATAGCCACCACTGCCACCACGGTAAGGATGATAATTTCCTGTGATGAGAACCAGTCCAGCTCTTTACCGCGGTCGAGCATAATCTGCAGGCTGCCTATACCAATAACCAGCAGTGCCAGCCCCACGGCATCAATCCGCCGCCGTTCGGTGCGGGTTTCGCGTCCGCGCAGGGTTTGCAGTGTCATCAACACCACCGCCACGCCAATTGGCACGTTGATGAAGAATATCCAGCCCCAGTGGTAATTATCGCTGATATAACCGCCGAGGATCGGGCCGCAAATTGGCGCGACAATCACCGTCATTGACCACAACGCCAGCGCGATCGAGCGTTTGGCTGGCGGGTAGTTATTCAGCAATAGACTTTGCGAAAGCGGGATCAACGGTCCGGCGACAATCCCCTGAATCACGCGGAAGAAGATCAGCATATTCAGGCTGCTGGAGACACCACACGCCCACGACGCAATAGCAAAGGCGATGGTTGACCAGAGGAATAGTTTCACTTCCCCGACGCGCTTTGCCAGCCAGCCGGTAAGCGGGATCGAGATGGCATTCGCCACCCCGAAAGAAGTGATTACCCACGTTCCCTGGCTGAGCGATGAGCCCAGATTCCCGGCGATAGTGGGGATCGCCACGTTAGCAATGGTGGAGTCCAGCACCTGCATGAATGTCGCCAGTGACAGCGCAATCGTCATAATGACCAGTTGCGCGCCTTCCAGCGGTTTTTGCTGTTGCATCACACGCACCTCTGGATTAGCCAGCGTTAGCTTTTACGATATCGTCGATCAGTTTATTGACAGGTGCCAGGCTGATTTCACGCGCGGTGCTTACCGCTACCGGTGTGGAACGTACTTTATTTGCCAGTACCTGACCGTCACGGTTAGTGGTATTGACGCTCACCAGCGTGGATAAACCGATACGCAGCGGGTATTGCTCGAGCTGTTTCTGGTCCAGTTCAATACGAACAGGCAGACGCTGAACGACTTTGATCCAGTTACCGGTCGCATTTTGCGCCGGAAGCAGTGAGAACGCGCTACCTGTGCCCATATCCAGACCAACCACTTTACCGGTGTATTTCACATCATCGCCGTAAATATCGGTGGTGATAGTGACCGGCTGACCGATACGCATATTGGCAATCTGCGTCTCTTTAAAGTTGGCATCCACCCACATATTGGTGGCTGGAACGACCGCCATCAGCGGCGTCGTTGGGCTAATTTGTGCCCCAGGCTGTACCGCGCGGCGGGAGACATAACCGGTCATCGGACTGACAATACGAGTACGCTCCAGCGCCAGCCAGGCGTTACGTACTTCGGTGGCAGCCTGTTGCACGGCAGGCTGATCTTCCAGTTTAGTCCCCAGAATCATCGCCTGATTGGCATTGTATTGTTGAATAGCGACGTCCAGTTGTGCCTGGGCACTGGTAACGGCGTCGCGGGCGTGTTGCAGCTCTTCGCGACCAATCAGGTTGGCATTGCCCAGCGGCACACGGCGGTTGTAGTCGCTTTGTGCTTTCGCGAGGGCGATTTTTTGCACCTCAATATTCGCCTGCAACTGTTTGCTGTTAATCATCAGCTGGTGGGTTTGGCGAACGCTGGAAGCCAGTGCAGTTTTGGCTTTTTCAAACGCCTGGCGAGCATCTGTCGGGTCGAGGGTGACCAGCACATCGCCTTCTTTTACAAAGTCGGTGTTATCGGCCCAGACTTTCGTCACGCTGCCAGACACCTGAGACATAATTTGAATCTGATTCCCTGCCACGTATGCGTCATCGGTTTCTTCGAAATGACGCAGTACCAAAAACCAATAAATCCCTATCGCTACGGCAATAATTATAAAGAGCAAGGTGAGAAGGAGGAGCAGACGCTTACGTTTGCCGCTCTTCTTTACCGGTTGCTGCGGGGTTTGAGTCTCCGCATTTGCGCTCATATTGTTCTCCACGATCTTCTTAACTCATCGGCTGAGCCGACCTGCTTGCCAAAAAGGCCAGCATGTTGCGATGCTGGCCAGTCATTTTTTCTTTTATAAATCTGGATTTTTGAGCGAGATGACGCGTTAGCTCATCGCTTCGAGAACCACACCGTCTTGTTCCATCTGGTCGAGACGGGAGAGCAATTTGCGGGTGATTTGCTCGAGCTGATCTTTTTCTGTTGTACTGAGCGCGGACCAGAGTTGATGCAGGCAGTTATGCTGCGGTGGTAAAACCTCGCGCAAAAACTCGTGACCTTTTTCCGTTAATTGCAGATGCAGGCAGCGGCGATCGTTATCGCTTTCACGACGTTCGATCCAACCGCGTTTTTCCAGTTCATCGGCAATACGCGTCGCGTTGGTACGGGATGATCCAAGAGCACAACTCAATTCAGAAGGCTGAATACTGTGGTTTTCCTGAGACTCCAGCGTAATCAACGCCATAAACAACGTCTCGTTAATCCCCTGAGCCTTCAGCATTTTATTGCGGTTCTCCAGCAGCTTGCTTTGCATGTGCATGCAAAGACGGGTCAGAAGGATCTCCTGATAAGGAAAATCTTCGTGGCGGCTGGCGCGAAATTTTAGCATTTGTTCAATGGGCGTAAACGAACTATCCATTTGGGTATGACCTCATTAATTTCAGCCGATATAGTAACGACAGTGACAAATAAAGTAAATGTATTGTTTTAGAAAAATGATTCTTGTGGGTTATATAATCGCCATCACTTTCCAGGCGAGCCCGTAGGCCAGCGCACTAAGCAGTGTTGGGATGATAATGCTGCGTGTTTTATAGAAACTGGCACCCAGTACCGCGAAGCCGACCAGCGTGGGCACGAAACGGCGTGTATCGTGCATCACTTCTGGTGCGGTAGAGACAACCAGCAGAGCGCATATCGAGGCGATGCCAATGGTGTCGAGCAATATGCCTATCGCGCCACGTTTGGTTGGGCGGGCATTACCCACACGCAGGCGCAGCGGCAAATAGCGGAAGCAATAATTCGCCGCGCCAACCAGTAACCCAAGCAGCAGAACCTCATAGCTCATCGGGCGCTCCTTGCCAGAATGCCTGGATTAACGCAGTGAGGCAGCCACAGACAATGCCTGCCAGAATGGCGACGGGAATAGAAAATAGCGTTACGCCTGCAAGGGCACTAACTAACGCTGCGGTAACGCAAAGAGATTGTTTGCGCTGGAAAGAGGCGAGCAGGAAACTCATAAAGAGTGCCGGAAGCATAAAACCTAATGCTGCTTCAACGGCGGGATATCCTTGCAGCAAGCCGCTGCCGGAGAATGCCCCTATTACCGTACCAAATACCCACGATGACCATGAACTGAAGGCAATGCCGATCATCCAGTTCTCGCTCCAGCGGCGATTATTGCGTACCAGTTTTGCGGTTGCGGCGGCAAAAACCTCATCCGTCAGGCCAAATGCCCACAGGGCGGTTTTCGATTTTTGCAGACGCTGAATAATACGGCTACGCAGTGACGGGCCATACAAAACATGGCGAACATCCATTGCCATGACGGTCAGTGCAGCAACCCACAAACTACTCCCGGCTGCCAGCATCGCGGTAATGACGAACTGGCTCGCGCCTGCATAAATGATGCAGGAGAAAAAAACGCTTTCGAGAGGAGAGAATCCCAGACGGGTCGCATTCAGACCGAACGCAAAGGCCACCGGAATATAACTAATAACAATCGGTAAACTGTCTTTGCATCCTTCCATGAAGGTCGCCGAACCAGGAGCAGGCTGTGGAGTAGGGCTTTCCATAGAGTGTACGCTTAACGATTGTTAATATTATAAATAGACTGAATGAATATCTTAACCTTATCAGACTGATGGGCTTCTTAACACCCTTATAAGTGTAAAGCCACGAAAACGGTTGCTGATTGCTTAATTTGCGGCTTCCTGACGATGAAAACCTCGCCACCAGACCAGTAAGTTAACCAGGGCAATCGTCGCGCCAGCCAGACAAACGCCAGCCCAACCGCCATGTTGCCAGGCTGAGGCTGAAATTAGCGAACCGGCGGCACCGCCAATAAAGTAGCTGGTCATGTAACCTGCGGTCAGGCGATTACGCGCATCAGGATGTATTCGATAAATTACCGTCTGGTTAGTGATATGCACGCCCTGCACGGTGAGGTCCAGCACCAGGATGCCGATAATCAGCGCCAGTACGGAAGTGTGACCAAACCAGATTGCCAGCCATGAAAGTAACAGCAGAAGCAGACCGAAAGTTGTTGTGTGGTGCGATTTGCCCTTGTCGGCAAAACCGCCCGCCGGACGAGCGCCCAACGCTCCGGCAGCTCCCGCAAGTCCAAACAGACCAATTACACCATCGCTGTAGTTAAAAGGTGGAGCGGCAAGCAAAAAGGCCATTGAGGTCCAGAGAATGCTGAAGTTGGCAAAGGTCAGGCAGCCCAGCAACGCGCGGGTGCGCAGAATTTTATCGCTGATAAACATGCTGAAAACGGAACCAAGCAACTGTGGGTAGTTGAGGTGGGTTTCTGATTTCATTTGTGGCAGACCACGCCATAATGCCAGCGCCATCAGTGCCATTAACACCGAGGCAACCCAAAAGACGGTGCGCCAGCCGCCGAGGTTTGCCAGCAACCCGGCAACGGTTCGTGCCAGCAAGATCCCCAACAGCAGCCCGCTCATAATGGTGCCGACCACTTTGCCGCGTTTGTCTGGTGAAGCCAGCGTCGCTGCCAGCGGAACCAGAATTTGTGCCACGACCGAGAATAAACCGGTCAATGCCGTACCGAGGATCATCATCGCCAGCGACTGACTGCTGGCAGTAATTAACATGCCGCCTGCCGCCAGTAAGGTCATCGAGACAATCAGGCGGCGACGTTCAAACATATCACCGAGGGGAACAAGAAACAGCAGACCTGCGGCATAGCCCAACTGCGCGGCGGTAACAATAAAGCCCGCCGAACTGGCGGAAAGGGAAAAGTTACGCGCGATGGTGTCGAGTAATGGCTGGGCGTAATAGTTACTGGCTACCGCCAGACCGGTGGCGATAGACATCAGCACGATCAGCGCCGGGCTAAGCTCATGGTTTGTTTTAGTCATTATTTTTGTTCATCAGGTGATGATTAAGCTGGGAATCAATAATAGCGGATGTTTATGAATGTGGGGCGAAAGATAGATTGTTAAAATGTGCGGGTAATGGGGAGAGGGTATTTGAAGGTGAAATATGCCACTAAGGCAAATGTTACGTTCACTTCCAGATTATAGCTACTTTGTCACTATTTTGCTGGTGAACGTGCCAGGGTGGCTCAGTCGCCACCACCCTGGCGACCCAGGCTTTTGGCACAAAATCGCCGCTACGCGGTACATTCGACTTATTTCTTACGGCTATCGGGTACGGGCGCGAGGTAACATCCCTGTAAGACGCGCCCTCGCCGCGCATCCCTGCGCGTCGCCCCGGCCTTCAGAAAACGTCTCATCGATTTTCAGCGGGATTAAAACCATCGCTGCAATTGTTTTACTCACATGAGCATTATCTGCGCGGTTATCAATATTTACTTCTGCGCTGCCAGCGCCTCATTCACCCAGCCATCGAACTGCTGCTGGTGGGCTTTGATCCAGCCATCAACGTGGCCCTGAATATCGCCTTCTGAGGCTTTGCCGTCATGCATAATGGCGTTCTGGGCGTTAATATCTGCCACTGGTAACTGCATAATGGCAAACAGTTTCGCTGCTGCCGGGTTTTTCTCGGCCCAGGCTTTGTTGGCAACGATATGCATGGTACTGACCGGGAAGCCGTAATTCGCGCCATTCGGCAGTTTGGTATCGGCATTTTTATCGCCCGGCAGTGCGGAGAACGGCACCTGCAACCAGACCACATCTTTCCCCGGTTTCAGTTCGTTACTCACCCAGTACGGCGTCCAGGTGTAGTAAAACACCGGCTTACCCTCTTTGTAACGACTGATGGTGTCAGCCATCATCGCTGCGTAGTTCCCCTGATTATGCGTCACGGTATTGGTCAGTCCATACGCGGCAAGCTGGTGGTTGATCGCACCTTCGCAGCCCCAGCCTGGGTTACAGCCGGTTAAATCCGCTTTACCGTCGCCGTTGGTATCGAACAGTTTGGCGATCTTCGGATCTTTAAGTTGCGCGATGTTGGTGATTTTGTACTGGTCGGCAGTTTTCTTATCGATCAGGTAACCCTGTGCCGCGCCGTTAACAAATACTCCTTCACGATAAAATTTCTTATCGCCACCGGCAGCTTCGTACATGTTGTCATGCAGTGGCGTCCAGTTCACGGCGGTGAAGGTTGCATCGCCGGAAGCAAGCGAGGTGTAGCCAACGTTGTAATCCACTTCGCTGGGTTTATTGACGGTATAACCTAATTTCTCCAGCGCACGACTGACCAGCAGTGTCTGGAAGGTTTCTTCGGTGATGGTGCTTTGAACTGGATTAACTGTAATGCCTTTGCCCGGCAGGTCGGCAGCAAAAGTTTGTGTAGAGATAAGCGTGGCAAACGCTGTCGCAAAAAGTACGCTATGTCGCATTGTTATTCCTTTTTTTGGCAGGGTGATATGCCCGGCGTTACCGGGCAAGTGCAGAGTTACTTAATGAATGGGCGGGTCAGCAAACCAACAGGGCCAGTGGTGTACCAGCGACGGTTGCCGCGACTGCGTGAGTCGCGCCCAACGGCCTGCGTCAGGCGGTCGAGGATAATGGCGAGGATCACAATCCCGACGCCGCCAACGGTGGCAAGCCCCATATCCAGACGACCGATACCGCGAAGCACCATCTGACCCAGCCCGCCGACGGCAATCATCGAGGCGATGACCACCATAGAAAGGGCCAGCATCAGCGTCTGGTTAACGCCCGCCATAATGGTCGGCATCGCCAGCGGTAACTGAACTTTGAACAGCATCTGGCGCGGGCTGGCACCGAATGAGCGCGAGGCTTCAATCAGATCCGCCGGAACCTGGTTAATTCCCAGAATCGTCAGACGGATAATCGGCGGCAGCGCAAAGATGATCGTCACCACCACGCCCGGCACGTTACCGATACCAAACAGCATGACGATTGGCACCAGGTAGACAAACGCTGGCGTGGTCTGCATGGCATCAAGCAGTGGACGAATAATTTTCGCCGCTCGTGGACTTCTCGCCAGCCAGATCCCCAACGGCAAACCGATGACGATACAGAACAGCAGGGCGGTTAGCACCAGCGCCAGAGTAACCATTGCCTGTGACCAGGCACCGATTGCGCCGATGGCAATCAGCGAAACCAGCGTCGCCACGCCCATTCCGACACCGGAAATTTGCCAGGCGATGAGAGCGAAAACGATAATCGCCACCGGAGCGGGCATACCCAGCAGCAATTGCTGGAAACCGTTGAGGATGTAATCAACCGGAACGCGCACGCCCTGGAAGACGGGACGGAAATGGGTAACGACCCAGTCGATCCCTTCAGTGACCCAACTGTCGAGCGGGATCAGCGTTTTATGGAACGGATCGAGAATATTAAAATGCTCGACGTTTGGCGCTGGCGTACTGGTCAGCCAGTCAGCACCACCGCCGTCAGTCGGTGCAGTCGCCGGTGTACCCCAGGCGTCTGCGGACTGTGCGGCACTGTCCGCCGCTGGCGTGGTATCCCACGGATTATTTTGATCAGCCATTATTTACCCCCTCACGATCTAAAGCGCGCAGCAGCATTCCTTTCGAAATGATGCCGACATACTGTTGGTCCTCGTCGACCACGGGCACCGCACAGGGGGCCTGTCCGACATGAGAGAGCAACTCGCTAAGAGGCGTTTGTGCATCGACCGCTAACGGCGCATCAATCAGCGCCGCATCAAGACCTTGCTGCTGCGTTAACGCGGCTTTAAGCGAATCGATAGACACAGCGCCGACAAACTTATTACCGCGTTCGATGACGTAGCCATATTCGCGATCTTCATCCTGCAATAATTTCAGTGCCGAACGCGGGCCGAAGCCGGGGGTTTTACGAATTAAGCCGTTCGGTGTACGACGGGCAATATCTTTCGCACTGAACACCTGGCTAATATCGACGCCACGGAAGAAGGTACGGACATAATCATTCGCCGGATTATTAAGAATTTCATCCGGTGTACCAACCTGCACCACTTCACCATTTTGCATAATGGCAATTCGGTCGCCAATACGCATGGCTTCATCGAGATCGTGGGAAATAAAGACAATGGTGCGCTGATGTTTCGCCTGTAATTTTACCAGCTCATCCTGCATCTCGGTGCGAATTAATGGATCGAGCGCCGAGAAGGCTTCGTCCATTAATAATATATCCGGATTAATCGCTAACGCGCGGGCTAATCCCACACGTTGACGCATCCCGCCAGAGAGTTCATCCGGGTAGCTGTGGGCATAATTTTCCAGCCCGACCTGACGCAGTGCATCAAGGGCTTTTTCCCGGCGTTCTTCGGCATTAATTCCGGCCAATTCCATACCGAACGCAGTATTGTCCAGCACGGTCATATGCGGCATTAAGGCAAAGGACTGGAAGACCATCGCAATCTTTTTTCTGCGCACCTCACGGAGTTCGGCGTCGGATATTTTGGCAATATCCACACCATCAATCAGCACTTGCCCGCGGGTGGGTTCAATCAGGCGATTGAGAAGGCGTACCATTGTGGATTTACCCGAACCGGATAATCCCATGATGACAAATATCTCGCCTTCTTCAATGGCCAGACTGGCGTCTTTTACGCCAAGCGATAGCCCAGTTTTTTCCAGAATTTGTTCTTTTGAAAGTCCTTGTTCGATATATTTGAAAGCTCGCTGTGGATGCTCACCAAATATTTTATAAAGATTTTTAATTTCTAATTTAATTGCCATGCAATAGAAAGATTCCTGTTATTTGTTTATGTCGATACATTACCCAATGGAAATAGTCACTTTTTTCTACCCTAACATACTGAGAATCTGAGGCAACCCCTGATGGCAAATGTGGCATGAATATTGATGTGAGCAAATCGCCGGAATTTCCCATGATATAAGGGCTGAGAGCAAATCGAGAAAAGTTGATATTTTTTGTCAAAGATAGCAAAAAAACGCCTGAATATTGTGGTTTCAGGCGAATAATGCAACAGAGTATCAGTGTAGATCACCACAAATTATTTGCGTGATATAAAGCTATTTGGCGGGAATTATTTCCCTGCTGCGGGTAGTGATATTTTTGAAAAATAACACCCTCAGAAATTCCAGTCTTCATCTTCTGTTTCGACCGCTTTTCCCATCACATATGAAGAGCCTGAACCGGAAAAGAAATCATGATTTTCATCGGCATTCGGCGAAAGCGCGGCGAGGATTGCCGGATTCACTTCCGCCATTTCTGCGGGAAATAACGGTTCGTAGCCCAGATTCATCAACGCCTTATTGGCGTTGTAACAGAGAAACGCTTTCACATCGTCAGCCCACGGGGTTTCGGCGTACAGCTCATCGGTGTATTGCAACTCGTTGTCATAAAGTTCCAGCAACAAATCGAAGGCGAAACTCTTCAACTCTTCACGTTGTGCCTGGGAGATCTTTTCCTGGCTTTTCTGATATTTATAGCCGATGTAGTAACCGTGGACTGCTTCATCGCGGATAATCAGACGGATCAGGTCTGCGGTATTGGTCAGCTTTCCGCGGCTGGAAAAATACATCGGTAGCCAGAAACCGGAATAGAACAAAAAAGATTCAAGAAACACACTGGCGATTTTCTTTTTCAGCGGATTATCACCGCGATAATGTTGCTGAATAATCTGAGCTTTTCGCTGCAACGGCGCGTTTTCTTCACTCCAGGCGTAGGCGGCATCGACATCTTTGGTCTGGCACAGCGTCGAGAAAATCGAACTGTAAGAGCGGGCATGAACCGCTTCCATAAAGCTGATATTCGATAATACCGCCTCTTCATGAGGCGTGAGCGCATCGGGCATCAGCGAAGGCGCGCCGATAACATTTTGCAGCGTGTCGAGCAGCGTCAGGCCAGTAAAAACGCGCATCGTCAGTTGTTGTTCTACGACACTTAATGTCTGCCATGCAGGAATATCGTTCGACAGCGGCACCTTTTCTGGTAGCCAGAAATTGCTGGTCAGGCGATTCCACACCTCCAGATCTTTATCGTCAGATATCTTGTTCCAGTTGATGGCGCTGATACGTGAGAGTTTCATAGATATTCCTTAAAGTGCACAGGAGACGCAGCCTTCAATTTCAGTGCCTTCCAGCGCCATCTGACGCAGGCGGATGTAGTAGAGCGTTTTGATACCCTTGCGCCAGGCGTAAATCTGCGCTTTGTTGATATCGCGAGTGGTGGCGGTATCGGGGAAAAACAGCGTCAGCGACAGCCCCTGATCGACATGGCGAGTCGCTTCCGCGTAGGTGTCGATGATCTTTTCTGCGCCGATTTCGTAAGCGTCCTGATACAGCGCCAGATTTTCGTTAGTCATAAACGGGGCAGGGTAGTAAACGCGCCCTGTTTTGCCCTCTTTGCGTATCTCTACTTTCGCCACAATTGGATGAATACTCGACGTAGCATGGTTGATATAAGAGATAGAACCGGTGGGCGGCACCGCCTGAAGATTCTGGTTGTAAATGCCGTAGCGCATCACGTCGTCGCGCAGCTGCGCCCACATCTCACGGGTAGGTAACGTAATACCGCTACGGGTAAACAGTTCGCCAACTTTCGCCGTTTTCGGCTGCCAGTTCCCTTGCAGATATTGGCTAAAATATTCACCACTGGCATAGCGTGACTGTTTGAACCCGGCGAAGGTTTCACCGCGTTCGCGCGCCAGCAACATCGAGGTACGCAGTGCGTGCCAGGTGATGGTATAGAAATAGAGATTGGTGAAATCCAGTGCTTCCGGCGAACCATAAGCGATGCCTTCTCGCGCCAGATAGCCGTGTAAATTCATCTGCCCCAGTCCGATGGCGTGTGAGGCGGCATTTCCGGCTTCGATGGACGGCACGCTGCGGATATGACTCATATCTGACACCGCCGTTAAACCGCGCACGGCAGTCTCTACCGTGCGGGCAAAGTCGGGGGAATCCATGGTGTGGGCAATATTCAACGAACCTAAATTGCAGGAAATATCATGGCCTGTGCGGGCATAGTCGAGATTCTCGTCATACTCTGAGGCGCTGTTAACCTGCAAAATTTCTGAGCAGAGATTGCTCATATTTATGCGCCCGGCGATAGGGTTAGCACGGTTAACCGTGTCTTCATACATGATGTAGGGATAGCCGGACTCAAACTGGATTTCTGCCAGTCGCTGGAAGAAATCACGGGCGTTGAGGTATTTTTTGCGGATGCGTTCATTGGCAACCAGTTCGGCATAGTGTTCACTGATGGCGATATCAGCAAACGGCTTGCCATAAACCCGCTCAACGTCATAAGGCGAAAACAGTGCCATCTGCGCATTCTCTTTTGCCAGATGGAAAGTGATATCCGGGATCACCACGCCCAGCGACAGTGTTTTAATGCGGATTTTCTCGTCGGCATTTTCCCGTTTCGTATCGAGAAAACGCAGAATATCGGGATGATGGGCATGTAAATAGACTGCGCCAGCACCCTGACGCGCGCCGAGCTGGTTGGCATAGGAAAATGCGTCTTCCAGCATTTTCATCACCGGAATCACGCCAGATGATTGATTTTCAATACGTTTAATTGGCGCGCCCGCTTCTCGCAGATTCGACAGCAAAAATGCTACGCCGCCGCCGCGTTTCGACAGTTGCAGTGCGGAATTTACCGCCCGACCAATCGACTCCATATTGTCTTCAATACGCAGCAAAAAACAGGAAACCAGTTCGCCGCGCTGCTGCTTACCGCAGTTGAGGAATGTTGGCGTGGCTGGCTGAAAGCGTCCTGACAGCATCTCATCGGTCAGTTGCGTCGCCAGAGTTTCATCGCCTTGTGCCAGCGTCAGCGCCACCATCGTGACTCGATCGGCAAAATCTTCCAGATAACGCTTACCGTCGAATGTCTTCAACGTATAGCTGGTGTAAAACTTCCATGCTCCGAGGAATGTCTGGAAACGAAAACCGCTGGCGTGCGCGTGGGCAAACAGCGTAATGACAAAATCGCGAGAGTAGCGGTTGAGGACGTTTTCATCATAGTAACCTTCGTTGACCAGCCAGTTCAGGCGCTGCTGCTGGCTACTGAAGGTCACACTGTTCGGACGCACATGTGTCGCCATAAAGGCGTCAACGGCCTGGCGATCTTTATCGAACTGAATGCGACCTGCGCTATCGTAAAGGTTAAGCATCGCATTCAGCGCGTGGTAATCCATCGTTTCCTGCGTCAGGCGTTCTACGGTTGTCGTTGCCAAAATTCGGTTACTCCTTTACGAACGTTTTCGATATCGCTTTGCGTACCCATGAGTTCAAAGCGGTACAGCCACGGCACGCCGCATTTCCGGGCTATCACATCTCCGGCGCGGCCATACGCCTCACCAAAGTTGCGATTACCCGAAGCAATAACGCCGCGCAGCAACACCCGGTTGTGCTCGTCGTTTAAAAAGCGAATGACCTGTCGTGGCACTGCGCCAGCCGTACCGCCGCCGCCGTAAGAGGGCACGATCAGGATGTAAGGCTCGTCTACCTGAATCCGTTCCCGCTCATTGAGCGGGATGCGCACCGCGGGCAGTCCTAAACGTTCGATAAAACGCTGCGTATTTTCGGAGCTACTGGAAAAGTAGACGAGCTGGCTCATGCACTGGCCGCGTGTGGCGCTGGATGCAGACGATTGATCATGTCCGGGCGGAAACCAGACCAGCTAAGATCGCCAGCAATCACTACCGGCAACTGACGAAAGCCCTGAGCACGCAACGCTTCCGCCGCTTCAGGAACGTGATCGACATTAATCATTTCAAAATCAAAGCCCCGGTTTTCCATCGCCCGTTTGGTGGCGTGGCACTGAACGCAATCGTTACGAGTGTAAATAGTAATGCGCATGATTCGTATTTCCGTTTAAAATGAAGATACGGCGCGATGATACGCGTCGGGTTGTCTCTCTGTTGATACAGAGATACTAGATGTAGTTGAAAAAAGATTCAACCATACAAGATATGGGAATTTTAGATTGATTACGCCACCGATGAATGGCTCAACGGGGTAGGGGATTTTGTGTTTTTTTGCCGGGTGAATACCCGGCATCAAGAAGTTACATCCGCATGGAAACGGCCAGACGGTTAAAACAATTCATCAGCCCGATGGCAAACGTTAAGTCGCTGATCTCTGCTGCGCTGAAATGCTCAAGCAAAGGCTGATAAACCTCGTCTTCCGCATGGGTTCTGGCAATTTCGGTTACCGATTCCGCCCATGCCAGCGCCGCCCGCTCGCGTTCATCAAAATGATGGCTTACGCGCCAACCTGCCAGGGCGTCCAGTTTGTGCTGTGGCACGCCGGATTTGCGCAATGCTTTGCTGTGCATCTCCAGACAAAATGCGCAGCCGTTGATTTGCGAGACGCGCAAATAAACTAACTCCATCAACGTGGTATCCAGCGTGCTATTTTCCAGTGCCGTTTTGGCCTGCACTAGTGCGTTATACACTGCCGGGCTAAGTTCGTAGTAAGGCTGACGTAATGTAGTCATACAGTTTCTCCTCTTATTAACGCCCGCAATGTAGCACTATAATGGACTGCTAAAGAGAGCCATAAATTACCTAAAAAAGCAGACCATATGCCGCGCTATCAGGATATCGCCCGTCAGTTAAAAACGGCTATTGAGCAAGGGGAACTGAAACCCGGCGCAAGGCTGCCTTCAAGTCGTACCTGGTCGCAGGAGCTGGGGGTGTCTCGATCCACTGTCGAAAATGCGTATGCTGAGCTGGTGGCGCAAGGATGGCTGATCAGGCGGGGACAGGCTGGCACATTTGTCAGTGAGCGGATATATCCGCAACAATCTACTGTACAAGTTGTAGCTTTTGCCGGTGAAAGTCAGCAACCGTTGCCATTTCAAATGGGATTACCCGCACTCGATCTCTTTCCGCGAGAGCTGTGGGCGCGGGTGATGGGGCGTCGCCTTCGTACCCAGACGCGCTTTGATTTGGCGTTAGGCGATGTCTGCGGTGAGGTGGCGTTGCGCGAGGCAATAGTTGATTACTTACGCGTTTCACGTGGGATTGATTGTCAGCCAGAGCAGGTCTTTATCACTCACGGTTATGCGGCCTCAATAGCTTTAATTCTGCACGCGCTGGCGAAACCGGGAAACGGGATGTGGATAGAAGATCCCGGCTTTCCACTGATTCGCCCGATTGTCACTCGCCATGATGTGGAAATTTTGCCTGTGCCGGTTGATGACAATGGACTGGATATCACATGCGGAATACAAAATTATCCTGATGCGCGTTTTGCCCTGATAACACCAGCACACCAAAGTCCGCTGGGTGTGGCGCTCTCTTTAGCGCGCAGGCATCAGATACTGGAATGGGCAGATCGTAGTCAGGCATGGATTATTGAAGATGATTATGACAGTGAGTTTCGCTATCACGGTAAGCCGTTACCGGCGTTAAAAAGTCTCGACGCACCGCAGCGGGTAATTTATGCCGGAACATTCAGCAAAGCGCTATTTCCTGCATTGCGCTGTGCGTGGCTGGTGTTGCCGGTGAAGCAAATTGCACAATTCCGCCACCAGGCGTCACTGGCTCCATGTGCGGTACCTGTTCTATGGCAGAACACACTGGCAGACTTTCTTCGCGAGGGGCATTTCTGGCGGCATCTGAAGAAAATGCGTCAGCATTATGCTCAACGTCGGCAATGGATTGAGCAAGCGTTGACGCAGCAAGGATTTCAGGTTGTGCCGCAGAAAGGTGGTATCCAGATGGTGATCAGAATGATAGGCGATGATATTGCCCATGCGCGTAAAGCCAATGCTGCAGGCCTTGCGGTGCAGGCACTTAGCGACTGGCGTATCCGTTCAAGTGGGGAAGGTGGATTACTGCTCTCGTTTACTAATATCGTTAACGAAGGTATGGCGCGACAGGTAGCACAACAATTACGTAAAGCCTTAAGCTAAAAAACCCCGAAGCCAGGCTTCGGGGTCAAAGACGCGTATTTATTATCATTTTTGCACTACGATTTGCGCATGCTTAACAGTGCGCCGATAAAAATACCTACCGCAGCTGCTGTACCCACGCTACACCAGGGTCTTTCACGAACAAAAGAATCCGCGCAGCCAACGGCATCGCGTGCGGCTTGCTGGACGCGAGTACGACCATGCATTCGCGCCCTGGTTTCTTTCAGTAGAGCCTGCGCTTTACTGCGAGCGGCTTCTGCTTCCCCTTTGGCGTCGCTGCCCCAGGACTTCAACACAGACTCGAGGCTGTCAGCTAATTGATTGACATCATTCTGGATATCCTGCACGCCATCATCAACGTCGTTGCGGTTCGGTCGGTTAAACATATGATCCCCCATTAGAATTCGATGTAATTTTCAGTGTAGACCATAATTTTCTTAACTGAGGTTCATCGCGGCTTTATGGACTTTTCTGAAAGCGTTGTGAATGCGCAATCAGGTAAGGTAGGCCCGCGGTTGATAATAACGAGGATCAAATATGTATTTACGACCAGACGAGGTGGCGCGCGTACTTGAAAAAGTCGGTTTTACTGTCGATGTGGTAACCCAGAAAGCTTATGGTTACCGCCGTGGGGAAAATTATGTCTATGTTAATCGCGAAGCGCGAATGGGACGTACCGCCCTGGTGATTCATCCAACATTAAAAGAACGTAGTTCAACACTGGCTGAACCCGCTTCCGATATTAAAACTTGCGATCATTATCAACAATTTCCGCTCTATTTAGCGGGTGAACGTCATGAGCATTACGGTATCCCGCATGGCTTTAGTTCGCGTGTTGCGCTTGAACGTTATTTGAATGGTTTATTTGGCGAAGCCAGTTAAAGACGCGACTGGCGATGCCAGTCGCGAAAAGAAGGGTCAGGCTTTTACCTGCTGGTAACGGCTAACTTTAAACAGTCGGCGGCAATAATCGAGGAAGTAGCCATAAACCGCCCCCATCAACATCGAAACAACGATGTTTGAACTGACCGCCGCCATAATCTGATGCCAGTCTGCGCCCACCACTAACAAGATCGCCACATACACCGGTGACTGGAACGTCACATAAGCCATGATATCCGCCAGATTTTTTATCCAGCCCGACGGGCTAACTTTGCGTGCTGCGCGCATAAACAGATCGCGGTACATACCGTATGGCCATGCAATTAAGATGTTCACCGGAATCGCTACCAATCTGGAATAAAAAGACTGTTCGAAGCTCATTCCGGAGAGGAAAACTTCAATACACATGTTCACGACAGAACAGTAAACAACCATCGCGAACGTATCTGCAACTGCATGACGCAAGCGTGACTGCGGTGAGAACATGCTAATGCTCCTTAATAAAAGCGTAATGGGATGTGAATGGAGATGAAAGCAGTGGATCTCATTGCCATCTGCATTTTCGCATAGCGTATATCGCTGGCTATGACTAATCAATTAGTGAAAAATTTTTATTTAAACTGTTTTTGTAGATAAAATATTCCGTAACGGCGCGTTTTTTGTACATTGTGGATTTTTACATGCCGATATGGTTTATTTTCAATTGAATCAATTAGATATGATCCTGCCTTTAATTACACTAATGAAAGTTTGGGGGTGAGGTAACGCTATAAGCGTAGAGAATTCGGTGTATGTCGTGACCGGGTCATTTTCAGCATTTTTTATGCCAGAAAATGTACATTGACAGCAGAAAGCACCAGTGAGGGGTGTTTTCATTTATTCGGTTAAATTGCATTTTTATTCACTTTGGTTTTGTCAGGCTTGCGGAATTAGCGAGCAGAGAGCGCCGCTCTGTTCACCAATAACCGAAATTACTCATCAAAATGGCTAATATATAATCTTGAAATTATTCTGAGAGTTTCAGAAAATAACAGCTGAAATAATCTCGTGCAGGACTGTAAATAGATTAAATTTTGTGGAAATATAATAAGTGATCGCTTACACTACGCGACGAAATACTTTTTTGTTTTGGCGTTAAAAGGTTTTCTTTATTATGTCCGTAATGTTACAAAGTTTAAATAACATTCGCACTCTCCGTGCGATGGCTCGCGAATTCTCCATTGACGTTCTTGAAGAAATGCTCGAAAAATTCAGGGTTGTCACTAAAGAAAGACGTGAAGAAGAAGAACAGCAGCAGCGTGAACTGGCTGAGCGTCAGGAAAAAATTAGCACCTGGCTGGAGCTGATGAAAGCTGACGGAATTAACCCGGAAGAGTTATTGGGTAATAGCTCTGCTGCTGCACCACGCGCTGGTAAAAAACGCCAGCCGCGTCCGGCGAAATATAAATTCACTGATGTTAACGGTGAAACTAAAACCTGGACCGGTCAGGGCCGTACACCGAAGCCAATCGCTCAGGCGCTGGCAGAAGGTAAATCTCTCGACGATTTCCTGATCTAATTACTGAGGCCGGATGCCGCCGCTATGGCGCGTCCGGCGTCGCTTCTCAAGCTCGTTGGTTCCACGGCATCTTATCTAACAACCTTGCCATCCCACAAAAACCGCTAATTCCTGCAAACAGTAACCCGGCACCAACAAAGCCGCTTAATAAGAAGAAACCGCTATTTACGGTATAGCCCAGTATAACGCCGATTAATATTAAACCACCCGCAGCGATCTGCACCTGGCGCATTAACGGCAAGGGTTGAGATTTATTTACCGCTACTGGTAATCCTGCTTTTTTCCAGCCATCAATCCCATCTTCGAGTAAAAAGATTTCTGCGGGGGCGGCAATCGCTGCTAATTTATCGGCGTTATTACTGGTGCGTTTACCTGCCTGGCAGTGGAATATAATTTGCTCGCGACGTAATTTAGCCGGAAGACCTGACTGTTCCAGCACGGATAATGGAGCCAGATCTGCTTCAGGAATATGTTCACGAAGATATTCATCAGCGTCACGAATATCGATTAACTTTGCGCCGCGTGCGATTAATTCTTGTGCATCATGCGGCGAAATGGTTGTCAAAGCCATAGTGACTCCTTACGGACAATAGACATTTTTCAGGGTGGCGATAATGGCATTTACCGCCTCATTTTTAATGGAATATAGAATGCGTTGGGCATCCCGTTGGCTGTCGATAAGCCCTTCGTCCCGCATACGAGCGAGATGCTGTGATGTCGCAGAGGCACTCAGTCCGGTAATGCGCGTCAGCTCTCCCGCGCTGGTGCCGGGGGAACCGCTAAGCATGCACAGAATCAGCAACCGTTTAGGGTGGCTCATTGCTTTCAATAAGGCCGCTGCCTGTTCGGCACTGGCCTGTAATTGCGCGAGTTCAGTCATAGTTATTTAAGCATTTTCTAAATTAAGTAAACTCTAAACTAAAAATATAACATATGCCAGCATCAGCAGCGTAAATGAGAGTAAAAGCGTAAGCTGAAACTGGCAGGCTCCGCTAAAATTACTACGCTTAAGAGATAAAATCTCTTTTTAAACAATGAGTAATTTTCTTATAGGGAGTACATATGGGTTTCTGGAGAATCGTCATCACCATCATTCTGCCGCCGCTCGGCGTGCTGCTCGGTAAAGGGTTCGGTTGGGCGTTCATTATTAATATTCTGCTGACACTGCTTGGATATATCCCCGGTTTGATTCACGCTTTCTGGGTGCAAACCCGCGATTAAACCTGTCCTCACCCCCGCGGCGTTAACGCGCCGCGTTCCTCTGCTACACTTTCTGAGTGTTTCCGTTAACGAATGAGGTAGCTATGGGTCTGTTCAATTTTGTGAAAGATGCCGGAGAAAAACTCTGGGACGCGGTTACAGGTCAGCACGATAAAGACGATCAGGCGAAGAAGGTGCAGGAGCATCTGAACAAAACCGGTATACCTGATGCCGATAAAGTGAACATTCAAATCGCCGACGGCAAAGCGACGGTCACGGGTGATGGCCTGAGTCAGGAGGCGAAGGAGAAAATCCTTGTTGCGGTGGGGAATATTTCCGGTATTGCCAGTGTCGATGATCAGGTGAAAACGGCGACACCAGCCGCTGCCAGCCAGTTTTATACCGTTAAGTCTGGCGACACTCTGAGTGCCATTTCCAAACAGGTCTACGGTAACGCCAATCTGTACAATAAAATCTTCGAAGCGAATAAACCGATGCTCAAAAGCCCGGATAAAATTTACCCGGGGCAAGTGTTGCGTATTCCTGAAGAGTAGTTAATTGCCAGCCATCGCCTGCTGGATAATGGGAATTGGCGTCAGTAAATGCTGGCGCATTAACTCACTGGCGCGCGCGGTATCTCGCGCCAGTACCGCCGCTGTCAGGGTCTGGTGCTGATCGTGTTTATCCTCCAGCATCTCCACCGAAAGCACTGTTCGCCGCAGCCAGATAAATCGATAGCGCGCCGCCAGATCAAACAACCGTTCACGCATTTGCAGCAAATAGTGAGAACCACAGCCCGCCACAATTGCCGTATGAAACGCCTGATGACGCAGATCCCACTCATCAAGCATTTTCTCACTGGCGTCACAGGCCTCCAGCTTACTGAGCAGATGCGCTTTTGCGAGAACGTCTGCCTCCCATTCATCGCCACCGCGGGCAATCGCCAGACTGACCAGCATCGCTTCCATATTGGCGCGGGCGTCGAAAATATCGAGCAGCTCCTGCTCTGACATAGACGCCACCCGATACCCTTTTTGATTCACCACCGTGACCAGCCGTTCCGCCACCAGTTGCGAAAGAGCTTCCCGTAACGGCCCAACGCCAAGTGCATAACGCGATGTAAGCAAACTCATCCGTAATTTTTCATCCGGTTGAAAATTACCGCGAATAATATCGTTCTTCAGCCAGCGATAGCCATCCAGAGACGTAATGGTCATGGTGTGACTCCTGATCATTATCAGCGCGTATTATGAACGGGTGTTTTTTGCCACAATACCAGCTTTTTCCAGCGAGCCATAATTGGCACGGTACAGATAATCCCTATCGCTAATAAGCCGGTGGAGATCACTTCTAACTGTTGCGCCGGGCGGAATAGCATCACTACCAACACAAAGGTAATAAAGCCGATGACCAGCCAGGTGAGCCACGGATAAAGCCACATCCGCAGGCGAATTTCGCTTCCTTCTGCTCGCAGAATTTTGCGCATCCGCAATTGTGAAACGGCGATGACTAAATAAACCAGCAGGGCGATAGCGCCGGAGCTGTCGATCAGAAATTTAAACACTTTCGCAGGCGCGTAATAATTCACCACCACCGTTAAAAATGCCGCACCGGTCGAGAGTAATACCGCCACATACGGGGTTTTACTGCGGTTGATTTTACCCATTACCGCGGGAGCATCACCGCGACGGCTTAAGGAGTAGAGCATTCTGGAAGCGGTATACAGCGCCGAGTTCAGGCAACTGGTTACGGAAAGTAATATCACGCAGTCCATGATTAATTTCGCATGGGGAATATTGAGCAACTCCAGAACCGAGCGATAAGATCCAACGGCTTTCAGCCCCGGCATATTCCACGGTATTAATGCCACGACGACAAAAATAGAGCACAAATAGAAGATAGAAATACGCCAGATAACCGAGTTGGTGGCGCGGACAATATGTTTTTCCGGCGTGTCAGATTCCGCGGCGGCAATGGTGACAATTTCTGCGCCCATAAACGAGAACATGGTGATCAACATCGCGGTTAATACTGCGCCGAAGCCGTTGGGCATAAAGCCGCCGCTATCCCACAATCTTGAGATCCCGCTCACTTCGGCATAAGGGTAAAAACCGCTAATTGCGACTGCACCAAGGAAAATAAAGGCCAGGATAGCGATGACTTTGCACAGCGCCAGCCAGAACTCAAATTCGCCGTAGTTTTTAACGCTTAATAAATTACTGCCAGTTAAGGCGAGGGTAATGACGAGGGAAAATAACCAGATGGGAATGCCTGGAACCCACGAGTGCAGGATCATGGCGGCGATGTTGGCTTCCAGCGGGATAACCAGTACCCAAAACCACCAGTACAACCAGCCGATGGTATAGCCCGCCCAACGACCAATAGCTTTATCTGCATAGGTGGAAAACGAACCCGTGTCGGGCGTGGCAACCGCCATTTCCGCCAACATCCGCATAATCATAACCACCAGTAATCCGGCGAACAGATAGGCCAGTAATACCGCCGGGCCCGCTTCGGCGATGGCGACGCTGGAACCGACAAACAGACTTGCGCCGATAACACCGGCAATAGACAACATGGTGACGTGGCGTGACTTCAGCCCGCCGCCTAACTCATGTGGTTGCGATGATTGCCCCATCCTGAATCCTCTCGAAAGTGTGTCACTTGGGAGAGCGCCCCGACATTTCCCGCGTCGGGTCACGCGTGTAATTGAGACGGTCAACAAAATCTTAAAAACGAAAGCGGGATGGTTTTCTCCTTCTCCCTCAGGGATAGGGCCGGGGGAGGGGTTAGTCGCGTTTTTTACCCCTCACCCTAACCCTCTCCCCAGAGGGGCGAGGGGACTGTCCGCAGTCGTTTTTAACTTTGTCGTTCGCCTCATCGTTATTATTTTTTACTGCATCGTTATCATTCCCTTAGCAACGGTTAACTCTTACGAACGGACATGACTACTGCTTCGCCTCTGCAAAACACTGGCTGATGATCTCCAGACCCTGACGGATCTGAGCGTCTTCAATGGTGAGCGGTACAAGGATGCGCAGCACGTTGTAATACGGGCCGCAGGAGAGAAGAATCAAGCCCTTATCGCGAGCACGCGCCACGATCTCGGCGGTGAGTTTTGCGTCTGGTTTGCTGTGATCGCCATCTTCAAACAGCTCGATGGCAATCATCGCTCCCAGCCCGCGTACGTCGCCGATCTCAGTATGTTTTTCGGCTATCGCCAGCAATCCGTCTTTCAGTTTCTGCCCCAGATCGTTGGCTTTTTGCAGCAGATTTTCCTGCTCAAACACCTTCAACACTTCCAGCGCAGCCACGCAGGCAATCGGGTTACCCGCATAGGTGCCGCCCAGACCGCCTGGAGCGACGGCATCCATCACTTCCGCGCGCCCGGTGACGCCCGCCAGCGGGAAGCCGCCTGCGATCGATTTCGCAAAGGTGGTAAGATCCGGCGCAACGCCCATCTGCTCCATCGCAAACAGCGTGCCGGTACGCCCCGCGCCGCTCTGCACTTCATCGGCAATCAGCATGATCCCGTGCTCGTCACACAACGCGCGTAAACGCTGCATAAAGGCTGGCGTCGCGGCGTAGAAACCGCCTTCACCCTGAACCGGCTCAATCACGATGGCGGCGATATCTTCCGGCGCGGCGTCATTTTTGAAGATCCGGTGGATGCTGGCGATAGCGTCATCCTCGCTTATGCCGTGCAGTGGACACGGATAAAGTGCGCGATAAACATGCCCTGGCATCAGGCCCATGCCCGCAGAGTAAGGATTCACCTTGCCGGTCAGCGCCAGCGTGTAATGCGTGCGCCCGTGATACGCGCCGCTAAAGGCGATGGTCCCGCTGCGTTTGGTGGCGGCGCGGGCGATTTTCACCGCGTTCTCCACCGCTTCAGAACCGGTCGTTACCAGCAGCGTTTTTTTGGCAAAATCGCCCGGCACCTTCTGATTCATTATTTCGCACAGCTCCAGATACGGCTCGTAGGCCAGCACCTGGAAGCAGGTGTGCGACAGCTTTTTCAACTGCGCTTCCACCGCCGCAACCACTTTCGGATGCAGGTGCCCGGTATTGAGCACTGCAATGCCGCCCGCGAAATCAAGATACTCACGGCCTTCAACGTCCCACACCCGGCAGTTTTCCGCGCGATCAGCGAAAATGGGGTGAATTTGCCCAACGCCACGAGGAACTGCCTGACTGCGGCGCTGCATTAATTCTTTATTGCTGCTCATTCGCGTTCTCCAGTTAAAGACCGATGCACATATATTTGATTTCTAAGTAATCTTCGATGCCATACTTCGAACCTTCACGACCCAGACCCGAGGCTTTAATGCCGCCGAACGGGGCCACTTCATTGGAAATAATGCCAGTATTAATGCCGACGATGCCGTACTCCAGCGCCTCGCCCACGCGGAAGACGCGGCTTAAATCACGGGCGTAGAAATAGGCGGCAAGGCCAAACTCGGTGTCATTGGCCTGCGCAATCACATCGGCTTCATCTTTAAAGCGGAATAGCGGGGCAAGGGGGCCGAACGTCTCTTCTTTCGACACTTTGGCGTTGGCCGGAACGTCCACCAGAATGGTCGGCTGGAAGAAGTTGCCGCCGCGGTCATCCGCTTTACCGCCGCAAACCACACGCGCACCTCTCTCCAGCGCATCGGCAATATGCTCTTCCACTTTTGCTACCGCTTTTTCATCGATCAGCGGCCCGATGGTGACGCCATTCTCCAGCCCGTCGCCGATGTGCAGTTTGCTCACCGCCTGCTGTAATTTTTCGGCAAAGCGGTCATACACGCCGTCCTGCACGTATAAACGGTTGGCGCAGACGCAGGTTTGCCCGGCGTTGCGGAATTTCGAGGCCAGCGCGCCTTCCACGGCTTTGTCGAGGTCGGCATCCTCAAAGACGATAAATGGCGCGTTGCCGCCCAGCTCCAGCGACACTTTTTTAATATCTTTCGCGCACTGTTCCATTAACTGGCGACCAATTTCGGTCGAGCCGGTAAACGACAGCTTGCGCACCAGCGGATTGCTGGTCAGTTCGTTACCGACCGCGCCCGCCGAACCGGTGACCACGTTAAATACGCCAGCCGGAACGCCTGCGCGAATCGCCAGTTCCGCCAGCGCCAGCGCAGAGAACGGCGTCTGACTGGCAGGTTTCAGCACCATCGTGCAGCCTGCCGCCAGCGCCGGACCGGCTTTACGGGTAATCATCGCCGCCGGGAAGTTCCACGGCGTGATGGCGGCGGTAACGCCAATCGGCTGTTTGATAACAATCAGGCGTTTGTCGGCCTGATGACCGGGAATGGTGTCGCCATAAATACGTTTGCCTTCTTCGGCAAACCACTCAATAAAAGAGGCAGCGTAGCTGATTTCGCCTTTCGCTTCGGCCAGTGGTTTGCCCTGTTCGAGGGTCATCAGGCGCGCTAAATCGTCCTGATGCTCCATCATCAAATTGAACCAGTTGCGCAGAATGTTGGCGCGTTCTTTGGCGGTGAGCGCACGCCAGGCGGGCAGGGCGCGGTTGGCGGCGTCGATAGCGGCGCGGGTTTCATCAGCGCCCATTTTCGGCACGCTACCCAGCTTGTCGCCGTTCGCCGGATTGGTGACGTCGATGACCTCGCCATTGTTGGCGTCCAGCCATTCCCCGTTAATCAACGCCTGCTGGCGGAATAAGTTACTGTCGTTAAGTTTCATTGTTACGTCCTGTTTTCAAAGGTTATTGATTAAATGCGGCGTGTAAGGCATCCACACTACGTGCCGCTCGCAGCGTGCGTCCGGGGTTACTCTGGCTTGCCAACAGCGTTTGTACCTTGCTGACAATATGCGCACCAATAGGAATTGCTGATGTCGCTGCCGGGGAGGGCGCATTGCAGGTGTGGATCGTGCGTGGGGTGGTGACAAACAGAAAATCGTCAATCAGCTTGCCGTCCGGCGATACTGCCTGCGCCCGCACACCGGCGGGCCAGGGCTGGAGATCGCTTAACGAAAGCCGGGGACAATACTTTTGCACCAGCCGCAGATAGCCGCTTTTGCACAGCGAGTTTTTCATCTCGCCCAGTCCTGAGCGTAGATGGTTTTGCAGCACCCGGCGAATCCCCGACGAGCCCAAAATTTCCAGCGTGTCGCTAAATGAGAAGTCGCGCTTGCGATAGCCTTCGCGTTTGAAAGCCAGCACCGCGTTTGGCCCGACGGTCACGCTGCCGTCGATCATGCGGGTGAGATGCACGCCCAAAAATGGCATCGCGGGGTCGGGAATGGGGTAAATCAGGTGGTTAACAATCTGGTTATGCTCCGGCGCAAGGCGGAAATACTCGCCGCGGAACGGGCAGATAATAAAGCCCGGCTCGAGGCCGAGCATTTTCACCAGCCGGTCAGCCATCAGCCCGGAACAGCTAATCAGCGTCGATGCTTCATATTCGCCGCCTTGTCGGGTACGTATCACCACACCGTTTTTATGCTCACTAAGGCCGCTGACTTCGGCGTTATAGATAATCTCACCGCCTCTGGCCTGGAAGATTTTTGCCATTGCCGCTGTCACTTCGCGGTAGCTGACAATGCCGCTGGACGGCACAAAAATACCGCCGAGCCCGGTGATATTCGGTTCGCGCTCTCGCAGTTCCTCAGCGTTTAACCACTCGCGCTCGATCCCGTTAGCCGCCGTGCGTTCCCACAACGCGCGCATCCGTTCCATTTCGAGTTCAGAGGTGGCGACCAGCATCTTTCCGCAGTTGTCATAGCGAATGCCGTTTTGATCGCAAAAGGCTTTGGTGGCGCGGTTTCCCGCCAGGCAAAACTGTGCCTTCAGGCTACCGGGCGTGTAATAGACCCCGGCATGGATCACGCCACTGTTGTGGCCCGTCTGGTGACAGGCCGGGCCGGACTCTTTTTCCAGCAACGCAATGCGGGCATCCGGATAAACATCAATCAGTTGCATGGCGGTCGACATGCCGATGATGCCGCCGCCAATAATCACAAAATCATACATCCGCTCAATTCCTTTGCGCTTACTGATGCGTCTGGTAGTGGTGAGTGGCGTAAGCGAAATAGCCACGCTGGCGCATCAGTTCACGGCGCAGATCCGGGTGCGGAGTAAAGCGGTCGCGACCGTGCAGCCAGAACAGGTTGTTTATCAACAGGAATTTGCCAACGGGAACAGGTACAGAAAGAATGCCTTTGCTGGTTTCAATGGCATCGGATAGCTCGCTCAACCACACGCCTTCTTCAAAATCTTTTGGCTGGACGAACTGGTCGATATAGCGCATCACCGGGCGACCCTGTTGATCAACGTCGAACACTGGATGGAAAACATCTTTGCTGACGTTTTTGCTCGGCGGCGCGGCAAAGCGCATCGGGCGACGCGCCAGTGGATGGCGGAAATAGTGGTCCAGATGTTCCCAGTCATCGAGATGCAGCAGCAACGAATTTCCACCCTGCATGTTCTGCTCATCGATTTTCATCATCAGCACGTAATCGGTGATCTCTTCGACATACGTGCCGTCGTTGTGCAGTTCCATCACGCGGTGCGGCTGGCGCAGATAGCTGTCTGAGTTATCGACATTTTTCACTACAAAACGCGCGTAATACTGACCGCTCATCGCATCGAAATTGGAGCGACCAATCAGATGCGCCACCGCCGTCGCCAGCTTCACCATCTCATCCGCTTGCTTCACATCATCGACACCCACCGCATTGATCAACAACGCACCTTCAGCGCGGTTTAGCAGGGTCTTTAACAGCAACGGTTGCAGCTGATTCGCACACAGATCGTCAAGAATTTTTCCTACCCGAAAACGCAGAAACGATTTGTACTCCAGCGCCTGTACGGGCCATTCGGCAACCTGCTCGAGAAACTGTTTGGTCGTCTGTTCAGTGAAGGTGAGTTCCAGCAGACGCGGGGATTGCGCCGACGGGATGAGAGTGAATCCGCTATAGTCCTGGCCTGAATCGACAGCGTTATTTTGTACGGCGGTCAGTGCATTCATCAGAAGCGATCCTCTTATGAGATGTAGGGTGACATGGCGATGCTCATTTCGTAGCCATAATCTAAAAATATCTACATTTCTGAAAAATGCGCACAAAAGCGACATATTGTTTTCTTATTGTGATCAAAGACAACAAATTAGTAACATTTAATGTGGGGTATTAAGGCAAAGTGAGACAGGAAATGAATAACTAAAGCAACAGGTTAGGGGGAGCTACCATCAGAGAACAGATTATCTGGTCGATAAAAAACAGTAAATGGCTTCACTGCAAAATGACCGTTAGTAAACTAAACATATTATCTGCCCCGTTTTAGCGGGGCAGATATAACATTAAATTACAAATAGAAATAGTTCGGCGGTTCTCCTGTTTTCCCTAAAAGAAGAGCGCTGCGCCCAGGAATATTGATATTTAGAGCTCCACCTCTAAGCGTAAATACTTTACCAGGGGGAATACTTTTGCGTGTATTATTATTAATAATGGTAACGCTATTACTCCCCATGTTTTTATATATTCCTGGTTGCAATTTGTTAGGCCAGGTACCTTCAACTTCTTCGTTTCCTTTATTTATTATAACTAGTCCATCATGAGGAGAGTGATTAATGTTCACAGAATCCCCACGACTAAAGGCCAGAACATTTTTAGTTGCAAATACACCCTCAAATGCGCTCCATATTCCTTCTTTATCTATATATAATGCGTGGAATTCATTGTAGAGCTGCTGATAGGTAGAGCAACCTTTATTAAGCCACGCTTCACCGCCGACACGAGTGGACCCATCATCATTTTTAATCTCAGTCGTTGATTTTAATACCTGACCATCCCAGTAAACTAAAGGCCTGCTGAACGGGAGAGCGGCCATATATGCCATTGCTAATTGTTCATCTTGCTGATGGTTAAATAAAAAGTCATTGAAAAGATTACCATTGTTAGGGAAATCGTGGTTGATGTTAATCAATATCCGTCTTTCTGATGGGATGCTTGAGATTGTGGAGCCCGGTTTTGATGCAAGGGCTTGGAGATCTCCACCGAATGAAAAGGCTTTTATCGTCTTCATGAGCAATGAAAAATCAATGGCGCTTAAATCATCTCTTTCATAAAGCAGCGATGACATTTGTTGTTCATCTAACGGACAAGTTACCAGGTATTCCATGTAATTCATAACAGCTTTTTTTTGATATTTTGGATTAAATAAATTTGTATTGTGCAACCGCTCATTATAATTTTTAAGCGGTGGGGTTATCGACCTCTCTATTTGTTCATGTTTTGAGTGTTTTGCTGCATCATAACGTAAACCTCGTACGCCATATTTTCGCATTTCACGAACGTATTGATTTTGCAACATAATAACCTGGTCACTTTTGGGGGTTGTTTTAGGCATTCCATTTAAACGCTTTTCTTTTAATGCATGGAGGTTTTCCCATTCATCCTTAGAAATATTATCTTTACTTGCTTCGAAGTCTTTTGCAGTGAGATGTATATCTTCTGGATGGATTTGGTCACGTTCTTTTGTTACTGGATCTATAATAAAGGGAATCAAGACCTGACCTTGCCAATAGCCAGGGATACCACTTTCTATATCTTTACTGATCTTCGCTCGTATATCGGCAGAGGGATAATCCAGATCATTTTTACCACTACCCCCGATTCCCATAAAGTTAAATGTATAATCAGGGATGATATCGATACCAAATTTTTTGGCATCTTTAACCAATGCGATAAAATCCTGCAAATCTCCCATTGGATTATGGATAGTACAAAGATCTTCGGGTTGATAAGCGTGAAACCAGTAACCTTTTTCTTCTTCGGGAGTTTCTGGTCCGTCGGCGCGGAAAGTGGTTACGGGAGGGATTTGTATATACCCATAATGACAACGTGCAAACTCAGATATATTTTTCCTGATTTGTTGATAGGTGGCATTAAAAGCATGAAGAATCGCTTCGCCAGGTTTTTTGGGGGTGATGATTTCACATTGTGATTTCTGAACAGCAGTAAGAGATTTACGCTCAAGTGTTTGCCGTAGATGTTCTGGATTGATTAATATTTTAAATGTTTCTTGCTGGCCGGTAGGTGACGTTACGTTAATATTATATACATCAGCTGCCAGTTCATAGTCAGGAATGTTAATAGCATATGCAACATACTTATCTTTTGGGGACGGTTTGTCAGATATAATGTGAGTAAAATGTTCAGCTGGACCATACTGATGAACACCGCTGTTATCACCTCTTTCAACCATTGTATCTCGTTGATAAACCCATGTTTTTCCTTCTCCTATCCTGTCTGGCGCTGTAATGCTACGCTGTGCTGCTTTATTCAACTCTCGGTAAGTTGTATCTGGAAAAAGGGAAATTTTATAATTGTTTTTTAACAGATCATTAATAACTTTTTCTGCGTGAAAAGTTGATATAATTTCTCTGTCTTTTAAATCCTGAGGATAAACTCCACAAGAATTAATAATATTTGTTATACAGTTTAGATATTCTAATGTATTTAATTTGGAATTTAGATCCCCGTCAGTAATGTTCCATGATAACAATGTGGGGTTGTCGATAGGTAAATTTCTTGGTCCTGGTTTTATAGAAAACATAATAAAGTTCCTCTAATGGTAGAGTAATATGGTGTATACGGAAACATAAAAATGTTTAATTGTTGTGAAAGTAATTGCAAACAGATGTCCTACTTTTATCCAATATTTATATGGAAAAGGATAATGCTTAAATCTGTTTTTTTAATTATCGATGTGGTCTGGAGAGGCAACTGTCAAAAATCGCTCATACGAAACTAATGATTAGCAGAATAAGATCTATGAAAGAATATATTGCTATATGAAGTTTATTTTTATGGGGTGAAAAGTAACAGATATCATAATGATGCGAAAACTCTTCAGTTAATGTAATAAAGTTATATTATTAGATACAAAATCATTACAAACTATCATTGAATCGATGGTAACTATAAATAGTGCTAAGTATTAGCATTTGCTTGTTGACTGAGAGTATCGACTTTGTGAATGGAATCGGTGTCGGGTTTTATGTCGCAGGTAATGACGACCCAGGATGAATGAGAACGTATAAAAATCTGTTATTTACATCATAAGATCATCATGTTTATTGCGTGGTATATAAGTATTGTTATTGCATACTCAAGGCCCTTTAGCTCAGTGGTTAGAGCAGACGACTCATAATCGTCCGGTCGCTGGTTCAAGTCCAGCAAGGGCCACCAAATCATTATTCACGTATCAGGAAGAGTTAAGGTTACAAGGGGGACTCGATGGCGGTCAATATTTCACGACTAACGCCATTTTAAAGAAGCAGTGCGGTAGGTAGTTTCGAATGAGGGCTGGTGTTTTGGTACGTGGCACGCCACTGCAATGTATTTATCCATCAGTACTCATTCAAAAGTACCTGGAAAAAATGCCCGCTATGCCAAGCGGGCAAATTGCTTACATGTGGAATTAAGTAATTAACGATAAAGCCAGAGTATTATCATTTATCATGCCTCTTCATTTAATCAGGTTAATTACTCAAATCACTGAACTATTCTCTGTTCGCTCACTGATGATAAGTGAAGTGTCACAACCACGATTTGTATGTGGACCAATGCTGTAGAGTAAGGATGAAATGTCTCTGCCACGCCTTAAACATCTACTACTGACTAGGGAAGGTGCGAATAAGCGGGGAAATTCTTCTCGGCTGACTCAGTCATTTCATTTCTTCATGTTTGAGCCGATTTTTTCTCCCGTAAATGCCTTGAATCAGCCTATTTAGACCGTTTCTTCGCCATTTAAGGCGTTATCCCCAGTTTTTAGTGAGATCTCTCCCACTGACGTATCATTTGGTCCGCCCGAAACAGGTTGGCCAGCGTGAATAACATCGCCAGTTGGTTATCGTTTTTCAGCAACCCCTTGTATCTGGCTTTCACGAAGCCGAACTGTCGCTTGATGATGCGAAATGGGTGCTCCACCTTGGCCCGGATGCTGGCTTTCATGGATTCGATGTTGATGGCCGTTTTGTTCTTGCGTGGATGCTGTTTCAAGGTTCTTACCTTGCCGGGGCGCTCGGCGATCAGCCAGTCCACATCCACCTCGGCCAGCTCCTCGCGCTGTGGCGCCCCTTGGTAGCCGGCATCGGCTGAGACAAATTGCTCCTCTCCATGCAGCAGATTACCCAGCTGATTGAGGTCATGCTCGTTGGCCGCGGTGGTGACCAGGCTGTGGGTCAGGCCACTCTTGGCATCGACACCAATGTGGGCCTTCATGCCAAAGTGCCACTGATTGCCTTTCTTGGTCTGATGCATCTCCGGATCGCGTTGCTGCTCTTTGTTCTTGGTCGAGCTGGGTGCCTCAATGATGGTGGCATCGACCAAGGTGCCTTGAGTCATCATGACGCCTGCTTCGGCCAGCCAGCGATTGATGGTCTTGAACAATTGGCGGGCCAGTTGATGCTGCTCCAGCAGGTGGCGGAAATTCATGATGGTGGTGCGGTCAGGCAAGGCGCTATCCAGGGATAACCGGGCAAACAGACGCATGGAGGCGATTTCGTACAGAGCATCTTCCATCGCGCCATCGCTCAGGTTGTACCAATGCTGCATGCAGTGAATGCGTAGCATGGTTTCCAGCGGATAAGGTCGCCGGCCATTACCAGCCTTGGGGTAAAACGGCTCGATGACTTCCACCATGTTTTGCCATGGCAGAATCTGCTCCATGCGGGACAAGAAAATCTCTTTTCTGGTCTGACGGCGCTTACTGCTGAATTCACTGTCGGCGAAGGTAAGTTGATGACTCATGATGAACCCTGTTCCATGGCTCCAGATGACAAACATGATCTCATATCAGGGACTTGTTCGCACCTTCCCTAGAACCGCCGTCGAATGCAGAAGAGTCTTGTGAGCATTACAGGAGTCTGGCTTTGGTCATTAATCAACGCTATTTAGATATAAATTTCTAACACTCAAAAAACGATTCTCACGAATAAATTATAACGGGTGGTTTTTATCATACAGTGAAATAACCTTTTGCTTATTAAATTTAACATTCTTGTGCTAAATTAATTAAAAGTACCATGTATAGCATATGAAGCTGTTAATGCCAGCAATTGTCTCAAATGAGCGATTTTTTATAGTGACAAACAATAATAACATTAAAAATAGCCATGTAGACATTAACTGAGGAAAAGACAATGTTAGTTAGTAAAAGCAACGAAATTAACACTAGCACATTTATAAATAGTGGAAATTGTAATGAAAGAAAATCTTCTAAATCCATGGAGTTACTAGCTTATAGTATTATAAAATTAATTTGTAAAGAAGCTGCCTCAGGGACGTATAACGGTGCTCTTGAAATTTTACAAAAAATGATGTCTGAATGTAAATATCATGAAGGCAATGCTTTTGTCATTATGGGAGCCGGAGAACAATTAAAACGTATTAAATATGATGCTAATGAAAATAAATTAAAAGTATACAACGTACACTTTGATAATAATCAAGAGTTAGTTGCTGATGGTGAGCCTGACGTAGTATTTTTAAAAAAAACGGTGTGGGAAGACCTTCTCGTTAAACTAAAGCTGGAGAACAAAGAAAATGCGGTTTCTGAAATTAACCTGTCATCTAATAAAAATAATGTTGATCAGTTTATTGAATGCGCTAAGAGAAATGAACAGACCCTATTCGGCAATATAAGAAAAAGTGATTTTCATGTTGCTTCACTTCAGCCAGGTAGAACGCGTAGTGTTATTTCAGAAACGCCGCCAAATGACTGTATGGAATCACATAATTTATATGAAAACCACACAGATAAGGTTTCAACTGTAACTAAAAATTCTCAGCAAGTTAAAGGTCACTATGGAGATAAGTTGAAAGAAATGCAGTTGTTCCTCAACCAGATGAGCAATGCACTTCAACAGGATTCATCTTTGTTAGAGTCAAAGGAACACACCATAGATATTCAAGAAAAAACGAATAAGTTTGTGCAGCATTTTCAGCGGGTATTATTTGATAAAAATGGAAGGTCATCAGAGTTTCTACTTAATTTTTATGAGTGTTGCTATAAGTTTTTACCAAGAGCGCAGCCTCAAGATAAAATCGATAGCTATAATTCAGCACTGCAAGCTTTTTCCATCTTTTGTTCATCTACGTTGACACATAATAATGTAGGGTTTAATTTCAAATTATTTCCAGAAGTCAAGTTGTCTGGAGGAGAGCTTGAAACGGTATTCAAATACAAAAATGGCAATTTTGTCTGGGAGATAGCCAGAATTAAAATTGCTCTCCCAAAAGAAGAGGGTAGTTTATATAATTTACGTGGATTGGATTTTAAGGGATGCTTCTTTTCTGGACAGAACTTCAGTAACTATGATATTCAATATGTGAACTGGGGAACGTCATTGTTTGATGTTGATACTCCGTGTATTTTTAATGTGCCTGATGACAATAAGAGTTATGATAAATTATTAAAATCCGTCAGCGAAAATGGTTTAAATGGAGTCTTGACTGATCGTAATAATAAAATAAAACTAATCACGGGCGTGGCACCATTCGATGGTATTTCATCTATGGATGATGACTTTGATGATAGTTCCTCTGAGGAAAATTCCCCTGAGGATAGTCCCATTGAGAATCGTCCCCTTGTATAAAGTTCTAAAAGCAGTTTTCAATGATAAATAAACTGCAGGTTTTACAAAGAGATAATAACGTAGATTGAAACAATATGTATTATTGATTGATTAAACGGGATTATTTTTTACACTACAACCATTTTGCTGCTACTACCAAAGAAAAAGGGGCTACGCTTTCACGTAACCCCTTGATCTGCGCTGTGATTTACTGAGTTTAAATTGGTGCTGTAATTGGTTGAAATATTTCATCTAATGTCTGATTCAACTTTCCTTAGCTGCCTGAAAGTTTTTTGATCTTACCCAGCAACAACAGCGTTATGGTGCACCATGCCTGACTGATGAACTGCGTGCTCAGGGTTACCACTTCAACGTAAAACCGTGGCAGCAGGGCCGGACTGAACAAACGGCTCAGGACATTATCGGTAGGTGACACACTGGTTGTCTGCAAACTGAACCTACTGGGGCGCAGTATGCGGCATCTTGCCGTGCTGTTGGAGGAGCTGTGCGAACGTGGTATTAACTTTCGTGCTCTGACTCTACCAATATTTGCCCAACAATGAGGGGACGAAAGCTGTAAAAGTAAAACAATCTGCAATCTCAATGTTATTGTGTGATTTTTATGTGAGCAGAAGATATTCATCAGAAACGATTATGTAAATCATTTTATTTTTCCGATGGCTTCAATGTCGAAAGAAAAGAATACGCCGTATTTCCTGAAAAGATTGACTTTTTTATCCAATCATCCTTCAGCACAATGTCTTAAAAAAATGCCTCATTCTTATGCGGAATATCATCATTTCATCATGATGTCTTTGATGAGCGGTGAACACAATACACTTGCGCTGTCTCTTCAGGATGAATCCCCTGGTCTGGTGCCTGTGGGCTGATGTTGCAGCAAAGCTAAGGTCGCTTAAACGCTACTCAGTATTCACTTTTCAGAGGATGAAATTTATGAACAGGACCAGTCCCTATTATTTTCGCCGCTCAGTACTTTCCTTATTGATATCTGCCTTAATATATGCCCAGCCCGGGATGGCGGCCTTCACTACTAATGTTATTGGTGTGGTAAACGATGAGACTGTAGATGGCAACCAACGAGTAGATGAACGAGGTACAACAAATAACACACATATTATCAACCATGGCCGGCAGGAGGTCTATGGTGGGATATCTAATAGTAGTATTATTGAAACTGGTGGCGAGCAACTAGTATCAATCCATGCCGATATTAACGGGCAAGCTAATAATACAACCATTAATGGAGGCAGACAGTCAATTGAGTACGGAGGAATTTCTACTGGCACGATAATCGAAAGTGGCAATCAATATGTTTATAAAGGTGGTACCAGCAATGACACGACAATTAAGGGCGGTACTTCACGCATAGAGGGGGGGACTGCAAATGGAACAATCATTGATGGTGGAGGCCAGTCAGTATCAACTCAGGGGCATGTTGACGGTACGACGATAAATAAGTCTGGTTATCAGGACATCACGCAAGGAAGTCTGGCGACGAACACAACCATAAATGGTGGGCGACAGTATGTTGAACAGAGCACAGTAGAAACAACCGCCATTAAAAATGGCGGTGAGCAAAGAGTATATGAGAGCCGTGCGCTGGACACGACGATTGAAGGCGGAACTCAGTCTCTGAATAGTAAGTCAACGGCAAAAAATACGCAGATCTATTCTGGTGGTACGCAAATTGTTGATAACACGAGCTCCTCGGATGTTATTGAAGTTTATTCCGGCGGCGTGCTTGATGTTAGAGGTGGTACGGCAACTAATATTACTCAGCACGATGGAGCCGCTTTAAAAGTAACGACTTACGATTTGACGGTGAGCGGTACGAATAGTGAAGGGGCATTCTCCATCCACAATAACGTGGCAGAGAATGTGTTGCTGGAAAACGGTGGTCATTTAGACATAAACGCATATGGTTCGGCAAATAAGACGATTATTAAAGATAAAGGAACAATGTCAGTTTTAACGAATGCTAAAGCTGATGCGACCCGAATAGATAATGGCGGCGTTATGGATGTTGCCGGAAACGCGACAAATACCATAATTAATGGTGGCACACAGAATATTAATAATCATGGTATTGCCACGGGCACCAATATCAACAGTGGAACGCAAAATATCAAGAGCGGCGGGAAAGCTGACACGACAAATATATCCTCTGGGAGCCGGCAGGTTGTTGAGAAAGATGGTACGGCAACTGGCAGCAATATTAGCGCCGGAGGCTCGCTGATTGTCTATACCGGCGGTATTGCACATGGGGTTAACCAGGAGACGGGCAGTGCTTTAGTTGCCAACACGGGCGCAGGGACTGATATCGAAGGATACAACAAGCTCTCTCACTTCACTATTACCGGAGGAGAGGCTAATTATGTTGTGCTGGAAAATACCGGCGAACTGACGGTAATGGCTAAAACCTCGGCGAAAAATACTACCATTGATGCTGGCGGTAAGCTGATTGTCCAGAAGGAGGCTAAAACAGATAGCACCAGACTTAATAATGGTGGCGTTCTGGAGGTTCAGGACGGTGGTGAGGCTAAGCATGTTGAGCAACAATCCGGCGGCGCATTAATTGCTTCCACGACCTCCGGAACACTTATCGAAGGAACCAACAGTTATGGTGATGCTTTCTACATCAGGAATTCAGAAGCTAAAAATGTAGTGCTGGAAAACGCTGGCTCATTAACAGTCGTCACTGGTTCCCGGGCAGTTGACACGATTATTAATGCCAACGGCAAAATGGATGTTTATGGAAAAGATGTTGGTACTGTACTTAATAGTGCTGGTACCCAAACAATATATGCCAGTGCCACTTCTGAAAAAGCAAATATCAAAGGTGGCAAGCAAACGGTATATGGTTTAGCCACTGAGGCAAATATCGAAAGTGGTGAACAAATTGTTGATGGTGGGTCAACAGACAAAACGCACATCAATGGCGGTACGCAAACCGTTCAGAATTATGGTAAGGCGATCAATACCGATATCGTCTCAGGCCTACAACAAATTATGGTAAACGGGACAGCGGAAGGTTCCATTATTAATGGCGGTTCACAGGTAGTTAATGAGGGCGGTCTGGCTGAAAACTCGGTGCTTAATGAAGGCGGCACTCTCGATGTGCGGGAGAAAGGCAGCGCAACGGGGATACAGCAAAGTAGCCAGGGCGCGTTGGTTGCAACCACCAGAGCGACGCGGGTCACAGGGACACGCGCTGATGGCGTCGCGTTCAGCATTGAGCAGGATGCGGCGAACAATATCCTGCTGGCAAATGGCGGCGTGTTAACCGTGGAGTCAGACACCACTTCCGCCAAAACACAGGTCAATGCGGGCGGGCGGGAGATCGTCAAAACAAAAGCCACTGCGACAGGCACGACGCTCACCGGCGGCGAACAAATCGTCGAGGGGGTGGCGAATGAGACAACGATTAACGACGGCGGAATACAAACAGTTTCGGCTAACGGTGAGGCAGTAAAAACAACGATTAATGAAGGCGGTACGCTGACAGTCAACGATAATGGCAAAGCGACAGATATCATCCAGAACAGCGGTGCCGCTCTCCAGACGAGCACGGCTAACGGTATTGAAATCAGCGGTACTCACCAGTACGGCACCTTTTCCATTGCCGGAAATTTAGCGACCAATGTGCTGCTGGAAAATGGCGGTAATTTATTGGTATTAGCAGGTACCGAAGCTCGCGATTCCACGGTTGGCAACGGTGGGGCAATGCAAAACCTGGGTCAGGACTTCGCCACAAAGGTTAATTCCGGTGGGCAATATACCCTCGGTCGGTCAAAAGATGAGTTTCAGGCTCTGGCCCGGGCAGAAGATCTACTGATCGCTGGCGGGACGGCAATCGTCTACGCAGGTACGCTGGCGGATGCATCGGTCAGTGGCGCGACAGGAAGCCTGTCGTTAATGACGCCACGGGATAATGTTACGCCAGTTAAACTTGAAGGGGTGGTCCGGATTACCGATAGCGCGACATTAACTATCGGAAATGGCGTCGATACGACGCTTGCCGACCTGACGGCTGCCAGTCGGGGCAGTGTCTGGCTTAACAGCAATAATTCCTGTGCAGGCACCAGCAACTGCGAATATAGAGTAAACAGTTTACTCCTCAACGACGGTGATGTTTATTTATCAGCACAAACAGCAGCGCCTGCCACAACTAACGGTATCTACAATACGCTGACCACCAGTGAACTTTCCGGCAGCGGTAATTTCTACCTGCATACCAACGTTGCAGACTCCCGGGGCGATCAACTGGTCGTCAACAACAACGCCACTGGCAATTTTAAAATCTTTGTTCAGGATACCGGCGTCAGCCCTCAGTCTGACGACGCGATGACGCTGGTGAAAACAGGGGGAGGGGATGCTTCGTTTACGCTGGGTAATACCGGCGGTTTCGTTGATCTTGGGACCTATGAGTATGTCCTGAAAAGCGACGGCAACAGCAACTGGAACCTGACCAATGATGTCAAACCCAACCCGGACCCCAACCCAAATCCGAAACCGGATCCAAAACCAGACCCAAAACCGGATCCGAAACCAGACCCGACTCCCGCTCCAACGCCGACACCCGTCCCGGAGAATCGCATCACGCCTTCTACAGCAGCCGTACTCAATATGGCAGCAACATTACCGTTGGTCTTTGATGCTGAGCTAAACAGTATTCGCGAGCGGTTGAACATAATGAAAGCGAGTCCACACAACAATAATGTCTGGGGGACGACGTATAACACCCGTAATAATGTCACCACCGATGCGGGTGCCGGGTTTGAGCAGACGCTGACCGGAATGACGGTGGGGATCGATAGCCGTAATGATATTCCTGAGGGGATTGCGACGCTGGGCGCTTTTATGGGTTATTCCCATTCACATATTGGTTTTGATCGTGGAGGACATGGCAGTGTGGGCAGTTATTCTCTGGGGGGCTATGCCAGCTGGGAACATGAAAGTGGTTTCTATCTGGACGGTATCGTGAAGCTGAACCGCTTTGAAAGTAACGTAGCCGGTAAAATGAGCAGCGGTGGAGCCGCCAACGGCAGTTATCGCAGCAACGGGCTGGGCGGTCACATTGAAACCGGGATGCGATTTACGGATGGTAACTGGAACCTGACGCCGTATGCATCGTTAACGGGGTTCACCGCTGATAACCCCGAATATCATTTATCCAATGGCATGGAATCGAAATCAGTCGATACCCGCAGTATATATCGTGAACTGGGCGCAACGCTGAGTTACAACATGCGTCTGGGGAACGGTATGGAAATTGAGCCGTGGCTGAAGGCGGCTGTGCGCAAAGAATTTGTCGATGATAACCGGGTGAAGGTGAATAATGACGGTAATTTCGTCAATGATTTGTCGGGCAGACGTGGAATATACCAGGCAGGTATTAAAGCCTCATTCAGCAGTACGTTAAGCGGACATCTCGGGGTGGGGTATAGCCATGGTGCCGGTGTGGAATCCCCGTGGAACGCGGTGGCTGGTGTGAACTGGTCGTTCTGACCATCAACGAAAAAGCCCACATCTGTGGGCTTTCATATCACCAGGAGCCGCGGCTCCTTTGCGTATCCTTTTATGTCTCCTCACCGTCTGGTCGGTGTCTTGCTGAGACTGCTAACTTCCTGTTTTTGTTGGTGTTGTCCTTGCACCGTCCAATCATGATTGGCTGGCGTCCTTGTAATTGGTGGGGTAGGTGATTGGGTTTGTTGAGGATTTTGATTTTTTGCGCGAAGGGGAAGGCGCAAAAAGAGTGGTGATGAAGTTGATATGGAAGGGATTTTAATATCCGATTGATTTTTAAGTTGATTGTTGGGGGCTGGGTTTTGCGTGTTGGTTGAGGCTTTGGTGGACGTTATATGCTTGTCGTTCGTTTCCAGAAGTGAGCGTTTCTGTCGAATAATTCACTCTCTTTAAATTTCCGGGCGGAAAAACATGCTTATCTAATACACACTAACAACCGAAGGCGATACCGGTATCGAAGACGCTATAAAGCAACACCCTTCGTGGTTGTCTTACATGCCAGAAACTACACCTAAGCCGATTGCAGAATATCAAGGAGATACTTATTGCTGTGATCTAAAGGCAGTATCAGAAGCAATTCGCTTAAGTGGTAGGCCGATGATGCCAGGTCAATATCTATTTCATGGCGGAAAGTGGCCCGCTGAATATAAATACGGCGCTATGTTTGAAACCACTCGGCCATTGTCAACAACATTATGTCCCAATATCGCGATGGGAGTTCCACAGTGGCATGATAGGGCATATCGTAATAATGCAATTGAACTATTTGTACTTCGGGTTAGTGAACCACATTCAAAAGTTTTTTCTTTAACAGTGAAGATATAGATACAGGACACGAGAAATAACTGGTTTTTGAGCAAGGGGTAATAATAACACTGACAAGCTTCGAGGATATTCAAAAAATTTCTGTTGCCGAATTTGCTCTTAGTCGCTCAGTACAAAACACCAAAGACGTACCTGTACGAGTTTTAGCTATCGAAATATCCTGATTTCAAAATATTGGTCAGGGGATGGGGCTACGAAATACAGCTCGGCTTTTTTTCATTGCCCCGTTCTCTTCACAATGCTTAACAGTTTTGTTTACAACTGTCATAAAAATTAAAAATGCAAATATAATAATTGTATCTTTAATAAAGTATAATTAAATGCCCGAAGGATTAAATGAATTGATTAATTACCTCCTTATCAGGATTACTTTTCAATGGATTGTACGTTATCAGTTTTTCAGGGTCTAGTATCCACATATCTCGCGGACCATAATTAGTAAGCCTCCGGCCAGATAAATATATGTTCGGTTCACTATCCATCCTGTTCTTCCACAGAACACCAAGTTTTTGACTTGATAAATGTTCATAGATTTTTAGGATTTGGGGCGCGCCTCCAATTGATGAGTTTTTAAATTCATAAGAACTTTCATTAACTTTGTAAAACATGTCTCGAATAACTTCAAATGGTTCTCATTCAAATTTAACAGTATTTTTCATGCCTTTTTCTAAATTATCCAGCTTCCCTCTTGATTTTAATTTTTCACGAAGCATAGCATTAGCTACAATTACATGTTCTTCATCACCAGTAAATACAACAGGTGATCCATATATTTCACGTGCAGGATCCGCACGAAAAGAGTTGGTACTCTTTTGGTAGGTGATGTGCCAAATCATGAATTTTTTTCTTATCCATGAATATCCCCCGAATATGAATTTTGCATCGGGTATATCCATGTCACCTATGGCATCGTGAATTTGCTCTCTCAGTCGTTCAAAAATTTTAAGAATATGGGTTTTGAGTTCTTTAATATCTTGGGCTCGTGAGGAGCAACGATCATATATATCAATTGCTGATGCCACTTGATGCATCAAAGGATATGCCCAACTAGTATCACCTGCGAAACATATGAAAGCATCTGAACGAGGCAGAGTTATTATCTTCTGCCCACAATCCATTTTCATACCACCATTTAATCTACTATCTGATACTACAATCAATTCTTTGCAATTTCTTAAAGTTCTTACCCAAGCTGCGGCTATAGTCATCTCAAGATCCTTAATTAATTGATTTTGTAGTCTACTCCAGTTGTTAAACATAACACAATGCTTGGTTAGATTCTCACTCAGGACAGGCTTTCACCCCAAATGCTTGCCTGACTCGTACCAGATTGTGGTGCAAGATTGCGATCTGACCGCGGCTGTGTGAAAACGTTTTTGAGTGCAGAAATGGCCTAAAACAGAGCTGAAAATATCTTCCCTACGTAAAATTCGACTCTGATAATCAGCTGATTGATTCCAGATTTTGCATAACCTCATACATTTTAGTATTTGGTGAGTGTTTTCACACAGCCTGCGCTCATAAGGGACAACCATACTCAAATCTCCCACATTGCAGGAGATTTGAGTATGAACACGTCACCGTGGAACAAAGACCGTATCATCGGCCAAAAAAGACCACTTCAGATATCTCATATCTGGGGGACCCGAATCCGGCTTGAACTGGAAGGCAAAACGCGCGATTTAGCTCTGTTCAATATGGCCCTGGACAGTAAGCTTCGAGGCTGTGATCTGGTCAAACTCAAAGTATCTGATGTGGCATATGGTCGCTTGGTTTCAAGCAGAGCAACGGTGTTGCAACAGAAAACCGGTAGCCCTGTGCAATTTGAGATAACCAAAGGAACAAGAGAAGCTATTGCTGCATTGATAAAGCTTGATTATTTGCACAATAAAGACTTCTTGTTCCGGTCTCGTATCGGAACTAATCAGCACATATCAACCCTACAATACAACCGAATCTTTCATGGGTGGGCAGGAAAGCTTGGTCTCGAAGATTCGCTTTACAGCACACGTTCCATGAGAAGAACAAAACCCTACTTTATCTACAAGAAAACTAAGAATCTTCGGGTGATCCAACTTCTGTTGGGCCATAAGAAACTGGAAAGCACAGTCCGTTATCTGGGTATTGAAGTAGATGATGCATTAGAGATCTTTGAATCGATTGAAGTCTAAGGTTTTCAGGGCTGCAACAGCAGCCCTGTGCCAGAAACGGACGGTGGGCCTCGAGTGGAAAAATAACGATTAATATTGCAGCTTGTTGTCCGAGTCTTGTATTTTTATCAAATTCTAAATGAATAAGGCATCTACTAAACTCAACGCGCTGGCACTAGCGGTAAGGGCAATTCGTATTCTGGCCTCCTTATACTGAACATTAGGAATCTGAGCTATGTGTATGGGATGGTGCAATCTGAGGTGAGCTGAAAAAGTCAGTGCAGCCTCGTTGTCCAGATTTTAAAAAAAGCGTGAGAAGCCTGAATCAAGATTGAAACCTAACAGTAGCCGACAACCTACATGGAGAAAATTTTATGGCAGTAGAAAATCGAGAAAGACTTAACGAAATCCTTCGTGAACTAAAAGACGGTATGTCCTCAAACCCAGTATCAGTGCGAGAATTCATAAGCTGGTTTGGCGCAGAGCGTCGAGGCTACATGGTTGCGTACAAAATTCGCAAAGCATTAGAAAGCTTAGGAGTTAAAACCGAACCTGATTTTGATAGTGTGCCGCTGGATGCAAAAATTACTATCTATGCACCTCCGGGGAATGACGCAACGCCCCATGAAGCAGGTGAATGTTTACATGAAGAAACCGAATCAAGTAACGCCGAATTGGCTACACCTGAAACAGTATTTCAGCCGCATGATGAACTAATTTCCGGTGCAGTTTCCGAGCCAGCCTTCCGTGTTAGTCGACTCGAAGCATCGGATGTTAAACTAGTGACCGTGAAACCTGACGCTACATTAACAGAAGCCATCACATTGATGTTGCGGCATGACTACTCTCAACTACCCGTTATGACCAGCGAGCGAGATGTTAAAGGTGTTATTAGTTGGGAAAGCATTGCTCCAATACTAGCGTTGACCCAATCAGAATCTGCGGTTGTGCGTGATTATATGAAGCCACACAGGGAAATAAACGCCAGTGACTCTATTTTTTCTGCACTACCTAGAATTATTGAGTATGCTTACGTATTAGTGCGATCTTCTGATCAAAGAATTAGTGGGATTATAACTACTACCGATCTTAGTTCTCAGTTCAGACAGTTGTCAGAACCTTTTCTTTTACTATCTGAAATCGAAAATCATATTCGTAAGCTGATAGATGGAAAATTTACGAAAGATGAGCTTGTTAGCATCGTTAATCCATTTGACAGCGAACGGGTTATAGAGTCGGTCGCAGATTTAACCTTTGGGGAATATATACGACTTTTTGAAAATCCAGAATTGTGGAAAAAAACCGAACTTCAAATAGATAAGAAAATATTTACTAAAGAGCTCGACAAGGTCAGAATAATTCGTAACGACGTGATGCACTTTGACCCAGATGGTATATCAGAGGAAAATCACGAGCTTCTTCATAACTTTGTAAGGTTTATTCATACTATACAAAGCCTATCAAGAAAATAAGAGTGACCTGCTGCCTGTTGATTAACACGCAGCAATGTTAGTAATGCGACTATTTGGGTGTGAGATCAACTGTGAACTTCCGTTCCTCGCTCATAACGGACCTTCTGCTCAGTTAGTTCGGTCGCTTCGTGGTCAAAGTGGACTAAATGGCTATTCGGTGACCTGTTTTAATCAACCAAGTCTTTTAGAGGGAAACAGGAATCTCGTCAGTCGAACTAACGGTTACGGAAGCAGGCCGGACAACCACTCTAAATCATAGGTAGTTGAGTTTAAAGGAAGTGCCATCTTTAGACTTTATCTATGTAAAGTAAATAAATATGACCATATTTACTAATCTTTAAGATTGAATGATTGTAAAAAACGCAATAAAAGAAAATCCTCTGGCGCTACAAAATTGACGTATCCATCAGATTCAACATAACCTTGTGCTACTCTAGGGTGGCTTAGCGTCTCTTTAGGCAACGGATACTTGGCAAATGGGTTATGTAAAATATACAATCCATCTGCCAGATGCTCTATATAATCATTTTTTTTGGCTTGATGAACTTTAGGATATAATGAATTTTCTCTTGGGGTAAAGGTTGTATAAATTGTTAGAGCTGAAGGATTGTCCGCCAAAGCTCTTACTTTTCCCCAAGTAGCTAAACTACTATAAATCACAGCACTTACATCCGAATAATCAGGCGTGCAAAATAACCCCATGGCTATATTAACATTTTCTTTTTTTACCGCAGCCTCAACGTTATAAGAAATTATGCTCTTTGATCCTGATTCAATGGTTGCTTCTTCATCATGATATAAACCATATAATGTTGCAAGTATGGGTCTGGCTGCGGCAAAGTGCGCAAAAGGTCGGTCGAAGGAAGCTATGGCGATAACAAAAGGTTTTTCTTTACATTGAGGAAGTTGAGAATATCTCGATCTTAATTTTTTTACCTTTGATATAAAACTATTGCTAAGTCGAATAGATGCCTCAGAATTAAACTTATTAAAATCTCTTGGCATATCTTCCGTACTGAAACCATGCGCTCCAGGGGCTCCTTGTGCCGGAAGGGCTATGGTTGCCTCAATGCAAAACCCAGGTTCATTGACGATGAAGTCAGGTGCATCGTATGAAAAGTCGTTCCTTAAACCCAATTCTTTAAGATAAGCAAAAAGATATAACTCCCATAGGCAAGGTTCAAAACTTGTTTGAAATTCTTTTGTAAACTTATTATCCCTGTCTAGAAATCCTTTTGCCCATTGGTTAATTACTTCTCTCTCCGGTTCATAGCGTTCCTTTTTCATCATTATATATATTGGATGCTGTTTTTCTAAAGGTACGACATCATCGAATAAATTAAGACTAGACATTTTCACCTCATATATCTGATTTATTTTTAAAAGGGTATGATATTGCATTGGAAAATATGTAAAAGCAAGTTATCTCCCATTTTAAAACTTACTTCATGATGTGCTTCGAACTTCTGCTCCTCGCTCCCTGCGGACCTTCAACTTAGGTAACTTGCTCGCTTCGTGCCTGGAGCGAACATTGCTAAACTCAACGAGATATATGCAACCTGAAAACGGAGCACTTGATGGTCACCACACATGTTTTCATCGCGGTCAGTCTTGATGGTTATATCGCCCGACAGGATGGCGATATCGACTGGCTGTTAAAGCGCGATGACCCGACAGAAGATCATGGCTATGCCGCATTCATCGCGGACAAAGATTGGATCATTATGGGACGAGGCACCTATGAGAAGGTGCTGACTTTTGACGAATGGCCTTATGATCGGCCCGTGCTGGTGCTTTCCCGGCAGCTAACCGATACCCCCGTGCCCAAGGCGCTGAAGGGTAAAGTACAGTTTTCATGCCGCACGCCAAGGGAGGCTCTTGCTGACCTTATGGAGAAGAACGTGCACCGGGTTTATATCGATGGCGGGCAGTTAATACAGTCGTTCCTGCGCGAAGGTCTGGTTGCCGATATCGTTATCACAACTGTTCCTGTTCTGCTCGGTTCGGGAAAACCGCTATTCGGAGTATTACCCCATGATATCGATTTGACGCTATTATCCAGCCGCAGCTTCCCTTCGGGTCTGGTGCAGTCGCACTATCGGCTGACGGCATAAACTGAATCTAAGCATACTGTTGGTCTCCGCTAAAGCGAGAAAATGCCCAGTTGCCAGCGGTACTGTTTTACTTCTATGGCCTTGCTTCAGTTCGCTGAAAAAGCAGTGCATCAGAAAACGGGCCTACAAAACCCAGGATCTGGATCGTGCAGATATCTTCGATGACATTGACGTGTTCAACAATCGGAGACGGTGGTAAAGCCATATTGGGGCGTCAGTACAGAGACATTTGAACAGTCTCCGTCGTGAGGACTGAATTTGTCTACCGTTCCCCGCCCCAAATCCCGCACTTCCCTCCCTTACCCTTAAAGGCCTTTAAAGGCCCTTTAGCGAGCTTTTGCGGGCGTAGCATTATTCGAGCCAAAGTTGGCTAAAATCCGGCCATCCCAGCGTATTTAAATCGCGCCAGGTAAATGACTTCTCGGTCGCAAATTCCATCCAGTGATGTAGCAAAGGAATGACATATCGCTGGTGGGTCATCTCATGGAAAAAGGCGGCAATGGTTGCGAACGCCTGTTCATTATCGCTGTTCAGAATGGTCGGCAGCAGGGCGTTCAGGTTTTGTCGCTGGGTTTCAGGCAGTCGCGTAAACAGCGTGGTGGAAGCCAGCCATTCCAGAAAAGCCGGAACCGAAAGGGTATCGAGCATAAAGTTGCTGAGCCAGATATCCGCAGGAGGGCGCGGCTGGCTGTTGAAGCTGTCAAATGCGTCGATCCGTATCTCGGCGCGAATATGCCAGCGTTCAAGCAGGATGCGAATCGCTCCGGCAAGCTCCACCAGTTCCGGCTGCTGAAAGGTGCTGATGATAACCGGCTGACGCAGGTTAAACGGCGCGGTGATCCCGCCGAAATCCACCGGGCGGTGATTCCACTGCGGCAGCATGCCCTGAGCAACGGAGAGGATGCGTGCGTATTCGTCAGGAAGCTGCGTCTGGCTGAGGAGTTCGACAGGTTGCAGCAGGTAATTGATAAACCGTCTTCCGGCCTCATCCGCAAAGGCACCTTCACCGTCGAGCAGCACAAAACAGCAGCCCTGCTCCAGACTACGCTCGTTGAGCGGGCGGTCATCCTGCGCCTCTTCGCCCCGCAGCAGGGGAATAAAGCTCATGCTGATATGCTCCGGAGCCCAGGTGAAAATGGTGATCTCATCCAGTCCGGGCCTCGCCTGGTGCCAGTGTTGATTGCGCCGCAAAACCATAAAGTTGTCACTGTGTTCCTGCAGGTGGAAAGCGCCGGTACAGCGGATGTGTCCGTGCTGGTAATCGAACAGCATCGTCGGCTGAGTGGCGAGCAGGCAGTCGAGCCGTCTGACCGGATGGTACGTTTCAATCACCAGATGCCAGGGGGCGTCAGCGGTGATGGTTTTGATTGGGCTGAAAAGCGGCGCGAACTGCGGGCTCTGGCTGGCGGCGAGCAGGCAGCGCTGAACGGCGCTGGCATTCAGTTCGCTGCCATCGGCAAAGCGGGCGGTGGATTTCAGCCAGAACTCCCAGCGGGTAAAGTCGTCGTTGTGGGTCCAGTAGTGGGCGATATCGGGGATGATCCTGCCCTGAACGGCGTCATAGCGCGTCAGCCCGCTGAGGCACTGTCGCAGGAGATGTCGTTCGGTCCGCCGCAGGGGGACGAGCGGGTTAAGCGGATCCAGATTGCGATAGTAGGGGATGCGCACCCGCGTTTCACTGCTTTTATCCTGTACCCCAAAGCGCCACAGGCTCAGGCGATCCAGCAGATACTTGTCGTTGCCGATAAACCGCAGCACGTTGCCGTAATCCTGCTTCTCCAGTAGCTTATTGACGTTCTGGCTGAACAGCTTTTCCGGCGAGGTTAACAGGTGGAGCCGTGAGCGCTTGCCACGCCCGCGCTGGGGCTGCCAGTCGAGCCATTTTTCCTGATGCATCTTTTTCAAAGCAATCCGGCAATTACGCACTGAACAGCCGAAGATGGCGGCGATCTCCTGCATCTGTAATTCGTGCGTCTGACCTGCGCCGTAGCGGGCGTGCAGCCTGCGAAAATGCGCCTCGAAGATACTCATATGATGGCCTCCCACCGAACGCGATTTCCTCTTTTATCCCTTTCTCACGGTTTCCGGCGTGATTGTCCTCATAAATTTTCCGGTTTTAAGCGAAAACCGGAAATAACTTTCGTTGTCGGTTGCTGTTTTTTTAATCATCTCCGGTTCGGATACTGAAGGTGTTCGGAGCAGAACCTGCTGTTGTGCGAATCCCTGTCATAAAGACGCGCTCAGGAGATCGAGATGAAAAGATTCAACCTTCTGCAAATGTTACAAAGCATCGGGCGATCGTTAATGATCCCCATTGCCATGCTGCCTGCCGCCGGTATTTTGCTGGCCTTCGGCGTCAGCTTTCAGGATCCCAATATTGTCGCCAGCCTGCCGTTTCTCGGCGCTGACTGGCTGGTTCACGTGCTGAAGCTGATGGCTGAAGCGGGCAGTGCGATTTTCGCTAACCTGCCGCTGCTGTTTGCGGTCGGCGTGGCGGTAGGACTGAGTGACGATCAGGGGATTGCCGGGTTGTCGGCGATCGCCGGTTTTCTGATTATGAACGTCACCATCGGCCAGTTTCTGGGGATCACGCCCGAGTCGGTGGCGCAGGTACGTGACTACACGATGGTGCTGGGCATCCCTTCGCTCCAGACCGGCGTGTTTGGCGGCATCATTATCGGGATTATCGCCGCCTGGCTGTATAAACGCTATTACCGCATCCAGCTTCCTTCATGGCTGGAGTTCTTCTCCGGCAAGCGATTTGTGCCGATAGTGACCTCCTTCGCCGCGCTGTTTGTCGGGCTGGTGATGACGGTGGTCTGGCCGCCGGTTCAGCATCTGATTAATGGCCTGTCGAATACTATGACGGTGCAGGGGCCGGGCGTGTCCGCCTTCCTGTTCGGTTTTGTCGAGCGGCTGCTGATTCCGTTTGGTCTTAACCATGTCTGGTGGCCGACGTTCTGGCTGCAGTTTGGCGAGTACGTGAACAAAGCCGGGCAGGTGGTGCATGGCGACCAGCTTATCTTCTTTGCCCAGTTGAAAGATCAGGTGCCGATTACCGCCGGAACCTTTATGGCCGGGCTGACGCCGATCAAGATGTTCTGCATTCCGGCGATTGCGGTGGCGATCTACCGCTGCGCCAGCCCGGAAAACAAAGCGCGGGTGAAGGGCATTATGCTCTCTGGCGCGATCACCTCCATCGTCTGCGGCATCACCGAGCCGATTGAGTTCTCCTTCCTGTTTGTTGCGCCCGTGCTATATGGCATTCACGCCGTCCTGGCGGGGCTGGTGTTCCTGCTGATGGAGTGGTTCAGCGTGCACATCGGGCTCTCTTTCTCCGGCGGGCTTATCGACTATTTGTTCTTTGGCGTCCTGCCGCGCGCGCCTCACTGGTACATGGTGTTCCCGGTCGGGCTGGTGATGGGAGCGGTGTACTACGCCCTGTTTACCTTTGCCATCCGCCGCTGGAATTTGCTGACGCCGGGGTGTGAAGTCGAAGAAAGCACTGTGGCGCAGGAAAACGAACAGAACGACCTGGTGAGCGGCATCATTCTGGCCTATGGCGGGCTGGGGAATATGACCCGCATCGAAGCCTGCATGTCGCGTCTGCGCATTGACGTGACGGATAAGTCGCTGGTGGACAAAGCGCTGCTGAAACAGCTTGGTGCGGCGGGTGTCGTCGAGGTCGGGAACAACATTCAAAGCGTCTTTGGCATGAAATCCGATCGGCTGAAAGAGGCGATCCGCGCAGCTAACGCGTATACACAGGAGGCAAAATGAAACAGCTACACCACAGCGGCTTACCGCTGTATCTCGATGACGACGGCGTGATGGTGCTGAAACCCCCGCTGAACTATCTCGGCTTTGGCCGCAAAAGCGCCGGGCAGATGGCGGTGGTCTTACCGGAGTTCACCGAAGCGCAGCGTGATGAACCGGCTTACGATGTTTATCGCGGGCTCAGTTTTGCGGAGGATCAGGAACGGCTTGCTGCCGACCAGTATCAGTACGACATCACCATCATCATGTCGGGAACGATTGGTAGGGAGCGCAAGAAAACCAGCGGTCATTATCACGGCTATAACGACACGCGGCGCAACACCCATCCGGAATTATATGAAGTGATTAAGGGGACTGCGGCATATATCCTGCAAAAGTCGCCGGATTTTGCAGTCGCGCCAAAAGATCTGCTGGTGGACGATCTTATCGTGGCGGTGGTGAAGGAGGGGGAAAGCATTATCGTGCCGCCGAATTACGGCCACTGCTCCATCAATATTGGCGACGGGCCGCTGGTGTTCAGCAATCTGGCCTATAAACCCTGCGCGGTTCACTACGACACGGTGCAGTTTTATCACGGTATGGCCTGCTACATCGTGGAAGAGAACGGGCAGCTCTGCGTGCGCAAGAATCATTACTACCCGCATATTCCGCGCATCAAATTCGCCACCGTCAAAGGGAACCCGCATCTTGGCATCACCTTCGATACGCCGCTTTATCAACGCTATCGCGCCGCACCGGAACGTTTTCACTTTCTGGGGCATGTCGATAACTATGTCCGGGAAATCATGGGGATGCTCCAGTATGAGGATGATTTATTCCCGCTCTGTCAGGAGGACGCATGATGGAAACGCAATCTGTTGCAGGTGTCGCCTGTACTGACCTGCATCAGGCGATGTCGCGGATTGATGGCGCTGCGCTGGCACGTCTGGAGCAGGCCATCGCTGAAGCGAACACGGTGTTTGTTTTTGGCGCAGGGCGTTCGCTATTAATGCTGAAAGCTTTTGCGATGCGCCTGATGCATATCGGCCTGAAGGTGCATGTGGTCGGCGATGTGGTCACGCCTGCGCTGAAAAATGGCGACCTGCTGTTACTGGCCAGCGCATCGGGTGAAACGGCTTCGCTGGTGAATGTGGCAACGAAAGCGAAGCAACTGGGTGGCACTGTGGCCTTGCTGACCATTTTCCCCGAGTCCACGCTGGGGAATCTGGCGGAGGTAGTGGTCAGGATCCCGGCCTATACCGACAAACTGCCGGATGGACTCGATAACGTGAAAGGCATTCTGCCCGGCGGCAGCCTGTTTGAAGAGGCGGTCATGGTGCTGGGCGATGCCATGATTGTGAATCTGGCGCAGTCGACGGGATATCGCTTAACCAAAGGTTTTGCGCTACACGCCAACCTCGAATAGTCATTCGACACAAGGAAACCAACATGAAATTACAGCTTGCCCTGGACGAGTTAACCCTGCCTGAAGCGCTGGTATTTATCGATAAGGTGGTTGACGACGTTGATATTATTGAAGTGGGTACACCTTTTCTTATTCGGGAAGGCGTGAACGCGATTAAAGTCATTAAAGAGAAATACCCGCATAAGGAAGTACTGGTGGATGCGAAAATTATGGATGGCGGCCATTTTGAATCGCAGCTGCTTTTCGACGCCGGAGCAGACTATGTCACGGTGTTAGGTGTGACCGACCTGCTGACGATCCAGTCATGCATCTGTGCGGCGAAGGAGGCTGGAAAGCAGGTGGTGGTGGATATGATCTGCGTCGACGATCTCCCTGCGCGGGTCCGCCTCCTGGAAGAGGCGGGCGCGGATATGCTGGCGGTACACACAGGCACCGACCAGCAGGCGGCAGGGCGCAAGCCGATTGATGATTTGATAACAATGCTGAAGGCGCGCCGGAAAGCACGGATTGCCGTAGCAGGCGGCATCAGTAGCCAGACGGTGAAAGACTATGCGCTGTTAGGCCCGGATGTGGTGATTGTGGGATCAGCGATCACGCATGCAGCGGATCCTGCTGATGAAGCGAGGAAGATTTCGCAGGTGTTGTTGCAGTATCACTGAGATGAAGGCTCAGGTGACTCTGCGCCTGATTTCACACTTTTAAAGTTATGAGTCGGAGGTTGTCGAAACTATTAAGCAGGTTCTTCCAGATCGAACCTAACAACGTAAGCACAAGGGGTCATTTCACTATTAGTGTAAAGATCTTGAGCATGTTTTACATATAGATTGCATGGCTCTCCATCTTTCCCATACTGTACAAGATAAAAATAATAGTTTTTACGGTGGTTACTTAAATTAGAAACGGTGAGTTCATTTCCTGAGAGGAAAAAACGGAATGCTCCCTCTTTTCCATCTCGGCCAATTGATTTTACTTCGATGTATCGCTCATCACCTGGGGCATTAAAAGAAAGAAAGTCGTAACCATAAGTTGGACGATTACGGCGATCATCTATTTCCTCAGCTAGTTTTGAATAGCCGAGACCGATTAGGCGGTTTTTTTCCCAGTTTAATGCATATTCTTCGCTTTTTTTGCCTATTAAATCACGATTGTCCGTTATTTCTTCGAAATTGACTTCGGGATGGTTTCTTTTTTGTGGTTTTTTAACTATCACAGCAGGAGCGCTGCTAAGATCCTTACGTATGAACTGGGCATAAAGGAAGGACATATATTTTGGATTGCTCCAGTTTCGGGTGATTTTATGCTCTAGTTTTTTCTTGAATAACAAATGTTGATATTTACTAATAAACTGTTGCTCTTTTATACCCATTTTCATAGCAATTTCTTTAAGATGATCTTTGCTGCAAATGTTTATAAAGTGTTCTGGAAAGTAAAGGCTCAATATTTTAGCCTTAAACATTTGGGATAGGGGGTTCTCGTCAATCGCTCTAAAATCTAATTCTTTCCCTGACTGTATTAGGTCTAGTAAAGCGTCTTTAACATTAGCGAAAACTTCTTTATTAGTACTATCATCATCGCCAAATTTCTGAGTAAAACGATAGCGGACGGCTGGATCTGATTTTGATTTTCCATAATAAATACCAAATTTGAGCGCCGTCGCACCTTGCATATTTGCCCATGTTCTGGTTTTTACTTCAACACAAGCACAAAATGAGGCCGTGCCTTTGCCGATGACATAGTCATCAAGCGTCATTTTTTTTAGGCGATTAAGGGGGTAAAGTTGCAGAAATTGTCCGCGTGCACTTAAGGCATTATCTTCTTTGGCTGTATCGTAATCTTTTTCAAAAAGACGAAGAATATCATTAAAATTTGTAGGGAGGGACATAATAGCTCTTCTTAAAATGGTTTTTAAAGGGACATTATGAAACTCCAGCATTATAATTTGCTTGGGACTTTTTTGAAATACTTGTTGACTATTATGGCGCAATAAACATAGATGAGAGGTTTAGCATGATACTATTGGCAGGGAGGTGAAAAAGGTCATAGCCATAAAATACCTCTATTCACCTTGATGACTAAAAAACATACAATCGTGTGTGGGGTTTTGTTGCGGCAGGATGGAAAACATTAATATATCTGCGGGCCAAAGCCTAACGAGTGAATATACCAGTGAGTAGAATTAGCAAAATCATATGGAACTGGCACAGGGAGCTACCCTGCGCCGTTTGTTTAAACATCTTCAGGTTTCCCGCTCTCCAGACTGCGGTGCACCGCCTCGCAAATCCGGCTGACCGCCAGCCCGTCCTCTGCCGTCACCGGGTACGGCGAACGGTTCCTGACCGCGCGAACAAAGTCGTTTATCGGATCGATACCGAAACCGCTGGCGACACCGTTGCGGTAGTTGATGAAGTAGCTGTTGGGCGTGAGCGTCATGCCTGGCGTGGTGATTTCCAGCCCGCGATGCTGCGAGGTGCTGCGGATATACGTTGCCTCACAGAGAATATCAATGCGCCCGTCGTTGTCCTTCGGGAAGCCCTCCGGCAGCACCCACGAGTTTTCCACCACCCACGAACTGCCGTCGGCCATCGTCAGAAGGCTCTGCACGCTGTCGAAGGTGTCGAGGCCGCATTCGGTCATCAGCCGTTTCTGCCCGGCGGCATACACCGACACCACTTCCTGACCGGAAAGGTGGCGCACCAGGTCAAAGCAGTGTGAGCCGAGAAACCACACAGGGGAGCTTGCGCCCGCCCAGTCCAGCCAGTCCGTCGGCACGGTAATCACGTCGTCCATACTGATATGGCCGCGCAGGATCCGCCCGGTCTCCGGTTTCTCCAGTTCGGCTTTGATGCGCATCACCGCCGGGTCCCAGCGTTTGTGGAAATCGACGCCGACCAGCAGGCCGCGCTGTTGCGCCATCTCCACGATAAGCTCGCACTCGCGTACTGAGGTGGCGAGCGGTTTCTCCGCCAGCACATGTTTGCCGTGGCGCAGGGCGGTGAGGATGGATTCAGTGTGGTACGGGTCAGGTGTCGCCACCGAGACCACGTCGATGGCTTCCTCCTGTAACAGGACATCCAGCCGGGTATAACCCATCACGCCACAGGTCATGGCGAGGTCGTCGCAGCGTTCTGTATCGGTGTCGCAGATGGCGACCAGCACGGTGTCCGGGTTATGGAGGTACGCATTCATATGGTGTTTGCCGTAGATACCTGCGCCGACCACGGCGGCTCTGATTTTGTTCATCGTTATGTCCTCAGAATAAGCCCAGGGAAAACAGCCAGCCGACTATTACCGCAAGCGGTCCGGTCAGTTGTCTCGACAGCAGAAAGGCGGGTACACCTTTTGCGATGGTCTCCGGCTTTGCCTCCTGCATCGAAAGGCCAACAGGCACGAAGTCGCAGCCGACCTGCACATTGATCGCAAACAGGGCGGGCAGGGCGAAGGCCGGAGATATCGCCCCTGCGCCAATCTGTGTGCCAATCATCACGCCAATCACCTGCGAGATAGCCGCACCCGGCCCTAGCACCGGGGAGAGAAACGGAATGCCGCGGATGAGCGACAGCAGCACCAGTCCCCACAGTGAGTTCGCCAGCGGCGTCAGGGCGTGGGCAATCAGGCTGCCGAGCGCGGTCTCCTGCACCAGGGCAATCAGCAGCGAGACAAAGGCCATAAACGGGATAACGTTGCGCAGCGACACGTCCACCGCCTCACGGCTGGCGGCGAACAGCAGGGCGATAACGTGGCCGACGGCGGTGCCGGTCTGCTCGACCATGCGCACCAGTTTCTCCGCACCGCGCGGAGGTGGAGGAGCGGTGGTAATGACTGGCTCCGGAGCTGGAACTGACTCAGGCTGACAGTCCGGCGCTTCGGCGGTATCCACCAGAACCAGTTGCTCTATCGTCACACCGGAGACGTAGTTCTCTTCGCTAATAAAGTGCGCCAGCGGTCCGGCCCGCCAGGTAGGCAGCACGTTGATGGTCGGGATACCCTTCTGCGGATACAGGCCGCAGCGCAGGGACCCGGCACAGTTAATCACCACGCACAGGATGTCGTTATCCGGCGGGATATCGGCAAAGCCATTCACCACTTCCGATTCGGTAAGTGCGCCGATTTCTATCGCCACCGGATGAATCTCGCGCCCGGTCAGCGACAGTACCTTTTTGCCGCTCCCTGTGGGTAGCCAAAGCCCCTTACCATAGCCGCCGGGACCGGGGGGAATGAGCACCGTGTTCATGGCCGCCCCTCCTCAATCACCAGATTGCCGTGGAGGTCGCGCAGGTTCGGCACCGGGCCGGAGAGATGAACCGCGCCGACATGGCAGGGATTCAGGTCACCATTGAACACCAGCGTCAGGTGGCCGAGTTCAAACAGCGCCTGCTGTGCCCCTTTGCCGACGGCAGTCACCAGAAAATCGTGGCCCGCCAGCAGCAGGCGGTCGCCGGGGAGTATCATCAGGCTCTCTTCCCGGAACGACGGCTCCAGCGATAGCGAGTAATCGAGACAGTCCTTCGGCCCGTTGCTGTCGAAGGTGATAAGCATTTTGTCGGTGAGACCATCGGCGACAAACAGCCCGATGGCGACGATACGTGCTCAGTAAATCATCATGGCGCATTCCCCCGCTTGCTGAGCCGCAGGAACAGGTACTCGGTGATAATCCCGCGGATTAAACCAATCAGCATGGCGGCGGCGATATAGCGCAGCGCCAGCGAGGTGACGGGCAGGCCGAGCGCCTTAACCCCGGCAGCCACGCCGAGCCAGACAAACAGCTCTGATGGCACTACGTGGGGAAACAGGCTGGTGAGGGGATGGGCGGGGGTGCCGAGCGCATCCTCATAGCCGGGCTTGCTCTTTTCGGGCAGGAGTTTGCCTAAAGTGAGCGCGCCGGGGCTGCTCATAAAGAACCAGCCGAGCACCGGCAGCACGCCGTAGGTGAGAATGCGCGAGCGGCCGAGCAGGGCGGCAACTTTCTCCATCCGCACGGTACCAACCAGCTTCATCAGGAAGTTGATGGCCAGCAGCAGGCAGATGAGCATCGGGATAAGCCCGGTCATCATGTCGAGGAAGATTTTGCCTGCGACCTGGAATACATGAATAAACGCCTCAGCGAGGCTGACTGTCCACATAAGGAGTCCTCCGGGTAAAAGGCCCGGAGCGCACAGACTTATCGGACAGAGGTTAAGACATGACAGGCGTAAGCGTCTGGGGCTCCGGTAATGGCGATAAACAGCTATGGCTCATACTGCTTTCTTTGTTATCCCCGCTTGTGGCGTGTTTTTGTGAACTGAGCGGTTTTCAGGACGAGCGGATGCGTGGCAATTCTGCCCTGAGTATGCGATGCTCAGCAGTTGGGTTTGCAGAGGGTGATTGTCTGCAATGTGTACAGATAGATTAGATCGAAAATTAGACAAATTAAAGTGATAAATATCTAATTTTCGATAGTTCATCTGTTTTTCTTATCATTCATATGGTTACAAAATCGGAGTATGATGATTAAGAGTGAATTTAGTGCCAGATTAGAGAAACTTCTCGCTATGACAGGCGATTCCATGCGTGATCTGGCACAAAAATGTGATATCCCGTACTCTACGATCCGTGGATATGTTGCCGGAGATTCGCTTCCGAATGGAATTGAGCAACTTCAGAAGATCGCTCATGCTACTGGAGTTAGTCCGGCTTGGTTACTAGGTGAGGAAACAGGTCAATCTCAAGATAGCGAACGAGTAAAAAGGGAATTAGGTCTACTAATGACTTTGGCTGAACATTTGTCTGATGAACAGCGAGGTATATTTATAAAAAAGATGCTAAATGCTTTGCTCTACCAAGTTGAAGGTGTTGAACGAACTTCAGATGAAGAAAGAAAGATGTTATCGGCATCCTCTATCGAGTTGGCCTTAAAAATCAATAAATTACCAATCAACAAGCAACTGGCTATTTACCATGATTATAATTTAGATGATGATTAATCATTCGGTTAGGTTACCAGTATACCGCGTTAAATATAAAATGATATTTTATACCCCGTATAAAAATCCTTATGAAATTCATGTAACGAGAAGATAAATAGGTTATATCATTACAACCTATTTATCTTTCAAATTATTATTTATCATGGCTGAATTATAAATTCAACCATGATAGTTCTCTATCAATTACACTGTGCTTTTCAATCTTAGCTCTTAATTTCTGAGTGTTTATTTGCAATGATGTCTCATTTGTTTTGAATGTAACACACTCTTTGTGCTTTGCTATAATTTCAATTGCGGCTAAACGAGAGAAACCAAACTCTTGAAGTTCTATGATGTTAGTATCTAATGTTCCATATTCTAAATAAGGTGAAAGATTAATGCCTGCATTTTCATCGCCGTGAATTGATTGACATAGCTGATAAAAATGAGCAATACATGTTTCAAGTTTAAAAGTAACTTCAGATTCAATGCATTGTATTGCCTCCATTATTTTTGCGTTTATATGATCAGGATTGGTTTTATCAAATTTAACCCATCTATAGCTAATAGGATCTCTAACTGAATTGCTATATTTAATAGCGTTTGATATTAATAAATTCAGCGTATTACCCATGAGCCACGAATAAGTCACAATGCACAGTTGGTTTAATGAATCAGGGGTGTTACGCAGGCCATATATTTCATTTATTGTTTCCAAATAATTGAAAACATCCTCTCTGCTATAAGAACGCAATAATTTTTCTTTGTTTTTAGCATTGAGTTGGGCTTTAGCGTGTATGGATGTTGAGAATATATGATTTTCTGAAAAGGTCACTTTATCTATTTCAATAATTCTATTACGATCAAGATGTTTTTTTCCTGAATCAATAAGCATAAACCGAATCTTTTCATTAAAGGTATTTAAAATTCGCCCTATATAACCTTTATCTAAATAAGTTAATATTTCTGATAGAATAAGTGAGCTGAGTTGAATAATGTCATTAGTTGGAGATTTAACTTTACCATCAAAATAATTTAATATTTTTTGATGGCGTAGTAATGTTGAGTTTATTTCATCCTCTATAATAACATTATTACCTAGGCTAATTTTAGCATCTGCATTGCTCCAGTTATTATCAGCGGTATTCAGGCATACTATGTTACCAGTCAATTCACTTCTGTATCTTCCAGCTCGCCCCGCCAGATTCCAAAAATCTAATCGGCATTTTTTTTCATCGTTAACAGTCTTTTTAGGGAATGGATAAATAAAAACATTCTTTGTGGGTAAGTTTACCCCTTCAAGTAAAGTTGATGTGCAAAAGATAAAATTTATTTTCTTTTTGGAATATAAGTCCTCTATTCTTTTTCTTATAAATAGAGGTAGTGAACCATGGTGAAATGCTATACCATATTTTAATACATGAGCTAAGTTAAAATCTTTATGAATATACTCCATGATTATTTTTGACTCGGAAATAAGTTCATCGTCTGTTGTTATCGATACTTTTTTTCCCGAATTAAATACTCTAGAAATTCGTTACATTTCCTTATACATTCTGTTTTACTTGATACGTAGATAAGGTTTGACTTGGATTGTTGTGCTAATCCTCTGATTATTTCAAAGTCATTTTGATAAGCATTATTTACATTGAAATTAATTTTTTTATTTAAAATAGAATCAAAATAGACAAAATTATTATCTTGATAATTTGCAAAGTACAAATCTTGATTTACCGGAGATTCTTTAATACATAAACTTCTTGTTTTCTTGCTATTCGGTATATTAAATGTTTTGAAAAACACATCAGGATTGGAAATTACTGGGCAGGAAAAAATGACTTTTAATTTACCATATTTTTCTATGGAGTTATTTATTACTTTATATAGGGTTATAGCTCTATTATTCTTTTTGTCAAGTACTTTATGAGCTTCATCAATAAATAAAAAGTCAACATCCATATTATCATAAGACTTTTCATATAAAAATGAGTTATATCTTTCTTGTGTAAACACCAATATATTTTTACTTTCTTTGTCAACTTGTGATACGGATTTACTTACATTTATATCTTTCACGCCTTTTTCATTGAGTATAGATTTTAAGTCAATTAGATATTCTTCTAATAAAGCTTTTGTTGGAAGGATGAAAATAATTAGTTTATTATTTTCAATAAGATCAACGGCAGCATGTTTAATCAAGAATGATTTGCCGAGGGATGTCGGGCCAGAAAAACTAAAATAATCATTCTGCATGATCTCACTGTACACATCACATTGTCGATTAGTGAATATGTACTCAGAACCATTTATACGATTTTTTATTTTTCTGTATTTGCTAGAAATTTCATAGGATAATGGTAGTTTTATATCACTATCAGTAAATACTTCCTCAGCGGCAAAAAGTCCAAGTTTGCTAAGGATGGATTTTGTCAGTAATTGGCAACTATGATCTTCTTTATAAAGATCATATATTGCAGATATTATTTTTAACGCTAGGTTTCGATCTTCTTCTTTTTCGGAATTAGATAAAAAATCGCTGAATTTTAGCAATTGTTGATATTCACGCTGAGTAATGGGGTTGCTGCTAGTTGGATTGAATAGATTCTTTGAAATAGATATCAATAGTTTTTCATAACAGTAACTAAATCCGTCACTATTTTTTATTCTATTGCAGATATAATTAATAGCATCATTCATAATTATTTATCAACCTTTGCATTAACCCTGATAATTCATCTTTATTATTAGTTGGAAATATTAATAGATTTATAGATATTCCATGCTCAAGATAATCTAAAATGTTGCTGTCTAATTCTTGACACGCTTTCTCAACAATGGTAATAATTTCATTTTTAATTTCTGATTTATCTTTTATTAAATAATGGTCCAAAGGAATTACATGCAATAATGAAATTCTGTCGATTGAATCAGTTAATCGCTCAAAAAAATCTCATATAAAATTTCGCATTGTGCATCTGTAAATTTTTGATTAAGAAAAGACCTCTCAATTATTGAATTTTTATTTAAGTTATAAGTATTTATATTGTGTAACAACTCAGTTAAAGTGCCATTTATATCTTTAGGAAGATCATCTCCTCCACCATAACATGATATTATGAGCTCAATATCACCAGAAGTCATTTGTTTAAAATGAATATGATGATAATTATTATCATCAATGCTAGTGGAATAAATATGAGGTGCTGATAATATCGATTCAGTTAATTTGCTAGTTAATAATTTATTAGCTGGTTCTAAATGAGATTTGTTGAGTATAATGTTTGATGCAGCGATTATATTTATATGATCACTTCTACTAACATTTCCAAAAACATAATAAAACTTACTTTGAATTAATGCATCAGCAATTGGTGTCAAATTAAAATATGGTATACCTTTATAAGATGAAATAAATATTTCAATTTGGAGTTTGTCGCTAACAAGCACTTCTCCAATCTTTGAAAAATTTTTACTAAAAGTATCATCTAGTTGAAATTGGAGTTTTTTACCCAAGAATACTTCACAGCCGAAAAAGTTATTAATTTCTTTGAAATCAATATCATGTAATATTTCTGAACCTAAGTCATTATTGGTTTCATTAGTTGTTATTACTGCATGTGCGGTTAAAACATCTTTTTCTGGAGAATCAAAAACTAATGAACCTGAAATTCCATAATATTCTTCACTTTTCTCAATCAACTCAGGTGTTGCATCGGAACATATATTGAAATAACAAATCCCATCTAATAAATCTGGCTCATTTAATAAAATTCTGCCAGGCTTATCACATTTACTCTTGTAACCATAAGTATAATACTTTTCTTTTTCTATCTTTCCTATCCTTAAAGGATAATTAGATACCCCATCCACTTTGGTGATGACAATATCTTTGTTTTCAAGACTGAAATAACTTATTGGCTTTAGCTTCTTATTTCCTTCAATTTCAAAAGATATATTGTCAATATTTAAATCTTGAGTGCATAAACGGCAACAATTCTGAACATTATCAAGAAATTCTTCACAATCTGACTGTCTAGAACAAAGGCCGTGCTTGGATGAAATTACAAAAGAATCATCCTTGGAGCTTGCTTTGAAAAAATAGCCACTTGATTCCGAATCATTGACTTTTATTTTTACAGCATTTTTTCTACTCATAGATTAAAGTATTAACTCCATTTTCAGAATGGGTTGCAGTAATGCCGAAGCCTAATAAATTTATTTGATTGAGTAAATTTATTATCTCCTGATTGCTGCTACTCATATGAATTTTAGGTTCTTGTTCATGTATTAAAATTCTTGCAAGAGTTAAATTATTTGGATGATTATGCTTGGTTTTATTCGCACATATGATATATTCTGTTGTACCAATTAACTTCAATAACCGTGAACTCGTGTTTTTTTCACTACCATGATGTGCTAACTTAACAACGTTAAATGATATTTTTCTATTGGCACAATGATTAGCCATATATGAGTAGATGTCTTCTTCGTGTGCATCACCAAGGAATAATCCACAAAAATTCCCATACTCAATCATAAATGATAAACTGGTTTTATTAGTTGCCGATGGATCCTTTACAAACATATCATTTCCATTGCTTAGCAACTGCAGTGCTTCTTTAATACTATATTTTTCAGATGAAGATGATATTTTAATTTCTGTGTTTTTACGCTCTTGTTGTTCTAAATATTTTAAAAGGATATTTTTTGAAGGAGTAATAGGTGTTATTTTTATATTTCTGATTAAAATAGGAGAGTCATCTGAAGTTAGTGTCGAAAAGACAAAACTTCCATCTTTCACTATTCTATCAAGATTTATATCTTGTTTGGTCGATATTTTATTGCTTGAATTCTTTATTACATGTTTAATGTTAGATAAACTATTGAATACAAATCTCTTGATGTTTATTTTATTTTCAATTAGGTATTTGAAACCACCGATATGGTCATCATCATTGTGAGTTACAAAAGCGATATCAACAGACTCGCCATTCAGAAGTTCAGCTAACTTGGCTGAAATTTTTTTTCTATACCTAAATGTACTTGGGCCAGCGTCAATTAACAATTTGACACCATCGCAGTCTACTAACAAGCAATCACCATGTCCGGCATCTAAAATGTGAATTTTAACCATTACTTGGTTTCCAGAAAGATGTATAAGGTTATTTTATTATATAAATCACAATGAGTCCTCCTGTGTTTTTATACACTATATTGGGTGTCGATATTTGACATGTGGCGTCCTGAAATTAATACAACACAATGATTTTTAACTCAAAAATTTTAAAAGGATTTCTGGGCAAAACTTGGTTTTCTGTATATTTTTTGACCGATTTGTGATTTGTGAGATAAGCTATCGTTAAATCCCTCTGAAATCTAGAAAACATTCTATAGAGAATTTTGCTATCTAATCCAAATCATGTTGAATGGTAACTTTGCACTCCATCATGTAAATGGTACGAATATAAAAATATAGGTTATCCATTTAAGAGTAAGTCCGTTCCCCTTATTCTCTCTTCCTTTCAGCCTTTGCTTTTGCAGTCCCTTTTCGCCATTTTCATTTCTTCTGTTTTTAAGGTGGTACAGGTGGGACAAGTGGTACAACCGCGCCAGCCGTGGCTTTGCGCTGTACCACCTGAAAAATACCAGTCAGAAAAGTGGGACAGATTCAGCAACGGCTGTCCCACTCTGTACCACTTTTTTTAAACCAAATTATCTAAAGTGGGACGCTGAAACCCGCGCCAGCTCTGCGTGTACCACTTGTCCCACCCTGTACCACCTTTTTTTAAGACACGCGAGATGGCACTCAGATACTGAGGATGCGGGAGGTGAGGCGGTAGACTCTGGCTTTGCCGATCTCCGGCAGGCGAACCTGCGACTGGTATTTCCCGTCGCTGCCGGGCAGCAGGCATTCCGCTTCCTGGCATAATCTGGCCGCTCTGGCAGGACTGAATCCCCGGCATATTTCCCGCCAGCCCTCAGGCAGGATGAAGAACAGCGTGTGTTCCTCGCCCGTCAGCGGATCTTTTTCCACCCGGCGAAAGCCTGCCATATTCAGCGGGCGGTCCGGGCCATCCCACGAGGCAAAGCGGCTGTACTGGTGCGCGGTAATGAACCGCTTGATCTGCGCCAGCACGCCTTCATCTTCCTGGTTGGCAATATGGCCGCGCTCGTTCAGCCAGGCGTGAAGGCAGATCTGCACCGCCCCATACGCCGAGCCTTCCTGCCAGCCCGTGATACCGTTCAGTGTCGCTATCTCCCCGGCCACCGCCAGCAGGGCAAAACGGGCCACGATGCGCTGCACCTGGTTTCCGGCGTTGTCCGGCATCAGGGCGGTCTGGTAGCGGCGAAGTAACTCTCTCGCCAGCGTGGTGCTGGCGTCCAGGTCGCTGGTGAGGAAGGCCAGCCAGGCACGAAAGGCGGTGCCGTGGAAGCGGGCCACCCGGTCGCAGAGAGTATCGGCGAACTGCTGGCCGCTGGCAAACCCGTGCAACTGCTCAAACGAACCATGCTGCCCGGTGTCGCTGGGGATTTGTACCATGCGCACGTCCATCCCGGCGTAGAGGCGCTCCCCGGCGCATTCGGTGTGTTCCGCCAGCGACAGCTCCCCGGTGGAGAACAGCAGCAGCGTCCAGTGCCTGCGGTTACGCACTTCGCCATCGGTGCGGGCGCGCCCCTTGCCCTGTCCGTTCGCCAGCATATAGGCAATCATCCCGGCCTCACGCGGGTCCACTTCGCGCAGTTCATCAAGTGGCAGCAGGGCATCGTTGTGGCGGCTGGCAATTCCTTCCAGCGCATTCCCGGTGGCCCGCCAGGAGTGCCAGTAATCCGTCCCGCCACAGACGGAAGCGGCCACTTTCATCACCGTGGTCTTACCGTCAGTGGACTCACCGCGCAGATGAAAGCCTCCGCCGCCCGTTCCTGTCAGGCGCAGCAGCGGGGCGGCCAGCGCACAGCAGACGGCAAAGACCAGCCGTGAATTGCCTGCACAGAGCGCGGCGACCTGCTCCTGCCACTCTGCCAGCGTACCGGATTGTGCAAAGCCGCCAGTCAGGTAGTGGCTGCCCTGGAGAATGACGTTGTCGCCATCGGGACCGATAACCTCATCCGGCAGCACGTACACGCCGTTGTGCCAGCCGGTTTTCTCCGCGCAGGTGACCCGGCGTCCGGGGAGTGACCGCGAGATATATTCGCACAGCAGACTGCGCAGGGCAGGGCGGGTGGAGATATAGGTCAGGCCGTTCTCCAGCAGAATGCGCCTCAGCTCCTCGCCGTTGCCGCTGAGCATCGCCATCGGCATGGCCCAGCGCCGCAATTGCCCGGTGGTGGTGTGCCATTCCAGCAGGCGGCCATAGCTGCCGTCATGGCTGTCGCAGGTGATGGCAGTGACGCGCAGAGGGGAACAGATGCGCTGGGGCTGGACATCGCTTTCACCGTCGCGCCGTTCGGTGAGCTTATCAAACCACAGTGCTTCTTCATCGAGGCGGAAGTGATCCGGCAGGATGTCAGAAGGTCTTTCCTGTCGCAGGCGTTCAAGCTGTCCGGTCCAGTTCTCCAGTAACTCACCGTCAGGGGTCATCAGCCGGGCCATCTGCACGCCCGCGTGCGCCAGTTTTACGGCAATTTTCAGCAGCTCTTCTTCACTGATATCGCCGGTGCGAAGTACCCGGACGTAGAGCGTGTCGGGCCTGATAATGGTCAGATTGCTCAGATCGGCCAGTTCATCCGGGCCGAGTACCATCGGGGGAACATCATCTTCCCGGTCGGGATCTTTTCGCCACACGTGTGAGGTCTCCCATGCCAGGCTTCCGGCAAGGATCACCACTTCGAGCGTGCGGTCCGGAGACTGCTTACAGAGAAAAGGGGCGCGTTTCATGACGGGGTATCAGTCGGCTCATCCCTGAGCGTGGATTAACGGATGGCGGCGCGGCGCTGTTGCCACTGACGGATTTCAGCAGCATCGAAGACCACCAGTCGGGAAGAGAGGTGGACGGGGCGGGGAAAGTCGGTGTTTTTAATCAGGCGGTAAACCGACGATTCACTCATCGCCAGAAACTGGACTACCTGCCGCATACGCACGTTGCCGCTTTCGGGAAAAGCATCGTTACTGTCTGCACTGGTTTTCATGATTGCACCTCACGGGACGGGAACAGAGTGTCGGAGCGGTTATAGCGCGGAACGATGAGGGGAGGTATAGGCCCGGATAAAAAAGTGGAGTCCGGATAGAAAATCATTAGTCCGGGAAGATATTATTTCCCATCAGGACTAATGATTTTTCGATAACAAATTGAAAATGCAAATGTTGTATTTTATCCCCATCCTGTGGGAGTCAGATATGTTTAGGCCTACGGATGGCAATGCACGAGTACAAACATGTTACAACAGGTGTTGCTGTCTCACCGTTAACTGTCATCGGCTACGTTGCATAGATAAAAGGCCGGGCACAGCCTTGGTGTTAATTCTATCCATGGCGCACCTTCAATCCACCTTCTGTTTGTAACTCGTTAAGAGCCGACACATTGAGCGGATGACGGAAGAAGTTATACGTATTGACAGCTACTGCCTCATTAAGAAGGTTATAACTCATCAGAGAATCTATGCTGGCACCATACAAGGCCTCAAGATTACTGAATCTTTTAGCTAGTAACCAGGCTTCTTCTTCTTCCACACCATAGATACCGCAGGCAAAAAGTAACTCTCCGAGTTGTACATCTTTGGCCTGCTCTATCCCTCTGCATATGATGGAAGCCAGTTTAGGCCCAGATTGATCAAGCCCAGTTAGTTTGCCTGCTGTCATCGAGAACATGTCCAGTGGTTTTTGCACATAGCATTTCTCGACAAGTTGTTTGAGCATGGTCTGGCCTAATTGGTGTATATGGACGCCACGAGGCTCAAAGAAGCGCCAGCAAGCGGAGTAGGGACTTCCTGAATTTAGAAGCCCATAAGTGTTTTGAGTACACGTAAGATGGATGCTCATGTGATAACTCGATGATTTCATCTGGATATAGTTACTAAAAAGGCACTCCGCCAAAAATTTGGAATGCCTCCTACTGTTATATGTCTTAATCGTACCAGTCATTATCGACATTTGAATTAACAGAGGTCAATTCCAGACTATTTTCTACGAGGCTCCATACATTGTCGCGAAGAAGTAGCTCCATTTTCGCAACAATTTCAAAGGACGAACCAGAGAAAGGGCGTTCAGAATCTTGTTCACCCTGATAATCAAATATGACTTGGACGACCAGAATGCCTCGCTTTGGGTCGTAATTTATGCTTGTTGCCTCCAGATTCTCTATGCTAAAACCATAGGCGTTTGTTTCCGCTATGTCGCCGGAGAGCATATCTTCCACCTCGCGGTCTATGGCATAAAAAATCTCATCGCGATAAATCACATCCTCTTGAGTATCTTCGCCTATTGCAGCGAAAACCAGCCGTTGTTCTAGCGGGGCACGTTTTGCGACTTCGGACAGCTCATGGTAGCTGGTGAATTTCGCGTCACGGGCAACGATTTCGAGTGCTTTGGAAAGCTTAATTTTCTGAATGCGAGCCAGCTTTTTAGCGCACGTTTTAAGAATGCTTAGGTATGAATAGTCAGACATGGCTGTACCTCCAATAAAGTAACGCTTTGGATACCGATAGCCTGCTAACCGGGCAGCGTCATAATGGATGGCGGCCAAGTATTTGGTATACTTCTGAACGATGGGCTATTGCTTTGCGAGACAGGCGCCAGGTGACCATCACCACCTAGATTCATCCTATCTAAGTCATAGTTTCGCGTCAAATTTGTGTTCGCATATTTTCTTTGTGCTATTAGGGAAGGTGCGAACAAGTCCCTGATATGAGATCATGTTTGTCATCTGGAGCCATGGAACAGGGTTCATCATGAGTCATCAACTTACCTTCGCCGACAGTGAATTCAGCAGTAAGCGCCGTCAGACCAGAAAAGAGATTTTCTTGTCCCGCATGGAGCAGATTCTGCCATGGCAAAACATGGTGGAAGTCATCGAGCCGTTTTACCCCAAGGCTGGTAATGGCCGGCGACCTTATCCGCTGGAAACCATGCTACGCATTCACTGCATGCAGCATTGGTACAACCTGAGCGATGGCGCGATGGAAGATGCTCTGTACGAAATCGCCTCCATGCGTCTGTTTGCCCGGTTATCCCTGGATAGCGCCTTGCCTGACCGCACCACCATCATGAATTTCCGCCACCTGCTGGAGCAGCATCAACTGGCCCGCCAATTGTTCAAGACCATCAATCGCTGGCTGGCCGAAGCAGGCGTCATGATGACTCAAGGCACCTTGGTCGATGCCACCATCATTGAGGCACCCAGCTCGACCAAGAACAAAGAGCAGCAACGCGATCCGGAGATGCATCAGACCAAGAAAGGCAATCAGTGGCACTTTGGCATGAAGGCCCACATTGGTGTCGATGCCAAGAGTGGCCTGACCCACAGCCTGGTCACCACCGCGGCCAACGAGCATGACCTCAATCAGCTGGGTAATCTGCTGCATGGAGAGGAGCAATTTGTCTCAGCCGATGCCGGCTACCAAGGGGCGCCACAGCGCGAGGAGCTGGCCGAGGTGGATGTGGACTGGCTGATCGCCGAGCGCCCCGGCAAGGTAAGAACCTTGAAACAGCATCCACGCAAGAACAAAACGGCCATCAACATCGAATCCATGAAAGCCAGCATCCGGGCCAAGGTGGAGCACCCATTTCGCATCATCAAGCGACAGTTCGGCTTCGTGAAAGCCAGATACAAGGGGTTGCTGAAAAACGATAACCAACTGGCGATGTTATTCACGCTGGCCAACCTGTTTCGGGCGGACCAAATGATACGTCAGTGGGAGAGATCTCACTAAAAACTGGGGATAACGCCTTAAATGGCGAAGAAACGGTCTAAATAGGCTGATTCAAGGCATTTACGGGAGAAAAAATCGGCTCAAACATGAAGAAATGAAATGACTGAGTCAGCCGAGAAGAATTTCCCCGCTTATTCGCACCTTCCTTAGTGCTTGAGGTTCCCTCTTTATAGCGCAGTCGTAGGTATTTAGGCTATATTAGAGAAGTTCATCTGTTCAGACATGATTCATGCGGCTATTTTTCGGTGTAAATAAATTTAATGAGGAAAATATAAAAGAGGTTTTTCTGATGTAGAATACCGCATTACAATTTGAAGCATATGTTCGACAATCAGCGCAGTAAAATACACATGTTTAGTTTTACAAAGTGTTTATAGAGGTAAATAATGGATCTCTTCTCAACAAAAATAGCTAGAAATAAACTAAATCACAATTTTAAAACAATCTACACAGATCCTAAACTTGCTCCTGTTAGGGCGGTGATCCAATCATGGGGACGCGGATTACTGGAACGCAGTGGTGAACAAACTAAATTTATTAACGAATTTCAGACTACCTTTAATTCTTCTATGTGGGAATTATATCTAAATGAGATGTTTATTCGTTTGGGGTATTCGGTTGACTATACAAAAGACAGTCCTGATTTTTGTGTTAGCACGCCATTAGGTTATAAATTTAACGTAGAGGCTATGGTCTCTGACAAGCCCCATAAACCGCCAGTCAGTGAAATTTTCAGTGAAGCTAAGTTTAAGCATCAATCTACGCTAAAACTTCTTGGGAAAATTAAAGATAAGCGCGATCTCTTTACCGGAATTAATGGTAAGAAGTTCCCATACTCAACAATGGAACATGTAATCGGTAAGCCTTTTGTGTTAGCATTGGCCCCATTTGATTCAGATCTATCTTTAACCCAGAATAATACAATCATTAACCGGGTATTGTTTGGCATTGAAGAACCTACGATGAGAGATTTAGTAAATGGTAGGCAAAGAAGGGTTTTATCGATTAAAAAAAATGAAGACACTGAAATACCTTTAGGTATTTTTACAAATGACTCATACAAAGAAATCAGTGCTATCGTGTTTTCAACGACAGGTACTTTTGGTAAGGCTATCGTTCAGAGTCGGGTCGATCGATATGTCCGATATACGAGATTCCGAGCTCTTGATGTGAATGTTTTTATTGCCAATGAAGGTATGAAGAACGAAGGTTCTCATACGAGAAAACTTGGTCCTGACCATTATGTTACTACGAAGCGACAATTCTACAACAATGAGGTTGTTGGCGCGGATATTGTAATGTGCCGAACAAGGGACTACAAGGAAACTCATTTTGATGGTTTGCATGTGTATTATAATCCCTATGCAAGCGTGCCTTTAGACAAAAACGTTTTCTTTCCCCCAGAAATAACGCATAATTTTTATGACATAGAAAATGACATACCTGACCAGCGCCATCCTGATGGTGCATTAGTGTCACGACAGGTATTTGAAATATCTAAAGTCTGTCGAAGACATATAATTAATAACTGGTTCCCAGAACAGTCTAAGGTTCTCTAAGTCGGTCTGGAGAACTTTTTAAGGATATGTAACATACACCGTCAGTGCTGGTATCACACAAGACTTATGGTGTGTGGAAAGGTGCATTCGCTGGAAGCTTGTGCTTTAGTCAGTAAAACGGCTCTGGCTCTGCCAGAGCAGAGTAGGTGATTGATCAAAAATCACTTTAACGTTGTGCTGGGGCGAACTGTCAGATAATTAAATGGCGAACCTTGTCTTTAATTCGAAGAGTTTCAACAGTTAAGCAAGAGAGTGTCTGTTCACATTCTTTCGAGGGGTATTACCGATTAATTTCACATTCCATAGGGAAAGTGGCACTGTGTTCACGTGCGATCTGCAGTGTTATTACCTAAACTTCCTTCTCCCTTCCCATCTTCAAAACCTCATAAAACGTCCCTCGCCCAAGCCCGTCTGACGGTAATTCCCGCTCCTGCGCCAGCTCCTTCAGCTTCCGAAGTATCCGATCCGAAGCCGGTTTATCAGACGTGCCATACCGTCCGTCAGTCTCATCAACCAGAAGCTGAACCAGTAACCAGCAGAGCCTGGCAGTATTCTCCCGTGCTTTGTCGCGCTTATGCATCCCACGCAGGGAAGGTTGTGTGGAAGCAGTGAGATCCGGCAGCGCATCGTCGCCGAGCGTCTTCAGCCACTTGCGGCCACGGCTGTTGCGTGACAGTTTCATCACTGCCTTCAGGCTCCGGGCCTTAATTTCTGGCGGCGTGAGTTCGTCATCAATAAGCCGCCAGGCCAGCGCGAACATTTCATCGGCATAGAACATGCGTTTGTTCGCCGGGGCGCTGACCATGCCCGTTGCTTTGATGGTGCGACTGATGGCGTCGTGCAGGATACGGTAATTTTCCTGATGTTCTTCCGGCAGGGCGTTTGCAGGTTGGGAAGCATCAAGGCCGAGAAGCAGAAGGGCGAGATGCCGCGCTTCCAGCAGCGGCATATCGCATTCCCGTTCAAACAGATTCTGACGAATGGGACTGGTCACATTATTCTCCTTCCACGATCCGCAGCGGTTCTTCTTCACCGAGCAATGCCTGCCGTCTGGCGGCATCAACGTAGTTTCCCCACCACTGCATGAGCGGTCGCCTTTGTTCCAGATAGTCGCTGCGATTGTAGGCCGCTTCGATCTCGTCTTCTTTCTGGTGTGCCAGTGCAGATTCCAGAACTTCACGGGGAAAATGACCTGCGCCCGCCGTTCTGGCGATGCTGCGCATGCCGTGGGCGACCAGCTCACCGCCGAACCCCATGCGGATAAGCGCGGCGTTCGCGGTCTGCTGGTGCATGTGCTCCAGCGGTTTGCGGATGCTGGGGAAGACCCACGGACGATGGCGGCTGACGGGCTCCATGATCTGAAGAACACGCAGCGCCTGTTTGCTGAGCGGCACCGTGTGTGAACGGTTCATCTTCATAAAGGTGTCAGGGATACGCCATTCCGCTTTTTTCATATCGATGTCGCACCAGCGGGCGCTAACGGCTTCGCCGGGGCGAACCCAGGTCAGTAGCTCCCATTCGATAAGGCAGCGTGTTTCCTTGCGGATAGAGGCGTTTTGTAGTGCCAACATTAGTCTGCCCAGTTCGCTGGGGGGAAGGGCGGGCATGTTCTGCTTTTTCGGTTTCTTGAAGCGGGCGACCAGGTTGTCTGCTGGGTTAAACTCGATAAGCTCTTCGGAGATGGCGAAGCGGAAGATTTCATTGAGCCGTGAGATAACCCGGCGCAGCGTTTCGAGGATGCCCTGTTCTTCCAGCGGGGTGAGGTGTTCCTTGAGCATCTTCGGGCGGATCTCGGTGACGGGCGTACTGCCCAGAGAAGGGAAGACGTGCATCTCCAGCGAGCGCCAGACATCTTTGGCGTGATCTTCGCTAAGGTCGCTGGTCCGTTTCTTCTCTTTGAGCCACTGTTCCGCAACTTTTTCCAGCGTGCATTCATTCTGGAGGCGTTTTTCTTCGGCTATTCCTGCTAAGTGTTGACGGGGATCGATGCCCTGCCAGAGCAGTCGTCTGTATTTCGTGCGAGTTTCGCGAGCCATGGCCAGTGTAACGACCGGGTAAGGGCCAAGGCTGGTTTTGGTGCGCTTTTTGGTGACGGGATGATAATACTCGAAATGCCAGGCCTTCCTCCCTGAAGTCTTAACCAGCAAGTACAGGCCTTCACCGTCCCGTAGCTCATAATCCGTGCTACGGGGCTTCGCGCCAGCGATCTCCACATTTGTTAAGGGTTTCAGTTGCTTAGGCATGTTTTAGCACCACGCTTTTTTAGCCCCACGATACCGTGGTGCTAAACATGGTGCCAAAAGGTCAAGATTCATACAGAGATCATGACCACACATGCAACAAAAAAGCCTGCAACTCGTTGAAGTTACAGGCTTTTTTAAGGTTCATGATGCATCATGAATGAATGTTTGGTGGAGCTGGCGGGAGTTGAACCCGCGTCCGAAATTCCTACGTCCTCGGTACTACATGCTTAGTCAGTCTTTACATTCGCTTGCCAGCTGCGGACGGACACGCCACTAACAAACTAGCCTGATTAAGTTTTAACGCTTCAACCCCAGGCAGGGCTTCCACGCGATCTCTTTTGGGTTTGACCTCTCTTGATCCCCGTCCTAAGAGCGGAGGCTAGGGAGAGAGGGCTCTAAGCAGGTTATTAAGCTGCTAAAGCGTAGTTTTCGTCGTTTGCGACTATTTTTTGCGGCTTTTTACGAGGCCAACCGCCCCTCGGCATGCACCTTGGGTTTCGCAAATCCCGTCGAATCCAGAATCAGCCCCAATGTGTAATGGTAAGTATACCAGATTTATGAGCGCCATGACCAGCCTCAATGGCGTTATCGTTAAAGATTTAGCACCCATGTAGCCTGATTTTTATTCGATTAAGCAATGGGATGGCAACATTTGTGTCGGATGTGATAGCCAATAAGATGTTCATTCGCGCCGCCGGAGAGGGAGGCGCGGTGAGGAACTGGTCAATAATTGGAGTGCAGGTTTAACGGTGGGCGTTTTTCATGATACGCGCTTTATCCACCTGCCATTCGCGTTCTTTGATGTCTGAACGTTTATCGTGCTGTTTCTTACCTTTGGCGACGCCGATTTTCACTTTGCACCAGGCATTTTTCCAGTACAGGGAGAGCGCCACTACGGTATAGCCTTCTCGATTGACGCGACCGTACAATGAGTCCAGTTCGCGCTGGTTGAGAAGTAATTTGCGGGTACGGGTAGGATCGCACACTACATGCGTGGAGGCCACTGCCATTGGTGTGATGTTTGCGCCAAACAGGAACGCTTCTCCGTCACGCAGAAGGACGTAGCTGTCGCTGATATTGGCTTTTCCTGCGCGCAGGGATTTAACTTCCCAGCCTTGCAGGGCAAGTCCCGCTTCGAACTCTTCTTCGATAAAGTATTCGTGACGGGCGCGCTTGTTAAGCGCGATGGTCGCTGAACCAGGTTTATGTGCTTTTTTCTTCGTCATAAGCGTCGTGAATCATCGGTAATCTGAAATCGAAAACACCCCATATCAATCCTGCGGGGGACAAGGCTCTATCTTAGCATGAACCCGATGTTACCCAGCGCCGGGATAGCGTTTTTTTTACAGCAGGATAAATGATATTATTTGTTGGATTTTTGTTGATGGAAATTGTTATGCCTCAGATTAGCCGGACCGCACTGGTACCCTACAGCGCGGAGCAAATGTATCAGTTAGTGAATGACGTTCAGTCTTATCCTCAGTTTTTGCCGGGTTGTACCGGAAGTCGGATTCTGGAGTCCACTCCTGGGCAGATGACTGCGGCGGTAGATGTCTCTAAGGCTGGGATCAGCAAAACGTTTACTACCCGCAACCAGTTGACCAGTAACCAAAGTATTCTTATGAATCTGGTGGATGGGCCGTTCAAGAAATTGATTGGTGGATGGAAGTTTACGCCGCTGAGCCAGGAGGCGTGTCGTATCGAGTTTCATCTCGACTTTGAGTTTACCAATAAGTTGATTGAACTCGCCTTTGGTCGCGTGTTTAAAGAGCTGGCGGCTAATATGGTCCAGGCTTTTACGGTTCGTGCGAAAGAGGTTTACAGTGCCAGGTAAAATTGCCGTTGAGGTGGCTTATGCGCTACCTGAGAAGCAGTACCTGCAGCGCGTGACGCTGCAGGAGGGCGCGACGGTTGAAGAAGCTATTCGCGCCAGTGGCTTGCTGGAATTGCGTACCGATATCGATTTAACTAAAAACAAAGTCGGCATTTACAGCCGTCCGGCAAAACTCAGCGATACCGTGCATGATGGCGATCGGGTGGAGATTTATCGTCCTCTCATTGCCGATCCGAAAGAGCTGCGCAGGCAACGAGCAGAAAAATCAGCGAATAAATAACAGACAGAAAAAAGGTGCTCATTGAGCACCTTTTTTAACGTCTTTGAGGGCAACTTTATGATTAGTTACCACTCAGCGCGGGTTTGTTATCAATGTTGGTCAACACTCCGCTACTGTTAAAGGTCAGCGTCAGCGTTTGCTGCGTTACACCTTCATGACCTGGTTGCTGGCGGAAGACATAGAACCAGGTATTCGTACCAAATGGATCGGACATCAGCGGTGTACCCAATGCGTACGCAACTTGTTGTTGCGTCATGCCAACACGTATTTTGGATACGTCGTTAGCGGTCAGATAGTTCCCCTGGTTGATGTCAGGACGGTAAACCACTCGCTCCAGAGTGGAACAGCCTGCGGTCAACATCAATAGTACTGCTGCTGCAGCAGTCAGCGTTTTACAGCGCATAGTGATTTGATTCCTTTTCGGGCCCGAGCAGTACGTGGCTCATCTGTAATATGCCGATGATAATAGACCTTTCATCACTTTAAAACCTTTTGCTTTCCGGTCTTACGGCGTTTTGCTGTTTACTCTGACCGTGAAGCAGGAAAAAAGTTTACGCCGCAAGCAGTTCTTTCGCATTCGCCAGTGTGTTACGTGTGACTTCACTGCCACCAAGCAGGCGCGCCAGCTCTTGTAACCGCGCTTTTTTATCCAGGGATTGCATATGCGTTTCTGTCATCGCACCATCGGTTTCTTTGCTGACAAAATAGTGTTGATGACCACATCCCGCGACTTGTGGCAGGTGGGTAACACACATCACTTGAGTTGATTCGCCGAGTTGACGCAGCAGTTTGCCGACAACTGCCGCTGTTGGACCGCTAATCCCTACATCCACTTCATCAAAAATCAGTGCCGGGGTTTCCATTTTACGCGCCGTGATGACCTGAATTGCCAGTGCGATGCGGGACAATTCACCACCGGATGCGACTTTGGCAATAGGCTGCATTGGCTGACCTGGGTTGGTGGTTACCCGAAATTCAATACGATCAGCGCCGTCAGCGCCCAGGTGATGCTCGTCAAATTTAACATCAATCGTAAACTGCCCATGCGGCATAGAGAGTGCATGCATACTGTCGGTGATCAGCTGTGCAAGTTCTTCTGCATAGTGCTGGCGTTGCTGGTGTAACGCGCGCGCCGTTTCCAGTGCCTGCTGATGATGTTTCGTTACCGCCAGCGCGAGCGTTTCTTGTGAGTCGGCCTGATCGTCCAGTTGCTGCTGTTCTTCCAGTAGCGACTGGTAATACTGTGGCAATGCCTCAGGGCTGACGTGATGTTTACGTGCCAGCGAAATCTGTTTTGAGATGCGTTGTTCAAGTTCAAACAGCCGGTTGGGATCGAGATCCAAACGATCGCAGTAGTGGCGCAGTTCGTCGCTGGCTTCAGCAATCTGGATGGTAGCTTCTTCCAGCATATCAAGTACGCCGGACAGTTTGCTGTCCATGCCAATCAATTCGCTCACCAGTTGTTTAGCCGTGTAAAGCTGACTTTGCAGGTTTGCGTCTTCACCGTCGGCCATTAATGCCAATGCATTCTGGCTGGTGGTCAGCAATTGACCGCTGTTCGCCAGACGTTTGTACTCTTCGTCGATTTGCTCAAACTCTCCGGGCTGCGGATTAAATTCGTTAAGTTCTTTTAATTGGTATTGCAGCAGTTCCGCACGGGCAGCGCGTTCCTGACTTAACTGTTGATGATGCGCGAGGTCACGGCAGCTTTGATGCCACAACTGATAACGTGCGGTCATTTCCTGGAGTAGAGAGGTTTCATTGGCATAGCCATCAAGCAGGAATTTTTGGTGCTCGGGTTTGGTGAGTAACTGATGAGCGTGCTGACCATGGATCTGAATCAGCAACTGACCCAGTTCGCGCAGTTGTGACAGAGGAACCGCTGTACCGTTGATAAAACCTCGTGAGCGACCATCGCTGCTGATTACGCGACGAAGCAAACATTCATGCCCGTCTTCAAGCTGGTTTTCTTCCAGCCAGCGCAGGGCCGCTGGCGTATCTTTCAGAGAAAAACGGGCGCACAGGTCGGCACGAGCAGCGCCGGTACGCACCATGTCGGCTTCAGCGCGACCACCGAGACAAAGGCCGAGGGCATCTATTGCAATAGATTTACCCGCGCCGGTCTCGCCAGTTATTACGGTCATGCCGCTATGAAAATCAATCTCAAGCTCACGAACGATAGCAAAGTTGCTGATGGTCAGTTGTGCCAACATAGTTGTTTTCCTGTATGAAAAACCATTACTGTTATTGTGTACAGTATAAACTGGTTTTATATACAGTAAAGAGGCTGGCGTAAAATTAGAATAATTTTTTTGACCAGCCGAGCTTGGTGCTTAATGTATTGAAATAACTGTAATCTTTCGGATGAATCAGATTCAGATGGTAATCACAGCGACGAATCAGGACATCTTCACCTTCCTGAATCGGCAGTGCTATCTGGCTGTCGCAACTGATTTCCAGGTCGTTACGGCGATGCGAAAAACGCAGACGGATCGTGCTGCTGCTGTTTATCACCAGCGGTCGCGCTGACAACGTATGCGGGAACATGGGCACCAGGGTAATCGCATCCAGAGAGGGGGTCAGAATAGGACCGCCCGCAGAGAGGGAATAGGCGGTGGAGCCTGTTGGCGTCGAAATAATCAGGCCATCAGAACGCTGAGAAAACGCAAAGATCTCGTCGATATACACTTCGAACTCTATCATATGCGCCACTTTGCCTGGATGAAGTACCACTTCATTTATCGCGGTGCTGATGCGCTTTTGGCAATCTTGCTGACAGACTTGCGCTTCCAGCAAAAAACGTTTCTCGCTTATGTAGTGACCTTCCAGCACATCGGCTAACTGTTGCTGGGCGTTATCGGGGTCAAGGTCAGTCAGGAAACCCAGGTTGCCACGGTTGATTCCAATAACTTTAATATCGTAACGGGCGAGCGTGCGCGCCGCGCCCAGCATATTACCGTCGCCACCAACGACTACCGCGAGATCAGCCAGTTGCCCAATCTCCGCGAGCGTGCCAGTTTTCACATTCTTCAGTTGCAGTTCGTGAGCGATTTGTTGCTCAACGATGACCTCGTAACCTTTTGTGCACAGCCAGCGGTAGAGCATTTCATGTGTTGTCAGTGCAGTAGGGTGCCGTGGGTGTCCCACAATGCCAATACACTTGAAATGATTATTCATTTTTCCGAGGTCCTTGTTGCGAAGATTGATGACAATGTGAGTGCTTCCCTTGAAACCCTGAAACTGATCCCCATAATAAGCGAAGTTAGCGAGATGAATGCGAAAAAAACGCGGAGAAATTCATGAGTAGTAAAGAACAGAAAACGCCTGAGGGGCAAGCCCCGGAAGAAATTATCATGGATCAGCACGAAGAGATTGAGGCAGTTGAGCCAGAAGCTTCTGCTGAGCAGGTGGATCCGCGCGATGAAAAAATTGCGAATCTCGAAGCTCAGCTGGCTGAAGCTCAGACCCGTGAACGTGACGGCATTTTGCGTGTAAAAGCCGAAATGGAAAACCTGCGTCGTCGTACTGAACTGGATATTGAAAAAGCCCACAAATTCGCGCTGGAGAAATTCATCAACGAATTGCTGCCGGTGATTGATAGCCTGGATCGTGCGCTGGAAGTGGCTGATAAAGCTAACCCGGATATGTCTGCGATGGTTGAAGGCATTGAGCTGACGCTGAAGTCGATGCTGGATGTTGTGCGTAAGTTTGGCGTTGAAGTGATCGCCGAAACTAACGTCCCGCTGGACCCGAATGTGCATCAGGCCATCGCAATGGTGGAATCTGATGACGTTGCGCCAGGTAACGTACTGGGCATTATGCAGAAAGGTTATACGCTGAACGGTCGTACGATTCGTGCGGCGATGGTTACTGTAGCGAAAGCAAAAGCTTAATTTCTGCTTTCGTAATAAATCACGGCCCTGCATGCGAATGCAGGGCCGTTTTCGTTACTCCGCCACACTCTCGCGCAGCGGTTTCACAGGAAAAACTTTTACCTGCTTAATCATATTGTCCTGTACGTCGAGAATATCAATATCGTACTCGCCAATACGCACGCGGGTGCCTGCGACAGGGATCTCTTCCAGCGCTTCCAGAATGACGCCATTAACCGTTCGTGCATCATCTTCCGGTAGATGCCAGTTAAAGGCTTTGTTGATTTCCCGCACGTTGGCGGTGCCATCAATAATCACCGAACCGTCGTTTTGCGGAGTGACTTCTTCGGCAAGTGTTGGCGACATCGACGTGGTGAAATCACCAACTATCTCTTCCAGAATATCTTCAACCGTCACCAGCCCTTGAATGTCTCCATACTCGTTGACGACCAGGCCGACTTTCTTTTTGTTGCGCTGAAACTTCACCAACTGCGTGCTGAGGGGCGTACCTTCCGGGACAAAATAGATCTCGTCCGCGGCGCGCAGCATGGTTTCTTTGGTGAACTCTTTTTTCTCCGACATCAACCGCCAGGCTTCACGTACTCGCAGCATACTGATGGCGTCGTCCAGCGAATCACGGTAGAGCACGATGCGCCCGTGAGGTGAGTGGGAGAGTTGGCGCAGAATCGATTTCCAGTCATCGTTGATATCAATACCGATAATTTCACTGCGCGGCACCATGATGTCATCAACGGTCATCTTTTCCAGATCGAGCACCGACAGCAGCATATCCTGATTGCGACGGGAAATTTGTGAGCGCGATTCGTGCACGATAGTGCGCAACTCTTCTTTGCTCAAAGAGCCGCTAACCACGATATCGGTTTTGATACCCATCATGCGCATCAGCATACGGGTGATAGCATTCAGCAACCAGACCAGCGGCATCATCAAAATTTGCAGCGGAGCCAGCAGAAAACTACTCGGATAAGCGACTTTTTCCGGGTACAGCGCGGCAATGGTTTTCGGCAATACCTCAGCAAAAACCAGTACGACAAAAGTCAGCACACCAGTCGCAATTGCCACGCCCGCATCGCCGTACAAACGCATCCCAACAATAGTGCCGAGCGCGGAGGCAAGAATATTGACCAGGTTATTGCCGATTAACACCAGGCTAATCAGGCGGTCTGGCTTACGCAGCAATTTTTCGACGCGTTTGGCCGAGCGATTACCCTGTTTCGCCATATGTCGCAGACGATAGCGGTTGAGGGTCATCATTCCGGTTTCGGACCCGGAAAAATAGGCTGAAATGACCACCATGATGATCAGAATAATGATCAACGTAGTAGTAGAAATGTGTTCCAGGGGAAACTCCTTTTCTGGGTTTAGCTGATTAACTGCTGGACAATTCGGCTGCCGAAGTAGGCCAGTGTCAGGATGACTGCACCCGCAACGTTAAACCAGACGACGCGGCGTCCACGCCATCCTTCATGATAATGTCCCCACAGCAGCACAATATAGACAAACCACGCCACGATAGAGAGCACGGCCTTGTCGATATTTTCCATGCTAAATAAGTTGTGCATGTAGAACAGGCCAGTGCAAAGCGTGAGCGTTAGCAGCACCACGCCAATCTGCGTGATGTGGAACATTTTACGCTCGATACTCATTAATGGCGGCATTTCCTGGTTAAACGCCAGCTTCTTGTTCTTCAGTTGGTAATCAATCCACGCCAGTTGCAGCGCGTACAGGGCGGCGATAATCAGCGTGGCATAGGAAAAGAGCGATAAGCCAATGTGCACCAGCATCCCAGGCGTTGCTTCCAGATGAGTGATGTATTCATTGGGCATGAAGGTCGCCAGCGCCAGGTTGATAAGCGCAAAGGCATAGACAATGGGTAGCAGCAACCAGCCACGATTGCGAGAAGCCACAATGGTCATTACCGTACAGATCATCAAACTGACCAATGAACCAACGTTCAGCAGGCTGAGGTTTTGTCCGCTATCACCGTCGGGCAGGATGCGGGCTTCCAGAGCGATTGCGTGGCAGACCAGCGCGATGACCGCAGAAATAATAGCCATGCGCCGCCAGCCGCCGTTTTTTTGCAGCAGACCGGGAACAATCAGCGCAAGACTGACGGAGTAGGCGACAAGCGCGAGCAGAGCAAAAACGGGCATAGTAATGTCGACAGTTTGAGCAATAAGAAAGAGAAGCAGTATAGCGTTAGGTGAACGCTGCTCCAACCGTTGCATAACAACAAAGACGCCTTCATGTTATACTGCGGCAATATACTGATGATGTGTCGCGATTGCGGCCAACCGTTTCCACCCCAGGCGAGAGACAATGTTTGATAATTTAACCGATCGTTTGTCGCGCACGCTGCGCAATATCAGTGGCCGTGGACGCCTCACTGAAGACAACGTAAAAGATACGCTGCGCGAAGTGCGCATGGCGCTGCTGGAGGCGGACGTCGCTCTGCCGGTAGTGCGTGAGTTTATCAATCGCGTAAAAGAGAAAGCGGTTGGTCATGAAGTTAATAAGAGCCTGACGCCGGGGCAGGAGTTCGTCAAAATCGTCCGTAACGAACTGGTTGCGGCGATGGGCGAAGAGAACCAGACCCTGAACCTGGCTGCGCAACCGCCAGCGGTCGTGCTGATGGCGGGCCTGCAAGGTGCCGGTAAAACAACCAGCGTTGGTAAACTCGGTAAGTTCCTGCGCGAGAAGCACAAGAAGAAAGTGCTGGTGGTTTCCGCCGACGTTTATCGCCCGGCGGCAATCAAACAGCTTGAGACGCTGGCAGAGCAGGTGGGCGTTGATTTCTTCCCTTCTGATGTTGGTCAGAAGCCGGTAGATATCGTTAACGCGGCGCTGAAAGAAGCCAAACTGAAATTCTACGACGTGCTGCTGGTGGATACCGCTGGTCGTCTGCACGTTGACGAAGCGATGATGGATGAGATCAAACAAGTCCATGCGTCGATTAATCCGGTTGAAACCCTGTTTGTGGTTGACGCCATGACCGGTCAGGATGCGGCCAATACGGCAAAAGCATTTAATGAAGCGTTACCGCTTACCGGCGTAGTGTTGACCAAAGTGGACGGCGATGCCCGCGGCGGTGCGGCACTCTCTATTCGTCACATCACTGGCAAACCGATCAAGTTTCTCGGTGTTGGCGAGAAAACTGAGGCGCTGGAGCCGTTCCATCCGGACCGCATCGCGTCGCGTATTCTCGGCATGGGCGACGTACTGTCGCTGATCGAAGATATCGAAAGCAAAGTTGACCGCGCGCAGGCAGAGAAATTAGCCAGCAAGCTGAAAAAAGGCGACGGCTTCGATCTCAACGACTTCCTTGAGCAGCTGCGGCAGATGAAAAATATGGGCGGCATGGCCAGCTTGATGGGCAAACTGCCGGGCATGGGGCAGATCCCGGATAACGTCAAGTCGCAGATGGACGATAAAGTGCTGGTGCGTATGGAAGCCATCATCAACTCAATGACGATGAAAGAGCGCGCTAAGCCAGAAATCATCAAAGGTTCACGTAAGCGTCGTATCGCCGCCGGTTGCGGGATGCAGGTACAGGACGTTAACCGCCTTCTGAAGCAGTTCGACGACATGCAGCGCATGATGAAGAAAATGAAGAAGGGCGGAATGGCGAAGATGATGAGAAGCATGAAGGGTATGATGCCGCCGGGATTTCCTGGTCGCTAATCGGCCTGGCTTGTTTGCCATTTTGGCACCGGGGTGTGCTCGTCATCCTCACGTACTGCGTGTACGCTCCGGTGACTGCGCGCACTCCGGTGCCAAACTGGCTGCACCGCCGACGGCCTTTTACAGCAGAGTTAGCAACTGTTGATTGCAATTTCCGCAAAAATGAGTAAAATTTTCGGGCTTTTAATATGACACCGGACTCCGTTCCTCGATGGGGTCCGGTTGTTTTATTCACACAAGAGGATGTTATGGTAACTATTCGTTTAGCACGTCACGGCGCTAAAAAGCGTCCGTTCTACCAGGTTGTTGTCGCTGACAGCCGTAATGCACGCAACGGTCGCTTCATCGAGCGCGTTGGTTTCTTCAACCCAATCGCTAGCGAAAAAGAAGAAGGCACTCGCCTGGATCTGGATCGCATCGCTCACTGGGTTGGCCAGGGCGCAACTATTTCTGATCGCGTTGCTGCGCTGATCAAAGAAGTAAACAAAGCAGCTTAATCTGTCACGGTGGTCATGATGAGCAAACAACTCACCGCGCAAGCACCTGTTGATCCCATCGTTTTGGGAAAAATGGGTTCGTCTTACGGTATTCGTGGGTGGCTCAGAGTGTTTTCTTCCACCGAAGACGCCGAAAGCATTTTTGACTATCAGCCCTGGTTTATCCAGAAGGCGGGTCAGTGGCAGCAAGTCCAGCTGGAAAGCTGGAAGCACCACAATCAGGACATGATCATCAAGCTGAAAGGCGTTGACGATCGTGATGCGGCGAACCTGCTGACGAATTGTGAAATTGTCGTGGATTCATCGCAGCTGCCTCAGCTTGAAGAGGGTGACTACTACTGGAAAGACCTGATGGGCTGCCAGGTAGTAACCACTGAAGGCTACGATCTCGGTAAAGTCGTCGATATGATGGAAACCGGATCTAATGACGTTCTCGTCATTAAGGCAAACCTGAAAGATGCGTTTGGTATCAAGGAACGTCTCGTACCGTTCCTCGATGGGCAGGTTATCAAGAAAGTCGATCTCACTACTCGTTCAATCGAAGTAGATTGGGATCCTGGTTTTTAAACCACCGGATAAACGGTAAAAGACGGCGCTATGTGGATTGGCATAATTAGCCTGTTTCCTGAAATGTTCCGCGCAATTACCGATTACGGGGTAACTGGCCGGGCAGTTAAAAATGGCCTGCTGAGCATCCAGAGCTGGAGTCCTCGCGACTTCACGCATGACCGGCACCGTACCGTGGACGATCGTCCTTACGGCGGCGGACCGGGGATGTTAATGATGGTGCAACCCTTGCGGGACGCCATTCATGCAGCAAAAGCCGCGGCGGGTGAAGGCGCAAAGGTGATTTATCTTTCACCACAGGGACGCAAGCTTGATCAAGCGGGCGTCAGCGAACTGGCAACGAATCAAAAATTGATTCTGGTGTGCGGTCGCTACGAAGGTATAGATGAGCGCGTGATCCAAACCGAAATTGACGAAGAATGGTCAATCGGCGATTACGTTCTCAGTGGTGGTGAGTTACCAGCAATGACGCTGATTGACTCCGTTTCCCGGTTTATTCCGGGAGTACTGGGACATGAAGCCTCAGCAACGGAAGATTCCTTTGCTGAAGGATTGCTGGATTGCCCGCACTATACGCGGCCTGAGGTGTTAGAAGGGATGGAAGTTCCGCCAGTGTTACTGTCGGGCAACCATGCCGAGATACGTCGCTGGCGTTTGAAACAGTCGCTGGGCCGTACCTGGCTTAGAAGACCTGAACTTCTGGAAAACCTGGCTCTGACTGAAGAGCAAGCAAGGTTGCTGGCGGAGTTCAAAACGGAACACGCACAACAGCAACATAAACATGATGGGATGGCGTAAGCCCCCGAGATATCAGTTTACCCAGGATAAGAGATTAAATTATGAGCAACATTATTAAGCAACTTGAACAAGAGCAGATGAAGCAGGACGTACCTTCCTTCCGTCCGGGTGATACCGTGGAAGTGAAAGTATGGGTTGTTGAAGGTTCCAAAAAACGTCTGCAGGCATTCGAGGGCGTGGTTATCGCTATTCGTAACCGCGGTCTGCACTCTGCATTCACTGTTCGTAAAATTTCCAACGGCGAAGGCGTTGAGCGTGTCTTCCAGACTCACTCTCCGGTAGTTGACAGCATTTCTGTCAAACGTCGTGGTGCTGTTCGTAAAGCTAAACTGTACTACCTGCGTGAGCGTACTGGTAAGGCTGCTCGTATCAAAGAGCGTCTTAACTAAGGTTTCGCTTAAGCGACATCCTGTTAAGAAGGGCTGGCCAATTGGCTGGCCCTTTTTTATCTGTTTGCTCGTGTTTTAAGGGGTTGTAATCACCACTGCGACGCGGCGGTTCTCGGCGCGGCCCTGGGCGGTCTTGTTACTGGCTATGGGATATTTTTTTCCTAAACCCTGTGTGGTGAGATTGCTGCGTGGAATTTGTCCACCAATAGCCCATGCATCGGCCACGACATTCGCCCGTTTCAATGATAAGCCTTCGTTGTAACTGTCTTCACCATAGTTATCGGTGTGTCCATCCATACGGGCATGTGTTAGCCCTGTCGAGGCCAATTTGGCTGCCATGGTTTGGATCTGTTGCTGGCTTTCCGGGAGCAATTTGTAGTCATTTTTTGCGAACAGAATGGCATCTGATAAGCCCAGCGACCAGTCGCCGGCGGATTCAGTAAATCCATAAGATTGCATAGCGGCGACTTGCTCAGGAGTAAACTTTCCCTGAGGGGACTGGCAGCCAGTCAGTATTAGTGAGGTGAAAATCAGGGGTGCTACCAGGTGCTTTATCATATCGATATATCCTTGTTATCTCACCAGCTTTTCGGCACGCTGGTGTTTGGCCTGATACATATTGTGATCGGCAAGCTCTTGTAATTTTTCCGCAGAGGCGTGCTCAATGGTCATCGCGTAACCAATGCTTAATGTCATGGTGGTCTGATGGCCATTATGAAGATCAAACGGGAGATTAAAGATTTGTGTCAGTGCTGAGCATATCTGCTGCACTTCAGATTCCGACTGTACATCATAGAGCACCATCGCGAATTCATCGCCGCCCAGGCGGTATGCTTTATGTCGCAGCCCGCCAAATTCAGCTAACCGTTTTGCTACCTCAATCAAGACACGATCGCCCGTCGCATGACCCCAGGTATCATTGATATATTTGAAATTATCGCCATCAAGAAATAGTAACGCCGACGTTTTTCGGGCATCGGAATTGTTCATCAACGTATTGATACCGCTACGAAACGCTGCGCGGTTAGCCAGCCCGGTTAATGGGTCATGTAGCGCGGTACGCAGAAGCTGCGCATTTTTGGCCTGTAAACGAAGCTGCCACTCTTCCATTTCATCCAGCAGACTGTTGAAGTCGAGAGCGAAGCGGTGAAACTCTGCGATACGTTCTTCCGAAACTCGTCGGGAAAAATTGCGGTTGGAACGCACATCATGTACGACATCGGTGATGTTTTTTAACGCTTCAACCAGACCATTGTGCAAATGGCGGGTGAGGGTAATTGCGATGCCTGATGCCAGCAGAATGCAGGCGGTCAGGACAGCGAGCGAAAACCAGATGAAATGGCTGATTGAACTGTCGCGAGCGGTTAAGCGAACTTCGCCAATGGTTTCACCATTGTGACGAATCGGCTGAACGATGGGGGCAGGGAAGAGCCAGTGGCTTATGAAATTACTGAAAGTATCGCCTGGATCCTTACGGGTGTAATGCCAGGATGCCAGAATATTTTGCTGCTTATCACGCACTTCTGCAGTTGAAAATTGCCCTTGCTGCCCCAGCGCCGCCAGTGTTTCAGTTGCTGCAGGGCCATCGGCAAAAACGACCGCTGCTTCCAGACTGTAAGTCATTGTTGCTGCTGTCAGTGCCAGGTTTTTTTGCGCGTACTGTTTCAGGGTCAGCACCGAGGTCACTGAAAGCAGCAACCAGATCAGCATCATAGTGATAAATATGCTGGTCATACTGATGTTGCGTAATGCTCTTTTAAACGTGGGGCGCTTATTAAGAGAATTATCGTTATCCATCATTTTTCTTCCGTGCGAGCATTAAGACATCCGGGTTGACCTTTACACCGCTACGCGATAAGGCATCCAGGTTTACGGCAAATCTGACGTCATTATTGTGGATGATCAGACAAAAGGCGCTACCAATAATGCAATCGGTATTTTGTTCGGCAATTAATAATAACGCCTTTGACGGATATTGTTCGGTTAATTCCATCTGGAATGTCGGTGACTCGTTGCCAAAATAAAAACCATTGCAGCCTGAAATCATCGCCTCTTGTTGAGTGTGAATGATGACAGGCAGATAAGGCAAAGATGTCGCGGCATTCTCTTGTAGGGCGGTACTAAAACGTGAAGATGAAAAGATACATAACTTTGGTGGCCCTGATAGCGCAGGCCAGCGGGTGTAACTGACAATACCGGAAACCATCATACGCACGTTTTTCGCAACGTCAGAAGGTTCCTGAGCGAGTATTGGTGCTCCCGTCAGCAGGAGAATCAGCAGTAAGAACAGTCGGTGAGAAAAACGCATTCAGGGATCCTCACCATCTTCGCTCGAAATGCATCGATATTTTTTCAGAATGCTCATTAAAATATCATTTTTTCATGCAGTCGTCATCAATGTGAGAAATAAAACATAATGAGTAAAATCTCATGCTTAATTTATTTGGGGGGTAATTAATTTAATCGTATTGTGCTGGCATTTTCATCAGCCCCTTTTCGCCATACTTCATGCAGTTGGCTGGCATTTTCAACATTATTGCAGCTGGCAGGAAAGCTTTTACCAGAAAGTCCTCGGGCATAAGTAAAATCGGTCTGGCAAGTTTTCTTTTGTCCTTCGGCATATCCTTTAAGGTATAGACCGCGATCCGCCTGTGAATCGCTAAATGCATCGTCATCTTTTATGGCGCTGCCCGATATCGCATCTTCCATACCGACATCATACCAGTCGGTGCTGGTCAAGGTTGGCGCGTGAGTATAAGGATCAATCTGACATCCGCTAACCAGTAAAGCCAACAAGGGGGCGATAAACTTTTTCATCATTTCTTTCTCCTTTTTCAAAGCATAGCGGATTGTTTTTAAAGGAGGTGTAAATTTATTTGTACAAAATAAGCATCAAAAGCGCGAGTAAATTGTTCCTGTAAAGAAAAATGTACGAAATATGGATTGAAAACTTTACTTTATGTGTTATCGTTACGTCATCCTCGCTGAGGATCAACTATCGCAAACGAGCATAAACAGGATCGCCATCATGCAAAAAGACGCGCTGAATAACGTACATATTACCGACGAACAGGTTTTAATGACTCCGGAACAACTGAAGGCCGCTTTTCCATTAAGCCTGCAACAAGAAGCCCAGATTGCTGACTCGCGTAAAACCATTTCAGATATTATCGCCGGGCGCGATCCTCGTCTGTTGGTAGTATGTGGTCCTTGTTCCATTCATGATCCGGAAACTGCTCTGGAATATGCTCGTCGATTTAAAGCCCTTGCCGCAGAGGTCAGCGATAGCCTCTATCTGGTAATGCGCGTCTATTTTGAAAAACCCCGTACCACTGTCGGCTGGAAAGGGTTAATTAACGATCCCCATATGGATGGCTCTTTTGATGTAGAAGCCGGGCTGCAGATCGCGCGTAAATTGCTGCTTGAGCTGGTGAATATGGGACTGCCACTGGCGACGGAAGCGTTAGATCCAAATAGCCCGCAATACCTGGGCGATCTGTTTAGCTGGTCAGCAATTGGTGCTCGTACAACGGAATCGCAAACTCACCGTGAAATGGCCTCCGGGCTTTCCATGCCGGTTGGTTTTAAAAACGGCACCGACGGCAGCCTTGCAACGGCAATTAACGCTATGCGTGCCGCCGCCCAGCCGCACCGTTTTGTTGGCATTAACCAGGCAGGGCAGGTTGCGTTGCTACAAACTCAGGGGAATCCGGACGGGCATGTGATCCTGCGCGGTGGTAAAGCGCCGAACTATAGCCCTGCGGATGTTGCGCAATGTGAAAAAGAGATGGAACAGGCGGGACTGCGCCCGTCTCTGATGGTAGATTGCAGCCACGGTAATTCCAATAAAGATTATCGCCGTCAGCCTGCGGTGGCAGAGTCCGTGGTTGCTCAGATCAAAGATGGTAATCGCTCCATTATTGGTCTGATGATTGAAAGTAATATCCACGAAGGTAATCAGTCTTCCGAACAGCCGCGTAGCGAAATGAAATACGGCGTGTCTGTAACCGATGCCTGCATTAGCTGGGAAATGACCGATGCCTTACTGCGTGAGATCCATCATGATCTCAACGGGCAGCTGACGGCGCGCGTGGCTTAAGAGGTTTATTATGGTTGCTGAGTTGACCGCATTACGCGATCAAATTGATGAAGTCGATAAAGCGCTGCTGAATTTATTAGCGAAGCGTCTGGAACTGGTTGCTGAAGTGGGCGAGGTGAAAAGCCGCTTTGGACTGCCTATTTATGTTCCGGAGCGCGAGGCATCTATGTTGGCCTCGCGTCGTGCAGAGGCGGAAGCTCTGGGTGTACCGCCAGATCTGATTGAGGATGTTTTGCGTCGGGTGATGCGTGAATCTTACTCCAGTGAAAACGACAAAGGATTTAAAACACTTTGTCCGTCACTGCGTCCGGTGGTTATCGTCGGCGGTGGCGGTCAGATGGGACGCCTGTTCGAGAAGATGCTGACACTCTCGGGTTATCAGGTGCGGATTCTGGAGCAACATGACTGGGATCGAGCGGCTGAAATTGTTGCCGATGCCGGAATGGTGATTGTTAGTGTGCCAATCCACGTTACTGAGCAAGTTATCGGCAAATTACCGCCTTTACCGAAAGATTGTATTCTGGTCGATCTGGCATCAGTGAAAAATGGGCCATTACAGGCCATGCTGGCGGCGCATGATGGTCCGGTGCTGGGGCTACACCCGATGTTCGGTCCGGACAGCGGTAGCCTGGCAAAGCAAGTTGTGGTCTGGTGTGATGGACGTAAGCCGGAAGCATACCAATGGTTTCTGGAGCAAATTCAGGTCTGGGGCGCTCGGCTGCATCGTATTAGCGCTGTCGAGCACGATCAGAATATGGCGTTTATTCAGGCTCTGCGCCACTTTGCTACTTTTGCTTATGGGCTGCACCTGGCAGAAGAAAATGTTCAGCTTGAGCAACTTCTGGCGCTCTCTTCGCCGATTTACCGCCTTGAACTGGCGATGGTTGGGCGACTGTTTGCTCAGGATCCGCAGCTTTATGCCGACATTATTATGTCGTCAGAGCGTAATCTGGCGTTAATCAAACGTTACTATAAGCGTTTCGGCGAGGCGATTGAGTTGCTGGAGCAGGGCGATAAGCAGGCGTTTATTGACAGTTTCCGCAAGGTGGAGCACTGGTTCGGCGATTACGCACAGCGTTTTCAGAGTGAAAGCCGCGTGTTATTGCGTCAGGCGAATGACAACCGCCACTAATAATCCAGTGCCGGGTGATTCACATCATCCGGCACCTTTTCATCAGGTTGGATCAACAGGCACTACGTTCTCACTTGGGTAACAGCCCAATACCTTCATCGAACGGGTGATGTCCCCTAACTCTTTCAATGCTTTTTGCATTTCCGCTGATTCAAGATTGGCCTGAATATCCAGATAAAACATCTCTTCCCATGGATTACCGTGAATCGGGCGTGACTCCAGACGGGTCATAATCAGATTGTGGTTGCGCAGTACCAGCAACGCTTCAACCAGCGCACCAGCTTGTTGCCCGGTCGCCATTAACAACGTCGTTTTCGCTGGAACCTGGTCAGACACGTTAATGGCTTTACGTGCCAACACCACAAATCGGGTGAAGTTTTGTCGCTGATTCGCTTCAATACGCTCCAGTACCTGCAAACCGTACAAAGTGCCGCCAGCTTCGCTTCCCAACGCAGCAACATGCGGTGATTTTGCCTGTGCAACCTTTTCCATTGCCGCAGACGTACTTTCGGTATATTCAATCTTCCAGTGCGGATAACGATTAAGGAATTTGCTGCATTGCTGGAATGGCTGCGGATGGCTGTAGACCGTATTGATGGTGGATAAATCAGTAGTGCCGGAGACCAACAAACAATGGTCGATAGTTAACGTCATCTCGCCAACAATCGACAAACTGGTATGTTGCAGCAGATCGTAAACGTCATTTATGGCACCGGAGCTGGTATTTTCAATCGGTACGACGGCATAGTCGGCCTGGCCGGTTTCCACCTGATTAAAAATATCGGCAAATTTGGCGCAGCCACTTTCAATGAATTGCTCAAAGTGACGGGCAGCGTACTGACGAGCGGCAAGATGTGAATAGGAGCCTTTGGGGCCGAGAAAAGCAATGCGGGCAGAGTGTGGATTAATTTTATTGAGATGTTGCTGGAGCAAAGCCTGCTGAGTTAATACGGAATCTTCAATGATGAGCTGGAACAGGCGAGTAATGTAATGGGCGTCCAGATGGTGCGCTTTACCGAGCGTAATTAATCTTTCCAGTAAATCGCGTTCACGATCAATATCACGTACCGGGCGATGCGAGAGCAGTTTGGCTTTTCCCACCTCGACGGCCAGTTCGCGCCGCTCTGCGAGTAATGCTAATAATTTTTCATCCAGCGCGCTGATTTTCTCTCGCAGCGCCAGTAATGGATTTTCCGATGTCATAGTGTTGCCTTTTTGTTATCAATAAAAAAGGCCCCCCGATTTGGGAGGCCTTATTGTTCGTCTTCGCATTCTGTTTCACACGACGAAACGCCTCCCATTCAGGGGAAGGTAAAAAAGAATGCGAAGAAAAACGGTGTGTGTTTCATGTTTGTTTCCTTAAGTGACTTCAGTACAGTACCCGTACTGTTTTCACGCTGTCAACAAAAAACGCGCCCGAAGGCGCGTTGGCGATACACTCAATATAAAGGACTACTCTTCTTCAACTTCTTCGACGAAGTTGGCGTCTTTCACCGATGTTGCGGCACGACGTGCTTCGCCTTTGTGCTGCAGTTTATTGAGCTGCCGTTCCAGCTTGTTGATCAATTCGTTAATTGCGGTGTACATATCTTCATGTTTACCACTGGCAACCAGAACGCCGTTAGGTGTATTGATTGTGGCGTCAGCAACAAACCCTTGTGGCTCTTTGGACAGAATAATATGTGGATTAATCAGATGTGTTTGCCATTTTTCCAGTTTGGCGAGACGGTCTGCGACATGTTGGCGGATGGTCGGAGTAATTTCCATTTGTTTGCTGGTAATGTTCATTGTCATAAATTTTACCTCTTGTCTTCCCGTCTTGGTGAATTCAGCATACCGTTCCTGATGTCAAAATGTGTGATGGAAATCTCATAATTTTGTCACTTTTTGTCAACGAATCTTTTTTGTGAGAAATCGCAGGAAGAGGTGTTTTTTTACTTGAGGAATATCTCAAAGCGAGCCATATTTGATGAGATCGATAGTGACTAAATCGCTTCAGTTTCACAACTAACAGAATAAAAAAACGGCAGCTCAAGGGCTGCCGTTTTGTGTTTCAGGTTTTTGTTATGTATTGCTGCTGTTTGCAGCGATGATTTTCGCTACTTTTTCAGCTTGCGCATTCATCTGCATCTGACGGTATGCATTTTCCATCAGCGGCAGCGCATCACGCGTAGCCTGGGTATCCGGGTAGTCGCGCAACATGCCTTCTACGCGGTTAACGACGGCAACCCATGCACCACGTTCTGTATAGTACTCGGCAACGGAGTATTCATATTTCGCCAGACGATCTTTCAGGAATACCAGACGTTTGGTGGCATCGGTGGTGTACTGACTGTTCGGATAGCCGCGCACCAGTTTGGAAAAGTCACTAAACGCAGCTCGTGCATGTTGAGGATCGCGATCGCTACGGTCAACGCCAAAGAACCCTTGCAGTGCACTGTCATCGAGCGCCATATTGGTCAGGCCACGCATGTACATGACATAATCGATATTCGGATGGGTCGGGTTAAGGCGAATAAAACGATCGATGGCAGCCTGTGCTAACGGCAAATCGGCGTTTTTATAGTAGGCGTAGATGAGATCCAGCTGCACCTGCTGCGAATACGGACCAAACGGATAGCGATTATCTAACGCTTCCAGTTGCGTTATTGCCTGTCTCCAGTTACCGTCCTGCAGCTTTTGTTGTGCAGTCGCGTAAATTTCATTTGGCGGGTTATCAGGTACTTCTTCCTTTGACCCCGAGCAACCCGCCAAAAACAGGCTTAGTGTGGCGGCTGCCACCAGATATTTCATGCGCGTCATGACGTTTTGACTTTCCTCAAAATGTAATACGGGAGATTCTCTGTTCCTGCTCCCGGTTAAGACCAGCTACAATAGCACACTATATTAAACGGCAAAGCCGTAAAACCCCAACGATAAACGAAGAAGCAGTATATATGGCACAACGAGTACAGCTCACTGCAACGGTGTCCGAAAACCAACTCGGTCAACGCTTAGATCAGGCTTTGGCCGAAATGTTCCCGGATTATTCACGTTCGCGGATAAAAGAATGGATCCTCGACCAGCGCGTGCTGGTTAACGGCAAAGTTTGTGATAAGCCGAAAGAAAAAGTATTGGGTGGCGAGCAGGTGGCCATCAACGCTGAGATTGAAGAAGAAGCGCGTTTTGAACCGCAGGATATCCCGCTGGATATCGTCTATGAAGATGAAGATATCATCGTCATTAATAAACCACGCGACCTGGTGGTACATCCTGGCGCGGGTAACCCGGATGGCACGGTACTGAATGCGTTGCTTCATTACTATCCGCCCATTGCCGATGTACCGCGTGCGGGCATCGTCCATCGTCTGGATAAAGACACCACTGGCCTGATGGTTGTGGCAAAAACCGTTCCGGCTCAGACGCGTTTAGTCGAATCTTTGCAACGGCGTGAAATTACTCGTGAGTATGAAGCTGTCGCAATTGGTCATATGACCGCTGGCGGTACGGTGGATGAGCCAATCAGTCGCCACCCGACCAAACGTACTCACATGGCGGTGCATCCGATGGGCAAACCAGCGGTGACTCACTATCGCATCATGGAACACTTCCGTGTGCACACGCGTCTGCGGTTGCGTCTGGAAACTGGACGTACGCACCAGATCCGCGTGCATATGGCCCATATCACTCATCCGCTGGTGGGCGATCCGATTTATGGTGGCCGTCCGCGTCCTCCAAAAGGTGCTTCGGAAGCGTTTATCTCCACGCTGCGTAAGTTTGACCGCCAGGCGCTTCATGCAACCATGCTGCGTCTTTATCACCCGATCTCCGGCATCGAAATGGAATGGCATGCGCCTATTCCACAAGATATGGTGGAGCTGATTGAGGTGATGCGCGCCGATTTCGAAGAGCATAAGGATGAAGTGGACTGGTTATGAGTAAGCTGATTGTCCCGCAGTGGCCGCTGCCAAAAGGTGTTGCGGCCTGTAGCTCTACTCGTATCGGCGGCGTGAGCTTGCCCCCGTATGACTCGCTCAACCTCGGTGCTCATTGTGGCGATAACCCGGTTCACGTTGAGGAGAATCGCAAGCGACTTTTTGCTGCGGGCAATTTGCCTTCTAAACCGGTCTGGCTTGAGCAGGTACACGGCAAAGATGTGCTTAAGCTTACTGGCGAACCTTATGCCTCAAAACGAGCAGATGCCTCTTATAGCAATACGCCCGGCACGGTTTGCGCAGTGATGACTGCCGACTGCCTCCCTGTGCTGTTTTGCAATCGAGCGGGAACGGAAGTCGCCGCCGCTCATGCTGGCTGGCGTGGACTGTGCGCAGGCGTGTTGGAAGAGACAGTTTCCTGTTTTGCTGATAATCCAGAAAATATTCTCGCCTGGTTAGGGCCGGCAATTGGTCCACGCGCGTTTGAAGTGGGGGCGGAGGTTCGCGAGGCGTTTATGGCAGTAGACGCCGAAGCGAGTACAGCTTTCATTCAGCATGGTGATAAGTATCTGGTGGACATTTATCAGCTTGCCCGGCAGCGTCTGGCGAGCGTTGGTGTTGAACAAATTTTCGGCGGCGACCGTTGTACATATACGGAAAATGAGACTTTCTTCTCTTATCGTCGCGACAAGACCACCGGTCGTATGGCAAGTTTCATTTGGCTGATATAACCTAAAGAATCAAGACGATCCGGTACGCGTGATTTTCTTTTCACATTAATCTGGTCAATAACCTTGAATAATTGAGGGATGACCTCATTTAATCTCCAGTAGCAACTTTGATCCGTTATGGGAGGAGTTATGCGTCTGGATCGTCTTACTAATAAATTCCAGCTTGCTCTTGCCGATGCCCAATCACTTGCACTCGGGCACGACAACCAATTCATCGAACCACTTCATTTAATGAGCGCCCTGCTGAATCAGGAAGGGGGTTCGGTTAGTCCTTTATTAACATCCGCTGGCATAAATGCTGGCCAGTTGCGCACAGATATCAATCAGGCATTAAATCGTTTACCGCAGGTTGAAGGTACTGGTGGTGATGTCCAGCCATCACAGGATCTGGTGCGCGTTCTTAATCTTTGCGACAAGCTGGCGCAAAAACGTGGTGATAACTTTATCTCGTCAGAACTGTTCGTTCTGGCGGCACTTGAGTCTCGCGGCACGCTGGCCGACATCCTGAAAGCAGCAGGGGCGACCACCGCCAACATTACTCAAGCGATTGAACAAATGCGTGGAGGTGAAAGCGTGAACGATCAAGGTGCTGAAGACCAACGTCAGGCTTTGAAAAAATATACCATCGACCTTACCGAACGAGCCGAACAGGGCAAACTCGATCCGGTGATTGGTCGTGATGAAGAAATTCGCCGTACCATTCAGGTGCTGCAACGTCGTACTAAAAATAACCCAGTACTGATTGGTGAACCCGGCGTCGGTAAAACTGCCATCGTTGAAGGTCTGGCGCAGCGTATTATCAACGGCGAAGTGCCGGAAGGGTTGAAAGGCCGCCGCGTACTGGCGCTGGATATGGGCGCGCTGGTGGCTGGGGCGAAATATCGCGGTGAGTTTGAAGAACGTTTAAAAGGCGTGCTTAACGATCTTGCCAAACAGGAAGGCAACGTCATCCTGTTTATCGACGAATTACATACCATGGTCGGCGCGGGTAAAGCCGATGGCGCAATGGACGCCGGAAACATGCTGAAACCGGCGCTGGCGCGTGGTGAATTGCACTGCGTAGGTGCCACGACGCTTGACGAATATCGCCAGTACATCGAAAAAGATGCTGCGCTGGAACGTCGTTTCCAGAAAGTGTTTGTTGCCGAGCCTTCTGTTGAAGATACCATTGCGATTCTGCGTGGCCTGAAAGAACGTTACGAATTGCACCACCATGTGCAAATTACTGACCCGGCAATTGTTGCAGCGGCGACGTTGTCTCATCGCTACATTGCTGACCGTCAGCTGCCGGATAAAGCCATCGACCTGATCGATGAAGCAGCATCCAGCATTCGTATGCAGATCGACTCAAAACCAGAAGAACTCGACCGACTCGATCGTCGTATCATCCAGCTTAAACTGGAACAACAGGCGTTAATGAAAGAGTCTGATGAAGCCAGTAAAAAACGCCTGGATATGCTCAACGAAGAACTGAGCGACAAAGAACGTCAGTACTCCGAGTTAGAAGAAGAGTGGAAAGCAGAGAAAGCATCGCTTTCTGGTACACAGACCATTAAAGCGGAACTGGAACAGGCGAAAATCGCTATTGAACAGGCTCGCCGTGTGGGTGACCTGGCGCGGATGTCTGAACTGCAATACGGCAAAATCCCGGAACTGGAAAAGCAACTGGAAGCCGCAACGCAGCTCGAAGGCAAAACTATGCGTCTGTTGCGTAATAAAGTGACCGATGCCGAAATTGCTGAAGTGCTGGCGCGTTGGACGGGGATTCCGGTTTCTCGCATGATGGAAAGCGAGCGCGAAAAACTGCTGCGTATGGAGCAAGAGCTGCACCATCGCGTTATTGGTCAGAACGAAGCGGTTGATGCGGTATCTAACGCTATTCGTCGTAGCCGCGCAGGGCTTGCTGACCCGAATCGCCCGATTGGTTCATTCCTGTTCCTCGGCCCAACGGGTGTGGGGAAAACTGAGCTTTGTAAGGCGCTGGCGAACTTTATGTTTGATAGCGACGAGGCGATGGTCCGTATCGATATGTCCGAGTTTATGGAGAAACACTCGGTGTCTCGTCTGGTTGGTGCGCCTCCGGGATATGTCGGTTATGAAGAAGGTGGCTACCTGACCGAAGCGGTGCGTCGTCGTCCGTATTCCGTCATCCTGCTGGATGAAGTGGAAAAAGCGCATCCGGATGTCTTCAACATTCTGTTGCAGGTACTGGATGATGGGCGTCTGACTGACGGGCAGGGGAGAACGGTCGACTTCCGTAATACGGTTGTCATTATGACCTCTAACCTCGGTTCCGATTTGATTCAGGAACGCTTCGGTGAACTGGATTATGCGCACATGAAAGAGCTGGTGCTCGGTGTGGTAAGCCATAACTTCCGTCCGGAATTCATTAACCGTATCGATGAAGTGGTGGTCTTCCATCCGCTGGGTGAACAGCACATTGCGTCGATTGCGCAGATTCAGTTGAAACGTCTGTACAAACGTCTGGAAGAACGTGGTTATGAAATCCACATTTCTGACGAGGCGCTGAAACTGCTGAGCGAGAACGGTTACGATCCGGTCTATGGTGCACGTCCTCTGAAACGTGCTATCCAGCAGCAGATCGAAAACCCGCTGGCACAGCAAATACTGTCTGGTGAATTGGTTCCGGGTAAAGTTATTCGCCTGGAAGTTAATGAAGACCGGATTGTCGCCGTCCAGTAATGATAAAACGAGCCCTTCGGGGCTCGTTTTTGTCTATAAATTAGACGGAAAAGACTATATTTAAGATGTTTTGCCTGAAAAATGAGCGAACGATAAAGTTTTTATATTTTTCGCTTGTCAGGCCGGAATAACTCCCTATAATGCGCCACCACTGACACGGAACAACGGCAAACACGCCGCCGGGTCAGCGGGGTTCTCCTGAGAATCTCAACAGGGAAAAGCAAAAAAATGCTTGACTCTGTAGCGGGAAAGCGTATTATGCACACCCCGCGCCGCTGAGAAAAAGCGAAGCGGCACTGCTCTTTAACAATTTATCAGACAATCTGTGTGGGCACTCGAAGATACGGATTCTTAACGTCGCAAGACGAAAAATGAATACCAAGTCTCAAGAGTGAACACGTAATTCATTACGAAGTTTAATTCTTTGAGCATCAAACTTTTAAATTGAAGAGTTTGATCATGGCTCAGATTGAACGCTGGCGGCAGGCCTAACACATGCAAGTCGAACGGTAACAGAGATCAGCTTGCTGATTCGCTGACGAGTGGCGGACGGGTGAGTAATGTCTGGGAAACTGCCTGATGGAGGGGGATAACTACTGGAAACGGTAGCTAATACCGCATAACGTCGCAAGACCAAAGAGGGGGACCTTCGGGCCTCTTGCCATCGGATGTGCCCAGATGGGATTAGCTAGTAGGTGGGGTAACGGCTCACCTAGGCGACGATCCCTAGCTGGTCTGAGAGGATGACCAGCCACACTGGAACTGAGACACGGTCCAGACTCCTACGGGAGGCAGCAGTGGGGAATATTGCACAATGGGCGCAAGCCTGATGCAGCCATGCCGCGTGTATGAAGAAGGCCTTCGGGTTGTAAAGTACTTTCAGCGGGGAGGAAGGGAGTAAAGTTAATACCTTTGCTCATTGACGTTACCCGCAGAAGAAGCACCGGCTAACTCCGTGCCAGCAGCCGCGGTAATACGGAGGGTGCAAGCGTTAATCGGAATTACTGGGCGTAAAGCGCACGCAGGCGGTTTGTTAAGTCAGATGTGAAATCCCCGGGCTCAACCTGGGAACTGCATCTGATACTGGCAAGCTTGAGTCTCGTAGAGGGGGGTAGAATTCCAGGTGTAGCGGTGAAATGCGTAGAGATCTGGAGGAATACCGGTGGCGAAGGCGGCCCCCTGGACGAAGACTGACGCTCAGGTGCGAAAGCGTGGGGAGCAAACAGGATTAGATACCCTGGTAGTCCACGCCGTAAACGATGTCGACTTGGAGGTTGTGCCCTTGAGGCGTGGCTTCCGGAGCTAACGCGTTAAGTCGACCGCCTGGGGAGTACGGCCGCAAGGTTAAAACTCAAATGAATTGACGGGGGCCCGCACAAGCGGTGGAGCATGTGGTTTAATTCGATGCAACGCGAAGAACCTTACCTGGTCTTGACATCCACAGAACTTTCCAGAGATGGATTGGTGCCTTCGGGAACTGTGAGACAGGTGCTGCATGGCTGTCGTCAGCTCGTGTTGTGAAATGTTGGGTTAAGTCCCGCAACGAGCGCAACCCTTATCCTTTGTTGCCAGCGGTCCGGCCGGGAACTCAAAGGAGACTGCCAGTGATAAACTGGAGGAAGGTGGGGATGACGTCAAGTCATCATGGCCCTTACGACCAGGGCTACACACGTGCTACAATGGCGCATACAAAGAGAAGCGACCTCGCGAGAGCAAGCGGACCTCATAAAGTGCGTCGTAGTCCGGATTGGAGTCTGCAACTCGACTCCATGAAGTCGGAATCGCTAGTAATCGTGGATCAGAATGCCACGGTGAATACGTTCCCGGGCCTTGTACACACCGCCCGTCACACCATGGGAGTGGGTTGCAAAAGAAGTAGGTAGCTTAACCTTCGGGAGGGCGCTTACCACTTTGTGATTCATGACTGGGGTGAAGTCGTAACAAGGTAACCGTAGGGGAACCTGCGGTTGGATCACCTCCTTACCTTAAAGAACCGTTCTTTGAAGTGCTCACACAGATTGTCTGATAGAAAGTGAAAAGCAAGGCGTCTTGCGAAGCAGACTGATACGTCCCCTTCGTCTAGAGGCCCAGGACACCGCCCTTTCACGGCGGTAACAGGGGTTCGAATCCCCTAGGGGACGCCACTTGCTGGTTTGTGAGTGAAAGTCACCTGCCTTAATATCTCAAAACTCATCTTCGGGTGATGTTTGAGATATTTGCTCTTTAAAAATCTGGATCAAGCTGAAAATTGAAACACTGAACAACGAAAGTTGTTCGTGAGTCTCTCAAATTTTCGCAACACGATGATGAATCGAAAGAAACATCTTCGGGTTGTGAGGTTAAGCGACTAAGCGTACACGGTGGATGCCCTGGCAGTCAGAGGCGATGAAGGACGTGCTAATCTGCGATAAGCGTCGGTAAGGTGATATGAACCGTTATAACCGGCGATTTCCGAATGGGGAAACCCAGTGTGATTCGTCACACTATCATTAACTGAAT
>NZ_KE137316.1:1533930-1706678 GCF_000408845.1 Escherichia sp. KTE172 | reverse complement strand
TAAACGGCGGCCGTAACTATAACGGTCCTAAGGTAGCGAAATTCCTTGTCGGGTAAGTTCCGACCTGCACGAATGGCGTAATGATGGCCAGGCTGTCTCCACCCGAGACTCAGTGAAATTGAACTCGCTGTGAAGATGCAGTGTACCCGCGGCAAGACGGAAAGACCCCGTGAACCTTTACTATAGCTTGACACTGAACATTGAGCCTTGATGTGTAGGATAGGTGGGAGGCTTTGAAGTGTGGACGCCAGTCTGCATGGAGCCGACCTTGAAATACCACCCTTTAATGTTTGATGTTCTAACGTTGGCCCCTAATCGGGGTTGCGGACAGTGTCTGGTGGGTAGTTTGACTGGGGCGGTCTCCTCCTAAAGAGTAACGGAGGAGCACGAAGGTTGGCTAATCCTGGTCGGACATCAGGAGGTTAGTGCAATGGCATAAGCCAGCTTGACTGCGAGCGTGACGGCGCGAGCAGGTGCGAAAGCAGGTCATAGTGATCCGGTGGTTCTGAATGGAAGGGCCATCGCTCAACGGATAAAAGGTACTCCGGGGATAACAGGCTGATACCGCCCAAGAGTTCATATCGACGGCGGTGTTTGGCACCTCGATGTCGGCTCATCACATCCTGGGGCTGAAGTAGGTCCCAAGGGTATGGCTGTTCGCCATTTAAAGTGGTACGCGAGCTGGGTTTAGAACGTCGTGAGACAGTTCGGTCCCTATCTGCCGTGGGCGCTGGAGAACTGAGGGGGGCTGCTCCTAGTACGAGAGGACCGGAGTGGACGCATCACTGGTGTTCGGGTTGTCATGCCAATGGCACTGCCCGGTAGCTAAATGCGGAAGAGATAAGTGCTGAAAGCATCTAAGCACGAAACTTGCCCCGAGATGAGTTCTCCCTGACTCCTTGAGAGTCCTGAAGGAACGTTGAAGACGACGACGTTGATAGGCCGGGTGTGTAAGCGCAGCGATGCGTTGAGCTAACCGGTACTAATGAACCGTGAGGCTTAACCTTACAACGCCGAAGATGTTTTGGCGGATGAGAGAAGATTTTCAGCCTGATACAGATTAAATCAGAACGCAGAAGCGGTCTGATAAACAGAATTTGCCTGGCGGCCTTAGCGCGGTGGTCCCACCTGACCCCATGCCGAACTCAGAAGTGAAACGCCGTAGCGCCGATGGTAGTGTGGGGTCTCCCCATGCGAGAGTAGGGAACTGCCAGGCATCAAATTAAGCAGAAGGCCATCCGTCAGGATGGCCTTTTTGCGCTGGAGCAGAAGAAGGCCGGATGCGACGCTGGCGCGTCTTACCCGACCTACGAAGAGTTGCGGCGAGTGTAAATATCCGCATTATCCCCCCACATAAGCCAGATTCAACAGCGAATACGGCTTCCCCAAATTGCCCACTTCCATACTTCCTCCTTACCAGAAATCTATCCTTAAGCTCCTTAATAACCATTTTCCTGCTAACTAAATTCATGGTTAAGGTTGCATAATGATATGCAACAAATGTATAACATTTTCTTTGCCAAAAAAATAAACAACAGCGACCGACAAAAGCATCGGATTACGGCAGGAGACATAATGGCATGGCTGAAAGTACTGTAACGGCAGACAGCAAACTGACAAGTAGTGATACTCGTCGCCGCATTTGGGCAATTGTGGGGGCCTCTTCAGGTAATCTGGTCGAGTGGTTCGATTTCTATGTCTACTCGTTCTGTTCACTCTACTTCGCCCACATCTTCTTCCCTTCCGGGAACACGACGACTCAACTACTGCAAACAGCAGGTGTTTTTGCTGCGGGATTTCTGATGCGCCCGATAGGCGGTTGGCTATTTGGCCGCATAGCAGATAAACATGGTCGCAAAAAATCGATGCTGTTATCGGTGTGTATGATGTGTTTCGGCTCACTGGTTATCGCCTGTTTGCCAGGCTACGAAACAATCGGTACCTGGGCTCCGGCATTATTGCTTCTTGCTCGTTTATTCCAGGGATTATCCGTTGGCGGAGAATATGGCACCAGCGCCACCTATATGAGTGAAGTTGCCGTTGAAGGGCGCAAAGGTTTTTACGCATCATTTCAGTATGTGACGTTGATCGGCGGGCAACTGCTAGCTCTACTGGTTGTCGTGGTTTTACAACACACCATGGAAGACGCTGCACTTAGAGAGTGGGGATGGCGTATTCCTTTCGCGTTAGGAGCTGTGTTAGCTGTTGTGGCGTTGTGGTTACGTCGTCAGTTAGATGAAACTTCACAACAAGAAACACGCGCTTTAAAAGAAGCTGGATCTCTGAAAGGATTATGGCGCAATCGCCGTGCATTCATCATGGTTCTCGGTTTTACCGCTGCGGGCTCCCTTTGTTTCTATACCTTCACCACTTATATGCAGAAGTATCTGGTAAATACTGCGGGAATGCATGCCAACGTGGCGAGTGGCATTATGACTGCCGCATTGTTTGTATTCATGCTTATTCAACCACTTATTGGCGCGCTGTCGGATAAGATTGGTCGTCGTACCTCAATGTTATGTTTCGGTTCTCTGGCAACCATTTTTACCGTTCCTATTCTCTCAGCATTGCAGAACGTTTCTTCGCCTTATGCCGCTTTTGGTCTGGTGATGTGCGCCCTGCTGATAGTGAGTTTTTATACTTCAATCAGTGGAATACTGAAGGCTGAAATGTTCCCGGCCCAGGTTCGCGCATTAGGTGTTGGTCTGTCGTATGCCGTCGCTAATGCGATATTTGGTGGCTCAGCAGAGTACGTAGCGTTGTCACTGAAATCAATAGGAATGGAAACAGCCTTCTTCTGGTATGTGACCTTGATGGCCGTGGTGGCGTTTCTGGTTTCACTAACATTGCACCGTAAAGGAAAAGGGATGCGTCTTTAGTGATGCGCCAGTTGCCAGATGGTATAGCCGGTAGTTGCACCGGCGACATCCCAGGTAAAATCTTTCCAGCTCCAGCCGCTCCCCTCGGGGCGGCTATCCCAAAGTTCTTTTGACGCGCCCAGCCCAACAGAGAACATCAGCCCGAAAGTGGCACTGCGATCGCGACTCATCCCCTGATGCTGTGCATATTCATTTCCGGCGGCGGAAAGCATCGCCGAGGCGATAAAGTGTTGAGCTTTATCCTGCCCGCTCCAGCTATCGTTAGCCATATGGCTGCATCCAGAAAGTAACAATAGCGAGCAGACAAAAAGAATACGCAAAACGTGGCCTCCAAAAAACAAACCCCGTACAGGACGGGGTTGTGATTACAGGATGCGGCTAATTAATCGGTCGATGCGGATACGGCGCAAACGACGGATGAGTTTACGAACCTTCACCGGATAATCGGCAATACTTTGCAGATCGCGATAGTGCTTAACGATGGTGGTATGCTCGCGGATCAGCTCCAGTTCTTTCTCTCGCTGTGGCGCAAGCTCCAGTTGCGGATCGTGGATCAAAATGGCGTTTTCCAGATCCAGACGCCAGGCGCGCGGGTTCAGGTTATTACCGGTGATCAACATCCACTTATCATCAACCCACATCCCTTTCAGGTGATAGGTGTTGTCGTCATCTTTCCATAACCGAACCACTAACTGGTCAGTATTGACGTAATACTGCAAACGGCTCAGGAAACGACGCAGATTGATCTCATAGAGATAAGGCAATGCGCCAATTATCTTGAAAGGTTCATCTTCCGGAATGTAGAAGTCATTCGCGGTTTTATCACCAACAATAATTTCGACCTTTTTCCCTTCGCGCAGTAACTGGATGATATTGCGCACAAGGATTGCTGGCAGGTTGAAGTATGGTGTGCAGATGGTTAGTTTCTGCTCGGCACAAGGCATAAGATGGAAAATGGTCTTGTTCAACAGACTCGATTTCCCCAGACCTACCAACGGCGTTACGGAAAGCTGATCGTTGTCGGCATCGCCCTGGAAATGATAAGCGGCATCACGCAGCTCCTGGCGGAACAGACGAATATCGTTCTTGATTTCCGGGCTTTTTGGCCGATTAACATCATCCAGACGATTAACGCCGCGGCCATTCATAATATTCTGTGTAACCCATTCAAACATAATGTCTGACATCTTACGGTTACGGATAAGATGATAACGGTCGTAGCGATATTTATCGTGCTGATGCAGGTAAACATCGTTCAGGCTGGCACCGCTATAAAGTACGCTATCGTCGATGATAAAGCCTTTAAAGTGCAGAACACCAAGGGCTTCACGGGTATTGATTGGAACGCCATAAACCGGAACATCTACGCCCGGATTTTCCTGCGCCATGCGGCAGTACCAGTCAGCGTTAGTGTTAGATGCCGCAGCGCCAATGCGTCCACGTTGTGCACGATGCCAGTCGACCAGCACCCGCACATCCAGTTCCGGACGCTGCCTTTTAGCCTCATACAACGCGTTCAGAATGCCTTTGCCACCGTCATCCTGTTCGAGATACAGGGCGACAATGCAAATGCGCTGCTTCGCGCTGGCTATTTTTTCCAGCAGCGTCTCCCGGAAGTCGGCGGGAGCGTAAAAGAAATCGACATCATCAACTGATTGAGAAATCTTGGGTAGTTGGGCAAGGTGTTGTTGATGTTTATTACGCTTAAATTTTGACAACATCACAGTGCATTTCTTCTCTGTTCATTGAAGGGTCCTCTGTGCAATGCAGACGACATAAGCGGGCAATAATAACACCAGTCCCGATTAAGTGGTCAACATTTCCAGTACCTTACTCATGATTCCTCGCGCTGGGCAAGATTTAGCGTAAGCCCAACGATCCCCTCTTCGAGCTGGATATCAACGTTAAACCCGAGCTTGCGGGCCAGCGCCACCATGCCACGATTGTTTGGCATCGTAATACCATTCAGACGTTGCAGTCCGTGATCTCGCGTATAGGTAATCAACTTTTCCATTAAGCGTCGACCTAAGCCTAACCCTTTGAGATCCGAGCGAACCAGCACGGCAAATTCGGCATCGATGTTATCAGGGTCGGAGATCGCACGCGTGACGCCGAGGATCTCTTCCGTTTGATCAATACGTCGTACCGCTACAAACGCCATTTCCCGATCGTAGTCGATCTGCGTCATGTTGGCTAAATCTTCATGGGTAAATTCGTTGATCTCGCTAAAGTAGCGGTAATAAAGATCTTCTTTGGTGACTCGCGAAATGAACTGCTGAAGTTGTGGCTCATCTTCTGGCAAAATCGGGCGGAACAAGCAGCGTTCACCGTTTTTCAATTCTACCCACTCTTCCAGCTGATGTGGATAAGGGCGCACTGCCAGCCGGCTCTCGTTATCGCCTTCAAACGGCGCGATATCCAGCGTGACGTCCAGCGCGGTAAATTCACTGCCAGAAGCCAGCAAAGGATGAATGTCCAGACGTTGAATTTCCGGGCAATCGACAATCAAGTTGGAAACCTGCACCAGAAGCTGGCTCAAGCCTGCAACATCCAATGGGCGTAGCGCACTGCGCGCACGAATCTTTTTACTTTTGATCCCCTGAATAACCAGATAGCGGGCCAGGTTCATGTTCAGCGGTGGTAACGCGACGACGGCTTGATCTTCAGGACGCCACTCCACACCGCCTTCGCCCAGCATGATCAACGGCCCGAAAACCGGATCGTACTCAACCACAACCCGCAACTCCTGAGCGCCAGCACGGTTAGCCATACTTTGCACTAACAGGCCGTGGATCCGCGCCTGCGGCCAGGCCATTTTTACGCGATCGAAAATAGCGTTTGCCGCTTGCTGGACTTCATTAGCTGTACGCAGGTAGAGCATGACGCCCTGAACTTCCGATTTATGTGGAATATCCGGCGAACGCAATTTCAGCGCCACCGGATAACCAATCTGTTCGGCAATATGCACCGCTTCGGTGCTATCGCTGGCAATCCAGGTGGGGAGCGTGTTCATGCCATACGCTTGCAGGATGGGCTGAACCTCATGGGTATCAAGCGACGTAGCCCCTTCGGCAATCGCCTGTTGCAACAGAAGATGCGCTTCTGCGGTATTGGAGGTCAGATTGCTGGGCAACGCCGGCGTTTCGCGTAGTTGCTTCTGATTACGCCGGTACTCCACCATATGCATAAAAGCAGTGATGGTTCCTTCCGGCGTGCGATAGGTCGGCAGCCCGGCTTCACTGAATAATCGTCGTGCCTCTTGCGAGGAGTACTCGCCACACCAGTTCGTCAGCAGAGAAACATACTTGCTGCGGGGATGATGCTTTACCGCTTCAATTAATGCTTGCGCACTTTCTGTTGCGGGAGCAGCGGCGCTGGGCGAATGAATAACCATCAGCGCGTCAAAATCCTGGCTGTGGAGCAGAATATCCAGCGTTTTAATATAGTGCTCACTGCTGGCGTCATCGCGTAGATCGAGCGGGTTAGAGATTGCCACATGTTCTGGCAGTGCATCGCGCAGTTTCTGGCAGGTTTCTTCGCTTAGCGTTGCCAGCTTGCCATTGCGTGACCATAAGGCATCCAGCGCCAGCGCGGCAGGCGCAGCACCGTTGCTGATAATCATCAGCCGGTCGCCACGCAGCGGGCGCATATGGCTGAGGGTTTCCACCGCCGAAAACAGCTCGTGAGTATCCTGTACCCGCAACAAACCGGCACGCTGAATAGCCGCATCCCACGCCGGATCCATTCCTGCCGTGGTGTTCAACAGACGTTGAGCCGCCGGGCTACGTCCGCTTTTAATCACCAGAATCGGTTTATTGCGAGAGGCACTACGGGCCGCCGAAACAAAGCGTCGTGCGTCGCTTAACTGTTCGAGATAGAGCAGGATGGCGCTGGTTTTACTGTCGCGCGCCAGATAGTCGAGCAATTCATCAACGTCGATATCCAGGCTGTCGCCGAGCGCAATAAAGTAGGAAAAGCCCATCTCACGCTGTTGCGCCCAGTCGAGGATGGTGTTGGAGACAGCAGCCGATTGCGAAATAAACGCCAGCTTGCCGCGTTTAATCGGCACAGGCGAAAAGCTGGCATTCAGACCTTGCCAGGGAGCCAGTAAGCCCAGACTGTTTGGTCCTAGCAGGCGCATGTTATGGCGCAGGGCGCAGGCGCGGAGATCTTCATGTTGCGATGCCGGGGCGGAAAGAATAATGCAGGTTTTACAGCCTTTCTCGCCGAGCTCTTCCAGAAGAACAAGATTACGGTTGGCATTAGTACATAAAACCGCAAGGTCGGGTGTAAAGGGCAAGCTGGCAATATCCGGCCAGGCCAACACACCCAACACCGCTTTCCAGGCTGGCGTCACCGGGAGTACCGGTCCGTTAAAGCCTCCCGCCAGCAGGTTACGCATCATCAGGTAACCTGCGCGATTGGGTTTCATCGATGCGCCAATTACCGCAATCGATTTTGGTCGCAGTAGTGCTTCCAGTCCTCGCTGACTCATACCGGTCTCCCGCAGAAGTGACCGAATGATTTTAAACGCTTTCTAACTGTTCTGCTGTGATGCTACCCAGATGTTGCGTTTTTCCTGCCAGATAGCGTGTTTTAAAGCGGGTAAAATGCTCGCCTAACCCTGCCGCCGCCCCGGTATCGCCGGCCATATCTAACAGTGCGATGGCTACTTCGGCAGTACAATATTGGCCTTCAGCCTGGGCTTCACGCAGGCGATAGGCAGAAAGCCGGGAAAGATCGACGGAAATGACGGGAAGATTATCCAGATACGGACTTTTACGAAACATCTTGCGAGCTTCTGGCCAGGTGCCATCGAGCATGATAAACAGCGGTGGCTTACCGGCAGGTGGTGTGAAGATCACTTCCCGTTGCTCGTCAGCATACGAGGCGGGAAAGACCACCATTGGTTGATAGTCCGGGTTTTGCACCAGATCCAGCAAATCTTGCGAGGGTTCGGTACGCGACCATTGAAACGCAACGGTATCAGGCAAAATATCAGCAATCAGACGCCCGGTATTACTGGGCTTCATTGGCTCGGTGTCGAACATCAGCAAACAAAAGCGACTTTTTGCTTGTGCTGGGGTAATTGTCGAACAGAGACATAATTTCTCTGGCAAAAGACAGCGTTGGCAGCGACGAACGCGATTTCCGCGGGCAAGAAAAGGACGTGTTGCGCGCGCAATACGCTCGGCGCGTAACTGGAGAACAGCGTTTTCGGTCATAAGAGAGTGTCGAAAAAACGCCATTGTCGCAGAGGAGAAAACGGGGCACAAGATGCGCCCCGGTAAGATTAAAGAGATTCGTTCAGCCAGCTGTCGAACGGCGCTTTCGGTACTGCGCCATTAAGCATGTCGACAACCTGACCGTTTTTGAAAATCATGATCGTCGGTATGCTACGAATTCCAAAGCGGCTGCTTAATTCACGTTCAGCTTCGGTATTCACTTTCACAAAGCGCACTTTACCGCTACGCTCTTGCGCGACATCTTCAAAAATTGGTGCGAAATTACGGCAGGGACCGCACCACGGTGCCCAGAAGTCGATCACCACAGGTAGATCATCTTTCAGCAATTTGTCGAACGTTTCACCGGTCGCATTAATAACCTCTCCGTCAAACAAGTCGTGACCGCAGCGTCCGCATTTTGCCGCATCTTCGATCCGATCGTCGGGAATGCGATTGATGGCCTGACAATGGGTACAAACGGTATTCATAACTAACCTCGGGATGAGTAAGGAGACTTATCGGCAACGACGCCGGTATGTTTCTAATATGTTACATATTATCGGGGACATTGTTCCAGACAACAATCTGTTTTATTCAATAGGTATGATAGTCGCAGGCTTTGGTACGAAATCATGGCGAACCGCGCGCACTTCGGGTAATCTGCGCGCTTCGCGCAGCGCTGGTGGAGAAAAGCATGAACGATGAAATGAAAGGTAAAAGCGGCAAGGTCAAAGTGATGTATGTCCGCAGTGATGATGATTCTGATAAACGTACCCACAACCCGCGTACCGGGAAAGGGGGCGGGCGTCCAGGAAAATCTCGTGCTGACGGTGGCCGTCGCCCCGCCCGCGATGACAAACAAAGTCAGCCCCGTGACCGCAAGTGGGAAGAGTCGCCCTGGCGTACAGTTTCCCGCGCGCCGGGTGATGAGACGCCGGAAAAGGCCGATCACGGTGGCATAAGTGGTAAAAGTTTTATTGATCCGGAAGTTTTGCGTCGTCAGCGTGCGGAAGAAACCCGCGTCTACGGCGAAAATGCATGTCAGGCACTGTTCCAGAGCCGTCCGGAAGCAATTGTTCGCGCCTGGTTTATCCAGAGCGTAACGCCACGTTTTAAAGAAGCCTTGCGCTGGATGGCGGCAAACCGCAAAGCGTACCATGTGGTGGATGAAGCTGAATTGACAAAAGCGTCAGGCACGGAACATCACGGCGGCGTTTGCTTCCTGATCAAAAAGCGTAACGGTACAACCGTGCAGCAGTGGGTAAGCCAGGCAGGCGCGCAGGATTGCGTTCTGGCACTGGAAAACGAATCTAACCCGCATAACCTGGGTGGCATGATGCGCAGCTGCGCGCACTTCGGCGTGAAAGGTGTCGTGGTGCAGGATGCGGCACTGCTGGAGTCGGGGGCGGCTATCCGTACCGCAGAAGGCGGCGCAGAGCACGTTCAGCCGATTACTGGCGACAACATTGTTAACGTGCTGGATGATTTCCGTCAGGCAGGTTACACCGTAGTGACCACTTCCAGCGAGCAGGGTAAACCGCTGTTCAAAACTAGTCTGCCAGCGAAAATGGTACTGGTGCTGGGTCAGGAATATGAAGGGTTACCGGATGCCGCACGCGATCCGAACGATCTGCGCGTGAAGATTGACGGTACGGGCAACGTTGCCGGGCTGAATATCTCTGTCGCAACCGGCGTTTTGCTTGGTGAATGGTGGCGTCAGAATAAAGCCTGATAAATCAGCCGGGTGGCAACTCTGCCATCCGGCATTTCCCCGCAAATTTACTCACTCTCTGCCGGTAATACTGGCATCCAGTCAATCGGCGTCTCGCCATGTTGTTCCAGCCACTGATTTGCCAGCACAAAATGGTTGCAGCCAAAGAACCCACGATGCGCAGAAAGCGGTGATGGATGCGGCGCTTTCAGTACGTGATGGCGTTGCTTATCAATAATCGCCCCTTTCTTTTGCGCATGTGAGCCCCACAACAAAAACACCACGCCTTCGCGATGCTGGTTAATCAGGCTGATGACTTTATCGGTGAAGGTCTCCCAGCCGAGGCTGGCGTGGGAATGCGCCTGACCTGCGCGAACCGTCAACACAGTATTGAGTAGCAGAACGCCCTGACGCGCCCAGCTTTCAAGATAACCATGATTAGGGCGGGTGAAACCGGGAATAGTATTTTCCAGCTCTTTATACATATTCAGCAGTGACGGCGGTGTCGCAATGCCGGGGCGAACGGAAAATGCCAGACCATGCGCCTGTCCCGGTCCGTGATAAGGATCCTGGCCGAGAATCACCACTTTAACGTCACCCAACTCTGTAAAGCGGAACGCGTTAAAGACATCCTTTTGTGGCGGATAGATAGTGACGCCGGACTGCCGCTCGCTGGCGACGGTCTGTAGGGTATTAAGAAAATAGGGTTGTTGCTTCTCTTCAGCCAGCACGTCATGCCAGGTTAATTCGTTTGCCATCTCGCTCTCCCGCGAATCTTCAATCCGCCTAGCTTAACTGCTTCTTTCTACAGAACAAAATCATGCTCATTTTTTAGACTTAAACGAGTGCAAAAAAATGTAAATTGGTAAAATTTCACACCTGCATAAGTTGATGTAAAACAATAAAATCCATTTGCGACCATACTTGATGTGTGGTTTTTATTGATTTAAATCAAAGATTCAAGGGTGTTTGAGGAGTATATATACACTCAAGCAACAATGGTTTTACCAATTGGCCGCGACAGGCTGAACAAATCAAATAATTTTGCCGGGGAGGCATCACATGATTACAGGTATCCAGATTACTAAAGCCGCTAACGACGATCTGCTGAACTCTTTCTGGCTGCTGGACAGCGAAAAAGGCGAAGCGCGTTGCATCGTTGCGAAAGCAGGTTTTGCAGAAGACGAAGTGGTTGCAGTAAGCAAACTGGGTGACATTGAGTACCGTGAAGTTCCAGTAGAAGTGAAACCAGAAGTTCGCGTTGAAGGTGGTCAACACCTGAACGTAAACGTTCTGCGTCGTGAAACTCTGGAAGATGCAGTTAAGCATCCGGAAAAATATCCGCAGCTGACCATCCGTGTATCCGGTTATGCAGTTCGCTTTAACTCTCTGACTCCGGAACAGCAGCGCGACGTTATCGCTCGTACCTTTACTGAAAGCCTGTAAGGCTTAAGTAGCAAGTTACTAAGCGGAAGAGGGCGACCTCTTCCGCTTTTTCATTAATAGAAAATGCGTACCGCGCAATAGACCAGCAGCAGCGCGAGCACGATATTTAACTGGCGACCATACTGGCGAAACAATCGCTGAAACAGGTGCCCCGCCAGCGCCCAGCACACATTGCCAAACGTCCCAATCATCGCCAGCAAAACGCTGACGCCAATTATCCAGCTTAGCGCCTGCGTTTGCGGCAGGACAAACGTCGACAGTGCTGTAATGCCATACAAAATGATTTTGACGTTCACAAACTGCAAAGCAAAGCTGGCCCAAAAACTGATTGGTTTTGTCTGAAGCCCATCTTCCTTTGTTGGACTGGTAGCGATTTTCCACGCCAGCCAGACAATATATGCCGCCCCCGCCCAACTCAACAGATGCACTGCTGCCGGGTCGATAACAGCCAGTGAAAACGAAATTCCCGCGCATAGCAACATGACGATTAAAAATCCCAGACTCATCCCTGCCAGCACGCGAGTACTCTGACGAAATCCGTGCGTTGTGGCTGAGCTAAGGGCGAGAATATTGTTCGGTCCTGGCGTCATGGCGGTAATCAGGGTGTAAGTCCAAAAAGCACTTAAAAGGGTCGGTGTCACTTGTTATCTCCTCTGTTTTGGTAGACAGTACCCGACACGTAACATTTAAAAAAATGAATGTTTTTACATTCTAAATTCGATATTTTCGATAGGTTTGGGGTTATGGATCTGCGCCGTTTTATTACGCTTAAAACCGTGGTGGAAGAGGGTTCCTTTTTGCGAGCTTCGCAAAAATTGTGCTGCACACAATCGACGGTGACTTTTCATATTCAGCAGCTTGAGCAGGAGTTCTCAGTCCAGTTATTTGAGAAAATTGGTCGACGAATGTGCCTTACCCGCGAAGGAAAAAAGCTGCTGCCGCACATCTATGAACTCACCAGAGTGATGGATACCCTTCGTGAGGCTGCCAAAAAAGAGTCGGATCCGGACGGGGAACTACGCGTTGTTTCAGGCGAAACGTTGCTTTCTTACCGAATGCCGCAGGTGTTGCAGCGTTTTCGGCAACGCGCACCAAAAGTGCGTTTATCGTTGCAGTCTCTGAACTGTTACGTGATCCGTGATGCGCTACTGAATGATGAGGCTGATGTCGGCGTCTTTTACCGCGTAGGGAATGATGATGCTCTGAACCGACGAGAGTTGGGTGAACAATCACTGGTGCTGGTGGCTTCACCGCAAATTAAAGATGTCGATTTTACTGAGCCGGGAAGACATAACGCCTGTAGCTTTATTATCAACGAACCGCAATGTGTCTTCCGGCAGATATTTGAGAGCACGCTGCGACAGCGGCGGATCACGGTGGAAAACACCATTGAGCTTATAAGTATCGAAAGCATCAAGCGTTGTGTCGCGGCGAATATCGGGGTCAGTTACTTGCCCCGCTTTGCGGTGGAAAAAGAGCTTGAGAGCGGAGAATTAATTGAATTGCCTTTTGGCGAACAGTCGCAGACCATTACGGCCATGTGCGCACACCATGCTGGAAAAGCGGTTAGCCCGGCGATGCACACTTTTATTCAGTGTGTTGAAGAGTGTTTTTTGCCGGGATAAAAATAATGCCGGGCTTAAACCCGGCACCCAACTTGTCGACGAAGTGCGTTTTGTTCATGCCGGATGCGGCGTGAACTGAACTGAACCCCAAAACCTGGACAGTTTCAGTTAACCGGCTTTTTGATACTCAGTCCGGTATTCTACCGGGCTGAGTCCCCCAAGACTGAGTTTTATTCTTTTTTGATTCCAGTAAGTTATGTATTCGTTAACGGCATTTTCCAGCTCTTCTACACTTCTGTAGTCCCGGCGATAGTACATTTCTTCTTTCAGGTGACCAAAGAAATTCTCCATTACCGCATTATCAAGGCAGTTGCCCTTGCGCGACATGCTCTGCACTAACCCTTTGTCTGCCAGGGCAGACTGATAACTTTTTATCCGGTAATGCCACCCTTGATCACTGTGGAGCAGCGGTTTTTCTCCTTCTGCAAGGCTTTCCAGCCCCTTATTTAACATGCGCTTCACCAGCTCCTCTGTAGGCCTGCAGGCAGTTTCCCACGCCACGATTTCCCCGTTAAACAAATCAAGTATCGGGGACAGGTACAGTTTTTGTCCGCCAGCCCTGAATTCGGTGATATCTGTCACCCATTTCTCACAGGGAGCTTCCGCTTTGAACTGCCGCTGAAGGATATTTTCTGCAGCGAGTCCCATATTTCCCCGGTAAGACCGGTATTTCTTCAGGCGCACAGGAGACTTCAGGCCGAGCTGTTGCATCAGTTTTCGCACTGTTTTGCCACTGAACTTAAGACCTCTTTTCTGAAGCTCACAATGGATCCGCCGGTACCCATAACATCCCCGGTGTTCATGGAAGATGGAGGCTATGAGCTGTTTCACATCAGCATACTTGTCCTTAGCCTTCTGCAGTGACAGCTGGTAGTACAGCGTGCTTCTGGCCAGCCCTGCAGCCTTTAACAGGTCAGACTGGCAGTGTCCGCACCTCAGGCTCCGGATGACTTTCGTTTTTTCTCCAGCTCCTGGCGCTTTTTTTCCAGGAGATGCTCCTGCATGGCTTTCAGATATGCATTTTCTGCGCGAAGATAACGCAGCTCATTCTTCATCTCTTCCGGCGTCATGTTTGCCTCGTTTTCATGGGTATCATCAGAACGGGTCATGCTTTTCTCCTTCCTGCGCCTGATAAAGGCCTCATTACCAGATTTGCGGTAGCCTTTTATCCAGTTTTTAACCGTGTTGTGGCTGGGAATGTTAAACCGGGCAGCTACCCGGGGTAGAGACTCAGAATGCCCGAGAGCATAAAGAACCACGCAAAGTTTATCTTCAGGAGAATAGCTACGCTTGTGTCTGCAATCCAGTGCCCGAGGACCGTGAAGAAGAAAAAGATTAATCCAGTGTGAGAGGCTGGTGTGAGAAAGTTGAAAGAGTTTTGCCGTAGAAATGATGCCTGCATGACCAGCCAGGTAATGATTTACAGCGGCAAGTTTTACTTCAAATGAATGTTTCATAAACTGCACCTTCAGATGTCAGATTATGTCCAACATTTGGGGTGCAGTTCAGAACGCCTTATCCGGCCTACAAGATCGTGCAAATTCAATATATTGCATGAGCCATGTAGGCCTGATAAGCGTAGCGCATCAGGCAGTTTTGCGTTTGCCAGCACTTTTAATTCCGGGCTTAAACCCGGAATTAAGATTACTCTTCTGTCGTTTGCGGTGGCACGCCCGTTCCGCTTGGTTTACGGCGCTTACCAATATTTTTGGTATCGCGATGGCGTTTTTTCACTCGCGGCTTCTCTTTCTCTTTAGCTTTTTTCTTCTCGGCGCGTTTAGCCAGCACTTTCTTCGATGGCTTGCCGGTCTGCTTCTCGCTTGGTGCACGCGTTTTCGGGCGTAACTCATCAATTACGCGAGCTTTAATTGGCTCTTCAATATAACGGCCAACTTTGCCTAGCAGCAGATGGTCATGGGCTTCCACTAGCGAAATTGCGGTGCCTTTACGACCGGCGCGCGCGGTACGTCCGATACGGTGCAAATAAGTATCACCACTACGCGGCATATCGAAGTTAAAGACGTGGCTGACATCAGGAATGTCGATACCGCGTGCAGCAACATCGGTGGCAACCAGTACGTTTACGCGGCCTTCGGTCAAACGCTTGATCGCTTCGTTACGCTTGCCTTGTACCATCTCACCTTCGAGATAGCAGTTGTTGATGCCCGCCTCGCGCAGCCAGTTTGCCAGCTCATGCACACGCTCACGCTTACGCACAAACACAATTGAGCGAGTCGCTTCAGGCTGTTTTAACAGGTGCACCAGCAACGCGGTTTTATGCTCAAGATCATCGGCGCGGTAATACCACTGATGGATCTTTTTGCGCTCACGGGTGGAGGGATTCGCAGAAACTTCCACCGGATCTTCCAGCAGACGCTCGGCAAAGTCCTGAATCGCATCGCCTTCCAGCGTTGCGGAAAAGAGCAGGGTCTGTTTACGCCAGCGCGTTTCGCCAGCAATATGTTCGATATCCTGAGCGAAGCCCATATCCAGCATACGGTCTGCTTCGTCGAGGATAAGAGTTTCAACCGCGCGGCAATCGAAGTTCTCTTCTTTTATGTATTGCAGCAAACGTCCGGTCGTGGCGACCACGATGTCCTGATTTTCGCTGAACACTTCCGCGTGGTTCATATAGGCTACGCCGCCGGTGATGGTGGCGATATCCAGATGCGTATGTTTCGCCAGTTCGCGGGCATGATCGGCCACCTGCATCGCCAGCTCGCGAGTTGGGGTGAGGATCAAAATACGCGGCGGACCGGATTTCTTACGTGGGAAATCGAGCAGGTGCTGCAACGCTGGCAGCAGATACGCCGCCGTTTTACCGGTGCCTGTCGGCGCAGAACCGAGTACATCACGGCCATCGAGCGCAGGCGGAATGGCGGCAGCCTGAATGGCGGTCGGGCGAGTGAAACCTTTATCCTGGAGGGCTTCCAGCAGGCTTTCGTCGAGTTCAAGTTCGGAAAAAGTCGTTACAGTCATGTTCTACCTCTGTGTGGGGCGCTGATTATAGACGTTACGGCTGCAATCTTCATCTGTTTGTATGGATATCGCTTCTCGGGTATTGTTCTCACCCGGTGCTATCGCCGTTTTTCCTGCAAGGTTTTATTTTCATGTCACAGTCTACATCCGTGCTTCGTCGTAATGGATTTACTTTTAAACAGTTTTTTGTTGCTCACGATCGTTGTGCGATGAAAGTGGGAACGGATGGCATTTTGCTGGGCGCATGGGCACCGGTGGCTGGGGTAAAACGTTGCCTTGATATCGGCGCGGGTAGCGGGTTGCTGGCATTAATGCTGGCGCAGCGAACCGATGACAGCGTAATGATTGATGCAGTTGAACTGGAAAGTGAAGCTGCCGCGCAGGCGCAGGAAAATATCAACCAGTCCCCGTGGGCAGAGCGGATTAACGTCCATACGGCGGATATTCAGCAGTGGATCACACAGCAGACAGTACGCTTCGATTTAATCATCAGTAACCCACCTTACTATCAGCAGGGAGTAGAGTGCTCGACACCTCAACGGGAACAGGCTCGCTATACCACTACGCTTGATCACCCATCGTTGCTGACCTGTGCGGCGGAGTGCATTACCGAAGAGGGATTTTTCTGCGTGGTGCTGCCAGAGCAGATTGGTAATGGTTTTACTGAACTGGCATTAAGTATGGGCTGGCATTTACGTTTGCGGACGGATGTGGCGGAAAACGAAGCGCGACTGCCGCATCGGGTGCTGCTGGCATTCTCCCCGCAGGCGGGAGAATGCTTTAGCGATCGCTTAGTCATTCGTGGGCCAGACCAGAACTATTCCGAAGCGTATACGGCGCTGACCCAGGCTTTTTATCTGTTTATGTAATGATTGCCGGGGGAAAGGATCGACGGACCGGAATGGGTGAGCAGTTCCGGATAATCCAGCGTGAAATGCAACCCCCGACTCTCTTTACGCATCATTGCACAGCGAACAATCAACTCGGCAACCTGTACCAGATTACGCAGCTCCAGCAAATTATTTGAGACGCGGAAATGGGCGTAATATTCGTCTATTTCTTGTTGGAGCATGGTTATCCGCCGCAGGGCGCGTTCAAGGCGCTTCGTTGTGCGCACAATGCCGACGTAATCCCACATAAACAGGCGTAGCTCGTGCCAGTTATGCTGAATTACTACCCGTTCGTCAGGGTTCTCAACGCGGCTTTCATCCCACGGTGGTAACGTACTGACGCCGTGGGCATAAGGCATACGTCTGGTGATATCTTCTGCCGCCGACCAGCCATAGACCAGACACTCCAGCAATGAATTCGAGGCCATGCGGTTAGCGCCGTGTAAGCCGGTATAACTCACCTCGCCAATGGCATACAAGCCCTCGACGTCCGTACGCCCATGATCATCCACCATCACACCACCGCAGGTATAGTGTGCAGCAGGCACAATCGGTACCGGTTCTTGTGTGAGATCAATCCCCAGCCCGAGCAATTTTTCATAGATCATCGGGAAATGCTGGCGAATAAAATCGGCAGGCTTATGGCTGATGTCGAGATACATACAATCCGCGCCGAGGCGTTTCATTTCATGGTCAATGGCGCGGGCGACAATATCGCGCGGGGCCAGTTCGCCGCGCTCATCAAAATCGGGCATAAAACGCGTACCGTCCGGGCGCTTGAGATAAGCGCCTTCGCCGCGCAGTGCTTCTGTTAACAGGAAATTGCGTGCCTGTGGGTGATACAGCGCGGTAGGGTGGAACTGATTAAATTCGAGATTGGCAACCCGGCAGCCTGCGCGCCACGCCATAGCAATGCCATCGCCAGAAGAAATATCCGGATTGGTGGTGTACTGATAAACCTTCGACGCACCGCCGGTTGCCAGCACCACCGCTTTTGCGTGGCAGGTTTCAACCGTTTCTTTATTTCGGTTCCATACCCACGCGCCTACAACTCGTCGCGTGCCCGGCAGGCCAATTTTGTCAGAGACAATTAGATCAACCGCGTTGCTGCGCTCCAGCACGCGAATATTCGGATGGTTCAGCGCCTTGCTCACCAGCGTGGTTTCTACTTCTCTACCGGTGGCGTCGGCGGCATGAAGAATTCGACGGTGACTATGTCCACCTTCACGGGTCAGATGGTAGCTTTCTGCACCATTCGGTTGAATGTGGGTATCAAACAACACCCCCTGGTCGATTAGCCATTGCACACAGGATCGTGCATTGCTGGCGACAAATTCAACTGCATGGCGATCGCAAATACCACCCCCGGCAATCAATGTGTCTTCCACATGCGAGTCAATGCTGTCAGTTTCATCAAACACGGCGGCAATACCGCCCTGGGCATAAAATGTTGAACCTTCCGTTACCGGGCCTTTACTTAGAACGATGACCTGATGCTGATCAGCCAGGCGCAGCGCCAGTGAAAGTCCGGCTGCGCCGCTACCGATAATCAACACGTCACATGAATGATCAGGGAGAGTATTCATTTTCTTTGTTTAATTTACTAAACACGGTTTGGTCAGCATAGCATCATGTTGTGCGATTAAACACCTGCTATTTTAATATTTGTTACAGTGGCTAAACACGCTGACGCAGGGCGGCGAGAAAAAGAGAAGTTACTGGCTGGTGGAGGATTAGGTGGTGAAATAAAAAGGCCGTTGGGTTACTCTTCAGGCAGTTAAATGGGCATTTCTACACAGATAATGCGATGTTCAGATTCTGTAGACTTATAATGATAGATAATGATCCGTCTACAGCATGACAAACAAAAACAGATGCGTTACGGAACTTTACAAAAACGAGACACTCTAACCCTTTGCTTGCTCAAATTGCAGCTAATGGAGTGGCGTTTCGATAGCGCGTGGAAATTTGGTTTGGGGAGACTTTACCTCGGATGAGCGAGCAGTTAACGGACCAGGTCCTGGTTGAACGGGTCCAGAAGGGAGATCAGAAAGCCTTTAACTTACTGGTAGTGCGCTATCAGCATAAAGTGGCGAGTCTGGTTTCCCGCTATGTGCCGTCGGGTGATGTTCCCGATGTGGTACAAGAAGCTTTTATTAAAGCCTATCGTGCGCTGGATTCGTTCCGGGGAGATAGCGCTTTTTATACATGGCTGTATCGGATTGCTGTAAATACAGCGAAAAATTACCTGGTTGCTCAGGGGCGTCGTCCACCTTCCAGTGATGTGGATGCCATTGAAGCTGAAAACTTCGAAAGTGGCGGCGCGTTGAAAGAAATTTCGAACCCTGAGAACTTAATGTTGTCAGAAGAACTGAGACAGATAGTTTTCCGAACTATTGAGTCCCTCCCGGAAGATTTACGCATGGCAATAACCTTGCGGGAGCTGGATGGCCTGAGCTATGAAGAGATAGCCGCTATCATGGATTGTCCGGTAGGTACGGTGCGTTCACGTATCTTCCGAGCGAGGGAAGCTATTGATAACAAAGTTCAACCGCTTATCAGGCGTTGACGATAGCGGGATACTGGATAAGGGTATTAGGCATGCAGAAAGAACAACTTTCCGCTTTAATGGATGGCGAAACGCTGGATAGTGAGCTGCTTAACGAACTGGCTCATAACCCAGAAATGCAGAAAACCTGGGAAAGCTATCACTTAATCCGTGACTCAATGCGGGGTGATACTCCCGAGGTGCTCCATTTCGATATCTCTTCACGCGTGATGGCCGCCATTGAAGAAGAGCCAGTACGTCAACCGGCGACATTGATCCCGGAAGCCCAGCCTGCGCCGCATCAATGGCAGAAAATGCCATTCTGGCAGAAAGTACGTCCGTGGGCGGCACAGCTTACCCAAATGGGCGTAGCAGCATGCGTATCGCTTGCAGTTATCGTTGGCGTCCAGCACTATAATGGACAATCTGAAACGTCCCAGCAGCCCGAAACGCCGGTATTTAATACACTGCCGATGATGGGTAAAGCCAGCCCGGTAAGCCTGGGAGTACCTTCTGAAGCGACCGCAAACAATGGTCAACAGCAGCAGGTACAGGAGCAGCGTCGTCGCATTAATGCAATGTTGCAGGATTACGAACTGCAACGCCGACTCCACTCTGAACAGCTTCAGTTTGAGCAGGCGCAAACTCAGCAAGCCGCTGTACAGGTGCCAGGAATTCAAACTTTAGGAACGCAATCGCAGTAATGAAGCAACTTTGGTTTGCCATGTCATTAGTGACAGGTAGCCTGTTATTCTCTGCTAACGCCTCGGCCACTCCCGCGTCCGGGGCGTTATTACAGCAGATGAACCTGGCCAGTCAGTCACTGAATTACGAGCTGTCATTCATCAGCATCAATAAACAGGGTGTTGAGTCTCTGCGTTATCGACATGCACGCCTCGATAACCGTCCTCTTGCACAATTGTTGCAAATGGATGGCACGCGCCGGGAAGTGGTACAGCGCGGCAATGAAATCAGCTATTTTGAACCGGGACTTGAACCGTTCACGCTTAATGGCGATTACATTGTTGATTCTCTACCATCGCTCATCTATACCGATTTCAAACGCCTTTCTCCTTACTACGACTTTATCTCCGTCGGGCGCACGCGTATTGCTGATCGTCTTTGCGAAGTCATTCGTGTGGTTGCCCGAGATGGTACACGCTACAGCTACATCGTGTGGATGGACACCGAATCGAAATTACCGATGCGGGTTGATCTCCTTGATCGCGATGGTGAAACGCTGGAACAATTTCGCGTGATTGCTTTTAATGTCAATCAGGATATCAGCAGCAGTATGCAGACGCTGGCGAAGGCAAATTTGCCGCCGTTGCTTTCTGTTCCTGTAGGTGAAAAAGCTAAATTCAGCTGGACGCCAACCTGGTTGCCACAGGGTTTTAGCGAAGTTTCCAGTAGTCGACGTCCGCTACCGACGATGGACAACATGCCTATCGAATCACGTCTCTATTCCGACGGATTATTCAGCTTCTCGGTAAACGTTAACCGCGCTACGCCATCGAGCACCGATCAGATGTTGCGCACCGGGCGCAGAACCGTCAGTACAAGCGTACGTGATAACGCCGAAATCACCATTGTCGGTGAACTGCCGCCGCAAACGGCGAAACGCATTGCCGAGAATATTAAGTTCGGGGCAGCGCAATGATCAAAGAGTGGGCTACCGTCGTCTCCTGGGAAAACGGGCAGGCGCTGGTTAGTTGTGATGTTAAAGCCTCATGCAGCAGCTGCGCTTCACGTGCCGGTTGCGGTAGCCGCGTGTTGAATAAACTTGGCCCGCAAACCACGCATACCATTGTCGTACCCTGTGATGAGCCGTTAGTGCCGGGGCAAAAAGTAGAATTAGGAATCGCCGAAGGCAGCCTGCTTAGCTCCGCATTACTGGTTTATATGTCGCCGTTGGTGGGACTATTCCTCATCGCTTCACTATTTCAGCTACTCTTTGCTTCAGATATTGCAGCATTATGCGGTGCGATTCTCGGTGGCGTTGGTGGATTCCTGATTGCACGTGGCTGCTCTCGAAAGTTTGCTGCCCGGTCTGAATGGCAACCGATCATCTTAAGCGTGGCCTTGCCGCCTGGCCTTGTGCGATTTGAAACATCTTCGGAAGACGCGAGCCAGTGATTTCACTGGCTTTGTTGCATTTTGCATAACAAATGCGAGGACGTTTCCAGATACCACAATCCATACGGTATGAACATTTCCTCGCCTCAATGTTGTAGTGTAGAATGCGGCGTTTCTATTAATACAGACGTTAAGCTCAGAACAGCGACTTCTAAAAGCCTGGTTAACCGGGCATTAAGGCACAATAATCATACTTTATGAAGAATATACGTAACTTTTCGATCATAGCTCACATTGACCACGGTAAATCGACGCTGTCTGACCGTATTATCCAGATCTGCGGTGGCCTGTCTGACCGTGAAATGGAGGCGCAGGTTCTCGATTCCATGGATCTTGAGCGTGAGCGTGGCATTACCATCAAAGCGCAAAGCGTGACGCTGGACTACAAAGCGTCTGACGGCGAAACCTATCAGCTTAACTTTATCGACACCCCGGGCCACGTAGACTTCTCCTATGAAGTTTCTCGTTCGCTGGCTGCCTGTGAAGGTGCATTGCTGGTGGTCGACGCCGGGCAGGGCGTAGAAGCGCAAACCCTGGCAAACTGCTACACCGCCATGGAAATGGATCTCGAAGTGGTGCCGGTACTGAACAAGATTGACCTGCCGGCAGCCGATCCTGAACGCGTGGCGGAAGAAATTGAAGATATCGTCGGCATCGACGCCACCGACGCGGTGCGCTGTTCAGCGAAAACCGGCGTTGGCGTACAGGACGTTCTCGAACGTCTGGTGCGCGACATTCCGCCGCCGGAAGGCGATCCGGAAGGCCCGTTGCAGGCACTCATTATCGACTCCTGGTTTGACAACTACCTGGGCGTTGTTTCACTTATCCGTATTAAAAACGGCACCCTGCGTAAGGGCGACAAAGTGAAAGTCATGAGTACCGGGCAGACCTATAACGCCGACCGTCTGGGTATCTTCACGCCAAAACAGGTTGACCGCACTGAACTGAAATGTGGCGAAGTAGGTTGGCTGGTATGTGCGATTAAAGATATCCACGGCGCTCCAGTAGGCGATACCTTAACGCTGGCGCGTAATCCGGCAGAAAAGGCGCTGCCTGGCTTTAAGAAAGTCAAACCGCAGGTATACGCCGGTCTGTTCCCGGTAAGTTCCGACGACTATGAAGCCTTCCGTGACGCGCTGGGCAAACTCAGCCTGAACGATGCTTCACTGTTCTATGAGCCGGAAAGCTCCAGCGCGCTGGGCTTTGGTTTCCGCTGCGGCTTCCTCGGCCTGCTGCACATGGAGATCATCCAGGAACGTCTGGAACGTGAATACGATCTGGATCTGATTACCACTGCGCCGACCGTAGTGTATGAAGTTGAAACCACGTCAAGAGAAGTTATCTACGTCGACAGCCCATCCAAGCTGCCAGCGGTAAATAACATCTACGAACTGCGCGAGCCGATTGCAGAATGTCACATGCTGCTGCCGCAGGCATATCTCGGCAACGTTATTACGCTGTGCGTAGAAAAACGCGGCGTGCAGACCAATATGGTTTACCACGGTAATCAGGTGGCGCTGACGTACGAGATCCCGATGGCGGAAGTTGTGCTCGATTTCTTCGATCGCCTGAAATCTACCTCGCGTGGTTATGCGTCTCTGGATTACAACTTCAAACGCTTCCAGGCGTCCGACATGGTACGTGTAGACGTATTAATCAACGGTGAACGTGTTGATGCGCTGGCGTTGATCACCCACCGTGATAATTCGCAAAACCGCGGTCGCGAGCTGGTGGAGAAGATGAAAGATCTGATCCCACGCCAGCAGTTTGATATCGCCATTCAGGCAGCGATTGGTACGCACATCATTGCGCGCTCCACCGTGAAACAGCTGCGTAAAAACGTACTGGCTAAATGTTATGGCGGCGATATCAGCCGTAAGAAAAAGCTGCTGCAGAAGCAGAAAGAAGGTAAGAAACGCATGAAGCAGATCGGTAACGTCGAGCTGCCGCAGGAAGCGTTCCTCGCCATTCTGCACGTCGGCAAAGACAACAAATAACCCTTAGGAGTTGGCATGGCGAATATGTTTGCCCTGATTCTGGTGATTGCCACACTGGTGACGGGCATTTTATGGTGCGTGGATAAATTCTTTTTCGCACCTAAACGGCGGGAACGTCAGGCAGCGGCGCAGGCGGCTGCCGGTGACTCACTGGATAAAGCAACACTGAAAAAGGTTGCGCCGAAGCCTGGCTGGCTGGAAACTGGTGCTTCTGTTTTTCCGGTGCTGGCTATCGTATTGATTGTGCGTTCGTTTATTTATGAACCGTTCCAGATCCCGTCAGGTTCGATGATGCCGACTCTGTTAATCGGTGATTTTATTCTGGTAGAGAAGTTTGCTTATGGCATTAAAGATCCTATCTACCAGAAAACGCTGATCGAAACCGGTCATCCGAAACGCGGCGATATCGTGGTCTTTAAATATCCGGAAGATCCAAAGCTTGATTACATCAAGCGCGCGGTGGGTTTACCGGGCGATAAAGTCACTTATGATCCGGTCTCAAAAGAGCTGACGATTCAACCGGGATGCAGTTCCGGCCAGGCATGTGAAAACGCGCTGCCGGTCACCTACTCAAACGTGGAACCGAGCGATTTCGTTCAGACCTTCTCACGCCGTAATGGTGGGGAAGCGACCAGCGGATTCTTTGAAGTGCCGAAAAACGAAACCAAAGAAAATGGAATTCGTCTTTCCGAGCGTAAAGAGACACTGGGTGATGTGACGCACCGCATTCTGACAGTGCCGATTGCGCAGGACCAGGTGGGGATGTATTACCAGCAGCCAGGGCAACAACTGGCAACCTGGATTGTTCCGCCGGGACAATACTTCATGATGGGTGACAACCGCGACAACAGCGCGGACAGCCGTTACTGGGGCTTTGTGCCGGAAGCGAATCTGGTCGGTCGGGCAACGGCTATCTGGATGAGTTTCGATAAGCAAGAAGGCGAATGGCCGACAGGTGTGCGCTTAAGTCGCATTGGCGGCATCCATTAATAGCCCATCTTCGTTCACGTTGTCGCCGTTATGGCGACAACGTGAATTATTTATGAGATAAATCTCCCGTGGCTAACGACATCCCCCGTCGTTGTGTATAGAATATTCCCCCGAAGTTTAAGGTTGGCACCTCCAGGTTGCCACGGCACACGAAACAGCGTTGGTCCCCATATACCGGTAAACTGAAACTGCAGCGAAGCAGTTAGCAGAGCCATGTATATCAGGTCTGTTTCGTGTGCTGAATTGTTGACGCATTTATTTATTGGTATCGCATGAACCCCATCGTAATTAATCGGCTTCAACGGAAGCTGGGCTACACTTTTAATCATCAGGAACTGTTGCAGCAGGCATTAACCCATCGTAGTGCCAGCAGCAAACATAACGAGCGTTTAGAATTTTTAGGCGACTCTATTCTGAGCTACGTTATCGCCAATGCGCTTTATCACCGTTTCCCTCGTGTGGATGAAGGCGATATGAGCCGGATGCGCGCCACGCTGGTCCGTGGCAATACGCTGGCAGAACTGGCGCGCGAATTTGAGTTAGGCGAGTGCTTACGTTTAGGGCCAGGTGAACTTAAAAGCGGTGGATTTCGTCGTGAGTCAATTCTCGCCGACACCGTCGAAGCATTAATTGGTGGCGTATTCCTCGACAGTGATATTCAAACCGTCGAGAAATTAATCCTTAACTGGTATCAAACCCGTCTGGACGAAATTAGCCCAGGTGACAAACAAAAAGATCCGAAAACGCGCTTGCAAGAATATTTGCAGGGTCGCCATCTGCCGCTGCCGACTTATCTGGTCGTCCAGGTACGTGGCGAAGCACACGATCAGGAATTTACTATCCACTGCCAGGTCAGCGGCCTGAGTGAACCGGTGGTTGGCACAGGTTCAAGCCGTCGTAAGGCTGAGCAGGCTGCCGCCGAACAGGCGTTGAAAAAACTGGAGCTGGAATGAGCATCGATAAAAGTTACTGCGGATTTATTGCTATCGTCGGACGTCCGAACGTTGGCAAATCCACATTGTTGAACAAACTGCTGGGGCAGAAGATCTCCATTACCTCCCGCAAGGCGCAAACAACTCGTCACCGCATTGTGGGGATCCATACTGAAGGCGCGTATCAGGCGATCTACGTTGATACCCCAGGCCTGCATATGGAAGAAAAACGCGCCATTAACCGCCTGATGAACAAAGCGGCGAGCAGCTCTATCGGCGACGTTGAGCTGGTGATTTTTGTCGTAGAAGGCACCCGCTGGACGCCGGACGATGAAATGGTGCTCAACAAACTGCGCGATGGCAAAGCGCCGGTAATCCTCGCGGTGAACAAAGTGGATAACGTGCAGGAAAAAGCCGATCTGCTGCCACACTTACAGTTCCTGGCAAGCCAGATGAACTTCCTCGATATCGTGCCGATCTCTGCCGAAACCGGGTTGAATGTTGATACTATTGCGGCAATCGTGCGTAAGCATCTGCCTGAAGCGACTCATCACTTCCCGGAAGATTACATCACCGATCGCTCACAGCGTTTTATGGCGTCTGAAATCATCCGCGAAAAACTGATGCGTTTCCTCGGCGCTGAACTGCCGTACTCCGTGACCGTGGAGATCGAACGTTTCGTCTCTAACGAACGCGGCGGTTATGACATCAACGGTTTGATTCTCGTTGAGCGTGAAGGGCAGAAGAAGATGGTTATTGGCAACAAAGGGGCCAAGATCAAAACCATCGGGATTGAAGCGCGTAAAGACATGCAGGAAATGTTCGAAGCGCCTGTTCACCTTGAGCTGTGGGTAAAAGTGAAATCCGGTTGGGCCGACGACGAACGCGCACTGCGCAGTCTCGGTTACGTTGACGATCTTTAAGAGTAACTCCGATGGAAGGCTGGCAGCGCGCATTTGTCCTGCATAGTCGCCCGTGGAGCGAAACGAGCCTGATGCTGGACGTCTTCACGGAGGAATCGGGTCGCGTGCGTCTGGTTGCCAAAGGCGCACGCTCTAAACGCTCTACTCTGAAAGGTGCATTACAACCTTTCACCCCTCTCTTGCTTCGCTTCGGTGGGCGTGGTGAAGTCAAAACACTGCGCAGTGCCGAAGCTGTCTCGCTGGCGCTGCCATTAAGCGGTATCACCCTTTACAGCGGTTTGTACATCAACGAACTTCTTTCCCGCGTGCTGGAATACGAGACGCGCTTCTCTGAACTCTTTTTCGATTACTTGCACTGCATTCAGTCTCTTGCAGGTGCCACTGGTACGCCAGAACCCGCGCTGCGCCGCTTTGAACTGGCACTGCTCGGGCATCTGGGCTATGGCGTCAATTTTACCCATTGTGCGGGTAGCGGCGAGCCGGTAGATGACACCATGACGTATCGTTATCGCGAAGAAAAAGGGTTTATCGCAAGCGTCGTTATCGACAATAAAACGTTCACCGGAAGGCAGTTAAAAGCGTTAAACGCGCGGGAATTTCCTGACGCAGACACACTACGCGCCGCGAAACGCTTTACCCGCATGGCGCTTAAGCCGTATCTTGGCGGTAAACCATTAAAGAGCAGGGAACTGTTCCGGCAGTTTATGCCTAAGCGAACGGTGAAAACACATTATGAATGATGAGGATTGTCATGGCTGAATTACTGTTAGGCGTCAACATTGACCATATTGCAACGCTGCGTAACGCACGCGGTACTGCTTACCCGGATCCAGTGCAAGCGGCGTTTATTGCCGAGCAGGCGGGAGCAGACGGCATTACCGTGCATTTACGTGAAGATCGCCGCCACATTACTGACCGCGATGTGCGCATCCTGCGTCAGACGCTGGATACCCGCATGAATCTGGAGATGGCGGTGACCGAAGAGATGCTGGCGATCGCCGTTGAGACGAAGCCACATTTTTGCTGTCTGGTACCGGAAAAGCGTCAGGAAGTAACAACCGAAGGCGGCCTGGACGTCGCAGGGCAGCGTGACAAAATGCGCGATGCCTGTAAACGTCTGGCGGAGGCCGGGATCCAGGTTTCTCTGTTTATCGACGCCGATGAAGAGCAGATCAAAGCTGCGGCAGAGGTTGGCGCACCGTTTATCGAGATCCACACCGGTTGCTATGCTGATGCCAAAACTGACGCCGAACAGGCGCAAGAGCTGGCGCGTATCGCCAAAGCCGCGACCTTTGCCGCTAGTCTCGGTCTGAAAGTTAACGCTGGTCACGGTCTGACCTATCACAACGTGAAAGCCATTGCCGCCATCCCTGAGATGCATGAACTGAATATAGGTCATGCCATTATTGGTCGTGCAGTGATGACCGGACTGAAAGATGCGGTGGCAGAAATGAAGCGTTTGATGCTGGAAGCGCGTGGCTAATGGCAATATTAGGTTTAGGTACGGATATTGTGGAGATCGCTCGCATTGAATCGGTGATCGCCCGATCCGGTGAGCGTCTGGCACGCCGCGTATTAAGCGATAACGAATGGGCAATCTGGAAAACGCACCACCAGCCGGTGCGTTTTCTGGCGAAGCGTTTTGCTGTGAAAGAAGCGGCGGCAAAAGCGTTTGGCACCGGGATCCGCAATGGTCTGGCGTTTAATCAATTTGAAGTATTTAATGATGAGCTCGGCAAACCACGGCTACGGCTATGGGGTGAGGCATTAAAACTGGCGGAAAAGCTCGGCGTTGTAAATATGCATGTAACGCTGGCAGATGAACGCCACTATGCTTGTGCCACGGTAATTATTGAAAGTTAAAAAAATACCGTTCTCTTTATAAAGTAAAACCCCCGAACTGGTAAGGAACGGGGGTTTTACTTTTTAACTTTAATTTTGTGCAGCACGCACCCTCAACAAGAGCGATTATGGATCAGGGCGGTTATCTTTTACAAGCAACTTGCAATCTTTAGCATAAAAACTCGAGCCTTTACGAAGAAAACAATATTGATGGAAAGATTAACGTGACCGCCAATTCGGAAGTACATTAAAATTGGCTTCGTTATTGGCGATTTTGCTGTGCTTTATACCATGCCACAGAATTCCCCCATTGAAACGAGTGGTGTCGTCAAAGCTCTGGTGTGGAGTGCAGCATGCACCCTCAATAACTCGCACGTTCAGTTTTGGGGAGATGTAAGGGCTAATCTGAACGGCTGCATTCCTTGTTTAAGGAAAAACGAATGACTGATTGCCGATACCTTATTAAACGGGTCATCAAAATCATCATTGCTGTTTTACAGCTGATCCTTCTGTTCTTATAACATAAGGAAACGTACTTAAGGCGCGTCAGGTTAACCAGCCAGGCGCGCCTTTAATAATTATAAATAAGTGCTTATACAGATAGTGTTATCATTCATGAAATAATTGATATTTATGATCACATCACGAAAATAAATATAAGAACCTGAAGGCTCACACTATAAAGTCAACAATAGTCTACTCCAGGAGCAGAATATTAAATTTTATCCGCGTGATGCATCAGCACAAATTTATCCCACAACTGTTCTTCCGTCTCGACATGTTGCGGATCCTTCACAATAGTATTGGGGATCGGGCACACCTTCTGGCAGGTTGGTGTCTCGTAGTGCCCTACGCATTCGGTACACTTATCGCTGTTAATCTCATAGATATGATCGCCCATTGAAATCGCCTCATTCGGGCATTCGGGTTCACACATATCACAATTGATGCATTTTTTAGTGATTAACAGCGCCATAAGGAAACTCTCAAAACAACACAAACCGGGCGGGCATTATACGCGCATTCTTTACTCAGACCAGTTTTTTCACCAGCGCTTCACTATGACGAATACGTTCTGGTGCCAGTTCCAGATCCTGCTGAATCAGCGCAATGAACAGCAAATCCGTTAACATTCCCTGCGCGTGGCAAGCAGAGATTGAAGCACTGTTTGTCGCTTGTTCTTCGGCAATGGTATACAGGCAATGAGAAGCGCGCTGTTGCAGGGCATTGGGAGTAAAGCCGGTAATCGCCAGCACTTTTCCGCCCACTCGCAGCATCTCATCTGCCGCCAGGTTTAACTCGCGTCGTACACCGGTGTAAGAAATGGCTAATAACAGATCGTCAGGGGACGACGCCTGTACGGTAGCGAGTAGCGCATGCATATCGCGCACTGCGGCAGCATTGAAGCCAATCTTCATCAGCTTCCAGGCAAAGTTTTGCGCCACCAGACCCGAAGCGCCAATACCGGTCAGAATTATCCGCCGCGCAGAGCGCAACATTGTTACGCATTCATGCAGTTTCTCTTCACTATTAACGTTTAGCGTTGCGTACATAGCGGCAGTATTTTCTTTAATCAGTTTTTCGCCGACCAGCCGTAACGGATCATCACCGCGGATTTGGTTATGAATGGGCACGGAGGGCGATTCCGGCTGGCTTGCCAGCGCTTCACTCAACGCCAACTTAAGCGCCGGAAAACCTTTATAGCCGAGTTTTTGCGCGAACTTCACGACGCTGGACTGACTGACTCCGGCTTCGTTGGCCAGTTGCTGAGAGCTTAAATGGCGCGCCGTATCAGGTTGTAGCAGCAGATAATCCGCCAGTTTTTTATCACTCTGGGCAAGCCCCTGGTAACGCTGACGGATACGAAGTAAGCCGTTCATATCTTTCCTCGCGATGAAATAGTGGCGACAACAGGCAATATGAGACAAACGCGAGTGAATTTTATATTCCATTGCCGCTAATTGCCATGAATTAAAAATTCCAGTTAGCCATGATGCGGTCGATTGTTGCCGGAAAAGTGATGATCTATCTGTTAGGCTATGTAGTAGCGAAAATTAATCAGGATGTTTCAGTCCAGAGGAGTATGGTTTGGCAACTCACGAGCGTCGTGTGGTGTTTTTTGACTTAGATGGAACATTGCATCAGCAGGATATGTTCGGCAGTTTTTTGCGTTATTTACTGCGTCGCCAACCGCTGAATGCGTTGCTTGTCCTACCGTTGTTGCCGATCATAGCCATTGCGTTATTGATAAAAGGTCGTGCGGCACGCTGGCCGATGAGTCTGCTTCTGTGGGGATGCACTTTTGGTCACAATGAAGCGCGTTTGCAGGCGTTGCAGGCCGATTTCGTACGTTGGTTTCGTGACAATGTTACCGCCTTTCCGCTGGTTCAGGAGCGATTAACCACCTACCTGTTAAGTTCCGATGCTGATATCTGGTTGATTACCGGCTCTCCGCAGCCGCTGGTTGAAGCGGTTTATTTCGATACGCCCTGGCTGCCGCGGGTTAATCTTATCGCCAGCCAAATTCAGCGTGGCTATGGTGGTTGGGTATTGACGATGCGTTGTCTGGGACATGAAAAGGTCGCACAACTGGAGCGCAAAATCGGCACGCCGCTGCGGCTGTACAGTGGCTATAGCGACAGTAATCAGGACAACCCGCTGCTTTATTTCTGCCAGCATCGTTGGCGGGTAACCCCGCGCGGTGAACTCCAGCAACTGGAATAGAGTAAAGCATAGCGTCCGTGTATAATGCGCCGCGCTTTTATAACCGGAGTTTTCTTTTTGTCTGAAGTCGAATTTAGCCACGAATACTGGATGCGTCATGCAATGACGCTGGCGAAGCGTGCCTGGGATGAGCGGGAAGTGCCGGTCGGCGCGGTATTAGTGCATAACAATCGGGTAATCGGCGAAGGTTGGAACCGTCCGATTGGTCGACATGATCCCACCGCACATGCAGAAATCATGGCTCTGCGGCAGGGCGGTCTGGTGATGCAAAATTATCGTCTGATCGACGCCACGTTGTATGTCACGCTTGAACCCTGTGTAATGTGTGCCGGAGCAATGATCCACAGTCGCATTGGTCGCGTGGTCTTTGGTGCGCGTGACGCGAAAACTGGCGCTGCGGGATCTTTAATGGATGTGCTGCATCATCCGGGTATGAATCACCGAGTGGAAATTACGGAAGGAATACTGGCGGATGAGTGCGCGGCGTTGCTCAGTGACTTCTTTCGCATGCGCCGCCAGGAAATTAAAGCGCAGAAAAAAGCGCGATCCTCGACGGATTAATTTTGTTTCTCTTCACTCCCTTTCCTGGAAAACAGCAGAGAGGGAGAGTGGGTCAAATAGTTTGATGACGACTGGGAAAGAAACGAGAGAAAAGGAAATTTCTCTTTGCCCAACTCCGTAGGCGATACCGCCGGATAATCCTGCGCCAGTTGCATCGCCGCTTCTGTAGCCTGCTTCTCTTTCTCTTGCAGATAACCCACCAGGCTAATCTGATACTTACGAATATTTTCGACATAAGCGTAGGCTTCATGCCCACGCGCGTAGCCGTAAGTCAGCTTGCTGTAATAGGGTTTCTGGCTAAGTAAAGGCAGACGCTGCTTTACGTCAGCCCAACTGTCAGGATTACCTTTAGTTTTTGCCGTCAGGGCGCGGGCATCCAGCATATGCGCATAGCCCATATTGTACGCGGCGAGGGCAAACCAGATCCGTTCGTTCTCAGGCACACTTTCCGGCACTTTACTCATCATATCCTGCAAATAACGCACGCCGCCGCTGATGCTCTGTTCGGCATCGGTACGATCCGTAATGCCGAGGCTTTGCGCGGTATTTTTGGTTAACATCATCATGCCGCGCACCCCCGTCGGTGAAGTGGCCTGCGCATCCCAGTGCGATTCCTGATAAGCAATAGCGGCCAGCAAACGCCAGTCAATTTCTTCGGCGTATTTCTCAAACAGGGGCTTTAACTGCGGCAGTACCGCATCGACGGCGCGTAAAAATGTGCGCGTATCGACGTAATCAAAATCATCGCCATGCCCCAGGTATTTCTCTTCAATGCGTGCCAGCGTACCGTCTTCATTCATTTCGTTGAAGAAATCGAGCAGAGCGGCGGAAAGGGTATTATCGCCATCTAACGGGCTAAACCAGGTCACCGGTTGTTCATCGGTAATGTCGAGCGCTACGGCGAGTTCCGGATGAACGCGCTGAAACAGGCTAATGGCAACAGAATCAGCAATGGTGTAATCGAGTTTTCCTTCGATGACATCTTCCATTAATTCCGCAGAGCCTTTTTTGTCGTCAACCTTCCAGCTTAATTCCGGGAATTTTGTTTCTTTCAGGGTCTGGAGATCGTTAACCACCACATGACCCGGTGCAACGGTGAGTTGCTCCGCCGTCAGGTTGCCCAGCGTACGTGGGCGATACTGACCCACTTTATAAACCAGTTGTTGTGAAACGGAGTAGTAGGTCGGGCCTGGCTGATAATTTTTAACCCTTTCGCTGTTATAGACCAGTCCTGCCGCCAGCAGGTCGGCGTTACCATTATCGAGGTCGTCAAACAGCTGGCTGATATTCTGCCGCACGGTCACTTTCAGTTTTACGCCGAGGTAATCGGCAAACTGTTTCGCCAGTTCGTAATCCAGGCCAAAAGGTTTCCCGTTGATTTCGTTATAAGTCAGGGGAGTATGAATGGTGCTCACACGCAACTCTCCCCGCGCTTGAATGGCGGCGATACGGTTGTCGGCTTTACCAAACCAGGGAATGGATGGCCAGAGAGCGACCGCGAGTAGCAGTGCCAGAATGCCGATGAACAGATAATTAATCTTTAATTTTTTCAATTAGTTAATTCTCTGTGTCGTGCGCGTCCCAGCTTGAAAAAACGTAATAATAGTGAAAGGTTTACTCATAAATGAGCGGCATTTTGCGTAAACCTGCGCCAGTTGGCAACTTATTACAGCCATTGGCGGCACGCGTTGCTAATTCGCGATGGTGATTTTATTTCCACGCAAACGGTTTCGTCAGCGCATCAGATTCTTTATAATGACGCCCGTTTCCCCCCCTTGGGTACACCGAAAGCTTAGAAGACGAGAGACTTATGATGGAAATTCTGCGTGGTTCGCCTGCATTGTCGGCATTCCGAATCAACAAACTGCTGGCACGTTTTCAGGCTGCCAGGCTCCCGGTTCACACTATTTACGCCGAGTATGTCCATTTTGCTGACCTCAATGCGCCGTTAAACGATGATGAGCACGCACAACTTGAACGCCTGCTGAAATATGGCCCGGCACTCGCCAGCCATGCCCCGCAAGGCAAACTCCTGCTGGTGACCCCGCGTCCTGGCACCATCTCTCCCTGGTCTTCGAAAGCGACCGATATTGCCCATAACTGCGGGCTGCAACAGGTAAACCGTCTTGAGCGCGGCGTGGCTTACTATATAGAAGCCGGTACGCTGACCAATGAACAATGGCAGCAGGTTACCGCTGAACTGCACGACCGCATGATGGAAACGGTCTTTTTTGCTTTAGATGATGCAGAGCAGCTGTTTGCACACCATCAACCGACTCCGGTCACCAGCGTTGATTTGCTGGGACAGGGCCGTCAGGCGCTAATCGACGCTAACCTGCGTCTTGGCCTGGCACTGGCGGAAGATGAAATCGACTATCTGCAGGATGCTTTCACAAAGCTTGGTCGTAACCCGAACGACATCGAGCTGTATATGTTCGCTCAGGCGAACTCTGAGCACTGCCGCCACAAAATTTTTAACGCCGACTGGATTATCGACGGTGAACAGCAGCCGAAATCGCTGTTCAAGATGATCAAAAATACCTTCGAAACTACGCCGGATCACGTTCTCTCTGCTTATAAAGATAACGCCGCCGTCATGGAAGGGTCTGAAGTGGGCCGCTACTTTGCTGACCACGAAACGGGCCGCTACGATTTCCATCAGGAACCGGCGCATATTCTGATGAAAGTCGAAACTCACAACCACCCGACGGCGATTTCTCCGTGGCCGGGCGCGGCGACCGGTTCCGGCGGTGAAATCCGCGATGAAGGTGCCACCGGGCGTGGCGCAAAGCCGAAAGCTGGTCTGGTAGGTTTCTCCGTTTCCAACCTGCGAATTCCAGGCTTCGAACAGCCGTGGGAAGAAGATTTCGGTAAGCCTGAGCGCATTGTCACCGCGTTGGACATCATGACCGAAGGCCCGCTGGGCGGCGCGGCATTTAACAACGAATTTGGTCGTCCGGCACTGAACGGCTACTTCCGTACTTATGAAGAAAAAGTGAACAGCCACAATGGCGAAGAGCTGCGCGGTTATCACAAACCGATCATGCTGGCGGGCGGGATCGGCAACATTCGTGCCGATCACGTACAAAAAGGCGAGATCAACGTTGGTGCGAAGCTGGTCGTTCTCGGCGGCCCGGCAATGAACATCGGTCTTGGCGGCGGCGCGGCGTCTTCCATGGCGTCTGGTCAGTCTGATGCCGACCTCGACTTCGCTTCCGTACAGCGCGACAACCCGGAGATGGAGCGTCGCTGCCAGGAAGTGATCGACCGTTGCTGGCAGCTTGGTGATGCCAACCCAATCCTGTTTATCCACGACGTTGGCGCAGGCGGTCTTTCTAACGCCATGCCGGAACTGGTGAGCGACGGCGGGCGCGGCGGTAAATTCGAACTGCGCGATATCCTGAGCGACGAACCGGGCATGAGCCCGCTGGAAATCTGGTGTAACGAATCCCAGGAACGCTACGTGCTGGCGGTTGCTGCCGATCAGTTACCGCTGTTTGACGAACTGTGTAAGCGTGAGCGCGCGCCATACGCGGTGATTGGTGAAGCGACCGAAGAACTGCATCTTTCTTTGCACGATCGTCATTTTGATAATCAGCCGATCGATCTGCCGCTGGACGTCCTGCTTGGTAAAACGCCGAAGATGACCCGCGAAGTACAAACGCTGAAAGCGAAGGGTGATGCGCTGGTTCGTGAAGGGATTACCATTGCTGACGCGGTGAAACGCGTGCTGCACCTGCCGACCGTGGCGGAGAAAACTTTCCTGGTGACCATTGGTGACCGCAGCGTAACCGGCATGGTAGCGCGCGATCAGATGGTGGGTCCGTGGCAGGTGCCGGTCGCTAACTGCGCGGTCACTACCGCCAGCCTCGATAGCTACTACGGCGAAGCGATGGCGATTGGCGAGCGTGCGCCGGTTGCGCTGCTGGATTTCGCCGCCTCTGCCCGTCTGGCGGTCGGTGAAGCGTTAACCAATATTGCCGCAACACAGATTGGCGATATCAAACGCATTAAACTTTCCGCCAACTGGATGGCGGCGGCAGGTCATCCAGGCGAAGATGCGGGCCTGTATGAAGCCGTTAAAGCTGTGGGCGAAGAACTTTGTCCGGCTCTGGGCCTGACGATCCCGGTGGGTAAAGACTCTATGTCGATGAAAACCCGCTGGCAGGAAGGTAACGAAGAGCGCGAAATGACGTCGCCACTGTCGCTGGTTATTTCTGCATTTGCCCGCGTGGAAGATGTACGTCACACCATCACGCCACAGCTTTCTACCGAAGATAACGCACTGCTGCTGATTGATTTGGGCAAAGGCAATAACGCGCTGGGCGCAACGGCGCTGGCGCAGGTTTATCGTCAGCTTGGCGACAAACCGGCAGATGTACGCGACGTCGCGCAACTGAAAGGTTTCTATGACGCGGTTCAGGCGCTGGTAGCACAGCGTAAGCTGCTCGCGTACCACGACCGCTCTGATGGCGGCCTGCTGGTAACGCTGGCGGAAATGGCCTTTGCTGGTCATTGCGGCATTGACGCGGATATCGCCACTCTGGGTGACGATCGCCTGGCGGCGTTGTTTAACGAAGAACTGGGTGCGGTGATTCAGGTTCGAGCCGCTGACCGTAAAGCAGTTGAAGCGGTACTGGCACAGCATGGCCTTGCTGATTGCGTCCATTATGTTGGCCAGGCGGTTTCCGGTGACCGTTTTGTGATTACCGCCAACGGGCAGACTGTATTCAGCGAAAGCCGCACCACGTTGCGTGTCTGGTGGGCAGAAACTACCTGGCAGATGCAGCGCCTGCGTGACAACCCTGAATGTGCCGATCAGGAACATCAGGCGAAATCCAACGACGCCGATCCGGGCCTGAATGTGAAACTGTCGTTCGATATCAACGAAGATGTGGCAGCACCGTATATTGCTACTGGCGCACGTCCGAAAGTTGCCGTACTGCGTGAGCAGGGCGTGAACTCGCATGTTGAAATGGCGGCTGCTTTCCACCGTGCAGGCTTCGATGCAATCGATGTGCATATGAGTGACCTGCTGGCTGGACGCACGGGCCTGGAGGATTTCCACGCCCTGGTCGCGTGCGGTGGTTTCTCCTACGGTGATGTGCTGGGTGCCGGTGAAGGTTGGGCGAAGTCTATCCTGTTCAATGACCGTGTACGCGATGAGTTTGCAACCTTCTTCCACCGTCCGCAAACGCTGGCGCTGGGGGTATGTAACGGTTGCCAGATGATGTCTAATCTGCGCGAACTGATCCCAGGTAGTGAGTTGTGGCCACGTTTTGTGCGCAATACCTCCGATCGCTTTGAAGCGCGTTTCAGCCTGGTTGAAGTAACCCAAAGCCCGTCTCTGCTGTTGCAGGGGATGGTGGGCTCGCAAATGCCGATTGCTGTATCTCATGGTGAAGGGCGCGTGGAAGTGCGTGATGCGGCGCATCTGGCGGCACTGGAAAGCAAAGGGCTGGTGGCACTGCGCTATGTCGATAACTTCGGCAAAGTCACTGAAACCTACCCGGCTAACCCGAACGGTTCTCCGAATGGTATTACGGCAGTCACGACTGAAAGTGGTCGAGTCACCATTATGATGCCGCACCCGGAACGTGTTTTCCGTACTGTCAGCAACTCCTGGCATCCGGAAAACTGGGGCGAGGATGGCCCATGGATGCGCATTTTCCGCAATGCGCGTAAGCAGTTGGGGTAAGTCGTCAGCCCATTGGTTTTGCAGCCCGGATGAGGCATTCACGCCGCATCCGGCATTAAGCACCAACCGCTATTATAAGCTCCCAACTTCGGGAGCTTTTTTGTGTCTGTAAATCACGACAATGGGTGGTGTGCCGTGTCGCTTTCTGGCGACATTTAACTTATTGATTTTAATATTATCTAATAAGTTTATCTTAAGTTGTCTCTTTTTAGCGACACAGTGGCTGATTTACATTCAAATAGCGAAGAAGCCATAAATCCCTCAAAGCGGCGTATAATCAGTACGTTACCAAACTATTTTCTTTATTGGCACAGTTACTGCATAATAGTAACCAGTGGCTCATTCACCGACTTATGTCAGCCCCTTCGGGACGTGCTACATAAAATTCGAATGACGCACAACAAGGTGCCTGCCGTCCAACTTCTGATATCAGCGTAGCTATATCAACCATCGGGCGAAACGTCGAGTTAGGCACCGCCTTATTCCATAACAAAGCCGGGTAATTCCCGGCTTTGTTGTATCTGAACTTCCCCTCGGTTAGCATCAGGCTATTCGCGTCTGACGAGAGTAACACCTTGAAACGCTGGCCCGTTTTTCCCCGCTCATTACGACAACTGGTAATGCTGGCATTTTTGCTGATTCTGCTACCCCTGTTGGTGCTGGCATGGCAAGCCTGGCAAAGCCTGAATGCACTTAGCGATCAGGCGGCGCTGGTTAACCGCACTACGCTTATTGATGCCCGGCGTAGTGAAGCGATGACCAACGCGGCACTGGAGATGGAGCGTAGCTACCGTCAGTATTGCGTGCTGGACGACCCTACGCTTGCGAAGGTTTATCAAAGCCAGCGCAAGCGTTACAGCGAAATGCTCGATGCCCACGCAGGCGTACTGCCAGACGATAAACTTTACCAGGCATTGCGTCAGGACTTGAACAATCTGGCCCAACTTCAGTGTAACAACAGTGGTCCCGATGCCGCCGCCGCCGCGCGTCTTGAAGCCTTTGCCAGTGCCAATACCGAAATGGTGCAGGCCACGCGCACAGTGGTGTTCTCTCGTGGGCAGCAACTTCAGCGTGAAATCGCCGAACGTGGGCAATATTTTGGTTGGCAATCGCTGGTGTTATTTCTGGTGAGTCTGGTGATGGTGCTACTTTTCACGAGGATGATTATCGGTCCGGTGAAAAATATCGAGCGCATGATCAACCGGCTGGGGGAAGGGCGTTCTCTGGGCAATAGTGTCTCGTTCAGTGGACCGAGCGAGTTACGCTCGGTTGGGCAACGTATTCTTTGGTTAAGTGAGCGCCTGTCATGGCTGGAATCCCAACGTCATCAATTCTTAAGACATTTATCTCATGAATTAAAAACGCCGCTGGCAAGTATGCGCGAGGGCACTGAATTACTGGCTGACCAGGTTGTCGGGCCGCTTACGCCAGAGCAAAAAGAGGTGGTGAGCATCCTCGATAGCAGCAGCCGCAATTTGCAAAAACTGATCGAACAACTGCTTGATTACAACCGTAAACAGGCGGACAGTGCGGTGGAACTGGAGAATGTTGAATTAGCACCGCTGGTGGAGACAGTAGTTTCTGCTCATAGCCTGCCCGCACGGGCTAAAATGATGCATACCGACGTCGATCTCCAAGCAACAGCTTGCCTGGCGGAGCCAATGCTGCTGATGAGCGTACTGGATAATCTTTACTCCAATGCTGTGCACTACGGGACTGAATCCGGTAACATTTGCCTTCGCAGCAGTTTACATGGCGCGCGGGTTTATATTGATGTCATCAATACAGGCACACCCATTCCGCAAGAGGAACGCGCCATGATCTTTGAACCCTTTTTTCAGGGAAGCCACCAGCGAAAAGGGGCGGTGAAGGGCAGCGGTCTGGGATTAAGCATTGCCAGGGATTGTATTCGCCGTATGCAAGGGGAACTGTATCTGGTCGACGAGAGCGGGCAAGACGTTTGCTTCCGCATTGAATTGCCGTCGTCGAAAAACACGAAATAATGCTAACAGCCTATCCCATCAGGCTATTTTATTTGCCAGTTTGGCCCTGGGCAGTGCTCGAAATCCTCACGTACGACATGTACGCTCCGGTTTCTCCGCGCTGTCCATGTCCAGACTGTCTGTAACAATTACGCCCACTGGGAAAGGCGCTAAGTCTGGTGAATATGCGACACATTTTTCAACGATTATTGCCCCGACGGCTGTGGCTGGCAGGGCTGCCATGTCTGGCATTGCTGGGTTGCGTGCAGAGTCACAATAAGCCAGCCATTAATACGCCAGCAGAAGAAAAAATTCCGGTTTATCAACTGGCTGACTATCTTTCTACTGAATGTAGCGACATCTGGGCGCTGCAAGGTAAATCAACCGAAACCAATCCGCTTTACTGGCTGCGGGCGATGGATTGTGCTGATCGTTTAATGCCTGCGCAGTCGCGTCAGCAAGCTCGCCAATATAACGACGGCAGCTGGCAAAATACCTTTAAACAAGGGATTTTGCTCGCCGATGCCAAAATTACGCCGTATGAGCGCCGCCAGCTGGTCGCGCGCATTGATGCGCTAAGTACCGAAATCCCGGCACAGGTTCGCCCTCTGTATCAACTTTGGCGCGACGGTCAGGCGCTGCAACTGCAACTGGCGGAAGAGCGCCAACGCTACAGCAAACTCCAGCAGTCCAGCGACAGCGAGCTGGATACTTTGCGCCAGCAACATCACGTTCTACAACAGCAACTGGAACTCACTACCCGCAAGCTGGAAAACCTGACCGATATTGAACGCCAGCTCTCGACCCGCAAACCGGCTGGAAATTTCTCGCCGGATACGCCGCACGAGGGTGAAAAGCCCGCGCCATCCACCCATGAGGTCACTCCTGATGAGCCATAAACCTGCGCATTTATTATTGGTCGATGACGATCCGGGATTGCTGAAACTGCTTGGCCTGCGCCTGACCAGCGAAGGCTACAGCGTGGTCACGGCGGAAAGTGGTGCTGAAGGATTACGGGTACTGAATCGCGAAAAAGTAGATTTAGTCATCAGCGACCTGCGGATGGATGAAATGGACGGTATGCAGCTGTTTGCTGAAATCCAGAAAGTGCAGCCGGGAATGCCAGTAATTATTCTTACCGCGCATGGTTCTATTCCCGATGCCGTTGCTGCAACACAGCAGGGCGTTTTTAGTTTCCTCACCAAGCCTGTCGATAAAGACGCGCTATATCAGGCAATTGACGATGCGCTGGAACAATCCGCGCCAGCCACCGACGAACGTTGGCGCGAGGCGATTGTCACCCGCAGCCCGCTGATGCTGCGTTTGCTGGAACAGGCGCGGCTGGTGGCGCAATCAGACGTTAGCGTTTTGATTAACGGCCAGAGCGGCACCGGGAAAGAGATTTTCGCCCAGGCTATCCACAACGCCAGCCCGCGTAACAGCAAGCCGTTTATTGCTATTAACTGTGGTGCATTGCCCGAGCAATTGCTGGAGTCGGAACTGTTTGGTCATGCGCGTGGCGCGTTTACTGGCGCTGTCAGCAATCGCGAAGGTTTATTCCAGGCGGCGGAAGGCGGTACGCTATTTCTCGATGAGATTGGCGATATGCCCGCACCGTTGCAGGTCAAACTGCTGCGCGTGTTGCAGGAGCGTAAAGTGCGCCCGCTGGGCAGTAACCGCGATATTGATATCGACGTGCGGATTATTTCCGCCACTCACCGCGACCTGCCAAAAGCGATGGCGCGCGGGGAATTCCGCGAAGATCTCTATTACCGCCTCAACGTTGTCAGCCTGAAAATTCCGGCTCTGGCAGAGCGCACAGAAGACATTCCGCTACTGGCAAATCACCTGTTGCGCCAGGCGGCAGAGCGACATAAACCGTTTGTCCGCGCGTTCTCCACCGATGCAATGAAACGCCTGATGACCGCTAGCTGGCCGGGTAATGTACGCCAGTTGGTCAACGTGATTGAACAGTGCGTGGCGCTGACCTCATCTCCGGTGATTAGCGATGCATTAGTAGAGCAGGCGCTGGAGGGCGAAAACACGGCGCTGCCAACCTTTGTTGAGGCACGTAATCAGTTTGAACTCAACTATTTGCGTAAGCTGCTGCAAATCACCAAAGGCAACGTCACCCACGCGGCGAGAATGGCGGGGCGCAACCGGACAGAATTTTATAAACTGCTTTCCCGACACGAGCTGGATGCAAACGATTTCAAGGAATGAATTGGCGTTATGTGTTACGTTTAGCAGATCAAAAGACAGGCGACCTTTTCAAGGAATAGCATGAAAAAGATTGATGCGATTATTAAACCCTTCAAGCTGGACGATGTTCGCGAAGCACTGGCGGAAGTCGGCATTACCGGCATGACGGTCACTGAGGTGAAAGGTTTTGGCCGCCAGAAAGGCCATACCGAGCTGTACCGCGGCGCGGAGTATATGGTGGATTTTCTGCCGAAGGTGAAAATTGAGATTGTCGTACCGGACGACATTGTCGATACCTGTGTCGATACCATTATTCGCACGGCGCAAACCGGCAAAATCGGTGACGGTAAAATCTTCGTCTTCGACGTGGCACGGGTTATTCGTATCCGTACCGGTGAAGAAGACGACGCGGCAATTTAAACCGCGTCAAGGGTTGCCGGATGTTTCCATCCGGCAACATCAAATCACAGCACCTTATGCGGGCCAAAGCATTCGTAATGAATGTTTTCCTGCTTCACGCCCAGATCCACTAACTGTTTCGCGGCAAACTGCATGAAGCCAACCGGGCCGCAGAGATAGAACTGCATTGTCGGATCGCTGAACGCACCTTCCAGTTTGCTCAAATCCATCAGACCTTCGCTATCAAACTGACCTTTAGCGCGATCGGCTTCGCTCGGCTGACGATACCAGGTGTGCGCGGTAAAGCGCGGCAGTGCTTGCCCCAGTTCCTTAACTTCATCGGCAAAGGCGTGAACATCGCCATTTTCTGCCGCATGGAACCAGTTCACTTGTGCTGTGTGGCCAGCTTTTGCCAGCGTGTCGAGCATTGCCAGCATTGGCGTTTGACCGACACCGGCAGAGATTAACGTCACTGGTGTGTCATCTGCGACAGCCATAAAGAAATCACCTGCTGGAGCGACCAGTTTCACGACATCGCCAACATTGGCGTGATTGTGCAGCCAGTTGGATACCTGCCCACCCTCTTCGCGTTTCACCGCAATACGATAGCCTTTGCCATCCGGTTTGCGAGTCAAAGAGTACTGACGAATTTCCTGATGCGGGAAACCTTCCGGCTTCAGCCAGACGCCGAGATATTGCCCCGGACGGTATTCTGCCACTGCGCCACCGTCGACCGGCTCCAGTTCGAAGCTGGTGATAAGCGCGCTGCGCGGTGTTTTAGCCACAATGCGGAAATCGCGAGTACCTTTCCAGCCACCGGCTTTGCTGGCGTTTTCGTTATAGATTTCCGCCTCGCGATTGATAAATACATTAGCCAGTACGCCATAGGCTTTACCCCACGCGTCCAGCACTTCCTGGCCCGGGCTGAACATTTCGTCCAGCGTCGCCAACAGGTGTTCACCGACAATGTTGTACTGTTCCGGTTTGATCTGGAAGCTGGTGTGCTTCTGCGCGATTTTTTCTACCGCTGGCAGCAGCGCAGGCAGGTTTTCAATATTACTGGCGTAGGCGGCAATAGCGTTAAACAGGGCTTCACGTTGATCGCCATTACGCTGGTTACTCATGTTAAAAATTTCTTTGAGTTCTGGGTTATGAGTAAACATACGGTCGTAGAAATGGGCGGTTAACTTTGGCCCCGTTTCCACCAGTAAAGGGATGGTGGCTTTTACTGTAGCGATGGTTTGAGCGTCAAGCATATGGTCTTCCTTTTTTTTGCATCTTAATTGATGTATCTCAAATGCATCTTATAAAAAATAGCCCTGCAATGTAAATGGTTCTTTGGTGTTTTTCAGAAAGAATGTGATGAAGTGAAAAATTTGCATCACAAACCTGAAAAGAAATCCGTTTCCGGTTGCAAGCTCTTTATTCTCCAAAGCCTTGCGCAGCCTGAAGGTAATCGTTTGCGTAAATTCCTTTGTCAAGACCTGTTATCGCACAATGATTCGGTTATACTGTTCGCCGTTGTCCAACAGGACCGCCTATAAAGGCCAAAAATTTTATTGTTAGCTGAGTCAGGAGATGCGGATGTTAAAGCGTGAAATGAACATTGCCGATTATGATGCCGAACTGTGGCAGGCTATGGAGCAGGAAAAAGTACGTCAGGAAGAGCACATCGAACTGATCGCCTCCGAAAACTACACCAGCCCGCGCGTAATGCAGGCGCAGGGTTCTCAGCTGACCAACAAATATGCTGAAGGTTATCCGGGCAAACGCTACTACGGCGGTTGCGAGTATGTTGATATCGTTGAACAACTGGCGATCGATCGTGCGAAAGAACTGTTCGGTGCTGACTACGCTAACGTCCAGCCGCACTCCGGCTCCCAGGCTAACTTTGCGGTGTACACCGCGCTGCTGGAACCAGGTGATACCGTTCTGGGTATGAACCTGGCGCATGGCGGTCACCTGACTCACGGTTCTCCGGTTAACTTCTCCGGTAAACTGTACAACATCGTTCCTTACGGTATCGATGCTAGCGGTCATATCGACTACGCCGATCTGGAAAAACAAGCCAAAGAACACAAACCGAAAATGATTATCGGTGGCTTCTCTGCATATTCCGGCGTGGTGGACTGGGCGAAAATGCGTGAAATCGCTGACAGCATCGGTGCTTACCTGTTCGTTGATATGGCGCACGTTGCGGGCCTGGTTGCAGCTGGCGTCTACCCGAACCCGGTTCCTCATGCTCACGTTGTTACTACCACCACTCACAAAACCCTGGCGGGTCCGCGCGGCGGCCTGATCCTGGCGAAAGGTGGTAGCGAAGAGCTGTACAAAAAACTGAACTCTGCCGTTTTCCCTGGTGGTCAGGGCGGTCCGTTGATGCACGTAATCGCCGGTAAAGCGGTTGCTCTGAAAGAAGCGATGGAGCCTGAGTTCAAAACTTACCAGCAGCAGGTCGCTAAAAACGCTAAAGCGATGGTAGAAGTGTTCCTGGAACGCGGCTACAAAGTGGTTTCCGGCGGCACTGATAACCACCTGTTCCTGGTTGATCTGGTTGATAAAAACCTGACCGGTAAAGAAGCGGACGCCGCTCTGGGCCGTGCTAACATCACCGTTAACAAAAACAGCGTACCGAACGATCCGAAGAGCCCGTTTGTGACCTCCGGTATTCGCGTGGGTACTCCGGCGATTACCCGTCGTGGCTTTAAAGAAGCCGAAGCGAAAGAACTGGCTGGCTGGATGTGTGACGTGCTGGACAGCATCAATGATGAAGCGGTTATTGAGCGCATCAAAGGTAAAGTTCTCGACATCTGCGCACGTTACCCGGTTTACGCATAAGCGAAACGGTGATTTGCTGACAATGTGCTCGTTGTTCATGCCGGAAGCGGCATGAACGCCTAATCCGGCCTACAAAACTTTGCAAATTCAATATATTGCAATATCCGTGTAGGCCTGATAAGCGTAGTGCATCAGGCAATCTTAGGTTTGTGATCATCAAGGCTTCCTTCGGGAAGCCTTTCTACGTTATCGCGCCATCAAATCTGTCGTAACTGTGCCTCAACATACAAATAGCCAATCCCCAGCACCTGTTGTGCGCGGCTTAATAGCCCAAAGCCAATTTGCGTTGCTTTCACGCTCGGTCCTTCATCGCGGTCGAACGGGTTAAATCCCGTCTGGCGAATAATGGTATTAAGCCAGTGCTCACCAAAGGCACAACTGCGACCGTACAACCAAATCTGATTAATATTGAGGATGTTGAGGAAGTTATACAGACTCAAACCAATGGCGTTGGCAGAGCGATCAACCCAACTGGTGATCCACGGTTCTCCACTCTGCCAGGCAGCGATTAACTGCGCGGTAGTCAGTTTTTCAGGATCAAGCTGAGTATTAACCGGTTGTGATTTTAGCCATACCCGCGCCTGTTTTTTTAACGCGCTTAACGAGGCGACGGTTTCCAGGCAGCCATAACGTCCGCAGTCGCAGACGACGCCATCCGGATTAACGATGGTGTGACCAATTTGTCCGCTACCATACAAACTGCCGCGATAAATTTGCTCGTTAATCACGAACGACGAGCCAATGCCGTAATCAACGTTGATCACGCAGAAATCCCGGCCCTGCGAATTATTTTGCCATTTCTCCGCCAGCGCCAGCATCACGCAGTCATTATCGACCATCACCCGAATGCCGAGCTTCTCTTCCAGCAGATATTTTACCTCAACCGGCGTTGTCCACGGCGCTTGCGGCATGGTTTGCGACACGCCAGTCACCGGATCAACCTGACCGTGGATTGCCAGCGCCAGGTTGATGGTACGGTCCGGCCACAATTTACGGTGGCGATGCCAGCATTTTTCGATTTCGGACAGCAGCGCCTGCGGCGTCGGTGCATCAATCTGTAAATACTCAAATTCACCTTTCGGACTTAAACAAGCATTAGCAACCTGACACTCAATACTGGTGGGCGTCACGTTCAGGCACAGCGTCCAGTCACCTTCCGGCGCAATCAGCCATGTACCGCTACTATGCCCGCGCGTCTGGCTTTCATCGTCGATATTCACCACCCGTTTTTCGCTTTCCAGTTCCTGCAAAATATTACTGACCGCCGGAATCGAAATTTGCGCCAGCCGGGCCAGCGTTGATTTATTGGCGCGCTTTTGCCGGTACAGCAGTTCCAGAATCACGCATTTGTTATGGTGGCGAATCTGTTGATTGTTAATGCAGGCTCTCATCTTTACTAAACCTTGTTTAGTTAATTGCGTGATTATTCCGCGAAAACATTGCCAGATTGTTCAATACACTGCCACAAATCTTTTAATTCAGTATGTCTTGTTAATATTGAGGGCACCATGACTCCAGTAAAAGTGTGGCAAGAGCGCGTTGAGATCCCGACCTATGAAACCGGGCCGCAGGATATACATCCCATGTTCCTGGAAAATCGCGTTTATCAGGGATCGTCCGGCGCGGTTTATCCCTACGGCGTGACCGATACGCTGAGCGAGCAGAAAACCCTGAAATCCTGGCAGGCGGTGTGGCTGGAAAACGACTACATTAAAGTGATGATCCTGCCGGAACTGGGCGGTCGGGTGCATCGCGCATGGGATAAAGTGAAACAGCGCGATTTTGTCTATCACAATGAAGTCATTAAACCTGCGCTGGTGGGGCTGCTGGGACCGTGGATCTCCGGCGGGATTGAGTTTAACTGGCCGCAACACCATCGCCCGACCACCTTTATGCCCGTCGATTTCACCCTCGAAGCCCATGAAGACGGCGCACAAACCGTGTGGGTCGGCGAAACGGAGCCGATGCACGGTTTACAGGTGATGACAGGTTTCACCCTGCGCCCTGACCGGGCGGCTCTGGAAATCGCCAGCCGCGTCTATAACGGCAACGCCACTCCGCGTCATTTCTTGTGGTGGGCCAACCCGGCAGTGAAAGGGGGTGAAGGGCATCAGAGCGTCTTCCCGCCGGATGTAACGGCGGTCTTTGATCACGGCAAACGGGCCGTCTCCGCTTTCCCCATCGCCACCGGCACTTACTACAAAGTGGACTACTCCTCTGGAGTGGACATTTCTCGCTATAAAAATGTGCCCGTTCCAACCTCATATATGGCTGAAAAATCGCAGTACGATTTTGTCGGCGCGTGGTGTCACGATGAAGATGGCGGTTTGCTGCACGTTGCCAACCACCATATTGCGCCAGGTAAAAAACAGTGGAGTTGGGGACACAGTGAGTTTGGCCAGGCGTGGGATAAGAGTCTGACCGACAATAACGGCCCGTATATCGAACTGATGACCGGTATTTTTGCCGATAACCAGCCTGATTTTACCTGGCTTGATGCGTACGAAGAGAAGCGTTTCGAGCAGTATTTCCTGCCTTATCATTCTCTGGGCATGGTGCAAAATGCCTCCCGCGATGCGGTGATAAAACTCCAGCGTAGTGAGCGGGGGATTGAGTGGGGGCTGTATGCCATCTCTCCGTTGAACGGATACCGCCTGGCGATCCGCGAAATCGGCAAATGCAACGCGTTACTTGATGATGCCGTGGCACTGATGCCAGCGACCGCCATCCAGGGCGTGTTGCACGGTATCAATCCTGACAGACTGACCATTGAGCTCTCCGATGCCGACGGCAATATCATACTGAGTTATCAGGAACATCAGCCGCAAGAGTTGCCGTTGCCGGACGTCGCCAAAGCGCCACTGGCAGCACAAGACATTACCAGTACAGATGAAGCCTGGTTTATCGGTCAGCATCTGGAGCAATATCATCACGCCAGCCGTTCACCGTTCGATTACTACCTGCGCGGCGTGGCGCTGGATCCGCTGGATTATCGCTGTAACCTGGCGCTGGCGATGCTGGAATATAACCGCGCAGATTTCCCGCAAGCGGTGGCGTATGCCACTCAGGCGCTGAAACGCGCACATGCGCTGAACAAAAATCCGCAGTGCGGACAGGCGAGTTTGATTCGCGCCAGTGCTTACGAACGTCAGGGGCAATATCAACAAGCCGAAGAGGATTTCTGGCGTGCGGTCTGGAGCGGCAACAGTAAAGCAGGTGGCTATTATGGTCTGGCACGGCTGGCGGCGCGTAATGGTAACTTCGACGCTGGTCTGGATTTTTGCCAACAAAGTCTTCGCGCCTGCCCAACCAATCAGGAAGTGCTTTGCCTGCATAATCTGCTGCTGGTGTTAAGTGGTCGTCAGGGCAACGCGCGTTTGCAGCGTGAGAAACTGCTGCGTGATTATCCGCTGAACGCCACTCTGTGGTGGCTGAACTGGTTCGATGGTCGTAGCGAATCAGCCTTCGCGCAGTGGCGCGGTCTGTGTCAGGGACGCGACGTTAACGCCCTGGTGACCGCCGGGCAACTGATTAACTGGGGAATGCCCACCCTGGCGGCAGAGATGCTGAACGCACTGGACTGCCAGCGCACGCTGCCGCTTTACCTGCAAGCCAGCTTGCTGCCGAAAGCTGAACGCGGCGAACTGGTCGCAAAAGCCATTGATGTCTTCCCACAGTTTGTCCGTTTCCCGAATACGCTGGAAGAAGTGGCGGCGCTGGAGAGTATTGAAGAGTGCTGGTTTGCCCGTCATTTACTGGCCTGCTTCTACTACAACAAGCGCAGCTACAACAAAGCCATTACTTTATGGCAACGTTGCGTAGAGATGTCGCCAGAGTTTGCCGATGGCTGGCGCGGGTTGGCGATCCATGCGTGGAATAAGCAACACGATTATGAGCTGGCCGCGCGTTATCTTGATAATGCTTATCAGCTTGCGCCGCAGGATGCACGTCTGCTTTTCGAACGGGATTTGCTGGATAAGTTAAGTGGAACCACACCGGAGAAACGACTGGCGCGTCTGGAAAATAATCTGGAAATTGCGCTGAAACGCGACGACATGACCGCAGAACTGCTCAATTTGTGGCATCTCACGGGTCAGGCAGACAAAGCGGCGGACATTCTCGCCACGCGCAAATTCCACCCGTGGGAAGGCGGGGAAGGGAAGATCACCAGTCAGTTTATCCTCAACCAGTTATTACGCGCCTGGCAGCATCTTGATGCCAGAGAGCCGCAGCAGGCCAGCGAACTGCTTCATGCCGCGCTGCATTATCCGGAGAATTTAAGCGAAGGCCGTTTACCGGGGCAAACTGATAACGACATCTGGTTCTGGCAGGCGATATGCGCCAACGCGCAGGGCGATCAAACTGAAGCGATGCGTTGTTTACGTCTGGCGGCGACTGGCGATCGCACCATTAACATTCACAGTTATTACAACGATCAGCCGGTTGATTATCTCTTCTGGCAAGGAATGGCGCTGCGACTGCTGGGTGAACAGCAAACCGCACAGCAACTGTTTAGTGAAATGAAACAGTGGGCGCAAGAGATGGCGAAAACCAGTATTGAGGCGGATTTCTTTGCTGTTTCACAACCTGACCTGTTGTCGCTGTATGGCGATTTACAACAGCAGCATAAAGAAAAATGCCTGATGGTGGCGATGCTGGCGTCCGCGGGACTCGGGGAGGCTGCGCACTATGAATCTGCTCGCGCTGAATTGACGGCGATTAATCCGGCCTGGCCGAAAGCGGCATTATTCACCACTGTGATGCCTTTTATTTTTAACCGCGTTCACTAAACCCTATTAACTGTAATATTTGAGCGGCACGCGCTGCCGCTCATCACAAAATAATTAGAATAAGCCGTTGTAAATAAAAACCCTACAGGAGGCACTATGCCTAAAAAAATGACAACAACCCGTAATCTATTATTAATGGCTACGCTATTAGGTAGCGCACTATTTGCCAGAGCTGCGGATAAAGAAATGACCATTGGCGCAATATACCTTGATACTCAGGGATATTACGCTGGCGTGCGTCAGGGCGTTCAGGATGCGGCAAAAGATTCTTCAGTACAGGTACAGTTAATTGAAACTAACGCACAGGGTGATATTTCGAAAGAAAGTACCTTTGTTGATACCCTCGTGGCGCGTAATGTCGATGCCATTATTTTATCGGCAGTGTCTGAAAATGGCAGTAGCCGTACCGTTCGTCGCGCCAGTGAAGCGGGTATTCCGGTGATTTGCTACAACACCTGTATTAATCAAAAAGGCGTCGATAAATATGTCTCGGCGTATCTGGTCGGCGATCCGCTGGAATTTGGTAAAAAACTGGGTAACGCTGCCGCCGATTATTTTATTGCCAATAAAATTGACCAGCCGAAAATTGCCGTCATCAATTGCGAAGCCTTTGAAGTTTGTGTGCAGCGACGTAAAGGATTTGAAGAAGTATTAAAATCCCGCGTTCCCGGCGCGCAAATTGTCGCTAATCAGGAAGGGACTGTTTTAGATAAAGCGATTTCCGTTGGTGAAAAACTAATTATCTCCACGCCGGATCTCAACGCCATTATGGGAGAATCGGGTGGTGCGACACTCGGCGCGGTAAAAGCGGTACGTAATCAAAATCAGGCCGGAAAAATTGCTGTTTTCGGTTCGGATATGACCACTGAAATTGCTCAGGAGCTGGAAAACAATCAGGTGTTGAAAGCGGTGGTGGATATTTCCGGTAAGAAAATGGGCAATGCTGTCTTCGCGCAAACATTGAAGGTTATCAACAAACAAGCCGACGGTGAAAAAGTGATTCAGGTGCCTATCGATCTCTATACCAAAACGGAAGACGGTAAACAGTGGCTGGCAACGCACGTTGATGGTCTGCCCTAATCGCTGATTCGCAGAGGTCCCTATGTTCACGGCAACAGAGGCAGTCCCGGTAGCAAAAGTGGTGGCAGGAAATAAGCGTTATCCCGGCGTCGTTGCGTTGGATAACGTTAACTTCACGCTCAATAAAGGCGAAGTTCGTGCGCTGTTAGGCAAAAACGGCGCGGGCAAATCGACCCTCATTCGAATGCTTACCGGCAGTGAACGTCCGGATAGCGGTGATATCTGGATTGGCGAGACGCGACTGGAAGGTGACGAAGCTACGTTGACTCGCCGTGCCGCTGAACTGGGGGTTCGTGCGGTTTATCAGGAGTTAAGTCTGGTGGAGGGACTGACGGTGGCGGAAAACCTCTGCCTCGGTCAGTGGCCCCGCCGCAACGGCATGATTGATTACCTGCAAATGGCGCAGGATGCCCAACGTTGCTTACAGGCGCTGGGCGTTGACGTTAGCCCTGAACAACTTGTTTCAACGCTAAGCCCGGCGCAAAAGCAACTGGTGGAAATTGCGCGGGTGATGAAGGGCGAGCCGCGCGTGGTCATTCTTGATGAACCTACCAGTTCGCTTGCCAGTGCGGAAGTTGAACTGGTGATCAGCGCGGTTAAAAAGATGTCGGCACTGGGCGTGGCGGTGATTTATGTCAGCCACCGGATGGAAGAAATCCGCCGCATAGCCTCCTGTGCCACCGTTATGCGCGATGGTCAGGTGGCGGGCGATGTGATGCTCGAAAACACCTCCACGCATCATATTGTGTCGCTAATGCTCGGGCGCGATCACGTTGATATTGCGCCGGTTTCCCCTCAGGAAATTGTCGATCAGGCCGTGCTGGAAGTCCGTGCGTTACGCCATAAGCCCAAGCTGGAGGATATCAGCTTTACGCTCCGTCGTGGCGAAGTACTCGGCATTGCTGGCCTGCTGGGGGCAGGGCGCAGTGAATTGTTGAAAGCCATAGTTGGGCTGGAGACGTATGAACAGGGCGAAATTGTTATCAACGGCGAGAAAATCACTCGCCCCGATTACGGCGACATGCTGAAACGCGGCATTGGCTATACGCCAGAAAACCGCAAAGAAGCGGGGATCATTCCCTGGCTGGGCGTTGACGAAAATACAGTGCTGACCAATCGGCAAAAAATCAGCGCCAACGGTGTGCTGCAATGGTCCACCATCCGCCGCCTGACCGAAGAGGTGATGCAGCGGATGACGGTCAAGGCCGCCAGTAGCGAAACGCCCATCGGCACGCTTTCTGGTGGCAATCAGCAAAAAGTGGTGATCGGTCGTTGGGTCTATGCTGCCAGCCAGATTTTGTTGCTCGACGAGCCAACGCGCGGCGTCGATATCGAAGCCAAACAGCAGATTTACCGTATTGTCCGCGAGCTGGCTGCCGAAGGAAAAAGCGTGGTGTTTATCTCCAGTGAAGTGGAGGAGTTGCCGCTGGTGTGTGACCGCATCCTGTTATTACAGCACGGTACGTTCTCGCAGGAGTTTCACTCGCCGGTCAATGTGGATGAGCTGATGTCCGCCATTCTGTCTGTGCACTGATGAATTTTACCGAGGAACCTGAAGATGTCTGCTTCGTCATTACCATTGCCGCAGGGCAAGAGCGTCTCGCTCAAACAATTTGTCAGTCGCCATATTAATGAGATCGGTTTGCTGGTGGTGATCGCCATTCTTTATCTGGTCTTCTCTCTGAACGCGCCTGGCTTTATCTCATTGAATAACCAGATGAACGTGCTGCGCGATGCCGCCACCATTGGGATCGCCGCCTGGGCGATGACGCTGATTATTATCTCCGGGGAAATTGATGTCAGCGTTGGGCCGATGGTGGCTTTTGTCTCGGTGTGCCTGGCATTTTTGCTGCAATTTGAGGTTCCGCTGGCGATTGCTTGTCTGCTGGTGTTGCTGTTAGGCGCGCTGATGGGAACGCTCGCCGGGGTGCTGCGCGGCGTGTTTAACGTGCCAAGTTTTGTTGCCACGCTGGGTTTATGGAGCGCCCTGCGCGGAATGGGGCTATTTATGACGAACGCCTTGCCAGTGCCGATTGACGAAAACGAAGTGCTGGACTGGCTGGGCGGACAATTTCTCGGTGTGCCGGTATCCGCGCTGATCATGATGGTGCTGTTTGCGCTGTTTGTGTTCATTAGCCGCAAAACCGCCTTCGGGCGCTCGGTTTTTGCCGTTGGCGGTAATGCCACGGCGGCGCAGTTATGCGGTATTAACGTTCGTCGGGTACGCATTCTTATTTTTACCCTTTCGGGATTATTAGCAGCGGTGACCGGCATTTTGTTGGCGGCGCGCCTCGGTTCCGGTAACGCAGGTGCCGCAAACGGTCTGGAGTTTGACGTCATCGCCGCGGTCGTGGTTGGCGGTACGGCGCTTTCCGGTGGTCGCGGTTCCCTGTTCGGTACATTGCTTGGTGTGTTGGTGATTACGCTAATCGGTAACGGTCTGGTGCTGCTCGGGATTAACTCCTTTTTCCAGCAGGTGGTGCGCGGCGTCATCATCGTGGTGGCGGTGCTGGCGAATATCTTGCTGACTCAGCGAAGCAGTAAAGCGAAACGCTAAACCTAAACGTCCCTGGCGCGGGTGCGGCAGGGATGAAAATTAATCGTATTGTTAATGAGGGATTTATGAAAACGATGCTGGCAGCTTATTTACCAGGAAATTCGACCGTCGATCTGCGGGAAGTTGCGGTGCCGACGCCGGGGATTAACCAGGTACTGATCAAAATGAAATCCTCCGGAATTTGCGGAAGCGATGTCCACTATATCTACCACCAACACCGCGCTACGGCGGCGGCACCCGATAAACCGTTATACCAGGGATTTATCAACGGTCATGAACCGTGCGGGCAAATTGTGGCGATGGGGCAAGGCTGCCGCCATTTTAAAGAGGGCGACCGTGTGCTGGTGTATCATATTTCTGGCTGTGGTTTTTGCCCGAACTGCCGTCGTGGTTTTCCTATCTCTTGTACTGGCGAAGGAAAAGCGGCTTACGGCTGGCAGCGTGACGGCGGCCATGCTGAATACCTGCTGGCGGAAGAAAAAGATCTGATCCTGCTCCCGGACGCGCTGAGCTATGAAGATGGTGCGTTTATCAGTTGCGGCGTTGGTACAGCGTATGAAGGGATTTTGCGCGGCGAAGTTTCCGGCAGTGATAACGTGCTGGTGGTCGGTCTGGGGCCGGTCGGCATGATGGCGATGATGCTGGCGAAAGGTCGCGGTGCAAAAAGGATCATCGGCGTTGATATGCTGCCGGAACGTCTGGCGATGGCGAAACAGTTAGGGGTGATGGATCATGGCTATTTAGCAACGACCGAAGGTCTGCCGCAGATTATCGCCGAACTTACCCACGGTGGCGCGGATGTTGCGCTCGATTGTTCCGGTAATGCCGCAGGTCGCTTACTGGCGTTGCAATCCACTGCTGACTGGGGACGGGTGGTTTACATCGGAGAAACCGGAAAAGTGGAGTTCGAGGTTAGCGCTGATCTGATGCATCATCAACGGCGGATTATTGGCTCCTGGGTGACCAGTCTGTTCCATATGGAAAAATGCGCCCACGATTTAACGGACTGGAAACTGTGGCCGCGTAACGCCATTACCCATCGCTTCACGCTGGAACAGGCAGGAGATGCCTATGCGCTGATGGCGAGCGGTAAATGCGGGAAAGTTGTGATTAACTTCCCGGATTAAGGAGTCAGCTGATGACCATCTATACGTTATCTCACGGGCCGCTAAAGCTGGACGTTTCTGACCGGGGCGGCGTCATCGAAGGCTTCTGGCGTGACGCGACGCCGCTCTTACGTCCCGGTAAAAAAAGCGGTGTGGCAACCGATGCCTCTTGTTTCCCTCTGGTGCCGTTTGCAAACCGGGTGAGTGGCAACCGTTTTGTCTGGCAGGGGCGTGAGTATCAACTGCAACCGAATGTTGAGTGGGATGCGCACTATCTGCACGGCGACGGCTGGCTGGGGCAGTGGCAATGTGTCTCGCGCAGCGAAGATAGCTTGTGTCTGGTGTATGAACATCGCAGCGGTGTTTATCACTATCGGGTAAGTCAGGCGTTTCATTTAACGGCAGATACGCTGACGGTGACGCTCTCTGTCACCAATCAAGGGGCAGAGACGCTGCCATTTGGTACCGGCTGGCATCCTTATTTTCCGTTGTCACCACAAACGCGGATTCAGGCGCAGGCGAGCGGTTACTGGCTGGAGCGGGAGCAGTGGCTGGCGGGTGAGTTTTGCGAGCAGCTACCGCAGGAGCTGGATTTCAACCAGCTCGCGCCGTTGCCGCGCCAGTGGGTAAACAATGGCTTTGCCGGATGGAATGGTCAGTCCCGCATCGAGCAGCCGCAGGAGGGGTACGCCATCATCATGGAAACGACGCCACCTGCACCATGTTATTTCATCTTTGTTTCCGACCCGGCGTTTGATAAAGGATATGCGTTTGATTTCTTCTGTCTGGAACCGATGAGCCATGCGCCAGATGACCATCATCGCCCGGAAGGGGGTGATCTCATTGCGCTTGCACCAGGGGAATCAACAACTTCAGAGATGTCGTTGCGGGTTGCGTTACTGTAATTTATAAAATGCCGGATAAGGCGTTCACGCCGCATCCGGCATGTTTTTAACGCCGATCGAGAGAAATTGCCCCCGGCCCGGTAATTGCCAACAGCAGGAATGCGCCAGCGATACTGACATTCTTCCAGAAATTAATCATATTTGGCCCAACCGCATCGCCGGTCATATCCCAGTAATGGTGACCAATTACCGCCGTACCCAGCGTGTAGAAAATAAACAGCACCGCCAGCGGACGGGTGAAAAAGCCAAGCACGATTAATATTGCGGCGGGCACTTCCATAACTACCGCAATAATCGCTGCCAGCATTGGCATTGGCGCGCCCAGCGAGGCCATATATTGGACCGTACCGTCAAAGCCCATCATTTTGGGAAAACCAAAAATAATGAAAATCAAGACCACGGCGATACGGGCAATTAATAACAAAACGGGGCGTGCAGCACCAAAATCAAAATAACGTAGTGAGTTCATAACCAATCCCTTTGCAAGATAATGTGATTTAAACGTAATACACACTCTGGTACCTCGCCACGCCCCAGGCGTTGAGATATTCGCTAATTATCCTGGTTACAGTGATTTAAGCGCGATGTCCTCATCTGTCAGCAGTTTCGCATTAAACGTTTTGCCGCTCTGGATCCATTTGCGGATTGGGCGAATCTCACGGCCCTGATTCAGCGTGACTGCACCGATAAGCACGCCGTTTTGCAGATTAAACCAAATCGCCTTCTGAGTTTCCGGGTTGCCACGACAAATCCAGTCATCGCCATGCATATCGCCAATAAACTGTAAGTTATCACTGTACTGATCGCTCCAGAACCACGGCGGCGGCAGTCGCGGAAGCGGTAGCCCCAACATTGCGGCAGCGGCAATTTGCGCCTGGTTATTGGCGTTTTCCCAGCTTTCGCAGCGGTGTAGTGCACCATTATCAAGACGGGTGATTGCCACATCGCCACCGGCAAAGATCGCGGGATCGCAGGTGCGGCAAGCCTCATCAATGACAATGCCATTGGCAGTATCAAGGTTGGCCTCGCGAGCCAGTTGGTCGTTGGCGCTGATACCAATACCGTAAATCACCACATCGGCCTGAAGCGTTTCGCCACTTTGCAGCGTCAGTTCTACTTTTTCACCATCGACCACATGTTCAATGGCATTATTGAGCAGAATGCGCACACCAGCCTGCTGATGGCGCTGTAAAAGATAGCGTTGCACGGGCGGTGGTGCATTACGGCCCATGACGGTTGCCGCCAGTTCAATCACTGTCACCTTACATCCACGCTGCGTGGCGCTGGCAGCCAGTTCCAGACCAATAGTTCCGGCACCGACAATCACGACTGACCGTTCGGGCTGCAGAACTTCTCTCAGTCTGGCGGCATCGTCGGCATGGCGCAGGGTAAAGCAGCGTTCTCCCAGTGCATCAAGCAACGGCAGCGGTCGGGCTGCCGCGCCGGTTGCCATAAACAGCTGATCCCACTGCCAACTTTCGCCGTTGGTTAACACTAACTCTCTTGTGTCGCGGCCCAGCGATTTGATGGTTACACCGGAATGCAGATGAACATTGTTTTCCTGCCACCAGTTAGCGGGTAACACCTGCTGTAACTGCGGGGAATCTTCCAGCAACATGGATTTCGAGAGCGGGGGGCGTTCATAAGGTAGATGTCGCTCATCGGAAAACAGATGCAGCTCACCGGTGAACCCTTGCTGGCGTAGCGAGGCCGCAGCCATTGCCGCCGCTTGCCCGCCACCGACAATAATGATCGTTTTTTCTTTCATCGTGCTTCCTTAAAGATCCAGCCCAGCCGCTACGTGGCGAATGCCGCGAATCGCTAAACCCGCATCAGCGTTGATCATCACACCGCTTAATGCGCGATTATTGCGCCGCGATGCCAACATCACATACGGACCCGTAAAATCCGCCGGTTGCGGGAAAAATTGCAGCGGTAATATGGCGGCAATTTTCTCCGGCGTCAGAGACTGCATTATCGAGGTTTCACTTTGCCCGAGCGCCTGTGGGCCGCGCAGGTCGCTGGCCATACCACACGGGCCGACGCCATTCACCCGCACTTTCGGTGCCAGTTCATAAGCCAGTTGGCGAATAAGTCCGGTTGCGGCATGTTTACTGGCGGTGTACAGCGGGCCACCGCCGCCGGGATACCAGGCGGCGTTTGACAGTGTGAAAATCATGCTGCCTTCACTGGCGATTAACGCCGGAGCGCAGGCTTTTGCGCCCAGCAGGTAACCGAGTACGTTGACATTAAACAGCTCGTGGAAGCCGGTTTCGAGCGTCTCTGCGGGAGTGTTAACCAGTGAGGCATTGTGATCCCAGATGCCCGCATTGCCGATAAAACAATCCAGCTTGCCAGAACGAGTCAGGATCTGATTAACCGCGCGTTGATAATCGGCATAGCAGGTCACGTTACCTTCCACCGCCAGAATATGTTCGCCAAATCGCTGACGCAGACTGGCGACTTTTGCCGCCGACAGTTCCAGCGTGGCAACCTGCGCGCCTTCTTCGATAAATCGCTCGACCAGCGCCAGGCCTAATCCCGATCCGCCGCCGGTAATAAAGATGGACTCGTTATGCAGATCGCTCATGGCTGCGCCTCCGGTAAGTCGATGAAGATGTCACCACCTTCAACGTGTACTGGATAAGTGGTTAGCGGATCGGTGGCGGGCAGGCATAACGCTTTCCCCGTTTTCAGGCAAAAACTGGCGGCGTGCAGCGGGCACTCCACCGTGGCGTCATCTTCCAGATACCCTTCTGACATCGACGCATTACCATGGCTGCAACGATCGTTAATGGCATAAAACTCGCCGCCCACGTTGAACAAGGCGATGACGGGCGAGGTATCGATCCGGAGAGCCTCACCCTCCGGCACATCCGCAACGGGACACGCATAAATTCGATTCATCAGAACAGTACACTCAGGTTATGGGAAGTGATCACCGCTTGATCCAGGACGATATCCCGTTCCAGCAAGCGCCAGTTGTCATCTTCCAGACGGCGAACTTTGTCAAAACGAGTCCCGACATAGAATGTTTCATCGCGCTCTTTTTGTGCCCGATAAAGCAGATAATTTACCCGCACAGCAAATACGTTTGGTATGTCGGTTTCGTTTACCTGGCAGTTGCTGATTAAGTGACGGGTGCGTGACGGCGGTTCTTCTGCCCAGGCCATACCCGTTTCCAGACGGGCGATTCGCCGTTCCAGCTGGTCTTTGGTGTCATTAAAAATCCAGGTTGTCGGCGGCTGAATGCCTTTGCGGCGGTCGCGCGTTTGCGCGTTAACTGTGGTGCGCATGGTGTAACGAATCTCTTCGTCGAGCTGTGCCAGCCAGTCACGAAATTTCCAGTCATCCAGCAGACTGGCTTCGTGAAAGAGAAACTGGCTAATGCGGTGATGTAACTCCAGTGAAACTTGCGCACTCATTTCATCACCTCCTGCTGGTAAGCGGCGGTTTTATCGAGCACTTCCTGCCAGCTTTCGCTACTCAGGAGATCGGCCCAGCGTTGGTACATTCCACGAGCGGCCGTTTCTGAGAAGATATAGTTAGTAATGCCTGGAATGCCGTCGTCGCGACGCTTTTCCTGACCAAGCCCCATTTCCAGACACAGTTTGCTGTTGCGGGCGCGGTGACCTTTCAGCAATTTCTGGATTTCACACCAGTTCTCCGAGTCATCCTGCTCGAGAAAACCAGCAGGACCAAAAGCACGAGTGGCGCTGTTTTCAAAAGCGGCTTTAACTTCATCGGAGGCGGCTTTGTCAGTAATACAGAACGCCCACACTTCAACTTGATCAGGGCCGCGCGGATGCCAGACGCGGAGCGTGGCAGTGCCGTTGAGCCAGGAAAGCGTGGGGAAAATATTGTTATGACCCGCCAGGCGCAGGGCGCGAACTTCACCTAAACGTTGTTCTGCTTCGGCATAGGTTTCGCGGTAATAGCTGGAAACCGCGCCATCGACCCAGACATTAGCATCCGGTTTTTCAGTAAAGAAAAAACCGCTGCCGTGACCGTCCTGACCAAACTGCAGCGCATCTTTGGCGGTTTCCCACACCGGGCGGGCAGTTTGTCCATCACCGAGACGCTTATCGCTGCCATCATCTTTCGCCCCTAATACCTGAACGGCAGAAGCATGGCTGAACAGAGCATGATACTGGTCACTGGCGAACTGCTCTGCCGGGAATTTCCAGTTGCAGTTGATCACCCACTTTTGTACGCCGCCGACAATTTCGGTGCCGCCTTCGCGACGATCCAGCATGCCATCCAGATACCAGGCAATGTCACCAAGGTAATCACGCAGACCCGGTGCGCTGGTATCCCAGTTGCCAAAAATCAGCCCTTTATAACTCTCCACACAAGGAACTTCGTTTAGCCCCCAGTGGGATTTACACAACCCTTGTGGGTAGGCGCGAGGTTCCAGCGGTACGTCGATCAATTCGCCGTTAATACCGTAAGACCAGCCGTGATACGGGCAGGTAAAGGCGCGAGTGTTGCCGCAATCTGCATAACTCACACGCATGGCCCGATGGCGGCATTGGTTGAGAAACGCCTTGATGCTGCCGTCTTTCTGGCGCACCACGACAACCGCATCTTCTCCCATGTAGGTGTTAAAGAAATCACCGGGTTTTGGGATCTGGCTTTCGTGGGCGAGAAATAGCCAGCAACGACCGAAAATGCGCTCAAGCTCCAGTTGGTAAATATCCGGATCGGTATAAATACGCGGAGTGACCCGACCGTTTTGGGTGTCAATCAGTTGGTAAATGTTCAAATCTGAGGGGGTGGTCATATTTTTTAATCCTGAAAGATAAGATGTATTGACCTTCTATTTTTGTGCCATAAGGATGTTGCTGGTTGGTTGCTAATATGTGAAATAGTTAATTTCTACCAGCTGAGACGTTTTTTCGATAACAAGGGGAAGGTGATGGAACTACGGCATTTACGCTATTTCGTCGCAGTGGCGCAGGCACTGAACTTTACCCGTGCGGCGGAAAAACTGCATACCTCACAGCCTTCGTTAAGCAGCCAGATCCGCGATCTTGAAAACTGTGTCGGTGTTCCGTTACTGGTGAGGGATAAGCGCAAAGTCGCGTTGACGGCGGCGGGAGAATGTTTTCTCCAGGACGCGCTGGCAATCCTCGAACAAGCGGAAAATGCCAAATTACGGGCGCGGAAAATTGTTCAGGAAGACAGACAATTAACCATTGGCTTTGTGCCATCGGCGGAAGTGAATTTACTGCCAAAAGTATTACCGATGTTTCGTCTCAGACAGCCAGACACCTTAATTGAGCTGGTGAGTTTAATCACCACGGAACAGGAAGAAAAAATTCGCCGTGGTGAACTCGACGTCGGCTTAATGCGCCATCCTGTTTATAGCCCGGAGATTGATTATCTGGAGCTTTTTGACGAACCATTAGTGGTGGTGTTACCGGTTGATCACCCTTTAGCACATGAAAAAGAGATCACTGCCGCGCAACTGGATGGCGTGAATTTCGTCAGTACTGATCCAGCGTATTCCGGTTCGCTTGCGCCGATCGTTAAAGCGTGGTTTGCGCAAGAAAACAGCCAGCCAAATATCGTCCAGGTGGCAACGAATATTCTGGTGACCATGAATCTGGTGGGGATGGGGCTGGGCGTCACTTTGATACCCGGTTATATGAATAATTTTAATACCGGCCAGGTGGTATTTCGACCCATTGCCGGAAATGTGCCTTCCATTACTTTACTGATGGCGTGGAAGAAAGGGGAGATGAAGCCGGCATTACGCGATTTCATCGCCATTGTGCAGGAACGTTTGGCAAGCGTAACGGCATAATTACGCATTATTTTTGCAACATGCGTCGCAGGTCGCAGTTTTTGAGTGCTTGTGAACTGGCGTTACAGACATCGGGAAGCAGGCTCGAATATTCTTATTTTTCAACTTGCACCAACATTCGATTAACCCCAGACTAACGCCTCCTGACGGGAGGGACTCATGGTTTTGCAATCCACGCGCTGGTTGGCGCTCGGCTATTTCACATACTTTTTTAGTTACGGCATTTTTCTACCTTTCTGGAGCGTCTGGCTTAAAGGGATTGGTTTAACGCCAGAAACCATCGGCCTGTTATTGGGGGCAGGTCTGGTTGCCCGTTTTCTCGGGAGTTTGCTCATCGCGCCCCGCGTCAGCGATCCTTCTCGCCTGATTTCCGCCTTGCGCGTGCTGGCACTGCTGACACTTCTCTTTGCAGTCGCCTTCTGGGCGGGGGCGCACGTAGCGTGGCTGATGCTGGTGATGATTGGCTTTAACCTCTTTTTCTCACCGCTGGTACCGTTGACCGATGCACTGGCGAATACGTGGCAAAAGCAGTTCCCGCTTGATTACGGCAAAGTGCGATTGTGGGGCTCGGTGGCGTTTGTCATTGGCTCGGCGTTGACGGGTAAACTGGTCACTATGTTTGATTATCGGGTGATCCTCGCGCTGTTGACGTTGGGCGTGGCATCCATGCTGCTCGGCTTTCTCATCCGTCCAACGATTCAGCCACAAGGGGCAAGCCGCCAGCAGGAGAGCACCGGTTGGTCTGCGTGGTTGGCGCTGGTTCGCCAGAACTGGCGCTTTCTGGCCTGCGTTTGTTTATTGCAGGGGGCGCATGCGGCCTATTACGGTTTTAGCGCCATTTACTGGCAGGCCGCTGGCTACTCGGCCTCGGCGGTGGGCTATTTGTGGTCGCTGGGCGTGGTGGCGGAAGTCATTATCTTTGCGCTGAGTAATAAACTTTTCCGCCGTTGTAGTGCACGCGATATGCTGTTGATCTCGGCGATTTGCGGCGTAGTGCGCTGGGGCATTATGGGAGCAACTACGGCGTTGCCGTGGTTGATAGTGGTGCAAATTCTGCATTGCGGCACCTTCACGGTCTGCCACCTGGCCGCCATGCGCTATATTGCCGCTCGCCAGGGTAGCGAAGTCATCCGTTTACAGGCGGTTTACTCTGCCGTCGCGATGGGCGGCAGTATCGCCATCATGACCGTTTTCGCCGGTTTCCTGTATCAATATCTGGGCCACGGCGTGTTCTGGGTGATGGCGCTGGTGGCGCTTCCGGCAATGTTTTTGCGCCCGAAAGTTGTTCCCTCATGCTGATTCGAGTATTTTGCGGATCTGCTCCTGTTGATGTGTTGTCAGCGTCAGGTCCGTATAGATCAGCGGTGGTGAAAAGAGCGGTAACGGCATGGTATAAGGAGCAATAATCAGTGCCGCGCCGCGCGGAGCGCCTGTCTGCAAAAATACCTTTACCGACATATGTTTAATATTGAGCGGCAGTAACGTTAGTTCGCGTAGCTGCTGCTCAATCTGCGCTTCTCGCTCACTATCATTCCCGGTCAGTAGAATAATCTGTTTCTCATGCAGGTCGTTTTCCTGCATTAGCCAGGCACCAAAAATCACCGCGACCAGACCGCTTTCCTCATCAGAAAGATGGACGCCGTATTCACTTTCAAATCCGGTCAGCGCCGCGCGGGTGGTGCGCACCAGGCGTGGATACAGGCGGGCGAACTCTTCCGGCAGGGTGTTATCAATACCGATGGCAAACAAACTGCGATTTAACGCCTGGGCGAGGTGGGTATAAAGCTGATCGCACAACCCCTGTTCATCATAAAAACGAACATTTCCCAGCTCACGAAAATGGTTTACCAGACGTTTGATAGACTGACGCAGTTGTCTGTCCCGCTGATGCGCATCCCGCAGTGGATCGGGAACCCGCAACATGGAAAAAAGTAATGCCATGAACAGTGGCTCATCAGGCGGTACAGGCTGGAGCGCTCGACGCTGCCAGTGGCGTCCAATTTCCTGCGCTACCTGAAATTCAAGGCAGGATTCCGCCCAGCGACGTTGGAGCGGATTAAACTGAGGCGTAATTCCAGCGTGGTGTTGCAGCAAACAATATTGCAGATACAGACACAGGAAATGAATATCGCGCGTTTCAAAGTGTTTTTGCAGCCGTCGGGAGCAGAGATTCACTAACGCTTGTAGATTGGTATCGTCGTAAAAGTTACGCGCAATTCCGCGCCGCTTCAGTTCACTCTTCAGGGCGGGGGTGAAATGGCTGGTAATAAATGACGGACACAGACGGAAACCACGTCGTAGCCAGTGAAATAAACACAAACGTTGGTTAAGCACTGTACCTTCAACCCGGTAGCTACCGTCATAACCAGTAGTCAGTGTGAGTTGATGATAGCGCAGGATCTCCCGTCCTGTTTCGCTGATATCAAGACTGGCAATATCATCATCCACACCATTAAGCTCGCTGAAAGTTGCCGTGGTGGCGGTCAACCCCGGCTGAAAGAGCGTCAGCAAGATCTGGCAGCGGCGCTGGGGAGCCGAAAGGACAGATGGTGGAGCAAGCGTAGGCATCATCTGTAGATCTCCCATAAGCATAATTGATAAGAATAGCTAAAGTTTGCTCAGGGAAATGGCGAAGGGAATGCTAATCATCAGAAATGTTGGCAAGCGTCACAGAATTTTTCTCATCTTAAACTGTTCTGACCAGTGGATTAGCATGTCTTAAGGTGGTTTTGTGAATGATTATCGTGCTAGCGATCATGGGTTAGTTCTGCGGATTCAACGCGCTAAGGATAAAATCCACCATCTGTTCGCGATAAACATCGCCGTGACGATCGGAAAAAGCATCAATGTGTTCGCCATCCGGGATTAGGATCAACCGTTTTGGCTCTTTTGCCAGGCTATACAACTTTTCGCTGTGCTGCCATGGGATAACGTGATCAGCTTTACCGTGAATCAGTAAAAGCGGGATCGGGCTGACGCTGGCGATGTAATTTTCGCCGCTGTAACTCTCATCAAGTAAGTAGCCACTGCCGGGGAGCATCTGGTTGGCGATGGTCGCATAAGAGGCGAATGTGGAGTCGAGGATCACCGCACGTATGCCTTCACGATCACCCTGACCAATAACATCCAGAATATTCGCCCCGCCAATACTCTGCCCGAACAGCACCAGCCGTTGTGGGTTTACATCACTGCGATGGCGCACCACATTGATGGCACTTTGCGTATCGTCCAGCAATCCGGCCTGGGACGGCGTGCCTTTTGATTTACCAAACCCGCGATAATCAAACATAAAAACGTTGAAATTACGCTCGGGTAACCAACTGACCAGCGGCCAGTGGGCGGACATATTTCCGGCATTGCCGTGAGCATGAATAATGGTGGCAATGGCATTTTCAGCGGGGCCAGTTGCAGAAGGGATAAACCAACCATGTAGGCGAGTGCCATCTTTAGCGGTGAATTCTACTGATTCGGCTGACCAGGGATCGGGGCCGTAGATTTTGTCGTCAGGGTAATAGAAAAAATTGATGGCGATGCGCGGTATTAAATAAATGCAGAAGGCAACAACAAAGAGAATAAACAGAATTTTGAGAACGCGTTTGTTCACTGGCAGCGCCATAACCTTTCCTTGCGACTTCTTTATTATCCATTAATCGGGGAAAGATGGTGGGAGAGTGGCGAAAGAAAGTAAAGCGGTGAGGAAGTATTTCGGAATAGCGCCTGAAAGGCGAGGGCGGGTGAGTGACATCACCCGCCAGAGTCATTAACGCTTCAGGGCGTCGCTTAACTCGTCACGCATGTTCGCCAGCATGGCTTTAACAACGCGCGGGTTACCAGCAACGATGTTACCGGTCAGCATGTAGTTATGACCACCGGTGAAGTCGCTGACGATGCCGCCCGCTTCACGAACCAGCAGCTCGCCTGCGGCGAAATCCCACGGACGCAGACCGATTTCAAAGAAACCGTCAACGCGACCCGCAGCAACGTAAGCCAGATCCAGCGCCGCAGAACCGGTACGACGGAAGTCTGCACATTCGTTGAACAGTTTGCCGACGATGTTGATGTAGGTGGTGGCGTACTGTTTTGCTTTGAACGGGAAGCCGGTCGCCAGAATAGTACCGTCGAGATCGCGAGCGGTGCTGCCGCGCAGACGGTAGCCGTTCAGCTGTGCGCCCTGACCGCGAGTGGCGGTGAACAGTTCGTTACGCATAGGATCGTAAACCACAGCAACTTCAGTGCGGCCTTTGATACGAACGGCGATAGATACCGCGAAGTGCGGCAGACGTTTGATAAAGTTGGTAGTGCCATCCAGTGGATCGATAACCCATTGAACATCCTGATCAGTACCTTCAAGTTCACCGCTTTCTTCGGTGATGATGGTGTGCTGTGGGTAAGATTTACGAATCGTGTCGATAATCACCGCTTCGGCAGCTTTATCTACGTTGGTCACGAAGTCGTTACTGCCTTTCTGGCTCGCTTCTACAGCGTCCGGGGTTTCATAGTTTTTGGCAATTAAATTACCCGCCTTGCGCGCTGCGCGCACGGCGATGTTCAGCATCGGATGCATCGGTCTCTCTCACTGGATGTTAAAGAACGGGAAAACGGCGCAGAGTATAGCAGCGAGATCGGCATCTGTCTTCGTTTTATGATAAGATGCGCGAATAATCTTTAGACGAAGAAAGACAATGCTGCAAAATATTCGAATTGTGCTGGTGGAGACGTCACACACCGGCAATATGGGTTCTGTTGCCCGTGCCATGAAAACAATGGGATTAACCAATCTGTGGTTGGTTAATCCACTGGTGAAACCTGACTCCCAGGCGATTGCCCTGGCAGCAGGGGCCAGCGATGTGATTGGTAATGCTCATATCGTCGATACGCTCGACGAAGCGTTAGCCGGTTGTAGCCTGGTGGTGGGCACCAGCGCACGCTCCCGCACGCTGCCGTGGCCGATGCTCGACCCGCGCGAATGCGGTCTGAAAAGCGTCGCTGAAGCGGCAAATACCCCGGTGGCGCTGGTTTTTGGTCGCGAGCGCGTCGGCTTGACCAATGAAGAGTTGCAGAAATGCCATTATCATGTCGCCATTGCGGCTAACCCGGAATACAGTTCGCTGAACCTGGCGATGGCGGTTCAGGTTATTGCCTATGAAGTGCGCATGGCCTGGCTGGCAACTCAGGAAAATGGCGAGCAGGTTGAGCATGAAGAGACGCCGTATCCGCTGGTCGATGATCTGGAGCGTTTTTATGGTCATCTCGAACAAACGCTGCTGGCAACCGGTTTTATTCGTGAAAACCATCCGGGGCAGGTGATGAATAAATTGCGTCGTTTGTTTACCCGTGCGCGCCCGGAAAGCCAGGAATTGAATATCCTGCGCGGGATTCTGGCTTCTATAGAGCAGCAGAATAAAGGTAATAAGGCCGAATAATAGTGGTTACCTGATGCGACGCTTAACGCGTCGTATCAGGCCTACAGTGCACAGAGCCTCAGGTCGGATAAGGCGTTCACGTCGCATCCGACAACAGGTACAAACGCCACGATAAAAAAATGGCACTGAAGGTTAAATACCCGACTAAATCAGTCAAGTAAATAGTTGACCAATTTACTCGGGAATGTCAGACTTGACCCTGCTATGCAATACCCCCACTTTTACAATAAAAAACCCCGGGCAGGGGCGAGTTTGAGGTGAAGTAAGACATGAGACTGACATCTAAAGGGCGCTATGCCGTGACCGCAATGCTTGACGTTGCGCTCAACTCTGAAGCGGGCCCGGTACCGTTGGCTGATATTTCCGAACGTCAGGGAATTTCCCTTTCTTATCTGGAACAACTGTTTTCCCGTCTGCGTAAAAATGGTCTGGTTTCCAGCGTACGTGGACCAGGCGGTGGTTATCTGTTAGGCAAAGATGCCAGCAGCATCGCCGTTGGCGAAGTGATTAGCGCCGTTGACGAATCTGTAGATGCCACCCGTTGTCAGGGTAAAGGCGGCTGCCAGGGCGGCGATAAATGCCTGACCCACGCGCTATGGCGTGATTTGAGCGACCGTCTCACCGGTTTTCTCAACAACATTACTTTAGGCGAACTGGTTAATAACCAGGAAGTGCTGGATGTGTCTGGTCGTCAGCATACTCACGACGCGCCACGCACCCGCACACAAGACGCGATCGACGTTAAGTTACGCGCTTAATAAAAAGAATTCAGAATCAGGCCGGGGCGTATCGCGCTCCGTAAACACGGTCGTACATCCAGCCGGTAGCCTGGTTCCTTGCATTGAGTGATGTACGGAGTTTATAGAGCAATGAAATTACCGATTTATCTCGACTACTCCGCAACCACGCCGGTGGACCCGCGTGTTGCCGAGAAAATGATGCAGTTTATGACGATGGACGGAACCTTTGGTAACCCGGCCTCCCGTTCTCACCGTTTCGGCTGGCAGGCTGAAGAAGCGGTAGATATCGCCCGTAATCAGATTGCCGATCTGGTCGGCGCTGACCCGCGTGAAATCGTCTTTACCTCTGGTGCAACCGAATCTGACAACCTGGCGATCAAAGGTGCAGCCAACTTTTATCAGAAAAAAGGCAAGCACATCATCACCAGTAAAACCGAACACAAAGCGGTACTGGATACCTGCCGTCAGCTGGAGCGCGAAGGTTTCGAAGTCACCTACCTGGCACCGCAGCGTAATGGCATTATCGACCTGAAAGAACTGGAAGCAGCGATGCGTGACGACACCATCCTCGTTTCCATCATGCACGTAAATAACGAAATCGGCGTGGTGCAGGATATCGCGGCTATCGGCGAAATGTGCCGTGCTCGCGGCATTATCTATCACGTTGATGCAACCCAGAGCGTGGGCAAACTGCCTATCGACCTGAGCCAGTTGAAAGTTGACCTGATGTCATTCTCCGGTCACAAAATCTATGGCCCGAAAGGTATCGGTGCGCTGTATGTGCGTCGTAAACCGCGCGTACGCATCGAAGCGCAAATGCACGGCGGCGGTCACGAGCGCGGTATGCGTTCCGGCACTCTGCCTGTTCACCAGATCGTTGGTATGGGCGAAGCCTATCGCATCGCAAAAGAAGAGATGGCGACCGAGATGGAACGTCTGCGCGGCCTGCGTAACCGTCTGTGGAACGGCATCAAAGATATCGAAGAAGTTTACCTGAACGGTGACCTGGAACACGGCGCGCCGAACATTCTCAACGTCAGCTTCAACTACGTTGAAGGTGAGTCGCTGATTATGGCGCTGAAAGACCTCGCGGTTTCTTCAGGTTCCGCCTGTACGTCAGCAAGCCTCGAACCGTCCTACGTGCTGCGCGCGCTGGGGCTGAACGACGAGCTGGCACATAGCTCTATCCGTTTCTCTTTAGGTCGTTTTACTACTGAAGAAGAGATCGACTACACCATCGAGTTAGTTCGTAAATCCATCGGTCGTCTGCGTGACCTTTCTCCGCTGTGGGAAATGTACAAGCAGGGCGTGGATCTGAACAGCATCGAATGGGCACATCATTAATCGGTATCGGAATCAGGAGAATTTATAATGGCTTACAGCGAAAAAGTTATCGACCATTACGAGAATCCGCGTAACGTGGGTTCCTTTGACAACAACGACGAGAACGTCGGCAGCGGCATGGTGGGTGCACCGGCCTGTGGCGACGTGATGAAGTTGCAGATTAAAGTCAACGATGAAGGTATCATTGAAGACGCGCGTTTTAAAACTTACGGCTGCGGTTCTGCTATCGCTTCCAGCTCCCTGGTCACCGAATGGGTGAAAGGGAAGTCTCTCGACGAAGCGCAGGCGATCAAAAACACCGATATTGCTGAAGAACTTGAACTGCCGCCGGTGAAAATTCACTGTTCTATTCTGGCAGAAGACGCGATCAAAGCCGCCATTGCGGACTATAAAAGCAAACGTGAAGCAAAATAAGAGTTGAGGTTTGGTTATGTCGATTACACTGAGCGACAGTGCAGCAGCGCGAGTAAATACCTTTCTGGCTAACCGCGGCAAAGGGTTTGGCCTGCGTCTGGGCGTGAGAACCTCCGGATGTTCAGGTATGGCTTATGTACTGGAATTTGTTGACGAACCGACGCCGGAAGACATCGTGTTTGAAGACAAAGGCGTGAAAGTCGTGGTCGATGGCAAAAGCCTGCAATTTCTGGACGGTACGCAGCTGGACTTCGTAAAAGAAGGCCTGAACGAAGGGTTTAAATTCACCAACCCGAACGTCAAAGATGAGTGTGGTTGCGGCGAAAGCTTCCACGTTTGATGCGCATACCGATAACCCCACCGTGGTCGCCTGCGCGTGGGGTTTGTTTTACCTGATTCGCCGTTATCGCGGCGGATCGCAGCCCTGAGAATGTTATGGATTACTTCACCCTCTTTGGCTTGCCTGCCCGTTATCAACTCGATACCCAGGCGCTGAGCCTGCGTTTTCAGGATCTACAACGTCAGTATCATCCTGATAAATTCGCCAGCGGAAGCCAGGCGGAACAACTCGCCGCCGTACAGCAATCTGCAACCATTAACCAGGCCTGGCAAACGCTGCGTCATCCGTTAATGCGCGCGGAATATTTGCTTTCTTTGCACGGTTTTGATCTCGCCAGCGAGCAGCATACTGTGCGCGACACCGCGTTCCTGATGGAACAGCTGGAACTGCGCGAAGAACTGGACGAGATCGAACAGGCGAAAGATGAAGCGCGGCTGGAAAGCTTTATCAAACGTGTGAAAAAGATGTTTGATACCCGCCATCAGTTGATGGTTGAACAGTTAGACAACGAGACGTGGGACGCGGCGGCGGATACCGTGCGTAAGCTGCGTTTTCTCGATAAACTGCGAAGCAGTGCCGAACAACTCGAAGAAAAACTGCTCGATTTTTAATTTCTGGAAGCTAAACATGGCCTTATTACAAATTAGTGAACCTGGTTTGAGTGCTGCGCCGCATCAGCGTCGTCTGGCGGCCGGTATTGACCTGGGCACAACCAACTCGCTGGTGGCGACAGTGCGCAGCGGTCAGGCCGAAACGTTAGCCGACCATGAAGGCCGTCACCTGCTGCCGTCTGTTGTTCACTATCAACAGCAAGGGCATTCGGTGGGTTATGACGCGCGTACTAACGCAGCGCTTGACACCGCCAACACCATTAGTTCTGTTAAACGCCTGATGGGGCGCTCGCTGGCTGATATCCAGCAACGCTATCCGCATCTGCCTTATCAATTCCAGGCCAGCGAAAACGGCCTGCCGATGATTGAAACGGCGGCGGGGCTGCTGAACCCGGTGCGCGTTTCTGCGGACATCCTCAAAGCACTGGCGGCGCGGGCAACTGAAGCCCTGGCAGGCGAGCTGGATGGTGTAGTTATCACCGTTCCGGCGTACTTTGACGATGCCCAGCGTCAGGGCACCAAAGACGCGGCGCGTCTGGCGGGCCTTCACGTCCTGCGCTTACTTAACGAACCGACCGCTGCGGCTATCGCCTACGGGCTGGATTCCGGTCAGGAAGGCGTGATCGCCGTTTATGACCTCGGTGGCGGGACGTTTGATATTTCCATTCTGCGCTTAAGTCGCGGCGTGTTCGAAGTGCTGGCGACCGGCGGTGATTCCGCGCTCGGCGGCGATGATTTCGACCATCTGCTGGCGGATTACATTCGCGAGCAGGCGGGCATTCCTGATCGTAGCGATAACCGCGTTCAGCGTGAACTGCTGGATGCTGCCATTGCGGCCAAAATCGCGCTGAGCGATGCGGACTCCGTGACCGTTAACGTTGCGGGCTGGCAGGGCGAAATCAGCCGTGAACAATTCAACGAACTGATCGCGCCACTGGTAAAACGAACCTTACTGGCTTGTCGTCGTGTGCTGAAAGACGCTGGCGTTGAGGCTGATGAAGTGATGGAAGTGGTGATGGTTGGCGGTTCTACTCGCGTGCCGCTGGTGCGTGAACGAGTAGGCGAATTTTTCGGTCGTCCACCGCTGACTTCTATCGACCCGGATAAAGTCGTCGCTATTGGCGCGGCGATTCAGGCGGATATTCTGGTGGGTAACAAGCCGGACAGCGAAATGCTGTTGCTGGATGTGATCCCGCTGTCGCTGGGCCTCGAAACGATGGGCGGCCTAGTGGAGAAAGTGATTCCGCGTAATACCACTATTCCGGTGGCGCGCGCTCAGGATTTCACCACCTTTAAAGATGGTCAGACGGCGATGTCTATCCATGTAATGCAGGGTGAGCGCGAACTGGTGCAGGACTGCCGCTCGCTGGCGCGTTTTGCGCTGCGTGGTATTCCGGCGCTACCGGCTGGCGGCGCGCATATTCGCGTGACGTTCCAGGTCGATGCCGACGGTCTTTTGAGCGTGACGGCGATGGAGAAATCCACCGGCGTTGAGGCATCTATTCAGGTCAAACCGTCCTACGGTCTGACCGACAGCGAAATCGCCTCGATGATTAAAGACTCAATGAGCTATGCCGAGCAGGACGTAAAAGCCCGTATGCTGGCAGAACAAAAAGTAGAAGCGGCGCGTGTGCTGGAAAGTTTGCACGGCGCGCTGGCTGCTGATGCCGCGCTGTTAAGCACCGCAGAGCGTCAGGTCATTGACGATGCTGCCGCTCACCTGAGTGAAGTGGCGCAGGGCGATGATGTTGACGCTATCGAACAAGCGATTAAAAACGTAGACAAACAAACCCAGGATTTCGCCGCTCGCCGCATGGACCAGTCGGTTCGTCGTGCGCTGAAAGGCCATTCCGTGGACGAGGTTTAATATGCCAAAGATTGTTATTTTGCCTCATCAGGATCTCTGCCCTGATGGCGCTGTTCTGGAAGCGAATAGTGGTGAAACCATTCTCGACGTTGCGCTGCGTAACGGTATCGAGATTGAACACGCCTGTGAAAAATCCTGTGCTTGCACCACCTGCCACTGCATCGTTCGCGAAGGTTTTGACTCGCTGCCGGAAAGCTCAGAGCAGGAAGACGACATGCTGGACAAAGCCTGGGGACTGGAGCCGGAAAGCCGTTTAAGCTGCCAGGCGCGCGTTACCGACGAAGATTTAGTGGTCGAAATCCCGCGTTACACTATCAACCATGCGCGTGAGCATTAACAGAGGTTAGTATGGGACTTAAGTGGACCGATAGTCGCGAAATTGGCGAAGCACTGTACGATGCGTATCCCGATCTTGATCCGAAAACGGTTCGATTCACCGATATGCATCAGTGGATTTGCGATCTGGAAGATTTCGACGACGACCCGCAGGCATCCAACGAAAAAATCCTCGAAGCGATTTTGTTAGTCTGGCTGGACGAAGCCGAGTGATTTCCGCGTCATGCTTCACGCCGCAGATGCGTTGGCTGCGCTCGTTCACCCCAGTCACATAGTTATCTATGCTCCTGGGGCTTCACTCACTTGCCGCGTGATTCGGCCTTTTGGCCTCACCCCTCCGGGGCCAGCGCAAGCGCTGTTCAAAACGCAATGCGTTTTGTCCTGCAACGCGAATCATTTAGCGGAAAAATCCTGGGGCTGCCAACTGGCGGCCCTTTTACAAAGAAGGATAACTAAAATGACAGAAGCGATGAAGATTACCCTCTCTACCCAACCTGCCGACGCGCGCTGGGGAGAAAAAGCGACTTACAGCATTAATAATGATGGCATTACCCTGCATTTGAACGGGGCAGACGATCTGGGGCTGATCCAGCGTGCGGCGCGCAAGATTGACGGTCTGGGCATCAAGCATGTTCAGTTAAGCGGTGAAGACTGGGATGCGGATCGCTGCTGGGCATTCTGGCAAGGTTACAAAGCCCCGAAAGGCACACGTAAAGTGGAGTGGCCGGATCTGGACGATGCCCAACGGCAGGAACTGGATAACCGCCTGATGATCATCGACTGGGTGCGTGACACCATCAACGCACCGGCGGAAGAACTGGGGCCATCGCAACTGGCACAGCGTGCTGTTGATCTGATCAGCAATGTCGCGGGCGATCGTGTGACTTACCGGATCACCAAAGGCGAAGATCTGCGTGATCAAGGTTATATGGGGCTGCACACGGTCGGACGCGGTTCAGAACGTTCTCCGGTATTGCTGGCGCTGGATTACAACCCGACTGGCGATAAAGAAGCGCCAGTGTACGCGTGCCTGGTTGGTAAAGGCATCACCTTTGATTCCGGCGGCTACAGTATCAAACAGACCGCATTTATGGACTCGATGAAGTCGGACATGGGCGGCGCGGCAACGGTTACCGGGGCGCTGGCGTTTGCCATTACGCGCGGACTGAACAAGCGCGTGAAGCTGTTCCTCTGCTGTGCGGATAACCTGATCAGCGGCAACGCGTTCAAACTGGGCGATATTATTACCTATCGCAACGGTAAAAAAGTTGAAGTGATGAACACTGATGCCGAAGGGCGTCTGGTGCTGGCCGATGGCCTGATTGATGCCAGTGCGCAGAAACCGGAACTGATCATTGATGCGGCGACCCTCACCGGGGCGGCGAAAACTGCGCTGGGTAATGATTATCACGCGCTGTTCAGTTTTGACGATGCGCTTGCCGGTCGCTTGCTGGCGAGTGCCGCGCAGGAGAATGAACCGTTCTGGCGTCTGCCGCTGGCGGAGTTCCACCGCAGCCAGCTGCCGTCTAACTTTGCCGAACTGAACAATACCGGAAGCGCGGCGTACCCGGCAGGCGCGAGCACGGCGGCGGGCTTCCTGTCGCACTTTGTTGAGAACTATCAGCAAGGCTGGCTGCATATCGACTGCTCGGCGACTTACCGTAAAGCGCCGGTTGAACAGTGGTCTGCGGGTGCTACGGGACTTGGTGTGCGCACGATTGCTAATCTGTTAACGGCGTAAACTAATATGCCGGATGCGGCGTAAACGCCTTATCCGGCCTACAAATTGCGAAAATCCAATAGATTGCGACTCCCTTGTAGGCCTGATAAGCGTGGCGTATCAGGTACTTGTGCCCCGAACGTTGAATGAATTGTGGTTCTTATGTCCGAAACAAAAAATGAACTTGAAGACCTGCTGGAAAAAGCAGCAACCGAACCGGCGCACCGCCCGGCCTTTTTCCGTACTCTACTGGAATCCACCGTCTGGGTGCCTGGTACGGCGGCGCAGGGCGAGGCTGTGGTTGAAGATAGCGCGCTTGATTTACAGCACTGGGAAAAAGAAGACGGCACCAGCGTCATTCCTTTTTTCACCTCGTTAGAAGCACTTCAACAGGTGGTTGAAGACGAACAGGCATTTGTCGTAATGCCCGTTCGCACATTGTTTGAGATGACCCTTGGCGAAACGCTCTTCCTTAATGCCAAACTGCCAACCGGTAAAGAATTTATGCCGCGTGAAATCAGTTTGTTGATTGGTGAAGAAGGAAATCCGCTGAGCAGCCAGGAAGTACTGGAGGGCGGTGAATCGCTGATATTATCGGAAGTCGCAGAGCCACCAGCACAAATGATTGATTCACTCACCACCTTATTTAAAACTATTAAGCCGGTGAAGCGTGCTTTTATTTGTTCAATTAAAGAGAACGAAGAGGCACAGCCTAATTTACTTATTGGCATTGAAGCCGATGGTGATATCGAAGAAATTATTCAGGCGGCGGGAAGTGTAGCGACCGATACATTACCTGGCGATGAACCCATCGATATTTGTCAGGTGAAAAAAGGGGAAAAAGGAATTAGCCACTTTATTACCGAACATATTGCGCCATTCTATGAACGTCGCTGGGGTGGTTTTTTGCGTGACTTTAAACAGCATCGGATAATCTAAAATATGCCGCCCCAAAGGGCGGCATTCGGGCTTACTTGCTGCTCTGAAGTTTGTTAACCACCAGTAAATTGTTGCCGGAGAGACTCCGGTTATTATTTACCTCGGTTAACAGCGCACCAGAAACAATAAGTACGATACAAAAGCACCGTATCTTCATTGTGCGGTCCATGCGAAGACCGCATCACGACAGCACCACTGGCGATATTGCCGCGATAGCAAGCGCTGAGACGCGCTTGCTCTAACGGTCGCGGAACATCCTTTCCTTAAGCCAGCGCCCGCTTGCGAGACGGCGGAAAGGGCCGCAGTGGATAATACACTAACAGAACAATAATAACTCTCTTTTGCTTGACAAAAAGAGGGTTACTGGCGAGTATTGTCTCCGCTGAGACGCGCTTGCATTACTACGGTAATACAACCTGCTGGAAAGGCCGCGAACCGGACCAGCAACAAAAAACCGCCTGATTTTGGCGGTTTTTTGTTGTTTAAAGAAAGTGAAGTTACACGTTTAACTAATATCTTTTACCAGTTAGTATATTTTAATATTAAGCGGGATTTGTTTATATTTGTCTGAATTCGGACTGATAAGCCAAATGAATTCAAAATCTATCCTTTTTTATCTACTTGACATCGTTGATGCATAAAGCGAGTATTGAGTAGACGAGATACACTTGCAGTAATACAACCTGCTGGAAAGGCCGCGAACCAGACCAGCAATAAAAAACCGCCAAATTCGGCGGTTTTTTATTGCCTGTAAAAAGCTTATTTTACGGGCTCAACCGGTAAATCTGCTCGTGCGCCCCATTCACTCCATGCGCCGTCGTACAGTTTCACGTTTGGCACATCAAGTGTCGCGAGTGCCAACAAAACCACGGCTGCCGTTACACCAGAGCCGCAGCTGACGATAATCGGTTTGTCATAGCTGACGCCGCGACCAAAAAATATCGCATCCAGTTCATCGGTCGTTTTTAGTTCGCCTTCGCGCACCAGTTCCGTCCACGGAACGTTCAATGCACCGGGAATATGTCCGCGACGTAAACCTGGGCGAGGTTCATCAACTTCTGCGTTAAAACGTGCAGCCGGGCGGGCATCGATAATTTGCGCCGTATTTTCATGGCTTGCCAATAACACATCGGTGACTTTCACCACGGCTTCAGGATTAAACGCGGCGTTAAACTCTCCTTCCGGCAGTTCTACTGCGCCTTCTTCTAATAGCAGATCATCACGCTGCCAGCCTGCAAGTCCACCACCCAGAATCGACACTTTCTCTACACCAAAGGTGCGCAGCATCCACCATGCTCGTGGGGCTGAGAAAAGATTACCTTCGTCATAGACAATCAGGTGCTTATCCTGGTTAACGCCTAATTCACGCATCGCCACGGCGAACGTTTCCGGGCGCGGCAGCATGTGTGGAAGCGGGGAAGTGTGATCAGAAAGCGCTTCTATATCAAAAAACACTGCGCCGGGAATATGTCCATTCAGATACTCCTGAGCAACGTTACGATCTTCCTGTCCAGGCGACGCCATGCGGGCATCGATAATCTGAATTTCCGGGTCATCAATATGTTCGGCGAGCCAGTCGGCTCCTACAAACCATGTCGTGGACATAGGCATCTCCATTTTTGCCGGGGTTAGGCTAAATTGTCGGATGTTTAGTGAAAGGCGACAAGCAAAAGAGGCTGATTTGGCTGTCTGAGCCACAATTCTCACTAAAATTCGGATTGTATGGGCGTGATACTGAATTACATAACGTAAATTCTCACGCATAATAATTATTCGACGTTGCTAACGGGCCATTGTGGCAGGGATGAAAAATGAAAAAGTTACGCGTAGCCGCCTGCATGCTAATGCTGGCGCTGGCAGGGTGCGACAACAACGATAACGCGCCAACAGCGGTGAAAAAAGATGCGCCTTCTGAAGTTACTAAAGCGGCCTCTTCAGAAAACGTGAGTTCAGCAAAACTTTCCGCGCCGGAGCGACAAAAACTGGCCCAACAGAGTGCCGGTAAGGCGCTGACATTGCTGGATCTCTCTGAAGTTCAACTTGATGGCGCAGCCACGCTGGTGCTGACGTTCTCCATTCCTCTCGACCCGGATCAGGATTTCTCACGCGTTATCCATGTCGTCGATAAGAAAATCGGCAAAGTGGATGGTGCCTGGGAGCTGTCAGATAATCTTAAAGAGTTGCGTTTACGCCACCTCGAACCGAAACGTGATTTGATCGTTACTATTGGCAAGGAAGTCAAAGCACTCAACAACGCAACCTTCAGTAAAGATTATGAAAAAACTATAACTACCCGCGACATCCAACCCAGCGTCGGTTTTGCCAGCCGTGGTTCGCTGCTGCCTGGCAAAGTCGTTGAAGGGCTGCCGGTAATGGCGCTCAACGTTAATAATGTCGATGTTAACTTCTTCCGCGTTAAGCCAGAATCTCTGCCAGCATTCATTAGCCAATGGGAATACCGCAATTCGCTGGCGAACTGGCAGTCAGACAAACTGCTGCAGATGGCGGATCTGGTCTACACCGGACGGTTTGATCTCAATCCTGCGCGTAACACCCGTGAAAAATTATTGCTGCCGCTGGGCGATATCAAACCGCTTCAGCAGGCGGGCGTGTATCTGGCTGTGATGAATCAGGCTGGACGTTACGATTACAGTAATCCCGCGACGCTGTTTACGTTAAGTGATATCGGCGTTTCAGCTCACCGTTATCACAATCGTCTGGATATCTTTACCCAAAGTCTGGAAAACGGCGCGGCCCAGCAAGGAATTGAAGTCTCTTTATTAAATGAGAAAGGGCAGACTCTGACTCAGGCAACCAGTGACGCTCAGGGGCATGTGCAGCTGGAAAATGATAAAAACGCGGCATTACTGTTGGCGCGTAAAGACGGTCAGACAACGCTACTCGATTTAAAACTTCCGGCGCTGGACTTAGCAGAATTTAACATTGCTGGCGCGCCAGGCTATAGCAAACAGTTTTTCATGTTTGGCCCACGCGATCTTTATCGCCCAGGTGAAACGGTAATCCTCAATGGTTTGCTGCGTGATGCAGACGGTAAAGCGTTGCCCAATCAACCCATCAAGTTAGACGTGATTAAACCCGATGGGCAGGTACTCAGGAGCGTCGTTAGTCAGCCGGAGAATGGCCTCTACCACTTTACCTGGCCACTCGATAGCAATGCGGCAACCGGTATGTGGCATATTCGCGCTAACACGGGCGATAACCAGTATCGGATGTGGGATTTCCACGTCGAAGATTTTATGCCAGAGCGCATGGCGCTGAATCTGACCGGTGAGAAAACCCCGCTAACGCCGAAAGATGAAGTGAAATTCTCCGTGGTGGGATACTACCTGTACGGTGCGCCTGCTAATGGTAATACTTTGCAAGGGCAACTTTTCCTGCGCCCACTGCGTGAAGCTGTGTCAGCCTTACCTGGTTTTGAATTCGGCGATATAGCTGCCGAAAATCTTTCCCGCACGCTGGATGAAGTTCAGTTGACGCTGGATGATAAAGGGCGCGGCGAAGTTTCTACAGAAAGCCAGTGGAAGGAAACGCATTCCCCATTACAGGTTATTTTCCAGGGTAGTTTGCTGGAATCGGGCGGTCGCCCGGTGACGCGCCGCGCTGAGCAGGCTATCTGGCCTGCCGATGCATTGCCGGGGATCCGTCCGCAGTTCGCCTCGAAATCGGTTTACGATTATCGTACTGACAGCACGGTGAAACAGCCCATTGTTGATGAAGGCAGTAACGCCGCTTTTGACATCGTTTATAGCGATGCGCAAGGCGTGAAAAAAGCCGTGTCGGGCTTGCAGGTGCGCCTGATTCGCGAACGCCGCGATTACTACTGGAACTGGTCAGAAGATGAAGGCTGGCAGTCACAGTTTGATCAAAAAGATCTGATCGAAAATGAACAAACTCTGGATCTGAAAGCGGACGAAACCGGCAAGGTCAGTTTTCCGGTAGAGTGGGGCGCTTATCGTCTGGAAGTCAAAGCGCCGAATGAAGCGGTCAGTAGTGTTCGTTTCTGGGCTGGCTATAGCTGGCAGGACAACAGCGACGGTAGCGGCGCAGTGCGACCCGACCGTGTCACGCTGAAACTGGATAAAGCCAGTTATCGCCCTGGCGACACCATTAAGTTGCATATCGCCGCGCCAACGGCGGGTAAAGGTTATGCGATGGTCGAGTCCAGTGAAGGGCCGCTGTGGTGGCAAGAGATTGATGTTCGGGCTCAAGGGCTGGATCTGACGATTCCGGTCGATAAAACCTGGAATCGTCATGATCTGTATTTAAGTACGCTGGTGGTACGTCCTGGCGATAAATCTCGCTCCGCGACGCCAAAACGCGCGGTTGGTGTGTTGCATCTGCCGCTTGGCGATGAAAACCGTCGCCTCGATCTGGCGCTGGAAACACCAGCAAAAATGCGTCCCAATCAACCATTAACCGTGAAAATTAAAGCCAGCACTAAAAATGGCGAGAAGCCTAAACAGGTGAATGTGCTGGTGTCTGCCGTTGATAGTGGTGTGCTGAATATTACTGACTACGTCACGCCAGATCCGTGGCAGGCGTTCTTTGGTCAGAAACGCTATGGCGCAGACATTTACGATATTTACGGTCAGGTTATTGAAGGTCAGGGGCGTCTGGCAGCTCTGCGTTTCGGTGGCGATGGTGATGAGCTGAAACGTGGTGGTAAACCGCCGGTCAATCACGTCAATATTGTCGCGCAGCAGGCGCTGCCGGTAACGCTCAACGAACAGGGTGAAGGCTCGGTTACACTGCCGATTGGCGATTTTAACGGTGAATTGCGCGTCATGGCGCAAGCCTGGACGGCAGATGACTTCGGTAGCAACGAAAGGAAAGTGATAGTTGCCGCACCGGTGATTGCTGAACTGAACATGCCGCGTTTTATGGCGAGTGGCGATACCTCGCGCCTGACGCTGGATATCACTAATCTTACCGATAAACCGCAAAAACTAAACGTTGCCCTGACCGCCAGTGGTTTGCTTGAACTGGTCAGCGATTCACCCGCAGCCGTTGAATTAGCGCCAGGCGTACGTACTACGCTGTTTATCCCGGTGCGAGCATTGCAAGGTTATGGCGATGGAGAAATTCAGGCCTCCATTAGTGGGTTAGCGTTACCAGGTGAAACCGTTGCCGACCAGCATAAGCAGTGGAAAATCGGCGTCCGTCCAGCGTTCCCGGCACAAACGGTTAATTACGGTACGGCGTTGCAGCCTGGTGAAACCTGGGCGCTCCCGGCGGATGGATTGCAAAACTTCTCGCCTGTTACGCTGCAAGGTCAGCTATTGTTGAGCGGCAAACCACCGCTGAATATCGCACGTTATATCAAAGAGTTAAAAGCGTATCCTTACGGCTGTCTCGAGCAAACCACCAGCGGCCTGTTCCCGTCACTTTATACCAACGCAACCCAGCTACAGGCGTTGGGCATCAAAGGCGACAGTGATGAGAAACGCCGTGCATCGGTCGATATCGGCATTTTCCGTTTGCTGCAAATGCAACGTGATAACGGTGGCTTTGCGCTATGGGATAAAAACGGTGACGAAGAGTACTGGCTGACGGCTTACGTGATGGATTTCCTGGTCCGCGCAGGTGAGCAGGGTTACAGCGTGCCGACAGACGCCATTAACCGGGGAAATGAGCGTCTGCTGCGCTATTTACAAGATCCGGGCATGATGTCGATCCCGTACGCGGATAATCTCAAAGCCAGTAAATTCGCCGTACAGTCTTACGCTGCGCTGGTGTTGGCCCGTCAGCAAAAGGCACCACTGGGTGCGCTGCGTGAAATCTGGGAGCATCGTGCAGATGCTGCTTCTGGATTACCGCTGCTGCAACTTGGCGTTGCGCTGAAAACCATGGGTGATGCAACGCGTGGTGAAGAAGCGATTGTGCTGGCGCTGAAAACGCCGCGTAATAGTGATGAGCGGATATGGCTGGGTGATTACGGTAGTCCACTGCGCGACAACGCGTTGATGCTCTCCTTGCTGGAAGAAAATAAACTGCTACCCGATGAGCAAAACACTTTGCTGAACACGCTTTCGCAGCAGGCGTTTGGTGAACGCTGGCTATCAACCCAAGAAAGTAACGCGTTGTTCCTGGCTGCCCGTACGGTTCAGGATTTACCGGGTAAATGGCAGGCGCAAACCTCTTTCTCAGCTGAGCCGCTGACAGGCGAGAAAGCGCAAAACAGTAATCTGAATAGCGATCAACTTGCTACCTTACAGGTGACCAACAGTGGCGATCAGCCGTTATGGCTGCGTGTGGATGCCAGCGGTTATCCGCAATCCGCACCTTTACCGGCGAACAATGTGCTGCAAATCGAGCGTCATATTCTTGGTACTGATGGTAAGAGCAAATCGCTGGACTCGTTACGTAGCGGCGATCTGGTGCTGGTGTGGTTGCAGGTAAAAGCCAGCAACAGCGTGCCGGATGCGTTAGTCGTTGATTTACTGCCAGCGGGTCTGGAACTGGAAAACCAGAACCTGGCGAACGGTAGCGCCAGCCTGGAGCAAAGTGGTGGCGAAGTGCAGAACTTACTGAACCAGATGCAGCAGGCGAGTATTAAGCATATTGAGTTCCGTGACGATCGCTTTGTGGCGGCGGTGGCCGTTGATGAATACCAACCGGTAACGCTGGTGTATCTGGCGCGGGCGGTAACGCCGGGAACGTATCAGGTACCGCAACCGATGGTGGAATCAATGTATGTTCCCCAATGGCGGGCGACCGGCGCGGCTGAAGATTTGCTGATTGTCAGACCGTAAATGCCTCGCCTGTTAACCAAACGCGGCTGCTGGATAACGCTGGCAGCCGCGCCCTTTCTCCTTTTTCTTGCAGCGTGGGGAGCAGATAAACTCTGGCCTCTACCGCTGCATGAAGTCAATCCCGCACGAGTGGTCGTGGCGCAGGATGGTACGCCGCTCTGGCGTTTCGCCGATGCTGAGGGCATCTGGCGTTATCCGGTAACAATCGAAGATGTTTCTCCACGTTACCTTGAAGCGCTGATCAATTATGAAGATCGCTGGTTCTGGAAGCATCCGGGGGTGAATCCATTCTCGGTGGCGCGCGCAGCATGGCAAGATCTTGCTTCGGGACGGGTTATTTCCGGTGGCAGCACGCTCACTATGCAGGTTGCTCGTTTGCTTGATCCTCACCCCAAAACATTTGGCGGCAAAATTCGCCAGCTCTGGCGCGCGTTGCAACTGGAGTGGCATCTGTCTAAGCGTGAAATTCTGACCTTGTATCTAAACCGCGCTCCGTTTGGCGGTACGTTGCAGGGGATCGGTGCGGCAAGTTGGGCTTATCTCGGAAAATCGCCTGCGAATTTAAGCTATTCCGAGGCGGCAATGCTGGCGGTGTTGCCGCAAGCGCCCAGCCGACTACGCCCGGATCGCTGGCCGGAACGTGCCGAAGCCGCGCGTAATAAAGTTCTCGAACGGATGGCCGTGCAAGGTGTGTGGTCCCGTGAGCAGGTAAAAGAGTCAAGGGAAGAACCCATCTGGCTGGCACCCCGACAAATGCCGCAATTGGCACCGCTGTTTTCGCGCATGATGCTCGGTAAAAGCAAAAGCGACAAAATCGTTACTACGCTGGATGCCGGTCTTCAACGACGTCTGGAAGAACTGGCGCAAAACTGGAAAGGACGATTACCACCGCGCAGCTCACTGGCGATGATCGTGGTTGATCATACCGATATGCGTGTTCGCGGCTGGGTGGGTTCAGTTGATCTCAACGATGATTCACGCTTTGGTCATGTTGATATGGTCAATGCGATCCGATCGCCAGGATCGGTGCTCAAACCATTTGTTTACGGTCTGGCGCTGGATGAAGGATTGATCCACCCGGCATCACTGCTGCAAGACGTCCCCCGGCGTACCGGTGATTACCGACCTGGCAACTTTGACAGCGGTTTTCATGGGCCGATCAGCATGAGCGAAGCGCTGGTGCGCTCGCTGAATTTACCAGCTGTGCAGGTGCTGGAAGCCTATGGACCGAAACAGTTTGCGGCAAAGTTACGCAATGTTGGATTGCCGTTATATTTGCCCAACGGCGCTGCGCCGAATCTTTCACTCATTCTCGGCGGCGCTGGTGCAAAACTGGAAGATATGGCGGCAGCGTATACCGCGTTTGCTCGCCATGGCAAGGCAGGCAAATTGCGCTTACAGCCTGACGATCCGCTGCTTGAACGGCCTTTAATGTCGTCGGGGGCGGCGTGGATCATTCGCCGGATTATGGCTGATGAAGCGCAACCCTTGCCGGATGGTGCCTTGCCGCGCGTCGCCCCACTGGCATGGAAAACGGGCACCAGCTATGGCTATCGTGATGCCTGGGCGATTGGGGTTAACGCTCGCTATGTCATTGGGATCTGGACTGGCAGACCGGACGGCACGCCCGTTGTTGGTCAGTTTGGCTTTGCCAGCGCCGTACCATTGTTGAATCAGGTTAATAATATCTTACTGTCGCGCAGTGCGAATCTGCCGGAAGACCCACGTCCTGACTCTGTAAGTCGTGGCGTTATCTGCTGGCCGGGCGGACAGTCTTTGCCGGAAGGTGACGGTAACTGTCGCCGCCGCCTGGCAACCTGGCTGCTGGACGGGAGTCAGCCGCCAACTCTATTACTGCCGGAGCAGGAAGGCATTAATGGCATTCGTTTCCCCATCTGGCTGGATGAAAACGGCAAACGTGTTGCCGCTGATTGCCCTCAGGCGCGACAAGAAATGATAAATGTCTGGCCGCTACCGCTGGAACCCTGGTTGCCCGCATCAGAACGCCGCGCTGTGCGCTTACCACCGGCCTCGACAATTTGCCCGCCATACGGTCACGATGCACAACTCCCACTGCAGCTGACAGGTGTTCGCGATGGCGCGATTATTAAACGTTTACCGGGCGCAGCGGAAGCGACTTTGCCGTTGCAATCAAGTGGAGGGGCAGGTGAACGCTGGTGGTTTCTGAATGGCGAACCGTTAACTGAACGCGGGCGCAACGTGACCCTGCATTTGATGGATAAAGGCGATTATCAATTGCTGGTGATGGATGAGGTGGGGCAAATCGCGACAGTGAAATTTGTCATGCAATAGTCTGTTTTGTCTCTGATTGTTGCTTAAACTAGGTTTATTTTAAAAAAATGTTACTTTCATCAATAGTCAACGGCCCTGTTGCTCATTATAATCCGCGCCATCTCGTACGCTGGTACAGACAACAACAGAACAATTTACAGAGGTAAAAATGGCTATTGAACGTACTTTTTCCATCATCAAACCGAACGCGGTAGCAAAAAACGTCATAGGTAATATCTTTGCGCGCTTTGAAGCTGCAGGGTTCAAAATTGTCGGCACCAAAATGCTGCACCTGACCGTTGAACAGGCTCGTGGCTTTTATGCTGAACACGATGGAAAACCGTTCTTTGATGGTCTGGTTGAATTCATGACCTCTGGCCCGATCGTGGTTTCCGTGCTGGAGGGTGAAAACGCCGTTCAGCGTCACCGCGATCTGCTGGGCGCGACCAATCCGGCAAACGCACTGGCCGGTACTCTGCGTGCTGATTACGCTGACAGCCTGACCGAAAATGGTACCCACGGTTCTGATTCCGTCGAATCTGCCGCTCGCGAAATCGCTTATTTCTTCGGCGAAGGCGAAGTGTGCCCGCGCACCCGTTAATAATTTCGTAAATGCCGCGTGCAAACGTGGCATCCGTGCGCCAGAATTTGTACAATGCAGCGCCCCCGGACGAGCAGCCGCTCACCGGGGCGTTTCTTTTTTCAACCCTCCAGGGGCCATAACGTGTAATAACGAGGCCGGAATAGCATATGTCTGAACAATTAGTCACACCTGAAAACGTCACCACGAAAGATGGAAAAATCAACCTGCTGGATCTCAACCGTCAGCAGATGCGGGAGTTTTTTAAAGATTTAGGTGAAAAACCCTTCCGCGCCGATCAGGTGATGAAGTGGATGTATCACTATTGCTGCGACAACTTTGATGAGATGACCGACATCAATAAAGTGTTGCGCGGCAAACTGAAAGAGGTGGCGGAAATCCGTGCACCGGAAGTGGTTGAAGAACAGCGTTCATCTGACGGCACCATTAAATGGGCGATCGCCGTTGGCGATCAGCGCGTTGAAACGGTGTATATCCCGGAAGACGACCGTGCCACGCTCTGCGTCTCTTCGCAGGTGGGGTGTGCGCTGGAGTGTAAATTCTGTTCCACCGCCCAGCAGGGCTTTAACCGCAACCTGCGGGTATCGGAAATTATCGGCCAGGTGTGGCGTGCGGCGAAAATTGTCGGCGCAGCAAAAGTCACCGGTCAGCGCCCAATCACTAACGTAGTGATGATGGGTATGGGCGAGCCGCTGCTCAACCTGAACAATGTCGTTCCGGCGATGGAAATCATGCTTGATGATTTCGGTTTTGGCCTGTCTAAACGTCGCGTGACGCTTTCCACTTCCGGTGTAGTTCCGGCGCTGGATAAACTGGGCGATATGATCGACGTTGCACTGGCAATTTCCCTGCACGCGCCGAACGACGAAATTCGTGACGAAATTGTGCCGATCAACAAAAAGTACAATATCGAAACGTTCCTTGCTGCGGTGCGCTGTTATCTGGAGAAATCCAACGCCAATCAGGGCCGAGTCACTATTGAATACGTGATGCTTGACCACGTTAACGACGGCACTGAACACGCGCACCAACTGGCGGAGCTACTGAAAGATACGCCGTGTAAGATCAACCTGATCCCGTGGAACCCGTTCCCTGGCGCACCGTATGGACGCAGTTCGAACAGCCGTATCGACCGTTTCTCAAAAGTGCTGATGAGCTACGGTTTCACCACTATTGTGCGTAAAACTCGTGGTGATGATATCGATGCTGCCTGTGGTCAGTTGGCGGGCGATGTTATCGACCGTACGAAACGTACCCTGCGTAAACGGATGCAGGGTGAAGCCATCGATATTAAAGCGGTCTGATAGCCATTACGCCACGGTTACTTTATGTACCGTGGCGTAATCTTTTATGAATGAAGTATTAAGTTGCAATTGTCTGGTCAATATTAACGGTGCGTTTTTGCTGACTTTAAGGCAGTATGTAACGATGCAACAGTAAGTTAGCCTTAGTGAATGTGGGCTTTGTCACGAGCACACAGACGGTCTTATACTGTATGATAACGGTTAACTTAACGGATGTTTCGCGGTGTGGGTGAGCATGATGGTTCACCGGCATCTCAATTCTCATTTAAACGTACCTGCAGCGAATGAATACTGAAGCCACGCACGACCAAAATGAAGCACTTACTACCGGCGCTCGCCTGCGTAATGCTCGCGAACAACTAGGACTTAGTCAGCAGGCCGTTGCCGAGCGACTTTGCCTGAAGGTTTCCACGGTACGCGACATTGAAGAAGATAAGGCACCCGCCGATCTTGCTTCAACATTCCTGCGCGGATATATCCGCTCTTATGCGCGTCTGGTACATATTCCAGAAGAAGAACTGCTGCCAGGGCTGGAAAAGCAGGCTCCACTACGGGCTGCAAAAGTTGCGCCGATGCAGAGTTTTTCCCTCGGTAAACGCCGCAAAAAACGCGACGGCTGGCTGATGACCTTCACCTGGCTGGTGTTGTTTGTGGTTATCGGCCTGAGCGGTGCCTGGTGGTGGCAAGACCACAAAGCTCAGCAGGAAGAGATCACCACTATGGCCGATCAATCTTCGGCGGAACTGAGCAGTAATAGCGAGCAGGGGCAGAGTGTTCCGTTAAATACGTCGACAACTACAGACCCGGCTACAACGTCCACGCCGCCAGCGTCTGTGGATACTACCGCAACCAACACGCAAACACCTGCCGTAACTGCGCCAGCACCAGCTGTTGATCCGCAACAGAATGCGGTTGTTTCGCCTTCACAGGCAAATGTTGATACTGCTGCGACCCCGGCACCAACGGCAACAATAACGCCAGATGGTGCTGCGCCGTTGCCAACCGATCAGGCAGGCGTGACTACGCCGGCGGCTGATCCGAATGCGCTGGTGATGAACTTTACTGCCGATTGCTGGCTGGAGGTCACTGATGCTACCGGTAAAAAACTGTTTAGCGGGATGCAGCGTAAAGACGGTAATTTGAATTTAACCGGCCAGGCACCGTATAAACTGAAAATTGGTGCGCCAGCCGCAGTACAGATCCAGTATCAAGGGAAACCTGTCGATCTGAGTCGTTTTATCAGAACTAACCAGGTTGCGCGTCTGACCCTCAATGCCGAACAATCACCGGCGCAGTAACAGACGGGTAACGCGGGAGATTTTTCATGCATAACCAGGCTCCAATTCAACGTAGAAAATCAACACGTATTTACGTTGGGAATGTGCCGATTGGCGATGGTGCTCCCATCGCCGTACAGTCCATGACCAATACGCGTACGACAGACGTCGAAGCAACGGTCAATCAAATCAAGGCGCTGGAACGCGTTGGCGCTGATATCGTCCGTGTCTCCGTACCGACGATGGACGCGGCAGAAGCGTTCAAACTCATCAAACAGCGGGTTAACGTGCCGCTGGTGGCTGACATCCACTTCGACTATCGCATTGCGCTGAAAGTAGCGGAATACGGCGTCGATTGTCTGCGTATTAACCCTGGCAATATCGGTAATGAAGAGCGTATTCGCATGGTGGTTGACTGTGCGCGCGATAAAAACATTCCGATCCGTATTGGCGTTAACGCCGGATCGCTGGAAAAAGATCTGCAAGAAAAGTATGGCGAACCGACGCCGCAGGCGTTGCTGGAATCCGCCATGCGTCATGTTGATCATCTCGATCGCCTGAACTTCGATCAGTTCAAAGTCAGCGTGAAAGCGTCAGACGTCTTCCTCGCTGTTGAGTCTTATCGTTTGCTGGCAAAACAGATCGATCAGCCGCTGCATCTGGGTATCACAGAAGCCGGTGGTGCGCGCAGCGGGGCGGTTAAATCCGCCATTGGTTTAGGTCTGCTGCTGTCTGAAGGCATTGGCGACACGCTGCGCGTATCGCTGGCGGCCGATCCGGTTGAAGAGATCAAAGTCGGTTTCGATATTTTGAAATCGCTACGTATCCGTTCGCGCGGGATCAACTTCATTGCCTGCCCGACCTGTTCGCGTCAGGAGTTTGATGTTATCGGTACGGTTAACGCGTTGGAGCAACGCCTGGAAGATATCATCACTCCAATGGACGTTTCGATTATCGGCTGCGTGGTGAATGGCCCAGGTGAGGCGCTGGTTTCTACACTCGGCGTCACCGGCGGTAACAAGAAAAGCGGCCTCTATGAAGATGGCGTACGCAAAGACCGTCTGGACAACAACGATATGATCGACCAGCTGGAAGCGCGCATTCGTGCGAAAGCCAGTCAGCTGGACGAAGCGCGTCGAATTGACGTTCAGCAGGTTGAAAAATAATAACGTGATGGGAAGCGCCTCGCTTCCCGTGTATGATTGAACCCGCATGGCTCCCGAAACATTGAGGGAAGCGTTGAGGGTTCATTTTTATATTCAGAAAGAGAATAAACGTGGCAAAAAACATTCAAGCCATTCGCGGCATGAACGATTACCTGCCTGGCGAAACGGCCATCTGGCAGCGCATTGAAGGCACACTGAAAAACGTGCTCGGCAGCTACGGTTACAGTGAAATCCGCTTGCCGATTGTAGAGCAGACCCCGCTATTCAAACGTGCGATTGGTGAAGTCACCGACGTGGTTGAAAAAGAGATGTACACCTTTGAGGATCGCAATGGCGACAGCCTGACTCTGCGCCCTGAAGGGACGGCGGGCTGTGTACGCGCCGGCATCGAGCATGGTCTTCTGTACAATCAGGAACAGCGTCTGTGGTATATCGGGCCGATGTTCCGTCACGAGCGTCCGCAGAAAGGGCGTTATCGTCAGTTCCATCAGTTGGGCTGCGAAGTTTTCGGTCTGCAAGGTCCGGATATCGACGCTGAATTGATTATGCTCACCGCCCGCTGGTGGCGCGCGCTGGGTATCTCCGAGCACGTAACTCTTGAGCTGAACTCTATCGGTTCGCTGGAAGCACGCGCCAATTACCGCGATGCGCTGGTGGCATTCCTTGAGCAGCATAAAGAAAAGCTGGACGAAGACTGCAAACGCCGCATGTACACTAACCCGCTGCGCGTGCTGGATTCAAAAAATCCGGAAGTGCAGGCGCTTCTCAACGATGCTCCGGTATTAGGCGATTATCTGGACGAGGAATCTCGTGAGCATTTTGCCGGTCTGTGCAAACTGCTTGAGAGCGCGGGGATCGCTTATACCGTAAACCAGCGTCTGGTGCGTGGTCTGGATTACTATAACCGTACCGTTTTCGAGTGGGTGACTAACAGCCTCGGCTCCCAGGGCACCGTGTGTGCAGGCGGTCGTTATGACGGTCTGGTGGAACAACTGGGCGGTCGTGCAACACCGGCTGTCGGTTTTGCGATGGGCCTCGAACGTCTTGTATTGTTAGTACAGGCCGTTAATCCGGAATTTAAAGCCGATCCTGTTGTCGATATATACCTGGTGGCTTCAGGTGCTGATACACAATCTGCGGCTATGGCATTAGCTGAGCGTCTGCGTGATGAATTACCGGGCGTGAAATTGATGACCAACCACGGCGGCGGCAACTTTAAGAAACAGTTTGCCCGTGCTGATAAATGGGGTGCCCGCGTTGCTGTGGTGCTGGGTGAGTCTGAAGTGGCTAACGGCACAGCAGTAGTGAAGGATTTGCGCTCTGGTGAGCAAACGGCAGTTGCGCAGGATAGCGTAGCCGCGCATTTGCGCACGTTACTGGGTTAAGGAAGGAGAAGGACAGCGTGGAAATTTACGAGAACGAAAACGACCAGGTAGAAGCGGTTAAACGCTTTTTTGCTGAAAATGGCAAAGCACTGGCTGTTGGGGTGATTTTGGGCGTTGGCGCGCTAATTGGCTGGCGCTACTGGAACAGCCATCAGGTTGATTCTGCACGCTCCGCTTCTCTTGCCTATCAAAATGCGGTTACCGCAGTGAGCGAAGGCAAACCGGATAGCATCCCGGCGGCGGAAAAATTTGCTGCTGAAAATAAAAATACTTATGGTGCGCTGGCTTCTTTGGAACTTGCGCAGCAATTTGTTGACAAAAATGAACTAGAGAAAGCTGCCGCCCAGTTACAACAGGGGCTGGCAGACACGAGCGATGAAAATCTCAAAGCCGTGATAAATCTGCGTCTTGCTCGCGTTCAGGTACAGCTCAAGCAGGCTGATGCCGCGCTGAAAACCCTTGATACCATCAAAGGTGAAGGGTGGGCTGCCATTGTTGCCGACCTGCGTGGTGAAGCATTGCTGAGCAAAGGTGATAAGCAAGGTGCGCGTAGTGCATGGGAAGCAGGCGTGAAAAGCGATGTTACTCCGGCACTGAGCGAAATGATGCAGATGAAAATTAATAATTTGTCCATCTGAGAGGGACCCGATGCAATTGCGTAAATTACTGCTGCCAGGACTGCTTTCCGTTACCCTTTTAAGCGGCTGTTCGCTGTTTAACAGCGAAGAAGATGTGGTAAAGATGTCCCCATTGCCAACCGTTGAAAACCAGTTTACGCCGACCACGGCGTGGAGCACTTCCGTTGGTAGCGGCATTGGCAACTTCTATTCCAATCTTCATCCGGCACTGGCGGACAACGTTGTCTATGCAGCGGACCGCGCTGGTTTAGTAAAAGCGCTGAATGCGGATGATGGCAAAGAAATCTGGTCTGTCAGCCTGGCCGAGAAAGATGGCTGGTTCTCTAAAGAGCCTGCATTACTTTCTGGCGGTGTGACCGTGTCTGGTGGGCATGTCTACATTGGCAGCGAAAAGGCGCAGGTTTACGCGCTGAATACCAGCGATGGTACTGTGGCATGGCAAACTAAAGTCGCGGGTGAAGCACTTTCGCGTCCGGTGGTCAGCGACGGTCTGGTGTTAATCCACACCAGTAACGGTCAGTTACAAGCGCTGAACGAAGCTGACGGCGCTGTCAAATGGACAGTTAACCTCGATATGCCTTCGCTCTCTTTGCGTGGCGAGTCTGCGCCGGCAACGGCTTTTGGTGCGGCCGTCGTGGGTGGTGATAATGGTCGCGTCAGCGCAGTGCTGATGGAACAGGGCCAGATGATTTGGCAGCAGCGAATTTCCCAGGCGACCGGTTCTACCGAAATTGACCGTCTGAGCGATGTTGACACGACTCCCGTCGTTGTTAACGGCGTTGTTTTCGCGCTGGCCTATAATGGTAACCTGACGGCGCTTGATCTGCGCAGTGGTCAGATTATGTGGAAACGCGAACTGGGTTCGGTGAATGATTTCATCGTCGACGGCAATCGCATCTATCTGGTCGATCAAAATGACCGGGTGATGGCGTTGACCATTGATGGCGGCGTTACGCTGTGGACACAAAGCGATCTGCTGCATCGCCTGCTGACTTCTCCGGTGCTGTATAATGGCAACCTGGTGGTAGGTGACAGCGAAGGTTATCTGCACTGGATTAACGTCGAAGATGGTCGTTTCGTTGCCCAGCAAAAAGTTGATAGTTCCGGTTTCCAGACTGAACCGGTTGCCGCTGACGGCAAACTGCTGATCCAGGCAAAAGACGGAACCGTGTACTCTATTACACGTTAATCGTCTCTGTCGTTCACTTTGAAAACGGCTCCTGGACAGGGGCCGTTTTCCTGTTTTTAACAACGACACGAATATAGCGTGCGTTGTCTGATGATTTATAAAAATGAGGCTTTAAACATGGTACCTGTGGTCGCGCTTGTCGGGCGCCCTAACGTAGGAAAATCCACGTTATTTAACCGTCTAACTCGCACCCGAGATGCGCTGGTTGCGGATTTCCCGGGTCTGACTCGTGACCGTAAGTACGGTCGTGCAGAAATTGAAGGCCGTGAGTTTATCTGCATTGATACCGGCGGGATTGATGGCACAGAAGACGGTGTAGAAACCCGCATGGCGGAACAGTCGCTGCTGGCGATTGAAGAAGCGGACGTCGTACTGTTTATGGTGGATGCGCGCGCGGGCCTGATGCCGGCGGATGAAGCGATTGCTAAACATCTGCGCTCCCGTGAAAAACCGACCTTCCTGGTGGCAAACAAAACTGACGGTCTGGATCCCGATCAGGCAGTGGTTGATTTCTACTCGCTTGGTTTAGGGGAAATCTACCCGATCGCCGCGTCTCACGGTCGTGGCGTATTAAGTCTGCTGGAGCACGTGCTGCTGCCGTGGATGGAAGATCTCGCACCGCAAGAAGAAGTCGACGAAGACGCTGAATACTGGGCGCAATTTGAAGCAGAAGAAAACGGCGAAGAAGAAGAGGAAGATGACTTCGACCCGCAAAGTCTGCCGATCAAACTGGCGATTGTGGGTCGTCCGAACGTAGGTAAGTCTACACTCACTAACCGTATTCTTGGTGAAGAGCGCGTTGTTGTTTACGACATGCCTGGCACGACGCGTGACAGTATCTACATTCCAATGGAACGCGACGGACGTGAGTATGTGCTCATTGACACCGCTGGCGTACGTAAACGCGGCAAAATCACCGATGCTGTAGAGAAATTCTCGGTAATCAAAACGTTGCAGGCCATTGAAGATGCCAACGTGGTGATGTTGGTGATTGACGCCCGCGAAGGTATTTCCGATCAGGATCTCTCGCTGCTGGGCTTTATTCTCAATAGTGGGCGCTCACTTGTCATTGTGGTGAATAAGTGGGATGGCCTGAGCCAGGAAGTGAAAGAGCAGGTGAAAGAAACGCTGGACTTCCGTCTGGGCTTTATCGATTTTGCTCGTGTGCACTTTATCTCTGCCTTGCACGGCAGTGGTGTTGGTAACTTGTTTGAATCAGTGCGTGAAGCGTATGACAGCTCCACCCGTCGTGTGGGGACCTCTATGCTGACGCGCATCATGACGATGGCTGTTGAAGATCACCAACCGCCGCTGGTACGCGGTCGTCGTGTGAAGCTGAAATATGCCCACGCCGGTGGTTATAACCCGCCGATTGTGGTGATTCACGGTAACCAGGTGAAAGACCTGCCTGATTCCTACAAGCGTTATTTGATGAACTACTTCCGCAAATCGCTGGACGTAATGGGATCGCCGATTCGTATTCAGTTCAAAGAAGGGGAAAACCCGTATGCGAACAAGCGTAACACCCTGACGCCAACCCAGATGCGTAAACGTAAGCGCCTGATGAAGCATATCAAGAAAAGTAAGTAATCACTTATCTGGTTTCCCTTTCCACACGGAGAGGGAAACCGAATAACACGCGAGGAGTATTTATGGCACTCAACTGTCCAACCTGCAAAACCCCTCTCGAACGCAATGGCGAGACTGCCCACTGTGCAACTTGCGACAAAGACTTTACCGTCCAGGCACTTTGCCCTGAGTGTCATCAGCCGTTACAAGTGTTAAAAGCTTGTGGTGCTGTGGATTATTTCTGCCAACATGGGCACGGTTTAATATCTAAAAAACGCGTTGAATTTGTTATTGCTTAATATCATGTGAATATATTGTTTTATCATTTATATTTAATATGTGAATGGTAAAACAATCTGTTATTAGTGGAATAACTAATGTAATTGAGTGAAATCACTAATTTAAATAATTAAGAATATATTTATTCTTTATGATATGCCTTTCTGAATAATCAGGGATACAATATTAAAGCTTATTTTTGACTGTATCATTGTCACAGGGAAAGTGCATGCTGCGATGGAAACGCTGTATTATTCTAACATTTATCTCTGGTGCTGCTTTCGCGGCACCAGAGATAAATGTTAAGCAAAACGAATCGTTACCTGATTTAGGTAGCCAGACAGCACAGCAGGATGAACAAACCAACAAGGGTAAATCGCTGAAAGAGCGCGGAGCCGATTACGTCATCAACTCCGCCACGCAAGGGTTTGAAAACTTGACCCCTGAGGCGCTGGAATCTCAGGCCAGAAGCTATCTGCAAAGTCAAATCACCTCAACCGCACAATCTTATATTGAAGACACACTTTCTCCCTACGGTAAGGTCCGTTCGAACCTCTCCATTGGCAAGGACGGCGATCTGGATGGCAGCTCCATCGATTATTTTGTTCCCTGGTACGATAATCAAACCACTGTTTATTTCAGTCAATTTTCTGCGCAGCGAAAAGAAGATCGTACAATCGGGAATATTGGTCTTGGGGTAAGATATAATTTTGATGAATGGTTATTGGGCGGAAATATATTTTATGATTATGATTTTACCCGAGGACATCGCCGTTTAGGTTTAGGCGGCGAAGCGTGGACTGATTATTTAAAATTCTCTGGCAACTATTATCATCCGCTTTCTGACTGGAAAGACTCTGAAGATTTCGACTTTTATGAAGAACGCCCTGCGCGCGGCTGGGATATTCGTGCCGAAGCCTGGTTACCTTCTTATCCGCAACTGGGGGGCAAAGTTGTCTTCGAGCAATATTACGGCGATGAAGTCGCCCTTTTTGGTACGGATAATTTGGAGAAAGATCCCTACGCGGTAACACTTGGACTGAATTATCAACCGGTGCCATTACTAACCGTTGGGGCGGACTATAAAGCGGGGACCGGAGATAACAGCGATGTCAGCATTAATGCCACTCTTAATTATCAGTTCGGCGTTCCGCTAAAAGATCAATTGGATAGCGATAAAGTGAAAGCGGCTCACTCGTTGATGGGCAGTCGTCATGATTTTGTTGAGCGTAATAACTTTATTGTTCTGGAATACAAAGAAAAAGATCCGCTTGATGTCACCCTGTGGTTAAAAGCGGATGCCACCAACGAGCACCCTGAGTGCGTCATTAAGGACACTCCCGAAGCGGCCGTCGGGCTGGAAAAATGTAAATGGACCATTAACGCGCTTATCAACCACCACTACAAAATTGTCGCTGCGTCATGGCAGGCGAAAAACAATGCTGCCCGCACGTTGGTTATGCCGGTTATCAAAGAGAATACCCTGACAGAGGGGAACAATAACCACTGGAACCTGGTGCTGCCCGCCTGGCAGTACAGCTCTGACAAAGCCGAACAAGAAAAACTCAATACCTGGCGAGTACGTCTGGCACTGGAAGATGAAAAGGGCAACCGACAGAACTCTGGCGTGGTGGAAATCACCGTTCAGCAGGACCGTAAAATAGAGTTGATTGTTAATAACATCGCGAACGTGCCGGAAGAGAACAACCACAGCCACGAAGCCAGCGCTCAGGCAGATGGCGTTGATGGTGTGGTGATGGATCTCGATGTAACCGACAGCTTTGGCGATAACACCGACCGCAATGGCGATGCGCTGCCGGAAGATAACCTCACGCCGCAGCTTTACGACGCGCAGGACAAACGAGTGACGTTAACCAACAAGCCTTGCTCGACCGACAACCCCTGCGTTTTTATCGCTAAACAAGATAAAGAAAAGGGCACTGTCACCCTCTCCAGTACCTTACCCGGCACCTATCGCTGGAAAGCAAAAGCTGCGCCCTACGACGACAGTAACTATGTGGATGTCACTTTCCTCGGGGCAGAAATTGGTGGGCTAAATGCATTTATCTATCGTGTGGGGGCAGCTAAACCCAGCAACCTGATAGGTAAAGATAAAGAACCGCTGCCGCTCAACAACACTTATCGATTTGTTTTGTGGCGTGACAGCAATAAAGACGGTGTCTTCCAGCAGGTCGAAAAACTGACTGACGAAGAGATGGCGCAGTACGACTACAAGTGGGAATTTACCGGCAAGAGCATCAATGGTGAAGTGGGTGCACAGGCGAACACTTCCAATGAGGACATTGTGATTCCGGCCACTAACCGCGAAGCAGCGCAAACCTATGGCGCACAAGCGGGAGATGGCTTGCAGGGATACGGTTTACGCGTGCTGTATACCAAAAAATAAGATTGGCGTAAGGCCAGTCGGCCAGTCGCTGAAGGTTCATTAAGGAGAGCATCAATGAAGCAGGATAAAAGACGCGGTCTGACCCGGATCGCATTGGCGCTGGCACTGGCAGGTTATTGTGTGGCACCTGTGGCGCTGGCGGAAGAAAGCGCCTGGGTCGACAGCGGCGAAACCAATATTTTCCAGGGAACCATTCCGTGGCTCTATTCGGAAGGGGGAAGCGCTACGACAGATGCCGACCATGTAACGTTGACTTCTGATCTAAAAGGCGCTCGCCCGACAGGCAGTGAAACGGACAAGCGTCTTTACTCGGGTGATAAATTAACCGTAAGTTGGGAAATTGGTGATACCGAAGGCGACGTGGATCTTGGGGGATTGGGCGATAACGCAAAGACTATCGATACTATCCGCTGGATGAGCTACAAGGACGCTCAGGGGGGCGATCCGAAAGAGCTGGCAACGAAGGTGACCAGTTACACTCTTACCGATGACGACCGTGGTCGTTATATCGGTATTGAAATTACGCCGACCACGCAGACCGGTACGCCAAACGTCGGGACTGCGCTGCATCTTTATGACATTTCCACTGCCAGCGGCGGCGGAAGCGACAGCGATAACGTTGCGCCAGGGCCGGTGGTTAACCAGAACCTGAAAGTCGCCATCTTTGTTGATGGTACCAGTATCAACCTTATCAACGGCAGCACGCCAATCGAACTTGGCAAAACCTACGTGGCCAAACTGTACTCGGATGAGAACAAAAACGGCAAGTTTGATGCGGGTACCGATGCTGACGTTACCGCCAATTATGACTTCCGTTGGGTACTTTCTGGCAGCAGCCAACAGCTCGGCACCTCGGGTGGTATCGTTAACTCAAGCTTCGATAATAACAATCTGGTCATCCCTGCGACCAACGAAGACGCCAGAACCAACCTTAACGGCCCTGCGCGCGATGGTAAAGAAGCTCTTACCATCCCGACCAACGGCGACGGGGTACAGGGGTACAAACTTCACATTATTTACAAACACAAATAACGCGTACTCAGCAGCATTCCCGCAAGGGAATGCTGTTTCCGCATATTTTGCTTAATCCCGGATTAAGCAAAATATGTTGATGCGACAAGCGTCCGTTTAACAACCGGTGGAGTTTCTGTCATGTCCCTGACCCTGAATAAAATCCTTGTGTTATGCGCATTGCTGATAAGCGCAATGCTGCCTGGGTGGTCATGGGCAGAATCTGCATGGCAAGACTCTTCAGATACGGTCGGCGAATTTAACGGTACCGTGCCCACCGCCGACAGTGCCAGCATACCCGTCTACCAGGGCAGTGTCTTTCTGGATCCTGCAAAGACGCATGAGGTAGCGTTTACCGCTAAACCGAGTGAATTCAGCGCGGATATTAGCGTCTCTAAATTGCTCGTCACCAATCCGCAAGACAGAGAAGGCGATATCATTTCCACCCCACGTTGGGAAAACCAAACGCCACCGACAGTATCTTTAGTTTGGGCGGATGCCGCGACGCCGGACACCTTACTGGACCCACAGCCAGTCGCAGATCGCTCGTTTTGCGCTCAGGGACTTGCCGGGCGTTCGCTGGTCGCCTGGGCGCAGCCTGATCCCCAACAGACCATGCCGCTGTTATATTTACTCACCTCGACGGGCTATCCCTATGAAAGTGTTCTGACGCTCGCCGATCAGAAAGTGACGCTGAAGATTGCGCCCGCGCAGGGTGACCTTATTTCCGTCAGCGCCGCGGGCTATGACGAATCCTCCGGTGCGGCGAAAACGACGGTTGGCGGCAGTATCACGTTAACGGTCACCACCAAAGATTGCGTCGGTAATGTTGTGGGGAATATTCCTTTTGTTATCAAACGCAAAGATGCTGAAAACCGCCAGGGTGTGGTGAACAATACTGCGCCGGTAAAACTGGGCACGACCGAATTAACCACCACCGCGACGGAATATCGTGGTACTACCGATGCGAATGGTGTTGCCACGGTTACGGTCACCCAGGCCAACGGCCCTGGTGTAAAAACGCCGTTGGTCGCGAGCCTCGCGGGTATTGCTCAGGCCAGTGAAACGGCAGTGATCTTTACTGTCCTCACCAGCCCGGATGTCCCGCAGGCTACAATGTGGGGTCATATGCCCGATACGCTGAAGGCCCGTGATTACACTTTTAGTCGACCAAAACTGGCGGCGGAAGTCGATAATGAAGACGGTACGGTTAACGATCACAATGAAACCTGGTCCACCTTTACCTGGAGCGGCGCGGATAAACATTGCGACATTTTGCCCGGAATGCGTCATTTCGGTGCGCTGGCGACGGTGGTGCCAACGTCAGTGCAGGATGTGGCTGGTTGGCCGATGCAGGGTAATTTCTACTGGTCATCACTGGCGGGGATGAGCGGCCAGCACCATGCGGCGGATGTTTCGAACCGCAGCGAAGCGCAAAAACCGGACGATACGACGTTTATTGTGAGCTGTGTCGATAAAGAAGCGCCCGATGTTGAACCGAAGCTGGTACTGACGCCGGGCAGTTATGATTCGACGATAAAAGCGATGAAAGTAAAGGTGGGGGAAGAGGCTTCTTTACGCCTGACGATTACCGATAGCAAGAACAACGATCAGCCGCTGGCTTACTACTACTTTTCGCTGCATCTGGATGACGGTGTTAACCGTAAGAATCAAACTGACGCTGCGTGGGAGACGCACCCGGTACAAATTGATGGTGGCAGTAACGTTCGCAAAGTTGACGCCCATACCTATGAAGGGATCACTGATGCTAACGGAGAGGCCTCTCTGACGCTGACCCAGCCAGGCGGCGTGGGGGTGAAAACACACATCACCGCGAAAATGCGCAGTGATTTTACCGCCTCGGATGAGAAAGACGTTATTTTTACGGTGATCACCAGCCCTGATTCCGACAAAGCGCGGATGTGGGGACATATGTTAGGCATTATTGAAGCGAATAATATCTTTAAACGCCCACGGCTGGCGGATGAAACCGCCAACGAACTGGGAGCAGTGCGGGAAAATAACGAAGACTGGGCGCTGTTTGATCAGAATAGCAGTATGCAGGCTGAGTGTGGTTTAGGTCATATTCCGAGCCAAAGCTCATTGCACAGTTTGTTTGCCGCACATCCAGCCAATGTCATCGGCACCGAATATGGCTGGCCAACGTTGCAAAAAGCGTATCTTAGTGCGGTGGAAGAGACGTCGCACGCGTCGGTGAACCTGGCCACGGGCAACATCGACACCTATTCCGGCTTTAAGCAAAACTACCTTTCTTGTTCGGGCAATGAGATGGTCGCCCAGATTGCTGCGACCACCGATCATGATGTTTCCACAAGCAGCAGAGCGCAGGCGAAAGTGGGTGAAACGATTACCATGACGGTACGCACCTTTAATGCCTTGAATAATGCGCCCGTGCCGTATACCGCGTTCACCATCACGAAAGATATGGGGAAAAATCGTCAGGGGCAGACCACGGGTTTCGATGATCCAACCCGCGGCGCAATCGAGATGAATGGCACGCTCTACGGAACATCGCAACCGTCTTTAGTCTATGCAGGTACTACGGATGCGCAGGGTTTTGCTACTGTGGAAATTAAGCAACCGCAAGGTGTGGGCTTAGCGACGCCGCTGAATATTGCGCCTGTAAACTCCTATATTCCCAATACTGTTAATTACAATGTGATTTTCACTACGCTCACCAGTCCGGATGCGGTTGGCGCGCAGATGTGGGGGCATATGGATGAGACGATTACCGTCGATGCATTAACCTTTGCCCGACCCCGACTGGCTGCGGAAGTGTCCAGCCCGGACGGCACATTAACGGAAAATAACGAAGTATGGTCGCGCGTTAGCTAGGCCAACACTTCCAGCACCAGTAAAGGTGGCTGTGGTGCCAATATGCTCCCACGCCGTTCCCAGCTTAACGCGCTCTATGATGCTAACAGTGGTAACGCCGTTCAAACGGTACACGGTTGGCCAACGCAGCGTCAGCCCTACTGGAGCAGTTCGCCCGCGGATCAGGTGCCGCATTACTACACCATAGCCCTCAACGATGGCGCGCGGACCGTTGGTGGTAGCACGGCGGTTTATGTCAGTTGCCTGACGACGGCTAACAATCCTGCCAGCAGCATTACGCTGGAAGTGGTGGACCCGGCGCAGTGGAACGCGGCAGCAAATGCGGCGAAGCTGAAAAAAGGCGAAACGCTACAGGTGAAGGTGACGGTAAAAGATGCTCAGGGCAATCCATTGGGTGATATGCCTTTTACCCTGAAGCGTGGCGATGGTTATACCCGCTCAAATGAAAAACACATTGCCGGTAGCGGTGATGCGCTGGTTGCGCCGGTTGTGATCAATAGTGGCCTGGCGGATGAAGCTTCGCTCAATGATACCGCCGCAGCATACAGCGCGATGACCGGCAGCGATGGCACTAAAATTCTCACTATTACCCGCCCGGATACCCATGGCACAAAAACGTCGCTGACCGCCGCGCTCTATTCAGACACAACGAAAAAAGCGACCCTCGATACCATTTTTACCGTTGTCACCAGCCCGGACAGCAATAAAGCGAAAATGTGGGGGCATATGCCGGAAACGGTGACGGCTGCGGATGGAACGGTCTTTAAACGCCCATTATTGTTGAAAGAGTTATCCAGTACGTCGGGTCGAACAGCGATTGCAGAAGATAATGAGGACTGGGCGCAATTTACCCAAACTCAGGCGACAAGCACATCCTCTAATGGTTGTGGTAGTGAATATGTTCCCTCTCAGGCCGGGCTGGAGTCATTGTATGAAGCCAACCGCGGCAATGCGATGAAAACGGTTCAGGGCTGGCCCGTCGCCTCAAGTTACCTTACCAGCACGACAGGCAGCAGTAGTCTGGAACAGCGTGACTTAAAGGCCGTCAATCTCAGTTCAGGCACCAGTTCGATAATTCCATCGGCCACAAAAGAACTGCTTACCTGCCAGACGACGCCGATCGTCAAGGCTAGCCAAATCGTTCTTGAGGCTGCGGACCCCACAAAATTTGACAGTACGAATAATGTTGTCAAAGCGAAAAAAGGGGAAGAAGTCGTGGTTCGCGTGACCACTAAAGATTCGCAGGGTAACCCGGTGGGAAATACCGCGTTTACGCTTAAACGTAACCTTAGCGTCAATCGGGCAAATGCGTCTACAACGGTGACAGCAGGCGCGCTCATCGTGACGGATGCCTGGGGTAACACGCAGAGTAATTTTTCCTCAACAACAGCACTGATTTATGGCGTTACCGGCGCAGATGGTACGACAACACTTGCACTGAAACAGGACAATACCACGGGTTTAAAAACCGAACTGACCGCCATGCTGGATACAGATAATAACGTAAAATCAATGCTTCCGGTGGTCTTTACGGTGATAACCAGCCCCGATACCCCTAAAGCAAAATTCTGGGGGCATATGGCCGAAACGATGACCGGTGCAGGCGGGCTTATTTATAAAAGACCGTTATTGCAAGATGAGCTTTCCGTTACAACCAGTCGAAGCTCTTTTCAGGAAGATGGAGAGAGCTGGTCACTGTTCTCGCCGGACCAGTCGAACAACACATCTGTAAATGGTTGCGGTGCAGGATATGTCCCGATTGAAAGTGAGCTGGAGTCACTGTATGCCGATGAAGGTTACGTGCCAATACATGACGTTACGGGATGGCCTGTATCACGCGCCTATATCTCCAGTACGGTTGTTGCCTATTACACTCAAACATTTAATTTTAAAGCGGTTTCGTTAAAAACGGGTGATGGAACGGAGGTCATGTCAAGCAGTCTAGGACTGCTAAGTTGTCGGGCTACCCCAGTGGCGGTGACCAGCCACATTATTGTTGAAGCGAACGATGCGACACAATTTGTCAAAGTTGACGAAACCCTCAGCGCACTAAAACGGAAAAAAGGTGACGACGCGGTGATTCGCGTGGTGACAAAAGATGCGCAGGGAAATGTCGTACCAAATGTTCCGTTTATTCTCAAACGTGAAGGATCGACAAATCGCCAGAATGTACAGTTGTCGAACAGAACTATCACTGTAATCAACGCTGCGGGAACGTCGGCAAGAGTGGATACTCCATCAATCTCCCTTTATGCGGTGACAGGTGCAGACGGGACAGCCACGTTTACGGTAAAGCAGGATGATTCTATAGGCCTGGTAACCAATGTGTACGCTCAGGCCTATCAGTCGAGCCTGGAATCCAACAAATTACCCGTGATGTTTACCGTGATAACCAGCCCGGATACCCCCCTGGCAAGTTACTGGGGGCATATGGCGGAAACGTTCACTACGCGTTCTGGTACTGCCTTCAAACGCCCCTTACTCTCTGCTGAAAGATCGTCGGGCCAGTCGTTTATAGAAGACAATGAAGAGTGGGCCGTGTTGAGATCGGCAACAAAGGGGGATATCGATAAAAGCGGGTGCGATGTACATTATCAACCACTGTTAAGCGAACTACAGGCATTGTACGACGAACACCCAAGTCGTGCGATAAAGACCGATCTGGGTATTCCGGTAAATAGCTACTGGTGGGCTTACGACATGGTGGCATATGCGGGTAACTGGTACGATCAATATATTTATCTGTTAAATGGATCAAGTGGAAGAGCGTCTTCAACCACCTCGGCATTAATGCTGTGCCTGGTAAACCCTCATCCAGAGGCGGCTTCTATTGAAATGACCTCAACGGCGGAGGATGCAACGAAAACGGCCAGCAATGATGGCAGGCCCAGCGCAACAGCGAAGAAGGGAGAGGTTATCCCGATGACTGTTACGGTGCGAGATAGCGCAGGCAATCCACTGCCAGGTGCCAGCTTTAACCTTAAACGAGGAACTGCGCTGAACCGCGCTAAAGCTGCGTACGATGCCTCTGCAGATGATCTTACCATCATACCTGTGGAACCTACTGGGGTAACGTCAATCTTGTATGGGGATGGGACGCAGGCTCTTCTGAAGACAGGGAGCGATGGTAAAGCTACGTTTGAGGTCAGCCAGAATAGCAGTTATGGGCTGTCAACGCCGCTCAGCGCAGAACTCATGCGCGATACCTCGAAAAGCGTCACGCTGGATGTCATTTTCACGGTGATAACCAGCCCGGATTCGCCAAAAGCGAAATACTGGGGCCATATGCCGGAAACGTTTACCAGTTCGGCAGGCGTGACCTTCAAGCGCCCATTACTGGCAGCGGAAGCGACTACGGGGAGCTCGGTAAACGGTAATAATGAGACATGGTCATATATATATAGTACTCAAAAAGCGACGGCAGATTGTTCGCTGGAATATCAACCGCGCCTCAGCGAATTGCAGGGGTTATATGACGATCACCCAAACGGGGCGTTAACGAAAGATCTGGGGTTGCCGATAGCGTCAGGAAACTGGTGGATTTATGAATTACTTAACTCCAATGGTAGCTCCTGGTATTACCAGGTCTTTAACCTAAGCACGGGACGAGCATCATCTGCACTCTCTCCGGTTGCTCTAATGCTCTGCCTGGCACAGCCTCACTCTAAGCCGTCAAGCGTTACCCTGACTTCAGTAGCATTTGATGAGACGAAAACCGCCAGTAACGGCGGCACACCTTCGGCATCGGCGAAAAAGGGCGAGACAATCCCGTTAGTCGTGACAGTAAAAGACCAAAATGGCAACCTGCTGAGTGGCGAGAGCGTGACGCTTCAGCGGGCGCAGGCGAAAAGTCGTTCAGGAATTAGGCCCTCATCGTCGGCAGATGATCTTATTGTAGATGTCGTCACACCGACAGCAACCCGTATTTCCTTTGCTCAGGATACGGCAAAATGGCTTGGTTTTACCGGCAGTGATGGCACAGTGACGTTCAATGTTACGCAAAACGCCACCACCGGCCTGGCAACGCCGTTTACGGTCTCGCTTGCACAAGATCCGCAGATCACGTCAAACCTGGACCTGATATTTACCGTGGTCACCAGCCCTGACGCCCAGGATGCCGACTACTGGGGTCATATGCCAGAAACGGTGACAGCGGCAAATGGAACCGTCTTTGAACGACCGAAATTGTGGAAGGAGCTGCCATCGACCTCCGGGGTAAATAAAACCAATAACAATAATGAGGACTGGCCCTATTTTTCGTCAACCACTAAAGCAAATGCCAGCCTCAGCCCTTGTGAGGAAGCCCGGCAACCGTTGCTCAGCGATATGAAGTCACTGTATCAACGTTATCCCAATAACACCCTTACGACGGAAACTGGCTGGTCAGTTTATTATTACTGGTGGGCGCAGGATCAGTCGACAGATGGTAAAAATCAGTCGCTCAATATGAAAGATGGCACAACGACATTGAATGGTAATGCCGCTTATCAGGCGTGTCTGGTGTCTGCGCGCGCAACGGTTTCCAGCGTCACACTGACCTCAACAGCGTTTGACGCAGCTATTCAGGCGGCGAAAGTGAAAAAAGGCGAAGCCATGCCCGTTACCGTGACGGTGAAAGACAGCGCCGGGAATACGGTACCGAATGTGGAATTTACTTTGAAACGTGGCGATGCATCGCCGCGTAACGCTGGGGCGACGTTGTATGGTGATGTGGTGGCGATGGACGATCTCATCGTTCAGCCGTTATCTGGTTCGGCTGTTACGCTGAGTGAAAGCGGTAATACCATTAGTGGCATGACAGGCGCGGATGGGACGGCAAGTTTTACGCTCCGCCAGGATAATACCCCTGGTTATAAAACGCCACTGACGGTTACTCTGGCTAATTACGCTTCCGCGACAGACACGCTGGACGCTATTTTTACGGTACCAACCAGCCCGAATGTTTCCTCGGCGCACTTTTGGGGACATATGGCAGACACTGTAGTGGTGAATGGTAAATCGCTACATCGACCGTTGTTAACGACAGAATTGCCGTCCGGGGCTAATCCCGTATCCTCACCGATTATTAACTACGAAAACTGGGCTTCTGCACATATCATTGATGCCAGTAAATGGGATATTGCAAGGCAGTGTGGCAGCATAGAAAATGCACCGACATACAATGAATTAGAGTTGTTGCACACTGTTTTTAATTCACTGGGATGGCCGTCTTCACCAAGTTTTCCTTATTTGTCCTCTCAACAGTGTGGGATGGACGAAGGCACTGGAGCACAGGATTGTAGTATCACGCTAATGAATAAACCGGGTCTGGTGACCTGCTTCCAGTAACCAGCATGGCGCATCTGGCGTGGCCTGGGAGCCAGTGCCGGATGCGATGCTGGCGCATCTTATGGATTAGCAGCTTTCTTACGCGGTTTACGCGTTTTTGTTACGGCGCTAACTTCACTAATCACCACACCATCACCAAGTCGAGTGGTCAACGTATCGCCCGCTTTCACCTGCTTCACCTGCTTTAACACCGCGCCATCTGCGGCGCTGGTGACGCTATAACCACGCGCCAGCGTCGAAAGCGGGCTAACTGCTTCCAGGTGCGTTACTGCATTACCAAACCGTTCTCGCGTTGCGCTCAGTTGCGCGCGCAACGTTTCTGCCAGGCGATATTCCAGTTGTTGAATTCGCGTCTGTGCGCGGTGAATACGCGGCTGCGGATTTTGCTGGTTTAGCCTCTGTGTTAATCGCTGCTGCTGTTGCCCGGCACGCTTAAGCTGATTTTCCAGCGCAAAGCTCATCCGCTTTTGCAGGCGCTCAAGCATGGTTTGCTGGCGTGCCAGCCAGAGCTGTGGATGCTGCTGCTGTAAGCGATGATGGATCTGCGTAAAACGACGCGTGCGGTTGGCGAGATAATAATCCATTGCCATTTCGAGGCGCTGCTGCGCAGACTGCACCTGACGCAGTAACTCCTGTTGATTGCGGCTCACTACTTCAGCGGCGGCAGACGGCGTTGGCGCACGCAAATCAGCAACAAAATCGGCAATCGTCACATCGGTTTCATGCCCGACGGCACTTACTACCGGAATGCGGCTGGCAAAAATCGCCCGCGCTACGCGTTCGTCGTTAAAACTCCACAAATCTTCCAGCGAACCGCCGCCGCGCCCGACGATTAACACGTCGCACTCGTTTCGCTGATTCGCCAGCTCAATGGCGCGAACAATTTGCCCTGGCGCGTCATCGCCCTGAACGGCGGTGGGGTAGATGATCACCGGCAGAGAAGGATCGCGACGTTTTAACACATGCAAAATATCATGTAGCGCAGCACCGGTTTTTGAGGTGATCACACCGACGCAATGCGCAGGGGAGGGAAGTGGTTTTTTGTATTGCTGATCGAACAGACCTTCTGCCTGCAATTTCGCTTTAAGCTGTTCGTATTTTTGTTGCAGCAACCCTTCACCGGCAGGCTGCATACTTTCGACGATAATCTGGTAGTCACCGCGCGGCTCGTAGAGCGTAATATTGGCGCGGACTAAAACCTGTTGCCCATGCTGTGGGCGGAAGGTGACCCGTCGATTGCTGTTGCGGAACATCGCGCAGCGCACCTGGGCGGTATCGTCTTTGAGTGTAAAGTACCAGTGACCGGAAGCCGGTTGTGTGAAATTAGAGATTTCGCCGCTGATCCAAACCTGTCCCATCTCATGCTCAAGCAGCAGACGAACCGTTTGATTCAGGCGACTAACGGTAAAAATTGCAGGGGATTGAGAAGGTAACATGTGAGCGAGATCAAATTCTAAATCAGCAGGTTATTCAGTCGATAGTAACCCGCCCTCCGGGGATAGCAAGCATTTTTTGCAAAAAGGGGTAGATGCAATCGGTTACGCTCTGTATAATGCCGCGGCAATATTTATTAACCACTCTGGTCGAGATATTGCCCATGCTACGTATCGCTAAAGAAGCTCTGACGTTTGACGACGTTCTCCTCGTTCCTGCTCATTCTACCGTTCTGCCGAATACTGCTGACCTCAGCACCCAGCTGACGAAAACTATTCGTCTGAATATCCCTATGCTTTCCGCAGCAATGGATACCGTAACGGAAGCGCGCCTGGCTATTGCTCTGGCTCAGGAAGGCGGTATCGGCTTTATCCACAAAAATATGTCCATTGAACGCCAGGCGGAAGAAGTTCGCCGTGTGAAAAAACACGAATCTGGCGTGGTGACTGACCCGCAGACTGTTCTGCCAACCACGACGCTGCGCGAAGTGAAAGAACTGACCGAGCGTAACGGCTTTGCGGGCTACCCGGTCGTTACCGAAGAAAACGAACTGGTGGGTATTATCACCGGTCGTGACGTACGTTTTGTTACCGACCTGAGCCAGCCGGTTAGCGTTTACATGACGCCGAAAGAACGTCTGGTCACCGTGCGTGAAGGTGAAGCCCGTGAAGTTGTGCTGGCAAAAATGCACGAAAAACGCGTTGAAAAAGCGCTGGTGGTTGATGACGAATTCCACCTGATCGGCATGATCACCGTGAAAGACTTCCAGAAAGCGGAACGTAAACCGAACGCCTGTAAAGACGAGCAAGGCCGTCTGCGTGTTGGTGCAGCGGTTGGCGCGGGTGCGGGTAACGAAGAGCGTGTTGACGCGCTGGTTGCCGCAGGCGTTGACGTTCTGCTGATCGACTCCTCTCACGGTCACTCAGAAGGTGTACTGCAACGTATCCGTGAAACCCGTGCTAAATATCCGGATCTGCAAATCATCGGCGGCAACGTGGCAACAGCTGCAGGTGCACGCGCTCTGGCAGAAGCTGGTTGCAGTGCGGTTAAAGTCGGCATTGGCCCTGGCTCTATCTGTACGACTCGTATCGTGACTGGCGTAGGTGTTCCGCAGATCACCGCCGTTGCTGACGCCGTAGAAGCCCTGGAAGGCACCGGTATTCCGGTTATCGCTGACGGTGGTATCCGTTTCTCAGGCGATATCGCCAAAGCTATCGCCGCAGGTGCAAGCGCGGTAATGGTGGGTTCCATGCTGGCGGGTACTGAAGAATCTCCGGGTGAAATCGAACTCTACCAGGGCCGTTCTTACAAATCTTACCGTGGGATGGGCTCTCTGGGTGCGATGTCCAAAGGTTCTTCTGACCGTTACTTCCAGAGTGACAACGCTGCCGACAAACTGGTGCCGGAAGGTATCGAAGGTCGCGTGGCCTATAAAGGTCGCCTGAAAGAGATCATTCACCAGCAGATGGGCGGCCTGCGCTCCTGTATGGGCCTGACCGGCTGTGGTACTATCGACGAACTGCGTACTAAAGCGGAGTTTGTACGTATCAGCGGTGCGGGCATTCAGGAAAGCCACGTTCACGACGTGACCATTACTAAAGAGTCCCCGAACTACCGTCTGGGCTCCTGATTCTCTTCGCCCGACTTCATGTCGGGCGATTTATATTATCTGTTTCACTTGCCTCGGAATAAGCGTCAATGACGGAAAACATTCATAAGCATCGCATCCTCATTCTGGACTTCGGTTCTCAGTACACTCAACTGGTTGCGCGCCGCGTGCGTGAACTGGGTGTTTACTGCGAACTGTGGGCGTGGGATGTGACAGAAGCACAAATTCGTGACTTCAACCCAAGCGGCATTATTCTTTCCGGCGGCCCGGAAAGCACCACCGAAGAAAACAGCCCGCGCGCGCCGCAGTATGTCTTTGAAGCAGGCGTACCGGTATTCGGCGTTTGCTATGGCATGCAGACCATGGCAATGCAGTTGGGCGGTCACGTTGAAGCCTCTAACGAACGTGAATTTGGCTACGCGCAGGTTGAAGTCGTAAACGACAGCGCACTGGTTCGCGGTATCGAAGATGCGCTGACCGCAGACGGTAAACCGCTGCTCGATGTCTGGATGAGCCACGGCGATAAAGTTACCGCTATCCCGTCCGACTTCGTCACCGTAGCCAGCACCGAAAGCTGCCCGTTTGCCATTATGGCTAACGAAGAAAAACGCTTCTATGGCGTACAGTTCCACCCGGAAGTGACTCACACCCGCCAGGGTATGCGCATGCTGGAGCGTTTTGTGCGTGATATCTGCCAGTGTGAAGCCCTGTGGACGCCAGCGAAAATTATCGACGACGCCGTAGCTCGCATCCGCGAGCAGGTAGGCGACGATAAAGTCATCCTCGGCCTCTCTGGTGGTGTGGATTCCTCCGTAACCGCAATGCTGCTGCACCGCGCTATCGGTAAAAACCTGACTTGCGTATTCGTCGACAACGGCCTGCTGCGTCTCAACGAAGCAGAGCAGGTTCTGGATATGTTTGGCGATCACTTTGGTCTGAACATTGTTCACGTTCCGGCAGAAGCTCGCTTCCTGTCAGCGTTGGCCGGCGAAAACGATCCGGAAGCAAAACGTAAAATCATCGGGCGCGTTTTCGTTGAAGTATTCGATGAAGAAGCACTGAAACTGGAAGACGTGAAGTGGCTGGCGCAGGGCACTATCTACCCTGACGTTATTGAATCTGCCGCATCTGCAACCGGTAAAGCACACGTCATCAAATCTCACCACAACGTGGGCGGCCTGCCGAAAGAGATGAAGATGGGGCTGGTTGAACCGCTGAAAGAGCTGTTCAAAGACGAAGTGCGTAAGATTGGTCTGGAGCTGGGCCTGCCGTACGACATGCTGTACCGTCACCCGTTCCCGGGACCAGGCCTCGGCGTTCGTGTACTGGGCGAAGTGAAGAAAGAGTACTGCGACCTGCTGCGCCGTGCTGACGCCATCTTTATTGAAGAACTGCGTAAAGCGGACCTGTACGACAAAGTCAGCCAGGCGTTCACCGTCTTCCTGCCGGTACGTTCCGTTGGTGTAATGGGCGATGGTCGTAAGTATGACTGGGTTGTTTCTCTGCGTGCTGTCGAAACCATCGACTTTATGACCGCACACTGGGCGCACCTGCCGTATGACTTCCTCGGTCGCGTTTCCAACCGCATTATCAATGAAGTGAACGGTATTTCCCGCGTGGTGTATGACATCAGCGGCAAGCCACCAGCGACTATTGAGTGGGAATGATTTGACCCTGCACTATGAATGAACAAAACCCTCTGTTACTACAGAGGGTTTTTTGTGCACAGAAAACCCCCAGCTAGGCTGGGGGTTCCGGAAAGCTTTCAGCTTTGAGCCAGTTATTAAAACCCCTTTTGATTTGTTAAAACACCTTGCGGTCTGGCAACTGCAAGTGTCAAACAAGAAATCAAAAGGGGGTCCCAATGGGGAACGAAAAGAGCTTAGCGCACACCCGATGGAACTGTAAATATCACATAGTTTTTGCGCCAAAATACCGAAGACAGGTGTTCTACAGAGAGAAGCGTAGAGCAATAGGCAGTATTTTGAGAAAGCTGTGTGAGTGGAAAAGCGTACGGATTCTGGAAGCTGAATGCTGTGCAGATCATATCCATATGCTTGTGGAGATCCCGCCTAAAATGAGCGTATCCGGGTTTATGGGATATCTGAAAGGGAAAAGCAGTCTGATGCTTTACGAGCAGTTTGGTGATTTGAAATTCAAATACAGGAACAGGGAGTTCTGGTGCAGAGGGTACTACGTCGATACAGTGGGTAAGAACACGGCGAAGATACAGGATTACATAAAGCACCAGCTTGAAGAGGATAAAATGGGAGAGCAGTTATCGATTCCCTATCCGGGCAGCCCGTTTACGGGCCGTAAGTAACGAAGTTGGATGCAAATGTCAGATCGTGTGCGCCTGTTAGGGCGCGGCTGGTAAGAGAGCCTTATAGGCGCATTTGAAAAACCTCCGGCTATGCCGGAGGATATTTATTATACTCACGAATCATAGGCTTGAAGTTACTGACATCGCTTAGTTAAACCAGCTGTCCGATTTGTTCTCTTCTGCTTTGCCCACGCTTTTCATCAGATCGCGACCGCCCTCAGTCATATTCCTGTTTGCGTCAGCTTCAGATTGCACCACATCGGTTTGCGCAGCTTTGTGCTTCAGTTCCTGATCGATAAATTCGTTTTCGCGCTTAACGCGGGCTTCTTCTTTCGCCAGCGCCAGTTTTTGTTTCTGAATCTCTAAGCTGCGTAGCTCATCTTCATAACTTTGATCGCGTTTTTTGTCCGCAGTGGCTTCGGCATCCAGTTTATCCTGACGAGCTTTCTTATTTGCCGCTGCCGTTGCCGCTCTTTTGTTAGCGGCGGCCTGGGCGTTTGCGCGACGTTGCTTCTCTTGCTGGATTTCCCTGTTGCGCTCCGCGATCCATTCGTCATGCTGCCTTTGCTCTTCATTTTTACCTTGCTGTTCCGCTTCTGCGACAGCAGAGAGTTGATCCTGCAATGATGAGGCGATAGCCGGATAGCTTAAGGAGGCTAAGATGGCGCAAAGAAAAACTTTCTTCATGACTCCTCCTGATCATTAGCTCTTTTCAGGACATTTCGTATTTGGCTGAATACGCGTTTCGTTATACGTCGTGGTAATAACAACGGCTAAACCTGTCGTAAACTGGCACTCTTTACCCACCTGGGTGGAGGTATACACTTTGGTGCCTTCCTTATACGTTAAAGAAACACCTTCCACTAAGGTTTTATCATTCACCATAGAACCCGCTGCCGCGCCAACAGCTCCGCCGCCAACTGCACCTGCCGTCGTTCCGGAATTGCTGCCAGACCCGACGTTGTGGCCAATAACACCGCCAGCGACTGCACCAATAAGCGCGCCGAAGGCTTGTGCGTTTCGTTTATTTTGGGAGTTGTCTACGGCAACTTTTGCGGGAAGAATGGAAATAATATTAACGGTTTTAGTTTCTTGTTTGGTATTCAGTTGATCGGTTTGATAAACATCGGCGGCATGATCATCAGCATTTGACTGGCATCCTGCCAGAGTGAATGACGCTAACGTTGCCACAGGCAGAAGACATTTTTTAAATTTCATCACTATTCCTTGTTATACACATTACGAAAAATAAGACATTTAAGATCATCAAAAGAGGAAAGTAAATGTATTGCGTATAAAGGAATAGATTAAATTTATTAAAATTCATGTGGGAAATAATTTATAAAAATACATCATTAAAATATATGTATTAATTTTATATTTATTTCGCAGCCAAACAGGAAAAACATCAGTCAGGACAAAGACGTAAAATTTAAGATGAAAGAATATCTGCCGCTTTGATAATCCCAAAGAGCAAAAGCATCCGACAGCGAGGTGCCGTTATGTTCTGTGAAAGTGGAGAAGGTAACCGCTAACGTTGTACCGGTGATTCGACGGAGAGTGTGGATTGCTGAGCTTCTTTTTTGCTCTGATGGTGCTGCCATGCACCGACGGACGAGTAGATAAAACGGCCAAAGAAGAAGATAAAGCTGATGAGCAGTACGATACGGGTCATGCGACTGTTAAATCGGTGTCGTTTTCGCATACTGGTTGCCTGACTCACAAAAGGTTCCTTGAAGTATGTCCCACGCTGTGGACGGTACTTACATTAAGGCACAACAGGACAAAATGGTCAATTCTTCGTTATGTAAAAAAGCGTCAGTGGATACATATTTTAATGTTATGGAAGTTAATTTAATTATTTACAATGATGATGTAATAATGATGAATTAACATGATAAACGTAATAATTCATTAATCAGGGTTATTTTGTTTGATATATATCAATTGGAACTTTCATATGACACTTAGAATCAATGCTCTCTATAGTGATGAATAATCATCATTCGAAGTCAGGTGGGATGCCTGTCTGAATACACCTCCTTCAGGATGTGGGGGATTCTGCTGAGCATCTATGAAACTGAATGCAACTTATATAAAAATACGTGATAAATGGTGGGGGCTTCCGCTGTTCCTGCCTTCTTTAATCTTGCCCATTTTCGCCCACATTAATACTTTCGCGCATATTTCTTCCGGTGAGGTTTTTCTCTTTTATCTGCCTCTGGCTCTGATGATCAGCATGATGATGTTTTTCAGCTGGGCGGCATTGCCAGGGATCGCCTTAGGGATTTTTGTCCGCAAATATGCAGAGCTGGGTTTTTACGAAACGCTCTCATTAACGGCTAATTTTATTATCATTATCATTCTCTGTTGGGGCGGTTACAGGGTCTTTACTCCCCGGCGTAACAACGTTTCACATGGTGATACACGTTTAATTTCCCAGCGTATATTCTGGCAGATTGTGTTTCCTGCAACGCTGTTTCTGATACTTTTCCAGTTTGCTGCGTTTGTAGGATTACTGGCGAGCAGAGAAAATCTGGTCGGCGTCATGCCTTTTAACCTCGGGACCTTAATCAATTATCAGGCCTTACTGGTGGGCAATCTGATTGGTGTCCCGCTGTGCTACTTCATCATTCGTGTAGTGCGAAATCCGTTTTATTTACGTAGTTATTATTCGCAATTAAAACAGCAGGTTGATGTCAAAGTCACCAAAAAAGAGTTCGCACTCTGGCTACTGGCATTAGGTGCTTTACTGCTGCTGTTATGCATGCCGTTAAATGAAAAAAGCACAATTTTTAGCACCAACTATACCTTGTCATTATTGCTGCCCCTGATGATGTGGGGAGCGATGCGCTATGGTTATAAGCTGATTTCGCTGCTCTGGGCGGTCGTGTTGATGATCAGCATCCACAGCTATCAAAATTACATTCCCATTTATCCTGGCTATACCACGCAGCTGACCATAACCTCCTCCAGTTATCTGGTATTCTCTTTTATTGTCAATTATATGGCTGTACTGGCAACCCGTCAGAGAGCGGTAGTCAGACGCATTCAGCGGCTTGCGTATGTGGACCCGGTGGTTCATCTGCCAAATGTTCGCGCCCTGAATCGCGCGTTGCGTGATGCCCCCTGGTCTGCGCTTTGTTATTTACGCATCCCTGGCATGGAAATGCTGGTTAAGAACTATGGCATCATGCTGCGGATTCAATACAAGCAAAAACTTTCTCACTGGCTGTCACCCTTGCTGGAACCGGGTGAGGATGTTTATCAGCTTTCGGGTAACGATCTCGCGCTGCGACTGAATACAGAATCGCACCAGGAGCGCATTACCGAACTGGATAGCCATCTCAAGCAATTTCGTTTCTTTTGGGATGGAATGCCGATGCAACCGCAGATTGGCGTCAGTTACTGCTATGTGCGCTCGCCAGTGAATCATATCTACCTGCTGCTGGGAGAGCTAAATACGGTCGCCGAGCTTTCCATCGTGACCAACGCCCCGGAAAATATGCAGCGTCGCGGGGCAATGTATTTGCAACGCGAATTGAAAGATAAAGTCGCGATGATGAATCGGCTACAGCAGGCGCTGGAACACAACCATTTTTTCCTGATGGCCCAGCTGATTACCGGTATGCGTGGCGATGTCTACCATGAAATTCTTCTGCGCATGAAAGGTGAGAATGATGAACTGATCAGCCCCGACAGCTTCTTGCCGGTCGCGCACGAATTTGGTTTATCGTCGAGTATCGACATGTGGGTCATTGAGCATACGCTGCAATTTATGGCTGAAAACAGAGCGAAGATGCCCGCTCACCGTTTTGCGATTAATCTGTCGCCAACCTCGGTATGTCAGGCTCGTTTTCCCGTTGAAGTCAGTCAGCTGCTGGCTAAATATCAAATTGAAGCGTGGCAACTTATTTTTGAAGTCACCGAAAGTAATGCTCTGACCAATGTTAAGCAGGCGCAAATCACCTTGCAGCATCTTCAGGAATTAGGCTGCCAGATTGCGATTGATGATTTCGGCACCGGCTACGCCAGCTATGCGCGGCTTAAAAATGTGAATGCCGATTTGCTTAAAATTGACGGCAGTTTTATCCGCAATATTGTGTCAAATAGTCTGGATTATCAGATAGTGGCGTCGATTTGCCACCTGGCGCGAATGAAGAAAATGCGGGTAGTGGCAGAGTACGTTGAAAACGAAGAGATCCGCGAGGCGGTGCTCTCTTTGGGGATCGATTATATGCAGGGTTATCTTATTGGTAAGCCGCAACCGTTAATTGATACGCTGAATGAAATCGAACCCATTCGCGAAAGTGCCTGAATAATGCAGGCCGACATTTCTTGTCGGCCTGCAAAGCATTAAGCGGCGATTTCTGGTGTACTTTCTTCTTCAATTTTCAACCGCCAGCCAGCCACGCCTTCCCAGTATTCTTGCTCCTTTTCCAGATCAAGCAGTACCAGCGCATTCTGACTAAACCAGTCATGCGGAAAACGCAGTGTCCAGTGACTGTCATCGGTAATCAGCGTCAATGTTGGCGGTGTGGTGGTTGCCTGACGTTGATTATTGAGTAATACGCCAAGGCGCAATAGCTGAATCAGTGGCAGGAACTGTTTCTTCTTAAACAAGGTAAAGCGCGGCAGATCGTCGAGCTTAATCGCTTTACGGTGATAGCGCACCAGCGTCGCCATCATCAACTGCTGTTCCTGATTAAAACCCGGCAAGTCGCTGTTTTGCAGAATATAAGCGGAGTGGCGATGCAAACCGCTGTGGTTGATATTCAACCCGACCTCATGCAGCATGGCGGCCCATCGCAGTAGCGCCTCCAGTTGCGGATGCGCCAGCTTCGGTTGCTGTTCCCGCCACTGTTCGTACATTTGCATAGTGGTATCCAGCACCCGTCGGGCCTGTTCGCTGTCGATGTGATACTGGTTGGCGAGGCTGCTGGCGGTGCGACTACGCACATCCTGATGACGGAAACGTCCTTCCATTTCATACAGTACGCCTTCGCGTAACGCCCCGTCAGAAAGGCGCAGTTCACGGATGGCTAAAGCATCAAACACACCGCATAAAATCGCCAGTCCAGGAACGAAGACTGTTTTCCGCTCTTCAGAAAGACCCGGTAAACTCAGCGATGCGAAATTACGGTGACGTAAAACTTCTTTTACCAGTTTTTCCAGACGTTCCGGGGTAATTATCCCGTCTTTCTCGCCCATTTCCATTAACACTTCATGGGCGGCTTTTATGGTACCGGAAGCGCCCATTGCCACGTTCCAGCCCTGAATACGGAATTGCCAGGTTAAAGTTTCCAGTTTTTGTGCTGCCGCCATACGAGCGCGCTGAAAATTCTCTTTATTGATGACCCCGCCAGGGAAGTAAAGCTGGGCAAAGCTGACACAACCCATCCGGCGGCTTTCAACGAGAATCGGTTCGAAATTTTCCCCAATCACCAGTTCTGTAGAACCGCCGCCAATATCAATAACCAGTTTGCGACCTTTCTCCGGTTGGGTATGTTCCACGCCCATAAAAATCAGACGGGCTTCTTCATTACCGGAAATAATTTCAATCGGGTAGGGAATGACCTTTTCCGCGCGTTTCAGAAAGTCAGTGGCGTTCAGCGCCTGACGCAGCGTATGGGTGCCGACTATACAGACGCTGGCAGGAGAAAAACCTTGTAGCCGTTCGGCAAACAGCGACAGACAGTTCAAACCGCGCGTCATTGCCTCTTCACTCAACATATTATCTGGCCCCAGGCCGTCCGCCAGATGCACCCGCTGTTTCAGGCGGCCAATAATCTGCATGGCACCATCTACCACACGGGCTATGACCATGTGAAAACTGTTTGAACCAAGATCGACCGCAGCAAACTCCTGCGGACGAGGGGATTTATCGTGTATTGGCATAGGGTTATTCAGGTTGTTCGAGTGATTTGATGTAGTCGTAAATCGCCAACTGCGCCCGTACTTTGCGGCGATTGCCGCGGGGAACGTAGCGATTACTGAGTTCTTTATCGATATAACGTGCTTTGACCGTATCGCTGAACAATATGTCGATGATGTCCAGCACCCGCTGCTTCAGGCGCGGATCGAGCAGCGGTGTCGCCACTTCAATACGATAATCAATATTGCGCGTCATCCAGTCGGCGGAAGAAAGGTAGACCTTTTTATCGCCGCCATTTTCAAAAATATAAACCCGGTCATGTTCAAGGTAACGGTCAACAATACTGATGGCACGAATGTTGTCGCTAATGCCTTCCAGATTGGGGATCAGCGAACACATGCCGCGAACCAGCAGATTAACCGGTACGCCGGAGCTGGAGGCCGCATACAGACGATCAACCAGGCCTTTATCGACAAGGTTATTTAGCTTCAGGGTGATACCGCTGGGCAGCCCTTGCTGCGCGTTGGCGATTTCGCGGTCCACCATTTCATACAACAGGCGGCGGGAGTTTTGCGGCGACACCATTAAATAATCAAATGTCACCGGACGGTATGGGTTTTCAATAAAGTTGAACACCCGCCGTACTTCGTTGGTGATGCGCGCATCAGCGGTCAGCAACGAATAATCAGTATAAAGACGCGCGGTTTTTTCGTTAAAATTTCCGGTCCCGATGTGTGCGTAACGCACCACTTCACCGTTTTCTTTACGTGAAATCAGGAACAGTTTGGCGTGAATTTTCAGCCCCGGCGCAGAGAAGATAACGTGCACGCCTGCTTCGGTCAGGCGCTTCGCCCAGTGAATGTTGGCTTCTTCGTCAAAACGCGCCTGTAACTCAACCACCACGGTGACTTTCTTACCGTTGTGTGCGGCGTGGATCATCGAGTCGATGATGCGTGAATCTTTCGCCACGCGGTAAATGTTAATTTTAATCGCCAGTACGCTCGGGTCGAACGAAGCCTGACGCAGCAGTTCCAGCACATGCTCAAAGGTGTGATAAGGATAATAGAGCAACACATCGCGTTCGCGAATGGCATCAAAACCATTGCGGAACTGGGCTTTATCAAACCAAATATGGCGTAAACGCGGCAGTGGTTTGTTCACCAGATTGGCTTTGCCGACATTGGGGAAATTAATAAAGTCTTTAAAATTATGATAACGACCACCAGGGACGATGGAGTCGTAGCGGGAAATAGTCAGTTTTTCGCGTAACACTTCAACCAGCGCATTGGGCATATCGCGCTGATAAACAAAACGCACCGGCTCAGCAGTTAAACGCTGCTTGAGACTGGAAGACATCAACTCCATCAGGCTGGCTTCCATCTCATGCACTAAATCGTATTCGGCATCGCGGGTCATCTTCATTGAATAGGCATTCAGCGCGTCATAATCAAAGAAGCCTTTGAAAATATCATCAAGGCAATAACGCAGAATGTTATCCAGAAGAATCATCGGCTTGCGTCGACGCGGCGCTTCTGGCGGTAAATTCACAAAGCGTGGCACTTTATCTGATGGGATCTCCAGCAGCGCGTAACGGATGGTATCGCCACGGATAATTTCCACCGCAAGATAGGTGTAATCATCTTTCAGGAACTGCACTAAGTCTGTGTCAGGATTGATTAAAATCGGCGTAATGTGCTGACGCAGATACTGCTTAAAATAATGACGCAGCCAGTTTTGTTGATTGACGGAGAGTTGGCGTTCATTAATCAGGAAGATCTGGTTGCGCGCCATCTCCAGCAACAGCTCGTTGTAGAGGCCGTCGAATTCCTGATCGGCTTTCAGCACCCGGGACTGAATTTTGCCCAGTAAATGGCGGGAATGAGAGTTGGAACCTTGTTCTTCGCTAATAATGATGCGTCGCTTCAGTTCAGCGAAGCGGACTTTATAGAACTCATCAAGGTTATTGGAATAGATCCCCAGGAAACGCATCCTTTCAATCAGCGGGTTAGATTTGTCCGCCGCTTCCTGAAGCACGCGTTCATTGAACGATAACCAACTGAGCTCTTTTTCGATGTATAGCTTTTCCTGACCCATTACCACTTTTACTCCGTTTTATTCACGGGACACTGCCTGGATATTATGGCGAGCAATATTGGCAGATGTCCAACTATGCCAGAAAAGGGGGAAAAAAACTGCTGGAGCTTGCGATTTACAGGTGAATTGAAAAACGCCAGCGGCAGAGCTGGCGCTTTAACTACGGGGGCATTACTCGTCGGCAGCGTAGCCCTGCGGCGGCAGACGTTGACCATCCAGCCACGCGGCGTTTTCGTGCATTTTCAGACGACCATCGGCAAACCAGCTAATCACCAGTGGATAAATAGCGTGTTCCTGGGTTTGCACGCGGGCGGTGATATCATCTTCCGTATCACCAGCAAATACCGGGACTTTCGCCTGTAAAATAACCGGGCCACCGTCCAGTTCATCGGTGACGAAATGCACCGATGTACCGTGCTCTTCATCGCCATTTTCCAGCGCCTGACGATGGGTGTGTAATCCGGGATATTTCGGCAGCAGAGAAGGGTGAATGTTCAGCAAACGCCCGGCATAGTGGGAGACAAACGCCGGGCTGAGAATGCGCATAAAACCAGCCAGCACGACCACATCGGGTGCGTACATGTCGATTTCATGAATCAACTCCCGGTCATAGGCTTCACGACTGTCAAACGCGCTGGCGATGAGCGTATGCGTTGCAATACCCGCCTGGCGGGCGCGTTCAAGGCCGAACGCGTCGGCCTTATTGCTGAAAACTGCCCGTACGGTGCCTTTAATTTTATTGGTTTTGCAGGCGTCAATAATTGCCTGCAAATTACTTCCGTTGCCGGAAATAAGCACCACAATATTCATTATTCGATAACCACGCGTTGTTCGGAATCAGAGGCTTTGATGATACCGATTTTCCACGCGTTTTCACCGTTGGCATTGAGCAGGGCGAGGGCTTTGTCCACTTCCGGAGCAGGCAGGGCAATAATCATCCCGACGCCGCAGTTGAAGGTGCGATACATTTCATGGCGCTCAACGTTACCTGCCGTTTGCAGCCAGTTGAACACTTCCGGCCACTGCCAGGATGATTCATCAATCACTGCCTGAGTATTATCTGGCAATACGCGCGGAATGTTTTCCCAGAAGCCGCCGCCGGTCAGGTGCGCAATAGCATGCACATCGACCTTTTCAATCAACTCCAGCACGGACTTCACGTAAATGCGGGTTGGTGCCAGCAGATGATCGGCTAATGGCTTACCATCAAGTTCGGTGGTTTGCGGATCACAACCGCTGACTTCAAGAATTTTGCGCACCAGCGAATAGCCGTTCGAGTGCGGACCGCTGGAGCCGAGTGCAATCAGCACATCGCCATCGCTGACTTTAGAGCCGTCGATGATTTCTGATTTTTCTACCACGCCAACGCAGAAACCAGCGACATCGTAATCTTCACCGTGATACATCCCCGGCATTTCTGCCGTTTCGCCACCCACCAGTGAACAGCCCGATTGCAGACAACCTTCCGCAATGCCGCTGATCACCGCTGACGCGGTATCAACATCCAGTTTTCCGGTTGCGTAATAGTCGAGGAAAAACAGCGGTTCCGCACCTTGCACCACCAGGTCATTAACGCACATGGCGACCAGATCAATACCAATGGTGTCGTGACGTTTTAAGTCCATCGCCAGACGCAGCTTGGTACCTACGCCGTCAGTGCCGGAAACCAGCACGGGTTCACGATATTTTTGCGGCAATGCACACAGCGCACCGAAGCCGCCCAGACCGCCCATCACTTCCGGACGACGCGTTTTCTTCACTACGCCTTTGATTCTTCCAACCAGAGCATTACCCGCGTCAATATCAACACCGGCATCTTTGTAGCTAAGAGAGGTTTTATCGGTCACTGCTTGGGTCCCCACGCGTTACTTGCGGTAGAAAAATAAAATTCGGCGCAATTCTAACAGGGAAAGCAAACGTTTGCGAGACTGCTTTACACAACCTTTTTGCACGTCTTTTCCCCAGGCGCGCGGCGAAAGAATACTTGTACCAGGGCAAAGGATCGTTTTCGGATGGAATAATCTTCTTCCATAACCATTTGAATACAAAATAACTTTATCTCAAACCGTTATCATTTTGACTAAAGTCAACGAAAATAATATTGCCGGCTTGAAGAAAGGAGGTATAATCCGTCGATTTTTTTTGTGGCTGCCCCTCAAAGGAGAAAGAGTATGAAGATCGTGGAAGTCAAACACCCACTCGTCAAACACAAGCTGGGACTGATGCGTGAGCAAGATATCAGCACCAAGCGCTTTCGCGAACTCGCTTCCGAAGTGGGTAGCCTGCTGACTTACGAAGCGACCGCCGACCTCGAAACGGAAAAAGTAACTATCGAAGGCTGGAACGGCCCGGTAGAAATCGACCAGATCAAAGGTAAGAAAATTACCGTTGTGCCAATTCTGCGTGCGGGTCTGGGGATGATGGACGGTGTGCTGGAAAACGTTCCGAGCGCGCGCATCAGCGTCGTCGGTATGTACCGTAATGAAGAAACGCTGGAGCCGGTACCGTACTTCCAGAAACTGGTTTCTAACATCGATGAGCGTATGGCGCTGATCGTTGACCCAATGCTGGCAACCGGTGGTTCCGTTATCGCGACCATCGACCTGCTGAAAAAAGCGGGCTGCAGCAGCATCAAAGTTCTGGTGCTGGTAGCTGCACCAGAAGGTATCGCAGCGCTGGAAAAAGCGCACCCGGACGTCGAACTGTATACTGCATCAATTGACCAGGGACTGAACGAGCACGGATACATTATTCCGGGCCTCGGCGATGCCGGTGACAAAATCTTTGGTACGAAATAAAGAATAAAAATAATTAAAGCCGACTTTAAGAGTCGGCTTTTTTTTGAGTAAAGCGCCTATAACACATAATACAGAGGATAATACTATGACGCGCCGTGCTATCGGGGTGAGTGAAAGACCGCCACTTTTACAGACAATCCCGCTTAGTTTGCAACATTTGTTCGCCATGTTTGGTGCAACCGTCCTGGTGCCCGTCTTATTTCATATTAACCCGGCGACTGTACTGTTATTTAACGGTATAGGAACGCTGCTGTATCTCTTCATCTGTAAAGGGAAAATCCCGGCTTATCTTGGTTCCAGCTTTGCCTTTATTTCACCGGTATTGTTACTGTTGCCGTTAGGGTATGAAGTCGCGCTGGGCGGCTTTATTATGTGCGGCGTGCTGTTCTGCCTGGTTTCTTTTATCGTGAAGAAAGCGGGGACCGGCTGGCTGGACGTGCTGTTTCCACCTGCGGCAATGGGCGCAATCGTTGCCGTCATCGGTCTGGAGCTGGCGGGCGTAGCTGCCGGTATGGCAGGTTTACTCCCGGCTGAAGGGCAAACGCCAGACTCCAAAACCATCATCATCTCCATTACCACCCTGGCAGTCACGGTTTTAGGTTCCGTGCTGTTTCGTGGTTTCCTGGCAATTATCCCGATTTTAATTGGCGTGCTGGTGGGTTACGCGCTCTCTTTCGCAATGGGAATTGTCGATACCACGCCGATTATTAATGCTCACTGGTTTGCGCTGCCAACCCTCTATACGCCGCGCTTCGAGTGGTTTGCCATTCTGACTATTCTGCCAGCGGCGTTAGTGGTTATTGCCGAACACGTAGGGCACCTGGTGGTAACGGCTAATATCGTCAAAAAAGATCTGCTGCGCGATCCAGGTCTGCACCGTTCGATGTTTGCTAACGGCTTGTCGACCGTGATCTCCGGCTTCTTTGGCTCCACGCCAAACACCACCTACGGGGAAAACATTGGCGTGATGGCGATCACCCGTGTTTACAGTACCTGGGTTATCGGCGGGGCGGCGATTTTCGCTATCCTGCTTTCCTGCGTCGGTAAACTGGCTGCTGCTATCCAGATGATCCCATTGCCGGTGATGGGCGGCGTTTCGCTGCTGCTTTATGGTGTCATCGGTGCTTCCGGTATTCGTGTTTTGATCGAATCGAAAGTGGATTACAACAAAGCACAGAACCTGATCCTGACTTCCGTGATTTTGATCATCGGTGTCAGTGGCGCGAAGGTAAACATCGGCGCGGCGGAGCTGAAAGGTATGGCGCTGGCGACCATCGTCGGTATCGGCTTAAGTTTGATCTTCAAAATGATTAGTGTGCTGCGCCCTGAAGAAGTGGTGCTGGACGCAGAAGACGCGGATATAACAGACAAATAATGTACCGACCGGGCAGTGTTGCTGCCCGGTTCAAACATCATGGGATTCTGTGGTAAACTTCTCGCGATTTTGTGAAATCCTGGTTGAGGTATCTCTGAACACACCGGCACAGCTCTCTTTGCCACTTTATCTTCCTGACGACGAAACCTTTGCAAGTTTCTGGCCGGGGGATAACTCCTCTTTACTGGCCGCGCTGCAAAACGTGCTGCGTCAGGAACATAGCGGTTACATCTATCTCTGGGCACGCGAAGGCGCGGGGCGCAGCCATCTGCTGCACGCGGCTTGCGCGGAATTGTCGCAGCGTGGCGATGCGGTGGGCTATGTCCCGCTGGATAAACGCACCTGGTTTGTTCCGGAAGTGCTCGACGGTATGGAGCATTTGTCGCTGGTCTGTATCGACAACATTGAGTGTATTGCAGGCGATGAGTTGTGGGAGATGGCGATTTTCGATCTCTACAATCGAATTCTGGAATCGGGCAAAACACGGTTGTTAATCACCGGCGATCGTCCACCGCGGCAGTTGAATCTTGGATTACCGGATCTCGCGTCGCGTCTCGACTGGGGGCAGATCTACAAATTGCAGCCACTTTCTGATGAAGATAAGTTGCAGGCGCTACAGTTACGCGCGCGTTTGCGTGGTTTTGAACTGCCGGAAGATGTGGGGCGTTTCTTGCTGAAGCGGCTCGACAGAGAAATGCGCACGTTATTTATGACGTTGGATCAGTTGGATCGTGCGTCGATTACCGCGCAACGTAAGCTGACCATTCCGTTTGTGAAAGAAATTCTGAAACTGTAGACAAGACGTTTATTGTCGGAAATGCACCCATAGTATTCGTCGGCCGGATAAGACGCGGCAAGCGTCGCATCCGGCAATGTGCTTCAACTAGCGATGGAGCACTTCTTAACCCACGATTTCCAGCACCTGCTCCGGTGGACGACCAATTCGCGCTTTGCCATTCGCGACCACAATCGGGCGCTCCATTAGCTTCGGATTATCCACCATTGCCTGAATCAGCGCCTCTTCGCTAAGTGAACTGTCAGCCAGGTTCAGTTCTTTATAAAGATCCTCTTTCTGGCGCATCAATTCACGGGCGCTATTCATCCCCAGCATTTTCAGCAAATCGCGCAGCGTTGCCGCATCGGCGGGTGTCTCAAGGTAGAGCACCACTTCTGGCTCCACGCCGTTTTCTTTCAGCAGGTTCAGCGTTTCCCGGCTCTTTGAACAGCGTGGGTTATGGTAGATTTTTACCTGTTTGGTCATTGTTCTTCCTTTAATGCGAATTACATCTTGGTATAAGGCTTAAAGCGTTCCTGCAGCTGGCGCAATTGGTCGATGCGCGCATCGTAACGCGCTTGTTGCAGGCTGCCTAATTTCACCTGCGAACTGGCGCTACTCAACAAGGAAATGGCCTGATCGAGTCGCCCGGCGAGCGCATAACCTTCTGCTCGCGCAGCCAGTTCCTGATCGCGGTTATTTAGCGCCGCCTCCGCCTGTGCCAGTAAATCCCAGCCATTGCTGTCATCTTTATTGTTAAAAGTGTAGCGATTCAGAATATTGGCCGCTTCTTGTGGTTGACCGCCTTGCAGATAAGCGTTCGCCAGGTTGAGCTGCAACACCGGATTGGTGCGCAAATCACGGGCATTTTTCAGGCGATTGATTGCCTCATTGGCTTTGTTTTGCCCAAGATCGATATCGGTAGCCAGATCGAGATACCATGCGTTGCCAGGTTCTGCCGCCAGTAACGGTTGCAGCGTTTTACGCGCCTCGTCGTATTTATTGGCTTCCATCGCCTGTAAAGCACGACCATATTGTGCTGCTCGTTGCTGACGAACGTTTCCTTTCGCCCATTCATCCAGCAAATCACTGGTGAGCTGATTACGTCCGGAATTATACATCCCCAGTGTGCGCGCTTTCGCCAGATAGAAATCCTCCGACGACTGCACCACCATCGGACGCATCTGATTAGCACGGTTGCGGGCATCTGCCAGACGACTTTCCGGCAACGGGTGAGTCAATAAAATTTCCGGCGGACGCGAGGAGTAACGCGCCTGATCGAGCAATTTTTCGAGGAAGGTCGGCATCGCCTGCGGATCGAATCCCGAGCGTTGCAGCACCTGAATACCAATGCGGTCCGCTTCCTGTTCATTTTGCTGGGTGAAACTGATCATCCCCTGGCGCGTTCCCGCCAGTGTACCGGTCAGCGCCGCCATCCCCGCCTGCGGACTGGCCATCGCCAGTAAAATAGAACCTAACGCGCCGACCCAGGTCAGCGGCGCGCTGCGTTGTTGATCTTCCATCGCTCGCGCCAGGTGACGTTGGGTGACGTGGGAGATTTCGTGCGCCATAACTGAAGCCAGTTGACTTTCGTTATCGGAATAACGGAACAGGGCAGAGTGCAGCACCACGTTGCCGCCAAAGAAAGCAAAGGCGTTAATTTCGTCGTTGTTGATCAGAAAAAAATGAAACGGTGTCTTAACCGAATTGGCATGCGAAACCAGACGCATCCCCAGCGAATTAATATATTGCGTTAACAGCGGGTCATTAATTAACGGCGCGCTGCCGCGTAGCTGGCGGACATAATAGTCGCCCATCTGCATTTCCTGACCAATGGAAAGCGTGCTTCCTGCGGAGGTTCCCATATCCGGCAAGGTGTCTGCGCTGTCGGCAAACGCCGGGGCTACCTGACCAATGGTCATGGCAGCAATGAGGGTTGCAACCAGGTTTTTTTTCAACTGCCTGAACATAACCTCTATCCTGTATTTCTGGAGATAGTCATTTGACCGATACTGTGAAATATCGTTCCCACCGCGCCGCCTTTGAGTGTAACGGCGAAGATTAGCCCACTCAAATGACTTTTCAGTTTCCTGAATCCGTCATAAAAAGCGAAGTCTTTTTTGTGACATTTCGATACAATTGCGGATCGCAATCCCGCTCTTGAGGTTCAGGGAAGGTCTTTATGCTCGAAATGTTGATGCAATGGTATCGCCGCCGTTTTAGCGACCCGGAAGCGATTGCCTTGCTGGTTATTTTAGTTGCCGGATTTGGCATTATCTTTTTCTTTAGTGGCCTGCTTGCTCCGTTGCTGGTGGCTATTGTGCTGGCCTATTTGCTGGAATGGCCAACCGTGCGCCTGCAATCTATTGGCTGCTCCCGCCGCTGGGCGACGTCGATTGTATTGGTGGTTTTCGTCGGTATATTGCTACTGATGGCGTTCGTGGTACTGCCTATCGCCTGGCAACAGGGCATCTACTTAATCCGCGATATGCCGGGGATGCTCAATAAGCTTTCTGACTTTGCCGCCACGTTGCCGCGCCGCTATCCGGCGTTAATGGACGCGGGCATTATTGATGCAATGGCCGAAAATATGCGCAGTCGGATGCTGACCATGGGCGATTCGGTGGTGAAAATTTCCCTCGCCTCGCTGGTCGGTTTGCTGACCATTGCCGTCTATCTGGTGCTGGTACCATTGATGGTCTTCTTCCTGCTGAAAGACAAAGAGCAGATGCTGAACGCCGTTCGCCGGGTGCTGCCACGTAACCGTGGACTGGCAGGACAGGTGTGGAAGGAGATGAATCAACAAATCACCAACTATATCCGCGGCAAAGTGCTGGAGATGATCGTGGTGGGGATTGCCACCTGGCTGGGATTCTTACTCTTCGGGCTGAACTATTCGCTGCTGCTGGCGGTGCTGGTCGGCTTCTCGGTACTTATTCCGTACATTGGTGCATTTGTGGTGACCATTCCGGTGGTTGGCGTGGCGCTATTCCAGTTTGGTGCTGGCACGGAATTCTGGAGCTGCTTCGCGGTGTATCTGATTATTCAGGCGCTGGACGGCAACCTGTTAGTACCTGTGTTGTTCTCCGAAGCGGTTAACCTGCATCCGCTGGTCATTATTTTATCAGTAGTGATCTTCGGTGGTTTGTGGGGATTCTGGGGCGTATTCTTCGCCATTCCATTGGCGACGCTGATCAAAGCCGTGATTCACGCCTGGCCCGATGGGCAAATCGCGCAAGAATAATCTTCAGCCCGACGAACTGTTTCGCCGGGCTGATTTTTAGGGTTCCTGACGTAAATAAATAGCCCGATAACAAATACTCACCAGCACTGCACCGCCGATAATATTACCCAGCATCACCGGGAGCAGATTGGCGGTAATAAAATGGCTGACCGTCAGTGCCGGAAAATTGTCTGCGCTACTGTGCGCCAGTTGCCAGAAGGGGGGAGGGGCGAAATGGCGAATGGCAATGGCGAACGGAATCACAAACAAATTGGCGATACAGTGCTCAAAGCCACTGGCGACAAACAGGGTGATGGGCAAAATCATGGCGACGATTTTGTCGCATAATGAACGCCCGCAATAACTCATCCACAGCGCCAGGCAAACCATCAGATTGCACATAATGCCGAGGCTGACAGATTCAGTAAATGTATGATGCATTTTGCCCTCGGCGCAGTGTAAAACCGCGACTCCCCACATCGCGTTTTCACTCATCACCAGCCCGGAAAACCAGATTAACAAACTGAAACAGGCAATACCTGCCAGATTACCGCAGGCCACCAGAAGTGCATTAATCAGCCATGTTCGCCAGCTAATAACGCCCCGACTTTTTGCCATCACCGTCATTACCGACGAGGTGAACAGGCTGGTGCCGCAAACCGCCAGCAAAATAAAGCCGAGTGTAAAGCAAAGGCCACCCACCAGATGGGTTAATGCCTGTGAAGACGGGGCATCGGCGATAACGGAAAGGTAAAAAGTAAATCCGATCGCCATAAACACGCCAGCGGACATCGCCATTAAAAAGACCGACACTTTGCTGCGGGCAATTTTATGGGCGGCAATCCGTTCAGCGATTGCCGCTTTTCTGGCGCTCAACTGCAAGTCGAAAGAGAGTTTGTTTCTCATGAATACTCCTGCAAAAGCAGATTACAACACCTCGCGAACCGAGATCCCCAGACGCTGCATTCGTGACAGCAGCGTGGTGCGCTTCATCCCTAATCGTGTCGCCGCGCCACGGGGCCCGGCAACAATGCCATTGGTTTCTCGCAATACCTGAACAATGCGCTGACGTTCTTCTTCGTCATTCTCTGGCGTCGTCGGGTGCAGCAACTGTGCCATTGAACTGCGAAGCGCTGAATCTTCATTTAGCGTCGGCAGTAAACGGCTTTGTCGGACATTAAGATGTAAATTCAGACTGTTACCGCGAGTCAGTAGTACCGCCCGCTCAATCACGTTTTCCAGCTCGCGCACGTTGCCCGGCCAGTCCCACGACATCAACTGGCGTAGCGCCTCGGTCGGGATGGCGTCAATTGCGCGATTCATATGGCGCGCCATTTTTTGCGTGAAATGTTTTGCTAAAAGAGGGATATCTTCCGGACGGTCGCGTAGCGGGGGCAATTCCAGTGGGAAGACATTCAGGCGATAAAAGAGATCGCTGCGAAACTGGCGATCTTCAACCATTTGCCACAAATCACGGTTGGTGGCGGCAATGACTCTGACATTTACCGGGATCGTTCTACTCCCGCCGAGACGCTCAATCTCCCGTTCCTGCAATACGCGCAGCAGTTTAGGCTGAAGTTCTAACGGCAGATCGCCAATTTCATCGAGAAACAACGTGCCGCCATCGGCAATTTCAAAACGACCACGATGGGTATTAATCGCACCAGTAAATGCCCCTTTGTCATGACCGAATAACTCACTTTCCAGAAGACTGGCGGGGATGGCAGCGCAGTTGATTTTGACCAGTGGCTTGTCGCGTCGTGGGCTAAGTTGATGGATCGCTCTGGCGATCACCTCTTTGCCGGTTCCGGTTTCACCACAAATCAACACCGTACTGTCGCTCTTCGCCACAATATCTACCTGCTGGAGCAAATCTTCCATTGCCTGGCTTTGATAGATAATGTCACCGACGCCCAGATTCGAAAGGAGCTGCTCGCTAAGCTGGTGGTTTTCTTGCTGCAAGCTTTCCTGCAAATCGGTCATGCTGCGCCAGGCATCGGCATTGCCAACGGCAATAGCGATGCGATCGGCAATATGTTGTAGTAGCTGGCAGTTTTCCTCACTAAAGAGAGTGGAAGAGGTATGCGCCAGCAACAATGTGCCCGGTGTATGGTTGCCAAAGGTGAGCGGTATAAGGAGCGCAGATTCGCAGCCGTTAGATGCAAGTAAGTGTAATAACGGGTCGCGTTGCCAGAGAAACAGATCGTCTGCACGGTGCGTCAAGGTCGGTTGTCGGGTTTGTAGCGTTTGTGTCAGCAATACACTTTCGCCAGGCATACAGCGTGGCAGACACGCACAATGTGAGGCAGAAAGATCGCTGCACCACAGGCTGAACTTCTCGTTCTTTCGATGATCGCCCAGTACCATACTGACTGAAGCCAGACCGAAAAAATGATGGATCTCACGAGCGACGTCAGCGATCAGATCGTCGAGATCAAGATGTGACAACACTGCATTAGTGATATCCACCAGTACCCGATGATGATCGCGATCTTTCTCCAGCAAACGCAGCGCCACCTGCTGTTCTTCATCATTGAGCCATGATTGCAGAACCGGAGTGATTATGTGTGCCAGCCAGTTAAACAGTGTGCAATCCTGGGGAGTAAAACGACTGCCGTGGGTGCGAATAAAGCGTAGCTCCGCCATTCCACTACTGCCGAGAAGGACGGCGTGACGCGAATAATCGACCATCTCGCCCTGATACTCTGCTGTTGCCGTCACATCGCTGCCATCATCATGGTAGCGGTAATAGAAGTTGCTTTTGAGAACGTGCAGTTCAATAAGTTGTACCGGGCTGAACGGCGGCGGCAGCGGGATGAAGGCGCGTAATAAAGACGCCTTGCCGTGTTTCTGCGCTAACCGCTCCGCGAGCATTCCGTTTACCGCTTCAATTGTTATTCCTTGCGGCGGGGCAAACATCGCCTCGTCTGACATAGCCATCAACAGTCCTTATTAATGAGAAATCCTTCTCACGCAATTTTTCTGGCCATCAGATAGATGGCCGGTTCCTGCACAATTTCATCCAACAGATGAATGAATTGAATGCTACGCGCCTGCCACACAGACGTCGCGTCATCTGCCAGTGGCGCGAATGCCCGGGTCAACAGGGTGGTGTGGCTGGCGTCAATAACAATCTCACCAAAGGTCATCACCCCCAGCATCTTACGTCGGGCTTGCTCCTCTTCGACCAGTGCAAGCCAATCTTCGTATTCCGTCAGTGGGCAGCGGAAGGCGACATTCAGACAATCAATCACGCCAACGTGATGGCCGATAGCTAGCGAGTAATACATTACCTGGGAGCTGTGTTCCGGCATCTCGTCGCTACTGGCGACAAACTTTTTTCGCAGCGTCCAGAAAACAATTTCCCTGCACTCTTCAGTCATGTAACCCCCGGAGTACGCGAAAGAGTTGCTGAACGATACTATTGAGACGCGGATCGTCGGCATCGCGCAACCAGGTGTTAACCCGATTTCCTGTAGGATCGTCGCTTAAATGGCGCAGGAGCCGATCGCAAATTTCTCGCCCCTGACGATAGCCCGCCAGCCGCCTCGCTTCTCGCTCAATGGCGATACGCTGTGATGGCGGGATCTGCGGCCACAGCGGTTGCATGGTCTCCCCGGTGGGATCGCGATAATCCACCGCGTGAATCTTCTGTTGCAGCAAACCGAGCGCCACGGCGAAACCGTGAATGGTGGCGGCCGGTGTTGGCGGGCAGCCGGGGATCCAAACATCAATGGGGACAATGGTGTCGCTGCCGCCCCAGACGCTGTAAAGATCGTGGAAAATACCGCCGCCGACACCGCACGCGCCGTAGGAAACACAAATTTTATGATCGGGGGCAGACTCATACGCCCGAAGTGCAGGCATACGCATCGCCCGGGTGACTGCGCCAGTAAATAACAAAATATCGGCGTGACGCGGTGATGAAACAACCTTAATGCCAAAACGTTCTGCGTCGAATACGGGTGTGATGGCAGCAAAAATTTCGATTTCACAGGCGTTGCAGCCGCCGCAATCGACGCGATAAACGTAAGCCGAGCGACGGATATCCTGTAGCAAATGCTGCTTCATCTTTTGCGTTTGCTCGTCCAGCGTGATGGGCTGGCTGACATGTTGCGTAAGCACTGGACTCATAGCTGCTCCTTAGCCACCAGCGGTTCATCTGTGTCGTCGTTGATCAGCGTCGCGCGCTGTTTGCATTCCGGGCAGACGCTCGCTTGCGCCCGTAACATTTCGCGGTTTTGTGGTGCATTTTGTTGCTGTGCCAACAGTTCTGCAGCCAGTGCGACGGTTTTTTGCGGGGCAAACGGGCGTTCGCAACGGCTGCAACGTTGTAGATGGAACGTCGCGCGGGTATAGAGATCGGCTTTATTGGTGACGGTCAGTTCAAAGTTATTGGTAAGCTGAATGGCTCTGGTCGGGCACACTTCTTCACAACGTCCGCAGTAAATACAACGCCCCAGATAGAGCTGCCAGGTGCGCGTATTTTGCTGGTCGTCGGTCTGGATAGTCAGCGCATTTGCCGGACAAGCACAGGCGCAGGCACCGCAGGCAATACATTGGCTGGGCATCAGGTCCGGTTTCCCGCGAAAGCCTGGGCTGACCTCCAGTGGCGCGAAGGGATATTTCACCGTCGCGGTTCCGGCGCGCATAATAGTTTTCAGTAACTTCAGCATCTTCTGTCCTTACTTCAGCGGCGAACGGTTACGATCAATGCCGTAGCGTTCGATCTCTTTATACGGCACGGTTTTTGACTGGCGCTTGCGCACATCAACCAGCGTCACACGGTCGGTACAGGAGTAGCAGGGATCAAGGCTACCGATAATCAGCGGTGCGTCAGAAACGGTATTGCCGCGCAGCATGTAACGTAGCACTGGCCAGTTGGCGTAGGTGGCGGCACGACAGCGCCAGCGGAACAATTTTTGGTTATCACCGAGCATGCTCCAGTGCACGTCTTCACCACGTGGCGCTTCAACAAAGCCCAGCGCGAATGCGTGAGGTTTATAGCTAAAGCCTTCGGTCAGCAGTGGGGTATCTGGCATGTTGTCGAGGGCAAATTCCAGCATTGCCAGCGAATCAAACGTCTCTTTTACACGGACCATCACGCGGGAGAAGACATCGCCGCCGGTAAAGGTAAACAGCGTTTTGGGAATATTGCCGTAGTCGGCGTAGGGGTGATCAAAGCGCAAATCACGGGCAAAACCACTGCCGCGGATCAGCGGCCCTACGGGGCTATAATCACGGGCGATTTGTCGGTCGAGAATGCCAATGCCCTGAGTGCGTTGTTCCATATTCGGCGTGGCAAGCAGCATCTCTACCAGCTCCGACACGTCGGCTCGCATCTCGCGCACCAGTTTCAGCGTTTGCAGACGTTGCTCTTTGAGAATATCGCGGCGAACACCACCAATCAGATTCAGACCGTAGGTTTTACGCGACCCGGTCAGCAATTCCGCCATTGTCATCGACTTTTCCCGCACGCGGAAAAATTGCATAAAGCCGGTATCAAAACCAACAAAATGGCAGGAGAGACCAAGGTTGAGCAAATGACTGTGTAGCCGTTCGACTTCCAGCAGAATCGAGCGAATAGTATGCGCTCGTTGCGGCACCTCAATCCCAAGTGCATTTTCAACCGAGTTGGTATAGGCCACACTGTGGGCAAAACCGCAAATCCCACACACGCGGTCGGATAAGAAGGTCACTTCGTTGTAGCCCATCCGCGTTTCTGCCAGTTTCTCCATGCCGCGATGGACATAAAACAGGCGGTAATCAGCATCGACAATTTGCTCGCCATCCACAAACAAGCGGAAGTGACCTGGTTCATCGGAGGTGATATGCAGCGGGCCGACAGGGATCACCCGCGCATCGCTGTTGCCCTCGTTGATAAACGGATACGTTTCGGTATCAGTCGTCGGTTCTGGGCGCAGTCGATAATCCATCGCGTCTTTGCGCAGCGGATGCATATCTTCCGGCCAGTCATCGGGCAACACCAGCCGACGCTGATCCGGCAGGCCAACCGGAATCAGCCCGTACATATCGCGAATTTCTCGCTCGCCCCAGACCGCGGCAGGGACGCGCGGTGTGACTGACGGAAACTCCCGACTGTCGGCATCGACCAGTGCCTTCACCACGATCCAGCATTTTTCGGCCCCTTCCATAGAAAGGGCATAATAAACCGCGTAATGACCGTTAAGTGTCCGCTCGTCGTTGCCAAACAGGACTGGAAGCCAGCCATCATGTTGATAATAAAGATAATGCACAACGTCAGGCAGCAGATTGATTTTCACCGTAATGGTGACCTGTTCAGGCGTTTGTCGCTCTTCATCCAGCACCGCGCCGGGGAACTGCGTTTTCAGGGCGGCGAGAATCGCTTCGCCACGATTTGACGATGAATTAACGTTCACTGTGTTTCTCCGAAACAGATGCGGTGCCTGAAGGCAAAAAATCATGCCAGGTGCTACGTTGTGCAGGCAGGTCGTGCGTCCCTGAGAGGACTATAGTGGAAGCGCCTGCCAGGATCCTGATGACAGGTTGTGGAATATGCGTTCCCATCGCCAGCATCATGACCAGCAGAATCACCATTGGCGAGGTGGTCAACCAGCCAAGTTCACCCCGGTTAACGGCCTGCGGCGGTTTCGCCATTAACACCCGCGCAGCCATCCGTACCAGGCCCGCCAGCACCAGCGTTAACAGCAATAACAGCAGGACGATAATCAGCAGGTGATTACGTGCCAGTCCGGCGGTAACGGTCATAAATTCGCTAAGAAAAATGTTGAAGGGCGGCATCCCGGCCAGCGCCAGCGCACCGCCGCCAAACAACACGGCGGTAAATGGCATGATTTTGAGCATCCCACAGACGACGTTGAGATCGCGCGTGCCGTACTTGAGCAGTACATTGCCGGAACCGCAGAACAACAGCGTTTTTGCCAGACTGTGGTTTAAGGTGTGCAGCAGCGCGGCAAAAATTCCCAGCGGCCCGCCAATGCCTAACGCCACCGCGACCAGTCCCATGTTCTCCACGCTGGAGTACGCCAGCAGACGCTTAATGTCCCGCTGTACCAGAATGAAAAATGCCGCCACGGCAACCGACAACATGCCGAAGATGAGCAACAACCGGTTGGGGAAATCGCTGCCGATGGCCTGGCAAATAATGATGTAATAGCGAATAAGCACCAACAGCGCGCAGTTCAGCAATACGGCGGAGAGCAGGGCGCTGACCGGACTCGGCGCTTCACTGTGAGCATCCGGCAGCCAGGCGTGCATGGGAAAAAGCCCGGTTTTGGTGCCAAAGCCAATTAGCACAAACACAAAGGCCAACAGCATTAATGTTGGGTCAAGCAAGGACGATTGCTTAAGAACCTCGCTCCAGAATATCGCCATTTCTGCCTGCGGCATAACGCTGGCGGCGTTGGCGTATACCAGCACGGTACCGAACAGACCAAAAGCGACACCAACAGTACAAATAATGATGTACTTCCATGCAGCTTCCAGCGATGAACGCTGACCGTAAATGCCTACCAGAAACGCCGAGCTTAAGGTGGTGGCTTCGATTGCCGCCCACATCACAATCAGGTTATTGCTGGTAACAACCAGCAGCATGGTGAACAAAAACAGATGGAAGAAACCGTAGTAATCGCACAGCGTAACGGGTGAAAGCTCGCCGTGTGCCACTTCATGACGCATGTAGCCAATCGAGTAAACACCGGTGAGAAAGCCAATCACACCAAGAATGGCGAGGAACAAACCGCCCAGACCATCAATGTGAAGCCACAGTCCCGCAGCGAATATTTCTCCCGCATCAGCGGCAGTTTGGACCACCCACAGTGCCAGAATCAGCAGCAGTGTGATCCCTAAGCCATGTAGTACTGTCACCGTGCGAGTCGCAGAGTGCCCCCGTTTCCGGCAGGCAAAACAGAGCAGCGAAAAAAGCAGCGGCGTGAGCAGGAGTAAAGCGAACATCACAGAATAACTCATCTCATTATCCCTTCAGCGCGGTCAAGTTGTTCACGTCCAGCGTGCCGTGGGTACGCCATATTTTTCTTGCCAGTAACACCATCACAATGACGGCGAAGATGGCGTCGGTAGCGATACCAATTTCCACCAGTTCCGGTGCACGCCAGGCAAGAAGCGCCAGTACCAGATGGGAGCCGTTTTCCATCAGGCAGTAACCAAAAATTTGCCGCAGGATATTGCGCTGGCTGACAATGCACAGCAGGCCAAGCAGAAAATGACCTAACGCCACCGCCAGCGCCGGTTTCAGCCCGGTAGCCATCGGTAGCTTCACGGGCTGAACGACAAATGCGCAAAGCAGGACAATTAACGCCGCGAGCAGTGTCATCATTGCCGGACCGAATAACGCTTTTTCCGGGATGTTCTGGGGAATATTTCGTGCAGCGTAAGTCATGATTAACGGTACCAGCAGCACTTTGGTGATAAAGGCGCTGGCGGACCAGATCAGCAGTTGCTCTGCGGCGAACAGGCACGAGAGAGTGGCGAAAATAGACACCAGCACCAGCGACTGGCAGGCGTAAAATCCGCATGACAGGCGATAGCTTTTGACGCTAATCACAAACAGCGATGTCAGCATCATCAGTCCCGCCAGATTATTTACGATCATAGAACCGGTCATTCATCATCTCCTTACTGCAACCAGGTCGCGGCGATTACGCTGGAAATCAGCGACATCACAATCAGTACAATCAACACCAGGCGCATTGATCCTGGCAGCGGTGCGGCATCGGCGACGGCCTCGCTCGGTTTGCCAGGCACGACGCGACCAAACCAGCGAATAAACCAGGCGAAACTGGCGACCGATTCAATCATCAGCAGAATCATGGCGGGCAGCAGGATCCAGTACTCCACTGACAACGCAAAACCGGCGGCAAACAGCGGGAATTTACTGAAGAAGCCGTTGAACGGCGGCACGCCGGTAATTGCCAGCGCTGCCACGCAGAAACCCACGCCAGGCAACGGCAGGGTGTGCAATACGCCACGCAGACGCGGCAACAAGCGCGTGCCGCAGCTGTAACTCAGCGCACCTGCTACAAGGAAAAACAGGCTTTTAGCGAACGCGTGGTTGACGATGTAGGCGATGCTGCCCTCCAGCGCCAGCCGCGAACCGAAGATGGAGAGCGACAAGCCGAAAAACATCCAGCCAAGTTGAGTGATGGTCGACCAGGCCAGCAACCGCTTCATATCCTGCTGTGGCAAATACATCAGGAAGCCATAAAGAATGGTGACCAGTGCCATAACCATGCCAACGCCGCCAATCACATGCGGGATATTGCCGCCGTCGATAATGGCACGGGCAAAAATGTAAACGCCCACTTTCACCATCGATGCGGCGTGGAGATAGGCGCTGATCGGTGTTGGCGCTTCCATTGCATCCGGTAGCCACGCTTGCATCGGTAGCTGGGCCGATTTCCCCCACGCGGCAAACAGGATGCCACCATAAACCAGATAGCGTGCGTCGCCGTGTAACTCGCTCATCGCGCTGAGCGCAAACGTTCCGGTCTGCAAAAACAGCGTGGCGGCGGCAAGATACAACCCCAGCGAACCGATATGAGTGATAAGCAACGCTTTTAGTGCTGAACGCTGCGCTTTATCGCTCTGGTAATAACTGATCAACGCCCAGGAGCAGCCGCCCGTAATTTCAAAAAACAACAACTGACCGAGCAGCGTCGAGGAGAGTACCAGTCCCGCCATCGCGCCGATAAACACCAGCAAAAATGCGTAATAACGATTCGTGCCGTTATGCGGGTGTTCGCGATTTTTATCCGTCAGATAACCCGTGGAGTAGATCGTGACCAGCAAACCGAGAAACACCACCACAAACAGAATCAGCGTACTCACGCGATCAATGACCAGGCCAAACAACGCCACATCCCCCACGTTGACCAACGTCAACGTGACGGCAACTTTATCGGCCTGATAAAACGCGGAGATCAGTGACAACATGCACAGCGTGGTCAGCGCGGCGAACAAAACTCCCCATTCGGCGGCCCGACGTTGTGGCGAAAACGAAACGACCAGTGCGCCGATAAAAGGCAGCAATAACGTCGTCAGAGCAAGATTTTCCATATTCCGTCAGTGCTCCTTACAGACCGGTTAACCAGAAGACCCAGGCAAGCGCAGCAAGGCTGAAGCCAAGCCAGGTCACATGGTGAATGAGTAAAAAACGCCCGCGTGCCAGCGTGTTTTCTGCGATTGAGGCCAGTACAAAAATCAGCAAAACCTTGAGCAGCGTAACGACAAGTGAAGTCAGCAGGCAGGTGAGAGAAAGCTCTTGCGCGCGCCCAAAGGGCAGAAACAGGGCCACAAACAGTGATGCCATCACGACCTGTTTCAGCCCCAGCCCCCATTTCGCCAGCGCCAGCCCGGCACCGGAATATTCGGTCAGCGGGCCTTCCTGTAATTCCTGTTCTGCTTCAGCAACATCAAAGGGAATTTTTCCCATCTCAATGAAGCAGGCAAAACCACAGGCCAGTAACGCCAGTACGGTGGTTAGCGGCGAGTTCCAGCCCGTCGCCAGCGTATTGCTGATCATCTCGATATGCGTGGAATCCGCTATCAGCGCCAATACCAGCAGTGAGAGAATGAGCATGGGTTCGACCAGAATGCCGAGCGTCAACTCGCGACTGGCACCGACTCCCGCAAAGGGGCTTCCGGTATCCAGCCCGGAAAGAGCAAAGAAAAAACGAAACAGGGCAAGAAGATAGATAAGGGTGATCAGATCGCCGCCGCCCGCAAAAGGGGAAACAGTAATAAATAGTGGTAGGGCCATCGCCAGCACCAGCATGCTGCTGATTAATACCCACGGCATCAGGCGGAACATCAGACCTGAAGATGTCGGCGCAACTTCCTGGCGTTTAAACAGTTTGTGGATATCGCGATAATCCTGCCAGATCCCCGGTCCGCGACGGGAGTGCATACGCGCGCGTATCTGCCGGGAAATCCCCGTAAAAAGCGGGGTTAGCACCAGCAGAATCACGGCCTGTGCTAACGCAAAAATGACCAGATATCCGTCGCAAAGAGTTTGTCTCATGGTGATTTCCTTAGACGGCAATAGCGATTAGCAGCACAACCAGTGCGGCGACCACATACAGGCAATAGAGACGAAAGTCGCCGCTTTGCAGATGCTGTACTTCTTTGGCCAGCCGTTGGGTGGCGCTCACGATGGGGCGGATCACCCGCTCATCCCAGAAGGGTTCTGTGCTCTGAGCCCTGGCGGTGACGTGCGCAAGACCTTTATTTAGCCTCAGCGTAGGGTCGAGCTGTTGTCGTAGACGAAATAGCGCACAAAAGACCACACGCAGCGGCTGCATCACGCCATTGCCTGACGGGGCCATCGCATTTTCCCAGCCGTAGCCGCATGCCCAGGCATCTCCTGTGCGACGAAACGCTGCGCGGCGCGAACGACACCACAGCCAGTAAAGGCCAGGCAGCAAAGGCATCGCCAGTAGTAACAGCAACAGTAATGAGGGAGTGACCCGTGTATGAAACGTGCCTGGTACAAGTGCTATTCCGCTGGCGACAGTGACGGGAGGGGTATTGGTAAACGCATGGGCAATGTGCATTATCTTCGGTGCCAGCCAACTGGCACTAAGCGCAATGAATACGCAGAGTGCCGCGAGCAGTAGCATGGCGACGATCATCGTATTCGGCACTTCCTGTGCCTCTTCAGCGTGTGTACTGCGCGGCGCTCCACAGAAAGTAATACCGTACATTTTGACGAAGCACATTACTGCCAGCCCACCAGTGACTGCCAGCATCACCATAGCAATAGGACCCGCAAGTTGTAGCGCTACGGCTTCCACACGACTTAGTGAGAACAGCGACTGCCAGGTGTACCATTCGCTGATAAAACCATTCAGCGGAGGAATAGCAGATATCGCGAGGCAACCAATCAGGCATGCTGCGGCTGTCCACGGCATACGTTTCGCCAGTGCCCCCATTTTTTCCATGTCGTGGGTATGCAAACGCGAAATAATCGCACCCGCGCCGAGAAACAGCAGCCCTTTGAACAGCGCATGGTTGAGCAGATGAAACAGCGCGCCGAGCAGTCCAACAACGGTGAGCAGCGGGTCGTGCAGTGACAGACCGACCATCGCCACACCGACCGCCAGCAAAATAATGCCGACGTTTTCGACGGTACTCCAGGCCAGCAGCCGTTTGATATCCTGTTCCGCCAGCGCATACAGCACGCCCAGGAGCGCGGAGATTGCGCCGATCGCCATCACCAGAATGCCCCACCACAGCGGCAAACCCGTTTGCGCCAGCAGGTCCATCGCTACTTTCAGGATGCCGAAAATACCGATTTTGACCATTACGCCAGACATCAACGCCGAAGCGTGCGATGGTGCGGCAGGGTGAGCGCGTGGCAACCAGCTGTGCAACGGCATCATCCCGGCTTTCGCGCCAAAACCAAAGAAGGCCAGCAGGAACACCGCCGACGCCAGCCCCGGAGAAAGTGAAAGCGTGCGGAAACTGGCAAAATCGAGGCTGCCGCTTTCGCGCCCCATCAGCAAGAAGGCGATCATAATCAGTACCGATCCGGCGTGGGCGATAAAAAAGTAGAGCATGCCAGCGTTGATTGACGTTTTATCCTGCCTGGCAATGACCAGAAACCAGGAAGACAGCGACATCATTTCAAACAGCACGATGAACCAAAAAGCGTTGTCCATCACCAGCAGGGCAACCATCGATGCGATGAAAAGATTCATAAAGAAGCCCATCGCCGCCGCGCCTTTGCCCTCGTATTCGCGCATATAAGTCAATGAATAGAGCGAACAAACCACCACCAGCAAGGAGATAACCAGCACCATAAATGCCGAGAGGCTATCCATTCGCAGGGTTAAATCGGCAAAGTCAAAAGGCGTGGCAAAACGGGCGACTAAAATTACGCCTGCATGTAATTGCGTAATTCCGCTGATGATGCCAATCACGCCACCCACCAGCGATGTGATGCCGGAAAGCTTAATAGCCAGTCTGTCCAGACCGAGTAAAAACAGCGAAGCCAGACTGGCAAACAGATAGAGGATCAGCGACCAGGTTAATAATTGCAGGGCATCCATTAGCGTTGCTCCTGAGTGAGGGAAAGGGGATCCTCCCCGCCATTGGCAAACCAGCTTGCGGCAATGCGCTGTTTTTCTTTCATCTGACGTTGCAGGCTATCGTCGGTGATCAGCCGTAACGCCTGATTCGGGCAAGCGCGAACGCAGGCCGGACCTTCTGGCAAGAAATCACACAGGTCGCATTTCACCGCGACGGTCTGGACACCCGGTTCCCAGCGCAGCAAAGCATGTTGGGTCGGCGCGTTTTCTTCGCCGTCTTTGAGTGAGCCCTCAGCCTGAAAAACATATTGCGCAGGGGCATTCACCGGACGGCTTCCTGAAGCGCTGATTGCGCCAAATGGGCAGACCACGGCACAAAGCTTGCAGCCAATACAGAGGCTTTCGTTGAGTTGGATCGCATCATCCCTCTGGGAGATGGCATTGACCGGGCAGACCTGCAGGCAAGGGGCTTCCTCACAGTGATGACACACGACAGGGGCAGTGAGTGTTGACGTCTTCGCCAGGGCCAGGCGCGGGTGTTGCTGTAAACCTTGCGTTTTATGCACGTCCGAACAGGCAGCGAGACAGGTATTACATCCTGTACACCACAGTGGTTCGGCCACCACAAAGCGGTTCATGTCGGCTCCTTGAAAATGATATGAAACATTGCATTTCATATTGCATAAAGGATGCCAGTCTTATTAATTTAATATATTCAATAGGTTATGAATTAACTGTATTCTGAACGGTACAAAAATGATGGTCATTAACGTTCAGCAAAAAATGAATTCGACACCCGTGTCGCAGGGGAAAGCGAGAATGTGATCTTGATCACGAGAAGTGAGGTGTGCTGACCGCAAGCGCAGCCAGCACGGAATGGAGCAAAGTAATCAGGCGTGTTCTTTCAGCCAGTTCAGCACAACGTCGTGGTGATTGCTGGTTTTGAAATCGTCAAAGACATGTTCGATTTTGCCATCAGCGTCAATCAGGAAGCTGATGCGATGAATACCATCGTAGGTTTTGCCCATGAAGGACTTTTCACCCCAGACGCCGAATTGTTCGCACACCTGGTGGTCCTCATCAGACAGGAGCGTAAAGTTAAGCAGCTCTTTTTCCGCAAAACGGGAGAGTTTTTCGGGTTTATCGGTGCTGATACCCAGCACATCAACGCCCGCTTTTTTCAACTCATCCATGTTATCGCGTAAGCCGCAGGCCTGTACGGTACAGCCGGGGGTCATGGCTTTCGGGTAGAAATAAACCAGAACACGCTGTCCCTGGAAGTCGGTCAAATTAACTTGTTCTCCGTCTTGATCCGGCAAGCTAAATTTCGGTGCGATATCACCGGCTTTCAGTGGATTCATTACTTAACTCCATCCTGTTCATCATGTTGGGAATAATTGACGACGTTAATACTGCCTTGTGCATTGAGTTCTGTACATAGGGCTTTGAACGCTTGCTCAATATTTGCTGCGTCCGCAGATGCGGGGCTGTGGGCGGTTATCTGAATATGCAACTGCGCAGCCCGTTCATTTTCAGCAGGTTGCGTGCGCGACACCAGCTCCGCAATGTTCATATGATGCGCGTCGAAAAGTGCTGTGAAGCGTTCAATTAAATGCGGGGAGTCTGCCACATCGACCTGAACCCAGACAGATGCTGGCATTGGCGGACGCGGACGCGCCGTCGTGCGCTTCATCACGATTAAAAGATCCAGCTCGGCACCTTTCAACGGTAACGTTGATTCAATCAGAGTAATGGCATTCCATGAACCGGAAAGCAGCATGATAAACGTGAACTCTTCTCCCAGCATCGCCAGGCGACTGTCTTCAATATTACAGCCGCAACTACTGACATGACGGGTGATGGTGTTCACAATTCCAGGGCGATCGGCACCCAACGCAGTGATCACCAGATAATGTTGCGATGACAGTGTCAAACTGGTTATTCCTTTAAGGGGTGAGTTGTTCTTAAGGAAAGCATAAAAAAAACATGCATACAACAATCAGAACGGTTCTGTCTGCTTGCTTTTAATGCCATACCAAACGTACCATTGAGACACTTGTTTGCACAGAGGATGGCCCATGTTCACGGGAAGTATTGTCGCGATTGTTACTCCGATGGATGAAAAAGGTAATGTCTGTCGGGCTAGCTTGAAAAAACTGATTGATTATCATGTCGCCAGCGGTACTTCGGCGATCGTTTCTGTTGGCACCACTGGCGAGTCCGCTACCTTAAATCATGACGAACATGCTGATGTGGTGATGATGACGCTGGAGCTGGCTGACGGGCGCATTCCGGTGATTGCCGGGACCGGCGCTAACGCTACTGCGGAAGCCATTAGCCTGACGCAGCGCTTCAATGACAGTGGTATCGTCGGCTGCCTGACGGTAACCCCTTACTACAATCGTCCGTCGCAAGAAGGTTTGTATCAGCATTTCAAAGCCATCGCTGAGCATACTGACCTGCCGCAAATTCTGTATAATGTGCCGTCCCGTACTGGCTGCGATCTGCTCCCGGAAACGGTGGGCCGTCTGGCGAAAGTAAAAAATATTATCGGAATCAAAGAGGCAACAGGGAACTTAACGCGTGTAAACCAGATCAAAGAGCTGGTTTCAGATGATTTTGTTCTGCTGAGCGGCGATGATGCGAGCGCGCTGGACTTCATGCAATTAGGCGGTCATGGGGTTATTTCCGTTACGGCTAACGTCGCAGCGCGTGATATGGCCCAGATGTGCAAACTGGCAGCAGAAGGGCATTTTGCCGAGGCACGCGTTATTAATCAGCGTCTGATGCCATTACACAACAAACTATTTGTCGAACCCAATCCAATCCCGGTGAAATGGGCATGTAAGGAACTGGGTCTTGTGGCGACCGATACGCTGCGCCTGCCAATGACACCAATCACCGACAGTGGTCGTGAGACGGTCAGAGCGGCGCTTAAGCATGCCGGTTTGCTGTAAAGTTTAGGGAGATTTGATGGCTTACTCTGTTCAAAAGTCGCGCCTGGCAAAGGTTGCGGGTGTTTCGCTTGTTTTATTACTCGCTGCCTGTAGTTCTGACTCACGCTATAAGCGTCAGGTCAGTGGTGATGAAGCCTACCTGGAAGCGGCACCGCTTGCGGAGCTTCATGCCCCGGCTGGAATGATTTTGCCGGTGACCTCCGGTGATTATGCAATCCCGGTGACCAACGGTAGTGGTGCTGTCGGTAAGGCGCTGGACATTCGTCCACCAGCCCAGCCGCTGGCACTGGTTTCTGGCGCGCGTACCCAGTTCACGGGCGATACCGCTTCATTGCTGGTGGAAAATGGTCGTGGCAATACTCTGTGGCCGCAGGTGGTTAGCGTGCTGCAGGCGAAAAACTACACCATCACCCAACGTGATGATGCTGGTCAGACACTGACCACCGATTGGGTACAATGGAACCGTCTGGACGAAGACGAGCAGTATCGTGGTCGTTATCAAATCTCTGTTAAGCCGCAGGGTTATCAGCAGGCGGTTACGGTTAAACTGCTGAACCTGGAACAGGCGGGCAAACCGGTTGCAGACGCGGCTTCCATGCAGCGTTACAGCACGGAGATGATGAACGTTATTTCCGCCGGTCTGGATAAATCTGCCACTGACGCCGCGAACGCTGCGCAAAATCGTGCCTCCACCACTATGGACGTACAAAGTGCAGCTGATGACACCGGTTTACCAATGCTGGTCGTACGCGGGCCGTTCAATGTGGTTTGGCAACGTCTGCCAGCGGCGCTGGAAAAAGTGGGCATGAAAGTGACCGACAGCACCCGTTCGCAGGGCAACATGGCCGTAACTTACAAGCCGCTGTCTGACAGCGACTGGCAGGAACTGGGCGCGAGCGATCCAGGCCTGGCATCCGGTGACTATAAACTGCAGGTTGGCGATTTAGATAACCGCAGCAGCCTACAGTTTATCGATCCGAAAGGTCATACTCTGACTCAGAGTCAGAACGACGCGCTGGTAGCTGTCTTCCAGGCTGCGTTTAGCAAGTAAAAATACAGGGCTGGAGTCATCCGGCCCTTTTTTCTGATATGATACGCAAACGTGTGCGTCGGCAGGAAAACGCGATTTTAGCGGTAATTTGCACTAAATTTGTTTGTCGGACGTAGGTCGGATAAGGCGTTCTTGCCGCATCTGACAAAACATCCGGCACACCAGACAGCAAAAGATTTTAAAACGTTAATTCACACCCAGGAGTGATAAAGATGCAAAAGCAAGCTGAGTTGTATCGTGGTAAAGCGAAAACCGTATACAGCACGGAAAACCCGGACCTGTTGGTGCTCGAATTCCGCAATGATACGTCAGCAGGGGATGGCGCGCGCATTGAGCAGTTTGATCGCAAAGGTATGGTGAACAACAAGTTCAACTACTTCATTATGAGCAAACTGGCTGAAGCGGGTATCCCGACTCAAATGGAGCGTCTGCTCTCCGATACCGAATGTCTGGTGAAAAAGCTGGATATGGTGCCGGTTGAGTGTGTCGTGCGTAACCGTGCTGCTGGCTCTCTGGTGAAACGACTTGGAATCGAAGAAGGTATTGAGCTGAACCCGCCGCTGTTCGATCTGTTCCTGAAAAACGACGCCATGCACGATCCGATGGTCAACGAATCTTACTGCGAAACCTTTGGCTGGGTAAGTAAAGAGAACCTGGCGCGTATGAAAGAGCTGACCTACAAAGCGAACGACGTGCTGAAAAAACTGTTCGATGATGCTGGTCTGATTTTGGTCGACTTTAAACTGGAGTTTGGCCTGTACAAAGGTGAAGTTGTACTGGGCGATGAGTTCTCCCCGGACGGCAGCCGCCTGTGGGACAAAGAAACGCTGGAGAAAATGGACAAAGACCGTTTCCGCCAGAGCCTCGGTGGCCTGATCGAAGCCTATGAAGCCGTCGCCCGCCGCCTGGGTGTACAGCTGGACTGATTTTTCTGTTCATCATCTTGCCGTGCAGCTGGCACGGCAAGACAACCGCTCTCGGAAGATGTGCATTGAACGCTCATTCCTCCGCCATTTCATCCCGCTTTCCTGTGGTAATCTTCCTCTGAACCACCTACGATCATTTCTATAATGAATATATTGTTGAGGTATCTATGCGTTGGCAAGGGCGACGTGAAAGTGACAATGTTGAAGACAGGCGCAACAGCTCTGGTGGTCCGTCAATGGGCGGTCCAGGTTTTCGCCTGCCAAGCGGTAAAGGCGGGCTGATTTTACTGATAGTCGTGCTGGTTGCAGGCTACTATGGCGTTGATTTAACCGGGTTGATGACCGGACAGCCGGTTTCCCAACAGCAATCAACACGGTCAATTAGTCCTAATGAAGACGAAGCCGCAAAATTCACTTCGGTGATTCTGGCAACCACGGAAGACACCTGGGGACAGCAATTCGAGAAGATGGGTAAAACCTATCAGCAACCGAAGCTGGTCATGTACCGTGGAATGACGCGCACCGGCTGCGGGGCGGGCCAGTCCATTATGGGGCCGTTCTATTGCCCGGCGGATGGCACGGTTTATATCGATCTCTCCTTCTATGATGAAATGAAAGACAAACTTGGCGCGGATGGCGATTTTGCCCAGGGGTACGTTATCGCCCATGAAGTCGGTCATCATGTGCAGAAACTGTTAGGCATCGAGCCGAAAGTTCGTCAACTGCAACAAAACGCGACGCAGGCGGAAGTGAACCGCTTATCTGTGCGTATGGAACTCCAGGCCGACTGTTTTGCTGGTGTCTGGGGGCATAGTATGCAGCAGCAAGGCGTTCTGGAAACCGGCGATCTGGAAGAGGCGCTGAACGCGGCGCAGGCCATCGGCGATGACCGTTTACAACAGCAAAGTCAGGGGCGAGTAGTACCAGACAGTTTCACTCATGGCACTTCTCAGCAACGCTACAGCTGGTTTAAACGTGGTTTCGACAGCGGTGATCCGGCACAATGCAATACTTTTGGTAAAAGCATTTAACTTCCGGGGCAGGGATGGCTGAACTGACTGCGCTTCACACATTAACAGCGCAAATGAAACGTGAAGGGATCCGCCGCTTGCTGGTGTTGAGCGGGGAAGAGGGTTGGTGTTTTGATCATGCGCTTAAGTTGCGTGATGCCTTACCTGGCGACTGGCTGTGGATTTCGCCGCAGCCAGTCGCTGAAAACCACTGTTTTCCCTCGGCGCTACAAACTTTACTTGGGCGCGAATTCCGGCATGCGGTATTCGACGCCCGCCACGGCTTTGATGCCGCTGCCTTTGCAGCACTTAGCGGAACGTTGAAAGCGGGAAGCTGGCTGGTGTTGTTACTCCCTGTATGGGAAGAGTGGGAAAACCAACCTGATGCCGACTCGCTGCGCTGGAGTGATTGCCCTGACCCTATTGCGACGCCGCATTTTGTCCAGCATCTCAAACGTGTACTTACGGCGAATAACGACGCCATCCTCTGGCGGCAAAACCAGCCGTTCACGTTGGTGCATTTTGCTCCCCGTACTGACTGGCACCCCGCGACCGGCACACCACAACCAGAACAACAGCAACTCTTACAGCAGTTACTGACCATGCCGCCGGGCGTGGCAGCGGTAACGGCTGCGCGTGGGCGCGGTAAATCGGCGTTGGCAGGGCAACTCATTTCTCGTATTGCGGGCAGTGCGATTGTCACCGCGCCCGCAAAAGCGGCAACGGATGTACTGGCACAATTTGCGGGCGAGAAGTTTCGCTTTATTGCGCCGGATGCCTTGTTAGCCAGCGATGAGCAAGCCGACTGGCTGGTGGTCGATGAAGCCGCAGCCATACCTGCGCCGTTGTTGCATCAACTGGTATCGCGTTTTCCTCGAACGTTGTTAACCACTACGGTGCAGGGCTACGAAGGTACCGGACGTGGTTTTTTGCTGAAATTTTGCGCTCGCTTTCCACATTTACACCGTTTTGAACTGCAACAACCGATCCGCTGGGCGCAGGGATGCCCGCTGGAAAAAATGGTCAGCGAGGCACTGGTTTTTGACGACGAAAACTTCACTCACGAACCACAAGGTGACATCGTCATTTCTGCTTTTGAACAGACGTTATGGCGAAGCGAACCAGAAACGCCGTTAAAGGTATATCAGCTATTGTCTGGCGCGCACTACCGGACTTCGCCGCTGGATTTACGCCGCATGATGGATGCACCAGGTCAACATTTTTTACAGGCGGCTGGCGAAAACGAGATTGCCGGAGCGCTGTGGCTGGTGGATGAGGGCGGATTATCTCAAGAACTCAGTCAGGCGGTATGGGCGGGTTTTCGTCGCCCGCGGGGTAATCTGGTGGCCCAGTCGCTGGCGGCGCACGGCAGCAATCCACTGGCGGCGACATTGCGCGGACGGCGGGTTAGCCGGATAGCAGTTCATCCTGCTCGTCAGCGGGAAGGCACAGGGCGACAGCTTATTGTTGGTGCTTTGCAATATACGCATGACCTCGACTATCTTTCGGTGAGTTTTGGTTACACCGAGGAGTTATGGCGTTTCTGGCAACGCTGCGGTTTTGTGCTGGTGCGAATGGGTAATCATCGTGAAGCCAGCAGCGGTTGCTATACGGCGATGGCGCTGTTACCGATGAGTGATGCGGGTAAACAGCTGGCTGAACGTGAGCATTACCGTTTACGTCGCGATGCGCAAGCTCTCGCGCAGTGGAATGGCGAAATGCTTCCTGTTGATCCACTAAACGATGCCGTCCTTTCTGACGACGACTGGCTTGAACTGGCCGGTTTTGCTTTCACTCATCGTCCGCTATTAACGTCGTTAGGTTGCTTATTGCGTCTGCTACAAACCAGCGAACTGGCATTACCGGCGCTGCGTGGGCGTTTACAGAAAAACGCCAGTGACGCGCAGTTATGTACCACACTTAAACTTTCAGGCCGTAAGCTGTTACTGGTTCGCCAGCGGGAAGAGGCCGCGCAGGCGCTATTCGCACTTGATGATGTTCGCACTGAGCGTCTGCGCGATCGCATAACGCAATGGCAATTTTTTCACTGACTCCTTCAATTTTCTCCCATGGTCATTGTGAGTCAGCGGCGTAAAATTAATGACATCAGTTAAGGAGTTCGCCATGAAACATGACCATTTTGTTGTTCAAAGCCCGGATAAACCTGCACAACAGTTGTTACTGCTTTTCCACGGTGTCGGGGATAACCCGGTGGCAATGGGGGAAATAGGTAGCTGGTTTGCGCCGCTGTTTCCTGATGCGCTGGTGGTGAGTGTCGGTGGCGCGGAGCCGAGCGGTAATCCGGCGGGGCGTCAGTGGTTTTCGGTGCAGGGTATTACGGAAGATAATCGCCAGGCACGTGTGGATGCCATCATGCCGACGTTTATTGAAACGGTGCGCTACTGGCAGAAACAGAGCGGAGTAGGGGCTAACGCCACGGCACTCATCGGTTTCTCTCAAGGCGCGATTATGGCGCTGGAGAGCATTAAAGTCGAACCGGGCCTTGCTTCGCGCGTCATTGCCTTTAACGGACGCTATGCCAGCCTGCCGGAAACCGCGTCTACAGCCACGACAATTCACTTGATTCATGGTGGTGAAGATCCGGTTATCGATCTGGCGCATGCGGTTGCGGCGCAGGAAGCGTTAATCAGTGCCGGTGGTGACGTGACGCTGGATATCGTGGAGGATTTAGGCCATGCGATCGACAATCGCAGTATGCAATTTGCCCTGGATCACTTGCGTTATACCATTCCGAAACATTATTTCGACGAAGCGCTAAGTGGCGGTAAGCCTGGCGATGATGATGTGATTGAAATGATGTAATAATAGCCGGGTAGGCCTGATAAGACTGTTTCAGGCATCATGGCCGGATGTGGCGTGAACGCCTTATCCGGCCACTCAGCTCACTTCTTCGGTTGATCCTTTTTCGGCCAGTCGTCGTCATCGTCCCACTTATCGTTGAAATCACGATGCGGGGGAAGCTCCGGCTTGTTGGCGAGAAATTTCTTATGGTCGACGCGCTTGAGATCTTTAATCACGTTCAGCAGGACGCCTACCAAAAAGACAATCACCAGAATCCACCAATATTTAGCCAGCCAGTCCATGCTTATTTCCTCTTGCAGAACCACTCATCAGGCGACGAGCTGTTCCATGATACGTTGATACATACGGGCAAGTAGCTGCAGGTCGGCAGCGTTCACACATTCATTAATTTTATGAATAGTTGCATTGACCGGCCCGAGTTCCACCACCTGCGCCCCCATGCGAGCAATAAAGCGCCCGTCGGACGTTCCGCCTGTGGTCAGTAGCTGCGGTTTAATTTCATTATAGTGCTCAACCGCGTTAACGACCGCATCCACCAGTTTACCGCGCGCGGTCAAAAATGGCTGCCCGGAAAGCCACCATTCCACCGTATAACGCAGTTGATGTTTTTCAAGCAGGGCAAGCACCTGCGCTTTGATCATCTCATCAGTCAGTTCGGTGCTGAAGCGGAAGTTAAACTGCACAAACAGTTCACCCGGAATAACGTTGTTACTGCCCGTTCCCGCCTGAATATTGGCAATCTGCATACTGGTCGCCGGGAAGAATTCATTGCCCTGATCCCACTCAATAGCCACTAATTCATTAAGGAAAGGTGCTGCGCGATGTACCGGATTGTCAGCCAGATGTGGGTAGGCAACATGCCCCTGCACGCCATGAATGGTGAGGTTGCAGGTTAACGATCCGCGACGACCATTTTTCACCACATCACCTACCACTTCGATACTCGACGGTTCGCCAACCAGGCAGTAATCGAGACGCTCATTACGTGCCATCAACGCTTCGACGACTTTTACCGTACCGTTATGGGCACTGGCTTCCTCATCAGAAGTGATCAGAAATGCCAGTCGACCTGCATGGTTGGGATGTTGTGCGACAAAGCGTTCTGCCGCTACCACCATCGCTGCCAGCGAGCCTTTCATATCTGCCGCACCGCGCCCGAATAACATGCCATCACGAATGGTGGGTTCAAACGGCGGATTGATCCAACGATCGGCGTCGCCAGGCGGCACCACGTCGGTATGCCCGGCAAAGGCCAACGTTTCACCTTGCCCACGCCATGCCCAAAAATTCTGCGTATCGGCAAAATCCATGCGTTCAACGGTAAAACCGATCGCCTGCAAACGTTCAATCAACAAAGCCTGACATCCTGCGTCATCAGGACTCAGGGAAGGGCGGCGAATAAGCTGTTGTGTCAGCTCAATAACCGGGCACGACATAGACTACACCTCATGGAAAAATTGCTGATAACTGGAATCACTGAAACCCAGCAGCATAGGCTTACCGGGCGTGCAGAGCAATGGACGTTTGATAATTGCAGGCATTTCAGTCATTAATGCCGCCGCAGAGGCCGCATCGATGATTTTATTGCGGGTGGTTTCGTCCAGTTTACGCCAGGTTGTACCACGGGTGTTGAGTAACGCTTCCCAGCCTAATTCGTTAATAAAACCGTTCAATAATTCGCTGTCCAGCCCATCGACGCGGTAATCATGAAAACGATAATCGATGTTATTGGCTTCCAACCAACGGCGAGCCTTTTTAATGGTGTCACAATTTTTGATGCCGTAAAGTGTAACCATAATGAATCCTTTTTCGATTTATGAGAATAAATACTCATTTAAGAGTGAAAACATTTTGCCTGCAAATGATTATCAGGAAATATAACATTATCGAAGTATTCAAATTAACAACTATTAAATAATATTAAACATTTTTAACGTAAACATTAAGAATATTCATCTTGTTATCTGTCTGTATTTTAACCAGAATTAAATCAGTATTAGATGCCGTATGAATATCTCGAAATGTTGCTGTGTATCACATACAAATCATCACCGCAGGACCATAGTATTTACATAAGGTTTGTCCCCCGGAGGTAGTCATCGCAGCAATCGAGTAAATTAGCTTCACCACGGTATATTGTTTCCGTAGAATACCCATAATTATAAGAGAGGTTGTTATGATTGAACGTGAACTGGGGAACTGGAAAGACTTTATCGAAGTTATGCTTCGTAAGTAATTCCTGAGACAAAGTACAAACAGCAAGAACCTGCTGAGCAGGTTCTTAATCGGAAAGTTGAAAAGGGCGACACATTGGCATGTCGCCTTTTTTATTGCTTATTCCGGGCGCGGCTTCAGCGGGAAGCGGCGGCGCACCAGCACAAAGAACAGCGGCACGAAGTAAATAGCCAGAATAGTGGCCGAAATCATCCCGCCCATTACGCCAGTACCCACCGCATGCTGACCACCGGAACCGGCACCCGTGCTGGTTGCCATTGGCAATACGCCGAAGATAAATGCCAGCGAGGTCATCAGAATCGGGCGTAAACGCTGACGGCAGGCGTGGAGCGTCGCTTCAAACAGGTCGTGGCCTTTTTGGTTCATCTCGTTAGCAAACTCGACGATCAGGATGGCGTTTTTCGCCGATAAACCAATGACCGTTAACAGGCCCACCTGGAAGTAAACGTCGTTTTCCAGCCCGCGCATCCAGGTTGCCAGCAGCGCGCCGATAACCCCCAGCGGCACGACCAGCATTACCGAGAACGGCACCGACCAGCTTTCATACAGCGCCGCCAGACACAGGAATACCACCAGCAAGGAAATGGCGTACAGCGCCGGAGCCTGCGCGCCGGAAAGCCGCTCCTGATACGACATCGCCGTCCACTCCAGACCAAAGCCGTTTGGCAGCTGCTTCACTAACGATTCCATAATATCCATCGCCGTACCGGTACTGACCCCCGGTGCGGCTTCCCCAACAATCTCAACTGCAGAATAACCGTTATAGCGTTCCAGACGCGGCGAGCCTGTCTCCCAGCGTGAGGTCGCGAAAGCAGAGAAGGGCACCATGCCGCCATCTTTATTTCGGACATACCAGAGATTGATGTCATCTGGCAGCATGCGATACGGCGCAGCTGCCTGCACATAGACTTTCTTCACGCGACCGCGATCCATAAAGTCATTCACATAGCTCGAACCCCAGGCGGTTTGCAGTGTGTCGTTAATATCGTCGATAGCAACGCCCAGCGCCTGAGCTTTACGCTGGTCGATATCAATCTGCAACTGCGGACTGTCGTCGAGGCCGTTATGGCGCACACGGGTTAGCTCCGGGTTTTCCGCTGCCAGCGCCAGCAACTGGTTACGTGCTGCCATCAGCGCCTCGTGACCCGCTCCAGCGTGGTCCTGCAACTCCATATCAAAACCTGCAGAACTACCAAGACCGCTAATTGCTGGCGGGCTGCTGGCGATAACGCGAGCTTCTTTAATCTTGTTAAACGCCTTCGTTGCACGCTCGATAATGGCAAACGAGGTGCCGGTCTTACTGTCGCGTTCGCTCCAGTCTTTCAGGCGGATAAACATTCTCGCCACGTTTTGCCCGTTACCCCCAGGGCCAGAACCAACAGTGGCAAACACCGACATGATGTTGTCTTTTTCATGGGTGAAGTAGTATTTCTCGATTTGCTCAACGACTTTCAGGGTCTGTTGTTGGGTTGAACCGCTGGGCAACTGTACCGAGGTAGTAAACATGCCCCGGTCTTCCAGTGGCAAGAACGACGTCGGCAAACGCAGGAACAGGAACACCATGCCGCCAAGCAGCAGGACATAAATCACAATCCAGCGCAGGCTACGGTGGAGAATTTTCGCCACCCCTTTTTCGTAGCGTTCGGCGTTGCGGTTAAACATCTGGTTAAACCAGGCAAAAAAGCCTTTTTGCCCGTGATGCTCACCCTTTTTCAGTGGCTTAAGTAGCGTGGCACACAGAGCCGGAGTGAGGATCATCGCTACCAATACTGACAGCACCATCGCCGCAACAATGGTAATAGAGAACTGGCGATAGATGGCACCGGTGGTGCCGCCGAAGAAGGCCATTGGTACAAATACCGCCGAAAGCACCATCGCAATCCCGACCAGTGCCCCCTGGATCTGCCCCATCGATTTACGTGTGGCTTCGCGAGGAGTGAGTCCTTCCTCACTCATAATACGTTCGACGTTTTCCACCACCACGATGGCGTCATCCACCAGCAGACCGATCGCCAGCACCATCGCGAACATGGTTAAGGTGTTGACGCTGTAACCGAAGGCATAAAGTACGGAGAAGGTTCCCATCAACACCACCGGCACGGCGATAGTGGGTATCAGCGTGGCGCGGAAGTTTTGCAGGAACAGATACATAACGAGGAAAACCAGAGCGATAGCTTCCAGCAGCGTTTTCACCACGTCTTCAATGGAGGCTTTAACAAACGAGGTGGTTTCATACGCCACCTTGTATTCCAGTCCGTGCGGGAAATACTGCGCCAGCTCGTCAAGACGATTGAGCACCAGCTCCGCTGTCGCCATTTCGTTCGCGCCGGAGGCCAGTTTTACCCCCAACCCGGAGGCTGGCTTACCATTGAAGCGGCTAAGATAATCGTATTTCTCCGCCCCCATTTCGACGGTGGCGACATCGCCCAGCCTTACCTCTGAGCCGTCCTGATTCACCCGCAAGGTGATATCGCGGAACTGTTCTGGTGTTTGCAGCAGTGACTGGGCGTTAATGGTGGCGTTGAGCGCCTGCTTATCGACGGAAGGCGTACCACCAAGTTGCCCAACCGCAATCTGCGCGTTCTGTGACTCAATGGCATCAGTGACATCTTTAGCCGTCATCTGGAAACTGTTGAGTTTCGCCGGGTCCAGCCAGATACGCATGGAATATTGCGAACCATAGGCATCGATATCCCCGACGCCATTCACGCGGCTTAACGGATCCTGAATATTACTGGCAACGTAATCGGCAATATCCTGTTTATCCATCGAACCATCGGTAGAGACGAAGGCAATGGTCAGAATGTTGGTATCGCCGGTTTTACGCACCGTCACGCCCTGATTTTGCACCGCCTGCGGTAACTTTCGCATGGCTGATTGCAGCTGGTTTTGTACTTGCTGCACGGCTTCGTCCGGATCGGTGCCTGCTTTAAAACTTAAAGTGACAGATGCCTGGCCGGTGCCACTGCTCTGAGACGACATATACATCAGATTATCGAGGCCGGTCATATTTTGCTCGATAACCTGGGTCACGGTGTTTTCCAGCGTCTGGGCCGATGCGCCGGGATAGTTAGCGGTCACTCGCACATTCGGTGGCGCGAGATCGGGGTATTGTTCAACGGGCAATGAAAAAATCGCCAGGGTACCTGTCAGACACAACAGGATTGCCAGCACCCAGGCAAAAATGGGGCGATCAATAAAGAAATTCGCCATTAAAAGAGGACCTCGTGTTTCTGCGTATCGTTGTAGGCTTGACTTGCTTCACTGTAGCGGCAAGGTACGAGCCAATCGTGGAGAAAAAAAGGAGTTAATGTAAATTATCATGCCCTTTTATACTGAACTTTAAGGGCCAGTATTCTTTGGTCAGTCGGAGGCATTACATCAGCTGACTTTCCTCACCCTCCGCGGAGCGAAAGCTAATACTCACTAACGTGCCGCCGCCGGAAGGTTGTGAAAAAGTCAGCGTCCCACCCAATCTTTCCGCGCGTTCGCGCATGATATTCAGACCATAATGGCCTTCGGGTTCTTTCGGTTCACCGATGCCAATCCCGTTGTCGCGAATATAGACTGTGTGATTGCCGTCCGGCGCGGTGACGCAGCTAACGGCGATTTCGCTGGCGTTGGCGTGCTTCATCGCATTCAGCACCGCTTCGCGAATAATTTGCAACAAATGCACCTGCATTTGCGCATCCAGCGCCAGGGTTGGCAGGCGGCAGTCGAGGGTCAGTTTAGCGCTGGTTTGATTTTGTAACGTATCCAGCATTTCCCTCAACGCGGAGGGGAGATCTGCCTGCTGCAGCGTCAGGCGGAAAGTAGTTAACAGCTCGCGTAACTGCCGATAAGCATCATTCAACGCCTGGGAAAAATCGGCCATGATACTTTGTGCGGTGGCGTTATCTTCCGGTATCGAACGCTTCAGTAACGTCAACTGGATACGTAAGTAAGAAAGTACCTGAGCCAGCGAGTCGTGCAATTCGCGGGCGATGGTCGCACGTTCTTCCATCAACAATAACTGCTGAAAATGCTTCTGCGCCTGATTAAAGTACAAACCGCGTCCCAGCATCGACGAAACACTGTTAAGCAGCGGTTCTGATGATGAAACGTGACTATTTTGCCAGTGCAGTTCGCCGTAAACCGTCTCTTGCATTGTCACCGGTAAAATCTGCATCGGCAATTCCAGGTTTGGTTGCCCTTCGCTAATCCGCCAGTTTTCACCGACATTTAACTCCAGATATTCAGCCGCTTCGTTGTCGCGCACAATCTGCAAAATATGGCGGAAACAATGCACATCAATCTGGCTGGTGTTCAGCGCCTGCGAACACTGATACAACACCTCCAGGCGACGCTTGGCCTCGTGGAGATCGCGGGTCTTTTCTTCTACTGACGCCTCCAGCGAACGGTACAATTTATGCAGCTCGCTCGACATCTGGTTAAAGGTTTTGGCAAGCAGGCCAAGCTCATTCGGCAGGCTGGTATCCAGCGGCGGCGAGTCGAACTGCCCGTGTTCAATACGCTGACTGGCGGTAACCAGCTGATTCAGCGGGGCAACCACCTGATGGCGTATGCGGCGCAAAGTAAAAAAGACCAGCGTGAAAATACCGATGCCGCCAGCCAGGGAAATCGCCACCACCAGCAGCATTTTGCGTTCAGCGTAGTGCTGTAAAGCCAGTACGAACAGGTCTATCTGATTAACATAATTATTAATATTGGCCTGATACCACGGTAAATCGCCCTTGCTGAGCCGATTATTCATCTCCAGCCAGTTGGCATTCAGATGCGCATAGCGGGTTTTTACTGCTTCTGGCACATACCAGACGTTGAGATTGGTTAATACCGGTGAATGCAGTGCCTGCTGAAATAACTGGCGATGTGCATTGAGTTGTGGACTGCCACTTTGCAAGTCGTAGCCCAGGCGGTAACTCTGCATACGCAGCGATCCGGCAATATTGATAGCCTCAGCGTCGCGCAAACTGCTCGCCAGAGTTAGCAGAGCGATACCCGTGGAAAGAATCGACAGCAGCACAATGTAAAAAAAGGCCCGGGCCAGACTGGCCGAGACGGGTCGTTTAACAATCACACGCGTCTTCTCCACAAAAAATCATTAATGTTCCAGTTCGCTGAAACGCAATTTAGTCAGTGATGGGATTATTTGATCTGCCACAGTTTATAGCGAAATAGTTACTTATTCTGGGCACATGAACATTGCCGATTCCCCTGTAAGTCGGGTAATAACAACACTCATATAAAGAATAAGGTTTTTACAACCAAAAAAGAAGGTCGTTATGAATCGTTTTATTATGGCCAACAGTCAGCAATGTCTGGGTTGTCATGCTTGTGAAATCGCCTGTGTCATGGCTCACAATGATGAGCAACATGTCTTGAGCCAACACCATTTTCATCCCCGAATTACGGTTATCAAACATCAGCAGCAACGTAGTGCAGTGACCTGTCACCATTGTGAAGATGCGCCCTGCGCCCGTAGCTGCCCTAATGGCGCAATCAGCCACGTTGATGACAGCATTCAGGTCAATCAGCAAAAGTGTATTGGCTGTAAATCCTGCGTGGTGGCCTGTCCGTTTGGTACGATGCAAATCGTCCTGACACCCGTCGCGGCGGGCAAAGTAAAAGCCACGGCGCATAAATGCGACCTTTGTGCAGGGCGCGAAAACGGTCCTGCCTGTGTTGAGAATTGCCCGGCAGACGCGCTGCAACTGGTCACTGACGCCGCACTCTCCGGCATGGCGAAATCCCGCCGCTTGCGCACCGCACGTCAGGAGCATCAACCGTGGCATGCCAGTACCGCGGCACAAGAAATGCCGGTAATGAGTAAAGTCGAGCAAATGCAGGCAACGCCCGCGCGCGGCGAGCCGGACAAACTGGCGATTGAAGCGCGCAAAACCGGTTTTGATGAAATTTATCTGCCATTCCGTGCCGATCAGGCACAACGGGAAGCCTCGCGCTGCCTTAAGTGCGGCGAGCACAGCGTTTGTGAATGGACCTGCCCGCTGCATAACCATATTCCGCAGTGGATTGAACTGGTGAAAGCCGGAAACATCGACGCCGCCGTCGAGCTTTCTCACCAGACCAACACCCTGCCGGAAATTACCGGACGCGTTTGTCCGCAAGACCGTTTGTGTGAAGGAGCCTGTACTATTCGCGATGAGCACGGTGCGGTAACTATCGGCAACATTGAACGCTACATTTCAGATCAGGCGTTGGCGAAAGGTTGGCGTCCTGACTTAAGCCATGTCACCAAAGTGGACAAGCGGGTGGCGATTATCGGTGCAGGTCCGGCAGGGCTGGCCTGTGCGGATGTTCTGACCCGCAATGGCGTGGCGGTGACGGTGTACGATCGCCATCCAGAAATTGGTGGCTTGCTCACTTTCGGCATTCCTTCTTTCAAACTGGATAAATCCCTGCTGGCACGCCGTCGGGAAATCTTCAGCGCGATGGGGATTCACTTCGAACTCAATTGTGAAGTGGGTAAAGATGTCTCTTTGGATTCGCTTTTGGAACAATACGACGCGGTCTTCGTTGGCGTAGGCACTTACCGTTCCATGAAAGCGGGTTTACCCAATGAAGATGCGCCGGGCGTTTATGACGCCCTGCCGTTCCTCATCGCCAACACTAAACAGGTGATGGGACTCGAAGAGCTACCGGAAGAGCCGTTTATCAATACCGCCGGACTCAACGTCGTGGTACTGGGCGGCGGCGACACCGCGATGGACTGTGTGCGTACCGCGCTGCGCCACGGCGCGAGTAACGTCACCTGCGCTTATCGTCGTGATGAAGCTAACATGCCAGGCTCGAAGAAAGAGGTGAAGAACGCCCGCGAAGAGGGGGCCAACTTTGAATTTAACGTCCAGCCGGTGGCGCTTGAGCTGAATGAGCAAGGTCACGTTTGCGGAATTCGTTTCCTGCGCACGCGTCTTGGCGAGCCGGATGCCCAGGGGCGTCGGCGTCCAGTGCCGGTGGAAGGCAGTGAATTTGTCATGCCAGCCGACGCGGTGATTATGGCGTTTGGCTTCAATCCACACGGGATGCCGTGGCTGGAGTCGCACGGTGTAACGGTAGACAAATGGGGCCGCATCATCGCGGATGTGGAAAGCCAGTACCGTTATCAGACCACGAATCCGAAAATCTTCGCCGGTGGTGACGCCGTGCGTGGTGCGGATCTGGTGGTTACCGCAATGGCAGAAGGACGTCATGCGGCACAGGGGATTATTGACTGGCTGGGGGTAAAATCAGTCAAATCTCACTGATAGCCTGCGCAGACAAACCCGGCTTCACAGCGTAAGATAATTGTTCATTTCGCGCTGTGGAGTCGGTATGACGCAACAAATCACCCTCATTAAAGACAAAATTCTCTCCGATAACTATTTCACCCTGCACAACATTACTTACGATCTCACGCGCAAAGATGGCGAAGTTATCCGTCATAAACGTGAAGTTTACGATCGCGGTAATGGTGCGACGATCCTCCTGTACAACGCGAAGAAAAAGACCGTGGTTCTGATTCGTCAGTTCCGTGTCGCTACCTGGGTTAATGGCAATGAAAGCGGGCAACTGATTGAAACCTGCGCCGGGCTGCTGGATAACGACGAACCGGAAGTGTGCATTCGCAAAGAGGCGATTGAAGAGACGGGCTATGAAGTGGGCGAAGTGCGCAAATTATTTGAACTGTATATGTCCCCAGGCGGTGTGACTGAGCTAATCCACTTTTTTATCGCCGAATACAGTGACAATCAGCGCGCTAACGCCGGTGGCGGTGTCGAAGATGAAGATATTGAAGTGCTCGAGCTGCCGTTCAGCCAGGCGCTGGAGATGATCAAAACCGGCGAGATACGTGACGGTAAGACGGTGTTATTGCTTAACTATTTGCAAACGTCACATTTAATGGACTGAAAAATAACAATAATATTTCGTTGTTTATTATTGGCTCAATCCGACAAATCCGATTGAGCCGCGCTACCTGCGCAACGAAGATACGACTTGTGCTGTTTGTTTGAACTTCTGGGGTCGTACCGTCCATGCGCTATCGCATTTTCCTTCTCTTTTTTTTCGCTTTGTTGCCGACGTCTTTGGTGTGGGCGGCACCAGCGCAACGGGCGTTTTCCGACTGGCAGGTCACCTGTAATAATCAAAATTTTTGTGTGGCGCGCAATACGGGCGATCATAATGGACTGGTGATGACCCTGAGCCGCAGCGCTGGGGCGCATACCGATGCCGTTTTACGTATTGAGCGCGGCGGGTTGAAGTCGCCGGATGCGTCGGAAGGGGAGATAGCGCCACGGCTGCTGTTAGATGGTGAGCCGTTGGCATTAAGTGGTGACAAGTGGCGGATTTCACCATGGTTATTAGTAACCGATGATACGGCAACCCTCACCGCGTTTTTGCAGATGATTCAGGAAGGGAAGGCAATCACCTTACGCGATGGCAATCAGACCATTTCTCTGAGTGGCTTAAAAGCGGCGTTGTTGTTTATAGATGCTCAGCAAAAGCGCGTTGGCAGTGAAACCGCGTGGATAAAGAAAGGGGATGAACCGCCGCTCAGCGTACCGCCCGCGCCTGCGCTGAAAGAGGTCGCGGTGGTTAACCCAACGCCGACGCCACTCTCACTCGAAGAACGCAACGATTTGCTGGATTATGGAAACTGGCGGATGAATGGTCTGCGCTGCTCGCTTGATCCATTGCGTCGAGAGGTAAATGTCACTGCGCTGACCGATGATAAAGCGCTGATGATGATTAGCTGTGAGGCAGGGGCCTATAACACCATTGATTTGGCCTGGATTGTGTCGCGTAAAAAGCCACTGGCCTCGCGCCCGGTTCGGTTACGTTTGCCGTTCAACAGCGGTCAGGAGACGAATGAACTGGAACTGATGAACGCAACATTCGATGAAAAATCGCGTGAACTGGTGACCTTAGCAAAAGGGCGCGGATTAAGCGATTGTGGCATTCAGGCGCGCTGGCGCTTTGACGGTCAGCGTTTTCGCCTGGTGCGTTACGCCGCAGAACCCACCTGTGATAACTGGCATGGGCCAGACGCCTGGCCCACGTTGTGGATCACCCGTTAAACAAAATCCCAGATGCGCCCCTAAAAAGCGCACGGACCGTCCCCTCGCCCCTCTGGGGAGAGGGTTAGGGTGAGGGGAACATACAGCATCCGGCGATCACCATCAGGCACCTTTCACTCCCAGCACCTTATGCGCTTTTGCCACAATATTCTCGGCGGTAAAGCCAAAGAACGGGAACAGCTTATCTGCCGGAGCAGATTCCCCATAGCCGGTCATCCCGACAATTGCCCCTTTCAGACCAACATATTTGTACCAGTAATCGGCGATGCCTGCTTCCACCGCCACGCGAGCCGCAACGTTAGAAGGCAACACCGACTCCCGATATTCCTCATCCTGGGCGTCGAAAATATCGGTCGAGGGCAGGGAAACTACGCGTACATTGCGACCTTCTCCCGCTAATTTCTCTGCCGCTTGCAGGGTGATTTCCATCTCTGAACCGGTGGCAATCAAAATAATATCTGGCTTACCGCCGCTGTCTTTCAGTACATAACCGCCACGAGCAATCTCTTTAACCTGATCCGGCGTACGTTCCACCTGGGCCAGATTCTGCCTGGAGAGGATCAGTGCCGTCGGTCCGTTGTGGCGCTCAACGGCCAGCTTCCAGCCCACCGCTGCTTCCACCTGATCGCACGGTCGCCAGGTGCTGAAATTTGGCGTTAAGCGCAGACTGGCCAGTTGCTCAACAGCCTGGTGCGTAGGACCATCTTCGCCCAGACCAATTGAGTCGTGGGTATAAACCATAATCTGCCGCGCTTTCATTAGTGCCGCCATCCGCGCGGCGTTACGGGCGTATTCAACAAACATCAGGAACGTCGCGGTATACGGCACAAAGCCGCCGTGGTGCGCAATGCCGTTGGCGATAGCGGTCATGCCAAATTCACGCACCCCGTAGTGAATGTAGTTGCCCGCCGGATCTTCCTTCAGCGACACAGAACCTTTCCAGATGGTCAGGTTGCTGGGAGCCAGATCCGCCGAACCGCCGAGCAGCTCCGGTAGCAAGGGGCCATAAGCGTTAAGCGTATTTTGCGAAGCCTTACGGGTGGCGATTTTCGCCGGATTCGCCTGTAATTCATTGATATATTTCTGAGTCGTTTTCTCCCAGTCCTTCGGTAAACCACCGCTCATCCGACGGGTAAACTCTTCTGCCAGTTGCGGATGGGCCTTTTTATAGGCGGCAAACTTCTCATTCCAGCTCTGCTGCGCTTTTTCGCCTTTTTCGCGGGCATCCCAGGCGTGATAAATCTCTTTAGGGATCTCAAATGGCGGATGGTGCCAGCCCAGTTTTTGCCGTGCCAGCGCCACTTCTTCTTCCCCCAGCGGTGCGCCGTGCGCCTCTTCCTTACCTGCTTTATTCGGCGAACCAAAGCCAATTACTGTGCGGCAGATAATCAGCGACGGCTTATCTTTCACGCTTTGCGCTTCAAGGATCGCTTTCTTCACCGCCTGCGGATCGTGACCGTCGATTTCATGGATCACATGCCAGTGATAGGCTTCAAAACGTTTTGCTGTATCGTCGGTAAACCAGCCTTCGGTTTCACCGTCGATGGAAATACCGTTGTGATCGTAAAAACCAATCAGCTTGCCCAGTCCCAGCGTGCCCGCCAGCGAACAGACTTCGTGGGAAATACCTTCCATCAGGCAACCGTCGCCCATAAACACATAGGTGAAGTGATCGACAATTTCATGATCCGGCTGGTTAAACTGCGCCGCCAGTGTACGCTCTGCTATCGCCAGTCCGACGGCGTTCGCCAAACCTTGTCCAAGTGGACCGGTGGTGGTTTCAACACCTGGCGTATAGCCAATCTCCGGGTGACCTGGGGTTTTTGAATGCAACTGACGGAAGTTCTTCAGTTCTTCCAGCGGCAGGTCGTAACCGGTCAGATGTAGCAAACTGTAGAGCAGCATCGACGCGTGGCCGTTGGAAAGAATAAAGCGGTCGCGATCATACCAGGTTGGGTCGGTGGGGTTATGTTTAAGAAAATCGTTCCACAGCACTTCGGCAATATCAGCCATGCCCATCGGCGCGCCGGGATGACCAGAATTGGCTTTTTGTACCGCATCCATACTGAGTGCGCGAATCGCATTGGCAAGGTCTTTTCGGGACATATAACACTCCGTGGCTGGTTTATAGTTTGGCGGCAAGAAGATCTTCCAGTTTGCGTTGATCAACGGCGAACAGACGAATGCCTTCAGACAGTTTTTCTACCGCCATCGCATCCTGATTGTGCTCCCAACGGAACTCCGCTTCGCTCATGGGAGCTGGGCGTGGGAAAGTCTGAGAAGGTGGGATTAATTTACGTACCACTGGCGAAACTTTTTCCTGCAGCTCCTTCAGCAAATTCGGTGCGATAGTCAGTCGATCGCAGCCGGTTAAGGCGAGGATTTGTTCGGTGCGACGGAAGCTCGCGCCCATCACAATGGTTTCATAGTGGTGTTGCTTATAGTAGTCGTAGATATTGCGCACCGATTTAACGCCCGGATCTTCTTCCACCACATACGGGTCCATCGGCTTGCGTGCCTGATACCAGTCATAAATACGCCCGACAAACGGCGAAATCAGAAAAACGCCTGCTTCTGCACAGGCCCGCGCCTGGGCAAAAGAAAACAGCAGCGTCAGGTTGCAGTTAATACCTTCTTTTTCCAGCTCTTCTGCCGCGCGAATTCCTTCCCAGGTCGAAGCCAGCTTGATCAGAATGCGTGATTTCTCAACGCCTTGTTGCTGATACAAGTCCACCAGATGGCGCGCCTTCTCAATACTCTTTTCTTTATCAAAAGAGAGGCGTGCATCAACTTCTGTTGACACGCGACCGGGTACGATTTTGAGAATTTCAGCACCGAAATTGACCGCCAGTTTGTCACACGCTGCGACCACCTGTTGTTCCTGGGTCTTGCCATTTTTTTTACCCCAGGCGATAGCATCGTCTATTAAATGCTCATATTGTGATAATCCGGCAGCCTTGAGTAACAGCGAAGGATTGGTGGTGGCATCCTGGGGATGATAATGGCGAATGGACTCAATATCGCCGCTGTCTGCCACGACAGTGGTGAACTGTTTGATGCCGTCTAACTCGTTCATAGGAAATACTCCTTGAAAAGTAAAGTGTTAGATGAGTGCGTTAATTCACACTTCTGAGAAATTTCGCTAAACGCATCAAAAAAGCATAGCAGACAGGCATGGTATTGCTGGATTAAGCAGGTAACATCAGTGTTATAGGATTATTACCAAAACATTATATTAATGGTGAGAGTTTGGACTTGCTCAAAGTCTGTAGACTCCGGCAGGGTAATAATGTGCGCCACGTTGTGGGCAGGGGCTGTTGCCCACACACTTTATTTGTGAACGTTACGTGAAAGGAACAACCAAATGGATGACCAGTTAAAACAAAGTGCACTTGATTTCCATGAATTTCCAGTTCCAGGGAAAATCCAGGTTTCTCCAACCAAGCCTCTGGCAACGCAGCGCGATCTGGCGCTGGCCTACTCACCAGGCGTTGCCGCACCTTGTCTTGAAATCGAAAAAGACCCGTTAAAAGCCTACAAATATACCGCGCGCGGTAACCTGGTGGCGGTGATCTCTAACGGTACGGCGGTGCTGGGGTTAGGCAACATTGGCGCGCTGGCGGGCAAACCGGTGATGGAAGGCAAGGGCGTTCTGTTTAAGAAATTCGCCGGAATTGATGTATTTGACATTGAAGTTGATGAACTCGACCCGGACAAATTTATTGAAGTCGTCGCCGCGCTTGAACCGACCTTCGGCGGCATCAACCTCGAAGACATTAAAGCGCCAGAATGTTTCTATATTGAACAGAAACTGCGCGAGCGGATGAATATTCCGGTATTCCACGACGATCAGCACGGCACGGCAATCATCAGCACTGCCGCCATCCTCAACGGTTTGCGCGTGGTGGAGAAAAACATCTCCGACGTGCGGATGGTGGTTTCCGGTGCGGGTGCCGCAGCAATCGCCTGTATGAACCTGCTGGTAGCGCTGGGTCTGCAAAAACATAACATCGTGGTTTGCGACTCAAAAGGCGTTATCTATCAGGGCCGTGAGCCAAACATGGCGGAAACCAAAGCCGCATATGCGGTGGTGGATGACGGCAAACGTACCCTCGATGATGTGATTGAAGGCGCGGATATTTTCCTGGGCTGTTCCGGCCCGAAAGTGCTGACCCAGGAAATGGTGAAGAAAATGGCCCGTGCGCCAATGATCCTGGCGCTGGCGAACCCGGAACCGGAAATTCTGCCGCCGCTGGCGAAAGAAGTGCGTCCGGATGCCATCATCTGTACCGGCCGTTCCGACTACCCGAACCAGGTGAACAACGTTCTTTGCTTCCCGTTCATCTTCCGTGGCGCGCTGGACGTTGGCGCAACCGCCATCAACGAAGAGATGAAACTGGCGGCGGTACGCGCGATTGCAGAACTGGCCCATGCGGAACAGAGTGAAGTGGTGGCTTCAGCTTATGGCGATCAGGATCTGAGCTTTGGTCCGGAATACATCATTCCAAAACCGTTTGATCCGCGCTTGATCGTTAAGATCGCTCCTGCGGTGGCGAAAGCGGCGATGGAGTCCGGCGTGGCGACGCGTCCGATTGCTGATTTCGACGTCTACATCGACAAGCTGACGGAGTTCGTTTACAAAACCAACCTGTTTATGAAGCCGATTTTCTCCCAGGCTCGCAAAGCGCCGAAGCGCGTCGTTCTGCCGGAAGGGGAAGAGGCGCGCGTTCTGCATGCCACTCAGGAACTGGTAACGCTGGGGCTGGCGAAACCGATCCTTATCGGTCGTCCGAACGTGATCGAAATGCGCATTCAGAAACTGGGCTTGCAGATCAAAGCGGGTGTTGATTTTGAGATCGTCAATAACGAATCCGATCCGCGCTTTAAAGAGTACTGGACTGAATACTTCCAGATCATGAAGCGTCGCGGCGTCACTCAGGAACAGGCGCAGCGTGCATTGATCAGTAACCCGACAGTGATCGGCGCAATCATGGTTCAGCGTGGCGAAGCCGATGCAATGATCTGCGGTACGGTGGGCGATTATCATGAACATTTTAGCGTGGTAAAAAATGTCTTTGGTTATCGCGATGGCGTTCACACCGCAGGTGCCATGAACGCGCTGCTGCTGCCGAGTGGTAACACCTTTATTGCCGATACATACGTCAATGACGAACCAGACGCAGAAGAGCTGGCGGAGATCACCTTGATGGCGGCAGAAACTGTTCGTCGTTTTGGTATTGAGCCGCGTGTGGCTCTGTTGTCGCACTCCAACTTTGGTTCTTCTGACTGCCCGTCGTCGAGCAAAATGCGTCAGGCGCTGGAACTGGTCAGGGAACGTGCACCAGAACTGATGATTGATGGTGAAATGCACGGCGATGCAGCGCTGGTGGAAGCGATTCGCAATGACCGTATGCCGGACAGCCCTTTGAAAGGTTCCGCTAATATTCTGGTGATGCCGAACATGGAAGCTGCCCGCATTAGTTACAACTTATTGCGCGTTTCCAGCTCGGAAGGTGTGACTGTCGGCCCGGTGCTGATGGGTGTGGCGAAACCGGTTCACGTGTTAACGCCGATCGCATCGGTACGTCGTATCGTCAACATGGTGGCGCTGGCTGTGGTTGAAGCGCAAACCCAACCGCTGTAATTCATTCTTAACTCTCACGCTTACCCTGAATATTCAGGGTAAGCGGTTTTCCTGAAATATATTAGTAAAGCTTATTACTGAGTTTACGAATAATAAAAAAAGCAGTATATGAAATATCTCGATATTATTTTATTTATATTCATGCGTCGCATATGAAAGTTTATTCATAACAGTAAATATCTCTCCATTCTTAGTGATCTACCTCACCTTTTAAACGCGCTTGCCGAATTTTGTTATTTACTCTGACGAAAAATTGTCACGATACACGAAAGTTTTTCACAGGCGGCGACTCATGGATAAAGAACGCATCATTCAGGAATTTGTGCCCGGTAAACAGGTCACACTGGCGCATCTCATCGCGCATCCCGGCGAGGAACTGGCGAAGAAAATCGGCGTTCCTGATGCGGGTGCAATCGGCATTATGACGCTAACTCCCGGCGAAACGGCGATGATCGCCGGTGATTTAGCACTAAAAGCCGCCGATGTGCATATCGGTTTTCTCGACCGTTTTAGCGGCGCGTTGGTGATTTATGGCTCGGTGGGTGCAGTAGAAGAAGCGTTATCACAAACCGTCAGCGGTTTAGGGCGTTTATTAAATTATACGCTTTGTGAAATGACCAAATGTTAATACGAGGCATTCATGAAACGAATTGCGTTTGTGGGTACCGTCGGGGCAGGAAAAACAACGTTATTTAATGCGTTGCAGGGAGATTATACCCTCGCCAGAAAAACGCAGGCCGTAGAATTTAATGATAAGGGTGATATTGATACGCCGGGTGAATATTTTAGCCATCCCCGCTGGTATCACGCCTTAATTACCACGCTACAGGATGTGGACATGCTGATCTATGTCCACGGCGCGAACGACCCGGAAAGTCGGTTGCCTGCCGGGTTGCTGGATATTGGCGTCAGCAAACGGCAAATCGCCGTCATCAGTAAAACGGACATGCCAGATGCTGACGTCACCGCAACGCGAAAGTTATTGCTTGAGACGGGCTTCGAAGAGCCGATTTTCGAGCTAAACAGCCACGACCCGCAAAGCGTGCAGCAACTGGTGGATTATCTGGCATCTCTCACCAAACAGGAGGAAGCAGGTGAAAAAACTCATCACAGCGAATGATATTCGTGAAGCACACGCGCGCGGCGAACAGGCAATGTCCGTGGTTCTGCGCGCCAGCATTATTACCCCGGAAGCCCGTGAAGTGGCAGAACTACTGGGTTTTACCATCACTGAATGTGATGAATCGACCCCGGTAACGGCGTCCGTTCCCGCCTGCGTGCCAGCCGATAAAACCGAAAGCCAGCGTATCCGCGAAACCATCATCGCCCAGCTACCGGAAGGCCAGTTTACCGAAAGCCTGGTCGCGCAGCTGATGGAAAAAGTGATGAAGGAAAAACAGTCACTGGAGCAGGGTGCAATGCAGCCGAGTTTCAAATCGGTTACCGGCAAAGGCGGCATCAAAGTGATTGATGGCAGCAGCGTCAAGTTTGGTCGTTTTGACGGCGCACAGCCACACTGCGTCGGATTAACGGATCTGGTCACCGGAGACGACGGCAGCAGCATGGCCGCTGGTTTTATGCAGTGGGAGAACGCCTTCTTCCCGTGGACCCTGAACTATGACGAAATCGACATGGTACTGGAAGGGGAACTGCACGTTCGCCACGAAGGCGAAACCATGATCGCCAAAGCAGGCGACGTGATGTTTATCCCGAAAGGCTCCAGCATCGAATTTGGTACGACATCCAGCGTGAAATTCCTGTATGTCGCCTGGCCGGCTAACTGGCAATCCCTATGAAAGATTTCATCACCGAAGCATGGCTAAGAGCGAACCATACGCTCAGCGAAGGCGCAGAGATCCATCTCCCTGCGGACAGTCGCCTGACGCCCTCTGCCCGGGAGCTACTGGAAAGCCGCCATCTGCGCATCAAGTTTATTGACGAGCAGGGCCGCCTGTTTGTTGACGATGAACAGCAGCAGCCGCAGCCCGTTCACGGGCTGACCAGTAGCGATGAACATCCGCAGGCGTGCTGCGAACTGTGCCGCCAGCCGGTGGCAAAAAAGCCGGACACTCTGACTCACCTGTCGGCGGAAAAAATGGTCGCCAAAAGCGATCCGCGCCTCGGTTTTCGCGCTGTTCTCGACAGCACCATTGCGCTGGCAGTGTGGCTGCAAATTGAACTGGCGGAACCGTGGCAGCCGTGGCTGGCGGATATCCGTTCGCGTCTTGGCAACATTATGCGTGCCGATGCGCTGGGGGAACCGCTGGCCTGCCAGGCGATTGTCGGGCTTTCTGACGAAGATCTGCATCGGCTTTCTCACCAGCCGCTGCGCTATCTTGGTCACGATCATCTGGTGCCGGAAGCCAGCCACGGGCGCGATGCTGCGTTGCTCAATCTGCTACGCACCAAAGTGCGGGAAACCGAAACCGTAGCGGCGCAGGTGTTTATAACCCGCAGTTTTGAAGTATTACGCCCGGACATCTTGCAGGCGCTGAACCGCCTTTCGAGCACGGTCTACGTGATGATGATCCTGAGCGTAACGAAGCAGCCTCTAACGGTGAAGCAGATCCAACAACGACTGGGGGAAACGCAATGATTATTGAACGTTGTCGTGAACTGGCGTTGCGAGCGCCCGCCAGAGTGGTTTTTCCGGATGCGTTAGATCAACGTGTGCTGAAAGCCGCGCAATATTTACATCAACAAGGTCTGGCAACGCCCATTCTGGTCGCCAATCCGTTTGAACTTCGTCAGTTTGCGCTCAGTCACGGCGTGGCAATGGACGGGCTACAGGTGATAGATCCGCATGGCAACCTCGCAATGCGGGAAGAATTTGCCCATCGCTGGCTGGCCCGTGCGGGCGAAAAAACGCCGCCGGATGCGTTGGAAAAACTCACCGATCCGCTGATGTTCGCTGCCGCAATGGTCAGCGCCGGGACAGCGGATGTCTGTATCGCGGGCAATCTCTCTTCCACGGCGAATGTGCTGCGTGCCGGATTACGCATTATTGGCTTACAGCCAGGCTGTAAAACGCTCTCCTCCATTTTCCTGATGCTGCCACAGTACAGCGGTCCGGCGTTGGGTTTTGCCGATTGCAGCGTGGTGCCACAGCCGACGGCGGCACAACTGGCGGATATCGCGCTTGCCAGCGCCGAAACCTGGCGCGCCATCACCGGAGAAGAGCCGCGCGTGGCGATGTTGTCGTTTTCCAGTAACGGCAGCGCCCGTCACCCCTGCGTTGCCAACGTCCAGCAGGCGACAGAAATCGTCCGTGAGCGCGCGCCGCAGTTGGTAGTCGATGGCGAGTTGCAGTTTGACGCCGCCTTCGTGCCGGAAGTGGCGGCGCAAAAAGCGCCTGCCAGCCCGCTACAAGGCAAGGCCAATGTGATGGTTTTTCCGTCGCTGGAAGCCGGAAATATTGGCTACAAAATCGCACAACGACTCGGCGGATATCGTGCCGTCGGGCCATTGATACAAGGACTTGCCGCGCCGATGCACGATCTCTCTCGTGGTTGTAGCGTGCAGGAAATTATCGAGCTGGCGCTGGTGGCAGCTGTGCCGCGTCAGACAGAAGTGAACCGCGAAAGCAGTTTACAAACACTGGTTGAATGAACGGTCCCGTTCTGGACCCTGATAAAGAGGAAAGCACAATGGAAGCATTAGGAATGATCGAAACCCGGGGCCTGGTTGCACTGATTGAGGCTTCTGACGCGATGGTGAAAGCTGCGCGCGTCAAGCTGGTTGGTGTTAAGCAGATTGGCGGCGGCCTGTGTACTGCCATGGTTCGTGGTGATGTTGCAGCCTGTAAAGCCGCGACCGACGCAGGTGCTGCAGCGGCACAGCGTATCGGCGAGCTGGTATCTGTACACGTTATCCCGCGTCCGCACGGCGACCTGGAAGAAGTCTTCCCGATCGGCCTGAAAGGCGATAGCAGCAACCTGTAATCACCCTGTGTGACGTCGATTCGGGCGTCACGCTCTCTCCTTTTTCAGTTTACCTTCCGCGGAGGGTAGGGGCAGCTTTTACCTGAAATACGCCACGGAGGCGGGTATGAAACTGGCAGTCGTCACTGGACAAATTGTTTGTACCGTACGCCATCACGGACTGGCGCATGACAAATTGCTGATGGTGGAAATGATTGATCCACAAGGTAATCCTGACGGGCAATGCGCCGTCGCCATCGACAATATTGGCGCGGGAACCGGGGAGTGGGTGTTGCTGGTGAGTGGCAGTTCCGCCCGCCAGGCGCATAAAAGCGAAACGTCACCGGTCGATCTGTGCGTGATTGGCATCGTCGATGAGGTGGTGTCTGGCGGTCAGGTAATTTTCCACAAATAAGGCAGAACATCATGAATCAACAGGATATTGAACAGGTGGTGAAAGCGGTACTGCTGAAAATGCAAAGCAGTGACACGCCGCCCGCCGCCGTTCATGAGATGGGCGTTTTCGCGTCCCTGGATGACGCCGTTGCGGCAGCCAAAGTCGCCCAGCAAGGGTTAAAAAGCGTGGCAATGCGCCAGTTAGCCATTGCTGCCATTCGTGAAGCAGGCGAAAAACACGCCAGAGATTTAGCGGAACTTGCCGTCAGTGAAACCGGCATGGGCCGCGTCGAAGATAAATTTGCCAAAAACGTCGCTCAGGCGCGCGGCACACCAGGCGTTGAGTGCCTCTCACCACAGGTGCTGACCGGTGACAACGGCCTGACCCTGATTGAAAACGCACCCTGGGGCGTGGTGGCTTCGGTGACGCCTTCCACTAACCCGGCGGCAACCGTAATTAACAACGCCATCAGCCTGATTGCCGCGGGCAACAGCGTCATTTTTGCCCCGCATCCGGCGGCGAAAAAAGTCTCCCAGCGGGCGATTACGCTGCTCAACCAGGCGATTGTTGCCGCAGGCGGGCCGGAAAACTTACTGGTTACTGTGGCAAATCCGGATATCGAAACCGCTCAACGTTTGTTCAAGTTTCCGGGCATCGGCCTGCTGGTGGTGACCGGCGGCGAAGCGGTAGTAGAAGCGGCGCGTAAACACACCAATAAACGTCTGATTGCCGCAGGTGCTGGCAACCCGCCGGTAGTGGTGGATGAAACCGCTGACCTCGCCCGTGCAGCTCAGTCCATCGTCAAAGGCGCGTCTTTCGATAACAACATCATTTGTGCCGACGAAAAGGTACTGATTGTTGTGGATAGCGTAGCCGATGAACTGATGCGTCTGATGGAAGGCCAGCACGCGGTGAAACTGACCGCAGAGCAGGCGCAGCAGCTACAACCGGTGTTGCTGAAAAATATCGACGAGCACGGAAAAGGCACCGTCAGCCGTGACTGGGTTGGTCGCGATGCGGCGAAAATCGCGGCGGCAATCGGCCTTACAGTTCCGGAACAAACGCGACTGCTGTTTGTAGAAACCACCGCAGAACATCCGTTTGCCGTGACCGAACTGATGATGCCGGTGCTGCCCGTCGTGCGCGTCGCCAACGTGGCGGATGCCATTGCGCTGGCGGTGAAACTGGAAGGCGGTTGCCACCACACGGCGGCAATGCACTCGCGCAATATCGAGAACATGAACCAGATGGCGAATGCCATTGATACCAGCATTTTCGTTAAGAACGGACCGTGCATTGCCGGGCTGGGGCTGGGCGGGGAAGGCTGGACCACCATGACCATCACCACGCCAACCGGTGAAGGGGTAACCAGCGCGCGGACGTTTGTCCGTCTGCGTCGCTGTGTATTAGTCGATGCGTTTCGCATTGTTTAAGGAGTAACAGATGGCGCACGACGAACAATGGCTGACCCCACGTCTGCAAACGGCGGCAACGCTGTGTAACCAGACGCCTGCCGCGACGGAATCTCCGCTGTGGCTGGGGGTGGATCTGGGCACCTGCGATGTGGTGTCGATGGTTGTCGACCGCGACGGTCAGCCGGTGGCGGTATGCCTCGACTGGGCTGATGTGGTCCGCGACGGCATCGTCTGGGATTTCTTCGGTGCGGTCACCATTGTTCGTCGCCATCTCGACACCCTCGAGCAGCAATTCGGTCGCCGTTTTAGCCATGCGGCGACCTCTTTTCCTCCAGGTACGGACCCGCGTATTTCCATCAACGTGCTGGAATCTGCCGGACTGGAAGTGAGCCATGTGCTGGATGAGCCAACCGCAGTTGCGGATCTGCTGCAACTGGACAACGCCGGTGTAGTGGATATCGGCGGCGGCACTACCGGCATTGCCATCGTGAAAAAGGGCAAAGTGACGTACTCGGCGGATGAAGCCACCGGCGGACATCACATCTCTCTGACTCTCGCCGGAAATCGCCGTATTTCGCTGGAAGAGGCAGAGCAGTACAAACGCGGTCACGGTGACGAGATTTGGCCTGCGGTGAAACCGGTGTACGAAAAAATGGCGGACATTGTCGCCCGGCATATTGAAGGGCAGGGCATTACTGATTTATGGCTGGCGGGCGGCTCCTGTATGCAACCGGGCGTGGCGGAACTGTTTTGCAAACAATTCCCGGCGTTACAGGTGCATCTACCGCAGCACAGTTTGTTTATGACCCCGCTGGCGATCGCCAGTAGCGGGCGAGAGAAAGCGGAGGGGATCTATGCAAAATGAATTGCAGGCCGCGCTCTTTCAGGCGTTCGATACCCTGAATCTGCAACGGGTAAAAACATTTAGCGTTCCACCGGTGACGCTTTGCGGTCCGGGCGCGGTGAGCAGTTGTGGGCAGCAAGCGCAAACGCGTGGGCTGAAACATCTGTTCGTGATGGCAGACAGCTTTTTGCATCAGGCAGGGATGACCGCCGGGCTGACGCGTAGCCTGGCCGTTAAAGGTATCGCCATGACGCTCTGGCCATGTCCGGTGGGCGAACCATGCATCACCGACGTGTGTGCAGCCGTGGCGCAGTTGCGTGAATCAGGCTGTGAGGGGGTGATTGCGTTTGGCGGCGGCTCGGTGCTGGATGCAGCAAAAGCCGTGGCGTTGCTGGTGACGAACCCGGATAGCACGCTGGCAGAGATGTCAGAAACCAGCGTTCTGCAACCGCGCCTGCCGTTGATTGCCATTCCAACGACCGCCGGAACCGGCTCTGAAACCACCAACGTAACGGTGATTATCGACGCGGTGAGCGAGCGCAAGCAGGTGTTAGTCCATGCCTCGCTGATGCCGGATGTGGCGATTCTTGACGCCGCATTGACCGAAGGTGTGCCGTCGCATGTCACGGCGATGACCGGTATCGACGCGTTAACTCATGCCATTGAAGCGTACAGCGCGCTGAACGCCACACCGTTTACCGACAGCCTGGCGATTGGCGCTATTGCGATGATTGGCAAATCGCTGCCGAAAGCGGTGGGCTACGGTCACGACCTTGCCGCGCGCGAGAGCATGTTGCTGGCTTCATGTATGGCGGGAATGGCGTTTTCCAGTGCGGGGCTTGGGTTATGCCACGCGATGGCGCATCAGCCGGGGGCGGCGCTGCATATTCCGCACGGTCTGGCGAACGCCATGCTACTGCCAACGGTGATGGAGTTTAACCGGATGGTTTGTCGTGAACGCTTTAGTCAGATTGGTCGGGCGCTGCGAACTAAAAAATCCGACGATCGTGACGCTATTAACGCGGTAAGTGAGCTGATTGCGGAAGTCGGGATCAACAAGCGGCTGGCAGACGTGGGCGCAACCACCGGACATTACGGCGCATGGGCGCAGGCCGCGCTGGAAGATATTTGTCTGCGCAGCAACCCGCGTACCGCCAGCCTGGAGCAGATTGTCGGCCTGTACGCAGCGGCACAATAAATGCCGGATGCGACGCTTGCTGCGTCTTATCCGGCCTACAGGATTGCACATGTAGGGCGGATAAGGCGTTCACGCCGCATCCGCCAGTGGCGCGGTGCAATTGCCGGATGCGACGC
>NZ_KE137316.1:1498755-1533800 GCF_000408845.1 Escherichia sp. KTE172 | reverse complement strand
TCTTATCCGGCCTACAGGATTGCACATGTAGGGCGGATAAGGCGTTTACGCCGCATCCGCCAGTGGCGCGGTGCAATTGCCGGATGCGACGCTTGCTGCGTCTTATCCGGCCTACAGGATTGCACATGTAGGGCGGATAAGGCGTTTACGCCGCATCCGCCAATAAATAACAACTAACAGGGAGTAAAGGCGATGGGAATTAACGAAATCATCATGTACATCATGATGTTCTTTATGCTGATAGCTGCCGTAGACAGGATCCTGTCGCAGTTCGGCGGTTCTGCTCGTTTCCTCGGTAAGTTCGGTAAAAGTATCGAAGGATCCGGCGGTCAGTTCGAAGAAGGCTTTATGGCAATGGGCGCTTTGGGCCTGGCTATGGTCGGTATGACCGCGCTGGCACCGGTACTGGCCCACGTACTCGGGCCGGTGATTATCCCGGTTTACGAAATGCTCGGCGCAAACCCGTCAATGTTCGCCGGAACACTGCTGGCGTGCGATATGGGCGGCTTCTTCCTCGCCAAAGAGCTGGCGGGCGGCGACGTAGCAGCGTGGCTATACTCTGGATTAATTCTCGGGTCGATGATGGGGCCAACGATTGTGTTTTCCATTCCGGTGGCGCTCGGCATTATCGAACCTTCTGACCGTCGTTATCTGGCGCTCGGCGTGCTGGCGGGCATTGTGACCATTCCGATTGGCTGTATTGCTGGTGGTCTGGTTGCTATGTACTCCGGTGTGCAGATCAACGGTCAGCCGGTGGAATTCACCTTTGCGCTGATCCTGATGAACATGATCCCGGTACTTATCGTTGCGGTGCTGGTGGCGCTGGGGCTGAAATTCATCCCGGAAAAAATGATCAACGGCTTCCAGATCTTCGCCAAATTCCTCGTTGCATTGATCACCCTCGGTCTTGCTGCCGCGGTAGTGAAATTCCTCCTTGGCTGGGAACTGATCCCCGGTCTGGATCCTATCTTTATGGCCCCTGGCGATAAACCCGGTGAAGTGATGCGCGCCATTGAAGTTATCGGTTCTATCTCCTGTGTTCTGTTAGGGGCGTACCCGATGGTATTGCTGCTGACCCGCTGGTTTGAAAAACCGCTGATGAGCGTCGGTAAAGTGCTGAATATGAACAATATCGCGGCAGCTGGCATGGTGGCAACGCTTGCCAACAACATCCCAATGTTTGGCATGATGAAGCAGATGGATACCCGCGGCAAAGTCATCAACTGCGCCTTCGCCGTTTCCGCTGCTTTCGCCCTGGGTGACCACTTAGGCTTCGCCGCTGCCAACATGAACGCCATGATCTTCCCGATGATTGTCGGCAAATTGATCGGCGGCGTAACGGCAATTGGCGTGGCGATGATGCTGGTGCCAAAAGAAGACGCGACCACGGCTAAAACCGAAGCGGAGGCGCAATCGTGAACACTAGCCAGCTACTGAGCGTCGGTATCGATATCGGCACCACCACCACCCAGGTGATCTTCTCCCACCTGGAGCTGGTTAACCGTGCGGCGGTGTCGCAGGTGCCGCGCTACGAATTCATCAAACGCGAAATTAGCTGGCAAAGCCCGGTGTTCTTTACCCCTGTCGATAAACAGGGTGGTTTAAAAGAAGCGGAACTGAAATCGCTGATTTTTGAGCAATATCAGGCTGCGGGCATTGCGCCGGAAAGCGTTGATTCTGGTGCCATCATCATCACCGGTGAAAGCGCGAAAACCCGCAACGCTCGCCCGGCGGTGATGACGCTCTCCCAGTCGCTGGGCGATTTTGTCGTCGCCAGCGCCGGGCCGCATCTCGAATCCGTGATCGCCGGTCACGGTGCCGGGGCGCAAACCCTTTCTGAACAACGGCTGTGTCGGGTACTGAATATCGATATCGGCGGTGGCACTGCGAACTACGCCCTGTTCGATGCCGGAAAAATCAGCGGCACCGCCTGCCTCAACGTCGGCGGTCGCCTGCTGGAAACCGACAGCCAGGGGCGCGTGGTTTACGCTCATAAACCGGGGCAGATGATTGTGGATGAGTGCTTCGGTGCAGGCACTGACGCCCGTTCGCTGACCGGCGCGCAGCTGGTGCAGGTTACCCGGCGGATGGCAGAGCTGATTGTCGAAGTGATTGACGGAACGCTCTCGCCGCTCGCGCAGGCATTGATGCAAACCGGTTTGCTGCCCGCAGGTGTTACGCCCGAAATCATTACGCTTTCTGGCGGCGTGGGCGAATGTTATCGCCACCAGCCCGCCGACCCGTTCTGTTTTGCCGATATCGGCCCGCTTCTGGCAACGGCGCTGCATGACCATCCGCGCCTGCGTGAGATGAACGTGCAGTTTCCGGCGCAAACCGTACGCGCCACGGTGATTGGCGCGGGTGCACATACCCTTTCGCTCTCTGGTAGCACAATCTGGCTGGAGGGCGTACAACTGCCGCTGCGCAATTTGCCGGTGGCGATCCCAATTGATGAAACGGATCTGGTGAGTGCCTGGCAACAGGCGCTGATTCAGCTGGATCTTTGCCCCAATTCTGACGCGTACGTGCTGGCGCTTCCCGCCTCGCTGCCTGTGCGTTACGCCGCGGTACTGACGGTCATCAACGCGCTGGTCGATTTCGTCGCGCGTTTTCCGAATCCGCATCCCCTGCTGGTGGTGGCCGGGCAGGACTTTGGTAAAGCTCTGGGCATGTTGTTGCGCCCACAGCTACAACAACTCCCGTTGGCAGTCATTGACGAAGTGATTGTCCGCGCGGGGGACTATATCGACATTGGTACGCCTCTTTTTGGCGGATCGGTTGTGCCGGTGACGGTGAAATCACTCGCATTTCCTTCCTGAGGGAACGACTTATGAAACTAAAGACCACATTGTTCGGCAATGTATATCAGTTTAAGGATGTAAAAGAGGTGCTGGCTAAAGCCAACGAACTGCGTTCGGGGGATGTGCTGGCGGGCGTTGCAGCGGCAAGCTCACAGGAGCGCGTGGCGGCAAAGCAGGTGTTGTCGGAAATGACGGTAGCGGACATCCGTAATAATCCGGTGATTGCCTATGAAGATGACTGCGTGACGCGGCTGATTCAGGACGACGTTAACGAAACGGCCTACAACCAGATTAAAAACTGGAGCATCAGCGAACTGCGTGAGTATGTGCTGAGCGATGAAACCAGCGTGGACGACATTGCCTTTACCCGCAAAGGGCTGACCTCGGAAGTGGTCGCGGCGGTAGCGAAGATTTGCTCCAACGCGGACCTGATCTACGGCGCGAAGAAAATGCCGGTGATCAAAAAGGCCAATACCACCATCGGTATTCCGGGCACCTTCAGCGCCCGCTTGCAGCCAAACGACACCCGTGACGACGTGCAAAGTATCGCTGCGCAAATCTACGAAGGGCTTTCCTTCGGGGTGGGCGATGCGGTGATCGGCGTCAACCCGGTGACGGACGACGTGGAAAACTTAAGCCGCGTGCTGGACACCATCTACGGCGTGATCGACAAATTCAACATTCCGACCCAGGGCTGCGTGCTGGCGCACGTCACCACCCAGATCGAAGCGATTCGTCGCGGCGCACCGGGCGGGCTGATTTTCCAGAGTATTTGCGGCAGCGAAAAAGGGCTGAAAGAATTTGGCGTGGAGCTGGCGATGCTCGATGAAGCACGCGCAGTGGGCGCGGAATTCAACCGTATCGCCGGGGAAAACTGTCTCTACTTCGAAACCGGGCAAGGCTCGGCGCTATCCGCTGGCGCGAACTTCGGCGCAGACCAGGTGACGATGGAAGCGCGTAACTATGGGCTGGCGCGTCATTACGATCCGTTTATCGTCAACACCGTGGTCGGCTTTATTGGGCCGGAGTATCTCTACAACGACCGCCAGATTATCCGTGCGGGCTTAGAAGATCACTTTATGGGTAAGCTGAGCGGCATCTCTATGGGCTGTGACTGCTGCTACACCAACCACGCTGACGCTGACCAGAACCTCAACGAAAACCTCATGATCCTGCTCGCCACCGCAGGCTGCAACTACATCATGGGGATGCCGCTGGGCGATGACATCATGCTCAACTATCAGACCACCGCATTCCACGACACTGCCACTGTGCGTCAGTTACTCAACCTGCGCCCGTCACCGGAGTTTGAACGCTGGCTGGAAAGCATGGGCATTATGGCAAACGGTCGCCTGACCAAACGGGCGGGCGATCCGTCACTGTTCTTCTGATGACGCGGAGATAACACATCATGGATCAAAAACAGATTGAAGAAATTGTACGCAGCGTGATGGCGTCAATGGGACAAGCGGCCCCCGCGCCGTCAGAAGCAAAGTGCGCCACCACCACCTGCGCGGCACCGGTGACCTCGGAAAGCTGCGCGCTGGACTTAGGCTCTGCGGAAGCAAAAGCGTGGATTGGTGTTGAAAACCCGCATCGCGCAGACGTATTAACAGAACTGCGTCGCAGCACCGTGGCCCGCGTTTGTACCGGTCGTGCCGGTCCGCGTCCGCGTACCCAGGCGTTGCTGCGTTTCCTGGCCGATCACTCTCGTTCGAAAGATACCGTACTGAAAGAAGTGCCGGAAGAGTGGGTGAAAGCGCAGGGCTTGCTGGAAGTCCGCTCTGAAATTAGCGACAAAAATCTCTACCTGACTCGTCCGGATATGGGCCGCCGCCTGTGTGCAGAAGCTGTTGAAGCCCTGAAAGCACAGTGTGTTGCTAATCCGGACGTGCAGGTCGTTATTTCTGATGGCCTGTCAACTGATGCGATCACCGTGAACTACGAAGAGATCCTGCCACCGCTGATGGCGGGCCTGAAACAGGCCGGGCTGAAAGTCGGTACGCCATTCTTTGTTCGTTATGGTCGCGTGAAGATTGAAGATCAGATCGGTGAGATCCTCGGCGCGAAAGTGGTGATCCTGCTGGTGGGGGAACGCCCGGGATTAGGGCAGTCAGAAAGTCTCTCCTGCTACGCCGTTTACTCGCCGCGTATGGCAACCACCGTTGAAGCCGATCGCACCTGTATCTCTAACATTCACCAGGGCGGCACGCCGCCGGTTGAAGCCGCAGCCGTCATTGTGGATTTGGCGAAACGTATGCTGGAGCAGAAAGCATCCGGCATCAACATGACCCGATAAGGAGGCATCATGCCAGCTTTAGATTTGATTCGACCGTCGGTAACCGCCATGCGGGTGATTGCCTCCGTTAACGCCGAATTTGCGCGTGAACTGAAATTGCCGCCGCATATTCGTAGCCTTGGGCTGATTTCTGCCGACTCCGATGACGTAACCTACATTGCGGCTGACGAAGCGACCAAGCAGGCGATGGTCGAAGTGGTGTATGGCCGCTCGCTGTATGCGGGAGCTGCACACGGACCGTCACCGACTGCCGGTGAAGTGCTGATTATGCTCGGTGGGCCAAACCCGGCGGAAGTGCGTGCTGGTCTGGATGCGATGGTTGCGCATATTGAAAATGGCGCGGCTTTCCAGTGGGCTAATGATGCGCAAGATACGGCATTCCTGGCACATGTAGTTTCGCGTACCGGTTCTTATCTCTCATCAACCGCCGGGATCACGCTTGGCGATCCGATGGCGTATCTGGTGGCACCGCCGCTGGAAGCGACCTACGGCATTGATGCAGCCCTGAAATCTGCCGACGTACAGCTGGTGACCTATGTCCCGCCGCCGTCTGAAACCAACTACTCGGCAGCATTTTTAACCGGTAGCCAGGCCGCGTGTAAAGCAGCCTGTAACGCCTTTACCGATGCAGTGCTGGAAATCGCGCGTAATCCAATCCAGCGTGCGTAACGGAGGTTGCCGATGATCAATGCACTGGGATTGCTGGAAGTGGACGGCATGGTCGCCGCGATAGATGCAGCGGATGCCATGCTCAAAGCAGCTAACGTTCGTCTGCTCAGTCATGAAGTGCTTGACCCTGGTCGCCTAACGCTGGTGGTGGAAGGCGATCTGGCGGCGTGTCGTGCGGCGCTGGACGCAGGTTGTGCTGCCGCGATGCGTACCGGGCGTGTCATCAGCCGTAAGGAGATCGGTCGGCCAGACGATGACACCCAGTGGCTGGTTACTGGCTTTAACCGCCAGCCGAAGCAACCCGTAAAGGAACCAGACGCGCCAGTTATCGTCGCGGAATCTGCTGACGAGTTGTTGGCGCTGTTAACATCAGTACGTCAGGGAATGACGGCAGGAGAAGTGGCAGCCCACTTTGGCTGGCCGCTCGAAAAAGCCAGAAATGCGCTCGAACAGCTCTTTTCTGCCGGGACGTTACGTAAACGCAGTAGTCGTTATCGTCTCAAGCCCCATTAACCTGTCGGAGGTGCCGGGTGTCCTACAACACCCGGCATTAACATCATGAAAAAGACCCGTACAGCCAATTTGCACCATCTTTATCATGAACCCTTACCCGAAAACCTGAAGCTCACGCCGAAGGTCGAAGTGGATAATGTTCATCAACGACAGACAACGGATGTCTATGAACATGCTTTGACGATTACCGCCTGGCAGCAGATTTACGATCAGCTGCATCCGGGCAAGTTTCATGGTGAATTTACGGAAATTCTACTCGATGATATTCAGGTTTTTCGTGAATACACCGGTCTGGCGCTGCGTCAGTCGTGCCTGGTCTGGCCGAACTCGTTCTGGTTTGGCATTCCGGCGACGCGCGGTGAGCAGGGATTTATCGGTTCGCAATGTCTGGGAAGCGCAGAAATAGCGACGCGCCCTGGTGGAACCGAGTTTGAATTAAGTACGCCGGACGATTACACGATCCTGGGCGTAGTGCTTTCTGAAGATGTCATCACCCGTCAGGCTAACTTTTTGCATAATCCGGATCGGGTATTACATATGCTGCGTAGCCAGTCGGCGCTGGAAGTGAAAGAACAGCATAAAGCCGCGCTGTGGGGCTTTGTCCAACAGGCGCTGGCGACGTTTTGCGAGAACCCGGAAAATCTCCATCAGCCTGCAGTGCGAAAAGTGCTGGGGGATAATTTGCTAATGGCGATGGGGGCGATGCTGGAAGAAGCGCAACCAATGGTGACGGCGGAAAGCATCAGTCATCAGAGTTACCGTAGATTACTTTCCCGCGCCCGTGAATATGTGCTGGAAAATATGTCTGAGCCGGTGACGGTGCTGGACTTGTGTAATCAACTGCATGTCAGCCGCCGCACGCTACAAAACGCGTTTCACGCTATTTTAGGCATTGGCCCAAATGCGTGGTTGAAACGCATTCGCCTGAACGCCGTACGCCGCGAACTGATAAGCCCTTGGTCGCAAAGCACAACGGTAAAAGACGCCGCCATGCAGTGGGGATTCTGGCATCTGGGGCAATTTGCCACGGATTACCAGCAGCTGTTTGCCGAGAAGCCGTCGTTGACGTTGCATCAGCGGATGCGGGAATGGGGGTGAGGGAGTTACACCCAATCCCTGACCTTAATAAACTCACTTAACGCCGCTTCCGGACTGCCATCTTCTGGATGATAATCGTACTCCCAGCGTACCAGCGGCGGCATTGACATCAGGATCGACTCGGTGCGCCCGCCGGTTTGCAGGCCAAACAGCGTGCCGCGATCCCATACCAGGTTGAATTCGACATAGCGACCGCGCCGATAAAGCTGGAAATTGCGCTCGCGCTCGCCGTAGGCCATCGCTTTACGCCGCTCTACAATTGGTAAATAAGCGTTGGTGTAGCCTTTGCCTACCGCCTGCATAAAGGCAAAACAGTGGTCGAAATCTGGGGTGTTCAGATCATCAAAGAACAGCCCGCCAATGCCGCGCTGTTCGTTGCGATGTTTGAGGTAGAAGTATTCGTCGCACCACTTTTTGTAACGGGGATAAACGTCTTCACCAAATGGCTGGCACAGGTCACGGGCGGTGCGGTGCCAGTGAATGGCGTCTTCTTCAAATCCATAGAAAGGGGTTAAATCGAAGCCGCCACCAAACCACCAGACGGGTTCGGCACCCGGTTTTTCGGCAATAAAAAAGCGCACATTCGCGTGGCTGGTGGGAACATACGGATTATGCGGATGCACTACCAGTGAAATGCCCATCGCCTCGAAACTGCGCCCGGCAAGTTCCGGGCGATGAGCGGTGGCGGAAGCAGGCATCGCCTCACCGTGGACATGTGAAAAGTTGACACCCGCCTGTTCGAAAACACCACCATTACGCAAAACCCGACTACGCCCGCCGCCGCCAGCTTCGCGCTGCCAGCTATCTTCGACAAACTCTGCGCCATCGACGGCGCTCAGCTGCTGACAAATTGTATCCTGAAGGTTGAGCAGGAACTGTTTAACCTGGTGTGCGTCGGGTTTCATCACTTACCGCTTTCTCGAGTGTGCTTTCTGGTTGTCAAACCAGTGGAAATAACTGATCACGCCTTCGGCAATCGCTGTGGCGATTTTCTGGCGAAACGCCGCAGTGCCTAACAGCCGCTCTTCTTCTGGGTTGGTGATAAACGAGGTTTCCACCAGCACCGAAGGAACCGACGGCGATTTCAACACCACAAACGCGGCTTGTTCGGTGTTGCGGCTGTGCAGTTTATGCACCGGCTTAATCTTTTTCAGAATATGCGAGCCGAGCGTCAGGCTGTTTTTAATAGTATCGGTTTGCACCAGATCAAACAGCACTTGCTGCAATAGGTGATCCTTGTCAGTCGCCTTTTTACCGGCAACTTCATCGGCGCGGTTTTCGCGTTCAGACAGGTATTTCGCCATTGCGCTACTTGCCCCACGGTTAGAGAGGGCAAATACCGAAGCACCGGCAGCTTTCGGGTTGGTAAAGCCGTCGGCATGAATTGACATAAACAGATCTGCGCCATGTTTATGGGCGATTTCAACGCGATCGTATAGTGGGATAAACGTATCGCCAGAACGCGTTAAACGCGCATCAATGCCATGATTACGCAAAATGGAACGGACGTTTTTAGCAATCGCCAGCACCACATGTTTTTCTTTCGAACCGTTGCGCCCGATCGCTCCGGTATCAATCCCGCCGTGGCCTGGATCGAGAACAACGACACGTTTGCCGCCAGATTTTTTGGCTTTCGGCTTGCTGTGTCCGTTGCTGGTTTTTAAAGGTTCGTCTTTGGCGATGGCTTGCGACATTCCTGACAACGTCAGCGCTGCAAGTCCTGCTTTCAGCACCTGGCGGCGCGAAGTGAGTGTTTTTAGTGGTTTAAAAGTGCTCATACGGCCTGAGTTGTAATAATAAAGTTCCAGATGTTATATCGTATCGCGTAATCCGTTACGACCGTTTGCTGATGAGAATTGTTTTACTTTTCATTTCAATAGTTGACAACTCCCCATTATGCCACTTTTTCAACCGATTTTCGTCAGATATTGGCTAATTCGACCGTTCACGCCATAATCAGCCTTTTAACCCGCAAAAAGGTAACGAATACCATGGAGATACGCGTATTTCGCCAGGAAGATTTCGAAGAGGTCATCACCCTTTGGGAGCGTTGCGACTTGCTGCGTCCGTGGAACGATCCGGAAATGGACATCGAGCGTAAGATGAACCATGACGTCAGTTTGTTTCTGGTCGCTGAGGTGAACGGTGAAGTGGTCGGAACGGTGATGGGCGGTTATGACGGGCATCGCGGGTCTGCTTATTATCTTGGCGTGCATCCAGAGTTTCGTGGGCGTGGGATTGCTAATGCGTTGCTTAATCGGCTGGAGAAAAAGCTGATTGCTCGCGGCTGTCCGAAAATTCAGATCAACGTGCCGGAAGATAACGACATGGTGCTCGGAATGTATGAACGCCTGGGATATGAACACGCCGACGTGCTGAGTCTGGGTAAGCGTTTGATTGAAGATGAAGAGTACTGAGTTTCATCCTGTCCATTATGATGCGCACGGTCGCCTGCGTTTACCCTTGCTCTTCTGGCTTGTGCTATTGCTTCAGGCGCGAACCTGGGTGCTGTTTGTCATTGCCGGTGCGTCGCGCGAGCAGGGTACTGCGCTGCTAAATCTGTTTTATCCCGATCACGATAATTTCTGGCTGGGGTTGATTCCCGGTATTCCGGCGGTGCTGGCATTTTTGCTGAGTGGTCGGCGGGCTTCATTTCCCCGTATCTGGCATGTGCTCTATTTTCTGTTGCTGTTGGCGCAAGTGGTTTTACTTTGCTGGCAACCGTGGCTGTGGCTGAACGGTGAATCCGTTAGCGGTATCGGTCTGGCGCTGGTAGTGGCGGATATTGTGGCGTTAATCTGGCTGCTGACCAATCGACGTTTACGCGCTTGTTTTAATGAAGAAAAAGAATAACGGCACTTTTTGGTGAATTTGCACTCCAAGCAACGTTATTGAATAACCAAAGGAAGTGACATGAAATCGCTGCGTTTAATGTTATGCGCTATGCCGTTGATGCTGACCGGCTGTTCCACGATGTCGTCAGTTAACTGGTCTGCCGCTAACCCGTGGAACTGGTTTGGGTCGTCCACCAAAGTGAGCGAGCAGGGCGTGGGTGAATTAACGGCGTCCACACCACTGCAAGAACAACCCATTGCCGATGCGCTTGATGGCGATTATCGCCTGCGCAGCGGAATGAAAACCGCGAACGGCAACGTGGTGCGCTTTTTTGAAGTGATGAAAGGCGACAACGTGGCGATGGTGATTAACGGTGATCAAGGCATGATCAGCCGCATTGATGTGCTGGATAGCGATATTCCTGCTGACACCGGTGTTAAAATCGGTACACCGTTTAGCGACCTTTACAGCAAAGCATTTGGCAATTGCCAAAAAGCTGATGGTGATGATAATCGTGCCGTCGAATGTAAAGCCGAAGGCAGTCAACATATTAGCTACCAGTTCAGCGGGGAATGGAGTGGTCCTGAAGGGTTAATGCCTTCGGACGATACCCTGAAAAACTGGAAAGTCAGTAAAATTATCTGGCGGCGTTAATTTGCGTCTGAACAAACCGCCGCCGCGAAAAAACACGTAAAATAGCGCCCAACAATGCCACGGATTGCGTGGCATTCTTATTTTCAGGAGGAACAATGTCTCAGGTTCAGAGTGGCATTTTGCCAGAACATTGCCGCGCGGCGATTTGGATCGAAGCCAACGTGAAAGGGGAAGTTGACGCCCTGCGTGCGGCCAGTAAAACATTTGCCGACAAACTGGCAACTTTTGAAGCGAAATTCCCGGATGCGAATCTTGGTGCGGTGGTTGCCTTTGGTAACAACACCTGGCGCGCTCTGAGCGGCGGCGTTGGGGCCGAAGAGCTGAAAGATTTTCCGGGCTACGGTAAAGGCCTTGCGCCGACGACCCAGTTCGATGTGTTGATCCACATTCTTTCTCTGCGTCACGACGTAAACTTCTCTGTCGCTCAGGCGGCGATGGAAGCCTTTGGTGACTGCATTGAAGTGAAAGAAGAGATCCACGGCTTCCGTTGGGTTGAAGAGCGTGACCTGAGCGGCTTCGTTGACGGTACAGAAAACCCGGCGGGTGAAGAGACGCGCCGCGAAGTGGCGGTTATCAAAGACGGCGTGGATGCGGGCGGCAGCTATGTGTTTGTGCAGCGTTGGGAGCACAACCTGAAGCAACTCAACCGTATGAGCGTTCACGATCAAGAGATGATGATCGGGCGCACTAAAGAGGCCAACGAAGAGATTGACGGCGACGAACGTCCGGAAACCTCTCACCTGACCCGCGTTGATCTGAAAGAAGATGGCAAAGGGCTGAAGATTGTTCGCCAGAGCCTGCCGTACGGCACCGCCAGTGGCACTCACGGTCTGTACTTCTGCGCCTACTGCGCGCGTCTGCATAACATTGAGCAGCAACTGCTGAGCATGTTTGGCGATACCGATGGCAAACGTGATGCGATGTTGCGTTTCACCAAACCGGTCACTGGCGGCTATTACTTCGCGCCGTCGCTGGACAAGTTGATGGCGTTGTAATCGTTTCTGATTCGATGATTAAAGGCCAGCCAGTATCACAACTGACTGGCCTTTTTATTACTGCTTTAACGCCGCATACACCTGATCAACCACCCAACCATAAGTTGCAATCGGCAACTGACCGCTTTCAAACATATTGGGATTCTTTTGCGGATCGGCAACTGGCGAATGTGGCTTGTTGCTTAACATCACAATCGCCATATGATTCACCGGATCGATAACGGTCACCGTCCCGGTCCAGCCAGTGTGACCGTAGGTTTGCGGGCTTGCCAGCGTGCCAAACGTCGGCGTCATAGTGGCATTACCATTCACGCGCCAGCCGAGGCCAAAAGTGGCATCTTCCTTAGAGCTGGTGGTGAACATCTTCACCGTTTCCGCACTGAACAGCTGCACATCGCCATAGCCGCCGCCGTTCAGCATCGTTTGCATTAACACCGCAATATCGCCGGTATTGGAAAACAAACCTGCGTGCCCGGAAACGCCGCCCATCGAATAGAATGCTTTTTCATCGTGCACCTGACCCCAGAGAGTGGAGGTGCGGATATTCGGGAAGTGAATCACGCCATCGCGGGTATTGCCGTTCAGTTCCGTGGCGGCAATTTGTTGCGGTTTAAAGCCTTTCAGTAGCGGATTAAACACCGTATGCGTCAGGCCGAGCGGGCGATAAATCGACTCTTCAACATAGCGGTCAAGTGGCTGACCGGTAACCGACTCGACGATAAATCCAAGCAGCATATAATCGACATCGCTGTAGATATGCTTGCTGCCGGGCTGATACTCCAGCGGCGTGCGCTTGATCATCTCCAGCGTCTGGCCTTTATCCTGGGAATATAACGCGCCCGCGACCGCTTTATTCGGGTATTGCGGATCTGCCGGGAAACCGCCGCTGTGATGCAGCAGGTCAGAAATCCGCAGCGTGTTTTTGCCTTTGATCGCATCGTTCGGGCTGTCGGCAAACCCTGGAATATATTTCGCAATCCGATCGTCAGGATGCAGTTTGCCTTCGCTCATCAGCTTTTGCAGGGCGAAGTTAGTGGCGTACATCTTGGTATTGGAAGCCAGGTCATACAGCGTCCCGGTGGTGGCTTTGACAGGCTGTTCCATCAATACGCTGCCATCGTACTTTTTCGCCGCTCCCCAGGCTTTGCGATACACAATCTGATTATCTTTTATAATCAGCAGGTTTACGCCGGGATAACCGGCGTCCACTTGCTGGCTAATCCAGCGATCCATCTGGTTAAGCCGTTCGACGTTGAACCCTGCTTTCTCTGGCGAACTTTCTGTCAGAACAGTGTATTTTGCGGCGCTGACGCTACAACTAACAGCCAGCAGAGAAAGATAGAGCATTGTCCGTTTCATGATATCAGTCCAGATTGACGTTACGGCAGCCAAAGAGCGTGGTGAAAATAAACCCGCAAACCCATGCCACCAGAATCCCGCCAGCATAAACCGCCATTGCCGGAAGGATGCCTTGTGCGGAAGTCATCAGCGGCAGCGCCACCAGACCAGACGGCCCAAAGGCGCTGTTTAAGCCCATCGGCAGACCCCACCAGGCTATCAATCCGATAAACAAACCGCCCGCCGCGCCGCCTAAACAGGCGGTAATAAACGGTTTCATGCGGGGCAGGGTGACGCCATAAATCAACGGTTCGCCAACGCCCAGCAGGCCGGGAATAATCGCCCCGCGTACCTGACTGCGTAATGCACTGTGCGGTTGCGCCCGCCAGTAGAGTGCCAGCGCCGCGCCCACCTGGCCCGCGCCTGCCATCGAAAGGATGGGAAATAAGCTGTTGAATCCCTGACTGTCCATTAACGCGAGGTAAACAGGAATAAAGCCCTGATGCACGCCAAACACCACGGCGATCAGGAACAGCCCGGCTAAAACCGCACAACCGAGCGGATTACTGTTCAGGTGCATAAACAGCCACGACATGCCTTCAAACAGCCAGCCGCCCAGCGGCATAATGATCAGGTAGGCCAGCGTAGCGGTGATCAGCAGGGTGATTAACGAGGTCAACAGCATGTCGAGATCGTCCGGCATAAAGCGGCGCACCATGCCTTCGATGCGGGCGCAGGCCCACGCGGCAATCAACACGCCGATAATATTGCCGCGCGGATCGATGGGCAGACCAAAGAAATCGTGAAATCCGGCGTAGTAACCAGTGGTGGCAGCAGGGTTATAACCGAGCAAAAAGAGCGCGGCGATAATTGCGCCATTGACGCCCGTGCCGCCGAACGCCTGGGCCGCGTTATAGCCCACCAGAATTACCAGGAAGGTGAACAAGCCTTTGCTGAACACCTTCATAAAATTCAGCGCGTCGGGCAGCGTTCCCTGAGCATCTGCCGGAACGTGCATCACCGTGGCGATTAACGTCGCTATCCCCAGCAACAGACCCGCAGCAATAAAACCGGGGATCAGCGGCGTGAAGATGGTGGCGAATTTGGCGAGAAATTGTTGCACGCCGGAGGTTTGTTTGGCTTTTAACTGACGTTTGTTCTGGGCGGCGATTTCTGCGGCATCCTGTACCGGTGCTTCTCCCAGCAGCTCGCTCATCGCTTTTGCGGCGCGATGCGCTTTACCTGGCCCAAAAACGACCTGCACCTGGTCGCTGGTCAAAATGACGCCCTTCACGCCTTCCAGCGTTTTGATATTGGGATCAACCAGTGAACTGTCATGTACACCCAGACGCAGGCGCGTCATACAGTTACCACAACTGGCGATATTTCCCGGTCCACCGACACGGGTAAGAATGGTGTTCAGAAGTTCACTGCTGATCTCTTTGGCCATGGGTTATTCCTTGTCTAAAACCTGACGAATAAAGCCGCCGTGTTGATCAAGGCGTTTTTTAGCTTCTGCGGCATCGAGATTTTTCAGCACCATCACAATGGCCGTTTTACAGTTGCGCTCGCAGGCAACCAATGCCGCTTCCGCTTGCTCTGCGCTACATCCGGTAGCGTTTTTGACGATATTGACCTGGCGTACATGCAGTTTTTCATTGGTGGCGACCACATCGACCATCAGGTTGCCGAACACTTTGCCGGATTTAATCATCAGCCCGGTGGAAAGCATATTGAGCACCAGTTTCTGCGCCGTGCCTGCTTTCATTCGCGAAGAACCAGTGACCACTTCGGCCCCAACAACTGGCGTAATGGCAAACTCTGCGGTGGTTGAAACGGCGCTCCCCGGATTACAGGAAATTCCCACTGTGCGGCAGCCGAGCTGGCGTGCGTATTCCAGTCCGGCAATCACATACGGCGTGCGTCCGCTGGCCGCAATACCAACCACCACATCCTGCGCGGTTAAGCCGATATTTTTCAGATCATTAACACCGCCTTCCCGGCTATCTTCCGCGCCTTCCACCGCGTGCTGAATGGCATATTCGCCGCCAGCAATCAAACCAACTACCAGGCCCGGTTTAACGCCGTAGGTGGGCGGACATTCGCTGGCATCCAGAATCCCCAGACGACCGGATGTTCCCGCACCGAGATAAATCAGACGACCGCCGCCGCTGACCTGGGCGTGGATAACATCGATCGCCGCGGCGATATCCGGCAGTACGCGCTCAACGGCAAGCGGCACGGTTTTATCTTCATCGTTGATAATCCGGCACATTTCCAGCGTTGATACGCGGTCAATTTCAGCCGAGGCGGCGTTCGAGCCTTCGGTAATCATCTTTTCAAGTTGCATCGGTGGTGACCTTACTATTTACGATCAAATAATTGCAGATGTATGGAATCATATATCCCGAATTGACAGACTTAAAGGAATCATTGAGTCTACACTCGCAGAGTGTGAAGAGCGTCATAAGAACTTAAGCGGAATTTTTGCTGCCAGCCCAGGAGAGTGGAAGATGTTGTACCTGACGAAAATACGCAATGCGGAAAGTGAATTTACCGGGAACGAGCAAAAAATTGCTGACTTTCTGCGGGCTAACGTGAGTGAGCTGAAATCTGTCTCTTCGCGCAAGATGGCGAAACTGCTCGGCATCAGCCAGTCGAGTATTGTGAAGTTTGCCCAGAAGCTCGGCGCGCAAGGATTTACTGAATTGCGTATGGCGTTAATTGGCGAATACAGTGCCAGCCGGGAGAAAACGAATGCCACGGCGCTGCACCTGCACAGTTCGATTACCAGTGATGATTCGCTGGAAGTGATTGCCCGCAAACTGAATCGCGAAAAAGAGCTGGCGCTGGAGCAAACCTGCGCGTTGTTCGACTACGCGCGGCTGCAAAAAATCATTGAGGCCATCAGTAAAGCACCGTTTATCCAGATAACGGGCCTGGGCGGGTCGGCGCTGGTGGGGCGCGATCTGTCGTTCAAACTGATGAAAATTGGCTATCGCGTGGCCTGTGAAGCCGACACGCACGTACAAGCCACCGTTTCTCAGGCGCTAAAAAAAGGCGATGTACAAATCGCTATCTCTTACAGCGGCAGTAAAAAAGAGATTGTCTTGTGCGCCGAGGCAGCACGAAAGCAGGGGGCAACGGTGATTGCCATTACCTCGTTAACCGATTCTCCGCTGCGGCGGCTGGCGCATTTCACGCTCGATACCGTTTCCGGTGAAACCGAATGGCGTAGCTCGTCGATGTCTACCCGCACGGCGCAAAATTCTGTTACCGATTTACTGTTTGTTGGCCTTGTGCAACTCAATGATGTGGAGTCATTGAAAATGATTGAGCGCAGCAGTGAGCTAACGCAACGCCTGAAATGATGCATAAAGCAGCGACTGAATTGAGATTTTCCTGAATTAGTGAGCTGATCCGCAGCAATATTTTGTTTATCCTGTATTTTCAGAGGGAATGGAGTGTAACGCTCTGTATTAACAAGGAGAGCATTAAAATGGGTAAACTCACGGGCAAGACAGCACTGATTACGGGCGCATTGCAGGGAATTGGCGAAGGAATTGCCAGAACTTTTGCGCGTCATGGCGCAAACCTAATCTTGCTGGATATCTCCCCTGAGATCGAAAAGCTGGCGGACGAACTGTGTGGTCGTGGTCATCGCTGTACGGCGGTTGTCGCCGATGTGCGTGACCCGGCGTCGGTCGCCGCAGCTATCAAGCGCGCGAAGGAAAAAGAAGGGCGCATTGATATCCTGGTGAATAACGCAGGCGTTTGTCGTCTGGGCAGTTTCCTCGATATGAGCGATGAAGATCGCGATTTCCATATTGATATCAATATTAAAGGTGTATGGAACGTCACGAAGGCGGTGCTGCCGGAGATGATTGCCCGCAAAGATGGTCGCATTGTGATGATGTCTTCAGTCACTGGCGATATGGTGGCCGATCCGGGTGAAACGGCGTATGCCTTAACGAAAGCGGCGATTGTTGGCCTGACTAAATCGCTGGCGGTGGAGTACGCGCGGTCTGGTATTCGCGTTAACGCCATCTGCCCGGGATACGTACGCACGCCAATGGCGGAAAGCATTGCCCGCCAGTCGAACCCGGAAGATCCAGAATCGGTGCTGACTGAAATGGCAAAAGCAATCCCGATGCGTCGCCTCGCCGATCCGCTGGAAGTCGGCGAACTGGCAGCCTTCCTCGCATCGGATGAATCAAGTTATTTAACCGGTACACAGAATGTGATTGATGGCGGCAGCACACTGCCGGAGACGGTTAGCGTCGGCATCTGATTCACCTCTGTTTCCTCCCTGCATTTGTGGGGAGGATTTCGTCTTGAACCCGGTTCTTATTCCCTTTTCAACTTCCAAATCACCAAACGGTATATAAAACCGTTACTCCTTTCACGTCCGTTATAAATATGATGGCTATTAGAAAGTCATTAAATTTATAAGGGTGCGCAATGGCCGTTAACTTACTGAAAAAGAACTCACTCGCGCTGGTCGCTTCTCTGCTGCTGGCGGGCCATGTACAGGCAACGGAACTGCTGAACAGTTCTTATGACGTCTCCCGCGAGCTGTTTGCCGCCCTGAACCCGCCGTTTGAGCAACAATGGGCCAAAGATAACGGCGGCGACAAACTGACGATAAAACAATCTCATGCCGGGTCATCAAAACAGGCGTTGGCGATTTTGCAGGGCTTAAAAGCCGACGTTGTCACTTATAACCAGGTGACTGACGTACAAATCCTGCACGACAAAGGCAAGCTGATCCCGGCCGACTGGCAAACGCGCCTGCCGAATAACAGCTCGCCGTTCTACTCCACCATGGGTTTCCTGGTGCGTAAGGGCAACCCGAAAAATATCCACGACTGGAACGATCTGGTGCGCTCCGACGTGAAGCTGATTTTCCCGAACCCGAAAACGTCGGGTAACGCACGTTACACCTATCTGGCGGCATGGGGCGCAGCGGATAAAGCTGACGGTGGCGACAAAGCCAAAACCGAACAGTTTATGACCCAGTTCCTGAAAAACGTTGAAGTGTTCGATACTGGAGGTCGTGGCGCGACCACCACTTTTGCCGAGCGCGGCCTGGGCGATGTGCTGATCAGCTTCGAGTCGGAAGTGAACAACATCCGCAAACAGTATGAAGCGCAGGGCTTTGAAGTGGTGATTCCGAAAACCAACATTCTGGCGGAATTCCCGGTGGCGTGGGTCGATAAAAACGTGCAGGCCAACGGTACGGAAAAAGCAGCAAAAGCCTACCTGAACTGGCTCTACAGCCCGCAGGCGCAAACCATCATCACCGACTATTACTACCGCGTAAATAACCCGGAAGTCATGGACAAACTGAAAGACAAATTCCCGCAGACCGAACTGTTCCGCGTGGAAGACAAATTTGGCTCCTGGCCGGAAGTGATGAAAACCCACTTCACCAGCGGCGGCGAGTTAGACAAGCTGTTAGCGGCGGGGCGTAATTAATGTTTGCAGTTTCATCAAGACGCGTGCTGCCGGGCTTTACCTTAAGCCTCGGCACCAGTCTGCTGTTTGTGTGCCTTATTTTGCTGCTGCCGCTCTCCGCGCTGGTGATGCAGCTGGCTCAGATGAGCTGGGCGCAGTACTGGGAGGTGATCACCAACCCACAAGTGGTCGCGGCCTACAAAGTGACGCTGCTGTCAGCGTTTGTGGCATCAATTTTTAACGGCGTTTTCGGTTTGCTAATGGCGTGGATTTTAACCCGCTATCGCTTTCCGGGCCGCACGCTGCTTGATGCGCTGATGGATTTACCCTTTGCGCTGCCAACGGCAGTCGCCGGTTTGACGCTGGCCTCGCTCTTTTCAGTGAACGGTTTTTACGGTGAATGGCTGGCGAAGTTTGATATCAAAGTTACCTATACCTGGCTGGGGATTGCGGTGGCGATGGCCTTTACCAGCATTCCGTTTGTGGTGCGTACCGTGCAACCGGTGCTGGAAGAGTTAGGCCCGGAATATGAAGAAGCGGCAGAAACGCTCGGCGCAACGCGCTGGCAGAGTTTCTGCAAAGTGGTGCTGCCAGAACTTTCTCCGGCGCTGGTGGCGGGCGTGGCGCTGTCGTTTACCCGTAGTCTTGGTGAATTTGGCGCGGTGATTTTCATCGCCGGGAACATTGCCTGGAAGACGGAAGTGACGTCGCTGATGATTTTTGTTCGCTTACAGGAGTTTGATTACCCGGCGGCGAGCGCGATTGCTTCGGTGATCCTCGCGGCATCCCTGCTGCTGTTGTTCTCAATTAACACTCTGCAAAGTCGCTTTGGTCGGCGTGTGGTAGGTCATTAATGACGGAAGTTACCCAATTGAAGCGTTATGGCGCGCGCCCGATTAACTGGGGCAAGTGGTTTCTGATTGGTATCGGGATGCTGGTTTCGGCGTTCATCCTGCTGGTGCCGATGATTTACATCTTCGTGCAGGCGTTCAGCAAAGGGCTGATGCCAGTTTTACAGAATCTGGCCGATCCGGACATGCTGCACGCCATCTGGCTGACGGTAATGATTGCGTTGATTGCCGTACCGGTAAACCTGGTGTTCGGCATTCTGCTGGCGTGGCTGGTGACGCGCTTTAACTTCCCCGGACGCCAGTTACTGCTGACGCTACTGGACATTCCGTTTGCCGTATCGCCGGTGGTTGCCGGTCTGGTGTATCTGCTGTTTTACGGCTCTAACGGCCCGCTCGGTGGCTGGCTGGATGAACATAATCTGCAAATTATGTTCTCCTGGCCGGGAATGGTGCTGGTCACCATCTTCGTGACGTGTCCGTTTGTGGTGCGTGAGCTGGTGCCGGTGATGTTAAGCCAGGGCAGCCAGGAAGACGAAGCGGCGATTTTGCTGGGCGCATCTGGCTGGCAGATGTTCCGTCGCGTCACGCTGCCGAACATCCGCTGGGCGCTGCTTTATGGCGTGGTGCTGACCAACGCCCGCGCGATTGGCGAGTTTGGTGCGGTGTCGGTGGTTTCCGGCTCGATTCGCGGCGAAACACTTTCGCTGCCGCTACAGATTGAATTGCTGGAGCAGGACTACAACACCGTCGGCTCCTTTACCGCCGCTGCGCTGTTGACGCTGATGGCGATTATCACCCTGTTTTTAAAGAGTATGTTGCAGTGGCGCCTGGAGAATCAGGAAAAACGCGCGCAGCAGGAGGAACATCATGAGCATTGAGATTGCCAATATTAAGAAGTCTTTTGGTCGCACCCAGGTGCTGAACGATATCTCGCTGGATATTCCTTCTGGTCAGATGGTCGCGTTGCTGGGGCCGTCCGGTTCCGGGAAAACCACGCTGCTGCGGATTATCGCCGGGCTGGAGCATCAAACCAGCGGGCATATTCGCTTCCACGGTACCGACGTGAGCCGTCTGCACGCGCGGGACCGTAAAGTCGGTTTCGTGTTCCAGCATTATGCGCTGTTCCGTCATATGACGGTGTTCGACAATATCGCTTTTGGCCTGACGGTGTTGCCGCGGCGTGAACGCCCGAATGCGGCGGCGATCAAAGCGAAAGTGACAAAATTGCTGGAGATGGTGCAGCTTGCGCATCTGGCGGATCGTTATCCGGCACAGCTTTCCGGCGGGCAGAAACAGCGCGTGGCGCTGGCGCGTGCGCTCGCTGTGGAACCGCAAATTCTGCTGCTTGATGAACCGTTTGGCGCGCTGGATGCGCAGGTGCGTAAAGAGCTGCGTCGCTGGCTGCGTCAGTTACATGAAGAGCTGAAATTCACCAGCGTGTTTGTGACCCATGACCAGGAAGAAGCGACCGAAGTAGCCGATCGTGTAGTGGTGATGAGCCAGGGCAATATCGAGCAGGCTGATGCACCGGACCAGGTATGGCGCGAACCAGCGACCCGTTTTGTACTCGAATTTATGGGCGAAGTGAACCGCCTGCAGGGAACCATTCGCGGCGGGCAGTTCCATGTTGGCGCACATCGCTGGCCGCTGGGCTATACACCTGCGTATCAGGGGCCGGTGGATCTCTTCCTTCGTCCGTGGGAAGTGGATATCAGCCGCCGTACCAGCCTCGATTCGCCGCTGCCGGTACAGGTACTGGAAGCCAGCCCGAAAGGCCACTACACCCAATTAGTTGTGCAGCCGCTGGGGTGGTACAACGAACCGCTGACGGTTGTGATGCATGGCGACGATGCCCCGCAGCGTGGCGAGCGTTTATTCGTTGGTCTGCAACATGCGCGGCTGTATAACGGCGACGAGCGTATTGAAACCCGCGATGAGGAACTTGCTCTCGCACAAAGCGCCTGATAGGTTGAGTGAATGTTAAACGCCCGGAGGCGCTTCCCGCGATCCGGGCTTTTTAATGGCAAGGTTTGTAACCTGTAGGCCTGATAAGACGCGCAAGCGTCGCATCAGGCAACACCACGTATGGACAGAGATCGTGAGTACATTAGAACAAACAATTGGCAATACGCCTCTGGTGAAGTTGCAGCGAATGGGGCCGAATAACGGCAGTGAAGTCTGGTTGAAACTGGAAGGCAATAACCCGGCAGGTTCGGTAAAAGATCGTGCGGCACTTTCGATGATCGTCGAGGCGGAAAAGCGCGGGGAAATTAAACCGGGTGACGTGCTGATCGAAGCCACCAGTGGTAACACCGGAATTGCGCTGGCAATGATTGCCGCGCTTAAAGGCTATCGCATGAAATTGCTGATGCCCGACAACATGAGCCAGGAACGCCGTGCGGCGATGCGTGCTTATGGTGCGGAACTGATTCTTGTCACCAAAGAGCAGGGCATGGAAGGTGCGCGCGATCTGGCGCTGGAGATGGCGAATCGTGGCGAAGGAAAGCTGCTCGATCAGTTCAATAATCCCGATAACCCTTATGCGCATTACACCACCACCGGGCCGGAAATCTGGCAGCAAACTGGCGGGCGCATTACCCATTTTGTCTCCAGCATGGGAACAACCGGCACTATCACCGGCGTTTCACGCTTTATGCGCGAACAATCCAAACCGGTGACCATTGTTGGCCTGCAGCCGGAAGAGGGCAGTAGCATTCCCGGCATTCGCCGCTGGCCTGCGGAATATCTGCCGGGGATTTTCAACGCTTCGCTGGTGGATGAGGTGCTGGATATTCATCAGCGAGAAGCGGAAAACACCATGCGCGAACTGGCAGTGCGGGAAGGAATATTCTGTGGCGTCAGCTCCGGCGGCGCGGTTGCCGGAGCACTGCGCGTGGCAAAAGCTAACCCCGGCGCGGTGGTTGTGGCGATCATCTGCGATCGCGGCGATCGCTACCTCTCCACCGGGGTGTTTGGGGAAGAGCATTTTAGTCAGGGGGCGGGGATTTAAGATTATTGCGCAGGCACCGTTTTATCCGTCTGCGCAATTAGCGCATGTAAAAAAGGTTGTGCGTTCTCATCGCTTTTACCGGGCATCTTCACGATATACGGCTTCCCGGTAATCGATGACGACGAGGCCACCTTATCAATAAACTGCTCGGCGGTGTCAATGCGGTTGCGCGTGTTGCCGAGCTTCAGACGCAGGTGGGAAACCGCTTCATCACAGGTGTGTTCATCGCCGTTACGCACAAATATCAAATCCTTTTTCTGTGCTAATCCCTCCAGCATGGCGTTGATACGGGCTTCTTCATGGGCAGTTAACTTCGCGTAAACGGGGAGTGTCATTAGCAGCGTAATGACCAGACAAATGATTTTCTTCATTGAATTACCTTATCCTTGTTTTGTGATAGCCGATTTGACTGCCAGAATCAGGTAAAGTTTCGGTTGGAATACGATGAGGATCATCGGCAAGGAGAAAAAATTAAATGAGTAGTTTGTTGTTGTTTAACGATAAGAGCAGGGCATTGCAGGCGGATATCGTCGCCGTGCAGTCGCAGGTAGTGTACGGCAGCGTAGGCAACAGCATTGCCGTGCCTGCTATCAAACAGAACGGCTTGAATGTCTTTGCCGTGCCGACTGTATTGCTGAGCAATACACCGCATTATGACACTTTCTACGGTGGTGCGATTCCGGACGAATGGTTTAGCGGCTATTTGCGTGCGCTTCAGGAGCGTGATGCGTTGCGCCAACTTCGTGCTGTAACCACGGGCTATATGGGAACGGCATCGCAAATCAAAATCCTTGCCGAGTGGCTGACTGCGCTACGCAAAGATCATCCTGACCTATTGATCATGGTCGATCCAGTGATTGGCGATATTGATAGCGGAATTTATGTCAAACCTGACCTTCCCGAGGCGTATCGACAATATTTACTGCCGCTGGCGCAGGGAATTACCCCCAATATTTTTGAGCTGGAAATCCTGACCGGTAAAAATTGCCGCGATCTCGACAGTGCCATTGCTGCCGCAAAAAGTCTGCTTTCAGACACATTAAAATGGGTGGTGATTACCAGCGCCTCCGGTAATGAAGAAAATCAGGAGATGCAGGTGGTGGTGGTCACTGCCGACAGCGTGAATGTCATTTCCCATTCACGGGTAAAAACCGACCTGAAAGGGACTGGCGACCTGTTTTGTGCTCAGCTTATCAGTGGTTTGCTGAAAGGGAAGGCGTTAAACGATGCGGTGCACCGTGCGGGGTTGCGCGTACTGGAAGTGATGCGCTACACCCAGCAGCATGAGAGCGATGAATTGATTTTGCCGCCGCTGGCGGAAGCATAAAAAATGGCGCCGATGGGCGCCATTTTTCACTGCGGCAAGAATTACTTCTTGATGCGGATAACCGGGGTTTCACCCACGGTTACGCTACCGGACAGTTTGATCAGTTCTTTGATTTCGTCCATGTTGGAGATAACAACCGGAGTCAGGGTAGACTTGGCTTTCTCTTCCAGCAGCGGCAGATCGAATTCAATGACAGTATCGCCAACTTTCACGCGCTGACCTTCTTCAGCAATACGCTTGAAGCCTTCGCCTTTCAGTTCAACGGTGTCGATACCGAAGTGGACGAACAGTTCAACGCCGCTATCAGATTCGATAGAGAACGCGTGGTTGGTTTCAAAGATTTTACCAATGGTGCCGTCTACAGGCGCGACCATTTTGTTTCCAGTTGGTTTGATAGCAATGCCATCACCAACGATTTTTTCCGCAAAAACGACATCCGGCACGTCTTCGATATTGACGATCTCGCCAGAGAGCGGAGCAATGATCTCAATAGTTCCGGTATCCTTCTTGTCGTCGGAAACCAGAGATTTCAGTTTATCGAACAAACCCATGATCTTCTCCTAAGCAGTAAATTGGGCCGCATCTCGTGGATTAGCAGATTGTTTTTTCTTCAATGAACTTGTTAACCAGCGTCATTAACTCGTCCGTTGTCGGTTGAGCAAGAGCCTGCTCTGCTAACACCTTCGCATCTTCGAAGTTCGTGTTACGGATAATCTTCTTAATGCGCGGGATAGAAATGGCGCTCATAGAGAATTCGTCCAGACCCATCCCCAGCAACAGAAGTGTAGCACGTTCATCGCCAGCAAGCTCACCACACATGCCAGTCCATTTGCCTTCAGCATGAGAAGCATCAATAACTTGCTTGATCAAGTTCAGCACGGACGGTGACATTGGCTGGTAAAGGTGTGAAATCATATCATTACCACGGTCAACTGCCAGAGTGTACTGCGTTAAATCATTGGTGCCGATACTAAAGAAATCAACTTCTTTGGCTAAATGACGTGCAATTGTTGCGGCAGCCGGTGTTTCCACCATTACGCCGATTTCAATTGACTCGTCAAACGCTTTACCTTCGTCGCGCAGTTCCTGTTTGTAGATTTCGATCTCTTTGCGCAGTGCACGCACTTCTTCAACAGAGATGATCATCGGGAACATAATGCGCAATTTACCGAAAGCCGAGGCACGCAGGATAGCGCGGAGCTGATCGCGCAGGATCTCTTTACGATCCATCGCGATACGGATAGCGCGCCAGCCGAGGAACGGGTTTTCTTCTTTCGGGAAGTTCATGTATGGCAGCTCTTTGTCGCCGCCGATGTCCATGGTACGAACGATAACCGCCTGCGAGCCACACGCTTCAGCCACTGCTTTGTAAGCAGCAAACTGTTCTTCTTCAGTGGGCAGCGCGTCGCGGTCCATGAACAGGAACTCAGTACGATACAGACCAACGCCTTCAGCGCCGTTACGCTCTGCACCTTCAACGTCACGAACCGTACCAATGTTAGCGCACACTTCTACCTGGTGACCGTCCAGCGTAATAGCTGGCAGATCTTTCAGTTTAGCAAGCTCTGCTTTTTCAGAAGCCACTTGCTCCTGAACAGCGCGCATTTTATCAATAACTTCGTTGGTTGGATTGACGTAAACCTGATTATTTACGGCATCCAGAATCAGATAGTCGTCATTTTTCACCTGAGAGGTGACGCTACCGGTACCCACGATAGCAGGCAGTTCCAGAGAACGCGCCATGATAGAGGTGTGGGAAGTACGGCCACCCGCGTCGGTGATGAAACCCAGCACCTTCTTCAGGTTCAGCTGTGCGGTTTCGGACGGCGTCAGGTCAGCGGCAACCAGAATGACTTCATCCTGAATGGCGCTCAGGTCGATAATCTTCAGGCCCAGGATGTTGCGCAGCAGGCGCTTACCGATATCACGTACGTCAGCCGCACGTTCTTTCAGGTATTCATCATCCAGCTCTTCCAGGGCAGAAGCCTGACCTTCGATAACTTCATGAGCAGCTGCGTCAGCTGTCATGTGCTTATCTTTAATCAGGGCTATGATTTCCTGCTCCAGCTCCTCATCTTCGAGCAGCATAATATGCCCTTCAAAGATGGCTTCTTTTTCTTCACCGAACGTTTCACCAGCTTTCGTTTTGATCGTTTCCAGCTGGGCTGATGCCTTGGCACGACCGCTCAGAAAACGTTCAACTTCCTGATCAACCTGGTCGGCAGAAATTTTTTTCCGGTCAATGACAATTTCGTCTTCTTTCAGAAGCAGAGCTTTACCGAAAGCGATACCCGGGGATGCTAAAATGCCTGAAATCATAACCCTACCTTACTTGTGACTGATTTTTAAAAGAACCCGGGAAATTACTCGAGTTCCGCCATCAGTTTAACCAGATGTTCAACCGCTTTCTGCTCGTCTTCGCCTTCTGCGGAGATAGTCACAACGGTACCTTGAGTCAGGCCCAGAGTCTGCAGTTTAAACAGGCTTTTCGCGCTGGCGCTTTTGCCGTTGGAAGTCACAGTAATTTCAGAAGTGAAGCCCTTAGCTTCTTTTACAAACTGGGCAGCAGGGCGGGTGTGCAGACCGTTCGGAGCGGTAATGGTAACTTCTTGCTGGAACATTGTATTTCCCCAACTTATAGGTTTAGTGTTGTGGAACTAAAGTCTAGCCTGGCGGTTCGACTTTAGCCTGTATTGTTAGCGCCAGTTTTTAACAGACGCGACGCACGAAGAGCGCAATACAGTCCATTGCTGGCGGGTGTTGACCGCTGACGTTTCGTACGTCATTAAACATTATGCCGCTAAAGGAAGAATTGAACCAAATCATAAAATCGATTCAGCTTTGGCTTTTCCTGTAACGATTAATTTCGCGCATCAAAATAATTAGTCTGGTTAAATACCAGTTCCGACAGGCTGAATCAATGCCAGGAGGGGCGAAAGTTTGAAGCAGGCCACAAAAAAGCACCTGAAAAGGTGCTTTTTTACGCATTTTTAACAAGCTGGCATTACTGTTGCAATTCTTTCTCAGTGAAGAGATCGGCAAACAATGCGGTGCTTAAATAACGCTCACCCGATGACGGTAGAATAACCACAATATTCTTGTTGGTAAAGCTTTCATCTTCTTGTAGTTTCAACGCCGCAGCAACAGCTGCTCCAGAAGAGATACCTGCAAGAATACCTTCTTCTTCCATCAGACGACGCGCGGTAGAAATGGCTTCTTCATTGGTGATGCCAATGACTTTATCGACCAGCTTGAGATCGAGGTTCGCCGGGATAAAACCAGCGCCAATACCCTGAATTTTATGCGGGCCAGGTTTAATCTCTTCACCTGCCAGCGCCTGGGCGATAACTGGAGAATCGGTTGGCTCAACGGCGACAGAGATAAGATCGGTCTTGCCTTTGGTGCCTTTAATGTAGCGGCTGACGCCGGTCAGCGTACCGCCAGTCCCAACGCCAGCAATAAATACATCAACCTGACCGTCGGTATCTTCCCAGATCTCCGGACCGGTGGTTTTTTCGTGAATTTCAGGGTTTGCCGGATTGCTGAATTGTTGCAGCAGCAGGTATTTCTCTGGATTGCTGGCGACAATTTCTTCTGCTTTTTGGATTGCGCCTTTCATGCCTTTAGCACCTTCGGTCAGCACCAGGTTTGCACCTAACGCTTTCAGCAGCTTGCGGCGTTCAATACTCATGGTTTCTGGCATGGTCAGGGTGAGTTTGTAACCGCGAGCGGCAGCGACATAGGCCAGTGCAATCCCGGTATTACCGCTGGTTGGTTCAACCAGTTCAACGCCTGGTTTCAGCACGCCGCGCTTTTCGGCATCCCAAATCATGTTGGCACCGATACGGCACTTAACGCTGAAGCTGGGGTTACGAGATTCCACCTTCGCCAGAATGCGTCCGTTACCGATGCGATTCAGGCGAACCAGCGGCGTGTGACCGATAGTCAGCGAGTTATCTTCAAAAATCTTACTCATGGCCTGTCCTTAACTGTATGAAATTGGGATACAACAGCTAGCATACCCGCTCAGAGAATATGCGGAAGTAAGGATTTAGCATATCTATATGCAGAAGGGAAATAATGACATGCAAGATGGAATAAGGGGCGGCATAAGCCACCCCTGTTTCACACAAGCGGTTTACAAAATAACCGGTAGATTGTTACCGCCACATCGCGTGTTTATCGCGATAGCAATCGACCCACATCGCCGTCGCACCACAAACGGCAACGGGCATGATGAACAGATTAAGCAGCGGGATCATCGTAAACAGGCTGGTTAAAGCACCAAACTGCATATTGGTGATTTTGCGTGTGCGCAGGGCGGTGCGCATCTCTTTAAACGGCACTTTGTGGTTATCGAAGGGGTAATCGCAATACTGGATGGCTAACATCCAGGCGCTAAACAGGAACCACAGTACCGGCGCGACGGTTTGCCCAATACCAGGGATGAAGTAAAGAATTAGTAATACAATTGCGCGCGGCAGATACCAGGCAAATTTTTGCCATTCGCGTTTCATGATTCGCGGCACATCTTTCATGATACCGAAAATCCCGGTATCTGGCGGTGTAGCGCCAGTCAATCGTGCTTCCAGTTGTTCAGCCAATAAACCGTTAAACGGAGCGGCAATCCAGTTAGCAATCGTTGAGAAGAAATAGCCAAACACTAACAGCACGGAGATGACTGCCAGAGGCCACAACAGATAGCTCAGCCATTGTAACCAGTCCGGAACATAACTCATGAGAGTCGGGATCCAGACATCGAGTTGCGTAAAGAGCCACCAGAATGCGCCCCCCATCAACAAAATATTGACCAGCAGCGGTAAAATAACGAAACGCCGAATCCCAGGTTGCGAGACGAGCTTCCAGCCTTGCGCAAAATAGTAAAAACCGCTGCGTGGGGCAGATGTGAATGATGAAACCATAATCAGGATGAGCTCCTTTTGACCAATCCCAGGAAAATTCTGCGTATTTTACCGGGTAATTGCGCAATGGACAGTTAGGATATGTTCGAAAAAACAGCAAAAAGCACGATTTCATCTATCTTTGTGCTGTGAAAGTTAATAGTGCACTTGCACTTGAGGTAATCGGCAAATACTCTTAGTGAGTAAATGTTTGCCGTGGTGGCAAGGTGTTAGAACAACAGAGAATATAATGATGCAGGATTTGCGTCTGATATTAATCATTGTTGGCGCGATCGCCATAATCGCTTTACTGGTACATGGTTTCTGGACCAGCCGTAAAGAACGATCTTCTATGTTCCGCGATCGGCCACTAAAACGAATGAAGTCAAAACGTGACGACGATTCTTATGACGAGGATGTCGAAGATGATGAGGGCGTTGGTGAGGTTCGTGTTCACCGCGTGAATCATGCCCCGGCTAACGCCCAGGAGCATGAGGCTGCTCGTCCGTCGCCGCAACACCAGTACCAACCGCCTTATGCGTCTGCGCAGCCGCGTCAACCGGTCCAGCCGCCGCCTGAAGCGCAGGTACCGCCGCAACATGCTCCGCGTCCAGCGCAGCCGGTGCAGCAACCCGTGCAGCAGCCTGCCTATCAGCCGCAGCCTGAACAGCCGTTGCAGCAGCCAGTTTCGCCAAAGGTCGCATCAGCGCCGCAGCCAGTGCATTCAGCACCGCAACCGGCACAACAGGCTTTCCAGCCTGCAGAGCCTGTAGCGGCACCACAGCCTGAGCCTGTAGCGGAACCGGCTCCAGTTATGGATAAACCGAAGCGCAAAGAAGCGGTGATTATCATGAACGTCGCGGCGCATCACGGTAGCGAGCTAAACGGTGAACTGCTTCTTAACAGCATTCAACAAGCGGGCTTCATTTTTGGCGATATGAATATTTACCATCGTCATCTTAGCCCGGATGGCAGCGGCCCGGCGTTATTCAGCCTGGCGAATATGGTGAAACCGGGAACCTTTGATCCTGAAATGAAGGATTTCACTACTCCGGGTGTCACTATCTTTATGCAGGTACCGTCTTACGGTGACGAGCTGCAGAACTTCAAGCTGATGCTGCAATCTGCGCAGCATATTGCCGATGAAGTGGGCGGTGTTGTTCTTGACGATCAGCGCCGTATGATGACTCCGCAGAAATTGCGCGAGTACCAGGACATCATCCGCGAAGTCAAAGACGCCAACGCCTGATACACTTAAGGCAAATTAACTCCTCTTCGAACCCCCGCTTGTCGGGGGTTTTTAGCATTGATGGTGCGATATGGAATCAATCGAACAACAACTGACAGAACTGCGAACGACGCTTCGCCATCATGAATATCTTTATCATGTGATGGATGCGCCGGAAATTCCCGACGTTGAATACGACAGGCTGATGCGCGAACTGCGTGAGCTGGAAACCAAACATCCAGAACTGATTACGCCTGATTCGCCTACCCAACGTGTAGGTGCTGCGCCGCTGGCGGCTTTCAGCCAGATCCGCCATGAAGTGCCAATGCTGTCGCTGGATAACGTTTTTGATGAAGAAAGCTTTCTTGCTTTCAACAAACGTGTGCAGGACCGTCTGAAAAGCAACGAGAAAGTCACCTGGTGCTGTGAGCTGAAGCTGGATGGCCTTGCCGTCAGTATTCTGTATGAAAATGGCGTTTTAGTCAGTGCCGCGACTCGTGGCGATGGCACCACCGGGGAAGATATCACGTCTAATGTGCGTACTATTCGCGCCATTCCGCTGAAGCTACACGGAGAGAATATCCCGGCGCGTCTGGAAGTACGTGGTGAAGTGTTCCTGCCACAGGCGGGGTTCGAAAAGATTAACGAAGATGCGCGACGTACGGGCGGGAAAGTGTTTGCTAACCCACGTAATGCGGCAGCTGGTTCACTGCGTCAGCTTGATCCGCGTATTACAGCGAAGCGACCGCTCACTTTTTTCTGCTATGGCGTCGGTGTTCTGGAAGGTGGCGAGCTGCCGGATACTCATCTTGGCCGTTTACTGCAATTTAAACAGTGGGGTTTGCCGGTCAGCGACCGGGTAACGCTTTGTGAATCGGCGGAAGAAGTGCTGGCGTTCTACCACAAAGTAGAAGAAGACCGCCCGACGCTGGGTTTTGATATCGACGGCGTGGTGATTAAGGTCAACTCACTGGCACAGCAGGAGCGGCTTGGCTTTGTCGCGCGTGCCCCGCGCTGGGCGGTAGCGTTTAAATTCCCGGCGCAGGAACAGATGACCTTTGTGCGTGACGTCGAGTTTCAGGTTGGGCGTACTGGCGCGATTACGCCTGTTGCGCGTCTGGAACCTGTCCATGTTGCTGGCGTGCTGGTGAGTAACGCAACCTTACACAATGCGGATGAAATCGAACGTCTTGGTTTACGCATTGGCGATAAAGTGGTGATTCGCCGCGCTGGCGACGTGATCCCGCAGGTGGTTAACGTCGTGCTTTCTGAACGCCCGGAAGATACCCGTGAGGTTGTATTCCCGACGCATTGTCCGGTATGTGGTTCTGACGTTGAGCGTGTGGAAGGTGAAGCGGTTGCCCGCTGTACCGGTGGCCTGATTTGCGGTGCGCAGCGTAAAGAGTCGCTGAAACACTTTGTTTCCCGCCGTGCGATGGACGTTGACGGTATGGGCGACAAAATCATCGATCAGCTGGTTGAAAAAGAATATGTCCATACTCCGGCGGATCTGTTCAAACTCACCGCAGGCAAACTGACCGGACTGGAGCGCATGGGGCCGAAATCGGCACAAAACGTGGTTAACGCGCTGGAAAAAGCGAAAGAAACCACCTTTGCCCGCTTCCTCTATGCACTTGGCATCCGTGAAGTCGGCGAGGCCACCGCAGCAGGTCTGGCGGCATATTTCGGCACGCTGGAAGCGCTGGAAGCCGCTTCGATTGAAGAGCTGCAAAAGGTGCCTGATGTTGGCATTGTCGTTGCATCCCACGTTCACAACTTCTTTGCCGAAGAAAGCAACCGCAATGTCATCAGCGAGCTGTTGGCGGAAGGTGTTCACTGGCCTGCGCCGATCGTTATCAACGCGGAAGAGATTGACAGCCCGTTTGCTGGTAAAACCGTGGTGCTTACGGGCAGCTTAAGCCAGATGTCGCGTGATGACGCTAAAGCTCGACTGGTCGAACTGGGCGCGAAAGTCGCGGGCAGCGTGTCGAAGAAAACCGATCTGGTGATAGCGGGTGAAGCTGCAGGATCTAAACTGGCGAAGGCGCAGGAACTGGGCATTGAAGTCATCGACGAAGCGGAAATGCTGCGTTTGCTGGGTAGCTGAGATGGAAAAAGAGCAGCTGATTGAAATAGCCAATACGATAATGCCGTTTGGCAAATACAAAGGGCGTCGCTTAATCGACCTGCCGGAGGAGTATCTTCTGTGGTTTGCCCGCAAAGATGAGTTCCCGGCAGGGAAGCTCGGTGAGCTAATGCAAATCACGCTGCTGATTAAAACTGAGGGGCTGACGCAACTGGTCCAGCCCCTGAAGCGTCCTCTTTAAGCTTTATTGGCGCGGCTTTCCTGCTGCGCCTGTAACTGTTCGGTCTGGTGTTTGTATCGACGCGCCAGCACCGCACAGACCATCAATTGGATCTGATGGAAAATCATCAGAGGCAGCACCATCATACCGATCACCGATGTGGGGAAAAGAATGTTTGCCATCGGGATGCCATTTGCCAGACTCTTTTTCGAACCACAAAAGACGATAGTAATTTCATCTGCCTTATTGAAGCCCAGTCGGCGTGCCATAAAGACGTTAACTACGATCACGATAGCCAGAAGAACGCAGCTGACCACCACGATAAACAGCAATGATCCCCAGCCAACTTTATGCCAGATACCATTAACGACGGCTTCGCTGAACGCTGTATAAACCACCAACAGAATGGACGTCTGGTCAGTTTTCGCAATCCATTTTTTATTGCGCGACACCCAGTCACCAATCCACGGCCGGGAAAGATGCCCCAACACAAACGGCAGCAGCAGTTGCAGCATAATTTTACCGACCTGCTCAAGGCTGCCCCCTGCACCGTGAACATTCATCACCAGACCAACCAGCAATGGTGAAAGGAAAATCCCCAACAGGCTGGATGCTGACGCAGAACAAACCGCTGCCGCGACGTTACCGCCCGCCATTGAAGTAAAGGCGATTGCAGACTGCACGGTAGCGGGGAGAATGCACAAGTAGAGAAAACCGGAGTAGAGCATCGGGTCGACATTTACCGGTTTCCACCAGGCAAACAGCACGCCCAGAATCGGAAACAATACGAAGGTGCTGCACATTACCCACAAATGCAGTCGCCAGTGCCCACCGCCAGCAATAATCGCCTCACGCGACAACTTCGCGCCGTGCATAAAGAACAGCAGGGCAATAGCTGCAGTGGTCAGATTTTCAAAGAAGGGGACGAAATCGCCTCTGGCCGGAAAGAAAGAGGCCAGCAACACCACCGTGATCAGGGTTAAGGTGAAAGGATCGAGGATACGAAAAAGTTTCATAAAGACTCCAGATGATCGATGGTTCTATTGTGCTTCTTCCAGTTTGAGAAATAAAATTGATTTATTGCATCCATTCATGAATAAAACAGATGAATTATTCTTTAAAACAATTAAAGGTTTTCGTCACAGTAGCGCAGGAGAAAAGTTTTAGTCGTGCAGGAGAGCGTATCGGCCTGAGTCAGTCGGCAGTAAGTCACAGTGTGAAGGAGCTGGAAAATCATACTGGTGTTCGCCTGCTGGACAGAACCACGCGTGAAGTGGTGCTTACAGATGCAGGGCAGCAGTTGGCTTTGCGTCTTGAGCGACTGCTGGATGAACTTAACAGCACGTTGCGCGATACCGGGCGTATGGGGCAACAACTGAGCGGAAAAGTTCGGGTCGCTGCCAGCCAGACCATTTCCGCGCATCTTATTCCGCAATGCATTGCTGAAAGCCATCGCCGCTATCCAGATATTCAGTTTATCCTGCACGATCGTCCGCAGCAGTGGGTGATGGAAAGTATTCGCCAGGGAGATGTCGATTTTGGCATCGTCATCGATCCAGGCCCAGTGGGCGATCTGCAATGTGAAGCGATTCTTTCCGAGCCTTTCTTCTTGCTTTGCCATCGCGATAGCGCTTTGGCCGCGGAAGATTATGTACCCTGGCAGGCATTACAGGGAGCGAAATTGGTGTTGCAGGATTACGCGTCAGGCAGCCGACCGCTGATTGACGCAGCGCTGGCGCGCAATGGTATTCAGGCGAATATTGTGCAGGAGATTGGACATCCGGCGACGCTGTTCCCGATGGTAGCCGCAGGCATCGGCATTAGTATTCTTCCCGCACTGGCGCTGCCGTTACCTGAAGGTAGCCCGCTGGTGGTAAAGCGCATTACGCCGGTGGTGGAACGCCAGTTGATGCTGGTGCGCAGGAAGAACCGTTCACTTTCCACCGCCGCACAAGCGTTATGGGACGTGGTACGAGGCCAGGGCCGTGCTCTAATGGCTGGGCGGGAAGGGGATCCGCTGTATCAGATATAGATATCGATCTGAGTCGTTTTTTCAACAGGATTTGGAAGGGATGCATTCAGAGACAAACGCTGCTCTTTCTCCTGCGCTTTTTCTGCCTGCTGTCTTTGCAACTGCGCCAGTTGTGTTTCCAGTAGGGTGATTTGCTGCTGAATCAATTCGGCCTGTTTTTGCTTGTCTTCAGCACTGCCGCTAGTGTCTGCAATCTCTTTAATTTGTTGAGTGAGTTTGATGATTTGCTGACTTATCCGCGCAATTTGTGAAGCAACATCGCTACCTTCTGATGCCCTGTTACTACTCTGTGTTTGTATGGAAGGAATTGAAGTTGGAGAGATAGTGGCCATTGTTCAGTCCTCGTCACTGTACGAGGTAATATCGGCAGAAGAACAAGGAACTTGAGAAGAAAAATCAATCTTACAAACCGCATATAGCAAAAAAGCGCCTTTAGGGCGCTTTTTTACATTGGTGGGTCGTGCAGGATTCGAACCTGCGACCAATTGATTAAAAGTCAACTGCTCTACCAACTGAGCTAACGACCCGAAGTGGTGGGTGATGACGGGATCGAACCGCCGACCCCCTCCTTGTAAGGGAGGTGCTCTCCCAGCTGAGCTAATCACCCACTTCGGTACTTCACATTTTTACAAGAAATTTAGCTGGCGAGAAAGTGGTGGGTGATGACGGGATCGAACCGCCGACCCCCTCCTTGTAAGGGAGGTGCTCTCCCAGCTGAGCTAATCACCCCC
>NZ_KE137316.1:1105075-1498745 GCF_000408845.1 Escherichia sp. KTE172 | reverse complement strand
TGGTGGGTGATGACGGGATCGAACCGCCGACCCCCTCCTTGTAAGGGAGGTGCTCTCCCAGCTGAGCTAATCACCCCCGCTGTGTGGAGTCGCATTATAGGGAGAGTTCAAAATGAGTCAACGCATTTTCTAAAGAAATTGTTCGTTCGTCGTAAATTTAAGCAAGATGATCGCAAAACAGACCGTGTTGCGCAATTTGTCAACGAAAACAATAATGCGTAAGGTTGCAACCCGAACTACATTGAGGAATCAGGCGGGAGTGATAGAATATCGCCCACTCAATTTTTCCAGGATTTGCCGGTTGTCGGCATCTTTCTAAACGTAAGGCCATTTCATGAAAATCAAAACTCGCTTCGCGCCAAGCCCAACAGGCTATCTGCACGTTGGCGGCGCGCGTACTGCTCTTTACTCCTGGCTTTTTGCACGTAACCACGGCGGTGAGTTCGTGCTGCGTATTGAAGACACCGATCTTGAGCGTTCCACGCCGGAAGCTATCGAAGCCATTATGGATGGCATGAACTGGCTGAACCTGGAGTGGGATGAAGGTCCGTACTACCAGACCAAACGTTTTGATCGCTACAACGCGGTGATCGATCAGATGCTGGAAGAGGGCACAGCTTATAAATGCTATTGCTCTAAAGAGCGCCTGGAAGCGCTGCGCGAAGAGCAAATGGCGAAAGGTGAGAAGCCGCGTTATGACGGTCGCTGCCGCCACAGCCATGAGCATCATGCTGATGATGAACCGTGTGTTGTACGTTTTGCTAACCCGCAGGAAGGTTCTGTTGTTTTTGACGATCAGATCCGTGGTCCGATCGAATTCAGCAACCAGGAGCTGGATGATCTGATTATCCGTCGTACCGATGGTTCTCCAACCTATAACTTCTGTGTGGTTGTCGATGACTGGGATATGGAAATCACCCACGTTATCCGTGGCGAAGACCATATCAACAACACGCCACGCCAGATCAACATTCTTAAAGCACTGAAAGCGCCGGTACCGGTTTACGCGCACGTTTCTATGATCAACGGCGATGACGGTAAAAAACTGTCCAAACGTCACGGGGCGGTCAGCGTAATGCAGTATCGTGATGATGGTTATCTGCCAGAAGCACTGCTGAACTATCTGGTGCGTCTGGGCTGGTCCCACGGCGATCAGGAAATCTTCACTCGTGAAGAGATGATCAAATACTTCACCCTGAATGCCGTCAGCAAATCTGCCAGTGCGTTCAACACCGACAAGCTGCTATGGCTGAACCATCACTACATTAACGCGCTACCGCCGGAGTATGTTGCTACTCACTTACAGTGGCACATTGAGCAGGAAAATATCGATACCCGTAACGGCCCGCAGCTGGCTGATCTGGTGAAACTACTGGGTGAACGCTGCAAGACGCTGAAAGAGATGGCACAGAGCTGCCGTTATTTCTACGAAGATTTTGCTGAGTTCGATGCCGACGCCGCGAAAAAACATCTGCGTCCGGTAGCGCGTCAGCCGCTGGAAGTGGTTCGTGACAAACTGGCCGCGATTACTGACTGGACAGCTGAAAACGTTCATCACGCTATTCAGGCGACGGCGGATGAGCTGGAAGTGGGTATGGGTAAAGTTGGTATGCCGCTGCGTGTCGCCGTTACCGGTGCGGGGCAGTCTCCGGCGCTGGATGTTACCGTTCACGCAATCGGTAAGACCCGCAGTATCGAGCGTATCAACAAAGCGCTGGCTTTTATTGCTGAACGCGAAAATCAGCAGTAATTAGCGCATAAAAGATAAACGGCAGGAGAGATACCCCTGCCGTTTTTTATTTATTCTGATTCATCTATGTCGAGACGAGCAAGGAAATTACGAATTCCTTCGCGTGACAAAAATTGCGCAACTTTTTCCTGCTCACTGTGAGTCATGTTGTCTATTGCGCTGATGATTTGCCGATAAGCAGGAGTGCGAATCCCCGGTGCGTATTCGGCAAGGGGTTCTTCGGCTTCCAGAAGCATCGGCGTGTTATGGAAGGCTGGCGTGTTCTGAATAAACTCGCAAACTTGCGTATCGACCAGAATAAGTCTGGCACGACCGCCTTTCACGCCAGGAAATTTTTCCGTTTTCCAGCCTTTTTCTCTGATCCAACGGTTAACAGTTTGTTTAGCCACACCGAGGCATTCAGCCAGTTCTTCGGTGGTCATTTTATTGCGTAATCTTTTCATATTATTTGCTATCGCGAATCCCTAAGCGTTGTAATAATCCGATAATCCCTTCCCGCAGAAGCAAGGATGTAAACTGTTTTTGTTCAACTGGCGTCATCTCTTTCGCCAGTGTCACCAGCAACACTTCAAGCGGCGCATCACCAGACAGGGCAGGCGCTTCTCCCTGACCTTCTGGACGTTCAGCATTGCGAATATATTCACGAACCTGTTCATTGACGTGAACCAGTCGGGCTTTGCCACCCTGGACGCCAGGTTTTGGTGACGTTGTCCAGCCTTCCTTGCGTACCCATTTATTAATGGTCTGGCGGCTATAGCCGGTCAGTCTGGCAAGTTCATCTGGCGTCATCCTCTCCTTGAACATAACAATTCCCTGAATGTATGTGGGTCTATTAGTAGTTCATTTTATAACACCACTTTACAGGAAACCGTGACATGAATAACTACTGAATGCGAGCGGTTTTCCAAAATTGTTCATTTGCCTGATTTTTCAGCGATTGAAACTACACGTTGCAATTTGCCGTTGACACATTCGGGCGGAATTCATATGATGCCGCCCGTCAACTCGACAAGCTTTACGTGACGGGGCTATAGCTCAGCTGGGAGAGCGCTTGCATGGCATGCAAGAGGTCAGCGGTTCGATCCCGCTTAGCTCCACCAAATTTCCAACCCTCGCTGCAAAGCGGGGGTTTTTTGTCTCTGCTTTTTGCCGCTTTTGTAATACAGTCTACGTCCGGGTTAGCGCCGCCTGGTGAAAGCATCATTGGATGAAAAATCGGCAACAGGCTGGCCCCTGTTTGCTTCGCGATGCGAATAAACTTATTATTTGTGTGCCTGAAAACCCCGATCAGTGAGAGTAGTGTACTCATGTTTGTGGAGCATAACCTGATAAAAAATATCAAGATATTCACACTAGCGTTTACGCTCACCGTGGTACTTATTCAGCTATCCCGTTTTATTTCGCCACTTGCCATTATCCATTCCAGTTATATCTTTCTGGCGTGGATGCCACTGTGCGTAATGCTGTCAATCTTGTTTATCTTTGGCTGGCGCGGTGTCGTTCCCGTTTTATGCGGGATGTTTTGCACCAATCTGTGGAACTTTCATCTCTCTTTTTTACAGACCGCGGTCATGCTCGGCAGCCAGACGTTTGTTGTGTTGTGTGCCTGCGCAATATTACGCTGGCAGCTGGGGACGCGTTGGCGTTATGGATTGACCAGCCGATATGTCTGGCAACGTCTTTTCTGGCTTGGTTTGGTGACGCCGATCGGCATCAAATGCAGCATGTATCTTGTGGGGAGCTTTTTTGATTTCCCGCTAAAGATATCCACCTTTTTCGGCGATGCGGATGCCATTTTCACAGTCGTTGATTTACTAAGCCTTTTCACCGCTGTGCTGATTTACAACATGCTTTTCTACTATCTCACTCGCATGATTGTAAGTCCCCACTTTGCGCAGATATTGTGGCGCAGGGATATCGCTCCGTCGTTGAGCAAAGAGAAACGCGCATTTACCTTAAGCTGGCTGGCAGCTCTTAGCGTGCTGCTACTTCTGATGTGCACACCGTATGAGAATGACTTTATTGCCGGTTACCTGGTACCTGTTTTCTTTATCATCTTTACCCTCGGTGTCGGTAAGCTTCGCTATCCGTTTTTAAATCTCACCTGGGCTGTTTCAACGCTTTGCCTGCTGAATTACAACCAGAACTTTTTGCAAGGGGTACTAACCGAATATTCGCTGGCATTTATTCTCGCGGTGCTGATTTCCTTTAGCGTTTGCCTGCTCTATATGGTGCGCATTTATCATCGCAGTGAATGGCTTAATCGCCGCTGGCATTTGCAGGCGCTGACCGATCCGTTAACGCTCCTACCCAACTTTCGTGCGTTGGAGCAAGCGCCGGAGCAAGAGGCGGGCAAGAGTTTTTGCTGCCTGCGCATTGATAATCTTGAGTTTATGAGTCGTCATTACGGCTTAATGATGCGCGTTCACTGTATCCGCTCAATTTACCGTACGCTGCTGCCGTTGATGCAGGAAAACGAAAAGTTGTATCAATTGCCGGGTAGTGAACTGCTGTTAGTGCTGAGTGGACCGGAAACGGAAGGGCGACTCCAGCATATGGTTAACATCCTGAATAGTCGGCAAATTCACTGGAACAATACCGGGCTGGATATGGGCTATGGTGCTGCCTGGGGGCGTTTTGATGGAAATCAGGAAACCCTGCAACCCTTGTTGGGGCAGTTAAGCTGGCTGGCGGAGCAATCCTGCGCACATCACCATGTGCTGGCGCTGGATAGCAGAGAGGAGATGGTTTCCGGGCAGACCACTAAACAGGTGCTATTGCTGAATACCATTCGCACGGCGTTAGATCAGGGTGATTTGCTGCTCTACGCCCAGCCAATTCGCAACAAAGAGGGTGAAGGTTATGATGAGATCCTCGCGCGACTGAAATATGACGGCGGCATTATGACCCCGGATAAGTTTCTGCCCCTTATTGCTCAGTTTAACCTTAGCGCGCGTTTTGATTTGCAAGTGCTGGAATCCCTGTTGAAGTGGCTGGCAACACATCCTTGCGACAAAAAAGGCCCGCGCTTTTCAGTCAATTTAATGCCGCTCACGCTGCTGCAAAAGAATATTGCCGGGCGGATTATTCGTCTGTTTAAGCGTTATCACATCTCCCCGCAGGCGGTCATTCTTGAGATCACCGAGGAGCAGGCGTTTTCTAACGCAGAAAGCAGCATGTACAACATCGAGCAACTGCATAAGTTTGGTTTCCGGATTGCGATTGATGACTTTGGCACCGGTTATGCCAACTACGAACGGTTAAAGCGTTTGCAGGCTGATATCATCAAAATTGATGGCGTCTTTGTGAAAGATATCGTCACGAATACGCTGGATGCGATGATTGTGAGATCAATTACCGATCTGGCGAAAGCGAAGTCATTGAGTGTGGTCGCGGAGTTTGTCGAGACGCAACAGCAGCAGGCGCTATTGCATAAGCTCGGGGTGCAATATCTGCAAGGGTATTTGATTGGTCGCCCGCAGCCATTAGCTGATTAACAGGCGTAAAAAAGCCGGGGAATTATCCCCGGCTTTTTTATGTATGGTCTTACAGCACCAGTGCTGCGATTGACGCAGACAGCACACTCACCAGGGTAGAGCCGTAAACCAGCTTCAGACCGAAGCGAGAAACCACGTTACCTTGCTCTTCATTCAGGCCTTTAACTGCACCTGCGATAATCCCGATTGAAGAGAAGTTAGCGAAGGAAACCAGGAACACAGAGATGATGCCTTCAGCACGCGGAGAGAGTGTAGAGGCAATTTTCTGCAGATCCATCATCGCAACGAACTCGTTGGAAACCAGTTTGGTCGCCATGATACTGCCCACTTGCAGTGCTTCACTGGAAGGAACACCCATCACCCATGCAATCGGATAGAAGATGTAGCCAAGGATGCCCTGGAAGGAGATGCTGTAGCCAAACCAGCCAGTCACGGTGGCAAACAGTGCGTTCAGCGCGGCGATCAGGGCGATAAAGCCGATCAGCATCGCGGCAACGATAATGGCGACTTTGAAACCTGCCAGAATGTATTCACCCAGCATTTCGAAGAAGCTCTGACCTTCGTGTAGGTTGGACATCTGAATGTTTTCTTCACTGGCATCAACACGGTAAGGGTTGATCAGCGACAGCACGATAAAGGTGCTGAACATGTTCAGTACCAGCGCCGCAACGACGTATTTCGGCTCCAGCATGGTCATGTATGCACCAACGATGGACATCGACACGGTGGACATCGCCGTTGCTGCCATGGTGTACATACGATTACGGGAGATTTTGCCGAGGATATCTTTATAGGCAATAAAGTTTTCAGACTGACCCAGAATCAGGGAGCTGACGGCGTTAAAGGATTCCAGTTTGCCCATGCCGTTGACTTTGGAGAGCAGGAAACCAATTGCGCGGATAATCACCGGCAACACGCGAATGTGCTGGAGAATACCGATCAGTGCAGAGATAAAGACGATTGGGCACAGCACTTTCAGGAAGAAGAATGCCAGGCCTTGATCATTCATGCTACCAAAGACGAAGTTAGTCCCTTCGTTGGCAAATCCGAGCAGTTTTTCAAACATTTCGGAGAAGCCTTTCACGAAGCCTAAACCAACGTCGGAGTTCAGGAAGAACCACGCCAGTAACACTTCGATAACAAGCAGTTGAATAACATAACGGATACGAATTTTTTTGCGGTCGCTGCTTACCAGCAGTGCGAGAATCGCAACAACGGCAAGTGCCAGTACAAAATGAAGGACGCGGTCCATATTTGCTCCAAATATGAGGCAGGTTAAATTTCCGTGCACATTCTATGTAACATGGTTAAGGAAAACGAGATCTGACACACACTATAATGACGTCCTGTGACAAGCTTCAAAAATAGTGAGCTGTCATACATTTCTGCTATGTTGTGTATGGAAGCTGAAAGTTATGTAAATGTGCTAACATTAAACATAACCATAACATTCAAGTCATCAATCTTTTCGTAGTCATAATCCTGGTCTATCAGAGAAATCACCACAACCCATTTAAATGAATTTGATAATCATTCTCGTTTGGCATAGCATGAAACATAGCAAAGGCTATGTTTTAGAGGCACAAGATGACGAACTATCGCGTTGAGAGTAGCAGCGGACGGGCGGCGCGCAAGATGAGGCTCGCATTAATGGGACCTGCGTTCATTGCGGCGATTGGTTATATCGATCCCGGTAACTTTGCGACCAATATTCAGGCGGGTGCCAGCTTCGGCTATCAGCTACTGTGGGTTGTCGTTTGGGCCAACCTGATGGCGATGCTGATTCAGATCCTCTCTGCCAAACTGGGGATTGCCACCGGTAAAAATCTGGCGGAGCAGATTCGTGATCACTATCCGCGTCCCGTAGTGTGGTTCTATTGGGTTCAGGCAGAAATTATTGCGATGGCAACCGACCTGGCGGAATTTATTGGTGCGGCGATCGGTTTTAAACTCATTCTTGGTGTTTCGTTGTTGCAGGGCGCGGTGCTGACGGGGATCGCGACTTTCCTGATTTTAATGCTGCAACGTCGCGGGCAAAAACCGCTGGAGAAAGTGATTGGTGGGTTACTGTTGTTTGTTGCCGCGGCTTACATTGTCGAGTTGATTTTCTCCCAGCCTAACCTGGCGCAGCTGGGTAAAGGAATGGTGATCCCGAGTTTACCTACTTCGGAAGCGGTCTTCCTGGCAGCAGGCGTGTTAGGGGCGACGATTATGCCGCATGTGATTTATTTGCACTCTTCGCTCACTCAACATTTACATGGCGGTTCTCGTCAACAACGTTATTCCGCCACCAAATGGGATGTGGCTATCGCCATGACTATTGCCGGTTTTGTCAATCTGGCGATGATGGCTACAGCTGCGGCGGCGTTCCACTTTTCAGGTCATACTGGTGTTGCCGATCTTGATGAGGCTTATCTGACGCTGCAACCGTTGTTAAGCCATGCTGCGGCAACGGTCTTTGGATTAAGCCTGGTTGCTGCCGGACTGTCCTCAACGGTGGTGGGGACACTGGCGGGGCAGGTGGTGATGCAGGGCTTCATTCGCTTTCATATCCCGCTGTGGGTGCGTCGTACAGTCACTATGTTGCCGTCATTTATTGTGATTCTGATGGGATTAGATCCGACACGGATTCTGGTTATGAGTCAGGTGTTGTTAAGTTTTGGTATCGCCCTGGCGCTGGTTCCACTGCTGATTTTCACCAGTGACAGCAAGTTGATGGGCGATCTGGTGAACAGCAAACGCGTAAAACAGACAGGCTGGGTGATTGTGGTGCTGGTAGTGGCGCTGAATATCTGGTTACTGGTGGGAACGGCACTGGGATTGTAGTTCAGCTGGTGTCGCATCTGGCACCATTGGCGGATGCGGCGCAAAACGCCTTATCCGCCCTACGCGTTAAAGAGACGGTTTGTAGGCCTGATAAGACGCGCTAGCGTCGCATCAGGCATTGTGCTCCATTGACGGACGCGTTTAATGGCGATGTCCATGTCCGCGGCCTTTTCCGCGATGATCGTCACGATCGCGCCAGCCTTCACGATAGCCACGCTCATACGCTTTACGCTTATCCCAGCCACGATGGTAGCCATTATCATGACGCCACCAGCGGTTCTTACGCCATTCATAATTGCGATGCCAGTAGTCACGGTCGCGCCAGTGACCACCGTCCCAGTAATTACCGTAATGATCGCGATCGCCAATTTGTAATTTGATTGATGGCAGTAGGGTGATTTCACCTGCGTTTGCCGCAAGCGGGGTAAATGCCATCAGGGTGGCCGCCAGAAACAGTGACCTGAACATTGTTATTCTCCTTCACGATCGAAGCCGTCAGCGGCCTGTTAACGCAATATTACGGGGAGGTAAAGCCCCGTATCATCGCCATAACTCTTAAATCATAAAGGAGAGCATTTTTTGCTAAACGTTATCGTGGGGTGGCTGTTGCTTCGGACGATTGACCATCATCATCGGCTTACCTGCTAATAACAGCCATGCCGGAAGCATGACGATACAGAGCAGCGGTAGCAATGTGGTATTGGGTACAACGACTGCCGCCATAAAAAGACTTAACCAGCCATCGCGTGTTACCACCAGCACGATGCCGAGAATAGCGCAGGAAACGGTTATTGCCGCTGGAACGGCGGGAACGTGCTCATGCAGCATCAACCCTAATGCCACCCCGACAAACACTGCCGGGAAGATTCGCCCACCGCGAAAGCCACTGGCGGCAGCAACGACCAGGGCGGCAAGTTTAATTACCGCCAGCAAAAAGTAATCGCTGGTGCTGAAAGCCTGATTTGCCACCATCTGCTGCATCTCATCCAGCCCTTTAAACAGCGAAACTGGTCCACCCATAACCCCCAGAATACCGAGAATAAATCCGCCAATACCCAGCACGAGCACCGGATTTTTCATTTGATGCATCATCGCGTGCAACCGTGGTAAGCACCATACGGCGACCATCCCTGCTGCGATGGCAATCGCCGCGACAATTGCACCGCTGAGAATATCGGTCATTTCCATTTTTCCGTAATGCGCAATGGGCAGTGAAAAATGGGGATGGAAAAATAATCCGGTAGTAAGTGCACCAGCTGCTGCCGCCATTAACGGCGCAAAAAGACGATCCCATAGCGGAACTTCACTACTACCATTTAAGGTTTGCGAAAATATCAACGCCGCCGCAACAGGTGTGCCAAACAGTGCGCCGATGGTGCCGGCAGAGGCTAAAATAGTCCACTCCATTCGGTTGACGCGCGGTAACAGACGAGCGCCAATGGCAACCGCAAGGGCGATATTGACAGTCATGATCGGATGTTCCGGCCCCAGGCTGACGCCGCCAGCAAGACCGAGAATTAATGCTACGATAAGTCCAAGTAGCGCAGAGGGCGGAACCGGTGCGCCGATCAGCGGTTCACAGGCGGGGTCTGGTCCAGCATGCCCCTGGCTGAAACGGATAACCAACCCCACCGCAATACCTGTTAGCGTTAATATGGCGATGATCCAGAAAGGTGAATCCTGAGCTATCCCCAGAGTTCCCGGCAGTCGTTGCCAGAGCAAATTCTGTAATACCGAGGCGATTTTCATCACCACAATCAGAATAAGACTGGACGCAATCCCAATTGCCACGGCGGGGAGCGATAATAACAACATGGTTCTGGCTCGCGGATGGAGCATGTTCTATTCCTTATGCGGGGTCAGATACTTAGTTTGCCCAGCTTGCAAAAAGGCATCGCTGCAATTGGTGCTGAAACGATAAAGTAATTGTGTGACCCAGATCGATATTTACAGGGAGCCTGCCTTTCCGGCGTTGTTGTTATGCCCCCAGGTATTTACAGTGTGAGAAAGAATTATTTTGACTTTAGCGGAGCAGTTGAAGAATGACAAAGTATGCATTAGTCGGTGATGTGGGCGGCACCAACGCACGTCTTGCTCTGTGTGATATTGCCAGTGGTGAAATCTCGCAGGCTAAGACCTATTCAGGGCTTGATTACCCCAGCCTCGAAGCGGTCATTCGCGTTTATCTTGAAGAACATAAGGTCGAGGTGAAAGACGGCTGTATTGCCATCGCTTGCCCAATTACCGGTGACTGGGTGGCAATGACCAACCATACCTGGGCGTTCTCAATTGCCGAAATGAAAAAGAATCTCGGTTTTAGCCATCTGGAAATTATTAACGATTTTACCGCTGTATCGATGGCGATCCCGATGCTGAAAAAAGAGCATCTGATTCAGTTTGGTGGCGCAGAACCGGTCGAAGGTAAGCCTATTGCGGTTTACGGTGCCGGAACGGGGCTTGGGGTTGCGCATCTGGTCCATGTCGATAAGCGTTGGGTAAGCTTGCCAGGCGAAGGCGGTCACGTTGATTTTGCGCCGAACAGTGAAGAAGAGGCCATTATCCTCGAAATACTGCGTGCAGAAATTGGTCATGTTTCGGCAGAGCGCGTGCTTTCTGGCCCAGGACTGGTGAATTTGTATCGCGCGATTGTGAAAGCCGACAACCGCCTGCCAGAAAATCTCAAGCCAAAAGATATTACCGAACGTGCGCTGGCTGACAGCTGCACCGATTGCCGCCGCGCGTTGTCGCTGTTTTGCGTCATTATGGGCCGTTTTGGCGGCAATCTGGCGCTCAATCTCGGGACATTTGGCGGCGTGTTTATTGCGGGTGGTATCGTGCCGCGCTTCCTTGAGTTCTTCAAAGCCTCTGGTTTCCGTGCCGCATTTGAAGATAAAGGGCGCTTTAAAGAATATGTCCATGATATTCCGGTGTATCTCATCGTCCATGACAATCCGGGCCTTCTTGGTTCCGGTGCACATTTACGCCAGACCTTAGGTCACATTCTGTAAATCCTTCCTGTTATATCGGGAGGTAACTCTCCCGATAATCTTTTAAATCATACAGTTAATTCAATTTTTCTTTGCGTCCTCCTCACAAGGCCGACCTGCGTCACACTTCCGTACAGCGGGATTAATTCTCCAGTAAATGCATTATTTGTCTGGTAACGGCGATTTGTTTTGCACGTTCATAATTTCACTCGTCAACTATCACTGAACGAGGAATTAACGATGAGTAAGAAACTGATTGCCTTATGTGCCTGCCCAATGGGCCTGGCTCACACCTTTATGGCCGCTCAGGCGCTGGAAGAAGCGGCGGTAGAAGCAGGCTATGAAGTAAAAATTGAAACCCAGGGCGCGGACGGTATCCAGAATCGCCTGACGGCGCAGGATATCGCCGAAGCGACTATCATCATCCACTCCGTGGCGGTTACCCCGGAAGATAACGAACGTTTCGAATCACGCGACGTTTATGAAATCACTTTGCAGGACGCAATTAAAAACGCTGCGGGCATCATCAAAGAAATCGAAGAGATGATTGCCTCTGAACAACAGTAATATTCGACAGGGATAATTGTTATGGCCATTAAAAAACGCAGTGCAACCGTTGTGCCTGGCGCATCCGGTGCGGCAGCGGCAGTTAAGAATCCGCAGGCCTCTAAAAGCAGCTTCTGGGGTGAACTCCCGCAGCATGTGATGTCAGGGATTTCACGCATGGTGCCGACCTTAATTATGGGCGGTGTGATCCTCGCTTTCAGCCAGCTTATTGCTTATAGCTGGCTTAAAATTCCTGCTGATATCGGCATCATGGATGCTCTTAATAGCGGGAAATTCTCCGGTTTCGACCTTTCCTTACTGAAATTTGCCTGGCTGTCGCAGTCCTTCGGCGGCGTGTTGTTTGGTTTCGCCATTCCGATGTTTGCCGCTTTTGTGGCGAACTCTATAGGTGGCAAACTGGCTTTTCCGGCTGGTTTTATCGGCGGCTTGATGTCTACCCAGCCGACGCAACTGCTGAACTTCGATCCCAGCACTATGCAATGGGCGACCTCTTCGCCGGTGCCGTCCACCTTCATTGGTGCGCTGATTATTTCTATCGTTGCCGGTTACCTTGTGAAATGGATGAACCAGAAAATCCAGTTACCGGATTTCCTGTTAGCGTTCAAAACCACATTTTTGCTACCGATTCTTTCCGCCATTTTTGTCATGCTGGCGATGTACTACGTCATCACCCCCTTTGGCGGCTGGATCAACGGCGGTATCCGTACCGTGCTGACTGCCGCAGGTGAGAAGGGTGCGCTGATGTACGCAATGGGGATCGCCGCAGCGACAGCAATTGACCTTGGTGGCCCGATCAACAAAGCAGCCGGTTTCGTTGCCTTCAGCTTTACCACTGACCACGTATTACCGGTCACCGCACGTTCTATCGCTATCGTTATTCCGCCGATTGGTCTGGGTCTGGCAACCATTATTGACCGTCGTTTAACCGGCAAACGTCTGTTCAACGCTCAACTTTATCCGCAGGGTAAGACCGCGATGTTCCTTGCCTTTATGGGGATTAGTGAGGGTGCGATTCCGTTTGCACTGGAAAGCCCTATCACCGCCATTCCGTCCTATATGGTCGGCGCGATTGTCGGCTCAACCGCCGCTGTCTGGCTGGGCGCAGTGCAATGGTTCCCGGAATCCGCTATCTGGGCATGGCCGCTGGTCACTAACCTCGGCGTCTACATGGCGGGGATCGCGCTGGGGGCAGTCATTACTGCGCTGATGGTGGTGTTCCTGCGTCTGATGATGTTCCGTAAAGGCAAATTGTTAATCGATAGCCTGTAAGAAGGACAATCCTGATGACATTACTCGCTTCGCTGCGCGACTGGCTTAAGGCGCAACAACTGGATGCGGTGCTTCTCTCCTCACGGCAGAACAAACAGCCGCATCTGGGGATCTCCACCGGATCAGGCTATGTGGTGATTAGCCGTGTAAGTGCGCACATTCTGGTGGATTCGCGCTACTACGCGGATGTAGAAGCCCGCACGCAAGGCTACCAGCTGCATTTGCTTGACGCGACGAACACGCTTACCACTATCGTCAATCAAATCATTGCCGATGAGCAGTTGCAAACGCTCGGTTTTGAAGGCCAGCAGGTGAGTTGGGAAACCGCGCACCGCTGGCAGTCTGAACTCAATGCGAAACTGGTTAGCGCCACGCCGGATGTGCTGCGGCAAATCAAAACGCCAGAGGAGGTGGAGAAAATCCGCCTCGCCTGTGGGATTGCCGATCGTGGTGCGGAGCATATTCGCCGCTTTATTCAGGCGGGGATGAGCGAGCGCGAGATAGCCGCTGAACTGGAGTGGTTTATGCGCCAGCAGGGCGCAGAAAAAGCCTCTTTTGACACCATTGTCGCCAGCGGCTGGCGTGGGGCGCTGCCGCACGGTAAAGCCAGCGACAAGATTGTTGCAGCGGGCGAGTTTGTCACTCTTGATTTTGGTGCGCTCTATCAGGGGTACTGCTCTGATATGACGCGCACCTTGCTGGTGAACGGCGAAGGGGTGAGCGCCGAATCTCACCCGCTGTTTAACGTCTATCAAATTGTCCTGCAGGCACAGCTCGCAGCAATTTCCGCGATTCGCCCCGGCGTGCGCTGCCAGCAGGTTGACGATGCCGCGCGCCGGGTCATTACAGAAGCAGGTTATGGCGACTATTTCGGTCATAACACCGGTCATGCTATCGGCATTGAAGTCCATGAAGAGCCGCGTTTTTCACCGCGGGATACCACGACGCTACAGCCAGGCATGTTACTGACCGTGGAGCCGGGGATTTATTTGCCAGGGCAAGGGGGCGTGCGCATCGAAGATGTTGTGCTGGTCACCCCGCAAGGCGCAGAAGTGCTCTACGCCATGCCGAAAACAGTGTTGCTCACGGGAGAGGCATAATGGATTTATCGTTATTAAAAGCGTTGAGCGAGGCAGATGCGATCGCCTCCTCGGAACAGGAAGTACGGCAGATCCTGCTGGAAGAAGCGGATCGCCTGCAAAAAGAAGTGCGATTTGATGGGCTGGGATCGGTGCTGATCCGCCTCAATGAATCGACAGGTCCGAAGGTGATGATCTGTGCGCATATGGACGAAGTGGGATTTATGGTGCGCAGCATCTCCCGCGAAGGGGCGATCGATGTGTTGCCGGTTGGCAATGTACGCATGGCTGCCCGCCAGCTTCAGTCGGTGCGTATCACTACCCGTGAAGAGTGCAAAATTCCAGGCCTGCTTGACGGCGACCGGCAGGGGAATGATGTCAGCGCCATGCGCGTGGACATTGGTGCGCGCTCGTATGACGAAGTGATGCAGGCGGGAATTCGTCCAGGCGATCGCGTCACCTTTGATACCACTTTTCAGGTTCTCCCTCACCAGCGGGTGATGGGGAAAGCCTTTGATGATCGCCTCGGTTGCTATCTGCTGGTGACGTTACTACGTGAGCTGCACGACGCCGAACTGCCTGCGGAGGTGTGGCTGGTGGCAAGTTCCAGCGAAGAGGTGGGATTACGCGGCGGGCAAACTGCCACCCGCGCGGTGTCGCCGGACGTCGCCATTGTGCTTGATACCGCCTGCTGGGCGAAAAACTTTGATTATGGCGCGGCTAACCATCGCCAGATTGGTAACGGGCCGATGCTGGTATTAAGCGACAAGTCGCTGATTGCGCCGCCAAAACTTACCGCGTGGATTGAAACCGTGGCGGCAGAAATTGGCGTACCGTTGCAGGCGGATATGTTCAGCAACGGCGGCACAGATGGCGGAGCGGTGCATTTAACTGGCACCGGCATACCCACGGTGGTGATGGGGCCAGCGACGCGCCACGGACATTGTGCGGCATCGATTGCCGATTGCCGCGACATTTTGCAGATGCAGCAGCTTTTATCTGCCCTTATTCAACGTCTTACCCGTGAGACGGTTGTTCAACTGACGGATTTCAGATGATCTCCTGATTAACCCGGAGCGGTTATGTTAACGATTCAATTTCTCTGTCCTTTGCCTAACGGTATTCATGCTCGTCCGGCGTGGGAACTTAAAGAACAGTGCAGCCAGTGGCAAAGCGAAATCACTTTTATTAACCATCGCCAGAACGCAAAGGCCGATGCGAAAAGTTCGCTGGCGCTGATTGGCACCGGCACTTTATTTAATGACAGTTGCAGCCTGAACATTAGCGGCAGCGATGAAGAGCAGGCGCGGCGCGTGCTGGAAGAGTACATCCAGGTGCGCTTTATCGACAGCGACAGCATCCAGCCAACACAGGCAGAACTGACGGCGCATCCGCTGCCGCGTTCATTAAGCCGTCTGAATCCTGATTTACTGTACGGCAATGTGCTGGCAAGCGGCGTCGGCGTGGGTACGCTGACCCTGTTACAGAGCGACAGCCTCGACAGTTATCGGGCCATCCCGGCCAGTGCGCAAGACTCCACCCGGCTGGAGCACAGCCTGGCAACGCTTGCCGAGCAACTGAACCAGCAGCTGCGTGAGCGTGACGGCGAAAGCAAAACTATCCTCAGCGCCCATTTGTCGCTGATTCAGGATGATGAATTTGCAGGCAATATCCGTCGCCTTATGGCAGAACAGCATCAGGGGCTGGGGGCGGCGATCATCAGCAATATGGAGCAGGTTTGCGCCAAACTATCTGCTTCTGCCAGCGATTATCTGCGCGAGCGGGTCAGCGACATTCGCGATATCAGCGAACAGTTGCTGCATATCACCTGGCCGGAACTGAAGCCGCGCAACAATCTGGTGCTGGAAAAACCGACTATTCTGGTGGCCGAGGATTTAACCCCAAGCCAGTTTTTGAGCCTCGATTTAAAAAATCTTGCGGGCATGATTCTGGAGAAAACCGGGCGCACCTCGCATACCCTGATTCTGGCCCGTGCCTCGGCGATCCCGGTTCTTAGCGGCCTGCCGCTGGATGCGATCGCGCGCTATGCCGGGCAACCGGCGGTGCTTGACGCCCAGTGCGGTGTGCTGGCGATTAACCCGAATGACGCGGTGAGCGGTTATTATCAGGTTGCGCAGACGCTGGCAGATAAACGTCAGCAGCAGCAGGCGCAGGCTGCCGCGCAGCTGGCCTATTCCCGTGATAACAAGCGCATTGATATCGCGGCGAATATTGGCACCGCTCTGGAAGCGCCTGGCGCGTTTGCCAACGGCGCGGAAGGCGTCGGGCTGTTCCGTACCGAAATGCTCTATATGGATCGCGACAGCGCGCCGGACGAGCAGGAGCAATTTGAAGCCTACCAGCAGGTGCTACTGGCGGCGGGCGACAAGCCGATTATCTTCCGCACAATGGACATCGGAGGCGATAAAAGCATTCCTTATCTGAATATTCCCCAGGAAGAGAACCCGTTCCTCGGCTATCGCGCGGTACGTATTTACCCGGAATTTGCGGGCCTGTTCCGCACTCAACTGCGGGCCATTTTGCGCGCCGCCAGTTTCGGCAACGCCCAGTTGATGATCCCAATGGTTCACAGCCTCGATCAGATCTTATGGGTGAAGGGCGAGATCCAAAAAGCGATCGTTGAGCTTAAGCGCGATGGCCTGCGTCATGCAGAGACGATTACGCTGGGTATCATGGTGGAAGTGCCGTCGGTGTGCTACATCATCGATCACTTCTGCGATGAGGTAGATTTCTTCAGTATCGGCTCCAACGATATGACCCAGTATCTGTATGCGGTCGATCGTAATAACCCGCGCGTATCGCCGCTGTATAACCCGATTACGCCATCGTTCCTGCGCATGTTGCAGCAGATTATTACCACTGCGCATCAGCGGGGTAAATGGGTAGGCATTTGCGGTGAACTGGGCGGTGAAAGCCGTTATCTGCCGCTACTGCTTGGGCTGGGCCTGGACGAGTTAAGTATGAGTAGCCCGCGCATTCCGGCGGTGAAAAGCCAGCTTCGTCAACTGGATAGCGAGGCGTGTCGGGAACTGGCGCGTCAGGCATGTGAATGCCGCAGCGCGCAGGAAATTGAAGCGTTACTCACCGCCTTTACGCCGGAAGAAGACGTTCGCCCACTGCTGGCGCTGGAGAATATCTTTGTTGATCAGTCCTTTAGCAATAAAGAGCAGGCGATCCAGTTCCTGTGCGGTAACCTCGGCGTTAACGGGCGCACTGAACATCCGTTCGAGCTGGAAGAGGATGTCTGGCAGCGGGAAGAGATTGTTACCACAGGCGTTGGTTTTGGCGTAGCGATCCCGCACACCAAATCTCAGTGGATCCGTCATTCCAGTATCAGCATTGCCCGGCTGGTGAAACCGGTTGACTGGCAGTCAGAAATGGGCGAAGTCGAACTGGTGATCATGCTGACACTGGGCGCTAACGAAGGGATGAATCATGTGAAAGTCTTCTCGCAGCTGGCGCGTAAACTGGTGAATAAAAACTTCCGCCAGTCGCTGTTCGCCGCGCAAGATGCGCAAAGCATCCTGACGCTGCTGGAAACGGAATTAACCTTCTGAAGTTAGCCCTGAAAGCGGGCGCTGTACTCTCCCGGCGTCAGACCAAACTGACGCCGGAAGACGCGACAAAAATAATCGCTATCCGGAAAACCGCAACGCTGCGCCACTTCATGAATCGACAGATGATATTTCTGCAAAATCATCCTCGCCTTCGCCATTCGCACCCAGCGAACATACTCGATAAAACGCATCGTCCCATGTTGGGCAAACAGTTTTGACAGATGATTGGGCGTGATATTAAAAAACTGCGCCACGCTCTCGCGGGTGAGCGGCTGGGCATAATTATCCTGAACCCAGTTACAAATGCTGTGATAGAGAAAATCGCTGCGCGGCTGCGAATTGCCCGGTGGCATATTCACCACGTTGCGGCAAAGATGCAGCAAACTTAACACCAGTGGCTGAATGATATTCTGCTCCAGCGGTGAACGGCTAAGATGGGTGAGGGCGGTAAGCATCGCTTCACCTTCACCGCGTTGCAGGCTGGGAAGCTGGATCTGGCGAGCAGGATGCAACAACGACGTGGTACGGCTATCGTAAAACGATAACCCAAGCCAGGTCGGTGCGAACACCAGGCTTAACAGCATCACCGGTTTGTTGTTGACCGGTAAATTAGCCGCGCGTGCCGGAATAAACAGCATTTCTCCTTCCACCATACGTTGCTGCTTTGCTTCCAGCAGATTGCCGTATTCGCCGCGTAGCACGATATCCAGACGGGGAAAATCAATACATAAACTGCCCACTGGCAATGAGGCAGGCTGGCTGGCAAACCAGACGCGCCCCAGTAGTTGCGGGTTAAGCACCAGGCCGCTGAACAGATCGGCGAAAAATTGTTGATCGGCGGGCAAGCCTGGTGCTTTCATGAAAGTTCCCGATTAAAGATGCATTAACTGGCGGAATTCTTTAACTTTGCTGCGGCTGACCGGCACTTCAAAATCCAGATCTTTCAGCCGCAGAATATAGGTGTTATTAAACCACGGTTCGATCTCGCGGATTTTGTTCAGATTGACACAAAATGAGCGATGGCAGCGGAAAAAATGCGACGGCGGCAGCTTGCTGCAAAACTCGGTAATGTTCATCGGCATTACGTAGGATTCACGCCGCGTATAGACAAAGGTCATTTTCTCGTGCGCTTCGGCGTAATAGATATCGTTAATTGGCGTGACAATGATTCGCTCATCTTTCACCAGATTAATGGTGTCATTCTCACGCGTTACCGTCGCGGCAGGCGTACTGCTGGTCTGCTGTTGTTGCCAGGCTGCTTCCAGTTTTTGCAGCATCCCGGTAATGCGTGACTCCTGATACGGTTTGAGAATGTAGTCAAACGCTTCCAGTTCAAATGCTTCTACCGCATGTTCTTTCCACGCGGTGATGAACACAATAAACGGTTTATGGGCGAACTGGCTGATGTTTTGCGCCAGCAACACGCCATCCAGCGACGGAATATTGATATCCAGAAAAATGGCGTCGACGCGGTTATGCTGCAAAAACTTCAACACGTCCAGACCGTCGTCAAAGGTGCCGACAATCTCCATCTGGCTGTGCTCTTTAATTAGCCAGCTCAGTTCCTGTTGTGCCAGGAATTCGTCTTCAACAATGATGACTTTCACAATATCACTCCGGCTCAAAGCAATAACGTAGCCTGTGAGGCGACTGGGGTGCGTTGGTTAGGAATGTAAAACGCAATTTCCGTTCCTGGTTCCAGGCGGCGGATATGCAGCCCCTCGCCATACAATAACTTCACGCGATGATGGACATTCAGCAAACCAATTTTATTGCCCGGCATTTCGTTCGCTTCGACCCGCTCAATGACTTTTGGATCGATGCCGTGCCCGGTGTCTCGCACCGCAATGCGTACCCGATTACCGCACTCTGCAACGCTGATGGTGACAACGCCTTTACCTTTGCAAGGCTGAATACCGTGGACAATGGCATTCTCCACCAACGGCTGGATCAGCAGGCTGGGAATGCAGCAATTCACCTCTTCATCAATATCATAGATAACCGTCAGCTTGTCGCCAAAGCGGGCCTGCTCAATGGCAATATAGTCTTTAATTTGATACAGCTCTTTTTTGATATCGATTTGCTCATCGTCTTTTAATTCAATGTTATAGCGCAGATAACGCGACAGATTAAAGATCAGCTGGCGAGCGGTATCCGGATTCAGACGGATCGACGATGAAATAGCGTTCAAAGCGTTAAACAGGAAATGGGGATTAATTTTGCTTTGCAGGGCGCGAAGCTCTGCCTTATTTGCCATTTCACGTAGCTGCTCGGCGCGTGAAACCTCCAGTTGCGTGGAGATGATTTGCGACAGACCGACCGCCATTTCCTGTAATGATGACGTAATCTGATGCGCGTGGCAGTAGTAAATTTTCAGTGTTCCGGTCACAACGCCTTTCTCCCACAATGGGATCACCAGCATGGAATGAATCTCTGGTGTGCGGTGGGCTTCATCATTGTTTTTAATGATGATTTTTCCGTAATTCATCGCCTGTCGGGTAGTCGGGCTAATGAAGTCATCGCCATTCTGATAGTTGTGTTCACCCACGCCAACATAGGCCAGCACATGATCGGTATTGGTAATCGCCACCGCATCGGCATGAATATCATCGCGGATAATTTCACAAACTTTGCGTAATGACTCGCTATTGACATGGCGAAACAGCGGCAGCGTTTTGTTGGCGATATCCAGCGCCAGCTTGGCCTGCCGCGCGGCGCTGGCCTCTTTTTCGCCCTCAACGCTTTGCACCAGCAGCACAATAAAGCCGATACAGACGCTACCGAGGATCATTGGAATCCCGATTTTAGAGACGATATCGATCCCCAACGCGGTAGTTGGTGCCCAGACAATCACCAGAATCATGGTCAACGTTTCACATAACATGCCGCCGAGAATACCGACGCGCCAGCGCTGTGCTTTGGGGATTTTCAGGTTGATCCAGCCCGATATACAACCCGCCAGAATGCTGGTGATAAAGCAGGGGATCGCCGTCACGCCGCCGATATCAATTAAATACCGGTGAATACCCGCAATCACGCCGGTAATGATGCCTACCCACGGGCCAAACAGAATCCCGCCTGACATTACCGCGATAATACGAACGTTCACCAGCGAGCCTTCTACGGGAACGCCGGACCAGGTGCTGAACAGAGCAAACAACGAGAAAATGGCGGTAACGGCGAGCAGCTCTTTCGGTGAGTGTGCCGACTTGTGCAACAGTTCGCGAAACAGGCGGATACGGATGAGAAAGAACAGGCAGATAAGCATTAACGCTGCCCGATCGAAGACCGCCAGCAGCATGTTGAATATTTCGTGCACGGGTGACTCTGAATAAGGATTAAACCTCTATGATAGGTAACCTGAAGGCTGATGACCAGCAGGCCGTTTTTGAGGAAAAACCACAATTTTAAAAGGGGATTGAAAGATAAATGGTGTATTAGCAATGCATCTCTTGATAATGCACATCTGCTTGGTAAATTTATTGAAATTATAATGTTAATAAAATGAGTGGTAATTTTCTTGTTAGCGCAGATAAATTTCCTGTTTTTGAAGTGGCGTTCCTCATTTAAAGCCATTGATAAAAATGTTCTAAAACGCTGGACAGACAGAAATTAATCAGGCTATTTTCAAAACAGCCACCATCGTGGCAGCGTCGCTCGGACGGTCCGGGCGCTAACGTTAATCTGAGGAAATTATGGCTGACACTCGCCCTGAACGTCGCTTTACGCGCATTGATCGTCTCCCGCCCTACGTTTTTAATATTACCGCTGAACTGAAAATGGCTGCGCGTCGGCGCGGCGAAGATATTATCGATTTCAGTATGGGTAACCCGGACGGTGCGACTCCGCCGCACATCGTCGAAAAATTATGTACGGTGGCCCAGCGCCCGGACACGCATGGTTACTCCACTTCACGCGGCATTCCGCGGCTACGTCGCGCCATTTCACACTGGTATCAGGATCGCTACGACGTCGAGATCGACCCGGAATCAGAAGCCATCGTCACCATTGGTTCGAAAGAGGGACTGGCGCATCTGATGCTGGCGACGCTGGATCATGGTGACACTGTACTGGTGCCTAATCCAAGCTACCCGATTCATATTTACGGCGCGGTGATTGCCGGGGCGCAGGTACGCTCAGTGCCGCTGGTGGAAGGTGTCGATTTCTTCAACGAACTGGAACGCGCCATTCGCGAAAGTTATCCGAAACCGAAGATGATGATCCTCGGCTTCCCGTCGAACCCAACCGCGCAATGCGTGGAACTGGAATTCTTTGTGAAGGTTGTGGCGCTGGCGAAACGCTACGATGTGCTGGTGGTCCATGACCTGGCCTATGCCGATATCGTCTACGATGGCTGGAAAGCGCCGTCAATCATGCAGGTGCCGGGTGCACGCGATGTGGCGGTCGAGTTCTTTACGCTGTCGAAAAGCTACAACATGGCGGGCTGGCGTATCGGCTTTATGGTTGGCAACAAAACGCTGGTCAGCGCGCTGGCACGTATTAAAAGCTATCACGATTACGGCACCTTTACGCCGTTGCAGGTGGCAGCGATTGCGGCGCTGGAGGGCGATCAACAGTGCGTGCGCGATATTGCCGAACAGTACAAACGCCGCCGTGATGTACTGGTTAAAGGGCTGCATGAAGCGGGCTGGATGGTCGAAATGCCGAAGGCTTCGATGTATGTCTGGGCGAAAATCCCGGAACCGTATGCTGCCATGGGCTCGCTGGAATTTGCCAAGAAGCTGCTGAACGAAGCGAAGGTCTGTGTCTCTCCGGGGATTGGCTTTGGCGACTACGGCGACACGCATGTTCGCTTTGCACTGATTGAAAACCGCGACCGTATTCGTCAGGCGATTCGTGGAATTAAAGCGATGTTCCGTGCCGACGGTTTACTTCCCGCCAGCAGCAAACATATTCACGAAAACGCGGAATAAACACCATCGCCAGAAATGCAAACAGGAGCCAGATGGCTCCTGTTTTTCATTGCACAGTTTGCTTTTAGATCATCAGGGCAAAAGTACCGGCCCAAACGATGACCATAAAAGAAATGCCCATAAAGAAATATTTCACTTTACATCTCTCCGCGTAATTACTGTTACGCCTGAATGACTTCATTACACCTGATACAGTGAGTTGACACCGGGCAAAACGACCTTAAAAGTCCTGTATTTTACCGTGGGCATCACCCCAGAATTCTGAGCTAAACTGCTCCAGACGGCGCTAATGTACGCCTAAAACTGAAACGAGACAAGAGGCATTTTCTTATTTACTTTTAGTAACTTACAGGTGTCTCATATCGGCGACAGTTTAATTTCTGACGGTAATAATTAGAGATTCAGCGAAGGAAAAAACCTTAAGAAAAAAGCCATAAAAACCATGAGGTTATTATGGCTGATTTGAGGAGGGAAAGAGTTAGAGCAGTTTGTTAAATGTATAGCGACGATTCTCCCACCGGGCGCGTTTTAAAGCGACGGTGGATCCAGAGGTACTGCTCCGGTGCGCGCATGATCTCTTTTTCGATAATCTTGTTCATATAGGCAGCGGCTTGATTTTCATCTGCCGGGTAGCCTTCCATCTCTGGGGTGATGTACAAACGATATCCGCTGTAATCCGCTTTTCTTACCATCGTTACGGTTAACATGGCTGCGCCAGAGAGACGTGAAAGGACATACGTACCATTGGTTGTGGCGACATTTTCCACCGCAAAGAACGGCGCGAAGGAGCTGCCTTTACGACCATAATCCTGATCGGGAGCAAACCATACCGCTTCACCTTTCTTCAGTGCACCGACAATGCCGCGCAGATTATTTCTGCCGATCATCGCTTTGTTAGAGCGCATGCGCCCACGGGTCTGCACCCATTCCATCAGCTGATTATTATGTGGACGATAGGTAGCCATCATTGGTTGGCACAGTCCCATCACGCGGCCGCCCAGTTCCAGCGACATAAAATGGACGCCGACAACCATTACGCCGCGATTTTGCATTTGTGCGCGTTTAAGGTTATCCAACCCTTCAACATCAAACCATTTACGTACGCGACTGTCGGGCCAGAACCACGCCATGCCGGTTTCTACCAGCGCCATGCCGAGTGAACGAAAGTTTTCGGCAATCATCTTCTCGCGTTCTTCCGCAGAATGCTGTGGGAAACAAAGTTCCAGGTTTTTACGGGCGATAGATTCACGCCGTTTCAGGAATGGTCGCGCTATTGCGCCAATACGCGTGCCGAGAAAGCAGAGAACAGGATAAGGAAGCTGTACCCAAAGCCAGAGTACACCAAGCCCAAACCATGTGAGCCAGTAGCGAGGATGTAGAAACTCGCGGGAAAATTTGCATTGTGGAAACATAGTTACCTTCTGTAGATACGAATTGTTGTATCGCAGAAGATTCCATGTCGACAGCGGTACACTCAATTGGTTGGGCCATCATGTACGACAATGGTTCCTGTAAAGAGTGTAAAGACTAGTCAGGACATAACCACGAGGAGCATGAATGCGGTGGCTCTACTTTATCACTGGCTGACTGCTTTCAGCTACTGATTATTAATCGTGCAAAGTAAAAAGTTTTCCCCACGCAATAGTGTTGCATTTAAGGTGCTGTTTTCATTGATGCTTAGCAAAAATTGCCAGAGGTTAAGGATTGTCTTACTATTAAAGTGACTGAAGTTACAGGTTTTTTAGCGCGGCAGGAGGTTGAGCTATGATTTATTTATGGATGTTTCTCGCCCTGTGTATTGTCTGCGTAAGCGGCTACATTGGTCAGGTCCTGAACGTGGTATCGGCGGTCTCTTCTTTCTTCGGCATGGTGATCCTCGCTGCACTCATTTATTACTTCACCATGTGGTTAACTGGCGGTAATGAACTGGTGACGGGGATATTTATGTTTCTTGCCCCGGCTTGTGGCTTGATGATTCGCTTTATGGTGGGCTATGGCAGGCGGTAGTGGGTCAGGATGGTTCATTTGGGCAGGTGTTCACATCAGCATCAGACATGATTGTTCACCTGCCATGTGACAGACGCTATCGCACAGGATGAATAAGATAATTCGCCTTTGTCGAAAAAGGGGGCGTAATGTCTTCTGTGAGATTTAATGGTGGCGCATCTTCTCTCATCTTAAACAAAATCGCCTGTGATGGCTGAAGTTTTGTAGAGTGTGTGGTCGTCATCGCTGACGTTTTTTCCGTCTCTTTATAGCTCGCCTCACTACCACCACCAGAAATAGAAAATGCAAAAACATTGCATGCCATAATAGAGACCAATAAAAATAAGCTAAAAAGCATTAAGTTTACTTTCATAGAAAGTTATCCTGAAAATGGTTCACTGAAAACCTACGACGTTATTGCTGTATTTACATATAATTAATCAGTATTTACATCGATATAATAAATGACATCTCTTTTTGGTATATAAGAATAGTTCTCTGTGACAGGAAGCATATTCCTACAATTGTAAGACTAAAATACTTCTTGCGATAATAACTACAACTGTAAGATAACCCTTTCAAAATGACCGTTGCTCTCTGATTTCTCATTTCATACTCACCCAATATGATGGCGGCGTTTTCTAAAACTGTTAAAGAATGAGGTAAGTATGAAACGTTTAATTATGGCTACGATGGTCACAGCAATTCTGGCATCTTCAACTGTATGGGCGGCTGATAATGCACCGGTAGCGGCACAACAGCAAACTCAGCAAGTTCAGCAAACCCAGAAAACGGCAGCAGCAGAGCGTATCTCTGAACAAGGTTTATATGCGATGCGTGACGTGCAGGTAGCGCGCCTGGCTCTGTTTCATGGCGATCCGGAAAAGGCAAAAGAACTGACCAATGAAGCTTCAGCTTTGTTGTCAGATGACAGTACCGAATGGGCAAAGTTCGCTAAGCCAGGAAAAAAAACCAATGTCAATGATGACCAATATATTGTCATTAATGCATCTATCGGAATTTCTGAGAGTTATGTAGCGACACCCGAAAAAGAAGCCGCGATAAAAATTGCCAACGAAAAAATGGCGAAAGGGGATAAAAAGGGCGCAATGGAAGAGCTTCGCCTGGCCGGTGTTGGCGTAATGGAAAACCAATATCTGATGCCGCTCAAACAGACTCGTAATGCACTTGCTGATGCGCAGAAACTGCTTGATAAAAAGCAATACTACGAGGCAAACCTGGCGCTTAAAGGTGCGGAAGATGGAATCATCGTCGATAGCGAAGCACTGTTTGTGAACTAATGCTGACAGGCAGTATATTGAGGTAAAGGATTTAACTCCCTCCAGCCGACAATTTTTTATGACCACAATACGACAGATTGTGGTCATAAAATTATTTGGCGCTCGCGGTTCTATAAACTCGCATTTTATCTTCCTCAAAGTAAACCGCAATAATCCCGTGTCATCACAAATCATTTATTATGTTATGTTTTATGGTACGCTTTAAAAAGCGTAATCATACCCTTACTTGTAAATCACCGGCGCTTCTTACAGTTGTAAGAATAACATCACAAATGTCGCGGCTCTCTCTGATTACCGCGAACCAATATTTATCATATTCTTCTTTTCGTCCTCACTACTTACCATGCAGAAAGGAATTGGAAGTAGCGATGAAATGATTTTCAGTACTTGATACAGGAATTTAAAAATATCGAGTGCAGCTACGACGATATTTTGCGGATTATTTATAGAGGCGTTATGTCTTAAATAAACGCTAAATTAACACATATTTAATTAACTAATAGGTATTGCTATGTCAACTCCACTTCAAGGAATTAAAGTTCTCGATTTCACCGGTGTGCAATCTGGCCCATCTTGTACTCAAATGCTGGCCTGGTTTGGCGCTGACGTCATTAAAATTGAACGTCCCGGCGTTGGTGACGTAACGCGTCACCAGCTGCGAGATATTCCTGATATCGATGCGCTTTACTTCACCATGCTTAACAGTAACAAACGTTCTATTGAATTAAATACCAAAACAGCGGAAGGCAAAGAGGTAATGGAAAAGCTGATCCGCGAAGCTGATATCTTAGTCGAGAACTTTCATCCTGGGGCTATTGATCACATGGGCTTCACCTGGGAGCATATTCAAGAAATCAATCCACGTCTGATTTTTGGTTCGATCAAAGGGTTTGATGAGTGTTCGCCTTATGTGAATGTAAAAGCCTATGAAAACGTTGCTCAGGCAGCGGGTGGCGCGGCATCCACTACGGGTTTTTGGGACGGTCCGCCGCTGGTAAGCGCTGCAGCGTTGGGTGACAGCAACACCGGAATGCATTTACTGATCGGTTTACTTGCTGCTTTGCTGCATCGTGAAAAAACGGGGCGTGGGCAACGAGTCACCATGTCAATGCAGGATGCCGTATTGAACCTTTGCCGCGTGAAATTACGCGACCAGCAGCGTCTCGATAAATTGGGTTATCTGGAAGAATACCCGCAGTATCCGAATGGCACATTTGGTGATGCAGTTCCCCGCGGAGGTAATGCGGGTGGTGGCGGTCAGCCTGGCTGGATCCTGAAATGTAAAGGCTGGGAAACCGATCCTAACGCCTATATTTATTTCACTATTCAGGAGCAAAACTGGGAAAACACCTGTAAAGCCATCGGCAAACCAGATTGGATTACCGATCCGGCATACAGTACAGCCCATGCCCGACAGCCACATATTTTCGATATTTTTGCTGAAATCGAAAAATACACTGTCACTATTGATAAACATGAAGCGGTGGCCTATTTGACTCAGTTTGATATTCCTTGTGCACCGGTTTTAAGTATGAAAGAAATTTCACTTGATCCCTCTTTGCGCCAAAGTGGCAGTGTTGTTGAAGTGGAACAACCGTTGCGTGGAAAATATCTGACAGTTGGTTGTCCAATGAAATTCTCTGCCTTTACGCCGGATATTAAAGCTGCGCCGCTATTAGGTGAACATACCGCTGCTGTATTGCAGGAGCTGGGTTATAGCGACGATGAAATTGCTGCAATGAAGCAAAACCACGCCATCTGATATTAACGGGGGCTTCTGGCTCCCAATTTATAAAAATTTCGAGGTTATTAATCATGTCAGATCAACTTCAAATGACAGATGGTATGCATATCATCGTTGAAGCATTAAAACAGAATGATATTGACACTATTTATGGTGTTGTAGGTATTCCTGTGACGGATATGGCACGCCATGCCCAGGCGGAAGGCATTCGTTATATTGGTTTTCGTCATGAGCAGTCGGCAGGCTATGCCGCTGCGGCAAGCGGTTTTCTTACCCAAAAACCGGGGATCTGCCTGACAGTTTCTGCGCCAGGATTCCTCAATGGTTTGACCGCATTGGCCAACGCAACGGTAAATGGTTTTCCGATGATCATGATTAGCGGCTCCAGCGACCGCGCGATCGTCGACCTACAGCAAGGTGATTATGAAGAGCTGGACCAAATGAATGCGGCAAAACCGTATGCCAAAGCAGCATTTCGCGTTAATCAGCCGCAGGATCTTGGCATTGCATTGGCACGCGCTATCCGGGTCTCAGTATCGGGTCGCCCTGGCGGAGTTTATCTTGATTTGCCTGCAAATGTCCTGGCCGCGACGATGGAAAAAGACGAAGCGTTAACCACGATTGTAAAAGTTGAAAATCCGTCGCCAGCATTATTGCCATGCCCGAAGTCAGTCGCTAGCGCAATTTCGCTTTTAGCAAAAGCTGAACGACCATTAGTTATCCTTGGCAAAGGCGCGGCGTATTCACAAGCGGATGAACAGCTTCGTGAATTTATTGAAAGTGCCCAGATTCCATTCCTGCCAATGTCTATGGCGAAAGGGATCCTCGAAGATACACATCCACTTTCTGCGGCAACTGCGCGTTCGTTTGCCCTGGCAAATGCTGACGTTGTCATGCTTGTTGGTGCACGACTGAATTGGTTACTGGCACACGGTAAAAAAGGATGGGCGGCAGATACACAGTTTATTCAACTGGATATTGAACCGCAGGAAATTGACAGCAACCGCCCCATTGCTGTGCCAGTCGTTGGCGATATTGCATCCAGTATGCAAGGTATGCTGGCAGAACTGAAACAAAACACATTTACGACTCCACTGGTATGGCGCGATATTTTAAATATCCACAAGCAGCAAAATGCACAAAAAATGCATGAAAAATTAAGTACAGATACTCAACCATTAAATTACTTTAATGCATTAAGTGCTGTGCGCGATGTATTGCGCGAGAACCAGGATATTTATTTAGTTAATGAAGGTGCAAATACCCTGGATAATGCACGAAATATTATTGATATGTATAAACCACGTCGCCGTCTGGATTGTGGTACCTGGGGTGTCATGGGCATCGGTATGGGCTATGCCATCGGTGCTAGCGTGACCTCTGGTTCTCCGGTTGTCGCCATTGAAGGTGATAGTGCTTTTGGCTTCAGTGGGATGGAGATTGAAACGATTTGTCGATATAACCTGCCGGTGACGATCGTTATTTTTAATAATGGCGGCATCTACAGAGGAGACGGTGTTGATCTCAGTGGCGCTGGTGCACCATCACCAACAGATCTATTGCACCATGCAAGGTATGACAAATTAATGGATGCGTTTCGTGGCGTTGGCTATAACGTCACTACGACAGATGAACTTCGTCATGCTTTAACCACCGGTATTCAGTCGCGCAAACCGACCATTATTAATGTGGTCATCGACCCTGCAGCAGGAACTGAAAGTGGCCATATTACCAAACTTAACCCAAAACAAGTCGCTGGTAATTAAATACTGACATCGTCTCCTCTTGCCAACTCATTATCGATGGTGAGGGGACCCTTATCGGAAATACTATTATGCTAACATTTTTTATTGGCGATTTATTGCCTATTATCGTAATCATGCTGTTGGGTTATTTTAGCGGCAGACGAGAAACTTTTTCAGAAGATCAAGCCCGGGCATTTAATAAACTGGTATTAAACTACGCTCTTCCTGCGGCCCTATTTGTTTCTATTACCCGGGCAAACAGGGAAATGATTTTTGCGGACACTCGCCTGACCCTTGTATCACTTGTGGTTATTGTCGGATGTTTCTTTTTCTCCTGGTTTGGTTGCTACAAATTTTTTAAACGTACTCATGCAGAAGCAGCAGTATGTGCATTAATTGCAGGTTCACCTACCATCGGATTCCTGGGATTTGCAGTTCTCGATCCTATTTATGGCGATTCCGTATCAACAGGTTTAGTGGTAGCAATTATTTCTATTATTGTTAACGCAATTACTATTCCTATTGGTCTGTATTTGCTGAATCCTTCCTCAGGAGCGGATGGTAAGAAGAATAGTAATCTGAGCGCATTAATTTCTGCGGCAAAGGAGCCAGTAGTATGGGCACCTGTTCTGGCAACGATCCTGGTGTTGGTTGGGGTAAAAATTCCGGCAGCATGGGACCCAACCTTTAATCTGATTGCGAAGGCAAACTCAGGGGTGGCGGTATTCGCTGCGGGGTTGACTCTGGCTGCACATAAATTCGAGTTCAGTGCCGAAATTGCTTATAACACCTTCCTGAAGCTAATTCTGATGCCACTGGCGCTGCTTCTCGTTGGTATGGCATGTCATTTGAACAGCGAACATTTGCAGATGATGGTACTGGCAGGCGCCTTACCGCCGGCATTCTCCGGAATCATTATTGCCAGCCGGTTTAATGTCTACACCCGCACTGGTACAGCGTCACTGGCTGTGAGCGTACTGGGCTTTGTCGTCACGGCTCCTTTGTGGATTTATGTCAGTCGACTGGTTTCATAATTAATCATGTTATTGATTTTACATAAATGCCGAAGTGTCTTTTCACCTTCGGCTTTTTTCAAGGCATAAGCAAATGACAAATAATGAATGCAAAGGGCCGTTTGAAGGCTTATTAGTTATCGATATGACACATGTCCTTAATGGACCTTTCGGAACTCAACTTCTTTGTAATATGGGCGCAAGGGTAATTAAAGTTGAGCCGCCGGGTCATGGTGATGATACCCGCACATTTGGTCCCTATGTGGATGGACAGTCACTCTATTACAGTTTTATTAATCATGGCAAAGAGAGTGTGGTTCTTGATTTAAAGAATGATCACGATAAAAGCATATTTATAAATATGCTTAAACAAGCGGATGTATTAGCTGAGAATTTTCGCCCAGGTACAATGGAAAAACTGGGGTTTTCATGGGAAACGCTACAAGAAATCAACCCGCGTCTCATATATGCTTCATCGTCAGGTTTTGGGCATACCGGCCCGCTAAAAGATGCTCCTGCCTACGATACCATCATTCAGGCAATGAGCGGGATAATGATGGAAACGGGATACCCTGATGCTCCGCCAGTGCGCGTGGGTACCTCTCTTGCGGATTTATGTGGCGGTGTCTATTTATTCAGTGGAATAGTGAGTGCACTTTATGGCCGCGAAAAGAGCCAACGAGGGGCGCATGTCGATATAGCGATGTTTGATGCCACGCTGAGTTTTCTGGAGCACGGACTGATGGCATATATCGCGACTGGGAAGTCACCACAACGTCTGGGAAATCGTCACCCCTACATGGCACCTTTTGATGTTTTCGATACTCAGGATAAGCCGATTACGATTTGTTGTGGTAATGACAAGCTTTTTTCTGCGTTATGTCAGGCACTGGATCTGACGGAGCTGGTTGATGATCCCCGATTTATCAGCAATATTTTACGCGTACAAAACCAGGCTATTCTTAAACAATATATTGAGCGGACGTTAAAAACACAGGCAGCTGAAGTTTGGTTAGCCAGAATACATGAAGTTGGTGTACCCGTAGCGCCGTTATTAAGTGTGGCTGAGGCCATTAATTTGCCACAAACTCAGGCGAGAAATATGTTGATTGAAGCCGGGGGAATAATGATGCCGGGTAATCCGATAAAAATCAGCGGCTGCGCGGACCCGCATGTTATGCCGGGAGCGGCAACGCTCGACCAGCATGGGGAACAAATTCGCCAGGAATTCTCATCGTAAATTAAGATGTGCTGGTAAATAGCTCCCACATTTGAACATTGTGGGAGCCGCTATTTAGTCATTTTGTTGACAGAAAACAGCAATCTCCTGGTCCAGCTCTGCAATGTGTTCTTTAACAGAGTTCAGCAACTTAAGAATTTCAGGCTTGCTGTCATCTGAAACGGGCGTTATTTCTAACTGATGGCTAAGATTAATCAACTTTTGCAAATTCAGGATGTTAGCCGCACCGTGGATGCGATGAATACACTGATGGAAAGTTCTGTTATCGCCAGCTTCTAACGCATGAAACGCAGCGGGTAGATCTTTATGCGTTTCATGCTGGAAAGTCATGAGAATCTCCTGCATCAGTTGTAGATCGTTCGCCGTATTATTTTTCAGGGCCTCGATATCAAGGTGGCGATACTGAGGTGCAATATGCGCAACCTGGTGTAACTGACTTAAATGTGTTTTCAGTACATTCAGGGTCAACGGTTTGAACAAACATAAGTTCATGCCGCAATTTAACCCTTTTTCACGTTCGTTAGCCTGTGCGTTGGCTGTAAGCCCCCAGATGGGTAAGGAAGAATTTTGCTCACGGAGTTTGCGAGTCAACTCAAAACCATCCATATTCGGCATATTAACGTCAGTAATAAGCAGATCATAATGTTGCATACTGACTTTGTGTAGCGCTTGCACACCATCAGTGGCTTCATCAACATCATATCCTAATAGGTTTAGCTGGCGTTTGAGTAATAGCCTGTTGGTCGGATGATCATCCGCGATTAATATGCTCAACTTTTCAGGGAGTGTCATGGGTTGTTCTGCTTTTGCCTCGACAGTCGCCACTTGTTGGGTAATTTCTACCGGGATTGTGATCGTAAATGTCGTTCCTATGCCTGGATGACTTTCTAATGACAAATCACCCTGCATGTTTTTAATTAATTCTTTGCAGATCATTAAGCCTAAACCAGAACCTGTTTGCTGACGACCTGCACTTGTTTGGCTATAGCGTTTAAACAGTTGTTGTTGTTCTTCCTGTGATAATCCACTTCCAGAATCCATAATCGTCATTTTGATTACAGCGTGGTTGTCATCAATGTTAACCAGGGAGGTCGTAATTTTCACTGCCCCCTCGGTGGTAAATTTGAGAGCATTGCTCAGTAAATTAGATAAGACCTGCTTAAACGCCTGAGGGTCGATCTTAACCAGGTAATGTTCAGGAAACGTACTGCTGCAACTTAATGCGATGGATTTGCTTGCAGCAATCGCACCGAAAGAGTGACAAGTGTTCTGGACTAAAGTAGGGATATCGACCCATTGTGGTTGAAGTTGATAGTTACCCGATTCAATTTTGTCGACATCAAGGATTTCACCAATTAAGCCGAGGAGTGATTGTCCGGTGGCGTAGGCAAGTGAAATCGCCTCCACCCGTTGTTCCTTGCTAAGACCAGAACCCGACAGAAGTTCCAGGAAGCCCATAATGGAGCTTATTGGTGTTCTTATTTCGTGACTCATTGTTGCCAGAAACTGACTTTTTGCGACAGTTGCATTGATCGCTTTATTTCTCTCTACTTCGAGAGCATGAATTAAATCACGCGTCTCGGTAATATCTTGCCAACCACAAATATAAACAGCATGATCGCTGGCTGGCAGATTGCATAATGTATGCCAGTGATTAATGCATCTTTTCTCGATGCCATTATCAATTTCAAATACCTGTGTGTATATTGTTCGATTTTCTTTCGTCTCTGCTGTGACTTCATGCGTATTAGAAAAAACATCTTTAAAGGGTGATTCACTGTTTTCTAATGGCAACATTGCATTTTTGTAGTAATCAGCAGTGAAATAATGTTCAAATGCACTATTGTGACTAATGACATTACCTTGCCAGTTTACGACATAAGTTGGATTCGGTAAGGAGTCCGAGAGTGCTTTCCGGAATGATATTTGGTTTTCTAAATCACCCTGAATGACTTTACGACGACGAACTGAGCGTAACAGGTAGAATCCCCATAAAAGGCTACTGCCAACTAATAAAACGGATAATGTCGTAACAATATAAAACTGCTCGCTATAGAGATCCCATGTGTCAATGGTCACATTGGGCATTTTAATCCATTTTTCCGTCAGGCGCAGAACTTCGCTTGGGGGAATTGCATTCAGTGCTTTATTAATAATATCCTTAAGTTCCGGTTCTCCGCGAGGAAAAGCGAACGAAAGTGATGCATTCTGAACGCCGGGAATAAGAAAATGATAAAGTTCATTAGGATAGTAATGGTCGATCATGTAACGCGAATTTAACTGTGTCGCGACCAGAGCATCAAGTTCACCTTCCTTGACCTTGTGAAATGCAGCGCTGGCGTTATCGACTTTTATCCACTCTACCTCCGGATACATCTCTTTTAATTGCGAATGAAGCTCATAATAATAGGGAATGGCAACTTTCATTCCTTTTTTTAATGTTTGTTCACTGTCAGGCGCTTTTTGCATGACAAAAACGTAAGGCGTTGTTATGAAGGCTTCAGCAAATAAAACATTATTTTCTCTATCTTCACTATAAATAGCACCAGGTAATATATCCCATCCGCCGGGATTAAGCTGTGTTCCGGCATGGATATTGTGTGAAACGGTGATCGGAGAAAAATTTAAACCTGTTTGCAAGGTAATAATATTAAGAATATCCCCCATAACGCCCCGAACCGAGCCATTTTCATCCGTCATAGAATAGGGAGGGGAGTAAGGATTTTCCAGCACCTTTAAATCGGGATGCTGCTTTATCCACTGTTTTTCATGTTCAGTCAGTTCTAATGGTTTGTTCAGAAAGGCCAGGTTTCCTGTATCAAGCCAATTTTGTGATACTTCATAGCGAACTTCATTTGTTAAAGCATCAACAAACCGATTGAGTACTTCATTAAGAACGACTGAATCTTTTCTGGTTAAGAAAAAGTTATATTGACGCGGCGAGTTATAATATTTCACTACATTTAAGGAGTGAGTGAAATAGCGGGAAATCATACTGCTGGTAATGATGTTACTACCAATAAAGTAATCATTCTGTCCGGCTGAGACGGATGCTAATGCCTGATATAAATTTGTAAAAGAGATAATTGTTGCTTTTGGAAATGATTGATGAATTACCTCGTCAGGGGGATAATTTGCTACTCGAGCAATATTTACTGGTTTTGATGAGGTAAGCGGTCGCATTGAATCGTGAAGGGTGGTGACGAGCGCCGGAAAGGTAATTATCAGTGGTTTGGTTGCAGCAATGTCATCATTAAGAGGCGGCGAAGCAACTAAATGTGATAACACTATATCGACTTCACCTTCTTCCAGCGCGTCCATTGCTTTTTGATGATCGGCGTATTCCCGGAGTGTTAATTTGATATTTAACGCTCTTTTTAACAGATTTAAATAATCAGCATTAATACCACGAACCCGTTGCTGCGAATCGGTATGCAACAACGTAGCCGTTTGGGACTTGTGTACTGCAATCACAAGATTTTTCTTGCTCGCTAACCAACGTAATTCCTTGTTGCTCAGACGTAGTGGATCAAGTGTGACACGGTTGTTACTACTGATGCCACGATATTCGATGTAATCTTCGTCTGCGAAACTTATGGTCGACCAAAGACCACAACAGAGAAGAAAAATATAGGGTAAAAACTTCATGTGGTTAGCCGATTTTGTTACGTTGTGCGAATGTGTAAAGATCCATCAGTGATTTACATTCTAATTTTTCCATCAGGCGACTTTTATAAGTGCTGACAGTTTTGTTGCTGATGAACATTTTTTCAGCAATGTCATTATTATCCTTGCCATCAAGAATATATCGCATGACACTAATTTCTTGTTTCGATAAGGAGTCGAGTTTTTGCTGGTCGGACGTTAAACTTCCAACAAACCGGTTGAGAGAGAAGGGGAAATAGCAGTAGCCATTTTTTGCAGCTTCAATAGCCGCAATGATATTGTTCATGCCTTCTTTTTTACTCACGAATCCATTAGCGCCAGCATCAGCACAATGTTTCCCGTAAAAATGGTCATTTTTAGCGGAGACGATAATAATAATTCCGCTATATTGACGCTTCCTTAGCGTTTCTAACACCTGGATACCGTTAACTCCGGGGATATCGACATCAATGATGACGATATCAGGCTTAAGTGTTTCCACCCGCTGAACGGCGCTTCCGCCTTCAGTCAACTCTGCTAAGATTTCAATATCGTTTTTGATCAATAAATTACGAATTGCTGCGATAGCAAGAGGATGGTCATCAATAATTATTGCGTTCATAGATTATTCCCTTTGCAATGAAGCATCTCCCTTCTCCCTGTAGTAATACAGACATAAGGCATCATCTCATTTTCTCAATAAAAATAAGAAAATTTGAGCTTCCTTTAAGATAATTCGACAAGTATACCATATAAATAGTCGGCATAAATGAAATGTCAACAATAAAATCAGGGATTGTACCGATGATTTATAGTTTCACATTAGCACTATAAGTCTTCTCACTAATCCTACAGGCGTAAGAATCGTATTGCAAAAGCCACGGTTTAGTCCTCTGTTGTTTCTTTTGCACCTCATTTAAATTAGGCCTCCAACGTTCCTGGGATAATGTGCAACACATGCACTGTGTTTGATATGAAGAATGAATACTCTTTTCATTCAATTCATAAATTTCATCTATGCGAAATGAGAGATAATAGTGGAACAGATTAATTCAAATAAAAAACATTCTAACAGAAGAAAATACTTTTCTTTATTGGCGGTAGTTTTATTTATTGCGTTTTCAGGTGCCTATGCCTATTGGTCAATGGAATTAGAAGACATGATTAGTACAGATGACGCCTATGTCACGGGGAATGCAGATCCAATTTCTGCACAAGTTTCAGGCAGCGTCACTGTCGTTAATCATAAAGATACGAACTACGTTCGACAGGGTGACATTTTAGTCTCACTGGATAAGACTGATGCCACTATCGCACTCAATAAAGCTAAAAATAATCTGGCCAATATTGTTCGGCAAACGAATAAACTGTACTTACAGGATAAACAATACAGTGCCGAAGTCGCTTCAGCACGTATTCAGTATCAACAATCTTTAGAAGATTATAACCGTCGTGTACCTTTAGCGAAGCAGGGGGTTATTTCAAAAGAAACGCTGGAGCATACCAAAGATACGTTAATAAGTAGCAAAGCGGCATTGAATGCTGCTATTCAGGCTTATAAAGCGAATAAAGCTTTAGTAATGAACACACCATTAAACCGTCAGCCACAAGTCGTTGAAGCGGCGGATGCAACCAAAGAAGCCTGGTTAGTGCTTAAACGTACGGATATTAAGAGTCCTGTTACCGGCTATATTGCCCAGAGAAGCGTTCAGGTTGGCGAAACAGTGAGTCCCGGACAATCGTTAATGGCTGTTGTACCGGCACGTCAAATGTGGGTTAATGCCAACTTTAAAGAAACACAACTCACGGATGTACGGATTGGTCAATCGGTCAATATTATCAGCGATCTCTATGGTGAAAATGTTGTGTTTCATGGTCGGGTGACAGGGATCAATATGGGAACCGGCAATGCGTTCTCCTTATTACCTGCACAAAATGCGACAGGGAACTGGATCAAAATCGTTCAGCGTGTCCCGGTTGAAGTTTCTCTTGATCCAAAAGAACTCATGGAACATCCCTTGCGCATTGGTTTATCGATGACTGCAACTATTGATACCAGGAACGAAGACATTGCCGAGATGCCCGATCTGGCTTCAACCGTGACGTCCATGCCTGCTTATACCAGTAAGGCTTTAGTTATCGATACCAGTCCGATAGAAAAAGAAATTAGCAACATTATTTCGCATAATGGACAACTTTAATGGCAATCACTAAATCAACTCCGGCACCATTAACCGGTGGGACGTTATGGTGCGTCACTATTGCATTGTCATTAGCGACGTTTATGCAAATGTTGGATTCCACTATTTCTAACGTCGCAATACCGACAATATCTGGCTTTCTGGGAGCATCAACAGACGAAGGCACCTGGGTTATCACTTCGTTTGGCGTAGCAAATGCCATTGCGATCCCTGTTACCGGCAGGCTGGCACAAAGAATAGGCGAATTAAGATTATTTTTACTTTCAGTCACTTTTTTTTCGCTGTCTTCCTTAATGTGTAGCCTATCGACCAATCTTGATGTGCTGATATTTTTTAGAGTCGTTCAGGGGTTAATGGCGGGGCCGTTAATTCCACTGTCACAGAGTTTATTATTAAGGAATTATCCGCCAGAAAAAAGAACATTTGCTTTGGCATTATGGTCAATGACCGTAATTATCGCTCCGATATGTGGGCCGATATTGGGCGGCTATATTTGCGATAACTTTAGCTGGGGTTGGATATTTTTAATCAATGTCCCTATGGGGATTATCGTTCTGACATTATGCTTAACCTTACTTAAAGGAAGAGAAACTGAGACTTCACCGGTCAAAATGAATCTACCAGGACTGACCCTGTTAGTGCTCGGTGTTGGTGGCTTGCAGATAATGCTTGATAAAGGGCGCGACCTGGATTGGTTCAACTCGAGTACAATAATAATACTAACAGTAGTGTCAGTTATTTCTCTGATTTCTTTAGTCATTTGGGAGTCGACCTCAGAGAACCCGATTCTTGATCTCAGTTTGTTTAAGTCCCGTAATTTCACCATTGGTATTGTGAGTATCACATGCGCGTATTTATTTTACTCTGGGGCGATAGTCCTTATGCCGCAGTTACTCCAGGAAACGATGGGGTATAATGCGATATGGGCCGGACTTGCCTATGCGCCCATCGGCATCATGCCGCTATTAATATCACCTTTGATAGGACGTTATGGCAACAAAATTGATATGCGGTTGTTGGTGACATTTAGTTTTTTAATGTATGCGGTTTGCTATTACTGGCGTTCTGTGACATTTATGCCAACGATTGATTTTACAGGCATCATTTTGCCACAGTTTTTTCAGGGATTCGCCGTCGCCTGTTTCTTTTTACCCTTAACAACGATTTCGTTTTCAGGTTTGCCAGATAATAAATTTGCCAATGCCTCGAGTATGAGTAATTTTTTTCGTACCTTGTCAGGATCAGTTGGTACGTCGTTGACAATGACGCTGTGGGGACGCCGAGAATCATTACACCATAGTCAGTTGACAGCAACAATCGATCAATTTAACCCCGTGTTTAATTCATCGTCACAAATTATGGATAAATACTATGGTTCGCTTTCAGGGGTTCTTAATGAAATTAATAATGAAATAACTCAGCAGTCACTTTCAATTTCTGCAAATGAGATTTTCCGTATGGCGGCTATTGCTTTTATCTTACTTACGGTATTGGTTTGGTTTGCGAAACCGCCGTTTACAGCGAAAGGCGTTGGGTGATGGTAAAAAGAGAGAGCTATAGCAGGTAAGACGGTAGAATCTTAAGTCTGCGCCATCGGCAGCATCGCTCACCCAGGGAAAGGATGGCGATGCTGCGTTGAAACGTTATGAACGGCCTTTTGCCAGATATTGCTCCATCTCTTCTTCCGGCACCATTCCACCTCCCGTCGCCCACACCAGATGAGTGGCATTACGCAGTTGTTCTGCGCTGAAACCGTGCATCTGTTGGTAACTTACTGATGCGCACACGCGCTGAGGCCCGGCCATACCCGCCAGTGCCGAAGGTTCAAGACGAATGCCTTCTTCCTGCGCCAGCCAGCCAAGCATGTCATACATGGTTTGATCGCTAAGGGTATAGAAGCCATCCAGTAGACGCTCCATTGCCCGCCCGACAAAGCCTGATGCGCGACCAACTGCAAGGCCATCCGCTGCGGTAAGGTTGTCGATACCAATATCCTGAACAGAAATCTGATCGTGTAATCCAGTATGGACGCCTAACAACATACAAGGGGAGTGCGTTGGTTCGGCAAAAAAGCAGTGAACATGATCGCCAAACGCCAGTTTAAGTCCGAATGCGACGCCACCAGGACCACCGCCAACACCACACGGCAGATAGACAAACAGAGGGTTATCAGCATCGACGATACGACCTTGCTCGGCAAATTGCGCTTTAAGACGCTGGCCTGCGACGGAATACCCAAGGAACAACGTGCGGGAATTCTCGTCATCAATAAAGAAACAGTTCGGGTCAGACTGCGCTGCTTTACGTCCTTCCTCGACTGCAACACCATAATCTTGCTCATATTCCACGACCGTAACGCCATGGCTGCGCAGTTTCGCTTTTTTCCATGCCCGGGCATCAGCAGACATATGTACTGTCACCTTAAAGCCAATGCGGGCGCTCATAATGCCGATTGATAACCCCAGATTTCCGGTTGAGCCCACAGCAATGCTGTATTGGCTAAAGAACTGTTTAAACTCCGGAGAAAGCAGTTTGCTGTAGTCATCTTCAAGCGTCAGCAACCCCGCTTCCAGAGCCAGTTTTTCTGCATGTGCCAGGACTTCATAAATCCCGCCGCGTGCTTTTATGGAGCCGGAAATGGGCAAATGGCTATCTTTTTTCAGTAGCAGTTGCCCGCTGATCGGTTGTTGATATTCCTTTTCCAGCCGTTTTTGCATAGCCGGAATGGCAACCAGTTCTGATTCAATAATCCCCCCAGTAGCAGCAGTTTCAGGAAATGCTTTTGCCAGATAGGGTGCAAAACGGGATAAGCGCGCATGGGCGTCCTGAACATCCTGTTCGGTCAGGCCAACATAAGGTAAACCTTCAGCCAATGAGGTCGTGCCAGGATTAAACCAGGTGGTTTCTTGAAGAGCAACCAGATCCTTTACCAACGGATACTGGGCGATGAGCGAATTCATTTTAGCGTTTTCCATAGTACGTCTCTTTGCGCTTAGATGATAAATGACAGCAGGAATGTGCCCGCCAGAGCGACGACTGAAGCGATAAATGTCGCTGTCGTATAGTATTTAAATGTTTCATTGAGCGTAGCGCCGCAATATTGCTTCACCAGCCAGAAAAGCGAGTCCGTAACGATCGTGCAGCCAATTGCACTTGAACCGATATCAATCGTAAAAATTTCCGGGCTGATGTCGGGATACAGCGCCAGCACAATGATCCATATTTATATTTTCTTCTCCAGATTGGCGATGCCAGTTGGCATGTTTTACCTACTTGCCTACATGGTTACTCGTTGGCGAGAACAGAGGCGGAATTGGGTACAATTGTCCGGGAATTATTGTTATTTTTTATTGTATTGCCGTGTCGGGTGATAGGGCGTCGAGAATATCGTTGGATCTCGCCAGTGACGTCTGTTTCTGCTACAGTGCCCGTTTTACGGCAAACGGCTTGGGTATGGCTTCATTAAAGGATGTCGCACGCCTGGCGGGAGTGTCGATGATGACAGTCTCCCGGGTGATGCATAATGCAGAATCTGTGCGTCCTGCAACGCGTAACCGCGTATTGCAGGCAATCCAGACCCTGAATTATGTTCCTGATCTTTCCGCCCGTAAGATGCGCGCTCAAGGACGTAAGCCGTCGACTCTCGCCGTGCTGGCGCAGGACACGGCTACCACTCCTTTCTCTGTTGATATTCTGCTTGCCATTGAGCAAACCGCCAGCGAGTTCGGCTGGAATAGTTTTTTAATCAATATTTTTTCTGAAGATGACGCTGCCCGCGCGGCACGTCAGCTGCTTGCCCACCGTCCGGATGGCATTATCTATACTACAATGGGGCTGCGACATATCACGCTGCCTGAGTCTCTGTATGGTGAAAATATTGTATTGGCGAACTGTGTTGCGGATGACCCAGCGTTACCCAGTTATATCCCTGATGATTACACTGCACAATATGAATCAACACAGCATTTGCTCGCGGCGGGCTATCGTCAACCGTTATGCTTCTGGCTACCGGAAAGTGCGTTGGCAACAGGGTATCGTCGGCAGGGATTTGAGCAGGCCTGGCGTGATGCTGGACGAGATCTGGCTGAGGTGAAACAATTTCACATGGCAACAGGTGATGATCACTACACCGATCTCGCAAGTTTACTCAATGACCACTTCAAATCTGGCAAACCAGATTTTGATGTTCTGATATGTGGTAACGATCGCGCAGCCTTTGTCGCTTATCAGGTTCTCCTGGCGAAGGGGGTACGTATCCCGCAGGATGTCGCCGTAATGGGCTTTGATAATCTGGTTGGCGTCGGGCATCTGTTTTTACCGCCGCTGACCACAATTCAGCTTCCACATGACATTATCGGGCGGGAAGCTGCATTGCATATTATTGAAGGTCGTGAAGGGGGAAGAGTGACGCGGATCCCTTGCCCGCTGTTGATCCGTTGTTCCACCTGATATTATGTTAACCCAGTTGCCAGAGTGCTCCATGTTGCAGCACAGCCACTCCGTGGGAGGCATAGAGCGACAGTTCCCGTTCTTCTGGCTGCGGATAGATTCGGCTACTCATCACCGTTTCCCCGTCGTTAATAAATACTTCCACGGATGATGTATCGATAAATATCCTTAGGGCGAGCGTGTCACCCTGCGGGAGGGGAATACTACGGTAGCCGTCTAAATTCTCGTGTGGGTAATATCGCCACAAAACAAGTCGCTCAGATTGGTTATCAATATACAGCCGCATTCCTGTGCCGAGTTGTAATCCGTAATGTTCGGCATCACTGTTCTTCAGCTCCCACTGCAACTGAATCTCAACTGCTTGCGCGTTTTCCTGCAAAACATATTTATTGCTGATTGTGCGGGGAGAGATAGATTGATGCTGCTGGCGTAACGACTCAGCTTCGTGTACCGGGCGTTGTAGGAGTTTGCCATTGCTCTCTGATAGCTCGCGCGCCAGCGTCATGCAGCCTGCCCAGCCTTCACGTTTTGAGGGCATTGGCGATTCCCACATATCCATCCAGCCGATAACAATACGCCGACCATCCTTCGCTACAAAGCTTTGTGGTGCATAAAAGTCATGCCCGTTATCAAGTTCAGTAAAATGCCCGGATTGTGCAAAAAGTCGTCCTGGCGACCACATTCCGGGTATTACGCCACTTTGAAAGCGATTTCGATAACTGTATCCCTCGGCATTCATTCCCTGCGGGGAAAACATCAGATAATGCTGATCGCCAAGGCTGAAAAAGTCCGGACATTCCCACATATAGCTTTCACCCGCATCAGCGTGGGCCAGTACGCGATCGAAAGTCCATTCACGCAATGAACTGCCGCGATAAAGCAGGATCTGCCCCGTGTTGCCTGGGTCTTTCGCCCCGACTACCATCCACCATGTGTCGGCTTCACGCCACACTTTAGGATCGCGGAAGTGCATGATTCCTTCTGGTGGAGTGAGGATCACACCCTGTTTCTCGAAATGAATACCATCCCGACTGGTAGCCAGACATTGTACTTCGCGAATTGCATCGTCATTACCTTCACTATCGAGCCAGACGTGTCCGGTGTAGATAAGTGAGAGGACACCATTGTCATCGACAGCACTACCTGAAAAACATCCGTCTTTGTCATTCTCGTCTCCTGGCGCTAGCGCAATAGGCTCATGCTGCCAGTGGATCATATCGTCGCTGGTGGCATGTCCCCAGTGCATTGGCCCCCAGTGTTCGCTCATCGGGTGATGTTGATAAAACGCGTGATAACGATCGTTAAACCAGATCAGGCCGTTTGGATCGTTCATCCACCCGGCAGGAGGCGCGAGGTGAAAATGGGGATAGAAAGTGTTACCTCGGCGCTCGTGAAGTTTTGCTAGTGCGTTTTGCGCCGCATGCAATCGAGATTGCGTCATTTTAATCATCCTGGTTAAGCAAATTTGGTGAATTGTTAACGTTAACTTTTATAAAAATAAAGTCACTTACTTTCATAAATGCGATGAATATCACAAATGTTAACGTTAACTATGATGTTTTGTGATCGAATATGCATGTTTTAGTAAATCCATGACGATTTTGCGAAAAAGAGGTTTATCACTATGCGTAAGTCAGATGAATTTAAGGGAAAAAAATGTCAGCCAAAGTATGGGTTTTAGGGGATGCGGTCGTAGATCTCTTGCCAGAATCAGACGGGCGGCTACTGCCTTGTCCTGGCGGCGCGCCAGCTAACGTTGCGGTGGGAATCGCCAGATTAGGCGGAACAAGTGGGTTTATAGGTCGGGTCGGTGATGATCCTTTTGGTGCGTTAATGCAAAGAACGCTGCTAACTGAGGGTGTCGATATCACGTATCTGAAGCAAGATGAATGGCACCGGACATCCACGGTGCTTGTCGATCTGAACGATCAAGGAGAACGTTCATTTACGTTTATGGTCCGCCCCAGTGCCGATCTTTTTTTAGAGACGACAGACTTGCCCTGCTGGCGACATGGCGAATGGTTACATCTCTGTTCAATTGCGTTGTCTGCCGAGCCTTCGCGTACCAGCGCATTTACTGCGATGACGGCGATCCGGCATGCCGGAGGTTTTGTCAGCTTCGATCCCAATATTCGTGAAGATCTATGGCAAGACGAGCATTTGCTCCGCTTGTGTTTGCGGCAGGCGCTACAACTGGCGGATGTCGTCAAGCTCTCGGAAGAAGAATGGCGACTTATCAGTGGAAAAACACAGAACGATCGGGATATATGCGCCCTGGCAAAAGATTATGAGATCGCCATGCTGTTGGTGACTAAAGGTGCAGAAGGGGTGGTGGTCTGTTATCGAGGACAAGTCCACCATTTTGCTGGAATGTCTGTGAATTGTGTCGATAGCACTGGGGCGGGAGATGCGTTCGTTGCCGGGTTACTCACAGGTCTGTCCTCTTCGGGATTATCTACAGATGAGAGAGAAATGCGACGAATTATCGATCTCGCTCAACGTTGCGGAGCGCTTGCAGTAACAGCGAAAGGGGCAATGACAGCGCTGCCATGTCGACAAGAACTGGAAAGTGAGAAGTAAACGGCGAGGCCGCTCTTATCTCTAAATAGGACATGAATTTTTTAACGACGGGCAGGTAATTATGGCACTGAATATTCCATTCAGAAATGCGTACTATCGTTTTGCATCCAGTTACTCATTTCTCTTTTTTATTTCCTGGTCGCTGTGGTGGTCGTTATACGCTATTTGGCTGAAAGGACATCTAGGATTAACAGGGACGGAATTAGGTACACTTTATTCGGTCAACCAGTTTACCAGCATTCTATTTATGATGTTCTACGGCATCGTTCAGGATAAACTCGGTCTGAAGAAACCGCTCATCTGGTGTATGAGTTTCATTCTGGTCTTGACCGGACCGTTTATGATTTACGTTTATGAACCGTTACTGCAAAGCAATTTTTCTGTAGGTCTAATTCTGGGGGCGCTCTTTTTTGGCCTGGGGTATCTGGCGGGATGTGGTTTGCTTGACAGCTTCACTGAAAAAATGGCGCGAAATTTTCATTTCGAATATGGAACAGCGCGCGCCTGGGGATCTTTTGGCTATGCTATTGGCGCGTTCTTTGCCGGCATATTTTTTAGTATCAGTCCCCATATCAACTTCTGGCTGGTCTCGCTATTTGGCGCTGTATTTATGATGATCAACATGCGTTTTAAAGATAAGGGTCACCAGTGTGTAGCGGCGGATGCGGGAGGGGTAAAAAAAGAGGATTTTATCGCAGTTTTCAAGGATCGAAACTTCTGGGTTTTTGTCATATTTATTGTGGGGACGTGGTCTTTCTATAACATTTTTGATCAACAACTCTTTCCTGTCTTTTATGCAGGTTTATTCGAATCACACGATGTAGGAACGCGCCTGTATGGTTATCTCAACTCATTCCAGGTGGTACTCGAAGCGCTGTGCATGGCGATTATTCCTTTCTTTGTGAATCGGGTAGGGCCAAAAAATGCATTACTTATCGGTGTTGTGATTATGGCGTTGCGTATCCTTTCCTGCGCGTTGTTCGTTAACCCCTGGATTATTTCATTAGTGAAGCTGTTACATGCCATTGAGGTTCCACTTTGTGTCATATCCGTCTTCAAATACAGCGTGGCAAACTTTGATAAGCGCCTGTCGTCGACGATCTTTCTGATTGGTTTTCAAATTGCCAGTTCGCTTGGGATTGTGCTGCTTTCAACGCCGACTGGGATACTCTTTGACCACGCAGGCTACCAGACAGTTTTCTTCGCAATTTCGGGTATTGTCTGCCTGATGTTGCTATTTGGCATTTTCTTCCTGAGTAAAAAACGCGAGCAAATAGTTATGGAAACGCCTGTACCTTCAGCAATATAGACGTAAACTTTTTCCGGTTGTTGTCGATATCTCCATATCCCTCAACCGGAAAATAATAATACAAAAATGCTTAGCCCAACTAATAATCACCTAATCCAAACGCCTCATTCATGTTCTGGTACAGTCGCTCAAATGTACTCCGGATACGCGGTTCGCTGATTTCCAGGACATTGTCGTCATTCAGCGACTTGTCCCGTGTATCACGGGCCTGCGAATTCATCAAGGAACGCATTGCAGAGTGAAGTATCGAGTCACGCCATATTTCGCTATCAGGATTCTGTATGATGGTTACATCGCCCGGCCCAGGGCTGTTTAGTCATCAGCGCTTTCTGACAGTGCTGAGATTTCAACCTGTTGCAGTAAAAATGAGTAGATATAGGGCAAGTGTGCTGCCAAACCCATCTTTTACGGGGTGAAGGTAGATATTGTTAGAAGGGTATCTGGTGTCCCCTGCAGGAATCGAACCTGCAATTAGCCCTTAGGAGGGGCTCGTTATATCCATTTAACTAAGAGGACAATGCGGCATGAGTATACCCGCTAATGGACTGCGGGGTAAGTACGCTGCCGCTCGATTGCTTAAACCCTCGCCATTTATGCCGGGTTTTTATCATTTTTCTTAATGTTTTCCGCACGTTCTGCTTTTTGGCGTGCTTCTGCTTTGCGCTTGTTGCTCATGTCGTTACGAATCTGTGCATGACTCATTAACGCGAAGATAAAGGTGCCGCCGCAGATGTTCCCCGCTAAAGTAGGTAGTGCGAAGGGCCAGATGAAATCGCTCCAGTGCAGCGTACCGTTAAACACCAGATAGAGGATTTCAACAGAACCGACAACGATGTGAGTGGTGTCACCCAGGGCAATAAGCCAGGTCATCAATATAATCACCACAATCTTTGCCGCACCCGCTGCAGGAAACATCCATACCATAGTGGCGATCAGCCAGCCGGAAATGATCGCGTTGGCAAACATCTCGCTGGGGGTGTTCTTCATCACATCCATGCCGATTTTGACAAATGCATCGCGAGTTTCTTCATTGAAGATTGGCATATATTCAAATGCCCACGCCGCAATACCTGTCCCGAGAATATTACCCAGCAGCACGACGCCCCATAACCGCATAAGTAAGCCAACGTTGCTCATTGTCGGTTTTTGCATGACGGGTAGTACCGCAGTCACGGTGTTTTCGGTAAATAATTGCTGGCGGGCCATAATGACGATAATAAAACCAAAGGTATAACCGAGATTCTCCAGCAAGAAGCTGCCCGGCACACCTTCCAGTTCGACATGAAATATCCCTTTTGCCAGTAATGAAGCGCCCATCGACAGACCCGCCGCAATGGCTGACCACAGTAGTGCCATTGCGTCGCGTTCCAGCTCTTTTTCACCATCCTGGCGGATATGCTCATGAATTGCCATCGCCCGGGAGGGGAGTCGATCTTCATCTATTTCTATTTTTTTGCCGCGCTCTTTTTCTTCGCTCTCAACTTCAATTTCGTCGCTGTGTTGATCAATTTTGTCGTTGTCCATGGTCTCTTCTCTTGAATTAGCACGTATAGCTAAAGCGTAGCGGCTTTTTTGCTCGCAACTGGCGGGAGTTACTCTGAAAATGTAGAAAAGGCCGCGTTTGCCTTTTTCTGTTTCTATAGAATCAAGTAGCCTACAGGGCGGCGATTACCAGGCTATGATCAAATCAGCAAATCAGGGCGTCTGGACATCAGTTGACGTGCTGTTACAATCGCCCACACCTAAACAGGCGGATACGGTATCGTTCCGTCATGGATGGCAAACTGCATAAGCCATAAAAAAACAGGGAGACATTTATGAAGCTTCGCCTGTCGGCGCTTGCTCTGGGAACTACGCTTCTGGTGGGGTGTGCGAGTTCCGGTACAGATCAGCAAGGGCGTTCTGACCCGTTAGAAGGGTTCAACCGCACCATGTACAACTTCAACTTCAATGTATTAGACCCGTATATTGTTCGACCGGTCGCTGTCGCCTGGCGTGATTATGTTCCGCAACCGGCGCGTAACGGTTTGAGCAACTTTACTGGCAACCTTGAAGAACCTGCGGTGATGGTTAACTACTTCTTGCAGGGCGACCCTTATCAGGGGATGGTCCACTTTACCCGCTTTTTCCTGAACACCATTTTGGGGATGGGCGGCTTTATTGATGTTGCAGGGATGGCGAACCCGAAACTGCAACGGACTGAACCTCACCGCTTCGGTAGTACGCTTGGTCATTATGGTGTGGGTTATGGGCCATACGTTCAGTTACCGTTCTACGGTAGCTTCACGCTGCGTGATGACGGTGGTGATATGGCGGATGGTCTTTACCCGGTTCTTTCCTGGCTGACCTGGCCGATGTCTGTGGGTAAATGGACGCTTGAAGGGATCGAAACCCGCGCACAGCTGCTGGATTCCGATGGTCTGCTGCGTCAGTCGTCCGATCCTTATATTATGGTGCGCGAAGCGTACTTCCAGCGTCATGATTTCATCGCTAATGGCGGCGAACTCAAACCGCAGGAAAATCCGAACGCGCAAGCGATTCAGGATGATTTAAAAGATATCGATTCTGAATAAGAAACAAATAAAAAAGGTGAGTCACAAAACTCACCTTTTTTGTTGTTATCCCTCAATTACCCCAAGTAAAAGAAGATAAACCGACAATGACCTGAACATAATTATGTAAAAATACTGATGTTCGTCACTGACTATTTCCGATATTCAGGCGTTGAAAAATCAAAAAAACTGGACAATTTTAATTATCATCAAAATTAACACCCAATGCAGATAGTTGATTAATTTCATTTTGATATTTAGCCTGGCGATTTTGAAGCCTTTTTTCAACTTTATCTTCGATTTCCTTAAAGTGGTCATATTTATTTTGAGAACGGTCAACTTCGTTATCGACTAAAGTAGAAATTATTTCTTTTACATTATCGCGTCTAAATTTTGCATCGTCTACTTGAAAATTATATCTTATTGCTCGACCTAAACGTTTAAAAACTTCGTTTGGCTCTCTCAGTCTTTCCCCGTTGAGCTCGTTTACAACCTGATGATCGGAACCTGTTGCAAATGATTCTGCCATGATAGCTTTACTGCTTTCAAACCACGCTGAAGCATTCCTGGCTTTTTCACTACAATATTGGGTGAGACTATCACCATTAATACGAATTCCTCTTTGAATGTGGTAGTCGTCCTGATCATAGTAACCGAGAGATAAGTAATCATTTCCGTTTTTATTTTTAATTACAATAGCGAGAGAATCGCCTTTTTTATCTTTACCGTACCAGGTAAATAAGTCCGTTGGTTCGCTTTTCCCATTCTCATCAAATTCCGTTATCGTATGTCTGAGTTTTTGTGATATCTTATCGAAGATAAAACCAGGATCTCCATCATATATTTCTTTTAATGCGCTGAAGATCATTTCCTTGTTATTGATATCATGAGTATTCTCTACTACATTTTCATGGATGATGGTTTGGCCGACTTTTTTGTTTTCATCGTTCGTAGGTGATTTTATTGGTTCTTGATTATAGATACCACTAGTAATATCGGCTGTATCATTGGAGTCAATAGCACCCTTATTACCACTAACAACGATACTACCATCAGTAAAGTCAGCATTATTTATATCATCATGAGTCTTCTCAACTATGTTGTCATTAATGATAGCACGGACGAGTTCTTTGTCTTTATAGCTCGCAAGTAATTTTATTGTTTCTTGGTTATCGATACCAATAGTAATGTGGTCTGTATCATTGGAGCCAATATCAATATAAGTAACTGAGGAATTATTAATATTAAATCTATCAGGATTGTCGTTTCCTCGTATGGCGTTTTTTATAAGCGCAAGTAGATGTTTAACACAGGTGCTTATTCCTTGCTTACCATTAAAAAGGTTTTTGAGCTCTTGTACTAATCTATTAACTTCATCATTGTTATTTTCATTGATGGATTCTGTGTAAGCTGCGCTGGTATTGTTGATTGAAATAGATGGTAGCATGATTTTATTCCATGTTGATTGATTTGTTACAAATATATATTACCTAATAAAATAGACTATCAAAAAACGCTCATTTATTTAGACCCTATCTTTAATTTGAGTGTATGAGCGCACAATAGCCAGGGTGGTTTGAGTATCCTGGAAATTCAGAAAAGTAAACTCTTTGAGAAAGACGAGCAGAACGCCTGAAAATATGCCTTTCCCTTCAGGTTTGTCTGTGGATACCACTTAATGATTTGAAAGGGCAAGCTACCATCAGGCTGTTTGCAAAACTCAGGAGGCAAGCAATGAGGAAACAACTTTCGTTGAAGTGTGGGAGTTAAAGTCACCTGCATAGCAGGTGACTTTATCCAGGCGAACGCGTTATCAGAACGCGTAGTTAAAGTTAGTACCGAACAGCCAGGCTTTACCTTCAGACTCGAACTGGTATGGGCCTTCGTTAATTTTCACGCTCTGACCGTGCATATAAGAAACACCAACATCGACTGAAGCATCTTTATTAAATGCGTAAGTCGTACCTGCACTCAGCCAGAAACGGTCCTGGTCCGGAATGGAGATAGAACGATTCTGTGCCGGAACTGGGCTGTCATCAAAGGCGATACCGGTACGGAAGGTCCAGTTATCATCGTAGTAATAAGTGGTACCCAACGCGATGCGGTAAGCATCTTTAAAGCCTTCATGTTTCTGGAACAGCGTGTCGCCACTCGTTGAGGTTGCTTTTAGCTGCTGGAACTGACTCCAACTGGTGTAAGCCAGGCTATAGTGAATTGCCCACTGCGGATCAACACGGTTATAACCCGACACTTCCCACATTTCAGGCAGGTTCAGCGTCAGATAACCCGATTGCGTTGCGCCACCTGTCGCGGTAGGTATTGGTAAACCGTAGTTATTAAACGCACGATTAAGATCGCTGCTGTAGTTACCTTTGAAGTCAATTTTCACTTCAGAACGGTAGGTCAGTGCATAGCGGTTATTTTTATCCAGTTCATACAGGATACCGGCGTTCCAGCCAAAGCCCCACTGGTTACCGTTCAGATGAGCGATTTTGGTATTACTGTCGATACCGTTGGCGGTAGCTGCCAACGCTTGCCCTTGAGGAGTCTGCCCGGCAGGAGATTGCATGATCTGACCGGCAACCAGCTGCCCCAGATCGCCTGCGAAACGTTCAATCTTCGCGCGAGCGTAGACGGCGTTGAAACCAAGACCAAAGCTCCATGCATTATTTAAGCGATACGCACCGCTTAAGTTCAGGTTCATGGTTTCAAGGTCGGTTGTACCCCCGACAGAGCCGCCTGCATAAGTATCGTTAAACTCTGTTGCCAGGCCATAGTTAGAGGTAATAGAAGCGCCCCAACCAAATTGGTCGTTAATCGGTGCAACAAAGTGCATGTTCGGAACCCATGCCGTAGGCGCGATGTTATCGGCTTTCAGGCTACGACCAGATGGAGACGTTCCGCTGATATTTACATCCGGGTCAATATAAACCGCACCCGCAGAAAATGTCGGGCGGTCAAACATGGTAATCAATGCGGGGTTACGGCTAACGTTACCTGCATCATCGGCAATTGCACCTTCCCCTGAATAAGCCCGGCCCAGGCCAGAGGAAGAAAATTCGTTTAACTGAAAGCCTGCCGACCAGGCCTGGGTGGAGATAAGTGCCACTGCGACTGCGAGAGCAGACTTTGTAAACAGGGTTTTCTGGCTCATGACCATAACCTCAATGATTTATTTTTATACAAACTATGTTACGTGCTGTAACAGGAGCGCGAAGTGTAGGGTCTGAGGTACATCTTAGAAATCAGACCAGTGGCGAGAGTATAGGTCGGACCAGCTGGAATGTTGCAAGTATGTTTCTATCTTTTTTCAAATATGATCTAAGAAACGCGATCCAGCTGGCAAAATTTGGAGGTGGCGCACTCATGGATTCGGGTGAATTTTGTTTTAGATCATTTTTAAGTGTGATTTCGGTCACTTATCCGATTTTGCAGAATTAACAACTGGAGCAGCACTTTCCGGAAGCGTAAAATATCCACAACGTTTATCTGGCACCTTGGGTGCACATACAGAGGAAATCAACGATGAGTAAATGTAGTGCTGATGAAACCCCGGTTTGCTGCTGTATGGATGTTGGCACCATTATGGACAACTCCGACTGCACCGCGTCTTACAGCCGCGTGTTTGCAAACCGCGCAGAAGCAGAACAAACGCTGGCGGCGCTGACTGAAAAAGCCCGTAGCGTGGAATCCGAACCGTGCAAAATCACCCCGACTTTCACTGAAGAGTCTGACGGTGTGCGCCTGGATATCGATTTCACTTTTGCCTGCGAAGCTGAAATGCTGATCTTCCAGCTGGGTCTGCGTTAATTCCTCTCGGGTACGTACGCCCCTGTCAGTTGTTGGCGGGGGCGTTTTATTTTCTCTTCTACTTTTCTCTCTGTGTCATAGCTCCCACTTTCCTTTTTCTCCGCTTGGCTAAATGTAAAAAAATGGTTAAGACTATGATCAGGTCAGACCACTTTATATCTTTTTTTACAGGGGAGTGTTATGGGTCAGGTTTTACCGCTGGTTACCCGCCAGGGCGATCGTATCGCCATTGTTAGCGGTTTACGTACGCCTTTTGCCCGCCAGGCGACGGCTTTTCATGGCATTCCCGCGGTTGATTTAGGGAAGATGGTGGTAGGCGAATTGCTGGCACGCAGCGAGATCCCCGCCGAAGTGATTGAACAACTGGTCTTTGGTCAGGTCGTACAAATGCCGGAAGCCCCCAACATTGCGCGTGAAATTGTTCTCGGCACCGGAATGAATGTGCATACCGATGCTTACAGCGTCAGCCGCGCTTGCGCTACCAGTTTCCAGGCGATTGCAAACGTCGCAGAAAGCCTGATGGCGGGAACTATTCGCGCGGGGATTGCCGGTGGGGCCGATTCCTCTTCCGTATTGCCAATTGGCGTCAGTAAAAAACTGGCGCGCGTGCTGGTTGATGTCAACAAAGCTCGAACCATGAGCCAGCGCCTGAAACTCTTCTCTCGCCTGCGTTTGCGCGACTTAATGCCGGTGCCTCCGGCAGTGGCGGAATACTCTACTGGCTTGCGGATGGGCGACACCGCTGAACAAATGGCGAAAACCTACGGTATTACTCGCGAACAGCAAGATGCATTAGCGCACCGTTCGCATCAGCGAGCCGCTCAGGCGTGGTCAGATGGTAAACTCAAAGAAGAGGTGATGACTGCCTTTATCCCTCCTTATAAACAACCGCTTGCCGAAGACAACAATATTCGCGGTAATTCCTCGCTTGCTGATTACGCAAAGTTGCGTCCGGCGTTTGATCGTAAACACGGGACGGTAACGGCGGCAAACAGTACGCCGCTGACCGATGGCGCGGCAGCGGTGATCCTGATGACTGAATCCCGGGCGAAAGAATTAGGGCTGGTACCGCTGGGGTATCTGCGCAGTTACGCATTTACTGCGATAGATGTCTGGCAGGACATGTTGCTCGGTCCGGCCTGGTCAACGCCGCTGGCGCTGGAACGTGCCGGTTTGACAATGAGCGATCTGACATTGATCGATATGCACGAAGCCTTTGCAGCTCAGACACTGGCGAATATTCAGTTGCTGGGTAGCGAACGTTTTGCTCGTGATGTACTGGGGCGTGCACATGCCACTGGCGAAGTGGACGATAGCAAATTTAACGTGCTTGGCGGTTCGATTGCTTACGGGCATCCCTTCGCGGCGACCGGCGCGCGGATGATTACCCAGACATTGCATGAACTTCGGCGTCGCGGCGGTGGATTTGGATTAGTGACCGCCTGTGCTGCGGGTGGGCTTGGCGCGGCAATGGTTGTGGAGGCGGAATAATGGAAATGGCATCAGCGTTTACCCTTAATGTCCGTCTGGACAACATTGCTGTTATCACCATCGACGTACCGGGTGAGAAAATGAATACCCTGAAGGCGGAGTTTGCCTCGCAGGTGCGCGCCATTATTAAGCAACTCCGTGAAAACAAAGAGTTGAGAGGCGTGGTGTTTGTCTCCGCTAAACCGGACAACTTCATTGCTGGCGCAGACATCAACATGATCGGCAACTGCAAAACGGCGCAAGAAGCGGAAGCACTGGCGCGGCAGGGTCAACAGTTAATGGCGGAGATTCATGCTTTGCCCGTTCCGGTTATCGCGGCTATTCATGGCGCTTGCCTGGGCGGTGGGCTGGAGTTGGCGCTGGCGTGCCACGGTCGCATGTGTACTGACGATCCTAAAACGGTGCTCGGTTTGCCTGAAGTACAACTTGGATTATTACCCGGTTCAGGCGGCACCCAGCGTTTACCGCGCCTGATAGGTGTCAGCACAGCATTGGAGATGATCCTCACTGGAAAACAACTTCGGGCGAAACAGGCATTAAAGCTGGGGCTGGTGGATGACGTCGTTCCGCAATCCATTTTACTGGAAGCCGCTGTTGAGCTGGCAAAGCAGGATCGCCCATCTTCCCGCCCTCTACCTGTACGCGAGCGTATTCTGGCGGGGCCGTTAGGTCGTGCGCTGCTGTTCAAAATGGTCGGCAAGAAAACAGAACACAAAACTCAAGGCAATTATCCGGCGACAGAACGCATCCTGGAGGTTGTCGAAACGGGATTAGCGCAGGGCACCAGTAGCGGCTATGACGCTGAAGCCCGTGCTTTTGGCGAACTGGCGATGACGCCGCAATCGCAGGCGCTGCGTAGTATCTTTTTTGCCAGTACGGAAGTGAAGAAAGATCCTGGCAGTGATGCGCCGCCTGCGCCATTAAACAGCGTGGGAATTTTAGGTGGTGGCTTGATGGGCGGCGGTATTGCTTACGTCACTGCTTGTAAAGCGGGGCTTCCGGTCAGAATTAAAGATATCAACCCGCAGGGCATAAATCATGCGCTGAAGTACAGTTGGGATCAGCTGGAGGGCAAAGTTCGCCGTCGTCATCTCAAAGCCAGCGAACGTGACAGACAGCTGGCATTAATCTCCGGAACGACGGACTATCGCGGCTTTGCCCATCGCGATCTGATTATTGAAGCGGTGTTTGAAAATCTCGAATTAAAACAACAAATGGTGGCGGAAGTTGAGCAAAATTGCGCCGCTCATACCATCTTTGCTTCGAATACGTCATCTTTACCGATTGGTGATATCGCCGCTCACGCTACGCGACCTGAGCAAGTTATTGGCCTGCATTTCTTCAGTCCGGTGGAAAAAATGCCGCTGGTGGAGATTATTCCTCATGCGGGGACATCGGCGCAAACCATCGCTACCACAGTAAAACTGGCGAAAAAACAGGGTAAAACGCCCATTGTCGTGCGTGACAAAGCCGGGTTTTACGTCAATCGCATTTTAGCGCCTTACATTAATGAAGCTATCCGCATGTTGACCGAAGGTGAACGGGTAGAGCACATTGATGCCGCGCTGGTGAAATTTGGTTTTCCGGTAGGCCCAATCCAACTTTTGGATGAGGTAGGAATCGACACCGGGACTAAAATTATTCCTGTACTGGAAGCCGCTTATGGAGAACGTTTTAGCGCGCCTGCAAATGTTGTTTCTTCAATTTTGAACGACGATCGCAAAGGCAGAAAAAATGGCCGGGGTTTCTATCTTTATGGTCAGAAAGGGCGTAAAAGCAAAAAACAGGTCGATCCCGCCATTTACCCGCTGATTGGCACACAAGGGCAGGGGCGACTCTCCGCACCGCAGGTAGCTGAACGGTGTGTGATGTTGATGCTGAATGAAGCAGTACGTTGTCTGGACGAGCAGGTTATCCGTAGCGTGCGTGACGGAGATATTGGCGCGGTATTTGGCATTGGTTTTCCGCCATTTCTCGGTGGTCCGTTCCGCTACATCGATTCTCTCGGTGCGGGTGAAGTGGTTGCAATAATGCAACGACTGGCCACGCAGTATGGTTCCCGTTTTACCCCTTGCGAGCGTTTAGTCGAGATGAGCAAGCGTGGGGAAAGTTTTTGGAAAACAACTGCAACTGACCTGCAATAAGAAGGTCAAAGCTATATGAATCCGCGCTGAATGGCGGAGTGTTGCTCAAAATGTAAACGCATATTGACTATACTTACGCCATTGAGGTAAAAAACAGCGTTTCATTCGGTGAATGGATAAGGCACAATGCCGGCCACCGTTTTCTTTCTCTGGTTTCAGATGAAAGAAAACGGGCGAATCTGGTTAACAAAAGCGGTGCAATATGCAAGTTTTTATCATGCGTCACGGCGACGCAGCCCTCGATGCCGCCAGTGATTCGGTTCGTCCTCTGACTACTAACGGTTGTGACGAATCTCGCCTGATGGCGAACTGGCTGAAAGGTCAAAAAGTGGAAATCGAACGCGTTCTGGTGAGCCCGTTCCTGCGAGCCGAGCAAACACTGGAAGAAGTAGGGGATTGTCTGAACCTGCCTTCCAGTGCAGAAGTTCTGCCGGAGTTAACGCCCTGCGGCGATGTTGGTCTGGTCAGTGCCTATTTACAGGCGTTGACCAATGAAGGTGTTGCTTCGGTACTGGTGATCTCCCACTTACCCTTAGTCGGGTATCTGGTTGCTGAGTTATGTCCGGGCGAAACGCCGCCTATGTTTACCACCTCGGCCATTGCCAGCGTAACGCTTGATGAAAGCGGAAACGGCACATTCAACTGGCAGATGAGCCCGTGTAATCTGAAGATGGCAAAAGCGATTTAATACGCATGCACAAGGCCCGCTGGTGTAATCTATCGGGCCTTTATTTTTTTCTGGCAATGTTGAATTTATGCAATCTTATTGTACTAACAATGATCCGCTTGTGATCGAATGGTCTTTATTTTATACGGCATGACGCTTTTATTTGTAAAAATTTACATATTGAAAGAGAATTTACTTTTATTCATAAATTATTTTTCTGGAAGCATTTTTAGGTAAATAATGACTAAAGTGAAAAATATTATTGGGTCTTGATTTTATATTAATTATAGTGTTTTAATATTATATCGTTGCGAAATTAATATCACAAGATAGTCATCGCCATGTGATTGTTTTTGACTTTAATTTATTCACTGGATTTTTGCATTTGCCGTTTTTTTGAACTTATTCTTCATTATTGAGATGAAAAGTTTCAGTAATTATTATCCCCGCCTATTAATTAAGTTTTTCTAACTTTGAATGTTAGAAAATCTAAATTGCATCAGTCATATTAAAATATCAACATGTTCGGCGCGCCAAAGAATATTATATCAAGGAACCTGTTTTTTCAGGAGCTGACAATCTGTTCATTGGCTGCTTAAAAGTCGCTGTAAAAATTGAAGAAGCTCTGTGTCAATATTTCAGTTGGCTTATATTCTAATTATTTATGATTTAAGGACAAATAATGAGTAAGTTTGTAAAAGCAGCAGTTGCCACGGCAATGCTCATGGGGGCGCTGACTTCAGCATCAGTCGTTGCCGCAGGGAACAACGGTACAGTGAGATTTTACGGCACAATTGAAGACTCCCCGTGCTCAATTGTTCCTGACGATCATAAACTGGAAGTGGATATGGGCAGCATCGGTACGGGTTCTTTAACCGGCGGCAAAACAACCACACCAAAAGATTTCCAGATTCGTTTACAGGACTGTAATTTCAATACAGAAACGACAATGGCTACCACATTCACCGGTAATCCGTACTCCACTAACGCAGATAACTATTCTCTGTCTAACATGGATAATGGAACTGAAATTCCAAACGTTAGCCTGGTTATCGGTGACCAGCACGGTACAGGTTATGCACTGGGAGCAGAGATTAAGCAACCTATCGTGAAGGACAGTTCAACGGGAAAAGGCAAGCCTAAACAAACTCTGAACTTTAAAGCATGGTTAGTGGGTGAAACGGATGCTGTAACACCAACACCGGCACCGTTTGAAACGCTGACGACGTTCCAGATCACGTATCTCTAATGTATTTCCCCCATAGCTGCAAAGTTATGGGGTTTATAACTACCAAATAACTAAATTATAAAAAATCATGGATGGATACGCCGATGCCAGAACATTCTTTTCTCCGTTTACGGGGGCTTTCGTGGTGGATTGCTCTGGCAATTTCTGGAAGTCCATTTAATGCCCTGGCAGACGATACCATTCAGTTTGATGGCCGATTTCTTGATTTAAAAGGCAATACCAAAATTGATTTGGGCCGTTTTTCGCAAAAAGGCTATGTAGAACCGGGAAAATATAACTTACGCGTTCATGTAAATAATCAGCCGTTACCTGACGACTACGATATCTACTGGTACGCAACTGAAAACGATCCGAATAAATCATATGCCTGCTTATCGCCAGAGCTGGTTGCCCAGTTTGGTCTGAAGGAAGATATTGCGAAGAATTTGCAATGGATCCGCGATGGTCAGTGTCTGAATACGGCACTTTTAGCAGGTACAGAAATTAGCGGCGATTTAGGCCAGTCTGCACTCCTTGTTTCTGTACCGCAGGCTTATCTGGAATATACCGACAGCGAGTGGGACCCGCCTTCGCGCTGGGATGACGGTATCCCTGGGCTTATTGCCGATTACAGTATCAACGCGCAAACCCGACATGAAAATGGGGGTGATGACACTAACGACATCAGCGGTAATGGTACGGTCGGCGTTAACGTTGGGCCGTGGCGCTTACGAGCTGACTGGCAGAGCGATTATCAGCATACCCGCAGTAACGATGACGGCGACACTGACGATAGCGGTACGCAAAAAAACTGGGAGTGGAGTCGTTACTACGCCTGGCGCGCCTTGCCGTCATTAAAAGCCAAACTTTCGCTGGGCGAAGATTATCTCAACTCCGATATTTTTGATGGCTTCAGTTACATTGGCGGCAGCATCAGTACCGATGATCAAATGTTACCGCCAAACCTGCGCGGCTACGCCCCCGATATTTCAGGTGTTGCACACACTACCGCTAAAGTGACTGTAACCCAAATGGGCCGTGTCATTTACGAAACCCAGGTGCCCGCAGGGCCATTCCGCATTCAGGATATTGGCGATTCCGTCTCTGGCACGCTGCATGTCCGCATTGAAGAACAAAACGGCCAGGTACAAGAATACGACGTCAGCACGGCGTCCATGCCGTTCCTGACTCGCCCCGGCCAGGTGCGTTATAAAGTGACAATGGGGCGTCCACAAAACTGGGACCATCAGGTTGCAGGTAGCTTCTTCTCGGGCGGCGAGGCATCGTGGGGGATTGCCAATGGCTGGTCGCTCTACGGCGGTGCGTTAGCCGATGAAAACTACCAGTCGGCGGCGCTGGGCCTCGGTCGTGACCTGGCGCTGCTAGGCGCGTTAGCGTTTGATGTCACTCACTCTCGTGTTCAACTCGACGATAACAGCGTGTATGGCAACAAAACGCTGGACGGCAACTCTTATCGCGTCAGCTATGCCAAAGATTTTGATGAACTCAACAGTCGGGTGACGTTTGCTGGATACCGCTTCTCTGAAAAAAACTACATGACCATGAGCGAGTATCTGGATGCGAACGACGACGACCGGGCGCGCACCGGTAACGACAAAGAGATGTATACGGTCACCTATAACCAGAACTTCACGGATGCGCGCGTTTCGGTCTATCTCAACTATTCCCACCATACCTACTGGGATCGCCAGGATCAGACCAACTACAACATGATGCTTTCTCATTATTTCAATTTAGGAAGCCTTCGCAACTTGAGCGTTTCTCTGACCGGTTATCGCTACGAATACGATAAAAGTGCTGACAAGGGGGTTTATCTGTCCTTAAGTTTGCCGTGGGGCGACAACAGCACCATCAGTTACAACGGCAACTATGGCAGCGGTGCCGACAGCAATCAGGTGAGCCTGTACCACCGCATTGATGACGCCAGCCACTACACGGTAAGCGCCGGAACCAGCGAAAACCACAGCAGCGTGGATGGCTACTACAGCCACGATGGTACTCTGGCAAAAGTTGATCTCAGTGCCAACTACCATGAAGGGCAATACACCTCAGCAGGGATCTCTTTACAGGGCGGGGCAACGTTGACTGCTCACGGCGGGGCGCTGCATCGTACACAAAACATGGGCGGTACACGTCTGTTAATCGACGCTGATGGCGTTGCTAATGTGCCGGTTGAAGGTAATGGTTCCGCCGTTTATACCAACATGTTCGGCAAAGCGGTGGTGGCAGATGTTAATGATTACTACCGCAACCAGGCTTATATCGATTTGAACAAACTGCCGGAAAACGCCGAAGCCACGAAATCAGTGGTTCAGGCAACGCTGACGGAAGGCGCTATTGGCTACCGTAAATTTGCGGTGATCAGTGGTGAGAAGGCGATGGCAGTGCTGCGCTTGCAGGATGGCAGCCATCCGCCATTTGGGGCGGAAGTGAAAAACGATAATCAACAACAAGTTGGATTGGTTGATGACGAAGGTAATGTTTATCTGGCAGGCGTTAAACCGGGTGAACATATGACCGTTTTCTGGGAGGGTGAATCTCACTGCGATATCAGCCTGCCAGACCCGTTACCGAATGACCTGTTCAATGGCTTGTTGTTGCCATGCCAGCAAAAGGGGGGAAGTTCTCCCGTCATACCGCATGATATTCAACCCGTCATTCAGGAGCAGACACAACAGGTGACACCAATGGAACCGCCGATGTCTGTTTCATCGAACCAATAACGTGATTAAGGAATGATCCATGACTAAATATCTCTCTGCCAAAACATTGACAACGGTACTGTCGTTACTGGCAGCAACGGTAAGTTTTTCTACCCAGGCGTCAGTAACGCCCGATCGTACTCGCCTGATTTTTAATGAAAGCGATAAATCTATCAGCGTGACGCTGCGTAATAACGACCCCAAACTGCCTTATCTGGCGCAAAGCTGGATTGAAGATGAAAAGGGCGTCAAGATCAGCTCGCCGCTGGCGGTATTGCCGCCTGTACAGCGCATTGAAGCAATGATGAATGGCCAGGTTAAAATTCAGGGCCTGCCGGATATTCATAAATTACCTGCCGATCGGGAATCGATGTTCTATTTCAACGTGCGCGAAATTCCGCCGAAATCGAACAAATCCAACACGCTACAAATCGCTCTTCAGACGCGTATCAAACTTTTCTGGCGACCGAAAGCTCTGGAAAAAAACACCACGCAAAACCCATGGCAGCATAAAGTGACCTTAACCCGCAACGGTCAGGAATTTACTGTCAATAACCCGACGCCGTATTACGTCATTTTCAGTAATGCCAGCGCACAGAAAAATGGCAATCCGGCAGCCGGTTTCTCGCCAATAGTGATGTCGCCGAAAACCTCTGCACCGCTGAATGTGAAGATGGGTAGCGTGCCGGTACTGACCTATGTCAACGACTATGGCGCTCGGATGCCGCTCTTTTTCACCTGCAACGGTAACAGTTGCCAGGTTGATGAAGAGCAGAGCCGCAAAGGCTAATGACGGGAGAGCCAGTATGAAAGGATCTTGTTCTGTCTGGGCGGTAACTGGGTTACTGATATGTTGTGTTGGTAGCGGCTTTGCAGTTGCAGCGAGTAAGTCAGTAAGTATGAATTTACGGGTGCTTGTTGATGCCCCTCCTCCTTGTACGGTAAATGGTGCGGCAGTTGAGTTTGGTAATGTATTCATTAATAAGATCGATGGGGTGAGTTATAACCGTCCCATTGACTACTCGCTTGTTTGCAACAATTTGGCAATGGATGACTTGCGTTTACAGATGCAGGCGACAACGGTCGTGATTAACGGTGAAACAGTTATCAGCACAGGTATTCCAGGGTTTGGTATTCGGGTTCAAAAAAGTAGTGATCACTCAATACTCGACTTAACGTCTGGTTCATGGTTGCCGTTTAATTTTTCCTCGGGCATCCCTGCACTTGAAGCCGTGCCGGTGAAACAGAGTGGTACAACCTTAGCGGCAGCGGAATTTAACGCCAGCGCCACAATTGTGGTGGATTATCAATGAAACGGATCTCACTTCTTGTGCTGTGGGGCTTTTGCTCGATGGCACTCTCAAATGTCTCTTTTCACGGCTATTTAGTGCAGCCGCCTAACTGCACTATTAGCAACGCTCAAACCATTGAAATCACCTTTCAGGATGTGTTTGTTGATGACATTAATGGCAGTAATTATGAGCAAACGGTGCCGTATTCCATTACCTGTGATACGGCGGTTCGCGACCCATCAATGGAAATGACCTTGAGCTGGAGTGGCACACAAAGCGATTTTGATGATGCCGCAGTAAGCAGCAATATCACTGGATTAGGTATTCAGCTTAAACAGGCTGGGCAGCGTTTTAGGATCAATACGCCACTCGTGGTGAATGAAACCGATTTACCGGTGTTAACGGCTGTGCCAGTAAAAAAGAGTGGTGTTGATCTGCCTGAGGCGGACTTTGAAGCCTGGGCCACGTTACAGGTGGATTATCAATGAAGAAAAAGTGTGCGTTGATTTTTATCAATAGCCTGCTGTTGCTGAACAGCGGCACCACAACAGCGGTAGATAATCTGCACTTTACCGGCAATTTAATCAGTAAATCGTGTACACCAGTGATCAACGGTAGCCAGTTGGCAGAGGTACATTTTCCTGCCATTGCCGCCAGCGATTTAATGAACATTGGGCAGTCAGAGCGAGTGCCGTTGGTCATTCAATTGAAGGATTGTCAAAGTTCTACATCGCTGAGTGTCAGAGTCACGTTAACGGGAACAGAAGATAGTGAACTGCCCGGATTTCTGGCTTTTGACGCCTCGTCTTCTGCGTCCGGCGCTGGGATTGGAATTGAAACAGCGGCAGGTATACCAGTGCCAGTCAACAATACAACAGGCGTCACGCTCCCGCTGAATCAGGGAAATAACAGCCTAAATTTTAATGCCTGGTTACAGGCGAAGAGCGGGCGAAATGTAACGTCCGGTGACTTTAACGCCACTGTGACGGCAACCTTTGAGTATTTATAACATGAAAAAATGGACCCTATTTTTCGCGAGCCTGATGCTGCTTGTCCTGAATGTTGTCGGCACACCCAGGAGCTATGCTGGGGATAAACTTATGAGTTCAAGTTTCGACAGTGTGAGAATTTATTATGCGATGGACACGATAACAGGGATAGCTTCGTCTATTGTTCTCAATGTTACGGTGGTAACACCAGGGGAGGTTGCATATGGAAAATATAGTTTTCTTGCGCGTAAGGGGGATACGCTTCCGCGTATTTCCTGGACGGGGTCGGGTCCGGCACCAACTCTGGTTATAACGGATTATGATACGATTAATAATTCACATTGCCCCGGTATTGATACGGATATTTTCCGTTGTGCATATATGACCTTAAAGATCACCGTTGCATCTGATAATTATGGTTGCCCGTGGATCGCGTCCTTTTATTCATATACAAACTTATCTGGATTTGGAAGCTACACGAGCCCGACTGTGCATAACTCAATATGCCCAACGATACCGGTCGCCTCCTATGATATCTCCTGGAGTGAAAATTATGTCAGTCATAATAAAGCGCTACAGCTACAGTCCACGGGGTCGACAATTACCACTACGCTTTCGACCTACCTGATGGAAAACGGCAAACTCTGTGACGGCAGCGTTTTTGATAGTAGAGGTGCATACTGCCGTGCGGTATCAGAACTGTTAACCTTTACCTCTTATGGCTGCGACAAATCAACGGTAACGGTGACCCCCACACGTCATCCGGTAACCGATAAAGAGTTACATGATATCGTGGTGAAGGTGAATACCAGCAGTCGGCAACCGATTGATTCTACGTGTCGTTTTCAGTATGTATTGAATGAGTTGTAGCTCGTCGTTGTGCACTGATGCCTGATGTGACGCCGACGCGTCTTATCAGGCCTACGAAATGAATCACAATTTATTGAATTATCATATTTTTATCGGCCGGATAAGGCATTCACGCCGCATCCGGCATTCGATGCCAGCATTCACGGTAATTCCGGCGGCAACCACTCATCCACTTCAATCAACACCAGCAATGCCGCATCACCACCGTACTCTTTTGGTGCCTGGTGAAATGCCATCACATGCGGATGTTGCGCCAGCCACAGCGGCGTTTGCTGCTTCAAAATATGCTTCCCATGACCATGCATCACGCAGGCACAAAACACATGTTCGCGGCGACAGGCGGCAATCAATGCGCCTAACTCCTGCTTGGCTTGCAGCTGCGTCAAACCGTGCAAATCCAAAAACAGCTCCGGTGAATAATCGCCACGGCGTAACTTCTTCGCCTCAAAATGGCTGACATCCGGGCGAACATATTTCACCGGACCTTCGGTATTCAATAACGGCTGAAATTCATCGGAAAAATAATGGCTGGCATCGGCCTGCTCCTGAATCAACCGTTTCACCGGCACTTCGCTGATTTTCTTACGCTGCGGTCGGTGGACAATCGTGTCCTGCTTAATCTTGCGAGTCCCCGCCATCAACTGTCGAAACAGCGCCTGGTCCTCCTCGCTAAGTGTTGTTTTCTTTTTCATTTATCTGTCTCTATTTCTAATTTTCCTACAGTTTACCCGACTCGTAGCGCAATCGATCGTTTTAAACGTATTTTTCCGCACTCACCGCGCGTGAATGCTGATTTATCGTCATCTTCATGGCAAACTAGCCGCCGAAATTATTGCGATCATGCCCTGGAGGAATACGTGGATAAAATTTTCGTTGATGAAGCAGTAAATGAGCTGCAAACCATTCAGGACATGTTGCGCTGGTCGGTGAGCCGCTTCAGCGCGGCGAATATCTGGTACGGCCACGGCACTGACAACCCGTGGGATGAAGCCGTGCAACTGGTGTTGCCTTCACTCTACCTGCCGCTGGATATCCCGGAAGATATGCGCACCGCGCGTCTGACCTCCAGCGAAAAACACCGTATTGTTGAGCGCGTGATCCGCCGCGTCAATGAACGCATTCCGGTGGCTTACCTGACTAACAAAGCGTGGTTCTGCGGTCATGAATTTTACGTCGATGAACGCGTGCTGGTGCCGCGCTCGCCGATTGGTGAACTGATCAACAATAAATTTGCCGGACTTATCAGCAAGCAACCGCAGCATATTTTAGATATGTGTACCGGTAGCGGCTGCATCGCCATTGCCTGTGCTTATGCCTTCCCGGATGCGGAAGTTGACGCGGTGGATATCTCTCCCGACGCGCTGGCGGTTGCTGAACAGAACATCGAAGAACACGGTCTGATCCACAACGTCATCCCGATTCGCTCCGATCTGTTCCGTGATTTGCCGAAAGTACAGTACGACCTGATCGTCACTAACCCGCCGTACGTCGATGCGGAAGATATGTCCGACCTGCCAAATGAATACCGCCACGAGCCGGAACTGGGCCTGGCATCTGGCACCGACGGCCTGAAACTGACGCGTCGCATTCTCGGTAACGCGGCAGATTACCTCGCTGATGATGGCGTGCTGATTTGTGAAGTCGGCAACAGCATGGTACATCTTATGGAACAATATCCGGATGTTCCGTTCACCTGGCTGGAGTTTGATAACGGCGGCGATGGTGTGTTTATGCTCACCAAAGAGCAGCTGCTGGCGGCCCGTGAACATTTCGCGATTTATAAAGATTAAGTAAACACGCAAACACAACAATAACGGAGCCGTGATGGCTGGAAACACAATTGGACAACTCTTTCGCGTAACCACCTTCGGCGAATCGCACGGGCTGGCGCTCGGCTGCATCGTCGATGGTGTTCCGCCAGGCATTCCGCTGACGGAAGCGGACCTGCAACATGACCTTGATCGTCGTCGCCCTGGGACATCGCGCTATACCACCCAGCGCCGCGAGCCGGATCAGGTCAAAATACTCTCCGGTGTTTTTGAAGGTGTTACTACTGGCACCAGCATTGGCTTGTTGATCGAAAATACCGACCAGCGTTCTCAGGATTACAGCGCCATTAAAGACGTTTTCCGTCCAGGCCATGCCGATTACACCTACGAACAAAAATACGGTCTGCGCGATTATCGCGGCGGCGGGCGCTCTTCCGCCCGCGAAACCGCCATGCGCGTGGCGGCAGGGGCGATTGCAAAAAAATATCTCGCCGAGAAATTTGGCATTGAGATTCGCGGCTGCCTGACCCAGATGGGTGACATTCCGCTGGAAATCAAAGACTGGTCGCAGGTCGAGCAAAATCCGTTTTTCTGCCCGGACCCGGACAAAATCGACGCGTTAGATGAACTGATGCGCGCGCTGAAAAAAGAGGGCGACTCCATCGGCGCGAAAGTCACCGTTGTTGCCAGTGGCGTCCCCGCCGGACTTGGCGAGCCGGTCTTTGACCGCCTGGATGCCGACATCGCCCATGCGCTGATGAGCATCAACGCGGTGAAAGGCGTAGAAATTGGTGATGGTTTTGACGTGGTGGCGCTGCGTGGCAGCCAGAACCGCGACGAAATCACCAAAGACGGTTTCCAGAGCAACCATGCGGGCGGCATTCTTGGCGGTATCAGCAGCGGGCAGCAAATCATTGCCCATATGGCGCTGAAGCCAACCTCCAGCATTACCGTGCCAGGGCGTACCATTAACCGCTTTGGCGAAGAAGTTGAGATGATCACCAAAGGCCGTCACGATCCTTGTGTCGGGATCCGTGCGGTGCCGATCGCAGAAGCGATGCTGGCGATCGTTTTAATGGATCACCTGTTACGGCAGCGGGCGCAAAATGCCGATGTGAAGACTGATATTCCACGCTGGTAAAAAATGAACAAAACCGCGATTGCGCTGCTGGCCCTGCTTGCCAGTAGCGCCAGCCTGGCAGCGACGCCGTGGCAAAAAATAACCCAACCTGTGCCGGGTAGCGCACAATCGATAGGCAGTTTTTCTAATGGCTGTATCGTCGGCGCTGACACGCTGCCGATACAGTCCGAACATTATCAGGTCATGCGTACCGATCAGCGTCGCTATTTCGGACACCCGGATCTGGTGATGTTTATCCAGCGTCTGAGTAGCCAGGTGAGCAATCTGAGCTTGGGCACGGTGCTGATTGGCGATATGGGGATGCCTGCTGGTGGTCGTTTCAACGGCGGTCACGCCAGCCACCAGACCGGACTGGATGTGGACATCTTCCTGCAACTGCCAAAAACACGCTGGACCTCCGCGCAGCTCTTGCGCCCGCAAGCGTTAGATTTAGTTTCCCGCGACGGTAAACACGTTGTTCCGACGCTGTGGAAGCCAGAAATTTTCAGCTTGATCAAACTCGCCGCCCAGGACAAAGACGTCACGCGCATTTTTGTTAATCCGGCGATTAAACAACAACTTTGCCTTGATGCGGGCACCGATCGCGACTGGTTGCGCAAAGTGCGACCCTGGTTCCAGCATCGCGCGCATATGCATGTACGATTACGTTGTCCTGCCGATAGTCTGGAGTGTGAAGATCAACCTTTACCGCCACCAGGCGATGGTTGCGGGGCAGAACTGCAAAGCTGGTTTGAACCTCCAAAACCGGGAACAACAAAGCCTGAGAAGAAGACACCGCCTCCGTTGCCGCCTTCCTGCCAGGCGCTACTGGATGAGCACGTGATCTAATGGAAACGTTTAATAGCCTGTTTATGGTTTCCCCGCTGTTGCTGGGAGTTCTCTTTTTTGTCGCCATGCTGGCGGGATTTATCGACTCGATTGCCGGTGGCGGTGGGTTACTCACCATTCCGGCATTGATGGCGGCGGGGATGTCTCCCGCTAACGCGCTGGCAACCAATAAACTGCAAGCCTGCGGTGGCTCTATTTCCGCCACTATCTACTTTATTCGCCGCAAAGTGGTTAGTTTAAGCGATCAGAAACTCAATATCGCCATGACCTTTGTCGGCTCAATGAGCGGCGCATTGCTGGTGCAGTATGTTCAGGCTGATGTCTTACGGCAGATTTTGCCCATTCTGGTGATTTGTATCGGCCTCTATTTCTTGCTGATGCCAAAGCTGGGTGAAGAAGATCGCCAGCGCCGGATGTACGGTTTACCCTTCGCGTTAATTGCCGGTGGCTGCGTCGGTTTTTATGACGGCTTCTTTGGTCCGGCAGCGGGATCGTTTTACGCGCTGGCCTTTGTTACGCTGTGCGGATTCAACCTCGCCAAAGCCACGGCTCACGCCAAATTACTCAACGCAACGTCAAATATCGGCGGTTTACTGCTGTTTATTCTCGGTGGCAAAGTGATTTGGGCGACAGGATTCGTGATGCTGGTGGGGCAGTTCCTCGGCGCGCGCATGGGTTCACGACTGGTGTTGAGCAAAGGACAAAAGCTGATCCGCCCGATGATTGTTATTGTCTCAGCGGTGATGAGTGCCAAATTACTTTACGATAGCCACGGACAGGAGATCCTCCACTGGTTGGGGATGAACTAATGAACAGTACACACCACTATGAGCAGTTGATTGAAATTTTTAATAGCTGCTTTGCCGATGATTTTAATACCCGTCTGATTAAAGGCGACGACGAACCGATCTATCTTCCTGCTGATGCGGAAGTACCGTATAACCGAATCGTCTTTGCTCATGGCTTTTATGCCAGCGCCATCCACGAGATTTCGCACTGGTGTATTGCCGGGAAAGCGCGCCGTGAGCTGGTTGATTTCGGCTACTGGTATTGCCCGGACGGACGCGATGCCCAAACGCAAAGCCAGTTTGAAGATGTTGAAGTGAAGCCGCAGGCGCTGGACTGGTTGTTCTGTGTGGCGGCGGGATATCCGTTTAACGTCAGTTGCGACAATCTGGAAGGCGACTTCGAACCGGATCGTGTGGTGTTTCAACGGCGGGTACATGCACAGGTGATGGATTATCTGGAAAACGGCATTCCTGAACGCCCGGCACGCTTCATTAAAGCATTACAAAATTATTATCACACGCCGGAACTTACGGCGGAACAGTTCCCGTGGCCGGAAGCGCTCAACTAAAGCCAGCGCCACGTTTTACAATGAGGAAAGAAGATGATCGCGGAGTTTGAATCACGCATTCTGGCATTAATCGACGGTATGGTTGACCATGCCAGTGATGATGAGTTGTTTGCCAGTGGGTATTTGCGTGGCCACCTGACATTAGCCATCGCAGAACTGGAAAGTGGTGATGACCACTCCGCCCAGGCGGTACATACGACCGTTAGCCAGAGTCTGGAAAAAGCCATTGGTGCCGGTGAATTGTCGCCGCGTGACCAGGCGCTGGTGACCGATATGTGGGAAAACCTGTTTCAGCAGGCGTCACAGCAGTAAGTTGCGGCGTCTGGAGCACCATGCCTGATGCGACGCTTATCGCGTCTTATCAGGCCTACACGTCACACGTAGGTCGGATAAGGCGTTCACGCCGCATCCGACAAACACTGCCAAAGCTGGTTACCCAGCCTTAACTGCTTTACCCTTCAACAATTTCCGCACCCATAACCTATTCGGATTTAACGCCGCCAGCGTACTGGCATCCATCGGAATCGGTTCTTCACTCATCTGCGCCGCCAGAATCTCGGCACACAGCGGGGCAGAGCACAAACCGCGAGAACCCAAAGCAGCAACCATAAAGAGATCGTCATAAACCGGTGCGCTTACCGCCTCATCTTTCTGCTCCGCCAGCGACGCATATTCCACGAGTGTAGCGTCATAATCGGGAACATTACCTACCATTGGCAGATGATCGCGAGTGGCACAACGCACACCGCAGCGCGCCTCTTTATCACTGACATCAACCTCTTTTGCCCACTGCGCCTGCGGGAAACAATCAATCAACCGCTGGCGATTCTGCTGCTGATCGTCCTCACTGTACGCCGTATCTTCGCTGCCGCGATGATAACTGGCACCAATACAATGATGTTGATTCGCCGGATTTTGTGGCGTGAGATAACCGTCATAGCACAGCACCTGCTTCAGTTTTGCCAGTTCCGGCGTTGTCGGAATATGGCTGACCTGTCCGGCAACCGAATACACTGGCAGAGTCGATGTTTGGCTGAAACCGCTGATTTGATGCCCGTTCGCCAGTACCACTACATTGTGTGTTGCTTGCTGATCTCCTGCAAAATTCAGCAACCAACAGTCATCCTTACGGGATAAATCCTGCAACTGATATTGATAATGAATCTGTAAACCTTGCTGTTGCGCCAGTTCCAGCACATTACGGGTTAGTTCTGCCGGACACAGCCAGCCACCTTCCGAATAAGTAATACCGCTGCAATTTGTCGTAACGCCCGTAATTTGTTCAACCGCATTTGCCTCAACGGCTACAGCCAGTTCTTCGGGTAAATCCATTGACAGCATCTGTGCGATTTTATGCTGGCTTTTCTCATCCCAGCCTAACTGCGTGACGCCGCACCAGTCATGATCAAATTTAACGGGTAATTGGTCGTAAAACTGACGAGCAAAAGTAAACGCATTAGAGAAAAAGCGGTTCAGCGCCTCATCGTGTTTACTTAAGAGCGGATACAGCGCCCCCTGGCGATTGCCGGAAGCACCCAGTGCGGGGGCCTCATCCGCGCAATAAAGTGTTACCTGCCAGCCGCGACGCAATAGCGCCAGCGACAACAACGCGCTGGCAATACCACCGCCGATAATCGCCGCTTCCCGTTTGCTGCTGCCCGTGCGGTTAAACCACGGCGTGGAGCAGGGGAGGGGTAATGCTTGCTCCATCACCCCACAAAGCATTTCCCGTTTGCGCCCAAAGCCCTTACGTTTTTGCATCGTGAATCCGGCTTCCTGTAAACCACGGCGGACAAAACCGGCAGACGTAAATGTCGCCAGCGTGCCGCCCGGACGCGCCAACCTTGCCATGGCGTTAAACAGATTTTGCGTCCACATATCCGGGTTTTTCGCTGGCGCAAAGCCGTCCAGAAACCAGGCATCTACTTTTTGATTTAGCGAATCGTCCAGTTGGCTGGTCAGTTCATTAATATCGCCAAACCATAAATCCAGCGTCACGCGGCCTTCATCGAGCAATAAACGATGGCAACCGGGCAAGGGCAAAGGCCACTGCGCCTGAAGTTTTTCTGCCCACGGTGCCAGTTCCGGCCAGTGTTGATGCGCTAAGGCTAAATCCGCACGGGTGAGGGGAAATTTCTCAAAACTGATGAAATGTAAGCGTTGTAATTGCGCTTGCGGATGTGCTTCGCGAAACTGAACAAATGCCTGCCATAGCGTCAGGAAGTTTAATCCGGTGCCGAAGCCGCTCTCTGCTACCACAAACAGAGGATGTGGATGCTCAGGAAAGCGTGCCTCTAATTGGTTACCTCCGAGAAAAACATAGCGTGTCTCTTCCAGTCCGTTATCGTTGGAAAAATAGACATCGTCAAAATCTCGGGAAACAGGTGTACCCTCAGCATTAAATTCGAGGTTGGCAGGTTGTATGGCGTTGTGTTTCACGTAAGCTACTCGTCTTACAGGCGGTGCCTCGATCTTAGCGATGTGTGTCAGGCTGCGCAAATTTCTCTATTAATTGGCTGATCGGACTTGTTCGGCGTACAAGTGTACGCTATTGTGCATTCGAAACTTACTCTATGTGCGACTTACAGAGGTATTGAATGAAACGTGCAGTGATTACTGGCCTGGGCATTGTTTCCAGCATCGGTAATAACCAGCAGGAAGTCCTGGCATCTCTGCGTGAAGGACGTTCAGGGATCACTTTCTCTCAGGAGCTGAAGGATTCCGGCATGCGTAGCCACGTCTGGGGCAACGTAAAACTGGATACCACTGGCCTCATTGACCGCAAAGTTGTGCGCTTTATGAGCGACGCATCCATTTATGCATTCCTTTCTATGGAGCAGGCAATTGCAGATGCTGGCCTCTCCCCGGAAGCTTACCAGAATAACCCGCGCGTTGGCCTGATTGCAGGTTCCGGCGGCGGTTCCCCGCGTTTTCAGGTGTTCGGCGCTGACGCAATGCGCGGCCCGCGCGGCCTGAAAGCGGTAGGCCCGTATGTGGTCACCAAAGCGATGGCATCCGGCGTTTCTGCCTGCCTCGCCACGCCGTTTAAGATTCACGGCGTTAACTACTCCATCAGCTCCGCATGTGCGACTTCCGCGCACTGTATCGGTAACGCAGTAGAGCAGATCCAACTGGGCAAACAGGATATCGTGTTTGCTGGCGGCGGCGAAGAGCTGTGCTGGGAAATGGCCTGCGAATTCGACGCAATGGGCGCGCTGTCTACCAAATACAACGACACCCCGGAAAAAGCCTCCCGTACTTATGACGCTCACCGTGACGGTTTCGTTATCGCTGGCGGCGGCGGTATGGTGGTGGTCGAAGAACTGGAACACGCGTTGGCACGTGGTGCTCATATCTACGCTGAAATCGTTGGCTACGGCGCAACGTCTGATGGCGCAGACATGGTTGCTCCGTCTGGCGAAGGCGCAGTGCGTTGCATGAAGATGGCGATGCACGGTGTTGATACCCCAATCGACTACCTGAACTCCCACGGTACTTCGACTCCGGTTGGCGACGTGAAAGAGCTGGCGGCTATCCGTGAAGTGTTCGGCGATAAGAGCCCGGCGATTTCTGCAACCAAAGCAATGACCGGTCACTCTCTGGGCGCTGCTGGCGTACAGGAAGCTATCTACTCTCTGCTGATGCTGGAACACGGCTTTATCGCCCCGAGCATCAACATTGAAGAGCTGGACGAACAGGCTGCGGGTCTGAACATCGTGACCGAAACGACCGATCGCGAACTGACCACCGTGATGTCTAACAGCTTCGGCTTCGGCGGCACCAACGCCACGCTGGTAATGCGTAAGCTGAAAGATTAATTCGCAGTAGGTCGGAGTAGCTCGGAGTAGGTCGGATAAGACGCGCCAGCGTCGCATCCGACGATATGCACCAATACCGCCTCCGGCACTAATGCAAAAGGGAACCCGATGGTTCCCTTTTTCACATCATTGACAATCGCCGCCTGTTCCAGGCAAACTTCCCGCTTTGTCGATTTCCTTCTGAAAAGACGTACGCGTTAAATCCTGCCAACGCACCGTAACCCTGAAACCAGAGAGATGAGACGGGGATACTCCTCGCCTTGCGCTGCATTCTGGAGTAATGCATGACTGCTGTAAGCCAAACCGAAACACGATCTTCTGCCAATTTTTCACTCTTCCGCATCGCTTTTGCGGTTTTTCTCACCTACATGACCGTAGGGCTGCCGTTGCCGGTTATCCCGCTGTTTGTTCATCATGAACTGGGCTATGGCAACACCATGGTCGGTATTGCCGTCGGCATTCAGTTTCTGGCTACGGTGCTGACGCGTGGTTACGCCGGGCGACTGGCCGATCAATATGGCGCAAAACGTTCGGCGCTTCAGGGGATGTTAGCTTGTGGTCTGGCTGGCGGCGCGCTGCTGTTGGCGGCGATTTTGCCCGTCTCCGCACCGTTCAAATTTGCCCTGTTGGTCGTCGGGCGTTTGATTCTTGGCTTTGGTGAAAGCCAGTTACTGACGGGCGCTCTGACCTGGGGATTAGGCATCGTTGGGCCAAAACATTCCGGCAAAGTGATGTCATGGAACGGAATGGCGATTTACGGTGCCCTCGCTGTTGGTGCGCCGCTTGGCCTGTTGATTCATAGCCATTACGGTTTTGCCGCACTGGCGCTCACCACAATGGCATTACCCTTACTGGCGTGGGCCTGTAACGGCACAGTGCGCAAAGTACCGGCCCTGGCGGGAGAACGTCCATCGCTGTGGAGTGTTGTCGGGCTTATCTGGAAACCTGGGTTAGGTCTGGCACTACAAGGCGTTGGTTTTGCGGTTATCGGGACTTTCGTTTCGCTCTACTTTGCCAGCAAAGGATGGGCGATGGCGGGCTTTACTCTTACCGCGTTTGGCGGCGCATTTGTCGTGATGCGCGTCATGTTTGGCTGGATGCCGGACCGTTTTGGCGGCGTGAAAGTGGCGATTGTCTCTCTGCTTGTAGAAACGGTGGGCTTGTTGCTGCTCTGGCAAGCCCCAGGTGCGTGGGTCGCATTAGCGGGCGCGGCGTTAACCGGAGCCGGATGTTCGCTTATCTTTCCTGCGCTGGGCGTGGAGGTGGTTAAACGCGTACCGTCACAAGTTCGCGGCACCGCACTGGGCGGTTACGCCGCGTTTCAGGATATCGCCCTCGGCGTCTCCGGGCCGCTGGCGGGAATGCTGGCGACCACGTTTGGTTACTCTTCGGTATTTCTTGCCGGGGCGATCTCTGCGGTGCTGGGAATTATTGTCACGATACTGTCATTTCGTCGGGGTTAACGAACCAGCCAGACCAGCGTCAGGATAATCGCGACTAACAGTATCCACAGCGCGGGACGCGTTGCCATATTTTGCAACGTGTCCATCATCGGTGGAAAAGGATTAAGCAGCGGTTGCATATCACGCGGATCAATCCCTTTAACCCGCCGTTGATAAAGCTGATTAAGAATATCCTCGGCCTGGGCTGAAGAAAGCGATGATTGCGCAGAAAGACCATATTTTTGCTGGATATATGCCGATAACGCCGCCAGTTCACTGGCATCTAAAGGTTGTTTCAGCGCCATCTGTAGTGATTCAAGCGTCGGCGTATTTTGCTGGCTTAGCGTCTGACGCGCCTGTAGCCAGGTCACCAGATGGTTAAACAGTTTCGCTGGAATTAACTCGCCATCTTTCACCCCGGAAAGTTCCAGCATCGATTGCCAGATCTGCTTGCTGGGTTCTCCCGTTGCCGCCGCAAGTTTGGTCACCAGCTGTTTGAGCGCATTGTGCTCCGCCGGTAATAACGGACGGTCGGTCGCCTCGCGCTGCTGAGGTTGCGGAATAACCATCTTCCCTTCCTGCAACAGGGTGAGAATGGTCTTTAATTGCTCCGGAGAGAGCTGATTCAGCGGCGTCTGACCAAAGTTATGACGGATATAATCCGTGACCGCCTGACGATTATTCCCCAGACGTAGATACTCCCCTAATTGCGCTAAAAGCTGGCGGGCAGAATGGCTTTTTTGCGCGGCCAGCAGACGTTGCGCCAGATTATGCTCAGCGGCAGGGAAGTGACGCGAAAGCAGCGGTGAATCTCCCGACAGACCAATATCGTGCCTGATACCCGCCCACAGTTCTGCTCTTTGCTGTTGCGTCAGTGAGGTCACTTTCGTCATTAAGCTTTCCAGCGAAGTACGTTGCTGACTGGATAAAGGCTGATTGCCCGCGCCAGACGGCAGGTTATCTCCCTGACCTGGTGGTTGCCCAGGAGGAGGGCCGGAAATAGGTTGTATCATTACGTATCCTTATACCTGAAATCTTCGCAAGTATGCCTGGCCGCGAGATTATGGCACACTTGTCCGGTTAACTCTCGTCTCATACAGGTAACACAAACGTGAAAATCCTTGTTGATGAAAATATGCCTTATGCCCGCGACTTATTTAGCCGTTTGGGTGAGGTGACCGCGGTTCCCGGGCGTCCAATCCCCGTGGCTCAACTGGCAGACGCGGATGCGCTGATGGTGCGTTCGGTCACGAAAGTGAATGAATCTTTGCTGGGAGGAAAACCCATTAAATTTGTTGGCACTGCCACCGCGGGGACCGACCATGTCGATGAAGCGTGGTTAAAGCAGGCGGGAATTGGTTTTTCCGCGGCACCAGGCTGTAATGCGATTGCGGTGGTGGAATATGTTTTCTCCTCACTGCTGATGCTTGCCGAACGCGATGGATTTTCACTGCACGACCGTACAGTGGGGATCGTGGGCGTTGGTAACGTTGGTCGCCGTTTACAGGCGCGACTGGAAGCGTTAGGGATTACAACCTTGCTTTGCGATCCGCCTCGCGCCGACCGTGGGGATGAGGGGGATTTCCGCTCGCTGGATGAATTAGTTCAGCATGCGGATATTCTGACTTTCCATACGCCACTCTTCAAAGACGGGCCGTACAAAACGCTGCATCTGGCGGATGAAAAACTGATCCGTAGCCTGAAACCAGGAGCGATTCTGATTAACGCCTGCCGTGGCGCAGTCGTCGATAATACTGCCCTATTGACCTGTCTGAACGAAGGCCAGAAGTTAAGCGTAGTGCTGGATGTCTGGGAAGGCGAACCGGAACTCAACGTGGAATTGCTGAAAAAAGTGGATATCGGCACGCCGCATATCGCAGGCTATACCCTGGAAGGTAAAGCACGCGGTACTACGCAAGTGTTTGAAGCTTATAGCAAGTTTATTGGGCATGAACAACACGTTGCGCTGGATACGTTGCTGCCCGCGCCAGAGTTTGGCCGCATTACGCTGCATGGCCCGCTCGATCAACCGACGCTGAAAAGGCTGGTGCATTTGGTGTATGATGTGCGCCGCGATGACGCACCGCTGCGTAAAGTCGCCGGAATACCGGGTGAGTTCGATAAGCTGCGCAAAAACTATCTTGAGCGCCGTGAATGGTCATCTCTGTATGTAATTTGTGATGACGCCAGCGCGGCATCATTGCTGTGTAAACTGGGTTTTAACGCCGTTCATCATCCGGCACGTTAATCTCTTCTTCATGCTCTCTGCTGTAATATTGGCAGGGAGCTTTGCTATTTCTGGAGTAAACCACCATGTCTGAAGGCTGGAACATTGCCGTCCTGGGCGCAACTGGCGCTGTGGGCGAAGCCCTGCTTGAAACGCTGGCTGAACGTCAGTTCCCGGTTGGGGAAATTTATGCACTGGCACGTAACGAAAGCGCAGGCGAACAACTGCGCTTTGGTGGTAAGACAATCACCGTGCAGGATGCCGCTGAATTCGACTGGACGCAGGCGCAGCTGGCGTTTTTTGTCGCAGGCAAAGAAGCTACCGGTGCCTGGGTTGAAGAAGCGACCAACTCAGGTTGCCTGGTGATCGATAGCAGCGGATTGTTTGCTCTCGAACCTGACGTACCGCTGGTGGTGCCGGAAGTAAACCCGTTTGTACTGACCGATTACCGCAACCGGAATGTCATCGCCGTACCGGACAGTCTGACCAGCCAACTGCTGGCGGCACTGAAACCGTTAATCGATCAGGGCGGTTTGTCGCGTATCAGCGTTACCAGCCTGATTTCAGCCTCCGCCCAGGGCAAAAAAGCGGTCGATGCGTTAGCGGGGCAGAGTGCGAAATTGCTCAACGGCATTCCGATTGATGAAGAAGATTTCTTCGGGCGTCAGCTGGCGTTCAACATGCTGCCGTTACTGCCGGATAGCGAAGGTAGCGTGCGTGAAGAACGTCGTATCGTTGACGAAGTACGCAAAATCCTGCAGGACGAAGGGCTGATGATTTCGGCAAGCGTCGTCCAGGCACCGGTATTCTACGGTCATGCCCAGATGGTCAACTTTGAAGCTCTGCGTCCGCTGGCGGCAGAAGAAGCGCGTGATGCGTTTGCTCAGGGCGAAGATATTGTGCTCTCTGAAGAGAACGAATTCCCGACTCAGGTGGGGGATGCTTCTGGTACGCCGCATCTTTCCGTTGGCTGCGTACGTAATGACTACGGTATGCCGGAGCAAGTTCAGTTCTGGTCGGTGGCCGATAACGTTCGCTTTGGCGGCGCGCTGATGGCAGTAAAAATCGCCGAGAAACTGGTGCAGGAGTATCTGTACTAATGTCCGACCAGCAACAACCGCCAGTTTATAAAATTGCGCTGGGCATTGAGTACGACGGCAGTAAGTATTACGGCTGGCAACGGCAGAACGAAGTCCGCAGTGTGCAGGAGAAGCTGGAAAAGGCGCTCTCCCAGGTGGCGAACGAACCGATCACCGTCTTCTGCGCCGGGCGTACTGACGCAGGTGTACACGGCACCGGGCAGGTTGTGCATTTCGAAACGACCGCGCAGCGCAAAGACGCTGCGTGGACGTTGGGCGTAAATGCGAATTTACCTGGTGACATCGCCGTGCGTTGGGTTAAAGCTGTACCTGATGATTTTCATGCCCGATTTAGCGCCACGGCTCGCCGTTATCGCTACATCATCTACAATCATCGGCTGCGCCCGGCGGTACTGAGTAAAGGGGTAACCCATTTTTACGAACCGCTGGACGCTGAACGGATGCATCGGGCTGCGCAATGCTTGCTGGGCGAGAATGATTTCACCTCGTTCCGTGCGGTGCAGTGCCAGTCCCGAACCCCGTGGCGCAACGTTATGCATATTAATGTCACGCGTCACGGTCCTTATGTGGTGGTAGATATCAAAGCGAATGCCTTTGTACATCATATGGTCAGGAATATTGTCGGCAGCCTGATGGAAGTCGGTGCCCACAACCAGCCGGAGAGCTGGATAGCAGAGTTGCTGGCGGCAAAGGACAGAACGCTGGCGGCAGCAACGGCAAAAGCGGAAGGGCTGTATCTGGTCGCGGTGGATTACCCTGACCGGTATGATCTTCCAAAACCGCCAATGGGCCCGCTATTTCTGGCGGACTAACAAGAATAATGCTCGGAACATTTCAGGCTGTAGCCAACGTAGTTACAGCCTGAAAGATGACGAGTACAAGGCATAGGCTAATATGGACCTGATTTATTTCCTCATCGATTTTATCCTGCACATTGACGTGCATCTGGCAGAACTGGTCGCGGAGTATGGCGTCTGGGTTTATGCCATTTTGTTCTTAATTTTGTTCTGTGAAACCGGTCTGGTGGTAACGCCGTTTTTACCGGGTGATTCATTGCTGTTTGTTGCCGGTGCGTTGGCATCACTGGAAACCAACGATCTCAACGTCCATATGATGGTGGTGCTGATGCTGATCGCCGCGATTGTGGGTGACGCGGTGAACTACACCATTGGACGGTTATTTGGTGACAAACTGTTCAGTAATCCGGATTCGAAAATCTTTCGTCGCAGTTATCTTGATAAGACTCATCAGTTTTATGAGAAACATGGCGGCAAAACGATTATTCTCGCCCGTTTTGTGCCGATCGTCAGAACGTTCGCGCCGTTCGTTGCGGGAATGGGCCACATGTCGTATCGTCATTTCGCCGCTTTTAACGTCATCGGCGCGTTGCTATGGGTACTGATTTTTACCTACGCGGGTTATTTCTTCGGAACGCTCCCCTTCATTCAGAGCAACCTTAAACTGATGATTGTTGGCATTATTTTTGTTTCAATATTGCCAGGTGTTTTCGAATTTATTCGCCACAAACGCGCTGCGGCACGCGCCGCAAAATAAAAAGTAACTCCGCGGTTCGACCACTTTTTTATCCAAAGTTTCGGGCTGTTATGTTTTAATGTGCAACATTCATGGTCTGTTGGGGGCAAAAATGGCATTATGCGTCCCCAAAGATAAAACTGGCATCGAACCAGGTTCAGACAGAAAGGTCCCTAATGAGCTGGATTGAACGAATTAAAAGCAACATTACTCCCACCCGCAAGGCGAGCATTCCTGAAGGGGTGTGGACTAAGTGTGATAGCTGCGGTCAGGTTTTATACCGCGCTGAGCTGGAACGTAATCTTGAGGTCTGTCCGAAGTGTGACCATCACATGCGTATGACAGCGCGTAATCGCCTGCATAGCCTGTTAGATGAAGGAAGCCTTGTGGAGCTGGGTAGCGAGCTTGAGCCGAAAGATGTGCTGAAGTTTCGTGACTCCAAGAAGTATAAAGACCGTCTGGCATCTGCGCAGAAAGAAACCGGCGAAAAAGATGCGCTGGTGGTGATGAAAGGCACCCTGTATGGAATGCCAGTTGTCGCTGCGGCATTCGAATTCGCCTTTATGGGCGGTTCCATGGGGTCTGTGGTAGGTGCACGTTTCGTGCGTGCCGTTGAGCAGGCGCTGGAAGATAACTGCCCACTGATCTGCTTCTCCGCCTCTGGTGGCGCACGTATGCAGGAAGCACTGATGTCGCTGATGCAGATGGCGAAAACCTCTGCGGCGCTGGCAAAAATGCAGGAGCGCGGCTTGCCGTACATCTCCGTGCTGACCGACCCGACCATGGGTGGTGTTTCTGCAAGTTTCGCCATGCTGGGCGATCTCAACATCGCTGAACCGAAAGCGTTAATCGGCTTTGCCGGTCCGCGTGTTATCGAACAGACCGTTCGCGAAAAACTTCCGCCAGGATTCCAGCGCAGTGAATTCCTGATCGAGAAAGGCGCGATCGACATGATCGTCCGTCGTCCGGAAATGCGCCTGAAACTGGCGAGCATTCTGGCGAAGTTGATGAATCTGCCAGCGCCGAATCCTGAAGCGCCGCGTGAAGGCGTAGTGGTGCCACCGGTACCAGATCAGGAACCTGAGGCCTGATAACTGATAAGGGCAGGGCCACTGGCTCTGCCCTTTTGCTATTCTCACCGTAACGAATCAGCGGATACCATGATTATCAAACGCACTCCTCAAGCCGCGTCGCCTCTGGCTTCGTGGCTTTCTTATCTGGAAAACCTGCACAGTAAAACTATCGATCTCGGCCTTGAGCGCGTGAGCCAGGTCGCGGCGCGTCTTGGCGTTCTGAAACCAGCGCCATTTGTGTTTACCGTTGCGGGTACGAATGGCAAAGGCACCACCTGCCGTACGCTGGAGTCGATTCTGATGGCGGCAGGGTACAAAGTGGGCGTCTACAGTTCACCGCATCTGGTGCGTTATACCGAGCGCGTACGTGTGCAGGAGCAGGAATTGCCGGAATCGGCCCACACCGCCTCTTTTGCGGAGATTGAATCGGCACGCGGTGATATTTCCCTGACCTATTTCGAGTACGGTACGCTGTCGGCGTTGTGGCTGTTCAAACAGGCACAACTTGACGTGGTGATTCTGGAAGTAGGGCTGGGCGGTCGTCTGGACGCAACCAATATTGTCGATGCCGATGTTGCGGTAGTAACCAGCATTGCGCTGGATCATACCGACTGGCTGGGGCCAGATCGCGAAAGCATTGGTCGCGAGAAAGCAGGCATCTTCCGCAGCGAAAAACCGGCAATTGTCGGTGAGCCGGAAATGCCTTCTACCATTGCTGATGTGGCGCAGGAAAAAAGTGCACTGTTACAACGTCGGGGCGTTGAGTGGAACTATTCCGTCACCGATCATGACTGGGCGTTTAGCGATGCTCACGGCACGCTGGAAAATCTGCCGTTGCCGCTTGTCCCGCAACCGAATGCCGCAACGGCGCTGGCGGCACTGCGTGCCAGCGGGCTGGAGGTCAGTGAAAATGCCATTCGCGACGGGATTGCCAGCGCAATTTTGCCGGGACGTTTCCAGATTGTGAGCGAGTCGCCACGCGTTATTTTTGATGTCGCGCATAATCCACATGCGGCGGAATATCTCACCGGGCGTATGAAAGCGCTACCGAAAAACGGGCGCGTGCTGGCGGTTATCGGTATGCTACATGATAAAGATATTGCCGGAACTCTGGCCTGGTTGAAAAGCGTGGTTGATGACTGGTATTGTGCGCCACTGGAAGGGCCGCGCGGTGCCACGGCAGAACAACTGCTTGAGCATTTGGGTAACGGCAAATCATTTGATAGCGTGGCGCAGGCATGGGATGCCGCAATGGCGGACGCTAAAGCGGAAGATACCGTGCTGGTGTGTGGTTCGTTCCACACGGTCGCACATGTCATGGAAGTGATTGACGCGAGGAGAAGCGGTGGCAAGTAAGTTTCAGAATCGGTTAGTGGGCACGATCGTGCTGGTGGCGCTGGGGGTGATTGTACTTCCAGGGCTGCTGGACGGGCAGAAAAAACATTATCAGGATGAGTTTGCGGCTATCCCGCTGGTGCCAAAAGCGGGCGATCGCGATGAGCCTGATATGATGCCAGCCGCCACCCAGGCGTTGCCGACGCAGCCGCCGGAAGGCGCAGCGGAAGAGGTACGGGCAGGTGATGCCGCAGCACCGTCGCTCGATCCGGCCACTATTGCAGCCAATAACACCGAGTTTGAACCGGAACCTGCACCGGTCGCCCCACCGAAGCGGAAACCGGTGGAGCCGCTTAAGCCAAAGGTTGAAGCACCACCTGCGCCGAAGCCAGAACCGAAGCCGGTCGTGGAAGAAAAAGCAGCGCCAACGGGTAAAGCCTATGTTGTGCAACTGGGCGCGCTGAAAAATGCCGATAAAGTGAATGAGATTGTCGGTAAGCTGCGCGGTGCCGGTTATCGGGTTTATACGTCGCCATCCACGCCAGTGCAGGGTAAAATTACCCGTATTCTGGTTGGGCCAGATGCCTCGAAAGATAAGCTGAAAGGTTCGCTGGGTGAGTTGAAGCAACTTTCTGGCTTAAGTGGCGTGGTAATGGGCTATACGCCGAATTAATACGGTCTTGCCTGATGCGACGCTGGCGCGTCTTATCAGGCCTGCGCAGGGGTAGAACCGTAGGTCGAATAAGGCGTTCACGCCGCATCCGACACGCATTGTCCGATGCCGCAAAGGCATAAAAAGTCGATGGCGTTGAATATTTTTTCAGCGCCATTTTTATTGATGCGTGGGAAGGAAATCCCTACGCAAACGTTTTCTTTTTCTGTTAGAATGCGCCCCGAACAGGATGACAGGGCGTAAAATCGTGGGACACATATGGTCTGGATTGATTACGCCATAATCGCGGTGATTGCTTTTTCCTCTCTGGTTAGCCTGATCCGCGGCTTTGTTCGTGAAGCGTTATCGCTGGTGACATGGGGTTGTGCTTTCTTTGTTGCCAGTCATTACTACACTTACCTGTCAGTCTGGTTTACGGGCTTTGAAGACGAACTGGTTCGAAATGGGATTGCCATCGCGGTACTGTTTATCGCTACCCTGATCGTTGGTGCTATCGTGAACTTCGTGATAGGCCAGTTGGTGGAGAAAACGGGGTTGTCAGGCACCGATCGGGTGCTGGGCGTCTGTTTCGGTGCGTTGCGCGGTGTGTTGATTGTTGCCGCCATTCTCTTCTTTCTCGACTCCTTTACCGGGGTGTCGAAAAGCGAAGACTGGAGCAAATCACAGCTGATCCCGCAGTTCAGTTTTATCATCAGATGGTTTTTTGATTATCTGCAAAGCTCGTCAAGTTTCTTGCCCAGAGCGTAAGTGCTCTGAGATGTGGCTTAACGAGGAAAAAGACGTATGTGCGGTATTGTCGGTATCGCCGGTGTTATGCCGGTTAACCAGTCGATTTATGATGCCTTAACGGTGCTTCAGCATCGCGGTCAGGATGCCGCCGGCATCATCACCATAGATGCCAATAACTGCTTCCGTTTGCGTAAAGCGAACGGGCTGGTGAGCGATGTATTTGAAGCTCGCCATATGCAGCGTTTGCAGGGCAATATGGGCATTGGTCATGTGCGTTACCCTACGGCTGGCAGCTCCAGCGCCTCTGAAGCGCAGCCGTTTTACGTTAACTCCCCGTATGGCATTACGCTTGCCCACAACGGCAATCTGACCAACGCTCACGAGTTGCGTAAAAAACTGTTTGAAGAAAAACGCCGCCACATCAACACCACTTCCGACTCGGAAATTCTGCTTAATATCTTTGCCAGCGAACTGGACAATTTCCGCCACTACCCGCTGGAAGCCGACAATATTTTCGCTGCCATTGCTGCCACAAACCGCTTAATCCGCGGCGCGTATGCCTGCGTGGCGATGATTATCGGCCATGGTATGGTTGCTTTCCGCGATCCAAACGGGATTCGTCCGCTCGTACTGGGAAAACGTGATATTGACGAGAACCGCACAGAATATATGGTCGCTTCCGAAAGCGTTGCGCTCGATACGCTGGGCTTTGATTTCCTGCGTGACGTCGCGCCGGGCGAAGCGATTTACATCACTGAAGAAGGGCAGTTGTTTACCCGTCAATGTGCTGACAATCCGGTCAGCAATCCGTGCCTGTTTGAGTATGTATACTTTGCTCGCCCGGACTCGTTCATCGACAAAATTTCCGTTTACAGCGCCCGCGTGAATATGGGCACGAAACTGGGCGAGAAAATTGCCCGCGAATGGGAAGATCTGGATATCGACGTGGTGATCCCGATCCCGGAAACCTCTTGTGATATCGCGCTGGAAATCGCGCGTATTCTGGGCAAACCGTACCGTCAGGGCTTCGTTAAAAACCGCTATGTAGGCCGTACCTTCATCATGCCGGGTCAGCAGCTGCGTCGTAAGTCCGTGCGCCGTAAACTGAACGCCAACCGCGCCGAGTTCCGCGATAAAAACGTCCTGCTGGTCGACGACTCCATCGTCCGTGGCACCACTTCTGAGCAGATTATCGAGATGGCACGCGAAGCCGGAGCGAAGAAAGTGTATCTCGCTTCTGCGGCACCGGAAATTCGCTTCCCGAACGTTTATGGTATTGATATGCCGAGCGCCACGGAACTGATCGCTCACGGTCGCGAAGTAGATGAAATTCGCCAGATCATCGGTGCTGACGGGTTGATTTTCCAGGATCTGAACGATCTGATCGAAGCCGTTCGCGCTGAAAACCCGGATATCCAGCAGTTTGAATGCTCGGTGTTCAACGGCGTCTACGTCACCAAAGATGTTGATCAGGGCTACCTCGATTTCCTTGATACTTTACGTAATGATGACGCCAAAGCCGTGCAACGTCAGAACGAAGTGGAAAATCTCGAAATGCATAACGAAGGATGATGCCTTCGCTCAGGGTGCCGGTCTGGCACCCTGACTTGCAACTCCTGCTGAAATCCTGCAAAGTCTGCCTGCAAGTCTGACAGGGCAACTATTTATGAAACGACTCATTGTAGGCATCAGCGGTGCCAGCGGCGCGATTTATGGCGTGCGCTTATTACAGGTTCTGCGCGATGTCGCAGATGTTGAAACGCATCTGGTGATGAGCCAGGCCGCGCGCCAGACCTTATCCCTCGAAACGGATTTTTCCCTGCGCGAAGTGCAGGCATTAGCCGATGTGACGCACGATGCGCGCGATATTGCTGCCAGCATTTCTTCCGGTTCTTTCCAGACACTGGGGATGGTGATTTTACCCTGTTCAATCAAAACCCTGTCCGGCATTGTCCATAGCTATACTGATGGCTTACTGACCCGTGCGGCAGATGTTGTGCTGAAAGAGCGTCGCCCGTTGGTGCTCTGCGTACGTGAAACACCATTGCACTTAGGCCATCTGCGTTTAATGACGCAGGCAGCAGAAATCGGTGCGGTGATTATGCCTCCCGTTCCGGCGTTTTATCATCGCCCGCAATCCCTTGATGATGTGATAAATCAGACGGTTAACCGTGTACTCGATCAATTCGCCATAACGCTTCCTGAAGATCTCTTTGCCCGCTGGCAGGGCGCATAACCTCATTGTTGCCCTGTTTCAGGGCAATTTTGCAACCGCGATCAAATCCTCGACATTTTGTTTCTGCCATTCAATCGAAACGCTGCGATTCAACCGCTATACCTGCTATCTTCAACTTTAGGACAATAATGCAACGTCTTGTTAACATATTTAACGTTGAATGTTACTGTTGTCGTAAAGATGGCATAAGACCTGCATGAAAGAGCCTGCAAACACACAACACAATACACAACATAAAAAAGCCATTTTCACTTGAGGGTTATGTATGAAGAAGTCGATTCTCGCTCTGTCTTTGTTAGTCGGTCTCTCCGCAGCGGCTTCCTGCTATGCGGCGCTACCGGAGACGGTACGTATCGGAACCGATACCACCTATGCGCCGTTCTCATCGAAAGATGCCAAAGGTGACTTTGTTGGCTTTGATATCGATCTCGGTAACGAGATGTGCAAACGGATGCAGGTGAAATGTACCTGGGTTGCCAGTGACTTTGACGCGCTGATCCCCTCACTGAAAGCGAAAAAAATCGACGCCATTATTTCGTCGCTCTCCATTACCGATAAACGTCAGCAGGAGATTGCTTTCTCCGACAAGTTGTACGCCGCAGATTCTCGTTTGATTGCCGCCAAAGGTTCACCGATTCAGCCAACGGTGGATTCACTGAAAGGTAAACATGTTGGTGTGCTGCAGGGATCAACCCAGGAAGCATACGCTAACGAGACCTGGCGTAGCAAAGGCGTGGATGTGGTGGCCTATGCCAACCAGGATTTGGTTTATTCCGATCTGGCTGCAGGACGTCTGGATGCTGCGTTACAAGATGAAGTTGCTGCCAGTGAAGGATTCCTCAAGCAACCTGCTGGTAAAGATTTCGCCTTTGCTGGCTCATCAGTGAAAGACAAAAAATACTTCGGTGACGGCACCGGTGTAGGGCTACGTAAAGATGATGCTGAACTGACGGCTGCCTTCAATAAGGCGCTTGGTGAGCTGCGTCAGGACGGCACCTACGACAAGATGGCGAAAAAGTATTTTGACTTTAATGTCTACGGTGACTGATACGTCGCAGGGAAGCTGTACCTGATGGAATGATCATCATGGTGCACGCCAGGTTTGTTGCACTATCGTGGTGCATTGAAATGCATACTTAAGCATTTTTAATGAAAAATAATACGTCTAACGGGGCGGGATATTTTGCCTTGATGGTCAATTTTATGGCACGATAAGTGTAACAAACCTGTAAATATTCCCTATAAAAAGACTGTCAGTTGAGGACATTATGAAAAAACTGGTGCTATCGCTCTCTCTGGTTCTGGCCTTCTCCAGCGCAACTGTGGCGTTTGCTGCGATTCCGCAAAACATCCGCATCGGTACCGACCCGACCTATGCGCCATTTGAATCAAAAAATTCACAAGGCGAACTGGTTGGCTTCGATATCGATCTGGCGAAGGAGTTGTGCAAACGCATCAATACGCAATGTACGTTTGTCGAAAACCCACTGGATGCGTTAATCCCGTCCTTAAAAGCGAAGAAGATTGACGCCATCATGTCATCGCTTTCCATTACGGAAAAACGTCAGCAAGAAATAGCCTTCACCGACAAACTGTACGCTGCCGATTCTCGTCTGGTGGTGGCGAAAAATTCTGACATTCAGCCGACAGTCGAGTCGCTGAAAGGCAAGCGGGTAGGCGTATTGCAGGGCACCACCCAGGAGACGTTCGGTAACGAACACTGGGCACCAAAAGGCATTGAAATCGTCTCGTATCAGGGGCAGGACAACATTTATTCTGACCTGACTGCCGGACGTATTGATGCCGCGTTCCAGGATGAGGTCGCTGCCAGCGAAGGTTTCCTCAAACAACCCGTCGGTAAAGATTACAAATTCGGTGGTCCGTCTGTTAAAGATGAAAAACTGTTTGGCGTAGGGACCGGCATGGGCCTGCGTAAAGAAGATAACGAACTGCGCGAGGCACTGAACAAAGCCTTTGCCGAAATGCGCGCTGACGGTACTTACGAGAAATTAGCGAAAAAGTACTTCGATTTTGATGTTTATGGTGGTTAATCGCCATCGGTGAAAGAAAGCCCGCTCCCTTCGGGTAACCGGAGGGAGACAAGAGGCGGTAATTCACCACACACGACAGGACAGGCAGCATGTTGTATGGGTTTTCAGGTGTTATTTTACAGGGTGCGCTCGTCACGCTGGAGCTGGCGATCAGCTCTGTAGTGCTCGCTGTAATCATCGGTTTAATTGGCGCTGGCGGTAAGCTCTCGCAAAATCGGCTTTCGGGGCTGATTTTCGAAGGGTACACCACGCTGATTCGAGGCGTGCCGGACTTGGTGTTGATGCTGCTAATTTTCTACGGTTTGCAGATTGCACTAAACACGGTGACGGAGGCGATGGGCGTCGGGCAGATTGATATCGATCCGATGGTCGCTGGTATTATTACTCTCGGTTTTATCTACGGTGCTTATTTTACCGAAACGTTCCGTGGCGCTTTTATGGCAGTGCCGAAAGGACATATAGAGGCGGCGACGGCGTTCGGTTTCACTCGTGGGCAAGTGTTTCGGCGGATCATGTTTCCGGCGATGATGCGTTACGCCCTGCCAGGCATTGGCAACAACTGGCAGGTGATCCTCAAATCTACCGCACTCGTTTCGTTACTTGGCCTGGAAGATGTGGTCAAAGCCACGCAGCTGGCAGGCAAAAGTACCTGGGAACCGTTCTATTTCGCCATCGTTTGTGGCGTGATTTACCTGGTTTTCACCACCGTTTCCAATGGTGTGCTGCTGTTCCTTGAGCGCCGCTACTCCGTGGGTGTGAAGAGGGCTGACCTGTGATCGAAATCTTACATGAATACTGGAAACCGCTGCTGTGGACTGACGGTTATCGCTTTACTGGCGTGGCGATCACCTTGTGGCTGCTGATTTTGTCGGTAGTGATAGGCGGAGTCATGGCGCTGTTTCTGGCGATTGGTCGCGTCTCAAGTAATAAATACATCCAGTTTCCAATCTGGTTATTTACCTATATTTTTCGCGGTACGCCGCTGTATGTTCAGTTGCTGGTGTTCTATTCCGGCATGTACACGCTGGAAATTGTTAAGGGAACCGAGTTCCTTAACGCCTTTTTTCGCAGTGGCCTGAACTGTACCGTGCTGGCGCTGACGCTCAACACCTGCGCTTACACTACCGAGATTTTTGCCGGAGCGATCCGTTCAGTGCCGCATGGGGAAATCGAAGCCGCCAGAGCCTATGGCTTCTCGACCTTTAAAATGTATCGCTGCATTATTTTGCCATCGGCGCTGCGTATTGCGTTACCGGCCTACAGCAACGAAGTGATCCTGATGCTGCACTCTACTGCGCTGGCTTTCACCGCTACTGTGCCGGATCTGCTGAAAATAGCCCGCGATATTAACGCCGCCACGTATCAACCTTTTACCGCCTTCGGCATTGCCGCGGTGCTCTATTTAATCATCTCTTATGTCCTGATCAGCCTCTTTCGCAGAGCGGAAAAACGCTGGTTGCAGCATGTGAAACCTTCTTCAACGCACTGAGAATACGATGTCCGAGAATAAATTAAACGTTATCGATTTGCACAAACGCTACGGCGAACACGAAGTGCTGAAAGGGGTCTCACTGCAAGCGAATGCCGGAGATGTCATAAGCATCATCGGATCGTCGGGATCGGGGAAAAGTACCTTTCTGCGCTGCATTAACTTCCTCGAAAAACCGAGCGAAGGATCGATCGTGGTTAACGGCCAGACGATCAATCTGGTGCGCGACAAAGACGGTCAACTCAAAGTCGCCGATAAAAATCAGCTGCGCTTACTGCGCACACGCCTGACGATGGTATTCCAGCACTTCAATCTCTGGAGCCATATGACGGTGCTGGAAAACGTCATGGAAGCGCCGATTCAGGTGTTGGGCCTGAGCAAGCAGGAAGCGCGCGAGCGGGCGGTGAAGTATCTGGCAAAAGTTGGGATAGACGAACGTGCGCAGGGGAAATATCCGGTGCATCTTTCCGGCGGTCAGCAACAGCGTGTTTCCATCGCAAGGGCGCTGGCAATGGAACCGGAAGTTTTACTATTTGATGAACCTACCTCTGCGCTCGATCCTGAACTGGTAGGCGAAGTGTTACGTATTATGCAGCAATTGGCAGAAGAGGGGAAAACCATGGTGGTAGTGACTCACGAAATGGGCTTTGCTCGCCATGTTTCTACTCACGTCATTTTCCTCCATCAGGGGAAAATAGAAGAAGAGGGCGCGCCAGAACAGTTATTTGGTAACCCGCAAAGCCCTCGTCTGCAACAGTTCCTTAAAGGTTCGCTGAAATAATTTCCTCTCCGGTGGCTAACGCTGCCGGAGTATTTCATGGGGAATTTGCGAGTCCGCTTCCGCTGAAATGTAAAAGTTGCAGTCCGCTAAAAATACTTCTGAATTCGCTGTCCAAAGATAAAAACTGCCTGCTGCATTGGGTGTAAATCGTGGTTATTGTCGCGTCATCTTAAATTTGAGGGGTGACGGAACGCCATGACAATATCGACAACTTCCACGCCGCATGATGCGGTATTTAAATCTTTTTTACGCCATCCAGACACCGCGCGGGATTTTATTGATATTCATCTTCCCGCGCCGCTGCGCAAACTGTGTGATTTAACGACGCTTAAACTGGAACCAAACAGTTTTATTGATGACGACCTGCGGCAATATTATTCCGACCTCTTGTGGTCTGTGAAAACGCAGGAGGGAGTGGGTTATATTTATGTAGTGATAGAGCACCAAAGTAAGCCGGAAGAATTAATGGCTTTTCGCATGATGCGTTATTCCATTGCGGCAATGCAAAACCATCTTGATGCGGGCTATAAAGAGCTTCCATTGGTGATCCCGATGCTGTTTTATCATGGTTGCAGAAGTCCTTATCCTTATTCACTCTGCTGGCTTGATGAATTTGCCGAGCCTGCTATAGCCCGCAAAATATATTCATCAGCGTTTCCGTTGGTGGATATTACCGTGGTGCCGGATGACGAGATTATGCAACACCGCAAAATGGCGCTGTTGGAGTTAATTCAGAAACATATTCGTCAGCGCGATCTGTTGGGATTAGTCGACCAAATTGTTTCGCTGCTAGTTACAGGGAACACTAATGACAGACAGCTAAAAGCCCTGTTTAATTACGTATTACAAACAGGGGATGCCCAGCGTTTTCGTGCATTTATTGGTGAGATAGCGGAACGCGCACCACAAGAAAAGGAGAAACTGATGACCATTGCTGACAGATTACGTGAAGAAGGCGCAATGCAGGGCAAACACGAAGAAGCCCTGCGTATTGCTCAGGAGATGCTGGATAGAGGTTTAGACAGAGAGTTAGTTATGATGGTGACCCGACTTTCACCAGACGATCTTATCGCGCAAAGCCACTAATCCTGTAACACCGGGAGTTAACTGGCGGATGTTTGCTGTAAACCACATCAGCGAACGACATCCGCCAGCGCCTCTTCTAAATCGTACCAGCGAAACGCAAAACCCGCTTCTTCCAGCCGTTTAGGCAGCGCGCGTTGTCCACCTAATACCAGTACTGAAGATTCGCCCATTAACAGTCGAATGACGGTCGCGGGGACGCGCAAAATGGCCGGGCGATGCAGCGCATGACCGAGCGCATGGGCAAATTGTTCATTGCGTACCGGGTAGGGCGAAACCATATTAAATGGCCCGCGCAGCTCGTTATCCAGCAGCCAGAGAATACCGTTGACCATATCATCAATATGAATCCAGGCCAGATACTGCCGACTAGAGCCAATCGGCCCGCCCAGGCCAAGACGAAACGGCGGCAGCATTTTACCGAGAATACCGCCATCCGGTGCCAGCACTACACCGGTACGCAGCAGGCACACTCGCGTTTTGTCACTTTGCGCCCGGCAGGCAATTTCTTCCCAGCGGGCGCAGAGTTTATGGGTAAATTCGTTATGCGGCGGTTCCTCTTCGGTAACCACCACTTCACCTAAGTCGCCATAATAGCCTGTTGCCGAGCCGGAAATGAGTACCGACGGTGGCGTGTCGCTGGCATTAATCAAATCGACCAGTTTTTGCGTGATATTCCAGCGGCTTTGGCAGAGACGCTCTTTTTGCTCGTGAGTCCAGCGTTTATCAGCAATCGGTTCTCCGGCCAGGTTGATTACCGCATCAACGCCGTTGAGGTTGCTTTGATCGGCAAGCCCTTGCCATAGTGTCACCCGAGGGCCGAGAACAGAACTGGCTTTCTGCGGGTTACGCGTCATTACCGTGATTTGATGGCCCAGCTCCAGCAAACGTGGAATCAAATGGCGACCAATTAATCCCGTCCCTCCGGTGATCACTATGTTCATGCAGCCTCCCGATATGGCGGTTAACGCTGCCAGCTTAAGGTCATGGATACCGAATCAGCGTAGCGCAGCGCGTGCAGTTTATCGATCTCCACTTCAGCATACGTCACCCAGTGATGTTCACGTGCGATATCGAGCACATCCTGAGTTAATTTTTCCAGCAAAGAGAAACGGTTATTCTCTACATGCTGAATAATGTTTTTCGTTACGGTGCGATAATTCAGCGCATCGTTGATATCTTCGCTAGTGCGCGCTTTATCGGCGGGGTAGTGGATCGTCACATTGATAACAATATCCTGACGGTTGTTAATTTCTTCTTCCTTAATTCCGATAAACGTACGTAAACGAAGGTTCTTTATACGAATAATAGCGGCAGGTTGTGCCATTGCAGGTTCTCCGTTGTTTTACTTAGAATGAAATAATACACGAGAACCTGTTTCTGTTAACTATCCGAACGCTCATCACCGAGTTGTGCTTTTAGCAGTGCCTGACCGGTGGCAGGGCGCGAACGGATCCGCTCATGCCAGTTCTTGACTGCCGGATACATTGCAAGGTCAATTCGCTGGCGAGTCCAGGCATTAACCCACGGCCAGCAGGCAATATCCGCAATGCTGTAGTTCTCACCTCCCAGCCAGGGCGAGTATTCCAGCCGCTTGTTCAGTACATGGTACAGACGCTGAGTTTCAACCTGATAACGTTCAATAGCGTAAGGAATGGTTTGGGGGGCAGCGTGATTAAAATGATGATTCTGCCCAAGCATCGGCCCCAGTCCGCCTACCTGCCAGAATAACCACTGTAATGTGGCGGCGCGCTCACGCGTTTCATGACTCAAAAAGAGTCCTGTTTTCTCAGCCAGATACAACAAAATGGCACCAGACTCAAAGAGGCTTAGCGGTTCGCCGCCATCGGCTGGAGAATGATCAACAATTGCCGGAATTTTGTTGTTAGGCGAAATGTGCAAAAATTCCGGGCGAAACTGACCGCCTTTCCCCAGGTCTACCTTAATCAAGCGATAATCCAGCCCTGCTTCTTCGAGAAACAGCGTAATTTTGTGACCATTTGGTGTCGGGGCGAAATAGAGATCGATCATTGCAGCTCCGGTTGTCTAATCATCTGAACACCACAAGTATAGAAAGCGCGGCGACTTGCGTGAGTATTCGTCACGTGACAGTGACAAAAAGGCTCTATAGTTTGATAGCCAGCCCCCTTTATTGCCGAGGACATAATGAGTAAACCCGCTATCACGTTTTGGTCAGATGCCCATTTTTTCTCCCCTTATGTGTTATCCGCCTGGGTGGCGTTGCAGGAAAAAGGCCTGTCGTTTCATATCAAGACCATCGACCTCGACAGCGGTGAACATTTGCAGCCGACGTGGCAAGGTTACGGTCAGACACGCCGTGTGCCGTTATTACAAATTGATGATTTTGAGTTGAGTGAATCTTCTGCCATTGCGGAGTATCTGGAAGATCGATTTGCGCCACCGACCTGGGAACGCATTTATCCGCTTGATTTAGAAAATCGTGCGCGTGCACGACAGATTCAGGCCTGGCTGCGTAGCGATCTGATGCCCATCCGCGAAGAACGTCCAACGGATGTTGTCTTTGCGGGTGCGAAAAAAGCGCCATTAACGGCGGAGGGAAAAGCCAGTGCAGAGAAACTGTTCGCGATGGCAGAACATTTGTTAGCACTGGGTCAGCCGAATTTATTTGGTGAATGGTGCATTGCTGATACTGATCTGGCGCTAATGATTAACCGCCTGGTACTACATGGCGATGAGGTGCCGGAACGCCTGGTGGATTATGCGACATTCCAGTGGCAGCGAGCGTCTGTCCAGCGTTTTATTGCACTTTCGGCGAAGCAATCTGGCTGATAGCAACGACAGAATCCAGTATCATAGCTTACGTTTTTTCGACGAGGAGTGAGTGATGAAACTGATGTTTGCATCGGACATTCATGGGTCGTTACCGGCGACGGAACGTGTTCTGGAGTTGTTTGCCCAAAGCGGTGCCCAGTGGCTGGTGATCCTTGGCGACGTGTTGAATCACGGCCCGCGTAATGCTTTACCGGAGGGTTACGCGCCAGCCAAAGTCGCTGAACGGCTTAATGAAGTGGCACATAAGGTTATCGCTGTGCGCGGCAACTGCGACAGCGAAGTGGATCAAATGCTTTTGCATTTCCCGATAACCGCGCCGTGGCAACAGGTATTACTGGAAAAACAACGTCTGTTTTTGACGCATGGTCATCTTTTTGGCCCGGAAAACCTACCTGCTTTAAACCAGAACGATGTGCTGGTGTACGGTCATACCCATCTGCCAGTGGCAGAACAGCGGGGGGAGATTTTCCACTTCAACCCCGGCTCGGTGAGTATTCCTAAAGGCGGTAATCCGGCGAGTTATGGCATGCTGGATAATGACGTACTTAGTGTAATCGCACTCAATGATCAAAGTATCATTGCGCAGGTCGCGATTAATCCGTAATTTACCCACAACTCAAAATGCGCCGTAAGAGCGCCAGAAAAAGAAGGTTTCCTGATAATGGAACAGCGTCGTTTGGCAAGTACTGAATGGGTGGATATTGTCAATGAAGAGAACGAAGTCATTGCACAAGCCAGCCGGGAACAAATGCGGGCACAGTGTCTGCGTCATCGTGCAACTTACATCGTCGTGCATGATGGCATGGGCAAAATTCTGGTCCAGCGTCGTACCGAGACAAAAGACTTTTTACCCGGCATGTTAGATGCGACCGCAGGCGGTGTGGTCCAGGCCGATGAGCAACTGCTGGAATCCGCGCGTCGCGAAGCGGAAGAAGAGTTGGGCATTGCCGGTGTCCCCTTTGCCGAGCACGGGCAGTTCTATTTCGAAGATAAAAATTGCCGTGTCTGGGGCGCGTTGTTCAGTTGCGTCTCTCACGGTCCCTTCGCCCTACAGGAAGATGAAGTCAGTGAAGTTTGCTGGCTGACGCCGGAAGAAATCACCGCACGCTGCGATGAGTTCACTCCAGACTCGCTGAAAGCGCTGGCGTTGTGGATGAAGCGCAATGCCAAAAATGAAGCCGTAGAGACTGAAACGGCAGAATGAAAAAAGAGCCGCAATTGCGGCTCTTAACATTTTTAGTGGTAGCCCATCAACTGAGCGCCGATCACTACGACGCTGGACATAATAAACAGCAGTCCAAGCAGGGTCGCGCCCACCTTCAGCCAGTTACGGAAGTCCACCCGGCACACACCGAGCGTCGCCATTAACGAAGCTGAGGTCGGGTAAATGATGTGGCTGAAGCCATCACCAAACTGGAACGCCAGCACGGTAACCTGACGGTTAACACCGACCAGATCGCCAAGCGGTGCCAGTAACGGCATGGTTAACGCCGCCTGACCAGAACCGGACGTCACGAAGAAATTAAATACTGCCTGGAAGAGCAACATAAACCAGGCCGCGACCGCATTGTCCAGACCGCTAATGGCATTGGCAATGCTGTTGAGGATGGTATTTAACACGCTGGCATCACCCGCTTCACCATTACCGACCAGCAGCAAAATCCCTTTGGCGAAACCCACCAGCAGGGCAGGGGCGATCATCATTCGCGCCCCTTCGGTAAAGGATGAAGCCATGGTATTAACCGTCATGCCGTTAAGGCGGAAAACAACGCCGATGATGCCAATCACCAGACCCATGGTGAAGAACTGGCTGGCAATTTCTGGAATAAACCAGGCATTAACGATCACGCCCCAAATCACCCAGACCATTACGGCGGTCAGGACAATCAATACCAGCCAGTCACCAAAGGTAAACGGACGTTGTTCAACATCCGCCTGCTTTTCACGAAAGAAGCGGTCGGACTCATGCACGCGTGACAGAAGAGGATTCTTTTTCACTCGTGAGGCGTACACCATGGTAAAGATCAGGCCAATCAGAGTGGCGATAACCCACACCACGATGCGCAATCCGGAGCCAGAAAGCACCGGAACGCCGGCAATCCCCTGAGCAACGACCACACAAAACGGGTTCATCCACGAACTGGCAAAACCGATTTGCGTGGCAATATAGGTCACCAGGACGGTGGTAATACTGTCATAGCCCAGCCGGACCATTAGCGGTGCGATGATAATGGCAAAGGCGACGGCCTCTTCTCCCATACCAAATACCGCGCCGCCAAGTGAAAACAGAATAAACAGCGCAGGAATAAAGAGAATTTCATTTCCGCGGGTATGGCGAATAAGCGCCAGAATACCGTTATCAATGGTTCCTGTTCGCATCACAATGCCAAACGCGCCGCCAATCACCAGCATAAACATGATGATGCCAACGGCTGTCCCGTATTTCGATCCTGAGGTTAACCCTTCAAACGGGAAGTTCATCAGGCCCGGGCGTTCATCGCCCGTCGTAAACAGCTGTACGCGGTGATACTCAGGTTCGCCTGCTTCGTTAGTCAGAATGCGAAATGAGTGTGGATCTACGACTTTTCGTGTTTTTGTTTGACCATCAACCTGATACTGCACTTCCTGACTGTCAAACATGCCCACCGGAACTACCCAGGTGGCAAGACTGGTTAAAATGGCAACAAAAAAGATAATCACCAACGTATCGGGCATTGCCCATCTTCTGGTTGGTTTGGATTCAGTGATTGCGGACATAGCGCAAATATTCCCTTGCACAAAACAAAGTGGTAAGTATGCAAAGTGAGATGGCGCAATTCATTGATGCAGCGCAGTTAAGCAAGATAATCAGAAAGGATTAATGCAAATTAAGAGAATAAAAAACCGGAAATAGTCACTATTTCCGGTTCCGATATCCGCAGCGCAAAGCTGCGGATGATGACGAGATTACTGCTGCTGTGCAGACTGAATCGCAGTCAGCGCGATGGTGTAGACGATATCGTCAACCAGTGCGCCACGGGACAGGTCGTTAACCGGCTTGCGCATACCCTGCAGCATCGGCCCGATGGAGATCAGGTCGGCAGAACGCTGTACCGCTTTGTAGGTGGTGTTACCGGTGTTCAGATCCGGGAAGATGAACACGGTAGCGCGACCTGCAACCGGAGAGTTCGGCGCTTTGGATTTCGCAACGTCAGCCATTACCGCAGCGTCGTACTGCAGCGGACCGTCGATCATCAGGTCAGGACGTTTTTCCTGCGCCAGACGAGTTGCTTCGCGAACTTTTTCTACGTCGCTACCAGCACCAGAAGTCCCGGTGGAGTAGGAGAGCATAGCAACGCGCGGTTCGATACCGAAGGCCGCAGCGGAATCTGCGGACTGAATCGCGATTTCTGCCAGCTGTTCTGCGGTCGGATCCGGGTTGATCGCACAGTCACCGTAAACGTAAACCTGTTCCGGCAGCAGCATGAAGAACACGGAAGATACCAGGGAGCTGCCCGGAGCCGTTTTGATCAGCTGCAGCGGCGGACGGATGGTGTTTGCGGTGGTGTGAACAGCACCGGAAACCAGACCATCAACTTCATCCTGTTCCAGCATCAGCGTACCGAGAACCACGTTGTCTTCCAGCTGTTCGCGGGCAACGGTTTCGGTCATGCCTTTGTTCTTACGCAGTTCGACCAGACGACCAACATAGCTTTCGCGAACCACTTCTGGATCAACGATTTCAATGCCTGCACCCAGTTCTACACCCTGAGACGCTGCAACACGGTTGATCTCTGCCGGATTACCCAGCAGTACGCAAGTTGCGATACCACGTTCAGCACAGATAGCGGCTGCTTTAACGGTACGCGGTTCGTCACCTTCCGGCAGAACGATACGTTTGCCCGCTTTGCGCGCAAGTTCAGTCAGCTGATAACGGAACGCTGGCGGAGACAGACGACGGCTGCGCTCAGAAGTGGCAGTCAGAGAATCGATCCAGTCAGCGTTGATGTAGTTAGCAACGTATTCCTGAACTTTCTCGATACGCTCGTGATCGTCAACCGGAACTTCCAGGTTGAAGCTCTGCAGGCTCAGAGAAGTCTGCCAGGTGTTGGTGTTCACCATAAATACCGGCAGGCCGGTAGCGAAAGCACGTTCGCACAGTTTAGAAATGCGCGCGTCCATTTCGTAGCCGCCAGTCAGCAGCAGGGCACCGATTTCTACGCCGTTCATGGCAGCCAGGCAAGCGGCAACCAGCACGTCAGGACGGTCTGCGGAAGTCACCAGCAGAGAACCGGCACGGAAGTGCTCCAGCATGTGCGGAATGCTGCGTGCGCAGAAAGTGACGGATTTAACGCGGCGAGTATTGATGTCGCCTTCGTTGATGATGGTCGCATTCAGGTGGCGAGCCATATCGATCGCACGAGTCGCGATCAGGTCAAAGCTCCACGGCACCGCGCCGAGAACCGGCAGCGGGCTGGATTCTTGCAGCTTCGCCGGATCAACATTGTTTACTTTAGCTTTGGAAGAGTCGTCGAAAATCTCGGACAGATCCGGGCGAGTACGACCCTGTTCATCAACCGGTGCGTTCAGTTTGTTAACGATAACGCCGGTGATGTTGGTGTTTTTGGCACCGCCGAAGCTGTTGCGGGTCAGTTCGATACGCTCTTTCAGCTGTTCCGGGGTGTCAGTGCCCTGAGACATAACGAAGACGATTTCCGCATTCAGCGTTTTAGCGATTTCGTAGTTCAGAGACTGGGCAAACTGGTGTTTACGTGTCGGGACCAGACCTTCAACCAGAACGACTTCAGCGTCTTTGGTGTTAGCGTGGTAGTTCGCGACGATCTCTTCCATCAGCACATCTTTCTGATTGCTGGAAAGCAGACCTTCAACGTAGCTCATTTTCAGCGGTTCAGCGGCCGTCGTGGTGGAAGAGTTCGCACGCACGATAGTCGTAGTCTGATCGGGCGCATCGCCACCGGTACGCGGCTGAGCGATAGGTTTGAAAACGCTCAGACGAACGCCTTTGCGTTCCATTGCACGGATCACGCCAAGGCTGACGCTAGTCAGACCGACGCTGGTTCCGGTAGGGATCAGCATAATAATACGGGACACGGTTTATCCTCTTTCGTTACCGCCGATTTGGCGGGTTACAAAACAGCACCGCCAGCTGAGCTGGCGGTGTGAAATCAGGCAGTCAGGCGGCTCGCGTCTTGCGCGATAACCAGTTCTTCGTTGGTTGGGATAACCACCGCAGGACGGGTACCTTCTTTGTTGATGAAACCAGATTTGCCGAAACGTGCAGCCAGGTTGCGTTCATGATCAACTTCAAAGCCCAGCACGCCCAGTTTGCCCAGAGACAGCTCACGAACCATCGCGGCATTTTCACCGATACCACCGGTGAATACAACAGCGTCCAGACGACCATCCATCAGCGCAGTGTAGGCACCGATGTATTTCGCCAGGCGGTGGCAGTAAACGTCCATTGCGCGCTTCGCGTCTTCTTTCGTCGCGTAGTTGTCTTCAACATAGCGGCAGTCGCTGGTCACTTCGGTCAGACCCAGCAGGCCAGACTCTTTGGTCAGCAGTTTGTTGATTGCGTCAACGCTCATGCCCAGGGTGTCGTGCAGGTGGAAGATGATCGCCGGATCGATATCACCAGAACGGGTACCCATGACCAGACCTTCCAGCGGGGTCAGGCCCATAGAGGTGTCAACGCATTTACCGTTGCGGATAGCAGAAACGGAACCACCGTTGCCCAGGTGGCAGGTGATGATGTTCAGTTCTTCTACCGGTTTGTTCAGCATTTTTGCCGCTTCCTGGGTTACATAGAAGTGGCTGGTGCCGTGCGCGCCGTAACGACGGATGCCGTGCTCTTTGTACAGGTTGTACGGCAGGGCGTAGAGGTAAGACTCTTCCGGCATAGTCTGGTGGAACGCGGTGTCAAATACAGCAACGTTTTTGTCTTTCAGCTGTGGGAAAGATTTCAGAGCTTCTTCGATACCGATCAGGTGAGCCGGGTTGTGCAGCGGTGCAAAAGAAGCTGCATCTTTGATACCCTGAATAACAGACTCATCGATCACTACGGAGCTGGTATACTTTTCGCCGCCGTGTACGATACGGTGACCGATAGCAGTCAGCTGCGCAGACAGTTCTGGTTTTTGTGCCAGAATAGTATTAACGATAAAGTTGAGCGCTTCGCTGTGAGCGGCGCCTGCACCTAAAGCCGCTTCCTGTTTATTGCCGTCCATTTTCCATTTGATACGTGCTTCGGGCAGGTGGAAACATTCGGCTAAACCAGAAAGGTACTCTTCACCATTTACTGCATCGATGATGGCAAATTTCAGTGAAGAACTACCGCAGTTCAGAACCAGTACTAACTTACTCGACATGGAAGTACCTATAATTGATACGTGGCTAAAAAAACGTCAGGGAGCCATAGAGCGTAGCGCATGATGACACCGACATTTATGATTAACATCATGCACTGCAAATTTTTTTTGCATGATGGAAGAAATATCTTGAGTCTATGCCATTTTGCGTAATTTTCAGCCAATGGCATAATGTATATGAATTTGACGACTCAATGAATATGTACTACTTAGGCCTTCAGGCTGCTAAAGGATACCTGATAGTGGGTATGGAAGACAAAATGTTTTGAACGTTGTCCCGCTGAGTTGTGAATTTGCACAAATTTTTGAATCTTTATATGTGAAGTTGAGGTGAAGCATGTCAACGCCGGATAATCGTTCTGTTAATTTTTTTAGCTTGTTTCGCCGGGGACAGCATTACTCAAAGACGTGGCCGCTGGAAAAACGCCTTGCCCCGGTCTTTGTCGAAAATCGCGTTATCAAGATGACGCGTTATGCGATCCGTTTTATGCCGCCGATCGCCGTATTTACTCTCTGCTGGCAGATTGCCCTGGGCGGTCAGCTTGGGCCGGCAGTTGCCACTGCGCTGTTCGCCTTAAGTTTACCCATGCAGGGATTGTGGTGGCTGGGCAAACGTTCTGTAACGCCATTACCCCCTGCTATCCTCAACTGGTTTTATGAAGTTCGCGGTAAATTGCAGGAGTCTGGACAGGTGTTGGCACCCGTTGAAGGCAAGCCTGATTACCAGGCATTAGCTGACACGCTTAAGCGCGCCTTCAAACAACTGGATAAAACTTTCCTTGATGATTTGTAATTGACCCCTGATTACGCATATAAAAGAAGGCATACTCAGCCTTCTTTTTTTTCACCGTAGTAGAGTGATACAGGAGTCAACAATGGAAATGACCAACGCGCAACGTCTTATTTTGTCTAACCAGTACAAGATGATGACTATGCTCGATCCGGCAAATGCTGAACGTTACCGTCGCCTGCAAACAATCATTGAGCGTGGTTATGGATTACAGATGCGTGAACTGGATCGCGAGTTTGGCGAGCTGAAAGAAGAAACCTGCCGCACTATCATCGACATTATGGAGATGTATCATGCGTTGCATGTTTCCTGGTCTAATTTGCAGGACCAGCAATCCATCGATGAACGTCGTGTCACCTTCCTCGGCTTTGACGCCGCCACTGAAGCACGTTACCTCGGTTATGTCCGCTTTATGGTTAATGTGGAAGGGCGCTATACCCATTTTGACGCCGGAACTCACGGTTTTAACGCCCAGACGCCAATGTGGGAAAAATATCAGCGCATGCTTAATGTGTGGCATGCCTGCCCGCGTCAGTACCATTTGAGCGCCAACGAAATTAATCAAATTATCAACGCCTGAGGAGGCCCGCGTGCGGTGCAAAGGTTTTCTGTTTGATCTTGATGGAACGCTGGTGGATTCCCTGCCTGCGGTAGAACGGGCGTGGAGCAACTGGGCCAGACGTCATGGGTTAGCGCCGGAAGAGGTGCTGGCTTTTATTCACGGTAAACAGGCGATCACCTCTCTGCGCCATTTTATGGCGGGCAAATCCGAGGCTGATATTGCCGCCGAGTTTACGCGTCTGGAGCAAATCGAGGCCACGGAAACCGAGGGTATTACCGCGCTTCCGGGGGCAATCGCCTTACTCAATCATTTGAATAAAGCAGGTATTCCGTGGGCCATTGTGACTTCTGGCTCCATGCCGGTAGCGCGAGCGCGCCATAAAGTAGCTGGGCTTCCCGCACCAGAGGTGTTTGTAACCGCTGAGCGAGTGAAGCGCGGAAAACCAGAACCTGATGCGTATCTGTTAGGCGCGCAGCTGCTGGGGCTTGCGCCGCAGGAGTGTGTGGTGGTGGAAGATGCTCCCGCTGGCGTGCTTTCTGGCCTGGCGGCGGGTTGTCATGTCATTGCGGTTAACGCTCCGGCAGATACCCCGCGCCTGAATGAGGTCGATTTGGTCCTCCACAGTCTGGAGCAAATTACTGTGACCAAACAGCCAAATGGCGATGTTATTATTCAGTGAAACACCTGATCATGATTTAGCCCCGTCTCGTCGGGGCTTTTTTATGGCAGAATCAAGTCATCCCCCTCAATTAACAAGGATAAGTTGTGAACGGTGAATTGATTTGGGTTCTTTCATTACTGGCCGTTGCCATCGTCTTGTTTGCGACGGGCAGAGTGCGTATGGATGCGGTCGCTTTGTTTGTTATTGTCGCGTTTGCATTAAGCGGAACGCTGACGGTCCCCGAAGTATTTTCCGGCTTTTCCGATCCTAACGTTGTCCTGATTGCCGCCTTGTTTATTATTGGCGATGGTTTGGTCCGTACCGGTGTTGCCACTGTAATGGGGACATGGCTGGTCAAAGTGGCGGGCAACAGTGAAATCAAAATGTTGGTTTTGTTGATGCTGACCGTCGCGGGGCTTGGCGCGTTTATGAGTTCAACCGGCGTTGTCGCTATCTTTATTCCCGTGGTGTTAAGCGTTGCCATGCGTATGCAAACGTCGCCGTCGCGCCTGATGATGCCGTTAAGTTTTGCCGGGCTGATAAGCGGCATGATGACGCTGGTGGCGACGCCGCCGAACCTGGTAGTCAACAGTGAATTGCTGCGTGAAGGCTATCACGGCTTCAGTTTCTTTAGCGTAACACCTATTGGCCTGGTCGTGCTGGTGCTGGGTATTTTGTATATGTTAGTGATGCGTTTCATGCTGAAAGGGGATACCCAGACCCCGCAGCGCGAAGGCTGGACGCGTCGAACCTTTCGCGATCTTATCCGTGAATATCGACTGACCGGGCGTGCGCGACGTCTGGCTATTCGCCCCGGATCGCCAATGATTGGTCAACGGCTGGACGATCTCAAATTACGTGAGCGTTATGGCGCTAACGTCATCGGTGTTGAACGCTGGCGGCGTTTTCGTCGTGTTATCGTGAACGTTAATGGGGTTTCTGAATTTCGCGCGCGTGACGTTTTGCTTATTGATATGTCTGCGGCTGATGTCGATCTCCGGCAATTTTGTAGTGAGCAGTTGCTGGAGCCGATGGTACTACGCGGCGAGTATTTTTCTGACCAGGCACTTGATGTGGGCATGGCAGAGATTTCATTAATTCCTGAGTCTGAACTTATTGGTAAATCGGTGCGCGAAATTGGTTTTCGTACCCGCTACGGACTGAATGTGGTGGGGCTAAAGCGCAATGGCGAGGCGATGGAAGGTTCGCTGGCGGATGAGCCTCTGCTGCTGGGCGATATCATCCTGGTTGTGGGTAACTGGAAACTGATCGGTATGCTGGCAAAACAGGGGCGTGACTTTGTGGCGCTGAACTTACCAGAAGAAGTGAGTGAAGCATCGCCCGCGCACAGCCAGGCACCCCATGCGATTTTCTGTCTGGTGCTAATGGTGGCGTTAATGCTGACCGATGAAATTCCTAATCCTGTTGCCGCTATCATCGCCTGCCTGCTGATGGGGAAATTCCGTTGTATCGATGCTGAAAGCGCCTATAAATCCATTCACTGGCCGAGCATTATTTTGATCGTTGGGATGATGCCGTTTGCTGTGGCATTACAGAAAACGGGAGGTGTCGCGCTGGCGGTGAAAGGGCTGATGGACATTGGCGGCGGTTACGGGCCACATATGATGCTGGGTTGTTTGTTTGTCTTGTCGGCGGTTATTGGGCTATTTATCTCTAATACCGCAACGGCGGTGTTGATGGCTCCGATTGCGCTGGCTGCTGCCAAAACGATGGGTGTGTCGCCTTATCCATTTGCGATGGTCGTGGCGATGGCAGCATCCGCCGCCTTTATGACGCCGGTTTCTTCACCTGTTAACACACTGGTTTTAGGTCCGGGAAATTACAGCTTCAGTGACTTTGTGAAGTTGGGGGTACCGTTCACCATTATCGTGATGGCGGTTTGTGTGGTGATGATCCCGATGCTGTTTCCGTTTTGACAAGAGCCTGATGTCGCATCCGGCGCTTATTGCCTGATGCGACGCAGACTCCGGCTGCTTACAGCGGTGAATCCTGGCTAATCTCATCGAGCGAAAGATGGAAGCTGGGAACAAAGACTTCCATGAAGTAGTCCATCTCCTGGCTGCGGCGCGCTTCAAGCGTCGCTTCCAGTCGCGTTTTTGCCAGCAAGAATTCATTATTTCCCGCCGCGAGTTCTTCCAGACATTTCAGATATGCACACAGTGCATCTGCCTGTTTCACCAGCGATTTTTCTTCATCGCTATATGCATGCTCGTCAATTAACGGCGCAAAGATATCCCGCAGCTCTTCCGGAACCATATCGACCAGTTTTTGCTGAGCGATTTTTTCAATCGCCTTGTACTCCTGAGCGATTTGCGAATTGAAGTATTTCACCGGAGTAGGGAGATCGCCGGTGAGCACTTCTGAGGCATCGTGGTACATCGCCAGTAAAGCGATACGTTCGGCGTTGACATTACCGCCAAATTTCCGATTTTTGATAGCTGCCAGCGCATGGGCGACCATCGCTACCTGCAAACTGTGTTCGGACACATTTTCCGTCCGCACGTTGCGCATCAGCGGCCAGCGGTTAATGAGTTTCAGGCGGGAGAGATGGGCAAAAAAATGGCTCTGTTTCATAGTGACCTTACGTATGATGACATCATCAGGTCATTGTGGCGGGATAACACTGCCGGATGCAATCTCCGGCAGTGAAATTAAGATTACAGCTGATGATAACCAGAAAGGAAACGCGCGAACTTGCTCAAAGACAGCTCGATATCATCGACACGCGGTAGCGTGACAATGCGGAAGTGATCCGGCCACGGCCAGTTGAATGCCGTCCCTTGCACCAACAGAACTTTTTCCTGCAACAGGAAATCCAGCACCATTTTCTGATCGTCGTGAATATTAAAGCGTTTGGCGTCGATTTTCGGGAACATGTACAGCGCACCGCGCGGTTTCACGCAGGAAACGCCCGGAATATCATTGATCAATTCCCATGCGCGGTTACGCTGCTCATAAAGACGACCGCCAGGGGTAATAAATTCACTGATGCTCTGATAACCGCCCAGCGCGGTCTGAATGGCGTGTTGCGCAGGAACGTTAGCACACAGGCGCATTGAGGCCAGCATTTCCAGACCTTCGATGTAACCTTTGGCGTGTTTTTTCGGCCCGTTCAACACCATCCACCCCTGACGGAAGCCAGCAACGCGGTACGTTTTCGACAGTCCGTTAAAGGTAATAGTCAGCAGATCAGGTGCCAGCGGCGCAATTGAGTGATGCTCAGCGTCGTCGTAGAGAATTTTGTCATAAATTTCATCGGCGAAGATAATGAGATTATGCTGACGTGCAATCTCCACTATCTCCATTAAAAGCTCTTTGGAATATACCGCGCCAGTTGGGTTATTTGGGTTGATAATAACGATCCCACGCGTACGAGGCGTAATTTTAGCGCGAATATCATCAAGGTCCGGGAACCAGTCAGAGGATTCATCGCAAAGATAATGCACCGCTTTACCGCTGGAGAGCGAAACCGCCGCGGTCCATAGTGGGTAATCAGGTGCAGGAACCAACATTTCGTCGCCGCTGTTCAGCAATGCCTGCATTGCCTGAACGATAAGCTCCGATACACCATTGCCGATGTAAATATCTTCCACGGTAACATCACGCATGCCACGAGCCTGGTAGTGCTGCATGATGGCTTTACGCGCGGAGTAAAGCCCTTTGGAATCGCAATACCCTTGAGCGGTAGGCAGGTTGCGAATCACGTCAACGAGGATTTCATCTGGCGCGTCAAAACCGAACGGGGCAGGGTTGCCGATGTTCAGTTTCAGTACCTTGTTACCTTCTTCTTCCAGGCGTTTTGCTTCTTTCAGCACCGGACCACGGATGTCGTAACAGACATTCTCTAATTTGCTGGATTTTTCAATGGGGGACATGAATCTTGACCTTTTTTGCTGTTATCGCCACTCCCTGCCGTGGAAGTCAGCTTAGAACAATGTACTCCCCCAGGACGGCGTTTTGAAGGTCTGCAGAATAAGATTTTGCCAGAGGGGAAGACTCGATTGTGCTGTTAATAACTTAATAATGGCAAAATAATGAGGTGTATATGCTTAATAATTAATGTTATGTAGTGAATTGTTCTGATTCTTAATTGTGAGTGTGGTTTTTTTATCTGTAAGATAATTGTTTGAAAATACCTCGTTTAAGAATTCACTAATGAATCGTGATGATGATATTTCCGCATTACGGAGAGTTTAACAGCGTGATGATTTCCGAGGTGTCGTAATGGGTGCAAGGTGTGAAACTATTGTTAAGCGGGATTAATGTATGAGGATGATGCTAATTAATTATTATTTAATATTCAAAAAGGTTTTGTTGTGCTTATTAATAATAGAAGATTACTTTGCCTAACATAACATAACTTTGCATCAGATAATTCGCAATGACCCTTATAAATAAAAGGTTTTTGGGGTAAAATGCTCGCATAAATGACGGATCCCTGCTCTTGATGCCGCCTCACCATTGCTGTTTGTACGTGTTCGCGTATGACCAGCGATGCTGCACGAGAGTGGAACAAGGACTCACATTTACATTTATACAAACACGCGCATGTCATAAATACAAAAGAGTGAGTAACTTAATAGATATGCGATTCCTGAAGATATATTCTGTGATCTACTTCAGGCATTATAACGGAACAATGTGAGTCGCTTTTTTAGTGCAACTCATATGCATTTTTACTTTCGTCCGGGTTCCGGATGAAACTGCCAGGGAGGCACATTACAAATGGAATTGCTTGTTTGTGTGTGCACAGCATTAACCAGCTCAGTATGAGCCGCCAGTAAGTGATAATATATGATAAGTGCAAATCGTCCGATAATTAACCTCGACCTCGATCTGCTGAGAACATTTGTTGCTGTTGCCGATCTGAACACTTTTGCTGCCGCAGCTGCCGCTGTGTGTCGTACTCAGTCCGCCGTAAGTCAGCAAATGCAGCGTCTGGAACAACTTGTTGGGAAAGAACTGTTCGCTCGTCACGGTCGCAACAAACTGTTAACTGAACATGGCATTCAACTTCTTGGTTACGCCAGAAAAATTCTGCGTTTTAATGATGAGGCCTGCTCATCATTAATGTTCAGTAATCTTCAGGGCGTGTTAACTATCGGTGCTTCAGATGAATCTGCCGATACGATCTTACCTTTCCTGTTAAATCGCGTGAGTTCGGTTTATCCGAAACTAGCGCTGGATGTCCGCGTTAAACGTAATGCCTATATGGCAGAAATGCTGGAATCCCAGGAAGTGGATTTGATGGTAACCACCCATCGTCCTTCAACGTTTAAGGCATTGAACCTGCGTACCTCGCCAACACACTGGTACTGCGCAGCGGAATACGTATTGCAAAAAGGCGAGCCGATCCCTCTTGTATTGCTGGATGATCCTAGCCCGTTTCGCGATATGGTGCTGGCGACGCTTAATAAAGCAGATATTCCATGGCGACTGGCTTATGTCGCCTCGACGCTTCCGGCAGTTCGTGCGGCAGTAAAAGCCGGTCTTGGCGTGACGGCAAGGCCGGTCGAGATGATGAGTCCAGACCTGCGTGTGCTGAGTGGAGTAGATGGCTTACCGCCGCTACCCGATACCGAATATTTGCTGTGCTATGACCCGTCCAGTAATAATGAGCTGGCTCAGGTGATCTATCAGGCGATGGAGAGCTACCATAATCCGTGGCAATACAGCCCAATGTCTGCTCCGGAAGGCGATGACTCATTGTTGATTGAAAGGGATATCGAGTAATCGACGGACCATAGATAATTTCTGAGACAATAGTGTAAAAACGAGCCGCTGGGGGTGTTTTAAACCCCAGCGGCTTTTTTTTAGTAAAAAGCCTTCCTCGTATCGTGCAGAACGTACAAAACTGTTCATTTTTCAATCACCAGAGATTCACGTCCCGAACGCACAAATAATCGCCTGAAAAAAATCACCTGCTACAATGATGTTAAAAAATACGTAAATTTGTTGCTGCGTTTTTGTTATGGAATGACAAAAGCGTGTCACAGATCAAGAAAATACTCTCTTTTGGGGGGAGGAATCGACACAAATTCCTGTCAAAATAGACCCGTATTTTTTCCATTGCTTCACAACGGACACGATTCAACAACATCTAATTATCCTGGAGTCGTCAAGGATCTGGGGTGAAAGGGCATTAAATGCTAATGGTGTTGATATTATGTAAACTAATGTGAAGAAACTTTTGTCAAAGTTGACAAAAGGTTATAGAAAGGAGTAAAAGACCACATCAATTAGCTGTATAAAAGAATTTCTACAGTGATTGTAAGGTTTTTTTTATTCCTCCCCATGAATCGATGTGGCGTCCATCTGCCGTGAAGAGCAGTGAATCTGGCGCTACTTTTGATGAGTAAGCAATGAGTATGTCAACATCCACTGAAGTCATCGCTCATCACTGGGCATTCGCTATCTTTCTTATCGTTGCCATTGGCCTGTGTTGCCTGATGCTGGTAGGCGGTTGGTTTTTAGGCGGTCGCGCACGCGCAAGGTCGAAAAACGTTCCGTTTGAATCCGGTATCGACTCGGTCGGCTCCGCCCGCTTACGCCTGTCCGCCAAGTTTTATCTGGTGGCCATGTTCTTCGTTATCTTCGACGTTGAAGCGCTGTATCTGTTCGCATGGTCAACCTCTATCCGCGAAAGCGGCTGGGTAGGCTTTGTGGAAGCTGCAATTTTTATTTTTGTGTTACTGGCAGGTCTGGTTTATCTGGTGCGTATTGGCGCGCTGGACTGGACGCCCGCGCGTTCACGCCGCGAGCGTATGAACCCGGAAACGAACAGTATCGCTAATCGTCAACGCTAACCGCGAGGCATTAAGATGGATTATACGCTCACCCGCATAGATCCCAACGGTGAGAACGACCGTTACCCCCTGCAAAAGCAGGAGATCGTAACCGACCCTCTGGAGCAAGAAGTTAACAAAAACGTGTTTATGGGCAAGCTCAATGACATGGTTAACTGGGGTCGTAAAAACTCAATTTGGCCGTATAACTTCGGTCTTTCCTGCTGTTACGTTGAGATGGTGACTTCGTTTACCGCGGTGCATGACGTGGCGCGTTTTGGCGCAGAAGTATTGCGTGCTTCGCCGCGTCAGGCTGACCTGATGGTGGTGGCAGGAACCTGCTTTACCAAAATGGCACCGGTTATTCAGCGTCTGTATGACCAGATGTTGGAACCAAAATGGGTTATCTCAATGGGTGCCTGTGCCAACTCCGGCGGTATGTACGATATTTATTCCGTTGTGCAGGGCGTCGATAAATTCATCCCGGTTGATGTGTATATCCCGGGCTGCCCGCCGCGTCCTGAAGCGTACATGCAGGCACTGATGCTGTTGCAGGAATCTATCGGCAAAGAACGTCGTCCGCTCTCCTGGGTGGTTGGCGATCAGGGCGTTTATCGCGCCAATATGCAATCAGAGCGCGAACGCAAGCGCGGTGAACGCATTGCCGTAACCAACCTGCGTACACCTGACGAGATTTAATTTGCGCCTGTCGGCAAAGGGATTTTTCTTCGCTTATTCCTAAATCTATTTCGCGAAGCTTACTGCGCCGACAGTCACCACGGACCATTTGCAATGGTGAACAATATGACCGACTTAACCGCGCAAGAACCCGCCTGGCAGACCCGCGATCATCTTGATGATCCGGTGATTGGCGAACTGCGCAACCGTTTTGGGCCGGATGCCTTTACTGTTCAGGCGACTCGCACCGGGGTTCCCGTTGTGTGGATCAAGCGTGAACAATTACTGGAAGTTGGCGATTTCTTAAAGAAACTGCCGAAACCTTACGTCATGCTGTTTGACTTACACGGCATGGACGAACGTCTGCGCACACACCGCGAAGGGTTACCTGCCGCGGATTTTTCCGTTTTCTACCATCTGATTTCTATCGATCGTAACCGCGACATCATGCTGAAGGTGGCGCTGGCAGAAAACGACCTGCACGTACCGACCTTCACCAAACTGTTCCCGAACGCCAACTGGTATGAGCGTGAAACCTGGGATCTGTTTGGCATTACTTTCGACGGTCACCCGAACCTGCGCCGCATCATGATGCCGCAAACCTGGAAAGGTCACCCGCTGCGTAAAGATTATCCGGCGCGCGCTACCGAATTCTCGCCGTTTGAGCTGACCAAAGCCAAACAGGACCTGGAGATGGAAGCCCTGACCTTCAAACCGGAAGAGTGGGGGATGAAGCGCGGCACCGAAAACGAGGACTTCATGTTCCTCAACCTCGGCCCGAACCACCCGTCGGCGCACGGGGCTTTCCGCATCGTTTTGCAGCTTGATGGCGAAGAAATTGTCGACTGCGTACCAGACATCGGCTACCACCACCGTGGTGCGGAGAAAATGGGCGAACGCCAGTCCTGGCACAGCTACATTCCGTATACCGACCGTATCGAATACCTCGGCGGCTGCGTTAACGAAATGCCTTACGTGCTGGCGGTAGAGAAACTGGCCGGGATCACCGTGCCGGATCGCGTTAACGTCATTCGCGTAATGCTTTCTGAGCTGTTCCGCATCAACAGCCATCTGCTGTATATATCCACCTTTATTCAGGACGTCGGCGCGATGACGCCAGTGTTCTTCGCCTTTACCGATCGTCAGAAAATTTACGATCTGGTGGAAGCAATCACTGGTTTTCGTATGCACCCGGCGTGGTTCCGTATTGGCGGCGTAGCGCACGACCTGCCGCGCGGCTGGGATCGCCTGCTGCGTGAGTTCCTCGACTGGATGCCGAAACGTCTGGCGTCTTACGAGAAAGCGGCGCTGCAAAACACCATTCTGAAAGGTCGTTCCCAGGGCGTTGCCGCCTATGGCGCGAAAGAGGCGCTGGAGTGGGGCACCACTGGCGCGGGCCTGCGCGCCACCGGGATCGACTTCGACGTGCGTAAGGCGCGTCCTTATTCTGGCTATGAAAACTTCGACTTTGAAATCCCGGTGGGTGGTGGTGTTTCTGACTGCTACACCCGCGTAATGCTGAAAGTGGAAGAGCTGCGCCAGAGTCTGCGCATTCTTGAGCAGTGCCTCAACAACATGCCGGAAGGCCCGTTCAAAGCGGATCACCCGCTGACCACGCCGCCGCCGAAAGAGCGCACGCTGCAACATATCGAAACCCTGATCACCCACTTCCTGCAAGTGTCGTGGGGTCCGGTGATGCCAGCCAATGAATCTTTCCAGATGATTGAGGCGACCAAGGGGATCAACAGTTACTACCTGACCAGCGACGGTAGCACCATGAGTTATCGCACCCGTATCCGTACGCCGAGTTATGCGCATTTGCAGCAAATTCCGGCGGCGATCCGCGGCAGCCTGGTGTCTGACCTGATTGTTTATCTGGGCAGTATCGATTTTGTTATGTCAGATGTGGACCGCTAATTATGCACGAGAATCAACAACCACAAACCGAGGCTTTTGAGCTGAGTGCGGCAGAGCGTGAAGCGATTGAGCACGAGATGCACCACTACGAAGACCCGCGTGCGGCGTCCATTGAAGCGCTGAAAATCGTTCAGAAGCAGCGTGGCTGGGTGCCGGATGGCGCGATCCACGCGATCGCCGATGTGCTGGGTATTCCGGCGAGCGACGTCGAAGGCGTGGCAACGTTCTACAGCCAGATCTTCCGCCAGCCGGTTGGCCGCCATGTGATCCGTTATTGCGACAGCGTGGTCTGTCATATCAACGGTTATCAGGGTATTCAGGCGGCGCTCGAGAAAAAGCTGAACATCAAACCAGGGCAAACGACATTTGATGGCCGCTTTACGCTGCTGCCAACTTGCTGCCTGGGGAACTGTGATAAAGGGCCAAACATGATGATCGATGAGGACACTCACGCGCATCTGACCCCGGAAGCGATCCCTGAACTGCTGGAGCGGTATAAATGAAAAACATTATCCGTACTCCCGAAACGCATCCGCTGACCTGGCGTCTGCGCGATGACAAACAGCCAGTGTGGCTGGACGAATATCGCAGCAAAAACGGTTACGAAGGCGCGCGTAAGGCGCTGACCGGGCTGTCTCCGGACGAAATCGTTAATCAGGTAAAAGACGCTGGTCTGAAAGGGCGCGGCGGCGCGGGCTTTTCGACTGGCCTGAAGTGGAGCCTGATGCCGAAAGACGAATCCATGAACATCCGTTACCTGCTGTGTAACGCCGATGAAATGGAACCGGGCACCTATAAAGACCGCCTGTTGATGGAGCAACTGCCGCACCTGCTGGTGGAAGGTATGCTTATCTCCGCGTTTGCGCTGAAAGCTTACCGTGGCTACATCTTCCTGCGTGGCGAATATATTGAAGCGGCAGTGAATCTGCGCCGCGCCATTGCCGAAGCGACTGAAGCGGGCTTGCTTGGCAAAAACATTATGGGAACAGGTTTCGACTTCGAACTGTTCGTCCATACCGGTGCAGGGCGCTACATCTGCGGGGAAGAAACAGCGTTAATCAACTCCCTGGAAGGGCGTCGTGCTAACCCACGCTCGAAACCCCCCTTCCCGGCAACCTCCGGCGTATGGGGCAAACCGACCTGTGTCAATAACGTCGAAACCCTGTGTAACGTTCCGGCGATCCTTGCTAACGGCGTGGAGTGGTATCAGAACATCTCGAAAAGTAAAGATGCTGGCACCAAGCTGATGGGCTTCTCCGGTCGGGTGAAAAATCCGGGCCTGTGGGAACTGCCGTTTGGCACCACCGCACGCGAGATCCTCGAAGATTACGCCGGTGGTATGCGTGACGGTCTGAAATTCAAAGCCTGGCAGCCAGGCGGCGCGGGTACTGACTTCTTGACTGAAGCGCACCTTGACCTGCCGATGGAATTCGAAAGTATCGGTAAAGCGGGAAGCCGTCTGGGTACGGCGCTGGCGATGGCGGTTGACCATGAGATCAACATGGTGTCGCTGGTGCGTAACCTGGAAGAGTTTTTCGCCCGTGAGTCCTGCGGCTGGTGTACGCCGTGCCGCGACGGTCTGCCGTGGAGCGTGAAAATTCTGCGTGCGCTGGAGCGTGGCGAAGGTCAACCGGGCGATATCGAAACACTTGAGCAACTGTGTCGATTCTTAGGCCCGGGTAAAACTTTCTGTGCCCACGCACCTGGTGCAGTGGAGCCGTTACAGAGCGCCATCAAATATTTCCGCGAAGAATTTGAGGCGGGAATCAAACAGCCGTTCAGCAATACCCATTTGATTAATGGGATTCAGCCGAACCTGCTGAAAGAGCGCTGGTAACCGAATTTCGATTAACGCTCAGTCTCTGACTGAGAAAACTGGAAGCATGCTAATGGCTACAATTCATGTAGACGGCAAAGAATACGAGGTCAACGGAGCGGACAACCTGCTGGAAGCTTGTCTGTCTCTGGGCCTTGATATTCCTTACTTTTGCTGGCATCCGGCGCTGGGAAGCGTCGGTGCTTGCCGCCAGTGTGCGGTGAAGCAATACCAAAACGCGGAAGACACGCGTGGTCGCCTGGTGATGTCCTGTATGACACCGGCTTCCGATGGCACCTTTATTTCCATTGACGACGAAGAAGCGAAACAGTTCCGTGAAAGCGTGGTCGAGTGGTTAATGACCAACCACCCGCACGACTGTCCGGTATGTGAAGAGGGCGGTAACTGCCATCTTCAGGATATGACGGTGATGACCGGACACAGCTTCCGTCGCTACCGTTTCACCAAACGTACCCACCGTAATCAGGATTTGGGGCCATTCATCTCTCACGAAATGAACCGCTGCATCGCCTGCTACCGCTGCGTGCGTTACTACAAAGATTACGCTGACGGCACGGATCTGGGCGTTTACGGTGCGCACGACAACGTCTACTTCGGTCGCCCGGAAGACGGCACGCTGGAAAGCGAATTTTCCGGTAACCTGGTCGAAATTTGCCCGACCGGCGTATTCACCGACAAAACGCACTCCGAGCGTTACAACCGTAAATGGGATATGCAGTTTGCGCCGAGCATCTGCCAGCAATGTTCCATCGGCTGTAACATCAGCCCCGGCGAGCGTTATGGCGAACTGCGTCGAATCGAAAACCGTTACAACGGTACAGTAAACCACTACTTCCTCTGCGACCGTGGTCGTTTCGGTTACGGTTACGTCAACCTGAAAGATCGTCCGCGTCAGCCAGTACAGCGTCGTGGCGATGATTTCATTACCCTCAACGCCGAACAGGCAATGCAGGGCGCAGCAGATATTCTGCGTCAGTCGAAGAAAGTGATCGGTATTGGTTCTCCGCGTGCCAGCGTGGAAAGCAACTTTGCGCTGCGTGAGCTGGTGGGCGAAGAAAACTTCTACACCGGTATCGCTCACGGTGAGCAGGAACGTCTGCAACTGGCGCTGAAAGTGCTGCGTGAAGGCGGCATTTATACGCCGGCACTGCGCGAAATCGAATCTTACGATGCGGTACTGGTGCTGGGCGAAGACGTTACTCAGACTGGCGCTCGTGTCGCACTGGCGGTGCGTCAGGCGGTGAAAGGTAAAGCGCGCGAAATGGCGGCAGCACAGAAAGTGGCTGACTGGCAGATTGCGGCAATCCTCAATATTGGCCAACGAGCGAAGCATCCGCTGTTTGTTACCAACGTTGATGACACCCGTCTGGATGATATCGCGGCGTGGACTTACCGCGCACCGGTTGAAGATCAGGCGCGTTTAGGTTTTGCCATTGCCCATGCTCTGGATAACTCCGCACCAGCGGTTGACGGTATCGAACCTGAGCTGCAAAGCAAAATCGACGTCATCGTGCAGGCTCTGGCGGGTGCGAAGAAACCGTTGATTATCTCCGGGACGAACGCCGGTAGCGCTGAAGTGATTCAGGCTGCGGCTAACGTGGCGAAAGCCCTGAAAGGTCGCGGCGCTAACGTCGGTATCACCATGATTGCCCGTTCCGTCAACAGCATGGGGCTGGGCATTATGGGCGGTGGATCGCTTGAAGAAGCGTTAACCGAACTGGAAACCGGACGCGCCGATGCGGTGGTGGTGCTGGAAAACGATCTGCATCGTCACGCTTCCGCTACCCGCGTGAATGCTGCGCTGGCTAAAGCGCCGCTGGTGATGGTGGTTGACCATCAACGCACAGCGATTATGGAAAACGCCCATCTGGTACTTTCCGCCGCCAGCTTTGCTGAAAGCGACGGTACGGTAATTAATAATGAAGGTCGCGCCCAACGTTTCTTCCAGGTTTACGATCCGGCTTATTACGACAGCAAAACTGTCATGCTGGAAAGCTGGCGTTGGTTACACTCGCTGCACAGCACCCTGCTGAGCCGTGAAGTGGACTGGACGCAGCTCGACCATGTGATTGACGCTGTTGTGGCGAAAATCCCGGAACTGGCGGGTATCAAAGATGCTGCGCCGGATGCGACATTCCGTATTCGTGGGCAGAAACTGGCCCGTGAACCGCACCGTTACAGCGGTCGTACCGCCATGCGCGCCAATATCAGCGTTCATGAGCCGCGTCAGCCGCAGGATATTGACACCATGTTCACCTTCTCGATGGAAGGTAACAACCAGCCGACCGCGCACCGTTCGCAAGTGCCGTTTGCCTGGGCTCCGGGCTGGAACTCCCCGCAGGCGTGGAACAAATTCCAGGACGAAGTTGGCGGCAAACTGCGCTTTGGCGATCCGGGCGTGCGTCTGTTTGAAACCAGCGAAAACGGTCTGGATTACTTCACCAGCGTACCGGCACGCTTCCAGCCGCAGGACGGGAAATGGCGTATCGCGCCGTACTACCACCTGTTTGGCAGCGATGAATTGTCACAGCGTGCTCCGGTTTTCCAGAGCCGTATGCCACAGCCGTACATCAAACTTAACCCGGCGGATGCCGCGAAGTTGGGTGTGAACGCGGGTACACGCGTCTCCTTTAGTTACGATGGCAACACGGTCACGCTGCCGGTTGAAATCGCCGAAGGGCTGACGGCAGGGCAGGTGGGCTTGCCGATGGGTATGTCCGGCATTGCTCCGGTGCTGGCGGGCGCGCATCTTGAGGATCTCAAGGAGGCACAACAATGAGTTGGATATCACCGGAACTGATTGAGATCCTGCTGACCATCCTCAAAGCGGTGGTGATCCTGCTGGTGGTTGTCACCTGTGGGGCATTCATGAGCTTTGGCGAACGTCGCCTGCTGGGTCTGTTCCAGAACCGTTACGGACCTAACCGTGTTGGCTGGGGCGGTTCGCTCCAGCTGGTTGCGGACATGATCAAGATGTTCTTTAAAGAAGACTGGATCCCGAAATTCTCGGATCGCGTCATCTTTACCCTGGCACCGATGATTGCCTTTACCTCGCTGCTGCTGGCCTTTGCGATTGTGCCAGTCAGCCCAGGTTGGGTGGTTGCCGACCTGAACATCGGGATTTTGTTCTTCCTGATGATGGCCGGTCTGGCGGTCTACGCGGTGCTGTTTGCGGGCTGGTCAAGTAACAACAAATACTCGTTGCTGGGGGCGATGCGTGCTTCTGCGCAGACTCTGAGCTACGAAGTGTTCCTCGGGCTTTCCCTGATGGGCGTGGTGGCGCAGGCCGGTTCATTCAACATGACCGACATCGTTAACAGCCAGGCGCATGTGTGGAACGTCATCCCGCAATTCTTTGGTTTTATTACCTTTGCCATCGCGGGCGTGGCGGTGTGTCACCGTCACCCATTTGACCAGCCGGAAGCCGAGCAGGAACTGGCGGATGGTTACCACATTGAATATTCCGGCATGAAGTTCGGTCTGTTCTTCGTGGGCGAATACATCGGGATTGTGACCATCTCTGCACTGATGGTGACGCTGTTCTTCGGTGGCTGGCAAGGCCCGTTGTTACCGCCATTCATCTGGTTCGCGCTGAAAACCGCGTTCTTTATGATGATGTTCATTTTGATTCGTGCGTCGTTACCGCGTCCGCGTTATGACCAGGTAATGTCCTTCGGCTGGAAAATCTGCCTGCCGCTGACGCTGATCAACTTGCTGGTAACGGCGGCTGTCATTCTCTGGCAGGCGCAATAAGGGGCAATAAGACCATGACCTTAAAAGAATTGTTAGTAGGTTTCGGCACCCAGGTTCGTAGTATCTGGATGATCGGCCTGCACGCGTTCGCCAAACGCGAAACGCGAATGTACCCGGAAGAGCCGGTCTATCTGCCGCCCCGTTATCGTGGTCGTATCGTTCTGACCCGCGATCCGGACGGCGAAGAGCGTTGCGTAGCCTGTAACCTCTGCGCGGTAGCCTGCCCGGTCGGCTGTATCTCGCTGCAAAAAGCAGAAACCAAAGACGGTCGCTGGTATCCGGAATTTTTCCGCATCAACTTCTCACGCTGCATTTTCTGTGGTCTGTGCGAAGAAGCCTGTCCGACCACGGCGATTCAGTTAACCCCGGATTTCGAAATGGGGGAATACAAGCGCCAGGATCTGGTTTACGAGAAAGAGGATCTGCTGATCTCCGGTCCGGGCAAATACCCGGAATATAACTTCTACCGGATGGCAGGTATGGCAATCGACGGCAAAGATAAGGGCGAAGCAGAGAACGAAGCCAAGCCTATCGACGTCAAGAGCCTGTTACCGTAAGGAGAGGGGCAATGGAGTTCGCTTTTTATATCTGTGGCCTGATAGCCATACTTGCGACCTTGCGAGTGATCACCCATACCAATCCGGTACACGCACTGCTGTACCTGATTATTTCGCTGCTGGCGATTTCCGGGGTGTTCTTCTCACTGGGCGCTTACTTTGCCGGTGCGCTGGAAATTATCGTCTACGCGGGTGCCATTATGGTGCTGTTCGTGTTCGTGGTGATGATGCTCAACCTGGGCGGTTCAGAAATTGAACAGGAACGCCAGTGGCTGAAACCGCAGGTGTGGATTGGTCCGGCGATTTTGTCGGCCATCATGCTGGTGGTGATTGTTTACGCCATTCTCGGTGTTAACGATCAAGGTATCGACGGTACGCCAATCAGTGCTAAAGCAGTGGGTATTACGCTGTTCGGGCCTTACGTACTGGCGGTGGAACTGGCTTCTATGCTGCTGCTCGCGGGTCTGGTTGTGGCCTTCCACGTCGGTCGTGAAGAGCGTGCGGGTGAAGTGCTGAGCAATCGTAAAGACGACAGCGCGAAAAGAAAAACGGAGGAGCACGCATGATCCCCTTACAACATGGACTGATCCTCGCGGCAATCTTATTCGTTCTTGGCTTAACTGGTCTGGTTATCCGTCGCAATCTGCTGTTTATGCTGATTGGTCTGGAAATCATGATTAACGCCTCCGCGCTGGCCTTTGTGGTCGCCGGAAGCTACTGGGGCCAGACCGACGGTCAGGTGATGTACATTCTCGCCATCAGCCTCGCGGCGGCAGAAGCGAGTATCGGCCTAGCGCTGCTGCTGCAACTTCACCGTCGTCGCCAGAACCTGAACATTGATTCAGTAAGTGAGATGCGCGGATGAACATGCTTGCCTTAACCATTATTTTGCCATTGATTGGCTTCGTCCTGCTGGCGTTCTCCCGTGGGCGCTGGTCTGAAAACGTCTCGGCGATCGTCGGCGTTGGCTCTGTGGGCCTGGCGGCGCTGGTAACTGCCTTTATCGGCGTTGACTTCTTCGCTAACGGTGAGCAGGCATACAGCCAGCCGCTGTGGACGTGGATGTCGGTAGGCGACTTTAACATCGGTTTTAACCTGGTGCTGGACGGCCTGTCGCTGACCATGCTCTCGGTGGTCACTGGTGTGGGTTTCCTTATTCACATGTACGCCTCCTGGTATATGCGCGGTGAAGAGGGCTACTCTCGCTTCTTCGCTTACACCAACCTGTTCATCGCCAGCATGGTAGTTCTGGTGCTTGCCGACAACCTGCTGCTGATGTACCTCGGCTGGGAAGGCGTGGGCCTGTGCTCCTATCTGCTGATCGGTTTCTATTACACCGATCCGAAGAATGGTGCAGCGGCAATGAAAGCGTTCGTCGTGACCCGTGTGGGTGACGTGTTCCTCGCTTTCGCGCTGTTCATTCTTTACAATGAACTGGGCACCCTGAACTTCCGCGAAATGGTGGAACTGGCACCAGCGCACTTTGCTGACGGCAATAACATGCTGATGTGGGCGACGCTGATGCTGCTGGGCGGTGCGGTCGGTAAATCTGCGCAGTTGCCGTTGCAGACATGGCTTGCCGACGCGATGGCAGGCCCGACGCCTGTCTCCGCGCTGATCCACGCCGCAACGATGGTAACCGCGGGTGTCTACCTGATCGCCCGTACCCACGGCCTGTTCCTGATGACGCCGGAAGTTCTGCATCTGGTGGGCATTGTTGGGGCGGTTACGCTGCTGCTGGCCGGTTTTGCCGCGCTGGTACAGACCGACATCAAACGTGTTCTCGCTTACTCTACCATGAGCCAGATTGGCTACATGTTCCTCGCGCTTGGCGTGCAGGCATGGGATGCGGCGATTTTCCACTTGATGACTCACGCATTCTTTAAAGCGCTGCTGTTCCTGGCATCCGGTTCCGTCATTCTGGCCTGCCATCACGAACAGAACATCTTCAAGATGGGCGGTCTGCGTAAATCTATTCCGCTGGTTTATCTCTGCTTCCTGGTGGGTGGCGCAGCACTGTCGGCACTGCCGCTGGTCACTGCGGGCTTCTTCAGTAAGGATGAGATCCTCGCGGGTGCGATGGCGAATGGTCATATCAATCTGATGGTGGCAGGTCTGGTCGGTGCGTTTATGACCTCGCTCTACACCTTCCGTATGATTTTCATCGTCTTCCACGGAAAAGAACAAATTCACGCTCACGCCGTGAAAGGGATAACTCACAGCCTGCCGCTGATTGTGCTGCTGATCCTTTCCACCTTCGTTGGCGCACTGATTGTACCGCCGCTGCAGGGCGTGCTTCCGCAAACGACGGAGCTGGCGCACGGCAGCATGTTGACCCTGGAAATTACCTCTGGCGTGGTCGCGGTGGTCGGCATTCTGCTGGCAGCCTGGCTGTGGCTGGGTAAACGTACTCTGGTGACCTCCATCGCCAACAGTGCTCCGGGCCGTCTGCTGGGCACCTGGTGGTACAACGCCTGGGGCTTTGACTGGCTGTATGACAAAGTGTTCGTCAAGCCGTTCCTGGGTATTGCCTGGTTGCTGAAACGCGATCCGCTGAACTCAATGATGAACATCCCGGCTGTCCTTTCCCGCTTTGCAGGTAAAGGTCTGCTGTTAAGCGAGAACGGTTATCTGCGCTGGTATGTGGCATCCATGAGCATCGGTGCGGTCGTGGTGCTGGCACTGTTGATGGTACTGCGTTGAGTTAAGGATTGTGGGCTTGCCCCTGGGCATATAAGAACGTAGGTCGGATAAGCCGCATTCGCGGTGCATCCGACACTACCCCCAATCCGAAGAGAATTTTCTGTCGTGAGAATTCGTTGAAAATCCGGTCCTGACGGGACTTTTACAAGGAATAAAGATCGCCATGTTACTACCCTGGCTAATATTAATTCCCTTTATCGGCGGCTTCCTGTGCTGGCAGACCGAACGCTTTGGCGTCAAGGTGCCGCGCTGGATCGCGCTGATCACCATGGGATTGACGCTGGCGCTGTCGCTGCAACTGTGGTTGCAGGGCGGTTATTCACTGACGCAATCCGCCGGAATTCCGCAGTGGCAGTCTGAATTCGACATGCCGTGGATCCCGCGTTTTGGTATCTCTATCCATCTCGCCATTGACGGGCTATCGCTGCTGATGGTCGTGCTGACCGGTCTGCTCGGTGTGCTGGCGGTACTCTGTTCGTGGAAAGAGATCGAAAAATATCAGGGCTTCTTCCACCTCAACCTGATGTGGATCCTGGGCGGCGTTATCGGCGTGTTCCTTGCCATCGACATGTTCCTGTTCTTCTTCTTCTGGGAAATGATGCTGGTGCCGATGTACTTCCTGATCGCACTGTGGGGGCATAAAGCCTCTGACGGTAAAACGCGTATCACGGCGGCAACCAAGTTCTTCATTTACACCCAGGCGAGTGGTCTGGTGATGTTGATCGCCATCCTGGCGCTGGTTTTTGTTCACTACAATGCGACTGGCGTCTGGACCTTCAACTATGAAGAGCTGCTGAATACGCCAATGTCTAACGGCGTGGAATATTTGCTGATGCTGGGCTTCTTCATCGCGTTTGCGGTGAAAATGCCGGTGGTTCCGCTGCATGGCTGGCTGCCGGATGCGCACTCACAGGCTCCAACCGCCGGTTCCGTTGACCTCGCGGGGATCTTGCTGAAAACCGCCGCTTACGGTCTGCTGCGTTTCTCCCTACCGCTGTTCCCGAACGCGTCGGCAGAGTTCGCGCCAATCGCTATGTGGCTGGGTGTTATCGGCATCTTCTACGGTGCGTGGATGGCCTTCGCCCAGACCGATATCAAACGTCTGATCGCCTACACCTCGGTTTCCCACATGGGCTTCGTGCTGATTGCTATCTATACCGGCAGCCAGTTGGCCTACCAGGGCGCGGTAATCCAGATGATTGCGCACGGCTTGTCGGCGGCGGGTCTGTTTATTCTCTGCGGTCAGCTTTATGAACGTATCCATACCCGCGACATGCGCATGATGGGCGGTCTGTGGAGCAAGATGAAATGGCTGCCAGCACTGTCGCTGTTCTTTGCGGTGGCAACGCTTGGGATGCCTGGCACCGGTAACTTCGTCGGCGAATTTATGATTCTGTTCGGCAGCTTCCAGGTTGTCCCGGTGATTACCGTTATCTCTACCTTTGGGCTGGTCTTTGCATCTGTTTATTCGCTGGCGATGTTGCATCGCGCTTACTTCGGTAAAGCGAAAAGCCAGATTGCCAGCCAGGAACTGCCAGGGATGTCGCTGCGTGAGCTGTTTATGATCCTGTTGCTGGTGGTGCTGCTGGTACTGCTGGGCTTCTATCCGCAGCCGATTCTGGATACCTCGCATTCCGCGATTGGCAATATCCAGCAGTGGTTTGTTAATTCCGTTACTACTACAAGGCCGTAAATCGCCATGACAATAACTCCACAAAACCTGATCGCACTGCTACCGTTGCTGATCGTCGGCTTGACGGTGGTGGTTGTGATGCTCTCCATTGCGTGGCGACGCAATCATTTCCTCAACGCTACGCTCTCGGTTATTGGGCTTAACGCGGCGCTGGTTTCGCTCTGGTTTGTCGGCCAGGCGGGCGCTATGGACGTTACGCCACTGATGCGCGTTGATGGTTTCGCCATGCTTTACACCGGGCTGGTATTGTTGGCGAGCCTCGCCACCTGTACTTTCGCCTACCCGTGGCTTGAAGGCTATAACGACAACAAGGACGAGTTCTACCTGTTGGTGTTAATTGCCGCGCTGGGCGGGATCCTGCTGGCGAATGCCAACCATCTGGCGTCTCTGTTCCTCGGTATCGAACTGATCTCTTTGCCGCTGTTTGGCCTGGTCGGTTACGCTTTCCGCCAGAAACGTTCGCTGGAAGCCAGTATCAAATACACCATTCTCTCTGCCGCAGCGTCTTCTTTCCTGCTGTTCGGTATGGCGCTGGTGTATGCGCAGTCTGGCGACCTGTCGTTTGTCGCGCTGGGTAAAAACCTCGGCGACGGTATGCTCAACGAGCCGCTGTTGCTGGCAGGTTTCGGCCTGATGATTGTTGGCCTCGGCTTCAAACTCTCTCTGGTGCCGTTCCACCTGTGGACGCCAGACGTATACCAGGGCGCGCCTGCGCCGGTTTCCACTTTCCTGGCGACGGCGAGCAAAATCGCTATCTTCGGTGTGGTGATGCGTCTGTTCCTCTACGCACCGGTGGGTGACAGCGAAGCGATTCGCGTGGTGCTGGCGATTATCGCCTTTGCCTCTATCATCTTCGGTAACCTGATGGCGCTGAGCCAGACCAATATCAAACGTCTGCTCGGTTACTCATCTATCTCTCACCTCGGCTATCTGCTGGTGGCGCTGATTGCGCTGCAAACCGGCGAGATGTCGATGGAAGCGGTAGGGGTTTACCTGGCCGGTTATCTGTTCAGCAGCCTCGGCGCGTTCGGCGTGGTCAGCCTGATGTCCAGCCCGTATCGTGGCCCGGATGCTGATTCCCTGTTCTCTTACCGCGGACTGTTCTGGCATCGTCCGATCCTCGCGGCGGTGATGACGGTGATGATGCTGTCTCTGGCCGGTATTCCGATGACGCTGGGCTTTATTGGTAAGTTCTACGTGCTGGCGGTCGGTGTCCAGGCACACTTGTGGTGGCTGGTGGGTGCCGTGGTTGTCGGTTCGGCAATCGGCCTCTACTACTACCTGCGCGTGGCGGTGAGCCTGTACCTGCACGCACCGGAACAACCGGGTCGCGATGCACCATCAAACTGGCAGTACAGCGCGGGCGGTATCGTGGTGCTGATCTCTGCACTGTTGGTACTGGTGCTGGGTGTATGGCCGCAACCGCTGATTAGCATTGTGCGGTTGGCCATGCCGCTGATGTAAGCAGTCAGTTTGTAAGTCAGAAAGCCGCCGACATGTTCGGCGGTTTTTTTTTGGTGCCCTGACCCCATCACCCAACAATAACCGTCAGCGCATGATTCCCTTGTCGCAGCATACGTCGATACGCACTAATCAGCTTTTCCATATCAAGCATGATCGAAGCAAAGAGTTGCCCCTCTAACTCTTCTGAAAAAGTCACACCAGGGTAAATCTCCATTTCATTGAGTCGTTTAATGGAAAACTGTTTACGCAGCTCACTTCGATCCAGAGCTTCCAGTCGGTCGATTGTCGCGGCTAACTCCTGATTCCAGGTCAATCCCAGGAAGCCATCTATGCCATCTTCGAGGTTGTGTTCACCAAGCACGGCACGACTCAGCGGATCATTCTTCGCGGGATCAAAAGCAGAGGTGCCTGTCAGGCCAAAATGTAAAAAATCCCAGCGTTTATCAATATCCAGTCGGCGTAATCCTGAAAGCGTGTCATGAATATTGTCCATTAAGGGTTTTTCAGTAGACTCAAGCAGTTGGTTAATCTTTTCTGAGTCAATTTCTGCAAAATAGCCAATCATTCCCATTTTATTTTCCTCCGTTGAATTTCATGTTTCGCATCTTAAAACAGACGAGGGAAAATAAAATGTACATGTCGCTTTTTCTGGACTCGCCTCGAGAAATTTTTATTATTTACTGTTGTATAACAAAGTTATAACCCCATCCACTACCTGAGCCATTTTCTGATAATTCAATCTGTCTGCGGTATCACCGGGCAAGTGGTATTGTTTATTACGATAAAAAGCGGTGTCGGTAATCATTACGGCGGGAATATCGTGTTGCCAATAATTAAGGTGATCAGAGAAATCAATACCGGGAATAAACCCTGGGGCATTCATAGAATAAACAGATAAATCCCGGGATGACAACAATGCCGCTTTTACCTGACGAACGGCGTTGATATCCTGCATTCTGCCGACCACGGCAATAAAGTCTCCCCGATCGGGATAAAGCCAGGACATTGCCGGGTAAGGGTAATCCTGACTACCAGGCGCAGAGTCGTAATAGCCAATCATCTCCAGCGCTATCATTAATCTCACTGGACGCTCAAGCGAAGCTGCATGTACCGCGCTCCCCATTTCATCGCTACGAAAGAAGGGCGGTTCTTCCGACGCATAGGCGACCAGCTGCACGCCAGTTTTCGGTGCTTGCTGCTGTAACAAACGTGCCAGTTCGAGTAATCCTGCCACGCCACTGGCGTTATCATCCGCGCCCGACGTATAGGTCAATTGATCGTTTTCATAACTGCTGGCAGAGTCATAGTGCGCACCAATAATAATCAGCGGTCCATCGGCAGGACCATAATCAGCAACAATGTTTTTGTAGGGGCCACCCGCAATGGGGACGTCCTGCGAGGTAACTCTGGCACCGCTACTGACAAAGACCTCTTTTATATACTCTGCGGACCTATTCAGATTATCAATATTGTCGGCACTACGTGGATGCACAGTTTGTGTAAGATAACGAACTGTTTTTTCTAATTGCTCAGGACTTGCGTGTCGGGGCGTTGACGGTAATGCATTGACCCAAGGTTGGCAAAAAATAATCAGAGGGAGTGATAGTAGTAATGATATAAAACAAAGAGGTGTTATTTTTTTCATATGTAAATTATCAATAAAAGGCGTTATTTCATTATTATTTATAATGAGTTATGAGCGTTTATTTTATTACGGTTGGTAGGAATATACAAAAAGTATTTTTTCAGTTGGTTCGCTATTTTAAAAAGGAATTCATATAAGAAATAAAAAATAAGTATGTTATTTATTGGTAGATTGAATTGACAGGGTGCAGAAATCTGAGGGTAAGAAAAATCAGCAACAACAATTCACTACATCAACAGACCAGCAATCGAGTGCCGCGATACGCTGGAAATACCCGCAGATTGAACTGGCGGGTGGTGTGACTGACATCAGTCAGTGATGACTTTTTAGCAAACTATGTTCGACCAGTCAGCATATTTGCTGACTGGTCGAATTAATTAACAATGATGTTAACTTACTCTTTTGCCTGATGCTCTATTTTGGGGTTGTGAGTGTTTTATTTCTAAGTCTCTATAATAATCATTGATATTTGCATCGCCATATTTATCTAAATAACAATTTCTGTTTGCCTGTCGATGTTGAAAATCAATTTCGTACTGCTCTTCTGCTGAATATTTTTTAAATCTGTCAGCATAGTTTTTTAATAACGTATAGGGGGCGCTGTCAGAATTGCTTTCCCTTTGTTCAATTACTTCCTGGGCTGCCATGCACACAAATGCACCGCAACTTTGGCTTAAATATTGCTGAAGATCGGCATGTAAAAATATTATCTCGGGTTCAGTTAAATGAACTTTTATATTATTATTCGACATTTCTCCCATGAGTTCAGAATTAAAACTATTAATGATACGTTTAAGTGAATTTTCTTTTTCATGGCCTAGTGCACGTAATGAATTGAATATGATGCATTTTATTTGTTGTGTGTTATTTTTTTCATTAACTATTTTTTGTAGCGAAACTAATATCCAGTGTCCGCCAGTATTTATGGGGAATAACTGGACTGCTTTCGGCCATAATGGATCGCTCTTAATATTATCATTGAGAGCGACTTCCAGGTAAGTGCTGTTGGAATTGGGGAGGTAGAAATCAGTAGGATAATTGACTTGAGTATTTTTTGCATTAGCGGCTATCTTTTTAAGATAGCAAGCTATTTCATCTGTGGTTAATTGACGATTTTTATCCCAGAAGTTTGTCCCATCGCTCAGTTCATTATTCTTATCATTTAAAAGTACCTTTGAAAGCGACTGTTTTTCTGATATAAGAGGAATGTCCTCACCGATAATTGTCATTAATTTCGAAGGGGAGAATAGTTTTTTGAACAGGAGATCATCTGAATCATGTGATTTGAGGGGGTGTTTGGTTGCGGTATGTGCCAAATTATATAATTTTAAACAGGCATTTTTAATAAGTCGGATAATCGATAGGGTTTCATTTGTTGGGTTTCTAACAATATGGTAAAGAATATCTTCAGCTTTTTTCCCAAATTCATCATAACCTAACGCAATATTATGCAGTAACTCAATGCTTTCTTCATCTCCGGATAACGCTGTTTTTTTTAAAGACTGCAGTAATTCATCGGTCACAGTAAATTTTTCTGCAAATGTCTGGCTGAGTTGGGTTTGAGATAATTGACAATAATTGCTGACAACTGTAACCATTATAGGCTCCTTTTAGTTGCAAAGGTTGTGCTGAATGAAGATAAAAAGAGGCAACTTATTGCTCTGAATATAGTGCGTAAGGAGATGAATAAATATCAAAAATCGCTCAATATGCCCGTGTGGGTGGATATATGTAGCGCGGGTTGCGATAACAGGGCAAGTTTCGCCCTGTTTTTAATAATAAGCAGAGTTAAACGTTAAACACGGTGAAATCATTCGCCAGTTCAGTCGCCGGGAAAATTGACCTGCATTCACGTAACAGGTGCTGACAACCTTTGTCATCATAGCGCGAGCTGACGTGGGTAATGATTAGCTTACCGACTCCAGCCTCACGTGCCAGTGTCGCAGCCTGGCGTGTAGAGCTATGACCGCGACTATTGGCTTTGGCTTCCATGGTTATATCCAGCGTCGCTTCGTGCACCATGACATCGACACCTTTAGCCAGGTCAAGTGCGGCATCGCAGGGGCCGGTATCGCCGAAAATAGCGAGCGCTTTACCTGGCACTGGAGCGGCTAAGTAATCTGCGCCGTTAATCTGCCTTCCATCTTCCAGCATGATTGTTTTGCCCGCTTTTAATGCCTGAAACAGTGGGCCAGGCGGTACGCCAGCAGCTTTTAATGCCTGGGCATTTAATGCACCCGGTTTATCATGTTCTTCAATACGATAGCCATAACATTCCAGTGGGTGTTCCAGCGGATAAGCGGTCACTTTGCGCAGGCCATCATCGAGAATTTCGCCAGCGCCAATTTCGACAATTTCCAGCGGATAATCGATCCATGAGCCGCTAATCCGTAGCGCAGTCTCCACAAATTCACGGATACCTTGCGGACCATAAATCGTTAAGGGTTGGATAATGCCTGACATAGAACGACTGCACAGTAAGCCGGGTAATCCAAAGAGATGATCGCCATGAAGGTGACTGATAAAAATCTTGTCCAGTTTTCCAGGGTTAAAGGTGGTATGCAGTAGCTGATGCTGGGTGCCTTCACCGCAGTCAAATAACCAAAGTCCGCTCTGGGTCGGATGTTGCAGGTTAAGCAATATTGCCGTGACATTGCGCGTACGGGTTGGCACACCGGCTGAAGTACCTAAAAAAATTAATTCCATGAGTTCATCACGTTTCAAAAAATATTCCGGCTAGTATAAGTCATACATCTAAAAGGAGAGCATTATGATTGAATGGCAAGATCTGCATCACTCTGAATTATCGGTTTCCCAGCTTTATGCCTTATTACAACTGCGTTGCGCGGTGTTTGTTGTTGAGCAGAATTGCCCTTATCAGGATATCGATGGTGATGATTTGACGGGGGATAATCGCCATATTCTCGGTTGGAAAAATGATGAACTGGTGGCGTATGCGAGGATTCTGAAAAGTGATGATGATCTTGAGCCGGTCGTTATTGGTCGGGTGATTGTTAGTGAAGCGTTGCGTGGCGAAAAAGTGGGGCAGCAGCTGATGAATAAAACACTCGAAACATGTACGCGTCACTGGCCTGATAAACCTGTTTACCTCGGGGCGCAGGCGCATCTGCAAAACTTCTACCAGAGTTTTGGCTTTATCCCTGTGACGGAGGTCTATGAAGAAGATGGTATCCCACACATTGGGATGGCACGCGAGGTAATTCAGGCGTAATCAATAACCCTTGTCTATAGTTAGTGACAGGTTTTACGCAAATGGAGAACGAGAATGTCTAATCAGTTTGGTGATACACGTATCGATGACGACCTGACGCTGCTTAGTGAAACACTGGAAGAGGTGCTCCGCTCCTCTGGCGATCCCGCCGATCAGAAATATGTTGAGCTGAAAGCGCGTGCAGAAAAAGCGCTGGATGATGTGAAAAAACGGGTTAGCCAGGCTTCAGACAGTTATTACTATCGGGCGAAGCAGGCTGTTTATCGTGCTGATGACTACGTCCACGAAAAACCCTGGCAAGGAATTGGTGTGGGCGCGGCCGTCGGGCTGGTACTAGGACTGTTGCTGGCACGCCGTTAAAACCTCCCTACACCGGGGTACTGCATTTTTTTTGTAGTACCCCGTATAATGTGAGGCTTTTAACAGGGAGAGGTCCGCGTGCAATCACTTACTACGGCGCTGGAAAATCTACTGCGCCATTTGTCGCAAGAGATTCCGGCGACACCCGGCATTCGGGTTATTGATATTCCTTTCCCTCTCAATGACGCTTTTGATGCCTTGAGCTGGCTGGCCAGTCAGCAAACGTACCCGCAATTCTACTGGCAACAACGTAATGGTGATGAAGAAGCTGCTGTCCTGGGCGCGATTATCCGTTTTACGTCGTTGGACCAGGCACAATGTTTTCTTCGTCAGCACCCGGAACACGCCGACTTACGCATCTGGGGGCTGAATGCGTTTGACCCGTCGCAGGGTAATTTACTTTTACCACGCCTTGAATGGCGACGCTGTGGTGGTAAAGCCACGCTGCGGCTGACGCTATTCAGCGAAAGCTCCCTTCAGCATGATGCGATTAAGGCAAAAGAATTTATCGCCACACTGGTGAGTATTAAACCCTTGCCTGGGTTACATTTAACCACCACCCGAGAACAACACTGGCCGGACAAAACGGGCTGGACGCAATTAATCGAACTGGCAACGAAAACCATCGCCGAAGGTGAGCTCGACAAAGTGGTGCTTGCTCGGGCAACTGACCTGCATTTCGCAAGTCCGGTCAATGCGGCAGCGATGATGGCTGCCAGTCGTCGGCTTAATCTGAACTGCTATCATTTTTACATGGCCTTTGATGGCGAAAATGCTTTTCTTGGCTCTTCACCGGAACGATTATGGCGGCGGCGTGACAAAGCGCTGCGTACTGAAGCGCTGGCGGGAACGGTAGCAAATCATCCTGATGATAAGCAGGCGCAGCGGTTGGGTGAGTGGCTGATGGCGGATGATAAAAACCAGCGCGAGAACATGTTGGTGGTAGAGGATATCTGCCAACGATTGCAGGCCGATACCCAGACGTTGGATGTTTTACCGCCGCAGGTACTGCGTCTGCGTAAAGTGCAGCATCTTCGCCGCTGTATCTGGACTGCACTCAACAAAGCGGATGATGTGATCTGTTTACATCAGTTGCAGCCAACGGCAGCAGTTGCTGGCTTACCGCGCGATCTGGCGCGACAGTTTATCGCCCGTCACGAACCGTTCACCCGAGAATGGTACGCCGGTTCTGCGGGCTATCTCTCTTTACAACAAAGCGAATTCTGCGTTTCCCTGCGCTCAGCAAAAATCAGTGGCAATGTCGTGCGATTATATGCTGGCGCGGGCATTGTCCGTGGTTCCGACCCCGAGCAAGAGTGGCAGGAAATCGACAACAAAGCGGCAGGGCTGCGTACTTTATTACAAATGGAATAGTAATGAGTCGCATCATTACCGATTCATATCAATAATCTATTTTTGTAGCTCCTTATACTTAGCCGCAATATTGATACCGGACAAACTCATGTCAGTAAGCGCATTTAACCGACGCTGGGCGGCGGTCATTCTGGAAGCATTAACGCGTCACGGCGTCAGACACATCTGTATCGCCCCTGGCTCGCGTTCTACACCGTTAACGTTAGCGGCGGCGGAGAATTCCGCATTCATTCACCACACCCATTTCGATGAGCGTGGACTGGGGCATCTGGCGCTGGGGCTGGCGAAAGTCAGCAAGCAGCCGGTGGCGGTGATTGTGACCTCCGGCACGGCGGTAGCAAATCTCTATCCTGCACTGATTGAAGCTGGGTTAACCGGAGAAAAACTGATCCTGTTAACCGCCGATCGCCCGCCGGAGCTAATTGACTGCGGCGCGAATCAGGCGATTCGTCAGCCGGGAATGTTCGCCTCTCACCCCACGCACAGTATTTCACTGCCGCGCCCGACCCAGGATATCCCCGCACGTTGGCTGGTTTCTACCATCGACCATGCTCTCGGTACGCTTCATGCTGGTGGAGTCCATATCAACTGCCCGTTTGCTGAACCGCTGTATGGCGAAATGGACGACACCGGGCTTAGCTGGCAACAGCGTCTGGGCGACTGGTGGCAGGACGATAAGCCGTGGCTGCGTGAAGCGCCTCGTCTGGAAAGTGAAAAACAGCGCGACTGGTTCTTCTGGCGACAAAAGCGCGGCGTGGTGGTTGCCGGGCGCATGAGTGCGGAAGAGGGCAAAAAAGTTACACTGTGGGCGCAAACTCTTGGCTGGCCGCTGATCGGCGATGTGCTGTCGCAAACCGGGCAGCCGCTGCCGTGTGCCGATCTCTGGTTAGGCAATGCCAAAGCGATCAGCGAACTGCAACAGGCGCAAATTGTGGTGCAACTGGGAAGCAGCCTGACGGGCAAACGGCTCCTGCAATGGCAGGCAATCTGTGAACCCGAAGAGTACTGGATTGTTGATGACATTGAAGGGCGACTTGATCCGGCACACCATCGCGGACGTCGCTTAATTGCCAATATTGCCGACTGGCTGGAGCAACATCCGGCAGAAAAACGCCAGCCCTGGTGCGTTGAAATCCCGCGCCTGGCTGAACAGGCAATGCAGGCGGTTATTGCCCGTCGCGATGCGTTTGGCGAAGCGCAACTGGCGCATCGCATCAGCGACTATCTGCCTGAACAGGGGCAATTGTTTGTCGGTAACAGCCTGGTGGTACGTCTGATTGATGCGCTTTCGCAACTTCCGGCAGGTTACCCGGTGTACAGCAACCGTGGTGCCAGCGGTATCGACGGGCTGCTCTCAACTGCCGCTGGCGTTCAGCGGGCCAGTGGCAAACCGACGCTGGCGATTGTGGGCGATCTCTCAGCACTTTACGATCTCAACGCGCTGGCGTTATTACGTCAGGTTTCCGCGCCGCTGGTATTAATTGTGGTGAACAACAACGGCGGGCAAATTTTCTCGCTGTTGCCAACGCCGAAAAACGAGCGCGAGCGTTTCTATCTGATGCCGCAAAACGTCCATTTTGAGCACGCCGCCGCGATGTTCGAGCTGAAATATCATCGTCCGCAAAACTGGCAGGAACTTGAAACGGCGCTTGCTGACGCCTGGCGCACGCCAACCACCACGGTGATTGAAATGGTGGTTAACGACACCGATGGTGCGCAAACGCTCCAGCAACTTCTGGCGCAGGTAAGCCATTTATGATCCTGCACGCGCAGGCAAAACACGGCAAACCAGGTTTACCCTGGCTGGTGTTTTTGCACGGTTTTTCCGGCGATTGCCACGAATGGCAAGAAGTGGGCGAGGCGTTTGCCGACTACTCGCGGTTGTATGTTGATCTCCCAGGTCACGGTGGTTCAGCGACGATCAGCGTCGATGGATTTGATGATGTCACCGACTTACTGTGTAAAACGCTGGTTAGTTACAACATCCTTAACTTCTGGCTGGTGGGGTACTCGCTTGGCGGACGGGTGGCGATGATGGCGGCTTGCCAGGAGCTGGCGGGGCTTTGTGGAGTTGTTGTCGAAGGCGGGCATCCTGGGTTGCAAAATGCTGAACAACGCGCGGAACGTCAGCGTTCCGATCGCCAATGGGCGCAGCGTTTTCGTACAGAACCGTTAACGGCGGTATTTGCCGATTGGTATCAACAGCCTGTTTTTACCTCGCTCAATGACGATCAACGCCGGGAGCTGGTGGCGCTGCGCAGCAACAATAATGGCACAACCCTTGCCGCCATGCTGGAGGCGACTTCTCTCGCCGTTCAGCCTGATTTACGTGCTAACCTTAGCGCCCGCACATTTGCGTTTTATTATTTATGTGGTGAACGTGACAGCAAATTCCGCGCCCTGGCGGCGGAACTGGCTGCCGAATGCCATGTCATTCCTCGCGCCGGACATAACGCGCATCGGGAAAATCCCGCTGGCGTAATCGCAAGTCTGGCGCAGATCTTGCGTTTCTGACTAAAGGACACAATATGATTTATCCTGATGAAGCAATGCTTTACGCACCGGTTGAATGGCACGACTGCTCCGAAGGTTTCGAGGACATTCGTTATGAAAAATCTGCCGACGGTATCGCAAAAATCACCATTAATCGTCCGCAGGTGCGCAATGCCTTCCGTCCTCTGACGGTAAAAGAGATGATCCAGGCGCTGGCAGATGCGCGTTATGACGACAACATCGGCGTGATCATTCTGACTGGTGCAGGCGATAAAGCGTTCTGCTCCGGTGGTGACCAGAAAGTGCGTGGCGATTACGGCGGCTATAAAGATGATTCCGGCGTACATCACCTGAACGTGCTGGACTTCCAGCGTCAGATCCGTACCTGTCCGAAACCGGTTGTCGCGATGGTGGCTGGCTACTCCATCGGCGGCGGTCACGTTCTGCACATGATGTGCGACCTGACTATCGCGGCAGATAATGCCATCTTCGGTCAGACTGGCCCGAAAGTCGGTTCCTTCGACGGCGGCTGGGGCGCTTCCTACATGGCGCGCATCGTCGGGCAGAAAAAAGCACGTGAAATCTGGTTCCTGTGCCGTCAGTACGACGCGAAACAGGCGCTGGATATGGGCCTTGTAAACACCGTGGTACCGCTGGCGGATCTGGAAAAAGAAACCGTCCGCTGGTGCCGCGAAATGCTGCAAAACAGCCCGATGGCGCTGCGCTGCCTGAAAGCTGCACTGAACGCCGACTGTGACGGTCAGGCAGGTCTGCAGGAGCTGGCGGGCAACGCCACCATGCTGTTCTACATGACGGAAGAAGGTCAGGAAGGTCGCAACGCCTTCAACCAGAAACGTCAGCCTGACTTCAGCAAATTCAAACGGAATCCGTAATGCGTAGCGCGCAGGTATACCGCTGGCAGATCCCCATGGACGCGGGGGTGGTTCTGCGCGACAGGCGGTTAAAAACCCGCGACGGGCTGTACGTTTGCCTGCGTGAGGGCGAGCGCGAAGGGTGGGGGGAGATCTCCCCACTGCCGGGCTTCAGCCAGGAAACCTGGGAAGAGGCGCAAAGCGTGCTGCTTGCCTGGGTAAATAACTGGCTGGCAGGCGATTGCGAGCTACCGCAGATGCCTTCCGTGGCCTTTGGCGTAAGCTGTGCATTGGCAGAACTGACCGATGCGTTGCCGCAAGCAGCCAACTACCGTGCGGCACCGCTGTGTAATGGCGATCCGGACGATCTGATCCTCAAACTTGCCGATATGCCGGGCGAGAAAGTGGCGAAGGTCAAAGTGGGATTGTACGAAGCCGTGCGCGACGGCATGGTGGTCAATCTGTTGCTGGAGGCAATTCCGGATCTGCATTTGCGTCTTGACGCGAACCGCGCCTGGACACCGCTGAAAGGCCAGCAGTTTGCCAAATACGTTAACCCGGATTATCGCCACCGCATTGCTTTTCTCGAAGAGCCGTGCAAAACCCGCGATGATTCGCGAGCGTTTGCCCGTGAAACCGGCATTGCCATTGCCTGGGATGAAAGCCTGCGCGAGCCGGATTTTACCTTTGTGGCTGAAGAGGGCGTGCGCGCGGTAGTTATCAAACCCACGCTCACGGGCAGCCTGGAGAAAGTACGCGAGCAGGTAGAGGCGGCGCACGCGTTGGGGCTGACGGCGGTGATCAGTTCATCTATTGAGTCGAGCTTAGGCTTAACGCAACTGGCGCGGATTGCCGCCTGGTTAACGCCAGAGACTATTCCAGGGCTGGACACGCTGGATCTGATGCAGGCGCAGCAGGTACGTCGCTGGCCGGGTAGCACGCTGCCTGTCGTGGAAGTTGATGCGCTGGAGCGGTTGTTATGATCTTCTCTGACTGGCCGTGGCGTCACTGGCGGCAAGTGCGGGGAGAAGCCATCGCCTTACGTCTTAATGACGAGCAACTCAACTGGCGCGAGCTTTGTGCTCGCGTCGATGAATTAGCCTCCGGCTTTGCGGCGCAGGGCGTTGTTGAGGGCAGCGGTGTGATGTTGCGGGCGTGGAATACGCCACAAACGCTGCTCGCCTGGCTGGCGTTACTGCAATGCGGGGCGCGGGTGCTGCCCGTGAACCCTCAGCTGCCGCAACCGTTGCTTGAAGAATTGCTGCCCAATCTTACGCTGCAATTTGCGCTGGTGCCGGATGGGGAAAACACGTTTCCAGCATTAACTTCGCTGCACATTCAGCTGGTTGAAGGCGCACATGCCGCTGCGTGGCAGCCGACGCGTCTGTGCTCAATGACGTTAACCTCTGGTTCCACTGGCTTGCCGAAAGCCGCTGTTCATACTTATCAGGCTCATCTTGCCAGCGCCGAAGGGGTGTTATCGCTGATTCCGTTTGGCGATCACGATGACTGGTTGCTCTCTTTACCGCTGTTTCACGTCTCCGGTCAGGGAATTATGTGGCGCTGGTTATACGCTGGTGCGCGGATGACGGTGCGTGATAAACAGCCATTGGATCAAATGCTGGCAGGCTGTACTCACGCTTCACTGGTGCCAACACAACTCTGGCGTTTGCTGGTTAACCGCAGTTCCGTTTCCCTGAAAGCGGTGTTACTTGGTGGTGCGGCAATTCCAGTCGAGTTGACGGAACAGGCGCGCGAGCAGGGGATTCGTTGCTTTTGCGGCTATGGTCTGACCGAGTTTGCCTCCACAGTGTGTGCGAAAGAAGCCGACGGTCTGGCAGACGTCGGTTCGCCGCTGCCGGGTCGGGAAGTGAAAATCGTAAACGACGAAGTGTGGCTGCGGGCTGCCAGCATGGCAGAAGGTTACTGGCGTAACGGGCAACTGGTTCCACTGGTTAATGATGAAGGCTGGTGCGCCACGCGCGATCGCGGTGAGATGCATAATGGCAAGCTGACCATTGTCGGACGTTTAGACAATCTGTTCTTCAGTGGTGGCGAAGGCATTCAGCCAGAAGAAGTCGAGCGCGTTATTGCTGCACATCCTGCGGTTTTGCAGGTGTTTATCGTTCCCGTTGCTGACAAGGAGTTTGGTCATCGACCGGTAGCGGTGGTGGAGTATGACCAGCAAACCGTTGATCTTGGCGAATGGGTGAAAGATAAGCTGGCCCGTTTTCAGCAACCGGTGCGTTGGTTAACGTTGCCGCCTGAACTGAAAAACGGCGGTATTAAAATTTCACGTCAGGCGCTAAAAGAGTGGGTGCAACGTCAGCAATAATTAACCCTCCGTTTCACTTCTCATTTCTGCCATTCCATTGCCGTTGATAAAGAGTTTATCTGTTAATCTGTAAATTGATGTGAAAACTCTTAGCAAACAGGATAATGCAATGGAATGGCTGGTCAAAAAATCGTGCTGCAATAAACAAGATAACAGACATGTACTTATGCTCTGCGATGCTGGCGGCGCGATAAAAATGATCGCCGAAGTGAAGAGTGACTTCGCCGTGAAAGTGGGGGATTTACTCTCCCCTTTGCAGAATGCGCTTTATTGTATTAATCGTGAAAAGCTGCATACGGTGAAAGTCCTCTCGGCAAGCAGTTATAGCCCCGATGAGTGGGAACGGCAGTGTACAGCGGCAGGGAAAACTCAGTAACGTTGTTTTGTCGTGGGCAGGAAAATCAACATCAACCCGCTCATAATACAAGCAACTCCCAGTAGTGCCTTCAGCGAAAAAGTTCCTTCCCAGCCGGGAAGTATCATTGATGCAATCCATACCAGCACATAGCTCATACTGAGCAAGGCATAGGCTTTGCTTAACGCAAGTTTATGTAGCGTTTTATACCAACAAAAAACGGAAAGCAGATAACCCAGCAGCCCGAGTAACAGTATCCGGGCATCCAGGCCAAAAGCTAACAGCGCCGCGATAAAATCCCATAAGTGCGTCATCGGCGGCAGATGACTCGCCGCAAAACCCAGGCTTAATTGCGCAGCGGAGGCGATAATGACGCTGAATAATCCCCACATCAGGCCCATTACACGGTACTCCCGAGGATCACAATGCCACCAATAATGAACGCCACCCCACACCAGTGACGCGGCGATACCGGTTCGTGCCACAGTTTTACTGCAGCCAGCGTCACCCAGACAAAATTCAGACTTAACATCGGGTAGGCAATGCCTACCGGTACGTTCTGCAAGACCAGCAGCCAGAGCACCATGGCAAGACCAAGACAAGCCAGCGCCAGTCCCAGCCACAGCACGATATGTTTGCGCCGTTTGTTTATCGCCACAAAGCAGGTTGCCTGTTTCTGACACAACTGCCCGGCAACGCTAAGCAAGCTGGCAAAGACTAATGTTAGCCAGATCATTTGGGACGATACTGAATCAGCACCAGACGCTCCTGACGATCGATGGCATCTGCGGGCGGAATGGCGAGACTGTTGATATCTTCATTGCGGTCAACCGAAAGCACGAGTGTAATAATCCCCTCCTGACGATGTTGATTAAGCCAGTTTGCGAACTCATCACCGCTGACAAATCTCCCTTTCGCATCCGGATAATTAAGGCCGTATTTCAACTCACCTGTCTGGCGATACATGATGATGTCATCGCGTTGCAGGCTCCATGCCAGACCTGCGGCAACACCGACGCTATCAGTAAGAATATAGCGGCTTGGCTGAAGTGATTCTTGTGTCATCTCGACAAAAAATTGCGGATGTTTTCCTTCCATGACTCTGTCAGGAATTGAAAATCCTACCAGCAACGCCAGCCCCAGCGGGCAAAGCGCGGCAAAAGACCAGGTCTTTTCGACGTTTGTTAAGGTGTACCAGCCGAAAAATGCCCATAGCGAAAAAATCGACCAGGCACAAAAGACTTTATAGCTCTCGAAGGTTTGCCACACTGGCGTGTTCATTGGTCCCCATGGGGAGACCACAAATGTGGCAATAATGCCAGTGACACCAAAAGCGATGTTAATCCAGCCATTAATCCGCAGCGCCAGAGGATTATTTTTTGCTGCCAGCAAAGCGTAATGCGCCATCAGCATTGCCAGAGGTGCAAAGCAGGAAAGAATATAGGTGGGCAATTTGCCTTTGGCGACGGAGAAAAACAGCAGCGGCATTATCGTCCAGCTCAACAAATAGACGGTTGCGGAATGCTTGCGGTTTTTCCAGCCTGCGTACAGTGCTCCGGGGAGTAATCCCAGCCACGGCAGGCTACCGGCAATGATGACCGGCAAGTAGTACCAGAACGGAGCTCTATGCTGAGCATCATCCATTGCAAAGCGTTGAATATGCTCAACCCAGAAAAAATAGTGCCAGAAGTCAGGCTCCCGCTGCGCTATCGCCAGTCCCCAGGGGAGAACCGTCAGTACGCAACTGATGACCGCCAGCCAGCCGTAAATAAAGAGATCTTTCCAGCGTTTTTGCGTTGCAACCCATGGAAGCACGCTTAATACCGGCACGGCAAGGGCGAGAAAACCTTTGGTCATCACCCCCATGCCGCAGGTGATTCCCAGCAGTAAAAATCCTGCGCTTTTGCCTTTCCACGTCTGTGCCTGCATTGCCAGCCAGAAGCTGCACATTCCCGCCACCAGCCAGAAGGCAATAAACGGATCGAGCACGGCATAAGTGCCGATGGCATAGACAATAAACAATGAGAGATAAATCACTGCGGCGAGTAATGCCAGACGTTTATCGCGCCATAAGCGCAGAGTAAACCAGGTCACCAGCGCGGCAGTTAACAGGGTCGCAAAGATAACGCCTGCCCGCACACCAAAGTTATTCGCGCCAAATAGCCATTGCCCAATGCTGTTAATCCAGTATCCGGCAATGGGTTTTTCGAAATAACGTAGCCCTAACAGATGGGGCACAATCCAGTCGCCGGATGCCAGCATTTCCCGACTGATTTCCGCATAACGCGTTTCATCGGGTTGCCAGAGCAGACGCGTGCTGATCGGTAACAGGTAATAGCAGGCAATAAACGCGAAGAGGCCGATAAGGTAACGTACCGATTTCATCAGCGACTACCCGCAATTTGTTGGCAACCCAGCCAGCCTTCACGTCCGGCAATATTTCCGCGAACAACTTGCCCGAGCGGCAACGTCCCTGATAACAGTTCGCTTAAAGGGCAAAATGTCACGCCTTCCTGGGCTGCCCGTTTCAGGAGATCCACAAAATTATGCTGATAAGCGCAGCCTTCAACTTCTGCATGAATGGTATAAACCGGCATGCCTTTATCTCGCAGGATGCGGTTGAGTAACCAACCGTTAAAATCTTCTGCTTTCACATCCCGACCAATCACTTCATCCCAGGTGGGTAAGGTCACCGGAATTTGCGCAGTACCGGGTTTTCCTGATTCGAGCAATGGACGAAACGGCATCGCCCCACGACAATCGCTGTTGTAGCGCAAATGGAACGCTTCTTTTGCTTCGATCACCTGCTGGTCGGCACGCCAGCCAGCGGCTGCGGAGCAAGTTACCGGTTGGCCGATAATTTCTTCCAGGGTGCGAAGGCCGCGTGCGATATCGTCGACCATTGTTTGCCGATCCCAGTTACCGCTATGGGCTTGCCATGCATGGTGATCCCAGGCGTGCAGGCCGACTTCGTGGTGTTTAGCCGCTTCACGAATGATATCGGCATTGGCATGACCAATCTCTTTACCTGGCCAGGCCGTACCTGCCAGTAAAATATCCCAGCCATAAAGCGATGCCGCGTTTGAGCGCAGCATCTTCCACAAAAACCTTGGCTTCACCAGTCGCCAGAGATGGCGGCCCATATTGTCCGGGCCGACGCTGAAAAAAATGCTGGCCTGAATATTATGCTTACTCAAGATTTCCAGCAGACGCGGCACGCCTTCACGGGTGCCACGAAAGGTATCGACATCAATGCGTAAGCCGACTTTGGTCATGATGGTTTATCCGTAAGATCAACGGTGCGCAGGAAGAAATCCAGCGTTTCGTCGATGGTTTCCTGCATATCAATTTTTGGTTCCCAGTCCAGGCAGCGGCGGGCATTGCGGATGCTCGGTTTACGATGCTCTACATCCTGATATCCTTTGCCGTAGTAGCTGCTACTTTCGACAACACGAAAGCCCGCAAACGGTGGGAAGTGATGGCGCAGCGGATGTTTTTCGAAGCTCGCCAGCAGCATCTCGCCCAGTTCCTCAATGCTCGCTTCGTTATCAGGATTGCCAATGTTGATAATTTCGCCGTCGCAGCGATTTCCCGCATTTTCGATAATGCGGTATAACGCCTCGATACCATCGCGAATATCAGTAAAGCAGCGTTTTTGTTTTCCGCCATCAATCAGCTTAATCGGTGAACCCTCTACCAGATTGAGAATGAGTTGCGTAATAGCGCGGGAGCTGCCGATTCGTGCCGCATTAAGGTTATCCAGTCGTGGTCCCATCCAGTTAAACGGGCGGAAGAGGGTGAACTGTAAACCCTCTTTTTCGCCATAGGCCCAGATAACCCGATCAAGTAATTGTTTAGACACCGAATAAATCCAGCGTGGTTTATTCACCGGGCCGACGATTAAATTAGAATGATCCTCATCGAAGTATTTATCGCTACACATCCCATAAACTTCTGAAGTCGACGGGAAGATGATTCGCTTACGGTACTTCACGCAGTAGCGGATAATGCGCAGATTCTCTTCAAAATCGAGTTCAAATACGCGCAGTGGGTTGCGGGTATATTCAATCGGCGTGGCTATCGCCACCAGCGGCAAGACGACATCACATTTTTTGACGTGATACTCAATCCATTCGGAATGAATACTGATATCGCCTTCGACAAAGTGAAAATGCGGATGATTCAGAAAACGGCTTATCGCATCGCTGCCGATATCCAGACCGTAAACTTCATAATGATCTTCGCGCAGCAGGCGTTCTGTCAGATGGTTGCCAATAAAGCCATTCACCCCGAGGATGAGTACCCGGGTACGGCGTCGGGCGGCACAGGCAGGCTGGCTATTCAAGCGTGAACCTTGCACCAGGCCCAGCGTCTGCGCTAATTGCGAGCCCTGCATAGTAATGCCGTCGCCCGCCTGTCCGGTGACGATTTCCAGCGCGCCATCGCCACAGGCAATCAGCAGTGGCGCAACAGAAATCACGCTCCCCGGTTGTGCTGCGGGCGCATGAGAATGCACGCGTGACGACCAGACGGTAAATTTCTGATTACCAACATAGCTGAAGGCACCCGGCCACGGATCGGCAACGGCACGCACCATGTTGTGCAGCACGGATGCCGGTTTATGCCATTCGAGGAAACTGTCTTCCGGTGTTCTGCGACCAAAACAGGTGGCTTCGTTTTCGCGCTGGGCGATTTCCAGAATATTACCGTGTTTAATGGCGGGTAATGTCTGTTCCAGTAGCTGGCGCGCGGCATGGCACAATTTATGATGCAGCGTAATAGCGATATCGTCTGGCGCAATGGCAATGCGCAGTTGCGCCACAATGGCCCCGGCATCGGCACGTTTCACCATTCGGTGCAATGTAACGCCAGTTTCCGTTTCACCGTTCACCAGCACCCAGTTCAGCGGCGCGCGACCACGATATTTTGGTAACAGCGAACCATGCAGATTAAATGCACCTGCGGGAGCGAGCTGCAAAATCTCGTCGCAAATAAGATGGCGATAATAAAAAGAGAAAATCACCTCTGGTGAGAGTTGGGCAATACGTTCCACCCACAGCGGATGATTAACGTTATCCGGCGCATAAACCGGAATGCCTCTTTCCGCCGCCAGACGAGCTACGGAACCATAAAAGGCTTTTTCACCGGGATTATCGGTATGGGTAAAAATGGCGCTAATTTCGTAACCGGCAGCCAGCAGGGCTTCAATACCGAGGCATCCCATATCGTGGTAGGCAAAAACGACGGTTTTCATTATTCATTTTCCTTGCTGGATGGACGGATAACTTGCTGAACAAAATAGCGGGGGCGGGCGCGGACATCGGTGTAGATCCTGCCGATATATTCACCGAGTAATCCCATGCCGATAAACTGAGCGCCAATAAAAGTAAACAGCACGGCAAATAGCATAAAGACGCCTTCTGCCGCCCATTGTGGTCCGAAGGTCAGGCGTAAAATCACCAGCAGCACAGCAATGCTAAAACCTCCAATCGCAATAATGCTGCCAAGCAGACTCAGCATACGTAGCGGCGTTGTGGTAAGGCAGGTCACCAGGTCGTACATCAAATTAATCAGGCGCATAAAACTGTATTTGGATTCACCAAACTCACGCTCGGCATGATGCACGGGAATTTCAATGGCACGGCGGGCGAAGATATTCGCCAGAATCGGGATAAAGGTACTGCGTTCATGGCAGTGCAACATCGCATCGACAATATGACGGCGATAGGCGCGCAGCATACAACCGTAGTCACCCATCGCTTTGCCGGTGGTGCGCTGAATAAGCCGGTTAATCATCTTCGATGCCGTTTTACGAAACCAGCTGTCCTGGCGGTTCTGACGCACAGTTCCTACCACGTCGTAGCCTTCATCGGCTTTTGCCACCAGGCGGGGGATCTCCTCTGGCGGATTCTGGAGATCGGCATCAAGGGTAATAATTAAGTCGCCAGTAACGTGACTGAATCCCGCCATAATCGCTGAATGTTGCCCGTAATTGCGGTTAAGCAAAATAGACACAATATGGCTGTTCTCCGCTTGTGAGGCTTCGACCAGCATATGCGCGGAATTATCGCTACTGCCGTCATCAATCAGCAGGATCTCATACTCTTTCCCCAGTGATTCACAGGCTTTTGTGGTGCGCCTGATTAATTCCGGTAAGCTTTCCTGCTCGTTATAAACGGGAATAACCACCGAGACTTTCTTAACAGGGTGGATTTCAAACATGGCTTATTGTCCTGCGAGTTGCTGAAGGGCTGTGATGACGCGGTCGGCATCGGCGGTGGTCATATCCGGGAACAGCGGCAACGAACAGATGCGTTCGCTATTCCATTCGGTATTCGGTAACGACATCGTGGGAAAACGCTCGCGATAATATTTTTGTGTGTGAGCGGCGCGGAAATGTAACCCGGTACCAATGCCTCTTTCTTTTAACGCTTCCATCAACGCATCGCGACTGATACCACAACGTTGTTCATTGACACGAATAATAAACAGATGCCAGGCGTGAACGTGCGGCCAGGCGGGAAGGCTTAATGGCTGAAAGGGGAGAGCTGCCAGTGCTTGCTGATATTGCAGAGCAATTTCGCGCCGACGGGTGTTGAGGTGCTCTAATTTGGCTAACTGGGTCAGGGCAATCGCGGCGTTAATATCGGTCAGATTATACTTATAGCCCGGCGTTAAGACTTCAGCTTGCGGTGCACGGCCCCAGGTTTGTCTGTCATAGGCATCGACACCCAGACCGTGAAATTTCAGCATCCGTAGCAGGCGGGCAAGGTTTTCATTATCTGTAACAATCAGGCCACCTTCCGCACAGGTAATATTTTTGATGGCGTGAAACGAAAAAATAGCGGTACCTTTTGCGCCAATATGTCGCCCTTTGTAATACGTACCGACGGCATGGGCAGCATCTTCGATAACTGCGATGCCGTAACGTTCGCCAATGGCGCGAATGGCGTCAATATCTGCTGGCGCACCGGCATAATGCACCGGAATGATGGCTTTAGTGCGTGGCGTAATGGCTGACTCGATCGCTTCAGGCGTGACCATCAGCGTATCGCGGTCGACATCCACCATTACCGGCGTTGCACCCAACAAGGAAATCATATTGAGGGTTGAAACCCAGGTCAGGGAAGGCGTAATCACTTCATCGCCCTTGCCAATTTCCAACGCCATTAGCGTGATATGCATTCCGGCGGTGGCTGAACTGACCGCGATGGCATGCTGATTTCCCGTCAACTGGCAAAAGGCTTGTTCAAGCGCCTGATTCTTCGGACCGGTTGTGATCCAACCGGATTCGAGAACCTCTTTAACTGCAGCGAGTTCCTCCACGCCCATTGCTGGTCGCGAAAAAGGCAAAAATTCTGACATTGCTTTTCCTTCCGCCATTGAATACCTGTCCACTTATATTTGCTATAAAGAGTGTTGTGTATATTTTGCCATTTGGAGCAAAATTTTAAGGATAGAATATTAACTTAACCTTAAGAAACTAATATTAGACGTAAATATTGAAATTTTTATATTTTTTCTTATTTAGGCTTTGCATTTGGCAAAATTTTGAGGCATTTTGCCGGCATCGCAGGATTTTTAATATTACACCAACTGCTAATTATCGCCAGAAATGTCGCTCAATTTCACGGTAATTGTCTGGTTGCGCTTGTCTATAGGTGGAGTTTACGTGTTAGCTTTTTGCCGCTCTTCGTTGAAGTCAAAAAAATATTTCATCATTTTACTGGCGCTCGCTGCAATTGCCGGACTGGGTACTCATGCCGCCTGGAGTAGCAATGGTTTGCCACGTATCGACAATAAAACGCTGGCCAGACTGGCACAGCAGCATCCGGTTGTCGTTTTGTTTCGCCATGCTGAACGTTGCGATCGTTCAACCAATCAATGCTTGTCAGATAAAACAGGTATTACGGTCAAAGGTACCCAGGATGCCCGTGAACTGGGCAACGCTTTTAGTGCTGATATCCCTGATTTCGATCTTTATTCCAGTAATACCGTCCGGACCATTCAGTCGGCGACCTGGTTTTCAGCGGGTAAAAAGCTGACGGTAGATAAACGACTTCTTCAGTGCGGTAATGAGATTTATAGTGCAATTAAGGACTTACAAAGCAAAGCGCCTGATAAAAATATCGTTATTTTCACCCATAATCATTGCCTGACATATATTGCTAAAGATAAGCGTGATGCGACATTTAAACCTGATTATCTGGATGGTTTAGTCATGCATGTGGAAAAAGGCAAAGTTTATCTGGATGGGGAATTCGTTAACCACTAAATTTTCAATCTGACAGCCAGTAATGGCTGTCATCATTATTACAGAAGACCTTTCAAACGTAACGTTTTTCGGGTGGCGACATTCAAATCATAATGCACCAGATCTTCAGGTTTTACCCACGCGTAGTCCTGAAACTCTTCGTTTATTTTCACTTCTCGGTTGGCAGAAACGCAGTCAAAAGTCAGGTAAATCATATAAATCTCTTCCTTGCGACCATCTGCATACGTCTTGGTGCGAATATCATCGCTGAAGGTCCACGGCGTGATTTCTGTCAAAAGCAGCTGTTCTCCCAGTTCTTCGCGAATTTCGCGGCGTAGTGCCTCTTCAATTCGTTCGCCAGGCTCCACGCCACCACCCGAAAGCGCCCATTGACCGGGGAAAACGCCGCGATCGTCGGCCATTTTACACAGCAAATAAGCACCATCATTTTGAATCAAAGGGCATACAATAGTCCGTTGTCGCACGGGGATATTCCTTATAAATAAAAAGAAACCATGAGAATACGGTAACTCAGAAATATGTGAAAGTGACAGTAATCTCTTTTGCGATGATAACTGCACTTATTATTATTTTTGTGTGTATCGGTAAAGTGTGTTTATTTTTTCGGCGTTTAATTATTTAAGAAGTATTTAGTTACAATAAGTGACTAGATCCCTTTTTTCGCTCATTGAATCCTCTGTGCCAGGCAGTACAATCCCGCAGCTTTGGGAATTTTGATTTATTGCTTGTGGGAGAGGGGAAAATGAAAAAAATTGCGCTAGCAGGTCTGGCCGGAATGCTGTTGGTTTCTGCATCGGTCAATGCAATGAGCATCAGCGGTCAGGCGGGTAAAGAATACACCAATATTGGTGTCGGTTTTGGGACTGAATCGACGGGCCTGGCGTTAAGCGGTAACTGGACACATAACGACGACGACGGTGACGTCGCGGGCGTGGGGCTGGGGTTGAATCTGCCTCTCGGGCCGTTAATGGCGACCGTTGGCGGAAAAGGCGTTTACACCAACCCGAATTACGGCGATGAAGGTTATGCCGCAGCGGTAGGAGGTGGTTTGCAGTGGAAAATTGGCAACAGCTTCCGTTTGTTTGGCGAGTATTACTACTCTCCGGATTCGCTCTCCAGCGGTATTAAAAGTTATGAGGAAGCGAATGCGGGCGCGCGTTACACCATTATGCGTCCAGTGAGTATTGAGGCGGGCTATCGCTACCTGAACCTTTCTGGTAAAGACGGTAACCGCGACAACGCCGTGGCTGACGGCCCGTATGTTGGGGTTAACGCCAGTTTCTGATCCCTTCCGGCGCGGCATTCTGTCGCGCCATTCAGTTTCTTACTACGCCTTATCTTCCTTTGCGTTATAGTGATTCGATAACAAAAGCAGGAGATAACCATGTTAAAAGTGGAAATGCTATCCACCGGGGATGAAGTGTTACACGGGCAAATCGTTGACACTAACGCTGCCTGGCTGGCCGATTTTTTCTTTCATCAGGGGTTGCCATTATCTCGCCGCAATACGGTGGGAGATAACCTTGATGACTTAGTGACCATTCTTCGCGAACGGAGTCAGCACGCCGATGTGCTGATCGTTAACGGCGGGCTGGGGCCGACCAGTGATGATTTAAGCGCACTCGCCGCTGCAACAGCAAAAGGTGAAGGCCTGGTGCTGCATGAGGCCTGGCTCAAAGAGATGGAACGCTATTTCCACGAACGTGGACGAGTAATGACACCGAGCAACCGTAAACAAGCGGAGCTACCTGCCAGTGCTGAATTTATCAATAACCCGGTAGGCACCGCCTGTGGTTTTGCCGTGCAGCTTAATCGTTGCCTGATGTTCTTTACCCCCGGCGTACCGTCAGAATTTAAGGTGATGGTCGAGCACGAAATCCTGCCGCGCCTGCGCGAGCGTTTTTCTTTACCGCAGCCGCCGGTTTGTCTGCGTTTGACTACATTTGGTCGTTCGGAAAGCGATCTGGCACAAAGCCTGGACACCCTGCAACTGCCGCCGGGGGTAACAATGGGCTATCGCTCTTCTATGCCGATTATCGAACTGAAACTCACCGGACCGGCAAGCGAGAAACAGGCGATGGAAAAACTGTGGCTGGACGTTAAACGTGTTGCCGGACAGAGCGTGATTTTCGAAGGTACCGAAGGACTGCCCTCGCAGATCAGCCGCGAATTGCAAAACCGCCAGTTCAGCCTGACGTTGAGCGAGCAATTCACCGGTGGTTTATTGGCTTTGCAACTTTCTCGCGCAGGTGCTCCATTGCTGGCGTGTGAAGTGGTTCCTTCACAGGAGGAAACCCTGGCGCAAACTGCGCACTGGATTACAGAACGGCGGGCCAACCATTTTGCCGGGCTGGCACTGGCTGTTTCTGGTTTCGAGAACGAACATCTCAACTTTGCGCTAGCCACGCCAGACGGCACTTTCGCTCTGCGTGTGCGTTTCAGCACTACGCGCTACAGCCTGGCTATCCGTCAGGAAGTGTGCGCAATGATGGCACTGAATATGCTGCGCCGTTGGTTAAACGGCCAGGACATCGCCAGTGAGCATGGCTGGATTGAGGTTGTTGAGTCCATGACTTTATCCAGTGCGCTGTAAAACCCCGTCCTTCAGGGCGGGGATATAAGGCGCGGTTTTCCACCTGACCAGGTGTTTGCTGTTGTTCAATGTATTGGCGGATGACGGATATTGGCGCACCTCCGCAGCTACTGGCAAAATAGCCAGGACTCCACAAAACGCCTTTGTAGTAATACCTGACTGCAATATCTGGTCGATCTCGTCGCAGTAACCTACCCGATACGCCTTTGAGGCTGTTTACCAGACTGGATATCGCCAGTTTGGGAGGATAGTTAATTAACAAATGGACGTGATCTGGTTCGCCATCCATTTCAACCAGTTCAGCTTCAAAATCAGCACATACATTTGAAAAGTAAGTGCGTAGTTTTTCTGTCGCGTCATGGTCAAAAATCTGGCGTCGGTATTTGGTGACAAAGACCAGGTGAACATGCATCAGGAAAACACAATGCCTTCCACGCCGGATATCGGTTTCTTTTTTCATAGACCAAAGTATCATTTGACCTGTGAAACGATTACAGGCATTTAAATTCCAGTTAAGACCAGGTGGTCAACAGGAGTGTGAAATGAGGCGCTTCGCAGGCGCATGTCGTTTCGTTTTCAATCGCGCTCTGGCGCTTCAGAATGAGAATCATGAGGCCGGTAATAAATACATCCCTTACGGGAAAATGGCTTCCTGGCTGGTTGAGTGGAAAAACGCCACTGAAACGCAATGGCTTAAAGATTCGCCCTCACAGCCATTGCAACAGTCACTGAAAGACCTTGAGCGGGCTTACAAAAACTTCTTCCAGAATCGGGCTGCTTTTCCCCGATTCAAAAAGCGGGGACAGAATGATGCATTCCGCTATCCGCAGGGCGTTAAGCTCGATCAGGAAAACAGCCGTATTTTTCTGCCGAAACTGGGCTGGATGCGCTACCGGAACAGCCGTCAGGTCACGGGTGTTGTAAAAAATGTCACTGTCAGCCAGTCCTGCGGTAAGTGGTACATCAGTATTCAGACAGAAAGTGAAGTATCAACTCCGGTTCACCCTTCAGCATCAATGGTCGGGCTGGATGCTGGCGTGGCTAAACTCGCCACGCTGTCAGATGGCACAGTCTTTGAGCCTGTAAACAGTTTTCAGAAAAACCAGAAGAAGCTGGCGAGACTTCAGCGACAGTTAAGCCGCAGGGTCAAATTCAGCAATAACTGGCAGAAGCAGAAACGCAAAATACAGCGACTGCATTCCCGTATCGCAAATATCCGCAGGGACTACCTTCACAAAGTCACAACGACCGTCAGCAAAAACCACGCAATGATAGTCATTGAGGATTTGAAGGTCAGCAACATGTCAAAGTCAGCAGCGGGTACGGTCAGCCAGCCGGGGCGCAATGTCCGGGCAAAATCAGGTTTAAACCGTTCGATACTGGATCAGGGCTGGTATGAAATGCGCCGCCAGCTTGAGTACAAGCAGCTCTGGAGTGGCGGTCAGTTGCTTGCTGTTCCGCCAGCGTACACAAGCCAGCGTTGCGCGTGCTGTGGTCATACTGCGAAAGAAAATCGCCTGTCACAAAGTCAATTCAGATGCCAGGTATGTGGATATACAGCGAACGCCGATGTAAATGGCGCTCGTAACATTTTAGCGGCGGGGCACGCCGTTCTTGCCTGTGGAGAGATGGTGCAGTCAGGCCGCTCGTTGAAGCAGGAACCCACCGAAATGATTCAGGCGACAGCCTGAACGTAGCAGGGATCCACGTTCTTCAGGGCGTGGAGGATGTCAAGTTGGCGCTGTATGTGCTGGCGTTTCTCGACCGTTCGAATATCGGTTTTGCCAAACAAACCTACCAGATTGATACCGGGCTGAGTAATGAAGCTTATGCGCTGGGAGCAGGCATTTTCTTTGTGGTATATGCGTTTCTGGGTGTTCCGGCGAATCTTTTGATGCGCAAACTGGGGGCCAGAACCTGGATTGGTACGACAACACTGCTGTGGGGATTTCTTTCGGCAGCCATGGCATGGGCCGATACTGAAGCGAAATTTCTGATCGTTCGCACTCTGCTTGGTGCTGCGGAGGCCGGGTTCTTCCCTGGTATGATTTATCTCACCTCGCAATGGTTTCCGCAGCGTAATCGCGCCAGCATTATGGGGCTGTTCTATATGGGCGCACCGTTGGCGTTAACACTGGGATCACCGCTTTCCGGCGCGCTGCTGGAGATGCATGGATTTATGGGGCATCCCGGCTGGTTCTGGATGTTTGTGATTGAAGGATTGCTGGCAGTCGGCGCTGGGGTATTCACATTCTTTTGGCTTGATGACACGCCGGAGCAGGCACGTTTTCTGAGTAAAGAAGAAAAAACGTTGCTTATCAACCAACTGGCAAGTGAAGAACAACAGAAAGTGACTTCTCGACTGAGCGATGCGCTGCGTAATGGGCGAGTCTGGCAACTGGCGATTATCTACCTGACCATTCAGGTGGCGGTTTACGGATTAATTTTCTTCCTGCCGACGCAGGTTGCTGCATTGTTGGGGACAAAAGTGGGCTTTACGGCGTCGGTGGTCACCGCCATTCCGTGGGTCGCGGCCTTGTTTGGGACCTGGCTTATTCCGCGCTATTCCGATAAAACCGGCGAACGGCGTAATGTCGCGGCGCTGACATTACTGGCGGCAGGCATTGGTATTGGTCTCTCCGGGCTGCTTTCTCCAGTACTGGCGATCGTAGCGCTGTGTGTTGCAGCCATCGGGTTTATTGCCGTGCAGCCGGTGTTCTGGACGATGCCGACACAACTGCTTTCCGGTACGGCGCTGGCGGCGGGGATTGGTTTTGTAAACCTGTTTGGTGCAGTGGGTGGGTTTATTGCCCCGATCCTGCGCGTGAAAGCAGAAACGTTGTTTGCCAGCGATGCGGCGGGATTACTGACGCTGGCAGCGGTGGCGGTCATCGGTTCGCTGATTATTTTCACTCTGCGTGTAAATCGCACTGTTGCGCAGACCGACGTGGCACATCATTAATAGGTTAAGGAACACCATGAACGCATTATTAACCAATCCCTTTAAAGAACGTTTACGCAAGGGCGAAGTGCAAATTGGTCTGTGGTTAAGCTCGACTACTTCTTATATGGCAGAAATTGCCGCCACCTCCGGTTATGACTGGTTGCTGATTGACGGGGAGCACGCGCCAAACACCATTCAGGATCTTTATCACCAGCTACAGGCGGTAGCGCCCTATGCCAGCCAACCCGTGATCCGTCCGGTGGAAGGCAGTAAGTCGCTGATTAAACAAGTCCTGGATATTGGCGCGCAAACTCTACTGATCCCGATGGTCGATACTGCCGATCAGGCACGTCAGGTGGTGTCTGCCACGCGCTATCCTCCCTACGGTGAGCGTGGTGTCGGGGCCAGTGTGGCACGGGCTGCGCGCTGGGGACGCATTGAGAATTACATGGCGCAAGTCAACGATTCGCTTTGTCTGTTGGTGCAGGTGGAAAGTAAAACAGCACTGGATAACCTGGACGAAATCCTCGACGTCGAAGGGATTGACGGCGTGTTTATTGGACCTGCGGATCTTTCTGCCTCGTTGGGCTACCCGGATAACGCCGGGCACCCGGAAGTGCAGCGAATTATTGAAACCAGCATTCGGCGGATCCGTGCTGCGGGTAAAGCGGCTGGTTTTCTGGCTGTGGCTCCTGATATGGCGCAGCAATGCCTGGCGTGGGGAGCGAACTTTGTCGCTGTTGGCGTTGACACGATGCTCTACAGCGATGCCCTGGATCAACGACTGGCGATGTTTAAATCAGGCAAAAATGGGCCACGCATAAAAGGTAGTTATTGATATCAAAGGCCCATGGGGATCGGCTGTGGGCCTGTGTTAATTAGTGGTTATTCGCTGCCAGATCGGCTTCGCTTAGCTGGGTGGCCGCGAGCACCAGGTCACGATCAATGCCCTGTTCCAGCATGCGCAAAGCAATTTTAATGGCTTGTTCATGCATGCCTTCCTGCAAACCTTCTAATTTACCCTCCTGCCAGCCAATTTGATGTCCTTCCTGCCGTAGCCGTTCAGCAATAGTCATTAATCTCTCCTTTTAATGACCGTTCGGAATATCAGCATCAGTGAGTTGGGTTGTCGCCAGCACAATCTCACGTTCAAAGCCCTGTTCCAGCATGCGCAAGGCAATTTTAATGGCTTGTTCATGCATACCTTCTACTTTGCCTTTCTGCAACCCCTCCAATTTCCCCTCCTGCCAACCTTCAATTTTACCTTCCTGCCAGCCAATTTGATGTCCTTCCTGCCGCAGCCGTTCAGCAATAGTCATTAATCTCTCCTTTTGTAGTGGTGAACGTTCGGCAATCTCCTGAATAAAGCGGGTGAAACGGGAGGTATCGCCGCATTGCAGCAGATAATTAAACAGCGTTTGTAGCTGGCTGTCATTAGTGAAGCCTCTAACCAAAAGCGTGGTGATCCTGTCGACCATACCGATTAAATCGCGGTCGCGAATATGCTTTTGAATCAGTTCCAGCAGAGCTATACGCCGATGTTGCATGATCTCATCGTCAGGTACGATGGTGATATCCACCAACGGAAAAGCTTCGGTGTACAACTGCCGGGCAAGTTGCGGATCGTCAAACTCATCCAGCCAGTTGAGTGAGTACGGGTAGGGCGAGGTTTCGCCATGATAAAACAGCAATGGCACCACCAGCGGAACTCTGTCATAGCCTTTATCCAGGTGACGCTGCATGGCGGCAGTGGCATAGCGCATTAGCCGAAAAGCCATATTCTTTTCTGCAGAGCTTTGATGTTCAATCACGCAGTAGATATAGCCTTCACCGTCGCTGGTTTCCACAGACCACAAAACATCCGAGTAGTAAGCGCGTAAACTTTTTTCAATAAAGCTGGTGGGTTCCAGGCGTAAAGTTTGCAGGTTGCAAAGCTTGCGCAGCGGCTCTGGTAGATGTATTTCCAGAAAATCCCGAGCGGTTTCGGGTGTGAACATAAAGGTTTTAAACACCGCATCATGCGGGGAGGAGGTTGTTGATTCGGTCATGGTTGTCCGTCACCTGATATTTATGATGACGCGACATTACGGTTATCCCAGGCCTTTGACATCTGCCAGTTTCAGCCTTTGCGAGACGTTTTCAGAGGAATTTTCACTGCGTTGCAACGCATACATTGGGCACGGAATCGTGTACGCAAAAATGCCCGGTAACAACATGCTTACCGGGCATCAGAAAGGAGTTTAAGCCAGCGCCTGGGCCAGCAGCGTAATCGGATGTTCGCAGCGAAGACTTGTGGACATCTCAATCTGCCATTTGCAGGTTTCGCAGTCGGTAACCACCAGATCTGCGCCGCTTTCTTCTATCTGACGGAACAGTGGTGCGCCGATGGCTTGTGAGGTGGGGTAGTTCTCTTTTTTGAAACCGTAAGTACCCGCAATACCGCAGCACTGGGAATCCAGCACCGTTAACTCAAGCCCCGGGATTTTACGCAACAGCTCCAGGGTGTAGAGCGTCCAGCCCATTTTTTCCATATGGCACGGAGTGTGATAAACCACTTTCAGCGGCAGCGGTTTCAGCGGTAACGTTTTGCCTTCGTCCAGCTTGCGCCACAGCCAGCGGGTCGCCAGTTCGATATGATCGCGCAAGCCTTTGTTGTCGACATTCAGCACTTCCGGGTATTCGTCGCGCAGGGCAAAGGTACAGGTTGAGGAGGTGGCAATCACCGGAATACCTTTTACTCCCACTGCTTCGCGGATCGACTCTACATTTGTGATTGCCTGTTTACGTGCTTTATCGGTAAAGCCGTTGGCGATCAGCGGTACGCCGCAGCATTTTTCTTTGCTGAGCAGTTGTACACCGGTACCCATTGCGTTGAGCACTTTAATTAAATCTTTGCCTAACTGCGGATGGTTGTAGTTAACGAAGCAGCCGTGAAAGAAAGCCACCTGGTCTTTATATTGTGCCTGCTGGGCCGCCACGCTGTGATACCAGCGACGGAACGTACCGAAGGAGTATTTCGGTAGCGTGCGGCGATGATCGATTTTTAACGCCGCATCAAGCAGCTGCCGCACTGGTTTCAGCGAGGTAGCGGTATTGACGATTGGTGCGAACGGCGTGGAAACGCTACCCATCAGGTCGGTATGACTCAACACAAAATTGCGCAGCGACGGGCGTGTGGTGTCATATTTCGCCCGCGCGCGCTGGATGATATCGCCAATCTTCACATCGGACGGGCAGGCGACTTCGCAACGTTTGCAGTTGATGCAATATTTCAGCGCCTCGTCATACAGTGCGCCATCTTTCAAACGCAGACGCTCGCCATCCGGCCCGGCTTGTTTTGGCCCCGGATATCCCGGATTCACCCGGCTCACCGGGCAGGCGGTGGTGCAGACGGTGCACTTAATGCAGTTTTCGAAGCTGGTGTCGTTCATTGTTGGCCTCCTGCGCGTTGGGCAATCTGTTGAGCGGCATGTAAAGCACTGACGGCACAAACACCGCCGCCGCATCCCTGGGCGATGGGATCAAATCCGCCCAGCACCGAACCGATGGCAAACAGGTTCTCAATGGTTTGACCTGCCTGCGACGGGCGTAGTGCCTCATCAGTGGTTACACCGAACTGCTGCCACGGTTGCGGCGCAAAAAAATCGCCCTTATACCATTCACCCCGCGTGGCGGTTTGTAGCACATCAAGGCCGAGAATCGGCTCGCGAATGCCGTCACGTTCTGCCACCAGTCCGCCGCTAAAGAAACTGCCGCTCGCAAGCACCGCAAATCGTGGGCGCAGCGGGATATCGGCGTGATTGCGGGTCCAGATTTCATTCACTACGCCATTTTTACAGGTCACTTTTTTCACTTCATCGCCTGGCATCCACACGCCACCCTGGCGCACAAACTGACGTTGAAGCTGATTTTGCAGACGAATGCCCAGCACGGAAGGCGGCAGCGTTGGCAAAAGCATCAATGAACAAGGTAGTTTTTCGTTCAACCAACGCCAGAGTTTGTCATCAGCCAGGCCGAAGCAGGCGGGCATCAGGATCATTTCGCAGGTATTGGCGACAGGAATAAGCGCATCAAGTAACAGCGACCAGTTCTCTTCGTTATCAAGGAAACGGGCGATATTCACCGCGCGAAACTCGGTGGCGTTGTTGCGCAGCACATCCAGTTCCGGCAGTTCAATTTCTGCGGTTTCAACTTTAAGATCCAATTCGCGCAATGAAGCCGCCGCAAGATGCGCCTGAAAATCCATCAGGCCGCTTATCCCGACCACACATATTTTCTTCGCGGGCAACGGCCAGACAGGAACTTCTGGCGAACTTAGCCAGGTTGAGCGCAGAGTGCCGAGTGGCGTAATCCGCTGGTGGGCCAGTTCTACGCTGCCCTGTAATTGCGCACCGCTTTCAGCGATTAATGCTTGCGCCTGGCAAGCGAGATCGAGCACGCGCTGTGGGCCGAGAACGCTGTAAGGATGGGCAGGTGCCTGCTGACGCAAAGATTCCAGTCCACTGTGAATGTCTGTCACCGGTTGACCATCCGGCAGATGGCTCAGCAAATCCAGCGATCCAGATGAGAAATGGAGCGCGCTTTGACCACGAGTGACAATGGTACAGCGCAGGCCGTGTTTTTGCAGTTGCAGGCCACAGAGTAATCCGGCGAGGCCGCCGCCCATAATGACAGTATCAAAGCGCATCTTTCTGCTCCTTCTCCAGACCACACAGTCCCTGATAAACCCAGCGGGTAAATTCGCTTTCGCGCAGTGCGTCTCCCCAGGCGATGGGTTGCACGCCTTTCCAGCGTTCGTTAAGGAAGGTGGAAAGTTGCTCGATAGATTGCGCGGACGTCGTGACGTTAAAACGTTGCAGCAGTCCGGCAGCCCGGCAGGCGCAGAGTTCGCCCTGGCAGGTACCCATCCCTACACGGGTACGACGGCGTAAATCCAGCAGGCTGTTAACATTTAAATTTTCTACTGCGTACTGCACTTCACCCGCAGTTACCGCTTCGCACTCACATACCAGGCTGCGGTGCAGGCGGCCTTCGCTCAGCCAGGCTGGTGTGCGATCGCCGTGCCGGTAAACTGCGGAACCGCGCAGCGGAGCGGGCAGGGAGATCACTTTGCGCAGCGTGACTTCTGCCGGTTCCTGTGAGCCAGGCAACGGCGTGTCGGCAGTGGTACAGGGGCGCGTATTGCCCAGCTTGCGACATACCGCGTCGGTAGCCCATTCCGCCATCAGCCGATAGGTCATCAGTTTGCCACCGGTGATGGTGATAAATCCGTCCAGACCATCGCGTTCAGCATGATCGAGCAGCACGATGCCACGGCTGACGTTACGTCCGCTCGGGTCGTCATCGCTGGCAACCAGTGGACGCACGCCAGAGTAGGCCCGCAAAATGCGCGTTTTCGCCATCACGGGGGCCAGTTTTTCCCCTTCACGCAGCAGAATATCAACTTCTTCTGCCGTCACTCGATTATCGTCAATCTCGTTGTAATCAATACGTAAAGAGGTGGTGCCAATCAGCGAAATGGTATCGCCAGGCACCAGAATATCGGCGTCGGACGGTTTGCGGCAGCGGTTGATCACATGCTGATTAATGCGGTGGTCCATGATCAGCAGCGATCCTTTCGCCGGGAACATGCGAATGCGGAGATCGGTATATTCGGCAATGTGTTGCCCCCAGATCCCAGCGGCATTAACCACGACAGGCGCATGAAGGGCCTGAGTTTCGCCGGTGAGATGGTTACGTACACGAACGCCGCACACCGTCGCGCCTTCACGAATCAGTCCCGTGACCTCATGAGCGGTAAGGATAACGGCACCGTGTTCTTTGGCATCCAGCATGTTTGCTGCGGTCAGACGAAATGGATCAACGGTGCCATCCGGAACTTTCACCGCGCCAATCAGTGCCGGGTTAACGGCAGGTTCGATAATGCGCGCTTGCTGCGGGTCTATAGCTTCTGCGCTGATCCCTGCTTCTTCGCAGGCGCGGATAAAAGTGGCCTGGAAGGAGAGATCATCTTCCGGCAGGGTGATAAACAGGCCGTTGGTCGGTTCAACGCAGTGACGCGCAATGCGTTTCAGGATCTGGTTTTCACTAATACATTCGCGGGCCGATTCCGAATCGGTTACCGCATAGCGCGCACCGCTGTGCAGCAGGCCGTGGTTACGCCCGGTGGCACCGGTTGCGATGTCGTGGCGTTCTACCAAAATCACGCGCAGCCCGCGCAGGGCACAGTCGCGGGCAATCCCGGCTCCCGTTGCGCCGCCGCCAATGATAATCACGTCACTTGATTGCGAGTCGCGAGTTTTCATTGTTATCCCTCTGAAGTTCGTTTTTTACCATTTAGCCATAGTAAAAACATGAATTGTTTGATTTCGCGCATATTCGCTCATAATTCGAAAGTGAAACGTGATTTCATGCGTCATTCTGAACATTTAACCCATCGTATTTAATAATGTGTGCGGTAATTCACATTTAATTTATGAATGTTTTCTTAACATCGCGGCAACTCAAGAAACGGCAGGTTCTCCCACTGAATCAGGCTGTTAATCATAAATAAGACCACGGGCCACGGAGGCTATCAATGTTGAGTATTTTTAAACCAGCGCCACACAAAGCGCGCTTACCTGCCGCGGAGATCGATCCGACTTATCGTCGATTGCGCTGGCAAATTTTCCTGGGGATATTCTTTGGCTATGCTGCTTACTATTTGGTTCGTAAGAACTTTGCGCTCGCTATGCCTTATCTGGTCGAGCAGGGCTTCTCACGCGGTGATTTAGGTTTTGCCCTTTCGGGGATCTCGATTGCTTATGGATTTTCGAAATTCATCATGGGCTCGGTGTCGGATCGCTCGAATCCGCGCGTTTTCCTGCCCGCAGGTTTGATTCTGGCGGCGGCGGTGATGCTTTTTATGGGCTTTGTGCCCTGGGCGACGTCGAGCATTGCGGTGATGTTTGTGCTGCTGTTCCTCTGCGGTTGGTTCCAGGGGATGGGATGGCCGCCGTGCGGTCGTACTATGGTGCACTGGTGGTCGCAGAAAGAACGTGGCGGCATTGTGTCAGTATGGAACTGTGCGCACAACGTCGGTGGTGGTATTCCGCCGCTGCTGTTCCTGCTGGGGATGGCCTGGTTCAATGACTGGCACGCCGCGCTCTATATGCCCGCATTCTGCGCCATTCTGGTGGCACTGTTCGCCTTTGCGATGATGCGCGATACCCCGCAATCCTGTGGCCTGCCGCCGATCGAAGAGTACAAAAATGATTATCCGGACGACTATAACGAAAAAGCGGAACAGGAGCTGACTGCGAAGCAAATCTTCATGCAGTACGTGCTGCCGAACAAACTGCTGTGGTACATCGCTATCGCCAACGTGTTCGTTTATCTGCTGCGTTACGGCATCCTCGACTGGTCACCGACTTATCTGAAAGAGGTGAAACACTTCGCGCTGGATAAATCCTCCTGGGCCTACTTCTTCTATGAGTATGCGGGCATTCCGGGCACCCTGCTGTGCGGCTGGATGTCGGACAAAGTCTTCCGCGGTAACCGTGGGGCCACCGGCGTCTTCTTTATGACACTGGTGACCATCGCGACTATCGTTTACTGGATGAACCCGGCGGGCAATCCGAACGTCGATATGATCTGTATGATTGTTATCGGCTTCCTGATTTACGGTCCTGTGATGTTGATCGGTCTGCATGCGCTGGAACTGGCACCGAAAAAAGCGGCAGGTACGGCAGCGGGCTTTACCGGGCTGTTTGGTTACCTGGGCGGTTCGGTGGCGGCGAGCGCGATTGTTGGCTACACCGTGGACTTCTTCGGCTGGGATGGCGGCTTTATGGTAATGATTGGCGGCAGCATTCTGGCGGTTATCTTGTTGATTGTTGTGATGATTGGCGAAAAACGTCGCCATCAGGAATTACTGCAAAAACGCAACGGAGGCTAATGGCATGAAATTGACGCTGAAAAACCTTAGCATGGCGATCATGATGAGCACTATGGTCATGGGAAGCGGTGCAATGGCGGCGGATAACAACGAAAAAATAGTCATCGCCCATCGCGGTGCCAGTGGATATTTGCCGGAGCATACGCTGCCAGCAAAAGCGATGGCGTATGCGCAGGGAGCGGATTATCTGGAACAAGATTTGGTGATGACCAAAGACGACCATCTGGTTGTCCTGCATGACCATTATCTCGATCGTGTTACTGATGTTGCCGATCGTTTCCCGGATCGGGCGCGCAAAGACGGTCGTTACTACGCGATAGATTTCACGCTCGATGAAATTAAGTCACTGAAATTTACCGAAGGTTTCGATATTGAAAACGGTAAGAAAGTACAGACTTATCCGGGCCGTTTCCCGATGGGTAAATCTGACTTCCGGGTACACACTTTCGAAGAAGAGATTGAATTTGTTCAGGGGTTAAATCACTCTACCGGGAAAAATATCGGTATCTATCCAGAAATTAAAGCGCCGTGGTTCCATCATCAGGAAGGGAAGGATATTGCGGCAAAAACGCTGGAAGTGCTGAAGAAATATGGTTACACCGGTAAGGACGACAAAGTTTATTTGCAATGTTTTGATGCCGATGAACTGAAGCGTATTAAGAATGAGCTGGAACCTAAAATGGGCATGGACCTCAATCTGGTACAGCTGATTGCCTATACCGACTGGAACGAAACTCAGCAGAAACAGCCGGACGGAAGCTGGGTTAATTACAACTACGACTGGATGTTTAAGCCGGGAGCCATGAAACAGGTGGCGGAATATGCAGATGGTATTGGTCCGGATTACCATATGTTGATTGAGGAGACATCGCAGCCGGGTAATATCAAACTCACTGGCATGGTGCAAGATGCTCAGCAGAACAAGCTGGTAGTGCATCCTTATACCGTGCGGTCAGATAAACTGCCTGAATACACTACTGATGTGAATCAGTTATATGATGCTCTGTATAACAAAGCGGGTGTAAATGGGCTGTTTACTGATTTCCCTGATAAGGCAGTAAAATTCCTTAATAAAGAGTAATGCTATTGCAGGATGGCGTTCATGCGCCATCCTCTGCTAAAGAGAAATAATGTTACTCCCGGTTGTTCTATTCATTAACCGGTGCATCCTGTTAAAAAAGATGCCAACATATTTGCGTAAAACTCATTCGTTAAGAAAGCTAACACTGGGCATTGTTATTCCTTAAATAGTATGAATTGGGTTCAATAATAAATTGTATTGCAGTTTATACTGTAAAGTATTATTCGCATTTCGGAAAAGTAAAGAAAATATTAATGTATCTTATTAATTTATCATATTGGTCTTGAGTGAATGCTGTTTGCACACCTTCAGGACAATATTCACCAGTAATAACTAGTTGTCCATTGCTGTGTTGTACCATTAAACCTTTTTTTTCCTTTGGATCTTCAAACTTAGAATTATCAAACGTGAAGATGTTATTTTCCTGTTTTGAGTAAGCAAAGAAATCTCGTGTATAGCTGAAACTATCATTTATTAATGGTGCTAACTTTTTGTCGGCGATATCGATAAGCTCACCACTTAATTTATTTATGTATTTCATTTGGTTCAATTTTTTCTGCGCTTGTACAATTTGCTTGTAGGTATTTTTAATTTCCTTAGAAGAATTCTTGAATTTATCATAGCGTTCCACGGAGGATGCGTATTTGTACCATTCTGTATTTTTCTCAGAATGTAGTAGCAGGTCTGTATATTTTTTTTGATCGCTGTAAAGTTGACTTTTAATACTTTCCTCACTGCTGGTTTTATAAGGTTTATCAGAGCTGTTTATTTTTGAAATGTCTTTTTCTGTCGGTGACTGGACCGTGTTGTGGATATTTTCTTTTATAACATGTTCATTGATGATGTTAATTGCAGTTTCATATTCATTTAAGTTTATTGTTCTTTGTGAAATAAACCCTTCTTTGCTTTCGACACTCAAAATACCTTCGTTGTTTTCACCTCGGGTAAAGGTAAGGGTATAGGGTTCATAATCCGCTGCAAATTCATTTTTATACGTTATGACATGTTCGACAAAATGTCTTATTGGTACGAAACCATAACTGTGAACGTCAATTTTTTGGGTCTTGATACTATCAATTGCATCTGAGGCTTTCGTGAAAAAAGCCAATAAATTAGCTATGCTGTCTGCTGAGGTTGATAACCCGTATCTACTTTGAGATATTTTTAGAAACTCATCGCAAAAAATCTCAAGTTTCGCGGTTTGTTGTGATTCTTTGTAAACTTCTGCTGGTTGCAATTTATTATTTTGTAAAATATTACAGCGAGATAAGTGAATAGATGTATTTGGCATAAATGATTCCTTGTAGTGTGAGTTAACAAGATACAATCTAATCTTTGCAAAATATATTCACTATCAAATTTAGCTCATTTTATTACGAAGACCTTTACGCATGTTAGAAAGTATCATTATTGTTAATAAATACGGTAATAAGTAACAAACAGATATTGATAACTTCCCTGACAAGTTATTAGGTATCCCACTTGAAGATTGAGAATGGCTCCAGAGTAAACTGTGTACTGTTCGCCGGAGTGTCATTACTCTCAACAATCGGTTTTGACAGTGAGTCGGGCGCTTCATACCGGTTTCTACCTGGAGTCATTGTCACTTCTCCCAACTGGATAAATATATATCGCCAATTCACAAAGTGGGCCAAAATCAGGTGAAAACGAATTATTACGCCTGGTAAAGGCTATAGTACAACTAAGTGTGGCGAATCAGGCAGTCTTGCATTTGTCATCAATCTCATGTCTTACATCAAATTTTTCCACTCACCACGAGTTGTTCCGTACACATTTGTAGTAAAAACAGTGGACTGCCTTCTACCGGCTTTTCTTTAGCCAGCAACGAAATCTGTCGATAGAAGGTTGGTTCGAGAGGAACGGAACACAATTCATCTGCAATGGTTTTCAGCGTTAACTCTGGTAATAAGGCGATGCCTAATCCCTGTCGAATAAAACTGATCGCTGTATCCGGGTGATTAAATTCATATTTTATCTGTGGGGTAATATTCTTTTCTTTAAATAGTGCCATAATGCTTAATTCATAGCGTCCTTTACTAATAATTAATGGTTCACCCATTAACTCTTCCACTGTAATAGTGCTGTTTTTTGCCAGAGCATGGTTGGGCGGTAACACTACGGTGAATTTATCCTGATAAATGGGCACGGAGTACATTCCGCTCACCGGAAAATGAACAAAACCGGCATCAATGGATTCATTCTGAAGGGAATCAATAATCGCTGTGCTATTTTCCTCAAAAGGAATAATTTTTATATTCGGATGATGAATTTCAAAGTAGCGAATCACAGCCGGTAAGATACAGGCGCAGACGCTGGGGAAACAACCAAGTCTCAGCGTTCTTTGAGGGTTCTGCTTTTCCTGCTCGGCTATCTCTTTTACTGCGTTAACTTCCCGATTAATGGCGCGCAGATGATGCACAATGCGATGACCTGCTGTGGTCAGTTGTATAGCTTTACGGCGATCGCGTAACAGTATATTCACACCAAGTTCTTGTTCGAGGGCAGCAATTGCCTGACTTACCGCCGACTGCGTCATGAACAATCGCTTGCTGGCTTCAGTAAAGCCACCGTAATCCAGCACGGCGAGTAAAGAATTTATTTGGGTAAGAGTCATTAGAGTTTGCTAATCAATAATATTAAAACGATTAATTTCTCTAATAGCATGCCGCCATTTATACTTCTGTTCTGCAAAGTACATCACAATTTGACGCAACCGCAGTAACGGGAGTGTTGTCTGCGTGCGTCATCCTGACAGGCGGTAGGGTATGAAAGAGAAGTTATGGACGAAGGATTTTTGGGCAATAACCATCATCAGCTTTATTATTTTCTTCGTCTTTTATGTTTTACTAACATTGTTGCCAATTTATATCTCTGACCGCTTGCATGCCTCTCCTGATAAAGCCGGTTTATTGGTGACTTTATTTTTAATTGCCGCCATTGTTATTCGCCCCTTTGCCGGGCAATGGGTGGGTAAATATTCGAATAAAACTATTCTGGTGCTCTCTTCTCTGGCCTTTTTGTTGGTCACTGCGTTGTATCCTTTTTGCCACTCAATTGAATCACTGCTTTTTATTCGGGTGCTTCATGGTATTACCTTCGGGGTTATTACTACGGTAAAAGGAACGATTTCCGCGCGGCTGATCCCGGCCTCCCGACGTGGGGAGGGCATCAGTTTTTTCTCTCTGGCAATGGGGCTGGCAATGGTGGTCGGGCCGTGGATTGGCCTGAATATGGCGCGCTGGGAGGCCTTTAATATGGCTTTCTGGTTATGCACCGGCGTGGCAGCGGTGGGGATTATTCTGTCGCTGATTATGACAGTGCCGCCGGTTATCAGCCATGCTGATGGTTCAAAGCCGAAAATGGGCTTCGCCGCCATGTTCGATCGCGCGGCGTTGCCATTTGCGATGGTCACCTTTTTTATGACCTTTTCGTATGCCGGGGTTTCTGCTTTTCTGGCGCTTTATGCACGCGAACTTAACCTGATGTCGGCAGCCAGTAATTTCCTGCTTTGCTACGCTATCTTCCTGATGATCTGCCGTACCTTTACCGGCAATGTCTGCGACAAAAAAGGACCGAAATATGTGGTTTACCCTTGCCTTGTGTTCTTTACGGTTGGACTGGTGGTTCTCGGCTACACCCAGGGAAGCATAATGATGGTTGTTTCTGGCGCGTTGATTGGTATCGGGTATGGTTCCGTGACGCCAGTTTTTCAGACGCAGATTATCAGTTCAGTGGAACCGCATAAAATCGGTGTCGCAAACTCCCTATTCTTCAATGCGATGGATGCAGGCCTGGCGCTGGGAGCCTGTGTGATGGGGATGATGGTTGCACATACTGGCTACCGAATGATTTATCTGCTGGGTGCACTATTAGTGGTAGTGGCTGGTGGAGTCTATGCGCTGCAAATGAAGGGTAAAAGCGGTGTCGCGCTAGTAGTGGCAAAAGAAATTCATTAATACGACACGTTTCATTAAGATTTTTCGCAGGTAACCACCTATAGTCATTGTCGTTAATAAAAAATGACAGGCGATAGGGTATGGCAGTTTCAGCAAAGCACGACGAATTTAATCACTGGTGGGCAACAGAGGGCGACTGGGTTGAAGAGCCTAACTATCGCCGTAATGGTATGAGCGGGGTGCAATGCGTCGAGCGCAACGGCAAAAAGCTATATGTAAAGCGCATGACGCATCATCTGTTTCATTCCGTACGTTATCCTTTCGGCCGACCAACGATTGTCCGTGAGGTTGCGGTAATTAAAGAACTGGAACGGGCCGGTGTCATCGTGCCGAAGATCGTTTTTGGTGAAGCGGTGAAAATTGAGGGGGAATGGCGCGCGTTGCTGGTGACTGAAGATATGGCGGGGTTCATCAGCATTGCTGACTGGTATGCCCAGCATGCAGTAACGCCCTATTCTGACGAAGTACGGCAAGCCATGTTGAAAGCAGTGGCGCTGGCGTTTAAGAAAATGCATAGCGTTAATCGTCAGCATGGCTGTTGTTATGTTCGCCATATCTATGTGAAAACAGAAGGTAAGGCAGAAGCTGGTTTTCTTGATCTGGAGAAAAGTCGTCGCCGCTTGCGTCGCGATAAAGCGATTAATCATGACTTCCGCCAGCTGGAAAAATATCTGGAGCCGATCCCTAAAGCGGACTGGGAGCAGGTGAAAGCGTATTACTACGCCATGTAATCGTTGTAGGCCAGATAATACGCGTAAGCGTCGTATCTGGCGCTAGTACCCGATCACAACTCGATTTCAATATCGCCTTTTGCCCGGCAACAACAGGGCAAAATTTCCCCCGGCTGAATAAAGGCTAACGGTTCGGCAATCCAGTCCACCTGGCCTGCAACAAGGCGCGTGCGACAGGAACCGCAGTAACCTTCGCGGCACTGGTACTCAACCGCCACATTGTGGGATTCCAGCGCCGCCAGAAGGGAAGGGTGTTCATCCTGGCACAGCAGTTGTGTGCCAGTGATGCGCAGGGTAACGCGAGCCATCAGAGCTGGAAGTTACTCAAATCGTCGGTGTCCACTTCCGAGTCAATCTGCCCGACCAGATAAGAACTGACTTCCACTTCCTGCGGAGCAACCTGCACGTTATCAGACACCAGCCAGGTATTGATCCACGGGATCGGGTTGGAGCGTGTCTGGAACGGCAGATCCAAACCGACTGCCTGCATGCGGATATTGGTGATGTATTCAACGTACTGGCAGAGAATGTCTTTATTCAGACCAATCATCGAACCGTCACGGAACAGATAATCCGCCCAGTCTTTCTCTTGCTGTGCCGCCTGGACAAACAGGTCATAGCATTCCTGCTTACATTCTTCGGCAATTTCCGCCATCTCCGGATCATCCGCACCGCTGCGCAGCAGATTCAGCATATGCTGAGTACCGGTCAGGTGCAGGGCTTCGTCGCGGGCAATCAGACGAATAATTTTGGCGTTACCTTCCATCAGTTCGCGTTCTGCAAAGGCAAAGGAACAAGCAAAGCTGACGTAGAAGCGGATCGCTTCCAGCGCGTTAACGCTCATCAGGCAGAGATACAGTTTTTTCTTCAGCTCGCGCAGGCTAACGGTTACGGTTTTACCGTTAACGGTGTGGGTACCTTCGCCCAGCAGATGCCAGTAGCTGGTCATTTCGATCAGCTCATCGTAATAGCTGGAGATCCCTTCCGCACGTTTCTGGATCTGCTCGTTGGTGACGATATCATCAAACACAACGGACGGATCGTTAACGATATTACGAATGATATGGGTATAAGAACGAGAGTGAATGGTTTCTGAGAACGCCCAGGTTTCGACCCAGGTTTCCAGTTCAGGGATCGAGATCAGCGGCAGCAGTGCCACGTTCGGGCTGCGACCCTGAATGGAGTCCAGCAGCGTCTGATATTTCAGGTTGCTGATAAAGATGTGTTTTTCGTGTTCAGGCAGTGCCTGGTAATCGATACGGTCACGAGAAACGTCAACTTCTTCCGGACGCCAGAAGAAAGAGAGCTGCTTTTCGATCAGCTTTTCGAAGATGTCATATTTTTGCTGATCGTAGCGAGCCACGTTAACCGGCTGACCAAAGAACATCGGTTCTTTCAGCTGATCATTTTTCGTCTGTGAAAAGGTGGTATATGCCATGAATGTGTCCTGTTGGGAGTTTAATGCCGGATAAGGCATTTTACGCCGCATCCTGTGCCTGATGCGACGCTGGCGCGTCTTATCAGGCCTACAAATCCGAGCCGTAGGCCGGATAAGGCGTTTACGCCGCATCCGGCACCCGGAGCCTGATGCGACGCTGGCGCGTCTTATCAGGCCTACAAACCGAGCCGTAGGCCGGATAAGGCGTTCACGCCGCATCCGGCATCTCAATATCAGATCTTACATGCGCCGCTTTCGCAGCCATCGTCCTGGATTGACGGCACCAGATCGTCTTGTGCGTCTTCAGCGCCGTCACGGGTGTTCTGATAATACAGCGTTTTGACCCCGAATTTGTAGGCGGTGAGCAGGTCTTTCAGCAGTTGCTGCATCGGCACTTTTCCTGACGGGAAGCGTGACGGATCGTAGTTGGTGTTAGCAGAGATCGACTGATCGATAAATTTCTGCATGATACCCACCAGTTGCAGGTAGCCATCGTTACCCGGCATTTCCCACAGCAGCTCATAGGCGTCGTGCAGATGCTCGTAGTCCGGCACCACCTGGCGGAGAATACCGTCTTTCGACGCTTTGATGCTGACGTAACCGCGCGGCGGTTCAATACCGTTAGTGGCGTTAGAGATCTGCGAAGAAGTCTCTGACGGCATCAGAGCAGAAAGCGTGGAGTTACGCAGGCCGTGCGTTTTGATTGACTCACGCAGTGCTTCCCAGTCGTAATGCAGCGGCTCATTAGCGATGGCATCCAGATCTTTCTTATAGGTATCGATCGGCAGGATCCCTTTCGCGTAAGTGGTTTCGTTAAACCACGGGCACGCGCCTTGCTCTTTCGCCAGCTCATTAGAGGCTTTCAGCAGGTAATACTGAATAGCTTCGAAGGTTTTATGTGTCAGGTTGTTGGCGCTGCCGTCGGAGTAGCGTTTACCGTGCTTCGCCAGGTAGTAAGCGAAGTTGATCACACCAATACCCAGCGTACGACGACCCATCGCTCCACGTTTGGCGGCCGGGATCGGGTAATCCTGATAATCCAGCAGCGCGTCGAGTGCGCGTACTGCCAGAATCGCCAGCTCTTCCAGTTCATCCAGGCTATTAATTGCGCCCAGGTTGAAAGCAGACAACGTACACAGCGCGATTTCACCGTTCTCGTCGTTGACATCATTCAGCGGTTTGGTCGGCAGGGCGATTTCCAGGCACAGGTTAGACTGGCGCACTGGCGCGATGGCCGGATCAAACGGGCTATGGGTATTGCAGTGGTCAACGTTCTGAATATAGATTCGACCGGTAGACGCACGTTCCTGCATCATCAGCGAGAACAGCTCAACGGCTTTCACACGCTGCTTGCGGATGCTGTCGTCTTTCTCATATTTGGTGTACAGGCGTTCAAACTCTTCCTGATCGGCGAAGAACGCGTCGTACAGCCCCGGTACGTCGGACGGGCTGAACAGGGTGATATCTTCACCTTTCAGCAGACGGGTATACATCAGTTTGTTGATTTGTACCCCGTAGTCCATATGACGCACGCGGTTGCCTTCCACCCCACGGTTGTTTTTCAACACCAACAGGCTTTCCACTTCCAGATGCCACATCGGGTAGAACAGCGTAGCCGCACCGCCACGCACACCGCCCTGAGAGCAGGATTTCACCGCTGTCTGGAAATGCTTATAGAACGGAATACAACCGGTATGGAACGCTTCGCCACCGCGAATCGGGCTACCCAGCGCACGAATACGCCCGGCATTGATGCCGATCCCGGCACGCTGGGAAACATATTTCACAATCGCGCTGGAGGTGGCGTTGATGGAATCCAGGCTGTCGCCGCACTCGATCAGTACGCAGGAGCTGAACTGACGAGTCGGGGTACGCACGCCGGACATGATTGGCGTCGGCAGCGAAATTTTAAATGTGGAAACCGCGTCGTAAAAACGCTTCACGTATTGCAGGCGCGTTTCACGCGGGTAGTTCGAGAACAGGCACGCGGCAACCAGAATATAAAGGAACTGGGCGCTTTCGTAGATTTCGCCGGTCACGCGGTTCTGTACCAGATATTTGCCTTCCAGCTGCTTAACGGCAGCATAAGAGAAGGTCATATCACGGTCGTGATCGATAAACGTGTCCATCTGCTTGAACTCTTCTTCCGTGTAGTCTTCCAGCAGATGATTATCGTATTTGCCCATCTCGACCATTTTCACCACGTGGTCGTACAGCGCAGGCGGCTCAAACTGGCCGTAGGCTTTTTTACGCAGGTGGAAGATTGCCAGGCGCGCGGCGAGATACTGATAATCCGGCGCATCACGGGAGATCAGGTCTGCGGCAGCCTTGATAATGGTTTCGTGGATGTCAGAGGTCTTGATACCGTCATAAAACTGAATGTGGGAGCGCAGTTCGACCTGGGAAATCGAAACGTTATGCAGTCCTTCTGCCGCCCAATCCAGAACGCGATGGATTTTGTCGAGATTGATGCGCTCTGTGCTACCGTCGCGCTTTGTCACCAGCAGATTCTGATTCATGTATGTCGTACCTGTTTTTGGAATTCTTTCCGCAATAGTTTCATGCAGACTACCTGTAGTGAGGGAAGCTGCTTAGAACACTATATATAGGGGGTATGTTTGGGATTCACTGCAAGATAGTGTGAAAATGGCCCTCTTGCAAGTGCATAACTTTGTGGATAACTCAGGAAGGAAAAAGTGGCTTTCGCGCACCTTAGGTCAGACAAGGTGTCCGGGAAAGTCAATGGGAAGAGAAAAATTTGTTAAAAATAACTGTTCGGCGATTTCTTGAACGGAAGAATAGGTTAGATAAATTGATATAGATGGTTTATTAATCTTTTGGCTAATGATTGCAAAAATTGATCTAAGCACGAGTCATCACATAATCTGATGTATCAGTTCTGGTCAATATATAAGCGAATGTAAGCGATTGTTGATATCGAAATGGTTGTTTTCTCTTCGGTTATTGTTAAATGCGAAGCCATTTTGTTAATTTACCTTATATTATAAGAAAATTATTCATTACTTTAATTCAGTTTAAATATAACTAATATCCCTTAAGGTGATTAACTTGAATTATGACGCACTGATATTATTCATGAAATAATAACAAAATAGCCATTGCACCGGGTTGAACAATTTACAAAAGAAAAATAACCCATATCGTATAATGCGATTAAATATGCCGTCTTATAGAAAATGATGGTCAGATTAATATGCGGATTATTTTTCTACGCAAGGAGTATTTATCTTTACTCCCGTCAATGATTGCATCTCTTTTCTCTGCTAACGGTGTCGCGGCGGTCATTGATTCATGTCAGGGATATGATATCAAAGCGAGTTGTCACGCCAGCAGGCAAAGCCTTTCAGGCATTACGCAGGACTGGAGCATCGCCGATGGGCAATGGCTGGTTTTTTCGGATATGACCAATAACGCCAGCGGTGGGGCCGTATTTTTGCAACAAGGAGCGGAGTTTTCTCTATCGCCAGAAAATGAAACTGGAATGACTCTGTTTGCCAATAATACTGTCTCAGGAGAATATAATAACGGCGGGGCAATATTTGCTAAAGAAAACTCAACGCTGAATCTTACTAATGTTATTTTTTCCGATAACGTTGCAGGTGGCTATGGTGGCGCAATCTATTCTTCTGGTACTAACGATACCGGTGTCGTCGATTTAAGTGTCACTAACGCCGTGTTTCGCAATAACATCGCTAATGACGGCAAAGGTGGTGGAATTTATACCATCAACAATGACGTCTATTTAAGTAAAGTTATTTTTGATAACAACCAGGCATATACATCAACAAGTTACAGTGATGGCGATGGGGGGGCAATCGATGTCACCGATAATAATAGCGATATCACGCATCCGTCAGGTTTCACAATAATAAATAACACCGCATTTACAAATAACACTGCCGAAGGTTATGGTGGGGCAATTTATACCAATAGCGTGTCGGCTCCCTATCTTATTGATATTTCGATTGATGACAGCTACAGCCAGAACGGCGGCGTGTTAATCGATGAGAACAATAGCGCGGCAGGTTATGGGGATGGTCCTTCCACTGCGGCGGGCGGCTTTATGTATCTCGGCTTAAGTGAAGTTACCTTTGATATTGCCGACGGAAAAACGCTGGTTATCGGCAATACAGAGAATGACGGAGCTGTTGACTCTATTGCTGGTACCGGGGTAATCACCAAAACAGGTTCCGGCGATCTGGTACTTAATGCAGATAACAATGACTTTACTGGTGAGATGCAGATAGAAAACGGTGAAGTTACCCTGGGCCGCAGCAACTCCCTGATGAATGTCGGCGATACGCATTGCCAGGACGATCCGCAAGACTGCTATGGTCTGACGATAGGGAGTATTGATCAGTATCAGAATCAGGCTGAGCTAAACGTTGGCTCGACCCAACAAACTTTTGTGCACGCATTGACGGGCTTTCAGAATGGCACTTTAAATATCGATGCTGGTGGCAACGTTACTGTTAATCAGGGCAGTTTTGCTGGCACCATCGAAGGTGCTGGTCAGCTCACCATTGCGCAAAACGGCAGCTACGTGCTGGCAGGGGCTCAGTCGATGGCGCTAACTGGCGATATAGTCGTTGATGATGGCGCGGTGCTTACGCTGGAAGGCGACGCGGCAGATCTTGCCGCTCTCCAGGACGATCCGCAGTCGATCGTGTTAAACGGCGGTGTGCTTGATCTCTCTGATTTCGCCACCTGGCAGAGCTGCACATCATACAACGATGGCCTTGCAGTCAGCGGCAGCGGCGGTACGGTTATCGGCAGTCAGGATGTGGTGGATCTCGCAGGGGGCGACAATTTGCATATCGGCGGCGACGGGCTGGTTAGCCTGGCAAACAATAATAGTTACCTGGGCACCACGCAAATCGCTTCCGGTACGCTGGTGGTGAGCGACAACTCGCAGCTTGGAGATACCCATTACAACCGCCAGGTTATCTTTACCGATAATCAACAAGAAAGCGTGATGGAGATTACTGCCAATGTCGATACTCGCTCTACAACGACTGAGCATGGGCGTGATATTGAAATGCGCGCCGACGGTGAAGTGGCAGTTGATGCGGGGGTAGACACGCAGTGGGGCGGACTGATGGCTGACAGCAGCGGGCAGCATCAAGATGAGGGTAGCACATTGACTAAAACGGGGGCGGGTACGCTGGAACTGACCGCCAGCGGTACGACGCAGTCGGCGGTACGTGTCGAAGAAGGCACCCTGAAAGGCGATGTTGCGGATATCTTCCCTTATGCTTCGTCGCTGTGGGTCGGTGACGGGGCAACATTCAAGACTGGCGCGGATCAGGATATTCAGTCAATTGATGCTACTTCCAGCGGCACTATCGACATCAGCGATGGTACGGTTTTGCGCCTGACCGGGCAGGATACTTCCGTCGCCCTTAATGCCTCACTGTTTAACGGCGATGGGACGCTGGTGAATGCCACCGATGGTGTGACGTTGACAGGTGAGCTTAATACCAACCTTGAAACTGACAGCCTGACTTATCTTTCCAACGTGACGGTTAATGGCAATCTGACCAATACGTCCGGTGCGGTTAGCCTGCAAAATGGCGTCGCTGGCGATACGCTGACGGTAAACGGTGATTATACCGGCGGCGGTACGCTACTGCTCGATAGCGAATTAAACGGCGATGACTCGGCAAGTGACCAACTGGTGTTGAACGGTAATACTGCTGGCAACACGACCGTGGTAATTAATCCCATTACGGGTATTGGTGAGCCGACATCTACAGGCATTAAAGTGGTTGATTTCGCAGCTGATCCCACGCAGTTTCAAAACAATGCGCAGTTCAGTCTGGCAGGTAGTGGCTACGTCAATATGGGAGCGTATGACTACACGCTGGTGGAAGATAACAACGACTGGTATCTGCGATCGCAAGAAGTAACGCCGCCATCGCCACCTGATCCCGACCCGACTCCCGATCCTGATCCCACACCGGATCCCGATCCAACACCCGACCCAGACCCTACGCCTGCTTACCAGCCGGTGCTGAATGCCAAAGTTGGTGGATATTTTAATAACCTGCGGGCGGCAAATCAGGCGTTTGTGATGGAGCGACACGATCACGCTGGTGGCAATGGTCAGACGCTGAATTTACGTGTTATCGGCGGAGATTATCATTACACAGCAGCGGGGCAACTGGCTCAGCATGAAGACACTTCTACGGTGCAGCTTAGCGGCGACTTGTTTAGCGGGCGCTGGGGCACGGATGGCGAGTGGATGCTTGGGGCGGTTGGTGGCTACAGTGATAACCAGGGCGACAGCCGCTCGAATATGACCGGAACTTGCGCCGATAACCAGAACCACGGTTATGCCGTTGGTCTGACCTCAAGCTGGTTTCAGCACGGTAATCAGAAGCAGGGGGCCTGGCTGGATAGCTGGCTGCAATACGCGTGGTTTAACAATGATGTTTCCGAACATGAAGATGGCGCGGATCATTACCACTCATCGGGGATTATCGCCTCGCTGGAAGCCGGGTATCAGTGGTTACCGGGGCGTGGTGTGGTGATTGAACCGCAGGCGCAGGTGATTTATCAGGGCGTGCAGCAGGATGATTTTACCGCCGCTAACCATGCGCGCGTGTCACAATCGCAGGGGGATGATATTCAGACGCGGCTGGGTTTACACAGCGAATGGCGTACCGCGGTTGGTGTCACACCAACATTAGATCTGAATTATTATCACGATCCCCATGCGACGGAAATTGAAGAAGATGGCAGCACTATCAGTGACGATGCGGTGAAGCAACGGGGTGAAATAAAAGTGGGAGTCACGGGCAATATCAGTCAGCGAGTGTCCCTGCGTGGTAACGTGGCGTGGCAGAAAGGGAGTGATGATTTTGCCCAGACGGCAGGGTTTTTGTCGATGACGGTGAAATGGTAGCTGCTTTGCGCCCGGCATTGTAGCCGGATGTGGTGCGAGCACCTTATCCGGCTAACAATTTTATTTATTCTGCGTGTGCAGCATATAGTTCACATCGACGCCGGGGCCGAGTTTAAAAGTATTAGTGATCGGGTTGTAATGTAACCCGGTTATATGTCGCTCTTTAAGGCTTGTCTGATCTACCCAGCCAAGCAGTTCTGCCGGTTTTATAAATTTCTTCACGTCGTGCGTGCCTTTGGGCACCATGCGCAAAATATATTCCGCGCCAACCACCGCCATCAGCCATGACTTGCCGTTGCGGTTAAGCGTCGAGAAAAAGACATCGCCGCCCGGTTTCACCAGTTGCGCACAGGCTCTGACCACTGACTGCGGATCGGGCACGTGCTCCAGCATCTCCATGCAGGTCACCACATCATACTGCCCGGCATGTTTTGCCGCGTGCTCTTCCACGGTTTCCTGCACGTAATCCACCTGAATGCCGCTTTCCAGCGCGTGCAGCTTTGCCACCTGCAATGGCTCAAAGCCCATATCCAGACCGGTCACCGTCGCGCCTTCGCGCGCCATACTCTCGGCCAGAATGCCGCCGCCACAACCGACATCGAGTACCTTTTTGCCAAATAAACCGCCAGCACGCTCGGCAATATAGCCCAGACGCAGCGGGTTAATGCGGTGCAGCGGTTTGAACTCACCTTCAAGATCCCACCAGCGGGAGGCGACAGCTTCAAATTTAGCGATCTCTTCGTGGTCTACGTTATGGTTTACCGGCGATTTTTCGGCATTCATTGGCACTTCTACTCCGTAATTGGCAAGACAAACGAGTATATCAGGCATTGGAGGTGAATAAAGCGTATAGGTTTACCTCAATCTGCGCGGCTGTGTTATAATTTGCGACCTTTGAATCCGGGATACAGTAGAGGGATAGCGGTTAGATGAGCGACCTTGCGAGAGAAATTACACCGGTCAACATTGAGGAAGAGCTGAAGAGCTCCTATCTGGATTATGCGATGTCGGTCATTGTTGGCCGTGCGCTGCCGGATGTCCGAGATGGCCTGAAGCCGGTACACCGTCGCGTACTTTACGCCATGAACGTACTAGGCAATGACTGGAACAAAGCCTATAAAAAATCTGCCCGTGTCGTTGGTGACGTAATCGGTAAATACCATCCCCATGGTGACTTGGCGGTTTATGACACGATCGTCCGTATGGCGCAGCCATTCTCGCTGCGTTACATGCTGGTAGACGGTCAGGGTAACTTCGGTTCCATCGACGGCGACTCTGCGGCGGCAATGCGTTATACGGAAATCCGTCTGGCGAAAATTGCCCATGAACTGATGGCCGATCTCGAAAAAGAGACGGTCGATTTCGTTGATAACTATGACGGCACGGAAAAAATTCCCGACGTCATGCCAACCAAAATTCCTAACCTGCTGGTGAACGGTTCTTCCGGTATCGCCGTAGGTATGGCAACCAACATCCCGCCGCACAACCTGACGGAAGTCATCAACGGTTGTCTGGCGTATATCGATGATGAAGACATCAGCATTGAAGGGCTGATGGAACACATCCCGGGGCCGGACTTCCCGACGGCGGCAATCATTAACGGTCGTCGCGGTATTGAAGAAGCTTACCGTACCGGTCGTGGCAAGGTATATATCCGCGCCCGTGCCGAAGTGGAAGTTGACGCAAAAACCGGACGTGAAACCATTATCGTCCACGAAATTCCGTATCAGGTAAACAAAGCGCGCCTGATCGAGAAGATTGCGGAACTGGTAAAAGAAAAACGCGTGGAAGGCATCAGCGCGCTGCGTGACGAGTCTGACAAAGACGGTATGCGCATCGTGATTGAAGTGAAACGCGACGCGGTCGGTGAAGTTGTGCTTAACAACCTCTACTCCCAGACCCAGTTGCAGGTTTCTTTCGGTATCAACATGGTGGCATTGCACCATGGTCAGCCGAAGATCATGAACCTGAAAGACATCATCGCGGCGTTTGTTCGTCACCGCCGTGAAGTGGTGACCCGTCGTACTATTTTCGAACTGCGTAAAGCTCGCGATCGTGCTCATATCCTTGAAGCATTAGCCGTGGCGCTGGCGAACATCGACCCGATCATCGAACTGATCCGTCATGCGCCGACGCCTGCAGAAGCGAAAACTGCGCTGGTTGCTAATCCGTGGCAGCTGGGCAACGTTGCCGCCATGCTGGAACGTGCGGGCGACGATGCTGCGCGTCCGGAATGGCTGGAGCCAGAGTTCGGTGTGCGTGATGGTCTGTACTACCTGACCGAACAGCAAGCTCAGGCGATTCTGGATCTGCGTTTGCAGAAACTGACCGGCCTTGAGCATGAAAAACTGCTCGACGAATACAAAGAGCTGCTGGATCAGATCGCAGAACTGCTGCGTATTCTTGGCAGTGCCGATCGTCTGATGGAAGTGATCCGCGAAGAGCTGGAACTGGTTCGTGAACAGTTCGGTGACAAACGTCGCACTGAAATCACCGCCAACAGCGCCGACATCAACCTGGAAGATCTGATCACTCAGGAAGATGTGGTCGTGACGCTCTCTCACCAGGGCTACGTGAAGTATCAGCCGCTTTCTGAATACGAAGCGCAGCGTCGTGGCGGGAAAGGTAAATCTGCCGCACGTATTAAAGAAGAAGACTTTATCGACCGACTGCTGGTGGCGAACACCCACGACCATATTCTGTGCTTCTCCAGCCGTGGTCGCGTCTATTCGATGAAAGTCTATCAGTTGCCGGAAGCCACTCGTGGCGCGCGCGGTCGTCCGATCGTCAACCTGCTGCCGCTGGAGCAGGACGAACGAATCACTGCCATCCTGCCGGTGACCGAGTTTGAAGAGGGCGTGAAAGTCTTCATGGCGACCGCTAACGGTACCGTGAAGAAAACTGTCCTCACCGAGTTCAACCGTCTGCGTACCGCCGGTAAAGTGGCGATCAAACTTGTTGAAGGCGATGAGCTGATCGGCGTTGACCTGACCAGCGGCGAAGACGAAGTAATGCTGTTCTCCGCCGAAGGTAAAGTGGTGCGCTTTAAAGAGTCTTCTGTCCGTGCGATGGGCTGCAACACCACCGGTGTTCGCGGTATTCGTTTAGGCGAAGGCGATAAAGTCGTCTCTCTGATCGTGCCTCGTGGCGATGGCGCAATCCTCACCGCAACGCAGAACGGTTATGGTAAACGTACCGCAGTGGCGGAATACCCGACTAAGTCGCGTGCGACGAAAGGGGTTATCTCCATCAAGGTTACCGAACGTAACGGTTTAGTGGTTGGCGCGGTGCAGGTAGATGACTGCGACCAGATCATGATGATCACCGATGCCGGTACGCTGGTACGTACTCGCGTTTCGGAAATCAGCATCGTGGGCCGTAACACCCAGGGCGTGATCCTCATCCGTACTGCGGAAGATGAAAACGTAGTGGGTCTGCAACGTGTTGCTGAACCGGTTGACGAGGAAGATCTGGATACCATCGACGGCAGTGCCGCGGAAGGGGACGATGAAATCGCTCCGGAAGTGGACGTTGACGACGAGCCAGAAGAAGAATAATTTTACTTCTTCATGCCAAAAGGGAGCTATCTCCCTTGTTTGAATTGAAAAGTCCAGGCTGCAAAGTCTGGGCTTTTGTCGTATTAGGGCGCGGTAAAGTTTTGCTGTGCTCGTAAAAAATGGCTGGCTTTACACAAGGAATGTGGCAATGAGTGGTGAAAAAAAGGCGAAAGGCTGGCGGTTCTATGGTCTTGTATGTTTGGGCGCAATAGTACTGCTTTCCGCTGGCGTCTGGGCGTTGCAATATGCTGGCAGTGGGCCAGAAAAAACGTTGTCGCCGCTGGTGGTGCACAACAATCTGCAAATCGATCTCAATGAGCCGGACCTCTTTCTCGACAGCGACTCTCTGAGCCAGCTTCCCAAAGACCTCCTTACCATTCCGTTTCTCCACGATGTTCTGAGTGAAGATTTCGTTTTCTATTATCAGAATCATGCCGATCGTCTGGGCATTGAAGGCAGCATTCGCCGCATTGTCTATGAACACGATCTCACGCTGAAAGATAAGCTCTTTTCGTCACTCTTAGATCAGCCCGCGCAGGCGGCGCTATGGCACGATAAACAAGGCCATCTTTCACATTACATGGTGCTGATCCAGCGCAGTGGTTTAAGCAAACTGCTGGAGCCATTGTTGTTTGCCGCTACCAGCGACAGCCAGTTAAGCAAAACGGAAATCAGTAGTATTAAGCTAAATAGTGAAACCATCCCGGTTTATCAGTTGCGCTATAACGGCAATAACGCCCTGATGTTCGCGACTTATCAGGACAAGATGCTGGTGTTTTCCAGTACGGATATGCTGTTTAAAGATGACCAGCAGGATACCGAAGCCACGGCGATCGCAAGTGATTTGTTGAGCGGTAAAAAACGCTGGCAAGCCAGCTTTGGCCTGGAAGAGCGTGCTGCTGAAAAAACGCCAGTACGCCAGCGCATCGTGGTCAGCGCCAGGTTGCTGGGGTTTGGCTACCAGCGATTAATGCCTTCTTTTGCTGGTGTACGCTTCGAAATGAGCAACGACGGCTGGCATAGCTTTGTGGCGTTAAATGATGAATCCGCAAGCGTAGATGCCAGTTTCGATTTTACGCCGGTATGGAACAGTATGCCTGCCGGGGCCAGCTTCTGTGTGGCGGTGCCGTATTCGCATGGTATTGCCGAAGAGATGCTTTCGCACATCAGCCAGGAAAACGACAAGCTGAACGGGGCGTTAGATGGTGCAGCCGGGCTGTGCTGGTATGAAGACTCAAAATTACAAACCCCGCTATTTGTTGGTCAATTTGATGGCTCAGCCGAACAGGCACAACTGCCTGGGAAACTGTTCACGCAAAATATTGGTGCGCACGAAAGCAAAGCGCCAGAAGGTGTTTTGCCGGTAAGCCAGACTCAGCAGGGCGAAGCGCAAATCTGGCGTCGCGAAGTGAGTTCCCGATACGGCCAGTATCCGAAAGCGCAGGCGGCGCAACCCGATCAATTAATGTCGGATTATTTTTTCCGCGTGTCGCTGGCGATGCAAAACAAAACGCTGCTTTTCTCCCTCGATGACACGCTGGTTAATAACGCCCTGCAAACACTGAATAAAACCCGCCCGGCAATGGTGGATGTAATACCCACTGATGGCATCGTTCCGCTCTATATCAATCCACAAGGCGTGGCGAAACTGCTGCGTAACGAAACGTTGACCAGTCTGCCGAAGAATCTCGAACCGGTTTTTTATAACGCCGCACAAACTTTATTAATGCCGAAGCTGGACGCTTTATCTCAACAACCGCGTTATGTCATGAAGCTGGCCCAGATGGAACCCGGTGCCGCCTGGCAGTGGCTACCCATAACCTGGCAGCCGCTATGAGGCACGGGCTGCTGGCGCTGATTTGCTGGCTGTGTTGTGTTGTTGCCCATAGCGAAATGCTGAATGTCGAACAGTCGGGGCTGTTTCGCGCGTGGTTTGTACGCATTGCACAGGAACAACTCCGCCAGGGGCCAAGCCCACGCTGGTATCAGCAGGATTGTGCGGGCCTGGTGCGATTTTCGGCGAACGAGGCGCTGAAAATTCACGACAGCAAATGGCTAAAAAGTAACGGTATAGCAAGTCAGTATTTGCCGCCTGAAATGACGCTAACACCTGAACAGCGTCAACTGGCGCAAAACTGGAATCAGGGGAACGGAAAAACCGGCCCCTATGTGACCGCGATTAATTTGATTCAATATAACAGCCAGTTCATTGGCCAGGACATAAACCAGGCGCTGCCTGGCGATATGATTTTTTTCGATCAGGGCGATGCCCAGCACTTAATGGTCTGGATGGGGCGTTACGTCATCTACCACACCGGAAGCGCTACGAAAACTGACAACGGAATGCGCGCAGTCAGTCTGCAACAACTTATGACATGGAAGGACACCCGATGGATACCCAACGATTCCAATCCCAATTTCATTGGCATTTATCGTTTAAATTTTCTGGCGCGATAGCAGCGTGCTTGTGCCTGTCTCTTGTGGGAACAGGGCTTGCTAATGCTGATGATTCGCTTCCTTCCAGTAACTATGCGCCGCCCGCCGGGGGAACATTCTTTTTGCTCGCTGACAGCAGTTTTAGCAGCAGTGAAGAGGCGAAAGTGCGACTGGAAGCGCCGGGGCGTGATTATCGGCGTTATCAGATGGAAGAGTACGGCGGTGTGGATGTTCGTCTGTATCGTATTCCTGACCCGATGGCATTTTTGCGCCAGCAGAAAAATCTGCATCGCATTGTGGTGCAACCGCAATATCTGGGCGACGGGCTGAACAACACGCTGACCTGGCTGTGGGATAACTGGTACGGCAAATCTCGCCGCGTGATGCAGCGTACTTTCTCTTCTCAGTCACGGCAGAATGTGACTCAGGCATTACCCGAATTACATCTCGGCAATGCCATTATTAAACCTTCCCGTTATGTACAGAACAACCAGTTTTCCCCGCTGAAAAAATATCCACTTGTGGAACAGTTCCGTTACCCATTATGGCAGGCTAAACCGGTCGAGCCGCAGCAAGGGGTAAAACTGGAAGGTGCATCCAGCAATTTCATCTCGCCGCAGCCGGGTAACATCTATATTCCGCTAGGCAAGCAAGAGCCGGGACTGTACCTCGTCGAGGCGATGGTTGGTGGGTATCGGGCGACGACGGTGGTGTTTGTTTCCGATACCGTGGCGCTTAGCAAAGTGTCAGGTAACGAGCTTCTGGTGTGGACCGCGGGTAAAAAACAGGGTGAAGCGAAGCCCGGCTCAGAGATCTTGTGGACTGACGGTCTTGGCGTGATGACCCGCGGTGTGACCGATGACAGCGGTACCTTGCAGTTACAACATATATCGCCGGAACGTTCATACATTCTGGGTAAAGATGCTGAAGGCGGCGTTTTTGTCTCCGAGAATTTTTTCTACGAAAGCGAAATCTACAACACCCGCTTGTATATCTTTACCGACCGCCCTCTGTATCGTGCAGGCGATCGTGTTGATGTCAAAGTGATGGGCCGCGAGTTCCACGACCCGTTGCATTCATCCCCCATCGTCAGCGCCCCGGCGAAGCTTTCAGTGCTGGACGCCAACGGCAGTCTGTTGCAAACCATCAATGTCACGCTGGATGCGCGTAATGGCGGGCAGGGGAGTTTCCGCCTGCCAGAAAATGCCGTCGCCGGAGGTTATGAGTTACGCCTGGCTTACCGCAAACAGGTCTATAGCAGCAGTTTTCGCGTGGCAAACTACATCAAGCCACATTTCGAGATTGGTTTAGCTCTCGACAAAAAAGAGTTCAAAACAGGCGAAGCGGTCAGCGGCAAACTGCAACTGCTTTACCCGGATGGAGAGCCGGTAAAAGATGCCCGCGTGCAGTTAAGTTTGCGATCTCAACAACTGTCGATGGTGGGCAACGATTTGCGTTATGCCGGACGTTTTCCCGTGTCGCTGGAAGGCAGTGAAACGGTGTCCGACGATAGCGGTCATGTGGCGTTAAATCTCCCCGCCGCTGATAAACCAAGCCGTTATTTGTTAACCGTCTCCGCCAGTGACGGTGCGGCGTATCGTGTCACCACCACCAAAGAGATCCTCATTGAACGTGGCCTGGCGCATTATTCATTAAGTACTGCCGCACAATACAGTAATAGCGGCGAGTCGGTTGTGTTCCGTTATGCCGCGCTGGAATCTTCAAAACAGGTTCCTGTTACGTATGAATGGTTGCGTCTCGAAGACCGCACGAGCCATAGCGGAGAGCTACCGTCAGGCGGCAAATCTTTTACCGTCAATTTCTCTAAACCTGGCAACTACAATCTGACATTACGCGATGAAGACGGCTTAATTCTCGCTGGGTTAAGTCATGCCGTCAGCGGTAAGGGCAGCACGGCGCATACTGGTACGGTAGATATCGTGGCGGATAAAACGCTGTACCAGCCAGGCGAAACCGCGAAGATGCTGATTACTTTCCCGGAGCCAATTGATGAAGCGTTATTGACGCTGGAACGCGATCGCGTGGAACAGCAGTCGCTGCTTTCGCATCCGGCAAACTGGCTGACGTTACAACGTTTAAACGATACCCAGTATGAAGCCCGCGTACCGGTGAGCAATTCCTTTGCGCCTAACATCACTTTTTCGGTGCTGTATACCCGTAACGGTCAGTACAGTTTTCAGAACGCCGGGATCAAAGTTGCCGTTCCCCAGCTGGATATCCGGGTGAAAACGGACAAAACCCATTACCAGCCTGGTGAACTGGTCAATGTCGAATTAACCTCTTCGCTGAAAGGTAAACCTGTTTCTGCGCAGCTAACGGTTGGTGTGGTCGATGAAATGATCTACGCGCTGCAACCGGAAATCGCGCCGAATACCGGCAAATTTTTCTATCCGCTGGGGCGTAACAATGTGCGTACCAGCTCCAGTCTGTCGTTTATCAGCTACGACCAGGCGCTCTCCAGCGAGCCGGTTGCGCCTGGCGCGACCAACCGCAGCGAGCGGCGAGTAAAAATGCTTGAACGTCCACGGCGTGAAGAGGTGGATACCGCGGCATGGATGCCGTCACTCACAACCGATAAACAAGGCAAAGCGTATTTCACGTTCCTGATGCCTGATTCGTTAACCCGTTGGCGCATTACAGCCAGAGGGATGAACGGCGACGGGCTGGTCGGGCAGGGGCGTGCTTATCTTCGTTCGGAAAAAAATCTCTACATGAAGTGGAGTATGCCAACGGTGTATCGCATGGGCGACAAACCGGCAGCAGGACTGTTTATCTTCAGTCAGCAGGATAACGAACCGGTGGCGCTGGTGACTAAATTTGCAGGCGCTGAGATGCGCCAGACGCTTACGCTGCACAAAGGGGCGAATTATATTTCGCTGACGCAGAACATTCAGCAATCTGGCTTGTTAAGCGCAGAACTGCAACAAAATGGGCAAGTGCAGGACAGCATTAGCACAAAACTGTCTTTTGTGGATAACAGCTGGCCCGTTGAACAGCAGAAAAATGTCATGCTCGCCGGTGGCGATAACGCGCTGATGTTGCCCGAGCAGGCGAGCAATATCCGGCTACAAAGTAGTGAAACGCCGCAGGAGATTTTCCGTAACAATCTTGATGCGTTAGTCGATGAACCGTGGGGTGGCGTGATCAACACCGGTAGCCGTCTGATCCCGCTCAGTCTCGCCTGGCGTTCGCTTGCCGATCATCAAAGTGCCGCCGCTAACGACATTCGTCAGATGATTCAGGATAACCGTCTGCGGCTGATGCAACTGGCGGGGCCCGGAGCGCGCTTTACCTGGTGGGGTGAAGATGGCAATGGTGACGCCTTCCTTACGGCATGGGCATGGTACGCCGACTGGCAAGCGAGCCAGGCCCTTGGCGTAACGCAGCAACCGGATTACTGGCAGCATATGCTCGACAGTTATGCCGAGCAGGCAGATAACATGCCGTTATTGCATCGGGCGCTGGTGCTGGCGTGGGCGCAGGAGATGAATCTGCCGTGCAAAACGTTGTTGAAAGGGTTGGATGAAGCTATCGCCCGGCGCGGAACTAAAACTGAAGATTTCTCTGAGGAAGACACCCGCGATATCAATGACAGCCTGATCCTCGATACACCGGAATCTCCACTGGCAGATGCGGTGGCAAACGTCTTAACCATGATGTTGCTGAAAAAAGCGCAGTTGAAGTCCACGGTGATGCCACAGGTTCAGCAATATGCGTGGGATAAAGCGGCAAACAGCAATCAGCCGCTGGCGCACACGGTTGTGCTGCTCAATAGCGGGGGCGACGCTACCCAGGCGGCTGCTATTTTAAGTGGTTTGACCGCTGAGCAATCCACTATTGAACGCGCGCTGGCCATGAACTGGCTGGCGAAATATATGGCGACAATGCCTCCGGTTGTGTTGCCTGCGCCTGCGGGCGCATGGGCTAAACATAAGTTAACTGGAGGGGGCGAATACTGGCGTTGGGTTGGTCAGGGCGTGCCGGACATTCTCTCTTTTGGTGACGAATTATCGCCGCAAAATGTGCAGGTCCGCTGGCGTGAACCGGCAAAAACGGCTCAACAAAGTAACATTCCGGTGACCGTTGAACGCCAGTTGTATCGGCTTATCCCCGGTGAAGAAGAGATGAGCTTTACTCTGCAGCCGGTGACCAGCAATGAGATTGACAGCGATGCGCTGTATCTCGATGAAATTACGCTTACCAGCGAGCAGGATGCCGTTCTGCGCTACGGTCAGGTGGAAGTACCGCTCCCGCCGGGAGCCGATGTTGAGCGCACAACATGGGGCATTTCGATCAATAAACCCAACGCCGCGAAACAGCAGGGGCAATTGCTGGAAAAAGCGCGAAATGAAATGGGCGAACTGGCCTATATGGTGCCGGTGAAAGAACTGACGGGAACGGTCACTTTCCGCCATTTGCTGCGCTTCTCGCAAAAAGGGCAATTCGTTCTGCCTCCTGCTCGTTATGTGCGTTCCTATGCACCTGCACAGCAACGTGTTGCGGCAGGGAGTGAATGGACCGGGATGCAGGTGAAATAAGTGAACTGGCGCAGAATCGTCTGGCTATTGGCGTTGGTTACTCTGCCAACGCTTGCGGAGGAGACGCCGTTACAACTGGTGCTGCGCGGTGCGCAGCACGATCAACTGTATCAGCTGTCGTCATCAGGCGTGACCAAAGTCTCAGCATTACCTGACACTCTCACCACGCCGTTAGGGAGTTTGTGGAAACTGTATGTTTACGCCTGGCTGGAGGATACCCATCAACCGGAGCAGCCCTACCAGTGTCGTGGAAACTCCCCGGAAGAGGTTTATTGTTGTCAGGCTGGGGAGAGCATAACGCGCGATACCGCGCTGGTACGTTCCTGTGGGCTCTATTTTGCGCCGCAGCGGTTGCATATTGGCGCAGATGTATGGGGGCAATACTGGCAACAGCGTCAGGCACCTGCGTGGTTAGCGTCTCTTACTACGCTGAAGCCAGAAGCCTCGGTAACGGTTAAATCACTGCTTGATTCATTAGCGACGTTACCTGCGCAAAACAAAGCTCAGGAAGTCTTACTGGATGTGGTGCTGGACGAGGCGAAAATCGGAGTTGCATCCATGCTCGGTAGTCGGGTACGGGTGAAAACCTGGAGCTGGTTTGCCGATGATAAGCAGGAAATCCGTCAGGGTGGTTTTGCTGGCTGGTTAACCGATGGTACACCGCTGTGGGTTACTGGCAGTGGCACCAGCAAAACGGTACTGACCCGTTATGCGACGGTGCTTAATCGGGTTTTGCCAGTGCCGACGCAAGTTGCCAGTGGGCAATGTGTAGAGGTGGAGCTGTTTGCCCGCTATCCGCTGAAGAAAATCACAGCGGAAAAGAGTACGACGGCAGTAAAACCCGGCGTACTTAATGGGCGCTATCGTGTGACGTTTACTAATGGTAACCACATTACGTTTGTCAGCCACGGTGAGACGACCTTACTGAGCGAAAAGGGCAAACTGAAATTGCAGTCGCATCTCGATCGTGAAGAGTACGTTGCCAGAGTTCTGGATCGCGAGGCGAAAAGTACGCCCCCTGAGGCAGCGAAAGCCATGACCGTGGCGATTCGCACTTTTTTACAGCAAAACGCCAATCGGGAAGGCGATTGCCTGACCATCCCCGACAGCAGCGCCACGCAGCGTGTTTCTGCTTCGCCAGCGACCACGGGGGCGCGAACGATGGCCGCCTGGACGCAGGATCTTATCTATGCGGGCGATCCGGTTCATTATCACGGCAGTCGCGCTACCGAAGGGACGCTTTCCTGGCGGCAAGCCATGGCCCAGGCGGGGCAGGGGGAGCGTTACGACCAGATACTCGCGTTTGCTTATCCCGACAACAGCCTTAGCCGCTGGGGAGCGCCACGCTCAACCTGTCAGTTATTACCCAAAGCGAAAGCCTGGCTGGCGAAAAAAATGCCGCAGTGGCGGCGTATATTACAAGGCGAGACGGGGTACAACGAACCAGACGTGTTTGCGGTCTGTCGTTTAGTCTCAGGTTTCCCCTATACCGATCGGCAGCAGAAACGGCTGTTTATTCGTAACTTCTTTACGCTTCAGGATCGGCTGGATTTAACCCATGAGTATCTGCACCTGGCCTTTGATGGTTATCCCACCGGGCTTGATGAGAACTATATCGAAACGCTGACCCGACAATTATTAATGGACTAATGCTATGCGAAAGATTTTTCTTCCGTTGTTACTGGTGGCGCTTTCGCCTGTCGCTCACAGTGAAGGTGTGCAGGAAGTCGAGATTGACGCACCGCTCTCTGGCTGGCATCCGGCAGAGGGCGAAGATGCCAGTTTTTCACAATCGATCAATTACCCGGCGTCGTCCGTCAACATGGCAGATGATCAAAATATCTCAGCGCAGATCCGCGGCAAAATAAAGAATTATGCTGCGGTGGGTAAAGTTCAGCAGGGCCGGCTGGTGGTCAACGGTGCCAGTATGCCGCAGAGAATTGAATCCGATGGTTCATTTGCACGCCCTTATATTTTCACTGAAGGCAGCAACAGCGTGCAGGTCATCAGCCCAGATGGGCAAAGCCGACAAAAAATGCAGTTTTACTCAACGCCGGGCGCTGGAGTGATCCGCGCGCGTTTACGGCTGGTTCTCTCCTGGGATACGGACAATACCGACCTCGACCTTCACGTTGTTACACCTGATGGCGAACACGCCTGGTACGGTAACACCGTGCTGAAAAACAGTGGTGCACTGGATATGGATGTCACGACGGGGTACGGCCCCGAGATTTTCGCCATGCCAGCGCCGATTCACGGACGTTATCAGGTGTATATCAACTACTATGGCGGACGCAGCGAAACGGAATTAACCACCGCCCAACTGACGCTGATCACCGATGAAGGATCGGTCAATGAGAAACAGGAAACATTTATTGTACCGATGCGTAATGCTGGTGAGCTGACGCTGGTGAAAAGTTTTGACTGGTGATTAATGGGGTTACCTTCGCCGTCGATGTTCAAGAAAACGCCCGATAACTTTCGCTATCGGGTGTTTTTATTGATTAATTCAACCGTTCAATCACCATCGCAATTCCCTGGCCGCCACCAATGCACAGTGTTGCCAGCCCCAGCGTTTTATCGCGTGCCTGCATGGCATGTAATAGTGTGACCAGAATACGAGCACCACTGGCACCGATAGGATGCCCGAGCGCGATGGCCCCGCCGTTGACATTCACTTTCTCAGAATCAAAGCCCAGGGTTTTCCCAACGGCAAGGAACTGTGCAGCAAATGCTTCATTAGCCTCAATGAGATCGATATCCGCCAGTTGCAGCCCCGCCAGTTGTAACGTTTTTTGCGTGGCAGGTACTGGCCCCATACCCATCAATGCGGGGGGCACGCCACCGCTGGCATAACTTTTAATGCGAGCCAGGGGGGTAAGGCCTGCTGCCAGCGCCGCAGATTCTTCCATAATCACCAGAGCGGCAGCACCGTCGTTAATACCAGACGCGTTCCCGGCGGTGACTGTTCCCGCTTTATCGAAGGCCGGGCGCAATGCGCCTAACGCTTCAGTCGTAGAATCCGCTTTCGGGAATTCGTCTTGACTGAAGACGAAGGTTTTCTTCCGAGTGACAACATTTACCGGGACGATTTCGGCTGTAAAAGCACCGGACTCAATTGCGGCTGCCGCTTTACGCTGTGAATGTAGCGCCAGTTCATCCTGCATTTCTCGGGTAATTCCGTACTCTTTGGCCACGTTCTCGGCGGTAATCCCCATATGATAACCATGGGTGGCGCACATCAGACCATCGCGCAGGATTACGTCATAAACCTGTCCGTCTCCAAGACGATAACCAGAGCGTGCTTTTGCATCGAGTAAGTAGGGCGCTAAACTCATATTTTCCATACCCCCCGCCACAATGCTTTGCGCCTGACCTGCCTGAATTGCCTGGGCGGCAAGCGCCACACTTTTAAGACCCGAACCACACACTTTATTGACCGTGAATCCGCACACCGTTTCTGCCAGCCCGCTTTTTAACAGTGCCTGACGTGCCGGATTTTGCCCCAACCCGGCTTGCAACACGTTACCCATAATCACTTCATCAATGTGTAGTGAATCGATTTTTGCACGTTCAATGGCGGCTTTAATTACTGTCGCCCCCAGGTCGATGGCGCTGGTGGAAGCGAGTGAACCGTTAAAACTACCGATAGCAGTACGTACCGCACTGACGATGACACAATTTTTCATTTTTTATTCCTTCTGTCTGTAGGGTTGCCGTCAGAACAGCGTTAAACCAACGACGAAAATGACGCCGGAGAAGAGCAGGGCAGTGATGCAATAGCCCATGATGTCGCGGACACCGAGTCCGGCGATTGCCAGTGCTGGCAGCGCCCAGAATGGTTGTGCCATGTTCATCCATTGCTCGCCGTAGGCGATCGCCATTACCGATTTACCGAGATCAGCGCCCAGCGCCTGGGCTGCGGGTATCACGAAAGGTCCCTGAATAACCCAGTGACCGCCGCCAGACGGAACGGCGAAGTTAATCAGTGCAGAACTAAAAAAGGTCATTACCGGGAAGGTGTCTTTGTTCGCAACATTGATGAAGAATTCGGTAATGAGTCCGCCCAGACCGGAATGCTCCATCATCAGTTGGATCCCAGCGTAGAAGGGGAATTGCACTAGAATACCGGCAGTACTGCGTGCTGCCGCGCTGATAGCACGCATATAAGCCATTGGCGTTTTATGTAGCAGCAGACCCGCAATCATAAACATCAGGTTGACGGTATTGATGGTGATGTTGAAGCCATGTTCGCTGAAGTACATCGCAAGGTAAGCGATACCGAGTGCGCCGATGATCAACGTCAGAATGCGGCTTTCTTCCAGTCGCTCGGATGGTGGGGCATCTTTCGGTAGCTGCTTTTGGAAATCAGCCTCTTCCATGAGTAGTTTCGGATCGATACTCACCACGTCAGACGGTTTTGGCATCATCATGCGGGTGATAAATGGCATCACCACAATCAACGCCACAGTGATGAAAATGTTAAAACCACTGAACAGAGTATCGCCCACCGGGATCAGCCCGGCGATATGCTCAACCGGGTTGCCCGGTGTTGCAGCCAACAGAGGCATTGAGCCAGAGAAACCGCCACCCCAGGTGAGAAAACCAATGTAGGCGCAGGCAATGAGCAACGGATAATCAGAACCGGGTACTCGGCGGGCGACTTCACGGGCAAACATTGCGCCGACAACCAAACCAAATCCCCAGTTGATGACACAAGCGACTGAACCGAAGAAAGTAACCAGCATGACGCCCTGTACGGGCGTCTTTGCGGCGGAGGCGGCAGTACGCAGCAAACTTTTTACCGGAGCAGAGCTGGCAAGGGCATGACCGGTAACGATGATAAGCGCCATCTGCATACCAAACGCCAGCAAGTTCCAGAAACCGTCACCCCACATTTTCACCATGCTGATCGGCGTTTGTGGTGTTAACCAAAGCGCGATCACGAAAGTTAGCAATGTCAGCAACATGGCAAAGATCAGTGGATCGGGAAGCCACCGGCTGACAAAACGCGTCATAAAACGCGATATGCGACCAATCATAAATCACCCCGTTGCGTATTCAGATCGGCGGCAACTTCAAACCGAGCTTCTGTTTTGGCACACACGGTGGCTAAATCACACCCGTCGGCAATTTCGGTGAGCCACATTTTGCCGTCAATAAAACGAAAGACAGCCAGTTCAGTAACCAGCATATGCACCGCATGTTGCGCAGTGAGTGGCATGGTGCAGCGGCGCAAAATTTTTGCTGAACCATCTTTGGCACAATGTTCCATGGCGATGATCACTTTGCGCGACCCGGTCACCAGATCCATCGCGCCACCCATACCGGGCACCATTTTCCCAGGCACTACCCAGTTCGCGAGGTTTGCTTCTTCGTCTACTTGCAAACCGCCGAGCACGCAGGCATCAATATGACCGCCGCGGATTAGCGCAAATGACATGGCGCTATCAAACATGGCTGCACCGGGTAAAACACCGCACGGTTGTCCGCCAGCGTTCACCAGATCTGGATGCGCTGTCGTGACCGGGCCTAAACCGAGGAAGCCGTTTTCCGATTGCAGAGTGATATGAATACCCTCCGGTAAATAATTGGCGACCATTGTGGGTAAACCGATCCCTAAGTTAACGATGTCACCATCACGAAGCTCTTGCGCCACACGGCGCGCAATACGTTGTTTCGCATCCATTATTTGCTCTCCTGTGAAACGATGATGTGGTCGATAACGGCACCAGGGGTGACAATATGGTCAGGTTGCAGCTCGCCGGTTTCGACCAGTTCATCTGGCTCTACCAGCGTGATATCAGCCGCAAGGGCTATCAGGGGGTTAAAGTTGCGGGCGCTAAGTTGATAGGTCAGGTTGCCAAGTGTGTCGCAACGATGAGCGCGAATTAGCGCCAGGTCGGCGCGCAGTGGGCGTTCGAGCAGCCAGATTTTACCGTCGAGTGTCAGTGTCTGTTTGCCTTCCTCTACGACGGTGCCGACACCCGTTGGGGTGAGAAAACCACCAAGTCCAGCTCCGCCACAGCGAATTTGCTCGATTAGCGTACCTTGCGGCACCAGAACGACGTCCATCTCACCAGATATCATGCGCCGACCTGTTTCCGGGTTGGTGCCGATATGTGAAGCAATCACTTTGCGGACTCGACCATTGACGATGAGCGGACCGATGCCAGTATCAACAAACGCGGTATCATTGGCTATCAATGTCAGGTCGCGAACACCAGATTCCAGTAATGCTTCAACCAGGCGGGATGGAGTGCCAATCCCCATAAATCCGCCCACCATGATGGTCATGCCGTCACGAAAGAAGCCGGTGGCATCTTGTAATGTCATCAATTTTGTTTTCATTTTTTATCCCTCTTGCATACACCGTTGTGGGTACAGTCAGGGAATAGCAAGGGGAGTGCCAGAATGAGATTATTGGATTTTGTTATTTAACTAATTGAATATGAAGGGATAAATTGGATGGGGATTTATAAGAAGAATGAGCGGCTATGCAGAAAATTGCGCACTGTGCAAATTTCTGCATAGCAAGTTTTGGCGTTATACATCCGCCGGATCGATACCGTATTCCTGGAGTTTATACATCAATGCACGGCGACTGATGCCCAGCATTAAAGCAGTGCGGGTTCGGTTTCCTTCTTGTTGTTCCAGCACTTCCATAATGATGCATTTTTCGACGCGTTTAATTTCCTCTTTTAAATTACGCTCTCCGACAGGGGATGTTTTTACCTCGCCAGCATTACAGACTGGCTGACGAATCTGCGGCGGAAGATCCTCAGAAAAAATGATCGGGCCTGAGTTCATCACGACGGCGCGTTCAATAACGTTGGAAAGCTCTCGAATATTTCCCGGCCATGACCAGGCGGTAAGCAGTGACATTGCCATCGGATCGATGTCGATAATATCGCGCTGATTCTCACTACTGAATTTTTGCAAAAAGTGATTAGCTAACAGGGAAATATCTTCCCGGCGATCGCGCAGAGGCGGCAGTATTAAATGAATAACGTTAAGGCGATAAAAGAGATCTTCACGGAAGGTGCCTTCTTTTACCATTGCCTGCAAGTCACGGTTGGTGGCAGCAATGATGCGGATATCAACTTTTATGGTCTGATGGCCGCCAATCCGTTCAAATTCCCGTTCCTGCAGAATGCGTAGTAATTTGGCTTGCAGTACGAGCGGCATTTCGCCAATTTCGTCGAGGAGCAGAGTACCTTCGTTGGCACGTTCAAATAATCCCTGACGCAAGGTTTGTGCACCAGTAAATGCACCTTTTTCATGACCAAACAGTTCACTTTCGAGCAACGATTCCGGCAGCGCCGCGCAGTTGACTTTAATGAACGGCCCCTTTGCCCGCCGCGAATTGTAGTGAATCGCTCTGGCAATCAGCTCTTTCCCGGTGCCGCTTTCACCGCTAATCAAGACGCTGGCCTGAGAAAGGGCAATTTTGGCGGTGTCTTTGCAGATGTCCATCATCGCCGGGCTGTTGGTGAGAATGTGCCCCCATTGCCAGCTAGTGCTCAGTGCCTGGTGCAGATGGCGGATCTCTTTTTTCATTGACTGGAGTTGTAAAGCGCGCTGAACGATTAAATTCAACTCATCGAGATCAAACGGTTTGATAACATAGTCGAAGGCCCCGCAGCGTAGCGCTTCGACGGCGGTTTCCACTTCAGCATAGGCCGTCATCAGAATAACGGGGGTCCGTGTCTCATGGCTGCGCATCTCCTTGAGTGCCTTGATGCCGTCCATCTCTGGCATGCGGATATCCATCAACACCACGTCAGGGTGAATATCGGCAAACAGGTGTAATGCTGTGCGTCCGTTGTTCGCACAATGTGTTTCGAATCCTTGTAGTGCAAAAGCGGTGCTCAGCATACGGCGAACATTATCTTCATCATCCACAATAAGGATGCGATTAATAGCAGTCATACAGTCTGATTTCCCTGCGGATTGATCGGTAAAATAAGCGTGAAGGTTGCGCCGTAGCCCGGCAAACTGGCGACGCGAATATCACCCTGATGGGCATTAATGATGCGTTGACTTAACGCCAGACCAAGCCCGGTTCCTGAGGCTTTGGTGGTGAAAAAGGGATCGAAGATCTTTTTTTGCAGCGAGAGATCAATGCCACAGCCGTTGTCCTCTATCGAAATGGCCTGTTGTGAGTCGCTGTATTGCCAGGTTTGAATGCGAATTTTCCCTCGTGCGCTGATAGCCTGGACGGCATTGATCAGGATATTCAGTAGTACCTGTTTGAGCAGTTCACGATCGGCGTTAATCGGGTTTAATTCATTATCCAGTTCGCTTATGAAGTCGACCCGAGCTTGTACGCCGGCGGTTTGTACCAGTACCAGAGTTTCTTCAACCAATGCATTGAGACTGACTTGTTGCCATTGACTGTGGCGTGGACGTGAAAATTCGAGCAATTGCTGAATAACTTTGTTAATTGAATCGATTTCTTTGAGTACTACGGACAGATATTCCTGATGTATTAGGTCGCTGGTTTGTTGGCGCAAGATCTGTACATAACCACGAATAGCCGTTAGCGGATTACGTACTTCATGCGCGACGCCAGCCATCAGCTCACCCAGTGTGGCGAGGCGTTCTGCTTGCGCCATGCGGCGCTGGGTTTCTTTGCGGGCAGTTAAATCAGAGAAAATCACCAAAGCACCTATCATTTCACCATGCGTGTTATGAATACGACTGGTAGTGACACTGAGTTCAATGGTGCGGTCACGGCCTGGAAAACTGATCTCCAGCGCTACATGTTCGGTGCCATGTTCCAGCGTATCCAGTACTGGACTGTAGAACTGAGTATTGTCGAACAACATGGAGTAAGGCTGCCCTACCAGTTCATGACGTTGATAGCCAGTGATGACTTCTGCTGCCGGGTTCATGGTGGTTACATCACCCTGGCGGTCAATGGCAATGACGCCATCGGCAGCGTTTTCAATAATCAGATCGTTAAGTGTCCGCGTTTCACGCAGTGCCTGGGCGAGGTTGTTAACACTCTGACTGATTTGCCCCATTTCACCGGGCAATTGTGGTAATCGAGTGGGAATATTTTGCGCCAGAGTCGAGAGGCCATCGGTGATGATATCAATATTGGCGCTCAGGCGACGGGAGAAAAGGACAATCAACAGCAGGCTTATCAGCAAACCGGCGGTGAGCACAATGATAATCCTCACATCCATTTTCCAGGCCTGGCGGCGAATATCTTCGGTTAATTCATTGGCCCAGATATAGCCGAGGATTTCACCATTACGCTCAATGGGGATCATTGAATTCAAAATATCGCCGCGCACCTGCCTGCCTGAATAAACCAAAGGGGTATTTGTACGCATGACTTCGCGACCAGGGTGATCTGCGGCAATGGTAACGCCCACATTATTCTGATATAGCGCTGAAGGTGCGTAGGTGATTATCGCATCCAGCGTTTTGTTGTAATAACCAGCGCCGATGCCAGGGAAGGCGTGAGTGATATTTTCGGTAATGGGGGCAAGTTCTGCATTTAATGCGCGGATACGCTCCTCACGCGGTAAGTCGATGTAGAGATCGTAGCGATTGCCTAGTGCCTGATTAAGCAGGTTGACCACGGCAGAAAGTTTTTTCTCTTTTTCAGATAAGACTGCTGAACGTCCTTCCGTTTCAACGATATAACCAATAGTAAGCGTTGGGACAATGACCATCAGGATTGCCATCAGGATCATTTGATTGCGTAAGCGGCGTGGATAAATCCACTTCATATAATGCATGCTGAAATCCACTAGTCTTGTCCGGTATATGACGATTATCAGAGGTTAAGGTGATGATTTCTCGGCGGTGTATCATATTCCAGAGAAGAGAGAACATTGCGGTAACACGCTTTTACCGCTACCTTAACCACACTCCATCGGTCACCTGAGGCGGAGCTTCGCCCCTTTGAAATACCTTGCTTCTTTTCGTACAACCCTGAAAGCCTCGCGCTACATGTTCAGAGCATTGGCGTTAGTGCTCTGGCTGTTGATTGCTTTTTCATCCGTTTTTTACATCGTTAATGCGTTACATCAGCGAGAATCGGAAATTCGTCAGGAATTTAATCTGAGTTCCGATCAGGCTCAGCGCTTTATTCAACGCACCTCTGATGTGATGAAAGAGCTGAAGTACATAGCTGAAAATCGCTTATCGGCAGAAAACGGTGTGCTTTCCCCGCGTGGACGAGAAACGCAGACGGATGTGCCTGCGTTTGAACCGCTGTTTGCTGACTCTGATTGTTCCGCAATGAGTAACACCTGGCGAGGCTCTCTGGAGTCATTGGCGTGGTTTATGCGCTACTGGCGCGATAATTTTTCTGCGGCTTACGATCTCAACCGGGTATTTTTAATCGGCAGCGATAACCTTTGCATGGCCAATTTCGGTCTGCGTGATATGCCAGTGGAACGCGATACCGCGTTGAAAGCTTTGCATGAACGCATCAATAAATATCGAAATGCACCACAAGACGATAGCGGCAGTAACCTCTACTGGATCAGCGAAGGTCCGCGCCCTGGCGTCGGGTATTTTTACGCGTTGACGCCAGTTTATCTGGCGAACCGGTTGCAGGCGCTTTTGGGTGTCGAGCAGACCATCCGGATGGAGAACTTTTTCTTACCTGGTACGTTGCCGATGGGGGTTACCATTCTTGATGAAAATGGTCATACCCTGATTTCGCTTACCGGACCAGAAAGCAAAATTAAGGGCGATCCTCGCTGGATGCAGGAACGCTCCTGGTTTGGCTATACGGAAGGGTTCCGGGAGCTGGTGCTGAAGAAAAATCTGCCACCCTCATCGCTAAGCATCGTTTATTCGGTGCCAGTTGATAAGGTGCTGGAACGCATTCGCATGTTGATCCTTAACGCAATTTTGCTGAATGTGCTTGCCGGAGCTGCATTGTTTACTCTCGCGCGGATGTACGAGCGACGTATTTTCATTCCGGCGGAAAGCGACGCCCTGCGACTGGAAGAACATGAGCAGTTTAATCGCAAGATTGTCGCCTCCGCGCCCGTGGGTATCTGCATTTTGCGTACCGCTGATGGCGTCAATATTTTAAGTAACGAACTGGCGCATACCTATCTCAATATGCTTACGCATGAGGATCGCCAACGGCTGACACAAATTATCTGTGGGCAGCAGGTCAATTTTGTTGATGTCCTGACCAGCAACAATACCAATCTGCAAATCAGCTTCGTCCATTCGCGCTATCGTAATGAAAACGTGGCCATTTGTGTGCTGGTGGATGTTTCTTCGCGCGTGAAGATGGAAGAGTCGTTGCAGGAGATGGCACAAGCAGCGGAACAGGCGAGCCAGTCAAAATCGATGTTCCTTGCCACCGTCAGTCATGAGCTGCGAACGCCGCTGTATGGCATTATCGGTAACCTGGATCTTTTGCAAACCAAAGAGTTACCGAAAGGCGTCGATCGTCTGGTGACGGCAATGAACAACTCTTCCAGCCTGTTGTTGAAAATTATCAGCGATATTCTCGATTTCTCGAAGATTGAATCGGAACAGTTGAAGATCGAACCGCGTGAGTTTTCACCGCGTGAAGTGATGAACCACATCACCGCCAACTATTTACCGCTGGTGGTACGCAAGCAGCTAGGCTTGTACTGCTTTATTGAACCGGATGTGCCAGTGGCCTTAAATGGCGACCCGATGCGTTTACAGCAGGTCATCTCCAATCTGTTGAGTAACGCCATAAAATTCACCGATACCGGCTGTATAGTTCTACATGTTCGCGCTGATGGCGATTATCTCTCTATCCGTGTTCGCGATACCGGCGTGGGGATTCCGGCGAAAGAAGTGGTGCGCTTGTTTGATCCCTTCTTCCAGGTCGGAACGGGCGTACAGCGAAACTTCCAGGGGACCGGTCTGGGTCTGGCGATTTGTGAAAAACTGATCAGCATGATGGACGGCGATATCTCGGTAGATTCAGAACCGGGAATGGGCAGCCAGTTTACCGTGCGTATTCCGTTGTACGGCGCTCAGTACCCGCAGAAAAAAGGCGTGGAAGGGTTGAGTGGTAAACGCTGCTGGCTGGCGGTCCGCAATGCGTCGCTCTGTCAGTTCCTGGAAAACAGTTTGCAGCGCAGCGGCATCGTCGTAACAACATACGAAGGGCAGGAACCGACTCCCGAAGATGTGTTAATCACTGACGAGGTAGTGAGTAAAAAATGGCAGGGCAGAGCGGTAGTGACCTTCTGTCGTCGACATATTGGTATTCCGCTGGAGAAAGCGCCAGGAGAGTGGGTACACAGTGTGGCTGCTCCGCATGAGCTACCGGCATTGTTGGCGCGTATTTATTTGATCGAGATGGAGAGCGACGATCCTGCTAACGCTCTGCCGTCGACGGACAAAGCGGTCAGCGATAATGACGATATGATGATTCTGGTCGTGGATGATCATCCGATTAACCGACGTCTGCTGGCAGATCAGTTGGGATCGTTGGGCTATCAATGTAAAACCGCGAATGATGGCGTCGATGCGCTTAATGTACTTAGCAAGAATCATATTGATATCGTGCTTAGCGACGTCAACATGCCAAATATGGATGGTTACCGCTTGACGCAACGCATTCGTCAGTTGGGACTGACGTTGCCGGTAATCGGAGTAACTGCTAATGCGTTGGCTGAAGAGAAGCAGCGGTGTCTGGAGTCCGGTATGGACAGCTGCCTGTCGAAGCCGGTAACGCTGGATGTGATAAAACAGACGCTGACGGTATATGCCGAGAGGGTCAGGAAATCGCGGGAATCGTAGGCTGTATAAGACGTTTACGCCGCATCTGGCATTCAGTGCAAATGCCAGATGCGACGCTGGTGCGTCTTATCTGGCCTACTTTGTTGTAATCCATTGAAATAATGGGAATCGTAGGCCGGATAAGGCGTTTACGCCGCATCCGGCATTCAGTGCAAATGCCAGATGCGACGCTGACGCGTCTTATCTGGCCTACAGGTGATTAGTCTTTATCTGCCGGACTTAAGGTCACAGAAGAGAGATAATTCAGCAGAGCAATATCGTTCTCGACACCCAGCTTCATCATCGCAGATTTCTTCTGGCTACTGATGGTTTTGATACTGCGGTTCAGCTTTTTAGCGATCTCAGTCACCAGGAAACCTTCCGCAAACAGGCGCAGAACTTCACTCTCTTTTGGCGAGAGACGCTTGTCACCGTAACCACCAGCACTGATTTTTTCCAACAGGCGAGAAACGCTTTCCGGGGTAAATTTCTTCCCTTTCTGCAGCGCGGCGAGAGCTTTCGGCAGATCGGTCGGTGCACCTTGTTTCAGCACGATCCCTTCGATATCCAGATCCAATACCGCACTAAGAATCGCCGGGTTGTTGTTCATAGTCAGAACAATGATCGACAGGCTTGGGAAATGGCGCTTGATGTACTTGATTAAGGTAATGCCATCGCCGTACTTATCGCCAGGCATGGAGAGATCGGTAATCAACACATGCGCATCCAGTTTCGGCAGGTTGTTGATCAGTGCTGTAGAGTCTTCAAATTCGCCGACAACATTCACCCACTCAATTTGCTCAAGTGATTTGCGAATACCGAACAAGACTATCGGATGGTCATCGGCAATAATTACGTTCATATTGTTCATGTAATAGGCTACCTTGCTACAGCAAGCTCTTGACATAACTGTCAATGTCGCTGATGTATTTTTCTATTCCTGGAACATCCTTCTCACGAATCAGATGTTCCAGCGTTTCACATAACTGCTTGCCGGGTACCAGATTTAGCATGGCAAATACGCCTTTAAGACGATGAGCCGTTTGGGCTAACGCAGCAAAGTCACTGGTTGCTGCTTCAGTATACAGCCTCTTAACATCATCCGGTACTGTGTCTACAAAGAGCGCATAATAGCCGCTGGCATGGAGTTGCGCATTTTCATCTCCGCCCAGAGGCGATTCTGTCACCTCTTCCTGCGCCAGTTGCACTTCAATTAATTGTAAGACCGCTTCCTGCATAGCGTTGCTCATATTGAAGTTGACGCACAATTGACCAGGCCCAATTTCCCGTACGCCAGACTCATCATCGCTTAAAAGCAAGCCAGAGGCAGTAAGATTAGACGGATTATCCGTTAAAAAGATATCATAATCTTGACTAATTAATCTTTCATCGGGTGTGATACAGGTTGCACCCCAATTTTCTAACTGGCGAGTGACAATATTCCGAATTTCTGCCGAAGTAACATCCACCATTACGCAGACATCATCCAGTAAACGCTCTTCTTCCTCTTCAACTTCCGGGTCAGCTGCGAGCATTTTGATATGCACAGAGTAGCGTGTACCAAGCCCATCCCGCGTTTTAATGTTTAAATGGCCGCCCAGTTTACGTGCCAGTTGATCGCTCAGCCAGAATGCCAGCGGGTCCGCCTTGCCATAGCGATCGTTTTGGGTCTGGTTGATAAACGGGAAGTGCAAATTATCCATTTCATGAATACTTACGCCTTCTCCGGTGTCCAGAATGCGGAACGTCAGGCGGTCTTCGGAGGACTCATCCTGATCAACCTCAAGGGTGATTTTTCCCAATTGTGTTGAGGTCACGGCATATTGCATCAGTAGCAGCAAAATGCGTCGTAAGGCATCGCGATCGCCGCGGCGCATATCGTGTGCTTTCAGATGATTGTTAATCAGCAGTTGCAGACCTTTACGCTTGATGGCAGGCAACACTGAAGGCACAACTTCATCAATCAAATCCTGCACAGAGAACAGCACCGTCTCACTTTTCCAGCTATCGTCCGCAAGCATGTTCGCTAACTGTATTTCATCGACCAGCCGCACCAGCACATCTGCCTGATTCGCCAGTTGTTTGCTTTCCGGGGCGTTGAGTTTAGCTGCGCTCTCCGCCAGGGACTGTGCAGGTTCTTTCAGCGCATCGCCAATGTTTTTCATAAAGGTCATCCGCCCCTGCTGGTTTTTCTCATACAGACGCTGCGCCTGCTTGAGTTTCTTGTTTACCAGCACTTCGCGATCCTGATCGCGAATAATGAAAATTTGTGTGCGCGGCGCGACCTGGCTGCGGAACATGCGGATCTCATACAGCTCGTTATTGATCGTCGCCTGAATAATCCCCTGATGTTGTTCCGCCATGGTGGTGATGTTTTGCAGATTCAAATGCGGCAGCAAATGATCGGCAATTTTGTTACTTATGACAGTGCGGTTCGATTCCTGATCGTGAACCAGCAGGCCGAGCGGCAGCAGTGAGACTATCTCTTCATTAATTGCCCGTAAAATGCGCAATTCGTTATTGACCGCCGTGCTGGGGACGCTTTCTGTACTGCGGCTGGAGAAATGGCGGAATGTGGTATAGCCAAATAACGCCAGCGCCAGCAAACCGATGTTCAGCAGCAGTGGCAGCAGAATGTTTTGCAACGTATCCAGCAATAAGGTGCCATAAGGAACCTGCCAGACCAGTCGCATATCGGTAGAGTTGAGTGCCGAGGAGATTTCAATCTTCGTACTGTTAAAGTGGATACTGACGCTATCCGTCCCTTCTTTCTCATTATCATTGTTTCCCGTTGCCGTCGCGTCTGGCTCAAGGCGGAAACTGTCCAGCGGCATACCCGGCGGGATCAAATCATTAATCGGCAGATCAAAAGCCACGACCGTTGCCAGATGTCCTGGCTGGTTGAACGTGGTACGCAAGGTAAAGTAATGACCGTTCTGCCAGGCCAGGCGGCGCATGTTAGAAAAACTTTCGCGTTCATCGAGGGCGTTGGCCTGTTGCAACATCTCTGCACGACGTGAATCAACAATGTCGCTGACGGTCGATTCTTTAAATCCGGAGGTGAGATCTTTGAGGGGCAGGGTTGAGATCAGCACCAGACTGTTATCCTGACCATTCAGGTAATACATCGACCACGGTACATTTTCTGCGCCCCACAATGTGTCCAGATAGGTGGACATCCGTTGAGTCATCTCAAGCGTTGAGTTGTCGTGAGAGCCAAAGATTAACGCTTCCGTTTTGCGGCGTGGTTTTTCCAGATAGTAGACATCCTGTTTCAGGCGCGTCTCTTGTAAACCTTCGCCGGAGGAGGGGGAGGTCGTCGCGGCAATGTTGTCGTAAATCTGCCAGGTCACGTAACGCCAGGTATCGACGCGCTTTTGGATTGCGTGGGTAATGTCGACAATCTGGTAACTTTTATCTTTCAGCCAGGCGTTAACGGCACTTTGTACCATTACCCCCATCGTCACCAGTAACACAATGATCAACAGTAAAAAGAAGCGGGTAATGCTCCCCGGTAGGAGTGAAAAGCGGGTCGTGGCCGTTGTCTCTTTCTGACGCATTCGTGTTTATGACCTGTTAAAACTTCGCGAAGTGATAGGGCAGTATAAAGGGTACAGTGTGAAATTCCAGACTCTTACCTGATTGATGATTTTCTATTCTCCCGTGATATTTATCATCCTGCATTGGGGGAAATAGATGTACAAGCGCCATTTCGCTGTACAAATAACCTACAAAAAGCCCAACGAAATTAATTGCAAATAAACGAAGATTGCTGGAAATTATGCTGATGTTAATTATTTGTGAAATAGTTAACAAGCGTTATAGTTTTTCTGTGGTAGCACAGAATAATGAAAAGTGTGTAAAGAAGGGTAAAAAAAACCGGATGCGAGGCATCCGGTTGAAATAGGGGTAAACAGACATTCAGAAATGAATGACGGTAATAAATAAAGTTAATGATGATAGCGGGAGTTATTCTAGTTGCGAGTGAAGGTTTTGTTTTGACATTCAGTGCTGTCAAATACTTAAGAATAAGTTATTGATTTTAACCTTGAATTATTATTGCTTGATGTTAGGTGCTTATTTCGCCATTCCACAATAATCTTAAAAAGTTCCCTTGCATTTACATTTTGAAACATCTATAGCGATAAATGAAACATCTTAAAAGTTTTAGTATCATATTCGTGTTGGATTATTCTGCATTTTTGGGGAGAATGGACTTGCCGACTGATTAATGAGGGTTAATCAGTATGCAGTGGCATAAAAAAGCAAATAAAGGCATATAACAGAGGGTTAATAACATGAAAGTTAAAGTACTGTCCCTCCTGGTCCCAGCTCTGCTGGTAGCAGGCGCAGCAAACGCTGCTGAAGTTTACAACAAAGACGGCAACAAATTAGATCTGTACGGTAAAGTAGACGGCCTGCACTATTTCTCTGACGACAAGTCTGTAGATGGCGACCAGACCTACATGCGTCTTGGCTTCAAAGGTGAAACTCAGGTTACTGACCAGCTGACCGGTTACGGCCAGTGGGAATATCAGATCCAGGGCAACAGCGCTGAAAACGAAAACAACTCCTGGACCCGTGTGGCATTCGCAGGTCTGAAATTCCAGGATGTAGGTTCTTTCGACTACGGTCGTAACTACGGCGTTGTTTACGACGTAACTTCCTGGACCGACGTACTGCCAGAATTCGGTGGTGACACCTACGGTTCTGACAACTTCATGCAGCAGCGTGGTAACGGCTTCGCGACCTACCGTAACACTGACTTCTTTGGTCTGGTTGACGGCCTGAACTTTGCTGTTCAGTACCAGGGTAAAAACGGTAGCGTAAGCGGCGAAGGCATGACCAACAACGGTCGTGGTGCTCTGCGTCAGAACGGCGACGGCGTTGGCGGATCTATCACTTATGATTACGAAGGCTTCGGTATCGGTGGTGCGATCTCCAGCTCCAAACGTACTGATGATCAGAACAGCCCGCTGTACATCGGTAACGGCGACCGTGCTGAAACCTACACTGGTGGTCTGAAATACGACGCTAACAACATCTACCTGGCTGCTCAGTACACCCAGACCTACAACGCAACTCGCGTAGGTTCCCTGGGTTGGGCGAACAAAGCACAGAACTTCGAAGCTGTTGCTCAGTACCAGTTCGACTTCGGTCTGCGCCCGTCTGTAGCATACCTGCAGTCTAAAGGTAAAAACCTGGGCACCATCGGTACTCGTAACTACGACGACGAAGATATCCTGAAATATGTTGATGTTGGTGCTACTTACTACTTCAACAAAAACATGTCCACCTATGTTGACTACAAAATCAACCTGCTGGACGACAACCAGTTCACTCGTGACGCTGGCATCAACACTGATAACATCGTAGCTCTGGGTCTGGTTTACCAGTTCTAATCTCGATTGATATCGAACAAAGGGCCTGCGGGCCCTTTTTTCATTGTTTTCAGCGTACAAACACAGTTTTTTGGTGTACTCTTGCGACCGTTCGCATGAGGATAATCACGTATGGAAATAAGCTTTACCCGCGTTGCACTGCTGGCTGCCGCGCTCTTCTTTGTTGGTTGCGATCAAAAACCACAACCCGCCAAAACCCACGCTACTGAAGTTACCGTTCTTGAAGGCAAAACTATGGGTACCTTCTGGCGTGCCAGCATCCCGGGCATTGACGCCAAACGCAGTGCCGAACTTAAAGAAAAGATTCAGACCCAGCTGGACGCCGACGATCAGCTGCTTTCGACCTATAAAAAAGATTCCGCGCTGATGCGATTTAACGACTCGCAAAGTTTATCGCCGTGGCCGGTAAGTGAAGCGATGGCCGATATCGTCACTACCTCGCTACGCATTGGCGCGAAGACCGATGGCGCGATGGATATAACCGTCGGGCCGCTGGTGAATCTGTGGGGTTTCGGTCCGGAACAACAGCCGGTTCAAATTCCGAGCCAGGAACAGATCGATGCGATGAAAGCCAAAACCGGCTTACAGCACCTGACGGTGATTAATCAGTCCCACCAGCAATATCTGCAAAAAGACCTGCCGGATTTATATGTCGATCTCTCTACCGTCGGTGAAGGTTATGCGGCGGATCACCTAGCACGCTTGATGGAGCAGGAAGGGATTTCCCGCTATCTGGTGTCGGTGGGCGGCGCGCTGAACAGCCGTGGTATGAACGGTGCAGGCCAGCCGTGGCGGGTAGCGATTCAAAAACCAACTGATAAAGAAAATGCGGTTCAGGCCGTGGTGGATATCAACGGTCATGGCATTAGCACCTCTGGCAGCTACCGTAACTATTACGAACTGGATGGCAAACGTCTTTCTCATGTTATCGATCCGCAAACCGGGCGTCCCATCGAACACAATCTGGTATCCGTGACGGTGATTGCCCCGACGGCGCTGGTAGCCGATGCCTGGGATACTGGCTTGATGGTACTGGGGCCGGAGAAAGCCAAAGAGGTTGTTCGTCGGGAAGGGCTGGCGGTTTATATGATCACCAAAGAGGGCGATAGTTTTAAAACCTGGATGTCGCCGCAGTTTAAAAGCTTCCTTATCAGCGAAAAAAATTAAAGCGCAAGATTGTTGGTTTTTGCGCGATGGTGACCGGGCAGACTAAAGGCTATCCTTAACCAGGGAGCTGATTATGAAAAACGCCACATGCTTAACTGACGATCAACGCTGGCAATCTGTCTTAGCCCGCGACCCGAATGCCGACGGCGAATTCGTTTTCGCCGTGCGCACCACAGGCATCTTTTGCCGTCCGTCTTGCCGCGCCAGACATGCTTTGCGGGAAAACGTCTCCTTCTACGCAAATGCCAGTGAGGCACTCACCGCCGGATTTCGCCCCTGCAAACGCTGCCAACCCGATAAAGCCAATGCCCAGCAACATCGGTTGGATAAAATCACCCACGCCTGCCGACTGCTGGAACAGGAAACGCCTGTAACGCTGGAAACCTTAGCCGACCAGGTGGCGATGAGCCCGTTCCATCTGCATCGGTTGTTTAAAGCGACTACCGGAATGACGCCGAAAGCCTGGCAACAGGCCTGGCGCGCTCGCCGTTTGCGCGAATCGCTGGCGAAAGGGGAGAGCGTGACTACATCTATTCTTAACGCCGGATTTCCCGACAGCAGCAGTTACTACCGCAAAGCCGACGAAACGCTGGGCATGACGGCTAAACAATTCCGTCACGGTGGCGAAAATCTGGCGGTGCGTTACGCGCTGGCTGATTGTGAGCTGGGCCGTTGCCTGGTGGCAGAAAGCGAGCGGGGGATTTGCGCGATATTGCTGGGCGATGATGACGCGACATTAATCAGCGAGTTGCAGCAGATGTTTCCCGCTGCCGACAACGCGCCTGCCGATCTGACGTTTCAGCAACATGTGCGTGAAGTGATCGCCAGCCTCAATCAACGCGATACGCCGCTGACGTTACCGCTGGACATTCGCGGCACTGCTTTTCAGCAACAAGTCTGGCAGGCATTGCGCACGATACCTTGCGGTGAAACCGTCAGTTATCAGCAACTGGCTAACGCCATCGGCAAACCGAAAGCGGTACGTGCCGTTGCCAGCGCCTGTGCCGCCAACAAGCTCGCTATCGTTATACCTTGTCATCGGGTGGTCCGTGGTGATGGCACACTTTCCGGTTACCGCTGGGGCGTGTTGCGTAAAGCACAACTGCTGCGCCGCGAAGCTGAAAATGAGGAGAGATAATGTTGGATCTGTTTGCCGATGCTGAACCGTGGCAAGAGCCTCTGGCGGCTGGTGCGGTAATTTTACGGCGTTTTACTTTTAACGCTGCGGAGCAACTGATCCGCGATATTAATGATGTTGCCAGCCAGTCGCCGTTTCGCCAGATGGTCACTCCAGGCGGATATACCATGTCGGTGGCGATGACCAACTGTGGGCATCTGGGCTGGACGACCCATCGGCAAGGTTATCTCTATTCGCCCATTGATCCGCAAACAAATAAACCGTGGCCCGCCATGCCACAAAGCTTTCATGATTTATGTCAACGTGCGGCTACGGCGGCGGGCTATCCAGATTTCCAGCCAGATGCTTGTCTTATCAACCGCTACGCTCCTGGCGCGAAACTGTCGCTGCATCAGGATAAAGACGAACCGGATCTGCGCGCGCCGATTGTTTCTGTTTCTCTGGGCTTACCCGCGATTTTTCAATTTGGCGGCCTGAAACGAAATGATCCGCTAAAACGTTTGTTGTTGGAACATGGCGATGTGGTGGTATGGGGCGGTGAATCGCGGCTGTTTTATCATGGCATTCAACCGTTGAAAGCGGGGTTTCATCCACTCACCACCGACTGCCGCTACAACCTGACATTCCGTCAGGCAGGTAAAAAAGAATAAAAATAAGAATTATTATTGCTGTGCGCGCGAAGATGTTTAAACTGCGGGCTGTAATTCATTGTCCGGGTTTTCTGCATGGAACTTCTTGTACTTGTCTGGCGGCAGTATCGCTGGCCATTTATCAGTGTGATGGCGCTAAGCCTCGCCAGTGCGGCATTAGGCATTGGCTTAATTGCTTTTATCAATCAGCGTCTTATCGAAACGGCAGATACCAGTCTGCTGGTGTTGCCGGAGTTTCTGGGATTATTGCTACTGTTGATGGCTGTCACTCTCGGATCGCAACTGGCGCTTACTACGCTGGGCCATCACTTCGTTTACCGACTGCGTAGCGAATTTATCAAGCGGATTCTGGATACCCACGTCGAGCGCATTGAACAACTTGGTAGCGCTTCGTTGCTGGCGGGATTAACCAGCGATGTGCGCAATATCACCATTGCTTTTGTGCGTCTGCCGGAACTGGTGCAGGGGATCATCCTCACTATCGGTTCCGCGGCGTACTTGTGGATGCTGTCGGGCAAAATGTTGCTGGTAACGGCTATCTGGATGGCAGTCACCATCTGGGGCGGTTTTGTGCTGGTGGCGCGGGTGTACAAACATATGGCGACCCTGCGTGAAACCGAAGACAAGCTGTACACGGATTTTCAAACCGTACTCGAAGGGCGCAAAGAGCTGACTCTGAACCGGGAACGCGCCGAGTATGTGTTTAACAACCTCTACATTCCTGATGCGCAAGAGTATCGCCATCATATTATTCGCGCAGACACCTTCCATCTTAGTGCCGTGAACTGGTCAAACATCATGATGCTGGGCGCAATCGGCCTGGTGTTCTGGATGGCGAACAGTCTCGGTTGGGCTGATACCAACGTTGCCGCGACCTATTCGTTGACGCTGTTATTCCTGCGTACGCCGCTGCTTTCGGCGGTTGGCGCATTACCGACGCTGCTGACGGCGCAGGTGGCGTTTAACAAGCTGAACAAATTCGCGCTCGCACCTTTCAAAGCAGAGTTTCCACGCCCGCAGGCGTTTCCCAACTGGCAAACGCTGGAGCTGCGTAACGTGACGTTTGCTTATCAGGATAATGCGTTTTCCGTTGGGCCGATTAACCTCACCATTAAACGTGGCGAGCTGCTGTTTCTGATTGGTGGCAACGGTAGTGGAAAATCGACGCTGGCGATGTTGCTGACGGGCTTGTATCAGCCACAAAGCGGCGAAATCTTGCTGGATGGCAAACCTGTCAGCGGCGAACAACCGGAAGATTATCGCAAACTGTTTTCGGCAGTGTTTACCGATGTCTGGCTGTTCGATCAACTGCTGGGGCCGGAGGGTCAACCCGCTAACCCGCAACTGATTGAGAAGTGGCTGGCGCAACTGAAAATGGCTCATAAGCTTGAGTTAAGCAACGGGCGTATTGTTAACCTGAAGTTATCGAAAGGGCAGAAAAAACGCGTCGCGCTGTTGCTGGCGCTGGCAGAAGAACGCGATATTATCCTGCTGGATGAATGGGCGGCGGATCAGGACCCACACTTCCGTCGTGAGTTTTATCAGGTGTTGCTGCCGCTGATGCAGGAGATGGGTAAAACGATTTTCGCCATCAGTCATGATGATCATTACTTTATCCACGCCGACCGCCTGCTGGAAATGCGCAACGGGCAACTTAGCGAGCTGACGGGCGAAGAGCGCGATGCCGCTTCGCGTGATGCCGTTGCCCGGACGGCATAATATTACGACGCTGACCTGGCGGACTGCTGCCGCCAGGTCAATATGCTAAAAATCCCTTCATTTCTAATAACCCTATAATTAATCAACGAAATCATAATGTTTCTAAAATTAGAATATAATTTATAAACATTATTTAAATGTTGTTACTTAAGTGTTACCGTTGATGCCGCGCAAATCTCACCTGCAATAAAGCGACTAAAAGTAAGGCATTAACAAGATGAAAAAAGTGACTGCCATGCTCTTCTCGATGGCCGTGGGGCTTAATGCCGTTTCGATGGCGGCAAAAGCGAAAGCGTCCGAGGAGCAGGAAACTGATGTACTGTTGATTGGCGGCGGCATTATGAGCGCCACGTTGGGGACCTATTTACGCGAGCTGGAGCCTGAATGGTCGATGACCATGGTGGAGCGCCTGGAGGGTGTCGCGCAGGAGAGTTCGAACGGCTGGAACAACGCCGGAACCGGGCATTCTGCACTGATGGAACTCAATTACACTCCGCAAAACGCCGATGGCAGCATCAGTATTGAAAAAGCAGTCGCCATTAACGAAGCATTCCAGATTTCCCGCCAGTTTTGGGCACACCAGGTCGAACGTGGTGTGCTGCGAACCCCACGTTCATTTATTAATACCGTTCCACATATGAGCTTTGTCTGGGGCGAGGATAACGTCAATTTCCTGCGCGCCCGTTACGCCGCGTTGCAACAAAGCTCGCTGTTTCGCGGTATGCGTTACTCTGAAGATCACGCGCAGATCAAAGAGTGGGCACCGTTAGTGATGGAAGGGCGCGATCCGCAACAGAAAGTGGCAGCCACGCGTACGGAAATTGGTACTGATGTGAACTATGGCGAGATCACCCGCCAGTTAATTGCTTCCTTGCAGAAGAAATCTAATTTTTCGCTGCAACTCAGCAGCGAAGTCCGCGCCCTAAAGCGTAATGACGATAACACCTGGACCGTCACTGTTGCCGATCTGAAAAACGGCACTGCACAGAACATCCGCGCTAAATTTGTCTTTATCGGCGCGGGCGGTGCGGCGCTGAAGTTGTTACAGGAATCGGGTATTCCGGAAGCGAAAGACTACGCCGGTTTCCCGGTGGGCGGACAGTTCCTTGTTTCGGAAAACCCGGACGTGGTTAATCACCATCTGGCGAAGGTTTACGGTAAAGCATCCGTTGGCGCACCACCGATGTCGGTTCCGCATATCGATACCCGTGTTCTGGACGGTAAACGCGTCGTGCTGTTTGGGCCATTTGCCACCTTCTCAACCAAATTCCTCAAAAACGGTTCATTGTGGGATCTGATGAGTTCCACCACCACCTCTAACGTGATGCCGATGATGCACGTCGGGCTGGATAATTTCGATCTGGTGAAATATCTGGTGAGTCAGGTGATGTTGAGTGAAGAGGATCGTTTTGAAGCGTTGAAAGAGTACTATCCGCAGGCGAAAAAAGAGGACTGGCGTTTGTGGCAAGCGGGGCAGCGCGTACAGATTATCAAGCGTGATGCCGAGAAAGGTGGCGTACTGCGTCTGGGTACCGAAGTGGTCAGCGACCAGCAAGGGACTATTGCCGCGCTGCTGGGGGCATCGCCAGGTGCGTCAACCGCCGCGCCGATTATGTTGAATCTGCTGGAAAAAGTATTTGGCGATCGCGTTTCCAGCCCGCAATGGCAGGCTACGTTGAAAGCGATCGTTCCGTCTTATGGACGCAAGCTGAACGGTGATGTAGCGGCAACAGAACGCGAGTTGCAGTACACCAGCGAAGTGCTGGGGCTGAAATACGACAAGCCGCAGGCAGCAGATAGTACGCCGAAACCGCAGTTGAAACCGCAACCCGTTCAAAAAGAAGTGGCGGATATTGCGTTGTAATGATGTGCCACATCCGGCATGGTATGCCGGATGTGGCGTATGCTGATAAGACGCGCCAGCGTCGCATCAGGCAACCGGCTCGGGCGTTGGATCGGATGCGGCGTGACCGCCTTATTCGGCCTACGGGTTGCAGCACTTCACAGTAGTTTAGCGAACAACCGCGTTGTCAATTTTCTCTTCCGCCTTCCAGACGCGGTACTTCACATCCACATTGTCTGGCGTATACACCACGATCGGCAGCTTGCTGTTGTAACGCAGCATTCCGGCATCGCCCAGATACGCGGTGACAAATTTCTTCTCTTTCTTGCCATCCGGGCAGGCCATCATCGTCGAAACCGGCGAGCTAACTTTATCAAAGACGTAATAATCATAGCCCCAGCCTTCCAGCGTTTTGCTTTCCAGCTTCCCGCCGAGACGATGCAAATTGCAATCGACTTCCAGCGTCTGGCCGATTAACAGTTCTACTTTCAGGGTAGATTCATCTTCTTGCGGGGTTAACTGAATCACCTGACGCTTCATGCCTTTTTCAGCTTGTGGATAAGGCGCGATTTTTTCCAGTGGCTGGACGCTTTCTGCCGCCAAGGCGGAAGTGGTGGCGAAAGCGGCAAACAATACTGCAGGTAGAATGGTCTTCATTTTTTTGCTTTCCTTCTTCATTTATAGGTTTTCACCGATGATGTCGCTGAAGGTTAACATATTCATCAGATTTATTAATTTGCTTTATGAATAACTTAAAGAACATTCAGACAATTTTACCTGCTCTTTTAGTGTTAAATTCTGGTGAGAGAACAAACCGACATAAATATCTCTGGTGAATTAATCGCTATATAAGTATGTTTATAACCATTTGAAATGTGAGCAAAAGCCCGTTTTTGCCACGCTTCCCGCCACTCTTTTGATCCTGCTACAGGTTTTACCCCGATCGGGGTATGCATCTTTGACACATCCTTTAATATCTTAGCGGCTATAAAAATGGCTTATTAATTATGCGGTTTATTTGGTCGCTCTCAATTTTCAGAGCGCGTTAATGATGGAAGGTCAATGTGAAGATTGATGCATCCCGTCGGGGCATACTCACTGGTCGCTGGCGCAAAGCCAGTAACGGTATCCGTCCGCCCTGGTCCGGTGATGAATCTCATTTTCTGACCCATTGCACTCGCTGCGACGCCTGTATTAATGCTTGTGAAAACAACATTCTGCAACGCGGCGCGGGTGGCTATCCGAGCGTTAATTTCAAAAATAACGAGTGCAGCTTCTGTTACGCCTGCGCGCAGGCTTGCCCCGAATCGCTATTTTCTCCGCGCCACACCAGGGCCTGGGATTTGCTGTTCACCATCGGGGAGGCGTGCCTGGCGTATCAAACAGTTGAATGCCGCCGCTGTCAGGATAGCTGTGAGCCAATGGCAATTATCTTTCGCCCGACGCTCTCCGGGATCTACCAGCCGCAACTTAATAGCCAACTTTGCAACGGATGTGGAGCATGTGCAGCCAGCTGTCCGGTATCAGCCATAACTGCGGAGTATCTCCATGCACACTAACTGGCAAGTTTGCAGCCTGGTCGTGCAGGCCAAAAGCGAACGAATTTCAGACATCAGCACCCAACTGAACGCCTTTCCCGGCTGTGAAGTTGCTGTCAGCGACGCGCCGAGCGGTCAGTTGATTGTGGTGGTGGAAGCAGAAGACAGCGAAACGCTGATTCAAACCATTGAGTCAGTACGCAACGTAGAGGGCGTGCTGGCGGTGTCGCTGGTTTATCACCAGCAGGAAGAGCAAGGTGAGGAAACACCATGAAACTCAGTCGTCGTAGCTTTATGAAAGCTAACGCCGTTGCGGCCGCTGCGGCGGCTGCCGGTCTCAGCGTGCCGGGCGTTGCCCGCGCCGTTGTTGGTCAGCAGGAAGCCATTAAATGGGATAAAGCGCCGTGCCGTTTCTGCGGTACTGGTTGCGGCGTTCTGGTCGGAACGCAGCAGGGGCGTGTGGTGGCCTGTCAGGGCGACCCGGACGCACCGGTTAACCGTGGTCTGAACTGCATTAAGGGCTATTTCCTGCCCAAAATCATGTACGGTAAAGACCGTTTGACGCAGCCGCTTCTGCGTATGAAAAACGGTAAATATGACAAAGAAGGCGAATTTACCCCAATCACCTGGGATCAGGCCTTCGATGTGATGGAAGAGAAATTCAAAACCGCCCTGAAAGAAAAAGGGCCGGAATCGATCGGTATGTTCGGTTCTGGTCAGTGGACTATCTGGGAAGGTTATGCCGCGTCCAAGCTGTTCAAAGCGGGCTTCCGTTCGAACAACATCGACCCGAACGCGCGTCACTGTATGGCGTCGGCAGTAGTTGGCTTTATGCGTACCTTTGGTATGGATGAGCCGATGGGCTGCTATGACGACATCGAGCAGGCTGATGCGTTTGTGCTGTGGGGCGCGAACATGGCGGAAATGCACCCGATCCTCTGGTCGCGCATCACTAACCGTCGTCTCTCCAACCAGAACGTCACCGTGGCGGTGCTTTCTACCTACCAGCATCGTAGCTTCGAGCTGGCGGATAACGGCATCATCTTTACGCCGCAATCAGACCTGGTGATCCTGAACTACATCGCCAACTATATCATTCAAAACAATGCGATAAATCAGGACTTCTTTAGCAAACACGTTAACCTGCGCAAAGGGGCGACGGACATCGGCTACGGTTTACGTCCGACCCATCCGCTGGAAAAAGCAGCGAAGAATCCGGGTTCTGACGCCTCCGAACCGATGAGCTTTGAAGATTACAAAGCCTTCGTTGCCGAGTATACGCTGGAAAAAACCGCCGAAATGACTGGCGTACCAAAAGATCAGCTGGAACAACTGGCGCAGCTGTATGCCGATCCGAACAAGAAAGTCATCTCCTACTGGACGATGGGCTTCAACCAGCATACTCGTGGCGTGTGGGCCAACAACCTGGTCTACAACCTGCACCTGCTGACCGGCAAAATTTCCCAGCCGGGTTGCGGTCCGTTCTCCCTGACCGGGCAGCCTTCCGCGTGTGGTACTGCGCGTGAAGTGGGCACCTTTGCTCACCGTCTGCCTGCGGACATGGTGGTAACTAACGAGAAACATCGTGATATCTGCGAGAAGAAGTGGAATATCCCGAGCGGCACCATTCCGGCGAAAATCGGTCTGCATGCGGTAGCACAAGACCGTGCGCTGAAAGACGGCAAGCTGAATGTTTACTGGACCATGTGTACCAACAACATGCAGGCCGGGCCGAACATCAATGAAGAGCGTATGCCGGGCTGGCGCGATCCGCGCAACTTCATCATCGTCTCCGATCCGTATCCGACAGTCAGTGCGCTGGCAGCGGACTTGATTCTGCCGACCGCAATGTGGGTAGAGAAAGAGGGCGCTTACGGTAACGCCGAACGCCGTACTCAGTTCTGGCGTCAGCAGGTACAGGCACCGGGCGAAGCGAAATCGGATCTCTGGCAGTTAGTCCAGTTCTCCCGCCGCTTCAAAACTGAAGAAGTATGGCCGGAAGAGCTGCTGGCGAAGAAACCGGAACTGCGTGGCAAAACGCTGTACGAAGTTCTGTATGCCACCCCGGAAGTGAGCAAATTCCCGGTATCCGAACTGGCGGAAGATCAGCTGAACGATGAATCCCGCGAGCTGGGCTTCTATCTGCAAAAAGGGCTGTTCGAAGAGTACGCATGGTTTGGTCGCGGTCACGGTCACGATCTGGCACCGTTCGATGATTACCACAAAGCACGCGGTCTGCGCTGGCCGGTAGTGAACGGTAAAGAAACGCAGTGGCGTTACAGCGAAGGTAACGACCCATACGTGAAAGCGGGCGAAGGCTACAAGTTCTACGGTAAACCGGATGGCAAAGCGGTGATCTTCGCGCTGCCGTTCGAACCGGCGGCGGAGGCACCGGATGAAGAGTACGACCTGTGGCTCTCTACCGGACGCGTCCTGGAGCACTGGCATACCGGCAGTATGACTCGCCGTGTACCGGAACTGCACCGTGCCTTCCCGGAAGCGGTCCTGTTTATTCACCCGTTGGATGCGAAAGCGCGCGATCTGCGCCGTGGCGACAAAGTGAAAGTGGTTTCTCGCCGTGGCGAAGTGATCTCGATTGTCGAAACGCGCGGTCGTAACCGTCCGCCGCAGGGCCTGGTGTACATGCCGTTCTTCGACGCCGCACAGCTGGTTAACAAACTGACGCTGGATGCGACCGATCCGCTCTCGAAAGAGACGGACTTCAAGAAGTGCGCGGTCAAACTGGAGAAGGTGTAAGCCATTATGTCCCGGTCAGCGAAACCTCAAAATGGTCGCCGCCGCTTTCTGCGCGATGTCGTTCGCACAGCTGGCGGGCTGGCTGCCGTGGGTGTGGCGCTGGGGTTACAACAGCAAACCGCACGCGCATCTGGCGTGCGGTTGCGCCCGCCCGGAGCCATAAACGAGAACGCCTTTGCCAGTGCCTGTGTGCGTTGCGGTCAGTGTGTTCAGGCTTGCCCTTACGACACCTTAAAACTGGCGACGCTGGCTTCTGGCCTGTCGGCGGGCACGCCATATTTTGTCGCACGGGATATTCCTTGCGAAATGTGTGAGGACATTCCGTGCGCCAAAGTGTGCCCGAGCGGTGCGCTGGATCGTGAGATCGAATCGATCGACGACGCGCGGATGGGGCTGGCGGTACTGGTGGACCAGGAAAACTGTCTCAACTTTCAGGGGCTGCGCTGCGATGTTTGTTATCGCGAATGCCCGAAAATTGATGAGGCAATCACCCTGGAGCTGGAGCGCAACACGCGTACCGGTAAGCACGCCCGCTTTCTGCCGACGGTTCACAGCGACGCCTGTACCGGCTGCGGTAAGTGCGAAAAAGTGTGCGTGCTGGAACAACCGGCAATCAAGGTGTTACCGCTGTCACTGGCGAAAGGGGAGTTAGGTCACCATTACCGCTTCGGCTGGCTGGAGGGGAACAATGGCAAATCGTAAACGTGACGCCGGGCGCGAGGCGCTGGAGAAAAAAGGCTGGTGGCGCAGCCACCGTTGGCTGGTGTTACGTCGCCTTTGTCAGTTCTTCGTGCTGGGGATGTTTTTGAGCGGTCCGTGGTTTGGTGTGTGGATCTTGCACGGCAACTACAGCAGTAGCCTGTTATTCGACACCGTTCCGCTGACCGATCCGCTGATGACGCTGCAAAGTCTTGCCAGCGGTCATCTGCCTGCCACGGTGGCGTTGACCGGTGCGGTAATTATCACCGTGCTCTACGCCCTGGCAGGAAAGCGATTATTTTGCAGCTGGGTCTGCCCGCTGAACCCGATTACCGACTTAGCGAACTGGTTACGCAGGCGCTTTGACCTCAATCAGTCTGCGACGATCCCTCGCCACATTCGCTACGTGCTGTTGGTGGTCATTCTGCTGGGATCGGCCTTAACCGGCACACTCATCTGGGAATGGATCAACCCCGTTTCCCTGATGGGGCGCAGTCTGGTAATGGGATTCGGCAGCGGCGCGCTGCTTATTCTCGCGCTGTTTTTATTTGATCTACTGGTCGTTGAACACGGCTGGTGCGGGCACATTTGTCCGGTTGGCGCGCTGTATGGCGTGCTGGGTAGCAAAGGTGTCATTACCGTTGCGGCCACCGATCGGCAGAAATGTAACCGCTGTATGGATTGTTTTCATGTTTGCCCGGAACCGCATGTGCTACGTGCCCCGGTGCTGGATGAACAAAGCCCGGTGCAGGTCACCAGCCGCGATTGCATGACGTGCGGTCGCTGCGTGGATGTCTGTTCTGAGGATGTATTTACAATAACTACACGATGGAGTTCGGGAGCGAAATCATGAAAAGCCATGACCTGAAGAAAGCGCTGTGTCAATGGACGGCGATGCTGGCCCTGGTGGTGAGCGGCGCGGTTTGGGCGGCTAATGGCGTCGATTTTAGCCAGTCGCCGGAAGTATCCGGGACGCAGGAAGGGGCCATTCGGATGCCAAAAGAGCAGGATCGGATGCCGCTGAACTATGTGAATCAGCCGCCAATGATCCCGCATAGCGTTGAAGGTTATCAGGTAACGACCAATACCAACCGCTGCTTGCAGTGCCACGGTGTCGAAAGCTATCGCACCACTGGCGCGCCGCGCATCAGTCCTACTCACTTTATGGACAGCGACGGCAAAGTGGGCGCGGAAGTGGCTCCACGTCGTTACTTCTGTCTGCAATGTCACGTGCCGCAGGCTGATACCGCGCCAATCGTGGGGAATACCTTTACCCCGTCAAAAGGTTACGGGAAATAAGAGGTTATTATGGGAAATTCTGACCGTAAGCCTGGTCTGATTAAGCGCCTGTGGAAATGGTGGCGTACCCCCAGCCGTCTGGCGCTGGGGACGCTGCTGTTGATCGGTTTTGTCGGTGGCATCGTCTTCTGGGGCGGCTTTAACACCGGGATGGAAAAAGCCAATACCGAAGAGTTCTGCATTAGCTGCCACGAAATGCGTAACACGGTGTATCAGGAATACATGGATTCCGTGCACTACAACAACCGTAGCGGCGTCCGTGCGACCTGTCCGGATTGTCACGTTCCGCACGAGTTTGTGCCGAAGATGATACGCAAGCTCAAAGCAAGTAAAGAGCTGTATGGTAAAATTTTTGGCGTTATTGACACGCCGCAGAAATTTGAAGCTCATCGCCTGACGATGGCACAGAATGAGTGGCGGCGCATGAAGGACAATAACTCGCAGGAGTGCCGTAACTGTCACAACTTCGAGTATATGGATACAACCGCCCAGAAATCGGTTGCCGCGAAGATGCATGACCAGGCGGTGAAAGATGGGCAAACCTGTATTGATTGCCATAAAGGGATAGCGCACAAGCTGCCCGATATGCGTGAAGTCGAGCCAGGTTTTTAACAGGGTTATTGCGTGGGTATGCTTGAAGCCAGAGAGTTACTTTGCGAGCGGGATGAACGAACCTTATTTAGTGGCTTGTCATTTACGCTGAACGCAGGAGAGTGGGTACAAATCACCGGTAGCAACGGCGCGGGGAAGACAACGCTTCTCCGTTTGCTGACGGGGTTGTCTCGCCCTGACGCAGGCGAGGTTCTCTGGCAAGGGCAGCCCTTGCATCAGGTACGCGACAGCTACCATCAAAACCTGTTATGGATAGGCCATCAGCCGGGGATCAAAACCCGGCTGACGGCGTTAGAAAATCTGCACTTTTATCATCGCGATGGCGATACCGCACAATGTCTGGAAGCCCTGGCGCAGGCCGGGCTTGCCGGATTCGAAGATATTCCGGTAAATCAACTTTCTGCCGGGCAACAACGCCGCGTCGCTTTAGCGCGTCTGTGGCTGACCCGTGCCACGTTATGGATCCTCGACGAGCCTTTTACCGCGATTGATGTTAACGGCGTCGATCGTCTGACCCAGCGTATGGCGCAGCATACGGAGCAGGGGGGGATTGTGATTCTGACTACCCACCAACCGCTCAACGTTGCTGAAAGTAAAATTCGCCGCATTTCACTGACGCAAACGGGGGCCGCATGATGTTCTGGCGCATTTTCCGTCTTGAGCTGCGCGTAGCGTTTCGCCATAGCGCCGAAATCGCCAACCCGCTGTGGTTCTTCCTGATTGTAATTACCCTTTTTCCGCTCAGTATCGGTCCGGAGCCGCAACTGCTGGCGCGTATTGCGCCGGGCATTATCTGGGTTGCTGCGCTGCTTTCATCCTTGCTGGCACTGGAGCGTCTGTTCCGTGACGATTTGCAGGACGGCAGTCTTGAACAATTGATGTTGTTGCCGTTACCCTTGCCCGCCGTTGTGCTGGCGAAGGTGATGGCGCACTGGATGGTAACCGGTCTGCCGTTACTTATCCTTTCGCCCCTGGTAGCAATGCTACTGGGAATGGATGTTTATGGCTGGCAAGTGATGGCGCTGACGCTGCTGCTGGGAACTCCTACGCTTGGCTTTCTCGGTGCACCGGGCGTGGCGCTGACAGTGGGACTTAAGCGCGGTGGTGTGCTGCTCAGCATACTGGTGTTACCGCTGACTATCCCATTACTCATCTTTGCCACCGCCGCGATGGACGCGGCTTCTATGCATTTGCCCGTTGATGGGTATCTGGCAATTTTAGGCGCGTTGCTGGCAGGCACCGCGACATTAAGTCCTTTTGCGACGGCGGCAGCGTTACGAATCAGCATTCAATAACGCTGGATTACTGATTTTTGTTCGAGTCTGGTATCGAAACTATGTGGAAAACACTGCATCAACTGGCGATCCCACCACGGCTGTATCAAATCTGTGGCTGGTTTATACCGTGGCTGGCAATTGCCAGTGTGGTCGTGCTTACCGTCGGCTGGATCTGGGGATTCGGCTTTGCTCCGGCTGATTATCAGCAGGGAAATAGCTACCGCATTATCTACCTGCATGTGCCTGCGGCGATCTGGTCGATGGGCATTTATGCATCAATGGCGGTGGCGGCGTTTATTGGCCTTGTCTGGCAGATGAAAATGGCCAACCTGGCGGTGGCGGCGATGGCCCCCATTGGTGCCGTGTTTACCTTTATTGCCCTGGTTACCGGCTCTGCATGGGGAAAACCGATGTGGGGCACCTGGTGGGTATGGGATGCACGTCTGACTTCTGAACTGGTGCTGCTGTTTTTGTATGTGGGTGTGATTGCCCTGTGGCACGCCTTCGACGACCGCCGTCTGGCGGGCCGTGCGGCAGGTATTCTGGTGCTGATTGGCGTGGTGAATCTGCCGATTATTCATTACTCCGTGGAGTGGTGGAACACCCTGCATCAGGGATCAACGCGGATGCAGCAAAGTATCGATCCGGCGATGCGTTCGCCGCTGCGCTGGTCGATTTTTGGCTTCCTGCTGCTGTCTGCCACGCTGACGCTGATGCGGATGCGTAATTTGATTTTGCTGATGGAAAAACGCCGTCCGTGGGTGAGTGAACTGATACTGAAAAGAGGCCGTAAATGACCCCTGCATTTGCTTCCTGGAATGAATTTTTCGCAATGGGCGGTTACGCCTTTTTTGTCTGGCTGGCGGTGGTGATGACCGTTATTCCGCTGGTGGTTTTGGTCGTGCACTCGGTGATGCAGCATCGCGCAATTCTGCGTGGCGTGGCGCAACAGCGGGCGCGTGAGGCGCGTTTACGTGCTGCGCAACAGCAGGAGGCTGCATGAATATTCGCCGTAAAAACCGCTTGTGGATTGCCTGTGCCGTGTTGGCAGGGCTGGCGCTGACTATCGGTCTGGTGCTATATGCGCTGCGCTCGAATATCGATCTCTTTTATACGCCGGGGGAAATTCTCTACGGCAAGCGTGAAACTCAGCAAATGCCGGAAGTCGGTCAGCGTCTGCGCGTTGGCGGGATGGTGATGCCGGGTAGTGTGCAGCGCGATCCCAATTCGCTAAAAGTAACTTTCACCATTTACGACGCTGAAGGTTCAGTAGATGTCTCTTACGAAGGCATTTTGCCGGATCTGTTCCGTGAAGGGCAGGGCGTTGTGGTGCAGGGCGAACTGGAAAAAGGCAATCATATCCTCGCGAAAGAAGTGCTGGCGAAACATGATGAAAACTACACGCCGCCAGAAGTTGAGAAAGCGATGGAAGCCAATCACCGTCGCCCGGCGAGTGTTTATAAGGACCCAGCATCATGATGCCGGAAATTGGTAACGGACTGCTGTGTCTGGCGCTAGGAGTTGCGCTGCTGCTGTCCGTGTATCCGCTATGGGGCGTAGCGCGCGGAGATGCGCGCATGATGGCGTCTTCCCGCTTGTTTGCCTGGCTGCTGTTTATGTCTGTGGCTGGCGCATTTCTGGTACTGGTCAATGCCTTCGTGGTCAACGACTTTACCGTCACCTATGTTGCCAGCAACTCCAATACCCAGCTTCCGGTGTGGTATCGCGTGGCGGCTACCTGGGGCGCACATGAAGGCTCGCTCCTGCTGTGGGTGCTGCTGATGAGCGGCTGGACCTTTGCGGTGGCGATTTTTAGTCAGCGTATTCCGCTGGATATTGTGGCCCGCGTACTGGCGATAATGGGGATGGTCAGCGTCGGCTTTTTGCTGTTCATTCTCTTTACCTCTAACCCGTTTTCACGCACGCTGCCGAATTTCCCGATTGAAGGTCGCGATCTTAACCCGCTGTTGCAGGATCCGGGGCTGATCTTCCATCCGCCTCTGCTTTATATGGGGTACGTCGGCTTCTCGGTGGCGTTTGCTTTTGCCATTGCTTCTTTGTTGAGCGGGCGTCTGGACAGCACTTATGCGCGTTTTACTCGTCCGTGGACACTGGCAGCGTGGATCTTCCTGACGCTCGGCATCGTGCTCGGTTCCGCATGGGCCTATTACGAACTCGGCTGGGGCGGCTGGTGGTTCTGGGATCCGGTAGAAAACGCCTCGTTTATGCCGTGGCTGGTGGGGACTGCGCTGATGCACTCACTGGCGGTCACTGAACAACGCGCCAGCTTCAAAGCGTGGACATTACTGCTGGCAATCAGTGCCTTCTCGTTGTGTCTGCTGGGGACTTTCCTGGTGCGTTCCGGCGTACTGGTATCGGTACACGCGTTTGCGTCTGATCCGGCACGCGGTATGTTTATCCTCGCCTTTATGGTGCTGGTGATTGGCGGTTCGCTGCTGCTTTTTGCCGCGCGTGGACACAAAGTTCGCTCACGCGTAAACAATGCGCTGTGGTCGCGGGAATCTCTGCTGTTAGCGAACAACGTTTTGCTGGTCGCCGCGATGCTGGTGGTATTACTGGGGACGCTGCTGCCGCTGGTGCACAAGCAACTGGGACTGGGCAGTATTTCGATTGGCGAACCGTTCTTCAACACCATGTTTACCTGGCTGATGGTGCCGTTTGCGCTGCTGCTTGGTGTCGGTCCTCTGGTGCGCTGGGGGCGCGATCGCCCACGTAAAATCCGCAATTTATTGATTATCGCCTTCATCTCAACGCTGGTGCTGTCGCTGCTGCTGCCGTGGCTGTTCGAAAGCAAAGTTGTGGCGATGACGGTGCTCGGCCTGGCAATGGCCTGCTGGATTGCGGTGCTGGCAATTGCGGAAGCTGCGCTGCGTATTTCACGTGGCACGAAAACCACCTTCAGTTATTGGGGAATGGTGGCGGCTCACCTGGGGCTGGCAGTGACAATTGTTGGTATTGCCTTTAGCCAGAACTATAGCGTTGAGCGTGATGTGCGCATGAAGTCCGGCGATAGTGTCGATATTCATGAATATCGCTTCACCTTCCGTGATGTCAAAGAGGTGACTGGCCCGAACTGGCGTGGCGGTGTGGCGACTATCGGCGTAACGCGCGATGGCAAGCCGGAAACGGTGCTGTATGCGGAAAAACGTTATTACAACACTGCCGGGTCGATGATGACCGAAGCGGCGATTGACGGCGGCATCACGCGTGACCTGTACGCCGCGCTCGGTGAAGAGCTGGAAAACGGCGCGTGGGCCGTGCGTCTTTACTACAAACCGTTTGTTCGCTGGATTTGGGCGGGCGGGCTGATGATGGCATTGGGCGGGCTGCTGTGCCTGTTTGATCCTCGCTATCGTAAGCGCGTGAACCCGCAGAAAACTGCGCCGGAGGCTGTATGAAGCGCAAAGTATTGTTAATTCCGTTGATTATCTTCCTGGCGATTGCCGCGGCGCTACTGTGGCAGCTGGCGCGTAATGCCGAAGGGGATGATCCGACCAATCTGGAATCGGCGCTCATTGGCAAGCCGGTGCCGAAGTTTCGCCTCGAATCACTGGACAATCCGGGGCAGTTTTATCAGGCGGATGTGCTGACTCAGGGCAAACCAGTGCTGCTTAACGTCTGGGCGACCTGGTGTCCGACCTGCCGTGCGGAACATCAATATCTGAATCAGCTTTCTGCGCAGGGCATCCGCGTGGTCGGCATGAACTATAAAGACGATCGCCAGAAGGCAATCAGCTGGCTGAAAGAGCTGGGCAATCCTTACGCACTAAGCCTGTTTGATGGCGACGGCATGTTAGGACTGGATCTCGGTGTCTATGGCGCGCCAGAAACGTTCCTTATTGACGGCAACGGCATCATTCGCTATCGCCATGCGGGCGATCTCAATCCTCGCGTCTGGGAAGAAGAGATCAAGCCGCTGTGGGAGAAATACAGTAAGGAGGCCGCACAATGAGGTTTTTATTGGGCGTGCTGATGCTGATGATCTCCGGCTCAGCGCTGGCGACCATCGACGTGTTGCAGTTTAAGGATGAAGCGCAGGAGCAGCAGTTCCGGCAACTCACTGAAGAACTACGCTGCCCGAAATGCCAGAACAACAGCATTGCCGATTCCAACTCGATGATTGCCACCGACCTGCGCCAGAAAGTGTATGAACTGATGCAGGAAGGTAAAAGTAAAAAAGAGATTGTCGATTATATGGTGGCGCGTTACGGCAACTTCGTCACTTACGATCCGCCGTTAACGCCGCTGACCATGCTGCTGTGGGTGCTTCCGGTAGTGGCTATTGGCATTGGCGGTTGGGTCATATACGCCCGCTCGCGGCGTCGGGTACGCGTGGTGCCGGACGCGTTTCCTGAACAAAGCGTGCCGGAAGGTAAGCGTGCCGGATATATTGTTTATCTGCCGGGTATTGTGGTGGCGTTAATTGTGGCTGGCGTCAGCTACTACCAGACGGGCAATTATCAGCAGGTGAAAATCTGGCAGCAGGCCACGGCACAGGCTCCGGCGTTACTGGACAGGGCGCTGGATCCGAAAGCCGATCCGCTCAACGAAGAAGAGATGTCGCGCCTGGCGCTGGGGATGCGTACTCAACTGCAAAAAAATCCGGGAGATATAGAAGGCTGGATTATGTTGGGCCGCGTTGGCATGGCGCTGGGTAACGCCAGTATTGCCACCGATGCATACGCTACTGCATATCGCCTCGATCCGAAGAACAGTGATGCGGCGCTCGGATACGCTGAAGCGTTGACACGTTCATCTGATCCCAACGACAACCGCCTCGGTGGTGAACTGCTACGCCAGTTGGTGAGAACGGACCATAGCAATATCCGTGTGTTAAGCATGTATGCGTTTAATGCCTTTGAGCAGCAGCGATTTGGCGAAGCGGTTGCCGCGTGGGAGATGATGTTGAAACTCTTACCTGCCAACGATACTCGCCGTGCAGTGATTGAACGTAGTATCGCGCAGGCGATGCAACATTTGTCGCCGCAGGAGAGTAAATAAAAAGAGGCCCGATGGTGATGCCATCGGGCTATTTTTATTGTGCCCCGCGTTGTTGCAGGAACAGAATGGTGGCCGCCACGCGTGAGCGGACATTGAGTTTACGCAGCAGATTGCGAATGTGTACTTTTACTGTCTGCTCGGAAATATTCAACACCGAGGCAATCTGTTTATTTGACAGCCCCTGTGCCAGCTCGTGCAGAACATCCAGCTCGCGCTCCGTCAGCACGCTGAAGGGATCTTCTTCCGCGCCAAACATTTCACGTTCACGTAAGTACTGATTGACGCGTTCGCTAAAGACTTTGCTGCCTTTCGCTCCGGCACGAATCGCTTCCAGCAACACTTCCGGGTCGCTATCTTTCAACAGATAACCGTCTGCGCCTGCGTCTATCAGCGCAAAGACATCGCTGGAGGCATCTGATACAGTCAGGATAATAATTTGCGCGGTAACGCCATCCCTGCGCAAGGCATTGAGGGTATCCAGGCCACTCATACCTTTCATATTGAGATCCAGCAAGATCACGTCGATATCCAGTCTATTCGCCAGATCGATCGCGCTCGCGCCGTCGCCCGCTTCGGCGACCACTTCAAAGCCAGGATCAAGCTCCAGTAACTGACGAACACCGCGTCGCATAAGTGGATGATCATCCACAATCATCACCTGAAAAGGCGTTGCTTCAGGCATAGTAGTCTCCTGAGGTTTTATTAGAATCATTATGTTTGAGCGTAGCGTTGGTAACGCTACCAGGCGCGTGAATGTTACCCCATTTTATGTATGGACATGTAGTGAAAACTACAACCTTGTCGTTCGCTTTGGCATCATTTTCATTATAAAGACGGAATTTTGCATCAGCTTCTCATCAAGAAAAACAACTAAAAAATCAATCACAATACTTGTGCATTTCTTTAAACAGTTTTTAAAAACTGACTCCGGGTATGGAGCTATGGGTATTTTCTTTACCCAATGCTTTTAACAGCAATTAATTTCATAGGATGAAAGCTCAATGCATCAATCTGGTTCTGTTTCTCTTTGTCGTTCCGCAATATCTGTTCTGGTGGCTACAGCGTTATATTCACCCATAGCATTGGCATCAACAGTTGAGTATGGTGAGACAGTTGATGGTGTTGTCCTGGAAAAAGATATCCAGCTGGTTTATGGGACCGCCAATAATACGAAAATCAATCCTGGCGGAGAACAGCATATTAAAGAATTTGGTATAAGTAGTAATACTGAAATTAACGGCGGGTATCAGTACATTGAAATGAATGGCACCGCAGAATACTCAGTATTAAATGATGGTTATCAAATTGTTCAAATGGGTGGTGCGGCAAACCAGACTACCCTCAATAATGGTGTGCTACAGGTTTATGGCGCAGCGAATGAACCTACGATTAAAGGCGGGCGCTTAATTATTGAAAAAGATGGGATTACCGTCTTTGCCGCTATCGAAAAGGGAGGATTACTGGAGGTTAAAGAGGGGGGATTAGCATTTGCGGTAGATCAGAAAGCAGGCGGTGCGATTAAAACAACCACCCGGGCCATGGAGGTATTCGGAACAAACCGTCTCGGTCAGTTCGATATCAAGGATGGTATTGCTAATAATATGCTGTTGGAAAACGGCGGAAGTTTGCGAGTTGAAGAAAATGACTTCGCTTATAATACCACTGTGGATAGTGGCGGCTTACTGGAGGTTATGGATGGCGGGACTGCAACTGGCGTTGATAAAAAAGCAGGCGGAAAATTAATTGTCTCAACGAATGCGCTGGAAGTGAGTGGTACAAACAGTAAAGGCCAATTTAGTATAAAAGATGGTGTGTCAAAAAATTATGAGCTGGATGATGGTTCCGGGCTTATTGTTATGGAGGACACGCAGGCCATTGACACTATCCTTGATGAGCATGCCACTATGCAATCGCTGGGAAAGGATACTGGTACGAGAGTGCAGGCAAATGCGGTGTATGATCTCGGTCGATCAGATCAGAATGGAAGTATCACGTATTCCTCTAAAGCCATCTCTGAAAATATGGTTATCAACAATGGCCGCGCTAATGTCTGGGCTGGCACAATGGTTAACGTTTCAGTCAGAGGGAATGATGGCATTCTTGAGGTCATGAAGCCGCAAATAAATTATGCACCCGCTATGTTGGTGGGTAAGGTAGTGGTTTCTGAGGGCGCTTCTTTAAGAACGCATGGTGCCGTGGATACCAGCAAAGCGGATGTTTCACTCGAAAATAGCGCATGGACCATCATTGCCGATATCACTACGACGAACCAAAACACTCCCCTCAACTTAGCCAACCTTGCGATGTCTGGCGCAAATGTGATTATGATGGCTGAGCCAGTGACTCGTTCATCTGTGACGGCAAGTGCGGAAAATTTCACTACGTTGACCACCAATACCCTATCGGGAAACGGCAATTTTTATATGCGTACCGATATGGCTAATCATCAGAGCGATCAGCTCAACGTCACCGGGCAGGCAACAGGTGATTTCAAAATATTCGTGACGGACACCGGTGCCAGCCCGGCAGCAGGAGATAGCCTTACACTGGTAACAACGGGCGGCGGTGATGCTGCATTTACGTTGGGCAATGCCGGAGGCGTTGTTGATATCGGTACGTATGAATATACCTTGCTGGATAATGGCAACCATAGCTGGAGCCTCGCAGAGAATCGCGCGCAAATTACCCCTTCAACCACTGATGTGCTGAACATGGCAGCAGCACAACCGCTGGTATTTGATGCAGAACTGGACACCGTGCGTGAGCGTCTTGGTAGCGTAAAAGGCGTTAGTTACGATACGGCGATGTGGAGTTCGGCAATTAACACCCGCAACAACGTGACCACTGATGCGGGAGCTGGCTTTGAGCAAACATTGACGGGCCTGACGCTCGGTATCGATAGCCGTTTCTCCCGTGAAGAAAGCAGCACAATTCGCGGCTTGTTCTTTGGTTACTCTCATTCTGATATTGGTTTTGATCGCGGCGGCAAAGGCAATGTCGATAGCTACACCCTGGGGGCTTATGCCGGTTGGGAGCATCAGAACGGTGCCTATGTTGATGGAGTGGTGAAAGTTGACCGTTTTGCCAACACCATCCATGGCAAGATGAGTAATGGGGCAACAGCGTTTGGCGATTACAGTAGTAACGGCGCGGGTGCTCATGTCGAGAGCGGGTTCCGTTGGGTTGACGGATTGTGGAGTGTTAGACCTTATCTGGCCTTTACCGGCTTTACCACAGATGGTCAGGACTACACGTTATCAAACGGCATGCGCGCGGATGTGGGAAATACCCGCATATTACGCGCTGAAGCGGGAACGGCGGTAAGCTATCACATGGACCTGCAAAACGGTACGACGCTGGAACCCTGGCTGAAAGCCGCCGTACGTCAGGAATACGCCGATTCTAACCAGGTGAAAGTTAATGACGATGGCAAATTTAATAATGATGTGGCTGGAACCCGTGGCGTTTATCAGGCTGGGATAAGGTCATCGTTCACCCCGACGTTAAGCGGTCATTTGTCAGTCAGCTATGGCAATGGCGCAGGGGTAGAATCGCCGTGGAATACTCAGGCGGGTGTGGTCTGGACGTTCTGATAACAGAAAATAAACAGGCCGTGATGTGTCGCGGTCTGTTTATCGAATTAAATGCAGATATAAAAAAAACCAACCGTAAAGGTTAATGCCGATCAGTTAAGGATCAGTTGACCGATCCAGTGGCTGTGTAAGAATCCGGAAACGCTCACTTGTTTCCGGATTTTTTTATGCACATTGGACAGGCTCTTGATCTGGTATCCCGTTACGATTCTCTGCGTAACCCACTGACTTCTCTGGGGGATTACCTCGACCCCGAACTCATCTCTCGTTGCCTTGCCGAATCAGGTACTGTAACGCTACGCAAGCGCCGTCTTCCCCTCGAAATGATGGTCTGGTGTATTGTTGGCATGGCGCTTGAGCGTAAAGAACCTCTTCACCAGATTGTGAATCGCCTGGACATCATGCTGCCGGGCAATCGCCCCTTCGTTGCCCCCAGTGCCGTTATTCAGGCCCGCCAGCGCCTGGGAAGTGAGGCTGTCCGCCGCGTGTTCACGAAAACAGCGCAGCTCTGGCATAACGCCACGCCGCATCCGCACTGGTGCGGCCTGACCCTGCTGGCCATCGATGGTGTGTTCTGGCGCACACCGGATACACCAGAGAACGATGCAGCCTTCCCCCGCCAGACACATGCCGGGAACCCGGCGCTCTACCCGCAGGTCAAAATGGTCTGCCAGATGGAACTGACCAGCCATCTGCTGACGGCTGCAGCCTTCGGCACGATGAAGAACAGCGAAAATGAGCTTGCTGAGCAACTTATAGAACAAACCGGCGATAACACTCTGACGTTAATGGATAAAGGTTATTACTCACTGGGACTGTTAAATGCCTGGAGCCTGGCGGGAGAACACCGCCACTGGATGATACCTCTCAGAAAGGGAGCGCAATATGAAGAGATCAGAAAACTGGGTAAAGGCGATCATCTGGTGAAGCTGAAAACCAGCCCGCAGGCACGAAAAAAGTGGCCGGGACTGGGAAATGAAGTGACTGCCCGCCTGCTGACCGTGACGCGCAAAGGAAAAGTCTGCCATCTGCTGACGTCGATGACGGACGCCATGCGCTTCCCCGGAGGAGAAATGGGGGATCTGTACAGTCATCGCTGGGAAATCGAACTGGGATACAGGGAGATAAAACAGACGATGCAACGGAGCAGGCTGACGCTGAGAAGTAAAAAGCCGGAGCTTGTGGAGCAAGAGCTGTGGGGTGTCTTACTGGCTTATAATCTGGTGAGATATCAGATGATTAAAATGGCGGAACATCTGAAAGGTTACTGGCCGAATCAACTGAGTTTCTCAGAATCATGCGGAATGGTGATGAGAATGCTGATGACATTGCAGGGCGCTTCACCGGGACGTATACCGGAGCTGATGCGCGATCTTGCAAGTATGGGACAACTTGTGAAATTACCGACAAGAAGGGAAAGGGCCTTCCCGAGAGTGGTAAAGGAGAGGCCCTGGAAATACCCCACAGCCCCGAAAAAGAGCCAGTCAGTTGCTTAACTGACTGGCATTAACCGTAAAGGTTGGTTTTTTTTGGGATTTTTGGTCGGCACGAGAGGATTTGAACCTCCGACCCCCGACACCCCATGACGGTGCGCTACCAGGCTGCGCTACGTGCCGACTCGTGGCTGCTAATACTACCGTTTTCCACACCGATTGCAAGTAAGATATTTTGCTAACTGATTTATAATTAATCAGTTAGCGATAAAACGCTTCTCGTCTGTCAGTACTTGCAATAACAAACTTAACTGTGGTTTTTCATCTTTCACTCTTTCACCACGTAAGTTGTAAGTACGGTATTTACCGTTATTGTTCAGCACCAGCGTCTTTTTCGGGGTGGTAATTGCCAGCGTATCGTTATCCGCGGCGGTAACCCAGTAATGACGGCGTTGAGGGTTGAACAAATCCTGACCTTGCGAATATTCGCTGGCAGGTGTGCTGACATGTAGCAGGCGTTGCATCAGCGTCGTCATCAGATCGGTATGATCAGTCAGAGCATTAATACGCTGCGCCGGCGTACCTGGCCAGTGAATCACTAATGGCACCTGCAGATGACCGTGGGACCAGTCAAAGGTTTCTTCCTCTTCGCTCAGCGGAATACCCCGACCGGCAGTGATAATCACCACCGTATTGTCCAGTTTGCCAGAATCACGTAGTGCATTGAGCACGCGGTTGATCTGGTCATCGACATTGCCTGCCGCCCGGCTATATTTCCGTGCAAATGCCTGCTGATTGCTGTCGTCAATGTTAGTGCCATTGAAAGAAACCCACGAGAACCAGCGGTTATCTTCTTGTGCGTAGCGGCCCAGCCAGTTGATCCACTGCGTGGCGGTCTGCTCGTCGGATTGGGTGCGTACGCTCGGCATCGAGAAATCTGACAACAATGCCTGGCGATACAGCGGGCTGGTAAAGCCATCCGACGAGAATAACCCCAGCTGATAGCCTTGCTGATTAAGCGCAGTAATTAACGCCGCAGGCGTACGAGTCGACAGAATGCCGTCCATATAGCTCGGCGAGATGCCATAGAACAGGCCAAAGATGCCGTTGTCTGTAGTGTTGCCGGAGCTCATATGGCGCGTGAACGAAATATTTTGCTCAGCAAAACCTGCCAGCGCAGGCATCTGCTTCTCGAAGCGTGAGTAGTTCAGGCCATCGACAGTAATCAACAGCACATTCTGCCCGGTGCCCATATCGCGATAGCGCAGTTCGCTTAACGGATACTGAACGGAAACGGCGTCTGGATTACCTTGCTCAATGAGACGGCGTTGATATTCCTGCGCATCCAGCAGACCATGCTTCTCAAGAAAACGTCGCGCCGTCATTGGGTACGAAAGCGGCAGGTTAGCGCGCTGCATGGTGATCGGGCGATAGAAGTTGGCATCGGCCCAGATATACACCACATGCGAGGCGATAAAGGCGATAAATAAGAATGCGGCCAGCGGGCGCGCGAAGCGCCGACGACGCGTCAGGCTGCGCAGCTTTTGCCAGCTCCACGTCGCAAACACCAGTTCAAGCAATAAAATAACCGGCACGCTGATGAACATCAGCTGCCAGTCGCGCGCCATCTCATTTTCGTCTGGGTTGATAACCAGTTGCCAGACGATGGGATTAAGATGGAGATGGAAACGAGTAAAGACTTCGCTATCGATCAGTAATAGCGTCATTCCCGCCGTTGCCAGAATGACGGACAAAAACCTCATCAGCCTCTGGGAGCCGACGATAAAGGTCAGCGGGAAGAGGATCAGCAAGTAGGTGGCGAACACCAGGAAGCTGAAATGGCCGATAATGCTTACGTAGGAATAAATGCGACCAGCAAGCGTTGTCGGCCAGTCGGCGATAAACAGGTAACGGCTGCCAATGACGAGCGAAAGCAGAATATTGAACAGTGCAAACCAGTGCCCCCAACTGACCATCTGGGAGACTTTTTCACGGTAGCGCTGACGATGAGTTACCATAACCTGTTATCTGTTTCCCTTAGTGCGCTTTGTCTTCGTTGATAGAGGACTGTAAGGCGCGGGCAAAAGAGTTGGCAATTGCCTGGCGTTGGGCCGGGGCAATGCTGGTGTTGATAAGGTTAGTGACCATGTTGCCTAACACCATCAGGGAAAGGTCGGTCGGAGCCTTATGTTTTTCCAGTACGTTGAGCAGCTCTGCGAGCAATTGTTCAACCTGTTCATCACTGTAGCGGGAAATTTGTGGCATAAATCGAAATCAGTTAGTTGATGAAAGGGCAACATATTACCGTAGCAACGGTTTTTTTTCTGCTTTTTTATGCGTTAAATCATTCTCGTTACGCTGCCTTCTGTAAAATGACCGCCATCTTTTATTGCGTCGCTTAACCGGCGGTGGTTGAATACCGCCCGGTCTTAAAGGAGAGTTTATCATGAGTCTGGATATCAACCAGATTGCTCTGCACCAGCTTATCAAGCGTGATGAGCAGAACCTTGAGCTGGTGTTGCGCGATTCATTGCTGGAACCGACGGAAACCGTCGTTGAGATGGTGGCAGAACTGCATCGGGTCTATAGCGCCAAAAATAAAGCTTACGGCTTGTTTAGCGAAGAGAGTGAACTGGCGCAGACGCTGCGCTTACAGCGTCAGGGCGAAGAGGACTTTCTGGCATTTAGCCGCGCGGCAACCGGTCGCCTGCGTGACGAATTAGCGAAATATCCTTTTGCTGACGGTGGATTCGTGCTGTTTTGCCACTATCGCTATCTGGCGGTGGAGTATCTGCTGGTGGCAGTTCTGAGTAACCTGAGCAGTATGCGTGTTAACGAAAATCTCGACATCAACCCAACCCATTATCTTGATATCAATCATGCGGATATTGTTGCGCGTATCGATTTAACCGAGTGGGAAACCAATCCAGAGTCGACCCGCTATCTCACTTTCCTGAAAGGGCGAGTAGGGCGCAAAGTGGCGGATTTCTTTATGGATTTCCTCGGGGCCAGCGAAGGGTTAAACGCGAAAGCGCAAAACCGTGGGCTGTTGCAAGCGGTCGATGATTTCACTGCCGAAGCACAACTGGATAAAGCAGAGCGACAGAACGTGCGCCAGCAGGTTTATAGCTACTGTAATGAGCAGCTGCAGGCAGGCGAAGAGATTGAGCTGGAGTCGCTGTCGAAAGAGCTGGCAGGCGTCAGCGAAGTGAGCTTCACGGAGTTTGCGGCTGAAAAAGGCTACGAACTGGAAGAGAGCTTCCCGGCAGACCGTAGCACACTGCGTCAGTTGACGAAGTTTGCCGGTAGCGGCGGTGGCTTGACTATTAACTTTGATGCGATGCTGTTAGGTGAACGCATCTTCTGGGATCCGGCAACCGATACCCTAACCATTAAAGGCACGCCGCCGAATTTGCGCGATCAATTGCAGCGCCGGACGTCTGGCGGCAATTAATCGGTTTTGTGTTCTGAATGCCAGATGCGGCGTGAACGCCTTATCTGGCCTGCAAAAAATAGCAATACCGTAATCAGGCATAATTTGCAGAGACAAAAAACCCCGCCGGAGCGGGGTTTTTTACAACTTATTCAGCAATTAAGCGCGAACGAAGTCGATGTGCAGCAGCTTCGGTTTGTACGGGTGACGCTGTACGTCCTGAGCTTTAACTTTGATTTCTTTACCGTCAACAACGATGGTCAGAACTTCGCTGTAGAATTCAGCTTTAACTTGCATGTTCATGACTTTGTCGTGATCCAGTTCGACAGCCAGCGGCGCTTCTTTGCCACCGTAGATGATTGCCGGGAACTTGTTAGCGGCACGCAGGCGGCGGCTCGCACCCTTACCCTGCTCTTTACGTACTTCTGCGTTGATAGTAAACATTTCTTTCTCTCTTAAATTAATCCTGCTACAGGCGACCCAGCAACAGGTAAGTGATCTGCTTTGCGTATGCAAAAGCGGGCGAGATTCTATACTCAATCGCCTTATACATCAATCAAAACTACCATTAACCGCGTAATTCGTGCGCCCGACGAAAACGACCTTCGTAATCGAACACTTTTTCACGCACTTGCCAGTACTGACCTTTCATGCGGGCGACGACAAAATCCGGGTGTCGCAGTAATGCTTGCTGGGCGAGGATATCGGCGGCGGTGATCCAGCGCAGAGGGATGCCCGGTGTGCGCGTATGCGGACGGATAAAAAGTTGTTCGAAGGCGGTACGCTGGGCGGGCGTTTGTAGACGGAAACGCTCACTCACATCCGCGCCGTCTTCATCGTAATAGGTGATTTTCAACCATTCGCCTTTCTCATCGTGCCCATGCTGCAAAGACATGCCGCTACAGCGTAATACCAGCGCGTCTTTCAGTCGTAGCGCCGCTTTTAACATGTCGTCCGGATCAACCAGTACCGTGTCACATTCGCGGCAGCGGCGGGCGGCAATATCATTTTCTGCGTTACATTGCGGGCAATTTTTAAAACGGAAACGGAAGTCACACTGTTCTCGATGACCGTCGTCATCTTCAAACCATCCCTGACAGCGACGACCAAAGTGTTCAATCAATGTCCCGTCAGCGGTCGTTTTCCCCCAAAAGGTGTTGGCAAAACCGCAGGCAGGGCAGAAAACCTGTACCGGGACGTTGTCACTTTTGCCTTTCGGTGTACCAACTTCCGGCGCGTAGAGATCGTGAGGATTACCCGCATAATCAAGAATTAAGCAATCAGTCTTGCCAGGAGCGAGACGCAGACCGCGCCCGACAATTTGTTGGTAAAGACTCACCGATTCGGTAGGGCGCAGAATGGCGATAAGATCGACGTGCGGGGCGTCAAATCCGGTGGTCAGTACCGCGACGTTGACCAGATAGCGAAAACGCTGGGCTTTAAAATCTTCAATTAACACATCGCGCTCAGCGCCGGGTGTGTCGCCAGTAATCAGTGCAGCATCTTCGGCAGGCAGCAGTCCCACTATCTCCTTGGCGTGTTCAACGGTGGCGGCGAAAATCATCACTCCTTTACGCTTTTCGGCGAACTCCATAATCTGGCTGATGATGTGCGGGGTAATACGTTGCTGTTTTTTCAGCTCACGGTTGAGATCGGCTTCACTGAACAAACCGTTACTCTGTGCCTGCAAGCGGCTGAAATCGTATTGCACTACTGGCATATCCAGTCGTTCTGGCGGTGTCAGATAGCCGTGTTTAATCATATAACGCAGCGGCAGCTCATAAATGCAGTCACGGAAAAGGGCTTTCTCATCCCCGCGTACCATGCCGTGATAATGGAACTGATAAATCCAGCCTTTGCCCAGTCGAAAAGGCGTGGCAGTCAGCCCCAGCAGGCGTAAGTGGGGATTCACTTTGGTCAGGTGAGTGAGGATTTGCTGATACTGGCTCTCTTCATCGTCACCAATACGGTGACATTCATCGACAATCAACAGCGAGAATTCACCCTGAAAGGCATCAAGATTACGGGCGACCGACTGCACGCTGCCAAATACCACTTTACCGTGGCTCTCTTTGCGCTTTAGCCCGGCGGCAAAAATATCGGCTTCCAGCCCCAGCGCCTGATATTTTGCATGGTTTTGCGCCACCAGTTCTTTAACGTGTGCCAGCACCAGCACGCGACCACGCGCCAGCCGCGCCAGTTCCGCTATCACCAGGCTTTTACCTGCACCGGTGGGCAGCACGATAACGGCAGGGGTTTTATGACGACGAAAATGGTTGAGCGTGGCATCCACGGCTTCTTGCTGATATGGGCGGAGTGTAAAAATCATGGTCTCGCGTAGGTAGATTATTCTGCTAATAGTATGCCACGGATCTTTTTCCCTTGAGGGAAGTTATTAGACCGCTATACTGGGCAGACAACAGTTCAGATTTTCGGGTCATTACCCGACCTCCGTTTTTTACAGGCAAAATCACACACATGCGACTTGATAAATTTATCGCACAGCAACTCGGCGTTAGCCGTGCTATTGCCGGGCGTGAAATCCGCGGCAATCGTGTCACCGTCGATGGCGAAATCGTCCGTAATGCAGCGTTCAAACTGCTCCCTGAACATGATGTCGCTTACGATGGCAACCCGCTGGCGCAGCAACACGGTCCACGTTACTTCATGCTCAATAAGCCTCAGGGCTATGTTTGCTCCACGGACGACCCTGATCACCCAACGGTGCTCTATTTTCTGGATGAACCGGTAGCGTGGAAACTGCACGCCGCAGGGCGTCTGGATATCGATACCACCGGTCTGGTGCTGATGACAGATGATGGTCAGTGGTCGCACCGCATTACTTCTCCGCGCCATCATTGTGAGAAGACCTATCTGGTGACGCTGGAATCACCCGTAGCTGACGATACGGCAGAGCAATTTGCTAAAGGCGTGCAGCTGCATAACGAAAAAGATCTCACTAAGCCGGCGGTGCTGGAAGTGATTACCCCAACGCAGGTTCGTTTGACCATCAGCGAAGGGCGTTATCATCAGGTGAAACGTATGTTCGCCGCCGTGGGTAACCATGTGGTTGAGCTGCATCGTGAACGTATTGGCGGCATTACGCTGGATGCTGATTTAGCCCCCGGTGAATATCGTCCGTTAACTGAAGAAGAAATTGCCAGCGTCGTCTAACTTTTCAATGACTTTCAGGAGCCCGTTGTGACCACCCGACAGCATTCGTCGTTTGCTATTGTTTTTATCCTTGGCCTGCTGGCCATGTTGATGCCGCTGTCGATTGATATGTATCTGCCCGCGCTACCGGTAATTTCAGCGCAGTTTGGCGTACCGGCGGGCAGTACGCAGATGACCCTCAGTACTTATATTCTGGGCTTTGCGTTGGGGCAGTTAATCTACGGGCCGATGGCAGACAGCTTCGGGCGTAAGCCGGTGGTTCTTGGCGGTACGCTGGTGTTTGCCGCCGCCGCGGTGGCGTGTGCGTTGGCAAACACCATCGATCAGCTGATTGTGATGCGTTTCTTCCACGGGCTGGCTGCGGCTGCGGCCAGCGTGGTCATTAATGCCCTGATGCGCGATATTTACCCGAAAGAAGAGTTCTCGCGGATGATGTCGTTTGTCATGCTGGTGACCACTATTGCACCGTTGATGGCACCGATTGTCGGCGGTTGGGTGCTGGTGTGGCTGAGCTGGCATTACATCTTCTGGATCCTGGCCGTAGCGGCGATTCTGGCTTCGGCAATGATTTTCTTCCTGATTAAAGAAACGTTGCCGCCAGAGCGTCGTCAGCCTTTTCACATTCGTACCACTATTGGTAACTTTGCGGCGCTGTTCCGTCATAAGCGTGTCCTGAGTTATATGCTGGCCAGCGGTTTCAGCTTTGCCGGGATGTTCTCGTTCCTGAGCGCCGGACCGTTTGTCTACATTGAAATTAACCACGTCGCGCCGGAAAACTTTGGTTATTACTTTGCGCTAAACATTGTTTTCCTGTTCGTGATGACCATCTTTAACAGCCGCTTCGTCCGCCGTATTGGCGCGTTAAATATGTTCCGCTCGGGGTTGTGGATACAGTTTATTATGGCGGCGTGGATGGTCATCAGTGCGCTGCTGGGGCTGGGATTCTGGTCGCTGGTGGTTGGCGTTGCGGCGTTTGTGGGCTGCGTGTCGATGGTGTCATCTAATGCGATGGCGGTCATTCTTGATGAGTTTCCCCATATGGCGGGAACGGCATCTTCGCTGGCAGGAACCTTCCGTTTCGGCATAGGGGCAATTGTTGGCGCATTGCTTTCTCTTGCGACCTTTAACTCTGCATGGCCGATGATTTGGTCAATTGCATTCTGCGCAACCAGCTCCATTCTCTTCTGTCTGTACGCCAGTCGGCCAAAAAAACGGTGATCTATTGCACAACGAGGAAGCTAAAAGGCTTCCTTTGTTGATGCATGTCAACCATAAATCCATCATTCCCCCGATATATGTTTATTTTATGTAAAATCAATTTATGTAAAAAGTCACATCATTGTAGTTAAAAAGGTTGAGTTAGATCGCAGAAACGGGTACATATAGCCCCGCAAACGTGACCACGCCCGCAGATATTATTTAAATCAGAGCCATAGAGGCCACGCTGGCGAGGCATCAATCTTTACGATCTGTATAAAGACGGATTGTTGATGATGTGTTAAAATTGATGTAAACAAATTGTGAAGTAAATGTACTTCCGGGGAAAATAAGTGACTTCATTACAACTCTCAATCGTCCATCGACTGCCGCAGAACTATCGCTGGTCTGCTGGTTTTGCAGGTTCGAAGGTTGAACCGATTCCGCAAAATGGACCGTGCGGTGACAACAGCCTGGTGGCGCTTAAATTGCTTAGCCCGGATGGTGATAATGCATGGTCGGTGATGTACAAACTCAGCCAGGCGTTAAGCGACATCGAAGTTCCATGTTCGGTACTGGAGTGTGAAGGTGAGCCGTGCCTGTTTGTAAATCGCCAGGACGAGTTTGCTGCAACATGCCGATTGAAAAATTTTGGTGTGGCAATTGCCGAACCCTTCTCAAACTACAATCCTTTTTAAGCGTCAGCTCAACGCCAGTAGCTGACGCGTATACTCCTGCTGCGGTGCGGCAAACACGCGCGCGCACGGTCCTTGTTCCACTACTTCCCCTTGTCGCAGTACGATAACCTGATGACATAACGCGCGGACAACGTGCAAATCGTGACTGATAAACAAATAGGCCAGTTGATGCTTTTGTTGCAATGATTTCAATAGCGTCAATATTTGCGCCTGTACCGTTTTGTCGAGCGATGATGTTGGTTCATCAAGAATGATCAGCGAGGGCTTAAGAATTAACGCCCTGGCAATCGCAATACGTTGCCGCTGACCACCAGAGAACTCCGCCGGATAACGGTGGCGTGTTTCAGGATCTAATCCCACTTCATGCATCACGGCTATCACTTGTTGTTCGCGTTGTGCGGCAGAAAGCGTCGGCTGGTGAACCCGTAAGCCTTCCTCAATAATTTGCAAAACGTTGAGTCGTGGGTTGAGCGAGGAGTTTGGATCCTGAAATACCACCTGAATGCGATGACGAATAGGTAACAGCTGGCGACGATTTAAATTTTGCAGTGGCTGACCGTCAAAGATAATGCTGCCCTGAGAGTTAATCAGTCGCAGCAGCGCCAGTCCCGTCGTGCTTTTCCCGGAACCGGACTCGCCCACTAAACCCAGTGTTTCACCCGCTCGTAGCGTAAAACTGATGTTTTTCACCACCACATTATGATCCACAATGCGCTTCAAAATCCCTTTGCGAATGGGGAAGGCAACCTGAAGCTGTTCAACATCCAGCAACGTTGAGGCAGGTTCTGGCAACGGCACTGGATCGCCTGACGGTTCACTGTTGAGTAGCTTTTGTGTGTAAGGATGAGTGGGTGAGGCAAATAGCGTAGCGGCGTTATTTTGCTCGACACAGCGACCGTTTTGCATTACCGCCACGCGGTGGGCCAGTTTTCTGACAATGCTGAGGTTATGAGTAATAAACAGCATGCCCATATTCAGCTCGCCTTGCAGTTCGCGCAACAGCTGTAAAATCTGCGCCTGGACAGAGACGTCCAGCGCGGTGGTCGGTTCATCGGCAATTAATAATTCCGGTCGCGTTAACAGCGCCATCGCAATCATCACCCGCTGGCGTTCGCCGCCGGAGAGCTGATGCGGATAATCTGTCAGCCGTTTTGCCGCCTGGCGGATACCGACGCGATCAAGGCAGTTCAGAATTTCGCCACGAGCCGCTTCCCGACGCATCCCGCGGTGGAGTGAAAGCACTTCATAAAGCTGTTTTTCCAGGGTATGCAATGGATTTAATGACACCATCGGCTCCTGAAAAATCATGGCGATCTTATTACCGCGTACACCGCGCAACGTTTGATCGCTGGCATGAAGCAGCGATTCGCCATGAAAACGAATATCGCCGGAGAGATATTCAACCGGCGGGGAAGGGAGCAGGCGTAAAATTGACAGCGCGGTAACGCTTTTGCCTGAACCTGACTCACCCACCAGCGCCAGCGTTTCGCCAGCCTCAATCTGAAGTGAAACATCATTGACTACTGTACGTACGGTTTGCTGATGGCGAAAACCCACCGACAAATTTTCAATCGCTAACAGAGTTTGCGTCATGCTACACCGCCTTATTAGGATCAAATGCGTCGCGGACGGCTTCACCAATAAAGATCAGCAAAGACAACAATATCGCCACCGACAAGAAGGCGGTGATCCCAAGCCACGGGGCCTGAAGGTTATTTTTCCCTTGTAACAGCAGTTCGCCGAGTGACGGTGAACCGAGCGGCAGACCGAAGCCGAGGAAATCGAGTGAGGTCAGGGTGGTGATCGAACTACATAAAATAAACGGTAAAAAGGTGAGGGTAGCGACCATGGCATTTGGCAACATATGACGCAGGATGATACTGCGATCGCTGACGCCAAGCGCCTGCGCCGCGCGGATGTAGTCGAAATTACGGGTACGTAAAAACTCCGCCCGCACCACGCCGACCAGACTCATCCAGCCAAACAAGACGGTAATTGCCAACAGCCACCAGAAGTTAGGCTGTACGACGCTGGAAAGTAAAATAATCAAAAACAGCGTCGGCATCCCCGACCATACTTCAATAAAACGTTGCCCCCAGAGATCGACTTTACCGCCGTAATAGCCTTGTAGCGCCCCCGCCAGCACGCCCATCACGCTGGAGCAGAGGGTCAGCATCAGGCCAAACAGAACTGAGATCCGCGTGCCATAGAGAATACGTGCCAGCACATCGCCGCCATTGGCATCCGTTCCCAGCCAGTTTTGCCGGGAGGGTGGGGAGGGGAAGGGCTTGTCGGTAGAAAAGTTGATACTGGTAGCGCCAAAGCGAATCGGTGCCCACAGTACCCAGCCGTTATGTTCCAGCCGTTGTTTCAGCCACGGGTCCTGATAATCAGCCTGACTTGCCAGCGGACCGCCAAAATCGCTTTCGCTGTAGTTTTTCAACAACGGGAAATACCAACTGCCGTCATAACGCACCAGCAACGGTTTATCGTTGGCGATAAGTTCAGAACACAAACTCAAACCAAACAAGACGAGGAAAATCCATAACGACCAGTAGCCGCGACGGTTATGACGAAAACGCGCCCAACGGGCCTGATTGACGGGGCTGAGTCGCGACATTAACGTCCCTCAAAATCTATACGCGGATCGACCAGCGTATAGCTGATATCACTGACAATATTCAGCAGCAGGCCAATCAGGGTGAAAATATACAAAGTACCAAACATTACAGGATAATCGCGCGAGACGGTCGCTTCGTAGCCCAGTAAGCCAAGACCATTGAGCGAAAACATTACTTCAATCAGCAGCGAGCCGGTAAAAAACATGCTGATAAACGTCGCCGGAAAACCGGCAATCACCAGCAGCATGGCGTTGCGGAACACATGTTTCCAGAGAATATTTTTTTCACTTACCCCTTTCGCACGGGCGGTCACCACGTATTGCTTGCGCACTTCATCAAGGAATGAGTTTTTTGTCAGCATGGTCAGCGCCGCAAAGCCGCCAATCACTGTCGCCAGCACCGGCAGCGTGATATGCCACAGATAATCGGTGATTTTCTGATACCACGGCAGCGAATCAAAGTTAGCGGAAACCAGGCCGCGTAGAGGGAACAGGTCGAAATAGCTGCCGCCCGCGAAGAAGACAATCAGCAGGATGGCAAACAAAAAGGCCGGAATGGCGTAGCCGATGATGATAAATGCGCTACTCCAGACGTCAAAGCGGCTCCCATTATAAACAGCTTTGCGAATGCCTAACGGAATCGACACCAGATAGATAATCAGCGTGCTCCACAATCCGAGGGTGATGGAAACCGGCAGACTGTCTTTAATCAGCGTCAGCACCGAGGCGCTGCGAAACAGGCTATCGCCAAAATCAAAGCGGATGTAGTCCCAGAGCATTTTGAAGTAACGTTCGTGGATCGGCTTATCGAAACCGTAGCGATGAGTGATCTCGGCGATCACTTCTGGATCTAATCCGCGTCCGCCACGGTAATTACTGTCGCTGATATTGCCGACGCCCGTTTGCGCATGGCTGGCGCGAACACCTTCACCGCCTGCGCCGGGTAATACTCCGGCATTACCAAACTCAATGGCGGCGATGGCCTGGTCGACCGGACCGCCAGGCGCAATTTGCACGATGAAAAAGTTGATAGTGATAATCGCCCATAACGTTGGGATCACCAGCAACAGACGGCGAATCAGATAAGCGCCCATCTACTCTCCCTGTTGTCTGGCTGACGGCAGTTTGGCCGCTTTATTAACGTCATACCACCAGGTATCGATACCCAGGCTGTAAACAGGGCGCACTGCGGGTTGAGAGAATTTATCCCACCAGGCGAGACGGTCTTCCGCCATATACCACATTGGCAGCATGTAATAATTCCACGTTAATACGCGATCCAGTGCTCGCCCCAACGGCAGTAATTTTTCTTTATTTCCCTGCGCGGCAATAATTTGGTTGATCAGCGAGTCGATAACCGGGCTTTGCACGCCGGGGGCATTATAAGTGGAATTGATATATTCCGATGACCAGGAAATCTGTAAATCGGAACTAGGCCACGGCATCGCCCGCCATAGGCGCGGCATCATGTCATAGTCGCGACTGCGCATGCGGTTGGTGATTTGCGAGTTATCCACTTTGCGAATGTCCATGTTGATACCCAGCCGTTGCAGGCTGTGCTGGAACGGCAATACCCACTGACTATTGCTGCTTGCGGGAAGCAATAATTCAAAGCTGAGTGGCTGACCCGTTGTGGCATTAACGCGTTGCTGACCCTTCAGCACCCAGCCTGCTTCGTTGAGAAGTTTGTCGGCTTTTAACAGGTTGTCACGATCGTAGCCATCGCCTTTGGATACCGGCGGCTGGTAGATTTGCGTGAAGACTTCTGGCGGTAGATCTTTTTTCATTGGTGCCAGAAGCACCAGCTCCGCGGCGTCGGGGTAATTTCTGGCCGCGTATTCGGTATTCTGAAAATAACTGTTCGTGCGACTCCAGGCATTGTAAAACAACGCTTTGTTCATCCATTCAAAGTCAAAGGCGAGAGTGATCGCTTCCCGCACCCGGCGATCGCTGAATACCGGACGTTGGATATTAAACGCCAGCCAGCGCGTATCCTGGGCTGATTCGTTCTTTTGCTCATCTTTGATGATGTATTTCTTATCGAAATTTTTACCGGTATAGCGCGTGGCCCAGTTTTTGGCGTCGTTTTCCATACGCAAATCAAAGGCACCGGCTTTAAACGCTTCAAAGGCGACATTATCATCGAGGTAATAATCGTAGCGAATGGTGTCGAAATTCCAGCGTCCACGGTTTACCGGTAAGTTTGCTGCCCAGTAATCTTTCACGCGGGAATAGACAATATTTTGCCCCATTTTCCAGGACGTAATTCGGTACGGACCACTGGCAAGCGGAGGCGTGGCGAGCGGGTCGCTAAGTTTGTGATTCTTCCAGTACTTTTCTGGAAATACCGGCAGCGAAAACAGACTCAGCATATCTTCTTTGCCGGGTTTAGCTAACTCAATGCGCACGGTTAACGGCGCAATGGCTTTGACGGTGGTGCCTTTGTAGACCAGACGAAATTGCGGCACGCCTTCAGTCATAAATTTTTGAAAAGTAAACTCTACATCGCGGGCAGTAATGGAAGAACCATCATGAAAACGGGCGCGCGGATTAATAGCGACCTCCACCCAGGAATAATCGTCAGCATAGCGTGCGCTTTCAGCAATCAGCGGGTAATAACAGCCTGGTTCGTCATCGGAAGTCGTAAATAGCGTGTCGTACAGCTGCTCGGTGCGTGCGCCCGGGTTGCCGCGCAGTGCATAGCGGTTGAAATTATCGAAGGTGCCGAGGGCTGACAACGTTATCTGCCCACCTTTTGGCGCGGCGGGGTTCACATAATCAAAATGGTTGAAATTAAAGGCGTACCGGGGTTCGCCCAGCACGGCAAAGGCATAGCTTTCCTTGATAGCCTGCGCTTGCGCACCAAAGGTGAACAGAGCGATAAACAGCAGCAGTATGCGCACAATCATCTGCAACGGATTTCCTTTTACTCATCATTAGCCGCAATCCGGCATGCTTTCACTATGAATAATAAGGGACGTAAGCACACCTTACCACTGCGGCGTATACGGTTTCTTCAGCCAGCGGACAAAATCGTCCAGCGGTAACGGGCGACTAATCCAGTAGCCTTGCATGAAATTAACGCCGCGTTCGCTTAGCCATCGCGCCTGTTCCGGCGTTTCGACCCCTTCAGCAACCGTCAGCATATTGAGACGTTTCGCCAGCGTCAGCACCGCGTCAAGTACGGGTGAAGTGATCGTTTCCGTACCGATGGCGTTGATAAATCCACGGTCAATTTTCAGATAATCGAGCGTAAAACGCTCAAGGTAGATAAGCGCGCTGTGCCCGGTACCGAAGTCATCAATAGCAATTTCTACGCCGACCGAGTGCAGCCAGGCAAAGAGTTGCGTGGCTTCTTGCTCTTTCAGCATATCGCGCTCGGTAATTTCCAGCACAATCTGGAAATGGTGAGCGGGCAGGGAAGTGAGCAGTTTCTGGATATCTGCTTTAAAGCTTTCGCTGTGCAGATGGTCCGGCGCAATGTTAATGCCAAATTTGACGCCTACCGGCAGTACTTTTTCTAATTCTGCGGCATCGCGGGCAATTAACTCAAACAGGTGCTGAGTCAGCGGCACAATCATCTTTTGCGATTCGGCAAAGTTAATGAAGGCATCCGGGGGAATTTCTCCCGCTACAGGATGCCGCCAGCGTAGCAGTACTTCCAGGCCCGTTACCCGCAAAGCTTGTGTATCCACCACCGGTTGATACGCCACGTAAAATTGTTCGCGCTTGATGGCGGTCATGATTTCTCTGCCGGGGCGCATACGTACGCTCATCAGGTAATAGCAAAGCAGGCCAACGACAGTTCCACTCATGCCGCCCAGTAAAAATGCGTACCACACATCGTTCCATGTCCAGTCATCCGCATAAAGCCGAACGGTCAGAGGAATGCCCGCAATTTTAGTTTCACGGACCGGCATTTCGGTTAATTCATTAACGTTCATCAAACGTGAAGAAAAGGTAGATAGCGCAGTATTGCCAATAATGAGGGCGACGCCATCGTAATCTTCCTGCCGTGAACTATAAAAGAGTGAAGGCGTCAGGTTGAGATTCAGCGCGGCAAAGACGCCGCTATTTTTCAGCAAAGGGTTGCGATACCAGATGACGATTGCGGGTTTGTTCGGCACCATCGGCGTACCGGGTAAGATCGCCATATCGACGTTTTTATTAATGTCGAGCGCCGGAATCAATTCATTGAGTGGAATGTCCATCTCACCAGTCGCAGATGAACAGAATGTTTTTTTATCTTTTACCAGCACAAACGTACGGACATTCATGCTAAACGCCGCGCGGGCAGTCAGTTCGGGGTTAGCCTGCTGGCAGGTATCTAAGGTCAGCGGCTGGAGCCGGTCAGTAGTGGATTTCAGGTCGGCAAAATAGGTATCGAGATACTTTTGTACGTCGGTAATCAGTGTGTCGTATTTGACTTCGTGCTTATGCCAGGCCACTAAAAACTGAAGGCAGCTCACCAGTATCGCAATCATCACGCCTGCAACAATGCAGGTAAGCAGGAGCTTACGTCCAGAATTGGGAGCGCGTATGAACATGATTCCGTTAATTTCCTGAAATTACGACAACATTTAAAAGATAACAATGACCGGACTATAGCCTGGATCAAGACGCGGAAACATCATTTTCTCTGATGAATGAAAACAAAAAAGCACTGCCTAAGCAGTGCTTTCAGTTAACTCGTCAGGATAGCCAAGGGATTGCATCCAAACGGTTTATTAGCTGCGGCTGAGAACCCGGCGTGCTTCGTTGTAACGCTTCTTCCAGTACGGTTCATTCATGCTGGAAATAATAACACCACTGCTGGTGGAAGCATGGACAAACTGATTGTTGCCGATATAAATACCGACATGGCGTCCCGTTGAACCGGCACGGAACAGAACTAAATCACCCGTACGCAAATTACTGCGGGAAACAGATTTACCCATTTCCTGCTGTTCGTAAGTCGAACGCGGAAGTTCTAAGCCAAATTGCTCACGGAATGTACGCTGTACGAAACCAGAACAATCGATACCTTTTTTAGTGCTGCCGCCCAGACGATAGCGTACGCCTTTCCAGTCAGCATACTGATCCATAATTCGCGATTTTACGTCGACATTACGAACCAGGTTTTCAAATTCATCCTGAGAAGCTTGCAGTGATGATGTTTCACTACCCACTGCACGTGTCTCAGGATGCATATTCTTTGCGGTGTTATTTGCACTACATGCAGAAAGCAGAACCGCTACTGCAATCGCGGGGATCCCGCGCAAGATATATCTCAAAATCGGTTGAGATTTGACCATGTTGTTTGTTTTCCCTTGAAGTCCTTAACGACAAATATCGTTATAAAAAAATGCCAAGCGACACGAGACTAATTACCTGGGCATGTTGAAACAATTCCTTAAGGCCAAATCTGTGGACTAACGCACAAAATTATATGCTGTGAGGATAATCTACCGCCGAGGCAAAACGAGTTCGAGATTACCCGATTGGTGCGGTCTTGGCGAGCGGTTTTACATGATTTTTTATAAGAAAAAGTGATACAGAAAGTTAATAAGCGGGATTGGTCAATTAAAGTACGATTGAGTGAAACGCATGCAATCCATTCATTTACTTAGAGAATGATTTTTGCGCGCGATGGATGAAAGCACGGTGCGCATCATCAGGATTATCCTCACTATAAAAATAACCCTGATGATGTTAATTACTGTGAGTTATTTGTTTTGGAAATGTTTGTTTTTTCCCGGTAGTGATTTGTCAAAAAAGGTGATTAATCGATCACTTAATGGCGTCAGCAACACCCAGGGCAAACCGATCAATATCACGGTCATCGAACCTACAATGATGTCAGTAAACCAGTGTGCGCCAATCATTACTCTGGGAAATGCAAAAACCACAAAAATAATAAGGGCGATAAGGCCTGCAACTTTGCCGAAATAACGCCACATGAATGCCGAAAAAATAAGCAGCATCATACCGTGATCGCCGGGAAAGCTATCTCGTGAGGCATCTTTCGTGGGGACAGAGAGCAGTTCGCTGACGCGGTTAATATTGGTAAAAGTCAATGTTGGGCTGGCCCGTTTTACAGGAATTAATGCCTGACCCAGCTGGTTTAATACCACTGCAGTTAATAGCATGACCAGACCAATAATCACGATACGTCGTCTGCCAGGGGCGTTTTCTTTCAGCCAGAAACTCAGCATCAACATTCCCATCGCCAGCAGAGAACAACCGTCGAAAGCGCGATTGTTGGTCAATGCAACCAGCCACAAAAAGGCCTTACTTTCGACCAGTTTCTGATTAAAGAAATAAAAAATATCCGCATCAATCGGCAACCAGAATCCATGATTAACGGGAATATACCAGGAAAGAAACAGCGCGAGGCCGACAATATTCAACAACACTATTTGCGGCAAATTTTTAATCATATTTTCTCTAATTATCTTACTGAAAAACGCAGGCAACCTTACGCGGTAGTCGCTAAACGAAGCTTCAACAGCGCGCTCTGCAAGGCATTCCAGTCAGCTTCGCTGCTGGAAATCAGCTCAATACGACTGTCCGGTGGCGCAACGTTTTGCGTTTCAATGTGCAGGTCATCGCCCTGACGGTTGATTCGCACCAGCCCTTCGGGAATACGCATCACGCCTTTGACGCGTTCCACCGGTGCAAGTCGCGCCCATTCCAGAATGCCAATGGTGTCGAATACCGTATCAGCGTCGAATATCCAGCCACAGGCCTGATGCCCTTGTCCGCTGTTCAGACTGCGACGCCAGCGTTGATGCTCTGGCAGGCTTAACGCTGCTAACCCTTTTTTCACGCTATGATGATGAGAATGTGCGGCGCTGGCGGGCAACTCGGCTAAATTGCGACGCGGCAAATCCAGAAGATGACCGTCAACTTTCCCATGCTCGCTGTGAATTAATTGCCGATCGCCACCATTTTGCTGCCACCAGCGCTGTAGCGCTTGCTCACTTTCGGGCGTCGCACGGTCGGATTTATTGGCGACAATAATGTCTGCGGCAGCCAGCTGGTCACGGAAGTTTTCATTGCTGGCGCTTTTTTCGTCCAGCAGCAGGCGTGGATCGAGAATGCACAACGTGGCGCGCAGATCTATCCACGGTTCATACACGGGCGCGGTTAAGAGATCTAGGATCTGTTTCGGATGACCCAGTCCGGTCGGCTCTATCAACAAGCGGTCTGGTTTTCCCTGACGCAGTAAGGTATTCAATCCTACCTGCATGGGTAAACCATTAACGCAGCACATGCAGCCGCCGGGGATCTCTTTCAACAATGCGCCGCTATCGGCGAGCAAAGCACCATCAATTCCGACTTCCCCAAATTCATTAACCAGTACCGCCCATTTTTCGTTGGGATCTTTATGGGCTAACAGATGAAGAATCGACGTGGTTTTCCCGCTGCCGAGAAAACCGGTGATGAGGTTGGTCCTGGTCACAACGGCTCCGCAATACTCTGGTAAGTTAACTGAGCGTTAATCCTGGCTAAAAAAGGCAGAAAAGAGAAGGGGGGAGCGGACGAAGGCGAGCTTCATCCGCTTTAACCGCAGAAATCGTTAAATTTTGAGGGTGTTTAATAGCGCCTGATGCGCGCCGAATTGTGCGATTTGTTGCCAGGCTTGTTCGATAGCCTGCACAAAATGCGGGTTATCTGGCAGATCATCACCGAAAACTTCACGCAGGGAAAGCAGGGCGGTTACGCGTTGTTCACTGCTACTGCCCGCAACAAGTTCGCGAATTTTATCGCTAAGCGGATCGCGAACATCAATGGCATTTCCGGCATCATCAACGCCGCTGACGTAACGCATCCAGCCTGCAACGCCTAATGCCAGCAACGACCAGTCCGTTTCGCGCCCCAGATGTATGCGAATACCTGCCAGCATACGTTGCGGTAATTTCTGGCTGCCATCCATCGCGATTTGCCAGGTCTTATGTTTCAGCGCCGGATTAGCAAAACGTGCAATTAACTTATCCGCATATTGTGTTAAATCGACATCTTTAATTCGCAATGTTGGCGCTTGCTCATCCAGCATTAATGTTCTGGAGGCATGGCGAAATGCGCGATCCTGCATGCAATCACTGATATGGGCGAATCCTGAGAGGTAACCCAGATAAGCGAGAAAAGAGTGGCTGCCATTAAGCATACGCAGTTTCATCTCTTCCCATGGCAGGACATCATTCACCATTTGTACACCTGCGACTTCCCAGGCAGGACGCCCAGCGACGAAGTTATCTTCCACCACCCACTGGATAAACGGTTCGCAGCTAATCGCGCAGGGATCATTCACCCCCAGATGCTGGCTGATTTCCGCCAGTGATTCGTCGGTTGCTGCCGGAACAATACGGTCGACCATGGTTCCCGGAAAACTGACGTGTTCTTTTATCCACCCGGCGAGTTCTGGTGAACGTTTTTCCGCCATCCCCAGCACCGCGTTTTTCACCACATGGCCATTGTCGGGAATATTGTCGCAGGAGAGTACGGTAAACGGTGCAAGGCCGCGTTCACGGCGTCGTTTCAGTGCTTCGACGAGAATACCCGGCGCGGAGTGAGGTTCTTCAGGGTTTTGTAGATCGTGAATAATCCGCGGATTGCTGGTGTCGAGTGCACCGGTGGCCGGGTCAATACAATAGCCTTTTTCGGTAATCGTCAGGGAAACAATTGCCACCTGTGGCTCGCAAAATTTCTCAATAATTGCCGCTAAGGAATCCAGTTTTGCATTAAGGCATTCGTGAACGGCACCGACAATTATCGCCTGATTGCCGTCCGCCCCTTTCTCCAGCACGGTATATAAATGGTTCTGTGCGCGGAGCTGGCTCATCAGTTGATCACCGCTGAACAAGCTGATTTCACAGATCCCCCAGTCACCGCCCTGGGCATTCAGCACACGATCGGTCAGTAACGCCTGATGTGCGCGGTGAAAGGCTCCAAAGCCAAAATGAACGATACGTGATTGCAACTGCTGGCGATCGTAGCGTGGAGCGTGTACATGATGCGGGAGCGTAACGGAGGCGATTGTATTCATAGGAGTCACGTCTTAGTAACGATTAATTAACAATGACAGTGTAAAGTTATATGACAGCAATTGAAATTGGTCTGGATTGTTAATGCGATGAAGTGTGAGGGCGATCAATCAACGAGTGAAAATTGAGGACGTAAGGTGTTCAGGAAGCGCAAAATAGAAGATTGGTATAATAAATTAAAAAAGGGACAGCCTGAGCTATCCCTTTTCTGCATGCGGCTGAAGTTAGTCAGCACGACCCATATAACGGCGTTCTTCGATATGGATACGAATTTTTTCGCCCGGGCTTAAGTATTCTGGTACCTGAATCACCAGACCAGTGCTCAATGTCGCCGGTTTGTTACGGGCGCTGGCAGATGCCCCTTTGATGCCAGGTGCGGTTTCAACGATTTCCAGATCAACGGTCTGCGGCAGCTCAAGCGCCAGCAGTTGACCGTCCCAGGTCAGCACCTGCATGTCCGGCATGCCGCCCTCTGGCATAAACAGCAACTCTTCTTCAATCTGATCTTTGGTGAAGGTATACGGGGTATAGTCTTCTTTATCCATAAAGACATATTCGTTGCCATCGACATAGGAGAAGTCAACGTAACGGCGGGTCAGCGTCACGGTGTCAACGATATCATCTCCTTTGAAACGCTCTTCTACTTTCAGCCCGGTACGGACATCAGAAAAACGCATTTTGTACAGCGTAGCGGCACCGCGGGCAGTGGGCGACTGAATATCAATATCCTTAACCAGCAGCAGTTTGCCGTTGTAATTCAGTACCATACCTTTTTTAATTTCGTTCGCTCTTGGCATCGAAAAATTCCTGTAGTCGAAAATGTCAAAAATATCGCGACAAAGTACTCGCGACGGGCCTTTCGGGCAAGTGGTATTCGCACTTTTGCTGGTGCAAAAAAGGTGGTACTGTGCGCGCTCATCAATCCGGTGGTTAACCTTAAGAGAACAACGTATGGAATGCCGTCCGGGTTGCGGGGCGTGTTGCACTGCCCCTTCAATTTCCAGCCCTATTCCCGGTATGCCAGATGGCAAGCCCGCCAATACGCCCTGCATTCAGCTTGATGAACAGCAACGCTGTAAAATTTTCACCTCGCCACTGCGACCGAAAGTCTGTGCAGGCTTACAAGCCAGCGCTGAAATGTGCGGTAACTCGCGTCAGCAGGCGATGACCTGGCTTATCGATCTGGAAATCCTGACCGCGCCTTAAACATCTTTAATCCGTAGTAAGCAAAACAGAGTGGCGATAATCATCACCATCGCAAACCAGAACACAGCGTGATAATTCCAGATCTCGGCGACGATGCCCGCCACTGATCCTGCGATGATCCAGCCCACGCGCGAAGTGTTGGTATAGAGCGTGGTGGCTGAACCTGCCTGACCGGGCATCAAATCCTGAAAATAGAGCATCCCGATGCCACCCAGAATGCCAATAAAAATAGCATTTAGCAGCTGCAAGCCCAACAGAATGACAGGTGAATGCGCCATCAGCATTCCTGCGTAAAAACAGACGCCACCCACGGCAGCAACGCGCATTAAGAAACGCTTACCCAGACGTTTGGCGAAATATCCGGCAATCAACATGGTCGGGATTTCCAGCCCGGCGGCGGTCCCCATCATCACACCGGCCAGTTTCTCGGGAAGATGCAGTTCGTTGATAATAAATAGCGGCATGTTGATGATGTACAGGCTGTTCGAGCCCCACATCAATGTACAAATGACAAACAGCAGCAGCGTATCGCGACGGTTACGGCGCGGCGCTTCAACCGTGCCGGTCGCCAGTGGAAGTTCTTTTTGCATCGACGGTAAAAACAGCCACACCATCACGCCGCAAACAATAAACGCTACCGCTGCGCTCAGATACATTACCGTAAAGCTGAAACCCATCGCTAAGGCATAAGCCAGCGGCGGGCCAATGACCCATGCCAGTGAAACCTGAGCGCGTAAAAAAGAGCTGAACATCACCGCTTCACGTCCGGTTTTGTCAGCATGTTCACGGGCGAGGGCAAACATTTGCGGGTTAGCAGTCGAGCCAAAGCTGCTAAGAAAGACGCCAACGAATAGCAAAACAAAGTAGTTGCGATTCCAGGCAAAAAGAGTGCAGGCCAGCACGCCTAACAGGCAGCAAAAGACAATCAGCGATTTGCGATCGCCGCGCTTATCAGAGCGCCCGGCGAGAAACTGACTTACCAGAATCCCAATGACAGCGCTGCCGGTAAAGAAGAATCCCACCATCGCCGGGCGGGCATGTACTTCATCAGTAAGAAAAATACTGAGTGTCGGGGTTTGCAGAGCGCCCGCAATACCGGTGAGAAAAGCAACGATTAAAAACGCCGTCGAGGTCAGGTCAAACGATTTCGCGCTGGAGACTGCGGGGGAGTTATGCATGCTGGTCGATCACTGGAAGAGGAAGACGCGGAGTTTACGCTGCTTGTCAGAAAATAAACAGACAGCGAAATCAAAAGCGCCACGAATAATCAAAATGCCATTTCACTGTTGCTGATTGGCTGCTGACGCTGCTGAAATGAAATTGCTGATAACGGATTTTCCCATCAGCAATTAGGAAAAATGACAAAAAATTGTGCAGCACATCAAACTTTTGCTCATAACTTTACGGCTTTCCTTGCGTGCTGAAACAGAAGTATTATGCTTTCTTGAAACGTTTCAGCGCGATCTTGTCTTTAACCCTAAGCCAGGTTGGCGCTTTTTTTCTCATAGAAGCTGAATCGTTTCAATTCAGCAAGAGAGGAGAACTATGTTCCAGTTATCCGTACAGGACATCCATCCGGGCGAAAAGGCCGGAGACAAAGAAGAGGCGATTCGCCAGGTCGCTGCGGCGCTGGTGCAGGCCGGTAATGTAGCTGAAGGCTACGTCAATGGCATGCTGGCGCGCGAACAGCAAACCTCTACGTTCCTCGGCAATGGTATTGCTATTCCACACGGCACTACCGACACCCGCGATCAGGTGCTGAAAACCGGCGTTCAGGTATTTCAGTTCCCGGAAGGCGTCACCTGGGGTGACGGCCAGGTAGCGTACGTGGCGATCGGTATTGCTGCCAGCTCGGATGAACATTTGGGCCTGCTACGCCAGCTGACCCACGTACTGAGCGATGATTCCGTTGCTGAACAACTGAAGTCAGCAACAACAGCAGAAGAACTTCGCGCATTGCTGATGGGCGAAAAGCAGAGTGAGCAGCTGAAGCTCGACAACGAAATGCTGACGCTGGATATCGTCGCCAGCGATCTGCTGACTCTTCAGGCGCTGAACGCTGCTCGTCTGAAAGAGGCGGGGGCAGTTGACGCCACTTTCGTCACCAAAGCCATCAATGAACAACCGCTGAACCTCGGACAGGGTATCTGGCTGAGCGATAGCGCCGAAGGCAATCTGCGTAGCGCGATTGCGGTAAGCCGTGCGGCAAATGCTTTTGATGTGGACGGCGAAACGGCAGCCATGCTGGTGAGTGTGGCGATGAATGACGATCAGCCCATTGCGGTTCTTAAGCGTCTCGCTGATTTGTTACTCGACAATAAAGCTGACCGCTTGCTGAAAGCGGATGCGGCAACGTTGCTGGCGTTGCTGACCAGCGATGATGCGCCGACCGACGACGTGTTAAGCGCGGAGTTTGTGGTGCGCAATGAACACGGCCTGCATGCTCGTCCAGGTACCATGCTGGTCAATACCATTAAACAATTTAACAGTGATATTACCGTGACAAACCTTGATGGCACCGGCAAACCGGCAAACGGACGTAGTCTGATGAAAGTTGTGGCACTTGGCGTTAAGAAAGGTCATCGCCTACGCTTTACCGCCCAGGGTGCAGATGCTGAACAGGCGCTGAAAGCCATTGGCGACGCTATCGCTGCTGGTCTTGGGGAGGGCGCATAATGAGCAGACGTGTTGCTACTATCACCCTTAATCCGGCTTATGACCTTGTTGGTTTCTGCCCGGAAATTGAACGCGGCGAAGTGAACCTGGTGAAAACCACCGGTCTGCATGCGGCGGGTAAAGGCATCAACGTGGCCAAAGTATTAAAAGACCTGGGAATTGATGTCACCGTTGGCGGCTTCCTCGGTAAAGACAATCAGGATGGTTTTCAGCAACTGTTCAGCGAGCTGGGCATTGCCAACCGTTTCCAGGTTGTACAGGGGCGCACCCGAATTAACGTTAAGCTGACGGAAAAAGACGGCGAAGTGACCGACTTCAACTTCTCGGGTTTTGAAGTCACCCCCGCCGACTGGGAACGCTTTGTGACTGATTCTCTGAGCTGGCTCGGTCAGTTCGATATGGTCTGTGTCAGCGGAAGCTTACCGTCAGGCGTCAGCCCGGAAGCGTTCACCGACTGGATGACTCGCCTGCGTAGTCAGTGTCCTTGCATTATCTTTGATAGTAGCCGCGAAGCGTTAGTAGCAGGTTTGAAAGCGGCACCGTGGCTGGTGAAACCTAACCGCCGCGAGCTGGAAATCTGGGCAGGCCGTAAACTGCCTGAAATGAAAGATGTGATTGAAGCTGCACATGCGCTACGTGAACAAGGTATCGCGCATGTCGTTATTTCACTGGGTGCCGAAGGCGCGCTTTGGGTTAATGCCTCCGGCGAATGGATCGCCAAACCACCGTCAGTCGATGTCGTAAGCACCGTTGGCGCAGGGGATTCTATGGTTGGCGGCCTGATTTATGGCTTGCTGATGCGTGAATCCAGTGAACACACACTGCGTCTGGCGACAGCTGTTGCAGCCCTGGCGGTAAGTCAAAGCAATGTGGGTATTACCGATCGTCCGCAGTTGGCCGCAATGATGGCGCGCGTCGACTTACAACCTTTTAACTGACAGCAGGAGAGGCATAATGAAAACGCTGCTGATTATTGACGCTAATCTCGGTCAGGCACGCGCCTATATGGCGAAGACCCTGCTGGGCGCGGCGGCGCGAAAAGCAAAACTGGAAATCATCGACAATCCGAACGACGCTGAAATGGCGATTGTTCTCGGTGATTCCATCCCGAACGACAGCGCGCTGAACGGTAAAAATGTCTGGCTGGGCGATATTTCCCGGGCAGTTGCGCACCCTGAGCTGTTCCTGAGTGAAGCCAAAGGCCATGCGAAACCTTACACTGCGCCGGTCGCTGCGACAGCACCGGTTGCCGCCAGCGGTCCGAAACGCGTAGTTGCGGTGACTGCTTGCCCGACTGGCGTAGCACACACCTTTATGGCGGCTGAAGCCATTGAAACCGAAGCGAAAAAACGTGGCTGGTGGGTGAAAGTTGAAACCCGTGGTTCTGTTGGCGCGGGTAATGCAATCACTCCCGAAGAAGTCGCAGCAGCGGATCTGGTGATTGTGGCGGCAGATATCGAAGTGGATCTGGCGAAATTTGCTGGTAAACCGATGTATCGTACCTCTACCGGTCTGGCGCTGAAGAAAACCGCGCAGGAACTGGATAATGCGGTTGCTGAAGCAACGCCGTATGAACCGGCGGGCAAAACTCAAACAGCGACCACTGAAGGTAAGAAAGAGAGTGCAGGCGCTTACCGTCACTTGCTGACTGGCGTCTCTTACATGCTGCCGATGGTCGTTGCAGGTGGTCTGTGTATCGCGCTTTCTTTTGCTTTTGGTATCGAAGCGTTTAAAGAGCCGGGTACGTTGGCTGCGGCGCTGATGCAGATTGGTGGTGGTTCAGCCTTTGCGTTGATGGTGCCGGTACTGGCAGGTTATATTGCCTTTTCCATTGCCGATCGTCCGGGTCTCACGCCGGGTCTGATTGGCGGTATGCTGGCGGTCAGCACTGGTTCTGGCTTCATTGGCGGTATTATTGCGGGCTTCCTGGCTGGTTACATTGCGAAGTTAATCAGTACGCAATTGAAACTGCCACAGAGTATGGAGGCGCTGAAACCGATTCTGATCATTCCGCTAATTTCCAGTCTGGTGGTCGGTCTGGCGATGATCTACCTGATCGGTAAACCGGTTGCTGGCATTCTCGAAGGGTTGACTCACTGGCTGCAGACCATGGGGACTGCGAATGCGGTTCTGCTGGGGGCGATCCTCGGTGGCATGATGTGTACTGACATGGGCGGTCCGGTAAACAAAGCAGCGTACGCATTCGGTGTGGGTCTGCTGAGTACTCAAACCTATGGCCCGATGGCGGCGATTATGGCGGCAGGTATGGTGCCACCGCTGGCAATGGGCCTGGCAACAATGGTGGCGCGTCGCAAATTCGACAAAGCGCAGCAGGAAGGTGGCAAAGCCGCTCTGGTATTGGGACTGTGCTTCATTTCGGAAGGTGCAATTCCGTTTGCTGCTCGTGATCCGATGCGTGTGCTGCCGTGCTGTATCGTGGGTGGGGCGCTGACTGGCGCAATCTCAATGGCGATTGGTGCGAAACTGATGGCACCGCACGGTGGTCTGTTTGTTCTGCTGATCCCTGGCGCTATTACGCCGGTACTGGGTTACCTGGTAGCCATTATTGCCGGTACGCTGGTGGCGGGTCTGGCCTATGCCTTCCTGAAACGTCCGGAAGTGGACGCAGTAGCGAAAGCAGCGTAATAAAAGGTGTGTTACAGGGCAGAAATTTCCTGCCCTGTAACATTTGATGCGCGCAAAGAGAATGACCGGTTTGTGAATGTAATTTTATGAATTTAAATGGTTTTATCTTTTAGTAGAAACCTGAAACCTTCATCAAACACTAAGGTTATTTCCTCAAGGGCAGATTAATTTCTGCCCTTTTTTATTGTTCCTGTTCTGTGCATCCCGTCACAAATTCCCCGTTTTTATAATTCAGGCATTTAATCGCGTTTTGTGAGCCTGCTCAAATCTGCCCATTTTGCCTCTCTGGCGGTAATTTACTTTACGTAAAACATGCATACTATGAGCACATGTTTAAATATGAACACATGTTTAAACCGTCTTTGCAGTATCAATATTCTTGTGGATTGACAGGGTTGGTAATTTTTTACCAGAGGACGTGCTATGCGCGAAAAGGATTATGTCGTAATTATAGGTTCGGCGAATATTGATGTCGCCGGATATTCACATGAATCATTAAATTATGCGGATTCAAATCCAGGTAAAATAAAATTTACGCCTGGTGGAGTCGGGCGCAATATTGCACAAAACCTGGCGTTGCTGGGGAATAAATCCTGGCTACTGAGCGCAGTAGGCAGTGATTTTTATGGTCAATCGTTGCTAACGCAAACCAATCAATCTGGTGTTTATGTCGATAAATGCCTGATTGTGCCGGGAGAAAACACGTCGAGCTATTTATCATTACTCGATAATACCGGTGAAATGCTGGTTGCTATAAATGACATGAATATTAGCAACGCTATTACAGCTGAATATCTCGCACAGCACCGTGAATTTATTCAAAGGGCAAAGGTCATTGTCGCGGACTGTAATATCAGTGAAGAGGCACTGGCATGGATTCTGGATAATGCCGCCAATGTACCTGTATTTGTCGATCCGGTTTCGGCATGGAAATGTGTCAAAGTGCGTGACCGTCTAAATCAGATCCACACCCTGAAGCCAAACCGCCTTGAAGCGGAAACCTTGAGTGGGATTGCTTTGTCAGGGCGTGAAGATGTGGCAAAAGTTGCTGCCTGGTTCCATCAACATGGCCTGAACCGACTGGTAATGAGCATGGGCGGCGACGGCGTTTATTACAGTGATATCAGCGGTGAAAGTGGTTGGTCTGCGCCGATCAAAACCAATGTCATTAATGTTACCGGAGCGGGCGATGCCATGATGGCGGGACTTGCTTCGTGTTGGGTAGACGGAATGCCGTTTGCCGAATCTGTTCGTTTCGCACAGGGATGTTCGTCAATGGCGCTCTCCTGTGAATACACCAATAACCCCGATTTATCGATTGCCAACGTTATATCGTTAGTGGAGAACGCAGAATGTCTGAATTAAAAATTTCCCCTGAATTATTACAAATTTCCCCGGAAGTGCAGGACGCTTTAAAAAACAAAAAACCGGTTGTGGCGCTGGAATCGACCATTATTTCTCACGGGATGCCGTTCCCACAAAATGCCCAGACCGCAATTGAAGTTGAAGAAACTATTCGTAAACAGGGCGCTGTACCTGCCACTATCGCCATTATTGGCGGCGTGATGAAAGTGGGTTTAAGCAAAGAAGAAATTGAATTGCTGGGTAGTGAAGGGCATAACGTGACCAAAGTTAGTCGTCGCGATTTACCTTTTGTTGTTGCCGCCGGAAAAAATGGCGCAACTACCGTTGCTTCAACGATGATTATTGCGGCGCTTGCCGGAATTAAAGTATTTGCCACAGGGGGAATTGGTGGTGTGCATCGCGGGGCGGAACATACCTTCGATATTTCTGCCGATTTGCAAGAACTGGCAAATACTAATGTCACCGTTGTTTGTGCCGGGGCGAAATCTATTCTCGATTTAGGATTAACCACTGAGTATTTAGAAACCTTCGGTGTGCCGTTAATTGGCTATCAGACCAAAGCGCTGCCTGCGTTTTTCTGCCGCACCAGCCCGTTTGAAGTCAGTATTCGCCTTGATAGTGCCACGGAAATCGCTCGTGCAATGGCGGTGAAATGGCAAAGCGGTCTGAACGGTGGCCTGGTGGTGGCGAATCCGATCCCGGAACAGTTTGCGATGCCGGAGGAATCTATCAATGCAGCCATAGATCAAGCCGTCGCCGAAGCCGAAGAGCAGGGCGTTATTGGTAAAGAAAGCACACCGTTCCTGCTGGCTCGTGTTGCTGAACTGACTGGCGGTGACAGCCTGAAATCCAACATCCAACTGGTGTTCAACAACGCCATTCTGGCGAGCGAAATTGCCAAAGAATACCAGCGTCTCGCGGGTTAATTTCTGACGGGCAGAAAGCCGTCGCCCGTACTCATCAAGCATACCAAAACCTGGCGCTGACGCCGGGTTTACTGGCATGAAGGGAAAATCATTATGGATATAATGAGAAGTGTTGTGGGGATGGTGGTGTTACTGGCAATAGCATTTCTGTTGTCAGTGAATAAAAAGGGCATCAGTTTGCGCACGGTTGGAGCCGCACTGCTGCTGCAAATCGCTATTGGTGGCATCATGCTCTACTTCCCACCGGGAAAATGGGCAGTAGAACAGGCGGCATTAGGCGTTCATAAAGTGATGTCTTACAGTGATGCCGGTAGCGCCTTTATTTTTGGTTCATTGGTCGGGCCGAAAATGGATGTCCTGTTTGATGGCGCGGGCTTTATCTTCGCCTTTCGCGTACTTCCGGCGATTATCTTCGTTACTGCGCTCATCAGTCTGCTGTACTACATTGGCGTGATGGGGCTGCTGATTCGCATCCTTGGCAGCATTTTCCAGAAAGCCCTCAACATCAGCAAAATCGAATCTTTTGTTGCGGTTACTACTATTTTCCTCGGGCAAAATGAGATCCCGGCGATCGTTAAACCGTTTATCGATCGCATGAATCGCAACGAGTTGTTTACGGCTATTTGTAGCGGGATGGCGTCCATTGCTGGTTCGATGATGATTGGTTATGCCGGAATGGGCGTACCAATTGACTACCTGTTAGCGGCATCGCTGATGGCGATCCCTGGCGGTATTTTGTTTGCACGTATTCTTAGCCCGGCAACCGAGCCTTCGCAGGTCACATTTGAAAATCTGTCGTTCAGCGAAACGCCGCCAAAAAGCTTTATCGAAGCAGCGGCGAGCGGTGCGATGACCGGGCTGAAAATCGCCGCTGGTGTAGCGACGGTGGTAATGGCGTTTGTCGCAATTATTGCGCTGATCAACGGCATTATCGGCGGAATTGGCGGCTGGTTTGGTTTCGCCAATGCCTCTCTGGAAAGTATTTTTGGCTATGTGCTGGCACCGCTGGCGTGGATCATGGGTGTGGACTGGAGTGATGCCAACCTTGCGGGTAGCCTGATTGGGCAGAAACTGGCGATTAACGAATTTGTCGCTTACCTGAGTTTCTCCCCATACCTGCAAACGGGCGGCACGCTGGAAGTGAAAACCGTGGCGATTATCTCCTTTGCGCTTTGTGGTTTTGCGAACTTTGGTTCTATCGGTGTTGTCGTTGGCGCATTTTCGGCTATTTCGCCAAAACGCGCGCCGGAAATCGCCCAGCTTGGTTTACGGGCGCTGGCAGCAGCAACGCTTTCCAACCTGATGAGCGCGACCATTGCCGGGTTCTTTATTGGTTTAGCTTGAGTTTCATTGCCGGATGTACGCCTTATTAAGCGTTGCATCCGGCAATCGCGCTATTGCAGATTATTTTTTACTGCATCATCCCGGAGAATTTATTCTCCGGGTCCATCTCCAGCGCCAGTCCTGACAACTGCTTTCTGTTTTTAATTAGATATCCTTTCTTGCTTTTAATTAATAAACCGTCGTGAATGAATTGCGCGAGAACATATAAAAGATGTCGATAAGAAACGCCTAAATACTCTGCCGCTTGCGTATGCTTTTCGTGATAAAGATCACCTTCTTGTGAGAGTAATATAAAAGCTGCCAGGCGATTCACTAACGGAAATGATTGATTCTGAGTTAAAGAAACAATATTACGATAATTTTTATGACTTAAGGTGACGCAAAGTTTTCGTAAAAATAGGGTGTCGTTTAATAACAGTGGACGGTAATGTTTCATAGGGAGCGCAAGGCACCAACACTCTTCAATAGCCTGCACCGCACGCGGTTCATGGTCTTTGTCGATTAACTCAATCTCGCCAATAAAACAGGGAGCGGCAAAGAAATCGATCAGCGACACGCGACCATTAGCAAGCGTGGCGTAAAGCCTGGCGCGGCCTCGCGTCAGATAAAACAGCCAGGACGGCTGTTGCCCTTCCTGCACTATGTAGTCACGCGCTAAAAAATGAAACAGCCGCGTATCGGCTGAAACATCCGTTGAAAAGCAATCCTTAAACGCGGATTCACTCATCAATTGCTGCTTAAGATCATTATTGTGGATTTCTTTCACGATGTTTATCCGCTATGAGATTTCTCATATTTAGCATACTTACGCTGTTGTTAAGATTCAATCATCGGCCCGGTCGAATTTTCTTTGCTGTAGAAAAAATAACGCAACTGGAAACAGAGGAAATAAACAATGGAAAAGAGAAAAATTATTCTGGATTGTGATCCGGGTCATGATGATGCTATTGCCATAATGATGGCCGCGAAACATCCGGTGATTGATTTATTAGGCATCACCATTGTGGCGGGTAATCAGACGCTTGATAAAACATTAATTAATGGCCTGAATGTTTGCCAGAAACTGGAGATTAATGTTCCGGTTTATGCGGGGATGCCACAGCCCATTATGCGTCAACAAATCGTTGCCGATAATATTCACGGTGAAACCGGACTTGATGGCCCGGTATTCGGGCCGCTGACCCGCCAGGCAGAAAGCACTCATGCGGTGAAATATATCATTGATACCCTGATGGCAAGCGATGGTGATATCACTCTGGTGCCGGTTGGTCCGCTTTCAAATATCGCGGTGGCAATGCGTATGCAACCCGCGATCCTGCCGAAAATCCGTGAAATTGTGCTAATGGGCGGCGCTTACGGTACAGGCAACTTCACCCCATCTGCCGAGTTCAACATCTTTGCCGACCCGGAAGCCGCACGCGTGGTGTTCACCTCCGGCGTTCCGTTGGTGATGATGGGCCTCGATCTCACCAACCAGACTGTTTGCACCCCGGACGTGATTGCCCGGATGGAAAGGGTAGGCGGCCCCGCCGGAGAGCTGTTCAGCGACATCATGAATTTCACTCTAAAAACGCAGTTCGAAAACTACGGCCTGGCTGGCGGCCCGGTGCATGACGCCACCTGCATCGGTTATCTGATTAACCCTGATGGCATTAAAACCCAGGAGATGTACGTCGAAGTGGACGTCAACAGTGGCCCTTGCTATGGGCGTACTGTCTGCGACGAGCTGGGCGTTCTTGGCAAGCCCGCTAATACCAAAGTCGGCATCACTATTGATACCGACTGGTTCTGGGGATTAGTCGAAGAGTGCGTGCGCGGCTACATCAAAACCCATTAAGTGTTGATAACAAGCCGGGTCAGTATCGCAAGATGCAGGCCCGGCTATTTCTGATGGGCAGAAAGCCGTCGCCCAAAATGACATGAAGAGATAATAACTATGGATGTCATGAGAAGTGTTCTGGGAATGGTGGTATTGCTGGCAATTGCGTTTTTGCTGTCAGTAAACAAGAAGAAGATCAGCCTGCGTACCGTTGGCGCGGCGTTAGTGTTACAGGTCGTGATTGGCGGCATTATGCTTTGGTTACCGCCAGGGCGTTGGGTCGCTGAAAAAGTCGCTTTTGGCGTGCATAAAGTGATGGCGTACAGCGACGCGGGTAGCGCATTTATCTTTGGTTCTCTGGTCGGACCGAAAATGGACACCTTATTTGATGGCGCTGGATTTATCTTTGGTTTCAGGGTATTACCGGCAATTATCTTCGTTACAGCACTGGTGAGTATTCTCTACTACATCGGTGTGATGGGGATCTTAATTCGCATTCTCGGCGGTATATTCCAGAAAGCATTGAATATCAGCAAGATTGAGTCATTCGTCGCGGTCACTACCATTTTCCTCGGGCAAAACGAAATTCCGGCAATCGTCAAACCCTTTATCGATCGTCTGAATCGCAATGAATTATTTACGGCTATTTGTAGTGGCATGGCCTCGATTGCTGGTTCGACAATGATTGGTTACGCCGCACTGGGCGTGCCTGTGGAATATCTGCTAGCGGCATCGTTAATGGCGATCCCCGGCGGGATCTTGTTTGCCCGCCTGTTAAGCCCGGCTACGGAATCTTCGCAGGTTTCCTTTAATAACCTCTCTTTCACCGAAACACCGCCAAAAAGCATTATTGAAGCCGCCGCTACAGGGGCAATGACCGGGCTGAAAATCGCCGCAGGTGTGGCGACAGTGGTGATGGCATTTGTTGCAATAATTGCGTTGATTAACGGTATTATCGGCGGCGTTGGCGGCTGGTTTGGTTTTGAACATGCCTCGCTGGAGTCCATTTTAGGTTACCTGTTGGCTCCACTGGCATGGGTGATGGGGGTTGACTGGAGTGATGCGAATCTTGCCGGGAGTTTGATTGGACAGAAGCTGGCAATAAATGAATTTGTCGCTTACCTCAATTTCTCACCTTATCTGCAAACAGCTGGCACTCTGGATGCTAAAACCGTGGCGATTATTTCTTTCGCGTTGTGCGGTTTCGCTAACTTTGGTTCTATCGGGGTGGTGGTTGGCGCATTTTCTGCGGTTGCGCCACACCGTGCGCCGGAAATCGCCCAGCTTGGTTTACGCGCGCTGGCGGCGGCGACGCTTTCCAACTTGATGAGTGCGACCATTGCCGGGTTCTTTATTGGTTTAGCTTGAGTGTCATTGCCTGATGCGCAAGCTTATCAGGCCTACATTTACTTGCTGAAATTGCCTGATTTGTAGGCCGGATAAGACGCGTTAAGCGTCGCATCCGGCAACATTGTTACACCATTGGCACTAATGACAGCGCGTTATCGGCAGACAGGGTAGGGTTGTTTAAGCTGCCGCTGGCGCGTGAAATTGCCGCGCAGGCCATCGCAAAACGGGCGCTGTCACGGAAATTGTTTCCCTCCAGAAAGCTATATACCAGGCCCGCCATAAAACCATCGTCAGCACCAAAACTGTCTACTGTCGTATGCGCTGGCGCGGTCAGCAAAAATTGCTCTCCATCCTTTTCGCTGCAATAAACTGACTCATCGGGCAAATAAACAAACAGTTGCTGAACGCCTTGCTGATGCAACGCATTCACTGCGGCATTACGGTCAGCATCGCTGGTGATCGCCTGTCCCCATAAAATTTCCAGCTCCGGTAAAGTGGGTTTCAGGGTGTGAATATGCGCCAGCCAGTGTTTGATTTTGCCCGCTTTGAATTCTGAAACGGTATCGACAAACACCGGGATCTCATCAGCGAGGGTAAAGACCCACTCCAGCGCCTCGGCTGTCAGGTTGCAATCAGCCAGTACCACGCCCGCATGACGAAGTAAATCGCGCGACCCGTTCAGTAGTTGCGGTGTCAACTGATCCAGCAGATGGGTATCGTTAATCGCCAGCACGGTTTGATCGTCTCGATTGGCAATTGCCAGATACGTCGATGTGCTTTGACCATGTAAACGAACGCAGCCGGAGACATTCACGCCGGCGCGGCGCGTTTCTTCCAGGAGCATTTCGCCATAAAAGTCATCGCCAATCACTGAAAGCAAATGGACGTCGCGGCCTAACAGCGCCAGATTGTGGGCGATATTGCGTCCAACGCCGCCTGCCGAGCAATTAATGGTACCGGGATGAGAAGCCGCTTGCGGGTAACGGATATCCGCCATCCCGCGAATATCCATATTGATTGTCCCCACCACTACGCAGTATTCCTGCTCGGTGAGAATGTAACCTTTGCCTTTAATTCGACCTTTGCGCATTAAATCCATAATATGCGCCGCAACGCGCGAACGGCTGATTTGCAGCATATCAGCAATTTCGTTCTGCTGAATCAGCGGGTTACGCCGTAAAATTGCAAGGATCTCCTTCTCCCGGTTGTTCATCTTCAGGCTACCGCTTTTTCAGTTTGTTGCGCTTTCAGCCAGGCGATCTCTTCTGCCCAGATATCCGGGTTGATGGTTTCAAGGATCAGCGGAATGCCGTCGAAACGGTCGTCCTGCATGATCCAGCGGAACGCATCATGACCGATATTGCCTTCACCGAGGCTATGATGGCGGTCAACGCGGCTGCCAAAGGTGCTTTTCGCATCGTTAAGGTGCATCCCGCGCAGATACTTAAAGCCGACAATACGGGCAAAATCCGCGAACGTTTTCTCGCATTCGGCTGGAGTACGCAAATCATACCCGGCAGCAAAAGCATGGCAGGTATCAATGCAGACGCCGACGCGGGATTTATCTTCCACGCCGTCGATAATCGCCGCGAGATGTTCGAATTTAAACCCTAAGTTACTGCCCTGACCGGCGGTGTTTTCAATCACCGCTGTCACACCTTGAGTTTTATCCAGCGCAATGTTGATGGATTCGGCAATACGCGCAAGGCAATCCTCTTCTGAAATCTGCATCAGATGGCTGCCAGGGTGGAAGTTGAGCAAAGAAAGCCCCAGCTGTTCGCAACGCTGCATTTCATCTATAAACGCATCGCGCGATTTTTCCAGAGCTTCAGCGACCGGATGTCCGAGGTTAATCAGATAACTGTCGTGGGGAAGAATTTGCGCCGATGTGTAGTGATATTTTTCACAGGCGGCTTTGAATTCATCGATGGTTTGCGTCGTGAGCGGTGCGGCACGCCACTGACGTTGGTTTTTGGTGAACAAGGCAAACGCGGTTGCGTCGATTTCGGCGGCGCGAATTGCGGCATTTGCCAGACCGCCAGCAGCACTAACGTGCGCTCCAATGTATTTCATGCGAGGACTCCTGTTAAACCCGCTGGAGGAAAACGGTAATGATAGCGGGTTAACAGGAGCAAGATGTAGTGGTTTATGCGATGACGCTTTGAATCACATAGTTAATCGCACCACCACCAACAATCAGCCAGGCAAACAGTACCAGTGCCATCAGCAGAGGTTTCGCCCCGGCTTTTTTCAGTGCGCTGACGTGAGTGGTCAGACCCAGCGCCGCCATCGCCATTGCCAGCAGGAAGGTATCCAGCGTTACCAGCATGTTCACCACGCTCTGCGGTAACAGGTGGAACGAGTTAAAGATGGCAACTACGATGAACAAGATGGCAAACCACGGAATAGTGATTTTGCTTTTCTCGCCGCTGTTCGCCCCAGACAGCTGTTTAACACGCGCCGCCAGCAGGATGAGGAACGGAGCCAGCATCATCACGCGCAGCATTTTGGAAATAACTGCTGCGTTTTCTGCATCCGGGCTGATGGCATGACCTGCCGCCACCACCTGCGCCACTTCGTGCACAGTAGAACCAATGTAGATACCGAAAGTTTCCGGACTAAACCATTGAGACATCAGCGGATATATCGCCGGGTAGAGGAAAATCGCGACGGTCCCGAAGATAACAACGGTTGCAACAGCCACGGTTACTTTACTGGCTTCCGCTTTCACTACCGGCTCAGTCGCCAGTACCGCGGCAGCACCACAGATACTGCTACCGGCACCGATCAACCAGCTGGTGTGCTTATCCAGACCAAACACTTTCTGCCCCAGGAAGCAAGCCAGCAGGAAGGTACTGGACAGCGTCAACACGTCAATGATGATCCCACTGATACCGACATCGGCAATTTGCGAGAACGTCAGACGGAAGCCATAAAGAATGATACCCAGACGTAATAAATATTGCTTGGCAAACAGCACACCACCGTCACAGCTTTTCCAGATGTGCGGATAGATGGTGTTGCCTAAAACCATCCCCAACAAGATTGCGAGGGTGAGGGCACTAAACCCGGCACCCGCAACCGCGGGAATGGAACCACCCCACAGGGCGACCCCGGTGATAACTGCACTCAGGGCTAACCCCGGAATAAAATGCCACAGTGTACGATGTTGTTTCTGTAAGGTGATATTCGTCATAACCCTCTCCTTTAACCGGGCATAAGGTTACGACTAACTGGTTTAAAAATAAAATTGATTATATATTTATAATTAATCTTTATAAGTGGTAAGCGACTATGCACATCACCCTCCGGCAGTTGGAAGTTTTTGCAGAAGTATTGAAAAGTGGATCAACCACCCAGGCGTCGGTGATGCTGGCGTTGTCGCAATCAGCAGTGAGCGCAGCCTTGACCGACCTGGAAGGGCAGCTTGGCGTGCAACTGTTTGATCGCGTGGGGAAAAGACTGGTAGTTAATGAACACGGGCGACTGCTCTATCCGCGTGCGTTGGCACTGCTTGAACAGGCGATCGAAATCGAACAACTGTTTCGCGAAGACAACGGTGCGATTCGTATCTATGCCAGTAGTACCATCGGTAACTACATTCTGCCTGCAGTTATCGCCCGTTATCGCCATGATTATCCGCAGTTGCCGATTGAACTTAGCGTTGGGAACAGCCAGGACGTGATGCAAGCGGTGCTGGATTTCCGCGTTGATATTGGCTTTATTGAAGGACCGTGCCACAGCACTGAAATCATTTCTGAACCGTGGCTGGAAGACGAGCTGGTGGTTTTCGCCGCGCCGACTTCGCCATTGGCTCGTGGACCTGTCACCTTAGAACAGCTGGCCGCTGCGCCGTGGATCCTGCGTGAACGCGGCTCCGGCACGCGGGAGATTGTCGATTATCTGTTGCTGTCACATTTACCGAAGTTTGAGATGGCGATGGAATTAGGTAACTCCGAGGCAATCAAACATGCGGTGCGTCATGGGTTGGGAATTAGTTGCCTGTCGCGGCGGGTGATTGAAGATCAATTGCAGGCAGGCACATTAAGTGAAGTTGCGGTCCCTCTGCCGCGCCTGATGCGTACGTTGTGGCGTATACATCATCGGCAAAAACACCTTTCCAACGCGCTACGGCGCTTTCTGGACTATTGCGATCCCGCGAATGTACCGCGTTAAGTTGCTGTACAAGAACATGCTGGTGCTGTGTCGATTTCGTGACGCAGCGCCCTCAGCATGCATTCGCCAGAAAAGAGATTGGCTGCTTTACTTATAATCCCTGGGCGATCATGAAGGTGTCTTATAACCGTGTATTTCTGCCGGAAGGATTGCCAATCGTCTGCTACAATCGCGCCTCATTTTTAAGATGGATAGCATTTTTGTATGGGTTCCGAAACTAAAACTACAGAAGCGCCGGGCTTACGCCGTGAATTAAAGGCGCGTCACCTGACGATGATTGCCATTGGCGGTTCCATCGGTACAGGTCTTTTTGTTGCCTCTGGCGCAACGATTTCTCAGGCAGGTCCGGGCGGGGCATTGCTCTCGTATATGTTGATTGGCCTGATGGTTTACTTCCTGATGACCAGTCTCGGTGAACTGGCTGCATATATGCCGGTTTCCGGTTCGTTTGCCACTTACGGTCAGAACTATGTTGAAGAAGGCTTTGGCTTCGCGCTGGGCTGGAACTACTGGTACAACTGGGCGGTGACTATCGCCGTTGACCTGGTTGCAGCTCAGCTGGTCATGAGCTGGTGGTTCCCGGATACACCGGGCTGGATCTGGAGTGCGCTGTTCCTCGGCGTTATCTTCCTGCTGAACTACATCTCAGTTCGCGGCTTTGGTGAAGCGGAATACTGGTTCTCACTGATCAAAGTCACGACAGTTATTGTCTTTATCATCGTTGGCGTGCTGATGATTATCGGTATCTTCAAAGGCGCGCAGCCTGCGGGCTGGAGCAACTGGACAATCGGCGAAGCGCCGTTTGCTGGTGGTTTTGCGGCGATGATCGGCGTAGCTATGATTGTCGGCTTCTCTTTCCAGGGAACCGAGCTGATCGGTATTGCTGCAGGCGAGTCCGAAGATCCGGCGAAAAACATTCCACGCGCGGTACGTCAGGTGTTCTGGCGAATCCTGTTGTTCTATGTGTTCGCGATCCTGATTATCAGCCTGATTATTCCGTACACCGATCCGAGCCTGCTGCGTAACGATGTTAAAGACATCAGCGTTAGTCCGTTCACCCTGGTGTTCCAGCACGCGGGTCTGCTCTCTGCGGCGGCGGTGATGAATGCAGTTATTCTGACGGCGGTGCTGTCAGCGGGTAACTCCGGTATGTATGCGTCTACTCGTATGCTGTACACCCTGGCGTGTGACGGTAAAGCGCCGCGCATTTTCGCTAAACTGTCGCGTGGTGGCGTGCCGCGTAATGCGCTGTATGCGACGACGGTGATTGCCGGTCTGTGCTTCCTGACCTCCATGTTTGGCAACCAGACGGTATACCTGTGGCTGCTGAACACCTCCGGGATGACCGGTTTTATCGCCTGGCTGGGGATTGCCATTAGCCACTATCGCTTCCGTCGCGGTTACGTATTGCAGGGACACGACATTAACGATCTGCCGTACCGTTCAGGTTTCTTCCCACTGGGGCCGATCTTCGCATTCATTCTGTGTCTGATTATCACTTTAGGCCAGAACTACGAAGCGTTCCTGAAAGATACCATTGACTGGGGCGGCGTAGCGGCAACGTATATTGGTATCCCGCTGTTCCTGATTATTTGGTTCGGCTACAAGCTGATTAAAGGAACACACTTCGTACGTTACAGCGAAATGAAGTTCCCGCAGAACGATAAGAAATAAGTTTCCTCCCTTCCTTGCTAAGCCCTCTCAACCGAGAGGGCTTTTTCAATTCCATTTCCCTGACAAATCATGCGGATATAAAATTTATCATTTGGATTGATAATTGTTATCGTTTGCATTATCGTTACGCCGCAATCAAAAAAGGCTGACAAATCAGAGGCTGTTCCGGCTTTCTGGGATGATCACCTGCATACAAATAAGTCCACCGCGATGCTGCCGTACGCAAGGGGACGTGAAGAAGATGTGAGCGATAACCCATTTTATTTTCGTAGTTACCTCATGGAGATATGGAATGTTTAGGTTGAACCCTTTCGTACGGGTCGGGCTGTGTTTGTCCGCTATTTCTTGTGCATGGCCTGTGTTAGCGGTCGATGATGATGGCGAAACGATGGTTGTCACTGCATCTTCCGTTGAACAAAACCTTAAAGATGCACCCGCCAGTATCAGCGTCATTACCCAGGAAGACCTGCAGCGAAAACCGGTACAGAATCTGAAGGATGTCCTCAAAGAAGTGCCTGGCGTACAACTGACGAACGAAGGGGATAACCGTAAGGGCGTTAGTATTCGTGGTCTGGACAGCAGCTACACCCTGATTCTTGTCGACGGTAAACGCGTTAACTCCCGCAATGCCGTCTTCCGCCACAATGATTTCGATCTGAACTGGATCCCGGTCGATTCCATCGAACGTATTGAAGTGGTCCGTGGCCCGATGTCGTCGCTGTACGGTTCCGATGCGCTCGGCGGTGTAGTGAATATCATCACCAAAAAAATCGGTCAGAAATGGTCGGGTACCGTTACCGTCGATACCACCATTCAGGAACATCGCGATCGCGGTGATACCTATAACGGTCAGTTCTTTACCAGTGGACCATTAATTGATGGTGTGCTGGGAATGAAAGCTTACGGCAGCCTGGCAAAACGTGAAAAGGATGACCCGCAAAACTCAACGACCACCGATACCGGAGATACGCCGCGTATTGAAGGATTCTCCAGCCGCGACGGCAATGTCGAATTTGCCTGGACACCGAATCAAAATCACGATTTTACTGCCGGATACGGTTTCGACCGTCAGGATCGTGATTCCGACTCGCTGGACAAAAACCGCCTGGAACGCCAGAACTACTCCGTCAGCCATAATGGGCGTTGGGATTACGGCACCAGCGAACTGAAATACTACGGTGAGAAAGTCGAGAACAAAAACCCTGGCAACAGCAGCCCGATAACTTCCGAAAGCAATACGGTCGACGGCAAATACACGTTGCCGCTGACGGCGATTAATCAGTTTCTCACGGTTGGCGGTGAATGGCGTCACGACAAACTTAGCGATGCGGTGAACCTGACCGGGGGAACCAGCTCCAAAACGTCTGCCAGCCAGTACGCGCTGTTTGTGGAAGATGAATGGCGGATCTTCGAGCCGCTGGCGCTGACGACCGGCGTGCGTATGGACGATCACGAAACCTACGGTGAACACTGGAGTCCGCGTGCCTACCTGGTTTATAACGCCACCGACACCGTAACGGTGAAAGGGGGCTGGGCGACGGCATTTAAAGCACCTTCTCTGTTGCAACTTAGCCCTGACTGGACGAGCAATTCCTGCCGTGGCGCATGTAAGATTGTGGGTAGCCCGGATCTGAAACCAGAAACCAGCGAAAGTTGGGAGCTGGGGCTTTACTACATGGGTGAAGAAGGCTGGCTGGAAGGGGTTGAATCCAGCGTTACCGTTTTCCGTAACGATGTGAAAGATCGTATCAGCATCAGCCGTACGTCTGACGTCAATGCTGCACCGGGCTACCAAAACTTTGTTGGTTTTACAGCGAACGGTGTGCCGGTATTTAGCTACTACAACGTTAACAAAGCTCGTATTCAGGGCGTGGAAACCGAACTGAAAATTCCGTTCAACGATGAATGGAAACTGTCACTCAACTACACCTACAACGATGGTCGTGATGTCAGCAACGGCGAAAACAAACCGCTATCCGATCTGCCGTTCCATACCGCTAACGGTACGCTGGACTGGAAACCGCTGGCGCTGGAAGACTGGTCATTCTATGTTTCTGGTCACTATACCGGGCAGAAACGAGCCGACAGCGCGACGGCTAAAACACCTGGCGGTTATACCATCTGGAATACCGGCGCGGCCTGGCAGGTGACTAAAGACGTCAAACTGCGCGCAGGCGTGCTGAACCTTGGCGACAAGGATCTCAGTCGTGACGACTACAGCTATAACGAAGACGGACGTCGTTACTTTATGGCAGTGGATTATCGCTTCTGATGAGAAGATGCCCGGCGAACCGGGCGGACTTTCACTTCAGTAAATACTGCGCATGGAAGCGCAGGTGATCCTCTATAAAAGAGGCGATGAAGTAGTAACTGTGATCATATCCCGGCTGAATACGCAGCGTCATCGGCCATGCTTTCTGGCGCGCGGCTTCTGCAAGTACTGCAGGTTGCAGTTGGTCAGCAAGAAACTGATCATTATCGCCCTGATCGATAAGCGTCGGGATCGCATCCTGCGCGTTACTGGCATACATCAGCGCGCAACTGTCCCATTCCAGCCATGCATTTTTGTCCTCACCTAAATAGCGGCTAAACGCTTTGATTCCCCACGGGACGCTGCACGGATTCACAATTGGCGCAAAGGCGGAAACGCTGGTGTATTTGCCCGGGTTTTTCAGCGCCATAATCAGCGCACCGTGACCACCCATTGAATGACCGCTAATGGCGCAGCGGTCGCTGACATTAAATTGCGACTGAACCAGCGCCGGTAATTCATCGCGCAGATAATCATACATCCGGTAATGCGTCGCCCACGGCGGTTGCGTGGCATTAAGATAAAAGCCTGCGCCCTGGCCTAAATCGTAGCCATCGTCGTTGGCAACCTGTTCGCCGCGCGGGCTGGTGTCTGGCATCACCAGTACAATCCCCAGTTCTGCCGCCACGCGCTGGGCACCCGCCTTGGTGGTGAAGTTCTCGTCATTGCAGGTTAATCCGGAAAGCCAGTACAGCACTGGAGGCGGGGTGTGATCACGAGGTGGTGGGAGAAAGATACTGAACGTCATCGGACAGTTTAAGGTACTGGAGTCGTGTCGCCAGCGTTGCTGCCAGCCTTCAAAACAGCGGTGCTCTTCGAGCATTTCCATGCGTGGCTCCTTGTTGTGTTGTTTGCAATTTCTTCATCATACCGTTTATTCAATGTGCTGTGAGTAACTTTCACTTCCGTATTTGCATAACGATGTTTTAACATCTGCTGATGAAAGGCAGCGGCAATTACAATAATTATCGCTGTGAATACTGGATTATGTGCGCCGCCTCACGCACAATAATCAGGCTGTAAATCAGCTTAATAACTTTGCCCCCACGCAGGGCGGAGGCGTCACACCTGCAGGAGAAATCATAAATGCCATCACTCAGTAAAGAAGCGGCCCTGGTTCATGAAGCGTTAGTTGCGCGAGGACTGGAAACACCGCTGCGCCCGCCCGTGCATGAAATGGATAACGAAACGCGCAAAAGCCTTATTGCTGGTCATATGACCGAAATCATGCAGCTGCTGAATCTCGACCTGGCTGATGACAGTTTGATGGAAACGCCGCATCGCATCGCTAAAATGTATGTCGATGAAATTTTCTCCGGTCTGGATTACGCCAATTTCCCGAAAATCACCCTCATTGAAAACAAAATGAAGGTCGATGAAATGGTCACCGTGCGCGATATCACTCTGACCAGTACCTGTGAACACCATTTTGTTACCATCGATGGCAAAGCGACGGTGGCTTATATCCCGAAAGATTCGGTGATCGGTCTGTCAAAAATTAACCGTATCGTGCAGTTCTTTGCCCAGCGTCCGCAGGTGCAGGAACGTCTGACGCAGCAAATTCTCATTGCGCTACAAACGCTGTTGGGCACCAATAACGTGGCTGTTTCTATCGACGCGGTGCATTACTGCGTGAAGGCGCGTGGCATCCGCGATGCAACCAGTGCCACGACAACGACCTCTCTTGGTGGATTGTTCAAATCCAGTCAGAATACGCGCCACGAGTTTCTGCGCGCTGTGCGTCATCACAACTGATTAAAAGGCAGGAACCATGGAGCGCAACGTCACGCTCGATTTTGTTCGCGGCGTCGCCATTCTGGGGATCCTGCTATTAAACATCAGCGCCTTTGGGCTACCAAAGGCGGCTTATCTCAATCCCGCCTGGTACGGTGCTATTACGCCGCAGGATGCATGGACCTGGGCATTTCTCGATCTCATCGGCCAGGTGAAATTCCTCACGCTTTTTGCGCTGCTGTTTGGTGCTGGCCTGCAAATGTTGCTGCCCCGTGGCAGACGCTGGATCCAGTCGCGGTTAACGCTGTTAGTCTTGTTGGGCTTTATTCACGGTTTATTGTTCTGGGACGGCGATATTCTGCTGGCTTACGGGCTGGTGGGCTTAATCTGCTGGCGGCTGGTGCGCGATGCGCCATCGGTAAAAAGCCTGTTTAATACAGGCGTCATGCTTTATCTGGTGGGGCTTGGCGTTTTGCTGTTATTGGGGTTGATTTCCGATAGCCAGACCAGCCGCGCCTGGACACCTGATGCATCGGCTATTTTGTATGAAAAATACTGGAAGCTTCACGGCGGCGTTGAAGCGATCGGTAATCGTGCCGATGGTGTTGGCAACAGTTTACTGGCACTGGGCGCACAGTATGGCTGGCAACTGGCAGGGATGATGCTCATTGGTGCGGCGCTGATGCGCAGCGGCTGGCTGAAAGGGCAGTTCAGCTTACGTCACTATCGTCGTACTGGTTTTGTGCTGGTGGCGATTGGGGTGATCATTAACCTTCCTGCTATCGCCCTGCAATGGCGGCTGGACTGGGCGTATCGCTGGTGCGCCTTCTTACTTCAAATGCCGCGGGAACTGAGTGCGCCGTTTCAGGCGATTGGCTATGCGTCGCTGTTTTATGGCTTCTGGCCGCAATTAAGCCGCTTTAAGCTGGTGCTTGCGATCGCCTGCGTCGGACGGATGGCGCTGACCAACTATCTATTGCAAACGCTGATTTGTACCACGCTTTTTTACCACCTCGGTTTGTTTATGCATTTTGACCGTCTGGAGCTGCTGGCGTTTGTTATTCCGGTATGGCTGGCGAATATCCTCTTCTCTGTTATCTGGCTGCGTTACTTCCGCCAGGGGCCGGTGGAATGGCTCTGGCGTCAGTTAACTTTGCGTGCTGCCGGACCGGCAATATCTAAAACATCAAGATAACGATCTGGATCACATTCGTTAACAAAATGGCTGTAACCGTTTCCATTGCTGTGACTCGATTCACGAAGTCCTGTATTCAGTGCTGACAAAATAGCCGCCAGCAAGCAGTCATTTACTGCAATCTCATAACAGGTAGTGAATATGATCACCATTCGTGATGTAGCGCGTCAGGCTGGCGTCTCTGTGGCAACGGTTTCCCGAGTGCTCAATAACAGCACGCTGGTCAGTGCCGACACGCGTGAAGCAGTAATGAAAGCCGTGAGTGAGCTGGATTATCGACCAAACGCCAATGCCCAGGCGCTGGCAACTCAGGTTAGCGACACCATTGGCGTGGTGGTGATGGACGTTTCTGATGCGTTTTTCGGCGCGCTGGTAAAAGCGGTGGATCTGGTCGCCCAGCAGCATCAGAAATACGTGCTAATCGGCAATAGCTATCATGAAGCGGAAAAAGAGCGTCACGCCATTGAGGTGTTAATTCGCCAGCGTTGTAATGCATTGATTGTTCACTCAAAAGCATTGAGTGACGATGAACTGGCGCAATTTATGGATAACATTCCCGGTATGGTGTTAATCAACCGCGTTGTGCCGGGGTACGCCCATCGTTGCGTTTGCCTGGATAATCTCAGCGGTGCCCGAATGGCGACGCGCATGTTGCTGAATAACGGTCATCAACGTATTGGTTATCTTTCTTCCAGCCACGGCATTGAAGATGACGCCATGCGTAAAGCAGGCTGGATGAGTGCGTTGAAAGAGCAGGATATTATTCCGCCGGAAAGCTGGATTGGCACTGGTACGCCGGACATGCCGGGCGGTGAGGCGGCGATGGTTGAACTGCTGGGGCGCAATCTACAACTTACCGCTGTATTTGCTTATAACGACAATATGGCTGCTGGCGCACTGACAGCATTAAAAGATAATGGCATTGCGATTCCGTTACATCTCTCAATCATCGGTTTCGATGATATTCCCATCGCCCGTTACACCGACCCGCAATTAACGACCGTACGTTATCCCATTGCTTCAATGGCGAAATTAGCCACCGAACTGGCCTTGCAGGGGGCAGCAGGCAATATTGATCCTCGTGCCAGCCACTGTTTTATGCCGACGTTAGTGCGTCGCCATTCTGTCGCAACACGCCAGAATGCGGCGGCGATCACTAACTCAACAAATCTGGCGATGTAACCGCTTTCAATCTGTGAGTGATTTCACAGTATCTTAACAATGCGATAGCTATGATTGCACCGTTTTAACGTTGTAACCCGTATGTAACAGTGAATAATCACTTTCACCGAGGTAATAGCGTCATAACAACAATTAAAGCCGTTTTCTGGAGCGTTACCGGGCATGGAAGAACGAATTTTAAAAAGTGAGCTTCGGCGTTCAGTAACACTTCATTAACTCTACTGCCCCGCCGAGCATTTATCTCAAGCACTACCCTGCATAAGAAAAACCGGAGATACCATGAATAAGAAGGTGTTAACCCTGTCTGCTGTGATGGCCAGCATGTTATTCGGTGCCGCTGCACACGCTGCTGATACTCGCATTGGTGTAACAATCTACAAGTACGACGATAACTTTATGTCTGTGGTGCGCAAGGCTATTGAGCAAGATGCGAAAGCCGCGCCAGATGTTCAGCTGCTGATGAATGATTCTCAGAATGACCAGTCCAAGCAGAACGATCAGATCGACGTATTGCTGGCGAAAGGGGTGAAGGCACTGGCAATCAACCTGGTTGACCCGGCAGCTGCGGGTACGGTGATTGAGAAAGCGCGTGGGCAAAACGTGCCGGTGGTTTTCTTCAACAAAGAACCGTCTCGTAAGGCGCTGGATAGCTACGACAAAGCCTACTACGTTGGCACTGACTCCAAAGAGTCCGGCATTATTCAGGGCGATTTGATTGCTAAACACTGGGCGGCGAATCAGGGGTGGGATCTGAACAAAGACGGTCAGATTCAGTTCGTACTGCTGAAAGGTGAGCCGGGCCATCCGGATGCAGAAGCACGTACCACTTACGTGATTAAAGAATTGAACGACAAAGGCATCAAAACTGAACAGTTACAGTTAGATACCGCTATGTGGGATACCGCTCAGGCGAAAGATAAGATGGACGCCTGGCTGTCTGGCCCGAACGCCAACAAAATCGAAGTGGTTATCGCCAACAACGATGCGATGGCAATGGGCGCGGTAGAAGCACTTAAAGCACACAACAAGTCCAGCATTCCGGTGTTTGGCGTCGATGCGCTGCCAGAAGCGCTGGCGCTGGTGAAATCCGGTGCACTGGCGGGCACCGTACTGAACGATGCTAACAACCAGGCGAAAGCGACCTTTGATTTGGCGAAAAACCTGGCCGATGGCAAAGGTGCGGCTGATGGCACCAACTGGAAAATCGACAACAAAGTGGTCCGCGTACCTTATGTTGGCGTAGATAAAGACAACCTGGCTGAATTCAGCAAGAAATAAGACTGATTGGGCGCAGTCTATTACTGCGCCCTTATTGTATGACCAACAAGGTAAAATTATATGGTCAGCTCAACGACTCCGTCCTCCGGGGAATACTTGTTGGAAATGAGCGGTATCAACAAGTCCTTTCCTGGTGTTAAGGCACTTGATAACGTTAATTTAAAAGTCCGGCCACATTCTATCCATGCATTAATGGGGGAAAACGGTGCAGGAAAATCGACATTATTAAAATGCCTGTTTGGTATTTATCAAAAAGACTCCGGCACCATTTTATTCCAGGGTAAAGAGATCGATTTCCATTCTGCCAAAGAAGCACTGGAAAATGGTATTTCGATGGTACACCAGGAGTTAAACCTGGTATTACAACGTTCGGTGATGGACAACATGTGGCTGGGGCGATATCCCACCAAAGGTATGTTTGTCGATCAGGACAAAATGTACCGTGAAACCAAAGCGATTTTTGATGAACTGGATATTGATATCGATCCGCGTGCGCGCGTCGGCACATTATCCGTTTCGCAAATGCAGATGATCGAAATCGCCAAAGCGTTTTCCTATAACGCGAAAATTGTGATTATGGATGAACCGACTTCTTCGTTGACCGAAAAAGAGGTCAATCATCTGTTCACTATTATTCGTAAATTAAAAGAGCGCGGCTGCGGTATTGTTTATATCTCGCATAAAATGGAAGAAATCTTCCAGTTATGTGATGAAGTTACCGTATTGCGCGACGGTCAGTGGATCGCTACCGAACCGCTGGCAGGGCTGACGATGGACAAGATCATCGCCATGATGGTTGGGCGTTCTCTTAACCAACGTTTCCCTGACAAAGAAAACAAGCCGGGCGAAGTGATTCTGGAAGTGCGTAACCTGACGTCACTGCGCCAGCCGTCGATTCGCGATGTCTCGTTTGATCTGCATAAAGGGGAGATCCTCGGTATTGCCGGTCTGGTGGGGGCGAAACGTACCGATATTGTTGAGACGTTATTTGGTATTCGCGAGAAATCGGCTGGCACCATTACGTTGCACGGCAAAAAGATCAATAACCATAATGCCAACGAAGCCATAAACCACGGATTTGCACTGGTAACTGAAGAGCGCCGCTCAACGGGAATTTATGCCTATCTGGATATCGGTTTTAACTCGTTAATTTCCAATATTCGCAACTACAAAAATAAAGTTGGTTTACTGGATAACTCGCGGATGAAAAGCGATACCCAGTGGGTGATTGATTCGATGCGGGTAAAAACACCGGGGCATCGGACGCAAATTGGTTCGCTCTCAGGTGGTAATCAGCAAAAGGTGATTATTGGTCGCTGGCTGTTAACGCAACCAGAAATATTAATGCTCGATGAACCGACGCGCGGTATTGATGTCGGGGCGAAGTTTGAGATTTATCAGTTAATTGCCGAGCTGGCGAAGAAAGGCAAGGGGATTATTATTATCTCCTCCGAAATGCCAGAGTTGTTAGGGATAACAGACCGTATTCTGGTCATGAGCAATGGTCTCGTTTCTGGAATTGTCGATACAAAAACAACAACGCAAAACGAAATTCTGCGTCTTGCGTCTTTGCACCTTTAAGATTAGGGGCTTCCCATGAGTGCGTTAAATAAGAAAAGTTTTCTTACTTACCTGAAAGAGGGCGGTATTTACGTCGTTCTTTTAGTTTTGCTGGCAATTATTATTTTCCAGGACCCAACATTTTTAAGTCTGTTGAACTTAAGTAATATTCTCACCCAGTCATCGGTGCGTATTATTATCGCGCTCGGTGTGGCAGGGTTAATTGTCACCCAGGGGACCGACCTTTCTGCAGGTCGCCAGGTGGGGCTGGCGGCAGTAGTAGCGGCGACGTTATTGCAGTCCATGGATAACGCCAACAAAGTGTTCCCGGAAATGGCGACGATGCCGATTGCGCTGGTTATTCTGATTGTCTGTGCCATTGGTGCGGTGATCGGTTTGATCAACGGCCTGATTATCGCTTATCTCAACGTGACGCCGTTCATTACCACGCTCGGCACGATGATCATCGTCTATGGCATCAACTCGCTCTATTACGACTTTGTCGGGGCGTCGCCAATTTCTGGTTTTGACAGTGGCTTCTCTACCTTTGCTCAGGGCTTTGTCGCGCTGGGGAGTTTCCGTCTCTCTTACATCACCTTCTACGCGCTGATTGCGGTGGCGTTCGTCTGGGTGTTGTGGAACAAAACCCGCTTCGGCAAGAACATTTTTGCTATCGGCGGTAACCCGGAAGCGGCGAAAGTTTCTGGTGTCAACGTCGGCCTGAACCTGCTGATGATCTACGCGTTGTCTGGTGTGTTCTATGCCTTCGGCGGGATGTTAGAAGCCGGACGTATCGGCTCTGCCACCAACAACCTCGGCTTTATGTATGAGCTGGATGCTATCGCGGCGTGCGTGGTAGGCGGCGTATCGTTCAGCGGCGGTGTGGGGACGGTGATTGGCGTGGTGACCGGGGTAATTATTTTTACCGTCATCAACTATGGCCTGACGTACATCGGTGTAAACCCGTACTGGCAGTACATCATCAAAGGGGCGATTATTATCTTCGCCGTGGCGCTGGATTCACTGAAATACGCGCGTAAGAAGTGATGTGATTGTGGGTATTGCCGGATGCGTCGCATCCGGCAATCGGTGCCAAATGCCGGATGCGTCGCTGGTTTTACAACGTTACAGAGTGTTCTTTCTCTCCCTTCTTAAACTTCACTTCCCCAAGCTCAATACAACCCACCGGGCAGACGTGACCACAAAGCAGACAACCCACGCATTTCTCGGTATTACAATGCGGCGTGCGTGTTTTCTCGCTCCATTCCATCGCCTGGTGACCGCCGTCGTAACAGGAAATATAACAGCGTCCACAGCCAACACATTTATCGAGATTGATACGGGGATAGACAATATAACTGCGGTCTAAATCTTCCGCCGGAACAATATTGTTATTCGCCAGACCTACCATCTCCTGCAACGAATCAAATCCCTGATCGGCGAGATAATGCGACAACCCGCTCGCCATATCTTCCACTATCCGATACCCGTACTGCATAATGCCGGTGGTCACCTGTAACGTTGCTGCGCCGAGCAATAAAAACTCCGCCGCATCCTCCCAGGTTTCAATGCCGCCGATACCGCTGATCGGGAAATCGCGCAGTTCTGGATGGGTGCGCATTTGCTGAATAAAGCGCAGGGCGATCGGTTTCACTGCTTTACCGGAATAACCGGAAATACTCGATTTACCGTTAACGATCGGCATACCAATTTTCTGATTAAGATCGATATTGGTGATTGATTTAACGGTGTTAATCGCCGCAATGCCATCTGCGCCGCCGCGCTTCGCCGCCAGCGCCACTTCGCACATATCACCGATATTCGGCGTCATCTTCGCCAGCATTGGCAGCGTGGAACCACGTTTTACTGCCCGACAATATTTTTCTACCAGCTCCGGGCTTTGCCCGACATCGCTACCCATCGCATGAGAAGTCATTTGCGGACAGGAGAAGTTACACTCGATCATATCCGCGCCAGCTTCTTGCACCAGGCGCGCCAGCTCCTCCCATTGCTGCTCATTTTCCCCCATGATCGAAGCGATCAATACTTTGTCCGGGTAATCTTCCTTCAGCCGACGCAGGGCGGCCAGATTCTCTTCCAACGGATGTTCAGCAATCTGCTCCATATTTTTGAAGCCGATAAAACCGGTATCTTCTTTCACCAGATGATCAAAACGCGGCGAGACTTCGTTGGCGATAAAAAAACCGATCGTTTTAAACACCACGCCACCCCAGCCTGTGTCGTAGGCTTTGGCACACATCTCATAGCAGTTGCCTACCGGCGAAGAAGAGAGGCAGAACGGGTTGGGAAACTTCACGCCGCAAAAAGTAATCGAAAGATCTTTCGTTAACATGAGCAAGCTCCCTCTAAATAGTGATGAATCGCCCCGGCGGCTTCTTTCCCGGTTTTCACTGCATAGACCACGGTTTTGTCACCCTCAACAATATCGCCAGCAGCAAAGACTTGCGGATCGCGGGTCTGATAATTTTGTGTTTTGATGGTGTTACGCTGCGGCTCTAACTCCGCAAAGGCATCCAGTCTGGCATGCTGACCGACGGCGAGAATAATTTTATCTGCCGCCATCGTCAGTTCGCCCGGTAACCGTACATGCTTAAACGTGACTTTATTGCCTTCCACGGCTACTGGCGTGAATCCATCGATGATCGAAACGCCCAGCTCCCGAGCGCTGGCAAACTCTTTTTCGCTTGCCGGAAACTCATCTAACTCTTCACGCGCTACGCAAGTTACCGCCTGACAGCCGAGAACTTTCAGCGTGCTGGCTACGTCCATCGCGACATCACCGCCGCCGATAATTAATGCGCTTTGTGGAATGCTGATATCGCCTTGCGCCTGTCGTGCACGTTGCAAGAAGTCGACGGCAATCTCAACGTCGCTATGCTCAAACAGTGGTAGCCCGGAACCGCTAGATAACCCCACGGTGACCAGTACCGCGCGGTTTTCCGCTTTCAGCTGCTCCAGGGTGAGTGTTTTACCGATTTCGTTATTGCACTTAATGGTCACGCCCATTTTTTCAATACGGGCGATTTCTGCATCCAGTACTGATTGCGGTAACCGGAATTGCGGAATGCCGTTACGCAACCAGCCACCGGGTTGTGCTTCTTTCTCATAGATCGTGACGTCATAACCCTGGTTTGTCAGCGTCACACTGGCCTGCAATCCGGCAGGACCTGCGCCAATAATGGCGACTTTGCCGAGCGTTTTAGTACCGGGCTGATAAATTTCCATCCCAGTTTGTTGTTCAAAATCAGTAACAAAACGCTGTAAGCGGCCGATATCAATGGGAGTATCAACACCGGCACGGGTACAACCGCTTTGGCATAATTTCTCCGTCGGGCACACTCTGGCACAAACGGCACCGAGGGCATTATTTTCACGAATTGTCTCGGCAGCGCCTTTAAAATTACGAAAGTAGATTGAGCGAATAAATTTCCCCGGATCGGTCTGTGCCGGGCAAGCCTGACTACAGGGAGCGTCGTGACATAATAAGCAGCGAGAGGCTTCTTTAATCGCCAGTAACGGTGTAAAAGCCGGAGTGAGTTCATCCAGATAATTTTGTTGCGGCATGTGATCTTCCTTAATGCTATGAGTAATTAAGGCGAACGCTAAATATACTCGTCATACTTCAAGTTGCATGTGCTGCGTCTGCGTTCGCTCACCCCAGTCACTTACTTATGTAAGCTCCTGGGGACTCACTCACTTGTCGCCTTCCTGCAACTTGAATTATTTAGAGTATAAATATTGCGTGCTGATATTAAGGCTATGCGCGTGGGGAAATTTAAACTGTGAAAGGATTCACAAATAGCTGCGGTTCAGAATGTTATATCCGCAGCTTATTGAGTGAAGTAATAATTATTCTCAATAATTAACAGAAAAGAGAAAATATTAACGATAGAAAATAAGATAAACAATCATGCCGATAGATAAAATTCCGAAGCCGATATATGCCACCATATAAGCGAAGAAGAGTCCGGGATTTTTTGCTCGCCAGACATACACCGGTTCCGGTGCATTTTTAACCCGTTTATCAATCGCGCCTGCGCGCCAGCCTTTCCATGCTTCGCGGAAACAAAATATCGGGATAAGGAAAAAAACGGCAACGACAAAAAACTGCTGTACATCCATAACTACTTTCCTTGTTTCTTTTGCAATTCAAGTAACTGTTCGGGCGTGACGGCGGGATACCCCTGCGCATCTTCCGGCACCTGGTGCATAGCCGGAATAGGGACCAGCGGCCCTAAAAAACGCGGTTCACGTTTAAAAATATAAAGGTCGGCCAGCGCTCCGAAACGGGCGGCAAATTCGCGAATACGTACTGACAGCATATCTTTCGGTGACGGTACGGCATAACACTGAGCCTGAATCCCCATATGCAGCGCAATAAATAATGCCCGCTCACAGTGGAAACGTTGGGTGATAATAATGAAATCATTAGTATCGAAAACTTTGCGTGTACGCACGATGGAATCCAGCGTACGAAAGCCTGCGTAATCGAGAACAATATCTGATGGGTCGACACCAGCAGCGATTAAATCTTTGCGCATGGTCATCGGCTCATTATAACTTTGCAATGCGTTATCGCCGCTCAGTAATAGATAATTTACCTTACCGCTGTTATAGGCATTAATCGCTCCTTGAATGCGGTAGCGATAATACTGATTAATTACGCCAGTACGATAATATTTTGCTGTGCCGAGCACCACACCGACCTGGCGGTAGGGGAGATCCTGCAATTCGTCGTAGATATAAGGCGCGGTTTTCCAGCTCATCCAGCGATCGAGGCCGAGCACAGTCAACAGCAGCAAGCCGATCAGGACTAACAGGCTGAGGAACACGCGCTTTAACATGCAGGAGACTCGATCTAAGGAAAATTTCCATCAGGCTACTTTACCCGCTGGTTTTGCGCAAGAAACGGCAAACTGTTTGCCGGGATTTTCGACACCAGGAGAGGGCTGGCAAGCCGGACAAGGCGTTCACGCCGCATCCGGCACCAGGCTTAAGCGAGAAGCACGCGGTCGATATTGTGACAGCCGAGAGCTTTCAGCGTTGCGGAGGTGGCATCCCACTGAATCAACGGCGCATCGGCTTTTTCTGCCAGAACCGCGCGCTGGATATCCGGGTAATCATAACCCTTGAGATTCAACAGAATTAACGCCCCCTGCAACGGTGGCAGAGTCGGGTTGAATGCGGCGTTTTCAGCGTAGCTGCCGCTGAAAATACGACCGTCTTTACATTCCAGCGCGACACCGCTTGGCGACTTACTGTAAGGCATGTGCGAACGGTTTGCCGCTGCAATCGCCGCCTGAGAAAGCGCATCACCCGTCAGCGCATAGCCGTGATCCTGCTCGTCCATCAGCAGCGTTTTAATCTCCAGATCTTTCGGCCCAAAGGCATCCGGCAGATAGTCACGCAGCGCGTGTGCCTCGCGGCCCGGCAGATGAATACGCAGATCCAGACCGCTGTTTAGTTCATTCATAAACTGACGGCAGTGACCACAAGGCGTGTAGTTAACGGTGATGGCTGCAAGCGCTTTTTCACCACTCAACCAGGCGTGGCTGATCGCGCTTTGTTCGGCATGAACGGTTTGCTGCATTGTCGCACCAATAAATTCCATATTGGCACCAAAATACCAGGTTCCGCTCACACCGCGCGCAATTGCGCCAACATTAAAATTCGACAATGGCGTACGCGCACAGGCCGCCGCCAGCGGAAGTAGTGCGAATGCCAGCGCGTCTTCGTCCAGCCCCGTTGCGCTCTTTAGCGATGAGACTTGCTCCCCGGTCAACAAAGCGGGGAAGTACTTGTCTGCCAGAATAGGTTCCAGTGCAGATTGCAAGTTATCCGCAAGTTGGGCAAAAGCGGTTTGAAAACGTGGATGCATGGCGTTGCCTCATAATCATGTAATGGGATAACAGTTTACGAACCCGTTATGGCTTTATATGTGATCTGAATCTCATTAATTATGCAACGCGTGAAACTTACATCAAAAATGCGCGACGCATCGCAAATTTTAGCCCATTACTGCCAGAATAATCGGGAAAAGGAACGGTGCGATCAGCGAAGTAATAATCCCGCATAACACCAGTGCCAGCGAACTAAACGCACCTTCCTGATAATCCAGCTCGGCGCAGCGCGCCGTACCGAGGGCGTGCGAGGCTGTCCCCATCGCCAGACCGCGCGCAGCTTTGGTACGAATACGCATCGCATTAAGCAATGTATGGCCAAACACAGCGCCGAGGATGCCGACGAAAATGACGCAAACTGCGCTGATTGCCGGAATACCGCCAATACTGCCGCCAACCGCCATTGCAATAGGCGTGGTGACTGATTTCGGCAGGATTGACGCGGCGATTTCCGGAGAAGCGCCCATCAACAATGCCACGGAAGTCCCCGTCACCATCGCAACCACGCTGCCGATAAAACAGATGGTGATGATCGATTTCCAGCGCGCGCGGATCTGGTGTAGCTGCTCATATAAAGGATAGGCCAGCGCGACGACCGCCGGTTGCAGCAGATCGTTTAGCACTTCGCTACCTTTAAAGTAGCTGTCGTAGGAGATGCCGGTCAGCATTAAAAAAGGAATGATCACCACCATTGCTACCAGCAACGGGTTAAGCAAGGGAAACTTATACCGTGCCGCCAGTTTGCGGGCGGCAAAAAAGACAATCAATGTCAGCGGTAATGACCACCAGATATTCGCCATCATTCTTCTGATCCTTTCTGACCTACGACTTTACGTTCACCATGCACCAGTTGCGAACTCCAGCTCACCACCAGAAAAACCACCAGCGTACTGACTGCACAGGAAACCACTACCGGGCCAAACTGTGCGCGGAGCAAATCAAAATATTGCATGACGCCTACGCCAATCGGCACAAACAATAGCGCCATATAGCGAATCAGTACGTAGCACCCCGGATTGACCCATTTCGCCGGAAGTATTTGCAAGGCCAGCAGGACAAACAGGATTAGCATCCCGATGATGCTGCCCGGAATGGTTACCGGTAGCAGTGAAGCAATGAAAATGCCTGCATACAGGCAGGCATAAATCAGGACGAAAGCGCGTAAATATTGCCAGATAATGTTCAGTGTCTTACTCATAATCAACACCCCAGATGAGATGGATTCATCATACAATTAATTCGTAAAACGTGCTACCGATCACATTAAGAAATCAGCGCTTATTTTTTCGCTCCCGGGCATTACGCAATGAGCAGCGAACTCAGGCATACATCAAGCATAGAGAGGGAATGCAGTTTGCAGCAATCCCTCTTTGCAGACCTTTAATCCGTTGACCATAGGCGCTAACATAGCGCCTCATTTTTTTGCGGGTGATGATATGCGTGTGTTACTGGCTCCGATGGAGGGTGTACTCGACTCTCTGGTGCGTGAATTGCTGACCGAAGTTAACGACTACGATCTGTGCATCACCGAGTTTGTCCGCGTGGTGGATCAACTGCTGCCAATAAAAGTCTTTCATCGCATTTGCCCTGAGCTACAAAATGCCAGCCGGACACCTTCCGGTACGCTGGTGCGCGTGCAGTTGTTAGGTCAGTTCCCACAATGGCTGGCAGAGAATGCCGCCCGTGCGGTCGAGTTAGGTTCCTGGGGTGTGGATCTCAATTGCGGCTGCCCGTCGAAAACGGTTAACGGTAGCGGCGGCGGCGCGACGTTACTCAAAGATCCTGAACTCATCTACCAGGGGGCAAAAGCGATGCGTGAAGTTGTACCGGCGCATTTGCCCGTCAGCGTAAAAGTGCGTCTGGGCTGGGACAGCGGTGAGAAGAAATTTGAAATCGCCGATGCGGTTCAACAGGCTGGTGCTACAGAGCTGGTGGTGCATGGGCGGACGAAAGAGCAGGGTTACCGCGCGGAGCATATTGACTGGCAGGCGATTGGCGAGATTCGCCAGCGGCTGAATATTCCGGTGATTGCCAACGGTGAAATCTGGGACTGGCAGAGCGCGCAACAATGCATGGCGATCAGCGGCTGTGACGCAGTGATGATTGGTCGCGGGGCGCTCAATATTCCCAACCTGAGCCGGGTGGTAAAATATAACGAACCGCGAATGCCGTGGCCGGAGGTAGTTGCTTTGCTGCAAAAATATACCCGTCTGGAAAAGCAGGGCGATACCGGGTTATATCACGTTGCGCGGATTAAACAGTGGTTGAGTTATTTGCGTAAAGAATACGATGAAGCAACGGAATTATTTCAGCATGTTCGGGTGTTGAATAATTCCCCTGATATTGCAAGGGCTATTCAGGCAATTGATATCGAGAAACTCTAAAAAACCATAGTGATGTTTTTTGACAATGTGTTAGCTCTTTATCAATAGGCCGCACGGTTGTTTGGTGGCGTCAAAATCGCCGAGGCGTTCCCCGAAGGCCGGGGCAGCCCACATGGATGTGGGCTGAGGGCGCGTTTTACAGGGATGTTACCTCGCGCCCGACCCGGTAGCCGTAAGGGATAAGCCGAGGGCACCGCGCAGCGGCGATTTTGTTCGCCAGAGCCCGGGGGTGCAGGGGGCGGCGGCGATTGGTCGCCCCCTGCGCGCTCCTTGCGCCAGTGATTATATGAAGCAATGCACATGACAGGAGCGCAACAGGATGAGAGACTGAAATATTCTCGTTATTTTCGGATCTGATGACATTAATTAATTTTAAAATATCATCTTAAATACGCCAGTCACCACCAGTAGCCCAATCAGGAAAATAATCAATACAGCCCAGAGTATAATTTTCATTGGCGTTCCTTTATTTGTGAGTGCTGAATAAGTATAGGAAAAAACGAAGCCCTTTGCCGTTATCCATAAACGATTAAGATAAATCGGAAGATATCATTCACTTAGTGTATATTTTTCTGGATATGTCGTTTTATTGCTACTGATGTATTGCCACGCGAAACTAAAAAATATATCGCAACACACGGTAATCTCCGCGCACCTTTTCTTACCTGATTATTCCCCCATGAATCGTGATTCCTTTTATCCCGCCATCGCCTGTTTTCCGCTGTTACTGATGCTGGCCGGGTGTGCGCCTATGCATGAAACCCGCCAGGCGTTAAGCCAGCAAACGCCCGCTTCACAAGTTGACACCGCATTACCCACGGCGCTGAAAAATGGTTGGCCAGACAGCCAATGGTGGCTGGAGTATCACGATAATCAACTCACTTCATTAATTAACAATGCACTACAGAACGCACCGGATATGCAGGTGGCTGAACAGCGCATTCAGCTGGCTGAAGCCCAGGCGAAGGCAGTTGCCACTCAGGATGGTCCGCAGATCGACTTTTCTGCGGATATGGAGCGGCAAAAAATGTCGGCAGAAGGGTTAATGGGGCCGTTTGCTCTGAACGATCCTGCCGCAGGTACGACCGGTCCGTGGTACACCAACGGTACTTTTGGCTTAACGGCGGGCTGGCATCTCGATATCTGGGGAAAGAATCGGGCGGAGGTTACTGCTCGCCTGGGTACGGTTAAAGCACGGGCGGCGGAACGCGAGCAAACCCGCCAATTGCTGGCTGGCAGCGTAGCCCGTCTGTACTGGGAGTGGCAAACCCAGGCGGCGTTAAACACTGTCTTACAGCAAATCGAAAAAGAGCAGAACACCATTATCGCCACCGATCGCCAGCTATATCAGAACGGGATTACTTCTTCAGTTGAAGGTGTGGAAACCGATATTAATGCCAGCAAAACCCGGCAGCAGCTCAACGATGTCGCGGGGAAAATGAAAATTATTGAGGCACGGTTAAATGCACTCACAAATCACCAGACAAAGTCACTGAAGCTTAAACCGGTCGCGTTGCCGAAAGTGGCAAGCCAGCTTCCTGATGAACTGGGGTACTCCTTACTGGCCCGGCGGGCAGATTTGCAGGCGGCGCACTGGTACGTTGAGTCATCGCTAAGCACCATTGATGCGGCAAAAGCGGCATTTTATCCTGACATCAACCTGATGGCCTTCCTGCAACAGGATGCGTTGCACTTAAGCGATCTGTTCCGTCATTCCGCGCAGCAAATGGGCGTTACGGCAGGCCTGACGCTACCCATTTTCGATAGTGGTCGTCTTAACGCCAACCTCGATATCGCAAAAGCCGAAAGCAACTTGTCTATCGCCAGCTACAACAAAGCGGTGGTTGAAGCGGTGAATGACGTGGCGCGGGCAGCCAGTCAGGTTCAGACACTGGCGGAGAAAAACCAGCATCAGGCGCAAATTGAGCGCGATGCCTTGCGTGTAGTAGGTCTTGCGCAGGCGCGCTTTAACGCGGGCATCATTGCCGGTTCCCGCGTCAGCGAAGCCAGAATCCCGGCGCTTCGCGAGCGGGCCAATGGCCTGTTATTGCAAGGGCAGTGGCTGGATGCCTCCATTCAACTCACTGGTGCGTTGGGCGGGGGTTACAAACGCTGATGATATGCGCCTTCTATACTTAACGTTTATTCAGCGTTAAGTGGAGAACTCGATGGCACAGGTTGCGATTATTACCGCCTCCGATTCGGGGATCGGCAAAGAGTGCGCGTTATTACTGGCGCAGCAGGGGTTTGATATTGGTATTACCTGGCACTCTGATGAAGAAGGGGCAAAAGATACCGCGCGTGAGGTGGTTAGCCACGGCGTACGTGCGGAGATCGTGCAGCTGGATCTCGGCAATCTACCAGAAGGGGCACTGGCGCTGGAGAAACTCATTCAACGGCTGGGGCGTATTGATGTGCTGGTGAATAATGCGGGCGCAATGACCAAAGCGCCGTTTCTTGATATGGCTTTCGATGAGTGGCGCAAGATTTTTACCGTTGATGTCGATGGTGCATTTTTATGCTCGCAAATTGCTGCCCGCCAGATGGTGAAACAAGGGCAGGGTGGTCGCATCATCAACATTACGTCGGTGCATGAACATACGCCGTTGCCGGATGCCAGCGCCTACACAGCCGCTAAACATGCGCTCGGCGGGTTAACCAAAGCGATGGCGCTGGAGCTGGTCAGGCATAAGATTTTGGTGAATGCGGTTGCACCTTGGGCGATCGCCACGCCAATGAACGGCATGGATGATGGCGACGTGAAGCCCGGCGCGGAGCCTTCGATTCCCTTGCGGCGTTTTGGCGCAACGCATGAGATTGCCAGCCTGGTGGTGTGGCTTTGTTCGGAGGGCGCAAATTACACCACTGGGCAGTCGTTGATAGTGGATGGCGGCTTTATGTTGGCGAATCCGCAGTTCAACCCAGAATAGCGCAGTGAGGTGCGTGGTTATTTCATTGGGTTAGGCCAGATAAGACACGCCAGCGTCGCATCAGGCATGGAACATCCGGTGCCGGATGTGGCGTGAATGCTTATCTGTGGCAACTGCTTTATGCCTGATTATCCGGCTTTTTCTTCCCGCGCCGTTTCAGCCACCAGCGCACGCCTACCACCAGAACCACGACCAGAATCAACCAGACCCAGTGCTTCAAATGCTGGTCGAGATTGTGCAACCACGGCGCAATCACCTGACCACCAGCGTAACCGATAGTGGTAAAAATCAACGCCCAGGCAAATGCGCCAAGGATATTCAGTGGCAGAAAGATTTTCGGCGGCAGCTGGCTGGCACCAATCAGCGTCGGGCCAATCACCCTAAAGCCATACATAAAACGCGTACCAATGACAAACAGATACGGATGGCGTTGGATAAGTTTCTGCGCCCGCTCAATTTTATCCTGATGTTTCGAGAAACGGCGTAATAGCTTGCCGCCAAAGCGCCGCCCGCACAGATAAAGCACCTGGTCGCCAATCATGCCGCCAAGCGCCACAGAAAGTACCACCAGCGGGAACTTTAATAGCCCCTGATGTGCCGCAACGCCTCCCAGCAAAGTCACGGTTTCACCTTCCGCCAGGCTACCGATCACCAGCGCGGCATAACCATATTGTGAGATGAGTGTATTGAGATCCATAGGCCAGTCTGTCTCCCTTTGCTTGCCTGTAAGCATACACCCTGTGAATAGTTCACGCTGAAAAAGGACGTACATCAGACGGTGCAAATTACATGAACGAACAAAAAATAATCACAAGCTGACTTATACTTGAACTGTCAGGTTCATGAACTCACAACAAGGGGGCGGTATGAGCCATGTCTGGGGACTGTTTTCCCATCCCGATCGTGAAATGCAGGTGATTAATCGCGAAAACGAAACGATTTCTCACCATTACACCCACCACGTTTTGCTGATGGCGGCGATTCCGGTGATTTGCGCCTTCATTGGCACTACACAGATTGGCTGGAATTTTGGCGATGGCACTATCCTGAAGTTATCCTGGTTTACCGGACTGGCGCTGGCTGTCTTGTTTTATGGCGTTATGCTGGCTGGGGTCGCGGTGATGGGGCGGGTCATCTGGTGGATGGCGCGCAATTATCCGCAACGTCCATCACTTGCGCACTGCATGGTCTTCGCGGGCTACGTTGCAACTCCGCTGTTTTTAAGCGGTCTGGTGGCGCTTTATCCACTGGTCTGGTTGTGTGCGCTGGTCGGCACGGTGGCGCTGTTTTACACCGGCTACCTGCTTTATCTCGGTATTCCGAGCTTCCTGAATATCAACAAAGAGGAAGGCCTTAGCTTCTCCAGTTCGACGCTGGCGATTGGCGTGCTGGTGCTGGAAGTGCTGCTCGCCCTTACCGTTATACTATGGGGCTACGGTTATCGTTTGTTCTAGAAAGTACTTTTGTGTTGCATTGCTGGCGTAAATGTCAGCAATGCAGCATTTCCTCACGATTCTCCTTTGACGATCGCACTTTTTGCTCGTTATGATGGCGTCGCTAGCCTCAGTAAATCCTTACTCCGGCGGTGCGCAACCCGTGCGCGTGAACCACTATCTGAATGCTCATCATGCCGAAATTTCGAGTTTCTTTATTTAGCCTGGCCCTGATGCTGGCTGTGCCTTTGGCACCGCAGGCCGTTGCGAAAACGGCAGCCGCTACCACCGCTTCACAGCCGGAAATTGCCTCCGGTAGCGCGATGATTGTTGATCTGAATACCAACAAAGTGATCTATTCGAACCACCCGGATCTGGTGCGTCCGATTGCGTCTATCAGCAAATTAATGACCGCGATGGTCGTGCTGGATGCGCGACTGCCGCTGGATGAAAAACTAAAAGTGGATATCAGCCAGACGCCGGAGATGAAAGGGGTCTATTCGCGCGTACGACTGAATAGCGAAATCAGCCGTAAAGATATGCTGTTGCTGGCGCTGATGTCTTCAGAAAACCGCGCGGCGGCAAGCCTTGCGCACCATTATCCCGGTGGTTACAAAGCCTTTATTAAGGCGATGAATGCGAAAGCGAAATCGCTCGGAATGAACAACACGCGCTTTGTTGAACCGACCGGATTGTCGGTGCATAACGTTTCAACCGCCCGTGACTTAACCAAACTGCTCATTGCCAGCAAACAATATCCGTTGATCGGGCAGTTAAGTACCACCCGGGAAGATATGGCAACCTTCTCTAACCCGACGTATACGCTGCCGTTCCGCAATACTAACCATCTGGTGTATCGCGATAACTGGAATATTCAGTTAACCAAAACCGGCTTTACCAATGCGGCGGGCCATTGTCTGGTGATGCGTACGGTTATCAATAATAAACCGGTGGCGCTGGTAGTGATGGACGCGTTTGGCAAATATACCCATTTTGCCGATGCCAGCCGCCTGCGTACCTGGATTGAGACCGGTAAAGTGATGCCTGTTCCGGCAGCAGCGTTGAGCTATAAAAAACAAAAAGCCGCCCAAATGGCGGCGGCGGGGCAGACGGCACAGAACGATTAAGTGAATTCGGATGGCGATACTCTGCCATCCGTAATTTTTACTCCACTTCCTGCCAGTTTTTCCGCTTACTGGTTTTACCGATCCCCGGATTCATACTGTTGGTCGGATCGTTCTCGCGATAAAACTTCTGCAACGTCTCCGGTGCTTTATACAAATGACCGACGTTATGTTCGGCAGGATATTGCGCGCCACGCTGCTGCAGCAGTTCCAGCATCTGTTCTTTCAACGCATGCACATCCACGCCTTTTTTAACGATGTAATCCTGATGGAAGACATAGCACATAAAATGGCCGTAATAGAGCTTGTGCACCAGCTGGCTGTCGATTTCCGGCGGTAAATGCTCATACCACTCGGTGTCGTTACGCCGCAGAGCGATATCCAGTGCCAGAATGTCTTCGACTTCATCGGAATGCACCGCCTGATAACGAATTGCTGCGCCCGCAGCGGCGAAACGGTGTAAAAACGCTTTGCTACCTTCCTCCGGCGTACAGACAAAGAAATCGCCTTCGGCCTGTTTGAAATAATCCACCAGCCACGATTTGGCTTCACCGACGCCATCGCCCGCCATTTTTAACAGCAGATGATGCTCGTATTTATCGCGCCAGTTTTTCATGCGCGGCGGTAAATGGCTGGGGAACAGGTGACCGAATTTTTGCATCGCACGGTCGGTAAAATGCGGACGGAAGAATTTCACTTTCTCCAGCATCGCATCGGTGCGCCCCTTGAGATTAAAGAAGAACGGCATCTTGTCGCTGCCTAACTTATCAATCATCAGGAAGGTGTCTTTGCCGTATTTTTCCGCAATATCGTAGATATCCCGGTGCATATATTCCCCGGCAACCGGCAGATTTTCGAAATTAGCCAGAATATGACGGCGGATTTCGGTCAGTACTTCTGGCTGGTTGGTGCCGATATAAAACACCTGCTGATTTTTTTCCGCTTCGAAGGTATCAAGACGTACCGCAAAGACGGCCAGCTTCCCGGCGCAACCAGAAGATTCAAATAACCGATCCGGATCGGCGTTATAACGTGCGGGCGTGTCGGCTTCAATATCACGAACGCGGTGGACATAGTCATAATCGTGGGCGTGACGACCATCGTGGCGCACATCGTCATCTTTGATGCGATCGTCATCCAGCTTGCTAAGGATCTGCTCCGGCGTTTCGCCCAGATCAATCCCCAGATGGTTCACCAGCGTCAGTTTGCCGTCTTCATTTATACGCGCGAATAACGACATTTCGGTATACGCCGGGCCACGCTGCACCAGCGAGCCGCCGGAGTTGTTACAAATACCGCCGATGACCGATGCGCCTATACACGATGAGCCAATCACCGAGTGCGGTTCGCGTCCCAGCGGTTTGAGGGCTTTTTCCAGCGAATAAAGCGTGGTGCCCGGATAGGCCAGCACCTGTTCGCCCTTGCCAAGAACGTGCAGCTTGTCGAGACGCAGGGTGCTGATGATCACGATATCGCGATCATAGTCGTTACCGTTTGGCGTCGAGCCTTCGGTCAGACCTGTATTGGCTGCCTGCATCAGAATAATTTTGTCGGCGGTGACGCAGGCTTTCAGCACCCGCCACAATTCCAGTAGTGAGCCAGGGAAAACGACAGCCAGTGCATCGCCCTGACCAGAACGGAAGCCCTTGCGATAGCGGGCCGTTTTTGCGGGATCGGTGAGCAGGTGTGAAGAACCCACCAGTCGGGCAAGTTCATTCAAAAAGGCTTTATTATCAGTTGTTGTCATGGAAGACATTTTCCACTCCTTGTGGTGGCGAAAAAATATCACAAACTAGAATAGCGCCTTGTATGACAATTCAGCGAGTGAATATTTTGAAAATTCAGACAATAAACTGAGCATTCTTTTTCTCTCTCTATCATGCTTATGGCAAACTACGGTTTTTGCACTATTTTCGCTGCCTCGTCGGGCAACAGAGGAAGAAAAATCCATATGAAATGGCTATGTTCAGTAGGAATCGCGGTGAGTCTGGCCCTGCAGCCAGCACTGGCAGATGATTTATTCGGCAACCATCCATTAACGCCCGAAGCGCGGGATGCGTTCGTCACCGAACTGCTTAAGAAAATGACAGTTGATGAGAAAATTGGTCAGCTGCGCTTAATCAGCGTCGGCCCGGATAATCCGAAAGAGGCGATCCGCGAGATGATCAAAGACGGTCAGGTTGGGGCGATTTTCAACACCGTAACCCGTCAGGATATCCGCGCCATGCAGGATCAGGTGATGGAATTAAGCCGCCTGAAAATTCCTCTTTTCTTTGCTTACGACGTGCTGCACGGTCAGCGCACGGTGTTCCCGATTAGCCTCGGCCTGGCCTCGTCTTTTAACCTCGATGCGGTGAAAACAGTCGGGCGTGTCTCTGCTTATGAAGCGGCAGATGATGGCCTGAATATGACCTGGGCACCGATGGTCGATGTCTCGCGCGATCCGCGCTGGGGACGTGCTTCCGAAGGTTTTGGCGAAGATACGTATCTCACTTCAACAATGGGTAAAACCATGGTGGAAGCGATGCAGGGTAAAAGTCCGGCAGATCGCTACTCGGTGATGACCAGCGTCAAACACTTTGCCGCATACGGTGCGGTAGAAGGCGGTAAAGAGTACAACACCGTCGATATGAGTCCGCAGCGCCTGTTTAATGATTATATGCCGCCGTACAAAGCGGGGCTGGACGCAGGCAGCGGCGCGGTGATGGTGGCGCTGAACTCGCTGAACGGCACGCCAGCCACCTCCGATTCATGGCTGCTGAAAGATGTTCTGCGCGACCAGTGGGGCTTTAAAGGCATCACCGTTTCCGATCACGGCGCAATCAAAGAGCTGATTAAACATGGCACGGCGGCAGACCCGGAAGATGCGGTGCGCGTGGCGCTGAAATCCGGCATCAACATGAGTATGAGCGACGAGTACTACTCGAAGTATCTGCCTGGGTTGATCAAATCCGGCAAAGTGACGATGGAAGAGCTGGATGACGCTACCCGTCATGTACTGAACGTTAAATATGATATGGGGTTGTTTAACGACCCATACAGCCATTTGGGGCCGAAAGAGTCTGACCCGGTGGATACCAATGCCGAAAGCCGCCTGCACCGCAAAGAAGCGCGTGAAGTGGCGCGTGAAAGCCTGGTGTTGCTGAAAAACCGTCTCGAAACGTTACCGCTGAAAAAATCGGCCACCATTGCGGTGGTTGGGCCACTGGCGGACAGTAAACGTGACGTGATGGGCAGCTGGTCCGCAGCCGGTGTTGCCGATCAATCCGTGACCGTACTGACCGGGATTAAAAATGCCGTCGGTGAAAACGGTAAAGTGCTGTACGCCAAAGGGGCGAACGTCACCAGTGACAAAGGCATTATCGATTTCCTGAATCAGTATGAAGAGGCGGTCAAAGTCGATCCGCGTTCGCCGCAAGAGATGATTGATGAAGCGGTGCAAACCGCGAAACAATCTGATGTGGTGGTGGCTGTGGTCGGTGAAGCTCAGGGGATGGCGCACGAGGCCTCCAGCCGTACCGATATTACTATTCCGCAAAGCCAACGTGACTTGATTGCGGCGTTGAAAGCCACTGGTAAACCGCTGGTGCTGGTGCTGATGAATGGGCGTCCGCTGGCGCTGGTGAAAGAAGATCAGCAGGCTGATGCGATTCTGGAAACCTGGTTTGCGGGTACGGAAGGGGGTAATGCGATTGCCGATGTATTGTTTGGCGATTACAACCCGTCCGGTAAGCTACCGATGTCCTTCCCGCGTTCTGTCGGGCAGATCCCTGTGTACTACAGCCATCTGAATACCGGGCGTCCGTATAATGCCGACAAGCCGAACAAATACACTTCGCGTTATTTTGATGAAGCTAACGGGGCGCTGTATCCGTTCGGTTATGGTCTGAGCTACACCACTTTCACCGTCTCTGATGTGAAACTTTCTGCGCCGACCATGAAGCGTGACGGCAAAGTGACCGCCAGTGTGCAGGTGACGAACACCGGTAAGCGCGAAGGGGCGACGGTAGTGCAGATGTACTTGCAGGATGTGACGGCTTCCATGAGTCGTCCGGTGAAGCAGCTGAAAGGCTTTGAGAAAATCACCCTGAAACCGGGCGAAACTCAGACCGTCAGCTTCCCGATTGATATCGAGGCGCTGAAGTTCTGGAATCAACAGATGAAATATGACGCCGAGCCTGGCAAGTTCAATGTCTTCATCGGCACTGATTCCGCACGCGTTAAGAAAGGCGAGTTTGAGTTGCTGTAATGCTTTAGTAAGGGCGCGACGTTTGCGCCCTTTAAGTATTTATCTGATTCTGCAACTGAATCTGCCCAGACAGGCTAACCCTGTCATTATCAACTATGCTTTTCTCTTAATTCGCTGAAAACAACAGTAAAAGAATGAGGAAAGCATCATGCCACTCTCAAAGCTCTGGGCAGGTTCATTGGTTTTGTTGGCAGCCGTGAGCCTGCCGCTACAGGCGGCTTCCCCCGTTAAGGTCGGTTCAAAAATCGATACCGAAGGCGCGCTGCTCGGCAATATCATTTTGCAGGTGCTGGAAAGTCACGGTGTTCCTACGGTAAATAAAGTGCAACTGGGAACGACTCCCGTGGTGCGCGGGGCGATTACTTCCGGTGAACTGGATATCTATCCGGAATATACCGGCAATGGCGCGTTTTTCTTTAAAGATGAAAACGATGCGGCATGGAAAAATGCCGGGCAAGGCTACGAGAAAGTCAAAAAACTCGATGCAGAGCAAAACAAGTTAATCTGGCTGACGCCCGCGCCTGCAAATAACACCTGGACTATCGCCGTGCGTCAGGATGTGGCAGAGAAAAACAAACTCACTTCGCTTGCCGACCTGAGTCGTTATCTGAAAGAGGGCGGCACCTTCAAACTGGCGGCCTCGGCAGAATTTATTGAACGCGCCGATGCGTTACCCGCGTTTGAAAAAGCCTATGGCTTTAAGCTCGGTCAGGATCAGTTGCTGTCACTGGCTGGTGGCGACACGGCGGTGACGATCAAAGCCGCTGCCCAGCAAACCTCTGGCGTTAATGCGGCGATGGCTTACGGCACTGACGGCCCGGTCGCGGCGCTGGGGCTGCAAACCTTAAGCGATCCGCAAGGCGTGCAACCTATCTACGCGCCTGCACCAGTGGTGCGTGAGTCGGTGTTGAAAGAGTATCCACAAATGGCACAGTGGCTACAGCCAGTCTTCGCCAGCCTCGATGAAAAAACATTGCAGCAACTGAATGCCAGCATTGCTGTGGAAGGACTGGATGCCAAAAAAGTGGCTGCCGACTACCTGAAACAAAAAGGGTGGACGAAGTAATTTCCCGTGACTTATTTCCGTATTAATCCTGTTCTGGCGCTGCTGCTGTTGCTGACGGCAATCGCAGCGGCGCTGCCGTTTATCAGTTACGCGCCTAATCGTTTAGTTTCGGGTGAGGGGCGTCATCTCTGGCAGCTGTGGCCGCAAACGATCTGGATGCTGGTGGGCGTTGGTTGCGCCTGGATGACAGCCTGTTTTATTCCCGCTAAAAAAGGCAGCATTTTTGCACTCATTCTGGCGCAATTCGTCTTCGTATTGCTGGTGTGGGGAGCAGGAAAGGCGGCGACACAACTGGCACAAAATGGCAGTGCGCTGGCGCGTACCAGCCTCGGCAGTGGTTTCTGGCTGGCTGCGGCGCTGGCATTGCTGGCCTGTAGCGATGCCATCCGCCGAATCTCCACGCATCCGCTGTGGCGCTGGTTGTTGCATATGCAGATTGCCATCATTCCGCTGTGGTTGCTGTATTCCGGCGCGCTTAACGATCTCTCGCTAATGAAAGAATACGCCAACCGTCAGGATGTGTTTGACGACGCGCTGGCACAACATCTGACGTTGCTGTTTGGTGCGGTGCTGCCTGCGTTAGTGATTGGTGTGCCGTTGGGCGTCTGGTGCTACTTTTCCACTGCGCGGCAGGGGGCGATTTTTTCGCTACTCAATGTCATTCAGACCGTGCCTTCGGTGGCGCTCTTTGGCCTGTTGATTGCGCCGCTTGCCGCGCTGGTTACGGCCTTTCCGTGGCTGGGTAAGCTCGGCATAGCAGGAACCGGAATGACACCCGCACTGATTGCGCTGGTGCTCTATGCCTTGCTGCCGCTGGTGCGCGGCGTGGTAGTCGGCTTGAACCAGATCCCGCGCGATGTGCTGGAGAGCGCCAGAGCGATGGGGATGAGCGGGGCGCAGCGTTTCCTGCATGTTCAGTTACCGCTGGCGTTACCGGTATTTCTGCGCAGCCTGCGGGTGGTGATGGTGCAAACTGTAGGTATGGCGGTGATTGCGGCGTTAATCGGTGCAGGCGGTTTTGGTGCGCTGGTTTTCCAGGGGCTGCTAAGCAGTGCCATTGATTTAGTGTTGCTGGGGGTGATCCCGGTAATTGTTCTGGCGGTGCTGATCGATGCGCTGTTCGATTTGCTTATCGCACTGCTGAAGGTGAAACGTAATGATTGAATTTAGCCATGTCAGCAAACTGTTCGGCATACAAAAAGCCGTTAACGATCTCAATCTCAATTTTCAGGAGGGGAGTTTTTCGGTGCTGATTGGTACATCAGGCTCCGGTAAATCCACCACTCTGAAAATGATTAACCGCCTGGTGGAGCATGACAATGGCGTGATCCGCTTTGCCGGAGAAGAAATTCGCTCGCTGCCAGTGCTGGAGTTGCGCCGCCGGATGGGCTATGCCATTCAATCTATTGGCCTGTTTCCCCACTGGAGCGTGGCGCAAAATATTGCCACCGTGCCGCAATTACAAAAATGGTCACGGGCGCGGATCGACGATCGTATCGACGAATTAATGGCGCTACTGGGGTTGGAGCCAAATTTGCGTGAGCGTTATCCGCATCAGCTTTCCGGTGGTCAGCAGCAACGTGTGGGAGTGGCGCGCGCACTGGCTGCCGATCCGCAAGTCTTACTGATGGATGAACCTTTTGGCGCGCTGGACCCGGTAACGCGCGGCGCGTTGCAACAAGAGATGACGCGCATACACCGTTTGCTGGGGCGTACCATTGTGCTGGTCACTCATGATATTGATGAGGCGCTACGACTGGCAGAACATCTGGTGTTGATGGATCACGGTGAAGTGGTGCAGCAGGGCAATCCGCTGACGATGCTGACTCGTCCGGCGAATGATTTTGTCCGCCAGTTTTTTGGGCATAGTGAACTGGGTGTCCGCCTGCTTTCGTTACGTAGTGTGGCGGATTACGTGCGTCGCGAAGAACGGGCAGAAGGTGAGGCACTGGCAGAAGAGATGACGCTACGCGATGCGCTCTCCCTGTTTGTCGCGCGGGGATGCGAGGTGCTGCCGGTGGTGAACACGCAGGGCCAGCCTTGCGGCACGCTGCATTTTCAGGATCTGCTGGTGGAGGCGTAAGCGTATGAAGATGTTGCGCGATCCGCTGTTCTGGCTCATTGCTTTGTTTGTGGCACTGCTTTTCTGGCTGCCTTACAGCCAGCCGCTGTTTGCTGCCTTGTTCCCACAACTGCCACGACCCGTTTATCAGCAGGAAAGCTTTGCAGCTCTGGCACTGGCTCATTTCTGGCTGGTGGGAATTTCGAGTTTGTTTGCGGTGATCATTGGTACTGGTGCCGGAATTATTGTTACTCGCCCGTGGGGCGCGGAATTTCGCCCACTGGTGGAAACTATTGCCGCCGTTGGGCAGACTTTTCCGCCCGTTGCGGTGCTGGCGATTGCCGTTCCGGTGATCGGCTTTGGTCTGCAACCCGCGATTATCGCCTTGATCCTTTACGGCGTGCTGCCCGTCCTGCAGGCGACACTTGCCGGGCTGGGAGCGATTGATGTCAGCGTGACAGAAGTTGCGAAAGGTATGGGAATGAGCCGTGGTCAGCGACTGCGTAAGGTCGAGCTACCGCTGGCGGCTCCGGTGATTCTGGCGGGCGTGCGAACTTCGGTGATTATCAACATTGGTACGGCGACGATCGCCTCAACGGTAGGGGCCAGCACGCTGGGTACGCCCATCATCATCGGGCTTAGCGGATTTAATACCGCGTATGTGATCCAGGGGGCGTTACTGGTGGCACTGGCGGCGATCATTGCAGACCGCCTGTTTGAAAGGCTGGTGCAGGCGCTTAGCCAGCACGCAAAATAAAGGTATAACCTGCGAGCATGACGCCACCAATTCCGCCTAACGCCATAAACAGGAACAGGGCGATGACCCCAATTTTAGCTATGCGCATGATGCACTCCTTATGTTAACGAAAGGATTGTACAGTAAAGCGCATTTGTTAACGAATGATTAAATGCCGAGTGGGAAAATATCATGGCCTTGTTCCTGCCAACTGGTGAGTTGCTGCTGTTGGGCGGAGGTTCGATTTTCACCGCACCACACCAGCAATGTACGGCCTTCGAACAGTTCAGGGCGTAGTTGATTGAGCGAGTGGGCGAGGACATCAATGCGCCATCCTTGTTGACTGGCAATCCAGCCCTCCAGCCACAGACGGGTGGTATCGTGAATATTCCAGCCAACCACCAGCGCATCTTTACCCTGTTTTTTACGTGCCGAAGCCAGGCAAATGGCGATGTAGTTGATCAGTACGCCGTCGAGGATCGCCAGCAGCGCCTGGAGAGTCGGTTGTTGGCACTGAAGTCGTCGGCGCAGAGGAATAAACAGATGTGTGGTGAGCGTCTGGGCGGGGTAATCCTGACCGCGCTCTTTGATCCACGTTCGCAGGCTATGCAGATTGCCGCTTTGCAGGTAAGTCAGTAATGTTTCTTGCTGATCGCGCCAGCCGTTCTGCACATCAACATTTTCATTACTGAGCAGCATTTTAACTTTGCTGACCTGCACGCCGTTGTCGATCCAGCGTTTGATCTCGCGGATCCGGTCAATATCGGCATCGTTGAACAGCCGATGGCCGCCGTCTGTCCGTTGCGGTTTCAGCAATCCGTAACGCCTCTGCCACGCGCGTAACGTGACAGGGTTAATATCACAAAGCAACGCCACTTCACCAATTGTGTAAAGCGCCATCGTCTCACCCTTGCTCGCGAGGTCCCGGTTTAACTTTAGACGCAGTTTTGCGAACCAGGTAGTTTTGCCCGTTTTTTGTGCATCTATAGGGTGATTTTATTTTTGCCAGGCGATTTTGAGTGATCGTACTCACGAATTCTCATTTTTCTGCAAGAGTTCAAAGAAAGTTAAACGCAGGCAATGTATGTTACGCGTTTTAAAGGGAAGTGTGGTTTGCGGGTATGTACGATTTTAATCTGGTGTTGCTGCTGCTTCAGCAGATGTGCGTTTTTTTAGTCATTGCGTGGTTAATGAGTAAAACGCCATTATTCATACCGTTAATGCAGGTCACGGTTCGTCTGCCGCATAAATTTCTCTGCTACATCGTCTTTTCCATCTTCTGCATCATGGGCACCTGGTTTGGGTTGCACATTGACGATTCTATTGCCAATACCCGTGCGATAGGCGCGGTAATGGGCGGCTTACTCGGCGGTCCGGTCGTCGGTGGGCTGGTTGGTCTGACCGGCGGGTTACATCGATATTCGATGGGGGGCATGACCGCGCTAAGTTGCATGATCTCGACCATCGTTGAAGGGTTGCTCGGCGGCCTGGTACACAGCATCCTGATCCGTCGCGGGCGCACTGATAAAGTCTTTAACCCCATTACCGCCGGTGCCGTCACGTTCGTCGCTGAAATGGTGCAAATGTTGATCATCCTGGCAATCGCCCGACCTTATGAAGATGCGGTGCGTCTGGTGAGTAATATTGCTGCGCCAATGATGGTCACCAATACCGTCGGCGCGGCGCTGTTTATGCGTATATTGCTCGATAAACGCGCGATGTTTGAAAAATACACTTCGGCTTTTTCTGCCACTGCGCTAAAAGTGGCTGCCTCGACGGAAGGCATTTTGCGCCAGGGGTTTAACGAAGTGAACAGCATGAAAGTGGCACAGGTGCTGTATCAGGAGCTGGATATTGGTGCAGTCGCGATTACCGATCGAGAGAAATTGCTGGCCTTTACCGGAATTGGTGACGATCACCATTTACCCGGCAAACCGATTTCTTCGACTTACACCTTAAAAGCGATTGAAACCGGTGAAGTGGTCTACGCTGATGGCAACGAAGTACCTTATCGTTGCTCTTTGCATCCGCAATGCAAACTGGGGTCGACGCTGGTAATTCCGTTGCGTGGTGAAAATCAGCGGGTGATGGGTACCATCAAATTGTATGAAGCCAAAAACCGTTTATTCAGTTCAATCAATCGCACGCTGGGTGAGGGGATTGCGCAACTGCTTTCGGCGCAGATCCTCGCCGGGCAATATGAGCGGCAAAAAGCGATGCTCACCCAGTCAGAGATCAAACTGCTTCACGCCCAGGTGAACCCCCATTTTTTGTTTAATGCGCTTAACACCATTAAAGCGGTGATCCGCCGCGACAGCGAACAGGCCAGCCAGCTGGTGCAGTATCTTTCCACTTTTTTCCGCAAAAACTTAAAGCGGCCTTCGGAGTTTGTTACTCTCGCCGACGAAATTGAACATGTGAACGCTTATCTGCAAATTGAAAAGGCGCGCTTCCAGTCGCGGTTGCAGGTCAATATTGCTATTCCGCAAGAATTATCCCAGCAGCAATTGCCCGCGTTTACCCTGCAACCGATAGTGGAAAACGCCATTAAACATGGGACATCACAACTGCTGGATACAGGGCGAGTGGCGATCAGCGCCCGACGTGAGGGGCAACATTTGATGCTGGAGATCGAAGACAATGCCGGTTTGTATCAACCGGTAACCAATGCCAGTGGGCTGGGGATGAATCTGGTGGATAAGCGTTTACGTGAACGGTTTGGCGATGACTATGGGATAAGCGTCGCCTGTGAGCCTGATTGTTACACCCGAATAACGTTACGACTACCATGGAGGGACGAGGCATGATTAAAGTCTTAATTGTCGATGATGAACCGCTTGCACGGGAGAACCTGCGCGTATTTTTGCAGGAGCAGAGCGATATTGAAATCGTTGGAGAGTGTTCAAACGCCGTAGAAGGGATCGGCGCGGTGCATAAACTGCGCCCGGATGTGCTGTTTCTCGATATCCAGATGCCGCGCATCAGTGGTCTGGAAATGGTGGGGATGCTCGACCCCGAACATCGACCGTATATCGTTTTTCTCACCGCGTTTGACGAATACGCTATTAAAGCCTTTGAAGAACATGCCTTTGATTATCTGCTGAAGCCAATTGATGAAGCGCGACTGGAAAAAACGCTGGCGCGATTGCGTCAGGAGCGCAGCAAGCAGGATGTTTCGCTGTTACCGGAAAATCAACAGGCGCTGAAGTTTATCCCTTGTACGGGGCATAGTCGGATTTATTTGCTGCAAATGAAAGATGTGGCATTTGTCAGCAGTCGGATGAGCGGTGTCTACGTTACCAGCCACGAAGGGAAAGAGGGCTTTACCGAATTGACATTACGTACCCTGGAAAGTCGTACACCACTACTGCGCTGCCATCGTCAGTATCTGGTTAACCTCGCGCATTTACAGGAGATTCGTCTGGAAGATAACGGCCAGGCCGAGTTGATTTTGCGTAATGGCTTAACCGTGCCGGTCAGCCGCCGTTATCTGAAAAGCTTAAAAGAGGCGATTGGCCTTTAAAAGACTGCTAAAATGGCTTTTTGCCTCATCAACACCTGAAGGCCTCATGCTAAGTAACGATATTCTGCGCAGCGTGCGCTACATTTTGAAAGCCAATAATAATGACCTGGTGCGTATTCTGGCGCTGGGTAATGTCGAAGCCACCGCGGAACAGATCGCCGTCTGGCTACGTAAAGAAGACGAAGAGGGTTTTCAGCGTTGTCCGGACATTGTTTTGTCGTCATTCCTCAATGGCCTGATTTATGAAAAACGCGGCAAGGATGAGTCTGCTCCGGCACTGGAGCCGGAACGTCGCATTAATAACAACATCGTGCTGAAAAAATTACGCATCGCGTTTTCGCTGAAAACCGATGACATTCTGGCGATCCTTACCGAACAGCAGTTCCGCGTTTCGATGCCGGAAATTACGGCGATGATGCGTGCACCGGATCATAAAAACTTCCGCGAATGCGGCGATCAATTTTTACGTTATTTTCTGCGTGGACTGGCAGCGCGCCAGCATGTGAAGAAAAGCTAAGACGGGTATGGCGGCCATGCAAAAACATGGCCGCCGACAGATTATTTCACTTCTTTAAAACCAGCGGCTTTCATCACCAGTTCCATTTGCGCCATAGTGATACCTTTTTTGGCATCTTCAGCAGAAACGTTGATTCCTGAAATACCCTGCAGGGCTTTAAAATCCACTTTTTCCATATCGATAGTCACGTTTTCCTGCGCGTAAGTATCGGTATAGGTTAATTTTTCTTCAACACCCGCGATGTTTTTGTATTTGGCGCTTAACGGCTCAAGTGTCTTGGCAGCATCTTCTTTGGTGGTTGCACCAATGGAGGCAAATTGAATTTTGGTTTCAGAAGATTGCTTAAGCACCTTGTCACCTTTGTAGACATAGGTAATGGCAATTTCAGTACCGTTCAGATTGGCGCTGAATTTTTTCGATTCTTCTTTGTCACCGCAGCCAGCAAGAGAGAAAACCAGAACAGATGCAACAACGAGGGAAAACAGCTTATTGAAAGCCTTCATGTAAAACTCCATTTTATTTAATCAAGAAACTGGTGACTCTCACCAGGGGCTATATAGGATATGCCTAATACCGTGGCGTGAGCAGTCCGGAACTGGAGTGGAACTCTTAGTAAAAAGCACTATTTCATCCTTGTTGCTGAAGCATGGGGAATAATTGTTCGCAAATCAAAACACCGTTATTCATTGCTTCTACCCGTGCCTCGCTTTCTGTATTACGAAATTGTGCCAACACATGTGCCAGCCGATAAAAACCGACCGCGGTGAGGTCATTCGCCAGCAACTCTGCCTGACCAATAGCACTCTGTTCCTGATAGCGCCAGCCGTTATGGAGCAGTTGAATAAGTAACGCCTGGCAGCGCATCAGCAACTGATGAGCGGTAGACGGCACAGGCAAAACGCTGGCAGAAGGTAGCGGTGCCACAGGCGCAGTTTCTGCGTCCAGCGCCCAGGCGCGGGTTTTTGTCATCATCACCCGTGGTTCCAGTGTCAATTGCCCCTCTACAAAGCTGACAAAGCCAGAAACCAGACTCACGGGGTCGTCTGTTTGTTGCAAAAGCGCCGCCATGCGTTCAACGGCAAAAGGAGAACAGGCAGATGCCGGAAGGGATAACGTCAGCACATTATCTTCCCCTTCGCCGCTAATGACCTGCGCATCCAGTGTCTGGCGGCTGCTATCCCAACCGAGCGAAATACACTCAGCGACCGGCAGAATAAATAAGTTATCGACCTGGTTGAGTGGTCGTATGCAGGCGGGGGGACGCTGGCGTAAATATTCCCGCAAAGCCACAATGCCTGGCTGGCGCAGCGGCGCACTCAACATTTGCCAGGCGTCTGGCGACAGTGGAACAACACTACTCAAGCGGTTGCGGGTAGCTAATAGCAGTTCGCCATCGGCACTGCGTTTTGCTGCTTGTGAAACAATTTGCCCACCTGCCAGTGCGCCAGCCTGAAAACTAAACAGCCGACGTTTTGCAGCGGGAGCGTTTTCTTGTTCGCTTCTCGGCCAACTACGCGAAAGATGCAAAATACTGCCGGTGTCGGGATCGGTGAACCAGATGCGTAAACCATACTGCTCAATATCCTGCCAGCAACGCATACCTAAAGACACCAGCCGCAGATGATCAAGCTTTGCTTCTCCGGCAATGCCAGCGCCAACGACCGTGCGCCACGGTACAGGAGGAACTTCACCGATACTGTCGCGCCGGGCCATCTCTTGTGCGCAATTTAATCGACTGTTTAATGCCGCAAGCTGACGTAAGCATTCTCCGGCATGATAGTGGCTGGCGCGGGCGTGGAAGGCATCAACGCTGGCGCGCAGTTGCCGTAGCGATTCACTCACCCATCGCCAGTTGCAGCGTTCCGCCGTCTGCTGTGCGCGGCTGAAAGCGGCCTCGTAATGGATTGGCGGCTGGCTGATGCCGCCCAGCCATAATGCCTGACTTAATTGCTGAACATATTGACGACACGCGTTGCCCTCTTCGCTGGCAAACGGATCGTCAGATGGTGTGACGTGTTCGCTGCGCATCTGCCAGATTAAATGAGTAAATTCCGCTTGCTGAGTTTTGGCCTCGACGAAGGCCTGCACAGCCAGTACGACATGTTCGCAAAGTGTGCCGTCAATACAATCACAACGGGCGAAACGAATACTGCTGCGGGAATAAAAACGCACATCGCTCATCGGTAAGCGGGCAGAGGGAATTTCGCCCGGCGTACAGAACAACTCAATGGTGATGCCTTTAGCGACCAGCGCCTGTGCGCGTTTGCGGGTGGCATCGGGAAGGGTAGCCAGTTCTTCCAGCCAGATTGCCGGATCCCACTCTTCTTCTTTTTCCGTAGGCTGGGTGGTGGCGCAAAGTCGCTGATAACTTAAAACCAGCATCACGCGATGGCGGCACATGCCGCTGGCCCCGCAGCTGCACTGAGCCTCTTTCAGTGCCTGACCGTTCGCCAGCTGGGTGCGGACACCGTCACTGAAGGTGGCGATTAAAGCGCCGTTCTCATGGCTGATCTCCGGGACGTTGCCATTTTCCAGTTCCTTAAGACTGCGCTTAACAAAACCGGCATTGCTTAACGCCGTCAGGGCCTGCGGCGTGAGTTCTAATAATTCCGGACGTAGTGAATTCATGACTGCAAATTCTCCGCAAGCCAGGTAGCGAGTTCGCCCGGCGTCATCGCGGCTATTTGTGCGCCGACATTAACCAGCGTCAGGGCCATATCGCGGTCATAGCAAGGCGTTGCGGTGCTATCGAGCGCCGCCAGTCCCAGCACTTTGATGCCGCTCTGGACACACTTTTTCACCTGATGCGTCAGCATGGATGATGAACCCCCTTCATAAAAATCGCTCACGAGGATAATGACACTTTTCGCTGGTTGTTCAATAAGTTGCCGACCATACTCCACGGCACTGGCGATATTGGTCCCGCCGCCCAGTTGTACTTTCATTAATAACTCTACCGGATCAGCAACGTCTGCCGTGAGATCAACGACGCTTGTGTCAAACGCCACCAGATGGGTACGAATGCCGGGTAACTGCCATAAACAGGCCGCCATCACCGCTGAGTGGATCACCGAGTCAACCATCGATCCGCTTTGATCAACCAGTAAGACCAGTTGCCATTGATCGCTATGGCGCTTAATACGGCTGTTAAAGCGGGGGGATTCGATATACAACTTGCCGTGTTGCGGATGCCAGTGTTGCAGGTTGGCACGCAGCGTACTTTTGAAATCGAAATTACGCGCCAGTGGAATAAATGAGCGACGGCGGCGATCGCGGACACCAGAAAAAGCCTGGCGAACTTCCTTTGCCAGTCGCGCCATAATTTCTTCAACAACCTGGCGCACTATCCGGCGGGCGGCAGCCAGCACTTCGGGATTCATCAGATGTTTGGTGTGCAAAACGGCGCGTAGCAGGCTTTCAGAAGGCTGCATACGTTCCAGCACGTCGAGATTCGTCACCACATCTTCAATGCCGTAGCGCAGTACGGCATCGCTTTCCAGCCGCTCAATCACCTGTTGCGGAAACAGCGTGTGAATACTGTTGATCCACTCAGGGGTAGTGAGATTTGAGCCACCTAATCCACCGGAGCGTTCACCACGCTGGAGCCGTTCAGGATCGCGCCCATACAGCCACTCCAGCGCGTGATCTATTTGCCGGGCATTGCCATCCAGCCCACAAAGCGTCGTTTCTGCCGCTTCGCCAAGAATTAATCGCCAGCGTTGTAGCTCACGGGTGGTCAGAAGATCGTTCAGTTCAGACATGGAAAACTCCCCAGTGTTGCAGCGATCCCAGTGCCTGCTGTTCGAGTTGTTGATGATGTGCAATGGCTTGCGGTGGACAATGCAACGGCATTTGCAGCGCTGAAACGGGAAGCTGTGCGAGCTGGTAATGCTCAAGCACCTGATGCGCCAGCGTCCCGCGTTCTCGTGGCGGTAGCCAGGCCATCGCCGCGCGTAAATCGGGCAGGGCGTTAATAAAATCGGCATCACTCAGTTGATTTAAATGACTACTGAAACCGGCGATAAATGCCGGCTGACAGGCCAGTTGATGGCGGGCCAGCGCCAGCAAACCGTGCAGCGCCTCGCCGGATTGTGCCGGGGATAATTGCGCCAGCATCGTCAGCGCCGCTTCGGCACTGGCGTTGGGATGTTCCAGACGCATCAGTGCGCCAAGAGCCGCGCCGCGATCCAGTGCCGGGGCATGAACCGCCTGACTGCAGCGCTCCAGTAAGGCCACCGCCGCAGAAAGCGAAACGCCGGGTAAATTAACGCCGCTATGTAGATCGCGCAGGATATGGCAAAGCGCCTGCCAGCTATGCAGGTGAGCGTGAAACTCCTTTTCCTCCGGTCTGCCGTTGGATTCACACAGCCAGAGTGTGCGATCGATGGCCGCGCATAATGTCGTTTGTAATATCTGCGCGCCTTGCATACCGCTAATTTCATCCAACCGCCATAAGGCATATAGCACTTCCAGCGCCTGGCCCATTTCGGCAAACTGATTTTCCTGGGCGATTAATAATGTAAGTTGCTCCAGTAATTGTTGACTGAAGGACGCCAGACCCGCTAACGCCGCCTGGCTAAGACATGTGGTGATACTGCCGATTCCACCCGCGTCCAGCATATCGGCTTCTAATTTATTACGTGCGGCTTCCTGGAGTGTGGCGCCAAAGCATGCGGCCTCAATTAATGCCGCATGCTGGCTAAGCGGCTGGGTTAATTTCCACTGTTCTTCACCGTTACCCGCAAGCGTCAGTGTACTTCCGTGCTGGCGCACAATGCCGGGAATCTCCAGTATTGCCAACCGATGCAGCACCTGGCTTTGCGCCAGTCCATCGGGGGTAAAGCGATTTAAGGTAAGCTCCGCCGGAAAAGAGATTCCTGTACGTTCCAGTTCGCAGGTGACATCTTTTGGCAGAGGCGGCTGTGGCGTAGAGGGGGCAAGTTTACCGAATCCGTCACCCGCTAATGTGTCTATCAACGTTAGCAGAATCGGATCGGTATCGGGATGAATAACTCCGCGATAGCTCCACGGCAACGGCGCGTTCAAGGCTTCTTTAATCAGCGAGCCTGCTATGGCATCCAGCCAGTCAGTGCGTAACGGTAGTGTATGACCGCGCAACTGTGCCAGCGCCATCGCATGCAGATGAGCGGCAGCCATATCAGCGGTAGAAGCGGGCAATTTGTGCTGGCGCAAACGGGTAAGAACCGTTTTCAGCAGTTGTTCACCTGCCTGCTGCAAGCCCCACCGCCAGCACCAGTTTTGCCAGACCGGGGCAGGCATACCGGAAAGGTATCCTGCCAGCACATCAAGGCGCTTTTCACTGTAGGGGGTGAGATAACAACCTGTAACGGCATCTGCCAGCGAGGGCAATTCCGGCGTGTTAATTTCCTGCGTGTATTCGCGCCACATCTTTGCCAGTGCCGGAGCATGCCAGCCGCCGCAGACGACTAACACGTCCCCATTATTTTGCTGCATCGCCCATCCAATCCAGCGGGCCATAAAGGCTTCGCGCTGACGATTGAGAGCATCTCCGGGGGAATCGCCCCGCAGTTGTGCAAAATAGTGCGCCAGTGCAGAGGGTAATATAGTTTGCTGGCTTTCATCTTCGAATAAGTGATCCCACAGGGTATCGCTGTTATCCATGCGGGTGGCACGCAGCAGTAAGGTCTGGATTTCCTCTTGCGTATCAGGCGAATCGTCCTCTTCTTCACTCTGTGCCCAGCAAGGCAAATCGATGAAGTAAGTTTGTGCCTGAATACGACGTGCGGCTTGTAGCGCCTGCCACTCCGGCGAAAATTCAGCAAATGGCGTCCAGGCACCACGCCCGGGGGCCGCACCGTCCTGATACTGGCAATAACTGTAAATAGCTACCGGAAGCTGGTGGGCTAACAACAGTTCGTCTACCCGGTCATTAAAATCAGCCGGGCCTTCAATCAACACGTATCGTGGCCGCTGGCTTTCGATTAACGATTTCACCAGCCGGGCGCAGGCCGGACTATGATGCCGGATGCCGACAATTAACGGCTCGCTCATGCATCTTTCCTCACGGCAAGCGGTGGCGAGCTTGATAATAAGCCTGCCAGTGAGCTTCTTTATGTGTGGCGACGCGCTGTTCGAAGTAACGGCGCAGACGCGCGCGATCTTCTTCGTTATCTTTGACGATGGTTCCGGCAATACAGTCCACCAGGTCGGCAGGCTCCCCCGCGCGATTCGCTAAAAACCAGGCGCGGACGCCCACTGCGTGGGCCACGTTCACGGCTTCAGCGGTGGACATAATCGCTGTCAGTGTATCCATTGACGTTTTCTTTTCGCCGTTGGCACGCAGATCGCGGAAGGTGCGGACCAGTAACTCCAGTACCGCGTCAGGCACTTTATGCGGAATACCGCTATGGGCCATCAAACGCGCCGAAGCACTGGCGACAAGCTCCAGCTCCTGAGCGAAATCCATAATCGGAAAGACAGTTTCAAAATCGAAACGACGCTTTAGCGCAGCACTCATTTCATTGACGCCGCGATCGCGGGTATTGGCAGTGGCAATAATGTTAAAGCCTTCTCGCGCATAGAGTTGACTGGCTTCACCAGTGAGTTCCGGCACCGTCATCACCCTGTCAGAAAGCATACCTAACAGACAGTCTTGTACTTCCAGCGGTGTACGCGTTATCTCTTCAAAACGGACGATTTTGCCGTCGCGCATTCCCTGGTAAAGCGGGGCAGGGACCAGTGCTTCCGTTGACGGACCATGGTTGATAAGCAGGGCGTAGTTCCAGCCGTACTTGATTTGATCTTCAGTAGTAGATGCGCCGCCCTGGATGGTTAACCCGGCATCGCCGCTAATAGCGGTTGCCAGTAATTCAGACAGGAGAGATTTTGCGGTGCCAGGTTCCCCCACCAACATCAAACCGCGCCCGGTGGCAAGAGTGACTAACATACGTTCGACAGCGGAGGGACTAATCACCACTTTACGGCTAATATTTTGCGCGCTATCGCCAAGGATAAAAGCACGGGCCGCAGGTAAACTTAACTGCCAACCGGGCGGGCAAGGAGCGTTATCATTTTGTTTTAATTTTGCCAGTTCATCGGCGTATAACACAGCAGCAGGCGGACGCTGCAGATGATTATTCTGCGGTGACATATATTCATCCCTGAAATGTATTAATGAAATAAACGATATTTTACGCGCAATAAATGTTTGGCGCATTAGTTGTTTGAGCGAAAAATATCTGGAAAGCAGATCACAGTAAATAAAAAAACCTGCTGGTGAGGCAGGTTCTTTTATTTACTATTTTCAGGCCCAACACCGCAGCCTGTGCAACATCGTGTTCCAACGAACGAATTATAACCATCGGTGGACCCCGTTGCAATTAAGATAATGAGATTTATAATCCAGACGGTTGGGACGTTGCGCCGGATCGGACCAATTTTAAGTCCTGGCTACCGGACGGGTGGTGCTGCAGGTGGTGCCCTGATCCGGAGTGCAACATCGTGGTCCAACATACGTAAACCGGTATCGACAGGCAGTGTAAGGGTAAGGTGCTGGTGTTGCGCTCCTTAATAAGGAGAGCGAATGGACACGCTGACACAAAAGTTAACCGTGCTCATTGCTGTACTGGAGCTATTAGTGGCTCTGTTACGGTTGATTGATTTGTTGAAGTAACGGGCAAATTGAAACGCATCTAAGGGGGAAAACCGCTTCCCCCTTTAATAAAATGATTACTGTTTTTATTAATTCATCATATAACTCATTTTTATTTATAAATTCATCGATTTTATATTCAACGTACCGTTTAACCGGGATGTGAATATTTATGGTGGGCTATTGGCAAAAAATATCTGGAAAGTAGATCGCAGAAAATAAAAAAACCTGCTGGTGAGGCAGGTTCTTTTATTTACTACTTTGATGTTAAGTTACTGATAGTGCAACATGGCATCTCAACGAACGAATTATAACCACCTCTGGACAGTGTTGCAATTAAGATAATGAGATTTATAATCCTGACTGTTGGGAAGTTGCGCCGGATCGAACCCATTTCAAGTCCTGGCTACCGGACGGGTGGTGCCGCAGGTAGTGCTCTGATCCGGAGTGCAACATGGCGACTCAACATACGTAAACCAGTATCGACAGGCAGCGTAAGGGTAAGGTGCTGGTGTTGCGCTCCTTAATAAGGAGAGCGGATGGACACGCTGACACAAAAGTTAACCGTGCTCATTGCCGTACTGGAGTTATTAGTGGCTCTGTTACGGTTGATTGATTTGTTGAAGTAACGGGCAAATTGAAACGCATCTAAGGGGGAATACCGTTTCCCCCTTTAATAAAGCTATTTTTCTATTTCTTGGTTGAATATATTCTGTAGTTCGCGATTAAAAATTGCTATTACCGTTTCAGGTGATTCACCTCGTAATTTCCGCTCATCAATAAACTCATCTCTTATATAAATCAACGCATCATTTATTAGCGGGTCGGCATCATTAAATGTTGGATGTAGCTGGAACCGTTCCAGTCGGTAGACGGAACCTGTAAATAATTCAGAGCATTTATGGATCTCAAGTCTGAAGGAAAACGGATCTTCAGGTACAGGGACCTCATAATTGTAAATAGCGACCAGCTCTTTTTGCACGCTCATCGCTTTTCCCGATGGTAAGTCGTGTTGATAACGGGCAGTCGCATCACTGCCCGTTGTGTTTTAATGGAAAATGACGTCGGGTGCGCTTAACGCCTCACTCAAATCAAACACATCAAGTTCGGCAAAAGTGACAGATTTATTGTCACGGTATACATGAAGAGAACGGAAGCTCATTAGCGCTTTGCTATCAACATTGTAGTGGTTAAAACCGGGTGAAAACTTAAGGACCAGCCGGTACGCACCCAGGTCATAGACAAATGCGTCCTCATAGCCTGACTCCCAGCCTTTGTATCGCATTCCCATCAGTTGCCCAACGGTAGCGGATTTACCTTCCCAGCGATTCAAACTATTACTGGCTGACTCGTCAGGTGTGAGCAGCACCGTACGCCGTGCCAACTGGCGAAAAGGCGGCATAATTTCGTAATCGGCAAAAAGCTGTGCAAATTCACTGCGCATTTCTGCTGTCATTTCTAACGGGTGGGCAATGCCAATCAGAGCATCGGCAGGCAGGTCAATTGGCTCATCTTGCTCATTGCAGAACTCCCCCTCAGCGGCCACACGAAAGGCGTTGAGTAAACAACGCGGTTCATTTGCCGGATAAACACCCCATATCAATCGCTGAGTAACCAGGCGGGTAAAGGGATGATTAACAAACAGAGAATGAAAATCTGCCAGCGACCAGCGTCGGGTGGTGCGCAGGGCAGTTTCAAGACGCGGGAGCAGGTTTTTGCTCACCTGAGTAGCATCTTTTTTTAGCCCTTTTAGTCGGGCCAGTGCCTCGGGTGCTTTCAGTTGATCGTCATCGGCGCGCAACCGGGGAACGCTTTTCTGGCGAACGTTTTGCTGATCAAAGATAACCGGGTTAAGGTTTTCATCGAAGCGAACGGTAAATTGCCGTGGACCAAAATCAAAAATCAACGCCTGCGGATCATCAAGACCCAGCGTTGGGACTAATCTGTCCGCTAACTGTTCCTGGCTTAGACCGCGATTTTCTGCGACCACATGAAGAAATTCCGCCGCGTTATCACGTAAGGGGCGGGATTTCGCCCGTTGCGATATATGATGCAGCTGTATCAGTGCCATATCATTATTCATCTGAGTAAGTATATTCAGACCACTGACGGCACGGGCAGATTTGCCCTCTTGTGGCCAGGCGAGAATCAGTGTCGTCAGATCCCGTGCCGTGCTTTCGTCGCCAAAGAGACTTAACGCCAGAAATGCCCAGTTGTCTTTTGCGGGAGCACCAGCTTGTTGCCACGCGGTGAAAAGATCCCAGGCAAAGGCTGCCAACGTTTGCGGCTGGCAAAACGTTTTCAGCTGTTCCAGTCCGCAATAAAAACGTCCGCCTTGGGTAAAGCGCAGCATTTCGCCGATAATTTCCAGAGCGTCATCAGTAACAGGCTGATTATTCGTGATAAGGCGCGGCCTGGACCACATTGCCGGCTGCCAGAAATCAGGGGCTTTTGGAATGCGTGTCGGGTAAATCTCTATTGGACTCTGTTTAAGTAAATGCTCCAGGGCAGGCCATACATCTGTACGCTGCCAGCGGTTTGCCACGGTTTGCAGTAACTCGCCATGCCCCTGTTCGTAAAGTAAACGCAGGGCAAGTAATGCAGCTTCGCTATTATCGCTGGATTTGGTGAAGACAAGAGGGATAAGTGCAGTAGCTGTATGTTCCGGCCAATGTAAAATCCACTGGCGAGCCAGATCACGCTGCGCCGCGAAACGTCGCCAGACGCGGGCAACGGGCAGGGCCAGTTCGGTTGCGCCGAAATTTAAAATTAATGGAAATGTTTCTTTTGGACGATGTGAAAAAGCCAACAGCAGACCTGGTAGAGCATCCAATCCGAAGATACTGAGAAAATAGTCCTCACCCGCAGACAGATGCTTTTTCTCATTGATACGTAGCCAGAAAGTCAAAGCTATCTCACGCGGCAACTGCGCCAATAAATACAGGTTCCAGATACTCTTTTCCCGACGATAGCGTGAGTAGCTGTCATTTTCCCATATGTTAATTAACACTTCTACGTGACCGTTGCGAAGCGCCTGTTCTGCTAATTGAGCTTCCGGGGAGCTCCAGCCATTCATGATCTCTTCAACCCGCCCTGGGTAGTAATGCCACTGAACAATGAGTGAATTGCATGCAGCATCCAGTTTTCCGGGGAGTATATAATTCAAAAACAGCCATACATCATCTCCAAAACCCAGCTCCTGTAATACAACTCGTCCACTTTTTTGTTCCATGCGTTCCGCAAGAGATTCCGTGCTGAAATAACGGGCAGACTCAGTGGCGGCAAGCCTCTCTCGTTCGCCTGGTTGCCAGTAAACTTGCGGCGTTAATTCGAACGGTGCCAAATCAAGACGTGGAACTGTCATTTTTTTCTTACTACGCCACGGTGGTGAAACGAGGATTTCAGGCATTTGGCTGTTATCGGTGCTATCAATAACCGTTTTGGACGGTGCCGATAAAAAACTATTCAGCACTGCCCGGGCTTGAGTACTTAACCACGGCATCACCTCTTCTGCCAGTTGTGGCTGCAATGCCATCAGCGTTTGTAACAGCGTACGCCAGTATTCATCTCGAGCTTTTTGCTGTGCAGGCAGCTTTTTGTCTTCGATGATTGGATAACCAGGGCGTGCAGGCGGTTCTTTTAACGCCAGAAGCTCTGCCAGTGCGGCAAGCGTCGCATGGGGGAAGTTTTTACTGTATTTAGCCACACGTTGCAGGCTGGGTTTGTTTTTATCAGCAACTAACAGCAAGATGCGGATGACCTGCGGATGGTTAATTTGTACCAGCAGACTGCCGCAATCTTCTTTATGGGCATACATTGCCAGGCGTGGAACGGCTGCCAGTCCTTGTTCGCGCAAAAGGGCAGCGCAGGCCGCGTAGCCGAAGTGGTTTTCATGCGACATGTAGCTGGCTTCCCGATCGCTAAATATATCCTGGCTCCAGTAGCGTTCGAGTTTTCTCACCGCTCTGGGGTCATTAGCAACAACTTTTAACCACTCCTTAGAATGAAAATGAGTCCACGGGCATTCAAGGCTTACCAACTCATTGGCGATTTCTGGTTTTTCCGGGAGGATCAGAGCAATAAAAGGGCGGCGAACTTTGGTTATTCCTGGCAGTGCGGCAATGAGTTTGTCGGCGCAACGCTGCCAGCTGCTTTCCTCTGCCAGAGAGAGATGCTTACGCAGTCGGAGATCGAATTCGTTATAGGTTTCTGATCGATAACCATAGCCATAATCCTCGTTCTGATACTGCAATGTCACTAGCAGAGGATCACTTTCATAACACCGTGCAATAAACTGGCGTGCAATCACCACCTCAGTCGCATATTCCAGTCCCTCTTGTTGGACGATTTCGTCGAGCAACTGTTGGCTATCATTTTGCGCGATACAGGCTAGCGCCGCCATTGTCCGGGCCGGAACTGAGGGTTTGTGTTCTCCGATCAAGTTGATGGCCTGCGTAATGGCCGACTGCCACTCCAGTGAAAAATTTTCATAACGCCAGACAATGTTTTTTTTCTTCTCAGCTTTTTGTAGCAATTCATCACCCAGTGTCTGGATGAGGCTTTCAGTGATAACAGGCACTGGTTCGCCCGGCCAACTGCGATGGCTGAGCGGCGTTTTGCCTTTTTTATATTTCAGTTCCACTTGGGCGTTATCCGCCAGCCACGGTAATTCCTTGTCCATGCTCTTTCCTTATTCAAACAGGGCTTCAATATCGTTAATGAGTTCGCTGGCGGTGATGTCGTCGAGCACGGAGAACTGCGCTTCCTGTGTTGAATGACTCCCCCAGCCATAGCTTTCCGCTTTGCCTTCCCATAGCCACAGCTTGCTTAAGAGTTGCTCGGCACTGAGTTCGGCTGGCGACATGCCGACCGCAAAACCTTCATCGATTTCCATGATTAACGACCAGCGGCCCAGAGGTTTGATCATCCAGCCGATCCAGCCTGCATCCAGCGGGGTGCCCTTTATCCAACCTTTATTCGCCAGTCCCATGACCCGACCGCTCGGGCATTTTCTGCCTGCCCAGCGGATCAATTCGCTGGCATTGCGCTCGGTTTCTGTCAGGGCGTAACTGTTACGGTCGAGCTGGCGAAACGGCGGTAGCAGTTCGTAGTCGGCAAAAAGCTGACCAAAGGCGGCAGCATCCGTGGGTGATATTTCCAGAACGTGAGGAATACCAACAGAGATATCGCCTTCCGGCAGGGTGAAAAGATCATCGTCTGCGGTGCTGTAGCTGTTATCTTCCGCCACGCGAAAGCAAGCCAGTAGCTCGTTTTCGGTGCTATAAACGCCCCAAATCAGACGGCGGGTTAAGTGACGAACCAGCGGATGCTCAACCAGGAAGAGCTGAAAGTTTTCCGGCGACCAGCGGCGGCGCAGGCACATGGCGGATTCCAGCCTTGCTACCTGCTGGGCGGCGACGGTACGCGCATCTTTTTTCAGCAATTTGTAGCGGTTAACCGCATCGTTCGACCGCGATTCATCATCGCTTTTGTTCGGTTTGGGTAAATCTTTCAGGCGGCTGCCGGAAGCATCGCGCATAAACGGTTTTAAGGTTTCATCAAAGCTGACGGTGAACTGACGTGGCCCGAAATCCAGCAGTAGCGAACCGTTATCATCCAGTCCCAGATCCGGGGCCAGGCGATCTTCAAGCTCCGCCACCGTGAGTTCGCGGCTCTCGGCAATGTCGGCAATTTTCTCTTTCGCCCGCTCCTGTAAGGCTTTGAATTTCAGTTTCTGGGCGATGCCGTTAAGCTGCATCAGGGCGATATCGCTGCTGATAGCGGCGAGGATATCAAGCCCGACGGTGGCGCGTTTATGCTGGGATTCGCCAGGCCAGGCGCGAATCAAAGGCGTCAGTTTGCGGGCGGTGTCATCGTTGCCGAGAACACCTAACGCAGTGAATGCCCAGCTTTCTTTAGACGGTGCGCCAGCGGTCTGCCAGGCGGTAAACAGATCCCAGGCAAATTCAGCCAGTGAGTCGGCGGTACAGGCGGCTTTCACCTGCAATAATCCCGGATACAGTGCCTCTTCCTGAGGGAAGCGGAGCATTTCACCGAGGCGTAGGAGGGCGCTATCTGGCAGTGATTGGGCATTTGCTTTTAATACCGGGCGGGTCCAGAGCGATGGCTGATAAAAGGCCGGAAGAGTGGGGATTTTTGTCGGGTGATTATCTAAGGCATCGAGCGCAAGCAGAGCGTTCACCGCATCGGTTACTTCCGGCTGGTTATAACGCCGGGCGATTTCTTGCAGTAATGGCTGATGACCGTTTTCGGTAAGCATACGCAAGGCAGCGCGGGCGTTATCCTGGGCTTCACCGGCTTTGCCGAGCGCCGCGGGCAGCAGGCCGGTAATGGCGTGTTCCGGGTATTTCAGCAGCCAGCTACGGGCGTCTTGTCGTAGGGTTTTGAGTTTGTTGAAGGCGCGGGCGATCAGTGGCGCTAATTCGATAGCCGCAAAATATTGTGCTACAGGCAGAGCTTCTTGTGGATAGCGTGAAAAGGAGTGAATAAAACCCTGTAACCCAGCGAGTTGCAGGTGCGTCATGACAAACTCGACACCGACGTGTGGCTCTTTACTGAGGACATTCCACGCCTGCGCTGTTTTTTCGATAGGCAGGGCGGCTAACATGTAAAGTTGCCATTCCCGTTGATAGGAGTGCCAGAAGGTTTTAAATTCGCTGATTAGCGCAGAATAATCTCCCCTCTGCCAGAGTTCTACAACAGCATCAGACGCTTTCATATACTGGCCATTATTCCAGCGATTGAAACCCAGACGTGTCAGGTAGTTCTGAATATCCTCTTTTTGGCCGATGTCTATTTGATGTGCGTGCCAGCGATGCCTTGCATGAATCTCTTTTTCTGCCGTCTCGGTCAATGTGCAGCATGACTCCAGCGGTAATGGCGTTAAATCCAATACCGGCATTACAGATTTTTTCTTTTTCGAAAGCCAGGGCGGTGAGACTAATATGGCTGGCAGCATATCGGCGCTGGCATGGTTTGAGGGCTGTTTCAGTTGTTGCTGGCATGATTTCAGTACGGCAACTGCGGGTGTCGAGAGCCAGGGAATGACCTGTTCTGCTAGTATCGGTTGCGAGATAAGCATCGTCATTAGCATCATGCGCCAGCGCTTTTCATCTTTTTGTGCCAGAAGTTCTGCTAATGCCGCCAGCGCTGCGTGTGGGAAGCGAACGAAAGCCTTTGTCATGCGATCGTGGCAACGCTTTCCTTGCTCGCTTGCATGGATAAGTAGTGTAAGTGCCTGCGGGTGGTTGATATGCATCAACACTTCACCACATGTGTCACCAGTAGCGTAATGGGCAAAACGGGCCAGCGCAGTGGCTCCTTGCTCCTGGAGTGCTGTCGCACACCAGATGTTACCGCCATAGTAATCATCAAATACCTGCCCAGGCTGTCCTGGATAGTATTTTTCCAGGTCTGCTAATACCTGAGCATCGGTGACCGTCAGTTTTAGCCATTCCAGCGCATATAACCCTTTTTGCCCGCAAAAATGTCTGGCAATCTCATGAGCTACTTCTGGTTTTTCCGGCAACAATAGTGCAACCAGCGGCTGGTGCCAGGCGGGCATGTTTCCGAGAGCGGCAATCAGTTTGTCGGCGCAGCGCTGCCATACATCGTCATTTGCAAGTGAGAAATGCTTACGCAGGCGCATTTCAACCGAGGCAAAGCGCAACAGATAGCCAGGCTGCCTGTCATCCGGGGTGAACGTAATAAGATGGGCATCATAATCCCAGTCGAAGCGGATGAATTGCAGTGCAATGACAACCTCAGTGGCATATTCCAGACCACCTTCCTGGACAATTTGATCCATTAACTCTTCGTGATCGTTACGATTGAAGCCTTGTTCCAGCGCAACCAGTACCGCCAGAACCATCGGTGGTAGCGTGGTGCTAATCGGCGAGTCGATAAGGCCCACTGCTTGTGTTATCGCCTGCTGCCAGTCCAGTGAACAGGTGCTGTAATCGAAGGTGATCACCTTTTTAAAACGTCGGTGAGTATTCGCGGCGACGGAGCGTAGCAGAGTTAATTCATTCTCCTGTGGCACAGGATCGCCAGGCCAGCGTCGATGACTTAGTGTGGTTGGCGCAACCTCTGTCGGTAAAATGATTTGGGCGTCGTCTGCCAGCCAGGGGAGGTTGTCTCCAACAAATACTGGTTTGTCTTGTGGCAAAGGGGCTATTTCGGGGCATTCGATAACCTGGACGGGGACAGATGTCGGTGTTATCACGGATACTTCTTCTACGTAGCCCTTTTTTGTTTTCTCCGCAATCAACTTCAGTTCCGCTTTTTCCGCCGCCGCAGCATCAGCAAAGCTTTTTACCTGACTTTGCCCGTTGGTGCTGACTTTACCCCAGCTAATATGCAGCTCGTTTCCCTGCTGCTCCACCGCCCAGAATTTATGTGATTTTTCGTCCTGATAAATATAGGTTTTCATTGCTAAATCCTTTTAATCAAACAGTGATTCAATATCGTTAATCAGCTCGCTAGCGGTGATGTTGTCGAGCACGGAGAAAGTGGGGGAGGATTGTTTACCGTAGCGATCATAAGAGGCAGTGATTTTTACGCTTTCGACAGGCAGCAGGTCGCTATACCCCGTTTCGCCATAAATTAATGAAAAATGTTCTGTTTCAAGTTCGAGAGCGCCATAAGGGGTAGATTTGCGCATCGCATAGACGCTGCCGCTTTCTTCCAGACGTTGCCAGCCTCTGCGTTCCAGCCCGACAATGCGACCAGCCTGGCAGAGCCGTCCGTCCCAGCGTGACAATTCATGGACATTACGTTCGTTATCAGCAAGGTGGTAACTACCACGTTCGAGCTGTTGGAAAGGGGGAAGCAGTTCGTAATCAACGTAAATTTGCCTGAATGCAGCGGCGGATTCAGGGGGGATTTCCAGCACATGCGGTATACCGATGTTTCCTGCTGGCAGCGTGAATAACTCATCCTGCGCATCGCTGTAAGTGCTGTCTTCTGCGACCCGGAAGCAGGCAATCAGCGTGTTTTCCTCAGTATATACCCCCCATAACAGCCGTCGGGTTAAGTGACGTACCAGCGGATGCTCCACCAGGAACAGGCGGAACTGTTCTGCCGTCCAGCGTCTGCGCTGGCACATAGCCTGCTCCAGACGATCAACCTGCTGGCTGGCAATGGCGCGCACATCTTTCTTCAATTGTTTAAAGAGGTTAACGGCGTCAGTTGCCAGTGTTTTATCATCGCTCTGGTTTTGTTTGGGTAAATCTTTCAGGACCTTTCCGTTTGCATCGCGCACTACAGGTTTTAAGGTTTCGTCAAAACCAACGGTGAATTGGCGTGGGCCGAAATCAAGTGTCAGCGAGCCACTGCTATCAAGCCCTAAATCTGGAGCCAGGCGGTCTTCCAGTTCAGCCATAGTCAGCCCACGGTTTTCAGCAACTATGTTGATTTTCTCGCGGGCATGTTCCTGTAATGCAACGAATTTAATCTTTTTCGCAATGCCATTAAGTAGCATTAGCGCAACATCGCTGCCAATATCAGCTAATACATCCAGCCCGGACACCGCCCGTTTATGCTGGGATTCCCCAGGCCAGGCGCGGATAAGCGGGGTTAACTTACGCGCGGTGTCGTCATTGCCTAAAATCCCCAGCGAAGTAAATGCCCAGTTTTCTTTTGCGGGTGCGCCAGCTTCTGTCCATGCGGTATACAGATCCCAGCCAAAGTCAGCCAGTGATTCGCGGGTGAAGGTCTCTTTGATGGTCGCCAGCCCAGCGTAGGCGGTAATGTCGCGTGGAAAGCTCAACATTGTGCCTAGGTGGCGCATAGCGTCATCTGGCAGAGGCAGGTTGTTACTTTTAAGCCGTGGTCTGCGCCATAAGGTGAACTGATAAAAGCCGGGCGGTGGGGCGATTTTAGCGGGATATTCTTCCAGCGGATCGCTATCGAACAATGTTGCCAGCGCAGCTAAAACATCAGGTTGGTTGTATCTCCGGGCGATTTCTTCAATCGTTTCTCGCTGGTTTAATTTCACTAGCAGGCGGAGTGCCTGGCGGGCATATTCCCGATTTTGGCACGGTTTGCCCAGCGCCAAAGGCAGTAGCCCGGCGGTGGCATGGCGCGGGTTATTTGCCAGCCAATTAACGGCATCCTTGTAAGCCATTTTTTTCTGTAACCGCTGCGCCATTGGTAAGGCTAGTTCACTGGCCCCAATAAAGAGGGTGAATATCCACAGTCGTTGATGATCTCGTTGCAAGCAGGTCATAAACGCAGGAATGGCTGTACTACCAAAAACCGCCAGAATCTCTTTCTCACCTGAATATCGCTCCTCAATGATTATTTGGTTGAGAAATGAAATCGCCTGTTGTCCCGGTAAGTAACAAAGCGCAGATAGATTCCAGCTTTTGTTGGCATTGTTGTGATATTTCGCAAACTCAGCTTTTAGTGCTGGAAAATCAAAGCGCAACAACGCATCAACAGCGCTTTGCGGTGGCTTTGTTGAATAAATCAGATTTCGGGTAAGTCTCCCCCGTAGCGGGTTGTGTTTTCAGGCAATACGCACGCTTTCAGGCATACCTGCTTTCGTCATTTTGTTCAGCGCTCGTACCAGGGCCATAGCCTCTGCAACCTGACCATCGTAGTCACGCAGTGTCAGTGAACCTCCGAACAGCTGTTTTACCCGGTACATCGCCGTTTCCGCTATCGAGCGACGGTTATAATCTGTTGTCCATTTCCACCGCGCATTACTCCCGGTCAGCCGCTGATTCGCAACAGCACGGTTACGGTCTGCATATTCACCGGGCCAGTAACCCGCGCCTTTTCGGGGCGGGATAAGCGCGCTGATTTTCTTACGCCGCAGTTCATCGTGACAGAGCCGGGTGTCGTAAGCGCCGTCTGCCGATGCTGCCCTGATTTTTCTGTGAGTCTGCCGGATAAGACCCGGGAAGGCTTCTGAGTCCGTCACATTGTTCAGCGACAGGTCTGCACAGATGATTTCATGTGTTTTGCTGTCAACTGCCAGATGCAACTTTCGCCATATACGACGGCGTTCTTTGCCGTGTTTTTTGACTTTCCATTCGCCTTCACCAAAGACCTTCAGCCCGGTGGAATCAATCACCAGATGCGCGATTTCACCTCGGGTGAACGTTTTGAAACTGACATTAACCGACTTTGCGCGCTTGCTGACACTGGTGTAATCCGGGCAGCGCAACGGAACATTCATCAGTGTAAAAATGGAATCAATAAAACCCTGTGCAGCCCGCAGGGTCAACCTGAACACGCGTTTAATGACCAGAACGGTGGTGATGGCGAGATCAGAATAGCGCTGAGGTCTTCCCCGTGATGAAGGCGTTGCCGACTCATACCAGGCCTGAATAGCTTCATCATCCAGCCAGAAAGTTATGGAGCCACGGTTGATGAGGGCTTTATTGTAGGTGGGCCAGTTGGTGATTTTGAACTTTTGCTTTGCCACGGAACGGTCTGCGTTGTCGGGAAGATGCGTGATCTGATCCTTCAACTCAGCAAAAGTTCGATTTATTCAACAAAGCCCTTTGCGGTATATATTTTTTTTCATGTAAGTCATCTTCGCAATGCAGCCATTCATTAAAACCTAATTGCCAAAGGATTTGTTGTTCTGGTGTAAAAGGAATGAAAGATGTCTCCCAGCTTTCTTTTTCAATTAGTGGCAGGTCGGTAAATAAGGTTTGCTGTGATGACTGAAATTGCGCGATTTCACTGAATCTGGATATGTCAGTATGACTGATTAACTCTGTAATTCCTGGCGTGATGTCAGTGACGGCAGGGATGGGAAGCACCGGTAAATCAAATACGGGTATTACATTCGTTTTCTTATTTATTACCCACGGTGGAGCGACAAACAGCTCCGGCAACATATCCGCAGTGGCGTATTCACATTCTTCAGCGACTAACTGAGTACGACATTCAGATAAAATTCCTGCCGCTTTAGCATTAACCCTGGGAATGACGTCAGTGACTAACTCTGGCGTGGCGGTAATCAGTTTGACAAGCGCTTTACGCCACTCTTTGTCTTCATGTATTGCCAGCAAAGTAGCATAAGCGGCAAGAGCCGCAGCGGGATGTTTTTGACAGGCTTTGCTTAAGTATTCCAGGTGCTTTTTCTTGCCAATCACACCGAGGATCAGAATTTGAATCGCATCCGGGTGATTCGTTTTCCATAGCCATTTGACAAGATCTTCAGTCTCGCTGATACGCTCGAAAAGATAAGTGGGATTGTCAGAATGCTCTTCCGTAAACTCAAGAAGTATCCGGCTTACACCGCGCACCCCATTATTTGCCAGCAACATTGCCAGATAAGCGCGAAAATCATGATACAACGGTGGGAAGTCGTATTTTTCTGCTGTAGTCAGAGCGGCGTCATCGGTTACCACCAGTCTTAACCAGGTCATCGCCGGAACGTTTTGATCTGCATAACGTAGCGCCATAGCATTGGCAATATCCGGGCGTTCAGGGAGCAGTAACGCCGCAAAAGGTTGTCGTGCTGGGGATAGCGAGGGAATAGCAGCGAGTACTTTATCTACACAGCGTTGCCACTCATCTTCTGAAGCGAGTGAAAGATGATGACATAGACGTTGATGCCAACTAGGTAGCGATTCTGCTTCGTGATTAGGTGGAATGATGGTGGTTACTGCGCCTTTTACTGGTTTATATTTGAGTTGAAGAGCGAGAAGGGCGATTTCAACGGCACTTTCCAGACCACAGCGAATGACTAAGTCATCGACCAGTTCATCTTGAGAGTAAGAGTTCCAAAAGCCCCAGAGCAATGCTGCATCAGATTGCGCACTCCCTGTCGGTTGATTACCCTTAACTCGAATTTGTAACTCAGCAAAAGCCTGCTGCCAGTTTTCTGGATAAGAGCGGTAATTGTTGTCGGGATCATATGCCCTGGTGTTATTCGCGATGCGCTTCCATATTTGGCCATCTTTGTACAGATAATTGATCTCTCTGGGGCGAGAGCGATGAGGAAAAGCAAATCGATTAATATCGTCAGTGACCGGAATGACTGCATCATCAGCCAGCCATGGGCGTTTGTTTTTACTCTCAAGGGAGGTTTCAACTTCAGGAGTGGCTTTGGTGATGGGGGGGATATGCACGTTTGCTGAAGCATTTTCCACATAGCCTTTTTTCGTTTTCTCTGCGATCAGCTTAAGCTCCGCTTTTGCCGCCGCCGCAGCATCTGCAAAGCTTTTTACCTGACTTTGCCCGTTAGTGCCGACTTTACCCCAGTTAATATGCAGCTCGTTTCCCTGTTGCTCCACCGCCCAGAATTTATGTGATTTTTCGTCCTGAAAGATAAAGTGTCTCATTCTGCATCCCTGTAATTTTATCCAGTTGAATGCTGATGCTACCAGTATTTATGCGGGTTAGAGAGAGACAAAATCGCAAGAAAACAACTTTAGGAATTTATAAAGAAAAGGCGCTGTCGATGCAGCGCCTTGAAGGGGGATTATTTCACCTGATGACCCGGTTTAGCACCAGCATCCGGGCTTAGCAGGAAAATATCTTTCCCGCCAGGACCGGCAGCCATCACCATGCCTTCGGAGATACCGAAGCGCATTTTACGTGGTGCCAGGTTAGCCACCATAATGGTATGACGACCAATCAGTGCCTGCGGATCCGGGTAAGCAGAACGAATGCCGGAGAAGACATTGCGTTTTTCACCGCCGAGATCCAGCGTCAGGCGCAGCAGTTTGTCAGAACCTTCAACAAACTCTGCGTTTTCGATCAACGCCACGCGCAGGTCAACTTTGGCGAAGTCGTCAAAGGTGATGGTTTCCTGAATCGGATCATCTGCCAGTGGGCCAGTTACTGGCGTGGCAGCTGCTTTCACTTCTTCTTTAGACGCTTCCACCAGTGCTTCAACCTGCTTCATGTCAATACGGTTATACAGCGCCTTGAACGGATTCACTTTGTGGCCCAGCAGCGGTTGCTGGATACCATGCCAGGTCAGTTCTGTATTGAGGAATGCTTCTGCACGCTCGGTCAGTTTCGGCAGTACCGGCTTCAGGTAAGTCATCAGCACGCGGAACAGGTTTATGCCCATCGAGCAAATTGCCTGCAGGTCGGCATCGCGTCCTTCCTGTTTCGCCACCACCCACGGAGCCTGTTCATCGACATAACGGTTAGCCAGATCTGCCAGCGCCATGATTTCGCGGATCGCTTTACCAAATTCGCGGCTTTCCCACGCTTCACCAATCACTTCAGCGGCATCCGTGAAGGTTTTGTACAGTTGCGGGTCAGCCAGTTCGCTTGCCAGCACACCGTCAAAACGCTTGTTGATAAAGCCCGCGTTACGGGAGGCCAGGTTAACCACTTTATTCACGATATCGGCATTCACACGCTGAACGAAATCTTCCAGGTTGAGATCGATATCATCAATGCGCGAAGAAAGTTTCGCAGTGTAGTAGTAACGCAGGCTGTCGGCGTCAAAATGATTCAGCCAGGTGCTGGCTTTAATAAAGGTGCCGCGAGACTTGGACATCTTCGCGCCGTTCACCGTCACATAGCCATGAACAAACAGGTTAGTCGGCTTGCGGAAGTTGCTGCCTTCCAGCATGGCAGGCCAGAACAGGCTGTGGAAGTAAACGATATCTTTACCGATGAAGTGGTACAGCTCGGCGGTGGAATCTTTCTTCCAGTATTCATCGAAGCTGGTGGTGTCGCCGCGTTTGTCGCACAGATTCTTGAAGGAACCCATGTAGCCAATCGGCGCGTCCAGCCAGACGTAGAAATATTTGCCCGGTGCGTTCGGAATTTCAAAACCGAAGTACGGCGCATCGCGGGAGATATCCCACTGTTGCAGGCCGGATTCAAACCACTCCTGCATTTTGTTTGCCACCTGCTCCTGCAACGCACCGCTGCGGGTCCATGCCTGCAACATTTCGCTGAAAGAGGGCAGATCAAAGAAGAAGTGTTCGGAATCACGCATTACCGGCGTAGCGCCAGAAACCACCGATTTCGGCTCGATCAGTTCAGTCGGGCTGTAGGTCGCGCCGCAGACTTCGCAGTTATCGCCGTATTGATCCGGGGATTTACATTTCGGGCAGGTGCCTTTTACAAAACGGTCCGGCAGGAACATGCCTTTTTCCGGATCGTAAAGCTGAGAGATGGTGCGGTTTTTAATAAAACCGTTCTCTTTCAGGCGAGAATAAATAAGTTCTGACAACTGGCGGTTCTCTTCGCTGTGCGTCGAGTGATAGTTGTCGTAGCTGATGTTAAAGCCTGCGAAATCAGTCTGATGCTCCTGACTCATTTCGCCAATCATCTGCTCCGGAGTGATACCAAGCTGCTGAGCTTTCAGCATGATCGGTGTGCCGTGGGCATCGTCGGCGCAGATGAAGTTGACCTCGTGGCCGCGCATTCGCTGGTAACGGACCCAGACATCAGCCTGGATGTGCTCCAGCATATGGCCGAGGTGGATTGAGCCGTTAGCGTACGGCAGTGCGCACGTCACCAGAATTTTCTTCGCGACTTGAGTCATAGTAGGCATTACTTCTTAATAGTGAAAAGGGGTTAGATAGTACCAAATGGGAAAATGTTAAGTAAGTACTTCTCTATATTCTTCAGGTAAACTATCAGCTGATGGTTTATCTATACAAAAAAGGAGTCGGGATGAACGAACAATCCCAGGCCAAATCACCAGAAGCCTTGCGCGCAATGGTCGCCGGGACACTGGCCAATTTTCAGCACCCAACCCTGAAGCATAACCTCACCACGCTGAAAGCGTTGCACCATGTCGCCTGGATGGACGACACGTTGCATGTGGAACTGGTTATGCCATTCGTCTGGCATAGCGCGTTCGAAGAGTTAAAAGAGCAATGTAGCGCCGAACTGCTGCGCATCACCGGGGCGAAAGCTATCGACTGGAAACTGTCGCACAATATCGCCACCTTAAAACGCGTGAAGAATCAGCCGGGAATTAACGGCGTGAAGAACATCATTGCGGTCAGCTCCGGTAAAGGCGGCGTGGGTAAATCCTCCACGGCGGTAAACCTGGCGCTGGCACTGGCGGCGGAAGGGGCGAAAGTCGGCATTCTGGACGCCGATATCTACGGCCCATCAATACCCACCATGCTGGGCGCAGAAAATCAGCGTCCAACTTCGCCGGACGGTACCCATATGGCACCGATTATGTCTCATGGACTGGCAACCAATTCAATTGGTTATCTGGTCACTGACGACAATGCGATGGTGTGGCGTGGTCCGATGGCGAGCAAGGCGTTAATGCAGATGTTGCAGGAAACCTTGTGGCCGGATCTCGACTATCTGGTGCTTGATATGCCGCCAGGCACCGGTGACATTCAATTGACACTGGCACAAAACATTCCAGTAACTGGCGCGGTAGTGGTCACCACCCCGCAGGACATTGCGTTGATCGATGCGAAAAAAGGCATTGTGATGTTCGAGAAAGTCGAGGTTCCGGTGCTCGGTATTGTCGAGAACATGAGTGTGCATATTTGCAGTAACTGTGGTCACCATGAACCGATTTTCGGTACCGGTGGTGCAGAGAAACTGGCCGAGAAATACCACACGCAGTTGCTGGGGCAGATGCCGTTACACATCTCCTTACGTGAAGATCTCGATAAAGGCACGCCAACGGTTATCAGCCGTCCGGAGAGCGAATTTACCGCTATCTACCGCCAGCTGGCTGACCGCGTTGCAGCCCAGCTTTATTGGCAGGGAGAAGTCATTCCTGGCGAGATTTCCTTCCGCGCGGTCTAACGCGTATTAACCTTTTTGGTTGCTTTTCATACACCGCAGAGATGTTACATTGATGCGGTGTATTTGTTTTTGCCGCATTAATGAACACTTATTTAATGCTGCGAATATTCTGCGGACCTTCGTCCGAAACTCTATAAAGTCGATTGATCGTACAGGCAATGCTTCATTATCATCCTTCGTGGCTGTGTAGTGGATGTACAGCTATAGTTTGTTATGCACTCATTCTATCCAGGCATAACCTTTACTACAGGGATAACGTTCAATGAATAAGTACTGGCTGTCAGGAATTATTTTTCTTGCCTATGGAATGGCTTCTCCCGCGTTCTCTTCACAGACTGCCACATTAACGATTAATGGCAGGATCAGTCCCCCAACATGCAGTATGGCTATGGTTAATGGTCAACCTCAACAGCATTGTGGTCAGTTAACGTATGATGTTGATACCCGTCATCAGGTTTCTTCGCCAGTCAAAGGTGTAACGACAGAAGTGGTTGTTGCAGGTAGCGATAGCAAACGTCGAATCGTGTTAAATCGCTACGATTAATTTGCCACCCTGGTTTTTTAATCGGATTTAGAAAGCTGAAATCATTCGTGTGAATGATTTCAGCTTTTTTATTGATATCAATAATACCATTTACAAAAATCTGCATTAATTAATAGATGTGATAAATATTTAATATGCTTAAGTATTTGTTGTATTTATATTGCAATAGTTAATTTGTTTTAAATCAATAAAACAATGTGTTTACATTGCGGCAACTTTTTTGATGTGAGAAATTTGTTTCCAAGAGACACAGACTCTTAACAACCAAAAATAAATTTTATTAAGGAACATATTATGAAACGTTCAATTATTGCTGCCGCTGTCTTTTCTTCTTTTTTTATGAGCGCTGGGGTATTTGCCGCAGACGTTGATACCGGAACATTAACCATTAAAGGGAATATTGCAGAATCTCCGTGTAAATTCGAAGCGGGTGGCGATTCAGTAAGTATTAATATGCCAACTGTACCAACCACTGTCTTTGAAGGTAAAGCTAAATACTCGACCTATGATGATGCAGTCGGTGTAACCAGCAGCATGTTAAAAATTAGCTGTCCGAAAGAAGTTGCTGGTGTAAAACTCTCGTTGATTACCAACGATAAAATAACCGGAAACGATAAGGCGATAGCCAGTAGCAACGATACCGTGGGGTACTATCTCTATTTAGGTGATAACAGCGATGTCCTGGATGTTTCTGCACCTTTTAACATTGAGAGTTATAAAACAGCGGAAGGTCAATATGCTATTCCGTTTAAAGCAAAATACCTGAAGCTGACAGATAATTCAGTGCAATCAGGTGATGTGTTATCTTCTCTGGTTATGCGTGTGGCGCAGGATTAATAAATAAAATTTCAAGTTTCTCCAGTTAATAAACATGGCCGCTATCCCCATGGCGGCCTTTTAATTTAAGAGGCATTAAGATGAAAGGATTATTAGCTTTACTCATTTCTTCTATGGTCCTTCCTGCACATGCCGGTATTGTTATCTACGGGACGCGTATTATTTACCCGGCAGAGCACAAAGAAGTGATGGTGCAGTTGATGAACCAGGGAAACCGTTCTTCGCTGCTGCAGGCGTGGATTGATGATGGTGATACGTCGTTACCACCAGAAAAAATTCAGGTTCCTTTCATGTTAACGCCACCAGTGGCAAAAATAGGGGAAAATTCCGGGCAGCAAGTAAAAATCAAAATTATGCCGAATAAACTGCCCACTAATAAAGAGAGCATTTTTTATCTGAATGTTCTGGATATTCCACCAAATAGTCCAGAGCAAGAGGGCAAGAATGCACTGAAATTTGCAATGCAAAACAGAATCAAATTGTTTTACCGGCCTGCGGGTATTGCACCGGTAAATAAAGCGACATTTAAAAAGTTACTGGTAAATCGCAGTGGCAATGGATTGGTGATAAAAAATGACTCAGCAAATTGGGTAACGATTTCGGATGTCAAAGCTAATAATGTCAAAGTCAATTATGAAACTATTATGATTGCCCCCTTAGAAAGTCAGAGTATTAATGTCAAAAGTAATAATGCGAATAACTGGTATCTGACCATTATCGATGACCATGGCAACTATATTAGTGACAAAATTTAATTGCAGGAGCTGCCTATGTTGAGAATGACCCCACTTGCATCAGCAATCGTAGCGTTATTGCTCGGCATTGAAGCTTATGCAGCTGAAGAAACCTTTGATACCCATTTTATGATAGGTGGAATGAAAGACCAGCAGGTTGCAAATATTCGTCTTGATGATAATCAACCCTTGCCGGGGCAGTATGACATCGATATTTATGTCAATAAGCAATGGCGCGGGAAATATGAGATCATTGTTAAAGACAACCCGCAAGAAACATGTTTATCAAGGGAAATTATCAAGCGGTTAGGCATTAATACCGATAACTTTGCCAGCGGTAAGCAATGTTTAACATTTGAGCAACTTGTTCAGGGTGGGAGCTATACCTGGGATATCGGAGTTTTTCGTCTCGATTTCAGTGTCCCGCAGGCGTGGGTGGAAGAACTGGAAAGTGGCTATGTTCCACCGGAAAACTGGGAGCGAGGTATTAATGCGTTTTATACCTCTTATTATGTGAGTCAGTATTACAGCGACTATAAAGCGTCGGGTAATAGCAAGAGTACATATGTACGTTTTAACAGCGGGTTAAACTTACTGGGGTGGCAACTGCATTCTGATGCCAGTTTCAGTAAAACAAATAGCAATCCAGGGGTGTGGAAAAGCAATACCCTGTATCTGGAACGTGGATTTGCCCAACTTCTCGGCACGCTTCGCGTGGGTGATATGTACACATCAAGCGATATTTTTGATTCTGTTCGCTTCAGCGGTGTGCGGTTGTTTCGTGATATGCAGATGTTGCCTAACTCGAAACAGAATTTTACTCCACGGGTGCAGGGGATTGCTCAGAGTAACGCGCTGGTAACTATTGAACAGAACGGTTTTGTGGTTTATCAGAAAGAGGTTCCTCCTGGCCCGTTTGCGATTACAGATTTGCAGTTGGCCGGTGGTGGAGCAGATCTTGATGTCAGCGTGAAAGAGGCGGACGGTTCGGTAACCACCTATCTGGTGCCTTATGCAGCGGTGCCGAATATGCTGCAACCTGGCGTGTCGAAATATGATTTTGCGGCGGGTCGTAGCCATATTGAAGGGGCGAGCAAACAAAGTGATTTTGTCCAGGCGGGTTATCAGTATGGTTTTAATAACTTATTGACGCTGTATGGCGGATCGATGGTCGCGAATAATTATTACGCGTTCACTTTGGGGACTAGCTGGAATACACGCATTGGTGCCATTTCCGTCGATGCCACGAAGTCGCATAGTAAACAAGACAACGGCGATGTGTTTGACGGGCAAAGTTATCAAATTGCCTACAACAAATTTGTGAGCCAAACGTCGACGCGTTTTGGTCTGGCGGCCTGGCGTTATTCGTCGCGTGATTACCGGACATTTAACGATCACGTTTGGGCAAACAATAAAGATAATTATCGCCGTGATGAAAACGATATCTATGACATTGCCGATTATTACCAGAACGATTTTGGCCGTAAAAATAGCTTTTCTGCCAATATGAGCCAGTCATTGCCAGAAGGCTGGGGTTCTGTGTCCTTAAGTACGTTATGGCGAGATTACTGGGGGCGTAGCGGCAGCAGTAAGGATTATCAGTTGAGTTATTCCAACAACCTGCGACGGATAAGCTATACCCTCGCGGCAAGCCAGGCTTATGACGAGAATCATCATGAAGAGAAACGTTTTAATATTTTTATATCGATTCCCTTTGATTGGGGTGATGACGTTACGACGCCTCGTCGGCAAATATATATGTCTAACTCAACGACGTTTGATGATCAGGGTTTTGCCTCAAATAATACGGGATTATCGGGAACCGTTGGAAACCGGGATCAATTTAACTATGGGGTCAACCTGAGTCATCAGCATCAGGGAAATGAAACAACAGCTGGAGCGAATTTAACCTGGAACGCGCCGGTGGCAACGGTGAATGGCAGTTATAGTCAGTCGAGTACTTATCGACAGGCTGGAGCCAGTGTTTCAGGGGGCATTGTCGCCTGGTCGGGTGGCGTTAATCTGGCGAACCGTCTTTCCGAAACGTTTGCAGTGATGAATGCGCCAGGAATTAAAGATGCTTATGTCAATGGGCAAAAATATCGCACAACAAACCGTAATGGAGTGGTGGTATACGACGGAATGACACCTTATCGGGAAAATCACCTGATGCTGGATGTGTCGCAAAGCGATAGCGAAGCAGAATTGCGCGGTAACCGGAAAATTGCCGCACCTTATCGCGGCGCGGTTGTACTGGTTAATTTTGATACCGATCAGCGCAAGCCCTGGTTTATAAAAGCGTTAAGAACGGATGGGCAACCATTAACGTTTGGTTATGAAGTCAATGATATCCATGGTCATAATATTGGCGTTGTCGGCCAGGGAAGCCAGTTATTTATTCGCACCAATGAAGTTCCGCCATCGGTTAATGTAGCAATTGATAAGCAACAAGGACTTTCATGCACAATCACCTTCGGTAAAGAGATTGATGAAAGTAGAAATTATATTTGCCAGTAATAGTCAGGTGGTTCTATGAAAATTCGCATAATGCTATTTATATTAATGATGATGGTTATGCCAGTGAGCTATGCAGCATGTTATAGTGAGTTATCTGTTCAGCACAATTTGGTTGTTCAGGGGGATTTTGCACTTAGTCAAACACAAATAGCGACATATGAGCATAATTTTAATGATTCGTCATGCGTGAGTACAAATACTATCACCCCTATGAGCCCGTCGGATATTATTGTTGGACTTTATAACGATACCATTAAATTAAATTTACATTTTGAATGGACCAATAAAAACAACATCACGTTGTCAAATAATCAGACCAGTTTCACCAGTGGTTATTCGGTAACGGTGACACCTGCGGCCAGTAATGCAAAAGTGAATGTTTCTGCGGGGGGCGGCGGTTCAGTAATGATTAATGGTGTTGCAACATTATCCAGTGCTTCATCATCGACACGCGGGAGTGCTGCAGTACAATTTTTACTGTGTTTATTCGGTGGCAAGTCATGGGATGCATGTGTAAATAGCTACAGAAATGCATTGGCACAAAATGCAGGTGTCTATTCCTTTAATCTGACATTGTCATACAACCCGATAACCACAACCTGCAAACCGGACGATTTATTAATTACTTTAGAGAGTATTCCCGTTTCACAATTACCAGCCAAAGGTAACAAAGCAACAATAAATAGTAACAAAGGGGATATTGTTCTGCGTTGTAAAAACTTATTAGGTCAACAAAATCAAACATCACGGAAAATGCAGGTGTATTTATCAAGTTCTGACTTGTGGGGCAGTAGTAACACGATCCTGAAAGGTGCGGAAGATAATGGCGTAGGATTTATTCTTGAAAGTAATGGTTCGCCAGTCACACTTTTAAATATCACTAACAGCAGTAAAGGATATACAAATTTAAAGGAAGTTGCTGCGAAGTCAAAACTTACAGATACAACGATTTCAATTCCGATAACTGCCAGTTACTACGTCTACGATACAAACAAAGTTAAATCTGGCGCACTGGAGGCAACCGCATTAATCAACGTGAAATACGACTAATAACAAGCAAGACGAGCAAGTGGCTAATAATAAAAATAATAAGGTGTCTGCATTTCCCCCTCTCTTCGAGGGGGCTTTTTTTCAGCGATGATAAAAAATCTCACCGTCGTAGGCTTTAATGATTTTACCGTCGGTGTCGTTGATCAACACGTACGCGCCACCCATATAGGTCCAGTGTGTCCCGGCATCAGGCGCGGGCAGGTTACGTAACTGCCACTGCTTAATGTTGTACTCATCGGTGCGGTACATCTCTGGGACGGTATCGCCTGGTTTGAAATGCTTAAAGTCAGCAATGAAACTGCTTAACTCATACTTAGAAATTCCCGAGGTATTGGTCGAACCCGCGGTGGCTGGTGCGGCCCAGGCGGCACTGGTAACCAGCAAAAGCACACCCAGCAACATCTTATTTTTAATGGTCATAAACTCTCCACTTTGGGGATCTGTAATATCAGTCGCATATCTTTCCTGCCATACAATATAACTGACAAGCGATATTTTGTTAGTGATCCCATGATTTCGTAAAAAGTGTAAATGAAAGGATGCCCTAAAAGCATCCTTAGCGAGCAGAGAGTCAGCGGAAATAGCTGATTTAAGAATCATCCTGGGCTGAAGATAACATGCAAGCCTAAAGGATTGAGTTATCGCATTATGCCCATGAAGCCATGTACGCCCATATACACACCAACTAAGCCAATCAACAGACTGGAAAAATAGGGGGCGCGTTTAGCGAGAGTGTTAAATCCGCTCCAGCGTTTTGCGACCTGCTGAACGCTGATTGCTGCGCCAACGCCTACGGTGACAAGCGTTAACGCCAGGCCAATGCTGAAACTGACGACCAGTGTTGCGCCCAGTGTCAGGGCTTTCAACTGAATGCATATCAACAGCACGGTAATTGCTGCCGGGCAGGGGATAAGGCCACCGGTTAAGCCAAATAGCAAAATTTGCCAGTTGGTGACCTCTCTACCATCAAAGCGTCGTTTAATGTCATTGGCATGGGCTCGTGCATGGGCATCCTGATACTCGCCATGTTCGTGATGGTGATGATGTCCATGGTCGTGGTGATCTTCGTGATCGTGGTGATGATGCTCATGATCATGCTCGTGCATATTCTCCAGCCAGTTGCGTTCGCCGCGCCAGGTACGCCAGAACATCCAGAACGCGGTGCCAATAATGATCACTGCGGAAATCAACTGGAGCCACGGTTCTGCTGATTGAGCAGTAAAGCGCTTGCTGATCACCATCCCGCCAAAGGCAATCAACCAGACCACCGCGGTATGCGAAATGGTTGCTGCCAGTCCGAGCATCACCGCCTGTTTAATGGTGTCTTTGATGGCGATGATAAACGCCGCCATCATCGTTTTTGAGTGCCCTGGTTCCAGGCCATGAAGCGCACCAAGTAAGATGGCGCTGGGGATGAAGAACCAGGCGTTTCCTTGCTGAAGAAGAGTGGTAAATTCGGTCATGATAATAATTCTTAGTATTAATTCGGCAATCTTATTCTACTCCCCCCCAGTACCTGATACTACCCCCCAGTAGATTAATAGTGCTATGATTTTTCATATTCTTGTTAACCAGGTGTTGCCATGTCTCATACCATCCGTGATAAACAGAAACTGAAAGCGCGTGCCAGTAAGATTCAGGGCCAGGTCGTGGCGCTCAAGAAAATGCTCGACGAGCCGCACGAATGCGCTGCAGTTTTACAACAGATTGCTGCTATCCGTGGCGCGGTAAACGGTCTGATGCGGGAAGTGATTAAAGGTCATCTGACGGAACACATCGTTCACCAGGGGGATGAGCTAAAACGTGAAGAAGATCTGGATGTCGTTCTGAAGGTGCTGGATTCTTATATCAAATAATTTATTAACGCGATTGTAAAACTGCGGTTTTTACTCGTTTACAACGCGTGCGCTGGACATTACCATCCTCCTCTGCGATTTATCATCGCAATCAAACGACTCGGGGTGCCCTTCTGCGTGAAGGCTGAGAAATACCCGTATCACCTGATCTGGATAATGCCAGCGTAGGGAAGTCACGGACCACCAGGTCATTGCTTCTTCACGTTATGGCAGGAGCAAACTATGCAAGTCGACCTGCTGAGTTCCGCGCAATCTGCGCACGCGTTACACCTTTTTCACCAACATTCCCCTCTTGTGCATTGCATGACCAATGATGTGGTGCAAACTTTTACTGCCAATACCTTACTGGCGCTCGGTGCATCGCCAGCGATGGTTATCGAAACCGAAGAAGCCAGTCAGTTTGCGGCTATCGCCAGTGCGTTGCTGATTAACGTTGGCACACTGACGCAGCCACGCGCACAGGCGATGCGTGCCGCCGTTGAGCAAGCAAAACGCTCTCAAACACCCTGGACGCTTGATCCGGTTGCGGTTGGTGCACTCGACTATCGCCGCTGTTTTTGTCTGGAACTTCTGTCTCATAAGCCAACAGCCATACGTGGTAATGCTTCGGAAATCATGGCATTAGCTGGCATTGCTAATGGCGGACGGGGAGTGGATACCACTGACGCCGCAGCTAATGCGATACCCGCTGCACAAACACTGGCACGGGAAACTGGCGCAATCGTCGTGGTCACTGGCGAGGTGGATTATGTTACCGATGGACATCGTATCATTGGCATTCACGGTGGCGATCCGTTAATGACCAAAGTGGTAGGAACTGGCTGTGCATTATCGGCGGTTGTCGCTGCCTGTTGTGCGTTACCCGGCGATATGCTGGAAAACGTCGCATCTGCCTGTCACTGGATGAAACAAGCCGGAGAACGCGCAGTCGCCAGAAGCGAGGGGCCAGGCAGTTTTGTTCCACATTTCCTTGATGCGCTCTGGCAATTGACGCCGGAGGTGCAGGCATGAAACGAATTAACGCTCTGACGATTGCCGGTACTGATCCGAGTGGTGGTGCGGGGATTCAGGCCGATCTTAAAACCTTCTCGGCGCTAGGTGCGTATGGTTGCTCGGTAATCACCGCGCTGGTGGCGCAAAATACCCGTGGCGTACAGTCGGTTTATCGCATTGAGCCTGATTTTGTCGCCGCCCAGCTCGATTCGGTGTTCAGCGATGTGCGAATCGATACCACTAAAATCGGTATGTTGGCGGAAACCGATATTGTTGAAGCGGTGGCAGAACGGCTGCAACGTTATCAGATCCAAAACGTGGTACTCGACACCGTTATGCTGGCAAAAAGCGGCGACCCGCTGCTTTCACCTTCGGCAGTTGCCACGCTACGCAGTCGATTATTGCCACAGGTTTCATTAATAACGCCAAACTTGCCCGAAGCAGCCGCCTTGCTCGACGCGCCACACGCGCGCACCGAACAGGAAATGCTGGAACAAGGGCGATCGCTGTTGGCGATGGGCTGTGGCGCAGTGCTAATGAAAGGTGGTCATCTGGATGATGAGCAAAGCCCGGACTGGCTGTTTACCCGCGAGGGTGAACAACGGTTTACCGCACAGCGCATTATGACCAAAAACACTCACGGCACTGGTTGTACGCTCTCTGCGGCGTTGGCTGCACTGCGCCCGCGCCATACAAACTGGGCTGACACCGTACAGGAGGCAAAAAGCTGGCTTTCATCGGCATTAGCCCAGGCCGACACGCTGGAAGTTGGTCACGGTATTGGTCCGGTTCACCACTTCCACGCCTGGTGGTGAGCACCGTACTATAGCCGCTTTGGTTATTGTCAGCCTTTGGTGCTGACATTCAGGGATGAAACCAATGCAGTTGAGAATCACCAGTCGAAAAAAATTCACCGCTTTATTATGCGCTCTTGGGCTAATTTCCATCGTTGCAATTTATCCGCGTCAGACGGTGAATTTTTTCTATTCGACAGCAATTCAGATTAAAGACTACATCCACTTCTACGGTTATCGCCCGGTTAAATCTTTCGCTATTCGCATTCCTGCCAGTTACACCATTCACGGAATAGATGTTTCGCGCTGGCAGGAGCGGATCGACTGGCAGCGGGTGGCAAAAATGCGCGATAACGGTATTCGCTTACAATTTGCCTTTATTAAGGCGACGGAAGGCGAAAAGCTGGTGGACCCCTATTTTTCGCGTAACTGGCAACTAAGCCGCGAAAATGGCCTGCTGCGCGGGGCGTATCATTATTTTTCCCCGTCGGTATCCGCTTCAGTTCAGGCGCGATTATTTCTGCAAACGGTGGATTTTGCCCACGGCGATCTCCCTGCCGTGCTGGACGTAGAAGAACGGGGAAAATTATCGGCAAAAGAATTACGCAAGCGGGTAAGTCAGTGGCTAAAAATGGTCGAAAAACGCACGGGAAAAAAGCCGATTATTTACTCAGGAGCCGTTTTTTATCACTCGAATCTGGCGGGCTATTTTAATGAATATCCGTGGTGGGTGGCTCACTATTATCAACGTCGTCCGGACAATGACGGAATAGCCTGGCGCTTCTGGCAGCATTCCGACCGTGGACAGGTAGATGGCATTAATGGTCCGGTGGATTTTAATGTGTTTAATGGCACGGTGGAGGAGTTGCAGGCATTCGTTGATGGGATTAAAGAAACGCCTTAAATAAGAAGCAGTGATATACTCCCACCAGACTCCCTGGCAGGAAAAAGACAAATGGAACAAGCGCATACCCAGCTGATTGCACAACTGAACGAACGTATTTTAGCGGCGGATAACACGCCGCTTTATATTAAGTTTGCCGAAACGGTAAAAAATGCCGTGCGCAGCGGGGTGCTGGAGCATGGCAATATTTTGCCCGGTGAGCGTGATTTAAGTCAGTTAACCGGCGTTTCGCGCATTACGGTGCGCAAGGCGATGCAGGCGCTGGAAGAAGAGGGCGTGGTGACGCGTTCGCGTGGTTACGGCACGCAGATCAACAACATCTTCGAATACTCGTTGAAAGAAGCGCGAGGTTTTTCTCAGCAGGTGGTATTGCGCGGGAAAAAGCCCGATACACTATGGGTTAACAAGCGTGTCGTGAAATGTCCCGAAGAAGTCGCGCAGCAGCTGGCGGTCGAAGCGGGAAGTGATGTCTTTTTGCTTAAGCGTATTCGCTATGTCGATGAAGAAGCGGTATCGATTGAGGAATCGTGGGTTCCGGCACATTTAATTCATGATGTTGATGCCATCGGGATTTCTCTTTATGACTACTTCCGCAGCCAGCACATTTACCCACAACGTACGCGTTCCCGCGTTAGTGCCCGGATGCCGGATGCCGAGTTTCAGTCACATATTCAGTTAGATAGCAAAATACCGGTGCTGGTGATCAAGCAAGTGGCGCTTGACCAACAGCAACGGCCTATTGAGTACAGCATCAGCCACTGTCGCAGCGATCTATACGTTTTTGTGTGCGAGGAGTAGTTCCTCGCGCGTTGGCGCACAATCACCGCCCCGATGCCCGACAACCCACGACGCCACTGCATTGCCCAGTAATACAGCATCCGCCAGTGGCAGACCAGAGGCCAGCCCGGCAAGTACGCCACCTGCATGACTGTCGCCCGCCCCAATGGTGTCTACAACTTGCGTTGGATATGCCGGAATGCAGCCAGAAGCGTCGTTGCTGAAATACCATGCGCCTTCTTTATCGAGACGAACGATCAACGGCGCGGCAAATTTCTCCTGCCATTGCTTGCCAAGTGTTGTTATCTCTGCGGATAAAGCAAAACGTTCGGCGGCAATCTCAGCCTCCTGACGATTGAGTGACACTAAAGGTCGACAGGCCATGATCCGCGCCAGTAATGCGTCCGGGATATCGCCAATACGTGGGCCAAAATCGATAAACGGCGTCACGTCTTGCAGCTCTTCCAGCCATTCCACTAACAATTCGCCGCAGGGCGAGGCCAGTTGATAACCGGAAAAATAGAGCAGGCTGCCAGGCGCAACGGTTAATCGTGCCAACCATTGGCGATTCCATTGATTTTCCACACCGCTGAATGACATAAAAGTGCGTTCGCCATCCGGCTCAACCAGCGCCAGACACCAGCCGTTATCGCCTTCGGCGTTATCGATCAGGCTGATTAACCCCTCTTTCGCCATCCGGTTGCGAATAATCTCCGCCCACACGCCCTGACCGAGCGGCAAGGCATTACCCGCTTCGATGCCGAGGCGCTTTAACGCCACGGCAATATTCAGTGCGCAGCCGCCAACGTTAACGCTCTGCTGTTTCAGTTCGATATCGCACCCACGCCAGGGGAGGGCATAAGCGTCGGCGATCACATCAATGACCGCCGCGCCGACGACCATCACCGGCTGACGCGTGGCTAATTCAGGCAGCAGCGTGTGTAATCGAGCGCCGCTCATATCGCCTCCCGTTGTTGGCGATACTTCGCCAGCGCCGTGGCATAGCGGTTGAAATCAAGCTGATTTACCGCATCCAGTTCCGTCTTTAACGCAGGATCGATTGCGTTAACGCCATGCAATGCGCCGCAAATTGCCGTCGCCATAGCACCGATGGTGTCTGTGTCGCCGCCAAGGTTAGCGCACAGGACGGCGCAACGGTTCGGGTCGGTTTGTGCCAGTTCAACCAGCGCAATGGCGCACGGAACGGACTCAATAGTGCTGGTACCTGCGCCAACGACCTGGTAAAGCTGTTCGCTGGCGGATTCGATGCCGTCGGCATTGCGCACAATTTTCAGCGCAATCTCCAGACGTGCTGCCAGTGAGGCGCTGAAGGTAGTGATGCGTTTTTGTTGAGCATGTCGCGCAATTGAAGGCAGTGAATCAACAATTGCTGACCAGCTTTCTCCGTCAATGGCACGAGAAATCGCCCATGCGATGACTACCGCCCCCGCAACCGCCAGATCGGATTTATGTGTCGGGCTGGAGGCCAGCGCCACATCATCAATAAAGGAATCAACATCACGCGCTGGAAGCAAACAACCTAATGGCGAGACGCGCATCGCTGCGCCGTTGGTCACGCCGTTATTTTCCAGTTCAGCAACGGGTTTACCGTCGCGAATGGCGTTAAGCGCAATCTTCGAGGTCGGACCTAGTACGTTTTTGTTAAAGGCGTCGAAACGCAGCGCCCAGTCGAGAATATTACGCCCAATCAGATCTGGATCGATCTTGCCTTCACGTTCCAGTAACGCATCCGCCAGACACAGCGCCATCGAGGTATCGTCGGTGAATTCGGCGCGGTTAAAATAACAGGCTGCGTTATTCTCCTTTGGTCCAGGCAGAAAACGATCAATCCAGCCAAAGTGTGCTTTAACGCGGCTGCGTGGCCAAAGCTCGGAGGGCATCCCCATCGCATCCCCTAACGCCTGCCCATAAAGAGCACCGAGAATACGTTCTGTTTTCATTTAACTTCCCCTTGTGTCAACGCAATATCGCGATCATCGACCTTGATAGCCGTAATTTCGTTGTCGGATTCGCGGAAAAAAATCATGAACAGCACGGCGATAATGGCAATCATCACCGCGCCAAAAGTCCACATCCCGGACCAGTTGAAAGTCAGTCCGTTTACCGGTTCCTGATAAGCGAACATCTTTTCCATCATCACACCGCCAAGACGATAGCCGAGCAAACTGCCGAAGCCCTGGCAGCAGAGCGTGATCAGCCCCTGCGCGGCGGTACGCATATGCACGGGGGCTTTTTTATCGACATAGATGTAAGCGGTAACGTAGTAAAAATCGTAACTTACGCCGTGAAGCAAAATACCGAGGAACAGTAACGCGTAGGTGAAATATTCATCCGCACTACCGTAAATAAAGAAGCCATAGCGGATCGCAGCGGTGACCAGACCAAGTAATAATACCTTTTTGATACCAAAGCGTTTGGTGAAAAACGGCAATGCCAGCATAAAGAAGATTTCAGAGAACTGGCCGAGCGTCATCCAGCCAGTGGCGTTTTTCATACCGACTTCGGTCAGATAACCGTTGGCAAAGATGTAATAGAACGCCAGTGGCATCGCAAACAGGAATGAACAGAAGAAAAAGACGAGGAAGTTTTTATCGCGCAGCAGGATCAGCGCATCCAGGCCGAGCATGACTTTAATGTCCATTTTGCCGGTGCTTTTTGGCGGCGTGTCGGGCAGGAAAAACGCAAACACACCGAGCAGAGCAGAACTTCCGGCAGTAATCAGCAGCGGGATGTTAGTCGGAGAGATATCGGCATAACCCAGCATTTGCGGCAAAAATCCACATGCCAGACCAGAGGCAATCCAGCCGATAGTGCCCATCACACGAATGCGTGGGAAATCACGCTCCACATCCGGCACGTTGGCAAAAGCGATACTGTTAGTCAGCGCAATGGTCGGCATATAGGTTAGCGAGTAGGCCAGCAGTAACGGGAAGAACCCGGCAAAAGTGGTCTGTTGCGCAGCGAAATACATCAGCGCCGCACCAGCGAACATCAATACCGCCAGCACTTTCTGCGCCGAGAAAAAGCGGTCAGTGATGGAGCCAACCAGAATTGGCGACAGGATCGCCGCAATGGCGGTACAGGCATACGACCAGCCAATTTCTCCGGCACTAAAACCGCTTTTACTTAACCACAACCACAATGGCACAAACCACGCGCCCCAGATAAACCATTCAACAAACATCATGAACGACAGCTTTGCTGTTGTTTTCATCTTTTAATTCCTTCATGACAGGTAATGTAAGGTACGCGATGACAATACCATTTAATAATACCTTTTAAATACCTTTGCGGTGAAAACTTGACCGCGGTAACATTTTTTCTGATGAATCGAGCCAACAGAAAACGCTGATAAAACATCCAAAAGATGGAAAAACTCGCCTGTAACGACCAGGATTATGATTGCCCGCAAAAGGCGGGCCAGGACAATCCATAGCCGATATCCAATCGGAATTTACGGGAGCATAGTAATGACAGATATTGCGCAGTTGCTTGGCAAAGACGCCGACAACCTTTTACAGCACCGTTGTATGACTATTCCTTCTGACCAGCTTTATCTCCCCGGACATGACTACGTAGACCGCGTGATGATTGACAATAATCGCCCGCCAGCGGTGTTACGTAATATGCAGACGTTGTACAACACCGGGCGTCTGGCTGGCACAGGATATCTTTCTATTCTGCCGGTTGACCAGGGCGTTGAGCACTCTGCCGGAGCTTCATTTGCCGCTAACCCGCTCTACTTTGACCCGAAAAACATTGTTGAACTGGCGATCGAAGCGGGCTGTAACTGTGTGGCGTCAACTTACGGCGTGCTGGCATCGGTATCGCGGCGTTACGCGCATCGCATTCCATTCCTCGTCAAACTTAATCACAACGAGACGCTAAGTTACCCGAATACCTACGATCAAACGCTGTATGCCAGCGTGGAGCAGGCCTTCAACATGGGCGCGGTGGCGGTTGGTGCGACTATCTATTTTGGTTCGGAAGAGTCACGTCGCCAGATTGAAGAAATTTCTGCGGCTTTTGAACGTGCGCACGAGCTGGGCATGGTGACAGTGCTGTGGGCCTATTTGCGTAACTCCGCCTTTAAGAAAGATGGCGTTGATTACCATGTTTCCGCCGACCTGACCGGTCAGGCAAACCATCTGGCGGCGACCATAGGTGCAGATATCGTTAAACAAAAAATGGCGGAAAATAACGGCGGCTATAAAGCGATTAATTACGGTTATACCGACGATCGCGTGTACAGCAAGTTGACCAGCGAAAACCCGATTGATCTGGTGCGTTATCAGTTAGCTAACTGCTATATGGGCCGCGCAGGGTTGATAAACTCCGGCGGTGCTGCAGGCGGTGAAACTGACCTCAGCGATGCAGTGCGTACTGCGGTTATCAACAAACGCGCAGGCGGAATGGGGCTGATTCTTGGACGTAAGGCGTTCAAGAAATCGATGGCTGACGGCGTGAAACTGATTAACGCCGTGCAGGACGTTTATCTCGATAGCAAAATTACTATTGCCTGATACGCCTTATACGAACAGCACTACCACGTATGACGGAAAAGGCGTTTACGTCGCATCCGGCATAAAAACACGCGCACTTTGCTACGGCTTCCCTATCGGGAGGCCGTTTTTTTGCCTGTCATTCTGATTAATTTTCGAATTGTCGTTTTTGTGATCATTATCTCGACATTTGAAAACAAATCATTTCATTATGTTTTGAAATCGAAAGTAAACGACAGGATATGAAAATGTACGTGGTATCGACAAAGCAGATGCTGAACAACGCACAGCGCGGCGGTTATGCGGTTCCGGCATTCAATATTCACAATCTCGAAACGATGCAAGTGGTGGTAGAAACCGCTGCCAACCTGCATGCACCGGTCATCATCGCCGGAACGCCTGGCACATTTACTCATGCTGGTACAGAAAATCTGTTGGCGCTGGTCAGCGCGATGGCGAAGCAATATCACCATCCACTGGCAATTCATCTCGACCATCACACGAAATTTGACGATATCGCTCAGAAGGTTCGTTCTGGCGTGCGCTCAGTCATGATTGACGCCTCGCATTTGCCTTTTGCGCAAAATATTTCACGGGTCAAAGAGGTGGTGGATTTTTGCCATCGCTTTGATGTCAGCGTCGAAGCGGAGCTGGGGCAACTTGGCGGCCAGGAAGATGATGTGCAAGTCAATGAAGCCGATGCGTTGTACACCAACCCTGTTCAGGCGCGTGAATTTGCCGAGGCAACCGGGATTGATTCCCTGGCGGTCGCCATCGGCACGGCTCATGGTATGTATGCCAGCGCACCGGTGCTTGATTTTTCTCGACTGGAGAACATTCGCCAGTGGGTGAACTTACCGCTGGTGCTGCATGGCGCGTCAGGGTTATCGACTAAGGATATTCAGCAAACCATCAAACTGGGGATATGCAAAATCAACGTTGCAACGGAGCTGAAAAATGCCTTCTCGCAGGCGTTAAAAAATTACCTGACCGAGCACCCCGAAGCGACCGATCCCCGGGATTATTTGCAGTCGGCTAAATCCGCAATGCGCGATGTGGTGAGCAAAGTGATTGCCGATTGTGGCTGCGAGGGCAGGGCATAACGCACCTGCCATTTAACAAGGAAAAAACATGAAAACGTTAATTGCCCGGCATAAAGCTGGTGAACATATTGGCATATGTTCAGTCTGTTCTGCCCATCCGTTGGTTATCGAAGCGGCGCTGGCATTTGATCGCAACAGCACGCGCAAAGTGCTGATTGAAGCAACGTCAAACCAGGTCAATCAATTTGGCGGTTATACCGGCATGACACCGGCGGACTTTCGCGAATTTGTTTTTGCGATTGCCGATAGAGTTGGGTTTGCGCGCGAACGCATTATTCTCGGCGGCGACCATCTGGGGCCAAACTGCTGGCAGCAAGAAAATGCGGATGCGGCGATGGAAAAATCCGTCGAGCTGGTAAAGGCATATGTTCGTGCCGGCTTCAGTAAAATTCATCTTGATGCGTCAATGTCCTGCGCGGGGGATCCCATACCGTTAGCACCAGAAACGGTTGCGGAACGAGCTGCTGTGCTTTGCTTTGCTGCGGAAAGTGTGGCGACAGATTGCCAGCGTGAGCAACTGAGCTATGTCATTGGCACCGAAGTGCCGGTTCCGGGCGGTGAGGCCAGCGCCATTCAGTCAGTACACATCACCCATGTTGAAGATGCCGCCAATACTTTACGTACGCATCAAAAGGCCTTTATTGCCCGTGGGCTGGCAGAGGCGTTAACACGCGTGATTGCCATTGTGGTGCAGCCAGGCGTGGAATTTGATCACAGCAATATTATCCATTATCAGCCGCAGGAAGCACAGCCGCTGGCGCAATGGATAGAAAACACCCGAATGGTTTATGAAGCACATTCTACCGATTACCAGACCCGGACGGCTTATTGGGAATTAGTCCGCGATCACTTTGCAATATTGAAAGTCGGTCCCGCATTAACCTTTGCTTTACGTGAGGCGATATTTGCGTTGGCACAAATTGAGCAGGAACTTATCGCCCCCGAAAATCGCAGCGGTTGCCTGGCTGTAATTGAAGAAGTGATGCTCGACGAACCGCAGTACTGGAAGAAATATTATCGCCCGGGTTTTAACGATTCATTACTGGATATTCGTTACAGCCTGTCGGATCGTATTCGTTATTACTGGCCGCATAGTCGGATTAAAAATAGCGTCGAAACGATGATGGTGAATCTGGAAGGCATGGAAATCCCTCTGGGCATGATTAGTCAGTATCTTCCTAAACAATTTGAACGCATTCAGTCCGGGGAATTATCAGCAATACCGCATCAGTTGATTATGGATAAAATTTATGATGTTTTGCGCGCCTATCGCTACGGCTGTGCGGAATAAGGACGGTATATGACTAACCTGTTTGTTCGTAGCGGAATTTCTTTTGTCGATCGTAGCGAAGTTTTAACCCATATCGGTAATGAGATGCTCGCGAAAGGTGTGGTTCATGATACCTGGCCACAGGCATTAATTGCCAGAGAAGCAGAATTCCCTACCGGGATAATGCTTGAGCAGCACGCCATTGCAATACCGCATTGTGAGGCGATTCATGCTAAGTCGTCAGCCATTTATCTGTTAAGGCCAACAAATAAAGTTCATTTTCAGCAAGCGGATGATGATAATGACGTGGCGGTATCGTTGGTTATTGCGTTGATTGTGGAAAATCCGCAGCAGCAATTGAAACTTTTACGCTGTTTATTTGGCAAGTTACAACAGCCCGAGATCGTCGAGACACTAATTACTCTTCCTGAAACTCAGTTAAAGGAATACTTCACAAAGTATGTTTTAGATTCAGACGAATAAATCCCTCTGTAACAATAAAAAGGACTATTTATGAAACGCAAGATTATTGTCGCTTGCGGAGGCGCGGTTGCGACCTCTACGATGGCGGCGGAAGAAATTAAAGAGTTGTGTCAGAGTCATAATATTCCTGTTGAATTAATCCAGTGTCGGGTTAATGAAATAGAGACCTATATGGATGGCGTGCATTTGATATGTACTACCGCCAAAGTTGACCGTAGTTTTGGCGATATTCCGTTAGTTCACGGCATGCCTTTTGTTTCTGGTGTCGGTATCGAAGCATTACAAAATAAAATTCTGACTATCTTACAGGGGTGACCTATGTTTTCAGAAGTCATGCGTTATATTCTCGACCTCGGCCCTACGGTGATGCTGCCGATTGTCATCATTATTTTTTCTAAAATATTAGGCATGAAGGCAGGCGATTGCTTTAAAGCGGGTCTGCATATCGGGATTGGCTTTGTTGGCATTGGCCTTGTGATTGGCTTAATGCTGGATTCCATTGGTCCGGCGGCGAAAGCGATGGCGGAAAATTTTGACCTGAATCTGCATGTGGTCGATGTCGGTTGGCCGGGCTCTTCACCAATGACCTGGGCGTCGCAAATTGCGCTAGTGGCGATTCCGATTGCGATTCTGGTTAACGTGGCGATGCTACTGACCCGTATGACGCGGGTGGTAAATGTTGATATCTGGAATATCTGGCATATGACCTTCACCGGCGCGTTGCTGCATCTGGCAACCGGTTCATGGATGATAGGGATGGCGGGTGTGGTAATTCACGCGGCGTTTGTTTATAAGCTCGGCGACTGGTTTGCCCGCGATACCCGAAATTTCTTTGAGCTGGAAGGCATTGCTATTCCGCACGGTACGTCGGCGTATCTGGGGCCAATTGCGGTGCTGGTGGATGCTATCATCGAGAAAATCCCAGGCGTTAACCGTATTAAATTTAGCGCCGACGATATTCAGCGCAAATTTGGTCCGTTTGGCGAGCCTGTCACCGTGGGTTTTGTGATGGGGCTGATTATCGGCATCCTCGCGGGTTACGATGTCAAAGGTGTATTGCAGCTGGCGGTAAAAACGGCGGCAGTTATGCTGCTGATGCCACGGGTGATTAAACCTATCATGGATGGTTTAACGCCCATCGCTAAGCAGGCCCGTAGTCGTTTACAGGCGAAGTTCGGCGGTCAGGAGTTCCTGATTGGCCTTGATCCGGCGTTGCTGCTGGGGCATACGGCGGTGGTATCGGCAAGCCTGATTTTTATCCCTCTCACCATTTTAATTGCTGTTTGTGTGCCGGGTAATCAGGTGTTGCCGTTTGGCGATCTTGCCACCATCGGCTTCTTCGTGGCGATGGCGGTCGCGGTGCATCGTGGAAATCTGTTCCGCACCTTAATCTCGGGTGTCATCATTATGAGCATCACCCTGTGGATCGCGACGCAAACTATTGGTTTGCACACCCAACTGGCGGCTAATGCTGGGGCGTTAAAAGCCGGGGGTATGGTGGCTTCAATGGATCAGGGCGGTTCTCCCATTACCTGGTTACTGATTCAGGTTTTCTCCCCGCAAAATATTCCCGGTTTCATTATTATCGGTGCCATTTATCTTACCGGTATTTTCATGACCTGGCGTAGAGCGTGTGGTTTTATTAAACAAGAGAAAGCCGTTCTCGCAGAATAATTTTTACCTGAGGGGGAGTTTATCCCCCTTAACAATCAGGAGTTTTTATGAAATCAGTGGTGAATGATACTGATGGTATCGTGCGCGTTGCAGAAAGCGTCATTCCTGAAATTAAACATCAGGATGAGGTACGGGTAAAAATTGCCAGCTCGGGCTTATGTGGTTCCGATTTACCCAGGATATTTAAAAATGGTGCACATTATTATCCAATAACGTTAGGCCATGAATTTAGCGGCTATATTGATGCGGTGGGATCCGGTGTTGATGATTTACACCCTGGCGATGCGGTTGCCTGTGTGCCGTTATTACCCTGTTTTACTTGTCCAGAGTGTTTGAAAGGGTTTTATTCCCAGTGCGCAAAATATGATTTTATTGGCTCACGGCGTGATGGTGGATTTGCTGAATATATTGTCGTTAAGCGAAAAAATGTCTTTGCTCTACCCACGGATATGCCTATTGAGGATGGGGCTTTTATTGAACCGATTACCGTTGGCCTGCATGCTTTTCATTTAGCGCAAGGTTGTGAGAATAAAAACGTTATTATTATTGGTGCCGGAACCATTGGCCTGCTGGCTATTCAGTGCGCTGTCGCGCTGGGAGCAAAGAGTGTGACGGCTATCGACATTAGCTCAGAAAAACTGGCACTGGCAAAATCTTTCGGTGCGATGCAAACATTTAACAGCCTTGAAATGAGCGCGCCGCAAATGCAGGGCGTTTTACGCGAGCTGCGCTTTAATCAGCTTATCCTCGAGACGGCTGGCGTACCGCAAACTGTCGAACTGGCGGTAGAGATTGCCGGTCCTCATGCCCAACTGGCGCTGGTGGGCACGTTGCATCAGGATCTGCATTTAATATCGGCAACGTTTGGCAAAATATTGCGTAAAGAGCTGACGGTTATCGGCAGTTGGATGAACTACTCCAGCCCTTGGCCGGGGCAGGAGTGGGAAACGGCGAGCCGGTTGCTGACAGAACGTAAGTTAAGCCTGGAGCCATTAATCGCTCACCGTGGAAGCTTTGAAAGCTTCGCCCAGGCGGTGCGTGACATCGCTCGTAATGCTATGCCGGGCAAAGTGTTGCTTATTCCCTGAAACCGCGGGCCAGCGTGATGCTGGCCCGGTATTGTGCAAAACAGATCATTCACCAATGGTCCCCCTTCGTTTACACTAGCCACAATTGAATATGGGTAAATGACGATGAATTCATTCGAGCGAAGGAATAAGATCATCCAATTAGTGAATGAACAGGGAACCGTGCTTGTTCAGGATCTGGCGGGAGTATTTGCTGCCTCGGAAGCGACAATCCGTGCCGATTTGCGCTTTCTCGAACAAAAAGGCGTGGTTACGCGCTTTCATGGCGGTGCGGCGAAAATAATGTCCGGTAATAGTGAAACCGAGACCCAGGAAGTTGGGTTTAAAGAGCGATTTCAGCTCGCCAGTGCGCCAAAAAACAGAATAGCGCAAGCGGCAGTCAAAATGATCCACGAAGGGATGACCGTTATTCTCGACAGCGGAAGTACGACAATGCTTATCGCCGAAGGTTTAATGACCGCCAAAAATATCACGGTGATTACCAACAGTCTCCCGGCGGCGTTTGCCCTTTCCGAAAATAAAGACATTACTCTGGTCGTCTGTGGTGGCACCGTCCGCCATAAAACGCGCTCGATGCATGGTTCCATTGCCGAGCGTTCATTGCAGGATATTAATGCCGATTTAATGTTTGTCGGTGCTGATGGTATTGATGCGGTTAATGGTATTACGACCTTTAATGAAGGTTATTCGATTAGCGGGGCGATGGTCACAGCCGCTAATAAAGTGATTGCCGTTCTCGATTCATCGAAATTTAACCGTCGCGGTTTTAATCAGGTACTCCCAATCGAAAAAATTGACATTATTATTACCGATGATGCCGTGTCAGAGGTGGATAAACTGGCATTGCAGAAGACACGGGTAAAATTAATTACGGTGTAGTATTGTTCTGTATGCCGGATAAGGTGTTTATACCGCATCCGGCATTACGGATTCTCCCTGGTTCAAGAGAGAATAGTGTGATTAACGCAACAATGGGCAATCTGGTGGTAATCGACAACGCAACGCCGCCGGAAGTATTTCAATATGAAAGTTTTGTCCGCTCAACGGTTCGCCATCAAGATTAAAAGTGATTTCGTGTGGGGCTTGTATATCAAACCACGACGAAGCGCCTTCGATAATATTCGGGTTATCTTCGTCAGATTTTAATGTTGATACGAGAGCCGGAAGAATTTCATCGCCGGTAAAAATGCGCAGTTGCAGCAAGCCATCGTTAATTAACGCGTTCGGGCACAATTGCTGACCGCCACCGGCCTGACGCCCGTTACCAATACCAATGACCAGGGCGTCACCTTGCCAGTGAAAGTTTTCACCGCGGATCTCACAACGGTCCGGTTGCAGAGTATCCATGCGCATTAAGCCATGAATGATGTAAGAGACGCCACCCAGCGCGGCTTTTAATTTTTCCGGCGTTTCTGTGGTAATACGCGTCCCAAATCCGCCTGTCGCCATATTAATAAAACAGGTTTGTTTGTTGACCTGCGCCATATCTATCGCAATGGCGTCACCGGCAATTGCCAGTTTCAGCGCCTTATCCAGTGCCTCAGGAATCCTTACACTGGTGGCAAAATCATTGGCGGTTCCTAATGGCAAAATTCCTAGCGCGGGTATGTCATCCCCCTCACACTGAATCAACGCCGTAGAAACTTCATTAATGGTGCCATCGCCACCACCGGCAATCACCGTTGCGACGCCCAACTTCCGGGCCTCCTCTACATATCGTGCGGCATCGCCTTTCTCCCAGGTGACCCGCACATGGATCGTCATTCCTTCCTCACGCAACAGCATAATTGCTTCGCGCAATGGTAAATTGTCAGTACTTTTGCCATTAAGAATCAGTAAGCTGGCGGGAAATTCTGCCATGATCGTATGTGCCTTTATGATTGGTCTGTAGATAGTGTAGAGCAGAAAAGAAAAGGTGGAGTCAGAACAGGATGAAAGTCGGAGGATAAAAAATCAGTTCAAGTATAGAGGATTCAGTGGTTACCACCAGGAGCTTGCAATGGGGACAGTGAATGTTAACGGTAGCCATAGGTAAATTTCAAAAAAGAGCATATACCTAATATTCAACTAAACAGTGGCATCTTCAATATACTATTAAAAATATATTAACCCCCCCATGGGGTTACCCGGAAGGGCCTCCGTGTATGTAATTCCTACTTATGTAGGAAATGTTGTACAGAACATTTATTATAATCCTATTCAATTATAATAATCATGCCATTATTATATTTTAACACCAGAGCGTGTCGTTGGTATTTAATGGGGGAAGGTAAGATGAAAAAGATAGCTGCTATATCATTAATTAGTGTTTTTCTTATGTCTGGGTGTGCTGTACATAATGATGAGACAAGTATCGGTAAATTTGGTCTTGCATATAAAAGTAATATTCAGCGTAAACTCGATAACCAATACTACACCGAAGCCGAAGCTTCTTTAGCCAGGGGCAGAATTTCTGGTGCAGAAAATATAGTAAAAAATGATGCAGCTCATTTCTGTGTTACTCAGGGCAAAAAAATGCAGATAGTTGACCTGAAGACAGAAGGTGCAGGATTACATGGCGTCGCTCGTCTGACATTCAAATGTGGAGAGTGAGAATATTTTTTGGTAAGCGTCAAACATGCGCGTTCTGGTTGTGCGTAGCCGGAATCTGTACGAGCACGATGCCGTTACGTGAAAGGCATCGTGTTATGAAGGGGGATTCTATCGATGTGGTCAATGGAAGACGGTGACCAGGATACGGCTTATGCATAAAAAATAAGCCCGTGTAAGGGAGATTTAGGGTGTCACCAGTAGGGGCTTTCAACGGTACAATGCGGGTTTGAGCGGCATAAATTACCACTGAAAGCCCTTAAACGTTACTCTACTGTGGACACTGTGTGGACACTCTCGGCCTCAGTACCACCTCTTAGCGGATTAAGAGAAATGGCGTCCTGAAGGTACTCTGGCGCAAAATGAGCGTAAACCATAGTTTGCTCAATCCGCGTGTGACCTAGTATCCGTTGTAGCGTGATAATACTTCCTCCATTAATCATGAAATGAGTGGCAAAGCTGTGCCTTAGTGCATGTGTGGCTTGCCCCATTGGCAAATCCGGTTTTATTGCTTTCATTGTTCGTCTGAAGCGAGGGTAATCAGCATCAGGGAATAAAAAACCTCGTTTGTTATCCGCGATCATTTTGGCAACAGCCTCTGAGATCGGGACGGTGCGTGGTTTGTTTGTTTTCGTTTTAACAAACGTGACGCGGTTATGGATGATATTTTCTGCTTTCAAACGAGCTGCTTCTCCCCAACGTGCTCCAGTACTCAGGCAAAGAATCGCAATCTTTTTGTTGTCGCCGTCAAGAGCAGCAAGCAGTAAGGCAATTTCTTCCTGCGTGAGATAGCCTGTGTCTGGTTTTTCCTCCTTAAGCCTTTTTGTCCCTCTGATAGGGTGCTCACCAAAGAATAACTCCGCTTCAATCAGGGCTGTAAACATGCCGCTAATACATGTTAAATCACGATTGATACTCGAAGGTTTAATACCCTGACTTCTTCGGGTGGCGCAGTACTGGCTGATAAGCGATTTCGTAATTTGAAATGCGCATGGGTCATTCGTTATTTTTGTGAAGATTTCAATTTTTCCAAGATTAGATTTCCCATGCTCTTCGTGTTTACCCTTTAAATCCCACCAGATCTGTGTCAGCTCCGACAGACGTCGCTTGTCTGTTGGTTTTGATAGCCATTCTTTATTGTGGTGGTTGTACAACGTGTATTTCTCGAAAGCGACAGCTTCGCTTTTCTTATCAAACTTCCTACGGATGCGTTTTCCATTACGTCCAGTAGGGCGGATGTCCACTTCATATCGACCATCATCGAGTTTTTTGATTGCCATCAGAAAACCCTCCGAGTGGTGTGTTTTTTTGCGACTACTAATCGCTTTTTTCGTGGTGGCTGAAATTTAGCCACCAATAGTAGGCACTTGTGATGAATATATTCACGATGAATTGTTAACCAGTCTTTTGACCGGAGTGGGGCGACGTTGTTTCGTTTTGCCCAAAGTGTGCGAGAGCGGGCGCAATTTGCCCGGACTCAGGAGCGATCTGATTGGTCATGAACCATAAAGTGTATTTGGTGAATTGTGGGGTCTGCAGGATGTTCATCATGACATCTGTTGGAGGTGTTGAACGACCACTTTCATAGTAACTCAGCGTGCCATACGGAACCCCTGTTAAATCAGCAAGTTGTTGTCTGCTCAAATACTCTGATTTTCGCATTAAGACTATCTTCTCGCTTATCGTGTTTGACATGGTGTTTAGATCTCAATAGTATTTAGTTTAGATGTAGATTGTTTAGTGCTTGGATGTGGGCACTAAAAGGCATTATAAGACATTAAACGCAATTCATGAGGGCTAGAGGACGACATGAGCAAGCAAGTAACACTCATGACTGATGCGATTCCTTATCAGGAGTTCGCAAAACTAATAGGAAAATCGACAGGAGCGGTTCGTCGGATGATCGATAAAGGAAAGCTGCCTGTAATTGATATGACCGATCCACAATCAGCTTCAGGTCGTGCAGGTGAATATTGGGTATACCTTCCGGCATGGAATAACGGACTAAAACTGGCTTATGAAAGCCGCCCTAAAGAGATTCGTGACGGCTGGTTGATGTGGTTAGGTCTCGGTGAACCACGTTAAGGAGAACCGTATGAATGAGCCTCGTTGTATTGCTCAGTTACTGCGTAACGAAAGCCCCAGGGCGATTGACTTCACCATCACCCACGGTAAGGGGCGTAAGGGAATCATTATCCGCACCAAAAAACAGAGTCCGTTAAAAAAGGCTCTGACCTTTCTGAAAAGCCGGAGGGTATGGAAATGACAGTGATGACGCTCAATCTCGTTGAAAAACAGCCAGCAGCTATGCGCCGGATAATTGGTAAGCATCTTGCCGTTCCTCGCTGGCAGGATACATGTGATTATTATAATCAGATGATGGAGCGCGAACGGTTAACGGTTTGCTTCCATGCTCAGTTAAAACAGCGTCACGCAACGATGTGTTTTGAAGAAATGAACGACGTCGAACGTGAACGACTGGTATGTGCAATTGATGAATTGCGTGGTGCATTCTCAAAACGCCGTCAGGTTGGCGCAAGTGAGTATGCATATATTAGTTTTTTAACAGTCAGTCAGCGTCGTACTTTATTTATGCATGCCGGATTGACTGAAAAAGAATTCAACCAGCCATACTGGCGAATTAATGAAGAGTCATGTTACTGGCGTGATGCTTTATTCCGTGCATTACGTGAATTATTCAGTCTGTTTGAGTATGCACCGATAATTCTGACGTCGGTAAAACCGGAGCAATATCTGCATTAAGTAATTAACCAGAGTTTTTAACGCACTTAATTGTGCGGGGCTTCTTTTTGCCTGGAGAAAGTTATGCATACAGTTTCTGAAAATCAGTGCGGTATATACGCATTACTGCTGCAACAGGCCAGAACCGAAGCACAGGCCGACGCTGCGACGCGCTTTTCTTCTCATCTTGATGCCATGATTCGCCACATCACAAAGGCGGAGTTATCCCGCGTGGAGATAGTCGAGCTGCTCAGTCAGGAGTCGGAAAAATTTCACAATATCGGATTGTCTCGCGGGGAGGTGCTTTGATGTTCTGTTCTCGTTCAGTTGTATTACTGAATAACGCCTTAAAAATCGCCGTTATGAAAAATGGCGATTTGTCTCTTATTCAACTTGGTCTTGATAAAGAAAAACGCGAAATAACTGAGTCTGTTATCGCGATTTATCAGAACGAATTAAACCTCCTGTCTGATGTGGTCAATTTACTTGTTAAACGCGCTGTGTTTCACAAGCAAATCTCCTCCGTGGATGAACTGACGAAATTAACGACAGAAATCGCCAGCTATTGCGCTGATGAATTTAAAAACCTTAACGACAAAAGGAACTGGTAATGCCGGACAACGTAGATTTTATTCAGGAACAACAGGCTGAATTACTGGAGCGCCAGATTAACGCGGCAAGGGTAAAACATTGCGGTGCTTCTGCGCTGGTTTGCGAAGAGTGTGACGCGCCAATACCTGCTGCCCGTCGTGCGGCTTACCCGTCAGCCACGCGTTGTGTTTCCTGTCAGTCAGTCTTTGAAGCAAAAAACAAACATTACCGGAGAACGGCATGAGTATTCGTATTGAAATTGGCGAACGTTATGTCGTTACCAGTGACAGCTTTCAGTTTATTCTCCACGAGAAAAAGAGAGCGGAAAGCGGTAAAAACGCCGGTCAGGAATGGCTGGCGGTGGTTGGTTATTACCCGAAATTAAGCCAGCTCGTTTCAGGCCTGATGCATCACGATATTCTGACCGGAAGCGCAAAGTCTTTTGCTGATTTAAACGTGCAGGTTGAGCAACTCAGCAAGCGTTGTTCAGAGGCTTTTGGCTCATATGGCCGTTAAAGCCTCCGGGCGTTTTGTCCCTCCGTCAGCATTTGCCGCAGGCACCGGTAAGGCGTTTACCGGTGCTTATGCATGGAACGCGCCACGCGAGGCTGTCGGGCGCGAAAGACCCCTTACACGTGACGAGATGCGTCAGGTGCAAGGTGTTTTATCCACGATTAACCGCCTGCCTTACTTTTTGCGCTCGCTGTTTACTTCACGCTATGACTACATCCGGCGCAATAAAAGCCCGGTGCACGGGTTTTATTTTCTCACATCCACTTTTCAGCGTCGTTTATGGCCGCGCATTGAGCGTGTGAATCAGCGCCATGAAATGAACACCGACGCGTCGTTGCTGTTTCTGGCAGAGCGTGACCATTATGCGCGTCTGCCGGGGATGAATGACAAGGAGCTGAAAAAGTTTGCCGCCCGTATCTCATCGCAGCTTTTCATGATGTATGAGGAACTCTGCGATGCCTGGGTGGATGCGCATGGCGAAAAAGAATCGCTGTTTACGGATGAGGCGCAGGCTCACCTCTATGGTCATGTTGCTGGTGCTGCACGTGCTTTCAATATTTCCCCTCTCTACTGGAAAAAATACCGTAAAGGGCAGATGACCACGAGGCAGGCATATTCTGCCATTGTCCGTCTGTTTAACGATGAGTGGTGGACCCATCAGCTTAAAGGCCAGCGTATGCGCTGGCATGAGGCGTTACTGATTGCTGTCGGGGAGGTCAATAAAGACCGTTCTCCTTATGCCAGTAAACATGCCATTCGTGATGTGCGTGCACGCCGCCAGGCAAATCTGGAATTTCTTAAATCGTGTGATCTCGAAAACAGGGAAACCGGCGAGCGCATCGACCTTATCAGTAAGGTGATGGGCAGTATTTCTAATCCTGAAATTCGCCGGATGGAGCTGATGAACACCATTGCCGGTATTGAGCGTTACGCCGCAGCAGAGGGTGATGTGGGGATGTTTATCACGCTGACCGCGCCGTCAAAGTATCACCCGACACGTCAGGTCAGAAAAGGCGAAAGTAAAACCGTCCAGCTAAATCACGGCTGGAACGATGAGGCATTTAATCCAAAGGATGCGCAGCGTTATCTCTGCCGTATCTGGAGCCTGATGCGCACGGCATTCAAGGATAATGATTTACAGGTCTACGGTTTGCGTGTCGTCGAGCCACACCACGACGGAACGCCGCACTGGCATATGATGCTTTTTTGTAATCCGCGCCAGCGTAACCAGATTATCGAAATCATGCGTCGCTATGCGCTCAAAGAGGATGGCGACGAAAGAGGAGCCGCGCGAAACCGTTTTCAGGCAAAACATCTTAACCGGGGCGGTGCTGCGGGATATATCGCGAAATACATTTCAAAAAACATCGACGGCTATGCACTGGATGGTCAGCTCGATAACGACACCGGCAGGCCGCTGAAAGACACTGCAGCGGCTGTTAGCGCATGGGCGTCAACGTGGCGCATCCCGCAATTTAAAACGGTTGGCCTGCCGACAATGGGGGCTTACCGTGAACTACGCAAATTGCCGCGCGGCGTCAGCATTGCTGATGAGTTTGACGAGCGCGTCGAGGCTGCACGCGCCGCCGCAGACAGTGGTGATTTTGCGTTGTATATCAGCGCGCAGGGTGGGGCAAATGTCCCGCGCGATTGTCAGACTGTCAGAGTCGCCCGTATCCCGTCGGATGACGTTAACGAGTACGAGGAAGAAGTCGAGAGAGTGGTCGGCATTTACGCGCCGCATCTCGGCGCGCGTCATATTCATATCACCAGAACGACGGACTGGCGCATTGTGCCGAAAGTTCCGGTCGTTGAGCCTTTGACTTTAAAAAGCGGCATCGCCGCGCCTCGGAGTCCTGTCAATAACTGTGGAAAACTCACCGGTGGTGATACTTCGTTACCGGTTCCCACACCTTCTGAGCACGCCGCAGCAGTGCTTAATCTGGTTGATGACGGTGTTATCGAATGGAGTGACCCGGAGGTCGTGAGGGCGCTCAGAGGTGCATTAAAACACGGTCGGAGAACGCCAAATCGTCAGCAAAGAAACGGAAGCCCGTTAAAACCACATGAAATTGCACCATCGGCCAGACTGGCCCGGTCGGAACGAATGCAAATTACCCGTATCCGCGTTGACCTTGCTCAGAACGGTATCAGGCCGCAGCGATGGGAGCTTGAGGCGCTGGCGCGTGGCGCGACCGTAAATTATGACGGGAAAAAATTCACGTATCCGGTCGCTGATGAGTGGTTCGGATTTCAAGATGAAGTGTCATTTTTTATATAAAAAACGTTAAAATTCAATGCAATGAAGGCATAGAGGAGGTCGCTTTAATATGTTTTATGTTTAATATTTATTAATTGTTTATTTAATATAAAAAAATATTATATATAGGGAGATCAAATACAACGGTTTACTTGTTATGATGCAAACATTGGTTAGTTAGTGAGATACATCGCCATCAATTGGGTAACTTTACCCGTGGAAAGTTAACGCTTTCTAACATTTACCCCGCGCAACGCCCCTGCCAGCGACAAGAGTCACAGGATCAGGCGGTATGGCGTATGGGTATTCGAACCCTTTGGGCGACCAAGGGTTCGTGGAGCAGGGGGCTAGTGCTGTTCAATCTCATCCTTATGAGGGCGAACCATAGTGTTGGAGCAGACATATCGTTTGCACACTATGGGCATAAGGAGCAAATCATGAAGAATGATAAATTAACCAACGAACAGCAGGCGCAGAACAAGTCAAACCTGAAAAAGTGGGCTGGTTATGTTTGGAAATTAATCAAATGGGGTATTAGACTGTTTGATTTAGCCACTCGAGCACTGGACTACTTTGAAGGGGGTGATGAGTAATGCGTCCTCCCTAGTTTCAATAGCATGGAGTTGCCTATGTTACACAGAGCCCTTCGTTTAATAAGGCAATACCATAAAGAGTCATTGGTTGATTTATCAACATCTTTAGGTATTCCAAAAGAAAAAATAGTAGAACTCGAAAGTGGGGTTTGGTCGCCTACAATTGATGTTTTACAGCGTTACGCCTCCCATTTCGATATGCCGGTATCTTCTTTAGTATTTTTTTCAGAATCGTTAGGTACGCAGGGGCGTTTATCTAAGCGTTTCCGTTTAAATTTAGCTGGTAAAGTATTAGATGTTATTGAGTGGGCGAATAAGAAAAATGAAAAGACGAATAAAACTCAAAATTTCCACTAAAAATAAATCTTACGATATAATTGATTCGCCGTTTTATAAAATGAGAAGTAAAAGGAAATTGGCTTCTTTATTGGGGGTTGATGTAGGGGATTTATCAACCTTAAAAAAAGATGAAGGCAATTATTCTATTTTTGAACAGTTATCTAAAAACGGAAAGCCACGTAAGATACAAAAACCATTAGAAAAATTAGATGTGGTGCATACTCGTATTGCAAGTCTGCTATCGCGAATTACCTTGCCAGATTATCTACATTCTGGAAAGAAGGGATGTTCTAATGTTACTAATGCTAAAATCCACCTTAATAATGAAAGGTTGATGACAACCGACATCAGGGCTTTTTTTCCATCAACTACTAGAGAAATGATATTTTCATTCTTTTTTTCTGTTATGAAGATGTCATCTGATGTTGCGGATGTATTATCGTATATATGTACTTGCTATGGGCGTTTGCCTACAGGTAGCAGGATTAGTATGCCTCTTGCATATTTTGCAAATTCAAGAATGTTCGGAGAAATACACCAACTTTGTAATAAACTACACGTAAATATGTCTGTTTATGTTGATGATCTAACTTTTTCAGGACAAAACGTTAATAGACTATTTTGTTCAGTGATTCGCAAAATAATAAATAAGCATGGTCATGTGATGCATGCGGATAAAACAAAAATTTATAGTAGAGAAAAGCCTAAGTTGGTAACAGGTGTTATTGTTTTGGGCGGTTCTTTAAAAGTCAGGAATAAGCAGCATCTTTTAATGTCTCAAGAAATTGAATATTGGAAAATGATAAAGGATGCAGCGTGTGCAAGAGAAACTCATACTGCCAAAAAGTTATTTGGACGATTGCATTCTATGGGGGTAATTGAACAACGTTATAGATCAAAGGTGCTTACATTAAAAGCAAGTACTGCACTTTAATACAGGTTCCTGTAAGTGATTATATTGTTCTTAAGATACTTACTGATGTTATTTCCCCGTAGCCTTAATTTCTGCGGGGAAGTATGGAGATATTTTGGTTATGGAATGCTAATTTTTTAATGTGTATTTTTCTGTGATTAGTTTCATTGTTCTTTCCAATCCTAAATATACAGTGGCATCAGTAATATTGAGCACGGCAAGTTCTTTTAAAATTTTCTTTTTGTCTCTGATGTTTATTTTTTCTGTCTTAAAGTTGTATGGTGAATTATCTGCCTGATCGTTGGATATCTCAGGAAAAACGGCGTTATTACCGAATAATAAAAAGGCACCGGATTGAGATGATATTCTTTCATTATTTATCCTGCTTTTTACAAAAATTATCTTTTCCAAATCATCTGGATTTATTATGCTTTGAAAATATGGTTTTTCATGCTTTATGGATTCTAAGAGTTTAAGGCAAGCATGAGAGTTGTTAAAATCATTATTTCTTTCTTCGAAAGAAAGCTTGTCTTTCATGTCTTTTGATAGCATGCATAAATTAGATATGCAACTGACAGTGTCGGAATCGAAAAATTTAATGTTCTCTCTGTGTGTTTTAAATATTATTACTTGACCATCGATATCGTTTTTGTCGGAATTTATACTACTGCATGCAAAATAAAGTGCAATTAATGGATTTGATGTGATGTCAAGTAAGCGAGTAGGTATGCCATAATGTTGCATTCTTACAAGTTTATCAAGCATTGATGTATCATCAATGAATTCTGAGGGTCTTGCGCTCAATGCTTCTTTAACAAGGTTGATTTCATTATGTAGAAATTTATAGTTCCCATTTTCATATTTTCTGAAAAGAGATGGTGCAAGTTCATAAGATGAATCTGAATGACCCCTGTAAAAAATCTCCTCATCCATATCTGCTGTTATATGGAGAACTTTTTCAATAAATTCTTGTAAACTATTTACGGTTAATAATGTGCTATCTTCGTCTGGGAGAGGCGCTGGACTGCTATCCACTTGTGCATTTTGGTTAATACCAAATGTCTTAAGGATATCATCTATATTTTTGTCTTTTATGGCCCAGTGTGTTCTTTTAAGGCCATAAGTTCCGAGTTCTAAACTGCTTTCAACACTTTTGGCGTCTGATATTTTGATTTCATTGTGTGTATGGGTGATTGCAAATTGGAAGTTGATTTCTTTTCCCTTAATGTGAATATTTGAAATTCTTCCAATTCGTATGTCGACATAATAAGGTTTTGCTCCCTCTATTTGATAAGCTTCACTCATGAATATTGTTGGGAGTTTTTCAAGATAAGATAGTACATTGCTGCTTAATGGGGATAGTTTTTTGCGAATACCATCGGAGGTGTTTTCAAACATTCGTGATAAAAGAAATGAGAATTCTCCATTATTTTGGCTGAATGGTTTCCAGTGGTCGTAGTGGTCGGGAAAACCACCCATAATTAAATTAATCATAATTACCTGTTCATCTGATGTAGGTGTAGGAATGCTTGTTGTTTGTTATGGTAATGTTAACGCTTGTTGGTGGCAACTACTATTACTACTTGCTGTTAGAGCTAAGACATTTTTTGATTGCTTGTAATGATAGCGAGCCTTTAACTAACTGGGATTTTGAAAAAATAAATGAATTGTCAATTTCCTGAGATTTTTATTACTGCATTCATTAAGTGCATTTTTTTGCGTGTGTTAGTTGCCATGCTTTTCCATGTTTGTTACCAGTGTTGATGCGGTTACTGTGTTTTAATGCAATTGCATTAAAAGCGCCCTATGAAGCGGGCGGGCGAGGCGGGGAAAGCACTGCGCGCTGGCGGTGGTGCGGATTTTATTTTTTCAGCGTCTGAGCGCGTCGTGAAGGCGTTTACTTGGCCTGCTAGGGCGTTGGTGTGTCTGCGGGGTGTTTTGTGCGGTGGTGAGCGTGTGAGGGCGTGATGACGGGGTGTAAAAAAGCCGCCCGCAGGCGGCGATGTTCAGCCGTTGTCAGTGTCCAGTGAGTAGTTTTTAAAGCGGATGACCTCCTGGCCGAGCCAGCCGTTTATTTCCCGAATCCTGTCCTGTAACGGGATTAGCTCATTGCGGACAAAGACCTTTGCCACTTTCTCAATATCACCCAGTGACCCGACGTTCTCCGGCTTGCCACCCATCAACTGAAAGGGGATGCGGTGTGCGTCCAGCAGGTCAGCGGCGCTGGCTTTTTTGATATTAAAAAAATCGTCCTTCGTCGCCACTTCACTGAGCGGGATAATTTTAATGCCGTCGGCTTTCCCCTGCGGGGCATAGAGAAACAGGTTTTTAAAGTTGTTGCGGCCTTTCGACTTCACCATGTTTTCGCGAAGCATTTCGATATCGTTGCGATCCTGCACGGCATCGGTGACGTACATGATGTATCCGGCATGTGCGCCATTTTCGTAATACTTGCGGCGGAACAGCGTGGCCGACTCATTCAGCCAGGCAGAGTTAAGGGCGCTGAGATATTCCGGCAGGCCGTACAGCTCCTGATTAATATCCGGCTCCAGCAGGTGAAACACGGAGCCGGGCGCGAAGGCTGTCGGCTCGTTGAAGGACGGCACCCACCAGTAAACATCCTCCTCCACGCCACGGCGGGTATATTTTGCCGGTGAGGTTTCCAGTCTGATGACCTTACCGGTGGTGCTGTAACGCTTTTCCAGAAACGCATTACCGAACACCAGAAAATCCAGCACAAAGCGGCTGAAATCCTGCTGGGAAAGCCACGGGTGCGGGATAAACGTTGAAGCCAGAATATTACGTTTGACGTAAATCGGTGAGCTGTGATGCACGGCAGCACGCAGGCTTTTTGCCAGACCGGTAAAGCTGACCGGCGGCTCATACCATCTGCCGTTACTGATACATTCGACGTAATCCAGAATGTCACGGCGGTCGAGCACCGGCACCGGCTCACCAAAGGTGAATGCCTCCATTTTCGGGGCGCTGGCGGTCATTTTTTTTGCCGCAGGTTGCGGTGTTTTCCCTTTTTTCTTGCTCATCAGTAAAACTCCAGAATGGTGGATGTCAGCGGGGTGCTGATACCGGCGGTGAGTGGCTCATTTAACAGGGCGTGCATGGTCGCCCAGGCGAGGTCGGCGTGGCTGGCTTCCTCGCTGCGGCTGGCCTCATAAGTGGCGCTGCGTCCGCTGCTGGTCATGGTCTTGCGGATAGCCATAAACGAGCTGGTGATGTCGGTGGCGCTGACGTCATATTCCAGACAGCCACGGCGGATAACGTCTTTTGCCTTGAGCACCATTGCGGTTTTCATTTCCGGTGTGTAGCGGATATCGCGCGCGGCGGGATAGAACGAGCGCACGAGCTGGAACACGCCGACACCGAGGCCGGTGGCATCAATACCGATGTATTCGACGTTGTATTTTTCGGTGAGTTTGCGGATGGATTCAGCCTGAGTGGCAAAGTCCATGCCTTTCCACTGGTGACGCTCAAGTATTCTGAATTTGCCACCGGCCACCACCGGCGGTGCCAGCACCACGCATCCGGCACTGTCGCCACGGTGTGACGGGTCGTAACCAATCCATACCGGGCGGGAGCCGAACGGATTGGCGGCAAAGGGTGCATAGTCTTCCCATTCTTCCAGCGTGTCGACCATGCAGCGTTGCAGCTCCTCGAACGGGAACACCGACGCCTTGTCGTCAACAAATTCACACATGAACAGGTTTTTAAAATCGTCGGCGCTGTTTTCACGTTTGAGCTGCTCAATGTCGAACAGTGTGCAGCCGCCTTTCAGGGCGTCCTCAATGGTGACAATCTGCCGCCACTGGCCGTCCGCACAGAGAAGCCCGCTGGCAAGGGCGTTATGACTGACGTCGATTTCCACACGTTCGGCGGCGCTGGCACGTCCCCGGTTGAACAGTTCACCTGACCAGAACGGGTAGGCGTCGTGCGCCAGCGTGGACGGGGTGGAGAAATAGGTCGAGCGCAGGTGACTCTGTGAGGCCATACCTGATGCCACCTTACGCAGTACCTGAAAATTCGGGATCCAGAAAATCTCATCGACGTACAGGTCGCCGTTATGGCTCTGCGCGGTGTTGGAGTTGGTGCCGAGAAAAATCAGTTTTGCGCCGTTATTGCCCAGGACAATCGGGTCACCGGTAAGGTCAACGTCCACCAGACGGGCAAAGGCGATGATGTATTCGCGGAACACATACGCCTGCGTTTTACTGGCCGACAGAAAAATCTGGTTATGACCGGTTTTCAGGGCGCGCAGCAGTGCCTCGCGGGAAAAATAAAACGTCGCGCCAATCTGGCGGGATTTCAGGATATCGCGGATGCGGTGCTCAAGCCCGGCGCGATACCAGTGCAACTGATAGTCGAAAGACTGCTCAAAGAAAATCTGCTCCAGCTTTTCGATGGCTTCGTCACTGAAAAAATTCTTTTTCGGTTTGCGACGCCCGCCTTTGTTGCGGTTAGCGACGTTCGGATTAAGGTCTGCCTCGTTGCCGGTCTGGCTGTAGCGGTTTACCCGTGCCAGTCGTTCAATCTGGCGTCCCAGCAGGTCAATTTCCTTGAAGTCACCGCCGGTTTTCTGCGGTTTGATGATGAGCTGGGTCAGCCGCGCTTCCAGGCTCATTTCGACACGGCTGATGGGGGCAACGCTGTCCCAGCCGTCGCGCTGTTTCCAGCTCTGCACCGTCGGGCGTTTCATCTGCAACATGGCGGCAATCTGCGGCACGGAAAACCCCTGCCAGTACAGCAGCGCCGCCTGACGACGCGGGTCGTGTAAAAGAGTGGTGTCTGTGGTGATGGTCATGAATACCTCGCCGTGATGAATACACGGCAAGGCTACTGAGTCGCGCCCCGCGATTCGCTAAGGTGCTGTTGTGTCAGTGATAAGCCATCCGGGACTGATGGCGGAGGATGCGTATCGTCGGGAAACTGATGCCGACATGTGACTCCTCTAATCACTATTCAGGACTCCTGACAATGGCAAAAAAAGTCTCAAAATTCTTTCGTATCGGCGTTGAGGGTGACACCTGTGACGGGCGTGTCATCAGTGCGCAGGATATTCAGGAAATGGCCGAAACCTTTGACCCGCGAGTCTATGGTTGCCGCATTAACCTGGAACATCTGCGCGGCGTCCTGCCTGACGGTATTTTTAAGCGTTATGGCGATGTGGTCGAACTGAAGGCCGAAAAGATTGACGATGATTCGGCGCTGAAAGGCAAATGGGCGCTGTTTGCGAAAATCACCCCGACCGATGACCTTATCGCGATGAACAAGGCCGCGCAGAAGGTCTATACCTCAATGGAAATTCAGCCGAACTTTGCCAATACCGGCAAATGTTATCTGGTGGGTCTGGCCGTCACCGATGACCCGGCAAGCCTCGGCACGGAATACCTGGAATTCTGCCGCACGGCAAAACACAACCCCCTGAACCGCTTCAAATTAAGCCCTGAAAACCTGATTTCAGTGGCAACGCCCGTTGAGCTGGAATTTGAAGACCTGCCTGAAACCGTGTTCACCGCCCTGACCGAAAAGGTGAAGTCCATTTTTGGCCGCAAACAGGCCAGCGATGACGCCCGTCTGAATGACGTGCATGAAGCGGTGACCGCTGTTGCTGAACATGTGCAGGAAAAACTGAGCGCCACTGAGCAGCGCCTCGCTGAGATGGAAACCGCTTTTTCCGCACTTAAGCAGGATGTGACTGACAGGGCGGATGAAACCAGCCAGGCATTCACCCGCCTGAAAAACAGTCTCGACCACACCGAAAGTCTGACCCAGCAGCGCCGCAGCAAGGCCACCGGTGGTGGCGGTGACGCCCTGATGACGAACTGCTGACCGGCGTCAGTCAGTCCGGGAAAACCTTCACGATTAACCCTTAATTTCAGGAAAAACTATGCGCCAGGAAACCCGCTTTAAATTTAATGCCTACCTGTCCCGTGTTGCCGAACTGAACGGCATCGACGCCGGTGATGTGTCGAAAAAATTCACCGTTGAACCGTCGGTCACCCAGACCCTGATGAACACCATGCAGGAGTCCTCTGACTTTCTGACCCGCATCAACATTGTGCCGGTCAGCGAAATGAAAGGGGAAAAAATTGGCATCGGTGTCACCGGCTCCATCGCCAGCACCACCGACACCGCCGGTGGCACCGAGCGTCAGCCGAAGGACTTCTCGAAGCTGGCGTCAAACAAGTACGAATGCGACCAGATTAACTTCGATTTTTATATCCGCTACAAAACGCTGGACCTGTGGGCGCGTTATCAGGATTTCCAGCTCCGTGTCCGTAACGCCATTATCAAACGCCAGTCCCTTGATTTAATCATGGCCGGTTTTAACGGCGTGAGGCGTGCCGGAACCTCTGACCGCAGCAGCAATCCGATGCTGCAGGATGTGGCGGTCGGCTGGCTGCAGAAATACCGCAATGAAGCCCCGGCGCGCGTGATGAGCAAGGTCGCTGACGAGGAAGGTCGCACCACCTCTGAGGTCATCCGCGTGGGTAAGGGCGGTGATTATGCCAGCCTTGACGCACTGGTGATGGATGCGACCAACAACCTGATTGAGCCGTGGTATCAGGAAGACCCTGACCTTGTGGTGATTGTGGGACGTCAGCTACTGGCGGACAAGTATTTTCCCATCGTCAACAAGGAGCAGGACAACAGCGAAATGCTGGCCGCTGACGTCATCATCAGCCAGAAACGCATCGGTAACCTGCCGGCGGTACGCGTCCCGTACTTCCCGGCGGATGCGATGCTCATCACAAAGCTGGAAAACCTGTCCATCTACTACATGGATGACAGCCATCGCCGCGTGATTGAGGAAAACCCGAAACTCGACCGCGTGGAGAACTACGAGTCAATGAACATTGATTACGTGGTGGAAGACTACGCCGCCGGTTGTCTGGTGGAAAAAATTAAGGTCGGTGATTTCTCCACACTGGCTAAAGCGACCGCAGAGCCGGGAGCGTAACCGATGACGAGTCCCGCACAGCGCCACATGATGCGGGTCTCGGCAGCGATGACCGCGCAGCGGGAAGCCGCCCCGCTGCGACATGCAACTGTCTATGAGCAGATGCTGGTTAAGCTCGCCGCAGACCAGCGCACACTGAAAGCGATTTATTCAAAAGAGCTGAAGGCCGCGAAAAAACGCGAACTGCTGCCGTTCTGGTTGCCGTGGGTGAACGGCGTGCTGGAGCAGGGCAAAGGTGCACAGGATGACATTCTGATGACGGTCATGCTGTGGCGTCTGGATACCGGCGATATTGCCGGTGCGCTGGAGATTGCCCGTTATGCCCTGAAGTACGGTCTGACCATGCCGGGTAAACACCGCCGTACCCCGCCGTACATGTTCACCGAGGAGGTAGCGCTTGCGGCCATGCGCGCTCACGCTGCCGGTGAGTCTGTGGATACCCGCCTGCTGACGGAGACCCTTGAACTGACCGCCACGGCTGACATGCCTGATGAAGTGCGCGCAAAGCTGCACAAAATCACCGGTCTGTTTCTGCGTGACGGTGGTGATGCCGCCGGTGCGCTGGCTCACCTGCAACGTGCGACACAGCTCGACTGTCAGGCAGGCGTCAAAAAAGAGATTGAACGACTGGAGCGGGAGCTGAAACCGAAGCCGGAGCCGCAGCCCAAAGCGGCCACCCGCGCCCCGCGTAAGATCCGGAGCGTGACACCGGCAAAACGTGGACGCCCGAAAAAGAAAGCCAGTTAACAACCGAATGCGCCCCGCGCCAGGGCGGCACGCCGGTCAGTGAGGGTGAATCACCTGACACTGCACCGGCGTCCACCGCCCGACTTTTCAGAGGTAGTCATGATGACGCTGATTATTCCGCGAAAGGAGGCTCCCGTGTCCGGTGAGGGTACGGTGGTCATCCCGCAACCGGCAGGCGACGAGCCGGTGATTAAAAACACGTTCTTTTTTCCCGATATCGACCCGAAGCGCGTCCGGGAACGTATGCGCCTTGAGCAGACCGTCGCCCCCGCCCGTCTGCGTGAGGCCATCAAGTCAGGCATGGCGGAGACGAATGCGGAGCTGTACGAGTACCGCGAACAGAAAATTGCCGCCGGTTTTACGCGTCTGGCGGACGTCCCGGCGGACGACATCGACGGTGAAAGCATCAAAGTTTTTTACTACGAGCGCGCCGTGTGTGCGATGGCGACCGCGTCGCTTTATGAACGTTATCGCGGTGTGGATGCCAGTGCGAAAGGCGACAAGAAGGCCGACAGCATTGACAGCACCATTGATGAGCTGTGGCGGGATATGCGCTGGGCAGTGGCGCGCATCCAGGGCAAGCCGCGCTGCATCGTGAGTCAAATCTGATGAAGACCTTTGCGCTACAGGGCGACACGCTCGACGCCATTTGTGTCCGGTATTACGGGCGCACTGAGGGCGTGGTTGAGACCGTGCTCGCCGCAAATCCGGGACTGGCTGAACTGGGTGCGGTGCTGCCACACGGCACCGCCGTCGAACTGCCCGACGTTCAGACCGCGCCCGTGGCTGAAACTGTCAATCTGTGGGAGTAACGCATGACAGCAGAAGAAAAAAGCGTCCTGTCGCTTTTCATGATTGGGGTGCTGATTGTTGTCGGCAAGGTGCTTGCCGGTGGTGAACCCATCACCCCGCGTCTGTTTATCGGGCGCATGTTGCTCGGTGGTTTTGTCTCGATGGTTGCCGGTGTTGTTCTGGTGCAGTTTCCTGACCTGTCACTGCCTGCGGTGTGCGGCATCGGCTCCATGCTGGGTATCGCCGGTTATCAGGTGATTGAGATTGCCATTCAGCGCCGCTTTAAGGGCAGGGGGAAACCGTAATGCCGGTTATTAACACGCATCAGAATATCGCCGCCTTTCTCGACATGCTGGCCGTGTCCGAAGGGACGGCAAACCATCCGCTGACGAAAAACCGGGGCTATGACGTGATAGTCACCGGACTGGACGGGAAGCCGGAAATTTTCACCGACTACAGTGACCACCCGTTCGCGCATGGCCGACCGGCGAAGGTGTTTAACCGTCGCGGTGAAAAGTCCACGGCATCCGGTCGCTATCAGCAGCTTTACCTGTTCTGGCCGCACTACCGCAAACAGCTTGCCCTGCCGGATTTCAGTCCGTTGTCACAGGACAGGCTCGCCATTCAGTTGATCCGCGAACGCGGTGCACTGGATGACATCCGGGCGGGACGCATTGAGCGCGCTATTTCACGCTGTCGCAATATCTGGGCGTCCCTGCCGGGAGCCGGTTACGGTCAGCGTGAGCATTCACTGGAAAAACTGGTCACCGTCTGGCGTACCGCTGGCGGCGTACCGGCTTAAACGGAGTAAACACCATGAAGAAATTATCCCTTTCACTGATGCTGAACGTGTCGCTGGCGCTGATGCTGGCACTGTCCCTGATTTACCCGCAGAGCGTGGCCGTCAGTTTTGTCGCCGCCGGGGCGATTCTGGCGACGGTTATCTGTGTGGTTGCCGGTGGTGTCGGCGTGTATGCCACAGAGTATGTACTGGAGCGCTACGGGCGGGAGCTGTCGCCGGAATCGCTGGCCGTGAAGATTGTCGCGTCGCTGTTTTTGCAGCCGGTGCCGTGGCGCAGACGGGCGGCGGCTCTGGTGGTGATGGTGGCGACGTTTATCTCGCTGGTCGCTGCCGGGTGGATTTTTACTGCGCTGATTTACCTCGTGGCGTCGGTGTTTTTCCGGCTGATACGTAAAGCCTGTCGTCAGCGTCTTGAGGGGCGGGAATTATGTCAAAGCTGATGATTGTGCTGGTCGTGTTGTTATCGCTGGCGGTGGCGGGGCTGTTTCTGGCGAAGCATGAAAACGCCAGCCTGCGCACCTCACTGGACAGGGCGAACAGCGTCGCCAGCGGGCAGCAGACGACCATCACCATGCTGAAAAATCAGCTTCATGTTGCACTCACCAGGGCAGACAAAAACGAGCTGGCGCAGGTGGCACTGCGTCAGGAACTGGAGAACGCCGCGAAGCGTGAAGCACTGCGCGAGAAAACCATCACGAGGTTACTTAATGAAAACGAGGATTTTCGCCGCTGGTATGGCGCTGACCTGCCTGATGCTGTGCGCCGGTTGCACCAGCGCCCCGCCTGCACCGACGCCAGTGATTGTCCACAACGCCTGCCCGAAAGTGAGTCTTTGCCCGATGCCGGGCAGTGACCCGGAGACGAACGGCGATTTAAGTGCCGATATCCGGCAGCTTGAGAACGCGCTGGCACGCTGTGCCAGCCAGGTAAAAATGATTAAACACTGTCAGGACGAAAACGATGCTCAAACCCGACAGCCTGCGCAGGGCGCTGACTGATGCCGTCACGGTGCTGAAAACTAACCCCGATATGCTGCGGATATTCGTGGATAACGGGAGTATTGCTTCCACACTGGCGACGTCGCTGTCATTCGAAAAGCGTTACACGCTCAATGTCATTGTGACCGACTTTACCGGTGATTTTGACCTGCTCATCGTGCCGGTGCTGGCGTGGCTGCGGGAAAATCAGCCCGACATCATGACCACCGACGCAGGTCAGAAAAAGGGCTTCACGTTTTATGCAGACATCAACAATGACAGCAGCTTTGATATCAGCATCAGCCTGATGCTGACCGAGCGAACGCTGGTCAGTGAGGTGGACGGCGCACTGCATGTGAAGAATATCCCGGAACCTCCGCCGCCGGAGCCGGTCACCCGCCCGGTGGAGCTTTATATCAATGGCGAACTGGTGAGCAAGTGGGATGAATGAGTTTAAGCGTTTTGAAGACCGGCTGACCGGACTTATTGAATCGCTGTCACCGTCAGGGCGTCGACGACTGAGTGCCGAACTGGCGAAACGTCTGCGTCAGAGTCAGCAGCGTCGGGTGATGGCACAGAAAGCCCCGGACGGCACACCCTACGCGCCACGCCAGCAGCAGAGCGCCAGAAAAAAGACCGGTCGCGTTAAGCGAAAAATGTTTGCGAAACTTATCACCAGTCGTTTTTTGCATATCCGCGCCAGCCCGGAACAGGCATCAATGGAGTTTTACGGCGGGAAGTCACCGAAAATCGCCAGCGTGCATCAGTTCGGTCTGTCGGAAGAAAACCGGAAAGACGGTAAGAAAATTGATTATCCGGCGCGTCCTCTGCTCGGCTTTACCGGTGAGGATGTGCAGATGATTGAAGAGATTATCCTGGCTCACCTCGACCGTTAGTTGTGCCATTCCCGACACCTCATCGTCACATTGCCGCCGGTATGACCCGGCGGCATCCTTCCCGTTATGAACACTCTCGCAAATATTCAGGAACTCGCGCGCGCACTGCGCAACATGATTCGCACCGGCGTTATCGTCGAAACCGACCTTAACGCCGGTCGCTGCCGTGTGCAGACCGGCGGCATGTGTACCGACTGGCTGCAGTGGCTGACCCATCGCGCCGGACGTTCGCGCACATGGTGGGCACCTTCCGTGGGGGAACAGGTGCTGATTCTGGCCGTGGGCGGTGAACTCGACACGGCGTTCGTTCTGCCGGGGATTTATTCCGGCGATAACCCCGCGCCGTCTGCGTCGGCGGATGCCCTGCATATCCGTTTCCCTGACGGGGCGGTGATTGAGTATGAACCCGAAACCAGTGCACTCACGGTAAGCGGAATTAAAACGGCCAGCGTGACGGCTTCTGATTCTGTTACTGCCACGGTGCCGGTGGTCATGGTGAAAGCATCAACCCGCGTCACCCTGGACACACCGGAGGTGGTCTGCACTAACAAACTGACTACCGGCACGCTGGAAGTGCAGAAGGGTGGGACGATGCGCGGCAACATTGAACACACCGGTGGTGAACTCTCATCAAACGGTAAGGTGCTGCATACCCATAAACACCCCGGCGACAGCGGCGGCACAACCGGGAGCCCTCTATGACAGCGCGTTATCTCGGAATGAATTGCAGTGATGGCCTGACTGTCACTGACCTTGAGCATATCAGCCAGAGTATCGGCGATATCCTGCGCACACCGGTCGGCTCGCGGGTGATGCGTCGTGATTACGGCTCGTTGCTGGCGTCAATGATTGACCAGCCGCAGACTCCGGCGCTTGAGTTGCAGATTAAGGTCGCCTGTTACATGGCGGTGCTGAAATGGGAACCCCGCGTCACCCTGTCATCCGTCACCACGGCGCGCAGCTTTGACGGTCGAATGACAGTTACGTTAACCGGCCAGCATAACGACACCGGCCAGCCACTTTCGTTAACCATCCCTGTGAGTTGAAACCATGCCGATTATCGACCTGAACCAGCTACCCGCACCGGATGTGGTTGAGGAGCTGGACTTTGAAACCATTCTCGCCGAACGCAAGGCGACACTGATTTCCCTTTACCCGGAAGACCAGCAGGAGGCGGTCGCCCGTACCCTGACGCTGGAATCTGAGCCTCTCGTCAAACTGCTGGAGGAAAATGCTTATCGTGAGCTTATCTGGCGTCAGCGTGTGAATGAGGCTGCACGGGCGGTAATGCTGGCCTGTGCCGCCGGTAATGACCTTGATGTGATTGGTGCCAATTACAACACCACGCGCCTGACTATCACCCCGGCAGATGATTCGACCATTCCGCCGACACCGGCAGTGATGGAATCTGACACCGATTATCGTCTGCGTATTCAGCAGGCCTTTGAAGGTTTAAGCGTCGCCGGGTCGGTGGGTGCCTATCAGTATCATGGTCGCAGTGCTGACGGGCGTGTCGCGGATATCTCTGTTACCAGTCCGTCTCCGGCCTGCGTCACCATCTCCGTGCTGTCACGTGAAAATAACGGTGTGGCATCCGAAGACCTGCTGGCTGTGGTGCGTAACGCCCTTAATGGCGAGGACGTCAGGCCGGTGGCTGACCGTGTGACCGTGCAGTCTGCCGCCATTGTTGAATACCAGATAAACGCCACGCTGTATCTTTACCCTGGTCCAGAAAGCGAACCCATCCGCGCTGCTGCCGTGAAAAAACTGGAAGCGTACATCACGGCACAGCACCGGCTGGGGCGCGACATCCGTCTGTCTGCCATTTATGCCGCTTTGCATGTGGAAGGCGTGCAGCGTGTCGAACTGGCTGCACCGCTGGCCGACATCGTGCTTAACAATACGCAGGCGTCTTTCTGCACCGAATACCGCGTCGTGACCGGAGGCTCGGATGAGTGATTCGCGCCTGCTGCCAACCGGCTCATCGCCGCTTGAAGTTGCCGCCGCAAAAGCCTGTGCGGAAATTGAAAAAACGCCGGTCAGTATTCGTGAGCTGTGGAACCCGGACACCTGCCCGGCAAATCTGCTGCCGTGGCTGGCGTGGTCATTTTCGGTCGACAGGTGGGATGAAAAGTGGCCGGAAGCGACAAAACGCGCCGTTATCCGCGATGCCTATTTCATCCACTGTCATAAAGGCACTGTCGGCGCAATCCGGCGTGTGGTGGAGCCGCTCGGCTATCTCATTAACGTAAAGGAATGGTGGGAGACAAACGACCCGCCCGGAACCTTCCGCCTTGATATCGGCGTACTGGAAAGCGGCATCACGGAGGAGATGTATCTGGAAATGGAACGGCTTATTGCCGATGCCAAACCCGCAAGTCGCCACCTTATCGGTCTGAACATTATCCAGGACATTCCCGGCTGTCTGTATACAGGCGGTGTGGTCTGTGATGGTGATGTTATTACTGTTTATCCCGGATAAGTGAGAAACAATGAGCACGAAATTTAAAACCGTTATCACTACTGCCGGAGCCGCGAAGCTGGCAGCCGCCACTGTTCCCGGCGGGAAAAAAGTAAACCTGTCTGCAATGGCTGTGGGTGACGGTAATGGCCAATTGCCGGTGCCGGATGCCGGTCAGACGAAACTGGTGCATGAAGTCTGGCGTCATGCACTGAATAAAGTCAGTGTGGATAACAAGAATAAAAACTATATCGTGGCTGAACTGGTTGTTCCGCCAGAAGTGGGCGGCTTCTGGATGCGTGAGCTTGGTCTGTATGACGATGCCGGAACACTGATTGCGGTATCCAACATGGCAGAAAGCTATAAGCCAGAACTGGCTGAAGGCTCCGGACGTGCGCAGACCTGCCGCATGGTTATTATTCTCAGCAACGTGGCGTCCGTTGAGCTGAGTATTGATGCCAGCACAGTGATGGCGACGCAGGATTACGTCGATGACAAAATCGCAGAGCATGAGCAGTCCCGCCGCCATCCTGACGCCACGCTGACAGAAAAAGGTTTTACTCAGTTAAGCAGTGCAACAAACAGCACCAGTGAAAAGCAGGCTGCAACGCCAAAGGCAGTAAAAGCAGCCTATGACAATGCTGAGAAACGTCTGCAGAAAGACCAGAACGGTGGCGATATTCCAGATAAGGACGCTTTTCTGGACAATGTTGGCGTTACCAGCCTGACGTTTATGAAAAACAATGGCGAAATGCCGCTTGATGCTGATCTGAATACATTTGGTCCCGTTAAGGCTTATCTGGGAATCTGGTCTAAAACTACCTCAACTAACGCAACACTGGAGAAAAATTTCCCGGAAGATAATGCTGTCGGTGTGCTTGAGGTTTTTGCTGCCGGCAATTTTGCAGGTACGCAACGCTTCACCACGAGAGACGGCAATGTATACATACGCAGACTCGCCAATAAGTGGAATGGCTCTGATGGTCCGTGGGGCATATGGCGTCACACTCAATCAGCTACCCGCCCTTTGAGTACGACTATAGACCTGAATACGCTTGGAGCCGCCGAACATCTTGGTTTATGGCGTAACAGTAGCTCGGCTATAGCTTCATATGAACGCAATTATCCAGAGGAAGGCGGCTTTGCTCAGGGGATGCTTGAGATCCTCGAAGGCGGAAATTATGGAAGAACGCAACGTTATACCACTCGCCGTGGAAATATGTATGTCCGCTGCCTTGCGGCAAGCTGGGATGCATCAAATCCGCAGTGGGAACCGTGGTTAAGAGTCGGTCATCAGTCAGAGAGTCGTTATTACGAAGGTGATTTGAATGATGTAACCTCACCAGGTATTTACAGCGTTACAGGTAAAGCGACCAACGGTCCAGTACTGGACGGAAACGGCGTGACTGTACTCGGCATTCTGGAAGTGTTGAGGCGGTTTGATGGTGTTAATGTATGGCAGCGTTATACAACTGCCGGAACAGGTACAACCCTTAAAGGCCGCACCTTTGAGCGCGTCTTTACCGGCAGCTCATGGAGCGAATGGCGGGAAGTCTACACCTCGTATTCACTTCCCCTGAATCTGGGTATCGGCGGTGCTGTGGCAAAGCTCACCAGCCTGGACTGGCAGACCTACGATTTTGTGCCGGGCAGTCTGATAACCGTTAGGCTGGATAATATGACCAATATTCCCGACGGTATGGACTGGGGCGTCATTGATGGCAACCTGATAAACATCGCAGTTGGTCCGAGTGATGATTCCGGTACGGGGCGCTCAATGCATGTATGGCGCAGCACTGTAAGTAAAGCGAACTACCGATTTTTTATGGTGCGTATTTCAGGAAATCCGGGAAGCCGCACGATCACAGCAAGACGAGTACCAATCATTGACGAAGCCCAGACATGGGGCGCGAAACAGACATTCAGTGCTGGCCTTTCTGGTGAACTGTCCGGCAATGCGGCGACAGCAACAAAGCTGAAAACAGCCCGTAAAATTAATAACGTTTCGTTTGATGGAACATCAGATATTAACCTGACGCCGAAAAATATTGGTGCATTTGCTTCAGGAAAAACAGGAGACACCGTTGCGAATGATAAAGCCGTTGGGTGGAACTGGAGTAGCGGAGCCTATAACGCAACTACTGGTGGGGCATCAACGTTAATTCTTCATTTTAATATCGGTGAAGGAAGTTGTCCCGCCGCCCAGTTCCGCGTTAATTATAAGAACGGCGGTATTTTTTATCGTTCTGCTCGTGACGGTTACGGATTCGAGGCTGACTGGTCTGAGTTTTATACCACAACGCGAAAACCTACAGCGGGAGATGTCGGTGCACTGCCGTTATCTGGTGGTCAATTGAATGGTGCTCTGGGTATAGGAACATCCAGTGCTCTTGGCGGTAATTCGATTGTTTTGGGTGATAATGACACGGGCTTTAAACAAAATGGTGATGGTAATCTGGATGTTTATGCTAATAGCGTCCATGTTATGCGCTTTGTCTCGGGAAGTATTCAAAGTAATAAAACCATAAATATTACGGGGCGTGTTAATCCCTCGGATTACGGTAACTTTGATTCCCGCTATGTCCGGGATATCCGGCTTGGTGGTGCTGCCACATACAAACCTGCGAACAATGGCATGACATGGACACATCAGGCACCGTCCGGGTGTGTATATTCCGGCATTATTGTTCAGGATACCGGCTCAAACTCTGCCGATAACATTGGTGGTGTATATTACAGACCGGTTCAGAAATACATTAACGGGACATGGTATAACGTGGCGCAGGTATAATTTATGCAGCATTTAAAAAATATTACGGCGGGTAATCCAAAAACGGTTGAACAATATCAATTGACAAAAGACTTTGATGTTGTCTGGTTTTTTTCAGAAGATGGTAAGAACTGGTACGAAGAACAAAAGTATTTTGCTGATGACACGCTAAAAATAGCGTACGACAAAGATAATATCATCCGCTATGTGGAAAAGGATGTGACAGCTATCAGACCGGATGGATTAAGTGTTGTTGAAGTGGCGGATATTACTGCTAACCGACGGGCGGACATTTCAGGGAACTGGATGTTTAAGGACGGCAAAGTGATTAAACGCATTTATACGGCAGAGGAATTGCTGCAGCAGGCAGAAAACCGGAAAGCCAGACTTCTTGCAGATGCTGAATCCGTGATTTTGCCGCTGGAGCGCGCGGTCAGACTGAACATGGCAACAGATGAGGAGCGTAGCCGACTGGATGCATGGGAGCGTTACAGCGTTCTGGTCAGTCGTGTGGATCCTGCAAATCCTGAATGGCCGGAAATGCCGCAATAAGTTGTATGATCTCTGGAGTGAGCAAACATATCTATGGCACAGAGTAAAGCCTAATCTGACAGGCCGCTCTGTGTCTGGAGTAGATTTTAGTAAAGCATTATTTTATTAGTGCAAATTCTAATCAATACATTTTATGTATATGATATCCTGCAGACTTTAATGACTTGGTTTAGGCTAACCAGATAACACTGAAGGAATATTTTTGATAATTAAGGTGCGGTATGTTTACTAAGCGACGATTAAAAAATATTAACTGGGAGGCAAGTTCAGTGATTCTTGCTATGGTTCTCTTTGTTGGAAATATATTTTATACAAATCATCGTGATGATATAACTATGGAGGCTGAGAGGGACAGTATCAGAACAATGTTTGCATATGAAATCGCTAATAACCATCGCGCTCTCACTTTTCTTGATAAAACGAGATATATTGGCTTTGACGAAAATTCGGAGCATTTTGTTGGCGAGCCTTTTGCCATTAATGTCAAATCATTAGGGGGGCCTCGCTTACAGATTGCATTAAACCAGACTGATAAAGTGTTTAAATCCTACTTCAGCGAATTAAGTAAGCTTGATAAAGAGGATGTTACTCTTCTTATGGACTATTACCATGAGCAAAGCATCCTGCTGGAGCGTGTAAAATCTACGTTACAGAAGATGAAAAGTGGTAATGATATTAAAGTTGATATTGATGGTTACTTATTAGAAGAACACTTCATGAATGAGCTTAATCTTTCTAATATTTTGCTTAAACGCTATAGCCATTTGTTGTCACAACACACCAAAGAACATAAAACAAAAGATTTACATAATTGATAATCTGCTAATGGTTATTCATGGGGTAACTATGTTTTATATGTAATCCAACTCAGATGAATTATTGATTCTGGATAATAACCGCAGAGCGGTATATACCCTGACAGGCAAATGTCCGCTTCTTGTTCAAAGCAGACCGTCAGATTTGATAACTTTTGGGCTATGTAAATTGTCAGTCGGAAAATGAGTGAGTTCAAATCAGGACAGGCGGGCGAATTGCCCGCCTTTTCTTTATCTGTTGTTTCATCCACTGACCAGCCAGGTCAAATAGCGTCTCATGCTCTGCACAACAGAAAATAGTTGCACCCATTAACCACGGAGTTAAACGGATGAGTGACTATCATCATGGCGTGCAGGTGCTGGAGATTAACGACGGCACCCGCGTCATTTCCACCGTATCCACTGCCATTGTCGGCATGGTCTGCACGGCCAGCGATGCGGATGCGGAAACCTTCCCCCTCAATAAACCTGTGCTGATTACCAATGCCCAGAGCGCAATTGCAAAGGCCGGTAAAAAAGGCACGCTGGCGGCATCGTTACAGGCCATCGCCGACCAGTCAAAACCGGTCACCGTTGTCGTGCGTGTGGAAGACGGCACCGGCGAAGACGAAGAAACGAAACTCGCGCAGACCGTTTCCAATATCATCGGCACCACCGACGAAAACGGTCAGTACACCGGACTGAAAGCCCTGCTGGCGGCGGAGTCGGTAACCGGTGTTAAACCGCGTATTCTCGGCGTGCCGGGACTGGACACCAAAGAGGTGGCTGTTGCACTGGCATCAGTCTGTCAGAAGCTGCGCGCTTTCGGGTATATCAGCGCATGGGGCTGTAAAACCATTTCCGAGGTGAAAGCCTACCGCCAGAATTTCAGCCAGCGTGAGCTGATGGTCATCTGGCCGGATTTCCTCGCATGGGATACGGTCGCCAGTACCACCGCCACCGCGTATGCCACCGCCCGTGCGCTGGGGCTGCGTGCTAAAATCGACCAGGAGCAGGGCTGGCATAAAACGCTGTCCAACGTCGGGGTGAACGGTGTTACCGGCATCAGCGCATCTGTATTCTGGGATTTGCAGGAGTCCGGCACCGATGCTGACCTGCTGAACGAGGCAGGCGTCACAACGCTGATTCGCCGCGACGGTTTCCGCTTCTGGGGTAACCGTACCTGCTCTGATGACCCGCTGTTCCTCTTTGAGAACTACACCCGCACTGCGCAGGTGCTGGCCGACACGATGGCTGAGGCGCACATGTGGGCTGTGGATAAGCCCATCACCGCAACGCTGATTCGCGACATCGTTGACGGCATTAATGCCAAATTCCGTGAGCTGAAAACAAACGGCTATATCGTGGATGCGACCTGCTGGTTCAGCGAAGAATCCAACGATGCGGAAACCCTCAAGGCCGGAAAACTGTATATCGACTACGACTATACACCGGTGCCTCCTCTCGAAAACCTGACCCTGCGCCAGCGTATTACCGATAAATACCTGGCAAATCTGGTCACCTCGGTTAACAGCAATTAAGGAGCCTGACCGATGGCAATGCCGCGCAAACTCAAGTTAATGAACGTCTTTCTGAACGGCTACAGCTATCAGGGCGTCGCGAAGTCCGTCACGCTGCCAAAACTGACCCGTAAGCTCGAAAACTATCGCGGTGCGGGGATGAACGGCAGCGCACCGGTAGACCTCGGCCTTGATGACGATGCGCTGTCAATGGAGTGGTCGCTCGGTGGCTTCCCGGATTCGGTTATCTGGGAGCTTTACGCCGCAACCGGTGTGGATGCCGTACCGATTCGTTTTGCAGGCTCTTACCAGCGCGACGATACCGGCGAAACGGTGGCCGTCGAGGTGGTCATGCGTGGACGTCAGAAAGAAATCGACACCGGCGAGGGCAAACAGGGAGAAGACACCGAGTCGAAAATCTCCGTGGTCTGCACCTATTTCCGGCTGACGATGGACGGTAAGGAGCTGGTCGAAATCGACACCATCAACATGATTGAGAAGGTGAACGGCGTCGACCGGCTGGAGCAACACCGCCGCAATATCGGCCTGTGATTTTCATCCGGTCAGCCTGGCTGACCGGTTAACCCCGATTCAGAAGTGAGAAAACCATGAACAAAGAAAACGTCATTACCCTGGACAATCCGGTCAAACGTGGTGAGCAGGTTATCGAACAGGTCACGCTGATGAAACCCAATGCCGGGACGCTGCGCGGTGTCAGTCTGGCTGCAGTCGCGAACTCCGAAGTCGATGCACTGATTAAAGTGCTGCCGCGCATGACGGCACCGATGCTGACCGAGCAGGAAGTCGCCGCGCTGGAACTGCCTGACCTTGTGGCGCTGGCCGGTAAGGTGGTCGGTTTTTTGTCGCCGAACTCGGTGCAGTGACGTTTCCGAAAAATCTCTCGGTCGATGACCTGATGGCGGATGTGGCAGTGATATTTCACTGGCCGCCATCAGAACTGTATCCCATGAGCCTGACCGAACTCATCACATGGCGCGAAAAGGCGCTCCGGCGAAGCGGAAACACGAATGAGTAACAATGTAAAATTACAGGTATTGCTCAGGGCTGTTGACCAGGCATCCCGCCCGTTTAAATCCATCCGTACAGCGAGCAGGTCGCTGTCGGGGGATATCCGGGAAACACAAAAATCACTGCGCGAGCTGAACGGTCACGCATCCCGTATTGAGGGATTTCGCAAGACCAGCGCACAGCTCGCCGTGACTGGTCATGCACTTGAAAAGGCACGGCAGGAGGCCGAAGCCCTTGCCACACAGTTTAAAAACACCGAACGTCCGACACGTGCTCAGGCGAAAGTGCTGGAATCCGCGAAGCGTGCGGCGGAGGACTTACAGGCGAAATATAACCGCCTGACGGATTCCGTTAAACGCCAGCAGCGGGAACTGGCCGTTGTGGGAATTAATACCCGCAATCTTGCACATGATGAGCAGGGACTGAAAAACCGTATCAGTGAAACCACCGCACAGCTTAACCGTCAGCGCGACGCGCTGGCGCGTGTCAGTGCACAACAGGCAAAACTTAACGCAGTAAAACAGCGTTATCAGGCCGGAAAGGAACTGGCCGGAAATATGGCCTCAGTGGGTGCTGCCGGTGTGGGGATTGCGGCGGCGGGAACGATGGCCGGAGTTAAGCTGCTGATGCCCGGTTATGAGTTTGCGCAGAAAAACTCAGAATTGCAGGCCGTGCTCGGAGTGGCAAAAGACTCCGCCGAAATGACCGCACTACGCAAACAGGCGCGCCAGCTCGGCGACAATACCGCCGCCTCGGCGGATGATGCAGCCGGTGCACAGATTATCATTGCGAAAGCCGGTGGGGATGTTGATGCCATTCAGGCGGCAACGCCGGTCACGCTGAATATGGCACTGGCGAACCGCCGCACGATGGAAGAAAACGCCGCCCTGCTGATGGGGATGAAATCCGCCTTTCAGCTTTCAAACGATAAGGTCGCTCATATCGGGGATGTTCTCTCCATGACGATGAACAAAACCGCCGCTGATTTTGACGGCATGAGCGATGCGCTGACCTATGCCGCACCTGTGGCAAAAAATGCCGGTGTCAGCATTGAAGAAACCGCCGCAATGGTCGGGGCGCTGCATGATGCAAAAATCACAGGTTCAATGGCGGGGACGGGAAGCCGTGCCGTGTTAAGCCGCCTGCAGGCACCGACGGGAAAAGCATGGGATGCACTCAAAGAGCTTGGCGTGAAAACCTCAGACAGCAAGGGGAATACCCGACCAGTATTTACCATTCTGAAAGAAATGCAGGCCAGTTTTGAGAAAAACCGGCTCGGTACTGCCCAGCAGGCTGAATACATGAAAACCATTTTCGGGGAGGAGGCCAGCTCAGCCGCCGCCGTGCTGATGACTGCCGCCTCAACTGGAAAGCTGGACAAACTGACCGCTGCGTTTAAAGCCTCAGACGGGAAGACCGCCGAGCTGGTAAATATCATGCAGGACAACCTCGGCGGTGACTTTAAGGAGTTTCAGTCCGCTTATGAGGCGGTGGGGACTGACCTGTTTGACCAGCAGGAAGGCGCACTGCGTAAGCTCACGCAGACGGCCACAAAGTATGTGTTAAAACTCGACGGCTGGATACAGAAAAACAAATCACTGGCGTCAACCATCGGCCTCATTGCCGGTGGTGCACTGGCGCTGACTGCTGTCATCGGTGCCATTGGCCTCGTAGCCTGGCCGGTTATCACTGGCATCAATGCCATCATCGCGGCAGCAGGCGCAATGGGGGCAATCTTCACGACGGTTGGCAGTGCTGTTATGACGGCCATCGGGGCGATTAGCTGGCCGGTTGTGGCCGTGGTGGCCGCCATTGTCGCCGGGGCGTTGCTTATCCGTAAATATTGGGAGCCTGTCAGCGCATTCTTTGGCGGTGTGGTGGAAGGGCTGAAAGCGGCATTTGCGCCGGTGGGGGAACTGTTCACGCCACTTAAGCCGGTGTTTGACTGGCTGGGCGAAAAGTTACAGGCCGCGTGGCAGTGGTTTAAAAACCTGATTGCCCCGGTCAAAGCCACCCGGGACACCCTGAACCGTTGCCGTGACACGGGCGTCATGTTCGGGCAGGCACTGGCTGACGCGCTGATGCTGCCGCTTAATGCGTTCAACAAACTGCGCAGCGGTATTGACTGGGTACTGGAAAAACTCGGTGTTATCAACAAAGAGTCAGACACACTTGACCAGACCGCCGCAAGGACTCATGCCGCCACGTATGGCACCGGTGGGTATATTCCGGCGACCAGCTCTTATGCAGGCTATCAGGCTTATCAGCCGGTCACGGCACCGGCTGGCCGCTCTTATGTAGACCAGAGTAAAAACGAATATCACATCAGCCTTACGGGTGGTACTGCGCCGGGGACACAGCTTGACCGCCAGTTACAGGATGCACTCGAAAAATACGAGCGGGATAAACGTGCGCGCGCCCGTGCCAGCATGATGCATGACGGTTAAGGAGGTGACGAACAATGATGCTCGCGTTAGGTATGTTTGTTTTTATGCGCCAGACGCTGCCACACCAGACCATGCAGCGTGAATCAGATTATCGCTGGCCGTCAAATTCCCGTATCGGTAAACGGGATGCCTTTCAGTTTCTCGGTGTGGGTGAGGAAAACATCACGCTTGCCGGTGTGCTTTATCCCGAACTGACCGGCGGCAAGCTGACGATGACCACGCTCAGGCTGATGGCAGAGGAAGGCCGGGCGTGGCCGTTGCTGGATGGCACCGGCATGATTTACGGCATGTATGTCATCAGCAGGGTGAGTGAAACAGGGAGTATTTTCTTTGCAGACGGCACACCCCGGAAAATTGATTTTACGCTGTCACTTACCCGCGTTGATGAATCACTGGCCGCGCTTTATGGCGATATAGGTAAACAGGCGGAATCGCTCATCGGTAAGGCTGGCAGTATGGCGACTAAATTCACGGGTATGACGGGGGCGGGATAATGCTGGATGCGCTGACATTTGATGCAGGCAGTACGCTGACACCGGATTACATGCTGATGCTCGACAGCAGGGATATTACCGGCAATATCAGCGACCGTCTGATGAGCATGACCCTGACGGATAACCGGGGCTTTGAGGCTGACCAGCTTGATATTGAACTGAACGATGCCGACGGGCAGGTCGGGCTGCCGGTTCGTGGCGCTGTCCTGACGGTGTATATCGGCTGGAAAGGTTTTGCCCTGGTATGCAAAGGGAAATTCACCGTTGATGAGGTTGAACACCGGGGCGCACCGGATGTGGTTACCATCCGCGCCCGGAGTGCAGATTTTCGCGGGACGCTCAATTCCCGCCGTGAAGGCTCCTGGCATGACACCACGCTCGGTGCGATTGTTGAGGCGATAGCCTCCCGTAACAGGCTGGAAGCCAGTGTCGCGCCGTCACTGGCAGGAATTAAAATCCCGCACATCGACCAGTCGCAGGAGTCTGATGCGAAATTCCTGACCCGTCTTGCAGAACGCAACGGTGGTGAGGTCTCGGTAAAAATGGGAAAACTGTTGTTTCTCAAAGCGGGGCAGGGGGTGACGGCCAGCGGTAAAAAAATCCCGCAGGTCACCATAACCCGCAGCGACGGCGACCGCCACCATTTTGCGATTGCTGACCGTGGAGCCTATACCGGCGTAACGGCAAAGTGGCTTCACACCAAAGACCCGAAGCCGCAAAAGCAGAAGGTAAAACTGAAACGCAAAAAGAAAGAAAAACACCTGCGCGCACTGGAGCACCCGAAAGCGAAACCAGTCACGCAGAAGAAAGCGCCAAAAGTACCGGAAGCGCGCGAAGGTGAATACATGGCCGGTGAGGCTGACAACGTTTTTGCCCTGACCACGGTATATGCCACGAAAGCGCAGGCCATGCGCGCCGCTCAGGCGAAGTGGGACAAACTGCAACGGGGCGTCGCGGAGTTCTCCATCAGTCTGGCTACCGGTCGGGCAGATATTTACACGGAAACGCCGGTCAAAGTGTCAGGCTTTAAGCGCGTCATAGACGAGCAGGACTGGACAATCACTAAGGTGACACATTTTCTGAATAATAGCGGCTTCACGACGTCCTTGGAGCTTGAGGTCAGGCTTTCTGATGTGGAGTACGAAACAGAAGATGATGAGTGATGTTTTTATTTTATCTGTTTGTTTTATAAGGATAAATTAACTAAAATGGCACCATCAACAAAACCGGAAGAGGTGCTCGCGATGTTTCATTGTCCTTTATGCCAGCATGCCGCACATGCGCGTACAAGTCGCTATATCACTGACACGACAAAAGAGCGTTATCACCAGTGCCAGAACGTGAATTGCAGCGCCACGTTCATCACTTATGAGTCGGTACAGCGATACATCGTGAAGCCGGGAGAAGTCCACGCCGTAAGGCCGCACCCGTTACCGTCAGGGCAGCAAATTATGTGGATGTAATTACAAACAGAAAGCCCCTCAGTCGAGGGGCTTTTTTGTCGATGTGGTCAATGTGTGGACGTGACCAGAAATAAATCCTTTTATTTCATTGTATTACGCGTAAAAAATAAGCCCGTGTAAGGGAGATTACACAGGCTAAGGAGGTGGTTCCTGGTACAGCTAGCATTTTATGGGTTATGTTTTTCAGCGAAACGGATGATAACCTTAATAAATGCAGCTGTATGTGATCGGTTTCTAAGAATTTTCCATCCGGGAAAAATAATCGAAATTAATCACTTACCGTGGGGGTTACGCGTGGTTTCCCCGGAGAAATTACGCATCAGGAGCGCGTAATTTAGCTCAAGATCCTGCGGGACCGGGAGCCACACAGTATAACCATCGCCTGGTGCGACCGGCATAGCTTCACCTTTGGCGTTTTCCATGTGCTCAAGGGTAAAGTTAATGTTGCCTTGCGGCGTCATCAGCTCAAGGCTGTCACCAACGGAGAATTTATTTTTCACCGCTACCGCCGCGAGGTCGCCCTTGCGCTCACCGGTAAACTCACCAACAAACTGCTGGCGGTCAGAAACTGAATAACCGTATTCGTAGTTCTGATAATCGTCGTGAGTATGACGACGCAGGAAACCTTCGGTATAGCCACGATGCGCCAGACCTTCCAGAGTTTCCAGCAGGCTGGTATCGAATGGTTTTCCCGCAGCTGCGTCATCGATAGCTTTACGGTAAACCTGCGCGGTGCGTGCGCAATAGTAGAAAGATTTGGTACGGCCTTCGATTTTCAGCGAATGCACTCCCATTTTGGTCAGGCGTTCTACATGGGCGATGGCGCGCAGATCTTTCGAGTTCATGATGTAAGTGCCGTGCTCATCTTCAAACGCGGTCATATACTCGCCCGGACGCTGGGCCTCTTCGATCATAAACACTTTGTCGGTTGGTGCGCCGATACCCAGCGTCGGCTCAACATTTTGCACCGGAATCGGCTCGTACTTGTGTACGATGTTGCCAACGTCATCTTCTTTCCCTTCCTGGACGTTGTATTCCCAGCGGCAGGCGTTGGTGCAGGTGCCCTGGTTCGGGTCGCGCTTGTTGATATAGCCAGAGAGCAGGCAGCGACCGGAGTAGGCCATGCACAGCGCGCCGTGAACGAAGATCTCTACCTCCATATCCGGCACCTGATTGCGGATCTCTTCAATCTCTTCCAGCGACAGCTCGCGAGAGAGGATCACGCGGGTCAGGCCCATTTGCTGCCAGAATTTCACCGTCGCCCAGTTCACGGCGTTAGCCTGTACCGAGAGATGGATCGGCATTTCAGGGAAGTGCTCACGCACCAGCATAATCAGCCCTGGATCGGACATAATCAGCGCATCCGGCCCCATTTCCACCACCGGTTTCAGGTCACGGATAAAGGTTTTCAGCTTGGCGTTGTGCGGTGCAATGTTGACCACGACATAAAACTTTTTCCCCAGCGCGTGGGCTTCATTGATGCCGAGCTGGAGATTTTCGTGGTTAAATTCGTTGTTGCGCACACGCAGGGAGTAACGCGGCTGGCCCGCATAAACAGCATCTGCGCCATAAGCGAAAGCGTAACGCATATTTTTCAGCGTTCCCGCCGGGGAAAGGAGTTCCGGTTTAAACATAATTCTCTCGTTCTGATGACAGGTCAGATCCGCTTCACCTGATGAAGCGGCCAGGGGAGTGCCCCCACTTTAAGGGCGGGCATTGTAGCGCTGTAGGGGGGAGCTGGTAAAGCGCCGGACGCCAACAACCCACGCCCGGCATCGTAATTACGTATTGTCTTTCACCGTCTGGCTTGTGCCATTGGCTTTAACGGAGGCAATTCCGGTTTCACGAGATTGCGCGGTGGCGTACATCTGGCTGGAGCCGATAATTTGATGATTAGCGGCTTTCAGATTGAAATAGAATTTGCCGTTGCTTGCCGTTTTTTTCTCATAGCGTTCTTCTTGCGGGCTGTTGCTACGCACCGACGCGATGCCCTTTTCCGCAGAGGCTTTTGAGGTATACAGCTCGCTGGTAAGGATAGTCTCACCATTGCCCGCTTTTAGCACAAACCGAAATTGATTATCACTGCTTTTACTGAGTTCAAACCAACCAGCCATAATGACTCCTTGATTGAAATTGCGTATCGAAAACAGCATCTAAAAGGACTGTTTACCGATTAAAGTATGAGCGATTTTCTGGTGCCTGCCAGGGCGGAGAGATAATGTCAGTTTGCTGACCATGCGTGGGATTATGTTGCCGGATGCGGCGTGAATGCCTTCTCCGGCAGGTAAAAATGTTAAACGATGCGGCAGGCGTCGGCTTCCCAGCGGTAACCGACGCCGTAAACGGCACGGATAAAGGACTGTTCGGCGTCGAGAGATTCCAGCTTGCGGCGCAGGTTTTTAATGTGGCTGTCGATGGTGCGGTCGGTTACTACGCGGTAGTCGTCATAAAGATGATTGAGCAATTGCTCGCGGGAGAACACTTTTCCTGGTTCATGAGAGAGCGTTTTCAGCAGACGAAATTCCGCAGGCGTCAGGTCAAGCATTTTACCGCGCCATGAAGCCTGAAAACGACCTTCGTCGATAATCAACGGGCTTTCAGCATCCTGTTGCTGCAACTCACGCTGCGGTTTGCAACGGCGCAAAATGGTTTTGACGCGCGCTACCACTTCCCGTGGGCTGTACGGCTTACAGATATAATCATCTGCGCCAATCTCCAGTCCGAGCAGGCGGTCGATCTCTTCTATTTTTGCCGTCACCATCACGATAGGAATGTCAGAAAAACGACGAATTTCCCGGCACAGCGTCAAGCCATCGGTGCCAGGGAGCATCAGATCCAACAGGATCAGATCCGGTGGTGTCTGGCGCACATACGGCAGTACCTGATCGCCGTGGCTGATAAGCGTCGGCGCATAGCTCGCAGCACGCAGATAATCAATGAGCAACTGTCCCAGCTTCGGTTCATCTTCCACGATCAAAATACGCGGTGTGTTTTCGTCGATTGGTAACTCGGTCATACTTCTCTCTGTAAATCCCGTTCCAGCGGTAACTCTACTGTAATGCTTACCCCGCCAAAAGGCGAATGGGCAGCAATAATGCGACCATTATGTGCTTCAACAATGTTCAGGCAAATCGCCAGCCCCAGCCCGGAACCGCCGCTGGCTCGGTTGCGGGAACCTTCGGTGCGATAAAAACGTTCAAACAATTTTTGTAGCTGATCGTCACTGACGCCCGGCGCGCTGTCGGCAAAGGTCAGTCGCACCGTTTTGTCGTGCTGCCCGGCAGAGATTTTCAGGCTACCGCCGCTGTCAGTGTAGCGCAGGCTGTTTTCCAGTAAGTTATTGAATAACTGCATTAAACGGTCGCGATCGCCAAATACGGTAATACTGTCTGGCAGGGAAAATTGCAGTTTCAGGCCACGGCTGGCGAATCGTTCGCGAAATGCGCCGCCCGCCACTTCCAGCAGTGGGATCAAATCTACCGGTGCTTTTTGATAGGCGAGAGCGCCTTCATCAGACATCGACAACTGATGGAGATCGTCAACCAGTTTGGTCAGTGTACCGACCTCCGCCTGTAAAGACGCCACCGTCTCCGGCGTGAATTTACGCACGCCATCCTGAATGGCTTCCAGTTCACCGCGCAGCACCGCTAATGGCGTACGCAGTTCGTGAGAAATATCGGCCATAAAATCGCGCCGCATTTGCTGGTTTTTCTCCAGCGTGCTGGCAAGCTGGTTGAAGTCTTGCGCCAGTTTGCCCAGTTCATCTTCACTGGTGGGCGTTACGCGGGTAGTGAAATCGCCCGCCGCCAGTTTGTGCGTGCCGTCCACCAGCCGTTTTACCGGTGCCAGCAAACCACGCGCCAGCAGAAAGGTAGCGAGTGCCGCGAGTAACGTTGCCAGAGCAACAATCAGCCAGCTGGTTTGCCGCTGTTGTTTATCGAAATTGATATCAGTATTGCGGGTCAGTCGCTCAACAGGGGAGGCAATCACCGCACCCACTTCCGCACCGTTGACCAGAATGGGTCGCCGTGTACCGTCAGGTGGAATCGGCGCTCGCGGACCAACCAGCACTTTGTTGTTTTGATCGACCACCCAGAACTGGGTACGCCAGCCGTGCGGCGGCATACCCGGGCCGGGTTTATCTTCCGAATTATCGTGTTCAAATGAACGCAAGATCTGAAAGACAAAGCGATCATTGTTGCGCAGGAAGCGCCAGTTGCCATGCTGCGCATACTGCTCGCCAAGCGCATCACTTAACAGTTGTAATCGCTGTTCATTACCATGCTTGATGTAATCAATAAAGCCACGCTCAAAACTGATACGCACCGCCCAGTGCATACTGATCAGCAAGACAATGCAGGTGGCGAAAATCGCCAGAAACAGTTTGCCGGTAATACCGGGTCGCCAGAACTTCATTGCGCGCTCCTTTTTCGCCGCGAAATAGCTACATTTTGATGCGTATCGTTCGGCACTCTGGCAAAGATGAACGCCGGAAGGGCGATGATAAACGCCATGCTAAGCCAGGTGTACATAAAGACGGTTTGTGTGGTGCCGCTGTCGACGCTGACATGCTGCGAACCAAAAAGTCCCAGCAACAGCCCGGCGATGGTGACGCCGATACTCATCGACAATTGCATAATCATCGACAGCAGACTATTGCCGCTGCTCGCCAGATTGTCCGGGAGATCTTTCAGCGTCAGGGTGTTCATGGAGGAGAAACGCGTCGAGTTGACCATCCCTTGTAAAAACAGGACGAACGGCAAAACGTAGTACCAGCCCAGCAGAGCGGTAGTCATAAACAACAGGGTGACCAGCGACAGACCCAGCGTGGTTGCCACCAGTACCCGACGATAACCAAAGCGATTCACTACCTGTACCACAATTCGCTTCATCCCCATGCTGCCGAGCACCATCGGGATCATCATCAGTCCGGCATGAAACGGTGAGAAGCCAAGGCCAATTTGCAGGAAAACCGGTGTCATAAAGGGCAACATGCCGCTACCGATACGTCCGGCAAAACTCCCCGCCAGGCCCAGCGAAAAGGTACGAGTGCGGAACAGTTTCAGACTGAAAAGAGCGCGGTTGTTATTTCTGGCGTGCAGCAGATAAAGCACCAGTGCTACCACGCCAACAGCGACCAGGCCAGTAATCGCCAGCGGCGATAAACCTGTACCTTTACTGCCATCCAGCGCCAGGGTTAATACCGCCATGCCAATCGCCAGCAATAAAAAGCCGGAGAGATCGAAGCGCCGCGTCTGCATGGTGTAGTTCGGCATTAACATTAGTGTGGCGATCGCGCCGATAATTCCCACCGGAATGTTGATCAAAAAGATCCAGTGCCACGACGCGTACTCCACCAGCAGGCCGCCGAGCGCCGGACCGAGCAGCGGACCGACCTGACCGGGTAACGTGACAAAGGTCATCGCCGCCATATATTGCTCGCGCGGTACGATTTTCATCACCGTCAACCTGCCGACCGGCACCATCATCGCACCGCCAACGCCCTGTAACGCGCGTGCCAGCAACAGTTCGTTCAGCGTGCCGGAAAGTGCGCAAAATAGTGAACCGAGAGTAAACAGCACGATGGCGGTAAAGAAAATATTGCGCACGCCGACTTTGTCCGCCAGCCAGCCGCTGGCAGGCAACATCACCGCCACGGTCAGCACATAAGAGACAATGACCATGTGCATATGCAACGGACTTTCCCCGAGGCTTTGCGCCATTGAGGGAAGCGCGGTGTTGACGATGGTGGTGTCCAGCGACTGCATAAAGAAGCCGAAAGCCACAATCCACAATTGCCAGCGGGTGTTGTCGGGAAGATCTGTCATTTACTCTGTTACCGTTTGTTTAGGTTTACGCGAAAAACGCAGCCGCAGACGGTCGAAAAAGAGATACACCACCGGCGTGGTATACAGCGTCAGAAGCTGGCTCATTACCAGACCGCCGACAATGGTGATCCCCAGGGGTTGGCGCAGCTCCGAGCCGTCACCGCCCGACAACACCAGCGGCAGCGCACCAAACAGCGCCGCCAGGGTAGTCATCATAATCGGGCGAAAACGCAGCAGACAGGCCTGGAAAATAGCTTCCTGCGGCGTCAGGTTACCGTGCCGTTGGGCTTCAAGCGCAAAATCGACCATCATAATGGCGTTTTTCTTCACGATGCCGATTAATAGCATGATCCCTATCAGGGCGATTAGGCTGAACGGGGCATTGAACAGCTCCAGCGCCAGCAGCGCTCCAACGCCCGCCGAGGGCAGGGTGGAGAGAATCGTCAGCGGATGTACGTAACTCTCGTAAAGGATACCCAGCACGATATACACCGTGGCGATGGCGGCGATAATCAGAATCACCTGCGAGTTCATCGTCTCCTGGAACACCTGCGCCGTGCCGGCAAAACTGCCGCGTACCGTCGAAGGCACACCAAGCTGGGTCATTGCGCGATCGATCGCCGCACTGGCGTCCGAGAGCGATTTCCCGGTCGGCAGGTTAAACGAAATGGTCGAGGCTGCCGATAATCCCTGATGATTCACCGACAGCGGAGCATTCGCCGGTTGCCATTTAGCGAAATACGACAGCGGGATCGCTTTTCCTTCGTTATTGATAACGAACATTTTTTCCAGCGCACTGATGTCCTGGGTATAGCGCGGATCCACTTCCATCACCACTTTATACTGGTTCATCGGCTGGTAAATGGTCGAGATCTGCCGCTGACCGAAGGCGTTATTTAACAGGCTGTTGGCGGCCTGCACGTCGATTCCCAGCCGTGCCATGGTGTCGCGGTCGTAAACCAGATTCATCTCCGCGCCGTTATCCTGCTGATCGGAGTTCACGTCCGCCAGTTCCGGCAACGTCGCCAGTTTTTTGCGGATTTTCGGCTCCCATTCGCGCAGTGCCGCCAGGTCGTCGGATAACAACGTGTACTGGTAGCTGGCGTTCGACTGACGCCCACCAACGCGAATATCCTGTACCGCCATCAGGAACAGATTCGCCCCCGGTTCTTTCGCCAGCTTTACGCGCAGACGGTCGATAATTTGCTGCGCCGTTTCGCTGCGTTCGTCGTGTGGCTTGAGGGTGATAAACATCATCCCACTGTTCACCCGCGAACCGCCGGTAAAGCCGGTGACATTATCCACCGCCGGATCGTCACGGATAATTTTCATAAAATCCTGCAACTTGCCGCGCATCGCCTGAAACGAAATACTCTGATCCGCCTGTATCCCGCCCATCAGTACGCCAGTGTCCTGCTCCGGGAAGAAGGTTTTCGGGATCGAGATATATAGCCAGATATTCAGCGCAATGGTGCCAAGCAACACCACGCCCACCAGACGGGTATGATTAAGCCCCCATTTCAGCGACTTACCATAGCCTTGTTGCAGGGCTACCAACATGCGACCAAAACCACGTAGTCGCTTTTGCTCGCGCGGCTTGCTGGCTTTTAGCATCCAGCCGCACATCATCGGCGTTAGCGTCAGGGAAACCAGCAACGAAATCCCAATGGCGACAGAAAGCGTCACGGCAAATTCGCGTAACAGTCGGCCCGGCAATCCGCCCATCAACAGCAGCGGCAGGAACACCGCCACCAGTGACAGACTCATCGACAGCACCGTAAAACCGACTTCGCGAGTGCCTTGCAGCGCGGCCTGTAGCGGTTTCATCCCCGCCTCCAGATGACGGGCGATGTTTTCCAGCACCACGATGGCGTCATCCACCACGAAACCAGTAGCGATGGTGAGCGCCATTAACGAAAGATTATTGAGACTGAATCCGCACAGGTACATCGCCGCAAACGTACCAATCAGCGAAACCGGCACCGCAACGGCGGGAATAATAGTGGCGCGACCCGAGCGCAGGAATAAAAAGACCACCAGAATCACCAGCGCCACCGAGATAATCAGCGTTTGCTCGACTTCTTCCAGCGAGGCGCGAATGGTGGGGGAGCGATCCTGAGCAATTTGCAGATCAATCGCCGCCGGAATGGTTTCCTGCAACTCCGGTAATTTTGCCCGGATGCTGTCTACCGTCTGGATAATATTGGCTTCCGGCAGCTTGCGGATCATCAGCAAAATAGCCGGTTTGGCGTTGGTCATCCCGGCGTTGCGCACATCCTGCACTGAGTCGGTCACCGTCGCTACATCGCCCAGACGAACCGCGCCGCCGTTGTTGTAATGAATAATCAGCGGCTGATATTCAGCGGCAGTTTTCAGTTCATCGTTAGTCTGGATCTGCCAGCGGTGAGTGCCATCTTCCAGCGCCCCTTGCGGTTTACGCACGTTGGCATTGCTGATGGCAGTGCGTACGTCGTCCAGCGAGACGCCCTGATTAAACAGCGCCTGCGGGTTCAGCCCGACGCGCACCGCAGGTAGCGAGCTGCCGCCAACATCGACATCACCGACACCGTCGATTTGCGAAATCGTCGGAGCCAGCTGCGTCGAGGCAAAATCGTACAGTTCACCTTGCGAATAAGTATCGGATGTTAGCGTCAGGATCATAATTGGCGCATCCGACGGGTTCGCTTTGCGATAGGTCGGACGGCTTGGCATCCCGCTGGGCAGCAAACTTTGCGCGGCGTTGATCGCCGCTTGCACATCGCGCGCTGCGCCGTTGATATCGCGGTCAAAATCAAACTGCAAAATAATGCGCGTGCTGCCGAGCGAACTGCTGGAGGTCATTTCACTGACCCCGGCAATGCGCCCAAGCGAACGTTCCAGCGGCGTGGCAACGGAAGACGCCATTGTTTCTGGTGACGCACCGGGCAGCGAGGCGCTGACCATAATCACCGGAAAATCGACCTGCGGCAGTGGGGCGACCGGCAGCATACGGAAGCCCAGTATGCCGCACAGGGTAATGGCGACCGACAGTAAAATCGTCGCCACCGGGCGGTAAATGAAGAGGGCAAAAAACTTCACTTACGCCTCCTCTTCATGACGAGCAAAGCGGCTTTTGGTCCACAATGCCAGGCGGTCGAACAGCAAATAAATCACCGGCGTGGTAAACAGCGTCAGCACCTGGCTGACTATCAGACCGCCGACCATGCCGATACCTAACGGACGACGCAGTTCCGCGCCGACCCCGGTACTTAACATCAGCGGCAACGCGCCAAGCAGAGCCGCCAGAGTAGTCATCAGGATCGGACGAAAACGCAACAGACAAGCCTGGTAGATTGCATCGCGCGGCGACATGCCTTGCTCGCGCTCAGCAGCCAGCGCGAAGTCGATCATCATGATGGCGTTCTTCTTCACGATACCGATCAGCAAAATAATGCCGATAATGGCGATTACATCCAGTTCGCTACCGGCAATCAGCAACGCCAGCAGTGCGCCGACCCCTGCCGTTGGCAACGTCGAGAGAATGGTGATCGGGTGAATAAAGCTTTCGTAAAGAATGCCGAGTACGATATACATCGCCACCACCGCCGCGACAATCAGCCAGACAGTGCTGCCCAGCGCCGACTGGAAGGCGAGGGTGCTGCCCTGGAACTGCGTGGTGATATCCACCGGCAGATTCAGCGTCTTTTCGGTGTCCATAATCGCCTGCACCGCATCGCCCAGCGAATAGTTATCTGGCACGTTAAAGGAGATGGTCGTTACCGGGAACTGATCCAGATGGTTGATGGAGAGCGGCGCAAAACGCTGCTCAATTTTGGCAATTGAGCTTAACGGCACCACGCCACCGTCGCTGCTGGTCAGGCGAATGGTATCCAGCGCCGCGAGGCCTGGGGTATTTTCAGTGTTGTGTTCCAGCACCACGCGATACTGGTTAGCCTGAGTATAAATAGTGGAAATCAGCCGCTGACCAAACGCGTTGTACAGGGCGTTATCGACATCCGCCATGTTGATCCCCAGACGGCTGGCGCTGTCGCGATCAACATTGACATACGCCACCAGCCCTTTGTCCTGCCAGTCGCTGGAGACATCAGAAAGCTGTGGCAGTTGCTGGAGTTTTTCCATCAACTGTGGCACCCAGGTACTGAGCGCATCCAGTGACGTGGCCTGCAAGGTAAACTGGTACTGGGTGCGGCTGACCTGAGTATCGATGGTCAGGTCCTGCGTTGGTTGCAGGAAGAGATCGACGCCCGGCACTTTATCCACCGCCGTTTGCAGACGGGCGATGACTTTTTGCACCCGATCATCACGTTCATCCAACGGTTTGAGGTTGATCTGCAAACGCGCACTGTTCAGCGACGGGTTAGTGCCATCAACGCCAACAAATGAGGTCAGACTTTGCACTGCCGGATCCTGCAAAATCACATCCGCGACCTGGCGTTGCCGCTGGGCCATATTGGTAAAGGAGCTGGATTGCGGTGCCTGCAAAGTACCCTGAATAATGCCGTTGTCCTGTACCGGGAAGAAACCTTTCGGAATAAACACCCACAAGAGAACGCTAAGCAGCAGCGTGCTGAGCGCTACGCTTAAAGTCAGCCACGGATGATTCAGCACTTTCGCCAGTCCGCGACCATAGGCGGCGATTATCCTTTCGAACATTTTCTCTGAGGCACGGGAGAAGCGGTTCTGTTTACGCAGCGACTCCTGGCTGAGCATCCGTGCGCACATCATCGGCGTCAGGGTCAGCGACACCACGGCTGAGATCAAAATCGCTACCGCCAGTGTAATAGCAAATTCGCGGAACAGTCGCCCGACGATATCGCCCATAAACAGCAGTGGGATCAACACCGCAATCAGTGAGAAGGTCAGCGAGATAATGGTAAAACCGATTTCACCTGCGCCTTTGAGCGCCGCCGCCAGCGGTTTTTCGCCTTTTTCGATATAGCGGGAAATGTTTTCGATCACCACGATGGCGTCATCGACCACGAATCCGGTGGCGATAGTTAACGCCATCAGCGTCAGGTTATTGATTGAAAAATCGAGAAACACCATAACCGCAAAGGTGCCAATTAACGACAGCGGCACTGCGACGCCAGGAATGATGGTCGCCGGAATATTGCGCAAAAACAGGTAGATAATCATGACTACCAGCGCGATAGCCATCATCAGTTCAAACTGGGTATCGTTGACCGATGCGCGGATATTGGTGGTACGGTCAGAAAGTACCGTCACCTTCACCGATTTCGGCAGACTCTCGGTGAGCTGTGGCAGCATCTGCCGGATGCTGTCGGCGGTGGAGATAATGTTAGCACCGGGCTGGCGCTGAACATTCATCACAATGGCCTGTTCTTTATTTGCCCACGCCCCAAGCCAGCTATTTTCTGCACCTTGCTCTACGGTTGCGACATCGCCCAGACGAATCGGTGCGCCGTTCTGGTAGGCGATGATTAGCTGGCGATATTCTTCGGCGGATTGCATCTGGTCGTTCGCGGAAAGCGTGACCGCACGGGAAGGGCCGTCGAGGCTACCTTTAGCCGAGTTAACGTTAGCACCGGTAATGGCGGTGCGCACGGTTTCGCTGGTCAGGCCGAGGGCGGCAATCGCCTGGGCGTTAAGTTTGACGCGAACAGCCGGACGCTGGCCGCCGGAAAGCGTCACCAGGCCGACGCCGGAAATCTGCGAGATTTTCTGCGCGACGCGGGTTTCCACCATATCTTCCACTTGCGTCATCGGCATGGCGGTTGAGGTGACAGCGAGCGTCATGATTGGCGGATCTGCCGGGTTCACTTTGCTGTAAACCGGCGGGTTAGGCAGATCGCTCGGCAACAGGTTGGTCGCAGCGTTAATCGCGGCCTGCACTTCCTGCTCGGCGACATCCAGCGGTAATGTTAGCTGGAACTGCAAAGTGATAACTGACGCACCGCCGGAACTTTGCGACGACATCTGTTTCAGGCCGGACATCTGCCCGAACTGGCGTTCGAGCGGTGCGGTAACGGCAGAGGTCATGACATCTGGGCTGGCACCTGGGTAGAGGGTGACCACCTGAATGGTTGGATAGTCCACTTCCGGCAGCGCCGAAACGGGCAGGGCACGATAACCGATAATCCCGGCGAGTAAGATCGCCACCATCAGCAGCGTGGTGGCGACAGGACGCATAATAAACAGGCGCGACGGGCCGCCTGTGCTGCTCGGGGGTAACACCTGCATCAGGAGCGTGCTCCTTTTTTCGCGTATTCGCGGCTGGTGGCTTTCTCTTCCGAAGTGGTGGCGCTTTGAGCTTCTACCACTTCCACTTTCGCCCCTTCGGTCAGGCGATCAATTCCGTCCGTCACTACGCGGTCGCCCGCAGAAATACCTGCGCGGATCACCACTTTCTGACTGTCCTGAATGCCCGGCGTCACCAGATGTTTGCTGACCTTGTTTTCGCTATTCAGCACCCAGACAAAATGGCCTTCATTGCCCATTTGCAGGGCGGCGGTGGGGATCACCACGGCGTTTTGTTCGGTGTCGACTAACATACGCGCGTTAACAAACTGATTGGGAAACAGTGCATCATCCTGATTATTAAAGCGTGCTTTCACTTTAATCGTACCGGTAGTGGCATCGATTTGGTTATCGAGGCTTAACAGCGTGCCTTCACTTAATTTCTTCGAGTTGGTGCGATCCCAGGCTTCAACAACCAGCGGTTTTCCGGCTTTTTGCGCCTGTACTACGGTAGCGATATCGCTTTCCGGCAGGGTAAAGACTAAATCGATAGGGTGCGTCTGGGTGATCACCACAATCCCGGTGGTATCACCACTGGAGATTTGGTTACCAACATCAACCTGCTTGAGACCAACGCGACCATCGACTGGTGCGGTGATGCGGCTCCAGTCGAGTTGCAGCTGCGCGCTGGCGACGCTTGCTTCATCAGCCTTAATGGTGCCTTCGGTTTCACTGACCAGCGCCTGTTGGGCATCCAGCTCCTGACGAGATACGAGATTGGTTTTTACCAGTTGTTGATAACGCGCCAGGTCACGGCGGGCGTTGGCAAGCGTGGCTTTATCTTTTGCCAGTTGGCCCTGGGCTTGTGCTAATGCAACTTTGAACTGGCTTGGGTCAATTTCTGCCAGTAAATCGCCTGCTTTGACCTGCTGGCCTTCCTGGAAATGTAACGCTATCAGTTGGCCGTCCACGCGGCTGCGCACCGTAACGGTATTAGCGGCGGTAATGGTGCCAAGCCCGGTGAGGTAACGCGGAACTGCCTGTTCTACGGCGGTCGCCGCCTGAACCGGGGCTAATGGGCCGGAACGCATACCACGGCGACCACCCGCTGGCGATTGCTGCGCTTGTTTCGTCGCCCCTGGGGCTGCACTCCGGGAGTCATTGCGGCCTTGCCAGAACCAGAATGCGGCGATGGCGGCGATAACCACCACGATTACGATTACCCAACGGGATTTATAACTGCCTTTCATCGTTAAGAGTTTCTCTTCCTGAAACGTTTCGCGGAATGATACTAGTGTAGCCAGCCAATAAGGGAGAAAAATGGAGGAATTATGAAACACTGTCGGGAATCGTCTGAATGACGGGCACATTTGCGAGCACGCATCCAGTAATAACACATGAAACTATTTTATCTACGCGTTAGCGATAGACTGCTTGCATGGCGAAAGGAGGTAAGCCGACGATTTCAGCGGGACGCTGAAACGGGAAAGCCCCTCCCGAGGAAGGGGCCTTAAATAAGGAAAGGGTCATGATGAAGCTACTCATCATCGTGGTGCTCTTAGTGATTAGCTACCC
>NZ_KE137316.1:1067733-1104557 GCF_000408845.1 Escherichia sp. KTE172 | reverse complement strand
TGCGAGTCGTTACGCAATAATCACAGAGGAAACTATTTTGTTCACGCGTTAGCGATAGACTGCATTCAGGGCGAAAGGAGGTAAGCCGACGATTTCAGCGGGACGCTGAAACGGGAAACCCTCTCCCGGAGAAGAGGGCTTTTAATAAGGAAAGGGTTATGATGAAGCACGTCATCATACTGGTGATACTCTTAGTGATTAGCTTCCAGGCTTACTAAGAACACCAGGGGGAGGGGGAAACCTCTCCCTAACCCTCACTCCTGAAATTATGTCACTCCGCCCTTAGTGTCAATCGACGGCTCTCCGTTCTTGCGAGGCGAATAGCAAAATTTTCTGCGCCGCCGGGCCTAATTCTGAAAGTTTCTTCGTTTGCTCTTATTTCATTATTGCAATCGGTATGATACCGGACCTCAATAATTCTCTAAGAAAGGATTTCTTATGAGCGAACAAATCATGTTTGCCACCAGCGATTTTGCCAGTAACCCGGAACCACGTTGCCCCTGCATTTTGCTGCTGGATGTTTCTGGTTCTATGAACGGTAGACCTATTAATGAACTTAACGCCGGATTGGTTACCTTTCGCGATGAGCTGCTTGCCGATTCGCTGGCCTTAAAAAGAGTGGAACTCGGCATTGTGACGTTCGGCCCGGTGCATGTGGAACAACCCTTTACCAGCGCCGCTAATTTTTTCCCGCCCATCCTGTTTGCCCAAGGCGATACACCAATGGGGGCCGCCATTACCAAAGCCCTGGATATGGTTGAGGAGCGCAAACGTGAGTATCGCGCCAATGGTATTTCCTATTATCGTCCGTGGATTTTCCTGATCACTGATGGCGCACCAACCGATGAGTGGCAGGCTGCCGCCAACAAAGTGTTTCAGGGGGAAGAAGATAAGAAGTTTGCCTTCTTTTCCATCGGTGTTCAGGGGGCGGATATGAAGACTTTGGCACAAATCAGCGTTCGTCAGCCTTTGCCACTGCAGGGATTACAATTCCGTGAACTGTTTAGCTGGTTATCCAGTTCGCTGCGTTCGGTTTCCCGCTCCACGCCGGGAACGGAAGTTGTGCTGGAAGCGCCAAAAGGCTGGACGTCAGTGTGAGCTGGCGTCTGGTCTATGCATCAACCGTTGGAACGTCGCACATCAGCGCGGACTTGCCTTGCCAGGATGCCTGCCAGATGCAGGTTGCCTGGTTAAATGACCAGCAGCCATTATTGTCGGTATTTGTCGCTGATGGCGCAGGCAGTGTCTCGCAGGGTGGCGAAGGCGCGATGCTCGCCGTCAATGAAGCGATGGCTTATATGTCGCAAAAAGTGCAGGGCGGGGAATTGGGGCTTAATGATGTCCTCGCCACGGATATTGTGCTGACCATTCGTCAGCGACTTTTTGCCGAGGCGGAAGCCAAAGAATTAGCGGTTCGCGATTTTGCCTGCACATTTCTGGGACTGATTTCATCGCCTGACGGCACCTTGATTATGCAGATTGGCGATGGCGGCGTGGTGGTAGATTTGGGGCACGGTCTGCAACTGCCGCTCACGCCGATGGTGGGTGAATATGCCAACATGACGCACTTCATTACCGATGAAGATGCGGTTTCCAGACTGGAAACTTTCACCAGCACTGAGCGTGCGCACAAAGTTGCAGCATTTACGGATGGTATCCAGCGGCTGGCGTTAAATATGCTGGATAATTCTCCCCATGTGCCTTTCTTTACCCCGTTTTTCAATGGGCTGGCGTCAGCAACGCAGGAACAACTCGATTTATTACCTGAATTGTTAAAGCAGTTTTTGTCCGGCCCGGCGGTAAACGAGCGTACCGATGATGATAAAACGTTGGCACTGGCGCTGTGGACAGAATGAACATCGCATGGCGGTTGAAGACAACAGTTCAACCGCCAGTTTAAGCAATTAATATAATGGCTGGTTAGCGAACTAATTTTGCTCTTAGCTCGTCGGCTTCTTCTTTTGGATAGGTGACCAATAAAGGAACAATGGTATAACCGCCGTAAATTTTATCCCCGCGCGTATACATCCAGTCTGAAATATCTTCTTTCTTGATTTTCCACTCCTGACCATATTCTACGTTTGTAACAATACCAGGGTCATTGCTTATTACGCCAATAAACATGCCGTTAGAATAAGTGACATCCGTAAGCCAGAAATGCTCTGTTCTTCCGTGATCGGTTATCGGGGCTTTGACCGCGAAAGTATCGGCATCTTTTTTATTCATAATTTCGATGAATTGATCGGTTTCTTTCCGCGCATGTTGAATGGCGTCAGACATCGCTTGTTTATCATAACCTCCCGTCACTAACGTATCCGAAACTTCACTAAAGCCCGCGGTAGTAAAAAATAGCAGACTCAACATAAGTAATATCTTTTTCATCTTTTTTCCAGAATCCCTGTGTAGTAAAAGTTAGCAAAAAATCTGTGGAAGTGAATCATTATCAGGTTGGAATTGAATTGTATCCTGATGAAATTGCATTATCATTTTTATTCTTGAGTGGGACTCTTCCAATATGGAAATAATTATAATGGGCAGTGTTATTATTCATTAAAATATAATATGACTGCCCTTAAAACATTATGAAGACAAATATAAAAGTATTTACATCGACAGGTGAATTGACCACTCTCGGGCGTGAACTGGGAAAAGGTGGCGAAGGCGCGGTTTATGATATCGAGGAGTTTGTCGATAGCGTCGCCAAGATTTATCACACGCCGCCACCCGCCTTAAAACAGGACAAACTTGCCTTTATGGCTGCGACAGCTGACGCGCAATTGTTGAATTATGTCGCCTGGCCGCAGGCAACGCTTCACGGTGGACGAGGCGGAAAGGTTATCGGTTTTATGATGCCAAAAGTTTCTGGTAAAGAACCGATTCATATGATCTATAGCCCGGCACATCGTCGCCAACGTTACCCTCATTGTGCGTGGGATTTTCTACTCTATGTTGCGCGCAATATTGCTTCATCTTTTGCTACGGTTCACGAGCACGGGCATGTCGTGGGTGACGTAAACCAGAACAGCTTTATGGTAGGCCGTGACAGCAAAGTGGTGTTGATTGATAGCGACTCCTTTCAGATTAACGCCAATGGCACACTGCATTTATGCGAAGTCGGCGTGTCGCATTTTACGCCGCCAGAGCTGCAAACCTTGCCATCATTTGTCGGCTTTGAACGCACAGAAAATCACGATAATTTTGGCCTTGCGTTGCTGATTTTTCACGTCTTGTTTGGTGGGCGGCATCCTTATTCTGGTGTGCCGCTTATCTCTGATGCGGGGAATGCACTGGAGACGGATATTGCCCATTTCCGTTATGCCTACGCGTCAGATAATCAGCGACGTGGTTTAAAACCGCCGCCACGATCTATTCCGCTGTCGATGTTACCGGGCGATGTTGAAGCCATGTTTCAGCAGGCATTCACGGAAAGTGGCGTGGCAACCGGGCGTCCGACGGCAAAAGCGTGGGTAGCGGCACTTGATTCTCTACGCCAACAGTTAAAGAAATGTACCGTTTCGGCAATGCATGTTTACCCCGGTCATTTGACTGACTGCCCGTGGTGTGCGCTGGATAATCAAGGCGTTATCTATTTTATTGATCTCGGCGAAGAGGTCATTACCACCGGCGGTGATTTTGTGCTGGCGAAAGTCTGGGCAATGGTGATGGCGTCAGTAGCACCACCAGCATTGCAACTGCCATTACCCGATCATTTCCAGGCTGCTGGCAGGCCGCTTCCTTTAGGCCTGTTACGGCGTGAATACATCATTCTGATTGAGATCGCACTGTCAGCGTTATCGCTGTTGCTTTGCGGCCTTCAGGCAGAACCGCGTTATATTATTTTGGTTCCTGTGCTGGCGGCTATCTGGATTATTGGCAGCCTGACAAGCAAAGCGTACAAAGCAGAAATCCAGCAACGTCGTGAGGCGTTTAATCGCGCGAAAATGGACTATGACCATTTAGTCAGCCAGATCCAACAGTTGGGCGGGCTGGAAGGTTTTATCGCCAAACGGACGATGCTCGAAAAAATGAAGGACGAAATGCTCGGGTTACCGGAAGAAGAGAAACGCGCTCTGGCAGCACTTCAGGACACCGCAAGGGAACGGCAGAAGCAGAAGTTTCTGGAGGGATTTTTTATTGATGTTGCCTCTATTCCCGGCGTTGGCCCTGCGCGTAAAGCTGCGTTACGGTCCTTTGGTATTGAAACGGCGGCAGACGTTACCCGACGGAGCGTTAAGCAAGTGAAAGGTTTTGGTGATCATCTGACCCAGGCGGTTATCGACTGGAAAGCGAGTTGCGAACGCCGTTTTGTTTTCAGGCCGAACGAAGCGGTAACGCCTGCAGACAGACAAGCGGTAATGGCAAAAATGGCCGCCAAACGACATCGGCTGGAATCGGCGTTGACTGTCGGTGCGACAGAGTTGCAGCGATTCCGCCTTCATGCTCCAGCACGGACCATGCCGTTGATGGAACCGTTACGTCAGGCGGCAGAAAAACTGGCTCAGGCGCAGGCTGATTTAAGCCGTTGCTGAACCAGTTTTCAATTAACGAAACACCACTTCCGCCCAGCGTGCGAGCCCGGCGGTGACGGAGCCAAAGTCATCGCCACCTGCAATCGGAATGCCCGGCAACTGTTCTGTCAGCGCTTTTTTAATCAGCGGTGAACGGGCGCTACCGCCGGTCAGATAGATAACATCCGGTTTTTCCTGGGCGTTATCCAGCGCCAGTTGCACCTGTTCCAGAATCCGCGCCAGTGGCTGGCTGAGGGCGCTTTCCAGCCCTTGCTGGCTAATCAGCGTAGCCAGTTCATCGCTGATAAACGGCAGTGAGGCGCGGGTTTCCGCTACGCTTGAAAGCGCAATTTTGCTCTCTTCTGCGCTACGTACCAGGCGATAGCTTAAACGCTGACGCCAGACTTTCTGTAACAGGGCCACTTTTTCCGGTTCGCGGGCATCGCGTACCAGGTCGTTAAGCAGACGACCGTTGGCACTACTGTAGAAATCACTCTGTGCAGGAACGTCGTTGATGGCAACCGCATTCCACCACGGCAGAATAGGCAGGGCGATGCCTTTTTCGGTTTCGCCACCCATGCCCAGTAACGGCATCAGGTTTTTAAACGCCAGCGCGATATCCAGATCGTTACCGCCAATACGGCAACCACTGTGACCCAGCAGGCTGGCTTCACGATCGAGACGCGAACGCCACTGCGGCCCCATCAGCAGCAATGAACAGTCAGTCGTACCACCGCCGATATCCACCACCAGCACCCGTTTTTCTTCCTGCAAGGTGGCTTCGTAATCCAGCCCAGCCGCGACCGGCTCGTACTGGAATACCACATCCTTAAACCCGGCACGCTTCGCCGCGCGTTCCAGAATCCCCTGCGCCTGGGTGTTTGCTTCATCGCCGCCAAGCCCCTGGAAGTTGATAGGGCGACCAATCACCGCCTGAGTAATCGCTTCTGGCAGCTGTGCCTGCGCCTGCTGGCGAATGTGCAACATCATTGCGCAGACCAGATCCTCAAACAGCGCTACCTGCTGCGGTTTTAAGCCGCTGGCACCGAGGAACGATTTTGGTGATTTCACAAACCACACTTCTTCTGGATCATCAATGTACTGTGCCAGTGAGGAAAGACCGAACTGCACGCTTTTCGCCGTAACATCGATATCTTCTTCGCGGTTATAACGAATCGCCCGACGCAGCAGCGCCTGCGTTTCATCGTCGTCTGCCGGAACATCATGATGGCGGTACAGCCATTCGCTTACCGCTTCACGCGTTGGCGCGCAAAGCATTGAAGGCAGCAGCGTGCTGTCGTTTTCCATTTTCAGTAATTGCGGCTTACCGTCGCGCATGACCGCCACTGAACAGTTTGCTGTACCGTAATCAAAACCAATAAACACGAAATAATCCCCATGCCGGTGAAGAAGGGGCGTGACTTTAGCGAAATGTTGCCGTCGCGACAACCGGAATATGAAAGCAAAGCGTAGCGTCTGAATAACGTTTATGCTGAAAGCGGATTAACAAGGAGATGCGATGTATACCCTGAACTGGCAGCCGCCGTATGACTGGTCGTGGATGTTGGGATTTCTCGCCGCCCGTGCGGTGAACGGTGTGGAAACGGTCGCTGACGATTATTATGCCCGTAGTCTGGCGGTGGGCGAATATCGCGGCGTGGTGACTGCTATTCCGGATATAGCCCGCCATACTCTGCACATAAATTTAAGTGCAGGTTTAGAACCTGTTGCCGCAGAGTGTCTGGCGAAAATGAGCCGCCTGTTTGATCTGCAATGTAACCCGCAGATTGTTAACGGTGCGTTGGGCAAGTTAGGCGCGGCGCGGCCCGGATTGCGTTTACCTGGTTGTGTTGATGCTTTTGAGCAGGGCGTGCGGGCGATTTTAGGCCAACTGGTGAGCGTGGCGATGGCGGCAAAATTGACCGCCAGAGTGGCACAGCTTTATGGCGAACGGCTGGATGATTTTCCGGATTATGTCTGCTTCCCCACGCCTCAGCGGCTGGCAGCAGCCGACCCGCAGGCATTAAAAGCGTTAGGTATGCCGTTGAAACGGGCAGAGGCGCTGATTAATCTGGCAAATGCGGCGCTGGAGGGCACCTTACCAATGACAATTCCGGGCGACGTAGAGCAAGCGATGAAAACGCTGCAAACTTTTCCGGGTATCGGGCGCTGGACGGCGAATTATTTCGCCTTACGTGGCTGGCAGGCGAAAGATGTTTTCCTGCCGGATGATTATCTGATTAAACAGCGATTTCCGGGAATGACACCGGCACAAATCCGCCGTTATGCCGAACGCTGGAAGCCCTGGCGTTCTTATGCGCTGTTGCATATCTGGTATACGGAAGGCTGGCAACCAGACGGAACGGACGAATTGTAGGCCTGATACGCCGCATCAGGCGATGGGGAAGCACGCCTCAGTTAATCGCGAAATAACTGCTATTCACCAGCAAATCCAGCGGTTGGGCATCGGCAATCACATCGCCATAAATCAGATCGACGCCGATGCCAGAAAGCGTATCCATCACCAGGGGTAAAACTACTGGCCCGGCGATGGTCTTCATCCCGAGCCGCTGAGCGTGCCCCTGAATGATCGTAATCAGCATCTCATCCATCAAATTTCCCTGCACGTTGGCGCATAACTCACCATCAAGTAGCAGGTAATCTGCCATATTCGCTTTCAGCGAGTTGAAGATTTGCAGATCGCGGCCCACCTGACTGAATACGATCCGACATCCCGCCAGCCGCAGTTTTTGCACGCTTTCTGCGTGATCTAAAATCGCGTCTGCCGGAATAATCAGATGTAATAACCGTGGTGGTAGAGGGCTATTTTCCAGCTGCTCAATTAGTTCATTCACCAGCGTGGCGCTACTCAAACCGGCAACGGAAAGCGGGAGGGCGATGCTTATACCTTTACTGGCAACCGCTTTGGCGGCCTGCTGGAAAAAATCGTGGAATACCCGTCGGTCAAGAGCATGGCTAAGTGCCGGATCGCTGAAGCTACGACGAAATGTTTGTTCATCAATAATCTCGCCTTCGCAACTCCAGAGCTTAAGTGAAATCAGCCACAAATTACGCGCTTGCGGGATCCGCGGCGAAGCGACACCGTGGGCGATCATCATCAACTGATTCTCTTTAATCATCCGCCACTGTTCATCAAGCGACATCGCCGCCCGTTCGCTATGTGCGGCAGCTTGCTGCGGTTCGTAAATCGTCACCCGGCCCCGGCCACCATTTTTGGAGGCATAACAGGCGATATCAGCCTGCGACATCACTTCAGCCGCCTGATGATTGTTGTCATCAATCAAGGTAATCCCGGCACTGGCACCTACCCGATGTACACGTCCTTCCCAGATAAAGTGATAGTCATTCACGGCGCTGATAATGCGTGTAGCGATAAAACGCGCACTTTCGACATTACAATCTGGCAGCAGCAGACCAAATTCATCGCCACCGAGTCGCGCCAGCACGTCGCTGGAGCGCAGCATACTCAGCATCAATGACGCCAGTTCGCGCAGTAAAGCGTCGCCAGCGGCGTGCCCGGCGCTGTCATTCACCGCTTTAAAGCGATCAAGATCGATAAACACCAGTGCATGTCGCTGATGTGTACTGTTTACCGTTTGCAGCAGGATGCGTAGTTGCTTCTCAAAACTGGCGCGATTGGCGAGATGCGTCAGTGCATCATGGGAGGCGCTGTAGCTCAGCTGGCGCAGCATTTTGCGCGATTCGGTGACGTCCTGAATCACCAGAACCGAACCAATATTGCTGCCGTCCAGAGTACTTAACGGCGTAATACTGTAATGCACGTCGTAGCTGCCGCCGCTTCGGCAGTGCAACACCACATCTTGTTCAATCGCGGAACGTGAGGTGTCGGCACTGTAAATGTTCTCCATTAATGGTCCGTTGTCGCCAAAAGTAATATGCAACACCGTCAGGAGTGGAACACCTAACGCTTCTTCCTGCGTCCAGCCGCTCATCTTCTCCGCCACCGGATTCATAAAGGTAATTTTCATTGCCATATCAATACAGACCACGGCTTCGCCGATGGAATCCAGCGTAATGTGCAGGCGCTCTTTTTCCTGAAACAATGCCTCGTTAAGCTGTTTTACCTCGGTCATATCCATATTAATGCCGAGCAGGCGTTCGACTTCGCCTTCTTTATTCAGTACCCGGTTAGCGAGGGCGCGGATATGGCGAATGCCGTCTTTCACGGTAATGCGAAATTCCAGTTTAAAGGGAGAGCGTGATTGCAACGAATCACGAATCACTTTTTCGGCATGCTGGCGATCTTCCGGCAGCACGCACTCGTACCACACCTGCCAGTTCGGTTTGATATGCGGAGGAATTTCATACAGCTCGAACATCCGCTTATCCCAGCTAAAAATATTCGGCTTAAGCTCCCACTCCCAGATGCCAATCCCGCCCGCTTCGTTAGCCAGCGTGATGCGCTCCATCAGTTGCTGATTCACCTGTTCGGTGCGTTTTAGCTCGTTAATGTCTTCAATCTGAGCGATAAAATAGAGCGGCGTGCCATCCGTGTGGCGCACCAGTGAGACGGCAAGCAACGCCCAGACAACATCGCCATTGCGGTTGTAGTAGCGTTTTTCCATTGAATAGGTGTTTATTTCACCGCTGATCAGCTTTTCAACCTGTTGCAGATCTTTATTGAGATCCTCCGGCCAGGTCAGTTGCTGAAAGGTGAGTCCGCGCAGCTCTTCCTGACTGTAACCGAGAAACTGGCAGAGTGCTTTGTTGGATTGCAGCCATTGTCCCTCGGTGCCCACTAACGCCATACCGATAGCGGAATATTCCATCGCGTTCCGAAAGCGGGTTTCGCTTTCGGAAATGTGTTTGCGTTCCGCACGAAAGGCATACATCACCATGGTCATGATGTTGGCGGGCAGCAGGATCAGCAAAAACGGTAGCCACGGCATATGGCTCATCAGGTATGTACGCGGCGTAGCAAGCAGGGAGGGATCCGCGGCCATCATCAGTGACACCATCATCACCGTGGTAAGGAAGATCAAAAAGGCTTCCATTCGTGGCAGGCGCACGGCGCTCCACATCAACAGCACAATAATGAAAGTAAAAGGCCACGGCAGATACAGCATCGAAAGCCAGCTTAACGTCAGTGTGATGGCTAACGTGAGCAGCGACTCAAAAAGCAACCGTGGGTTGCGATGGCGCAGCAGATAGTGTGGTTTAAATAACAACCCCAGCGGCACCAGTGCCAGTGCGCCGATGGATTCTGACAGTACCCATATCAAAAATGCCCTGAGAGGATCGTCTCCGGGCGTCAGCAGGATAACCAGAACACCCCCCAACAGAGGCGGAACAATGGCGCTGCCGAGTGCCAGACGCAGCCAGTCAGCCAGATTTTGCAATGGGTTATACCACGGCAGCAATTTACGCAGTAGCACTGCCCCGACCACGGCTTCAACAATATTGATGGTCGTCCAGGTCATGTTCAGCGAGCTGGTGGAAAAAAGCAGGATGGATGCGGCGATATTTCCCAGTGAGCAGCTCAGCGCAATCCCCGGCCACATACGCCCGGCATGGCGATAAAACGCCACCATCATGATGGACGTCGGGAACCACAGTGGGGCGAGTTGGGTGCCAAACTGCGAAAGCTCAAGCGAGAAAAGGGTAAAGATAAACGAGACTAAACCTAAACTGACCAGGTGAAGCAGCGGGTGGGGCAGGGCAATTAATACATGCTGTGATTGTTTGCTCATTACCGCTTTATCCGCAAGACCAGGTCGCCAGTATTCGTTTCTGTGTTTATGCTAGGGAAGGTGCGAATAAGCGGGGAAATTCTTCTCGGCTGACTCAGTCATTTCATTTCTTCATGTTTGAGCCGATTTTTTCTCCCGTAAATGCCTTGAATCAGCCTATTTAGACCGTTTCTTCGCCATTTAAGGCGTTATCCCCAGTTTTTAGTGAGATCTCTCCCACTGACGTATCATTTGGTCCGCCCGAAACAGGTTGGCCAGCGTGAATAACATCGCCAGTTGGTTATCGTTTTTCAGCAACCCCTTGTATCTGGCTTTCACGAAGCCGAACTGTCGCTTGATGATGCGAAATGGGTGCTCCACCTTGGCCCGGATGCTGGCTTTCATGGATTCGATGTTGATGGCCGTTTTGTTCTTGCGTGGATGCTGTTTCAAGGTTCTTACCTTGCCGGGGCGCTCGGCGATCAGCCAGTCCACATCCACCTCGGCCAGCTCCTCGCGCTGTGGCGCCCCTTGGTAGCCGGCATCGGCTGAGACAAATTGCTCCTCTCCATGCAGCAGATTACCCAGCTGATTGAGGTCATGCTCGTTGGCCGCGGTGGTGACCAGGCTGTGGGTCAGGCCACTCTTGGCATCGACACCAATGTGGGCCTTCATGCCAAAGTGCCACTGATTGCCTTTCTTGGTCTGATGCATCTCCGGATCGCGTTGCTGCTCTTTGTTCTTGGTCGAGCTGGGTGCCTCAATGATGGTGGCATCGACCAAGGTGCCTTGAGTCATCATGACGCCTGCTTCGGCCAGCCAGCGATTGATGGTCTTGAACAATTGGCGGGCCAGTTGATGCTGCTCCAGCAGGTGGCGGAAATTCATGATGGTGGTGCGGTCAGGCAAGGCGCTATCCAGGGATAACCGGGCAAACAGACGCATGGAGGCGATTTCGTACAGAGCATCTTCCATCGCGCCATCGCTCAGGTTGTACCAATGCTGCATGCAGTGAATGCGTAGCATGGTTTCCAGCGGATAAGGTCGCCGGCCATTACCAGCCTTGGGGTAAAACGGCTCGATGACTTCCACCATGTTTTGCCATGGCAGAATCTGCTCCATGCGGGACAAGAAAATCTCTTTTCTGGTCTGACGGCGCTTACTGCTGAATTCACTGTCGGCGAAGGTAAGTTGATGACTCATGATGAACCCTGTTCCATGGCTCCAGATGACAAACATGATCTCATATCAGGGACTTGTTCGCACCTTCCCTAGTACAAAAGTTTTACATTTTATATGCGAATTGCTCATAAAGTGACGTAAAGGCGGATAATTTGCGCAACTTCGTATAACAATTTTTACCTTGCATTAAAACTGAACAACGTAATTTGCCACCGGGAATTATTCGTCAACAATTACTCTGAGCGCGCGGCAACGCTATTCGACTGGTATCAGGCGGATGAAATCCCTATAATTGCCGCGTTTGGCGCTTCGTCGCCCCCTTCCTAACATCCAGGTTAATCAGGTCGCTAAATATATGACTGATCAGTCTCATCAGTGCGTCATTATCGGTATCGCTGGCGCATCGGCTTCCGGCAAGAGTCTTATTGCCAGTACCCTTTATCGTGAATTACGTGAGCAAGTCGGTGATGAACACATCGGCGTAATTCCCGAAGACTGCTATTACAAAGATCAAAGCCATCTGTCGATGGAAGAACGCGTTAAGACCAACTACGACCATCCCAGCGCGATGGATCACAGCCTGTTGCTTGAGCATTTACAAGCGTTGAAACGCGGCTCGGCCATTGACCTGCCGGTTTACAGCTATGTTGAACATACGCGTATGAAAGAAACGGTGACGGTTGAGCCGAAGAAAGTCATCATTCTCGAAGGCATTTTGCTGCTAACGGATGCGCGTTTGCGTGACGAACTTAACTTCTCAATTTTCGTTGATACCCCGCTGGATATCTGCCTGATGCGCCGCATCAAGCGTGACGTTAACGAGCGTGGGCGTTCAATGGATTCAGTGATGGCGCAATATCAAAAAACCGTGCGTCCGATGTTCCTGCAATTCATTGAGCCTTCTAAACAATATGCGGACATTATCGTGCCGCGCGGCGGGAAAAACCGCATCGCCATCGATATATTGAAAGCGAAAATAAGTCAGTTCTTTGAATAAGCTTGATAAATTGTGTACCGTTCAGTGATAACCTGGTATGCCCTTGACGTAATTGGCGTTAAGGGAGTGATGCACGAAAGGAGAAAATGCCATGCGTCTGTGTGACCGAGATATTGAAGCCTGGCTTGATGAAGGCCGTTTGTCGATCAACCCACGTCCGCCAGTGGAGCGTATTAATGGCGCGACGGTGGATGTGCGCCTGGGCAATAAATTTCGTACCTTCCGTGGTCACACGGCAGCGTTTATCGATCTGAGCGGTCCCAAAGATGAAGTGAGCGCCGCGCTTGACCGCGTGATGAGCGATGAGATCGTACTCGATGAAAGCGAGGCGTTTTATCTTCACCCAGGAGAGCTGGCGCTGGCGGTGACGCTGGAGTCGGTGACGCTGCCAGCCGATCTGGTGGGCTGGCTGGACGGTCGTTCCTCACTGGCGCGTCTGGGGCTTATGGTGCACGTCACCGCGCACCGTATCGATCCGGGCTGGTCTGGCTGTATTGTGCTGGAGTTCTACAACTCCGGTAAGCTGCCGCTGGCGCTGCGTCCGGGCATGTTAATTGGTGCGCTGAGCTTTGAGCCGCTTTCCGGCCCGGCGGCGCGACCTTACAACCGCCGTGAAGATGCGAAATATCGCAACCAGCAGGGCGCGGTAGCCAGCCGAATCGATAAAGACTAATTCAGGCCCATTGAGGATACCATGAGACGATTTCTGACGACGCTGATGATACTCCTGGTCGTGCTGGTGGCCGGGTTATCTGCGTTAGTGTTGCTGGTGAATCCGAATGATTTCCGCGACTATATGGTCAAGCAAGTTGCTGCACGTAGCGGTTATCAATTGCAGCTCGACGGGCCACTGCGTTGGCACGTCTGGCCGCAACTTAGTATCCTCTCCGGGCGAATGTCTCTCACTGCCCAGGGCGCGAGCCAGCCACTGGTTCGCGCAGACAACATGCGTCTGGACGTGGCGCTTTTACCACTGCTGAGTCATCAACTGAGCGTTAAGCAGGTGATGCTAAAAGGGGCAGTGATCCAACTGACGCCGCAGACGGAAGCGGTACGCAGTGAAGATGCCCCGGTTGCACCACGCGACAATACCTTGCCGGATCTGTCAGACGATCGCGGATGGTCGTTTGATATATCCAGTCTTAAGGTGGCGGACAGCGTGCTGGTGTTCCAGCATGAAGATGACGAGCAGGTGACAATCCGCAATATTCGCCTGCAAATGGAACAAGATCCCCAACATCGTGGTTCATTTGAGTTCTCCGGGCGGGTTAATCGCGATCAGCGCGATCTCACGATATCCCTTAACGGTACGGTAGATGCTTCTGATTATCCGCATGATTTAACGGCGGCTATTGAACAAGTTAACTGGCAGTTGCAGGGTGCAGATTTACCAAAACAAGGTATTCAGGGGCAGGGGAGTTTCCAGGCCCAGTGGCAGGAGTCACATAAACGCCTTTCATTTAACCAAATTAGTTTGACCGCCAATGACAGTACGCTGAGCGGGCAAGCACAGGTCACGTTGACAGAGAAACCGGAATGGCAGCTGAGACTGCAATTCCCGCAACTGAATCTTGACAACCTCATCCCGCTTAATGAAACAGCGAACGGTGAAAACGGTGCCGCGCAGCAGGGGCAGAGCCAATCAACGTTGCCGCGCCCGGTCATTTCTTCGCGTATTGATGAACCGGCCTATCAGGGACTGCAAGGCTTTACGGCTGATATTTTGTTGCAGGCCAGTAACGTGCGCTGGCGCGGAATGAATTTTACAGATGTTGCCACGCAAATGACCAACAAGTCGGGTTTGCTGGAAATTACTCAACTGCAGGGCAAACTTAACGGTGGACAGGTTTCACTGCCGGGCACGCTGGACGCGACATCAATAAATCCGCGGATAAACTTCCAGCCACGGCTGGAAAACGTTGAGATTGGTACCATTCTGAAGGCGTTTAACTATCCGATTTCGTTGACCGGAAAGATGTCACTGGCTGGTGATTTCTCCGGTGCTGACATAGATGCCGACGCATTCCGCCATAACTGGCAAGGACAGGCACATGTCGAAATGACCGACACGCGCATGGAAGGGATGAACTTCCAGCAGATGATTCAGCAAGCGGTAGAACGTAATGGTGGTGATGTGAAGGCCGCTGAAAACTTCGATAACGTAACGCGTCTTGACCGCTTTACCACCGATTTGACGTTGAAGGATGGCGTCGTGACGTTAAACGACATGCAAGGTCAATCGCCCATGCTGGCGCTTTCCGGGGCTGGTACGTTGAATCTGGCGGAGCAAACCTGTGACACCCAGTTTGATATTCGGGTCGTGGGGGGCTGGAACGGGGAAAGCAAACTGATTGATTTCCTCAAAGAAACGCCAGTACCGCTGCGGGTTTATGGCAACTGGCAGCAACTTAATTACAGCCTGCAAGTGGACCAGCTGCTACGCAAACATCTACAGGACGAAGCGAAACGTCGCCTGAATGACTGGGCCGAGCGGAATAAAGATTCCCGCAATGGCAAAGATGTGAAGAAGTTGCTGGAGAAGATGTAAGACAAGTTATGCAGATGGCGGCGTCAATTTGTCGCCATCTGTATTTATAGCACTAAGCAGCATGTGGATATTGAACTTCAATACGTTGAATATGCAACCCTGCATGAGCCATCATGGTGATCAATTTATCGATACTAAAGATCTGGATTTTACCTCTGGCAAGTTCAGATATGCGAGGTTGAGTGACCCCTAAAGCAGACGCTGCCTGAGCCTGGCTAAACCCTTGTTGTTCAATCCAGTTATTAATGATCGTAACAAGTTCGGCACGGATCCGCATATTTTCCGCTTGTTCAGGGGTGTCACTCACCGCATCCCACACACTATCAAAGGTTTCAATTTTCATTTTTCCGCTCCTGAACAAGTTCTTTATAGCGTCGTTTGGCTAAATCAATATCCGATTGACTGGTAGTCTGTGTTTTCTTTTGAAAACAATGCAATACGTAAACCGCTTCTTCAAATTTTGCGACATACATGACGCGATAGATCCCATCAGCATCGCGAGTACGAATCTCTCGCACACCAGGGCCGATAGTTGAAAAAGGTTTCCAGTCGTATGGGTTTAACCCTTGTTGGATCCTGTCGAGTTGATAGCCAATTTCCTGTCGAGACGATTCTGGAAATGCGCGTAAATCGTCAAGACTGGTATCAAGAAAAACCAGCTTTTTTCTCATTACTCCATCCTTAGATTATACTAAATTTTGTATAAATCAAATGCGCAGTTTGAACCTGCGCATTTGATGTTTTATCACACCTCGTACTCCATCTCGCCATCCTTACGCAGCGGAATAATCTGCACCTTCTGCACGCGATGGCTTTCCACCTGCAACGTTTTGAGCAAGTAATCCCCTACCTGAACTTCTTCGCCAGGTTTTGGAATACGCTGCAAATATTCCATCAACAGCCCGGCAATGGTGTGATATTCGCGTTTCTCATCCAGCGGTAGCGGCACATATTGCACCAGATCTTCCAGCGGCATATGACCATTCGCAGTCCAGGAACCGTCGGCATTCTTCTGAATATCATGGCGGGCGTCGATCTCTTCCACTTCGTTCGGCAAGTTACCGGCAATGGTTTCAGTGACGTCACTTAATGTCACAATCCCTTCCACCGAGCCAAACTCATCCACCACAAAAGCAAAGTGTGTGCGGGCATTACGGAACTGCTCCAGGGCAGGTAACAACGGCAAGGTTTCCGGGAACACCAGCGGCTGGCGAATCAACACCCGCAGGTTGAGCGGTTCGCCGCGCAGAGACTGTTGTAGCAGGTCGATAACGTGAACAACACCGAGCAAATCTTCTGCGTCATCACCGTCGGTAACCACCAGCCGCGTATGCTGATTTCGCTCCAGCAACTGGCGGATTTCCTCTTCCGGCGCGTTGAGATCGATATGCTCAATATCGTGGCGCGACGTCATAATGCTGCTGACAGTACGCTGGTTAAGATTAAGGACCCGCTCAATCATCCGCCGTTCCTGCGGATTAAAGATCTGCTGGTTACCATGATCCACCAGCATGGACGCGGTTTCGGCGTCCAGTTCCGCATCTTCTTTTTGCCCGCTAAGCAGGCGCATTACCGCTTCGGTAGTCCGCTGGCGCAGCGTCTGGTTAGCGGAAAGAAAACGTCGCCGGTTAAAGATAGCCAACTGATTGAGCGCCTCGATCATCACCGAGAAACCAATAGCAGCGTACAGGTAGCCTTTCGGAATGACGAAGCCGAAACCTTCTGCCACCAGGCTAAAGCCAATCATCAACAGGAAGCTTAAGCAGAGAATAACGATCGTCGGGTGACTGTTAACAAATTGCGTTAACGGCTTGCTGGCCATCAACATCAGGCTGATAGCGATAACAACGGCGGCCATCATGACCAGTAAATGGTCGACCATCCCGACGGCGGTAATCACCGAGTCGAGTGAGAAGATGGCGTCCAGTACCACAATTTGTGTCACCACCCCCCAGAACTTCGCACCTTTGCGTTGCGTGGGGTTATTGCTGTCTTTCCCCTCCAGCCGTTCGTTCAGCTCCATCGTGGCTTTGAACAGCAGAAAGAAACCACCAAACAGCATGATTAAGTCGCGGGCGCTAAAGGTAAACGAGCGGAAGCTGAACAGCGGTTGAGTCAGGGTGACCAGCCAGGAGATAGACGCCAGCAGTAACAGGCGCATTAACATCGCCAGCAGCAGCCCGGTAACCCGTGCGCGGTCGCGCTGCTTCGGCGGTAGTTTTTCGGCGAGGATGGCAATAAAGACCAGGTTATCAATGCCGAGGACCAGTTCGATCACAATCAGCGTGATTAACCCAGCCCAGATAGACGGATCGGCAATCCATTCCATAGTAAGTACAAAACCTATTCGTTGTATGACAAATGTCACAATTCGATCATGGATAAATCGGGGCAAAAATGCAATGTTGCAGCACTATTTATCTCATATTATTTGAGGGTTATAACCTCACATTATCCCAGAATTAAAGGTGCTAATAATAAAACATTATTTAAGAAATATCGCATGTGGAGACACTATATTAAATATTGTCAATCTAAAGAAACTCCTAAAAACCATATTGAACGACACTTAATATAATTCTTAAAAATAGCCAATTGCCGAATTGTTACCTTGCCTGCTATTCCGTTAGCTGTAACACTTCCTCCTTCATTATTGGAGAGCCAATATTCAATTACCATAATGTCACCTTATATTCGGAAGTTAATTTCCGCAATAACCCTTTCTCATCAACGACTGTATGCAGAGAGGGTGTGAAAAATTAAGCTAAATCAGTGTGTTGGTAGCTAAAAAGCCAGGGGCGGTAGCGTGTCTGGATGCCTGAAAGACCAGTCTGAATTATTCTGTCAATAGCCTGCGGATGAAATCAATTTTTTTTAGGACTGATGCCAGTTAAATTTTTATTCAATTAACTGCAAGGTAAATGTGCATGGCGACATTGCTATTAATAGTGCACAGGATAATTACTCTGCCAAAGTGATAAATAAACAATGATGAAATCCAAAATGAAATTGATGCCATTATTGGTGTCAGTAACCTTGATAAGCGGTTGCACAGTACTTCCGGGCAGCAATATGTCGACGCTGGGGAAAGACGTCATCAAACAGCAGGACGCTGATTTCGATCTCGACAAAATGGTGAATGTTTATCCGCTGACCCCGCGCCTGATTGATCAATTACGCCCACGCCCGAATGTAGCGCGCCCCAATATGACGCTGGAAAGCGAGATCGCGAATTACCAGTATCGCGTCGGGCCGGGGGACGTTCTTAATGTCACCGTCTGGGATCACCCGGAACTCACCACGCCAGCCGGTCAGTACCGCAGCTCCAGCGACACCGGCAACTGGGTACAGCCTGACGGCACCATGTTCTACCCGTATATCGGCAAAGTTCACGTGGTGGGGAAAACGCTCGCTGAAATCCGCAGTGATATTACCGGGCGCTTAGCGACGTACATCGCTGACCCGCAGGTGGACGTTAATATCGCCGCCTTCCGCTCGCAAAAAGCCTATATCTCCGGTCAGGTGAATAAATCCGGTCAACAGGCCATTACCAACGTGCCACTGACCATTCTCGACGCCATCAACGCCGCAGGTGGCCTGACCGACACCGCTGACTGGCGCAACGTGGTGCTAACACACAATGGTCGTGAAGAGCGCATTTCTTTGCAGGCGCTGATGCAAAACGGCGACCTCAATCAGAACCGACTGCTTTACCCCGGCGATATTCTTTACGTGCCACGTAATGATGATCTGAAAGTGTTTGTGATGGGTGAAGTGAAGAAACAGAGCACCCTGAAAATGGACTTTAGCGGCATGACCCTGACTGAAGCCCTGGGCAATGCTGAAGGCATCGACATGACCACCTCCAACGCCAGCGGCATCTTTGTCATTCGTCCGCTGAAAGGCGAGAGCGGGCGTAACGGCAAGATTGCCAATATCTACCAGCTGGATATGTCCGATGCGACGTCGCTGGTAATGGCGACAGAATTCCGCCTGCAACCTTATGACGTGGTGTATGTCACCACCGCCCCGGTATCCCGCTGGAACCGTCTGATCAATCAGTTGCTGCCAACTATTAGCGGTGTCCGTTACATGACGGATACAGCCAGCGACATTCATAACTGGTAATCGTCATGTTTAACAACATCTTAGTTGTCTGTGTCGGCAATATTTGCCGTTCCCCGACGGCGGAACGCTTACTGCAACGTTATCACCCGGAGCTAAAAGTGGAGTCCGCTGGACTCGGCGCGTTGGTCGGTAAGGGCGCTGATCCTACCGCTATCAGCGTCGCCGCAGAACATCAACTGTCCCTGGAAGGTCACTGTGCACGGCAAATCAGCCGCCGCCTGTGTCGCAACTACGACCTGATTCTGACCATGGAAAAGCGCCATATCGAACGCTTATGCGAGATGGCACCCGAGATGCGCGGCAAAGTGATGCTGTTTGGTCACTGGGATAACGAATGTGAAATCCCCGATCCATATCGCAAAAGCCGGGAAACGTTTGCAGCGGTGTACGCATTACTTGAACGGTCTGCCCACCAGTGGGCGCAGGCATTGAACGCAGAGCAGGTATAAGAATGACAGAAAAAGTAAAACAACATGCCGCTCCGGTAACGGGCAGTGATGAAATCGATATTGGTCGCCTGGTTGGCACCATCATTGAAGCACGCTGGTGGGTGATTGGCATTACCGCCGTATTCGCCCTCTGTGCCGTGGTTTACACCTTCTTCGCTACGCCGATATACAGCGCCGACGCACTGGTACAAATCGAACAAAGCAGCGGCAATTCGTTAGTGCAGGATATCGGATCGGCATTAGCCAACAAACCGCCTGCATCGGACGCCGAGATCCAGTTGATTCGTTCGCGTCTGGTGCTTGGTAAAACGGTGGACGATCTCGACCTTGATATTGCGGTGAGCAAAAACACGTTCCCGATTTTCGGTGCGGGCTGGGAGCGCCTGACGGGACGCCAGAACGAGACGGTGAAAGTGACCACCTTTAACCGACCGAAGGAGATGGCGGATCAGGTGTTTACGCTTAATGTGCTGGACAACAAAAACTACACCCTGAGCAGCGATGGCGGCTTTAGCGCCCGTGGGCAAGCGGGCCAGATGCTGAAAAAAGAAGGCGTCACGCTGATGGTTGAAGCCATTCACGCCAGCCCGGGCAGTGAGTTTACCGTCACCAAATACTCCACGCTGGGGATGATCAACCAACTGCAAAACAGCCTGACGGTAACGGAGAACGGCAAAGACGCAGGTGTTCTGAGCCTGACTTACACCGGTGAAGATCGCGAACAGATCCGCGACATTCTTAACAGCATCGCCCGTAACTATCAGGAACAAAATATTGAGCGCAAATCGGCGGAAGCGTCGAAAAGCCTCGCTTTCCTCGCGCAACAGTTACCGGAAGTACGTAGCCGCCTTGATGTTGCCGAAAACAAACTGAATGCCTTCCGTCAGGATAAAGATTCAGTTGATCTGCCGCTGGAAGCGAAAGCGGTGCTCGATTCGATGGTGAACATCGACGCGCAGTTGAACGAACTGACCTTTAAAGAGGCGGAAATCTCCAAGCTGTACACCAAAGTTCACCCGGCGTACCGCACGCTGCTGGAGAAACGGCAGGCGCTGGAAGACGAAAAAGCCAAACTTAATGGTCGCGTAACGGCGATGCCGAAAACCCAGCAGGAAATTGTGCGTCTGACCCGCGATGTCGAGTCTGGTCAGCAGGTCTATATGCAACTGCTGAATAAAGAGCAGGAGCTGAAAATCACCGAAGCCAGCACCGTCGGCGATGTGCGCATTGTCGACCCGGCAATCACCCAGCCAGGTGTACTGAAACCGAAGAAAGTGCTGATTATCCTTGGGGCGATTATCCTTGGCCTGATGCTCTCTATCGTGGGTGTGCTGCTGCGCTCGTTGTTTAATCGCGGTATCGAAAGCCCGCAGGTGCTGGAAGAACACGGTATCAGCGTTTATGCCAGCATCCCGCTGTCGGAGTGGCAGAAAGCGCGCGATAGCGTCAAAACCATCAAAGGGATTAAACGCTATAAACAGAGCCAGCTACTGGCGGTGGGGAATCCAACCGATCTGGCGATTGAAGCCATCCGTAGTCTGCGTACCAGTCTGCACTTCGCGATGATGCAGGCACAGAACAATGTGTTGATGATGACCGGGGTTAGCCCGTCAATCGGTAAAACCTTTGTCTGCGCCAACCTGGCGGCGGTGATTAGCCAGACCAATAAACGGGTGTTGTTGATCGACTGCGATATGCGCAAAGGCTACACCCACGAGCTGTTGGGCACTAATAACGTTAATGGCCTGTCGGAAATTCTGATTGGACAGGGCGATATTACTACCGCTGCTAAACCGACCTCTATTGCCAAATTTGACCTGATCCCGCGCGGTCAGGTACCGCCAAATCCTTCTGAACTGTTAATGAGCGAACGCTTTGCCGAACTGGTGAAGTGGGCGAGTAAAAACTACGACCTGGTGTTGATTGATACGCCGCCGATTCTGGCAGTGACCGATGCGGCAATTGTTGGTCGTCATGTCGGAACCACGTTGATGGTGGCGCGTTATGCGGTCAACACATTGAAAGAAGTGGAAACCAGTCTGAGCCGCTTTGAGCAAAACGGTATTCCGGTGAAAGGGGTGATTCTGAACTCCATCTTCCGCCGCGCCAGCGCGTATCAGGATTATGGCTATTACGAATACGAATATAAGTCGGATGCGAAATAACGAGATCCGCTGTCGGATGCGATGCTGACGCATCTTATCCGACCTACGTTCACGCCGCATCCGGCAACAGAACCTGTAAACCAGCTTATAAACCGGCAGAACATCTCGATACTCCGGGAGAACAACCTATGAAAGACAATCCGCTGATTTCAATCTATATGCCGACCTGGAACCGCCAACAACTGGCGATTCGGGCGATAAAATCGGTCCTGCGCCAGGACTACAACAACTGGGAGATGATCATCGTGGATGATTGCTCCACCTCCTGGGAACAACTACAACAGTACGTCACCGCCCTCAACGATCCGCGTATCACTTACATTCACAACGACATTAACAGCGGGGCGTGCGCGGTACGTAACCAGGCGATTATGCTGGCGCAAGGGGAATACATCACCGGGATCGATGACGATGATGAATGGACACCCAACCGCCTGAGCGTCTTCCTCGCCCATAAACAGCAACTGGTCACACACGCCTTTTTGTACGCTAACGACTACGTTTGCCAGGGCGAAGTTTATTCCCAACCGGCAAGCTTGCCGCTGTATCCCAAATCGCCGTATTCACGCCGCCTGTTTTACAAACGCAATATCATTGGCAATCAGGTCTTTACCTGGGCGTGGCGTTTCAAAGAGTGCTTGTTCGATACCGAACTGAAAGCGGCACAGGATTACGACATCTTCCTGCGGATGGTGGTGGAGTACGGCGAACCGTGGAAAGTGGAAGAGGCGACGCAGATCCTGCATATCAATCACGGCGAAATGCAGATCACCTCGTCACCGAAAAAATTCTCCGGATACTTCCACTTTTACCGCAAGCACAAAGACAAATTCGACCGCGCCAGCAAAAAATATCAGCTGTTTACCCTCTACCAGATCCGCAATAAACGCATGACCTGGCGCACTTTGCTGACGCTGCTGTCGGTGCGTAACGGCAAACGTCTGGCTGATGGTATTCGGGGGCGCTAAAGATGCTGGAAGATCTGCGCGCCAACAGCTGGAGTTTACGCCCGTGCTGCATGGTTCTTGCCTATCGTGCCGCTCATTTTTGTTCGGTGTGGCGCAAAAAGAACGTCCTCAACAATCTTTGGGCGGCCCCGCTGCTGGTGCTGTATCGCATTATCACCGAATGCTTTTTCGGTTATGAAATCCAGGCCGCCGCGACCATAGGCCGACGCTTTACTATCCATCACGGTTACGCCGTAGTGATCAATAAAAACGTGGTCGCGGGGGATGATTTCACCATTCGTCACGGCGTCACTATCGGCAATCGTGGCGCCGATAACATGGCATGTCCACACATTGGCAACGGCGTCGAACTCGGTGCCAACGTCATTATTCTTGGTGATATCACGATTGGTAACAACGTCACCGTGGGCGCGGGCAGCGTGGTGCTCGACTCTGTCCCGGACAACGCGCTGGTGGTGGGAGAAAAAGCGCGAGTGAAGGTAATTAAATGAATATTCTGCAATTTAATGTGCGACTGGCGGAAGGCGGGGCAGCAGGTGTGGCATTAGATCTCCACCAGCGCGCGCTGCAACAGGGGCTGGCGTCACATTTTGTCTACGGCTACGGCAAAGGCGGCAAAGAGAGCGTCAGCCATCAGAACTATCCGCAGGTCATCAAACATACGCCACGGATGACCGCGATGGCGAACATTGCGTTGTTTCGTCTGCTTAATCGCGATCTGTTCGGCAATTTCAATGAGTTATATCGCACCATTACTCGCACACCGGGCCCGGTGGTTCTGCATTTTCATGTGCTGCACAGCTACTGGTTGAATCTTAAGAGCGTGGTGCGCTTTTGCGAAAAAGTGAAAAACCATAAACCGGATGTCACTCTGGTCTGGACGCTACACGACCACTGGAGCGTTACCGGACGCTGCGCCTTTACCGACGGTTGCGAAGGCTGGAAAACGGGCTGCCAGAAATGCCCGACCTTAAATAACTATCCACCGGTGAAGATTGATCGCGCGCACCAGCTGGTGGCGGGTAAACGCCAGTTATTCCGCGAGATGCTGGCACTGGGCTGTCAGTTTATTTCCCCCAGCCAGCATGTGGCTGATGCTTTCAATAGTCTGTACGGTCCAGGGCGTTGCCGGATTATCAATAATGGCATTGATATGGCAACCGAAGCGATTCTGGCGGACTTGCCTCCGGTACGCGAAACCCAGGGCAAGCCGAAAATCGCGGTGGTGGCGCATGACCTGCGTTACGACGGCAAAACTAACCAGCAACTGGTACGCGAGATGATGGCGCTGGGTGACAAAATCGAACTGCATACCTTTGGTAAGTTCTCGCCGTTCACCGCTGGTAACGTTGTCAATCACGGCTTTGAAACTGACAAGCGCAAGTTAATGAGCGTGCTCAATCAGATGGATGCGCTGGTGTTCAGTTCTCGCGTCGATAACTACCCGCTGATTTTGTGTGAGGCGTTATCGATTGGCGTGCCGGTGATCGCCACCCATAGCGATGCGGCGCGGGAAGTGCTGCAAAAATCCGGTGGTAAAACCGTCAGCGAAGAAGATGTGCTGCAACTGGTGCAGTTAAGCAAACCGGAAATCGCACAGGCGATATTTGGTACCACGCTGGCTGAATTCAGCCAGCGCAGCCGCGCCGCCTACAGTGGACAACAGATGCTGGAGGAGTATGTCAACTTCTATCAGAATCTGTAGCTACCTGCTGCTGCCGCTGATCTACCTGCTGGTTAACGTCAAAATCGCCCAGCTTGGCGAAAGTTTCCCCATCACCATCGTCACTTTTTTACCTGTCCTGTTACTGCTGTTTTTAGAGCGCATCAGCGTTAAAAAATTGATGATTGCCTTGGGGATTGGCGCGGGACTTACGGCGTTTAACTACCTGTTTGGTCAGTCGCTGGATGCCAGTAAATACGTCACTTCAACCATGCTGTTTGTCTATATTGTGATCATTATTGGCATGGTGTGGAGTATTCGCTTTAAAACGATTTCGCCACACAACTATCGCAAGATATTACGTTTCTTTTATCTGGTGGTCGGGCTGGTGGTGGTGCTGGCGGCGGTGGAGATGGCGCAAATTATCCTCACCGGCGGTAGCAGTATTATGGAGTCGATTTCGAAATATCTGATTTACAGCAACAGCTATGTGCTGAATTTCATTAAATTCGGCGGCAAGCGCACGACAGCACTTTATTTCGAACCGGCATTTTTCGCTCTGGCATTAATCTCAATTTGGCTCAGCATCAAACAGTTTGGTATCAAAACGCCTAAAACAGATGCTATGATTCTCGCAGGGATAATATTATCCGGTTCATTTTCAGGGGTTATGACCTTTATCCTTTTTTATTTGCTGGAGTGGGCATTTCAATATCTGAATAAAGAGGCGATTAAGAAAAAGTTACCGTTAGCATTGATTTCTCTGGCTGTATTCCTGGTTGGTGTGGTAATCGCGTTCCCTTATATTTCCACCCGTCTGGGCGATTTAGGTACAGAAGGATCGTCATCGTATTATCGTATTGTCGGTCCGCTGGTGATGGTCGGTTATTCTTTAACCCATATTGACGGTGTAGTCAGATTTGGCTCACTTTATGAATATGTCGCATCATTCGGAATATTTAACGGTGCGGATGTCGGAAAAACCATAGACAATGGTTTGTATCTGCTGATTATTTATTTTTCCTGGTTCGCAGTGTTTTTATCGCTGTGGTACATGGGAAAAGTGATAAAAATGATGATCAACGCTTTTGGTGATAACCGCAATTTTCGCGTGCAATTATATCTTTTTACTCCGGTATCGCTGTTTTTTACCGGTTCGATATTTAGCCCAGAATATGCGTTTTTAATCGTCTGCCCGTTTATTTTGCGAAAAGCGTTAAATATACACCCTAAATAATTCGAGTTGCAGGAAGTGGGTGAGCGAGGAAAACCAACGCACATGCAGCTTGAAGTATGACGGGTATTACGAGGTAAAACATGTTGCTTAGCATAATCACTGTCGCGTTTCGTAACCTCGAAGGAATAGTCAAAACACACGCCTCGCTGGCGCATCTGGCGCAGGCGGACGATATCAGCTTCGAATGGATTGTTGTTGATGGCGGTTCCAACGACGGCACCCGTGAGTATCTGGAAAATCTCAATGGTATCTATAACTTACACTTTGTCAGCGAACCAGATAACGGTATCTACGACGCCATGAACAAAGGTATTGAAATGGCGCAAGGCAAGTTCGCGTTGTTTCTCAACTCGGGCGATATTTTTCATCAGGATGCCGCATATTTTGTCCGTAAGTTAAAAGTGCAAAAAGATAACGTGATGATCACCGGCGATGCGCTGCTGGATTTTGGCGACGGGCATAAAATTAAACGTAGCGCCAAACCGGGTTGGTATATTTACCACAGCCTGCCCGCCAGTCATCAGGCGATATTTTTCCCGGTGTCCGGCTTGAAGAAATGGCGTTATGACCTGGAGTATAAAGTTTCTTCCGATTACGCGCTGGCGGCCAAAATGTATAAAGCCGGTTATGCATTTAAAAAACTCAATGGCCTGGTGTCTGAATTTTCTATGGGTGGGGTATCTACCACCAATAATATGGAATTGTGTGCTGACGCCAAAAAAGTCCAACGGCAAATATTGCACGTGCCTGGCTTTTGGGCTGAATTATCCTGGCATTTACGCCAACGTACGACCTCAAAGACGAAAGCCTTATATAACAAAAGCTGAATATAAGGGAAAACGATGCAGGATTTAAGTGGATTCTCGGTGCCGAAAGGGTTCCGGGGTGGCAACGCTATTAAAGTGCAATTGTGGTGGGCAGTACAGGCAACAATATTTGCCTGGTCGCCACAAGTATTGTATCGCTGGCGGGCATTTTTATTACGTTTATTCGGCGCAAAAATAGGAAAAAACGTAGTCATTCGTCCGTCAGTAAAAATTACCTATCCGTGGAAATTAACGTTAGGTGATTACGCGTGGGTCGGCGATGAGGTCAATTTATATACCCTCGGTGAAATAACCATTGGCGCACATTCGGTGATATCGCAAAAAAGTTATTTATGCACTGGTAGCCACGACCATGCAAGTCAACATTTCACCATTAACGCCACGCCTATTGTGATTGGCGAGAAATGCTGGCTGGCAACCGATGTCTTTGTTGCCCCTGGCGTCACGATCGGCGACGGCACCGTCGTGGGTGCGCGAAGCAGTGTTTTTAAATCGCTTCCGGCAAATGTGGTTTGTCGGGGGCACCCCGCAGTGGTGATACGCAAACGCGTTGAAACTGAATAAATTCAAAAAATACAGAGGAATAAGACATGTCAAAAGTCGCTCTCATCACCGGTGTAACCGGACAAGACGGTTCTTACCTGGCAGAGTTTCTGCTGGAAAAAGGTTACGAGGTGCATGGTATTAAGCGTCGTGCATCGTCATTCAACACCGAGCGCGTGGATCACATTTATCAGGATCCGCACACCTGCAACCCGAAATTCCATCTGCATTATGGCGACCTGAGTGATACCTCCAACCTGACGCGCATTTTGCGTGAAGTGCAGCCGGATGAAGTGTACAACCTGGGGGCAATGAGCCACGTTGCGGTTTCTTTTGAGTCACCGGAATATACCGCAGACGTCGATGCGATGGGTACGCTGCGCCTGCTCGAGGCGATCCGCTTCCTCGGTCTGGAAAAGAAAACCCGTTTCTATCAGGCTTCTACTTCTGAACTGTACGGTCTGGTGCAGGAAATTCCGCAGAAAGAGACCACGCCGTTCTACCCGCGATCTCCGTATGCGGTTGCCAAACTGTACGCCTACTGGATCACCGTTAACTACCGCGAATCCTACGGCATGTACGCCTGTAACGGTATTCTCTTCAACCATGAATCCCCGCGCCGTGGCGAGACTTTCGTTACCCGCAAAATCACCCGCGCAATCGCCAACATCGCCCAGGGGCTGGAGTCGTGCCTGTATCTCGGCAATATGGATTCCCTGCGTGACTGGGGCCACGCCAAAGACTACGTAAAAATGCAGTGGATGATGCTGCAACAGGAACAACCGGAAGATTTCGTTATTGCCACCGGCGTTCAGTACTCCGTGCGTCAGTTCGTGGAAATGGCGGCGGCACAACTGGGCATCAAACTGCGCTTTGAAGGCACGGGTGTTGAAGAGAAGGGCATTGTGGTTTCCGTCACCGGGCATGACGCGCCGGGCGTTAAACCGGGTGATGTGATTATCGCCGTTGACCCGCGCTACTTCCGTCCGGCAGAAGTTGAAACGCTGCTCGGTGACCCGACCAAAGCGCACGAAAAACTGGGCTGGAAACCGGAAATCACCCTCAGAGAGATGGTGTCTGAAATGGTGGCTAATGACCTTGAAGCGGCGAAAAAACACTCTCTGCTGAAATCTCACGGCTACGACGTGGCGATCGCGCTGGAGTCATAAGCATGAGTAAACAACGCATTTTTATTGCTGGCCATCGCGGGATGGTCGGTTCCGCCATCAGGCGGCAGCTCGAACAGCGCGGTGATGTGGAGCTGGTATTACGCACCCGCGATGAACTGAACCTGCTGGACAGCCGCGCGGTGCATGATTTCTTTGCCAGCGAAAGCATTGACCAGGTCTATCTGGCGGCGGCGAAAGTGGGTGGTATTGTTGCCAACAACACGTATCCGGCAGATTTCATCTACCAGAACATGATGATTGAGAGCAACATCATTCACGCCGCGCATCAGAACGACGTGAACAAACTGCTGTTTCTCGGATCGTCCTGCATCTACCCGAAACTGGCAAAACAGCCGATGGCAGAAAGCGAGTTGTTGCAGGGCACGCTGGAGCCGACCAACGAGCCTTACGCCATTGCCAAAATCGCCGGGATCAAACTGTGTGAATCTTACAATCGCCAGTACGGACGGGATTACCGCTCAGTCATGCCAACCAACCTGTACGGGCCACACGACAACTTCCACCCGAGTAATTCGCATGTGATCCCAGCATTGCTGCGTCGCTTCCATGAGGCGACGGCACAGAATGCGCCGGACGTGGTGGTGTGGGGCAGCGGTACGCCGATGCGCGAATTTCTACACGTTGATGATATGGCAGCGGCGAGCATTCATGTCATGGAGCTGGCACACGAAGTCTGGCAGGAGAACACCCAGCCGATGCTGTCGCACATTAACGTCGGCACGGGCGTTGACTGCACTATCCGTGAGCTGGCGCAAACCATCGCCAAAGTGGTGGGTTACAAAGGTCGGGTGGTTTTTGATGCCAGCAAACCGGATGGCACGCCGCGCAAACTGCTGGATGTGACGCGGCTGCATCAGCTTGGCTGGTATCACGAAATCTCACTGGAAGCGGGGCTTGCCAGCACTTACCAGTGGTTCCTTGAGAATCAAGACCGCTTTCGGGGGTAATGATGTTTTTACGTCAGGAAGACTTTGCCACGGTAGTGCGCTCCACTCCGCTTGTCTCTCTCGACTTTATTGTCGAGAACAGTCGCGGCGAGTTTCTGCTTGGCAAAAGAACCAACCGCCCGGCGCAGGGTTACTGGTTTGTGCCGGGAGGGCGCGTGCAGAAAGACGAAACGCTGGAAGCCGCATTTGAGCGGCTGACGATGGCGGAACTGGGGTTGCGTCTGCCGATAACAGCAGGCCAGTTTTACGGTGTCTGGCAGCACTTTTATGACGATAACTTCTCCGGCTCGGATTTTACCACTCACTATGTGGTGCTCGGTTTTCGCTTCAGAGTAGCGGAGGAAGAGCTGTTACTGCCGGATGAGCAGCATGACGATTACCGCTGGCTGACGCCGGACGCGTTGCTCGCCAGTGACAATGTTCACGCTAACAGCCGCGCCTATTTTCTCGCTGAGAAGCGTGCCGGAGTACCCGGATTATGAAAATACTGGTCTACGGCATTAACTACTCGCCGGAGTTAACCGGCATCGGCAAATACACCGGCGAGATGGTGGAATGGCTGGCGGCACAAGGTCATGAGGTGCGGGTCATTACCGCGCCGCCTTACTACCCGCAGTGGCAGGTGGGCGAGAACTATTCCGCCTGGCGGTACAAACGGGAAGAGGGGGCCGCCATGGTGTGGCGCTGCCCGCTGTACGTGCCAAAACAGCCGAGCACTCTGAAACGCCTGTTGCATCTCGGCAGTTTTGCCGTCAGCAGTTTCTTTCCACTGATGGCGCAACGTCGCTGGAAGCCGGATCGCATTATCGGCGTAGTGCCAACGCTGTTTTGCACGCCGGGAATGCGCCTGCTGGCGAAACTCTCTGGTGCGCGTACCGTGCTGCATATTCAGGATTACGAAGTGGACGCCATGCTGGGGCTGGGCCTTGCCGGAAAAGGCAAAGGCGGCAAAGTGGCACAGCTGGCGACGGCGTTCGAACGTAGCGGACTGCATAACGTCGATAACGTCTCCACGATTTCGCGTTCGATGATGAATAAAGCCATCGAAAAAGGCGTGGCGGCGGAAAACGTCATTTTCTTCCCAAACTGGTCGGAAATCGCCCGTTTTCAGCATGTCGCAGACGCCGATGTTGATGCCCTTCGTAACCAGCTTGGCCTGCCGGATAACAAAAAAATCATTCTTTACTCCGGCAATATTGGTGAAAAGCAGGGGCTGGAAAACGTTATTGAAGCTGCCGATCGCCTGCGCGATGAACCGCTTATTTTTGCCATTGTCGGGCAGGGCGGCGGCAAAGCGCGGCTGGAAAAAATGGCGCAGCAGCGTGGACTGCGCAACATGCAATTTTTTCCGCTGCAATCGTATGACGCTTTACCCGCACTGCTGAAGATGGGGGATTGCCATCTGGTGGTGCAAAAACGCGGCGCGGCAGATGCCGTATTGCCGTCGAAACTGACCAATATTCTGGCGGTAGGCGGTAACGCGGTGATTACCGCAGAAGCCCACACCGAACTGGGGCAGCTTTGCGAAACCTTTCCGGGCATTGCGGTTTGCGTGGAACCGGAATCGGTCGAGGCGCTGGTGGCGGGGATTCGTCAGGCGCTCCTGCTGCCCAAACACAACACGGTGGCACGTGAATATGCCGAACGCACGCTCGATAAAGAGAACGTGTTACGTCAATTTATAAATGATATTCGGGGATAATTATGGCGCAGTCGAAACTCTATCCAGTTGTGATGGCAGGTGGCTCCGGTAGCCGCTTATGGCCGCTTTCCCGCGTACTTTACCCCAAGCAGTTTTTATGCCTGAAAGGCGATCTCACCATGCTGCAAACCACCATCTGCCGCCTGAACGGCGTGGAGTGCGAAAGCCCGGTGGTGATTTGCAATGAGCAGCACCGCTTTATTGTCGCGGAACAGCTGCGTCAACTAAATAAACTCACCGAGAACATTATTCTCGAACCGGCGGGGCGTAACACCGCACCTGCCATTGCGCTGGCGGCGCTGGCGGCAAAACGTCATAGCCCGGAGAACGACCCATTAATGCTGGTGCTGGCGGCGGATCATGTGATTGCCGATGAAGACGCGTTCCGTGCCGCCGTGCGTAATGCCATGCCGTATGCCGAAGCGGGCAAGCTGGTGACCTTCGGCATTGTGCCGGATCTACCTGAAACCGGATATGGCTATATTCGTCGCGGTGAAGTGTCGGCGGGTGAGCAGGATACGGTGGCCTTTGAAGTGGCGCAGTTTGTCGAAAAACCGAATCTGGAAACCGCGCAGGCCTATGTGGCAAGTGGCGAATATTACTGGAACAGCGGTATGTTCCTGTTCCGTGCCGGACGTTATCTCGAAGAACTGAAAAAGTATCGTCCGGATATTCTCGATGCCTGTGAAAAAGCGATGAGCGCCGTCGATCCGGATCTCGATTTTATTCGTGTGGATGAAGAGGCGTTTCTCGCCTGTCCGGAAGAGTCGGTAGATTACGCGGTCATGGAACGCACGGCAGATGCCGTTGTGGTGCCGATGGATGCGGGCTGGAGTGATGTCGGTTCCTGGTCCTCTTTATGGGAGATCAGTGCCCACACCGCCGAGGGCAACGTTTGCCATGGCGATGTGATTAATCACAAAACTGAAAACAGCTATGTGTATGCCGAATCTGGCCTGGTCACCACCGTCGGGGTGAAAGATTTGGTGGTAGTGCAGACCAAAGATGCAGTGCTGATTGCTGACCGTAACGCGGTGCAGGATGTGAAAAAAGTGGTCGAGCAGATCAAAGCTGATGGTCGCCATGAGCATCGGGTGCATCGCGAAGTGTATCGTCCGTGGGGCAAATATGACTCTATCGACGCGGGCGACCGCTACCAGGTGAAACGCATCACCGTGAAACCGGGCGAAGGGTTGTCGGTACAGATGCATCATCACCGCGCGGAACACTGGGTGGTTGTCGCGGGAACGGCAAAAGTCACTATCGACGGTGATATCAAACTGCTTGGTGAAAACGAGTCCATTTATATTCCGCTGGGGGCGACGCATTGCCTGGAAAACCCGGGGAAAATTCCGCTCGATTTAATTGAAGTGCGCTCCGGCTCTTATCTCGAAGAGGATGATGTGGTGCGCTTCGCGGATCGCTACGGACGGGTGTAAACGTCGCATCAGGCAATGAATGCGAAACCGCGATGTAAATAACGACAAAAACAAAATTGGCCGTTTCGGTCAGGGCCAACTATTGCCTGAAAAAGGGTAACGATATGAAAAAATTAACCTGCTTTAAAGCCTATGATATTCGCGGGAAATTAGGCGAAGAACTGAATGAAGATATCGCCTGGCGCATTGGTCGCGCCTATGGCGAATTTCTCAAACCGAAAACCATTGTGTTAGGCGGTGATGTCCGCCTCACCAGCGAAACCTTAAAACTGGCGCTGGCGAAAGGTTTACAGGATGCGGGCGTCGACGTGCTGGATATCGGCATGTCCGGCACCGAAGAAATCTATTTCGCCACGTTCCATCTCGGCGTGGATGGCGGCATTGAAGTTACCGCCAGCCATAACCCGATGGATTACAACGGCATGAAGCTGGTGCGCGAAGGGGCTCGCCCGATCAGCGGCGATACCGGACTGCGCGACGTCCAGCGTCTGGCAGAAGCCAACGACTTTCCTCCCGTCGATGAAACCAAACGCGGTCGCTATCAGCAAATCAATCTGCGTGACGCTTACGTTGATCACCTGTTCGGTTATATCAACGTCAAAAACCTCACGCCGCTCAAGCTGGTGATTAACTCCGGGAACGGCGCGGCGGGTCCGGTGGTGGACGCCATTGAAGCCCGCTTTAAAGCCCTCGGCGCACCGGTGGAGTTAATCAAAGTGCATAACACGCCGGACGGCAATTTCCCCAACGGTATTCCTAACCCGCTACTGCCGGAATGTCGCGACGACACCCGCAATGCGGTCATTAAACACGGCGCGGATATGGGCATTGCTTTTGATGGCGATTTTGACCGCTGTTTCCTGTTTGACGAAAAAGGGCAGTTTATCGAGGGTTACTACATTGTCGGTTTGCTGGCAGAAGCGTTCCTCGAAAAAAATCCCGGCGCGAAGATCATCCACGATCCACGTCTCTCCTGGAACACCGTTGATGTGGTGACTGCCGCAGGCGGCACCCCGGTAATGTCGAAAACCGGACACGCCTTTATTAAAGAACGTATGCGCAAGGAAGACGCCATCTACGGTGGCGAAATGAGCGCCCACCATTACTTCCGTGATTTCGCTTACTGCGACAGCGGCATGATCCCGTGGCTGCTGGTCGCCGAACTGGTGTGTCTGAAAGGAAAAACGCTGGGCGAACTGGTGCGCGACCGGATGGCGGCATTCCCGGCAAGCGGTGAGATCAACAGCAAACTGGCGCAACCCGTTGAGGCGATTAACCGCGTGGAACAGCATTTTAGCCGTGAGGCACTGGCGGTGGATCGTACCGATGGCATCAGCATGACCTTTGCCGACTGGCGCTTTAATCTGCGCTCCTCCAACACCGAACCGGTGGTGCGGTTGAATGTGGAATCACGCGGTGATGTGCCGCTGATGGAAGCGCGAACGCGAACTCTGCTGACGTTGCTGAACGAGTAATGTCGGATCTTCCCTTACCCCCACTGCGGGTAAGGGGCTAAAAACAGGAACAACGATGACAAATCTAAAAAAGCGCGAGCGAGCGAAAACCAATGCATCGTTAATCTCTATGGTGCAACGCTTTTCAGATATCACCATCATGTTTGCCGGGCTATGGCTGGTTTGCGAAGTGAGCGGACTGTCATTCCTCTACATGCACCTGTTGGTGGCGCTGATTACGCTGGTGGTGTTCCAGATGCTGGGCGGCATCACCGATTTTTATCGCTCATGGCGCGGTGTTCGGGCAGCGACAGAATTTGCCCTGTTGCTACAAAACTGGACGTTAAGCGTGATTTTCAGCGCCGGACTGGTGGCGTTCAACAATGATTTCGACACGCAATTGAAAATCTGGCTGGCGTGGTATGGGCTGACCAGCATCGGACTGGTGGTTTGCCGTTCATGTATTCGTATTGGGGCGGGCTGGCTGCGTAATCATGGCTATAACAAGCGCATGGTCGCGGTGGCGGGGGATTTAGCCGCCGGACAAATGCTGATGGAGAGCTTCCGTAATCAGCCGTGGTTAGGGTTTGAAGTGGTGGGCGTTTACCACGACCCGAAACCGGGTGGCGTTTCTAACGACTGGGCGGGTAATCTGCAACAGCTGGTCGAGGATGCGAAAGCGGGCAAGATTCATAACGTCTATATCGCGATGCAGATGTGCGACGGCGCGCGAGTGAAAAAACTGGTCCATCAACTGGCGGACACCACCTGTTCGGTGCTGCTGATCCCCGATGTCTTTACCTTCAACATTCTCCATTCCCGTATCGAAGAGATGAACGGCGTACCGGTGGTGCCGCTGTATGACACGCCGCTTTCCGGGGTTAACCGCCTGATAAAACGTGCGGAAGATATTGTGCTGGCGACGCTTATCCTGCTGCTGATCTCCCCGGTGCTGTGCTGCATTGCGCTGGCGGTGAAACTGAGCTCACCGGGGCCGGTTATTTTCCGCCAGACTCGCTACGGCATGGATGGCAAGCCGATCAAAGTGTGGAAGTTCCGTTCCATGAAAGTGATGGAGAACGACAAAGTGGTGACCCAGGCGACGCAGAACGATCCGCGCGTCACCAAAGTGGGGAACTTTCTGCGCCGCACCTCGCTGGACGAATTGCCGCAGTTTATCAATGTGCTGACTGGCGGGATGTCGATTGTCGGTCCGCGTCCGCACGCGGTGGCGCATAACGAACAGTATCGCCAGCTCATTGAAGGCTACATGCTGCGCCATAAAGTGAAACCGGGCATTACCGGCTGGGCGCAGATTAACGGCTGGCGCGGCGAAACCGACACGCTGGAGAAAATGGAAAAACGCGTCGAGTTCGACCTTGAGTACATCCGCGAATGGAGCGTCTGGTTCGATATCAAAATCGTTTTCCTGACGGTATTCAAGGGCTTCGTTAACAAAGCGGCATATTGATATGAGCTTACGTGAAAAAACCATCAGCGGCGCGAAGTGGTCGGCGATTGCCACGGTGATCATCATCGGCCTCGGTCTGGTGCAAATGACTGTGCTGGCGCGGATTATAGATAACCACCAGTTCGGTTTGCTTACCGTGTCGCTGGTGATCATCGCGCTGGCAGATACGCTTTCTGACTTCGGTATCGCTAACTCCATTATTCAGCGAAAAGAAATCAGCCACCTTGAACTCACCACGCTGTACTGGCTGAACGTCGGGCTGGGGATCGTGGTGTGCGTGGCGGTGTTTTTGTTGAGTGATCTCATCGGCGACTTGCTGAATAACCCGGACCTGGCACCGTTGATTAAAACATTGTCGCTGGCGTTTGTGGTGATCCCCCACGGGCAACAGTTCCGCGCGTTGATGCAAAAGGAGCTGGAGTTCAACAAAATCGGCATGATCGAAACCAGCGCGGTGCTGGCGGGCTTTACTTTTACGGTGGTTAGCGCCCATTTCTGGCCGCTGGCGATGACCGCGATTCTCGGTTATCTGGTCAATAGTGCGGTGAGAACGCTGCTGTTTGGCTACTTTGGCCGCAAAATTTATCGCCCCGGTCTGCATTTCTCGCTGGCGTCGGTGGCACCGAACTTACGCTTTGGTGCCTGGCTGACGGCGGACAGCATCATCAACTATCTCAACACCAACCTTTCAACGCTGGTGCTGGCGCGTATTCTCGGCGCGGGCGTGGCTGGGGGATACAACCTGGCGTACAACGTGGCCGTTGTGCCACCGATGAAGCTGAACCCGATCATCACCCGCGTGTTGTTTCCGGCGTTCGCCAAAATTCAGGACGATACAGAAAAGCTGCGCGTCAACTTCTACAAGCTGCTGTCGGTGGTGGGGATTATCAACTTTCCGGCGCTGCTGGGGCTAATGGTGGTGTCGAATAACTTTGTACCGCTGGTATTTGGCGAAAAGTGGAGCAGCATTATTCCGGTGCTGCAATTGCTGTGTATTGTGGGGCTACTGCGCTCCGTGGGTAACCCGATTGGTTCGCTGCTGATGGCGAAAGCGCGGGTCGATATCAGCTTTAAATTCAACGTATTCAAAACCTTTCTGTTTATTCCGGCAATCATCATTGGTGGGCAGATGGCGGGCGCAATCGGCGTCACGCTTGGCTTCCTGCTGGTGCAGATTATCAACACCATTCTGAGCTATTTCGTGATGATTAAACCGGTGCTCGGTTCCAGTTATCGCCAGTACATCCTGAGTTTGTGGCTGCCGTTTTATCTCTCGCTGCCGACGCTGGTGGTCAGTTATGCGCTGGGCATTGTGCTGAAAGGGCAACTGGCGCTGGGGATGCTGCTGGCGGTGCAAATAGCCACGGGCGTGCTGGCGTTTGTGGTGATGATTGTGCTGTCGCGCCATCCGCTGGTGGTGGAAGTGAAGCGTCAGTTTTGTCGCAGCGAAAAAATGAAAATGCTTTTACGGGCGGGGTGAATGGTTGTTTTCGGTTCCGGCAACGGTTGCCGGATGCGGCGTAAAACGCCTTATCCGTCCTGGGGGGCTGGGCTTGGATCTTGTAGGTCTGATAAGACGCGTTAGCGTAGCATCAGGCACTGAATGCCGGATGCGGCGTGAACGCCTTATCCGGCCTACGGTTCTGTGCTCGGATCTTGTAGGCCTGATAAGACGCGTCAGCGTCGCATCAGGCA
>NZ_KE137316.1:1035328-1067723 GCF_000408845.1 Escherichia sp. KTE172 | reverse complement strand
TCTTGTAGGCCTGATAAGACGCGTCAGCGTCGCATCAGGCAAAAAACAGCAATGAAAACAACAAACACAGCCTCACCTGGCATCAAATTTATGAGGAAAAAATGAAATTACTTATTCTGGGCAACCACACTTGCGGCAATCGCGGCGACAGCGCCATCCTGCGCGGCTTACTTGATGCCATCAATATCCTCAATCCACATGCCGAAGTGGACGTGATGAGTCGCTATCCGGTCAGTTCTTCCTGGCTGCTCAACCGCCCGGTAATGGGCGATCCGCTGTTCCTGCAAATGAAACAACACAACAGTGCAGCGGGCGTTGTCGGGCGCGTTAAAAAAGTCCTCCGTCGCCGTTACCAACATCAGGTACTGCTCTCACGCGTCACCGACACTGGCAAGTTGCGTAATATCGCCATCGCCCAGGGATTCACTGACTTCGTGCGCCTGCTGTCAGGTTACGACGCCATTATTCAGGTCGGCGGATCGTTTTTTGTCGATCTCTATGGCGTGCCGCAGTTTGAACATGCGCTTTGCACGTTTATGGCGAAAAAGCCGCTGTTTATGATTGGTCACAGCGTCGGCCCGTTCCAGGATAAGCAATTTAACCAACTGGCGAACTACGTTTTTGGTCACTGCGACGCGCTGATCCTGCGCGAATCGGTCAGCCTTGATTTGATGAAACGCAGCAATATCACTACCGCAAAAGTTGAACATGGCGTCGATACCGCGTGGCTGGTCGATCACCACACAGAAGACTTTACCGCCAGCTATGCTGTTCAACACTGGCTGGACGTTGCCGCACAACAGAAAGCGGTGGCCATTACCCTGCGTGAACTGGCACCGTTCGACAAACGCCTCGGCACCACTCAACAAGCGTATGAAAAAGCCTTTGCCGGGGTGGTCAATCGCATTCTCGACGAAGGCTATCAGGTGATTGCGCTCTCCACCTGTACGGGCATCGACAGCTATAACAAAGACGACCGCATGGTGGCGCTCAATCTGCGCCAGCACATCAGCGATCCTGCCCGTTACCACGTGGTGATGGATGAACTCAACGATCTGGAAATGGGCAAAATTCTGGGGGCCTGTGAACTCACCGTCGGTACGCGCCTGCACTCCGCCATTATCTCAATGAACTTTGCCACCCCGGCGATTGCCATCAACTATGAACATAAATCCGCCGGGATCATGCAGCAGCTGGGACTACCGGAGATGGCGATTGATATCCGTCATTTATTAGACGGCAGCCTGCAAGCGATGGTTGCGGATACCTTAGGCCAACTTCCGGCGCTGAACGCACGACTTAACGAAGCCGTCAGTCGCGAACGTCAGACAGGAATGCAGATGGTGCAGTCTGTGCTTGAGCGCATCGGGGAGGTGAAATGAAGGTCGGCTTCTTTTTATTGAAATTTCCGCTGTCGTCGGAAACCTTCGTCCTCAACCAAATCACTGCGTTTATTGATATGGGCTTTGAGGTGGAGATTGTCGCGTTGCAAAAAGGCGACACACAAAACACCCACGCGGCATGGACGAAATACAACCTTGCCGCCAGAACCCGCTGGTTACAGGACGAACCTACGGGCAAAGTGGCGAAGCTGCGCCACCGAGCCAGCCAGACCTTACGCGGCATTCATCGTAAAAATACCTGGCAGGCGCTCAACCTCAAACGCTATGGCGCAGAGTCGCGGAACCTGATTTTGTCTGCCATTTGTGGTCAGGTCGCAACATCGTTACATGCCGATGTCTTTATCGCACATTTTGGCCCTGCGGGGGTAACCGCAGCAAAACTCCGCGAACTGGGTGTCATTCGCGGCAAAATTGCCACTATCTTCCACGGCATTGATATCTCCAGTCGGGAGGTGCTCAACCATTACACTCCCGAATATCAGCAACTGTTTCGCCGTGGCGACCTGATGCTACCAATAAGCGATCTGTGGGCCGGAAGGCTGCAAAAAATGGGCTGCCCGAGGGAAAAAATCGCCGTATCGCGCATGGGCGTGGACATGACGCGCTTTAGCCCGCGTCCGGTGAAAGCGCCTGCAACGCCGCTGGAAATCATTTCCGTCGCACGCTTAACCGAGAAAAAAGGCCTGCATGTGGCGATTGAAGCCTGCCGTCAGTTGAAAGAGCAGGGCGTGGCATTTCGCTATCGCATCCTCGGCATTGGCCCGTGGGAACGACGCCTGCGCACCCTCATCGAACAATATCAACTGGAAGATGTGGTGGAGATGCCGGGCTTTAAACCGAGCCATGAAGTGAAAGAGATGCTCGATGACGCGGATGTCTTCCTGTTGCCATCGGTTACGGGTGCGGATGGCGATATGGAAGGTATTCCGGTGGCGCTAATGGAAGCGATGGCGGTCGGTATTCCGGTGGTTTCTACTCTGCATAGCGGAATTCCTGAACTGGTGGAGGCTGACAAATCCGGCTGGCTGGTGCCTGAGAACGATGCTCGCGCACTGGCGCAACGACTGGCGGCGTTTAGCCAACTGGACAGCGACGAACTGGCTCCTGTCGTCAAACGTGCTCGCGAAAAAGTCGAACACGATTTTAACCAGCAGGTGATCAATCGAGAACTCGCCAGCTTGCTGCAGGCTTTATAGAGGAGAACGCATGCCATTTAAAAAACTCTCCCGACGCACCTTCCTGACGGCAAGTTCTGTGCTTGCCTTCCTCCATACGCCTTTCGCCCGCGCACTTCCCGCTCAACAAAGCGTTAACATTAACGACTACAACCCTCACGACTGGATCGCCTCATTTAAACAAGCCTTCAGCGAAGGGCAAACGGTCGTCGTGCCCGCCGGATTGGTTTGTGACAATATCAACACCGGCATCTTCATTCCTCCTGGCAAAACGTTACACATCCTTGGAAGCCTGCGCGGCAACGGCAAAGGGCGATTTGTCTTACAGGACGGCAGCCAGGTGACAGGGGAGGGGGGCGGCAGTATGCATAACATCACCCTGGATGTGCGCGGCTCTGACTGCACCATCAAAGGGCTGGCGATGAGCGGCTTTGGTCCGGTAACGCAGATTTATATCGGCGGCAAAAACAAACGGGTCATGCACAACCTGACCATCGATAACCTGACCGTTAGCCACGCTAATTACGCCATCTTACGCCAGGGATTTCATAACCAGATAATCGGTGCCAACATCACCAACTGTAAGTTCAGCGACTTACAGGGCGACGCTATTGAATGGAACGTGGCGATTAACGACAGTGATATTTTGATATCCGACCATGTCATCGAGCGCATCAACTGTACTAATGGCAAAATCAACTGGGGCATTGGCATAGGCCTTGCGGGAAGCACTTATGATAATAATTACCCAGAAGATCAGGCAGTGAAAAACTTTGTCGTGGCGAATATCACGGGATCGGATTGTCGGCAACTGATCCATGTTGAAAATGGTAAACATTTTGTTATCCGTAATATCAAAGCTCGTAATATCACGCCGGATTTCAGTAAGAAAGCAGGTATTGATAACGCCACAGTTGCTATTTATGGTTGTGACAACTTTGTGATTGATAATATTGAAATGATTAATAGTGCCGGGATGTTAATCGGCTATGGGGTAATTAAAGGCAAATATCTCTCGATACCGCAGAATTTCCGAGTGAATGATATTCAATTGGATAATACTCATCTTGCTTATAAATTGCGCGGCATCCAAATCTCCGCCGGGAATGCTGTCTCCTTTGTGGCGCTGACTAACATTGAGATGAAGCGTGCGTCGCTGGAGTTACACAACAAACCGCAACATCTTTTTATGCGTAATATCAATGTGATGCAGGAATCCTCAGTTGGACCAGCATTGAGCATGAACTTTGACATGCGCAAAGACGTTCGAGGCGTGTTTATGGCGAAAAAAGAAACACTGCTGTCTCTTGCAAATGTTCATGCGGTGAATGAAAAAGGGCAAAGCTCCGTCGATATCGACAGGATTAATCACCATATTGTTAATGTGGAAAAGATTAACTTTAGATTGCCGGAACGGAGAGAGTAGATTTGCGACCATTCCTGGAAAAATGGAGTCATACTTAGGAACAATGCTACTGCAATCCACAACGAAGCGGCGTAACATCACAAGTAATTCAGTAATCAATTCAGGGTAATTGATGCTGGCGAAAAAAATCGAACAAGCTATAATTCAGCAACCATTTTACAGGTGGATGAAATAATGACGAATTTAAAAGCAGTTATTCCTGTAGCGGGTCTAGGGATGCATATGTTGCCTGCCACTAAGGCGATTCCCAAAGAGATGCTACCGATCGTCGACAAGCCAATGATTCAGTACATTGTTGACGAGATTGTGGCTGCAGGGATCAAAGAAATCCTCCTGGTAACTCATGCGTCCAAGAACGCGGTCGAAAACCACTTCGATACATCTTATGAATTAGAATCTCTCCTTGAACTGCGCGTGAAGCGTCAACTGCTGGCGGAAGTACAGTCCATCTGTCCGCCGGGCGTGACCATTATGAACGTGCGTCAGGGCGAACCTTTAGGTTTAGGCCACTCCATTTTGTGTGCGCGACCTGCCATTGGTGACAACCCATTTGTCGTGGTACTGCCAGACGTTGTGATCGACAATGCCAGCGCCGACCCGCTACGTTACAACCTTGCTGCCATGATTGCACGTTTCAACGAAACGGGCCGCAGCCAGGTGCTGGCAAAACGTATGCCGGGTGACCTCTCTGAATACTCCGTCATTCAGACTAAAGAGCCGCTGGATCGTGAAGGTAAAGTCAGCCGCATTGTTGAATTTATCGAAAAACCGGATCAGCCGCAGACGCTGGACTCAGACATCATGGCCGTAGGTCGCTATGTGCTTTCTGCCGATATTTGGCCGGAACTGGAACGTACTCAGCCTGGTGCATGGGGACGTATTCAGCTGACTGATGCCATTGCTGAGTTGGCAAAAAAACAAGCAGTTGACGCAATGCTGATGACTGGGGACAGTTACGACTGCGGAAAGAAAATGGGTTATATGCAAGCGTTTGTGAAGTATGGGCTGCGTAACCTGAAGGAAGGGGCGAAGTTCCGTAAAGGTATTGAGAAGCTGTTAAGCGAGTAACAAATTCCTGACTGGAAGTGTCGGTCAGTAAGTAATTAAAAACGGCAGTGAAGATTCATAGCATAAGTTTTGCTCATTGAATCTCACTGCCGTTGTCTTTTTTATAAGTACAATAAAAACAGCATGTTAGCTTGCAATCATAGTTCAAATTTTTCCAGGATTTTCCTTGTTTCTACAGCTGTTTGGTAAGACAATTAGCGTTTGAATTTTTCGGATTTGGCACGAGTGGGTTACGCTCGTCACATCGTGGAAATGTACGCAGTGCTCTGGTAGCGGTTAAGCCAGGGGCGGTAGCGTGCATTAATGCATCTATTAATCAAATCTGGAGCAGTCTATTTCACAGCATGCTCTCTGGCTATATGGAATAAAAAAGTGAAGATACTTGTTACTGGTGGCGCAGGATTTATTGGTTCTGCTGTTGTTCGTCACATAATAAATAATACGCAAGATAGTGTTGTTAATGTCGATAAATTAACATACGCCGGAAACCTGGAATCACTTGCAGATGTTTCTGATTCTGAACGCTATTTCTTTGAACATGCGGATATTTGTGATGCAGCTGCAATGGCACGGATTTTTGCTCAGCATCAGCCGGATGCAGTGATGCACCTGGCAGCTGAAAGCCATGTTGACCGTTCAATTACAGGCCCTGCGGCATTTATTGAAACCAATATTGTGGGTACTTATGTCCTTTTAGAAGCGGCTCGGAATTATTGGTCTGGTCTGGATGATGAAAAGAAAAAAAACTTCCGTTTTCATCATATTTCTACTGATGAGGTGTATGGTGACTTACCCCATCCGGATGAAGTAAATAGCAATGAAACGTTGCCGCTATTTACGGAAACGACAGCATACGCGCCAAGTAGTCCATATTCTGCTTCTAAAGCTTCCAGCGATCATTTGGTTCGCGCATGGAAACGTACTTATGGTTTACCGACCATTGTGACTAATTGCTCGAACAACTATGGTCCTTATCATTTCCCGGAAAAGCTTATTCCACTGGTTATTCTTAATTCACTGGAAGGTAAGGCATTACCTATTTATGGCAAAGGAGATCAGATCCGCGACTGGTTGTATGTAGAGGATCATGCTCGAGCGTTATATACCGTCGTAACCGAAGGTAAAGCGGGCGAAACTTATAACATTGGTGGACACAACGAAAAGAAAAACATCGACGTAGTGTTCACTATTTGTGATTTGTTGGATGAGATAGTCCCGAAAGAGAAATCTTACCGCGAGCAAATTACTTATGTTACCGATCGTCCGGGACACGATCGCCGTTATGCGATTGATGCTGAGAAGATTGGTCGCGAATTGGGATGGAAACCACAGGAAACGTTTGAGAGTGGGATTCGTAAAACGGTGGAATGGTACCTGTCCAATACAAAATGGGTTGATAATGTGAAAAGTGGTGCCTATCAATCGTGGATTGAACAGAACTATGAGGGCCGCCAGTAATGAATATCCTCCTTTTTGGCAAAACAGGGCAGGTAGGTTGGGAACTACAGCGTGCTCTGGCACCTCTGGGTAATTTGATTGCTCTTGATGTTCACTCCACTGATTACTGTGGTGATTTTAGTAATCCTGAAGGTGTAGCTGAAACCGTAAGAAGCATTCGGCCTGATATTATTGTCAACGCAGCCGCTCACACCGCAGTAGACAAAGCAGAATCAGAACCGAAGTTTGCACAATTACTGAACGCGACGAGTGTCGAAGCGATCGCGAAAGCAGCCAATGAAGTCGGCGCCTGGGTTATTCACTACTCTACTGACTACGTATTTCCGGGGACCGGTGAAATACCATGGCAGGAGGAGGATGCAACCGCACCGCTAAATGTTTACGGTGAAACCAAGTTAGCGGGAGAAAAAGCATTACAAGAGCATTGTGCGAAGCACCTTATTTTCCGGACCAGCTGGGTCTATGCAGGTAAAGGAAATAACTTCGCCAAAACAATGTTGCGTCTGGCAAAAGAGCGTGAAGAATTAGCCGTTATTAATGATCAGTTTGGTGCGCCAACTGGCGCAGAGTTACTGGCTGATTGTACGGCACATGCTATTCGTGTGGCACTGAATAAACCGGAAGTCGCAGGCTTGTACCATCTGGTAGCTAGTGGTACCACAACGTGGCACGATTATGCTGCGCTGGTTTTTGAAGAGGCGCGCAAAGCAGGCATTCCCCTTGCACTCAACAAGCTCAACGCAGTACCAACAACAGCCTATCCTACACCAGCTCGTCGTCCACATAACTCTCGCCTTAATACAGAAAAATTTCAGCAGAACTTTGCGCTTGTCTTGCCTGACTGGCAGGTTGGCGTGAAACGAATGCTTAACGAATTATTTACGACTACAGCAATTTAATAGTTTTTGCATCTTGTTCGTAATGGTGGAGCAAGATGTATTAAAAGGAATGATGAAATGAAAACGCGTAAAGGTATTATTTTGGCGGGTGGTTCTGGTACTCGTCTTTATCCTGTGACGATGGCCGTCAGTAAACAGCTGTTACCGATTTATGATAAACCGATGATCTATTACCCGCTCTCTACACTGATGTTAGCGGGTATTCGCGATATTCTGATTATCAGTACACCACAGGATACTCCTCGTTTTCAACAACTGCTGGGTGACGGGAGCCAGTGGGGCCTGAATCTTCAGTACAAAGTGCAACCGAGTCCGGATGGTCTTGCGCAGGCGTTTATTATCGGTGAAGAGTTTATTGGTGGTGATGATTGTGCTTTGGTACTTGGTGATAATATCTTCTACGGCCACGACCTGCCGAAGTTAATGGACGTAGCTGTTAACAAAGAAAGTGGTGCAACGGTATTTGCCTATCACGTTAATGATCCTGAACGTTATGGTGTCGTGGAGTTTGATAATAACGGTACTGCAATTAGCCTGGAAGAAAAACCGCTGGAACCAAAAAGTAACTATGCGGTTACTGGGCTTTATTTCTATGACAATGACGTTGTGGAAATGGCGAAAAACCTTAAGCCTTCTGCCCGAGGTGAACTGGAAATTACCGATATTAACCGTATTTATATGGAACAAGGACGTTTGTCTGTCGCTATGATGGGGCGTGGCTATGCATGGCTGGATACAGGGACGCATCAAAGTCTTATTGAAGCAAGCAACTTCATTGCCACCATTGAAGAGCGCCAGGGACTAAAGGTTTCCTGTCCGGAAGAAATTGCTTATCGTAAAGGGTTTATTGATGCTGAGCAGGTAAAAGTATTAGCCGAACCGTTGAAGAAAAATGCTTATGGTCAGTATCTGCTCAAAATGATTAAAGGTTATTAATAAGATGAACGTAATTAAAACTGAAATTCCTGATGTGCTGATTTTTGAACCAAAAGTTTTTGGGGATGAACGTGGCTTCTTTTTTGAGAGTTTTAATCAGAGGATTTTTGAAGAAGCAGTAGGTCGTAAGGTTGAGTTTGTTCAGGATAACCATTCTAAGTCCAGTAAAGGTGTTTTACGTGGTCTTCATTATCAGTTAGAACCTTATGCTCAAGGAAAACTGGTGCGCTGTGTTGTTGGCGAGGTTTTTGATGTTGCGGTTGATATTCGTAAATCGTCACCTACATTTGGGAAATGGGTTGGGGTGAATTTGTCTGCTGAGAATAAGCGTCAGTTGTGGATTCCTGAGGGATTTGCACATGGTTTTTTGGTGCTGAGTGATTTAGCAGAAGTTTTATATAAAACGAATCAATATTATGCTCCATCACATGAAAAAAATATTATATGGAATGACCTCTTGCTTAATATTAAATGGCCGAGCACAGCACTGATCACTCTGTCTGATAAGGATGCAAATGGGGAAAGATTTGAACTAAGTGAGTTTTGAAATGTCTCTCTTAAAACATAGTATATGGAATGTTGCGGGCTACTTTATACCAACATTAATTGCAATTCCCGCCTTTGGATTAATTGCGAGGAAAATTGGTGTAGAACTATTTGGTTTGTATACGTTAGCAATGATTTTTATAGGGTATGCAAGTATATTTGATGCTGGGTTAACAAGAGCTGTTGTGCGTGAAATAGCATTACTAAAAAACAGAGTGGACGATTGTAATACGATAATAGTAACTTCTATTATCGCTGTGATATTTTTAGGGTTTATCGGAGGCGGGGGAGTGTTTCTGCTTAAAGGCGATATTATTGAACTGTTAAATATCTCACCAATATATTACGCCGATTCGATAAAGTCTCTAGTATTATTATCATCTCTGATACCTGTATTCTTAGTCACGCAAATACTATTAGCAGAGCTTGAGGGTCGGGAATATTTTGGGATTCTAAATATACAAAAAAGTGTAGGGAATTCTTTAATTGCAGGGTTACCTGCATTATTTGTTTTAATTAATCAAACGCTTTTTTCTGCAATTATTGGTGTAGCGATTGCAAGAGTTATATGCTTGTGGTTAAGCTACATTATGAGCAGGGAAAGAATAACTATCGATATCTCATTTTTTTCAATAACTGTTTTAAAGCGGTTATTTAGATATGGCGGGTGGGTAACTATAAGTAACATAATATCTCCTATATTAGCGAGTATGGATAGATTTATTCTATCCCATATCCAGGGAGCATCAAAAATATCATTCTACACAGTCCCTAATGAGCTGGTAACTAGGCTTGGAATAGTTCCAGGCTCTCTTGGGAAAGCTGTTTTTCCAAAATTAAGTCATGCAAGGAATTTTACAGCGTCATATGCAGAGCAAAAAAAAGCTTATATATTAATGACTGTCATTGTAATGCCTTTGGTTTTATTTGTATATTATTACGCAAAGTTTATTTTAACATTGTGGATGGGGGCTGAGTATGCAGGGATTTCGGTCGAAATATTACGGATTATGCTTATAGGGTATATTTTTAACTGTTATTCACAAATCTCTTTTGCCAACATACAGGCCTTTGGAAAAGCAAAATACACTGCATACATCCATATGATGGAATTTATTCCTTATTTGATAATGTTATATATAATTTCAAAGGAATATGGGGTTATTGGTGTTGCGTGGTTATGGACAATTCGAGTAATAATTGATTTTTTGATGCTTTTATATATGAGTTATCGTTGTAATAATCTTATGAAAAAAGGGTAGCCTGATGATATATATTGTGGTATTAAATTGGAATGGGGCTATAGATACCATTAATTGTGTTAAAAGTTTAATGGATTTAAATGTTAGCGATTATAAAATTATCATTGTTGATAACTGTTCTATGGATAACTCATATGATACTATAAAAGAAAATCTTAATTCATTATATATTGCTGATAAAAGTATCATTGAGGTGAAGTATGAGGATAGAAATAAATATAAAACCTTAGAAAACGATAAAATCATATTAATACAATCTCCGCAAAATAATGGGTACGCAAGTGGTAATAATATTGGCATAGAGTTCGCTCTTAATCAGGAGAATATGAAATACGTCTGGGTTCTGAATAATGATACTGAAGTGGATAAAGAGGCTTTAACTCATTTAATTAGTAAATGTGATTCAGATAAAAGTATAGGGATTTGCGGTTCTCGTTTAGTCTATTTTGCCGACAGAGAGATGCAGCAAGGACTAGGTGGGGTGCATAACAAATGGTTATGCACTACAAAAAATTATGAAATGGGAAGATTAGTTTCCAAAAAATATGATGATGAAGTCATTAGTAATGATATAGATTATATAATTGGCGCATCGATGTTTTTCTCTAGAGAATGTTTGGAAACAGTTGGATTGATGAATGAAGAATATTTTTTATACTATGAAGAGTTAGATATTTGCCTCAGAGCAAAAGCAAAGAACTTTAAATTAGGTATTTGCTCAGAAAGTTTGGTTTATCATAAAATAGGTGCAAGTACTGATGGGGGAAAGAGCATGATGGCTGATCTTTGCTCAATAAAAAATAGGCTGGTCATTACAGAAAGGTTTTATCCCCAATATTATTGGACGGTATGGTTGTCACTTTTTGTTGTAGCATTTAACCGTGCTAGAAGAGGTGAGTTTAATAAGATGAAAAGATGTTTGAATGTTATGTTTAACTTCAAACGAAACAAAGGTAGCAAATGCCATTAGAATATGCACTTAATCATGGTGTTAATAAATCTATAGTTTGATATGTTATTAAAGGGTATTTAATGAAAGTGGCTTTTTTATCTGCTTATGATCCACTATCTACATCCAGTTGGTCTGGCACACCTTATTATATGCTAAAGGCATTATCGAAGAGAAATATTTCCATTGAAATATTAGGACCGGTAAATAGCTATATGATATACATGTTAAAAGTATATAAATTAATATTAAGGTGTTTCGGAAAAGAATATGATTATAGTCATTCGAAGTTGCTTTCCAGGTATTACGGTAGAATATTCGGTAGGAAATTAAAAAAAATTGATGGTTTGGATTTTATTATCGCACCTGCAGGTTCCTCACAAATTGCTTTTTTAAAAACAACCATACCAATAATATATCTATCGGATACAACATATGATCAATTAAAAAGCTATTATCCGAATTTAAATAAAAAAACAATTATAAATGATGAGGATGCAAGTTTAATCGAACGCAAGGCTATTGAAAAAGCAACAGTAGTATCTTTCCCATCTAAATGGGCAATGGATTTTTGCAGGAATTATTACAGATTAGATTTTGATAAATTAGTTGAAATACCATGGGGGGCTAATTTATTTGATGATATTCACTTTGCTAATAAAAATATAATTCAAAAGAATAGTTATACTTGTCTTTTCTTGGGAGTTGATTGGGAAAGAAAAGGTGGGAAAACAGCCTTGAAAGCAATTGAATATGTAAGGCAGTTATATGGGATCGATGTTAGACTAAAAATTTGTGGATGTACTCCGAATCAAAAGATTTTACCTACTTGGGTTGAATTAATTGATAAAGTAGATAAAAATAACGTTGACGAATATCAGAAATTCATCGATGTGTTATCTAACGCTGATATACTTCTTTTACCAACCATTGCTGAATGTTATGGAATGGTATTTTGTGAAGCTGCTGCTTTTGGATTGCCTGTTGTCGCTACAGATACAGGTGGAGTCAGTTCTATAGTTATCAACGAAAGGACGGGGATATTAATTAAAGACCCGTTAGACTATAAGCACTTTGGAAATGCAATTCATAAAATAATTAGTTCCGTAGAGACTTATCAAAACTACTCCCAAAACGCAAGAATTAGATATAATAATATATTGCATTGGGACAATTGGGCTAAAAAGATAATTGAGATTATGTATGAGCATAAGAATAGAAGAATCAAATAGCACAAAAAGAATTATATGTTTATTTATACTTTTTCTTGTTTTCCCTGATTTTTTGTTTTATACATTAGGGGTTGATAATTTTAGCATTTCAACGATAATCTCAATTACATTGCTTTTTGTTTTTTTAAGAGCTAAAAATATTTGCAAAGATAATTTTCTAATAATAGTAGCGTTATTCATATTGTTGTGTTTTAACTGTTTGTTAAGTATGCTATTTAATATTGAACAGGCTTTAACATTTAAAGTTGTACTTTCAATATATAGCATCTTAATAATGGCATACGTCTCCTCTTGTTATGCACAGACGTTGTGGTTATGTTCTGAAGAAATACTTAAGAGATCCGTCTTTTATTTGTTCGCATTTCTTTGCCTTATTGGCATTATAAGTATTCTTTTACAGAAGACTGAGATTATACATGATAAAAGTATGATTCTTTTTCCTGAACCATCAGCATTTGCATTGGTTTTTATACCTATCTTTTCATTTTGTTTATACTATACAAGAGGGGGGGGGCTACTATTGCTCTATATATTATCTTTGGGTATTGCGTTAGGTATCCAGAATTTAACAATGTTGGTAGGCATTGTGATTAGTGTTTTTGTGATGAAAAAAATAACTATAAGGCAAACTATTGTTATACTTTTGGGGGCATGGATTTTTTCCATGATATTAAGTGATTTAGACATTTCTTACTATACATCGCGGCTTGATTTTAAAAATACTACGAACCTATCAGTGCTTGTATATCTTTCAGGAATTGAAAGAGCTTTCTTGAATTTTATTACAAGTTATGGTCTTGGTATTGGTTTTCAACAAATGGGAGTGAATGGGGAGATAGGAATATATCAACAAATTTTAGCTGAACTTGATGCCCCTATGTTAAATATATACGATGGCTCATTTATTTCTTCTAAGTTAATATCTGAGTTTGGGGTTATTGGTGCATTAATGTGTATTTTCTATTTTTTTTATTTTTCCCGATTTTATCTGCGTTTCAAAAAAAGTAAGAGATATTCACCGCAGTATATTTTAGCATATAGCTTCTACATGTGTTTCTTCATCCCTCTTTTTATACGTGGTGCTGGTTATATAAACCCCTATGTGTTTATGTTATTTTCATCAATATTTTTGTGCAAATATCACGCTAAAAATATCTTGATGAAATCTAATGTCCAGATAGCTATATAATAGTAGATTATATTATCATTATCACGTAAATTACATATTAATAGCATATATGATAACTAGGACATAAATAATGTGCATTAAAAAAAAACTTAAGTTAATTAAACGATATGGCCTTTATGGTGGTCTTAGGCTTCTTAAAGATATATTCTTAACAAAATTTTTATTTTGTTCAAATGTTAGGATTATTAGATTTCCATGTTATATTAGAAAAGATGGAAGTGTTAGTTTTGGAAAAGGTTTTACATCAGGTGTAGGATTACGAGTTGATGCATTTATGGATGCCGTAGTTTCCATTGGAGAAAATGTTCAAATTAATGACTATGTTCACATCGCGGCTATTAATAATGTCATTATTGGTAGAGATACATTAATAGCAAGTAAAGTATTTATTAGTGATCATAATCATGGTATTTTTTCTAAATCCGATATCCATAGTTCACCAACTATTATTCCTTCGTCTAGGCCCCTTGAATCTGCACCTGTGTATATTGGAGAGCGTGTGTGGATTGGCGAAAATGTGACAATATTACCAGGTGCGTGTATAGGTAATGGTGTAGTTATTGGCGCAAACAGTGTTGTTCGTGGTGAGATTCCTAATAATGTGATCATTGCTGGTGTTCCAGCTAAAATTGTTAAAAAATATAACTATGAGCGTATGCAATGGGAAAGAATATAGTTGTAATATCGGCTGTTAATTTTACAACCGGAGGCCCCTTTACCGTACTAAAAAATGTGCTTACAGCAACTAAAGATAGAGCCGAATGTAAATTTATTGCACTGGTTCATAGCTCTGCTGAACTAATGGAATTATTTCCGTGGGTTGAATTTATAGAGTATCCAGAAGTCAAGTCTTCGTGGGTTAAAAGATTATATTTCGAATATATAACTTGCAATAGATTATCTAAGGTGATTAAGGCAACTCATTGGGTATGCTTACATGATATTACAGCAAATGTTAGTGTACCCTATAGATTTGTTTATTGCCACAATCCTGCACCGTTCTATAAATATTTAAGCTATCGAGATATTATAGGAGAACCTAAATTTTATCTTTTTTATCTTTTTTATGGGCTTTTATACAATATCAATATAAAAAAGAACACAGCAGTTTTTGTTCAGCAGCAGTGGCTAAAAAAAGAATTCGAAAAAAAATATAAGTTAAAGAATGTTGTTGTTAGTCGCCCTGAAGATATTTGCCCTTTTGAAAGTGATGGTTTGGTAAGAAATAATAATAAAAAGGATGTGAGGATATTTTACCCAGCAGTGCCCCGTATATTTAAAAACTTTGAAGTTATCATACGTGCTGCACAAATATTACAAGATAAAAATATTCATTTTTATCTTACTTTTGATGGTACTGAAAATAAGTATGCAAAAAGAATATATAAATTAGCTTCCGAACTGAAAAATGTACATTTCCTCGGTTACCTTAATGCAACCGAGATGGTTAACTTTTATCAAGATTCAGATATTATTTGTTTCCCATCGAAACTAGAAACGTGGGGATTACCATTATCAGAAGCTAAAACATACAAAAAATGGATATTTGCGGCAGACTTACCTTATGCTCATGAAGTTTTATATAACTATTCAAAAACTAGATATTTTCCATTTGACGATGAGAAAATACTTGTTCGCTACATATTAGAGTACACAAGTAAAAATATGCATGAAGATATAAAAAATAGTAGGGTGAATTTTAATAATGATGCATTGACTGGTTTTGAACAGTTTATTGAATATATCCTCAAGGGGAACTGACGTGGTTTATATTATAATCGTTTCACATGGCCATGATGACTATATAGAAAATCTTTTATTAAATTTAAAGTTGCCCTCTGGAAGATTTAAAATAATAGTTCGTGATAACAAAAGTTCAATGGTTTTAAAAAAAACATGCGAAAAAAATTGCGTAACCTATTTGCATGGAGGGCAATATGGATTTGGACATAATAATAACATAGCAGTGTCATATATAATTAATAACTTCATGATTATGAATAATGATTATTTTCTCTTTCTTAACCCCGATGTATTCATAACCAGTGAAAGTTTGATTAATTATGTTGATTATATAATTAGTAATGATTATAAGTTTAGCACATTATGTCTTTATCGAGATTTTACTAAAAGCAAACATGATTATTCAATACGGAGTTTTCCAACTTTATATGATTTTCTTTGTTCTTTTTTATTGGGGGTGAATAAAAGTAAAATTAAGAAGGAAAATATACTTTCTGATACTGTAGTTGATTGGTGTGCTGGCTCATTTATGCTTATTCATGCTTTAAGTTTCTTAAATGTGAATGGTTTTGATCAAAAATATTTTATGTATTGTGAAGATATTGACCTTTGTATGCGTTTAAAATTAAGTGGAGTAGATCTTTACTATACTCCCCATTTTGATGCTATTCATTATGCGCAGCATGAAAATAGAAGAATATTTACTAAAGCATTTCGATGGCATATAAGGAGTATTACGCGCTACATATTACGGAAACCAATTCTTTCTTATAAAAACTATAGAAAAATTACATCCGAACTGGTAAAGTGATTAAATAAAGTCCTAATTTTACTACTGAAATGGTATCTTTATTTAAAGATCTTTGCTTTATATACCAATTTTTTAACGCCCTGACAGGAGTAAACAATGTCAAAGCAACAGATCGGCGTCGTCGGTATGGCAGTGATGGGGCGCAACCTTGCGCTCAACATCGAAAGCCGTGGTTATACCGTCTCTATTTTCAACCGTTCCCGTGAAAAAACGGAAGAAGTGATTGCCGAAAATCCAGGCAAAAAACTGGTTCCTTACTATACGGTGAAAGAGTTTGTTGAATCTCTGGAAACGCCTCGTCGCATCCTGTTAATGGTGAAAGCAGGTGCAGGCACGGATGCTGCTATTGATTCCCTTAAGCCGTACCTCGATAAAGGTGACATCATCATTGATGGTGGTAACACCTTCTTCCAGGACACTATTCGTCGTAATCGTGAGCTTTCTGCAGAAGGCTTTAACTTCATCGGTACTGGTGTTTCTGGCGGTGAAGAAGGCGCGCTGAAAGGACCTTCCATTATGCCTGGTGGCCAGAAAGAAGCCTATGAACTGGTTGCGCCGATCCTGACCAAAATCGCCGCAGTGGCTGAAGACGGGGAGCCATGCGTTACCTATATTGGTGCCGATGGCGCAGGCCACTATGTGAAGATGGTTCACAACGGTATTGAATACGGTGATATGCAGCTGATTGCTGAAGCCTATTCTCTGCTTAAAGGTGGCCTGAACCTCACCAACGAAGAACTGGCGCAGACCTTTACCGAGTGGAATAACGGTGAACTGAGCAGCTACCTGATTGACATTACCAAAGATATCTTCACCAAAAAAGATGAAGACGGTAACTACCTGGTTGATGTGATTCTGGATGAAGCTGCAAACAAAGGTACGGGTAAATGGACCAGCCAGAGCGCGCTGGATCTCGGCGAACCGCTGTCGCTGATTACCGAGTCTGTGTTTGCACGTTATATCTCTTCTCTGAAAGATCAGCGCGTTGCCGCGTCTAAAGTTCTCTCTGGCCCGCAAGCGCAGCGAGCAGGCGACAAAGCTGAGTTTATCGAGAAGGTTCGTCGTGCGCTGTATCTGGGCAAAATCGTTTCTTACGCTCAGGGCTTCTCTCAGTTGCGTGCTGCGTCTGAAGAATACAACTGGGATCTGAACTACGGCGAAATCGCGAAGATTTTCCGTGCTGGCTGCATCATCCGTGCGCAGTTCCTGCAGAAAATCACCGATGCATACGCCGAAAATCCGCAGATCGCTAACCTGCTGCTGGCTCCGTACTTTAAGCAAATCGCCGATGACTATCAGCAGGCGCTGCGCGATGTCGTTGCTTATGCAGTACAGAACGGTATCCCGGTTCCGACCTTCGCCGCTGCGGTTGCCTATTATGACAGCTACCGTGCCGCTGTTCTGCCTGCAAACCTGATCCAGGCACAGCGTGACTATTTCGGTGCACATACTTATAAGCGCATCGATAAAGAAGGTGTGTTCCATACCGAATGGCTGGATTAATCTGACTTAACTAACAATAAATTGAGGCCCGGCGTATATTGTGCCGGGCTTTTTTTGCCATTTATCTTATAGACTAAATTTCACTGCTTAATATTAACTTAATAAATATCAGCTATTCTTATAAAGAAATTCTGAATTGTTTTTCGTTGCGTTGACCAGCTATCGACGTAGCGTTAAAACTTTTAACTCTTGTCAGGATGCTAAAAACATCATGATTCACAGTTAAGTTAATTCTGAGAGCATGAAATGAAAATTACCATTTCCGGTACTGGCTATGTAGGCTTGTCAAACGGGCTTCTAATCGCACAAAATCATGAGGTTGTGGCATTAGATATTTTACCGTCACGCGTTGCTATGCTGAATGATCGGATATCTCCTATTGTTGATAAGGAAATTCAGCAGTTTTTGCAATCAGATAAAATACACTTTAATGCCACATTAGATAAAAATGAAGCCTACCGGGATGCTGATTATGTCATCATCGCCACTCCAACCGACTATGATCCTAAAACTAATTATTTCAATACATCCAGTGTAGAATCAGTAATTAAAGACGTAGTTGAGATAAACCCTTATGCGGTTATGGTCATCAAATCAACGGTTCCCGTTGGTTTTACCGCAGCGATGCATAAAAAATATCGTACTGAAAATATTATATTCTCCCCGGAATTTCTCCGTGAGGGTAAAGCCCTTTACGATAACCTTCATCCGTCACGTATTGTCATCGGTGAGCGTTCAGAACGCGCAGAACGTTTTGCTGCGTTGTTACAGGAAGGCACGATTAAGCAAAATATCCCGACCCTGTTTACCGACTCCACTGAAGCAGAAGCGATTAAACTTTTCGCTAATACCTATCTGGCGATGCGCGTGGCGTACTTTAACGAACTGGATAGCTATGCAGAAAGTTTGGGTCTGAATACGCGTCAGATTATCGAAGGTGTTTGTCTCGACCCGCGTATCGGCAACCATTACAACAATCCGTCGTTTGGTTATGGTGGTTATTGTTTGCCGAAAGATACCAAACAGTTATTGGCGAATTATCAGTCTGTGCCGAATAACCTGATTTCGGCAATTGTCGATGCTAACCGCACGCGTAAAGATTTTATTGCCGATGCCATTTTGTCACGCAAGCCGCAAGTGGTGGGTATTTATCGTCTGATTATGAAGAGCGGTTCAGACAACTTCCGCGCGTCTTCCATTCAGGGGATTATGAAACGTATCAAGGCGAAAGGCGTTGAAGTGATCATTTACGAACCGGTGATGAAAGAAGACTCATTCTTCAACTCTCGCCTGGAACGAGATCTCGCCACTTTCAAACAACAAGCTGATGTCATTATCTCCAATCGTATGGCAGAAGAGCTTAAGGATGTGGCAGATAAGGTATACACCCGCGATCTCTTTGGTAGCGATTAACATCTTGTTATCAGGGCTATTTACGCCCTGATTGTCTTTTGTTACTTCCTCAACAATTCATTATTTTTATCACTTATCCTATAGCATTCACGAGGATTATCGCTAAACTATGCGGACTTGGAAATTTCCGTCAGTTAGGGTAATGATGAGAGTAGAAAATAATAATGTTTCTGGGCAAAACCATGACCCGGAACAGATTGATTTGATTGATTTACTAGTGCAGTTGTGGCGTGGCAAGATGACAATCATCATTTCCGTCATTGTGGCTATTGCCCTGGCTATTGGTTATTTGGCAGTAGCGAAGGAGAAATGGACGTCAACAGCAATTATCACTCAGCCCGACGTGGGGCAAATTGCTGGCTATAACAATGCCATGAATGTTATCTATGGTCAGGCTACACCGAAAGTATCGGATTTGCAGGAGACGTTAATTGGTCGCTTCAGTTCTGCCTTCTCTGCATTAGCAGAAACGCTGGATAATCAGGAAGAGCCAGAAAAACTTACCATCGAACCTTCTGTTAAGAACCAGCAATTACCATTGACTGTTTCTTATGTTGGGCAAACTGCAGAGGGCGCACAAATGAAGTTGGCCCAATACATTCAGCAAGTTGATGATAAAGTGAATCAAGAGCTAGAAAAGGATCTCAAGGACAACATTGCTCTGGGACGGAAAAACTTGCAGGACTCTTTAAGAACCCAGGAAGTGGTCGCGCAGGAACAGAAAGATCTGCGTATCCGTCAGATTCAGGAAGCGTTGCAGTATGCGAATCAGGCGCAGGTGACAAAGCCGCAGATTCAACAGACGCAGGACGTAACCCAGGATACTATGTTCCTTTTGGGGAGCGAAGCGCTGGAGTCGATGATTAAGCACGAGGCGACCCGTCCGTTGGTGTTCTCATCAAGCTACTATCAGACTCGTCAAAACCTGCTGGATATCGACAATCTTGACGTTGATAAACTTGATATTCATGCTTACCGCTATGTAATGAAACCGACGTTACCTATTCGTCGCGATAGCCCGAAAAAGGCAATTACCTTGATTCTGGCGGTGCTGCTGGGCGGCATGGTTGGCGTGGGGATTGTGTTGGGGCGTAACGCGCTGCGTAATTACAACGCGAAATAATATTATTGTGCATTTAAGAGAAACGGGCAGGGTGGTGACACCATGCCCGTTTTTTTTGCCGGATGCGATGCTGGCGCATCTTATCCGGCCTACGTGTGTTGAGATAATGTGTAGGCACGATAAGCTTGCGCATCGGGCAATGGCTCCGGATGCGACAACAACATCGCATCCGGTCAGCACGCAACTCACTGATGCCGTTTACGCAGGTTCTCAATTACCGTCGCTAAATCCAGATCCTGATCCTGCAACAACACCAGCAGGTGATACATCAAGTCAGATGCCTCGTTGGTCAGCTCAAAGCGGTCATGTACCGTTGCTGCCAGTGCGGTTTCCACGCCTTCTTCGCCCACTTTCTGCGCAATGCGTTTAGTGCCGCTGGCATACAGTTTGGCGGTGTAGGAGGTTTCCGGGTCGGCAGATTTACGTTCGGCGAGCAGTTGTTCCAGTTGATAAAGGAACAGCCACTGGTGAGCGGTGTCGCCGAAGCAGCTGCTGGTGCCTTTGTGGCAGGTCGGGCCGATGGGATTTGCCAGCACCAGTAACGTGTCGTTGTCGCAGTCCGGGGCAATACTCACCACATTGAGAATATTGCCCGACGTTTCGCCTTTGGTCCACAGTCGCTGTTTAGTGCGCGAGAAGAAGGTGACTTTGCCGCTTTCGAGGGTTTTGTCTAAGGCTTCCGGGTTCATATAGCCCAGCATTAGCACTTCGCCGGATACCGCGTGTTGCACAATCACCGGCATCAGACCGTCGGTTTTTTCCCAGTCCAGTTCGCGACGTTGTTGTTCTGTTAACATATCCTGATCTCCACGCCCTGTGTTGCCAGGTACGCTTTTAATTCACCAATATTGATTATTTGTTTGTGGAATACGGAAGCTGCCAGCGCGCCGTCAACGTCGGCATCGCGGAAGGCTTCGAGAAAGTGTTCCATGGTGCCCGCGCCACCGGAGGCAATCAGCGGGACGTGGCAAACTTCACGCACTTTTTTCAGCTGCTCGAGGTCGTAACCGTTACGCACGCCGTCCTGATTCATCATGTTGAGGACGATTTCTCCGGCACCGCGTTTTTGCACTTCCTGTACCCAGTCGAGCGTTTCCCACTGAGTAACGCGGGTGCGGCTTTCATCGCCGGTATATTGATTCACATGATATTTACCGGTTTCGGCGTCGTACCAGGTATCAATACCGACCACAATACACTGCACGCCAAAGCGATCGGCCAGGCGAGTAATTAACGTCGGGTCCGCCAGCGCAGGAGAGTTGATGGAGATTTTATCTGCGCCAAAGGAAAGAATTTTCGCGGCATCTTCCAGAGACTTAATCCCACCCGCCACACAAAACGGAATGTCGATTACTTCCGCCACGCGAGATACCCAGCTTTTATCTACCACACGGCCATCGCTGGAAGCGGTGATATCGTAGAACACCAGTTCATCTGCACCTTCTTCGGCGTAGCGTTTTGCCAGTGGCACGATATCGCCAATGATTTCATGGTTGCGAAACTGTACGCCTTTCACCACCTGACCATCACGAACGTCGAGACACGGGATTATGCGTTTTGCCAGCATGCGATGGCCTCCTTCACGGTGAATTTACCTTCCAGTAATGCACGACCAACTATTACGCCGCGCACACCAGTACCACGCAGGGCCGCCACATCGTTAATATCGCCAATGCCGCCGGAGGACTGAAACGCCACTTGCGGATATCTGGCACACACTTCTTCATATAAAAAGACGTTAGATCCCGCCAGCGTGCCGTCGCGCGAGATATCGGTACACAGCACATGTTTCAGGCCGACGGGCAGATAGGTTTCCACCAGTTGTTCCAGTGAAACGCCCGAGTTCTCTTGCCAGCCGCTGACTGCCACCTGCTTGTTGCCTTGCTCGTCGATACGGACATCCAGCGCCAGCACTAAGGCATCGGCACCAAAACGTTCAAACCAGCCCTTCACCATTTCTGGTGATTTCACCGCGGTGGAGCCAACCACCACACGCGCAACGCCTGCTTCCAGTAACGCCGCCACGTCTTCTTCGCTACGCACGCCGCCGCCAACCTGCACCGGGACGTTAACGCCCGTGACCAGGGTTTTAATCAGCGGGATTTGACGTTTAGCCGGATCTTTTGCCCCGGTCAGATCCACCAGGTGCAGTACTTCGGCACCTTGTGCGGCGTAATCCTGTAAGCGCGGCAGCGGGTCGTTACCGTAATCGCGCTGTTTGCCATAATCGCCCTGATGGAGACGCACCACGGTGCCGTCGATTAAATCTAATGCCGGAATAATCATCACATCTCCAGGAAGTTTTTCAGCAACTTAGCGCCAGCGGTACCAGAACGCTCCGGGTGGAACTGCACGCCGTAGAAGTTATCTTTTTGTACCGCCGCGGTGAACGGTTCGCCGTAATTACACTGGGCGATGGTCCACGGATTGACTGGCATTGCGTAGCTGTGAACAAAGTAAAAGTACGCGCCGTCTTCAATCCCCTGAAACAGGCGGTTGCCTGCCTGCGGGTAAACGCGGTTCCAGCCCATATGTGGCAGTGGCAGACCAAAGTCGGTCATTTTCGGCACGTCTTCTTCGATGATGCCCAGCAAGTCGACGCCGTTGCTCTCTTCGCTGCGCCGCCCCAGCAGTTGCATCCCTAAGCAGATGCCCAGCACCGGTTGGGTACAGGCTTTGATGAGATCAAACAGCTCGCGCTCGCGCACCTGGTCCATCGCCGCTTGTGCGGTGCCAACGCCGGGTAAAAACAGTTTATCGGCCAGCAACACGACGTCCGGGTCACGGCTGACTTTGGGTTCATAACCGTGACGCGCAATGGCAGACTTCACCGAGTTCAGGTTGGCGCAGCCAGTATCAAGGATCACCACGTTCATTACAGCACTCCTTTCGACGAGGGCAGGGTGTCGCCTTCCACGCGGATGGCCTGGCGCAGGGTGCGGCCAAACGCTTTGAACAGGCTCTCTACACGGTGGTGATCGTTTTTACCTTTGGTTTTCAGGTGTAGCGTCACGCCCATGGTGTATGAGAGCGAACGGAAGAAGTGCTCGATCATCTCGGTGCTGAGATCGCCCACACGCTGGTAGGTAAACTCGGCTTTATATTCCAGGTGCGGGCGACCAGAGATATCCAGTGCGCAGCGGGCAAGGCATTCGTCCATCGGCAGCACAAAACCAAACCGGCAAATACCGCGTTTGTCGCCAAGAGCAATTTTTAATGCTTCCCCCAGCGCCAGGCCGGTATCTTCGACGGTGTGATGATCGTCGATATAGAGGTCGCCTTTAACGTTGATTTCCATACGGAAACCGCCGTGGGTGGCGATCTGATCCAGCATGTGATCAAAGAAGCCAACGCCGGTGTTAATCTTGCTGCCACCCTCGCGATCCAGCCACACCTGGACGTCAATTTGCGTCTCTTTGGTGTTGCGCACTACATGGGCGTAACGGTCTCGTTTAGTGAGTTGCTCGCCAATCATTGGCCAGTTCAGGGCTTCGCGGTCGTAGCGTAAACCATTAATGCCCATGTTTTCCGCCAGTTGAATGTCGGTCGCGCGATCGCCAATCACATAACTGTTAGCGCGATCCATCGCTTGCTCAGCCAGATAACGCTCCACCAGTTTTACTTTCGGCTTACGGCAGTCGCACTCATCGGCGGGCAGGTGTGGGCAAATCAGCACTTCATCAAACTGCACGCCTTGCGAGGTGAAGATCTGCATCATCAGGTTGTGCGGGCCATCGAAATCCGCCTGCGGGAAACTTTGTGCTCCCAGACCATCCTGATTGGTGATCATCACCAGCTTATAGCCCGCTTTTTGCAGCTTCAGCAGCTCCGGGATCACGCCAGGTTCAAAGGCGAGTTTGTCAAAACGGTCCACCTGAAAATCACTCGGCGGTTCGCTAATCAGGGTTCCATCGCGATCGATAAAAAGATACTTCTGACTCATCAAACTTGCTCCGCACGTAAGGCGTCAATGACGCGCTGGCTTTCTTCACGGGTTCCGACGGTAATTCGCAGGCAGCCGCTTAAAGAGGGTTGTTTATTCTGATCACGTAAGATAATGCCCTGATCCCACAAAGATTTAAACACTGCACTGGAGGCTTTAAAGCGCGCCAGAATGTAGTTGGTTTCAGAGTCGAAAACCTGCTCCACGCAGGGGATCTCTTTCAGTGCGGCAATCAGGTATTCGCGTTCTGCAATAATTTGCGCCACCCGTTCGCGCATGGCGACGATTCCCTGCGGGCTTAACGCCTGTGCGGCAATGTCGGCAACTGGCGTCGAGAGCGGGTAGGGGGCGATCACTTTCATCAGCAGGTTGATGACTTCTTCGTTTGCCAGCGTAAATCCGCAACGAAGCCCCGCCAGAGCAAAAGCTTTCGACAGTGTGCGCAAAATAGCCAGGTGCGGATATTCCGCCAGCCAGCCAGCCAGCGATGCCTGCGGGCAAAACTCGATATAGGCTTCATCGGCAACCACAATCGCCTTACCGCGGGTTAACTCCAGCAGGGTGCGAAAATCCTGTGGGTTGATCAGTTGCCCGGTGGGGTTGTTGGGGCTGCAAACATAGACCACTTTTACGCCGTCCAGCTTGTCGGAAATGCCCTGTAAGTCCAGTTGCCAGTTTTCCAGCGTCGGCACTGTGCGGCATTCGACGCCAATGGTTTCAGCGCTGACGCTGTACATGCCGTACGTTGGCGGGCAGTAGAGGATGGCGTCTTTACCCGGTTCGCAAAAAGCGCGGATCAGCAGTTCAATACCTTCGTCCGCGCCACGGCTGACCAGCACCTGTTCCGGTTTTACGCCTGCATATTGCGCGTAATTTTCAATCACCGCTTTTGGCTGGCATTCCGGGTAGCGGTTGAGCGTTTGCTGAGTAAGCTGAAACTCCACGGCTGTGGGATATTCGTTGGCGTTCAGCCAGACGTCGCCGTTACCGCCCAGACGACGCGCCGACTGATACGGCGTCAGGTTGCGGACGTTTTCACGCGCTAAATCAGTAATAGTCACGGTGCTCATGCTTGCTCCTTAAGGACGTTAACACGCAAAGTAACGGCATTTTTGTGGGCGGTCAGGCGCTCGGCGGCGGCCAGTGTTTCAATGGTCGAAGCCAGCGCGGAGAAACCTTCTTTCGACAGTTCCTGTACGGTCATGCGTTTCTGGAAATCTGCCAGCCCGAGGCTGGAACAGGTGGCGGTGTAACCGTAAGTCGGCAGCACGTGGTTGGTGCCGGAGGCGTAATCACCTGCCGATTCCGGTGACCAGTCACCGAGAAATACCGAACCGGCGCTGGTAATGCTATCGACGAGATCGCGGGCGTTGCGGGTCTGAATGATCAGGTGCTCCGGACCGTACTGATTGGAGATCTCTACGCACTGCGCTAAATCGTTGGTTACGATCAGGCGGCTGGCGCTCAGTGCCTGACGGGCGGTTTCAGCTCTCGGCAATTCTGCCAACTGGCGTTCGACGGCCTCGGCAACGCGACGCGCCATATCAGCATCAGGTGTCAGTAAAATCACCTGTGAGTCCGGGCCGTGTTCAGCCTGGGAGAGCAAATCAGAAGCCACGAAATCCGGCGTTGCGCCGCTGTCAGCAATCACCAGCACTTCCGACGGGCCTGCGGGCATATCGATCGCCGCACCGTCCAGACGCTGGCTTACCTGGCGTTTTGCTTCGGTGACAAAGGCGTTACCCGGCCCGAAGATTTTGTCCACTTTCGGCACAGATTCCGTACCAAACGCCAGCGCGGCAATGGCCTGTGCGCCGCCGACGTTAAACACGTCCTGCACACCGCACAGTTGCGCCGCATAAAGGATCTCATCGGCAATCGGCGGCGGTGAGCACAGCACCACTTTTTTACAGCCCGCAATACGCGCCGGAGTCGCCAGCATTAATACCGTTGAGAAGAGCGGGGCGGAGCCGCCAGGAATATACAAACCCACTGAAGCCACCGGGCGCGTGACCTGCTGGCAACGCACGCCTGGCTGCGTTTCTACATCTACCGGCGGCAGTTTTTGCGCAGTGTGGAAGGTTTCAATATTCTTTACTGCCACCGCCATCGCCTGTTTTAGCTCGTCGCTCAGGCGTTCGCTGGCGGCGGCGATCTCATCAGCAGACACCTTCAGCGCGGTAACCGTGGTTTTATCAAACTTCGCGCTGTATTCACGCAGGGCCTCATCGCCACGCGTTTTCACGTTATCGAGAATATCGTTAACGGTGCGGGTAATGCTTTCAGAAGCGGAGATCGCCGGGCGCATTAACAGCTGGCGTTGTTGCTCCGCAGTACAGCTATTCCAGTCAATGATTGTGTTAAAGCTCATGGCGATCACTCCATCATCTTCTCAATCGGCAGGACCAGGATTGAACTGGCACCCAGCGCTTTCAGTTTTTCCATCGTTTCCCAGAACAGGGTTTCGCTACTCACCATGTGCATCGCTACGCGCTGTTGGTCACCCGCCAGCGGCAGAATGGTTGGGCGTTCGGCACCTGGCAGCAGGGCGATGACTTCATCCAGGCGTTCGGTCGGTGCGTGCATCATGATGTATTTTGATTCGCGCGCCTGGATCACACCCTGAATACGGGTCAGCAGTTTGTCGATCAGTTGCTGTTTGGATTCTTCCATTTCGCCATCGCGCTGGATCAGGCAGGCTTTCGAGCGGTAGATAACTTCGACTTCGCGCAGGCCGTTAGCTTCCAGCGTGGCACCGGTGGAAACCAGATCGCAAATCGCATCCGCCAGCCCGGCACGCGGCGCAACTTCGACAGAACCGTTCAGTAAGCAGGATTTAAAAGAGATACCTTTCTGGTCGAGATAACGCTTGAGCAGGTGAGGATAAGAGGTGGCGATACGTTTACCGTTTAAGGAGAGCGGACCGTCCCAGGCTTCATCAACCGGCGTTGCCAGCGAAAGGCGGCAGCCGCCGAAATCCAGACGACGCAGGGTAAAGTAGCGCGGATCTTCACCCTGGGCGCGGCGGTTAAGCAGCTCTTCTTCCAGCACGTTTTCGCCAATAATCCCAAGGTCTACCACGCCGTCCATTACCAGACCGGGAATATCGTCGTCACGCACGCGCAGAATATCAATCGGCATGTTTTCTGCCATCGCGATCAGACGCTGGGTGTGAAGATTGATTTTAATGCCACAGCGCGCCAGTAATTCGCGTGAGTCATCACTTAAACGGCCGGATTTCTGCATAGCTATGCGTAAACGAGTGTTGTCTGTCATTTTCTTATTCCTCTTTAAACCTGTCTGAACCGTTATCAATCGTGCAATAAAAAAGCCCCCGGAAGGTGATCTTCCGGGGGCTTTCTCATGCGTTCATGCGCCACTGGAAGATCTGAATGTCTTCCAGCACACATCGCCTGAAAGACTAGTCAGGATGATGGTGATGATGGTGGTGTTTAAATTGAACGCGTGTCATAAAAGTCTCTGTGAATGTTTATTCAACTGATGTCTTTTAACCTAAACCACTTTCACGTTAGAAAGCAAGGGCTTTTTTATATATTTTATGGCGATAGATTTGTTTAATGAATGAGCGGGGAAAGAAGGGGGCTAAGAGGACTGTCCTCTAACTTGACAGCACCAAAAAGAGCAAAGTCTGATTTTTCGTCTCGCTGGCAATGTCTTGATCTACAAACTAATTAATAAATAGTTAATTAACACCCATCATTGTACAATGAACTGTACAAAAGAGGAGATTTACATGCGTACAATTAGCTACAGCGAAGCGCGTCAGAATTTGTCGGCAACAATGATGAAAGCCGTTGAAGATCATGCCCCGATCCTCATTACTCGTCAGAATGGAGAGGCTTGTGTTCTGATGTCACTCGAAGAATACAACTCGCTGGAAGAGACGGCTTATCTACTGCGTTCCCCCGCTAACGCCCGGAGATTGATGGACTCAATCGATAGCCTGAAATCAGACAAAGGAACGGAAAAGGACATTATTGAGTGAAACTAATCTGGTCTGAGGAATCATGGGATGATTATCTGTACTGGCAGGAAGCAGATAAGCGAATTGTTAAAAAGATCAATGAACTTATCAAAGATACCCGCAGAACACCATTTGAAGGTAAGGGGAAACCAGAACCCCTGAAACATAACTTGTCAGGTTTCTGGTCCCGACGCATTACAGAGGAGCACCTTCTGGTATACGCGGTTACTGATGATTCACTGCTCATTGCAGCATGTCGTTATCATTATTGAAGAGATTCATTCATAGAATGAATTGTCAGTTTTGATACGCTAGCGTAGCCTTATAGATCTAAGGTGTATCAGGAGATAACGGATGAAAAAGGTCGCAATTGTCGGGTTAGGGTGGTTAGGTATGCCGCTGGCGATGTCACTTTCAGCGCGAGGCTGGCAAGTCACCGGGAGTAAAACCACACAAGATGGTGTCGAAGCGGCCCGAATGAGTGGCATTGATAGCTATCTGCTTCGCATGGAGCCTGAGTTAGTTTGCGATTCTGACGATCTGGATGCCCTTATGGATGCCGATGCGCTGGTCATTACGCTTCCGGCACGTCGTAGCGGCCCCGGCGATGAGTTCTATTTACAAGCGGTACAAGAGTTAGTGGATAGCGCGCTGGCTCATCGTATTCCCCGTATTATTTTTACCAGCTCGACGTCTGTCTATGGCGACGCACAAGGCACGGTGAAAGAAACCACCCCGCGTAATCCGGTAACCAACAGTGGACGAGTATTAGAAGAACTCGAAGACTGGCTGCACAATTTACCCGGTACTTCGGTCGATATTCTGCGTCTTGCGGGCCTGGTCGGACCGGGACGTCATCCCGGACGCTTCTTTGCCGGAAAAACCGCCCCTGATGGTGAACATGGTGTTAATTTAGTCCATTTAGAAGATGTTATTGGCGCTATCACTCTGTTGTTACAGGCACCTAAAGGCGGACACATCTATAATATATGTGCGCCAGCTCACCCTGCGCGTAATGTTTTCTATCCGCAGATGGCCCGTTTACTGGGGCTGGAACCTCCGCAGTTCAGAAATAGTCTGGACAGCGGCAAAGGTAAGATTATTGATGGCAGTCGGATTTGTAATGAACTGGGATTTGAATACCAGTATCCCGATCCGCTGGTAATGCCGCTGGAGTAAACGATCACGCCAGCAGGACGCCGCATGCACTGCAAGGGGGCGTGTATGAAACCACTGCTGGATGTGTTGATGATCCTCGATGCCTTAGAAAAAGAAGGCAGTTTTGCGGCGGCGTCAGCCAAACTCTACAAGACGCCGTCCGCTCTGAGTTACACCGTTCACAAGCTGGAAAGCGACCTTAATATTCAATTGCTTGATCGTAGCGGACACCGCGCTAAATTCACCCGTACCGGAAAAATGTTATTAGAGAAAGGGCGGGAAGTTCTGCATACCGTGCGAGAACTGGAAAAGCAGGCGATCAAACTGCATGAAGGCTGGGAAAACGAGCTGGTGATTGGCGTGGACGACACGTTTCCTTTTTCTCTGCTTGCGCCTCTCATTGAAGCTTTTTATCAACATCATAGCGTGACGCGCCTGAAGTTTATCAATGGCGTACTCGGTGGTTCCTGGGATGCCCTGACTCAGGGGCGAGCGGATATTATCGTTGGCGCGATGCATGAGCCACCATCTTCCAGTGAGTTTGGTTTCTCGCGGTTGGGCGATCTTGAACAAGTCTTTGCGGTCGCGCCTCATCATCCGTTAGCCCAGGAAGAAGAACCGTTAAACCGTCGTATCATTAAACGATATCGGGCGATTGTGGTGGGGGACACTGCGCAGGCAGGCGCTTCTACGGCCTCACAACTTCTCGACGAACAAGAAGCCATTACCGTTTTCGATTTTAAAACCAAGCTGGAGCTGCAAATTAGCGGCCTTGGCTGCGGCTATTTACCACGGTATCTGGCGCAACGTTTTCTCGATAGTGGCGCGTTAATCGAGAAGAAAGTGGTCGCCCAAACTCTCTTTGAACCCGTCTGGATTGGCTGGAATGAACAGACCGCAGGGCTTGCCAGCGGCTGGTGGCGAGATGAAATTTTAGCAAATAGTGCGATCGCCGGTGTTTATGCAAAATCTGATGACGGAAAATCAGCCATTTAAAGAAAAATTATTATGGCAAGCCTCTCATTCTCTTGTCATTTCCCCCCCATTTAGGCACAATGCGCCGCTGTCAAAAAATGACTAAAAACCGACGTTTAATTAGCGTCGGTTATTTTTTGCTTCAAACCAATCATTCATACCAAGAGGCCGGGCTTCGTACCGGATAGATATTTACTAAAAATCGACAGTTGTTGTCGCTGAGGAATCCAAAAAAATGGGGCAATTTTTTGCTTACGCGACGGTTATCACCGTAAAGGAGAATGACCATGTCGCATAACGTTACTCCAAACACCTCTCGCGTGGAATTGCGTAAAACGCTTACGTTAGTTCCGGTTGTAATGATGGGTCTAGCCTATATGCAGCCGATGACGCTGTTTGATACATTTGGTATCGTTTCAGGCCTCACGGATGGTCATGTGCCGACAGCCTATGCGTTCGCATTGATTGCGATCCTGTTTACGGCTCTGAGCTACGGGAAGCTGGTTCGCCGCTATCCTTCTGCTGGCTCTGCATACACTTACGCCCAGAAATCCATTAGCCCGACTGTCGGCTTTATGGTGGGTTGGTCTTCTCTGCTCGACTATCTGTTCGCGCCGATGATCAACATTCTGCTGGCGAAAATCTATTTTGAAGCTCTGGTGCCTTCCATTCCATCGTGGATGTTTGTGGTGGCTCTGGTGGCCTTTATGACCGCCTTTAACCTGCGTAGTCTGAAATCCGTAGCGAACTTCAACACTGTAATCGTCGTGTTGCAGATAGTGCTGATCGCGGTGATTCTGGGCATGGTTGTTTATGGCGTATTTGAAGGTGAAGGCGCTGGTACGCTGGCGAGCACTCGTCCGTTCTGGTCTGGCGATGCGCATGTTATCCCGATGATTACCGGGGCGACAATCCTGTGCTTCTCCTTTACCGGTTTTGACGGCATCAGCAACCTGTCGGAAGAAACCAAAGATGCAGAGCGCGTGATCCCGCGTGCGATTTTCCTGACCGCGCTGATCGGCGGCATGATCTTCATCTTTGCAACTTACTTCCTGCAGCTGTACTTCCCGGATATCTCTCGTTTTAAAGATCCGGATGCGTCACAGCCTGAAATCATGCTGTACGTTGCGGGTAAAGCGTTCCAGGTTGGCGCGCTGATCTTCTCCACCATTACCGTACTGGCGTCCGGTATGGCGGCGCACGCAGGCGTTGCGCGTCTGATGTACGTAATGGGTCGTGACGGCGTGTTCCCGAAAAGCTTCTTCGGTTATGTACACCCGAAATGGCGTACTCCGGCGATGAATATCATCCTGGTTGGCGCGATTGCCCTGCTGGCAATCAACTTCGACCTGGTAATGGCTACGGCGCTGATTAACTTTGGTGCGTTGGTGGCGTTCACCTTCGTTAACCTGTCGGTCATCTCGCAGTTCTGGATCCGTGAGAAGCGTAACAAAACGCTGAAAGATCACTTCCAGTATCTGTTCCTGCCGATGTGTGGTGCGCTGACCGTTGGTGCGCTGTGGGTTAACCTGGAAGAAAGCTCAATGGTTCTGGGTCTGATCTGGGCTGCTATCGGTCTGATTTACCTGGCTTGCGTAACCAAGAGTTTCCGTAACCCGGTTCCGCAGTACGAAGACGTAGCGTAATCTTACAAACCGGATGACATAATCATCCGGTAAATCTCAAAAAGCCGGAGTTTGTCGCTCCGGCTTTTTTGTTGTGCACAGAAAACCCCCAGCTAGGCTGGGGGTTCCGGAAAGCTTTCAGCTTTGAGCCAGTTATTAAAACCCCTTTTGATTTGTTAAAACACCTTGCGGTCTGGCAACTGCAAGTGTCAAACAAGAAATCAAAAGGGGGTCCCAATGGGGAACGAAAAGAGCTTAGCGCACACCCGATGGAACTGTAAATATCACATAGTATTTGCGCCAAAATACCGAAGACAGGTGTTCTACAGAGAGAAGTGTAGAGCAATAGGCTGTATTTTGAGAAAGCTGTGTGAGTGGAAAAGTGTACGGATTCTGGAAGCTGAATGCTGTGCAGATCATATCCATATGCTTGTGGAGATCCCGCCCAAAATGAGCGTATCCGGCTTTATGGGATATCTGAAAGGGAAAAGCAGTCTGATGCTTTACGAGCAGTTTGGTGATTTGAAATTCAAATACAGGAACAGGGAGTTCTGGTGCAGAGGGTACTACGTC
>NZ_KE137316.1:999922-1035313 GCF_000408845.1 Escherichia sp. KTE172 | reverse complement strand
CGGATTCTGGAAGCTGAATGCTGTGCAGATCATATCCATATGCTTGTGGAGATCCCGCCCAAAATGAGCGTATCAGGCTTTATGGGATATCTGAAAGGGAAAAGCAGTCTGATGCCTTACGAGCAGTTTGGTGATTTGAAATTCAAATACAGGAACAGGGAGTTCTGGTGCAGAGGGTATTACGTCGATACGGTGGGTAAGAACACGGCGAAGATACAGGATTACATAAAGCACCAGCTTGAAGAGGATAAAATGGGAGAGCAGTTATCGATTCCCTATCCGGGCAGCCCGTTTACGGGCCGTAAGTAACGAAGTTGGATGCAAATGTCAGATCGTGTGCGCCTGTTAGGGCGCGGCTGGTAAGAGAGCCTTAAAGGCGCATTTGAAAAACCTCCGGCTATGCCGGAGGATATTTATTTTCAGACGATCTCTTCCGCGTACTGCCAAAGCGCTTTTAACAGCGCCACTTTCTCTTTGTCATCGGCATACTGTTGTGCCAGCATCTGCAATTCATCAGCATAGCCCTGCAAAAACTCTGGCGTGAAGACCTGGCGGCGGTGCTCCAGCCAGCGTTGCTGCTCGGCATAATCCAGCGTCCCCGGGAAGTTGCGCGCTCGATAATTGAACAACAGTTTTTCAATTCGTTTATCAACAAAAGTGATATCCAGTGCCGGTAAATTACGCGGCTCGGTTTCCAGCACAATTTTCATTGCTGCACGATCGGCGTCACTGAAAAAGCCATTATAAAGCTGTGCATCCACGTTATCTGAAGGTGTAAACGGTTCGGCTTCCGCGAATATCGCCACCACTTTTTCACGCACTTGCGGATTTTCACGCAGAATTTTTAGGTTATCGAGGCAATGCTGACGATTAATTCCCAGTCGGTCGGCATCTTCCGGGCGTAGCGTATTCGCCTGGGCCAGTACCGGACATTTATTGATATGCACCAGCTTAACCGGAACGGCGGCGTTATCGCCAAGATCGGCTTTTGCGGTATATAAACGCTCGCGCAATGTGTCGCTATCCAGCTCCAGTAATGGCGAAATGTCTCCTGCCAAATCCACCAAAATTACGGCATTGCGATTTTCAGGATGCCACGCCAGCGGTGCCACCCAGCTGGTATTGCCACGCCATGCCCCAAACATTCCGGAAACGTGAACTAGGGGTTTCATCTGCGGAACATCAATCAACGCCATCAGTTTGTGTTTATTACGATGGGTAAAGAGATAATCAAACAGGCGTGGCTGACGCGTTTTTACCAGTTTCGCCATCGCAATAGTGGCGTACACATCAGCCATCGCATCGTGGGCGTTGCTATGTTCAATACCATTCGCTTTGGTTAAATGCTCAAGGCGAAAGCTCGGTAGACCGTCATCATTTTCAGGCCAGTTTATTCCTTCCGGGCGCAGGGCATAACAGGCACGCATAACATCCAGTAAATCCCAGCGCGAGTTATCATGCTGCCAGCTCCAGGCGTAAGGATCGTAGAAATTACGATAAAAAACGTTGCGTGTGACTTCGTCGTCGAAACGCACATTGTTGTAGCCCAGAATACAGGTCTTCGGTACGGTAAAAAGCGAGTGAATACGGGCGGCAAACGCGGCTTCGTTTTCTCCTTTCGCCCGTGCCTCCTGCGGGGTAATACCGGTAATTAATACTGCTCCAGGCTGGGGTAAATAGTCATCCGCGGGCTTGCAGTAAAAGACTTCGGGTTCGCCGATGACATTGAATTCGTTATCAGTGCGAATGGCTGCGAACTGTGCAGGGCGATCTAACGCGGGGTGCGTTCCAAAGGTTTCGTAATCGTGAAACAAAAAGGTAGATTGTTGCTTACCGTCATTCATCATTAGGTTAAATCCGTTATTTCTGCTGTCTGCCAGAGTATCAAATATCACCGTGCTAATCAGCTTTAGCGCGACAATTTGGCAGCGAGTGGCAACAGATCATGTCAGATAAAAATGAGATAGTAGTCACATTTTCTTGCACTTTATTCCAGCCAGTTCATAAGTATTTCCGTAAAAAGAACAGCTATTTGAAACACCTGAGGGTTTGCTGTTGAAACGCCGTCTTATTATTGCTGCTTCTTTGTTCGTTTTTAATTTATCGTCTGGTTTTGCGGCGGAAAACATTCCTTTTTCACCTCAGCCTCCAGAGATTCATGCCGGGTCCTGGGTATTGATGGATTACACCACCGGTCAGATTCTCACCGCGGGTAATGAGCATCAACAGCGCAATCCCGCCAGCCTGACAAAGCTGATGACGGGCTATGTCGTGGATCGCGCTATCGATAGTCATCGCATTACGCCAGACGATATTGTCACCGTGGGGCGTGATGCGTGGGCGAAAGATAATCCGGTGTTTGTCGGTTCTTCACTGATGTTTTTGAAAGAGGGCGATCGCGTATCGGTACGTGATTTAAGCCGTGGTTTAATTGTGGATTCCGGAAATGACGCTTGTGTTGCTCTGGCTGACTATATTGCCGGTGGGCAACGGCAGTTTGTTGAAATGATGAACAACTATGCCGAGAAGCTGCATCTCAAGGATACGCATTTTGAAACAGTGCATGGTCTGGATGCACCTGGCCAGCATAGCTCGGCTTATGATTTAGCCGTGCTTTCTCGCGCTATCATCCACGGCGAGCCCGAGTTTTATCATATGTACAGTGAGAAAAGCCTCACCTGGAACGGTATCACCCAGCAAAACCGTAACGGGTTATTGTGGGATAAAACCATGAATGTTGACGGCCTGAAAACGGGCCATACTTCTGGTGCCGGGTTTAATCTTATTGCTTCGGCTGTAGACGGGCAGCGTCGCCTCATTGCAGTGGTAATGGGGGCTGACAGCGCAAAAGGTCGTGAGGAAGAGGCAAGAAAATTACTGCGTTGGGGGCAACAAAACTTTACTACGGTGCAAATTTTGCACCGTGGGAAAAAGGTCGGTACGGAACGCATCTGGTATGGTGATAAAGAAAATATCGCCCTGGGAACGGAACAAGAGTTCTGGATGGTGCTACCGAAAGCCGAAATTCCACATATCAAAGCCAAATATACCCTTGATGGTAAAGAACTCACCGCGCCAATTAGCGCCCATCAGCGGGTAGGGGAAATTGAACTTTACGACCGTGATAAACAGGTGGCGCACTGGCCGCTGGTTACCCTGGAATCTGTCGGGGAAGGCAGCATGTTTTCCCGCCTGAGTGATTATTTCCACCATAAGGCCTGACCTTTCTTTTGCAGCAGACTGGCAGGAGTGCGAGTCTGCTCGCATAATCAACACTCATTCCTTGTGGTTTTAATATTGCAACTATACTGTATATAAAAACAGTGTTAGTGGAGGCGTCATGAACTACGAGATTAAGCAGGAAGATAAACGTACCGTTGCAGGTTTCCATCTTGTTGGCCCGTGGGAGCAGATGGTAAAGAAAGGTTTTGAGCAGTTGATGATGTGGATAGATAGCAAAAATATTGTGCCGAAGGAGTGGGTTGCTGTCTATTACGACAATCCAGATGAAACACCCGCCGAAAAATTACGCTGCGACACCGTCGTGACGGTACCGAATAACTTTACGCTCCCCGAAAACAGTGAGGGCGTCATTCTGACAGAAATTTCAGGTGGTCAGTATGCGGTGGCGGTGGCTCGTGTAGTCGGTGATGATTTTGCTAAACCCTGGTATCAGTTCTTTAATAGCCTCTTGCAGGACAGTGCTTATGAAATGTTACCAAAGCCCTGCTTCGAGGTTTACTTGAACAATGGCGCGGAAGATGGGTACTGGGATATCGAAATGTATGTTGCGGTGCAGCCAAAACATCACTAATTCATCTCAGGGCGGTGTGTTAACGCGAAGACCACTCTTTTTTTGAAAGCGAAAAGAGTAAGATGCGCCTTTCAAATTTTTCGCTCCTGCCGGGAAATTACACTGTTCCCGGTATGTCCGTCGGATAACTCAGAGGCGCGCCTTCTGGCCGACAGATGTGTTATGAGCGCTTTTCATCTTCATTACGGAGTTTCTGCGTGCGTGCCGATAAGTCATTAAGCCCGTTTGAAATCCGGGTATACCGCCATTACCGCATTGTGCATGGTACTCGGGTCGCGCTGGCATTCCTGCTCACTTTTCTCATTATCCGCCTGTTTACTATCCCGGAAAGCACCTGGCCGCTGGTCACCATGGTGGTGATTATGGGGCCAATCTCGTTCTGGGGGAACGTTGTCCCTCGTGCCTTCGAACGTATTGGCGGTACGGTGTTGGGTTCGATTTTAGGTCTTATCGCTCTGCAACTGGAGTTAATTTCGTTACCGCTGATGTTAGTCTGGTGCGCGGCGGCGATGTTTCTTTGCGGTTGGCTGGCGCTGGGCAAGAAACCGTATCAAGGATTATTGATTGGGGTGACGCTGGCAATTGTTGTGGGTTCCCCGACAGGTGAAATTGATACGGCGTTATGGCGAAGCGGCGATGTGATCCTCGGCTCTTTACTGGCAATGTTGTTTACCGGTATCTGGCCACAACGGGCGTTCATCCACTGGCGCATTCAACTGGCGAAAAGTCTGACCGAGTATAATCGGGTCTATCAATCTGCATTCTCACCGAACTTACTCGAACGCCCACGTCTGGAAAGCCATCTACAAAAACTCCTGACCGATGCCGTGAAAATGCGTGGGCTGATTGCGCCCGCCAGCAAAGAAACCCGTATTCCCAAATCGATATATGAAGGTATCCAGACCATTAATCGCAATCTGGTTTGTATGCTGGAGTTGCAAATCAATGCATACTGGGCCACGCGCCCCAGCCATTTCGTGTTATTGAACGCGCAAAAACTTCGTGATACCCAGCACATGATGCAGCAAATACTGCTGAGCCTTGTTCATGCGCTGTACGAAGGTAATCCGCAGCCGGTTTTTGCCAATACGGAAAAATTGAACGATGCTGTGGAAGAGCTGCGTCAGTTGCTCGATAACCACCATGACCTGAAAGTCTTGGAAACACCAATCTATGGTTATGTGTGGCTGAACATGGAAACGGCACATCAGCTTGAGTTGCTATCGAATCTGATTTGCCGGGCCTTGCGCAAATAATTCCTGAACTTCAGAATCATCTTGCTGCTGCTTCGATTCAGCAAGGATAAAGGGTATGATAGTGAAAAGGGATAAAAGCATTGTCATCTGCGGCAGCTATGAGTAATGTTGGCCCTAACGAATAGCGGTTGCTTAAACGAATCCGACTCTCACATTATCAGGGGTATAAAAATGGAAACTACCAAGCCTTCATTCCAGGACGTACTGGAATTTGTTCGTCTGTTCCGTCGTAAGAACAAACTGCAACGTGAAATTCAGGACGTTGAGAAAAAGATCCGTGACAACCAGAAGCGCGTCCTGTTGCTGGACAACCTGAGCGATTACATCAAGCCAGGGATGAGCGTTGAAGCAATCCAGGGCATCATCGCCAGCATGAAAGGTGACTATGAAGATCGCGTTGACGATTACATCATCAAAAATGCCGAGCTCTCCAAAGAACGCCGCGATATCTCCAAAAAGCTGAAAGCTATGGGCGAAATGAAAAACGGCGAAGCGAAGTAATTCCCGTTTTATTCAATGAGGGTTGCCCGGCAACCCTCATTGCTCATTGATTCTTATCTGTGTATCACCGTCATCATTCTCATCTGAGAACCAATCGAAATTAACAACAGCCTTCTTCTGTATGCAGCAAGGCAAAAAGTTCTGTAACTCCATTGTTATTAACTGCACTGGTTACTAACACGTTGTGCGCTCCAGCTTCCCGTAACCAACTTGTCACCAAAGATATTTGTTCCATGCTGGCTAAATCTGCTTTGGTTACTACTCCAATGACCGGGTGATTCATGGCCCGGTAGGGCGTTTTTACCTCTAATTCCTGCTTCAGCGCTGAGATTCCTGCTTGTTGCCGGAAAAGCAGGCACCTGCCGTCTGAACGGTATCGATCCGGAAGCGTATCTGCGCCATATTCTGAGCATACTGCCGGAATGGCCCTCCAACCGTGTTGACGAACTCCTGCCATGGAACGTAGTTCTCACCAATAAATAAGCGTCAATACGGTGCTCCGTTGACGCTTACTTTAATCCGTTTTCTGAGCTTAGATTTTTCTGTTCCTACCCAGACCGTGGATTTGGAATTCATTTTTTGTCAGGTCAATGCTAATCGTTAAAACGGCCATAACGCACCTCCACTGGAAGGTTTATCAGTAATATCCTACCGTTGCTTCATGGTCGGGGCGTCCATTCCATTATTATCGGTTTTCCTTTCTGTTTATAAATGAAAACGCCAGCTGTATTCAGGCTGGCGTCAGGGGAAATGAAGCCTGTTGAGTGAGATTCACCGGTTCTGGTGCAGAAGCTGCAGATGGCGCAGGGTAAGGACATCTTCTCTTGCCTGCTTAATACAGGACAACAGTGCTGTTTCTGTGGTTAATGGCACTATACCCTGTATCACTGCATTGTCTTACAGCAACTGGTGAGGGCTGGCATAAGTTGCCGGTGTTTCGGTAGAGTCACGGTCATCCACCACGCGGAGTGAATAACCGTTTTCAGCGGCCTTATTAATCAGTTCAGTGATATTAACACCATCAATGTCAACGACAATGTGCCCCATATCCAGCGCCTGTACGTTAACGCTGTCGGCTTCCAGTGTCATCATTTCGCCTCCGGATACTTACCCAGGGTAATGTTATTTACCGTTCTGTAATTGTCGCTGGTCATCAGGCCGGTCGCCCTGCGAGCCCGGAGGATATCGATGCTGTTTATTAACTGAGAGCGGGTACAGGCGCTGAATCCCGGCTGGTCGGTACGCACCAGCGCGTATTTTTCCACGAGAAAGTTCACCGCATCACACAGTGAAATGCCTGCCTCAATATGCTGCTCAATCACACGTTCATCGGCAAACGGTGTGTCATTCAGTGTGAGGCCATAGTGCTGGTCCAGCAGTCGGGACAGCAGTATCTGCCAGATTTCAACAGGAGACGGGCGAGAACTGGCCGCCTGCCCGGGTAATACAGGTAATGTTTTCATACTGAAGATTTTCCTGATATGCAGATATAAAAATGGAAAAGTGGCGTGGTGAAAACACCAGGCCGTAGCAGAAGGCTATTCTGGAGAGTTAATTTTTCATTTCGGGCGTCGGATAAACAGCCAGATAAACGTAACCACAACTGCTGAGGGTATCGGCTTTGCAGGTCAGCCCTTTTGCATACAGCGTGACGGTATGCTGATGGCGGGGATTCAGTTCACCGCTGGTGAGCATGAGTTCCAGTTGTTTCATCAGCAGCGGAAAGGCCTGGTCCAGGTGGTACGCATCTGCATCGCTGAACAGGCCTCTGATACCGGCGCGGTCGGCAAGGTAATGCAACCGGTTACCCTCCTGCACCAGACGTGCCCCGAAACAGGGCGTCACGGTGCAGGGCAGTCCCCACCAGAGGCGGTCGTTATGGTCGTCGGGATAATTTGTCTCATGGAGTTTGTCTGACACGATAAAGTCCTCAGGTCAGCCGGCGCGCAGACCGGCTTCGGTGAAGGTGTATTCGTTGATGAGAAGGGCCTCATCCACAGCGGCATCAGAGGTCAGCCTGTCGTACTCGTTTTCCAGCTGACGGTACAACCAGAAGGCCAGGTCGCGCAGGGCTTCGCTGACAGCGGCTTCCGCATCGGCTGTCATAGCCTGACCAGTCGGACTGTTCCGGGTAACAGTGATATCCATGCTGTACGGATGGCAGTAACGTCCCCGGTGGTGGATTTCAGCCTGCAGTTGCCAGAAGTTACGTTTCTGCACCGCCTGCAGGGCATCCGCGATACGATGGAGTTCATGGTCCTGTGTGGCATACTCCCGGAGCCTTCTGGCTGTTGCTGGCTGCCAGTGCCAGCGTCCTTCAAAACAGGCTCCGTCCCCCTGGCTGCAGAATCCGCTGAACCAGATGCACGCCTCTTCCATAAACCTGCCGTTGCTGAGCCGGAAAACGCGCTGGCGGAGGTCAATTCCGAAAATGCCACAGACCGCCCTGAAGTCCTCATACACGTTTTCATACCAGTTGCTGTCAGCATGATGCTGACGGTACCAGTCGCGGGCTTTTTCCTGTGCGGTGGAGGATAGCTCATGCAGTGTATACACGGTGGTGGTGATAATTCTGCTCATCAGAATGCCCTTACTGACTCAGTTCAGAGTGACGCTCATCAGCCGGACATACGGGCCAAAACTGTCCTTACGGCGTTCAGCAAACACGGCCAGCACACCGGGAATATCCTGCACTTCACGACCGGTATACGCTTCAGCACTGCCGTGCCAGCGGTATTTGCCGGTACAGAACGGAAAAAGACGGGATGCAGGATGCTGACGGTGAATACGCATGGCTTCGCCACGGGTGATGATTTTCATAGTGGGATACCTCTGAAGACAGAAGATAAAAGTGAAAACAGGTGTGATGTGGTTGTGACGGGTTAAAGCAGACCATGTTCGGCAAAGGAGAAAACCTGGCTGCCACCGACTATCAGATGGTCCGGCACCCGGATATCCACCAGGCCCAGTGCCTGTACCAGACGTTCGGTGATAAGCCGGTCTGCCTTACTGGGTGTGACTTCACCGGACGGGTGATTGTGCGCCAGCACCACGGCTGCGGCATTGTGATACAGGGCGCGTTTAATCACTTCCCGGGGATGGACTTCCGTGCGGTTGATGGTGCCGGTGAAGAGGGTTTCACCGGCAATCAGCTGATTCTGGTTATTCAGATACAGCACCCGGAATTCTTCACGCTCCAGTCCCGCCATGTTCAGAATCAGCCATTCCCGTGCCGCACGGGTGGAGGTGAAGGCCACGCCGGGTTCATGAAGATGGCGGTCCAGGGTTTTCAGGGCCCGCTGAATGAGGCTGCGCTCTCTGGTTGTCATTTCTCCGGGCAGAAAGGAAATCTGTTGCATTGTTCCGGCCCCCTTTCAGTCAATAATGCGCATAATGGCGCTGCATTCCGGATGCTGCAGGGCGTAATCCCGCAGACGGTAATAATGAACCGTCATGGCATAACACTCCGTACGGCAGGCGTGATGACTGTACGTCATCAGACAGGCGGCAATGCCGGCGGCTTCCGGGCTCATTTCAGCGCGGTTACCGTTCATGGCATTGAACAGTACCCATGTTTCGTCATCATAGTCATCCGGTTCAGGGGCCATAAATGCCCCGCCGTTGTTCAGGGTGTACAGATTCCAGATACCACCGCAGTAGTTTTCGCACAGACGGTCCATCCAGCCGAAGACACGGGGCTCCAGGGTCACCCACTGTGGAATGAGGCCAAAATGCTGCGGCCAGAAGCTGATGCGCTGTTCATCAGGGACTATGGTGGCAACCAGTTGTTGCAGGCCAGTCTCCGGTGCACAGGCCGAAGAGGTGGTGTTCTGAGACAATGTTTTCATGTATGAAATCCTTGTAATGTGAATAAATGAGAGGGAGTAAAGGTCGGGAGCTGGCAACATCACGTTCATCACTGACCGTGAGACCCGGTAATATCAGGGATGAATGATATTCGGCTGAAATTCCGGACAGCCGTACGCGTAACCGTTCCGGTCACAGACGGATGGCCAGATGCCATTGCCTGTACTCAGTCTGCACAGACTGATTTCTCCGGGACGGTAAAGCAGACGGGTACACCAGGCGCACAGGTCATCATCAGAAATGGAACGACACCCCGGCAGCGCCTCCGGGGCGTCGGGTGATTCTGGTGCCTGAATCACGCCTTCAGGGACATGCTGCATCAGCGCAGGCTCTCCAGCAGCGTTTCTGCCATTACCCACAATGCGCGGTTGAGCTTAATATCGGTGTCGATGCTGTGAATGGCACGGGTGTGGATACGTTTTCCTTTTGCACTGCGACCGGAAATCCCGCCTTTCAGCATATTCTCCTGGATGGTCTGATAAGTACTCCACAGGTCCTTACCGTAATCCTCCCGGCGTCGTGGCGTCAGAATGTCGGCGGTGGTGACGGGCCGATGTTCGTCACCATAACGGTAAGTCAGTGCCGCCTGTGCCAGCGCCTGGCGTGCCGGTGGCGGCAGAATCAGCGACTGCATGGCATCACGCTTCTCCTCTATCCGGTCAAACACGCCCACCACCTCGTAAGCCCCTTCAATGACTCTGTCCACCACATTTCCCCGGTGCGGAACACGCACTTCCCCCAGAGACTGACCACAGACGCATCCGTTCTGGCAGACGAACCTGAAGTAACCCGGCAGCATCTGGTAGCTGGAGGTACCGTCATGAGAGTTGAGCAGAATAATTTCAGGGACATGTTCTCCGTTTATCTCTCCGTTACGGCGCAGACGCAGCATGTGTTTGGTGTATTCCCGGCGGTCCGGGTCACGTACGCGGGTCTGGCAGGCGAAGAATGGATGAAAGCCTTCCCGCTGCAGGCTTTCCAGTACGGTGATGGTGGGGATGTACGTATAGCGTTCACTGCAGGAGGTATGCCGGTCTTCACCGAAAATACCCGGTACATGGTGCATCAGTTCTTCGTGTGTCAGCGGACGGTCACGGCGTATCTGGTTTACATAACCAAAACGACTGGTTAATCGCATGATTTGCTCCTTATCGGTGGTTAAGATTTACTGGTGTAATAAATGAAAAAAGCCACGTCTCCCGGAGAAGACGCGGCCTGACGGGTGAAATGAATGAGGTTTATTGTCTGAGAAGCCTTTCACTGGCGAGCCACGCATTAAGCGGCTTTCCGGCAACAATGGCTGGGGCTGTATTTACCTTTGATATTAATAATGTGCAGAGAAACGCATGGTTTACTCCTCAGGTTTTAAGTTTGTCCAGAGCCACAACGACAGGTTTTCCGGATGTGTCGATGACTCCTACCGTCGGTACGCCATTTTTGATTTCGAAGAACGGTTTGTTGCTACCTGAGCACAGCTGGTTGTCTTTGTATTCGAGCATCTGTTCTTTCCCGGTTTTCAGGTTAAGTACCGAGACAGTGTAGTCGTAACACCAGGCACCACCACGTTCAAGCACGAAAACATAGCTGTTATCTTTATAGTTGAACGGATTCTTCGTCTGGCAATTCATACCGTCAATCTCAGTACAGGAAAACGCCTCTGTAGTATTAACGTATTTGATGTTGTTTGGCAGTTTTACTTGTTTCGCCGCAGCGAAGACAGAGAACAGAATAGTTACAGCAACGAGTAAAGTTTTGATAAAAGTTTTCATGACAGACTCCTTAAATTAGTTAACCGCAGCTACGTAGTTTTTCACCAGATACGCGAATTCATGCACGCCAATTTCGCCGAACCAAACCAGGTAGGCCGGGTCATCTAAACCAAAGTAGCGGTAGCCAACGACTTCATGGGTTTTTGGGTTATAGAGTGTTACGATAAAGTCCCAGCCGCAGGTATTGGCTTTGCAACCGTCGCCCTGGAGCCAGACTGTACCGTTAATGGTTACTGGCGTTACGTTTCCGCCAGGGCCATCCATATACCCGCCTTTACCGAACATGCCGCTCAGTCCGACCGGTTTTAATGCTTTGTCAAGCGCAGCTTTGTAGGCAGCGTCACCTTCGTACAACTCGTACGTTGCGTATTACCGTGAAGGAGATCGGTGAGTAACATCGATGGAGATCGGTTCGTGTCACTTTCACAGAACCGTTTTTAAATTACCTTCACTGATCTCCTTCGGTCAACGGAGATTGTATTTTCCGCATTGATTCTCCTTTAAGTTCGATCTTGATACTGCCATGAACCAGTCGATCTAGGATGGCATCCGCATGTGTGGAGTCTCCGATCATTTTGTACCAGTTTTCCACCGGCAACTGGCTCACTACGATGATTGAGCCTCGTTGGTACATCAGATCCACTATTTCCAGCAGGTCGCTACGCTGTTCTGATGAGAGAGGTTCCAGCCCCCAGTCATCCAGAAGCAGCAGATCGCTATTATTCAGCCTGGTCAAAAGTTTGCTGTATCTTCCATCAGCATGCCCCTGATAGCACTGTTCCATCAGCGCTTTAAGGCGATAATAGTAGACCTTGTATCCCTGTCGGCAGGCATTATGACCAAGTGCACATGCCAGGAACGTTTTACCGCTGCCGGTGGCCCCGGTCAGTAAAATATTTTGTTTCAGGGTTAACCAGTTTCCCTGACTGAGTGAACGGATGAGGGCCCTGTCCAGCCCTCTATTGTTACGATAATCCAGCTTTGATAACTCAGCATTAAGTCTGAACCGTGCATGTTTGATCAGACGCTCTGCCTTCCTGTTTTCACGGCAGGTTAGTTCTTCTGCTGTCAGTAATGACAGGCGTTCTTCGAAGCCCAGCTCCTGGTATGTGCCCGGTTGAGCAAGTTGCTTTTTAAGCGCATCACGGAAGCCGGTGAGTTTAAGTGCGGTCAGTTGTTCGTAAAGATGATTCATCATTGGATCCCGTATCAGTGGTAATACTCACTGCCGCGTACGTTTTCGTGTTCCATCGTGGATAACAGATCTGGTTTTGGATCCTGAACAGGTTGTTTATCCAGACCTTTTTCCAGGATCGATTTAATACCTGACAGACGCCATACCTTTGTTTTCAGAGCTCTTGCACATGCTGCATTAAGTCTGGCTTTACTGTATTTTTTATGAAGGTTCAGGAGTCCAAGGCAGAAGCGATAGCTTTGTTCCGGATGTGGACGAGAGTTCAGTATATGAAGCACATAACTATGAGTTTCACTGCCTATGTGCCCCGCCCATTCCAGAAGACGCTCTGGCGTCCAGGTGGCATGCTGTCGATGAGCTTCAGGCATGTGCTCGTTGCGGGTACTGTAGCCATAAGTACGCTTGCGCGGGTGCACAGCAACCTCCTGCCCCTGATTGAAGAGTCTTACCAGTTCTCCGGAGATCCATGCTTCCAGTTGCTGGCCTAACAGCGAACATGGAACCGAGTAGTAATGTTTGTCGATTTCCACGTGGTAATCGGCATGAACTCTGACTTTCTTCACCAGGGTGTAACTGTAACTGGCTTCAGGAAGAGGCTTCAGTGCGGGTTTATCAAGCTGGATGAAGAGTTCTGCACGTGAATAACCCAACTTCTGCATTATTTTGTTATTCAGTCTTTCCAGCAACTCCCGAATGCGCTGATTAAGCGATGCAAGGCTGTAGAAGATCTCATGCCTGATTCGGGCCATGATCCAGCGTTCAACAACCTGAACGCCAACTTCAGCTTTGGCTTTATCTTTCGGTTTACGTGGCCGCGCAGGCAAAACTGCGACATTATAATGCTCAAGCATCTGCTGGTAGGTAGGGTTAACGTCAGGATCATACTTACATGCCCTGGATGTGGCGCTTTTCAGATTGTCCGGAACAACAAGTTCAGGAACGCCACCCAACCACTGGAAGCAGCGAACATGACTCATCACCCAGTCTTCAAGCTGCTGAGACCAGGTGGCCTCTGCCCATGTGTAACTTGATGCCCCGAGAACAGCTACGATGACCTGAGCAGTTCTTATTTCTCCGGTCTCAGGGTCGGTAACGCCAACGGTAGGTCCACAGTAATCAACGAAAAGTTTTTCGCCAGCTTTATGTACCTGACGCATTGATGGTGAAGTGGTTTTGAGCCATTCACGGTACATCCGGCAGTAATGGTTATAGCTGTAAAAACCGCCTGGATTACGCTCACAGTATTCTTCCCAGAGTAGCTGCAGCGTCACGCATTTATTACGCAGTTCCCGGTGTACTGTAGCCCAGTCAGGCAGAGAGTGCTTCTTCATCTTAACCTGGGTCTGAAGGAACGCATGTTTTAGTTTTGTATCATCCCATCCTGTAGGTAAGGGCCACTGCTTTATGCCAAGTTGAGCCGCCCGATTAGCATATCTGGATACAACGGAAGGGGAGATTGCAAGACTACGACCAATTTGTCGATGGCTGAGTCCAACACCGTATTTAAGCCTAAGAATTTCTTTAAGTTTTCTCATAGAAATTGGAACTGTTGGCATAGGTATCCTTTACCGGAATGGCAAAAGATACAGATCAACACACCTGTGAAGTTCCAATAACATTGATGGAGATCACTGAATAACAAAATGAGTCAAAAGTGATCTCCATCGATGTTATTCAGCGATCTGTTCAAATGTTATTACCCGATCTCGATGGAAGTTATTGAGTGATCTCCTTTCATGAAAATACGCATACGTTGTTGGACACGCTCCAGGTTGTTCAGCCCGGGCGTTTGGGTCGCAGCTGAGCGCTTGTTTCACGCTCGCTGCTTCCACGTTAAAGCCAGTAAACAGAACCGCCAGAAATAACATCAGGGTATGTAAACGTTTCATTGTAAATATTCTTCCGTTGTAAATGGCGCTGGAAAATTTCTCATCAGTGAAACCTTCCGGAAATTCCCCCCCCTTGTATGATGTATATCGCCAGTATTTTATTTCATCCCGGATGTAATTTTTATATTTCCCGGCACGTGCAATAACGCTGACCAGAGATATAAGGCTCATTAATAACTTTACAGGTAATTGCATAATTAAATTTCCAGTGAGTGAATTGACAGGTGAGGGGTAAAACTTTCTCTCAGGTAATATATATCTGAAAATATTTTCAATAACACCAGCCAGGAAAAACACCACCACAGGCGGTGGCGTTTCTTTGGGGCGTCTTTATTTAATCCGGGCCATCGCGTTTCTCAGTGCCAAATCTGCCTCTTCCGTTATCTCCAGACTTTTCTGCAACACCGTTTCTGACCGGGACAGTACCTGACGTGCTGCCAGCGGTTTCCGGATATGCTCCATCGTCAGCATCGTGTCTTCATAGCCCTGCTGACGCCAGGCGTCGGTATGTGCCAACGTGAAACTGAGCAGACCGCCGCTGTTGTCACCATCACCTGCATATTTCAGCCTTTTCCGGGGACGGATCTCAAGGATTGTGGTGACCGGAAAAGCCTGGCGATCCCATAAAGAACCGTCACTCAGATGCGTCACAATCACCATATTGCATCCGGCATCGACCAGAGGCGTCACAGGGGTATTTCCCTGCATATTTCGCCATCCTCCCATACCACCATCACCGAACATTGTCCCCTGAACCTCACGGGGACGGAACAGCAGGGGCAGCGCGGCTGACGCAAGCAGAGCCTCTTTCTGCTGTCCGCGGGGCAGGCTCTGGATATGCTGAAAAACGGCGTTTTTCGTGGTTCCGGCACCCAGTTCAGCACGAATGCAGTCAATAATATCCTGCATGCCCCCTTCTGTGGGGTACAGCGACACATACAGCGGTAGCCCGTCTGCCAGAGCATCAGTATCAAGATAATGATCCAACAGCGCTGTCAGGGGCTCATCTGACAACAACGGCTGAGCCATCAGATTGTCAAACCCGTTGAGTATCGATATATGGCGAAGAAGCGTCGTAAGCAGTGCTCCTGCACGTCCGGGGATCTGGCAGAGGTTCATTGCCTGGAACAATTTTTTCAGCAATGAAAAGTAAACCAATCGGTTTACCGACAGCACCTGATTATTCCCCAGATGATCCCAGAGCGCCTCCAGGCGTACGGCAGCTTCTGACAGATCGGGAGAGGCCGCGATAATGGCACCATTGAATGCGCCAATGCTGGCCCCTGAAACCATGCTGATCTGTGTACCACACTCTGCCAGTGCCTTAACCACTCCCGCCTGATAAGCGCCCACCGCCCCGCCACCGGACAGCACCAGCCCCGTTTTCATTTCTGTACTCATCCAGCCCCCTTCTGAAATATTTCATCGACCATACTTTCAGAGAGGCGTTCTGCAGAGCAGAGGCGAGGCATGCGAACCGGTAAGTGTTCTGCAGCCTGCGTGGTTGACCAGATCACCGGATGCTGCTCTTCACTGCACCAGTCTCCCAGCCAGTTAATCGCGTCATGCCACTCGTTATCTGCCTGCTCCCGGCCCTGACCACCAAGCCAGTCCAGAGTGTTCAGACGCACGGTTGCACTACCGCCACTCTCCTGTGCCATCTGCGTTAATGCTTTATGTCTGAGAATATCCAGTAGCTGGTTAACCTGGCCTGTTTCGCCCTGACGTATCACATCACCAAACGCGCCCCAGCGAAGCTCTTCAAGCGCCACATAACAACGTCCGGCAGGGGAAAATGACGCATATCGCCCGGCGCTCCACCATGAGAATATCTGCTCAAGATGTAACTGCGCCCGCTGAACCTGGTCAACACGGTGGAGTTTTTCTTCAAGATGATTCAGTTTATGGTGAACCTGATCGGCCAGGATGAGTAACTGCTCCCGTGTATCTGCGGAATAATGCGCCAGCCTGGCAGTATCACTGACCAGTGAACTGACCCTGTCGTTTACCCGGGTAATCGCGTAGTTTGTGGTGGCAAGTGACGTTGTCAGCTCCGTCAGCCAGCGCAGGGACGCCTCAAGGCCCTGTGCAACCGAAGCATTGATGGCATTCTGCCGTGCAGCGCCTTCGCCGGTCAGTCCCTCTTTTAAACGCCGGAAGAACGTGCGCTCTCCGGCCGTGCGGATATGCTCCTGTGCAACATCGATTCCGTTTGCGAAATCAACCACAAATTTTTCAGGAAGACAGGTGAGTACCTGACATACCCGGTTATCAGCAATTTGTTGAATAAATGGTGAAGTCACAGCATTGTCTCCAGCTCTTCCCTCAGCGCCTTACTGTCAGTAATGAGCTCAGGAACCCTTTCATTTAATGCCTGAAGTCTCCTGGTAAGCCGTTCCTGTGCCTGCTGATCGCGTTTATGATCTTCAGAGCTCTGAATCAGCGTGTTACGCAGTTGTTCAACTTTCTCCCTGAATGCGCAGAAAAAGGCATCGATTTCCTGGCGGACGGGCTGGTTAATATCCTGCTCAATGGATGCCTGCAGCTCCCCGAAATATGCCCGGGTCAGTGACATAACTTCCTTCCTGACGGTGTTGATATTGATAACACTGCGGCTCACATCCTCTTTATAGGTTTCCCAGCCCCAGTCACTGGTGCCAAACGCTCCACAAATCTTTCCCCATAAACCACTCTGCCGACGGCGACGGGTGACGGTCTCCGTTCTTTCCTCCATAAGCGCACTCAGATTTGTTTTTACCGCGAGCCGGGTTTGTAACTGACTGACTGCCGGAAAACTGATTTTTACGGTAAAGCCCTCATCCTCCAGGCGGGTATTGATGCGACCGGCAATGTTTTCTGTGGCGTACAGGGCCGTGCCACGAAAACCTGTTTCAATCCCGCTGACGATTTTCTCCAGCTCAGGCCGGAACTGTGCTTCAGCCTCACGGTGCAGGCTGGTCACGGTCGATTCGATTTGCGTCATCAGTTCAAGGGCTTCCCTGCGATCACTGAATTTTATTTCGGGGCTGTCGGGATCAAAGTCCCGCATCCTGTCATGCTGATTTCCGGTTCCGAAAATATCGAGAAAGAAAGCGAATGCGTTTCTCTCCCGGGGCTGCGCTGAATTTTCTTCCTCCAGCATTTGCTGTTCTTTGCGTTTACCGCTTCTGAAATAGTCATTCAGCTCCTCTTCCAGTGAGGTGCAGACCCCCGTCAGTAATTCCCGGGTTCTGGCATCGATCTCCTCCATGGCCATTCTGACATCAGCGGTCACCTGCTCCTGACAGTCTGCTATTTCCCGGATATCCTCAAGCAGGCTGGTGATATGCGCCTGCAGTGACTGAATACTTTGCATCAGCCCCTGATGGCGTAACGACAGGTATTCACTGATATTTTCTGCATTCTGCATCAGTTTTGCGGCGGCAGAATCAACCGCCAGTGCCGCAGCTCTGGAGTGTGAACTCAGTATGACTTCCGTTATCAGTTGATCGATAAGTGAGCCTTCCCACAGGTCTGTCGCCCCTTCAGTTGCCAGTTCGCTGTCTTTACAGACGTAATCTTTTTTCATGCGACCGAAGGCTTCCCTGACAAAATCATCGACCCAGGCTTCATCAACAGGAAGGGTTCCGTTTTTCCGTAACTCATGAAGCGCACGGTTAGCCAGGTATGCCTGGCGTGAGGATCCGGGATAAACGCGGGAGGCGGGCAGCACATCGCTGTTCAGCATTGCCGGTACCTTCTGACAGACTGCATCAGCCCCATCGCCATTACGGTCTTTTTCATCAAATTTATTGACCAGCACAAACAGGCGGCCGACAGACACATCAGCAATGGCATTAAGCTCTTTACGAACCTCCTCATCGGCTTTCGAGTTCATCTGGGTGTAGTCCATCACCGCCAGCACCGCAGAGGCTTTCTGCAGTTGATCCCGCATCATCACTTCCATCTGCGGTTGTCCGGCTTCATTAGGGCCGGGGGTATCCAGCAGTGTGAGTGTTCCCTGGCATTCATCCATCCCCACCAGATGGCTGAATTCCACGTCGATCACCGGCAGTTTCTGCACTTCTGCGTATTCATCAAAAGGAAATTCACTCCCCATTGCCGCAGCAAGACGAACCAGATCGTTTAACGATGCCAGTCCGGTAAAGATTTCCTCCTCCCCGTGGTATTCATTTTTGAGCCAGCCATCATCCGTCAGAATATCCAGCAGTTCGCGGGTATCCCCGGTTTGCTGCAGGGTCTGTGCGACCTGCTGTCCTGCCGGGGTGGCGAGTTTTTCCTGCAGTGTGATTAATAAATTGCGGACAGGCTGAATATGTTCCAGATGGAGAACCGGCTCAGTTTTTCCGGGAACGTGGCGGATGAGCGTCGGTACAGAGGTCATGGGGCGGTTACGGTTAGGCAGAATTTCCTGCCCCACAATGGCGTTGATGGTGGTTGATTTACCTGCTTTCATCGTGCCGACAACAGCCAGCACCATCTCCCTGCGGGCGGTTTTGATTTGTTCGCCCTCCAGCTCCTCAATTCTTTTCAGTGCTTTCTGTTTATCAAAAAGCAGTCTTTTTTCGTTCTTACTGTCAGATAACACATCTGGCTCCTCAACCATTTGCCGGAGCAGATTAATGTTCAGTTGCAAAAGTCGGTCGGCTTCATCACAAAGCAGGGCGATGTTCTTTTCGTGCATTATTTAACCTTCCTGAGACGCATTTTCATGACAACCACGGAGGAGGTCATTTACCACAAACGATCGTTTATAACGATCGATATGATAGTAACGATCGATGTATTCTATTAACTTGAAAAACACAACGCAAGGGGACACCCCGGGTATGGCTGCGTTTGCATAGTGTTTTCATGGAGTTAAAAATCTGTAACAACAGCCTGGTACATCACCACCGGGTTCAGAAGAAAATCCAGTTCCATACCGCGCGGGCAACAGAGACCACCGAGTCACGGACGGCGCGCAGAACCGTGCGTGCAACAGAGGCAATGCAGACACTCTCCGCCGTGTCAAATATCCGGTCCACCGCACCGGTAAACTGTTCACGGGTCTGAGTGCGGACAGACTCCGTGCGCAGTTCGTCCTGCAGGCGTGTCATCAGAGGGATGGCGGCATGTCCGGGAAGCACTGTCATGAGTGCACTGACCGGGGTGACCTCCCCCTGAAACAGTGCATTACAGAGTGAGGATTTACCGGCCCCGCTTTTACCCATAATGCCAGGCACGGGTTCGTGACGGGTGAGTTTGCGCAGATGTTCCAGGATGTGACGGGAAATCGGGTAAGGCAGGGAGGAGAGCGGTTTTTCAATTGCCTCAATGGCATCAGACGGATTCATACATGTATTCCCAGTGAAAAAAGACAAAACCCCGTGCACCGGAAAGGTGGCGGGGGATTCACGGAGATAATATCTTTCTGAAATTATTTTGAATGCAGGTATATGTGGCTGATTTGTATCAGCTAATGAGTACAGGTCTGAATCTAATCTGACAGTCCGCTTTGTGCCAAAGGCGGACGCTCAAGTAGATACTGTCCTGACAGTATGCGGTAATCAGAGTTGTTATATATTACTTGCGTCCAAACCAGCTTTCTGACAACCCGGCCGCTCCTGCTTTCAACAACGCGCCGCCATACTTTTATGCTGCAAAGAGCGGAGACAGAAGGTTAGCGTAATTTGTAAATAACTTACATTCACGTGTGATCTGGATCATAATTTTGCCTATGCACCGATCGTAATATAAATATTTACATAACGATCAGTGATTCATGAAAACTCAAATAACTTTCGCTGCGCTTTTGCCAGCATTAGCGTCTTTCATACCGCTTCATGCTCATGCCTCGTCTACTTCTGAAGATGAAATGATTGTCACGGGCAACACCGCCGCCGACACCACCGATTCTGCCGCCGGTGCCGGTTTCAAAACGAACGATATAGATGTCGGCCCGCTGGGAACGAAATCCTGGATCGAAACACCATATTCCAGCACCACTGTTACTAAAGAGATGATTGAAAATCAGCAGGCGCAAAGCGTCAGCGAGATGCTGAAATACTCTCCCAGTACGCAAATGCAGGCGCGCGGTGGAATGGATGTCGGGCGTCCGCAAAGTCGGGGGATGCAGGGCAGCGTGGTGGCCAACAGCCGTCTGGACGGGCTGAATATCGTTTCAACAACCGCGTTTCCGGTGGAAATGCTTGAGCGCATGGATGTGCTTAACAGTTTGACCGGCGCGCTGTACGGCCCGGCGAGCCCAGCAGGGCAGTTTAATTTCGTGGCGAAGCGCCCAACCGAAGAGACGCTGCGTAAAGTGACGCTGGGCTATCAAAGCCGCAGTGCGTTTACCGGCCATGCCGATCTGGGTGGCCATTTTGATGAAAACAAACGGTTTGGCTATCGCGTGAACCTGCTTGATCAGGAAGGGGAAGGCAATGTGCATGACAGCACGCTGCGTCGCAAACTCGTTTCCGTTGCGCTCGACTGGAATATTCAGCCGGGCACTCAGCTACAGCTCGACGCCAGCCATTACGAATTTATCCAGAAAGGCTATGTCGGTAGCTTTAACTATGGGCCGAACGTCAAACTGCCGTCTGCGCCGAATCCGAAGGACAAAAATCTGGCGCTCAGCACTGCGGGCAACGACCTCACTACCGATACCATCAGCACTCGCCTGATCCACTACTTTAACGACGACTGGTCCATGAACGCTGGCGTGGGCTGGCAGCAGGCTGACCGCGCGATGCGTAGTGTTTCCAGTAAAATACTCAACAATCAGGGCGATATCTCTCGTTCGATGAAGGATTCCACCGCTGCCGGACGTTTTCGCGTCCTGAGCAACACCGCCGGGCTGAATGGTCATATTGATACCGGCTCTATCTGCCACGATCTGTCACTTTCTACCACGGGATATGTCTGGTCGCTTTATAGTGCCAAAGGAACAGGTTCCAGCTATAGCTGGGGTACAACAAATATGTATCACCCGGATGCGATAGATGAGCAGGGCGATGGCAAAATCCGCACCGGCGGGCCGCGATACCGCTCCAGCGTAAATACTCAGCAGAGCGTTACGCTCGGCGATACGGTGACATTTACGCCGCAGTGGTCGGCAATGTTCTATCTCAGCCAGAGCTGGCTGCAGACTAAAAACTACGATAAGCACGGTAATCAAACGAACCAGGTTGATGAAAATGGTTTAAGTCCGAACGCCGCGCTGATGTATAAAATTACCCCTAACACAATGGCCTACGTTAGCTATGCCGATTCGCTGGAGCAGGGCGGTACCGCACCGACGGATGAGAGCGTAAAAAATGCCGGTCAAACGCTAAACCCGTATCGCAGCAAGCAGTATGAAGTGGGGCTAAAATCGGACATCGGCGAGATGAATCTAGGCGCCGCGCTGTTCCGACTGGAACGTCCGTTTGCCTATCTTGATACGGATAACGTGTATAAAGAGCAGGGTAACCAGGTTAACAACGGCCTTGAGTTAACCGCTGCCGGGAATGTGTGGCAGGGGCTGAATATTTACAGCGGCGTGACCTTCCTCGACCCGAAACTGAAAGATACGGCGAATGCCTCAACCAGCAATAAACAGGTTGTCGGCGTGCCGAAAGTGCAGGCCAATCTGTTGGCGGAATACAGTTTGCCGTCCATACCGGAATGGGTTTACAGCGCTAACGTCCATTATACGGGCAAACGCGCGGCGAACGATACCAACACCTCTTACGCCAGCAGCTATACCACATGGGATTTGGGAACGCGTTACACCACGAAAGTGAGCAACGTCCCAACCACTTTCCGCGTGGTGGTAAACAACGTGTTTGATAAACATTACTGGGCTTCTATCTTCCCATCGGGTACCGATGGCGATAACGGTTCCCCAAGTGCGTTTATCGGCGGCGGCCGCGAAGTGCGTGCATCCGTCACCTTCGATTTCTGATGGATAAATGATGAAACTCTCCCGTTTATTTCCGCTGCTGGCGCTGCTGCTGGCGGCCAGCCTGCACGCAGAAAATACGCACAAGGAGGTGCGTATCGCGTCACCGTGGCCGGCGCAAAATACCATTATTGCCATGCTGGGGTACGGCGATAACATTGTCGGAACCTCGATGATTGCAAAAAGGATCCCCCTGTTTCGCCAGAGCCTGCCGCGCATAGAGAAAGTCGCAGCAGTTAGCGTAAACAGCGGGCATGAAATCAATCCCGAACAGATTATCGCGCTGGGGGTCGATATGCTTTTTGTACCGCAGAATATGGTAGTGCCTCAACAGGCGTTGCTGAAACAGGCTGGGGTGCAGGTGCTGGCGTTTGAGGCGAATTCACTGCGGGCGTTAACGCAGCGCGTACAGCAAACGGCAGCGGTGCTGGGGCCCGATGCGCAGCAAAAAGCGCTCGCCTATCAACGCTACTTCGATCGCAACGTGGCCCTGGTCACCGGGCGCCTGAAAGATCTTCCTGCGTCACAGCGCGTGTCGCTCTATCACAGTATGGGCAATCCGCTGACCACCACCGGTAGACCCTCGCTAAACCAGGACTGGATTGACCTGGCCGGCGGCAAAAATATCGCTGAAAATTGGTTTGGCGAGCATCAACAAAACCGTTCGGGTGAAGTCGCGCTGGAGAAAATTGTCACTGCCAATCCGGCGGTTATCATCGCGATGAACAAGCGCGACGCGGATGCCATTCTGAGTTCTCCGCAGTGGGCAAGCGTGGACGCGGTCATTCATCATCGCGTTTACGTTAATCCGAAAGGAATGTTCTGGTGGTGCCGTGAAACCAGCGAAGAGGCGCTGCAATTTTTGTGGCTGGCGAAAACGCTTTATCCTGCGCGATTTGCTGATGTGGATATACGCAAAGAGACGCGTGAGTTTTATCGGCAGTTCTTTGGCCTGACGTTAAGCGATGCGCAGATGAGCGATGTGCTCAATCCGCCGCGCTAACGGAGGCTGTGAAAAACCATGACTGTATTGGAAAGTACGCTGTCGGTCGAGAACCGCTATCGCCAGCTTTTTCGCCAGCGTCTGGTAATACTGGCGGTTATTTTTATCGCTATCATTGCTTCGCTGCTGCTCGATTTCACCCTCGGCCCCTCAGGGCTCCCTTTACATTCGCTGATAAAGACTTTGATGCATCCGTCCGGGGCGACTAACGGCATGCGGGTTATCGTTTGGGACATCCGTTTGCCCTATGCGCTGATGGCGCTCCTGGTAGGAATGGCGCTGGGTTTGGCCGGGGCAGAGATGCAAACTATTCTGAATAACTCCCTCGCCAGCCCGTTTACGCTTGGCGTTTCGTCGGCGGCGGCCTTTGGCGCAGCGCTGGCGATTGTTCTGGGCATCGGTATTCCCGGCGTTCCCGAAAGCGGGTTTATACCGGCAAACGCTTTTCTTTTTGCGCTCCTGTCCGCCCTGCTGCTCGATAGTCTGACCCGCTGGACGCGCGTGCCGACGTCGGGCGTTGTGCTGTTTGGGATTGCGCTGGTGTTTACCTTCAATGCGCTGGTGTCCATTATGCAGTTTGTCGCCGATGAAGATACTTTGCAGGGCCTGGTGTTCTGGACGATGGGCAGCCTGGCTCGCGCATCATGGGAGAAACTGGCGGTGCTGGCGGCGGCGATGGCGATTGTTTTACCCTGGTCGCTGCGTCGTGCCTGGCAGCTTACCGCGCTACGCCTCGGCGAAGAGCGGGCGATGAGTTTTGGCATTGATGTTCGCCGTTTGCGCCTGGGTTCCCTGCTGCGCATCAGCCTGCTGGCGGCCCTTTCGGTTGCGTTTGTGGGGCCAATTGGCTTTATTGGCCTGGTTGCACCGCATATTTCCCGCCTGTTGCTGGGAGAAGATCATCGCTTTTATTTGCCCGGAAGCATCCTTATCGGTGGGCTGGTGCTATCGCTGGCCTCGGTAGCGTCGAAGAACATCATTCCCGGTGTCATTTTACCGGTAGGAATTGTTACCTCGCTGGTAGGCGTTCCGTTCTTTCTGAGCATTGTAATGCGTCATCGAGGGAGTATGTCATGAGCGGGCTTACGATTAATGCGCTGTGCGCCGGTTACGGCAAACGGCGGATTATTGAGCATCTGTCGATTTCTACGCTGCCGCGCGGCGAAGTCACTGTACTGCTGGGGCCTAATGGCTGCGGTAAATCAACGCTACTGCGCGCCCTGGCCGGGCTAAATCGCGCCAGTGGCGAAGCCTGGCTGAATGAAGAGAATCTCTTATCGCTGCCGTTTGCTCGTCGGGCTGAAAAAGTTGTGTTCCTGCCGCAGTCCCTGCCGCAGGGCGTGCATTTACAGGTGCTGGAGTCGGTGGTTGTCGCCCAGCGCGCCTCCGGCGCCGGGCAAAATCAGGCGCAGGCTATAGCGCTGCTCGAAGAGCTAGGCATCGCACATCTGGCAATGAACTACCTCGATAGCCTGTCCGGCGGTCAGAAGCAGCTGGTGGGGCTTGCACAGTCGCTTATTCGCCGCCCCGAATTATTATTGCTGGATGAACCACTGAGCGCGCTGGATCTCAATTATCAGTTCCATGTGATGGATGTTGTATCGCGCGAAACGCGAAGACGCAATATGGTTACGCTGGTCGTCTTACACGATATCAATATCGCACTGCGGCATGCCGCCCAGGTCATCATGCTGAAAGAGGGGAAACTTATCGACAGCGGCGACCCGCAAACGGTGATCCATGCAGAGAGCCTTGCGCAGGTATACGGCGTACGCGGGAGAGTTGAACGTTGTGCTCAGGGAAGATCGATGGTGATAGTGGATGGTGCAATCGAAAAATAGTCGGATTAACGTGGTTGCTTCAGCCTCAGGTAAAGATCAATAGGAAGTCTGTAATGCAACATATAGACCGCCTTAATGTCATTAAAGCACTTGTGCTTCTAGAAGATGAGCAGATTGTTCGTTTTAACATCGCTGCGAACGATAACGCCTCGCAGATCCACATGCTCGTTGACGGTCTGGGCGTCGGGCTGACACATGAGCCTGTCGCTGCCGGAATGATTTCGCACCGGACAGCTTGTCACCGTTCTAGGCAACATGACAGACCTGCGCATTCCTATTTCTATTATCTATCCGCCTACCAAGTTGCTTAATGTCAGGCTAAGGCCCTTTAATGACTGGATTTCAGACCGATTTTCTGGACAGCCGAGCGGGTAAATCGCAGTACACTGACAGCTAGACAATAAAGCTCCGGTTCATGTTTGAACCATGTGTAGTGAATGTCCGCTGTTCGCTCACAACGGACCTTCAGTTCAGCCGCTCCGGCCGCTTCATGCCATGAATGTACGCAGCCAGTCAGAATATTAAGGTGCGGATTTCAGTTCACTTGTCAGCGCCAGTGACACAAGACAGTAATGACCAACAATTTGGTATTGACACAACAAGTTGCGGCCCCGGTTCGTGGAGGAGATTAAACGACTGTAGCCGGGGCCACTGAAATGAAGAATTCAGAGAGACTGAATGATATGTCGCACCTTCAGTGAATAGTGTAAAAACTGGGATATTCTCATCCGGGATTACCCACTCATACTCAATGCGTAACTTTAGTGCGGCCCCCACAGGTAAGAGCCGGACACATTCGTTGTGTATGCTGCAGAATCGGTAACCGGAGGCCCTGCGGTCCTTAACTCAGTGTCTTGTGTTGCTCATTTGCCACAAAGTCCTGGTACGCCTGCTCAATCATTTCATTCAGCAGTTTTTTTGGGAGGACACCACGACTTCGGGCAATACTTTCAAGCTGTTTGTGGATTTTTCCGGACAGTTTCAGCGGGACGGAACCATCAGCACGTTCATCACGCCTTTTTTGTTGCTCCCGGGCACTTTTCAGCTCATCAAGAAGAATCGCTTTATGCTGAATCCTGGGGGCCTGGAAGGAGGCCTGCGTAAACTTCGCTCTGTTCCGTCTGGGATTACTTTCCAGTAAAAACTGTACCTGTTGCTCATTCCAGCCTTCCCAGTTATCAAACGTGGCGCAGGCGAACCAGTATTTCTGCTCCGGGGTAAGGGGATTCAGCGGGGTTCCCACACACCGGACCTGCATGGCGTTCCATAACCAGTCACACTGTTCACTGTCCCTGCTGTCCACCCACGAAAAGGGGGAGGGGTAATCATTGTTTATGCTGGCCCATTCAGAGAATACTGAGTTGATAATCGTCCTCGTAGCCTCTGGTCCGGATTTCAGCAGGTAACTGGAGCAGAACCATATAATTTCACGGTAGATATTATCCGGATGCACGGTGCGCATCGGCTTTTCTCTGGGACCGGCAATCTTCGGTTGCGATGGAAAACCCATGGCAAACCGCAGATGTTCCGGGGGCATTCCTGAACGTTTTTCAGGAATGGGTGTGAGTCCTGCGTTTCTGGTCTTTTCCGCTTGTCCGGTATTGCCTCCGGCCGGAGTGTTGTCGGGAGTATCTTCCGGAGGCGAGGTGTTTTCATTAGTGGGGGGAACAACAATAGAACTGTCCATCTCCGGAATGGGGTGAGGGGCATAATCACTGTGGTAGCCCGGGGAAAGCGTTAAGTCCCGAAGGGTGACATCAGGTTCCGGGCAGTGAGTGCCACCGGGAGTGAACGGGAGTTGTTGCTTTTGGGGGAAAAATGTATTGTGAATGCGGGTATACAGCCGGAACAGAAAAAAATAAGATGCCCGTGGTTCTTTTTTTAACCACTTTGTATATTCCTCTATGGCACCGAGCTGTTGTTTGTGCCGTTTTACAGCATCGATATACGGACAGCTGGTGCAGATATCATCCAGTTCCTTTCCCACAATACACCTCACCTGCTCTTCCCACATTTGCAGATTTTAAGAAAGCAAACAAAAACCTCCGTACATGATGTACAGAATGTACAGAACAATCTATCAGGTACTGGCGTCAGAAGAGCTCCGGGCCGCCTGCATTTTCCGGAATGCGCCGGTTATGAAAAACCGGAAATTCAGTCTCTGTTGTAAGATGTACCCTCTGATACTACGTTTTCGTTTTCTCTGTGTATTTAACTCACTGTATTTATTGTCTTTTTAAGCCTGACTGGTATTCTCCGGTCATAGTGTGCCGGATATATATCCCGTAATCTTCTCATTTTTATATAAAAATACCTGCACTCTCTTCAGCGCATCTGTCTCCTTTAAGTAAAAAATGTTTTCACGTATTGCTGTAAATTCATTTTAAATCAGTGTATTACCTTGATATTGCTGTCTCCTGGTTTGATGCGTAATCGTTCTGCCTTTCTGGATGATTCTGGTGCTTCCGGGTGCATTCTCCTCTGCACATGCAACAGTTCGTCATCGCCACGTTCCCAAAAAGCATATAAAAACGAATCGAATTTGATATTTTTTTCAATCGTTTTTCATAGGAATTTCGTAGGGTGTTCTCCGCTATAACCTCCATATTTGCTGTCTTTTTCTTCATAAATCGTATGCAATGTAGCCTGTCTGTCAAGACCTCTTCTCTGCTGTTGAGGAGACGATCTCATTTTTGGTCTTTTCCGGGAGAGAGGCTGTCAGATGAGCGAGCCGGATTTACTGTCAGAGGTACACCCCGTAGCAGACCTGTGCTCCCATTTCCGCGATCCGGAACCAACAACGCCCTACGGTTAATACTATTTGAAGCGTCAGGTACTGCAGGAAGTTCCCCCCTGCGCGGACATCGGTTCCTGCCGACATCTCACAATACGGTCAGACTGTCATGCAGTAACACCCGCAATGCGGTCTGCGGTTTTAAGTGCACCGATAATGCGTCATAGTAAGTCTGGGGGAGTTACGGAATGCCTGTTAAGTCGTGCCGTGGGTGGAGACAGCTTACTTTTCCACAGCAACTGCAGTCATTCAGGATGATCAGGAGATATTCTGTCAATGTCACGATCCTGCCATTTTCGTACCCGCTAAGATACTTCCGTTACTGATGCTGTCCGCTTTTCACCATTTCATCCTCACTGACAGGCGTTGCGTTTTGGGTCATCACCACAGCTTTACGTTTCTCTTTTAACCGGTAACGCTCTCCTTTGATATTCAGCGTGGTTGAGTGATGCAGCAGTCAATCCAAGAGCTCTGTTGTCCGGCAACCACCATATCAACTTCTTCCCGGGTGTGGCGGAGAGGTGGTATCCTGGCTGAGTTTCGAAGCGAACCGTTCTTTTTGACGGGCGCATTTTACGTCCGGGCTGAATGTAGTAACGCGGCATGGAACGTCGGCCCGTATGGCCCATTGTGTCACGAACGGTGCAATAGTGATCCACACCCAACGCCTGAAATCAGATCCAGGGGGTAATCTGCTCTCCTGATTCAGGAGAGTTTATGGTCACTTTTGAGACAGTTATGGAAATTAAAATCCTGCACAAGCAGGGAATGAGTAGCCGGGCGATTGCCAGAGAACTGGGGATCTCCCGCAATACCGTTAAACGTTATTTGCAGGCAAAATCTGAGCCGCCAAAATATACGCCGCGACCTGCTGTTGCTTCACTCCTGGATGAATACCGGGATTATATTCGTCAACGCATCGCCGATGCTCATCCTTACAAAATCCCGGCAACGGTAATCGCTCGCGAGATCAGAGACCAGGGATATCGTGGCGGAATGACCATTCTCAGGGGATTCATTCGTTCTCTCTCGGTTCCTCAGGAGCAGGAGCCTGCCGTTCGGTTCGAAACTGAACCCGGACGACAGATGCAGGTTGACTGGGGCACTATGCGTAATGGCCGCTCACCGCTTCACGTGTTCGTTGCTGTTCTCGGATACAGCCGAATGTTGTACATCGAATTCACTGACAATATGCGTTATGACACGCTGGAGACCTGCCATCGTAATGCGTTCCGCTTCTTTGGTGGTGTGCCGCGCGAAGTGTTGTATGACAATATGAAAACTGTGGTTCTGCAACGTGACGCATATCAGACCGGTCAGCACCGGTTCCATCCTTCGCTGTGGCAGTTCGGCAAGGAGATGGGCTTCTCTCCCCGACTGTGTCGCCCCTTCAGGGCACAGACTAAAGGTAAGGTGGAACGGATGGTGCAGTACACCCGTAACAGTTTTTACATTCCACTAATGACTCGCCTGCGCCCGATGGGGATCACTGTCGATGTTGAAACAGCCAACCGCCACGGTCTGCGCTGGCTGCACGATGTCGCTAACCAACGAAAGCATGAAACAATCCAGGCCCGTCCCTGCGATCGCTGGCTCGAAGAGCAGCAGTCCATGCTGGCACTGCCTCCGGAGAAAAAAGAGTATGACGTGCATCCTGGTGAAAATCTGGTGAACTTCGACAAACACCCCCTGCATCATCCACTCTCCATCTACGACTCATTCTGCAGAGGAGTGGCGTGATGATGGAACTGCAACATCAACGACTGATGGCGCTCGCCGGGCAGTTGCAACTGGAAAGCCTTATAAGCGCAGCGCCTGCGCTGTCACAACAGGCAGTAGACCAGGAATGGAGTTATATGGACTTCCTGGAGCATCTGCTTCATGAAGAAAAACTGGCACGTCATCAACGTAAACAGGCGATGTATACCCGAATGGCAGCCTTCCCGGCGGTGAAAACGTTCGAAGAGTATGACTTCACATTCGCCACCGGAGCACCGCAGAAGCAACTCCAGTCGTTACGCTCACTCAGCTTCATAGAACGTAATGAAAATATCGTATTACTGGGGCCATCAGGTGTGGGGAAAACCCATCTGGCAATAGCGATGGGCTATGAAGCAGTCCGTGCAGGTATCAAAGTTCGCTTCACAACAGCAGCAGATCTGTTACTTCAGTTATCTACGGCACAACGTCAGGGCCGTTATAAAACGACGCTTCAGCGTGGAGTAATGGCCCCCCGCCTGCTCATCATTGATGAAATAGGCTATCTGCCGTTCAGTCAGGAAGAAGCAAAGCTGTTCTTCCAGGTCATCGCTAAACGTTACGAAAAGAGCGCAATGATCCTGACATCCAATCTGCCGTTCGGGCAGTGGGATCAAACGTTCGCCGGTGATGCAGCACTGACCTCAGCGATGCTGGACCGTATCTTACACCACTCACATGTCGTTCAAATCAAAGGAGAAAGCTATCGACTCAGACAGAAACGAAAGGCCGGGGTTATAGCAGAAGCTAATCCTGAGTAAAACGGTGGATCAATATTGGGCCGTTGGTGGAGATATAAGTGGATCACTTTTCATCCGTCGTTGACACATTGCCTTAATCTCCGCAAAGATAACCTCGTCATTCCGGACATTCTCTGCCAGGCATATGTCGATGTAATCCATAAACGATTTCAGCTTAACCCTTTTGTGGCCGGTCTTTCTGGCTGGCGGTTCAGGGGATGTTTTCTGGTTATCGTGTACCACAAAACTGGGATATTGCCCCGATAGTCACATTTCAGATTGATCGCGGTCTGAAGATGTGGCACTGAGGTAACGTGCTGGTGTCACTGGTATTGCTGAAGTTATGGTTTTTCGGGGTCAGGTGAGCCTGTTGTGTGTATGCTTTTTGTTCAGATCAGAGGGGGGCTGTGCGGACAGCGGCTTTTGTCTCCGGGCATTCACGCCTGAACGATGAATGCGATTTTCAGCAATATTTGTCTTTGTGACACTCTCTGGTTGAGAAGCTAATGCGCGCCCCTGTTTCCACAGAGAATGAGGCTTGCCATCAGCCGAAACATCAGTATTCCACGCCATACAGACGGCGCCTGACCATGTGCTGATGCAGGTAAAATGTTTCAACTACAACTGTTCGGGTTGCTATGCAACGAAACAGCGATTCTCACGATCTTTAACTGCAACGTTTTTCCGCCTGAAAGCTGACTGCCTCCTGCTGAGGTGGGAGGCTATGATTCAGTGCGTTTATAGTCTCCGGGGTATGCATGTACCGGAGCATACCATTTCTGGTGGATAACAAGCCGGCACATTCAGCCTGCAGTGAAGATGGAGGCACCTGGTTGTGAAGAACGTTTCTGCCCGTGGCTGCTTCGCATCATCAATGGTATTCATACCCGCTCAGAAATGACCGGGTGCTGAAGCCCTCCGTTATCGCGCAGTATAATGACGTATATGATCTGTGGACGAGTGAGCGGCGTGCCTGATGTACGCCGCTATTACTGTATTTTACCACAGGGCTGGTTTTCTGCTGCCAGCCCTGTGGTTATCAGACATCAACTGTGAGCGGCATCAACCGATGTACGGTATGCCATAAGCACGTACTGATCCATCAGATTTGTCAGTGGTTCACTCTGACCCTGACGTGCAATGATCCATTGCTCCAGATCTTTTTCTGATTTGTGTTTCAGGTTTTTCGTCCAGTCGTCAAGGCTGTTTCCGGTCATTAAGTCAAGCCAGCAGAGCCAGACCAGTTTGAGACGTAACTCCGTGCCGCCAAACTGACGGAAGAGGCTGATCAGTTTGTTTGCCAGAGAATGTTGCTTCAGGCGCTCACATTCAGACAGCAGGATCCCTTCCAGCATCGGATGATGAACCAGCAGGTGTTCGCTGGTGCATAAATTCACCACCAGATCATCATCCAGGGACGGGGAGCTCCGTTTGTCCGGACCATAAATCAGCCGGTGCAGACTCTGGGGAACGATGGCAATCTCCGGTTTTTCGCCATTGAATGACACCCACCCGGGCGTCAGATTATGGAAATAGTAGATATTCGGATGACACACGCCCCATGATACGGCGTGCCGGGTGAAGCCGGTCAGCCATTTCTGGTAGTTTTCATGGAGCAGCTCGTAACGGGTCTGATACTGTTGTTTCATTTTCATATTCCTCACGGGGGATAACAGGCAGCAGAGCGCCGCCGGCAGGCCGGAGATTGCGTCTGCTTTGGGCGAAGGGTTAGTGGTTAAAAATTACGGACGGGACTGTGCAATACGCGCCTGCAGCCAGGCTTCCACTTCACTTTTCAGCCAGCGGGAGCTGCGCCCCATTTTGATGGGGGCAGGAAAGCCCCCAACTTTGATGAGTTTGTAAAACCACTTATCGGTTAAGCCGGTAAGTTGAGTGATAAACGCCATGTCGACCATCTGGTCATCCATCAGCGAAACAGGGGTAGCCATGAGAATGTTCCTCCGGATGTTGTTAAACCAGCCGGTGTGGTCATGAAAACAGCGCGCCACCTTCACTGGCATAACAACCGGGGAGAAACGTAAAAAATAATCGGGAATGTGGCTGTCCGGAGATAAACGGGGGGATTGCGATGGCAGAGCCGTAGCGGAATCCCGGGGGGTTGTTGCGAAAAGATGCTTCCGCACGCACGCGCGATAAAGGAGGGAGGACTTTCGTGAGACAAGGGGAAAACTAGCGTTCTGATAATTGCAGAGTTGTTTTCGGAGGTGGTTACAGTGAGTCAGCCCGTTCCTGGCGAGGAGGAGACTGATATCACCGATGGGATAAGGCTGTCTGATTGGTATTATAAATATAAGAAGTCATCAGAGAGTAACGTAAAGGATTTGCCAGAGTAAGCTAAGAGAGTAAATCTCTCCGGTAACAGAGCGCTGTGAAGCATTCTGTATCAGAGTGCAAATACATGAACGCTGATGCGTAAAATCAGCAGTGACACGCCAGCTCCCCCTATGCCCATTCCTGTATAAGACATGAACTGAGCGTATTAATGCTCCTGCCCTGAGACTGAGCCGGTGAGTGAGGGGCTGAGAAATCCCTCTTGACACTGCTCTAACCAGAAATACTTCCCCGGTTGTTGCGGTGCGTCCGGATCCCCGATAACGGAACACTAAGGCTGTATTGCGGGACACCAGGTAAGTGGCAGCCCGTAATACGTCAGGAGACGCGGGAAAAGTGAATTCCCACACGCGTTATAAACTTACCCTTGCGGAGCTGGAAGCCTTTAACTCTGCCGTTGACAACCGGCTGGCAGAACTGACCGCAAATTTTACGAGTGCGTGCTGGCTTCAGTCTTGTCACCTGAGCGTTCGGTAACGGAGGCGCGGGCGGTAATAGACTGATTTTCAGGTATTACCGGCTTACGTACGGACGGGACTGTGCAATACGCGCCTGCAGCCAGGCTTCCACTTCACTTTTCAGCCAGCGGGAGCTGCGCCCCATTTTGATGGGGGCAGGAAAGCCCCCAACTTTGATGAGTTTGTAAAACCACTTATCGGTTAAGCCGGTCAGTTGAGTGATAAACGCCATGTCGACCATCTGGTCATCCATCAGCGAAACTGGGGTAGCCATGAGAATGTTCCTCCGGATGTTGTTAAACCAGCCGGTGTGGTCATGAAAACAGCGCGCCACCTTCACCGGCATAACAACCGGGGAGAAACGTAAAAAATAATCGGGAATCTGGCTGTCCGGAGATAAACGGGGGGATTGCGATGGCAGAGCCGTAGCGGAATCCCGGGGGGTGCCCCTATTAAGTTGTCAAGCATGTTATGACGCCTGCGGGGTATAAAAAGTCCCGTCGCGCATCATGGCGAACAGAACGTCGCAGCGTCGTCTCGCCAGGGCGATAAGCGCCTGATTGTGTCGTTTTCCCTGACTCATTTTGCGGGTGTAGTAAGCCCTGGAGAGCGGATCCCTGAGCGCGGCGAAGGCCGACAGGAACAACGCCCGTTTGAGAGCTTTATTACCCCGTCGCGAGGGATGCTCACCGCGTATTGACGAGCCGGATCGCCGAGTTACCGGCGCAAGGCCAGCATAAGCAGCGAGATGTGCGACAGAGGCGAAGGCGCGGCAGGCGACCTCGGTGAGGAGTCTGGCTGCGGTCCTGACACCGACTCCGGGCATACTGGTCAGGACCGGGTAAAGAGGGTGAGCAAGAACTCGCTGTTCTACCGCAAGCGCCACCTCGTCTCTTTGCTTACGCAGCGTGATGAGCTGGAGTGCCAGACGTGGCAGTACTACGGCAGCGGCATTCGTGCCGGGAACGACGACGGTTTGTTCGGCCAGTGCCTGAGCTATGTCTGCTGCAAGGCGTTTACCCAGACGAGGCGCAAGTTTGCAGAGCTGGGCTGCCAGCTTCTTCTCACCCAGCGAAGCGAGTTTTTCTGGTGAGGGATATCGCTGGAGAAGATCGAGTACCGCCGGGTGATCAAGTCTCGGACCGAGAACGCGCTCCAGTGCCGGATGTATCTGGGTCAGAAGGCCGCGGATACGGTTGCTGGCCTGCGTTGTCTGTGCGGCAAGATCATCATCGAAGCCGCAGAGCATGGAGAGTTCGGCGATTTGCTCGTCAGCCAGTTTCAGCGTGCGTAGCGCGTGAGGCAGGGTACGGGCAGCTTCGGCAATGATGGCAGCGTCACGAGCATCAGTTTTAGCTTCACCGGCGTGTAAGTCGGCTATGCGGCGCATGGCCAGTCCAGGGAGGTATCCGACAAGGACTCCTTCTGAGCGGGCAACGGCGACAGGTAACGCACCGATGGTAGCTGGCTGATCAACAACCAGCAGTATCTGACCATGTTGTTTCAGGTCAGATATTAGCGACCTGAGTTTGTTTTCGTCGTTGGGTAATGCTTTATCGAACAGGCGTTTACCTGAACGATTAATGGCTACAGCGTGATGCGTATCTTTACCGACATCAACGCCGATAAAGACCTGGACGGATTCGTAATCGCTGGATTCGGTCATTCTGTCTCCCTTGTATATGGGTTAAGCAGATAACCACGGGGAGCAGGTACCGGCATCCACGTTACAGACGGTCCCGGCAAAAGTGCCTGACCTGACCCCTATTAGCGGTTACCAGCGCCCCACCAGACCCGGTGACATCACCCCCCGGATCATGGACGACTGGGGGCAGTAATCATGCCGGGTCTGGCTGGCTAACACCCCATTATAAGGGGTACGAATAAAGTAACGGGGGTGCGAAAAGATGCTTCCGCACGCACGCGCGATAAAGAGGGGATAGTTTTCGTGAGGACAGGGAGAGAAGCAGGCGTTCTGATAATTGCAGAGTTGTTTTCGGAGGTGGTTACAGTGAGTCAGCCCGTTCCTGGCGAGCAGGAGACTGATATCACCGATGGGATAAGGTTGTCTGATTGGTATTATAAATATAAGAAGTCATCAGAGAGTAACGTAAAGGATTTGCCAGAATAACCTAAGAGAGTAAATCTCTCCGGTAACAGAGCGCTGTGAAGCATTCTGTATCAGAGTGCAAATACATGAACGCTGATGCGTAAAATCAGCAGTGAC
>NZ_KE137316.1:807588-999912 GCF_000408845.1 Escherichia sp. KTE172 | reverse complement strand
CTAAGAGAGTAAATCTCTCCGGTAACAGAGCGCTGTGAAGCATTCTGTATCAGAGTGCAAATACATGAACGCTGATGCGTAAAATCAGCAGTGACACGCCAGCTCCCCCTATGCCCATTCCTGTATAAGACATGAACTGAGCGTATTAATGCTCCTGCCCTGAGACTGAGCCGGTGAGTGAGGGGCTGAGAAATCCCTCTTGACACTGCTCTAACCAGAAATACTTCCCCGGTTGTTGCGGTGCGTCCGGATCCCCGATAACGGAACACTAAGGCTGTATTGCGGGACACCGGGTAAGTGGCAGCCTGTAATGTGTTCTGTCAACGCCAGAAAAAATGATTTTTCACACGCGTTATAGACTCACTCCTGTGGACCTGGAAGCCCGTAACTCTGCGGTTGCCCACCGACTGACGGAACTGACCGCAAACTTTACGAGTGCGTGCAGGGCTTCAGTCTGGTCACCTGAGCGTTCGGTAACGGAGGCGCGGGCGGTAATAGGCTGATTTTCAGGTATTACCGGCTTACAGCGTGTGGTTGATATTGAGGGGCTGTGAGTTTCGCGTATTTGTCAGAAACCCAGACGAGTTTTCCTGTATGGGACGAAATAAGGCAGCGGCAATACCTGGAAAAATTTAATATGGTATGAAGGAGAACCTGTCGGTTACGCTTAATATACCCGGTACACTGTCAGCTCAGGGGATACATGAACCGTTATCTCACCAGCTACACAGTATATACACACTGACGCTGACAGTAGTCAGCAGGACCACAATAATCAGTGCCAGCAGTATGGTAACGATACGGTCTGTATTCCGGTAATAGCCGAAGGGGTCGACAGAACCACAATACGGGCAACACACTGTATTATGAGTAATCGCGTTTCCACAGTCCCTGCACTTCTTTTTGCGTATCACCATCACTCCCTCCTCACAGCCTTACCCGTAACCGGTTTTTTACATTAAAAAAACAACGCTGAAAATTCAACCGTCAGTCCGGAGACGACCGTTCGGGTTATCACAGAGTGCCTGAGACAGTGCCCTGCCGGAGGTCACTTCAGGGACTCTGCGCATTTTTTACGACGTGGCTATTCCGTATGAACCATACGGAGATTTAACCATGACCTACAAATACAACCCCTTCTGGCAGCAACGTATTCGTGAGACAGTGCGGCACGCACTGAATGTTCATCCCCGCCTGACGGCATTGCGGGTTGACCTGCGTTTCCCGGATGTACCGGCAGCAACGGACGCAGCTGTGATATCCCGCTTCATCAATGCCCTGAAAGCCCGAATCGACGCTTACCAGAAACGTAAGCATCGGGAAGGTAAACGCGTGCATCCCACCACTCTGCATTACGTCTGGGCCCGGGAGTTTGGGGAGTGCAAAGGTAAAAAACACTATCATCTGATGCTGCTGGTCAACCGGGATACCTGGTGTCGTGCCGGTGATTACCGCGCTCCGGGATCACTGGCCGGAATGATTGAACAGGCCTGGTGCAGTGCCCTGGGGGTGGATGCCGGATGCCATGCCACGCTGGTGCATTTTCCGGCCTGGCCGGCGGTGTGGCTGGCGCGTAATGATGACACCGGCTTTCAGCAAGTGCTGGAACGTGCTGACTATCTGGCGAAGGAGCATACCAAAGCTCACTGCACCGGTGAGCGCAACTTTGGCTGCAGTCGTGGCTGAGCCAGACAGACGAGTTATCTGACTTCAGTGTGATGACGTGTTCATGGCCACCACACTGATTTTCCCTTATGAGACTGAACTGAAACCGCCATTCACACCTGACCACGCTGCCCGTACCGGGACGGCTGTTGCCTGCGTGTCGTCTGACGGTAAGGAACATATACTATGTACGCAAAATCCTTTCTCGCTCTTGATAGCAACGGACGTCTGACGGGCGCCCGTACTGTACAGGCCGCACCTTATGCTCACTACACCTGCCACTTGTGTGGCAGTGCACTCAGATACCATCCGCAATACGACACTGAACTTCCCTGGTTTGAACACACTGACGACAGGCTGACAGAGCACGGTCAACAGTGCCCTTATGTCAGGCCGGAGCGCAGAGAAATACAGTTGATTAAACGTCTGCAGCAATTCGTACCGGATGCCTTACCCGTGGTGCGTAAAGCCAGCTGGCACTGCAGACAATGTCACCACGATTATTATGGGGAGCGGTACTGCACACACTGCCAGACCGGAGGATTCAGTATTCCCCGGACAACTCAGGAGGAAATATGCGAATTCTGAACTGTTATATGGCGAATGACAGCAAAGGCCATTTTGTTACGGCGAAAGAAGCAGCGAAGCACAACCGCCAGGACGTTTTGTGCTGTGTGTCCTGTGGATGCCCGTTAACACTTCAGCGGGGCAATGACGGACAACCACCGTGGTTTGAACATGACCAGATGACTGTCGCTGAGAAAATCCTGCTGCGATGCACCTGGCTTGACCCGGCAGAGAAAGAGGCCCGTCGTTTGCATCTGCAGGGTATGACGGTTCCGGATTATACGGTGAAGGTGAGAAAGTGGTTTTGTGTGATGTGTGACGAAGATTATGAAGGAGAAAAGTGCTGCCCGAGTTGTGGTACCGGGGTATACAGCAGGGAGGGGGGGCTGCAGGAAGGCAACTGGAAGGATAGGAACTGAGCGGTTCAGTCGCGGAAATCAGTTGTAGAGCTGTAATGATATCTCCGGGAGTGCTGCGTTGGTAGGGGCATCCCGGGATAGAGAAATTTTAGCACTTTGCCCTGAATGATTGTAGACGTCCCGGGTACTCGTACCGGTCTGAGTTATTACAGTTAGATATTCACTTTTTCTCCCGCATACTTCACATCTGTCAACGACGGATGAAAAGTGGTTCTTCCGCAACCTGGGTGGAAGAAAATGGATGAAACTTTCTGGCGAACAAGGATCTAAGCTGTTTTAAGTTATGGGCAACGCAATGCACTCTCTTAAGACACTTCTACAGTTACCTTGCGGATGGCGATGCAGTCGACAAATTATTAGCTCTGACGGTATAACCCTCCATCTCCACGGAAAACGCAAAACAGCACAATGTCCTGAATGCTTTAAGCGTAGCGACTCTGTTCATAGTTGTCGTCGGCGCCGGATACAGCATCTACCCTGCTCAGGGCAGACGCTATGGCTTGTATTTTCCGTCCGCCACTGGTACTGCCGTAACCCGGCTTGTTAACGTAAAATTTTTGCCGAGTCGCTTGCTCCCTTCGCCGGTTCACACCAGCAGTCTTCACAGGCGTTACAAAATTTACAACGTCAACTGGGATTAATAGCTGGAGGTGAGGCTGGAAAACGGGCTGCAACGGCAGCGGGTCTCCGTTGCAGTGCTGATACTCTTCTTCGCAGGGTTATCAATACCCCGGAGACGAAACAGTCAGGCGCGCCTCATGTCGGTATTGATGAGTGGGCGTGGCATCGGGGCCACTGCTGCGGTATGTTAATAGTCAATCTTGATACTCACCGTCCCCTCGTCCTGCTTCCCGGCCGTGATCAGCGTACGCTGGCGACCTGGTTCAGAAAATATCCGGAAATACAGGTTGTCTCGCGTGATCGCAGTGGAGTCTATGCGACAGCAGCACGTGAAGGTGCACCTCAGGCCAGACAGGTGGCCGATCGATGGCACCTGCTAAAAAGTATTGGTGATGAGCCTGAACGAATGATGTACAGACATATGCCTCTGATACGTCTTGTTGTCAGAGAGTTATCACTGAAGAAATCACCTGAGCCAGAAATATCTGTGCCTGTAGCATCGCTCCGTCGTCCGGAACGCCTTAAACAGCAAACCCGCAAAAAACGGCATCAGCATTGGACAGAGGTTATGGCCCTGCATAACAAGGGATGTAGTTTCAGGGAAATATCCCGTATTACAGGCCTGTCGCGAGTGACAGTCAGTCGCTGGGTGCGTTCAGGAACATTCCCTGAAATGTCAACCCGGCCTCCAAAGCGAGGGCTTCTGGACCCATGGAGGGAGTGGTTAAAAGAGCAACGAGAAAGTGGTAATTATAATGCCAGCCGGATATGGCGGGAAATGGTGGCCCAGGGGGGGACAGGCAGTGAAACCATCGTCAGGGATACTGTTGCCAAATGGCGTAAAGGCTGGAACCCACCGGTTACTACTGCCGCAAGACTTCCTTCAGTGTCCCGGGTAAGCCGCTGGTTGATGCCCTGGAGAATAATCAGGGGCGAAGAAAATTATGCATCCCGATTTATTAGTCTGATGTGTGAAAAAGAACCGGAGTTGAAAATAGCACAGCAACTGGTACTCGAGTTCTACCGTATTCTGAAAACCTAAAATAAATCACAGCTAAGCAGCTGGTTCACTCGAGTTCACGAAAGCGGCTCAGCAGAACTTCGGTGCGTAGCTGCGGGGATGGAAGCTGATGCTGCGGCTATATGTGAGGCAATCAGCAGTCGCTGGAGTAATGGTGTTGTCGAAGGTCATGTAAATCGCCTGAAGGTGCTGATACGCCAGATGTATGGTCGAGCCGGATTTGAACTACTTAGGCGGAGGGTAATGAGTCCACTGGCATGAAAATCTTCACCTAGGTTGCGGAAGAGCCACTTTTGCACTGTTCGTGACAGTATGGCCTTTATGTACTCACTTTGTTACCGGTAGCTGAATCATCACTACCGTGCTGCAAATGGTGGTGAACAGCATCAATTGTGGAATGAATGTTGCCGAAGCGACCAATGCGCCTCGTTTCCACCATCAGTGGTTGCCGGACTAGCTGCGTGTTGAAAAGGGTTTAGTCCGGATACGCTCAAGCTGCTGGAAGCAAAAGGTCAGAAAGTGGCGCTGAATGAGGCGATGGGCAGCACGCAAAGCATTATGGTTGGGTCGGATGGTGAGTTGTACGGCGCATCCGACTCGCGCTTGGTGGATGATTTAACGGCGGGGTATTAATTGACATCCCCCGGCGCAGTGTGCCGGGGGATAATGGTTTTATGCGGTCAATAATCGTCCGGGATTATCGATACAGAGTTTTTTGAGGATCGTTTTATCGACGCCGCGCTCCGCCAGATAGGCCAGAAAAACATCTGGAACAAATCCCCAGCCATTACCGCCATTTTTAGCCCACATTTGTTTAAGGAAGACATCGTGGCTGAGAACAAGCTGATCGGCGTATCCCAACTCAATGAGATGAGCGACGGCATCGGCAGTCTCCTGCACCCCTGGCGCTATTCCCTCTTTCGGGAAGGTAATGTCTAGGCCAATCATGTCGAATTCCAGCCAGACACCCTTATCAAGCATTTTCCGCTGATACGCCACGTCTTTTCCTGACGGATCCGAGTGTGCGAGAGAGACTTTATTTGGCGAGACGCCCATTTCACCTAACACAATGTCGAGTACTTCATCACCGCGACGAAGCCAGCCCGGCATGTGAATATTCATCGCCACATGAGGATTGTTAATCTGTGCCAGCGAGGCAGCCCGCAAGCTGTTATGCTCGGCTTCGGTAAATGTCGGTGAGACACCTATTTCACCGATCATTCCGGCACGAATATCCGTATCGCCAATCCCTTGATTCAATTCTTTATCGATCGTTGCCGCCAGTTCATCAACCGTTTTATGAATTCTCTGGCTTTCAAATTTTTCCAGGTAGGGACCGGAGGAAGCAACAATATTCAGACCTGTTTTTAATGCGACTTCTCGTAATGCCTGCGCATCTCGTCCGATAGACTCAGACCCTGTGGCATCAACAATGGTGCGACCACCGAGCGAGATAAAGTTATTAATTTCGAAGATCACATCTTCAATAGGTTTGCGGTCCATATTATCAGCGCAGCAATAAGGATCGTGTTTTAATGCCCACTGGATTTCTGCCGTGACTTTTTTATCAACAAGCCGTTGTGAAAAAGGATAGCAAGGAGCATCCACAACAGAGGAAAGATCGTTGAACAGATGTTCATGAGGAAGTGTTAGCCCCATATCTTCACGGGCGACGGGGCCCGTCACAGTTTGTAGATAATCTTTCATGATTATACCTCCATTTTCTTCATTGTTTTCGAGGTTCTGTATTCCGGAATAGTGGTAACAATTGCACCGACCAGTGCAAACAGTGTTCCGATGATCGTGACCAGATAAACGGTATTGCCCAGCGATGGAATTAATACGTCAATCAATACTGATCCCAGTAACTGGCCCGCCGTTGAAGCAACCCCCAGCATCAGTAACCCCAGACCTCTGACCAAAATGGCCATTAAACCGATAGACATTAGTCCAAGCGGGCCGCCAAGATACATCCACCAGACATCTGGTAATTGAACAGTGACGTGCCCTAATGCGACACGAATAGCTAGCGCTGTGCCTAAAACACAAAATCCAACGATGAAATTCCAGGTGATTGAAACCAGCATGGATCCCGTAGCTTCAGCTACTTTTGCATTTCCAGCGGGCTGCCATCCTGCAAGCAAACCAGCTAAGAACGGAAGAATGGCAAGTAAGATGAAAGAGGTAGAATGCCACTGCGGTGACACAACAAAAATCGTAGCAATAACCGCAAATAATGCACCGATGATGCGATAAGGGGTAAAGTATTTTTTCTCGTCGACACCGATACCAAAGCGATCGCAAAGTAAACCAGACAGCAATAGCGCGGAGATCAGTGCGGTTTGAAACGTTGCGACCCCGAGTGCGCTGGCTGATGCGCCTTCAGAAAATACCACCATCGCTCCACAGAGACCGGCAAACCAGTTCCAGAGAGGAACTTTTCGGTTTTTAATCAGAGAAGGAATTGCCGCAAATTGTTGCCGGGTTTCTTTTCGCGCCATAATAATAAAAAACATCACGACTAAACCACTGGCAAAGGAGATAACTGCGCATGCATTACCATCCTGTAACCAGTGACCTAATTGACCATTCACCGCTGATTGCATAGGGGAGAGCATACCCGCAAGAATCGTGGCAAGCATCCATAAGGGAGTTGAGTACTTATTCTTTTTCATACATCAATCCTTCTATTATAGTAAATGGGGTAACTGGAGTTACCCCATTATTATTATCTTGCAATATGAGTCAGTATATTTACCCACAACGCGGTATAGAACGGCCAGGACATAAACTGCTGTGTACCCCAGTGCGGTGAACAGTCACTCATAAAGCAGGCTATTTTCCCGTTGTGATAGTTACCAAAGACCAGTAATGGATCGTTGTTTATTGTTAATACCACCTCAGCATTTTCTTTAGCGATCGCCCGGTTATAACCTAGGAAAAAAGGATATTCAGAGAACCCTTTAATAACTGGATGTTCAGGTTGTGATGGCTGTGCAATAACACCCTCTGGTTTTTCGACACGATCGTCACCATCTAACATCGTAACCGGGAGCACATCAGCCAGAACTGTATTTTTATAATTGGCTTTTGCTTCAATTCCCATGAATGAGAGATAGCCGCCAATCATCAATAACCCACCACCGTTATTCACATATTCTTTAATCAGTTCGAGAGCGTTTGGTTTTATGCGAAGTTGATAAAAAGTATCATTTTGTAGCAGGAAAGTATTACTACCAATATCACTAATAACGATGGCATCATATTGTTCTAACTGTGCCACATCTTCAGGGAAGGCAATTTGTACCGTATGTGCCGGCATATAGGTGACATCTACCTGACTATTTTTCAGACATTGGAGTAACCAGGTCGCACCTTCTTCATATTTACTTGAGGTAAAACTGTCATATCCTTTTGAATGAATCATATGAATATGCCAGGATTCCCCAATAAAGAGCACTTTTAGTGATTTTTTGGTGTTATTCATTCTCTGTCCCTTCTTAATGCGTAAAAATAGTTTGCTGATAATGTATACTCTGAATTCGATGTATCACAGATTCATGTTCAGGCATGTCGGAAGCATTGCTTGTCTCCACCGCTAGGGATGCAAAGGCGCTGGCATAACACAGTGCTGATTCCAGTGATTTTCCTTTCGCAAGTCCTGATGCCAGAGCGCCGTTAAAAGCATCCCCGGCTCCTGCCGTATTTTTAACGACCGCTGGAAACGCTGGCGAATGAATGAATTTTTTGCCATCAAATGCGAGCGAGCCCTTGCTACCGAGCGTGATAACCGTGTTTTTTACCCCTTTATTGTGGATAGCTTCTGCAGCTCGTTTAGCTGATTCAAGATCGTGTACGTCTATGCCGGACAGTAAACCAGCTTCTGTTTCATTGGGGGTGATATAATCAACATCCTGAATAAGTTCGTTGACGATATCATTATAGGGTGCCGGGTTAATAATGACCGGGATACTGTTTTTTTGCGCCAATGTGATCGCTTGTTGCAGAGCGGTATAATTTGTTTCGAGCTGCAGAAGTATGACATCAGAATTAATAATCGCTTCTTTCTGAATAGTTATTTCATCGGACGACATTGTCATGTTGGCACCGGGATAGATCGCAATAACATTATCGCCAGTACCTTCATTAACAAGGATCGTGGCAGTTCCGGTTTGCGTTTCTTTCGTTTGATAAATTATACTTTTATAAATCTTAGACGAATTCATAAAGTTGATCGCATAATCACTAAAGTGATCTGTACCTACTTTTGTTATGAAATAAACATCAGTATCGGCAAAGCTTGCTGCCAGCGCTTGGTTACAGCCTTTTCCCCCCGGTGAAAATATAAAATTACTTGCCAGAAGCGATTCTCCGATAGTGGGAAGCCTCGGCAAATAACTGATGATATCAACATTAAACGAACCAATAACGCATACTTGACTTTTCATAGTTGAGTGGCCTTTTTTTATTCCCTGGGCTGTATCATAATTTTCAAGCGCATAAGCGATTTCATTTTTCGCAATAGTATCAAGCGAGTCTAGGACGATAAAAGCACCGCCATGACATCGAGTCAGATAGCCAAGCCTGGCAAGTTCATTAAGATCTGATCGAATAGTTTCTTTCGTTACATTGAGGCTATTGGACAGATCGGATACTTTTACAGAACCGAATTTACTGAGTCGTTTCAATATTTCATGATGGCGTTCAAATTTCATGCTTCACCTCACTTCAGTTACGTTAATATCTATCGATGTATATTGATGTGATAATCACCATAAAGTGGCGGGGAAAAGCAAAAAAAAGCAAAAATAGCCTGAGAAAAGGTAAGCGTTAATGGAGAATCATATTGATGCTTATTTATTGGTGAGAACTACGTTCCATGGCAGGAGTTCATCAATACGGTTGGAAGGTTATTCCGGCAGTACGCTCAGGATATGGCGCAGATACGCTTCCGGATCAATGTCGTTCAGAAGGCAAGTGCCGATAAGCCCATACAACAGTGCACTGCGCTCGCCGCCGAAGAACATAAAGTTTTTATTTCCGAGACAGATGGCACAAAGGGCTTTTTCCGCGGCATTATGTCTGCCTCCGCCTGACCGTCAACACTGTAATAACAGAGTGCGCCCCACTGATTCAGTACACAGCTGAACCATTCACCCAGTCTGGATTTTTGGATAGCGTGGCATTTTTCTCCACCATGCATGCAGTGAGTCCAGTAACAGTTTGCTCTTCTTCTGCCTGACCACAAGATGTGCTGGACTGGTAAACGATGGGGATACCTGCTTACGCGAGAGCAATAAGTGGCTGGCCACAATTCTCGGTACAAAACTCTGCTGAATAGCAGCGATTTTCCCAGCGTGGTGCGTCGTTTGCATTTTACTGGTTCTAAGTTAACAATTATCTGTTCACTAATGACTACTCTAAAAACTTGTATCAGGACTATCACTTATTTAAGTGATATTGGTTGTCTGGAGATTCAGGGGGCCTGTCTAGAGAGATATAAAGATACCTTCACCCCGGTGATGATAAAATAAAAGTATCTCAGCTATTAAACTGATGTACGATTCGGGCAATAACTTATTCGTATAGAGCACCTTTTCTCTGGTGCTCTATACGAATAAGTTATTGCCCGAAATTAATTATATTGTTTATTATCAAACCGAGTTATAGCTTTTCTCTGAAAACTACCGAATAAAATATACTGATAGACTGCTGCCTAGAATTTCCAGATCAGGTGGGCTGCAAGTTGCAGACCGTTATAATCATCGGTTGGGGTGTTGAACCACACTTTACCTGCCGTCAACCCGAGATTAAGTTGCTCAGTCAGCGGTTGAATTCGTTGCAAACTGATGCTCTTCATGCTGCCGTAGCGTGTTTCTGGCGTCCAGTCGTAGGTGTAAGCACCTGTTCCGCGGCTTAGCCATAGTTGCGTATAACCAGCACCGCGCGGGTCCTTCAGACGCACGGAAATCATATTGCTATAACTACTACCTGCATCGCTGGAGTCATAATGGGTATAGCGGTAACTGGTGATCACCGGGCCAGTATAGAGTGATACGCCGCCTTGCCAGGCATTGACTTCGACATCATCGTAATATTTAGTGTAGCGATAACCGGTCGTGAAAAGCGTTTTTGGCAACAGGGCTAGGTTAATATCCTGTCGAAAATCCTGGCGGGCAAAGACCGGCGTATTATCCGCAAAGGCAATACCCGTTCGGGTTGTCAGCCAGTTATTCCATTTGTACCAGACTGCACCCTGGCCGCGAGTGGCATTGAAATGTTCAGTTTCATAATCACGACGCCCCTGGGAAAGATTAAAAAGCAGCGTTGCGTTTTCAACTTTTGCTACCAGTTCAGCATACGCTAAATTACGGTTGCCATGTTCGCCAGAATAATCGGTAAAATCGTAGCCCGCGGTAATGGAAGTTAACCCGGCATAAGCGGGCAATGCACTAAAAAAAAACGGCACTAATAACGTATGCTTTATCATTTTAATCTCCTGTACGGATAAGTTCTTGTCGGAGTGAGTAAGTTCCACTAGGTAAATTACGTTCTACAATCACGCGCGGGCCAAGTTGTGTGTTCGGAGAAATAATTCGCCCAGGCAAAATAATAACTTGTACGCCAAGGCGTGAACGCTTCCCGATATAACAACCTAATTTATCGCATCCGGTAGCGATAATTCCCTCTGGAGTTCGAACAGACACGGGTTGTTCATCCAGACGATGATTACTGGTACGTACTTGTGCGCCCAAATATGCCTGGTTTGCAACTACCGAGTCGGCAATAAAGCATTGCGGACCAATCGTTGCTTCCGCTTCAATAACCGCATTTTTAATTTCGGTGGCAAAACCAATTTTTACGCCATTGCTGATTATTGTGCCAGGACGAATAAACGCATAATTACCTATCAGGCAGTTTGCGCCAATCACTACCGGCCCCTGAATAACGGCACCGTGGCAAATACGGGTATTCGCGCCGATAACAACCTCACCGGCACTTTCATCAATAATCACCTGGTCTGCAATCTGAACATTTTTCTCTTTAGCATTAAGCTTCAGATAGTTTTTCAGTTCCTGTGACAGAAGGTTGGGAATAAGCGGTTGACGCTTCCACCAGTGCGGAATAGCGGGTGGGTTTGTCGCGCTGAGGTTCGCGTCCAGTAAAAAAGGCAATAAGTCCATAAATAATCCAGATGGCATAAGCTAATAATACATACACAACGGAAAGCGGTGCTAAAGGCACCAACAACCAGCAACGATGAAACCAGGCGCTAAATGCACCAATAACACAAACTACGCCGACCCAGATAAGCGGGAACATTGCCAACACCACACCATGTGGCCCGGTGGTGATGAATTCATTAAACCAGGTAGTGAGATAAATACCAACGCCATAAAGCACAACCAACAGCATAGGAAATATACTGAAGATACCGAAGCGGCTAAATAAAAGTCTTTTATGCAGGCGCATACAGACCGCGTAGCCCACAATCCAACGCCGCCAGCGGCGCCACTCCTCACGCGGACTGTTACATTCCTGTGGGTATACGATGCAGCGATTCGCCTGCCGAATACGGTAGCCGTTTGCCACCAACGTCCAGGTGAGATCAAGGTCTTCGACTTTAGTACGATCAGAGAAACCGAACTTACGCAATACATCAGTACGGAACATCCCGCAGGCACCGCTGATAATAAACGGTGCACCGCCCAGAAACTGCTGTAGCGTGCGCTTCATAACAATCATCGGCAACTTTACGGTGGCGCGGATATGTGGCAGCAGACCTGCCCCTTTTAACGCGGTGGAGGGAATTCCGCCAACGGCATCAGCGCCGCGCTCAATTTCTGCCAGCATATAGCCCATTCCATCATTATCAGGTGGAACGAAAGTATCTGCATCACTTAAAAATACTTGATCACACGTGGCGTATTTTAGTCCATGCATTAGTGCGCCACCTTTACCGGTGTTTTTTTGCGTGACGGCAACAAAGCGGTCGCCCCATTTGCGTTTGACTTCCGCCATGACCGCTTCGGTATTGTCCGTGGATCCGTCGTTAACGCAAATTACCCGGCAAAAATAAGGGTTACGCAGCAGATTATCCAGTGACTGCGCCAGACACGGGCCTTCGTTATAAGCTGGTATAATGGCGTCAATACAGCCTTTCTTTTGACAGGGTTTACGTCTTAGCGTACTTAAAAACCATAGCAACATTGCTATGGTCATGAAGATAAATAACAAAGTTTTCATTTCTATTACTCCGTTACAACACCATCTTATGGACAACAAAACCTTCACACATAGAATGACTAACCTGTTGTCCTCGGAATTTGGCTTGAGCAATTATGTATTCTGGCTGTATGTATCTTCGATGGATCTGGCTTTTATGCTTTTGTAATGCTAATATTTTTTTATTAAAATGGACCTCATCTACAGATTCAAAAACTTGAGGTAAAAATGACAGACATGTACTTGGTGTTTCGTATCCTAGTATTTGAGGAATATAACGACAGGCAACCATTGATGCCTGATAAACAGCAATGTGATCCTGATGCCTGTCAGTATTATTCATGGTGTAAACTCGAGTAATTTCCACATCCTGGGGCGTTTCATTCTCAATTATGTATTCCAGAGATGATATCATCTCTTTTATTTGCAAATATAATCTGGTATCTTCAAAATTTAGAGGGATTAGTTTATTGCATCCTAACATATTTAATGCTTCTTGTGATTCCTTGTGACGATCAATATACTCTGCGCCACAGCAACCAGGTGTCATGACAACAGATATAATATATACTTTTTCATTAGAATAATATGAAAGAGATGCACCACATCCTAATTCTATATCATCAGGATGGGCACCAATTGCTAAAATGCCGGTTCTTTTTCCCGAAGATGTTGTAGAATTCAACATGTAATCTATCCTTTTAGATATGCCATATGAATCCCCATCATAAATTATCACTATCATAAAAATTAATCTTATTAAATATACTTTATATTTACTTTTTCAGAGGCAGAGAAGCATCATTTATGCAACAAGAAGATCTTCATTTCTGTTAAAAAAACAGAGTTTATATGCTATTACGGATTTCAGTCGTAGCAAGTTGAACTGTGATCGCATTAAGACTAATCTTCTGGCTTGTAAAGGCCTTAGTTCCGTCATGACTCTCCCATCAGGCCATAGTTGAGCAAAATCCTGAAAGAATTATCACCTATTGTATCTTCAGATACGGGAGTTTTTGTCCAGTATTGTTGGAATAATCATGTGACTATATTGTTCTTGTAGTTGGAACGTCTTATAAATAAAACGAAAAGGCAGTAAGTTTGTTGTATTTATTGATATTTTTCATTCAGTTAGTTGGCAATAATCAGTTATGGTTGTATTCAAAAGTACAGCTAGAACGAAATTAAAATAACGGGAGCATCGTACATGACTTGATATTTCAGAGGGCTAAGTATTAATATATTACTACGATCTGTCATCATTGACTATCAATATATTAGTTAGTTAAATATCTCTTTGTGTCATTCTGGCTAGTATATACTCATTATCATGAATGCTGCCATGCATAGCTAGGTCATCACCAATTAATGATATTCTCTGGATAATGATTCAAGAGTTTAAGTTCATTGTATATATAAGTTTGTATTCAAAGGTAATAAATTCCTTGTTTATTATTTCTCATGAAAATAGTTAAGAAGGAGTGAAGAGTCTGTTTTTTTGGTAGGAGAGTCTTTATTTATGTGTTTGCTATTAATGAATTTTTGTTAAGGTAGCCTCATTTGTCATAATTTTGCTAATATATGTATCGTCATATGTCGTGTTTTACTAAAAACTTAACTATCATGAACTCGTGATAGTAACAATATACCCTTAAGGTAGAACTTTTTCTTGATGAGAAGGTTTAAGTTTGTAGTTCAGAATATTACTGCCAAGATAGTTTATACTAGGATATGTATGGGAACCATACAGAAGATAAGAACAGATGTTAATGTATTATATGCGGCCATTCACCGTATTGAGTGGTTGTTTGAGACATTTTCATCTGTTTGTTTGTCTTTTTCTGGAGGAAAAGACTCTACTGTGCTGCTCCATCTTACGGCCGATGTGGCTCGCAGGAAGAAACGTCGTTTCTCTGTATTATTCATTGACTGGGAAGCTCAGTACCAGTGCACAATTGCACACATTCTGAAGATGAGGGAGATGTATCGGGATGTGACGGAGACTTTTTACTGGGTGGCACTCCCCCTGACTACGGTAAACGGTGTCTCTCAGTTTCAGCCGGAATGGATATGCTGGGAACCAGGTGTGGAGTGGGTTCGTCAGCCACCAGATGACGCTATTACAGATATGTCGTATTTCCCATTTTATCGGTATGCCATGACGTTTGAAGAATTTGTTCCGGCATTTTCTTCCTGGTTTGCCGGTAACCGGTGTGGAGTGGCAATACTGACTGGTGTTCGTGCTGATGAATCGCTCAATCGCTTTATGGGACTGGTGTCTCAGCGCAAACTGAGATATGCAGATGATAAACCCTGGACCACAGCGTCACCTGAAGGGTTTTATTACACCTTGTATCCGTTGTATGACTGGAAAGCCCGTGATATATGGATATATAACGCCAGAACCCGAGCTATCTACAATCCCCTGTATGACCTGATGTACCGTGCCGGCGTGCCGTTACGCAACATGCGGGTCTGTGAGCCTTTTGGCCCGGAACAGCGTAAGGGACTGTGGCTTTACCATGTTCTGGAGCCGGAAACTTGGGCCAGGATGTGTGAGCGGGTGTCGGGTGCTGCCAGCGGGGCGCTTTATGCCAATGAGAGCGGTGCCTATTTTGCCCTGCGTAAGCGTATCACGAAGCCACCTCATCATACCTGGCGTAGCTATGCGATGTTCCTGCTGGATGTGATGCCGGAAAGAACGGCAGAACATTACCGTAATAAAATTGCTGTCTACCTGCGCTGGTATCAGACGCGGGGCTTCCCGGATGACATCCCGGATGAACAGGAGAATGACCTGGGGAGCCGGGATATCCCGTCTTGGCGACGTATCTGTAAGACACTCATAAAGAATGATTTCTGGTGCCGGACCCTCTCCTTCAGTCCGAACAAACCCCGGCACTATGAACGTTATCTGCAGCGTATGAAAGAAAGGAGGAAGGAATGGGGGATTCTGTGACACCTGAGGTGGAAGTATTGAGCAACATGATTCGACAGTACTTCAGTCAGGAACGATCTGAAGAAGAGACCATACGAGCCCTTAATCATCTGCGCAGGGTGTTGCATGAGGTCAGCCCTTTTGCACAGGAGCCTGTGGACTGTGTGTTGTGGGTGAAAGCGGATGAGGTGGTGGCCAACGATTACAATCCCAATGTCATGTCTTCCAGTGAAAAAAAACTGCTTAAACATTCACTGGAGCAGGATGGATTCACGCAGCCTGTGGTGGTTTCGGAAGAGAAGGAGCATTATCTGGTCGTGGATGGTTTTCATCGTCAGTTGCTGGGCAGGAAAGCGGATACGAGAAAACGTCTGAAGGGTTGGCTGCCAGTGACCTGTATTAATCCGGAAAGAAAGGGACAGGCATCACGTATTGCCGCAACCATACGGCATAACCGTGCCAGGGGAAAACACCAGATAACGTCAATGTCTGACATTGTCAGGGACCTTTCGCGTCTGGGCTGGACAGATGAGCGTATTGGCACAGAGTTGGGCATGGACCAGGATGAAGTGCTGAGGCTGAAACAGATTAGCGGGCTGACAGAGCTGTTTCAGGAAGAGAATTTCAGCCCTTCATGGACGGTTCGTTGATATTGTAAAATATGATAGTTGGAGTAAGGGGCAATAGAAGGAGAATATTTATCCCACCTTCTTCCGAGTCGGGATAAATCAAAAGGTATTATCCATTGATTCAGTATCTGGGTGAGAGTAAATAATCTAAAAATAGTATTGCGTTGTGAACTGATATCACTTTTGAATTACAAAGGTATAGGCTCAGTAACCAGCTTTATAAGTCATTGTCGTAGCAATGACTATAGAGTCATGCTGGCGGGAAGAATAAATATTCACCCCCAGATGGAAAACAACGTCGAAAAACCTTCAACAAACACAATACGTTCGTTAGCCTGCCCGCAAAGCGGGCAGATCAGGACAAAGAATTCCATAACGATTGTTTTTGTCATCAGAAATTCCATACAAAACCTATAGCTGCATTAAAACCTGCTGCAGGAATAGTTTCATGTGCTGTACGGTAGCGTTTGTCTGTCAGGTTATTGAGTGCTAGGTTAATCCGGTACTGATCCTCGTTACCGAATTCTGTATTTACTGCAAAGTTGAGAGTGGCCCAGCCCGGAACATTTGTTTCGGTACCGTTACTGTCATCTTTTGCACTAGAGGCAGCACGAATAAAAACATCAGAGATTATGTTGGCCTGACCCATCACAAGAGTATGTTTCAGCCCTATACGTCCGTTTATCGCTGGTTCTCCTGTATTAGTTGTTTTTAATGTTGAAGTTTCATATTGCCGACGAATTAAATTGCCACTGATATATGGCGAGAAAACCCAGCCATTATATTCCGCGCTTATTTCCAGTCCCCATGTTTTTGCCCGATCAATATTGTCATAATAATAGTAGCTACTACGGGAGGAGTTGGTGTTACCATTGCAAACTATACTGCCATCACAGATCAGACTTGCAATATAATCTTTAGCTTCTGAGTAGTAAACTGCGCTGTCAATCAGCCACTGATTACCATTATATCGTGCACCTAATTCAAAGTTATTGGAGTGTTCAGCCTTAAGATCAGGATTTCCGTATGTGACACTGCCGCCCGCAGATGTCTGCATAAAAAGCTGGGAGAGTGTGGGAAATACGTAGCCTTGCGCGAACGCAGCGCGTAACTCCAAGTTATCGAAACCTGAATAGCGCAGGCTTGTAGATGTTACCATTTCGTGATCACTCGCAGACTCTCTGGCAAGAGAGGTATCGCTTATAATGCCTGCGGTATATGATACTCCGTCACCACGCGTCAACTTTGAAGAAAGCCAGTATTGGCGAACTCCCATTGTCCATGTCCAGTGATCGGCGAATCGCCAGTCATTTTGTGCGAATAGTGAGACTGTACTTTGCTCTGACTCATAATAGGAGCGAGTTCGTGTTTCCTTATTAATGAAGCCGGTCAGAGATTTGCTTGAGGTCATGCCACCGGACCTTTGGCTGACCCTGTCTTGTTTGTACTGTGCACCGGTAACAAGTTCATTATTAGCAGGCAGCGAAAAGTGACTCTGCAATGTGACCGCCTGAGTGTATTGCTTATCATGGGTGTCAGTCTTGTTATGAACGGTCAGAGCCTGAATCATCGGACTGGGAACAGGCTGTGTCGTTTTTACTTCGTTGGCAAATTGGCGCTGGATGGTCTGCTCATACGCGTCGAAATGAATTTTTTTTAGATAGTCACCGTCCACGTCTGTGTCATAGAATACCCCAACTTTCTCTCGTTCAAGTTTAGGTATTTTGACACTAAATGCCTCATAGCTTCCGTCTGGATCCTCATAGTAAGTTTGCGTCGCGAGTCTGTAGCGATCAAGCGAGAGGCCAAAACGATGGTTTCCGGAGTTATAACCCAACCATACACCCTGACTATTGTTACGATAGTTGGTATTCGGCAGACGTCCATCCGGCGTATCACGATTGCCCTGATCAGAATAACTACCGTTGATGCGATAATCAAATCCACCGATGCTCCCCTGGACCGCGATTGATTCTTCCCAGCCTGCTGTTGCGGAATTATAAACAGCTTTCACAACTCCAGATGCAAGTTTGTCACCTCCCTTTTTGGTTATGAAGTTAACAATACCGCCAATTGCCTGTGAACCGTACAGTACGGAATATGGACCTTTCACTACCTCAACACGCTCCAGCGCAGACTCATCTATCAACAGTCCCACACCATAATTATCTCCGGCGCGCTGATAAGTTACCTCCTGACCATCAATGAGAATTAAAACACGGGAGGATGCTTCGCCACGAATGCGGATTTGTTTACGGCCTGCCAAGGAGTTGTCTGTTATCTCTACTCCGGGGATGTCCTGCAAATTATCGGCTATGGAGGCATTGGTGGAGTTCTGCAATGTTTGTTGGTCAATAACCTGTATAGTCGCCGGGCTTTCCCAAAGGTTGCTTGCCGAACGATTCGTGGTCACGACGAGCGTCTCTTCGTTGCTGATTTTTGTTTCTGAAGAAGTTGCGGTTGCAGTAGAAACTATCCCAGAAATGCATAATGACAGAGTGGAAAGGATATAAATTCGACAAGGTATATTATATAACATTTCATCCCTCATTAATACAAAGTACAAATGATTGCTGTAATGATAATTATTATCATTTATGTTCTCATGTATCTGTGATTATTGTCATCTTCATAAATTGTAAATATCAAACATTTTTGACCTTAATCATGTTTTTTGATAGATATTTTACGACTGAACATATCCGTCGTTTCCTCTGACTCGTGTCAGTCGGTCTCTGGTTGTATCCACGGACCGTACTCTTGACATAAGAGTGCGGTCCGTGGAAAACGGAGTTGAAAAAATGGTGTCTGAAAGAAGGTACCATCATTGCGATGACAAACACTTTGGCGTGGATAATGTAATTAATTGCTGAAATTGACCGTATATGCGGTAAGACTCATATCAGTATCAGGTCCGGTTAATTGCTGATACTGACATAAACTTTTTACAAAAGGATGAATGCAGAAGGTTACTCTAATGGCCAGAGTGATGACAATGATGGTCAGACGTTGACCTGCAGAAACTGCATTTTAATTGGTCTATAAAGTCTGCAAGAGGAATCAGGGTCAGATCAGTGAGTCTTATCGCGGCCCGAAGCTATGACTGAAAGAAGGCTGGATACAGAATTGCAACAATTTGGCAATGTCAGAACACAGAAGCTTTGCAAGCAGGTGAAAGGTTATGTCTAGAAAAAGGAGTATATCAGAATACATCTACTGATGTACAAAACACAACAATAGCTTCATGATATATAAATACGTGATGACGAGTTGTACTCCGCATGGTTATTTAACTTCTCAGCACCACTAATGATCCTGAGCAACTTCGTATTTGGGCCATTGCCATGGAGTAGAAAGCTGTGTCTGAGAATGCAGAATTTGAGAAAAGAATTCGCTTTCTTGGAGAGCTTCTGAAAATGGCACGCTAACAACGCTTTGTTAAAAAATGTGAATCACTTGCCGAGGCTGCATTTTCTATTCGAGGAGAATGTTGACGTAGATATTACAGAAATCTCAGCGCATCAGGATAAACTGCTACCTTAGGTCAACCACCAAAAGAAAATACAATACGTCCAGTTTGTATGCCTTTAATAACACATCTTTTAAATGTTGAAGAATTATCCCGCCTGCTGAAGAACGTTGCTCTGAGTGTGATAAACCTTTTTATTCTTGATGATGTCAGCGAGAAGATGGAATATATCCCCGACTGGGTCGTGGTTACCCGGTTAAACATCTGGTGGCGCTAATAAATCTGGCAAGTCACATTCTGTTGAATGCTGTGACAGTGCCTTACCGAGAGAGCGAAATTGTGGTGTTCTAGTGCATAGTCGCCACCATTCCGGATAATTTTATTGCGTTGTTTTACAACTTCTTTTACAGCGCAGATCTGTCGCTGACGTTGAATCAATAGCCTGGATTTCAGAACACAATGCCCGTTTGCTGGTTGGTCCGGCAGTAGCATTAATTCATTATCTGAATGAAATGTGTCAATCCACAGAAACCGCTGTCAATGACGCATTTTGTCGGACGTTAACACGAGAAAGTCTGGCTATTCCGTAATGCCATCTTATTTCGTAATGGATTGAGAATGCTGGATTTTTAATTATATTACGCGCAGTATTAATCGCGTAAATGTTTTGCGGTCAGCAACGGTGGGGGATCCATTGCTCTGTTCAATGAATACCATCATACATTTGAATCAGGAGTCGGTATGATGATTTTGGTGACGGGAGGCGCACGGAGCGGGAAGAGTCGCCACGCAGAGGTGCTTATTGGGGACTCTTCACAGGTTCTGTATATCGCTACCTCGCAAATCCTTGATGATGAGATGGCTGCACGGATAGAACATCATCGGCAAAGCCGCCCGGAGCACTGGCGCACAGTGGAGCGCTGGCAACATCTTGATGAATTAATTCATGCAGACATTAACCCGAATGAGGCTGTGTTGCTGGAATGCGTTACCACAATGGTGACTAATCTGTTGTTTGATTATGGCGGCGATAAAGACCCTGATGAATGGGATTATCAGGCGATGGAACAGGCGATTAATGCTGAGATTCAGTCGTTGATTGCTGCCTGCCAACGTTGCCCCGCAAAGGTTGTATTAGTGACTAACGAAGTGGGAATGGGGATTGTGCCGGAGAGTCGTCTGGCACGACATTTTCGTGATATTGCCGGGCGGGTAAATCAGCAGTTGGCCGCTGCGGCAAATGAAGTATGGCTGGTGGTTTCGGGTATTGGAGTAAAAATCAAATGAGTAAATTATTTTGGGCGATGCTCTCATTTATTACGCGTCTGCCTGTACCGCGTCGCTGGTCCCAGGGACTGGATTTCGAGCATTATTCTCGCGGTATTATTACTTTTCCTTTGATTGGATTATTGCTTGGCGCGATTAGCGGGCTGGTCTTCATGGTGCTGCAGGCATGGTGTGGCGTACCACTGGCGGCACTGTTTAGCGTACTTGTGCTGGCGCTGATGACCGGGGGATTCCATCTGGACGGCCTCGCTGATACCTGTGATGGCGTATTTTCTGCACGTAGCCGCGATCGCATGTTGGAAATCATGCGTGATAGCCGTTTAGGCACCCACGGCGGTCTGGCATTGATTTTTGTGGTACTGGCAAAGATTCTGGTGTTAAGCGAGTTGGCTCTGCGTGGCGAACCGATCCTTGCATCGCTGGCGGCAGCATGTGCGGTCAGCCGCGGGACTGCCGCATTATTGATGTATCGTCATCGTTATGCGCGGGAAGAAGGGCTTGGCAATGTGTTCATTGGCAAAATTGATGGGCGACAAACCTGCGTCACACTCGGCTTAGCCGCTATTTTTGCTGCCGTATTATTGCCGGGTATGCATGGTGTGGCTGCTATGGTGGTGACGATGGTGGCGATTTTCATCCTCGGTCAGCTTCTCAAACGTACGCTGGGCGGGCAAACGGGCGATACGCTGGGAGCAGCCATAGAGTTTGGTGAACTGGTTTTCCTGCTGGCACTGCTATAAAGAGACGTGACATGCAAATACTTGCCGATTTACTGAATACGATCCCAGCCATCAATTCTGCCGCTATGTCGCGTGCACAACGGCATGTTGACGGGTTACTCAAACCTGTTGGTAGCCTGGGAAAGCTGGAGGCGCTTGCCATACAACTGGCAGGAATGCCGGGGTTGAATGGCATACCGCATGTGGGCAAAAAAGCAGTACTGGTTATGTGTGCCGATCACGGCGTCTGGGAGGAAGGGGTCGCTATTTCTCCAAAAGAAGTGACAGCCATACAGGCTGAAAATATGACCCGTGGAACAACCGGCGTGTGTGTGCTGGCAGCACAAGCGGGCGCTAACGTCCACGTAATTGATGTTGGTATTGATACTGCTGAGCCTATCCCCGGGCTTATCAACATGCGTGTCGCACGAGGTAGCGGCAATATTGCTTCAGCTCCGGCAATGAGTCGCCGTCAGGCTGAAAAGTTGCTTTTGGACGTCATATGTTATACGCGGGAGCTGGCAAAAAACGGTGTCACGCTGTTTGGTGTAGGTGAACTGGGGATGGCAAACACGACACCGGCAGCGGCAATAGTCAGCACAATCACTGGCCGGGATCCTGAAGAAGTGGTTGGGATTGGCGCAAACCTGCCGACAGATAAACTGGCTAATAAAATTGATGTTGTGCGTCGGGCGATTACGTTGAATCAACCAAATCCTCAGGATGGTGTTGATGTCCTGGCAAAAGTGGGTGGATTTGATTTGGTCGGAATAGCTGGAGTGATGTTAGGTGCTGCTTCCTGCGGTTTACCCGTGTTGCTGGATGGATTTCTTTCTTATGCTGCTGCGCTCGCAGCCTGCCAGATGTCTCCTGCAATCAAACCGTATCTCATTCCTTCTCACTTGTCGGCAGAAAAAGGCGCGCGTATAGCGCTCTCGCATTTGGGGCTGGAGCCTTATCTCAATATGGATATGCGTTTAGGTGAGGGGAGTGGTGCAGCTCTGGCGATGTCCATCATCGAAGCTGCTTGTGCGATATACAACAACATGGGCGAACTTGCTGCCAGTAATATTGTTCTACCGGGGAATACGACTTCTGATTTGAACAGCTAAAAACGAAAAGTCTGATAAAAGCTATACTTATCGGATAGTATTCGCGACTTAGGAAAGGGACATGATGCGTCGTGTAAATATTCTTTGCTCATTTGCTCTGCTTTTTGCCAGCCAAAATAGCCTGGCGGTAACTTATCCATTACCTCCAGAGGGTAGCCGTTTAGTGGGGCAGTCGCTTACTGTAACTGTTCCTGATCACAATACTCAGCCGCTGGAGACTTTTGCCGCACAATACGGGCAAGGGTTAAGTAATATGCTGGAAGCGAATCCGGGCGCTGATGTTTTTTTGCCGAAGCCTGGCTCACAACTCACCATTCCGCAGCAACTGATTTTGCCCGCCACTGTTCGTAAAGGGATTGTGGTTAACGTCGCTGAAATGCGTCTTTATTACTATCCGCCAGACAGTAATACAGTGGAAGTCTTTCCTATTGGTATCGGCCAGGCTGGGCGAGAAACCCCGCGTAACTGGGTGACTACCGTTGAACGTAAACAAGAAGCACCAACCTGGACGCCAACGCCGAACACCCGGCGCGAATATGCGAAACGAGGGGAGAGTTTGCCCGCATTTGTTCCTGCGGGGCCCGATAACCCCATGGGGCTGTACGCGATTTATATTGGCAAGTTGTATGCCATCCACGGTACCAATGCCAATTTTGGTATTGGGCTCCGCGTAAGTCAGGGCTGTATTCGTCTGCGTAATGACGATATCAAATATCTGTTTGATAATGTTCCTGTAGGCACTCGTGTACAAATTATTGATCAGCCAGTGAAATACACAACGGAACCGGATGGTTCAAAGTGGCTGGAAGTTCATGAGCCGCTGTCGCGCAATCGTGCAGAATATGAGTCTGACCGAAAAGTGCCATTGCCGGTAACCCCATCTTTGCGGGCGTTTATCAACGGGCAAGAAGTTGATGTAAATCGCGCAAATGCTGCGTTGCAACATCGATCGGGAATGCCTGTGCAAATTAGTTCTGGTTCAAGACAGATGTTTTAAGAGCGTTGGTAATTAGAAAGTAAAAAGCCTGCTCGAAAGCAGGCTTTTTTGAATTTGGCTCCTCTGACTGGACTCGAACCAGTGACATACGGATTAACAGTCCGCCGTTCTACCGACTGAACTACAGAGGAATCGTGTGAACGGGGCGCATATTAATGGCAGTGCATGGTGATGTCAAAGGGTGAAATGCATTTTTTTGTTTGTTTGCTGACAATTTCAACAAAGTGGTGAGCTTTCAATCTTATTGGGTAATGAACCATCGTGGTGCATACCCCCCTTTTATAGGGCAGGTGAATGCGACTGCTGATAAAAAGGGCCAATGACGAATCTATCATAATCTCTTATTTGACAGTTGGTTAGCTTGCGCATCAACGCTAAAATAGAACTGGCAAGCATCTTGCATTCTGGTTGTAAGTAATGGCGGCACTTGGGCCGATTCTTAAAAACCGGAGGCAACATGAACTTCAGACGCCTGAAATACTTCGTAAAAATTGTAGATATTGGTAGCCTGACCCAGGCTGCTGAAGTATTGCATATCGCACAACCAGCGCTCAGCCAGCAGGTTGCCACACTGGAAGGTGAGTTAAATCAACAGCTTTTGATTCGCACAAAACGGGGCGTTACGCCAACAGGCGCCGGAAAAATTCTCTATACCCATGCACGGGCCATTTTACGTCAGTGTGAGCAGGCCCAACTGGCGGTGCATAACGTTGGTCAGTCATTATCGGGGCAAGTCTCGATTGGCTTTGCGCCAGGAACCGCTGCGTCATCCATCACCATGCCCTTATTACAGGCGGTTCGCGCTGAATTCCCGGAGGTCGTTATCTATCTTCATGAAAATAGTGGTGCAGTGCTTAACGAAAAACTGATAAATCACCAACTCGATATGGCGGTGATTTATGAGCATTCCCCTGTGGCTGGGGTATCCAGTCAGGCTTTGCTGAAAGAAGATCTTTTCCTGGTAGGAACTCAAGATTGCCCGGGGCAAAGCGTTGATGTTAATGCTATTGCGCAAATGAACCTTTTTCTCCCCAGTGATTACAGCGCTGTTAGACTTCGTGTTGATGAGGCTTTTTCCCTACGGCGGCTCACGGCAAAAGTCATTGGTGAAATTGAGTCTATTGCCACGCTTACCGCAGCGATTGCCAGCGGCATGGGCGTTGCAGTATTACCTGAATCGGCTGCGCGTTCGTTATGTGGCGCAGTAAATGGGTGGATGTCACGCATTACCACTCCTTCAATGAGTCTCTCTTTGTCCTTAAATTTACCCGCCAGAGCAAACTTGTCACCACAGGCACAGGCAGTGAAAGAGTTGTTAATGTCAGTGATTAGTTCTCCAGTGATGGAAAAAAGGCAGTGGCAATTGGTGAGCTAAGCGTTATATCGGGATGGAATAAGATGCGGGTTTTTATTATTTGTTATGCCGGGCATTAGACTTTAACAATAACGGGATATCTGAACTGCCCGGAGTTTACCGTGAATTTCCAACAACTAAAGATAATCCGCGAGGCTGCACGTCAGGATTACAACCTGACAGAGGTTGCGAATATGCTTTTTACCTCACAGTCAGGCGTTAGCCGTCATATTCGGGAACTGGAGGATGAACTTGGCATCGAAATATTTGTTCGACGAGGTAAGCGACTGCTGGGCATGACTGAACCGGGCAAAGCATTACTGGTCATTGCAGAACGCATTCTGAATGAAGCCAGTAATGTTCGTCGGCTCGCAGACCTGTTTACCAACGATACGTCTGGCGTTCTCACTATTGCAACGACGCATACTCAGGCACGTTATAGCTTGCCTGAGGTCATTAAAGCTTTTCGCGAACTTTTCCCGGAGGTTCGGCTGGAGCTAATCCAGGGTACACCACAGGAAATTGCGACGTTGTTGCAAAATGGCGAAGCTGATATTGGTATCGCCAGCGAGCGTTTGAGTAATGACCCGCAGCTCGTCGCCTTCCCGTGGTTTCGTTGGCACCATAGTTTGCTTGTTCCACTCGATCATCCCTTGACGCAAATTACACCGTTGACGCTGGAATCAATAGCGAAGTGGCCGTTAATTACTTACCGACAGGGGATTACGGGGCGCTCACGCATTGATGACGCATTTGCCCGCAAAGGTTTGCCGGCAGATATTGTATTAAGTGCACAGGATTCTGATGTCATTAAAACCTATGTTGCTCTTGGGCTTGGGATCGGATTAGTTGCCGAACAATCCAGCGGCGAACAAGAGGAAAAGAATTTAATCCGCCTGGATACGCGGCATCTTTTCGATGCTAATACTGTCTGGTTGGGACTGAAGCGAGGGCAACTTCAGCGTAACTATGTCTGGCGCTTTCTGGAACTTTGTAATGCAGGACTGTCAGTTGAGGATATCAAGCGCCAGGTGATGGAAAACAGTGAAGAGGAAATTGATTATCAGATATAGCAAAAAGCCCGCTATAAAAGCGGGCTTTTCAGAAATTTGGCTCCTCTGACTGGACTCGAACCAGTGACATACGGATTAACAGTCCGCCGTTCTACCGACTGAACTACAGAGGAATCGCTGTTGAGGCACATCTTAACGGCGAAAAATATTTTGTCAAACCCGATTTTTAAATTTCCCAACTGTTTGCCGTTTCTATCAACAGTTTGTTGCATTTGCAGACAATTTGTTGGCGAAAATCTTTGCAGCTTTGCTGATTCTCCCTCATCATTTGAAATGTGGTTTCACTTTCTGCAATTAAGGTCGGCTTTGAATATCTCCTCTGCTTTACGCCAGGTTGTTCACGGCACTCGCTGGCACTCTAAACGCAAGAGCTACAAAGTGTTGTTCTGGCGCGAGATAACCCCGCTTGCTGTTCCTATCTTCATGGAGAACGCCTGTGTCCTGTTGATGGGGGTCCTGAGCACTTTTCTGGTCAGCTGGCTGGGAAAAGATGCGATGGCCGGCGTGGGGTTGGCGGACAGCTTCAATATGGTCATTATGGCTTTTTTTGCAGCTATCGATCTTGGTACTACTGTCGTTGTAGCATTTAGTCTCGGTAAGCGAGATCGACGACGAGCGAGGGTGGCGACGCGGCAGTCATTGGTGATCATGACGTTGTTTGCCGTACTGTTGGCAACGCTAATTCATCATTTTGGCGAACAAATTATTGATTTCGTCGCGGGTGATGCCACGACAGACGTTAAAGCACTGGCGTTGACTTATCTGGAGCTGACCGTATTCAGTTATCCAGCAGCTGCCATCACTCTTATTGGTAGCGGGGCACTTCGTGGTGCAGGGAATACGAAAATACCGCTACTGATTAACGGTAGCCTGAATATTCTTAATATTATTATTAGCGGCATATTGATTTACGGCCTTTTCTCCTGGGCGGGACTGGGATTTGTCGGGGCTGGGTTGGGTTTAACCATTTCTCGTTATATTGGCGCAGTTGCAATTTTGTGGGTGCTGGCGATTGGTTTTAATCCTGCGCTAAGGATTTCGTTAAAGAGCTATTTTAAACCGCTGAATTTTAGCATTATCTGGGAAGTCATGGGGATTGGTATTCCAGCGAGTGTCGAATCAGTGTTATTTACCAGTGGTCGGTTATTAACCCAAATGTTCGTTGCCGGGATGGGGACCAGCGTTATTGCCGGAAATTTTATCGCGTTCTCAATTGCGGCTCTTATCAACTTACCCGGAAGTGCGCTCGGTTCTGCTTCTACGATCATTACAGGCCGAAGGTTGGGGGTAGGGCAGATAGCGCAAGCAGAGATTCAGTTGCGGCATGTGTTCTGGCTGTCCACTCTTGGATTAACGGCCATCGCCTGGCTAACGGCTCCCTTTGCCGGGGTTATGGCATCGTTTTACACCCAGGATCCACAGGTTAAACACGTCGTTGTGATTCTGATTTGGCTAAATGCTTTATTTATGCCTATTTGGTCCGCCTCATGGGTGCTACCCGCTGGATTTAAAGGTGCTCGTGATGCCCGTTACGCCATGTGGGTTTCGATGTTGAGCATGTGGGGTTGTCGGGTTGTAGTCGGTTATGTGCTGGGAATCATGCTTGGCTGGGGTGTGGTTGGTGTCTGGATGGGAATGTTTGCCGACTGGGCTGTGCGGGCCGTGCTGTTTTACTGGCGAATGGTTACTGGACGTTGGCTATGGAAATACCCTCGATCCGAGCCGCAAAAGTGTGAAAAAAAGCCAGTTGTGTCGGAATAAACGACAAAATGCAGATTATTTCAGCAAACGATTTCAAATTTAAAAAACAGGCTTTGACATTGTGGGTGGGCATCGCTAATATTCGCCTCGTTCTCACGATTCCTCTGTAGTTCAGTCGGTAGAACGGCGGACTGTTAATCCGTATGTCACTGGTTCGAGTCCAGTCAGAGGAGCCAAATTTTAGTTTTGAGACATCTCTATGAGTCTCAGGACAGTTAAAAAATAAAAATTATTTTTACCCGGTCACTTTGTAAAAAAGTGGCCGGGTTTTTGATTTCTGTGTTTCGTGCGCTTAATCGAGTCTCACGCTTCAGTGAGCAAATTGCCCCTCCCCAACAGACATCACGATTCACAAGGTCAAAAATTCTGTTCCATGAAGTACCGTACAAAGATAAAGAGAAAAATGCCTTATGCGGGATGTAGCTGTCGCGTCTTTATCGGGAAACTATACGTAATTGCCACTTTGTCTTCGGTAATCAGAAAAAGAAGACCTGCCATTTTAATAAATATTATTTCTCTGGGAACGGGGATTTTTTATAAGCAATATGACGAGTTAAACATTATATTTTTATAAGGATTATATGAGATTAAAGAAATCTGCCATAAAGACAGATTTCTTTAACATATAATTAGAGATTTGCGACGTTATGATAAACTTTTTGTACATCGTCGTCATCTTCAAGGGCATCAACAAGCCCTTCAAAGATTTCTAAATCTTCTGGGGAAAGCTCAACTTCAGATTGAGCAATCATTTCTAATTCTGTTGTTGAGAACTCAGTGATTCCAGCTGCTTTTAGCGCCGCGATTCCTTTATGAAGGTCAGTAGGTTCAGTATAAATAACAATATTACCTTCTTCTTCAGTTACATCACGAACATCAACTTCAGCTTCAAGCAAAATTTCAAAAATATGGTCAGGGTCTGTTCCTTTAAATACAATCACACCCGTATTGTCAAACATATAGCTGACAGAACCTGCCGCTCCGATATTGCCGCCTTTTTTATTGAAAATTGTGCGAACGTTAGCAATCGTACGGTTAACATTTGAAGTTAATGTCTCAGCGATAATCATTGAGCCATTAGGACCAAAGCCTTCATAACGTCCCTGCACGAACGTTTCATCTCCGCCGCCTTTGGCTTTATCAATTGCTTTATCAATAACGTGCTTTGGAACTTGTGCTTGTTTTGCACGTTCAATAACGAATTTTAAAGATGTGTTTAATTCTGGATCGGGTTCACCTTGTTTGGCAGCAGCATAGATTTCTACACCGAATTTTGCATAAATTTTAGACGTTGCACCGTCTTTAGCCGTTTTTTTAGCAACAATATTGGCCCATTTACGTCCCACTGGAATGATCTCCTCGAAAATTTATTTACATTACTGGTAAATCGTTAACATGTGTTAATTCGGCATATTATATCATAACAGGAAAAATCTCGTCTATTAGAAATAAAAATATTCTAAAGCCATAATCTTATATTTAATTTTATAAAAACTAATGTTGTTGGCGGGATTTTTTATAATTGTGTTTTGAAAGCATACTTGCTTTTAATATGTGGAAATCATTAAGACGATAATAAAACTCGCATCTGCCCAAGGAAGCAAACAGCCCGCGTTTATTGCAGGCTATTTGCCAGATGTCTTACTTAATCCTTCACATCTATTTCTGATAAGAAGGTTCATAACTTATTATCGGAACGGCGGCTCATTAAAGGTTCGTAATTTACGTGAATGCAGTCGGTCGCCTTCTGCGCGCAGCAAATCGATCGCCCGAATGCCAATTTGCAGGTGTTCGGAAATAGCGCCTTCATAAAAACGGTTAGCCTGGCCGGGAAGCTTAATCTCACCATGTAACGGTTTATCTGAAACACACAGTAGTGTCCCGTATGGCACGCGGAAACGATATCCTTGCGCGGCAATGGTTGCACTTTCCATATCAATTGCTACGGCCCGGCTTAAGTTAAAACGAAGTGCAGAAGCTGAGTAACGTAACTCCCAGTTCCTGTCATCTGTGGTTACCACCGTGCCAGTACGTAACCGCTGTTTGACTTCTTCACCAGGCCTGCCGCTGACTAACTTGGTAGCGTCATAAAGCGCACGTTGCACTTCAGCAATGCTCGGAATAGGAATATCGGGCGGCAGAACCGCATCAAGAACGTGGTCATCGCGTAAATAAGCGTGTGCAAGGACATAATCTCCAATGGCCTGGCTTTCACGTAATCCGCCACAGTGACCAATCATCAACCAGACATCCGGGCGTAGCACTGCCAGATGATCGCAGATGGTTTTAGCATTGGACGGTCCCACGCCAATATTCACCAGAGTAATACCCTGACCATCAGCGGTAATTAAATGCCATGCTGGCATCTGGTGTTTTTTCCATGCAAGGTCGGAAATGGCTTCTTCTGGCGCTTCGGTTTCGGCAGTGATCCAGTTCCCGCCAGCACAAGAAAGGGCAATGTAGGGACTATCAGGATCGAGGATCTGGCTGCATCCCCAACGAACGAATTCATCCACATAACGTGTGTAGTTGGTAAACAAGACGAACGGTTGAAAATGTTCTACTGGCGTACCGGTATAATGGCGCAACCGTGCGAGGGAAAAATCAACCCGGCGAGCATCAAAATGCGATAGCGGGGAGAATTCCGTTGGATGATAAATGCCGTCTGCAGTTTCATCGCCAATTTGCGCCAGTTCTGTTGTCGGGAAGTAGCGAGTTAACCCAGCGCTCATTGAGCGATCAAGTGTCAATTCAGAGCCATCGATGACATAAGGATAAGGGATTTCATGCTGCGAGGGTTGCACCGAGATATGCGCACCATAATCCTGATACAGCAACGTAAGTTGTTCATTGAGATACGAACGAAAGAGAGTAGGGCGAGTAATCGTGGTGGTGTAGCTGCCTGCGTGGGTAAAACGACCAAATGCGCGCGTTTTGGGGGGATTAGTTGTGCTACCGTCCCAGGTTACGGTCAGTGATGGATAGACAAAAAGACCTTGTTTGCGGGCGTTTTCATCAGGTAATTCGCCACTTGTAATATATTTGCCAATGGCGTTGCGTAAAGCAACTACAGATTGCTCATACAGCGCGTCGAGTTTATCCAGTGCCTGAGCTGGGGTCAGACCGGAGCCCTTATTATTCATGTGTGTCTCCTGTTCCATACAATTACCGCACATCCGATAGTATGTCACAGGAATGTGAAACAAAAGTATAAGGCGAAGATCGGATGATCTTCGCCAGGCTATCACGAGCGTTGATTGTCTTTCATCAATAAAGCGGTCATTGCAGAAATCAGGCATCCAGCCAGCAAATAAATGGCGACGCTATGCCAGTTCCCGGCAAAGTAAGTGATGAGTGCAGCGGCAATAAAAGGTGTAAATCCACCGCCAACCACACTGGCAACCTGATAACCGACTCCAGCACCACTGTAGCGATAACTGGCACCAAACATTTCGGTAAACATCGGTTGTTGCACACACACCACCATGTCATGCGCAATGTTTGCCAGCATTATGGAGAAGAAAACTATCCAGAAAATAGATTGTGCTTCAAGCGCCATAAAGAAAGGAAATGCGCTCAACGTTCCGATCAACGCGCCTGTAATATAAACCCTGCGCCGACCAAAACGATCGGCAAGCCAGGCAAAACAGGGAATTGTCAGGCAGCTTAATCCACCTACCAGCAAACCAATATTAAGGAAAAGTTCGCGCGGTAACCCCATATTCTGGGTTGAATAATTAAGTGCAAAGGCAGTAACAATGTACATCGTCAGCAACTCGCACAGTCGTAGTGCAATAATCTTCAGGAAAGCACCGGGATGTCGTAACAGAGCTTCGATAACCGGGATGCGTTTTTTCGCGGCCGCTTGATTATGTTGCTGTTGTTCAAATTCCGCGGACTCCTCCATGCCATTGCGCACCCACAATGCTCCCAGTACCAGTACGATGCTAAACAGGAAAGGAATGCGCCAGCCCCAGCTTAAAAACTGTTCGTCAGTCGTCATCATACTGATCAATGAAACCAGTCCGGTTGAAAGCAGTAAACCTACACCGTAGCCAACTTGTACACCGCTACTGTAAAAGGCTTTTTTATTTTTCGGCGCACTTTCAACGGAAAGCAACGCTGCGCCTCCCCATTCGCCGCCGACGGCAAATCCCTGAATGGCACGCAGTGTCACCAGCAAAATAGGTGCCCACCACCCAATGGTCGAGAATGAAGGAAGAATACCAATTAAGGCTGTCGCGATGCCCATCATCCAGACGGTCAGCATTAACATGCGCTTACGTCCCAGTCGGTCGCCAAAGTGACCGAAAATGACACCGCCGAGCGGTCGGAAAAGGAAGCCGACACCAAAGGTGGCAAATGCGGCGAGCGTTCCCATCGCCGGGCTTACTTGCGGGAAAAACTCGCGATTAAACACCAGTGCGGCGGTAATGCCATAGAGTAGAAAATCATACCAGTCGACGACGGCACCAGCGAAACTGCCTAACGCAGCTCGTCGGGCGCGACTTAACGAAAGCGTCCCTTCATCGGGACGAGTGGAGATGAGCGTGGAGTCCATAATGATCCTGTTTGTACTGTCTTTTTATAATTAGTATGGAAAAGGTAACTCACATTGCCGTCGATCTATAAACGAACCTTATGAGACTACCTCGACAGAGCGCATCTGCAAATGATTTTATGGCTGATTAGCGGCAACATGAAAAATTCGATGGAAGATGAAAGCGCAGGAGTTGCTGGTGTTGTTTAAGGATTAAGCAGAGGGCCCACAGGTTCGAGATATGAAACATAAAAGTCCGCATATGCACAAAATTGCACCCTGATGATTCTGATAGACTGCATTGCATTATAACCAGTAGGGAGGCGAGGTTAGTTATGTTTTTAGTATCATTGTTGAGACGTATTGCATTTAGTTACTACGATTATAAAACTTATAATTTTAATATTGAAAAAACAGACTTTGTTGTCATACATATTCCCGATCAGATTGGCGATGCTATGGCCATCTTTCCTGTTATTCGGGCGCTTGAATTGCATAAAATTAAGCATCTATTAATTGTTACGTCGACAATTAATTTAGAAGTCTTTAATGCGCTCAAACTTGAACAGACTAAATTAACATTAGTCACAATGACTATGCAGGATCACGCAACATTAAAAGAAATAAAAGATTTAGCGAAGAACATAACACTGCAATATGGTACGCCGGATCTTTGTATAGAGGCGATGCGTAAAAAGAACCTGAAAACGATGATATTTATCAGTCAGTTGAAAGCAAAAACGAATTTCCAGGTCGTCGGTTTAACCATGAAGTGCTATTCCCCTTTGTGTAAGAACGCGTCCCGGATGGATCAGAATCTCCGGGCTCCTGTACCCATGACATGGGCATTTATGATGCGTGAGGCGGGTTTTCCGGCAGTCAGGTCAATATATGAATTGCCATTAAGCGATGATGTACTCGATGAGGTACGCGAGGAAATGCGATCGTTAGGATCTTACATTGCGCTCAATTTAGAAGGTAGCTCGCAGGAACGTACATTTTCATTATCGATTGCAGAAAATCTAATAGCAAAAATTCAAAGTGAAACAGATATTCCAATAGTGATCGTTTATGGACCCAAAGGGGAAGATAAAGCCAGGGCATTAGTGGATTGTTATAATAATGTCTACCGTTTATCCTTATCACCCTCGATTAAACGTTCAGCAGGGCTTTGTTGAATAAATCAGATTTCGGGTAAGTCTCCCCCGTAGCGGGTTGTGTTTTCAGGCAATACGCACGCTTTCAGGCATACCTGCTTTCGTCATTTTGTTCAGCGCTCGTACCAGGGCCATAGCCTCTGCAACCTGACCATCGTAGTCACGCAGTGTCAGTGAACCTCCGAACAGCTGTTTTACCCGGTACATCGCCGTTTCCGCTATCGAGCGACGGTTATAATCTGTTGTCCATTTCCACCGCGCATTACTCCCGGTCAGCCGCTGATTCGCAACAGCACGGTTACGGTCTGCATATTCACCGGGCCAGTAACCCGCGCCTTTTCGGGGCGGGATAAGCGCGCTGATTTTCTTACGCCGCAGTTCATCGTGACAGAGCCGGGTGTCGTAAGCGCCGTCTGCCGATGCTGCCCTGATTTTTCTGTGAGTCTGCCGGATAAGACCCGGGAAGGCTTCTGAGTCCGTCACATTGTTCAGCGACAGGTCTGCACAGATGATTTCATGTGTTTTGCTGTCAACTGCCAGATGCAACTTTCGCCATATACGACGGCGTTCTTTGCCGTGTTTTTTGACTTTCCATTCGCCTTCACCAAAGACCTTCAGCCCGGTGGAATCAATCACCAGATGCGCGATTTCACCTCGGGTGAACGTTTTGAAACTGACATTAACCGACTTTGCGCGCTTGCTGACACTGGTGTAATCCGGGCAGCGCAACGGAACATTCATCAGTGTAAAAATGGAATCAATAAAACCCTGTGCAGCCCGCAGGGTCAACCTGAACACGCGTTTAATGACCAGAACGGTGGTGATGGCGAGATCAGAATAGCGCTGAGGTCTTCCCCGTGATGAAGGCGTTGCCGACTCATACCAGGCCTGAATAGCTTCATCATCCAGCCAGAAAGTTATGGAGCCACGGTTGATGAGGGCTTTATTGTAGGTGGGCCAGTTGGTGATTTTGAACTTTTGCTTTGCCACGGAACGGTCTGCGTTGTCGGGAAGATGCGTGATCTGATCCTTCAACTCAGCAAAAGTTCGATTTATTCAACAAAGCCGTTCAGCAGCAATCATAAAAGATGCTTATATTGCAATAACTCCTGACACCTCAATATTACATATGGCAAGTGCCTATAATACCCCTGTTGTTGCAATTTATGCTGATTACAAAACGCGATGGCCCGCAATGGCCGATGTTTCGGAGTCAGTCGTCGTTGGGCAAAAAATTGACAATATAAGTCTGGATGAATTCGCAAAGGCATTAAAAAGTGTTTTGGCGAGAATTTGAGGCAGTACTTATGCATAGTAATGCCGATCTGTTATGAACGGTGGTGTCATCAATACTCTGAGGCTGGTCAATCATCACAGAAAACCAGCCTTTGGATCAAAGCAATACTCACCGAAAATGATCATAGTCACACCGAACGCGATTCAGGAGGAACTGTTTGGTAAATAGCACCACCGGATCTTGGGGGCGCTGTGATTATTACAGTATTGCTATCACCGTCATTTTTGAATGTCACTTTACCAGTAGCATCAACGCCTACCCAGGAGGCCGAGCTTGAAAACGAATAATCAGCCGCCGTTTTTCCTGGTGCAAAGTTGTCATTATTCAACTGATAATACGCCCCGGTAAATCCCTGCGAAGGGAATGAAGCTGTCGGTAGGTTTGCACTATTCACTGACACTGTACCCGTCATTGGTCTGGTTTCCGCGCTAATGAATTCTATCGTGGTACTCAGACCCGCCTGATGAACACCATTCAATACGGGGATCAGCGTTGCGATACCCTCTCCGCCTCCTGTAACAGTAGCTTTGTAATCACCGTTGATATTTTGACTGTAATCAATTGCGCTAATTTTCATATAGGGCACGTTTGTACCTGATTGCACAAATTCTATCCCTTAAGAAACTTTGATCGGATTGCCTGATATATCGTGCAGAACAAGATGTAGCTCAGCACTATCGGTAAAGTCCCCTTTCAGTGATGACTGGTTGTTCTTAAGGATGGACTGCGAGGCGTCTGCTGGGCCTGCCACTAGCGATATATCTACTGTTTGCATTCCACCTGCGCTTATGACTGCGCTTACAGTGACGCTCCCTGTTATCGCTCATCTCACGTTTGTTGTCGCGATTCCGTTTTGATCGGTCACGGCTGTTAATGACGTTAATGTGGTGGAGCCGCTTTTTAAGGCGAAGTACACAGTGAGACCTTCGATCAGGTTACCACTGCCATCCTCAACCGTTGCCTTTAAGGTACTTAAATCACTGTTGGTGGCGGCGATAGTCGACGGATCAGCGATAAAGCTAGCAACATGTGCGGTGCTTGGGTTGCCAGTAACCTTCACGGTTGTCTGTGTCTGTATTGTGACGCCGTTATGGAACGATGCAGTCACCGTATATGTACCGACTTTATTGCTGGTCAGAACGACTGGAGCCTGATCTGAAGAGTTGGTTCTCACTTTTCCGCCACTTAACGTCGCACCTTCTAGCGTTACGCTAAAGTTGATGACCTGACCCTCCACTGGAGTGCCATTTGCAGAGGTTAGCGTTGCCGTCAGAGTAGCGCCTTTAGGAGCATTGACACCGATAAGCGGACTGGACGTGAGTGTCAGTTTTTCATCAATAGCCTCCAGTTGTTTCTCAAGTGAAGCTCCATTCGCTAGGGATGCTTTTACAGTATACGAGCCGTTTCTTTCAGACGTCATGGTGACCTCGGCTACTCCCTGCGTATTAGTAGAGACCGTGTTCTGGCTGATGATCATTTGCGAGGATGGCGCTGCACTGAATGTCGCGGGTTGATGCGTCACCGGGTTGCCAAACTGGTCGTTAACGTGAGCTTTAACTGCTATGTCTTGTGCGACCATGACCTGACCTTCAGGTATCTCCTGACTGGTAATCGTCGCAGAATTAACATCTACCTTGGCATTCAGTAATCGCGAGATGACTTCAGTAGGTTTATCTGCCAGAGAGGCTGAAACTGTTTTTAGTCCGACCTCGGTGCTTGTCACAAGAATTTCAGCAAAAACCTGATCATCCGTTTCAACGCTGGTGCTGCTTAGCGTGACGGAGGTTCCACGGAAATTAACTTTTATACCTTCTACTGGGTTGCCGTTTCCATCAGTCACTGTTGCTTGTAGCCTGGTCATTCCAATGTTATTGGCGATGAAATTGTCCTCGGTAACGTTAAGATTAACCTGCGCAGTGAGCGTATCCGCAGTAAAGTTCACCACCAACTGCTCACTCTTACCGCCAACCATCGATGCTGTCACGGTATGAGCGCCTGCTTTTGTACCTTTCAGCGTGACTTTCGCTTTGCCATCGGCATCAGTAACCGCTTTGTCGCCATCGCTCAGCGTGAAGTTCGCCTTCACATCTTCCGGTAGAGTAAATGTTACCTCAGTGTTGGCTATCGCATTGCCCTCTGTATCAGCGACGGTGCTGTTAGTGTCGTGAGATCGTTATTGTCGGCAATCACCGGATCCTTCGAGGCTGCCAGCGTGATTTCAGCATTCGTGACGTTCGGCACATAGTTCACTGTTTGTTGCATCGAATCGCCATTTTCGAGGGTTGCCGTCACGGGAGTTCTTCAGGCTGAAATCTTCATCCACGCCCAGCGTGATTCTTGCGGTACCGAAGCGGCTTAACCAGTCTGTCATTACCCCTGAAGCCTGAGAAGAGGCCCATCCACGTGCTATGTTTGCCGCTTGCTCGCTGTTCATATCTTCGGCGAGCAGAGATCCAATTAGCTGTGAAGTACTGGCTATCTGTTGCTCAAGGTTGCCACTGCTGTTACCCGGCGGCGGGGTTAAATTTTTTTCACTAACTTGTGCCTGGACATCCAGTTCATCACCCGGGCGGACATTACGAACAAACGTACGAAACTGGTTGAGTTTGCGTAACAGGGGGGTATCTATAATTTGTTGCACAGGACAAATATATCTGGCTTCTGTACAGAGTCTTAAATTTTGACCATAAATAAAACCGTCACTGTCAAGCATGCATAGTTTATCAAGTAGGTCTCCCACAAACTGCCTGAATTTTATTTTTCCATTAAAAGTTTGTATCTTCTTAAGTATCACAGGAGACTGGAAATAGATCGATAGTAGGATGTTGCCACTCAAGGCATGACGATAAATATCGCTAGGAGTAATTTTTTGTTTTATGGCTTTGGTAGTGATCTCAACTGCTTCCGTTATAGTGACCCATGTTGACATATAATGAGTTATAAGCAATGGCTGATATTTTTTTGACATAATATTATCTCCTTCTACACAACAATTCGTTCCGTTAAGGAAAAAGATTGGTGTCACAAGTATTTATTTATGATTAATCAGAGGGTTTATGACAGAGAAAAGGATGTATATTTCTGAGTAAACATGTACAGGCCTATGGGGTGACTATTTAATGAGTAAATGCCGAATGATTTTCGGGGTGATGATTATAACTTGAGGAAAAATCCCAGCGTGGTTTGAGTAGTGTACCTGAGTGATATTTGTGTTATGTATGCATTGATTGTAGCAGAATAAATATAGTTCAGGCTAGTATAGTTTATGGTAGCTATGAGAATATATAATCTATTTTACCTATAAAATAATTTATATGTATGGGGTTGTTTTTTTAGGTTGTTTGTCTGTGCTTTTATATTCTGGAGATGTGCCTTGTATATAGGATTGTTTGTTGGTTGTATTTTTTAATGTTGCACTGTTGTGAATTTTTATTTTGATATGATTATTTCTTTAGTATAAGGAGAGAAAGGAACGAGAAAGTTAAATCTATTTATCCTAATCGCAATTTCATTGTTTAAATAATCACTATGGATTAATATTTTTGCGACTCTGCTGAGTTACTGGTTTTAACTAGTGGTGTAAAAGGGATACCTTTTCGGTATCCCTTTTACAATAATCAGAAGAAATCAATTCGCGTATTGATACCGACGGTGCGACCCATATTGACCTGCGCGACGGCGCTGCTGCCGTTCATGTAGCCATAGGTACGGTAACGACGGTCGAACAGGTTATCGACATAGACGGAAATGTTCATCCGTTCAGTCGCCTGCCAGCCCAGGCTGCTGTCCAGGGTGGCATAGGTGCCTTGCCGCAACTGGTTGTCGCCATCGAAATAATGCGGCCCGACCAGATTAACCGCCAGTCGGGGCATCAGTGCGCCATAGCGCGTATCAATCACGCCGTTCACGCTGCTTCCCGCGCCATAACGTGGTACGAACGGCACCCGGTTACCGTGATACAACTCACTGTCATTGGTGAATTCGGAACGGATCACGTTGCCATTGATATCCCATGACCAGCCTGGCGCAAACCGCCACTTCGCTTCAAGCTCAACGCCGGTGGCGTCGGCTTTACCCGCATTGCTTAATGTCTGCATCCCGACCGGGCCAGAGTAAAGCTGCATGTCTTTGGTGTGGGTATAAAACGTCGCGGCTTGCAGCGTGACGTCAGCGGTTTCGTAGCGGGTGCCAAGTTCATAGTTGATGGATTTCTCGGCGACGAACGGTTTGGCATCAAGACCCGCAGTAGGCACGATGTTGTACCCGGAAGGTTTATATCCCTGGGCTACACGGGTATACACTCTCCAGTCATCGGTCAGCATATAGCCTGCGGATAGCTGCCCGAGCACCTGATCGTCATTGCTCTTACCCTGGTCGCCAAACGGGTTGCCGAGCATGCTGCCGTGATATTGTGTACTGGATTTATCATGCGAGAAGCGCACGCCGCCGCCGATATCAAAACGATCGGTTAAATGCCAGGTCAGGTCACTGTATGCGGCCAGCGTTTCAGCGGTGGTATAGCCGGTACTGCTTAAATAAGGCATTGTCGGCATGTCGTAGGCTGAATTTAACTTCTCGCGGGTGTTCTGCCGGTACAGCCCAAACACCATATCAACGGTACGCGCATCGCCCAGGGTTGCAGCGCGCAGCTCCTGCACATCCTGATTCCAGCGCTGAGGCATATTGACGATTAACGAACCGGAAGGGAAGGTGCGCGAATAATGCTGCTGCTGCCAGGCGCTGATCAGGTTGAAAACCCAGTCATCGGTGGTGTATTTCCCACTCAGGGTCTGGCTGTCAGTGCAGCGCCGCATGTACGGGTCTGGTGAACCATCGCTGATCGACAGCTTACGGCCCTTAATATCATTCCATCCCACATAGGCGTCCTGGGTGGCGCGGGTACATTCGCGTGAGGCGGCAAAGCCCATTTCCCAGGGCTGATCGTCCGGCGCCAGACGCAGTTTCACATTCCCTATGCTGGCGCGGGTGCCGCCTAAGTCATCGCTTCCCGTCGCGGGGTTAATCATGTCGCCGTCATCAACTTGGCGTAACAGGGTGACGCTGCCGTACAGCAGGCCATCCTGAATGGGGCCGCTCAGGTTGAACTTACTTCGATAACTGTCGCGGCTACTGACGCCGCCTTCAATATAGCCGCGCGGCGTGCTGTCCGGCTGCTGGGTGACGATGTTGATGATCCCGCCCTGAGCGCTTTTGCCATATAACGTTCCCTGTGGGCCTCGCAGCAACTCCACGCTTTGCACATCGGTAAGCGCCTGGATGGTGTTGGTGGAAAGCTGAGGGACGCCATCGACATACAGGGTGACGGCGGGGTTATAGAAGTCCTGCGCTGAAGAGACGCCGCGTAGCGAGATCGTCGAAAAAAGCATGTTGCCGCTATTTTCAATATTGAGCCCGGGCAAGACTCTGGGGAGTTTGTCGCTGGCGGTGACGCCGGCGTCGCTTAATTCCGGCGCGCTGACAACAGTAGATGAGACGTTGTTGGCTGATGCCGAGCGGGAAGATTGTTTACTGGCGGTAACCACCAGCGTGCTTTCGTCTTGCTGTGAAGTCTGGGCATTAGCAATGGCGGGGAGCAATAATCCCCCCAAGGCCAGAGGATAAAGCCGTGTCATTTTCATTGTTGTGAGTCCCTGTAAGACGGCGAAACGCCAAAAATACCGACAATGGTGAATTGAAAATGATAACTATTTCTAATAGTGGTGCTACCCGAAACGGGTTTATTTCAACCTGTTTCGGGTCGGTTTGCGCTTATTGGGCAGAATGGCGATAACGGTCGACGGCGAGAGCCGTCAGGCGTTTTTTGTCTATCTTGCCGACGGCGGTGAGCGGCCAGTGGTCCAGAAACTCGATTTGGTCAGGAATTTTCCACGCGCTGAGCCCCATACGGGTCAGTTGTTGACGCAACTGCTGATAGTCAGTTGGCACCTGCTGCGCGATGATAAACGCGCAAATCCGCTCGCCAAGCAGCGTGTCCGGCGCGGCGACCACCGCGCAATCTTGCACTTCCGCTAAACGCAGCAGTGCCGATTCCACTTCAGCCGCGGCTATTTTTTCTCCGGCGCGGTTGATCTGCTCTTTTATGCGTCCCTCAACGTGCAGGTTCCCCACCTCATCCAGCCTGACATTGTCGCCTGTGCGGTAAAACCCTTGCGCGGTAAAGGCCTGCGCGTTGTGGGCAGGGGCGCGGTAATAGCCCGAAATGGTATAAGGGCCGCGCGTTAACAATTGCCCGGTTTCGCCCGGCGCGACGTCGTTCTCGTCTTGATCAACGATGCGGATTTCATCCAGAGGGGACAACGGGCGCCCCTGGCTGTGGAGAATGGTGGCATGCGGATCGTCCAGCCGGGTAAAACAGAGCAGGCCTTCCGCCATACCGAAAACCTGTTGCAGGGTACAGTCAAAGGTGGCGATAACCTGCTCAGCAAGCGTCGGGTCGAGCCGGGCGCCGCCTGCCTGAATGACGCGCAGCGACGAAAGGTCGCTGTCTTCCCACTCCCTGGCCTGCACCCATAATTGCGCCAGCGCCGGAACCAGGGCGACGTGAGTCACTCTTTCCTGCGCGATTAAAGGCATCACCTCATCACAGCTGGCGCTGTCGGTCAGCACCACTTTTCCGCCGCAGGCAAGCGTTCCCAGAATACCGGGGCAGGCCAGCGGAAAGTTATGCGCCACCGGGAGGACGGCGAGATACACGCTCTGTTGGCTGATGCCGCACAGTTCAGCAGAAGCGCTGAAGTTATAGCTATAGTCGGCATGTCGGCGCGGGATGAGTTTGGGCGTGCCGGTTGTGCCGCCTGAGAGCAACAACAACGCGGTGGCGGAAACATCAGGCTGCGGCCATGCCTGTCGCTCACCGTGAAGGGAGAAGAGCGGCGTAAAATCGTCGCTCACGGTCTCTCCAGCGACCAGAACATGACGCAAGCAGGCGTGTTTGTGCGCCATCTGTCGGGCCAGCTCTGCGAGGTTTTCCCCGTGAATAACGTAAGCGACGGGTTGCGCCAGCTCAATCAGCGCGTCGATATCCAGAGCCCGTTGCGAGGGCATCGCCAGCACGGGGATAACGCCCAGTCTTAACAAGGCGAACAGCAGGGTAACAAACGCGTTGTCGTTGGGAAGCTGCACAATTACATGCTCCCCCGAACGCAAACCCAGTGATGACAGACCTGCGGCAAGTTCGTCAACTTGTGCATCAAGCGCGCTGTAGGTTAACGACCCCTTTGCATCAACGACGGCAATTCGCGAGGCATAACGGGCCGCCCAGTGGCGCAACTGTTCGGCAATGGGTAAGGGATACTGTTCAATCAGAGATTCAAAGGAAGAATTCATGCGTCACCTTTCTGAAGTACTGGGCTGTTTTTGCCACGCGGTCATTGCAGAAAATGCGTGGGGAAAATGGCGGACAATCTGCGTAAAAAAGGACCGGGCTTGTTGAATGGGATAGAAATGATCGCCGTCAATCACCACCGGGCCTGTAACGTGGCTCAGCCACTGACGCCAGGCATCGACCTGCTGCCAGGAGGCTTCGCGATCGTGGCTGCCGCACAATAACAGCGCAGGCGTGCGCAGCGGCGGACAGACGTCGGGCGAGTCGTAGTGATAGCTCTCGGTGGCGTAAAAATCAGCGCGCAGAAGAGGAAGAAACAGCGACATTAATTCCTGGTTTTCCCGCAGTTCAGGAGAACATCCGCCAATGTCTATCAGCTCAGCGATAAAGTCGGCATCATCGCGATGGCTGAGCTGGCGTTCAGAATGCAGATGCGGGGCATGGCACCCGGAAATAATCAGTCCTTGTGGCGCAAGCCCCCGTTGCTCCAGAAGTCGGCAGGTTTCAAACGCCACCTGCGCCCCCATGCTGTGCCCGGCGAGTAAAAGCGGCGTGTCAGGCGATACGGATGCTTCCAGCTCGTTCGCCAGCAGTGCCGCCAGTTGTGTAATGTTTCTGAGCGGTTCCAGATGGCGAAGGCGATCGCGCCCCGGCCAGGTCACCAGAGAAAGCGCGCAATCAGCCAGTTGCTCAGCTTGCCAGTGGCGAAACGCGCTACTGCTGCCGCCAGCGAAAGGGCACATGACCAGATGCGCAGTATTGCCGTTCCGGGCGGGCCACAGCGGGATGCACATTGCAGATTGCGTCACAGCGCCTCCTTATCATCATCGTTGTAGAAACCGGCTAACCGGTCGTGGTGCGGCGGCGTCAGGCGTCTGATCTCCGCATTGCCGGTCTTACGTAAAATCTGCTGCCATAAACGTGATAACGCGATCTGATGTACGCTTTGGCAGGCCGCTGGTGGATGTTCGCCCGCCAGATGGCTGCGCAACTGGTGTAGCAACCAGCTGACGCCCTCCGGCCCGACGGTTTCGCAGCAGTCGCGCCAGCTCAGGGGCGCCGCGCTGCGCGTCAGACCCGGCAGATCGCGCAGGATCTCCGGTCTGCGGTAGAGGCTGTGGGCGTTCTCCTGATGGTCTGCGACAAACAGGCTGGATGACCAGATGACGGGGCCGTAGCTCGCCTCCAGCGAAAGATGACCTTCCGGCCAGCCCAGCAGCAGGCGGTGCATGATAAGGCTATGCATATCTGGATCGTCAGGATCGAGATAGCGCTGAAGCAGCAGGCAGGCTTCTCCCTCCGGCCAGAAGAGTCTCAGACAGTGAAAATCGCTAAAGCTGCCAACCACGTCGCACTCCACGGCGGCGGCATCAACGCCCAGAGCCAGCAACAACAAATCCAGAGTGGAGTAGAGCAACTGTCGGCTGGTGGTGGCGTGGACCACCTGCGGCGTCTTAGCCAGACAGCGACGCAGCTGCTGCGCATCGCGAAGCCATGTGCGTCCCGCGCGCGTATGCGGATAAAACGTGTTTACCCAATAGCAGCAGCCCTGTTCCTGCGCCAGCGTTTGTAAGGAACTGATGTCATCCGGGTGGAGGGGATGCTCCTGAATGACGTGTACGCCGCGCGTCAGAAAGTGTCTGGCAAGCTGCGTACCGGTTCCTCCGGCGACGGTCGAACGCACGACAATACAGGCGATATCCGGCATCCTGGTTATCTGTTCCGGCGAGGTATACAGCGGAATGCCAAACGCATGAGCCAGCTCTCTTGAACGGGCGCTTCCCTGCGCCAGCAGGCCGACCAGTTCCAGCCCCTCCGGGGGCTGCATAAAGGCATTCAGGTACATTTCGCCAAATTTGGCGCCCACAATCAGTACGCGTTGTTTTGGGGAGGCGGACGGCATCATAACGTGTTCTCCGGTTGCGTTGAGGTTGCGCAAAGCCAGCGCGTAATGTGTTGCGCACAAGCCTGAACGTGGGGGGCTTCCATCATGATTTGCCAGTGGCTGGCTTCAATCACAGCGTCGTCGGCGTTGTTTATCCAGCCCTGCCACTCGGTTTCTGCTGGCGTCCAGTGCGCGGGTCTCCCGGCGGCATACACCATGAGACAGGGGACCGGAACGCTTTCGCCCGGCGTATGCTCAGTCAGTAAACGCAGCAGATGCGCGATGTTGTCGAGCCACGTTTCTGCCGCTTGCAGCGTCAGGTTTTGCGACACCATACCGGCCGTTTTAGCGAGGCTGATAAAGTCGGCAAGCTGGCTGTCGGGCGTCTGCTGGTCGAAATGTTCGGGCAGTGCCAGAGGCGTTTGTCCTTCGGCTAACAGGCGCAGCAGGGCCGCCCGGTTTTCGCAACAGAAATCCTGTCGGCACACGGGATCGATTAACACCATCCGAACCTGCTCGCCTTTGGCGTACAGGCGTTGTGCGGCGCCCGCCGCAAGAAACGCGCCATACGACCAACCCGCCAGCACATAAGGGCCGTGAGGCTGCTGACGACGGATGCACCCGACATACTCATCGATCATCTGGTCGAGCGTGGCAAAGCGCTGCGGCGATTTTGCTTGCAGGCCGAAAACGCGCCTGTTCAACGCGCTAGCGAGCGGCAGCCAGGCGCTGATATCGCCGTCTGAAGCGTGGAAGACAAACAGGGTTTCCTCACCGTCGCCCTGGCAAAGGGGTATCGGGTTGTCCTCTCCTGACGTAGCCGCCTGTAGATGGGCGCAGAAGTCGCTCAGCGTCGAATGGCTGAACAGATCCTGAAGGTTAGCCCTGGCAATCCCTCTCCGGTTTAGCTGCGCGACCATCCTTGTCGCCATCAGGCTGTCGCCGCCCAGTTCGAAAAAGTCGTGATGCCTTGCCACGGGGCGAGACAGCAGCGATTGCCAGAGTTCAGCCACCTGTTTTTCCAGTGCCGGATTCCCCCCGGCAACTGGCGTGGGTTTGGCTGGCTCAGTCGGCGCATCAGACGGGGCATGCAGCGGCGTAAATAACGCTTCTCTTTGCCGGATCTGTAAAATGGGCAGACCGGTGCCAAAGCGCTGCTGTAAATAGCGGCTCACGGCTTTTTTATCCGGGCGATTTACGCCAGGCGAACGCGCTACCAGCAGATGCTGGCGCAGCGGCGACGATTCCTGCGCGGGCCACGCCAGCTCGTTTGCAAACCCGGCCTGAACGAGAACCTCCTGCCATGCGGAGCGGGTGAGCATCGGTTTCTCATCCCGGCGGCGGAAATCGCGGTATCCGCTTAATCCCTCAATAAAGCCCACGCTCGCCAGCTGGAATACGCTGTTTCGCTCCGTCGCTTCAACGATCAGCAAACGTCCGCCGGCTTTCAGCAACAGTTTTAATCTGCGCAACGTCTGGACGACATGGCTGGCGTCGTGGAGCACATTGACGGCAACGATCAGGTCGTAACCCGCCTCCGGGTGGGCGGTGAAATCCAGCGGCTGGTTGATGTCGAACAAGGCATAAGACACCTGCGATTCATCATGGAAACGGGCTCTGGCGTCATTGAGGAACTGCGCGGAGACGTCCGTGAAGTGGTACGACTGCCGCGTGTTCCGCGTGGCCTTCAGCACCGGCGCGGTAGTGGCTGCGGTTCCGGCGCCAACCTCCAGAATCCGTTCTGCGCTGCACAAGGCGGCAATCTGCGCGGTATAGCGATTCAGACAGGCGCTGGCGGGGTTGTCGCGATACAGCGCGTCGGTAACGCGATGCTGCTCGTTGAACAGCAATTCCAGCGGAGAACACTGCCCGGAGAAGAGGGCGTCGTGCCGGGCGATGCAGGTTTCCAGATACTGCGCCAGCGCCTGGCTCCATTGGCTTTGCGGGCACGCTTCCTGAGGCTCAGGAATCTCGCTGAGCGGAATGCGGCAGCGCCAGCTTTCACCTTCGCGGATTAACCACTCTCTTTCCGTCAGACACTGTAGCCACTGGCGCAGCAGACGCTGGTGAGACGCTTGCGCGGACAGCGCCTGTACTACTGCGCTAAAGCGATGGGCGATCTCCGGCGTGGTAAACAGGCCGTGACGATTTAGCGTAGCCGCGATCCCCTGTAGCGCACGCGCCTCCAGCCAGCGCCAGGTCGCCTCCAGCTCATCAAGCTGCGCCTGCTCAGGCAACGGCAGCGCCAGTTGGGTAAGTTCGTGCTCATCAGGCATCGCCGCTGATGGCGAAGGATCGTCGGCCATCACGATATCCAGCGTCAACGCGCCCTGTTCGGTTATTTCCGCTCTGGCCTGCCGGATGCCGGGGTATTCGAGCGTCGCCTGCTCAATATCCCGCAGGTCGTAGTCCGCCTGCGCGTTCAGCGGCCAGCGTCGGCGGGGAATGTGCCTGGCGATGCCGCTGGCGAGAGTCTTCAGGCTTTCAGGGGCGGCGATGACGGCTTGCAGGATGGCGCAATAGTCATTAAACATCGCCTCGGCAGCGCCGGGTTCCAGCACGTTGTCCATGCAGTACCAGCTAAACATCAACTCGCCGTCGCTCTCCATGACCTGATGATCCAGCCAGACCTGCGGCGTTTGCGTGAATACATAGCAGGGTTCGCCGAACAGATGGCTCATCGCCTGATCGATAGTCATGCCTTCCAGCGTCATCCCCAGCATACTGGTAAACACTACCGGCATCAGCGGTTGACGTTGTGATCCGCGCAGGCGGCCCAGCTCACGGATCACCTCAACACCGTTCATTTCACTGTGCGCCATGTTTTGCCAGAGGCGCTGTTGGGTCTGTTGCATCTGCTCTTGCAACGTCACCGGCGCTGAGAAGTTAAAATCAACCAGCGTGACGGAGGTAAAATCACCAATCAACTGGTTGATTTGCGGATGGATCGGCTGGCGATTGAAGAACGTCAGGTTCAGCGTAAATGTTGTGGTACGGCTCCAGCGCTCAAGGGTGGCGGCAAACAGCGTGAGCAGCGCGGCAGACGGTGTGACGCCTTGCTGCTGCCAGCGCTGTTTCACGGCCTGCCATTCTGTCTTGCCGATCGTCGATTTGAAGGTGGTGAAGTGTGGCGTTTCCGGGGGCGTCTCAACCACCGGCAGCTCTGGCGCTAAGGGCAGTTGCGGCAGTTTTTCCTGCCAGTAATCCCAGGCATCGTGCCATGCCGATGTCTGTCGGCGCGCCTGTTCAGCCATCACATAATCACGGAAGGTAATAGCGAGCGGCGCCAGCGTTTCACCGCGCCAGACCTGCGCCAGGTCGTCCATCATGACTTTAAAACTCTGCACATCAAACTGCAAAAGGTCGAGGTTCATATGCAGACGGTAATGGCAATCGTCGATTTCGCTGACCACCAGCTCAAAAAGAGGCCACTGGTCGGCAGGCAAAACGCGATAGCTCAGTTCATGCCGCCGTTTTTCCAGTGCGATGCGCTGTTCTTCCGGGGAAAGCGCGCGCAGATCGTCACGCGGGATGTGATACTCCGGCGTTGTCGCCAGGATTCGCTGCTGCCCGTCGGCATCAACCACCATACGCAACATATCGTGGCGTGCGATGAGCTGGTTCCATGCTTTCTCCAGTATGGCGAGATCGAACTCATCGTGGCGTTTATCCCACTCAAACAGGACGTGACAGGCGACGCCGCCATAGCCAATGAGGTGGGTTCGCCCCAGCCAGTAGGCGTGCTGAATGGGCGTCAAAGGGAAGGGCGCATAACGCTCGTCGGCGTCGTGCCGCAATACTTCCGGCTGCGAAGCGGCAGGCGTCGCCTCTGGCTTAGAACAGATAAGCTGCGTGAGTCCATGAGGAGACAGATCCTGCCACGCCCGTTCCGCATTGATGCGTACACCCAGGTAGTGCTGAATATCGCTACTGAGTTCAAGGAAGAGCAGCGAGTCCATGCCGAGTTGCAACAGATCCTGGTTTGGATGCAGTGACGCCGGATCGCTCAGCCTTAGCTGAACCGCAATCCGCTTTTTCAGCCATGCCATCACCGCTGTTTCATCGCTCAGGCTGCCGTTAAAGGCGTTGTCATCAGCAGGAGGAATGACCGGCGTTGCGGCTTTTTCTGTGGCGCTGATGTTAAACAGAGCCTGTTGTAACGGGGGCATTTTGTCGGTAAAAACGCGCATCGCCAGTCGCCACGGGGCGCCGCGCATCACCGCCTGTTCCAGGTGCCAGCAGCCTTCGGCATCGCTTAACGCGCCCATACCTCGGCTGGCGAGCGTCGCCAGCATTTCCGGCGTGGCCGCCCGACCGCTTTCTCCCCATGCGCCCCAGGCGACAGAGAGCGTTTTCGGCGCATCAAGGGTGGAAAACTGCTGGGCCAGCCCGTCCAGGTAGCCGCAGGCCAGCGCATGGGCGCTCTGACCCGGCGCGCCGAGGGTGGCGGCAGCGGAAGAGTAGAGAATAAGATAGCGTCCGTCGTGGTTGCGCAGGGTTTGCAACAGTTGGCTTGCCGCCTGCGCTTTTACCGCGAAAACGGCAGCCAGCTGGTGGTCATCAAGCTCCTGCAAGGGCGCGTCAGCCAATACGCCAGCGGCATGAATCGCTCCGGCAATGCCGCCGTTGGCCGCCAGATCGTCAAGAACCGTGGCCAGTTGCCCGGCATCGCCCACATCACAACGGCAGACGCGCGTCTGCCCGCCCTCCACGTCGCGTAGCCATGACTCATCCACGCGCGGTGCCAGCAGGGCGATGCGTCGCGCCCCTTTTTCTCTGAGCCAGTTCACGGCAAGGCGGCCTAATCCGCCAAACGCTCCGGTCACCAGATGCCAGCGGCTATCGCCGGTAAACACGTTTGCCGGTAATTCAGCGGCGCATCCCGTATTGGGCGTCAGTGAAGGGAGCCAAAGGGTGTCACCCCGTGCGGCGAGCCAGCGCTGTGATAGTGAGACTGCGCTCAACCCTTGATGCAGCGTTTCCCACGGGGTGTTTTCGGCGAGATCGATGGCGGCAAGCAACCGTTCCGGCTGTTCGTTGGCCGCGACGCGAAGCAAGGCCCATAGCGCGTGATGGGATGCAGAGAGTGCTTCATTTTCCTCGACTCGCCACGCGCGGCGAGTAACCACAATCAATCCGGCTGCGCTGGCGGTGAGCGCTGCTATCACTTTCTCCGCTAAGGCCAGCGTATCCTCGCTCTCCTCAACAATCATCAGTCGTGAAGAGGCGTGCGGATCGTGAATGATGCCGTATTGCGCCAGCTCGTCGCTGCGCGCAAGCGTACCGGCGCTGAAGCTAAAGGTAAGCGGATGGTCAATGCTGGCGACGTTGAGGGGCGTCCAGCGCCATTGATAATGCGTTTGCGGCGCAGGAAGAGGCGCGGCGGGCGATAGCGGCAGCCACTCGCCAGCAGGATGACGGGCTTCAACGCGCATCTGACCGCGGGAAAAGGCTTCGTTTTGCCAGCTTAAGCGAACCTTCCCCAGCCACTCCGGGGCGGCGACGGGGGGCGGTTCCACAGGCAGAGCGTCGCCATGACGCTGTGAAAGCAGACGCCATGCCTCCTGCCAGCGGGCGTTAAACCGTTCGGGCTGACCTGCGCAATCAGACCAGTCGGCGAGATAATCACCGTTATCCGTCAGCGCCTGCCCCAACACGGGTTCTGATGGCGCGGTGAATGTTACGGCGCTAACCGCCTGACCGGGCAGCGTGGCGAGAATGATATGTTCGCTCATCCCGGCGGTCGGGCTGCCATCCTGCGGTAGCCACGCCACTTTGCTGAATCCGGCGTGGCGGCACTGTTGTTGCCACTGAGCGGTGGTGAGGAATAACTCACCTTCGCGGGCGTCGAGATCCTGTAGCGGAAGAACCAGCGGGCCGAAAACGAAGTCAAACAGACGCATTGGCTGGGTGATTTCGCGCATCAGCAGGCGCCCGCCCGGCTTGAGCAGGGGGCGCAGATTATCGAGCGTGCGGCCAATATGGCGGGTGGCGTGAATCACGTTCGCTGCCACGATAAGATCGTAAGACTGTGCCTGGAAACCCTGAGACTGCGCCTCTTTTTCGAGATCCAGCTCGCTATACTTCACAAAATCATAGTCGGCGAATTTCTGCTGGGCGCGACGGGTGAACAGCGCCGAGATATCGGTGAAATGGTACTCCAGTGCCGGAACGCCGTTGAGTTCCGGCAGCAGCCACGCGGTGGTGCCGCCGGTTCCGCCGCCAACTTCAAGAATACGCAACGGCTGGCGGGGCTGACGCGTCTGGACAATGCCGCGTAATACCCCGGCGGCGATTTGGTTGAAATAGCGGCCAAAGCTGAATTCCTGATACAGCACTTCCACGCCGTCGGAGGCGCTTTGCGGGAAGATAATCGCCACCGGTTCTTCCGCGCCGCTCATCATTTCATATAACCGATCGCCGGCACGGGCGATGGTGTCGGGAATAGCCTGAAAACCTTCACAATAACCGGCAAGTTCCGTCAGCAGTGATTCCCGCTGTTGATGTTCAATGGGGCGGGCGCGGACGTATCGCCCGTCGGTGCAGCGGTAATCGCCGTCGACCACGCAGTTATTCAGCAGGCGCTGGAGTAGCTGCTGGTAGCGGGGCAGCAGACGTCCACGGCGCATGATGGTCATGGCGTCCACGCCGTTCTCAATGGCATCGCCGGTACAGCGTTGTACCAGTTGATCGACGTAGATGGCGTGCAGTCGCGTGGCGCACTGTTTAAGCGCATCCAGGCGAGGGAGATCGAGCGCTGTCGCGGCGCGACTCGCCACCTCCAGCCCGGCAGACAGCGCTGCGTCGGCAGGCTCGCAGGCCGGGGAGACGCGCTCTTTCCAGTAACGTTCAGTATCAAACGGATAACATGGCGCAGCGATACGTTGTCCATCGCCCGCCAGCAGGTCGGCCCACGGTAGGGCGACGCCGGCAGCGTAAAGCTGGAGCAGGGCCTGATTGAGGACATCGCTCGCCTCTTTGTTACGCCGGGCGCTGGCTATCCAGTATGCGTTATCGCGGTATTCGCGCTGCCCGCAAGCAACCAACTGGGCATCGGGCCCCATCTCCAGAAAAACGCGGGCGCCGAGCTGATGCGCCACCTGAATACTCTGGATAAAACGCACCGGCTGGCGCATGTGTCGGCGCCAGTAATCCGCCTGGTTGAGCGTTGACTCATCAATGACGTCGGCGGTGAGCGTGGAAATAATCGGTATTTGCCCCGGCTCCGCGTGCAGTCCCGCGCAGGCGTCCTGGAACCGATCGAGTATCGGCTCCAGTAAAGCGGAGTGCGCCGCACCGGTTACGCTCAGGCGACGATAGTTAATGTCATGCTGCGAGAGCGTGGCGCAAAATACCGCGAGACGGGCTTCCGGCCCGGAAAATACCGTATGTTGCGTACCGTTGTTGGCGGCGAGATCCAGCTCAAACTGGCGAGCCAGCGGCATCAGCGTGTCTTCGTCTGCAAATACCGCCACCATCGCGCCGCTTGCGCACTGCTGCATTAGCGCGCCGCGCCGACAAACCAGTGGCATGACCTGTTCAATCGTATAGTGTCCGCAGACAACGGCAGCGGCAAATTCACCGACGGAATGCCCAATGGCGAAGTCTGGCTTCAGTCCTTCAGCACGCCAGTGCGCCGCCATCGCGATTTCAAACGCGACAATCGCCGGCTGCGCCCAGGCCATATTGTCCAGCTGCGCCGAATCGGGGTTAAACATCGCTTCGCGCAGTGACGGCGTGAGCATTTCGCTACAGGCGGAAAAACAGCGATCCAGCGTGTCGGCAAACGCCGTTGAGTGCTGGTACATCGTTTGACCCATAGTGCGCCAGTGCGAGCCCTGGCCGGTAAACAGCCACACCTGCTTGCCGCTGGCGCCGTGGCCGCTGTAAACCAGCGCCCCCGATTTCTCACCGGCCCAGGCGCTGAGCGCCTCGGCGGTTTCACGGTTTAATGGCGCCGCCAGGCGGAAGGGGAGATCGAGACGGCGCGCGTGCAGGGCTGTGAAGGCCAGAGAGCTGGCATCCGCATTCTCTCTCAGCGCCCCGGCATAATCCGTCGCCAGCCGCCGCAACGCGCTGTCGCTGGCGGCGCTGAGCAGCAGCGCGGTACTTTTTCTGCCGCTATCCGTATTGGGGAGGCGCGCGTTGAGCGCGTCGGGCAGCGAGGCGACGATCATATGGCAGTTGGTGCCGCCAATACCAAAGGAGGAGACGCCCGCATAGCGCATTTCGTCCTGCCATGCCTGTGCCGACACCGGTATGGTAAAGGGGCTCTCTTCAAGTTTCAGCGCCGGGTTGGGGGTGTGAAAATTCAGTAAGGGAGGAATTTGCCCGCGACTGACTGCCAGAACGGTTTTCAGCAGTCCGGCAATGCCCGCCGCGGTATCCAGATGGCCCATGTTACTTTTCACGGAACCGAGCGCACAGCGCTGATCCTGCGGGCGAGGCGCATAGACGTTGCGTAACGCTTCAATTTCAATCGCGTCGCCCAGCGGTGTGCCGGTGCCGTGGGTTTCAATGTAACCTACCTGCCTGTCGTCGATGGCCGCCAGCATTAACGCCTCTTCGATGACTGCTTGTTGCCCTGCGACGGAAGGGGCGGTATAGCCGACCTTTCTGTTGCCGTCGTTGTTGACCGCGCTGGAGAGGATCACCGAGATAATCGGATCGCCTGACAGCAGCGCGTCTCTCAGGCGACGCAGCACCACGCAGCCGAGACCGTTACCGGCCCAGGTGCCCTCAGCCGAGGCGTCAAAGGGACGACAGTGACCATCAGGAGAGAAAATCATTCCGGGCTGGTAGCGGTAGCCTGCCTGCTGGGGGAAAGAGAGCGCCACGCCGCCGGCAACCGCCATATCGGATTCGCCTGCGCGCAGGCTTTCACAGGCCAGATGCACGGCAACCAGCGAGCTGGAGCAGGCGGTCTGTACCGATAACGCCGGGCCGTGCAGGTTGAGTTTGTACGCGGCGCGGGTGGCAATATAGTCTTTATCATTGCCCATCAGAGATTGCAGACCTTTTACCTGCGCGACTTCTGTCACGTTCAATGCTTCGCGACCGGGGTAGGTACTCATCCGGGAAGAGGCGAAAACGCCGGTCTTATGGGGGACGGCGCCGGGGGCATAACCGGCATGTTCCAGCGCATGCCAGACCGCCTGCAAAAACAGGCGCTGCTGCGGGTCCATCGACTCCGCTTCCTGTCGCGAATAGCCAAACAGGGTGGCGTCGAAGCAGTCGGCGTTGTCTAACACCGTACCGATATTGACATAATGAGGATCGTCAATGATGGCGGCATCCAGACCGACGGCCAGAAGCTCTTCGCGCGTAAAGCGTCGGCTGCATTCACGACCTTCCAGCAGATTTTGCCAGAACGTTTCGCCATCCGGCGATTCAGGAAAATGGCAGGCGTAGCCGATAACCGCGACAGGTTCGCAGTCCGGGTAGTGTTGAGCGATCGATGCATCAATGGAATCTGCTGTCGGCGCAGAAGAGAAGCGCAAGTTATCCATAATCGGTCCCGTTTCCTAAGATTCACAAAGTCAATGGAACGCCATGCGTTCGCGATGGCGTTCCGGGGAAAATCAGTTTGCTTCGCGCTATATCCGCCGCTGACGACGGCGAACAGGGCGAGGTCGTTTTGTTTTCTCCACCGTGGCGACGCCGGCCAGATAATCGGCCAGGGCAGCAGGAGAAGGGTGGGTGAAGAGGTCAAGCAACGTCAGGGTGGAAAATTCGTGACGTTGTAACAAAACGTGCAGTTGCACCAGATTCAGCGACGTTGCGCCCGCCTCAAAGAAGTTTTCTGCGGGCGTGACAGACTCGCCAACCACCTCGCGGAAGGCGTCGCAAATCAGGCTGACGGTGCTCTCGTCCGCCGCAATGTGTGGCTGAGAGTGCTCAGGGCATACGCGCGGTGAGCGCTCTGCGCATTGCCCTGCGTGTTTAACGGGAGGCACCAGCGCGGCGAGCGGCAGTTGCCAGCCGCTTTCATCCTCGGCCATTCGGTTTAGCAATGCGCAATACTGTTCAAACTGGCGCTCCACCTGCCCGGCAGGAAACAGCGCGGCGACAAAATCCCAGTTAAAGCGCAGTTCGCCTTCGGATTCATAAATCTGGTGATCGAGCCAGACCTGCGGCGTCTGGGAGATGCCCCAGACCGGTTTGAGCAGATTACGCCGGGCGAGGAAGTTATCCTGCTCAAAGCCCAGCGCGCTGGTAAAGACGACGGGCATCGGAACGGCTGGCACGTTTTGCCGTTGCGCCAGTTGACGCATCACGCGGATGGCTGACACATCGCGGTGGTTGAGGTTCTGGCTCAGCCGCTGCTGTAGTGACTGCGCGCTGTGCAGCCAGCTTTCGCCGGGATGCCAGCTCAGCAGCATCAGCGAGGTGAAATCGCCCAGAATCTGGTTGATTTGCGGGTGCAGCGGTCGCCTGTCGAAAAGCGTAAGGTTAAGCGTGAACTCAGGCTGTGCACTCCATGCAGAGAGAACCGTTGACCACACCGACAACAGTACGGCCGACGGGGTGAGATGGGCGTCAGCCGCCCGTTTTTTCAGCCGATGCCAGCGCGTGCTGTCCAGTGCGCCGTTCAGGCGGGCGAAGCGCGGTGTTTCAACCTCCTGAGGCAAGCAGCGCAGCGGCAACGCAGGCGCCGGAGGAATATCATCAAGCTGCGCCTGCCACCATGCCAGAGAATCTGGATTGGGCGACTGTAGCGAGGGTTGTTGCAGATAATCCCTGAAGGTGACGGGCAGCGGCGGAAGCAGCTGTTGCGGGTAGCGGTAGCCGTGCTCCAGCTCCGCCAACAGAATCTGCATGCTCAGCCCGTCAAGTAACAGGTTATCCAGACACAGCCACAGGCGGGCGGGCATCCCGTCAACGTAACCGACCTGGAGATCGAATACCGGCCAGACTTCGGGGTTGAGTACCTGATGGGCCAGTTTTTCGCGCACCTGCAACGCCTCTTCAGGCGTATGGAGGATGTGTGCGGGTATTACCCAGCGAGGCGTCTGTTCGAGCACCTGTTGCTGTCCATCACGCACGACGGCGCGTAGCATATCGTGGCGGGCGATTAATCGGTTCCAGACCGTCTCCAACCGGGTGAGATCCAGATCGGCAATTTCAAATTCAACAAAGAAATGTGAGCCGACGCCGCCCAGGGCAAAGCCCGGCTGACGCCCCACTAGGTAAGCCTGCTGCACGTCGGTAAGCGCAAAGGGCTGGTAGCGATCTTCAGGGGAGTGGACGAATGGTTGTTCGACCGGGACGTCGGTTTTCCGCAGCGTGGCGGCAAAATCCGCCAGCCGGGGATGATTAAACAGGTCGCTTAATTGCGCTTCATAACCTGCCTGATGAAGTTGCCCGGTCAGACGGGTCGCCAGCAGGCTATCGCCGCCTTGCTGGAAGAAGTCGGTTTCTCTGGTGACATTGCCAGTTGATAAGAGTTGCTGCCAGAGGGCGGCAACCTGTTTTTCAATGTCGCCCTGGGGTAAATCCGCTTCGGCCGGGTTTTCCGCTTCAGGGGTATGACGACGCTTCAGCGCCTGGTAGTCAATTTTCCCGTTAGCCGTCAGCGGTAAGGCGTCGAGGAAGACGATCCGTTGCGGCACCATCCACCCCGGCAGACGCCCGGCGAGGGCGGCCTGAAGTTGACGGGGATCGCGGCGCACCTGCCTGTCAGGACATTGTACGAGGAAGCGTTGTAACCCCGCGACCTCATCGCCATGCTGACAGTTGAAGCCGGCCGCGCTAAATAATGCCGCCCAGTCGGCGCTGTTATGCAGCAAGGCCTCCGGCTGCCCATTGGTTAACAGGAGCGTGCTGAGTAGGGCGGACGGCGTTAACTGGCGAAACTCCATCACGTAGAGCAGCGCGCCGGGAACGGCAAGCTGTTGTAATGTCGCAAGGAGCCCGGGATCTTCCGGCAGCAGACGATGCAGGGCGTTATTAAGCCAGATAATGTCCGCCGAGTGAGCGTGCGCCGCCAGCGTGTCTGCATTCCAGAGGGACAGACGGGCGCCAGGCCAGGGGGCGAGCCTCTGCCGGGCGCTCAGCAGCATCTCCTGGCTCTGCTCAAGCCCGACATACTCAATCTGTCCGGCGTTGAGCTGTGCTAACAGCGATTCTGCGGCGCGGCCAGTGCGGGTTCCCACCTCAAGCAGGCGCACCGGGCGCTGTAAGCGCTGTGCAAGCTGTTGGCAAATTGTCGCCAGTTCCTGAATATACGGGGCGCTGGCCGGATGGTTAAAGGCCAGGCTTTCCGGCGACCACTGCGCGTCGTTCAGTAACGACAGTTCGTTACGGGCACCGCGAAGAATTTGCGATAACGTTAAATCATGTCCGCTGAAGTGCGGGTGCTCATCCTCGCGTTCTTCACCAGCGCAGACCTGATAACCTTCAGCAGCGGGCTTCAGTCGCCGTTGTGTCACCAGAAATGCTAACCAGCGTTCCACCACGGCCTGCCAGCGCGGCTGGATAGCGAGTGAGTTCATCAGGGGGAGAGGATCGGCGCCAGCGGTGTGACCCGGCTTCAGTTTTAGCAGGCGATGCTGAAGGAAATCGGCTACCTGTTCTGCGGAGATCTCTGGCGAGATGGCGCAACAGGGCAACGTTCCCGCAAGCGTGTGCCACGCCTGCGGCAGTGCCGGGTTCCGATGATCGGTAACGCAAAAAGCCTCGCCCTGAGGAACAACGTATGCCGCCAGCGTTTTTTCTTTTTCGCCGATCGCCAGAACGGTTGCTTGTTTCACCCCCGCCAGCTGGCTGAGCGCGCTTTCGATTTCGCCCAGCTCGATGCGATATCCTCCGACTTTGACCTGCTTGTCGCGACGACCGAGGAACTCGATTGTGCCATCTGGCCAGTAGCAGCCGAGATCGCCGGTGCGATACCAGCGCTCGTCCGGGAGCGTCAAAAATTGCTGCTCGCTACGCAGGGGATCGTTGAAATAGCCTTCCGCGACCCCAATGCCGCCAATCCATAATTCACCCGGCACCCAGTCAGGGCAGTCCCGGCCCTGTTCATCCACCACCCGGTAGCGTTGGTTGGTTAGCGGAAAACCGTAAGGGATGGAGCGCCAGTGGGCGGGGACGTCGTGAATTTCGCAGGCGTTAGACCAGATAGACGCCTCGGTGGCACCGCCCATCGCGATAAATTGTCCTTGTGGCCGGAAGGCCCGATAACGGGCGGGGAGGTCAAGCCCGATCCAGTCGCCGGAAAGCATCACTGCGCGCAGGTTTTCCGGCGTGGCGTCGGCGAAACCTTCACACCAGGTCAGCAGCATATCGAACAGCGCCGGGACGCTGTTCCAGAGCGTGACCTGATGGCGCTGGATCAGCTCACACCATGCGTGAGGATCGCGCCGTTGATTTTCCATCACCATCACCAGCGCGCCGCCCGCGCGCAGTACGCCAAAAATGTCGTAAACCGATAAATCAAAATGTAGGGCGGAGAGGGCCAGCACCCTGTCATGCGGGCCAACCTGATAGCGGGTATTGATATCGCAACAGGTGTTAAGCGCTCCCCGGTGAGAAATGACTACCCCTTTCGGCGTACCGGTAGAGCCGGAGGTGTAGATAATGTAGGCCGGTTGCGTGGGGGCGCGTACTACCGGGTTGGCGATCGGCTCCGCCTCAATGGCCTGCTGCCAGGCAAGGACGGGAATATCGTCTGACCCGGCGCTGGCGTCGTGCTGACAAATGAGCACCAGCCGGACGCTGGCGTCAGCGTAGATTTTCTCGCGCCGTGCGGCAGGCTGATCCAGCGAAACCGGAACGTAAACCGCCCCAGCCAGCAGGACGGCCAGAACCGCAACAAGTTGTCCTGCACCTTTCGACATCGTGATAGCCACATTATCGCCGGGCTGAACCCCGCACTCGATTAACCTGCCCGCGCAACGGCGGGCATAGTCTGTCAGCTCATGATAATTCCACTGATAACGCATGTCCGTTACCGCCAGCGCCTGCGGCTGTTGCAGAGCGATACGGAAAATGCCTTCATGCAGCAAGCCTTCGGGAATGGGGGCGCCGGTGGCGTTGACCCGTTCGCGTATCGCGCGCTGGCTGGCGGGCATCATATCTGCGAACGGCTTTTGCCAGGCGCTTTCGTCATCGCAGAGTTGGTTAATCAACTGGCAGTAGGTATCGAACAATGTTTCGACTAACGCCGGAGGGAACAGCGCGTCGTTGCTGTCCCATTGTAGCCAGACCTCGCCGTGATGCTCGAACGCCAGATGATCTATCCAGACCTGCGGCGTTTGCGAGATGCCCCATTCCGGCTCGCCCAACGGCGATTCTGCGCGGCTGCTGTAGAGGGAACGCCCCAGATTGCTGGTAAATACCACCGGGGCGCCGTGGGGGTAGCGCTGCTGGCGTTTGAGTTCACGGAGTAATTCGACGCCGGACCAGTGGCGATGCTCCCAGTCCTCCGTAAACGTGAGCTGGTTTTTACGCGCCAGGTTGCTGACGGTATCGCCATCGCAGGCGGTATCCAGCAGAAGAATATTGGTGAAGTCGGCAAGCATCGCGCCAACCGCCGGGTGCAGCGGCTGGCGGTCGAATAAGGTGATGTTAAGCAGCAGACGCGTCAGGCCGCCCCAGCGAGCCAGCACGGCAGAAAAACAGGTCGCCAGTGCCATTGTCGGCGTCACGCCATACTCGCCGGCCCGGTTGCTAAAGGCGTGCCAGCGTGTTGCCGGGACAATCATGCGGCGTCGGGTATTACGGACTTCACGTAGCGTGGCGGGTTCGCAGGCCAGCGGCAAGACGGGCGCGGGGGGAAGCGTCGATGCTTTCGCCAGCCAGTAAGCGCGCGCGTCGTCTCTCAGTGGTTGATTGATCTTCTGCTGGTGCAGCAAATACGAGCGGAAATCATAGCGGGTGTCGATAGCCGGCAGCGATTCTCCGGCCAGCAGGGCGTTAAGCTCATCGAAGAAAAGCGTAAAGCTGGAGGCATCCATAATCAGCAGGTCAATATTGACATGGAGGCGGTGGCGATTGTCCGGCAAGAGCGTCAGCTGAAAATCAAACGTTTCGCCGATTTCCACGCGTAAAAGACGGTGGCTCAGGCGCTGGCGCAGTGCGTCCAGATAGGCCTGGCGGCTTTCAGCGTCGTTATGGCGTAAATCATGAACGGTGACGCCGTTCCAGTAAGGTTGCGGTAGCCAGACCTGCTGCCCGTCGGGGCGAAAGGCGATATGCAGCATTGGGTGGCGTTGCAGCAAGGTCGTGATGGCCTGCTCCAGCTGCGACGCCGTCAGACAATGGCCTTCAAACTCCTGATACAGGTGGCAACCCACGCCGCCAAGCGTCTGCCCCGGCATGCGGCCCGTCAGGTAGGCGTGCTGTACTGGCGTCAATGGGAAGGGGGTACTTTCGGTCATGTTCGGCCAGGATGATTCGTCGGGCGGCGTTTCTTCTTCCGCGTTCTCCGGCGACCGGCTGAGCATTAACTGGTTCCATGCCGCCAGCGTGGGGGCGGCATACAGCTCGCGAAGGGTAAGGCGGTAGCCATTTTTACGAAACCAGTGTAACCATCTCATCAATCTTATGGAATCCAGGCCGGCCTGGATCAGGTTGCTCTCTTCATGTAACTGCTGCGGCGTTAAATTCAGTTCCTGTATGAGCCGCTCGCGTAATTGTTGGTAATCAGCCGCGTGGCGGTTGTCCGGTAACAGCGAATCCTGAGATGGTGCGCCAGAAATCATTCTTCCTCCTGATGGCACGTCTTACCGAAAAGCATTACTCATATGAGAATAATAATTATTAACAATTGGATGCTACCCGAAACGGGTTTATTTATGCCCGTTTCGGGTTGGTAACAGGCGGAAAGAACAGAGGCCCTGATGGGGTATCCGGGCCTCTGTCAGGGAGGAGTTTAGGGGGGCGCGACCCCGGTTACATCCCGCGTTTAAAGGTCGAAGGAGTTACGCCAAACTGTTTCTGGAAGGCGGCAGAGAAATGGCTGGCGTTGGCATAGCCCAGATCGGCCGCCACCGTCATGACGGAGGTATTGCCGTTGGCCAGGCGTCTTCTGGCTTCCTGCATTCGTTCAGCCTGAAACAGGCCATAGACGCTGTTGTTGAACAGAACGCGGAAGCCTCGCTTAATTTTGAGAACGCTCAGACCGGACTCTCTGGCCAGCTCCGCGACGCCCGGCGCTTGCGTCAGATCAGCCAGCAGCAGATCCTTCGCCCGCAGCAGTTTCTGGCGTTCCATCGGGGTGAAGTGGCAGGAGAGGCAACTGGCGTCTTCGCGATGTTCATCCAGCACCAGACTGAGCATGACCAGACTTTGCCCCTGCAACCATAGCGTCGACGGCTTTTGTTCATGACTGAAGCCGCTGTGCATGCGCATCAGCGCGTGACGCAAGGCCTGAGCCGTTAAGTGGGTTTCAGCATTACAACGGTGCTGCTGGCAACAGCAGTGGGAGTCGATCTTATTCTTAATGACCGCGCTAATATCCGGCACCCACAGCGCGAGGGTTTCAGGGCTGAAGGAGAGGGTAATGCTCTCGAATCGGCCACAATAGGAGGCGCTGCCGCGACAGTCTGGCGTATGGGTAATGTAATGGCGATTGCGCGCAAGCTCCCAGTCGGTGTGACGCCGGAGTCCCTGAATCGCAAAGCGCGATGTGCCTTCCAGGATGCACGAGAAGTTAATCCTGCCCAGATCGTCGTGTAGCTGCAACGTCTCAGGCCGCGCAAAATGGCCCCTCCAGAGCAAAATATCCATACCTTCCTGCAACGAACAGCGCAGCAGTTCACACTGAGCAGGAATATTGCCATCGTTTGCAGGTTTCCCGACCACCAACTGGTGAATAGAGATTTCAGATTGCGTTTGCGGTGACTCCGTCATGACCTGGTTATCTCCCTGTGGCTTAGACCAATGCGGGTATAAATAGAACCGAATGGGGTAGATGAGTTATTGATAATGGTTATTATTCACATTAATTCTCAGAACGCCACCCTGAATTGTCGTTTTTGGCGTCCGTAAAAATTCATCAGGAAATTCAGTTACTCCCATGTCATCTCAATCATCCAATACTGAATCGCTGTCCCGATTTCCTCTTTGGCAGGTGATTACACCGGTTCGCAGGAAGGTTATTTTAGCTATGGCGCTGGCGGGGCTGGCGGCATTAACCAGCCTGGGGGCGCTCCTTTTTCTGGCGTGGAGCCTGCGTGACATTCGCGCGACGCCTGACGCTATTCCGGCCTGGCCGCTGGGCGGCGTGATCGGCTGCGTGGTCTTAACTTTTGTTCTGCGCTTACAGGCGTTCAACACCTCTCATTACGCGGCTTTTCATCTGGAGAACATTCTGCGCAGCAGGTTAGCCCGTAAAGCATTGCAGCTTCCGCCTGGCGTGTTACAGCAAATGGGCAGCGGGTCAGTGGCGAAAGTGATGCTGGATGACGTGAAGTCGTTACATATTTTTGTGGCCGACAGCACGCCGCTCTATGCCCGCGCGATCATCATGCCGCTGGCGACAATCGTTATCTTGTTCTGGCTGGACTGGCGGCTGGCAATCGCGACGCTGGGGGTACTGGCGTTTGGATCGGTTGTTCTCGTGCTCGCCCGCCAGCGTTCGGAAGATATGGCTCAGCGTTATCATAAGGCGCGCGAGCAGGTTAGCGCGGCGGTTATTGAGTTCGTGCAGGCCATGCCCGTGGTGAGAACGTTTGATAGCGGCAGCACCAGTTTTTTGCGCTATCAACGCGCCCTTGAAGAGTGGGTCGATGTGCTCAAAACCTGGTATCGCAAAGCCGGTTTTTCAGCGCGTTTTTCCTTCTCGATTCTGAATCCTCTCCCGACCCTGTTTGTCCTGATCTGGTCGGGATACGGCCTGTTGCACTATGGCAGTTTCGATTTTATCGCGTGGGTGGCCGTTTTACTGCTGGGCAGCGGAATGGCCGAAGCCGTAATGCCAATGATGATGCTCAATAACCTGGTCGCGCAAACGCGTTTAAGCATTCAGCGTATTTATCAGGTTCTCGCGATGCCGGAGTTATCGCTGCCGCAGTCTGACCAGCAGCCGCAAGAGGCGAGCATTACCTTTGAGCAGGTGAGCTTTCATTATCCGCAAGCGCGTACTGGCGCCGCGTTGCAGGAGGTGAGCTTTCATGTGCCTGCCGGGCAAATTGTGGCGCTGGTCGGGCCAAGCGGCGCCGGAAAAAGCACCGTGGTGCGCTTGCTGCTGCGTTACGCCGACCCGGACAAAGGCCATATCCGTATTGGCGGCGTGGATCTGCGTGATATGCAGACGGACACCCTGATGAAGCAACTCTCGTTTGTGTTTCAGGACAACTTCCTTTTTGCCGACACGATAGCCAATAACATTCGTCTGGGCGCGCCGGATACGCCGCTGGAGGCGGTTATAGCGGCGGCCAGAGTGGCGCAGGCCCATGATTTTATTAGCGCTCTGCCAGAAGGTTACAACACTCGAGTCGGGGAACGTGGGGTATTTCTCTCCGGCGGCCAGCGGCAGCGCATTACTATCGCCCGGGCGCTTTTGCAGGATCGCCCCATCCTGGTGCTCGATGAGGCGACGGCGTTTGCTGACCCGGAAAACGAAGCGGCGCTTATCAAGGCGCTCGCGGCGGCCATGCGTGGCCGGACGGTCATCATGGTCGCGCATCGTCTCTCAATGGTGACTCAGGCCGATGTGATATTGCTGTTTTCCGACGGACAGCTCAGGGAAATGGGGAACCATACGCAACTGTTGGCGCAGGGCGGCCTGTATCAACGGCTCTGGCAACACTATCAGCAGGCGCAGCATTGGGTGCCGGGTGGAACACAGGAAGAGGTGATGGAAAATGAAAGACAATAATCCTGCGGATAACCTGGCCTGGCGCGTCATCTGGCGCCAGCTTATCTCCAGCGTTGGCAGTCAGGCCAGGATGCTGCGACGCAGTATGCTGGCGCTGTTGCTGGCGGCATTCATGCAGGGGATCGCCTTTGCCTGTCTTTATCCGATCATTGATGCGCTGTTACGGGGAGACGCGCCGCAACTTCTTAACTGGGCTATGGCCTTCAGCGTCGCCGCAATTGTGACGCTGGTGCTACGCTGGTATGGCCTGGGCTTTGAATACCGTGGTCATCTGGCGCAGGCTACCCATGAGTTGCGCCTGCGACTTGGCGAGCAGTTACGCCGCGTGCCGCTGGAGAAGCTCCAGCGCGGCAGGGCGGGTGAAATGAACGCCTTGCTGCTGGGCAGCGTGGATGAAAACCTCAATTATGTTATTGCGATAGCCAATATTTTGCTGCTCACCATTGTCACGCCGCTGACGGCGTCGCTGGCGACATTGTGGATAGACTGGCGGCTGGGGCTGGTGATGTTGCTGATCTTCCCTCTGCTGGTGCCGTTTTATTACTGGCGCCGCCCGGCGATGCGGCGACAAATGCAGACGCTGGGGGAAGCGCACCAGCGTCTGAGCGGCGATATCGTTGAATTTGCTCAGGGGATGATGGTATTGCGCACCTGCGGCAGCGATGCCGATAAAAGCCGGGCGCTGCTGGCGCATTTCAATGCGCTGGAAAACTTACAGACCCGCACTCACCGTCAGGGCGCTGGCGCGACGATGCTGATCGCCAGCGTCGTGGAGTTGGGCCTACAGGTGGTGGTGTTATCCGGGATCGTCTGGGTAGTGACGGGCACTCTGAACCTCGCCTTTTTGATTGCCGCCGTCGCGATGATTATGCGCTTCGCAGAACCGATGGCGATGTTTATCAGCTACACCTCGGTTGTGGAACTGATCGCCAGCGCCCTGCAAAGGATTGAGCAGTTTATGGCGATAGCACCGCTTCCCGTCGCAGAGCAAAGCGAGATGCCGGAACGTTACGATATCCGCTTTGACAACGTCAGCTATCGCTACGAAGAAGGTGACGGCCACGCGCTTAATCATGTTTCTTTGACGTTCCCGGCAGCCAGTATGAGCGCGCTGGTGGGTGCCTCCGGCGCAGGCAAAACTACCGTCACCAAACTGTTAATGCGCTATGCCGATCCGCAGCAAGGGCAGATTTCTATTGGCGGCGTCGATATTCGCCGCCTGACGCCGGAACAGCTCAATAGCCTGATTTCTGTTGTTTTCCAGGATGTCTGGCTGTTTGATGACACGCTGCTGGCGAATATCCGTATCGCGCGCCCACAGGCGACGCGGCAGGAGGTAGAAGAGGCCGCCCGCGCGGCGCAGTGCCTTGAGTTTATTTCCCGTCTTCCGCAAGGCTGGCTGACGCCAATGGGAGAGATGGGCGGCCAGCTATCGGGCGGCGAGCGCCAGCGGATTTCCATTGCCAGAGCGTTATTGAAAAACGCGCCGGTCGTTATTCTCGATGAACCGACTGCCGCGCTGGATATTGAAAGCGAGCTGGCGGTGCAAAAAGCGATCGATAACCTGGTTTACAACCGGACGGTGATTATCATCGCTCACCGTTTATCCACCATCGCCGGGGCCGGAAACATTCTGGTGATGGAAGAGGGACAGGTGGTTGAGCAGGGTACTCATGCGCAATTGCTCTCACATCATGGACGTTATCAGGCGCTGTGGCAGGCGCAAATGGCCGCGCGCGTGTGGCGCGACGACGGGGTTTCCGCGTCTGGAGAGTGGGGGCATGAGTGATGTTCAGTCGAATGTGAAACCGCTGACGTTGACGACCGGGCGGGTGATTTTTGCTATTGCCGGCGTCTATGTGACGCAGAGTCTGGTATCGGCGCTGTCTATGCAGTCCTTACCCGCGCTGGTGCGCGCTGCTGGCGGTTCGCTGGCGCTTGCCGGTGCGACAACCCTGTTTATGCTGCCCTGGGCGCTGAAGTTTATTTGGGCGCCGTGGATCGAGCGCTGGCGGCTTCCGCCCGGTAGCCAGGAACGCCGTTCCCGCATGTTAATCCTGCGTGGTCAGGTCGCGCTAGCGGCGATCCTGACTATTGCCGCAGCGATTGGCTGGTTTGGGCGAGAAGGGGGATTCCCCGATACGCAAATCGTCGCGTTATTTGTTCTGTTTATGGTGGCAGGCACGGTCGCCTCCACCATTGATATCGCCAGCGACGGCTTTTGTGTCGATCAACTGACCCGCACGGGTTACGGCTGGGGAAACAGCGTGCAGGTCGGCGGCAGCTATCTGGGAATGATGTGCGGCGGCGGGGTGTTCATGATGCTGTCGGCGGCATCCGGCTGGCCTGTCGCCATGCTGATGATGGCGGTGCTGATTATGGCGCTGTCACTCCCGCTGTGGCGCATTACGGAGCCGACGCGAACAGCGACTATCCCGCATGTTCCGGCGTTAGGTTATGCGCTAAGGAGGAAGCAGGCGCGCCTGGGCTTACTGCTGGTATTGATGCTGAATTCAGGCATGCGGTTTGTGCTGCCTCTTCTGGCACCGCTGTTGTTGGATCATGGGTTGAGCATGTCCGCATTGGGCGCGCTGTTCAGCGGCGGCAATATTGCAGCGGGCATAGCAGGAACGCTGGCCGGCGGATTGCTGATGAAATACACCTCACCCGGCAGAGCGCTGTTGACGGCTTATGGCGTCCAGGGGATCGCGCTGCTGGCGGTGGTGATGACGCTCATGATGGCGCCGGGTCATCTGCTGCTGCAGATTCTCCAGTGTCTGGTCATTGTCCAGTCCATTTCGCTGGCCTGCGCGCTGGTCTGTCTTTACGCCACGCTGATGTCGCTTTCATCGCCTTTGCAGGCCGGTGTCGACTTCACCCTCTTTCAATGTACTGATGCGGCAATCGCCATTCTGGCAGGCGTTATCGGTGGCGTTGTTGCTCAACATTTTGGCTATGCGGCCTGCTTCCTGTTTGCCGGGGCATTCACGTTGCTGGCGGCGTGGGTTGCTTATATCCGGCTGCATTCGGCAAGAGAACTGATGACAAGCGCAATTGATTGATCCGCGAATAACACAGAGAGGTAAGGGATGAAAATCAGTGAATTTCTACATCTGGCGTTACCAGAGGAACAATGGCTACCGACGATTTCTGGCGTTTTACGCCAGTTCGCAGAAGAAGAGTGTTATGTCTATGAGCGTCAACCCTGTTGGTATTTAGGCAAAGGGTGCCAGGCACGGCTGCACATTAATGCCGACGGAACGCAGGCGACATTTATTGATGATGCCGGGGAGCAAAAATGGGCGGTGGATTCCATTGCCGACTGCGCGCGTCGTTTTATGGCGCATCCTCAGGTGAAAGGACGTCGGGTATATGGACAGGTTGGGTTCAACTTTGCGGCGCATGCGCGGGGGATTGCCTTTAACGCCGGGGAGTGGCCGCTGCTGACGTTAACCGTTCCCCGTGAAGAACTTATTTTTGAAAAGGGAAATGTCACCGTTTATGCGGACTCCGCCGACGGGTGCCGACGTTTGTGCGAGTGGGTAAAAGAGGCCGGTACAACGACGCAGAACGCACCACTGGCGGTGGATACCGCCCTCAATGGTGAGGCATATAAACAACAGGTTGCGCGCGCCGTTGCGGAGATCCGCCGTGGCGAGTATGTCAAAGTGATTGTCTCGCGCGCCATTCCCCTGCCATCGCGGATTGATATGCCCGCCACGCTGTTATACGGGCGGCAGGCAAACACGCCTGTGCGCTCGTTTATGTTCCGTCAGGAAGGACGCGAAGCGCTGGGCTTTAGCCCAGAACTGGTGATGTCAGTGACGGGCAATAAAGTGGTCACTGAACCGCTTGCGGGCACCCGCGATCGCATGGGAAACCCGGAGCATAATAAGGCGAAAGAGGCAGAACTGCTGCACGACAGTAAAGAGGTGCTTGAGCATATCCTTTCTGTCAAAGAAGCTATTGCTGAACTGGAGGCCGTTTGCCAGCCGGGCAGCGTGGTGGTTGAAGATTTAATGTCGGTTCGCCAGCGCGGCAGCGTTCAGCATCTGGGGTCTGGCGTGAGCGGTCAGCTTGCGGAAAACAAGGATGCCTGGGATGCGTTTACCGTGCTGTTTCCGTCGATTACCGCCTCAGGTATCCCTAAAAATGCTGCTCTGAACGCGATTATGCAAATTGAGAAGACGCCGCGAGAGCTTTATTCCGGCGCAATCCTGCTGCTGGACGATACGCGCTTTGATGCGGCGCTAGTTCTGCGTTCCGTATTTCAGGATAGCCAGCGCTGCTGGATACAGGCGGGGGCGGGAATCATCGCGCAATCTACGCCGGAACGCGAACTGACAGAAACCCGGGAGAAATTAGCGAGCATTGCGCCCTATTTAATGGTGTAGGAGTAACTGTTTTCTAACCTCACAACCAGACTGTCCAAAGACAATTGAGTCGCTCTTTGATTCCTCTGTGACTCTATTGTCTTCTTTTGGGATAAAATAGGTGTTTTTCGTCATGAAGTTGATAAAAGTCTATATAGAACCACCTCTTGTGGAGGTGGTGGTAATTTGCCAGAGTGTGGGATTCGTTAGTATACTATGGGATAAACTTATTTTTACCAATTGTATAAGGCGGTGCATAAGATTCTCGGCATGCTTCCAGATAATCCGACCACCACTGCATCATCGCTTTGCGGGCTTCCAGGTGCTCTGCCTTATGAATATAAGCCATGCGCACGGTATTGCGCTCCTGATGACTCATCTGGCGTTCTACTGCGTCCTTTGCCCATAAACCCGATTCCATCAGCGCACTGCATGCCATTGCCCGGAAGCCGTGACCGCAGATATCCTTTTTCGTGTCGTAACCCATCACCCGCAGTGCCTTATTGACCGTGTTTTCACACATTGGCTTATACGGGTTATGGTCGCCGGGGAAGATCAGTTCATTATTACCGGTGATATCCTTAATCTGTTTCAGAATGGCGATGGACTGTTCTGAGAGGGGGACGATATGCGGCATTCGCATTTTTGCCCCGCGGCCGGAATAACGCACGCCAATAATGGGTTCTCGCGTCGCGGGTATCGTCCAGACTCGGTTTGTGAAATCAATCTCTGACCAGCGGGCGAAACGCAGTTCACTGGAGCGAATGAACACATGCAGCATCAGCAGAACGGCATGCCGGGTCAGTTCACGGCCCTGATGATATGCCCCAATACGTTCAAGCAGTTCAGGCAGCCGCTCCAGCGGCAGGGCAGGATAGTGCCGTCTGACAGGAGGTGTGGTCACGCCGCCAAGGTTTGCTGCAGGGTTCGTATCGATTAACTCCTGATGGACCGCATGGCGCATTATGTTACTCAGGTGCTGCCGTGTGCGGGACGCAACCTCCAGCAGACCTTTTTCCTCGATCCCTTTCAGCAGGTCAATGAAATGACGGGGTTTAAGTTCTGATACAGGTAGGTTCCCGATGACCGGAAAGATGTGATTGTTCAGGCTGGCAAGCAGACGGTCGGCGGTGTTCTGCGACCATTTCCTGTTACTTTTATGCCACGCCAGCGCCACGTTTTTAAAAACTTTCTCCGGTGTTCGTGAGCCACGTACAGCAGCCCGCTGCTGTACCGGGTTGATATTCAGCGCCAGCATTTTACGGATACCTTCACGTTGCTGTCGCGCATCAGACAGGGAGATGGCTGGATAGGTACCCAGCGCAATGCGGGATTCTTTACCGCTAATACGGTATTTGAGATACCAGTGGCGGGAGCCACCCGGCTTGACCCGCAGATACAGACCGTGAGAATCGGAGACTTTAAAGGGTTTATCAGAAGGCTTGAGGGTGCGGATTTTTGCGCTGGTAAGGGACATATGGGGGTCACTCCATTATCGAACTAACCTGACCCCAGATTTGACCACCAATTTTTCCCGATGCGTAGGGTAAAATCAAAATGCACTGAGAAGAGTTTTCACACTAACCTGTTGAATCAACATCAGATAAAGATTCGCAAGGATGCATGAAAACAGAAAATTGGCTCCTCTGACTGGACTCGAACCAGTGACATACGGATTAACAGTCCGCCGTTCTACCGACTGAACTACAGAGGAATCGTGAGAACGGGGCGCATATTACTTAGCGGTACCTTGTCTGTCAACACTAAATTTCATAAGCCATTTCAATTGGTTAATTAATCTGCAAAGTTGTTAATTAATGAACATTCGTCGCCGAAAACGAGTCTGTATCATTAGCGTGATGCAGTCTCTGCAAAGGATCTTGTTGATAAAATTGACAGAAACGTTGCCACAATGAAGGGAAACGAGGAGCAAAAAGTTCTGGGGCGCTAAAGAAATATTCAGAAAGTACGGCAAAACATTCAGCAGGATCACTGGCAGCATAAGCATCAATGCTCGCCGCATTCTCACCAACTAATTCGATTTCTTCCTGAATGTTGTTCATTGCAGCATGAAGATCGTGTTCCCAGCCAGCAACCTCACGCAACGAAATAAAGGGAACTCCGCTGGCGCGATCGCCGTTACGGGTGTCCAGCTTATGAGCGACTTCATGAATAATCAGGTTAAAACCAGAAGCATCAAAAGAATCTTGTATATCCAACCAGTTCAAAACGATAGGCCCTTGCTGCCAGCTCTGACCTGACTGAACAATACGTTGGTTATGCACCAGACCGATATCGTCTTCCCATTCATCATCGACCACAAATGGCGCAGGATAAATTAAGATTTCATGAAAACCATCCAGCCATTCCAGTCCTAACTCCAGAACGGGCAGGCAAAATAGAAGTGCTATCCGGCAGCTTCTTAATGAATTCAGCTCAAAGCCCTGTAAAGGAACAAGCCGTTTTTGCTGTAAAAAACGTTCGGCAAGAGCGACCAATTTGCTTTGTTCCTGTTCTGTCAGACACGTTAAAAGGGGGATCGATAGTGCTTCCTGCCAGGGAAGGGCAGTTTGATGTGCTGATTCTTGTACTTTCCAGGGCCACTTAATCATCGTTTTGCTCGCAAACTCGTCACTTGAACAAAATTGCACGGACAGGGACTGTTAAAATGCCAAATTTCCTGGCATCATGGCAACCATCTGAACGGAGAGATGCCGGAGCGGCTGAACGGACCGGTCTCGAAAACCGGAGTAGGGGCAACTCTACCGGGGGTTCAAATCCCCCTCTCTCCGCCACTTTATCAATGACTTATCTCCCGACTTCCCGCCTTGCTTTTCCTAAACAGAACAATCGTAGGATATTCTTGAAGGGTTAGATCGTCACTGTTTTCTGTTCGATACTGTGACATTCAGCACTTGATTCGCTATGGGTCTGACAGGAAGGTTTCGAGCGAAAATCTACAGTTATTCAGTCGTTTTCTTATCGGTCACCATTATTCTTTTAGACATTGATCCTATGAAACTGCCGCAAAGTTGCTGGCGGGAACTGAAGTTGCGTAGAGAAGGGGTCAATAATTGAGCCAAAAAAGGAACGCGGCCGTCAGATTAAAGCCGCGGGACAAAGTCCATAATTTCCAAGAGTTGTTGAATTTCCCAGCTTTTTTGAAAGCCTTTGTATCATACTAACAAGTAAAAAAGGTTTAAACACCAAAATTAACCTATATTTCTGGTTAGCTTTACCATGACAGATGACTTGCTCCTGGAGACATTTGCGCTGCCAGTCTGTATGGCTGAGTTGTGTATTTATTGTTCGCCTTTTTCTCAGTTTTTTTCTACAGACATAATAAAAAAGACACGACTCAAGTATGAGCGTGTCTGAGTTTGTCTTACTTATTTGTCTTGGTAAATTATTGTTGTTACTACCAGGCACTGTTCTGTTAAATAACTGAAGTCAGCGCAAAAAAATCAATGAGACATCATCTCCTCGACCACTTCTTCGCTACTCAACTGATAGGGATAATACGTTGGCCAGTTTTCCATTTCATTCAATAAAGATTGCTGGGAATCATTACCCATAAAAATGTGAAAATGAGATGATTTTCGTGGTGCAATTATATGATCGCTAAATTGTATATATTTAGGGGCTTTGCTTTCAGGATCTTTACATTCGAATAAGTAACGAACGCCTTTCTTGCCTGATTTATAGGTGAGTATTTTGTATCCATCGTAATCATATTTACAGGATGTTGTTTCATTATTTCTATGGAATTCGACAATGCCGTCCTCAATGCCAATCATTTCGATATCTGTCGCATAACCTTTGCGATAATAATCTTTAATTTCAGCAAATGTTTTGGTTTTATCTGCATCCGCTTTCTTCTGAAAGACGGGGTCAAGTTTGCCACTTTGCAGTAAAGGGTAAACGGATTGCCAGACTCCATCCCAGTCACTGAGCGTTCGGTTTTGTACATTGGTATCATCAAAAACACCATTAGCAGCTTTTTGTTCGACCTCTGTTAAGGGTTTGCCGTGTGAGTGATGACCATGCGAAAAGGCAGGAGCGCTAACAATAAAGACACCTAAAGCAACAGCCAGTTTATGAAGACGAATCGCCAAAACAATTTCCTCCAGAGTTAATGTACATGATGTGTAATGTTATATTGTAACATATGAAAAAATGCAACAACTCATTAGGAAATGAGAGCATGGTATTCTCAGGTGTATTGAACTATCTTATTGAAATAAAATAAATTATTCTGGTGATGAAAGGTTGATGACAAACGAAACATAACTTGATGCGATCTGTGTGGGCCGGATAGGGCGCTTGAACTGCACCCCAAATGTTGGACATAATCTGACATCTGAAGGTGCAGTTTATGAAACATTCATTTGAAGTAAAACTTGCCGCTGTAAATCATTACCTGGCTGGTCATGCAGGCATCATTTCTACGGCAAAACTCTTTCAACTTTCTCACACCAGCCTCTCACACTGGATTAATCTTTTTCTTCTTCACGGTCCTCGGGCACTGGATTGCAGACACAAGCGTAGCTATTCTCCTGAAGATAAACTTTGCGTGGTTCTTTATGCTCTCGGGCATTCTGAGTCTCTACCCCGGGTAGCAGCCCGGTTTAACATTCCCAGCCACAACACGGTTAAAAACTGGATAAAAGGCTACCGCAAATCTGGTAATGAGGCCTTTATCAGGCGCAGGAAGGAGAAAAGCATGACCCGTTCTGATGATACCCATGAAAACGAGGCAAACATGACGCCGGAAGAGATGAAGAATGAGCTGCGTTATCTTCGCGCAGAAAATGCATATCTGAAAGCCATGCAGGAGCATCTTCTGGAAAAAAAGCGCCAGGAGCTGGAGAAAAAACGAAAGTCATCCAGAGCCTGAGGTACGGACACTGCCAGTCTGACCTGTTAAAGGCCGCAGGGCTGGCCAGAAGCACGCTGTACTACCAGCTGTCACTGCAGAAGGCTAAGGACAAGTATGCTGATGTGAAACAGCTCATAGCCTCCATCTTCCATGAACACCGGGGATGTTATGGGTACCGGCGGATCCATTGTGAGCTTCAGAAAAGAGGTCTTAAGTTCAGTGGCAAAACGGTGCGAAAACTGATGCAACAGCTCGGCCTGAAGTCTCCTGTGCGCCTGAAGAAATACCGGTCTTACCGGGGAAATATGGGACTCGCTGCAGAAAATATCCTTCAGCGACAGTTCAAAGCGGAAGCTCCCTGTGAGAAATGGGTGACAGATATCACCGAATTCAGGGCTGGCGGACAAAAACTGTACCTGTCCCCGATACTTGATTTGTTTAACGGGGAAATCGTGGCGTGGGAAACGGCCTGCAGGCCTACAGAGGAGCTGGTGAAGCGGATGTTAAATAAGGGTCTGGAAAGCCTTGCTGAAGGGGAGAAACCGCTGCTCCACAGTGATCAAGGATGGCATTACCGGATAAAAAGTTATCAGTCCGCCCTGGCGGACAGAGGGTTAGTGCAGAGCATGTCGCGCAAGGGCAACTGCCTTGATAATGCGGTAATGGAGAACTTCTTTGGTCACCTGAAAGAAGAAATGTACTATCGCCGGGACTACAGAAATGTAGAAGAGCTGGAAAATGCCGTTAACGAATACATAACTTACTGGAATCAAAAAAGAATAAAACTCAGTCTTGGGGGACTCAGCCCGGTAGAATACCGGACTGAGTATCAAAAAGCCGGTTAACTGAAACTGTCCAGGTTTTGGGGTTCAGTTCAGCTCGCGCCGCATCCGGCCGGGATAACGCGAAGTTTGTCGGCAATATGAAGTTATAGAGATAATTTGTTGTGGGCCTGCTTGCGTAACCGGTTGAAAAGGGAAAGCAACTTCTTATACCGTAAGGCTAAAAGCAGTACAGCCAGCCCAGCGTAGATGAGTGGCTGCGGTGAAATAATCTTCACTGACCACAGATAATGTATTGGGGTCAGGATCGCGACAAGATAGACGAAGTTATGCAACTGTTGCCAGTGTTTGCCGAGTTTTCGCTGCATCGACTGGGTTGAAGTGAACGCTAAAGCAAGCAAAATAACCCAGCTGATAATTCCTAACGTTAAATAAGGCCGGGTAATTAACTCCTTACCTAATAACGCCAGATTATTCACGCCCAACTCCAGCAATGCGTAACTGGTTAAATGCAGTGTCGCCCAGGCAAAGCACCATAAGCCTAACAGGCGGCGAGTGCGTATCAATAACGGCTGTTTTGCGTAGCGTGCCAGAGGTGTGATTAACAAGGCCGCAAGCAAAAATTTCAGTGCAGTGCGACCGGTAAAATGCTGAATATCTTTCACCGGATCGGCACCTAGTCCACCGTGATTGATCGCCCAGACCAGCCAGAGAAACGGCAACAATCCGGCAAGATGCAGGCAAACTTTCAGCCATATCACCTGTTTTGCTGTCAGGCGCATTTAGAAATTCTCCCGCAAATCCAGGCCACGATACAGCGATGCCACCTGGTCGGCGTAACCATTAAACAGTAGTGTTGGCTGGCGCTGAACATCGAGAATGCCGCCTGAACCAATAAATCGTTCGGTAGCCTGTGACCAGCGCGGGTGATCAACATGCGGATTAACGTTGGCGTAAAAACCGTATTCGTCAGGCGCTGCCAGATTCCAGGTGGTTGGCGGACGCTCGCGGGTCAGCTTAATACTGACGATCGATTTAATCCCTTTAAAGCCATATTTCCACGGCACAATCAGTCGCACCGGCGCGCCATTTTGCGGTGGTAACGCCTTGCCATAAACACCTACGGTCATCAGTGTGAGCGGATGCATTGCTTCGTCGAGACGCAATCCTTCGACATAAGGATATTTCAGCCCGCCGCCGATAAAGCGGTCCTGCTGGCCTGGCATCTGTTCCGGCGCATAAATCGTTTCGAAAGCGACATATTTCGCATTGCTGGTGGGTTCGGCAAGCGCCAGCAATTTGTGTAGCGGAAAACCAATCCACGGCACCACCATCGACCACGCTTCCACGCAGCGCATACGATAAATACGCTCTTCCAGCGGGAAGCGACGGGTTAAATCATCATGATCGAGGGTCAATGGTTTTGCCACTTCGCCGCTGATTTTCAGTGTCCATGGATCGGTTTTCAGGCTACCAGCATTAGCAGCGGGATCGGCTTTATCCAGCCCGAATTCATAGAAGTTGTTATAACCGGAGACTTTATCTGCTGGCGTCAGTGGCAGGTTATTTTGCCAGGCGGCAGGCTTGCTGAACTCCAGCGGTTTTCCGGCGGGGGCGGGCGGACGATCGTTCCCTTTAAACCAGCTAAGCAGATCGGCATGCGCAGCGTGAGGCAAAGAAAATGCAGCTGCGCTGATGCCCAGTGCTTTTAACACCTGCCGACGCTTCATAAAGAATACCGACTCGGCCGTAACATCTGATTCTTTTAAAAATTGATTCTTTTTCATAAGCCATCACACTTTTTTGTCGTTAGCCAACAAGAGCCGTTTACTGTTAATCTGTCAGGGAGTCACCTCCCTAACAGTAGCAGAGATCAGCTTTTACATATTTACGCATTAACTGCCACGATAGGTTGAATACCCATATTGGCTGAGTAACAAAGGCACATGATAATGCTCGTTCACTTTATTAATATGAAATTCAACGGGGATCTCAGGGAAGAAACTTTCAAGATTTTGTTTCTTGAAATAGTCCCCGGTTTTAAATACGACACGGTAATCGCCAGTAGTCGCAGTTTGCTCGGGCCACAGTGCCTTAATTCGTCCATCCTTATCTGTTTTGGCGGTATTAAGTTGTAACCAGCCGTTATCCGCTTTCTTTTCAAGAGTGACTGTCACGTCGGCAGCGGGTTTTCCTGTTTGCTGGTTCAAAATGTGCACGCTAAGAATGTTTTGTTGTGCGGCATAAACCAAAGAAGGTAATGAAAATGCTGCCGTTGCTACCGAGAGTACTAAATAACGCTTTAACATGTTTATATCCTTGTCATGTGAATGAGTTTTGAGGATAGCGAAAAAACGTCCAGGGTAACCTTACAGCAGCATTACAATTTTGTAATGAACCAGGTTGTTTCTATAACATATGATTTATGGCATATTATTTTCATGAAGATTCTACTTATTGAAGATAATCAAAGGACCCAGGAATGGGTAACGCAGGGGCTTTCCGAAGCGGGTTATGTCATTGATGCCGTTTCTGATGGCAGAGATGGGCTTTATCTTGCGCTGAAGGATGATTATGCATTGATCATTCTGGATATTATGCTTCCGGGTATGGATGGCTGGCAGATCTTACAAACGTTAAGAACGGCAAAGCAAACTCCTGTTATTTGCCTTACAGCAAGGGATTCTGTCGATGACAGAGTCAGAGGGCTGGACAGTGGAGCAAATGATTATCTGGTAAAACCTTTTTCATTTTCTGAGTTGCTGGCAAGGGTTCGGGCACAATTAAGGCAACATCACGCTTTGAATTCAACATTAGAAATCAGTGGCTTAAAAATGGACTCTGTCAGTCAAAGTGTGAGCAGGGACAATATCAGTATTACACTGACGCGCAAGGAGTTTCAGTTACTTTGGCTACTGGCCTCCAGAGCTGGCGAGATTATACCCAGAACGGTTATTGCGAGTGAAATTTGGGGAATCAACTTTGATAGTGATACCAATACGGTGGATGTCGCCATTCGCAGGCTCCGCGCAAAAGTTGATGATCCTTTTCCTGAAAAGCTAATCGCCACAATCCGGGGGATGGGCTATTCATTCGTAGCGGTAAAAAAATAATGAAAAGATTATCTATAACCGTCCGTTTAACCTTGCTTTTTATATTTCTGCTGTCTGTTGCTGGCGCTGGAATTGTATGGACTCTCTATAATGGCCTGGCAAGTGAGTTGAAATGGCGCGATGATACAACACTCATTAACCGGACAGCGCAGATCAAGCAGTTGTTAATTGATGGGGTAAATCCAGATACATTACCTGTCTATTTTAACCGGATGATGGATGTTAGTCAGGATATCTTGATCATTCATGGTGATGGCATCAATAAAATTGTTAACCGGACAAATGTCAGTGATGACATGTTAAATAACATACCTGCTAGTGAGACAATCAGCGCAGCAGGCATTTACAGAAGCATTATTAATGATACAGAGATAGATGCTTTACGAATTAACATTGATGAAGTTTCGCCATCATTAACGGTTACTGTGGCTAAATTGGCTTCAGCCAGACATAATATGCTTGAACAGTATAAAATTAATAGCATTATAATTTGCATTGTCGTCATTATATTGTGCTCATTATTAAGTCCGTTGTTAATCAGAACGGGGTTGCGAGAGATCAAAAAGTTGAGTGGCGTAACGGAAGCGCTGAATTATAACGATAGCCGAGTGCCGGTTGAGGTTAACGCATTACCGAGAGAACTAAAACCTCTTGGGCAGGCGTTGAATAAAATGCATCATGCTTTAGTCAAAGATTTTGAGCGCCTTAGTCAATTTGCTGACGATCTCGCTCATGAACTTAGAACGCCAATTAATGCATTACTGGGTCAGAATCAGGTTACGCTCAGTCAAACCAGAAGTATCGCTGAATATCAAAAAACAATTGCCGGAAACATCGAAGAGCTGGAAAATATTTCGCGGTTAACAGAGAATATACTGTTTCTTGCCAGGGCAGACAAAAACAATGTTTTGGTGAAACTGGATTCGCTTTCTCTCAATAAGGAAGTTGAAAATCTTTTGGACTATCTTGAATATCTTTCAGACGAGAAAGAGATTTGCTTTAAGGTCAAGTGCAATCAACAAATCTTTGCGGATAAAATTTTACTGCAACGAATGTTATCGAATCTTATTGTTAACGCCATTCGATATTCACCAGAAAAATCGCGTATTCATATAACCAGTTTTCTTGATGCCAACGGTTCTCTTAATATTGATATCGCCAGTCCTGGAACGAAAATTAATGAGCCTGAAAAACTCTTCCGTAGATTTTGGCGGGGAGATAATTCGCGTCATTCCGTAGGTCAGGGACTTGGCCTTTCTTTAGTCAAAGCGATTGCCGAATTACATGGAGGAAGTGCTACGTATCACTATCTCAGTAAGCATAACGTGTTCCGAATTACGTTACCGCAAAGAAATTAACATCGGGCTTCAGTACGCCATAAGTTAACCGTGAAAAAACGCAGCCACGTCGTGAGTATTAACGTGGCTGCGATTGATTATGCGCTTACATTACAATGTAACAGGGATTAACTCGCGTAAGCTGCCAGCATTTCCTGCGCCGCCAGTTTACCCAACGCATTCGCTGCAAAAGGACTGTCGCCGGTGAGAAGTTTACGGTCCTTATGTACTCGCCCGGTGATGTCGTCATTAATGATGTTCATGCCCATTTTCTTCAACTCTTCGCCGAAGTACCAGGTGAGATGACCCGGCATATAGCCAATATCTGGCGTTTGTTTGTCTGCGGCGTCTGGGAATGCGCAAATAGAATAACCATTCAGTGGGTTATCGCTGTGGCGAAGTGCCAGAAAAGCTGCCGGACCGTGGCAAAGGGAGATAACAAAACGGTCATTTTTGATTGCCCACTGTAAAGCGGCAGCCACGTCCTGGCTTTCTGGTAAACCAATAAGTGCGCCATGCCCACCAGGAACAAAGATTGCTGCATATTCGCTATCAGCGTTGAGGCTGGCGACAACATCCGCGAGTTTCTTCGGATTACGGAATAACGATTTATGCTGTTCAAAGAATGGCATTACTTTTTCATCTTTGTGCGGCATAGCCCAGTATTCAAACTTGGTCATCAGACCGGAAATGGTCGCCACTTCGAATTCGAAACCTGCAGCATGGAGATGATACAACGGCAGCAACGTTTCAATCGGATGGTTACCGGTCGAGAACAGTTTTCCGTTATCGGTCGGCAAATAACGTTCGTCCGCGGCGATCACCAGAATTTTATGTTTACCGCGATACGGTTTTGGATAGTCCACGCCATCAAGATCAGAGACGGGACTCGTATATTGGCTAAGCGAATATTCTGAAGGGAAGAACGCATTATCTTCAGCAATATCGACCTGCGGGTTTTTACTTGTTTGAACAGTCATAGTGTATTCCTTATTGTTGCTTAGTTAGGGTAGTCACTATATTTGCGACTGAGCTGGTCGCTATTTTTAACCAGGCTGAAAAATTGAGTCAATATATCGAAAGCGGTAGTTGGCGGGCATAAGTATGTAATGATGATGCTGCACTGGTGTTGAATATTATTCACGCCAAACTTTCCTTATTGAGTAACGTCGTCGCAAGTGGCCTCAATGATTTTAGACCATTATCAGAGGTTTGGGGGCGATGGGGAGAGATTTAGTGCTGTGGAATGTTGTGGTACTGATGAATATTTATATCCCGGATTGGTAGGGAAAAAGTTTTTTTCATGCACTATTTTTGCAAATATTTCTATATGGGAAGCGGTTTTGTTGCGGATTAATTCATAAAGAAATGCATTTGGGTGTTGGCTGGAAGAGACGCTGGTAGATTTTATTGAGCCAGGAGGGGCGGGGTAATGTGCTGTATCGATATGCTTTGGCAATTGCGTGTGCCGCAGATGGAGATGAAATGCCAATAAAAAAGCCTGAGTTCGATGAGGGACGAACTCAGGCTGGTGTTATGTTTTACAGTAACACGCCTCGGCGCGTTGGCTGATTAGAACTGGTAGACGATACCAACTGCAAACTGGTCATCAGCTGCTGCGCCAGTAATGGCGGCGTCATCTTTATCCAGCATGTTGAATTTGTATGCAGTATAAACGTTCATGTTCTTATTGAAGTAGTACCAGGTACCAACTTCAATGTAGTTCACACGGTCAGCGTCAACATATCTATGTCCAGGTACACCTTTGATATCTTTACCTTTAGAGTACACATAACCTAAGGACGGACGCAGACCAAAGTCGAATTGGTACTGAACAACCGCTTCAAAGTTCTGGGTTTCATTGATAAGTTGATCACGCATTATTGTATTGCCTTCTTGATCGGCAACACCTGTATCAATAGAACCCGGAGTCATATTACGAGTTTCACCGTACATTACAGCTGCGTAGACATTGTTCGCGTCATACTTTGCAGCCAATGACCACAGTTCAGCATTTGAACCGTTTCCATCGGCAACTTGATCGTTGGTGCGATCAGATTTGCTATATGCACCAACGATACCAAAACCATTGATGTTATAGTCTACAGACAACGCATAGCCGTCACCATTTTGTTTCTTAGTGCTACGGTTGCTGTTTTTGCCTTGGTACTGAATCGCAAAATCAAGACCATCAACCAGGCCAAAGAAATCAGAGTTACGGTAGGTTGCAACACCGTTGGTACGACCGTTCATGAAGTTGTCAGCGGAAGCCCAGGAATCGCCACCCCATTCAACTAACATATCGGTATAAGCTGCGGCATCATAAGCAACACCGTAGTTACGGCCATAGTCAAATGATCCTAACTCGTTATATTTCAAACCGGCGAAGGTTAAACGGGTTTTTTCTTGGTTTTCACCTTCAGGCTTGCTGGCGTCGAGGTTGTATTCAAACTGACCGAAACCAGTCAGTTCGCTGGTGATTTGGGTTTCACCTTTAACACCGAAACGAGCATAGGAGGTATCTTCGTTTTCGCTGTTATTATCATCAGTATTTGACCAGATGCGTTCGCCAACCATCTTGCCGTAAAAATCAACTTTATTGCCATTTTTATTATAAATTTCAGCCGCATTTGCTGCGCCAGCAACTAATAACGCCGGGACCAGCATTGCCAGAACTTTTCTTTTCATTATGTATTCCCTTGTGATTATAATCTTCATGAATATATCAATAAGTGCTGTTATCCAAAAAAAGCACATTTGGATACTATTCTATGAAGTTCATTTTATTTTAAAGATTACATGTAACAAATGTATTTAAAAGATTTCAAAATGTTTCTAATCTATTTAATATAATTCATAGTTATGAATTCTGAATATAAATATTCACGAATATTATGGATATATATCAATATGTTATGAGTTGATCGAAAAAATAGGGAGTATCAATGATTGTTGCGCTAAACGGCTGGTGTGATCTCGCGCACATTAATGAAGGCATAAAAAAAAGCCGGCATCATGCCGGCCCAAAAAATATAAACAAGACGATAAAAGGCTAATAACGGAGGCATGATGACACAGAAAAATAAAAAGGTATAATTGTAATCAGTACCAATATATTGATTGAATGAATTAATAAAGCCGAAATCAAAGATAAATAACATCGTTCAAATCGATTTTTCCTGTATTCACCGCCGTTGCGCAAAATTTATCTATTTGTTCAAAAAATGATTGAGTCTTGACTGGCTCATCCAATGTGGAAAAATGTGACTTTTATCACATAATAGTTCTAAGTCTGAATTTTCCGGGTTATCTCAAAATGGAATACGGTTCGACAAAGATGGAAGAGAGACTCTCTCGCAGCCCTGGCGGCAAATTGGCTTTGTGGGCTTTCTATACATGGTGTGGCTATTTCGTCTGGGCAATGGCGCGATACATCTGGGTGATGAGCCGGATCCCCGATGCCCCCGTGTCGGGATTTGAAAGTGATTTAGGATCTACCGCGGGGAAGTGGTTAGGAGCATTGGTCGGATTTCTGTTTATGGCCCTGGTTGGTGCCTTGTTAGGCGGCATTGCATGGTACACCCGACCTCGTCCCGCACGTTGCAGACGCTATGAATAAAAACTGCTAAGGTTGCGACTCTTTGGCAACGGAGCGCGTATGGAGTTACAACACTGGCAGGCACAGTTCGATAACTGGTTGAAAAACCATCATCAACATCAGGACGCGGCGCATGACTTGTGTCATTTTCGCCGTGTCTGGGCTACGGCACAGAAACTGGCGGCAGATGACGATGTCGATATGCTGGTGATTTTAACCGCCTGTTATTTTCACGATATCGTGACCCTGGCGAAAAATCATCCGCAACGGCAGCGTTCTTCAATCCTGGCGGCAGAAGAGACGCGTCGCCTGCTCCGTGAAGAGTTCGCGCAATTTCCGGCGGAGAAAATTGAGGCCGTTTGTCATGCCATTGCCGCTCACAGTTTCAGCGCGCAAATCGCCCCCTTAACAACGGAAGCTAAAATCGTCCAGGATGCGGATCGGCTGGAAGCCCTGGGGGCGATTGGCCTGGCGCGCGTATTTGCCGTTTCAGGGGCATTGGGCTTGGCGCTGTTTGATGGCGAAGATCCGTTCGCACAGCATCGCCCGCTTGATGATAAACGCTACGCGCTGGATCATTTCCAGACAAAGTTACTGAAATTACCGCAAACCATGCAAACCGCAAGAGGCAAGCAGCTGGCACAGCACAACGCGCAATTTTTAGTCGAGTTTATGGCGAAGCTCGGTGCCGAACTGGCGGGGGAGAATGAAGGTATCGATCACAAGGTGATAGATGCGTTTTCACCCGCTGGCTGAGCGCGTGGCCCTAAACGGCAGTAATTATGTTAACCTGTCGGCCATCTCAGATGGCCGGTTAAATCTATGCAGGAAAATATATCAGTAACCGATTCATACAGCACCGGGAATGCCGCACAGGCAATGCTGGAGAAACTGCTGCAAATTTATGATGTTAAAACGCTGGTGGCGCAGCTTAATGGTGTGGGTGAGAATCACTGGAGCGCGGCAATTTTAAAACGTGCGCTGGCGAATGACTCGGCATGGCACCGTTTAAGTGAGAAAGAGTTTGCCCATCTGCAAACGTTGTTACCCAAACCACCGGAACATCATCCGCATTATGCGTTTCGCTTTATCGATCTATTTGCCGGAATTGGCGGCATCCGTCGCGGTTTTGAATCGATTGGCGGACAGTGCGTGTTTACCAGCGAATGGAACAAACATGCTGTACGCACTTATAAAGCCAACCATTATTGCGACCCGGCGACGCATCATTTTAATGAAGATATCCGCGACATCACCCTCAGTCATCAAGAAGGCGTGAGTGATGAGGCGGCGGCGGAACATATTCGTCAACACATTCCTGAACACGATGTTTTACTGGCCGGTTTCCCTTGTCAGCCATTTTCGCTGGCTGGCGTATCGAAAAAGAACTCGCTCGGGCGGGCGCACGGTTTTGCCTGCGATACCCAGGGTACGCTGTTCTTTGATGTGGTGCGCATTATCGACGCGCGTCGTCCGGCGATGTTTGTGCTCGAAAATGTCAAAAACCTGAAGAGTCACGATAAGGGAAAAACGTTCCGCATCATCATGCAGACGCTGGACGAACTGGGCTATGACGTTGCCGACGCAGCAGATAACGGGCCGGACGATCCGAAAATCATCGACGGTAAACATTTCCTGCCGCAGCACCGTGAACGCATCGTGCTGGTGGGTTTTCGTCGCGATCTGAATCTGAAAGCCGATTTTACTCTGCGTGATATCAGCGAATGTTTCCCTGCACAGCGAGTGACGCTGGCGCAGCTGCTGGACCCGATGGTTGAGGCGAAATATATCCTGACGCCGGTGCTGTGGAAGTACCTCTATCGATATGCGAAAAAACATCAGGCGCGCGGTAACGGCTTCGGTTATGGAATGGTTTATCCGAACAATCCGCAAAGCGTCACCCGTACGCTGTCTGCTCGTTATTACAAGGATGGCGCGGAAATTTTAATCGACCGCGGCTGGGATATGGCCACGGGTGAGAAAGACTTTGACGATCCGCTGAATCAGCAACATCGTCCACGTCGGTTAACACCTCGTGAATGCGCGCGCTTAATGGGTTTTGAAGCGCCGGGAGAAGCGAAATTCCGCATTCCGGTTTCGGACACTCAGGCCTATCGCCAGTTCGGTAACTCGGTGGTCGTGCCGGTCTTTGCCGCGGTGGCAAAACTGCTTGAGCCAAAAATCAAACAGGCGGTGGCGTTGCGTCAGCAAGAGGCACAACATGGTCGACGTTCACGATAAGGCCACCCGCAGCAAAAATATGCGCGCGATTGCCACGCGTGATACGGCGATTGAGAAGCGCCTCGCCAGTTTGTTAACCGGGCAGGGCCTTGCGTTTCGCGTTCAGGACGCCAGTCTGCCCGGACGCCCGGATTTTGTCGTTGATGAATATCGCTGCGTGATATTTACCCACGGCTGCTTCTGGCATCATCATCACTGCTATCTGTTTAAAGTGCCTGCGACTCGAACCGAGTTCTGGCTGGAGAAGATAGGTAAAAATGTTGAACGCGATCGCCGCGATATCAGTCGCTTGCAGGAACTCGGCTGGCGCGTACTGATTGTCTGGGAGTGTGCGTTACGTGGGCGCGAGAAGCTTACGGATGCGGCGCTTACCGAGCGTCTGGAAGAGTGGATCTGCGGCGAAGGTGCCAGCGCGCAGATCGACACGCAGGGGATTCATTTACTCGCTTGATGCATCCTGAATAACTGGCGCGACAACGGGTTTGGCCGGGAAGAGATATTTTCCCAACGTGACCAGTACCACCGCGAAGACAATTACGCCGAGCGCCAGCCATTCAATCTTCGACAGCGTTTCGCCACCCAGTCCCGTACCCAGCAAGACCGCGACCACCGGGTTAACGTAGGCGTAGCTGGTGGCGAGAGCCGGACTGACGTTGCGGATTAAATACATATAAGCGTTAATGGCGATAATCGAACCAAACAGCGCCAGATAGCCGACCGCAAGGAAGCCTGAAAGGGAAGGGAGCGCCGTCAGTTTTTCACCCGCAATCATCGACGCAATCATTAACACCACGCCAGCCGCCAGCATCTCAATCGCACCCGCCATCATCCCTACAGGTAAGGTAATGCGCGAGCCATAAACCGAGCCAAACGCCCAGCTAATCGAGCCGATTAAAATCAGAATCGCGCCCCATGGATTGCCGCTTAAGTTTCCACCGCTATTGAGCATGATGATTCCGGCAAGCCCAATGGCGATACCCACCCATTCCAGTTTGCGCGTTTTAATGCCAAACAGGCGGCTGAAGCACAGGGTAAAAAGGGGCACGGTTGCAACCACTACGGCGGCGATGCCGGAAGGAACATTTTGATGTTCGGCAACCGTCACCATGCCATTACCGACAGCCAGCAATAACAGGCCAATCAGCGCGGCATTGAGCAGCGGACGTAGCGGGGGAAGTTTGTGTCCGCGCAGTAGCAAAAATGCCAGCAATAAAATACCGGCTGCCAGGAATCGAACGCCCGCCATCATTAACGGAGGCCAGCTTTCCACGCCAATCCGAATGACAAAATAGGTTGAGCCCCAAATGATATACAACGCAAACAGCGCGCCAAAAAGCGGTAACAACTGGCGGAAACGCATAATCCCTCACGGCTGAAATAAAAAGGTGGTTCATAGTAAACGTGAAAATCATTCTGCTGGCGAGAGATATAATTGCACTTGATTGTTAAATAAATGTTGACCTGTGAAGCAAGTATCAGAGCTGCCGTTTTTGCTTCATACTTACACCCTTCAACAATAAAAATGAGAGGGAATGCTTTTGGCCGGGAGTAGTTTACTGACGTTGCTCGATGATATCGCCACACTGCTGGACGATATCTCCGTGATGGGCAAACTGGCGGCGAAGAAAACCGCCGGTGTATTAGGGGATGACTTATCGCTCAATGCGCAACAAGTTTCAGGCGTGCGGGCCAACCGGGAACTTCCCGTGGTCTGGGGCGTGGCGAAAGGTTCGCTGATCAATAAAGTGATTCTGGTGCCGCTGGCGCTGATCATCAGTGCGTTTATCCCGTGGGCGATTACGCCACTGTTGATGATTGGCGGCGCGTTTCTCTGCTTTGAAGGGGTAGAGAAAGTGCTGCATATGCTGGAGGCGCGTAAACATAAAGAAGATCCGGCGCAGAGTCAGCAGCGTCTGGAGAAGCTGGCGGCGCAGGATCCGCTGAAGTTTGAAAAGGACAAAATAAAAGGGGCGATTCGTACCGATTTTATATTGTCTGCGGAAATCGTCGCCATCACGCTGGGGATTGTGGCAGAAGCGCCGTTGCTTAATCAGGTGCTGGTGCTTTCAGGCATCGCGCTGGTAGTGACCGTGGGCGTCTACGGTCTGGTAGGGGTTATCGTTAAGATTGATGACCTGGGGTATTGGCTGGCGGAAAAATCCAGCGCGCTGATGCAGGCATTAGGTAAAGGGTTATTGATCATTGCGCCCTGGTTGATGAAAGCGTTATCGATTGTCGGCACGCTGGCGATGTTCCTCGTCGGCGGCGGGATTGTGGTACATGGTATTGCGCCGTTGCATCACGCCATTGAACATTTCGCCGGGCAGCAAAGTGCAGTGGTGGCGATGATATTACCGACTGTTTTAAATCTGATTCTTGGATTTATCATCGGCGGCATCGTGGTGCTGGGAGTGAAAGCCGTAGCGAAAATGCGCGGTCAGGCACATTAATACTCGCACAGGCTATTATGCAAAATTCGCCATCTTCAACTAAGGTGAACAAGTTTCACTCGAAAAAAGGAGGCGAGTATGAGCTTTATGGTTAGTGAGGAAGTTACGGTTAAAGAGGGCGGCCCGCGGATGATTGTCACTGGATACTCCAGCGGTATGGTTGAGTGTCGTTGGTATGACGGGTACGGGGTCAAGCGGGAAGCTTTTCATGAAACCGAGCTTGTTCCGGGGGAGGGGAGTCGTTCTGCGGAAGAAGTTTGAAAGGGTATCATTAACACCAGGCCGGATCACATCCGGCCTGGTGTCCCAATGCCTGCAATGAATGATAGTCGCGTCTTATCATGCCACCATTATAAAATTATCGCTGTTTTGCGGTACGCTATCGCCGGGTTATGCCAGAATCATAAAAAAGCAGGTTGGGAGTCGTCAGGGTGCAGCACGAGACAAAAATGGAAAACCAGAGCTGGTTGAAAAAACTCGCACGCCGCCTGGGGCCCGGTCATGTCGTTAATCTCTGCTTTATCGTGGTATTGCTTTTTTCCACCTTGCTCACCTGGCGTGAAGTGGTGGTGCTGGAAGATGCCTATATCTCCAGCCAGCGTAATCATCTGGAAAACGTAGCCAACGCGCTCGATAAGCATTTGCAGTATAACGTCGACAAACTGATCTTTTTGCGTAATGGCATGCGCGAAGCTCTCGTGGCGCCACTGGATTTCACCTCTCTGCGTAATGCCGTAACCGAGTTCGAACAGCATCGCGACGAGCACGCCTGGCAAATCGAACTCAACCGACGGCGCACCCTGCCAGTCAATGGCGTATCGGATGCATTAGTCAGCGAGGGGAATCTCCTGTCTCGCGAAAATGAAAGCCTCGACAATGAAATTACCGCTGCACTGGAAGTTGGTTACTTGCTGCGACTGGCGCACAACTCCTCGTCGATGGTTGAACAGGCGGTGTATGTCTCGCGTGCTGGATTTTACGTTTCGACGCTGCCGACCTTGTTTACGCGCAATGTACCAACGCGTTATTACGGCTATGTCACCCAACCCTGGTTTATCGGCCATTCACAACGAGAAAATCGTCACCGCGCGGTACGCTGGTTCACTTCGCAACCGGAACACGCCAGCAATACTGAACCGCAGGTTACCGTCAGTGTTCCGGTAGACAGTAATAACTACTGGTATGGCGTGCTGGGGATGAGTATTCCCGTGCGTACTATGCAGCAATTTTTAAAAAACGCCATCGATAAAAACCTCGATGGTGAGTATCAGCTCTATGACAGTAAGCTGAGATTTTTGACCTCTTCAAATCCTGACCATCCAACAGGGAATATTTTTGATCCTCGTGAACTGGCCTTGCTGGCGCAGGCAATGGAACATGACACGCGGGGCGGCATTCGTATGGACAGTCGCTATGTTAGCTGGGAACGTCTGGACCATTTCGACGGTGTGCTGGTGCGCGTCCATACGCTAAGCGAAGGCGTGCGCGGCGATTTCGGCAGTATCAGCATTGCATTAACCCTGCTGTGGGCGCTCTTTACCACCATGTTACTCATCTCCTGGTATGTGATTCGCCGGATGGTCAGCAACATGTATGTTCTGCAAAGCTCGTTGCAGTGGCAGGCGTGGCACGACACCTTAACGCGTTTATATAACCGTGGCGCATTGTTCGAAAAAGCCCGTCCGCTCGCTAAATTGTGTCAGACGCACCAACATCCTTTTTCTGTCATTCAGGTCGATCTTGACCATTTTAAAGCGATTAATGACCGCTTTGGTCATCAGGCGGGCGACCGTGTTCTTTCTCATGCTGCCGGATTAATTAGCAGTTCCTTGCGTGCGCAGGACGTTGCCGGGCGGGTCGGTGGTGAGGAGTTTTGTGTGATTCTGCCAGGCGCGAATCTGACGCAGGCTGCGGAGGTCGCAGAACGTATTCGCCTGAAGTTAAATGAAAAAGAGATGCTGATCGCCAAGAGTACAACGATACGCATCAGTGCCTCGCTGGGGGTAAGTAGCAGCGAGGAAACCGGTGATTATGATTTTGAACAACTCCAGTCATTGGCCGACCGTCGGCTTTACCTCGCAAAACAGGCCGGGCGTAATCGGGTATTCGCGAGCGATAACGCTTAACGGGCGGAGAAAAAATGGTCCAGCCCTTCACGCCAGCCTTCCGGTCCTTCACGCTGCGTTCGCCAGACGCGGGCCGGATCCTCATCATGCAGATGGACCCCTTCACGGTTTAGCCCTTTCACAATCACCGCGTAATCCATTACCTCCAGTAAAGGCGCATCGTTTGGCCCATCGCCCAGGCCAAGTGTGGTTGGGCGTCTGCCTGACAATTGTTGATAGGTCGCGGTAATCCAGTTGGCAGCCTGATCTTTTCCGGCAGAGGCATCCAGTACGTGCCAGAAGCGCGCACCCTGCATAAACTGCAAGCCCAGTTCGTTCAGACGAGCGATAAATTGTGCCATACGCTCGTCACTGTCGCGCCAGATTAGCGTTACCGACGCCTCATGCAGCTGCGTCAGCGCCGCCTGGCTACGGCTTAATCCCGTCCATTCGGCAATGGTTGCATCGTCGACATCATCAAAAGTCGTGAATTTAAAATGTTCTTTCTCGCGTAGCGTATTTAAAACCTGGCAGATTTCGCCATGGCTAATACCTGAGATGATGCGTGGAAAACCGTCTATATCCTGCCATTGTTCAGCAAGCTGGATCACTGCGCCATTCTCTGCAATCAGCGGTAAGCCTTGTAGCCCCAACATTTTTTGCAAGTACAGCATTTCCGCTGAAGTTTTACTGCTACAGAGAATGACGGGAATATTGGCTTCGTGTAAACGGCTGAGCCAGGGGGCTGCCGGTTGCCAGTCATAACTATGACTGTCCAGCAGGGTGCTATCAAGATCGCTAAAAACCAGTAGTGGTTGTTGAATTGAAAACATGGGCGCAGTACTCCCCTTACCAGGATGATTCTCAAAACAGCACAAATAATCAAAGATGATTTTTTCGGGAGCGATCCCGTTGACACCAGAGCCACCAAGGGGTGACGCGCGTCACATTTCTATTCATAAGTAGCGTTAATCATTCATAGCGCGAATATTTTCTTGTCAGCGAAAAAAATTGCAGATAAGGTGATGAACACATCAGATTTCCTGGTGTAACGAATTTTTTAAGTGCTTCTTGCTTAAGCAAGTTTCATCCCGACCCCCTCAGGGTCGGGATTTTTTTATTGTGCATTCAACGATTCACTTCAGAGACGCTGAAGTCATGAATATCCAGTTCGAAGGCATCCGCCAATTCACGCCATGTATGATATTCACGTCCATCGACGCTAACGTGTTCAGAATCGTTCTGGCTGCGATGAACTTCGCTTTCGCTAATTTCATTGATCGCCGCCAGCAGGGCATCGACATCGACGCTGACCTCACGTTTTGCGGTATCGCTGTACTCTTTTGCGGTTTTCATCATCTTTCCTCGCAACCGTTACTCTGTTGTTGCCGCCAGTCGTTAAGTCCGCCTGGCATCTCTTAAGTATAGACCGTCGAGAAAATCAGCACTCGCGCGCGCCTGGCGCTGCCAGAAAAACGAAATTGTTCTACACTGGCACAAAGCCACAGGAGGAAAACGATGAAGGTGAATGATCGGGTAACAGTCAAAACGGATGGCGGTCCGCGTCGTCCTGGCGTGGTACTGGCAGTTGAGGAGTTTAGTGAAGGCACAATGTACCTGGTTTCGCTGGAAGACTACCCGCTCGGCATCTGGTTCTTTAATGAAGCAGGGCATCAGGACGGTATCTTTGTTGAGAAAGCAGAGTAATCTTATTCAGCCTGACTGGTGGGAAACCACCAGTCAGAATGTGTTAGCGCATGTTGACAAAAATACCATTAGTCACATTATCCGTCAGTCGGACGACATGGTAGATAACCTGTTTATTATGCGTTTTGATCTTACGTTTAATATTACCTTTATGCGATGAAACGGTCTTGGCTTTGATATTCATTTGGTCGGAGATTTGAATGGTTCCCTGACCTGCCATCCACATTCGCAACATACTCGATTCGGTTCGGCTCAATGATAAAGTCGGCATATTTAAAAACGAGGTTATCGTTGTATCTTTTTTCAGAATATCGCCAAGGATATCGTCGAGAGATTCCGGTTTAATCGATTTAGAGCTGATCAATAAATTTTTTCTGACCAATAGATATTCATCAAAATGAACATTGGCAATTGCCATAAAAACGATAAATAACGTATTGGGATGTTGATTAATGATGTGCTTGATGCGCTGACTGTTAGAAGCATCGTGGATGAAACAGTCCTCATTAATAAACACCACTGAAGGGCGCTGTGAATCACAAGCTATGGCAAGGTCATCAACGGTTTCAATGTCGTTGATTTCTCTTTTTTTAACCCCTCTACTCAACAGATACCCGGTTAAACCTAGTCGGGTGTAACTACATAAATCCATAATAATCGTTGACATGGCATACCCTCACTCAATGCGTAACGATAATTCCCCTTACCTGAATATTTCATCATGACTAAACGGAACAACATGGGTCACCTAATGCGCCACTCTCGCAATTTTTCAGGCGGACTTACTATCCCGTAAAGTGTTGTATAATTTGCCTGGAATTGTCTTAAAGTAAAGTAAATGTTGCGATATGTGAGTGAGCTTAAAACAAATATTTCGCTACAGGAGTATCCTGGAAGATGTTCGCAGATATTATTTTTCGGATAATCCTTAGGGTAGCATGATAAACGTTACGGAATTATATTAATGGTAATTCACTAATAATATCAGCCAGCAAATTAAAAATTTCACTGAATAAATGTTCGCAAAAAGGCGCAATTAACGGCATTAATGCCGCCATTAAAGAGATGCCGACAGTCAGAGTTAATGGAAATCCAATAACAAAAATGGATAATTGCGGGGCCATACGATTCAGTAAACCTAATGCCAGATTCAGGGTCAGCAACAGAGTAATGAGCGGTAACGCCAGCATCAGCCCGTTAAGGAAAATCAAACTCCCTGCTTTGGTGAGTGCCAGAAACGCATTGCTGTTCAACGGTTCGCTACCAATCGGCAGGGTGTGAAAGGTATCGACCAGCAGTGAAATCAACCATAAATGACCGTTAAATGTCAGGAACAGCAGTAATGCCAGCATATCCATGATGCGCGCTAAAACGGGCATATTGAGATGGCTGCCAGGATCGACAAATGTCGCAAATGACAGCCCCATTTGCAGACCGATAATTTCGCCAGCGGTTCGCACAGCGGCAAAGGCAAATTGCATGGTAAAACCAAGCGCAATGCCGATCAGGATCTGCTGCACGGCCAGCCACAGAGCAAAGAACGAAAAAACAGGAACATCGTTGGCAGGTAATGATGGGGCAATGGCGAACGTGATCATCATTGCCAGACCCAGTTTTACCCGTTTCGGCACGCTGCGTTCGCTCAGAATTGGCGCGGTAGAAATGAGCGCCAGCACGCGCAGTAACGGCCAGAAGTACAGGCTTAACCAGGAAAGCCATTGATCGCTTGTTACCTGCATCATTGTACGGCCTACCCGATGATATACGGCAGGTTAGTGAACAAGGTGCGGACGTAATCCAGCAACAGATTGAGCATCCACGGTCCGGCAATAATAATGGCGATAAATACGGCGATGATTTTTGGAATAAACGACAGCGTCATTTCGTTGATCTGCGTGGCGGCCTGCAAAATACTGATGATAAGACCCGTGACCAGCGCCACCAGCAACAGTGGGGCAGCCAGTGCCAGCGCGACTTTCATCGCTTCAGTCCCCATCATCATGACCGATTCAGGTGTCATTTTGCCTCTCTAGCTGTAAAAGCTCTGCGCCAGCGAACCGACCAGCAATTGCCAGCCATCCACCAGTACAAACAGCATCAGTTTAAAGGGCAGAGCAATGGTGGCTGGGGGAACCATCATCATCCCCAATGCCATCAACACGCTGGCAATCACCAGGTCGATAATCAAAAAAGGGATGAAAATCGTGAAGCCTATCTGAAATGCGGTTTTCAACTCGCTGGTCACGTAGGCCGGGAGCAAAATGCGCATCGGCACAGCTTCAGGCCCCTGCAACGGGCCGGTATTCGCCAGTCTGGCAAACAACCCTAAATCCGCCTCGCGGGTCTGACGCAGCATAAACTCACGCAGCGGCTGCGCCCCTTTTTCCAGCGCCTCCTGCATTGAGATTTTCTCTTCGCTGAATGGCTGGTACGCATCGACATAAATTTTGTCGATCACTGGCGACATAATAAAAAAGGTCAAAAACAGTGCCAGTCCCAGCAATACCTGGTTAGGTGGCGCGGAGGGCGTTCCCAGCGCGTTACGCAATAAACCAAAAACAATAATGATGCGGGTGAAACTGGTCATCATCAGTAAAATCGCTGGAATGAACGTCAACGAGGTGATGAACACCAGCGTCTGCACCGGGAGCGACCAGCTTTGTCCACCGCCAGGTAGCGGCTGGCTGGTGATACCCGGCAGTTGCGCGAAGGCGAGGGGCGTAATCAGCCAGAGAAGGACCGGTGCGACAGAAAACAAACGACGCATCAGGATCTCCCGCCACGCTTAAGCAAATTTTTCATGACCGACTGAAAATCGGTCTGCGGTATCTCCTCCGTTGGTGCTGAAGGGGGAAGTTTATGTAGCAGATTGATTTGCCCTGCGGTAACGCCGAGCACCAGCCGTGCATCTTCCACATCGACCACCACGACCCGTTCACGCGCGCCCAGCGAAGCACTGGCGCTAATTTTCAGACCGTTAACGCCAGTGCGTTTAGGGGCAAATCCCAGCCGTTTTACCAGCCAGGCGGCAGCGAGGATCAGGGCAATAATGGCGATGAGTGCGCCGCTCACCTGCAGCAGTGGCGCAGCAGAAACCGGCGCGGAAGATTGCACAGTAGCATGGTTATTCATCACTAACGGCTCAGGCGGCGCATCCGCTCGGACGGGGTAATGATATCGGTGATCCGCACGCCATATTTATCGGCAACAACCACCACTTCGCCCTGGGCGATTAAATAACCGTTGATCAGAATATCCAGCGGTTCGCCCGCCAGACCGTCCAGCGCCACGACTGATCCTTGCGTCAGACGCAACAGCTCTTTGATGGTCATCCGCGTACGGCCCAGCTCGACGGTCAGCTTGACCGGAATATCCATAATCAGGTCGATATCCTGCAACGTTCCGCTGACATCTCCGCCGCCAAATTGCTGGAACATTGCGTCGGCAGCGCTTTTTCCGCTGGTTGATTTTTGCTCGCTCAACGCTTCAGCCCACATATCGTCCATTGCGCCGTTGTTGTCATCGGCCGGATTATTCATGTCACTCATTTGGGCTGTTCCTCGTTCAGAGAATTTAAAATCGGGTTAATCAAATGTTCTATCCGTAACGCATACTGACCGTTGAGAGTGCCGTACTGACTGGTCAGAACCGGGACGCCGTCAACATGGGCGATGATGCGATCGGGTTTTTCTATCGGCAGGACGTCGCCGGGTTTCAGTTTTAAAATCTGCGACAGGCGTAGCGAGATATCGGCAAAGTTGGCCACCAGTTCCAGCTGTGAATGCTGCACCTGGCGCACCAGGTTATCGCGCCAGTTCTGATCTTCATTACGCGAGTTTTCCAGCGGCGGGTTAACCAACAATTCCCGTAGCGGCTCGATCATGCTGAATGGCAGGCAGATATTAAATTCGCCGGTCAGGTTGCCAATCTCCACATGGAACGGCGTGTTAACCACAATGTCGTTCGGCGAGGTGGTGATATTGGTAAATTTCACCTGCATTTCCGAACGCACGTACTCAACTTCCAGCGGATTAATCGCTTTCCAGGCGTCGCTATAGCCTTCAAGCGCCAGCTTTAACATGCGGTTGATGACGCGCTGTTCGGTATGAGTAAACTCGCGACCTTCCACTTTGGTCGGGAAGCGTCCATCGCCGCCAAACAGGTTATCCACGGCGATAAACACCAGGCTCGGCGAGAACACCACCAGCCCTGTGCCGCGCAGCGGTTTAAGGTGGATAAGGTTCAGGTTGGTCGGCACCGGCAAGTTGCGGGCAAATTCATGGTACGGCTGAATGCGGATGGCCCCGACGGTAATGTCCGGGCTACGGCGCAGCAGGTTGAACAGCCCCATACGAAAATGGCGGGCAAAGCGCTCATTAATGATTTCCAGCGCCTGCAAACGTTCGCGCACAACCCGTCGTTGGGTATTCGGATCGTACGGACGAATGTCACTTTCGCCGCTAACACTGGCTGTCGGTTCGTCTTTGACTTCGCTGTCACCATTCAACAGCGCATCAATTTCAGCTTGAGAAAGAATACTATCGCCCATGTCGTTATCGCAGAATAAAAGCGGTATACAGCACGTCGGTGACATCCTGTTTCGGTTGCCCGGCAACAAGCGGGGTGGAAAGTGTGGTTTTAATCTCGGCAATCAGGTTTTTCTTGCCTTCTTCTGTCGCCAGTACGGCAGCATCCTGACGTGAAAACAGTAACAGCAAGCGACTACGGACTTCCGGCAAATACTCACTCAGCCGCGAGCGGGTTGCTTCATCTTTCAGTCGCAGGGTTATGCCGATATAAAGCACGCGATCCGCATCGCCCAAATTGACCGTAAAGGTATCCAGCGCATAGAAGACCGGGGAGGGCACGACGCGTTGCTGCGCTTTGTCGTCAGCGGCAACCTGATGCGAATGCCAGTAGCTGTAACCTGCGCTGGCACAGGCCGCGAGGGTAATGAATACCAGAATCGGGATCCAAAGCGATCGCTTGCTTTTCTTGCTTATCGCGTAATCAGTCATGTGTTGCGGTCTTCCTGTGTCGCTACTGCTTATCGGCTAATTATCCTGCGTCTTGAGCGCAACAAAGCGGGGAAAAGACGCGGATTACGGTGCTACCTCTGACGTTAGGCGAAAATATCAACGCCGCTGTTGCCTGTTACACGCCCTTGTAAAGAGACGGGAACCGGAAGCGTATCGTCGTCTTCCCCCGTCAGAGGTTCATGGTTTGCTGTGCGTTGGCTTTGCTGTTGCTGGGAAGCGGCCTGCTGCTGACCACTAAAGCTTTCGCCACTAATGTTGCTTTGCCCTAACTGAATGCCACTTTCGGCCAGCTGCGTACGCAGTACCGGCAGCGCTGCTTCCAGGGCTGCGCGTACGTGCTGATGCGGTGAAATCATCTGGATCTGCGCCTGGTTATCATCCACTTTGAGGGAAATTTGCACTTCACCTAAATCCTGTGGGTGCAGACGCAACTCTGCACTTTGTTGCCCCTGGCGGGTGAACAGCGAAATATGCTGGCTTAATGATTGTTGCCATTCGTGAGAACCCAGCGGTGCACTCAAAACAGGCGCGGCGACGGTGGGCAGTGGCTGTGTCTGGTGTGGAGTGATTAGCGGGCTGGCGGCAGCAGTCACCGGCGAAGGTGTGCTGATGACTTCCGCTTTACTCTGGGCTTCTGCTACCAGCGGTGTTAATGGCTGAGCTGGTGTGCCGGGGGCGTCATCAGGCTGTGCTGTTGTGAGTTGCGCAGAAGTCAGTTTTGTGAAAAGCGTTGGTTTCTCTGCCGGTAACACGGTTGACGGTGCATCAGTCACTTTGGGCGTATTGTCAAAACCCGGCAACATCGCAAAAAGGGCGCTCAGGCTTGCGGTGACGTCTTCATTAAGATCATCCGCTTTTTCGTCTTTTGTCGTATTTTTGTCAGCCACCGCAGCCAACGTCATCGTCTGAGCGGTGGTTAACGGTGTTGATGTGGATTGTTCGTCGTTGATGACAGGCAGTGTTTCATCCACGGGGATCAGTAAATCCGCTTGTTGCGCGTCGGAAACAATATCGCTGATCAGCGGCTCGCCTTTTGTCGTGGGCTTATCTGTTGCCACCAGCAACTGGGGGGCCGCTTTGTCGGTAGTTGTCTCGCCTGCTAATGCTTCGCTCAACAACGCGAGAAAATCTTGTGCAGCATCGCTGGCTTTGCCGCCAGGCAATGTGGTGGTGTCAACGTCGGCGGTAATTAAGGGCGCTAAGCGAATCATTCAGGTTTCCTCATGGCGGCGCGCTGGGCGAACTCATCCATCTTTTTCTGATCGAGGCGGTTTTCTGCAAGCAGTGCCGCCGTGGATTGCCGTTCCTGCAGTGTCTGCCAGGCCTGCAAACGTTGTTTCTTTTCTCGCCAGCTGTTCAGGGCAATGTCAACTTTCTGCGTCCACTGATTAAGTTGCTGGCGATGCTGAGTAATGGCTTTTTCCAGCGTCTGGATAAACTGCTGATAGTTGATCCAGCGGTTGCTGGTCATCCCGGCACTCATATCGCTATTGAGGTTATTGCGATATTCATTCTGATAATCGATCAGCATTTTGAGCTGTTCTTCCGCCTGCTGACATCCGCGACGCATTTCACCCAGCAGGCGCGCGGCATCCTCTACCTCTTTTTCTGCCAGATCTTTCAGGGTCGCCAGCGCGCCATGTTCTGCCATCTGCCGTTATCTCCTGGGTTATGACACTGTCGGGAAAATACGCTCCAGCCCCTGGAGAGACGCTTCCCAGTCCGCGCGTTCAAAAATGCCTTGTTGCAAATAGCCCTCCAGCTGCGGCCACAGGGCGATGGCTTTGTCGAGCATCGGATCGCTGCCTTTGGCATACGCGCCGACGCTAACCAGATCTCGGTTACGCTGAAAACTCGACAACAGCTGTTTGAAGGTGCGCACTCGTGCGTAATGTTGCTCACTGATCAACGCCGTCATTGCGCGGCTGATCGACGCTTCAATATCGATAGCCGGATAGTGCCCGGCTTCCGCCAGTCGGCGAGACAGCACAATGTGACCGTCGAGGATGGCCCGCGCGGAGTCGGCAATGGGGTCCTGCTGGTCATCGCCCTCGGTGAGCACGGTATAAAACGCGGTAATCGAGCCGCCGCCGCTAATGCCATTTCCGGCACGCTCGACCAGTGCCGGTAATTTGGCAAACACCGACGGTGGATAACCTTTAGTAGCAGGTGGTTCGCCAATCGCCAGCGCAATTTCACGCTGGGCCATCGCGTAGCGGGTGAGGGAGTCCATAATCAGCAACACATGCTGACCACGATCGCGAAAATCTTCGGCAATGCGCGTGGCATAGGCGGCACCTTGCATTCGCAGGAGCGGAGAAACATCCGCCGGAGCGGCAATCACCACTGAGCGTGCACGTCCTTCGGCACCGAGGATATTCTCAATAAAATCTTTTACTTCGCGCCCACGTTCACCAATCAAACCCACGACAATGACATCGGCGCGGGTGTAACGTGCCATCATCCCCAACAGCACACTTTTACCAACGCCGGACCCGGCAAACAGCCCCATACGCTGCCCGCGCCCGACGGTAAGCAGGGCATTGATTGGGCGCACGCCGGTGTCCAGCACATGTTCAATCGGTGTACGTTGCAATGGGTTAAATGGCGGGGTAATCAGCGCACCGGTTTCCGTCGTATCGGGGGAGGGGAGGCCATCGAGCGGTTTACCGCTGCCGTCCAGAACACGACCTAATAACGCCGGACCGAGCGGCAACTGCTTGCCGCTTTGCAGCCCTTCTGCCGAAATGTTTTTGGCATATACACGCGCGCCGGGCAGGACACCTTCCACTTCCTCCAGCGGCATTAAAAACAGCCGTTGACCGTTAAAGCCGACGACTTCGCTTTCTACTTCGTGCGTTTTGCTGCCGTTCTGGCGCTCAATGACACAGGTTGCGCCGAGCGGCAATTGTAATCCGGTGGCTTCCAGCACCAGCCCGGTAGCGCGGGTTAATCGCCCGTAGCGACGTACCGCAGGCAACTGCGCCATTTTGGCTTCAAAGTTATCTAGCGTGGTTAGCCAGCGAGTCAGGCGCGTGGTCATTACACCACTCCTGGTGCTGCCAGACGGCAGAGTTCTTGCCAGCGAGTGGCGACACTGGCGTCGAGATCGCCTTCATCGGCGGAGACTTTGCAACCGCCAGGATGGAGGGTGGGATCGCCCCGCAAGCGCCAGCCATGCAAACTTAAAGTTGCGCCGAGCATATCATCAACACGTTGCAGATCATCCGGGTGTACGCGCAGCTGTGGTTTACCGCTGAATAACGGTTCTTGCTGCAACAACTGTTGGATCTGTTTGATCAGTGCCGAGTTATCCACCGTTGGCGTCTGACCTATGACCTGACGTGCTGCCTCCAGCGCCATCTGCATCAGGCGCGAAGCTATCACACTATCAAGCGCATCAAGGGTAGTTTGAAATTCGCTGACCAGTTGCTGCATCCGGGCATGAATTGGCGCTTGTTGAGCCTTCGCCTCTGCCAGACCTTGTTCCAGCCCCTGGGCCAGTCCTTCCTGATAGCCCTGTTCATGACCTTGCTGGCGACCTTCGGCAATCCCTGCCTGATAACCCTGCTCGTGGGCCTGCATTTGCAGTTGCGCCAGTTGCTGCTCAAGGCTGGGTTCGGCCTCTTCAATAATGGTTTCTTCCGACTCGACCATTGGCACAAACTCTGCCGGTGGTGGCGCGAGATCGTCCGGCGTCCAGGTTTTCCACGGCAGATTATCAGACATAGGTATCCTCGCCGCTGCCAATCACCATCTCGCCAGTTTCGGCAAGACGGCGCACAATCAGCAGAATCGCTTTCTGTTCGTTTTCCACCTGCGACAGACGCACCGGACCACGGTTGGCGAGATCGTCGCGCAGAATATCGGCGGCACGCTGCGACATATTGCGCAAGAATTTCTCGCGCAGTGGCTGCTCGGCCCCTTTCAGCGCGATCAGCAGCGATTCGGAATCCACTTCCTGCAACAGACGCTGAATGCTGCGATCATCGACATCCACCAGATTCTCGAACAGGAACATCTCGTCGATGATTTTCTGCGCCAGCTCGCCGTCGAATTCACGCACGGCGGTAATAACGGCTTCTTCCTGCTGCGTTTTCATCAGGTTGATAATTTCGGCTGCCGTTCTCACGCCGCCCATTTTGCTGCGCTTGAGATTCTGACCGTCGAGCAAGCCATTCAGTACTTCGGTCAGTTCCGCCAGCGCGGCTGGCTGCACGCCGCCAAAGGTGGCGATACGCAACATCACGTCGTGGCGCAGACGTTCATCGAACAACGCCAGAATATCGGCGGCCTGGGCGCGCTTCAGATGCACCAGAATGGTGGCGATAATTTGCGGATGCTCATCGCGAATCAGATCGGCGGCGCTCTGCGGCTCCATAAAGTTGAGCGTTTCAATACCGCTGGCGGTATCGCGGGTTTCGAGAATATCTTCCAGCAGGCTGGCGGCACGTTCTTCACCCAGAGCTTTGACCAATACCGAACGCAGATAATCGTTGGCGTTGATATTCAGTGCGGCAAACTGTTCAGCTTCTTGCTCAAACTCCGCCAGCACATCGGTTAGCTGCTTGTTGGAGATCTGCGTGACGTTCGCCATTGCAGCGCTAAGGGTTTGCACTTCGCGCTGGGAGAGGTGCTTGAACACCTCTGCCGCCCGGTCTTCGCCAATGGTCATCAGCAGGATGACGCTTTTATCGGTGCCTGTCAGGTTACTCATGATCGTTATTTATCCACTGGCGAATGACCAGCGCCACCACGCGCGGATCGTTATCAGACATTTCACGGATACGCTGGCTCATGACTTCTGCCCCCAGTCGTTGGTTAGCGCGCCGTTGTTGGAGTTGTTCGTCTTTGCTCAGACGGACTTCCACCGCATCTTCCATTTCCTCGCGGGCCAGCGCTTGTTGCTGCACAGTCTTCACCGCCTCGGCGCGACGTGTTAGCTGCGGGCGTACCGCTTTCCGCCACAGCAACCACGCCACCAGCAGTACCAGCAACCAGCGACCGGCAGCCAGCAACTGATCGATAAACACTTGCTGTTGCCAGAACGGCAGTGCTCCGCCGCTTTCGTCACTGCTATTGAACGGCGAGTTAACAACATTGAGCGAATCACCGCGTTTTTCAGAAAAGCCCATCGCCTCGCGGGTCAGAGCTTCAATTTGCTTCATCTGTTCGTTGCTGAGAGGCAATGGTTTACCGTCTGGCAAGGTTTTGTAATTCACCACTACCGCGACTGACAGACGTTGCACATCGCCCACGTTCATTTTGGTATGACGAATGGTGCGATCGACTTCGTAGTTACTGGTTTCATTCCGCTGTGTGCTACGCGGCCCACTATTGCTGGTGGTGCTCGCCTGCTGCTGGCGGTTATTTTGATTTGCCGGAGGCGTGCTGATTGGTGCGTTATTCGCAGGTGCCGGTTGATTCGACAACGCCCCCGGTACGCCGCCCGGATAACCGGAACCGCTTTGCTCGCTCTCATTAAGCTGGCGTGAACGAAGCGCCGCATGAGATTCATCACCGTTAGGGCGATACTGTTCTTCCGTTTGTTCTTTACTGGCGAAGTCCAGTTGCGCCGTGACCTGGGCGTGAATATTACCGTTACCAACAATAGGCGACAGGATCGCTTCAATACGCCGCTGAATACGGCCTTCGACATCGCTGGCATATTTCAACTGAGCGTCATTAAGATCGCGCCCGCTGGTATTGGACTGGGTTAACAGATGCCCGCCCTGATCCACCAGCGTGACGTTTCCTGGCGGCAGACCAGCAACCGCGCTGGAAACCAGATGTACAATAGCGCTAATTTGCCCTTCATCGAGTGCGCGGCCGGGTAACAGATTTACCGTCACCGATGCAGAAGGGGATTTTTGTTCACGGACGAATAAAGACGGTTTCGGCATTGCCAGATGTACGCGCGCCCCTTTTACCGGGCCGATAGTTTCGATGGTACGAGAAAGCTCGCCTTCCAGCGCCCGCTGATAATTCACCTGTTCGCTGAACTGGCTGATACCAAACTTTTCCTGATCGAGCAGTTCGAAACCGACCGCGCCGCCTTTGGGCAAACCTTGTTGCGCCAGGCGCAGGCGCAGTTCGTGAACTTTATCTGCCGGAACCTCAATAGCGCCGCTGGCTTCGCTGAAGCGGTAAGGAATATTCATTTGCGTCAGTTGGCTGACAATTGCGCCACCATCCTGATCGGAAAGATTGCTGAATAATGTGCGGTAGTCGGGGGCTTTCGCCCACAGGATCAGTGCGACCATGACCGCCACTGCTGCGGAACCGGCAACAATCAATGGAATTTTCGGATTCGCACGCAGGCGATTAAGCCACTCAAGAGATTTTGTCTGGGCTGCAGTCGCATTCATCGCGCACCTCGTGGCTGATTATGGACGGCGTTATTGGCAAAGTGGAACAAGACTCACTCCCGGGTCAGCAAACTCGAAAAATTGACGCTCCCATTATTTGTGCTTTCGTTTTTTTCTATCCGCCAATAAACCCGTTTTTTTGTTGCTATTTAGCGCCTTTGTCTTATTGACTTACTGGTAGGCTTTGCTATCAGAAATTATCCGGGAGACGAAAATGTCAGCGATACAGGGGATTGAAGGGGTTATCAGCCAGTTACAGGCTACGGCGATGAGTGCGCGTGCGCAGGAATCACTGCCGCAACCGACCATTAGTTTTGCCGGGCAGCTGCACGCCGCGCTCGATCGCATAAGCGATACACAAACAGCCGCCCGCACGCAGGCAGAAAAATTCACCCTCGGTGAACCCGGCGTGGCGCTAAACGATGTGATGACCGATATGCAAAAAGCCTCAGTTTCTATGCAAATGGGGATTCAGGTGCGTAATAAGCTGGTGGCGGCGTATCAGGAAGTGATGTCCATGCAGGTGTAGGTTGTGTAACCTGTTGACTATGCTTGTTTAATTATATCCGATCCCACAGCGTGGGGCATGGATGGGCAAACTCACTCAATTTCTGGTTTAAAATGGATACCTGATCCTGGTTGTTTTCTGCCATCCACGATCCGTAAACGCGATAACATGTTTTGTCTTCGCTTTGCTCCCAGGAAGAGTGAACTCTTTCGTTAGCCTGGGGTTCCTTCTGATCATTATTGTTCCTGCCTTTATCTCTTGCCACGCCAGAGCCCCCTGGATACACATACACCAGGATGAAAACAGTGAGTTGTGTTCAAACTGTAGTACAATTCTCTCCAGTATGAACAGGAAAGAATATGCTATGAACCCTTATATTTATCTTGGTGGCGCAATACTTGCAGAGGTCATTGGTACAACCTTAATGAAGTTTTCAGAGGGGTTTACACGGTTATGGCCCTCTGTTGGCACAATTATTTGCTATTGTGCATCATTCTGGTTATTAGCTCAGACGCTGGCTTATATACCTACAGGGATTGCTTATGCTATCTGGTCAGGAGTCGGTATCGTTCTGATTAGTTTGCTTTCCTGGGGATTTTTTGGTCAACGACTGGACCTGCCAGCTATCATAGGCATGATGTTGATTTGTGCCGGTGTGTTAGTCATTAACTTGTTGTCACGAAGTGCACCGCATTAAAAAATAATTATCCTTGAGATAACAGGAATCTGATTTGTGCATATTATGGCTAATGTTCGGGGCACCTTTATAATTATGATTGCATTTGCGCGATCATTGCGCCTTTATGCATAATGAGATCAAGGCACATCAAATAAAATAACGATAGGTCACAACAATGAGGTTTTTATGAAAAAACTTATCGTTTCAAGTGTATTGGCATTCATAACATTTTCTGCGCAGGCCGCAGCATTTCAGGTCACTAGTAATGAAATAAAAACAGGAGAGCAACTTACAACGTCTCATGTATTTTCTGGATTTGGGTGTGAAGGTGGTAATACATCGCCCTCATTAACCTGGTCTGGTGCTCCTGAAGGCACCAAAAGCTTTGCCGTAACTGTGTATGATCCAGATGCTCCTACAGGCAGTGGATGGTGGCACTGGACTGTTGCTAATATTCCAGCAACTGTAACATATTTGCCCGCTGATGCAGGAAGACGTGATGGTACAAAACTTCCGACTGGTGCTGTTCAAGGCCGAAATGATTTTGGTTATGCAGGATTTGGTGGAGCATGTCCTCCCAAAGGAGATAAACCCCATCATTACCAGTTTAAAGTATGGGCTCTAAAAACTGATAAAATTCCTGTGGATTCTAATTCCAGCGGAGCGTTAGTTGGTTATATGCTTAATGCCAATAAAATTGCAACCGCTGAGATAACACCAGTTTATGAGATAAAGTAGGGTAAGAGTATGCTGGCAAAAGATAAGACTAACCTAAAGATTGAAGAAATACGGATGCATAAACATCATGAGATTCACAGGGTTAAGCCTCTTATGCCAGCTTTATGTCGTATCCGTCAGGGAAAAAAAGTTATCAATTGGGAGACGCATAGTCTAACTGTTGATAATAATCAGATAATATTATTTCCCTGTGGATATGAATTTTATATTGCGAATTATCCAGAAGCAGGTCTTTATCTTGCAGAAATGCTTTGTTATCCCATTGATCTAATTGAAAAGTTTCAAAAATTTTATGCGATAACTGATCAAATTCGTAACACGACAGGTTTCTGCTTACCTCAGAACCCCGAGTTAATATATTGTTGGGAGCAACTAAAAACATCTATTTCCCGAGGCTTCTCAACGCAAATTCAGGAACACTTAGCAATGGGCGTTCTACTTTCATTAGGAGCACATCATGTTAATTGTTTACTTTTATCAGATAGTAAACAATCATTAATAAGTCGTTGTTATAACCTAATGCTATCCGAACCTGGAACAAAATGGACAGCAAACAAGGTAGCGAGATATCTCTACATTTCTGTTTCCACATTGCATCGCCGTCTGGCAAGCGAGGGAGTAAGTTTTCAAAGTATATTGGACGACGTGAGGTTAAATAATGCGTTGTCTGCTATACAAACGACAGTAAAACCCATCAGCGAGATTGCCAGGGAAAATGGTTACAAGTGTCCTTCTCGTTTTACTGAAAGGTTCCATAATCGTTTTAAGATAACACCAAGAGAGCTAAGAAAAGCGTCCAGAGAGTAAAAGTATTTTATGAAGGAGCAACAGCATCGATTTTTATTTTGGAAAATAAATACGGCATACTCAACCTATTGGAGTCTGAACAATCCGGTGACTTCTGCGCTAATCGGGGACGTTTCTAAGCACATATAATTGATACTATCTTCCTCCATCACAATTTCAGAAATGCACGTGTGATTTTTTTGCATCCGGCGTTTGGACTATGTGGAGCTCAAGAGTGGGAAAGTTACAAGAGGTTGAGGGGATAATTAAAGGGATGCTTATGACATTAGATATCCGGTTAGGTACGGATATCGTTGTTATTAAATCTAGTTGATACGTTAAGATGCAGCTACTGACAAAATAGCCAGGACTCCACAAAACGCCTTTGTCGTAATACCTGACTGCAATATCTGGTCGATCTCGTCGCAGTAACCTACTCGATACGCCTTTGAGGCTGTTTACCAGACTGGATATCGCCAGTTTGGGAGGATAGTTAATTAACAAATGGACGTGATCTGGTCCGCCATCCATTTCAACCCGTTCAGCTTCAAAATCAGCACATACATTTGAAAAGTAAGTGCGTAGTTTTTCTGTCGCGTCATGGTCAAAAATCTGACGTCGGTATTTAGTAACGAAGACCAGGTGAACATGCTTCAGGAAAACACAATGCCTTCCGCGTCGGATATCGGTTTCTTTTTTCATAGGCCAAAGTATGATTTGGCCCATGAAACGACTACAGGCATTCAAATTCCGGTTAAGACCAGGTGGTCAACAGGAGCGTGGAATGAGGCGCTTCGCAGGCGCATGTCGTTTCGTTTTCAATCGTGCTCTGGCGCTTCAGAATGAGAATCATGAGGCCGGTAATAAATACATCCCTTACGGGAAAATGGCTTCCTGGTTGGTTGAGTGGAAAAATGCCACTGAAACGCAATGGCTTAAAGATTCGCCCTCACAGCCATTGCAACAGTCACTGAAAGACCCTGAGCGGGCTTACAAAAACTTCTTCCGGCTTCGTCACCACGCTCAAACGGTGTGCTACCTATCGCGGCTATAAAAACAGCTTGTCCATCAGCACGATAGATAAAATAAGGCTGCTTTTTGTCGCCTTCTTTTTTCCACTCAAACCAGCCATCGGCAAAACAGATTGCCCGACCATGTTGCCAGAGCGGTTTAAACATGTGACTGGTTGCGGCAGTTTCTACGCGGGCGTTAATCAGCGGCGGTTTATCCCACCATCCGGGAGCATATCCCCAGAAAACCGGATCCAGATGAAGGTGTTCATCACGTTCACTGAGCAGAAGGACTTTGGTTCCCGGCGCGACGTTGTATCTGCCAATAGGTTCGGGATCGTAGGGAATATCGCGTTCAATATCTTCCGCGAGAAACGCGAGGTAATCTTCACGCGTTTGGGATTGGGCAAAGCGTCCACACATAGAAACCTCCTGAGAGCACACTGAAAAGAATAGGAGAGAGGGCGGGTAAAATCTATGTGATAGAGAGGTAACGATGTTCCCGCTGTGGGCCACAGCGGGAATGAGGGATTACTTCTGAATTAAATAACGAATGGTCGGCCCGTCTTGCTGAATATCCAGCACCGTATAGCCGTGATTACGCGCATCCAGTGGAATATTATTGATCGACTGCGGACAGTCGCTCACCACTTCCAGGATCTCCCCTTTTTTTAACTGCGGCATCGCCTCAAGGGTTGCGACTGCCGGATAAGGGCAGGGTTCACCCACCATATCAAGACGGTAATCAGGAACGATATTTTTCATGCGATCTCCTTAGCAGTCTGCGGTGCCGCACGGCGGAAGAAGCGTTTTTCCCAGCCAATAATCAACATTAGAGCAGCAAACAACAGCAAATATGTCACCAGCAGGCCGCCCATCGGGCCAAAGGTTTTCAGCAGGTTGATTTTGTCCCAGTCGGTGGCCAGCGCCGGAGCGAAATCATCCCAGTAGTACGCCAGAATCGTTGAGCCGATCACGTTGCCCAGACCGACCCACCAGTAGTGCACCTGGCCTTCTACCGCGCGGTACATCCAGCCGGTTTCGCAGCCGCCTGCCAGCACGATGCCAAAACCAAACAGTAAACCACCAATTACCGCGTTTGGTCCCGCCCACATGATTTTGGGTTCAACGCCTAACTGTACGTAACTGAAGATCCCGATGGCACTTACCGCCATACCGATAATGATTGCTTTCGCCATATGGGTACGTCCGGTGATCCACATATCGCGGAACGCCGAAGTAAAGCAGATTTGCGCACGTTCAATCAGTAAACCAAAGCCGACGCCAAACAGCATTGCCAGCCCCAGTTTGGGCTGGTTCATCGCCGTCAGCAGCGCCCAGCCCAGCATGCCGAAAAAGACCAGCATCCCGAGACGAAAACGACGCCGCGCCTGATCCGGTTTTTGCGTCAACGGTGAGGCAGCAGAAACTTTCTGCATTTTCACGGGAATACGGAAGATGGGCAGAAGGGTAAAGCGCGCGCCAAACCATGAACCAATGGCAGTGGCGATGGCAAAGAACCAGGCGTGCAGCGAGAACTGTGGAATTCCGGTAAAGAACGCCGCCAGGTTACAGCCCATTGCCAGACGTGCGCCAAAACCGGCGATAATACCGCCAATGATGGCCTGCATAATGCGGATACGGCTGCGCGGCATGCGCAGTTTGACATTGTTGGCCCACAGCGCTGCGGCAAAACAGCCGCCAAACATACCGAGGATCATCATTCCGTCGATGCGGGTTAATGGCGATCCTTCCAGATGGATAATTTTAAAATAACCCCACTCTTCAGCATGGACGCCGAACAACTGCAGGAGCTGACCGCCCCAACGGGTAAATTCACCCGTGACTGCCCAAAAGGTGCCAGTGATGCCAAAATAGTAAGTGGAGAGAATACCCGCCGCGATGACCGCGGGGATGGGCGCCCAGAATTTAATCAACCAGGCGTGTTTGAATTGCTGCCATGACATGAATGTAGCCTCTGAACTCAGAAGGTTTGAAACAAGAGTCGCGAATCATACACCATGCAAATTTATTTTCGGGGTAATAATTCACAAAAATAATGGTTAGATCAAATTTCTCTCTGAACCTGGAAAGGCTGGCGACATCAGGGCTTTAATGCCACAATCCTCTTTTCTTCTCATGCAGGACGAATGATGAAAAAACTCGCAATTGCAGGTGCGCTCATGTTGCTGGCGGGCTGTGCCGAAGTCGAAAACTATAACAATGTCGTGAAAACCCCCGCGCCGGACTGGCTGACGGGTTACTGGCAGACCAAAGGGCCGCAACGTGCGTTGGTCAGTCCGGAAGCGATAGGCAGCCTCATTGTCACTAAAGAGGGCGATACCCTGGATTGCCGTCAGTGGCAGCGGGTGATTGCCGTGCCGGGTAAGTTGACATTGATGTCTGATGATCTCACTAACGTTACCGTAAAACGTGAGCTGTACGAGGTTGAGCGTGACGGTAACACCATTGAGTACGATGGTATGACGATGGAGCGTGTGGATCGCCCGACGGCAGAGTGTGCCGCCGCGCTGGATAAAGCGCCGTTACCGACGCCACTGCCGTAATGAAATCTCCCCGGCTTGCCGCCGGGGATGGATTTAAATCACCTCTTCGATAACCCACACGCTGACGCTGCCGCCGTTGCAAAAGAAGGTCGCTTCGCCGTTTTCGTCTGTCACTACGCTCTCTTGCCGGTTCCCCAGAAAATCGCGCCAGGTTTTATTGCCGTAATTCTCTCCCAGATGAATGGTTTTTTCGCCATCATCTCCGTTCGACATGACCACCACGCAGCCGGGATATTCGTCGGTGCCACTGCGGCTAAAGGCAATGCAGTTCGGATGGTCGAAAAATAACGTCTGTACACCGTGGGCGAAACGCTGACGGGCGAGAATTAACTCATCAAGCTGTTCGATTATTGGCATATCTATCGGATAGGTTTGCCCGTCACCACCGACATCTTCGTAATGTGCACCGTAGAGGTCCGGATAGAACACCGAAGGAACGCCATTTTCCCGCAACAAAATTAAGGCATACGCCAGCGGTTTAAACCACGGTTCGACGGGGGCTTCGAGGGCTTGCAACGGTTGGGTGTCGTGGTTGGCAACGAGGGTTACGGCGTGAAAAGGATCGGCTTCCACCAGCGTCCCAGTGAAGATCTGCGTCATGTCGTAGTCGCGACCCATGCGCGATGCTTCATGGAATTTCATCTGCAGCGGCGCATCAAACAGCATGGTTTTGCCTTCCACCTGATCAATATACGTTTGCAGTTTATCGACTTCATGCGACCAGTATTCAGCCACAATAAACAACGGCTTTGGCGCAACTTCCTGTACGTGTTCGATCCACTCTTTATAAAACCATGCCGGAATATGTTTGACCGCATCAAGACGAAAGCCGTCGCATTGCGTTTGTTCCATCACCCAGCGCGCCCAGTATTTAATCTCTTCCGTCACGGCATGATTGCGAAAATCGATATTCTCCCCCATCAGATAATCGAAATTACCGAGTTCATCATCAACCTGATCGTTCCAGCCTTCTCCGGTATAGTCGTTAACAATTTTAAAAATGCCATCTTCATCAGGGTTTTCGATATGGTCGATACCGCTAAAACATTTGAAATCCCAGATAAACTGCGAGTATTGCCCGGCACGAGCGGGGAAGGTGTAACGCGTCCAGCCTTCACACTCAATGATTTCTTCGTCAATTTGCGTACGGTCATCAGCATTTACACGCTGCACGCGAATAGCTTCTTTTTCATCCGCGCCCATTTTGTGGTTGACTACCACGTCCAGCAGCACCGCAATGTCATTACGTTTCAGGGCGTCAATGGCGGCCAGCAGTTGTGCTTTATCACCATATTTAGTAGGGATGCTGCCTTTCTGATCAAACTCACCTAGATCAAATAAATCATAGGAGTCGTAGCCGACCGAATAGCCGCCCGATGCGCCTTTATAGGCGGGCGGCAACCAGACCATATTGATACCAATATCATTAAAACCGTCTGCGCGCTCGGCCAGTTCAGGCCAGAGCTTACCGCCTTCCGGGTAATACCAGTGAAAACATTGTAACAGCGTGGGATTACGCATTCTTCGACTCCATTCAAGGGGAATATTAGAAGCGTAGCCGTAATCGGATTATTCGCGAGCCATCGGCTCATTAAGATTCAAAAGAGGTTATCCTGCGGAGCCAGCACAAAGCCGCCCTGATCGCCATAGGCACTTAACACCGATTTTTGCACCGATGACTGACCGACCAGTTTCGCCAGTTCATCCATCCGAATCTGTAATAACTGCTTTATCTTGCTTTCGTTGTCGAGAATCAGGCGCAGCATCGGGCGGAGCTGCTCCTGCATCGTAGTGGACGGGGCAACCTCTTCAGTCAGGTGTGCGATCTCCTGCACCGCATTCACATACGCCATTTCGCTGGCGATGAGTTCGTCCCATTGTTCTTCCGTTGCCAGGCGTAACATGAGCTGGCTTTTTTCGACGAGTTGTTGCCAGGCGAAATACAAATGCGGTGCATTGTTCATCAGACTGGGTCCTGAATCAAAGAAGGGGAGAGTAAAGACTCTTTCCAGGCATCGGCAATATTGCGCATTAATGCTTCCACTTCTTCGACTGCGGAGACATCGTTGCGTAAATTGGCTTGCAGCAAACGCCTGACCATATAGCTATAAAGAGCAATCAAGTTTTGGGTTAGTTCGTCTTTGCTCTCTTCATCAAGACTCACCCGCAGTCCGTTCTCAATGATGTTGATCGCTTTTGACAAAGAGACGCCTTTGCCTTGCTGATTGTTGTCCTGCATAAACAGGCGCGCTCTAACCAGTGCGCTCAACACTCCATCAAATAGCATGGTGACCAACTGCTGTTGGCTGGCGCTCATTACGGCGCTTTCGACGCCAATTTGTGCATAGGCCTGGGTGCCTTTTGCCGCGTACATAGTCTCTCCTGAAGATTATTTCGAGTTGCTATTTGAGGTGTCGAACTGCTGTGTCAGATAGCTACTAGTGGAGTTCAGCGAGTTCATTAACACATCTAATTGGGTGAACTGGGCTTTATAGCGCGTCATTAAGGTATCGATACGTTCACTGGCTGCGTTGTACTGGTCGGTCAAATTATTCAGCGTTTTGCTGACGCCATCTTTTGCTGCCTGGATTATCCCGGTGGAAGAGAGCCAACTGGTCAGGTTGCTACTAATGCCGGTGGTTACCCCAGTACTTTTGCCGTCACCTATAAACATTTCACCGATACCAGCGGCATCATTTTTTAGCGCCGTTTGCAGTTTGTCGGTCGCGATTTCCAGCTTGCCGGTACTGGCATCGCTGGTAATGCCAATCTGTGCCAGCGTTTTATAGTTTGAACTGCTGTGAGTATTGGCGAGCAAGGTTTTAAGCTGAGTCTGGATGGTACGCAGTGTGGAGTCACCGAGTAATGCGCCATTACTGGAGTCCTGACTTTCAGCTCCGGCATCGACAGCGGTGTATTTGGTTAAGCTGCTGAATGTATCCTGCAATGTGTTATAGGCATCCACCCACGCTTTAACCGCATTTTCAGCTTTGGATGTGTCTTTACTGATGGTCAGTGTCTGATTACCGGTGGTGACGTCATTCAGGTTGAGGGTGATATCTTCCAGTGAGTCGCTGATAGTGTTACTGCTGTTTTCAATCTCAACGTTATTGACTGTCAGTTTGGCGTTTTGCGCGGTGACGCTTTCAATCATGCCATTGCTGCTATCACCCGGCGTTCCGTTGTAACCCATAAAACTTTCCAGGGCGCTGTCGCCGCTGACGCTAAGTTTCATAGCGTTATTGCTGCCCGTATCGTTAGCGGTGATGGACAGACGATATTCGCCGTTTCCCACATTGATGATACTGGCGCTGACACCAGCTTTGGCGTTGTTAATGGCATCGCGAATGCCGGAAAGTGACGAGTTACCCGCGCTGATATCAATCGTGACCGGATCTTTACCGCCGCCTTGTTGGATGGTCAGTACGCTATCGCTGGTGGCGATGGCGGCTTTACTGTCTTTTTGACTATTTTTTGTTGTCAGCGTCTGTGCCTGCGCCAGTTGGCTAACGCTAATGGTGTATTTCCCAGCAATCGCGCTGCCCGTGGTGGTGGCGCTGAAAGCCGATGAACTGCTGGTGGTTGAGGTGGCGGTAAATAAATCGGCTTTATTCAGTGCTGTGTTGGCTGTCTGGAAACTCTCTAGTGCACTTTTCAGCGTCCCGTAGGCGCTCAGTTTCGCGGTGTAAGAGCTTTGCTGTTTTGATATCGGCGTCAGGGTAGATTTTTCTGCCGCCTCCAGACTGTCAAGGATGCTGCTTAAGTCCAGCCCCGACCCAACCCCAAGCGTTGAAATACTAGCCATATAGTTTCCTTAATCATGCGACGTGTATAGAACGAATACCGGGGTTATCGGCGTAAGCGGGGTAAAGTTTACGATTTATTTTTTGCCTTAATGGCACGAACAGCAACGAGGAAGGGGAGTATTTCGACCGCTAGAAAAAAATTCTAAAGGTTGTGAGTGACCAGACGATAACAGGGTTGACGGCGACGAAGCCGAAGGGTGGAAGCCCAATACTTAAACCGTAGACTTGAAAACAGGAAAATGAATTATGGCACAAGTCATTAATACCAACAGCCTCTCGCTGATCACTCAGAACAACATCAACAAAAACCAGTCTGCGCTGTCGACTTCTATCGAGCGCCTCTCTTCTGGTCTGCGTATTAACAGCGCTAAAGATGACGCCGCGGGCCAGGCGATTGCTAACCGCTTTACTTCTAACATCAAAGGTCTGACTCAGGCCGCACGTAACGCCAACGACGGTATTTCTCTGGCGCAGACGGCTGAAGGCGCGCTGTCAGAGATTAACAACAACTTGCAGCGTATTCGTGAACTGACCGTTCAGGCCTCTACCGGCACGAACTCTGATTCCGACCTGTCTTCTATTCAGGACGAAATCAAATCCCGTCTTGATGAAATTGACCGTGTATCTGGTCAGACCCAGTTCAACGGTGTGAACGTGCTGTCGAAAAACGATTCGATGAAGATTCAGATTGGTGCCAATGATAACCAGACGATCAGCATTGGCTTGCAACAAATCGACAGTACCACTTTGAATCTGAAAGGATTTACCGTGTCCGGCATGGCGGATTTCAGCGCGGCGAAACTGACGGCTGCTGATGGTACAGCAATTGCTGCTGCGGATGTCAAGGATGCTGGGGGTAAACAAGTCAATTTACTGTCTTACACTGACACCGCGTCTAACAGTACTAAATATGCGGTCGTTGATTCTGCAACCGGTAAATACATGGAAGCCACTGTAGTCATTACCGGTACGGCGGCGGCGGTAACTGTTGGTGCAGCGGAAGTGGCGGGAGCCGCTACAGCCGATCCGTTAAAAGCACTGGATGCCGCAATCGCTAAAGTCGACAAATTCCGCTCCTCCCTCGGTGCCGTTCAAAACCGTCTGGATTCTGCGGTCACCAACCTGAACAACACCACCACCAACCTGTCTGAAGCGCAGTCCCGTATTCAGGACGCCGACTATGCGACCGAAGTGTCCAACATGTCGAAAGCGCAGATTATCCAGCAGGCGGGCAACTCCGTGCTGTCTAAAGCCAACCAGGTACCGCAGCAAGTTCTGTCTCTGTTACAAGGCTAATGGCCTTAACCTGCCTGACCCCGCCAACGGCGGGGTTTTTTCTGCCCGCAATTTACCGGTAACCCCCAAATAACCCCTCATTTCACCCACTAATCGTCCGATTAAAAACCCTGCAGAAACGGATAATCATGCCGATAACTCATATAACGCAGGGCTGTTTATCGTGAATTCACTCTATACCGCTGAAGGTGTAATGGATAAACACTCGCTGTGGCAGCGTTATGTCCCGCTGGTGCGTCACGAAGCATTGCGCCTGCAGGTTCGACTGCCCGCGAGCGTGGAACTTGACGATCTGCTACAGGCGGGCGGCATTGGGTTACTTAATGCCGTCGAACGCTATGACGCCCTACAAGGAACGGCATTTACAACTTACGCAGTGCAGCGTATCCGTGGCGCTATGCTGGATGAACTTCGCAGCCGTGACTGGGTGCCGCGCAGCGTGCGACGCAACGCGCGTGAAGTGGCACAGGCAATAGGGCAACTGGAGCAGGAACTTGGCCGCAACGCCACGGAAACTGAGGTAGCGGAACGTTTAGGGATCGATATTGCCGATTATCGCCAAATGTTGCTCGACACCAATAACAGCCAGCTCTTCTCCTACGATGAGTGGCGCGAAGAGCACGGCGATAGCATCGAACTGGTTACTGATGATCATCAGCGAGAAAACCCGCTACAACAACTGCTGGACAATAATCTGCGCCAGCGGGTGATGGAAGCCATCGAAACGTTGCCGGAGCGCGAAAAACTGGTATTAACCCTCTATTATCAGGAAGAGCTGAATCTCAAAGAGATTGGTGCGGTGCTGGAGGTCGGGGAATCGCGGGTCAGTCAGTTACACAGCCAGGCTATTAAACGGTTACGCACTAAACTGGGTAAGTTATAACGTCAGTAAATGCCGCACTTTAATTTTGACTACCAGGAGTTCTTAATGATGGTGCAGCACCTGAAAAGACGGCCATTAAGCCGCTATCTTAAAGACTTTAAACACAGCCAGACCCATTGCGCGCATTGCCGTAAATTACTCGATCGCATTACCCTCGTTCGCGACGGCAAAATAGTGAATAAAATCGAGATTTCCCGCCTGGACACGCTGCTTGATGAAAATGGCTGGCAAGTGGAACAACAATCATGGGCGGCATTGTGCCGATTTTGCGGTGATTTACATTGCAAAACGCAGAGTGATTTTTTCGATATTATCGGCTTTAAGCAATTTCTTTTTGAGCAAACTGAAATGAGCCCTGGTACGGTGCGTGAATATGTCGTTCGTCTGCGCCGTTTGGGGAATCATCTACACGAGCAAAATATTTCCCTCGATCAGCTGCAGGACGGTTTCCTCGATGAAATCCTCGCCCCGTGGCTGCCCTCCACCAGCACCAACAATTACCGCATCGCGTTACGGAAGTATCAACACTATCAGCGTCAAACGTGTACCGGACTTGTGCAGAAATCCTCCAGCCTGCCTGCTTCTGATATATATTAAATAAGAATAAGATGTAGCGGAGTTGTTTTTGTGTTTACAAACAATGGCTCTACACTGCAAACAGACATAACAACATTCGGGGTGAATATGAAATTAGCACATCTGGGACGTCAGGCATTGATGGGTGTGATGGCCGTGGCGCTGGTTGCGGGTATGAGCGTTAAAAGTTTTGCAGATGAAGGTCTGCTTAATAAAGTCAAAGAGCGCGGCACGCTGCTGGTAGGGCTGGAAGGAACTTATCCGCCGTTCAGTTTTCAGGGGGATGACGGCAAATTAACCGGTTTTGAAGTGGAATTTGCCCAACAACTGGCAAAACATCTTGGCGTTGAGGCGTCACTAAAACCGACCAAATGGGACGGTATGCTGGCGTCGCTGGACTCTAAACGCATTGATGTGGTGATTAACCAGGTCACCATTTCTGACGAGCGCAAGAAAAAATACGATTTCTCTACCCCGTACACCATTTCTGGTATTCAGGCGCTGGTGAAAAAAGGCAACGAAGGCACCATTAAAACGGCTGATGATCTGAAAGGCAAAAAAGTGGGTGTCGGTCTGGGCACCAACTATGAAGAGTGGCTGCGTCAGAATGTTCAGGGCGTCGATGTGCGTACCTATGATGATGACCCGACCAAATATCAGGATCTGCGCGTAGGCCGTATCGATGCGATCCTCGTTGATCGTCTGGCGGCGCTGGATCTGGTGAAGAAAACCAACGATACGCTGGCAGTAACCGGTGAAGCATTCTCTCGTCAGGAGTCTGGCGTGGCGCTGCGTAAAGGAAATGAAGACCTGCTGAAAGCGGTGAATGATGCAATTGCGGAAATGCAAAAAGATGGCACTTTGCAAGCCCTTTCCGAAAAATGGTTTGGTGCTGATGTGACCAAATAATCAGCATAATGACAAAAAAGGGCGCTTTCACTAGCGCCTTTTTTATTTACGCGTTTTCAGCGTGCATAATAAGAAAATCACAACAACACACATCGGAGGCTGTTATGCCACTGCATAATTTAACCCGTTTTCCACGGCTGGAGTTTATTGGCGCGCCAACGCCGCTCGAATATCTGCCGCGCTTTTCTGATTATCTTGGACGGGAAATTTTCATCAAACGGGATGACGTCACTCCCATGGCAATGGGCGGCAATAAATTACGTAAGCTGGAATTTCTCGCGGCAGATGCTCTGCGTGAAGGTGCCGATACGCTGATTACTGCCGGGGCGATCCAGTCTAACCATGTGCGCCAGACTGCCGCAGTCGCTGCGAAACTCGGTCTGCACTGCGTGGCGCTGCTGGAAAATCCTATTGGTACAACCGCGGAAAACTATTTAACCAACGGCAATCGTTTGTTGCTGGATCTGTTCAATACCCAGATTGAAATGTGCGACGCACTGACCGATCCCAATGCCCAACTGGAAGAGCTGGCGACGCGAGTCGAAGCACAAGGCTTTCGCCCGTATGTCATTCCGGTTGGCGGTTCTAATGCTTTGGGCGCGCTGGGTTATGTGGAGAGTGCGCTGGAAATCGCGCAACAGTGTGAAGTGGCGGTTAATATTTCGTCGGTGGTGGTCGCATCGGGCAGTGCCGGAACTCACGCCGGACTGGCTGTTGGGCTGGAACAGCTGATGCCTGAAAGCGAACTGATTGGCGTGACTGTGTCGCGTTCAGTTGCCGATCAATTGCCGAAAGTGGTTAACCTCCAACAGGCGATTGCGAAAGAACTGGAGCTGACCGCATCAGCGGAAATTTTACTCTGGGATGACTATTTTGCACCTGGCTACGGCGTGCCGAACGACGAAGGCATGGAAGCAGTGAAATTGCTGGCGAGGCTGGAAGGCATTCTGCTTGATCCTGTGTATACCGGAAAAGCGATGGCGGGGCTGATTGACGGTATCAGTCAGAAACGCTTCAAAGATGAAGGGCCGATTTTGTTTATTCATACCGGCGGTGCGCCTGCGCTGTTCGCCTATCATCCCCACGTTTAGCTCCGGGAACGCTCATGCAAGAAAGTATACAACTGGTTATTGATTCCTTGCCGTTCCTGCTGAAAGGGGCTGGGTATACGCTGCAACTCAGTATCGGAGGCATGTTTTTTGGCTTACTGCTCGGGTTTATTCTCGCGCTGATGCGCCTGTCGCCAATCTGGCCCGTGCGCTGGCTGGCGCGTTTTTATATCTCTATTTTTCGTGGTACGCCGCTCATCGCACAACTGTTTATGATCTATTACGGACTGCCACAGTTTGGTATCGAATTAGATCCCATTCCGTCAGCAATGATTGGTCTGTCGCTGAACACTGCCGCCTATGCTGCTGAAACGCTGCGCGCCGCCATTTCTTCTATTGATAAAGGTCAGTGGGAAGCTGCAGCCAGTATTGGTATGACGCCATGGCAGACCATGCGTCGCGCGATTTTGCCACAGGCGGCGCGGGTGGCGTTGCCGCCGCTGTCGAACAGCTTTATCAGCCTGGTAAAAGATACGTCGCTGGCCGCGACAATCCAGGTGCCGGAGCTGTTCCGTCAGGCGCAGTTGATTACCTCGCGCACGCTGGAGGTGTTCACCATGTACCTGGCGGCTTCGCTCATCTACTGGATCATGGCGACTGTGTTATCGACGTTGCAGAACCATTTTGAGAATCAACTTAATCGCCAGGAGAGAGAACCCAAATGAGTGCCATTGAAGTTAAGAACCTGGTGAAAAAATTCCACGGTCAGACGGTGCTGCATGGTATCGACCTTGAGGTGAAGCCAGGCGAAGTAGTGGCAATTATCGGTCCGAGTGGTTCCGGCAAAACCACGTTGCTACGCAGCATAAATCTGCTGGAACAACCGGAAGCGGGAACCATCACCGTTGGCGATATCACTATTGATACTGCACGTTCATTAAGTCAGCAAAAATCGCTGATTCGCCAGTTGCGTCAGCACGTCGGGTTTGTCTTCCAGAACTTTAATCTGTTTCCGCATCGTACGGTGCTGGAAAACATTATTGAAGGGCCGGTGATCGTCAAAGGCGAACCGAAAGAAGAGGCCACGGCGCGCGCTCGCGAGCTGCTGGCGAAAGTTGGGCTGGCCGGTAAAGAAACCAGTTATCCACGTCGTTTGTCTGGCGGTCAACAGCAGCGCGTTGCGATTGCGCGAGCGCTGGCTATGCGTCCTGAAGTGATTTTGTTTGACGAGCCAACGTCGGCGCTGGATCCAGAGCTGGTGGGCGAAGTCCTGAACACCATTCGTCAGCTGGCGCAGGAAAAGCGCACGATGGTGATTGTGACGCACGAAATGAGCTTTGCCCGGGATGTTGCGGACCGGGCGATTTTTATGGACCAGGGGCGGATAGTCGAGCAGGGGGTAGCAAAAGCGTTATTTGCTGATCCTCAGCAGCCTCGCACCCGCCAGTTCCTGGAGAAGTTTCTGCTGCAATAATAAGAAAAAATCAGCCCCGACGATTCACCAGTCGGGGCGGGACGCCATTTCAAACGTGATAAAACTGCTTAACAAATCAGCATAACTCATTAATAACATAAGAGAATGCGATGGCTTGCAAAAGTAATTCATTGCCTGAATAATATAAATTATATATAAATCTTATTTATGTGATAGTTTGAATTATCATTATAAATGATACTCACTCTCAGGGGCGTTGCGGTTTACTATGCAGGATACGGATTTTTTCAGCTGGCTTCGCACGATGCTGTTGCGTTTTCAGAGGATGGAGGCCGCAGAAGAGGTCTACCATGAAATAGAGCTTCAGGCTCAGCAGCTGGAGTACGATTACTATTCGTTATGTGTTCGCCACCCGGTACCATTCACGCGACCTAAAGTGGCTTTCTACACCAATTACCCTGAGTCGTGGGTTAGTTATTATCAGGCAAAAAATTTTCTCGCAATTGATCCGGTGCTGAACCCTGAAAACTTTAGTCAGGGCCATTTAATGTGGAATGATGACTTATTCAGCGAAGCACAGCCGTTATGGGAAGCTGCGCGCGCACATGGTTTACGCCGCGGTGTCACTCAGTATTTAATGCTGCCAAATCGGGCGTTGGGCTTTTTGTCCTTTTCCCGTTGCAGCACGCGCGAAATACCCATTCTTAGTGATGAACTGCAATTAAAAATGCAGCTACTGGTGCGCGAAAGTCTGATGGCTCTGATGCGTTTAAATGATGAAATAGTGATGACGCCAGAGATGAATTTCAGCAAGCGCGAAAAAGAAATTCTGAAATGGACGGCGGAAGGTAAGACATCAGCAGAGATAGCGATGATTTTGTCAATCTCTGAGAATACGGTCAATTTCCATCAGAAAAACATGCAGAAAAAAATCAATGCACCGAATAAGACGCAGGTTGCCTGTTACGCGGCCGCTACTGGCTTAATTTGATCTCTTTTCTGTTCTGCGTGCCAGATGCAAAAACCGGCTGAAAGGCACGCTCTCAGCCGGTTTTATATTACTGACGGTAGGCTTGTTTAATTTGCTTAACCGTTTTGGAAAATACTGCAGCCTGGGTTTCGTCTTCGATCAGCGCAAGCTGTTTTTCCATCTTTAACATCACGCGGCCCGCGTCAGCTTGTCCCATCGCCTGCAGCATCAGCGTCAGCATCGCTTTCAGGCAGGAGACTTCATTTGCCAGTTCTTGATTATTCTCGGCAGTAGAAAAATCAGGCGTACTCATTTATTTTCCTCGTCATGTTGCAATGAAAATTTGCGGTGAAAAATGTTAAGGCGGCGGAGTATACCATAAGCTTTGCTAAAAATAGCAGTGGTTGTTTTTTGAGCGTGATATCAACAGTACTATAAAATACGTTAATATAATGACCAATAAATATTTTTATCATGAATGTTTTTTGCCCGTATTGTTCGGGTTAATTAATGTTACATATTCAGCGGGCTGATTTTCATTTTTGCTGAATAAAGTCAATTTTTGTCACATTTCATCGCCGGGCTTACTGTGAAACGATCCCGGAAGCCGTTGGTGACGGGCGTGACCATAACTGTGGACAATCGAATTGACAAAAACGAGAGAAAAATCGAATACCCACCATTTTTAACGTTTCAAAGTTGCAATAAAAACCGCTAATATACGAATGACTAACTATCAGTAGCGTTATCCCTATTTCTGGAGATATTCCTTTGATCAACGTTCTACTTGTTGATGACCACGAACTGGTGCGCGCAGGGATACGACGCATTCTGGAAGATATAAAGGGTATAAAAGTCGTCGGTGAGGCATCGTGCGGTGAAGACGCCGTTAAATGGTGCCGGGCAAATGCCGTTGACGTGGTGCTAATGGACATGAGTATGCCGGGCATTGGCGGTCTTGAGGCGACGCGTAAAATCGCGCGTTCCACAGCTGATGTCAAAATCATCATGCTTACCGTCCATACAGAAAACCCTTTACCAGCGAAAGTCATGCAGGCCGGAGCTGCGGGCTACCTCAGCAAAGGCGCGGCTCCGCAGGAAGTCGTGAGTGCGATTCGTTCTGTCTATTCAGGGCAGCGTTACATTGCTTCTGATATCGCTCAACAAATGGCGTTAAGCCAGATCGAACCAGAAAAAACAGAAAGCCCATTTGCCAGTTTGTCTGAACGTGAATTGCAGATTATGCTGATGATCACCAAGGGCCAGAAGGTCAATGAGATCTCAGAACAGCTCAATCTCAGTCCGAAAACGGTGAACAGCTACCGCTATCGTATGTTCAGTAAACTAAACATTCATGGCGATGTTGAGCTGACTCACCTGGCAATTCGCCATGGTCTGTGTAATGCGGAGACATTATCAAGTCAGTGAGTGATCAGTTTGACGCAAAAGCGTTTTTAAAAACCGTAACCAGCCAGCCAGGCGTTTATCGCATGTATGATGCTGGTGGTACGGTTATCTATGTCGGCAAAGCGAAAGACCTGAAAAAACGGCTTTCCAGCTATTTCCGTAGCAACCTCGCTTCGCGCAAAACCGAAGCGCTGGTCGCCCAGATCCAGCAAATTGATGTAACGGTTACTCATACAGAAACCGAAGCGCTGTTACTGGAACACAACTACATCAAACTTTATCAGCCGCGTTACAACGTTTTGCTACGCGATGATAAATCATATCCTTTTATCTTCCTGAGTGGCGATACCCACCCGCGTCTGGCGATGCATCGTGGAGCGAAGCATGCCAAAGGTGAATATTTCGGCCCGTTCCCGAATGGCTATGCCGTACGTGAAACACTGGCGCTACTGCAAAAGATTTTCCCCATTCGCCAGTGCGAAAACAGTGTTTATCGCAACCGCTCGCGTCCGTGTCTGCAATATCAGATAGGGCGCTGTCTGGGGCCGTGCGTTGAAGGACTGGTGAGTGAAGAAGAATACGCTCAGCAGGTCGAGTATGTGCGCCTGTTTTTGTCTGGCAAAGATGATCAGGTGCTTACGCAACTCATTAGTCGTATGGAAACTGCCAGCCAGAATCTGGAGTTTGAAGAAGCGGCGCGGATTCGCGACCAAATTCAGGCGGTGCGACGTGTCACCGAAAAACAGTTTGTTTCCAATACCGGCGACGACCTTGACGTTATTGGAGTGGCGTTCGATGCGGGTATGGCTTGTGTCCACGTATTGTTCATTCGTCAGGGCAAAGTGCTCGGCAGCCGCAGCTATTTCCCGAAAGTGCCTGGCGGTACGGAACTGAGCGAGGTGGTGGAAACCTTCGTAGGTCAGTTCTATTTACAAGGCAGCCAGATGCGCACCTTACCGGGTGAGATCCTGCTCGATTTTAATCTTAGCGATAAAACGCTGCTCGCCGATTCCCTTTCAGAACTGGCGGGACGCAAGATTAATGTTCAAACCAAACCTCGTGGCGATAGAGCGCGTTATCTGAAACTCGCGCGTACCAATGCGGCGACGGCCTTAACCAGCAAACTTTCGCAGCAATCTACCGTTCACCAGCGGCTGACCGCGCTTGCCAGCGTGTTGAAATTGCCGGAAGTGAAGCGGATGGAGTGCTTTGACATCAGCCATACCATGGGTGAACAAACCGTCGCTTCCTGTGTGGTGTTTGATGCCAACGGCCCGCTGCGTGCGGAGTATCGGCGCTATAACATTACTGGCATCACGCCGGGCGATGATTACGCGGCGATGAATCAGGTGCTGCGTCGGCGTTATGGTAAAGCTATCGACGACAGTAAGATCCCGGATGTGATCCTTATTGACGGCGGCAAAGGCCAGCTTGCGCAGGCGAAAAATGTTTTCGCCGAACTGGATGTCTCATGGGATAAAAATCATCCGCTGCTACTTGGCGTTGCCAAAGGAGCAGATCGTAAGGCTGGGCTGGAAACGCTGTTCTTTGAGCCGGAAGGTGAGGGATTTAGTTTGCCGCCAGATTCTCCCGCGCTGCATGTTATCCAGCATATTCGCGATGAATCACACGATCACGCGATTGGCGGGCACCGTAAAAAACGGGCGAAGGTCAAAAATACCAGTTCCCTGGAAACCATTGAAGGCGTCGGGCCAAAACGTCGGCAAATGTTGTTGAAATATATGGGCGGTTTGCAAGGTTTACGTAACGCCAGCGTCGAGGAAATTGCAAAAGTGCCGGGTATTTCGCAAGGTCTGGCAGAAAAGATCTTCTGGTCGTTGAAACATTGATGTCTCTGTAGCAACATAGGGGTAATCTTACTGACAACAGATAGTTACCCGTCATTATGCAATTTAATATCCCTACGTTGCTTACACTGTTCCGTGTCATCCTTATCCCATTCTTTGTATTGGTCTTTTATTTGCCTGTCACCTGGTCGCCGTTTGCCGCCGCGCTCATTTTCTGCGTCGCGGCGGTGACTGACTGGTTCGATGGTTTTCTGGCACGCCGCTGGAATCAGAGTACCCGGTTTGGTGCTTTCCTTGACCCTGTCGCAGATAAAGTTCTCGTGGCTATCGCCATGGTGCTGGTAACCGAGCATTACCACAGCTGGTGGGTGACCTTACCGGCAGCAACGATGATCGCCCGTGAAATTATTATTTCTGCGCTACGCGAATGGATGGCGGAGTTGGGTAAACGCAGTAGCGTGGCTGTCTCCTGGATTGGAAAAGTGAAAACCACTGCCCAGATGGTGGCGTTGGCATGGCTGCTGTGGCGTCCGAATATTTGGGTTGAGTACGCCGGTATTGCACTTTTCTTTGTGGCTGCGGTACTGACTCTGTGGTCAATGTTGCAATATTTGAGCGCTGCGCGTGCAGATTTGCTTGATCAGTGATCGTTTCGGCGCAATTTTCAGCAAACGATCAAAAGTGGTGAAAAATATCGTTGACTCATCGCGCCAGGTAAGTAGAATGCAACGCATCGAACGGCGGCACTGATTGCCAGACGATAATAAAATCAAGTGATTAACTGATTGCTTGATGAATGCGGGAATAGCTCAGTTGGTAGAGCACGACCTTGCCAAGGTCGGGGTCGCGAGTTCGAGTCTCGTTTCCCGCTCCAGTTTAAAAGGCATCGGCGTCAGCGGATGTCTGGCTGAAAGGCCTGAAGAATTTGGCGCGTTAACAAAGCGGTTATGTAGCGGATTGCAAATCCGTCTAGTCCGGTTCGACTCCGGAACGCGCCTCCACTTTTTTCCCGAGCCCGGATGGTGGAATCGGTAGACACAAGGGATTTAAAATCCCTCGGCGTTCGCGCTGTGCGGGTTCAAGTCCCGCTCCGGGTACCATGGGAAAGATAAGAATAAAATCAAAGCAATAAGCAGTGTCGTGAAACCACCTTCGGGTGGTTTTTTTGTGCCTGCAACTTGTCGTTACACCCTCCTTAATTTTTAATCACCGGCAAAGCCACTCAAAAAGTATCTCTGTTACGGACCGACATGTAAGATAGGTGCTGGCGAGTTGAGATCCACAAGGAAAAGCGTATGAAAACGGGACCGTTAAACGAAAGTGAGTTGGAATGGCTGGACGATATTCTGACCAAATACAACACTGACCACGCCATTCTTGATGTGGCGGAGCTGGACGGTTTATTGACGGCGGTGTTGAGTTCTCCGCAAGAGATTGAACCGGCACAGTGGCTGGTTGCCGTGTGGGGTGGGGCTGACTATGTGCCACGCTGGGCGTCAGAGAAAGAGATGACGCGCTTTATGAACCTGGCTTTTCAGCATATGGCTGATACCGCAGAGCGTCTGAACGAATTCCCGGAGCAGTTTGAGCCGTTATTCGGCTTGCGAGAAGTCGATGGCAGCGAGCTGACGATTGTTGAGGAGTGGTGCTTTGGCTATATGCGGGGCGTGGCGCTTTCTGACTGGTCAACGTTACCCGATTCGTTAAAACCAGCGCTGGAGGCGATTGCGCTGCACGGTACTGAGGAAAACTTCGAGCGGGTAGAGAAGATGTCGCCAGAAGCGTTTGAAGAGAGCGTAGATGCCATTCGACTGGCGGCGCTTGATCTACATGCGTACTGGATGGCGCATCCGCAGGAAAAAGCTGTTCAGCAACCGATCAAAGCAGAAGAGAAACCGGGGCGTAATGATCCTTGCCCGTGCGGTAGTGGTAAGAAATTTAAGCAGTGCTGCCTGCATTAAGAGATCAAATTGGGTGTCAGCGTTAATTCTGGCACCCAATAAGGAATTTGAGGCTATCTGATCACCCCACTTCTGGTAACAAGCCTGCTGCAATCAAAAATTGCACGCTAATCACAGCAATACCACAGAGAAACACCACCACCAGCGCCGGACGACCACCTTTGACCCGGTAACCCGCTTGAGGATTGTGCTTTCTGCTTTGCCAGGTCAACAGCGAAGGGATAATCAATGCCAGTACCGCCAGCGCCACACCGGCGTAACCCAGCGCCATCACAAATCCTCGTGGATAAAACAGTGCAAACGCCAACGGCGGCAGAAAGGTAATTGCACCAGTTTGCAATCGTCCACCAACGGTATTTGAACGCTGAAACAAATCTGCCAGATAATCAAATAAACCTAACGCAACGCCGAGAAATGACGTGGCGAGGGCTAAATCAGCAAATAAATGCACCGCCAGCTCAACATGCGGAGAGGCCACCATTTCGCGTAACGCCTGTAACAGCCCGTTTAACCCGGCATGATTAGCCAGCAATCCCATAAAGGTTGTTGAATCAATGCTGCCAAGCGTCGCCACCTGCCAGAAAATATATGCCACCAGGGGGATCGCACTACCGATTATAAACACCCAGCGTAGCTTACGAATGTTGCCATCCATATAGCTGACAATACTCGGCACGCTACCGTGAAAACCAAACGATGTAAAAATCACCGGGATTGCAGATAGTGCCAGCCCCTGTTGCAACGGCAGGGTTAAAAGATTCACCTTGTGAATATGCGGAAGCAGCAGTACCAGCATCACCACCAGAAAAATAATTTTGGCGCTGAACAGAAAACGGTTAAACAAATCGACCAGCGATGTCCCGACACAAACCACGCCACCGGCAACAAAAGTGAACAACAGCACGCCAGCGGTTGCCGACATTGAAATACCTGTCCAGTCGCTGATGCTGGAGGCCAACAATTCACCGGCACCGCTGATGTATGCCGCAGTTAGAGCATACATTAAGAACATCATACTGAAGCCCGTCAGCCACTGACCGTAGCGTCCCAGATAGCGTTTTGCCAGCGTGCCAAGGCCGGTATCTGCCGGGACATGCTGGTACACCTCCAGCAGTAATAGCGCCGTGTAGCACATCAACGCCCAAAGCCCAATCAACAAGATTAACGTGACGCTAAAACCAACACCTGCCGCAGCCAGCGGCATTGCCAGCATGCCTGCGCCAATTGTGGTTCCCGCCACGATAAAAACACTTCCCAGAGTTCTGTTTTTCACGCTTTCTTCTGTCCTGACGATCTTTATGAGTGATATCTGCGGCGCAGGTTAAGGCATAACGGCTGGTTCGTCAAACCGGCGTTACATATGGTGTAAATATAAATGTACAATAAAATGCGTTCAGTCCTGCGCTGGCGCAAAGTCTTGGTAAGCGGCAATCGCTACGCTAGCCTTTTTTCGAGGAGGAACGATGGACTCTATTCACGGTCATGAAGTGTTAAATATGATGATTGAATCAGGTGAGCAATATACGCATGCCAGTCTGGAAGCTGCGATTAAAGCGCGTTTTGGTGAACAGGCACGTTTTCACACTTGCTCGGCAGAAGGGATGACAGCGGGAGAGCTGGTAGCGTTTCTGGCAGCAAAAGGCAAATTTATACCTTCGGAAGACGGTTTTTCGACCGATCAGAGTAAGATTTGCCGTCACTGATTTGAAACGGCGGCAGAAAACCTGCCGCCTGAGAGCATTAGTTTTGTGTGTCGAGGGTAGAGAGTTCTTTGTCGATAAAATACAGACCTTCGCCGCTTTTGCCTGCCAGGCTTAATTTATCAATAATCGATTTGAACAGTTTCTCTTCTTCATGCTGCTCAGAAACATACCATTGCAGGAAATTAAATGTTGGGTAGTCCTGATTGGTCATTGCAGCATGAGCCAGTTCGTTAATTTTCTGGGTGATTAATTGTTCGTGTTTATAGGTTTCCTGGAATAATTCATCAAGTGAGGAATATTCAGCAAACGGAGATTCAACGGTATTAATACGCGGTAAATTGCCGGTATCAGTCAGATAATCAAACAGACGCTGCATATGCGTCATCTCTTCCTGGGCGTGACGGCGCAGGAACGCGGCAGCACCTTCGAAGGTATGATAGCTGCACCAGGCGCTCATTTGCTGATAAAGCAGTGAAGAGTACAGTTCCAGGTTCATCTGCTCATTAAGTTTTTCAATCATTTCTGGTTTCAGCATGATAGTGCTCCACAAAGATTATATTTGTTGCTGTGGCGTCACTATAATTTGTTATTTTATTATTTGCAAAAGGTAAAATATAAACTTCATTTATTAAAAATACGAATGGGAATAAAACGCATTACCGCTATTTCTTTAATCAGCGAAGATCCCCTCGCTGATTAAAATATTTAGAGAAAGACAGGGAAGGCGGAATGATGGCACTGATATGACAAAGTGAATTCCGTATTCAAACATAAGGAACCCGCAAAAAGGCTACAGTTGCCTACTGGCTGACCAAAGGGGATCGCGTGGGTATAGCCTTCCTGCTGGCATGCGCGATCGGCGATCCCGCGACTGACATAACGATCGGTATGGGCATGCTGCAAAAAAGCCTGGTCATAAACCAACCGTACAATACCTGTTGCCGCGTCAACTTCGCTCACATGGGCCTGGCGAGTAACCGTACATCCCGCCAGCGTTATTAATGAAAGAGTCAGAATCAGAAGTCTCATGGTCCAGCCAGAAGAGTAAAAGAAAGCACTATTTTACGCGTTACAGCGCTGCGACAATGGCCGGAAAAGACGCCTGGCAGGCGCTATTTCTTGCCATCTGTAGGTGTCAGAAATGGGGTAGCTGCTTTTTGATTATCATTTTTATAACATCAAAGGGGTATTTATGTGATTTGCATCACATAAAGATTGATTTTTGTGATGATTGTCATATTATAAGCGCAAAGACAATAACACCTGTATAACAAATGGTCGGAGTGCCGCGATGAAACTGCGCAAAATCCTGAAAAGTATGTTCAATAACTATTGCAAGACGTTCAAAGACGTACCGCCAGGCAATATGTTCCGATAACAAAAAACCTGCTCCGGCAGGTTTTTTTGTGTCCTGATGACGGTGGATGTGACTATCGCTGAAGATGTGAAGCCGCTACTATAACGGCTTTCAAAATGCTATCAGGAGTTTACGATGTCCCAGCCGCTGAATGCCGATCAGGAACTGGTTTCTGATGTGGTTGCTTGCCAGTTGGTTATCAAACAAATTCTGGATGTTCTCGATGTAATCGCGCCCGTTGAAGTTCGTGAAAAAATGTCCAGCCAGCTGAAGAATATCGACTTTACTAACCATCCCGCCGCCGCAGACCCGGTCACCATGCGGGCAATCCAAAAAGCCATCGCGCTGATTGAACTCAAGTTTACCCCACAGGGCGAATCCCATTAAAAAAACCGCTGCTTCAAAAAGATGAGGCAGCGGTTTCTCAAAAACTTCATCGGCGCAATGCATTAGCGCCGATGTATGATCAATGCAGCTGATGCGACACGACATTCAGAACATGTTGATCGGTCTGCACAGGGCACATACCCGCAAGTTTCGCACTACGCACTTCATCAAGAATGGTTTGCAGCAACAGGCCATCATGCTGCTGTTCTTTTTCCAGATCGCGCAGGAAATTGACGGTTGAATCATCATTCAGTTCTTTCGCTTCATCGGCTAACTGCGCCAGCGTGCTTGAACGTTGCTCGTATTCTTCCATCGTTTTTTGGAACAGTTCTTCCAGAGAGTTCAGTTTTTCACCGGGAACATCAATGGCTTTAACGATGGGGGTAGCGCCGACACTCTTCATAAAGTTAAACATGCGCATCATTTGGGTCACATTACTCTGTGCCTGGGCGCGAAGGAAAGTGGCGGTGCCGTTCAGACTCTGTTCAGAACACCAGTTACTCAGGTGAAGGTAGAGATTGGATGCGTAAAACTCGCGGTTCATTTGAGAGTTGAGTTTGAGAAGCATTCCAGCGGTTGCCATACCTAATATCCTTATATCCAGAAGTGGAGAGGTGCAAGATAAATCAAAACACCATAATTACTGTTTGCAGAATAATTCCTTTCTGCCGGTCCGAAATGTGATCGTGGAGTCAATTCTGACGATGATCTGAAATAAGAATAACGTCTGAACGGGTATAAGAAAATGCTTAAATCATCAAGTTTATATATTTTTACATTTCATTGATGAAATCAATGTGACTGCAATGAATTTTAATGATAGTGATTTTTGTATCTTGTTGATATTAATCGATTAATTTTGATTCATGATGAAATGATGATTTTATAAAACGTTTTTTCATTTTTGCGAGATGGCTCTCATTATACGTGTTCTGTTAATTAATGAGCACAGTGATAATTAATGGCGAAATGAATGACGCGCATTTTCCACATCTTTGAGTTGTGGTTATTACACCATTTCAAAAACTCAACGCCAGGTAATGCGGCCTATTGACTGGTTAAAAAGAAGACATCCCGCATGGGTACCAAAGACAACAAGGATTTCCAGGCTAATCTTATGGATTAATCTGCTGTGCATTCGACAATTTGTCTGACAAATTGACTTTCCCTTATGTCTTTTCCCGCTAAATTTATGCACGTTCTCACTGTAATTCTGCGATGTGATATTGCTCTCCTATGGAGAATTAATTTCTCGCTAAAACTATGTCAACACAGTCACTTATCTTTTAGTTAAAAGGTAATGCTTTGTTTTCCGATTAATTTAACGAATGTCATTCGTTTTTGCCCTACACAAAACGACACTAAAGCTGGAGAGAACCATGCACAAATTTACTAAAGCCCTGGCAGCCATTGGTCTGGCAGCCGTTATGTCACAATCCGCTATGGCGGAGAACCTGAAGCTCGGTTTCCTGGTGAAGCAACCGGAAGAGCCGTGGTTTCAGACCGAATGGAAGTTTGCCGATAAAGCCGGGAAGGATTTAGGGTTTGAGGTTATTAAGATTGCCGTGCCGGATGGCGAAAAAACATTGAACGCGATCGACAGCCTGGCTGCCAGTGGCGCAAAAGGTTTCGTTATTTGTACTCCGGACCCCAAACTCGGCTCTGCCATCGTCGCGAAAGCGCGTGGCTACGATATGAAAGTCATTGCCGTGGATGACCAGTTTGTTAACGCCAAAGGTAAGCCAATGGATACCGTTCCGCTGGTGATGATGGCGGCGACTAAAATTGGCGAACGTCAGGGTCAGGAACTGTATAAAGAGATGCAGAAACGTGGCTGGGATGTCAAAGAAAGCGCGGTGATGGCGATTACCGCCAACGAACTGGATACGGCACGTCGCCGTACAACGGGTTCTATGGATGCGCTGAAAGCTGCAGGATTCCCGGAAAAACAAATTTATCAGGTACCTACCAAATCTAACGACATCCCGGGGGCATTTGACGCTGCCAACTCAATGCTGGTTCAACATCCGGAAGTTAAACATTGGCTGATCGTCGGTATGAACGACAGCACCGTACTTGGCGGCGTACGCGCGACGGAAGGTCAGGGCTTTAAAGCGGCCGATATCATCGGTATCGGTATTAACGGTGTGGATGCGGTGAGCGAACTGTCTAAGGCACAGGCAACCGGCTTCTACGGTTCCCTGCTGCCAAGCCCGGACGTACATGGCTATAAATCCAGCGAAATGCTTTACAACTGGGTAGCAAAAGACGTTGAACCGCCAAAATTTACCGAAGTTACCGACGTGGTATTGATCACGCGTGACAACTTTAAAGAAGAACTGGAGAAAAAAGGTTTAGGCGGTAAGTAATTTGCCGGAAAAATTCCCCTCTGCATGATGCAGAGGGGGTGTGAACGACCAGTGATTCACGGAGACGTTATGCAACAGTCTACCCCGTATCTCTCATTTCGCGGCATCGGTAAAACGTTTCCCGGCGTTAAGGCGCTGACGGATATTAGTTTTGATTGCTATGCCGGTCAGGTTCATGCGTTGATGGGTGAAAATGGCGCAGGAAAATCAACTCTCTTAAAAATCCTCAGCGGCAACTATGCGCCAACCACGGGTTCTGTAGTGATTAATGGGCAGGAAATGTCCTTTTCCGACACGACCGCAGCACTTAACGCGGGTGTGGCGATTATTTACCAGGAACTGCATCTCGTGCCGGAAATGACCGTCGCGGAAAACATCTATCTCGGCCAGCTGCCGCATAAAGGCGGCATTGTGAATCGCTCATTGCTGAATTATGAGGCGGGTTTACAACTTAAACATCTTGGTATGGATATTGACCCGGACACGCCGCTGAAATATCTCTCCATTGGTCAGTGGCAGATGGTTGAAATCGCCAAAGCGCTGGCGCGTAACGCCAAAATTATCGCCTTTGATGAGCCAACCAGCTCCCTCTCTGCCCGTGAAATCGACAATCTTTTCCGCGTTATTCGTGAACTGCGAAAAGAGGGGCGGGTGATCTTATACGTTTCTCACCGTATGGAAGAAATATTTGCCCTCAGCGATGCCATCACCGTCTTTAAAGATGGGCGTTATGTCAAAACCTTTACTGATATGCAGCAGGTTGACCACGACGCCCTGGTGCAGGCGATGGTCGGGCGCGACATCGGCGATATCTACGGCTGGCAACCGCGTAGTTATGGCGAGGAGCGCCTGCGTCTTGATGCTGTGAAAGCACCAGGCGTGCGTACGCCAATAAGTCTGGCGGTTCGCAGTGGAGAAATTGTCGGTCTGTTTGGTCTGGTCGGGGCAGGGCGTAGCGAATTAATGAAAGGCATGTTTGGCGGTACGCAAATCACCGCCGGTCAGGTTTATATCGACCAACAGCCGATCGATATTCGTAAACCGAGCCACGCTATTACCGCAGGCATGATGCTCTGCCCGGAAGATCGCAAAGCGGAAGGCATTATTCCTGTGCACTCCGTTCGCGACAATATCAACATCAGTGCCAGACGCAAACATGTGCTCGGCGGTTGTGTAATCAACAACGGTTGGGAAGAAAACAATGCCGATCACCACATTCGTTCGCTCAACATCAAAACGCCGGGCGCTGAGCAACTGATTATGAATCTCTCAGGTGGAAATCAGCAAAAAGCCATTCTGGGCCGCTGGTTATCGGAAGAGATGAAGGTCATTTTGCTGGATGAACCTACGCGCGGCATTGATGTTGGTGCTAAGCACGAAATATATAACGTGATTTATGCGCTGGCGGCGCAGGGTGTGGCGGTGCTGTTTGCCTCCAGCGACTTACCTGAAGTCCTCGGCGTTGCCGACCGAATTGTGGTGATGCGGGAAGGCGAAATCGCCGGTGAATTGTTACACGAGCAGGCAGATGAGCGTCAGGCACTGAGCCTTGCGATGCCTAAAGTCAGCCAGGCAGTTGCCTGAGTAAGGAGAGTATGATGTCTTCTGTTTCTACATCGGGTTCTGGCGCACCTAAGTCGTCATTCAGCTTTGGGCGTATCTGGGATCAGTACGGCATGCTGGTGGTGTTTGCGGTCCTTTTTATCGCCTGTGCCATTTTTGTCCCAAATTTTGCCACCTTCATTAATATGAAAGGGTTGGGCCTGGCAATTTCCATGTCGGGGATGGTGGCGTGTGGCATGTTGTTCTGCCTTGCTTCCGGTGACTTTGACCTTTCTGTCGCCTCCGTAATTGCCTGTGCGGGTGTCACCACGGCGGTGGTTATCAACCTGACTGAAAGCCTGTGGATTGGCGTGGCAGCGGGTTTGTTGCTGGGCGTTCTCTGTGGCCTGGTCAATGGCTTTGTTATCGCCAAACTGAAAATAAATGCTCTGATCACGACACTGGCAACGATGCAGATTGTTCGAGGTCTGGCGTACATCATTTCAGACGGTAAAGCGGTCGGTATCGAAGATGAAAGCTTCTTTGCCCTTGGTTACGCCAACTGGTTCGGTCTGCCTGCGCCAATCTGGCTCACCGTCGCGTGTCTGATTATCTTTGGTTTGCTGCTGAATAAAACCACCTTTGGTCGTAATACCCTGGCGATTGGCGGGAACGAAGAGGCCGCGCGTCTGGCGGGTGTACCGGTTGTTCGCACCAAAATTATTATCTTTGTTCTCTCTGGCCTGGTATCAGCGATAGCCGGAATTATTCTCGCTTCACGTATGACCAGTGGGCAGCCAATGACGTCGATTGGTTATGAGCTGATTGTTATCTCCGCCTGCGTTTTAGGTGGCGTTTCTCTGAAAGGTGGCATCGGAAAAATCTCATATGTGGTGGCGGGTATCTTAATTTTAGGCACCGTGGAAAACGCCATGAACCTGCTTAATATTTCTCCTTTCGCGCAATACGTGGTTCGCGGCTTAATCCTGCTGGCAGCGGTGATCTTCGACCGTTACAAGCAAAAAGCGAAACGCACTGTCTGATGCTTTTTTCCACAACAATTTAACGTTTTTTCCCACCACAGCCAGCCGCCACAACGGTTGGCTGTTCTTCGTTACAAATGGCGACCCCCGTCACACTGTCTATACTTACATGTCTGTAAAGCGCGTTCTGCGCAACACAATAAGAAAAGAGAAGGAGGAGAACCGGGTGACAGAACCGTTAACCGAAACCCCTGAACTATCCGCGAAATATGCCTGGTTTTTTGATCTCGATGGAACGCTGGCGGAAATCAAACCGCATCCCGATCAGGTCGTCGTGCCTGACAATATTCTGCAAGGACTTCAGCTACTGGCAACCGCAAGTGATGGTGCATTGGCATTGATATCAGGGCGCTCAATGGTGGAGCTTGACGCACTGGCAAAACCTTATCGCTTCCCATTAGCGGGCGTGCATGGGGCGGAGCGCCGTGACATCAATGGTAAAACGCATATCGTTCATCTGCCGGATGCGATTGCACGTGATATTAGCGTGCAACTGCATACGGCTATCGCCCAGTTTCCCGGTGCGGAGCTGGAGACGAAAGGGATGGCCTTTGCGCTGCATTATCGTCAGGCTCCGCAGCATGAAGACGCATTAATGACATTAGCGCAACGTATTACTCAGATCTGGCCACAAATGGCGTTACAGCAGGGAAAGTGTGTTGTCGAGATCAAACCGCGAGGCACCAGTAAAGGTGAGGCGATTGCTGCCTTTATGCAGGAAGCTCCCTTTATCGGGCGAACGCCGGTATTTCTGGGCGATGATTTAACCGATGAATCTGGCTTCGCTGTCGTTAACCGGCTGGGCGGAATGTCAGTAAAAATTGGCACAGGCGCAACTCAGGCATCATGGCGACTGGCGGGCGTACCGGATGTCTGGAGCTGGCTTGAAATGATAACCACCGCATTACAACAAAAAAGAGAAAATAACAGGAGTGATGACTATGAGTCGTTTAGTCGTAGTATCTAACCGGATTGCACCACCAGATGAGCACGCCGCCAGTGCCGGTGGCCTTGCCGTTGGCATTCTGGGGGCACTGAAAGCCGCAGGTGGACTGTGGTTTGGCTGGAGTGGCGAAACAGGGAATGAGGATCAGCCGCTAAAAAAGGTGAAAAAGGGTAACATTACGTGGGCCTCTTTTAACCTCAGCGAACAGGACCTTGACGAATACTACAACCAATTCTCCAATGCCGTTCTCTGGCCTGCTTTTCATTATCGGCTCGATCTGGTGCAATTTCAGCGTCCTGCCTGGGACGGCTATCTACGCGTAAATGCGTTGCTGGCAGATAAATTACTGCCGCTGTTGCAAGACGATGACATTATCTGGATCCACGATTATCACCTGTTGCCATTTGCGCATGAATTACGCAAACGGGGAGTGAATAATCGCATTGGTTTCTTTCTGCATATTCCTTTCCCGACACCGGAAATCTTCAACGCGCTGCCGACATATGACACCTTGCTTGAACAGCTTTGTGATTATGATTTGCTGGGTTTCCAGACAGAAAACGATCGTCTGGCGTTCCTGGATTGCCTTTCTAACCTGACCCGCGTCACGACGCGTAGCGCAAAAAGCCATACGGCGTGGGGCAAAGCGTTTCGAACGGAAGTTTACCCGATCGGCATTGAACCGAATGAAATAGCGAAACAGGCTGCCGGACCACTGCCGCCAAAACTGGCGCAACTTAAAGCGGAACTGAAAAACGTACAAAATATCTTTTCTGTCGAACGGCTGGATTATTCCAAAGGTTTGCCGGAGCGTTTTCTCGCCTATGAAGCGTTGCTGGAAAAATATCCGCAGCATCATGGTAAAATTCGTTATACCCAGATTGCACCAACGTCGCGTGGTGATGTGCAAGCCTATCAGGATATTCGTCATCAGCTCGAAAATGAAGCTGGACGAATTAATGGTAAATACGGGCAATTAGGCTGGACGCCGCTTTATTATTTGAATCAGCATTTTGACCGTAAATTACTGATGAAAATATTCCGCTACTCTGACGTGGGCTTAGTGACGCCACTGCGTGACGGGATGAACTTGGTAGCAAAAGAGTATGTTGCCGCTCAGGACCCAGCCAACCCGGGCGTTCTTGTTCTTTCGCAATTTGCGGGAGCGGCAAACGAGTTAACGTCGGCGTTAATTGTTAACCCCTACGATCGTGACGAAGTTGCAGCTGCGCTGGATCGTGCATTGACTATGTCGCTGGCGGAACGTATTTCCCGTCATGCAGAGATGCTGGACGTTATCGTGAAAAACGATATTAACCACTGGCAGGAGTGCTTCATTAGCGACCTAAAGCAGATAGTTCCGCGAAGCGCGGAAAGCCAGCAGCGCGATAAAGTTGCTACCTTTCCAAAGCTTGCGTAGGAGCGGTTAATCTCCCGTAAGTGGAACTAACAGCACATCGACCTCACTAGAGGCAATAACTCTTTTCGCCGAGCAGGATGCTCGCGAAAAGAAACTGTGATTGTGATTACCGCAAATCACCAAATCGAAATGATATTTGCGACAAACTTCCAGAATATGTTCGCTTAACTCACCGTAGGCAATAAACGTCTCGTCAACGGGATACCCCGCATCCTGAATTAACTTATCAAGAAAGCTTTGTGTTTCTTCCTGCATCACGCTGCGTAAATCTTCAAGCATCGGCGCAGCTAATTGATTGTACATTTCCGGGTCGGAAGCGAGAGTAATTAAACTGATGTGTCCCTTTACTGGCCTGGCGATAGATACCGCTTTTGCCAGCAGTTGCAGACTTTCCGGTGTAACCGCAACGGCGACAAGAATATTGCTATAGCTCATAACCTGTTCCTTATTCTGTGAACTTCAGGTGACATTAAAGCTTTACTCCTAATGGAGAAACGACGCAATCCCAACTCAGTCAAACAGGTAAATATTAGTCTGATTATTAGTAAAGACAATTAATCAATCACTCTCGGTGATCATATGATTTCAACTGTAATTATAAGAAAATAATGTACTGATTCCCCGCATTAAACAAGTGGTTAATATATGCAAAACATTTTATTAACATTGAGTTGATTGTTGCCTTTCTTTGTATTTAATTAGTTTGTTGTGCGGTAAGTGTCTGTTTAAAAATAGCTTATCTGGTATTGCATAAAAGTGATTATTTATAGCAGATGATTATTTACGGTGAGTTATTTTAACTGTGCGCAACATCCCATTTCGATTATTCCTGTTTCATTTTTGCTTGCTAGCGTAGCGAAAAACTTTTTAACAGATTGAAATACACCCAAAACAAAAGTATGACTTATACATTTATGTTAAGTAATTGAGTGTTTTGTGTGATCTGCATCACACATTATTGAAAATCGCAGCCCCCCTCCGTTGTATGTGCGTGTAGTGACGAGTACAGTTGCGTCGATTTAGGAAAAATCTTAGATAAGTGTAAAGACCCCCCTTCTATTTGTAAGGACTTATTAAACCAAAAAGGTGGCTCTGCTTATTGCAGCTTATCGCAACTATTCTAATGCTAATTATTTTTTACCGGGGCTTCCCGGCGACATCACGGGGTGCGGTGAAACCGCATAAAAATAAAGTTGGTTATTCTGGGTGGGAATAATGCATACCTCCGAGTTGCTGAAACACATTTATGACATCAACTTGTCATATTTACTACTTGCACAGCGTCTGATTGTTCAGGACAAAGCGTCCGCTATGTTTCGTCTCGGCATAAATGAAGAAATGGCGACAACATTAGCGGCACTGACTCTTCCGCAAATGGTTAAGCTGGCAGAAACCAATCAGCTGGTTTGTCACTTCCGTTTTGACAGCCACCAGACGATTACTCAGTTGACGCAAGATTCCCGCGTTGACGATCTCCAGCAAATTCATACCGGCATCATGCTCTCAACACGCTTGCTGAATGATGTTAATCAGCCTGAAGAAGCGCTGCGCAAGAAAAGGGCCTGATCATGAGTGAAAAAAGCATTGTTCAGGAAGCGCGGGATATTCAGCTGGCAATGGAATTGATCACCCTGGGCGCTCGTTTGCAGATGCTGGAAAGCGAAACACAGTTAAGTCGCGGACGCCTGATAAAACTTTATAAAGAACTGCGCGGAAGCCCACCGCCGAAAGGCATGCTGCCATTCTCAACCGACTGGTTTATGACCTGGGAACAAAACGTTCATGCTTCGATGTTCTGTAATGCATGGCAGTTTTTACTGAAAACCGGTTTGTGTAATGGCGTCGATGCGGTGATCAAAGCCTACCGTTTATACCTTGAACAGTGCCCGCAAGCAGAAGAAGGACCGCTGCTGGCATTAACCCGTGCCTGGACATTGGTGCGGTTTGTTGAAAGTGGATTACTGCAACTTTCCAGCTGCAACTGCTGCGGCGGCAATTTTATTACCCACGCTCATCAGCCTGTTGGCAGCTTTGCCTGCAGCTTATGTCAACCGCCATCCCGGGCAGTAAAAAGACGTAAACTTTCCCAGAATCCTGCCGATATTATCCCACAACTGCTGGATGAACAGAGAGTACAGGCTGTTTAACTTATACGGTGTGGCGCAACATTCCAGCAGCGGTAACGACGTACCGCTGCTTTTTTTTGCCCCAATCGCGCGTTAACGCCTGACGACTGAACATCCTGTCATGGTCAACAGTGGAAGGATGATGTCGTGCTTATCTTATTAGGTTACCTGGTTGTTCTCGGTACAGTTTTCGGCGGTTATTTGATGACCGGTGGAAGCCTTGGAGCACTCTATCAACCCGCTGAACTGGTGATTATTGCCGGTGCAGGGATTGGGTCGTTTATCGTCGGCAATAATGGCAAAGCGATTAAAGGCACGCTGAAGGCGCTGCCGTTGCTGTTTCGTCGCTCCAAATACACCAAAGCAATGTATATGGATCTGCTGGCTCTGCTTTATCGGTTGATGGCGAAATCGCGGCAGATGGGGATGTTTTCGCTGGAACGTGATATTGAAAATCCCCGTGAGAGCGAGATCTTCGCCAGCTACCCACGCATCCTTGCGGATAGCGTCATGCTTGATTTTATCGTCGATTATCTGCGTCTGATTATCAGCGGTCACATGAACACCTTCGAAATCGAAGCCCTGATGGATGAAGAGATTGAGACGCACGAAAGCGAAGCAGAAGTCCCGGCGAACAGTCTGGCGCTGGTCGGGGACTCACTTCCGGCGTTTGGTATTGTCGCGGCTGTGATGGGGGTCGTTCACGCGTTAGGTTCAGCCGATCGTCCTGCCGCCGAGCTGGGGGCGCTTATCGCACATGCGATGGTGGGGACTTTCCTCGGCATTTTATTGGCTTACGGATTTATTTCCCCATTAGCGAGTGTTTTACGTCAGAAAAGCGCCGAAACCAGCAAAATGATGCACTGCGTCAAAGTCACACTGCTATCTAATCTGAACGGTTACGCACCGCCTATCGCCGTTGAGTTTGGTCGCAAAACGCTCTATTCCAGCGAACGTCCGTCGTTTATTGAACTGGAAGAGCATGTGCGTGCGGTGAAAAATCCGCAACAACAGACGACAACCGAGGAAGCATGAAGAATCAAGCGCATCCGATTATTGTCGTCAAACGACGCAAAGCCAAAAGCCACGGGGCAGCACATGGATCGTGGAAGATTGCTTATGCCGACTTTATGACCGCGATGATGGCCTTTTTTCTGGTGATGTGGCTAATCTCCATCTCCAGCCCAAAAGAGCTGATTCAGATTGCGGAGTACTTCCGGACTCCACTGGCGACTGCGGTTACGGGCGGCGATCGCATTTCTAATAGTGAAAGCCCAATTCCCGGTGGGGGTGATGATTACACCCAAAGCCAGGGGGAAGTGAATAAGCAGCCGAACATCGAAGAGCTGAAAAAACGCATGGAGCAAAGTCGATTGCGGAAATTGCGTGGCGATCTCGACCAGTTGATAGAGTCCGATCCGAAACTGCGGGCGTTACGTCCACATCTCAAAATCGATCTGGTCCAGGAAGGTCTACGTATTCAGATCATCGATAGCCAGAATCGCCCGATGTTCAGAACCGGCAGTGCCGATGTGGAACCCTATATGCGCGACATTCTGCGCGCCATCGCGCCTGTACTGAACGGTATTCCCAACCGTATTAGCCTTTCAGGTCATACCGATGATTTTCCCTACGCCAGCGGTGAGAAAGGTTACAGCAACTGGGAGCTTTCTGCCGATCGGGCCAATGCATCCCGCCGCGAACTGATGGTCGGCGGGTTGGATAGCGGCAAAGTGTTACGTGTCGTCGGCATGGCGGCAACGATGCGCTTAAGCGATCGCGGACCTGATGATGCCGTCAACCGTCGCATCAGCCTGCTGGTACTGAACAAACAAGCCGAACAGGCCATTTTGCATGAAAACGCCGAAAGCCAGAATGAGCCAGTAAGCGCCCTGGAAAAACCTGAGGTTGCACCACAGGTCAGTGTTCCCACAATGCCATCAGCCGAACCGAGGTGACAGCGTGAGCATGGATATAAGCGATTTTTATCAGACATTTTTTGATGAAGCGGACGAACTGTTGGCTGATATGGAGCAGCATCTGCTGGTTTTGCAGCCGGAAGCGCCAGATGCCGAACAATTGAATGCCATCTTTCGGGCTGCCCACTCGATCAAAGGAGGGGCAGGAACCTTTGGCTTCAGCGTTTTGCAGGAAACCACGCATCTGATGGAAAACCTGCTCGACGAAGCCAGACGAGGTGAGATGCAACTCAACACCGACATTATCAATCTGTTTTTGGAAACGAAGGACATCATGCAAGAACAGCTCGACGCTTATAAACAGTCGCAAGAGCCGGATGCCGCCAGCTTCGATTATATCTGCCAGGCCTTGCGTCAACTGGCATTAGAAGCGAAAGGCGAAACGCCATCCGCAGTGACCCGATTAAGTGTGGTTGCCAAAAGTGAACCGCAAGATGAGCAGAGCCGCAATCAGTCGCCGCGACGAATTATCCTTTCGCGCCTGAAGGCCGGGGAAGTCGACCTGCTGGAAGAAGAGCTGGGGCATCTGACAACGTTAACCGACGTGGTGAAAGGGGCGGATTCTCTCTCGGCAATATTAACGGGCGACATCGCCGAAGATGACATCACAGCGGTACTCTGTTTTGTGATTGAAGCCGATCAGATTACCTTTGAAACAGTAGAAGTCTCGCCCAAAATATCCCCCCCACCAGTGCTTAAACTGGCAGCTGAACAAGCGCCAACCGGTCGCGTGGAGCGGGAAAAAACGACGCGCAGCAGTGAATCCACCAGCATCCGTGTAGCGGTAGAAAAGGTTGATCAATTAATTAACCTCGTCGGCGAGCTGGTCATCACCCAGTCCATGCTTGCCCAGCGTTCCAGCGAACTGGACCCGGTTAATCATGGTGATTTGATTACCAGCATGGGGCAGTTACAACGTAACGCTCGTGATTTGCAGGAATCAGTGATGTCGATTCGCATGATGCCGATGGAATATGTCTTTAGCCGTTATCCCCGGCTGGTGCGTGATCTGGCGGGAAAACTCGGCAAGCAGGTAGAACTGACGCTGGTGGGCAGTTCTACTGAACTCGACAAGAGCCTGATAGAACGCATTATCGACCCGCTGACCCACCTGGTACGCAATAGCCTCGATCACGGTATTGAACTGCCAGAAAAACGGCTCGCCGCAGGTAAAAACAGCGTCGGAAATTTAATTCTTTCTGCCGAACATCAGGGCGGCAACATTTGCATTGAAGTGACCGACGATGGTGCAGGGCTAAACCGTGAGCGAATTCTGGCAAAAGCGGCCTCGCAAGGTTTGACTGTCAGCGAAAACATGAGCGACGACGAAGTCGCGATGCTGATATTTGCACCAGGCTTCTCCACGGCAGAGCAGGTCACCGACGTCTCTGGGCGCGGCGTCGGCATGGACGTCGTTAAACGTAATATCCAGGAGATGGGCGGTCATGTCGAAATCCAGTCGAAGCAGGATACTGGCACTACGATCCGCATTTTACTGCCGCTAACGCTGGCCATCCTCGACGGCATGTCCGTACGCGTTGCGGATGAAGTTTTCATTCTGCCGCTGAATGCTGTTATGGAATCACTGCAACCCCGTGAAGCCGATCTGCATCCACTGGCAGGCGGCGAGCGGGTGCTGGAAGTGCGGGGTGAATATCTGCCCATCGTCGAACTGTGGAAAGTGTTCAACGTCGCGGGCGCGAAAACCGAAGCTACCCAGGGAATTGTGGTGATCTTACAAAGTGGCGGTCGCCGCTACGCCTTGCTGGTGGATCAATTAATTGGTCAACACCAGGTTGTGGTTAAAAACCTTGAAAGTAACTATCGCAAAGTCCCCGGCATTTCTGCTGCGACCATTCTTGGCGACGGCAGCGTGGCACTGATTGTTGATGTCTCCGCCTTGCAGGCGATAAACCGCGAACAACGTATGGCGAACACCGCCGCCTGAATGAGTAAAAAGGTAACAATATGACCGGTATGACGAATGTAACAAAGCTGGCCAGCGAGCCGTCAGGCCAGGAATTTCTGGTATTTACCCTTGGTGATGAAGAGTACGGTATTGATATCCTGAAAGTGCAGGAGATCCGTGGCTACGATCAGGTAACACGGATTGCGAACACGCCAGCGTTTATCAAAGGCGTCACGAATCTGCGCGGCGTTATTGTGCCGATTGTCGACTTACGAATTAAGTTCAGCCAGGTGGATGTGGACTATAACGACAACACGGTAGTTATCGTCCTGAATTTCGGACAGCGGGTGGTCGGCATCGTGGTTGACGGCGTTTCAGACGTGCTTTCATTGACGGCGGAGCAAATTCGTCCGGCACCGGAATTTGCCGTGACGCTTTCAACAGAATATCTCACTGGACTGGGCGCACTGGGCGACCGGATGTTGATTCTGGTGAACATCGAAAAACTGCTGAACAGCGAAGAGATGGCGCTGTTAGATAGCGCGGCGTCAGAAGTGGCGTAATTCTCCCGATTTCCTCAATTGCAATGAACCCGATGACCTGCGCATCGGGTTTTTTATTTCAGTTTCGCGGCGGGTGGCATCAGCAATAAAGTTTCCCCCTTCCTTGCCGATAACGAGATCAACTTGTTTTCAGGAAGGTGCCTTATGATTAACCGTATCCGCGTAGTCACGCTGTTGGTAATGGTGCTGGGGGTATTCGCACTGTTACAGCTTATTTCCGGCAGTCTGTTTTTTTCTTCCCTTCACCATAGCCAGAAGAGCTTTGTGGTTTCCAATCAATTACGGGAACAGCAGGGCGAGCTGACGTCAACCTGGGATTTAATGCTGCAAACGCGCATTAACCTGAGTCGTTCAGCGGTGCGGATGATGATGGATTCCTCCAATCAACAAAGTAACGCCAAAGTTGAATTGCTCGATAGCGCCAGGAAAACATTGGCCCAGGCCGCGACGCATTATAAAAAATTCAAAAGCATGGCACCGTTACCTGAAATGGTCGCTACCAGTCGTAATATTGATGAAAAATATAAAAACTATCACACAGCGTTAACTGAACTGATTGATTATCTTGATTATGGCAATACTGGAGCTTATTTCGCTCAGCCAACCCAGGGAATGCAAAATGCAATGGGCGAAGCGTTTGCTCAGTACGCCCTCAGCAGTGAAAAACTGTATCGCGATATCGTCACTGACAACGCAGATGATTACCGATTTGCCCAGTGGCAACTGGCGGTTATCGCGCTGGTGGTGGTATTGATTCTGCTGGTGGCGTGGTACGGCATTCGCCGTATGTTGCTTACACCGCTGGCAAAAATTATTGCTCACATTCGCGAAATCGCCAGTGGTAACCTGGCGAATACCCTGACCATTGACGGGCGCAGTGAAATGGGCGACCTGGCGCAGAGCGTTTCACATATGCAACGCTCTTTGACTGACACCGTCACTCATGTGCGTGAAGGTTCAGATGCCATCTATGCCGGTACCCGTGAAATTGCGGCGGGCAACACCGATCTTTCCTCCCGTACTGAACAGCAGGCATCTGCGCTGGAAGAAACTGCCGCCAGCATGGAGCAGCTCACCGCGACAGTGAAGCAAAACGCCGATAACGCCCGCCAGGCCTCGCAACTGGCGCAAAGTGCCTCCGATACTGCCCAGCACGGCGGAAAAGTAGTGGATGGTGTAGTGAAAACGATGCATGAGATCGCCGATAGTTCGAAGAAAATTGCCGACATTATCAGCGTTATCGATGGTATTGCCTTCCAGACTAATATCCTCGCGTTGAATGCCGCTGTTGAAGCCGCGCGTGCGGGTGAACAGGGCCGTGGTTTTGCCGTGGTGGCGGGCGAAGTGCGTAATCTTGCCAGTCGCAGCGCCCAGGCGGCAAAAGAGATCAAAGCCCTCATTGAAGACTCCGTCTCGCGCGTTGATACCGGTTCGGTGCTGGTCGAAAGCGCCGGGGAAACAATGAACAATATCGTCAATGCTGTCACTCGCGTGACTGACATTATGGGCGAGATTGCATCGGCATCGGATGAACAGAGCCGTGGCATCGATCAAGTCGCATTGGCGGTTTCGGAAATGGATCGCGTCACGCAACAGAACGCATCGCTGGTGCAGGAATCAGCTGCCGCCGCAGCTGCGCTGGAAGAACAGGCCAGTCGTTTAACGCAAGCGGTTTCCGCGTTTCGTCTGGCAGCCAGCCCACTCACCAATAAACCGCAAACACCATCCCGTCCTGCCAGTGAGCAACCACCGGCACAGCCACGACTGCGAATTACTGAACAAGATCCAAACTGGGAAACATTTTGACGAGTATTTACTAACGCGGTCATTGCCGCCTGATGGGGAGCGTTGATGTTTAATCGTATTCGAATTTCGACCACGCTGTTTTTAATTTTGATTCTCTGCGGGATCTTGCAGATTGGCAGTAACGGCATGTCTTTTTGGGCATTTCGCGACGATTTGCAACGACTGAATCAGGTCGAGCAGAGCAATCAGCAACGTGCGGCATTAGCGCAAACTCGGGCAGTAATGTTACAGGCCAGTACCGCGCTGAACAAAGCAGGCACTCTGACAGCGCTTAGCTATCCGGCGGATGACATTAAAACGTTGATGACGACGGCGCGCGCCAGTCTGACGCAATCCACCACGCTGTTTAATAGTTTTATGGCGATGACTGCGGGCAATGAGCACGTCAGGGCGTTGCAAAAAGAGACGGAGAAAAGTTTTGCCCGCTGGCACAACGATCTCGAACATCAGGCGACCTGGCTTGAAAGTAATCAACTTTCGGATTTCCTCACTGCGCCGGTGCAGGAATCACAGAATGCGTTTGACGTTAACTTTGAGGCCTGGCAGCTGGAGATCAACCATGTGCTGGAAGCTGCCAGTGCGCAAAGCCAGCGTAACTATCACATTTCGGCGCTGGTGTTTATCAGCATGATTATTGTTGCAGCGCTCTACATCAGCAGTGCACTGTGGTGGACGCGCAAGATGATTGTTCAACCACTGGCCATCATCGGTAGCCATTTTGACAGCATTGCTGCGGGTAATCTGGCGCGTCCGATTGCGGTGTATGGTCGCAATGAGATCACCGCCATTTTTGCCAGTCTGAAGACCATGCAGCAGGCTTTGCGTGGGACGGTAAGTGATGTGCGTAAGGGAAGCCAGGAGATGCACATTGGTATCGCGGAGATTGTCGCAGGCAATAATGATCTCTCAAGTCGTACCGAACAGCAGGCGGCATCGCTGGCACAAACGGCCGCCAGTATGGAGCAATTAACCGCCACGGTAGGGCAAAACGCCGATAACGCGCGCCAGGCGTCGGAACTGGCAAAAAATGCCGCGACAACGGCGCAGGCGGGCGGTGTTCAGGTCAGTACCATGACTCACACCATGCAGGAGATCGCCACCAGCTCGCAAAAAATAGGCGACATTATCAGCGTTATCGACGGCATTGCTTTCCAGACCAATATTCTGGCCCTGAATGCGGCACTGGAAGCGGCTCGCGCCGGAGAGCAGGGGCGTGGTTTTGCGGTAGTGGCAGGTGAAGTGCGCAATCTTGCCAGCCGTAGCGCGCAGGCAGCAAAAGAGATCAAAGGGCTGATCGAAGAGTCAGTCAATCGTGTCCAGCAGGGTTCGAAACTGGTGAATAACGCCGCCGCGACCATGACTGATATTGTCAGTTCGGTAACCCGCGTGAACGACATTATGGGAGAAATTGCTTCGGCGTCGGAAGAACAACGGCGGGGGATTGAGCAGGTTGCGCAGGCTGTCAGCCAGATGGATCAGGTGACACAGCAGAACGCCTCGCTGGTAGAAGAAGCGGCGGTGGCAACGGAACAACTGGCGAATCAGGCCGACCATCTTTCGTCGCGTGTGGCGGTATTTACCCTTGAAGAACATGAAGTAGCACGACATGAGTCGGCGCAGTTACAAATTGCGCCAGTGGTATCCTGAAGTGATTGAGAAGGCGCTATGACTTCATCTCTGCCCTGTGGGCAAACGTCTTTATTGTTACAGATGACCGAGCGCCTGGCGCTTTCCGACGCGCATTTTCGGCGGATAAGTCAATTGATCTATCAACGAGCCGGGATCGTCCTGGCCGACCATAAACGCGACATGGTTTACAACCGACTGGTTCGTCGTTTGCGTTCGCTGGGACTGACGGATTTCGGCCATTACTTGAACTTGCTGGAATCTAACCAGCACAGCGGTGAGTGGCAGGCGTTTATCAATTCGCTGACCACGAATCTGACGGCATTTTTCCGTGAGGCGCATCATTTTCCTCTGCTCGCGGATCACGCCCGGCGTCGTTCTGGCGAGTATCGCGTATGGAGCGCGGCGGCTTCGACCGGCGAAGAGCCGTACAGCATTGCGATGACACTGGCTGACACATTGGGCACCGCGCCCGGACGCTGGAAAGTGTTTGCCAGCGACATTGACACCGAAGTGCTGGAAAAAGCCAGAAGCGGTATTTATCGCCATGAAGAGTTGAAAAACCTGACGCCGCAGCAACTGCAGCGGTACTTCATGCGAGGGACGGGACCGCATCAAGGGCTGGTACGCGTGCGTCAGGAACTGGCGAATTATGTTGATTTTGCCCCGCTGAATTTACTGGCGAAACAGTACACCGTGCCGGGGCCGTTTGATGCGATCTTCTGTCGTAACGTCATGATCTACTTCGATCAAACTACCCAGCAGGAGATTTTGCGCCGCTTTGTTCCGCTCCTTAAACCCGACGGATTGCTGTTTGCGGGTCACTCTGAAAACTTTAGCCACCTTGAGCGCCGCTTCACGCTGCGTGGTCAGACGGTGTATGCGCTAAGTAAGGATTAACGATGAGCAAAATCAGGGTGTTATCTGTCGATGATTCGGCACTGATGCGCCAGATCATGACAGAAATCATCAACAGCCATAGCGACATGGAAATGGTGGCGACCGCCCCTGATCCGCTGGTTGCGCGGGATTTGATTAAGAAATTCAATCCCGATGTATTGACGCTGGATGTTGAAATGCCGCGGATGGACGGACTGGATTTCCTCGAAAAATTAATGCGTTTGCGCCCAATGCCCGTTGTGATGGTTTCTTCCCTGACCGGCAAAGGGTCAGAAGTCACGCTGCGCGCATTGGAGCTGGGGGCGATAGATTTTGTCACCAAACCGCAACTGGGTATTCGCGAAGGAATGCTGGCGTATAGCGAAATGATTGCTGAAAAGGTGCGTACAGCAGCAAAGGCGAGCCTTGCAGCACATAAGCCATTGTCGGCACCGACAACGCTGAAGGCAGGGCCGTTGTTGAGTTCTGAAAAACTGATTGCGATTGGTGCTTCAACGGGTGGAACTGAGGCAATTCGTCACGTACTGCAACCGTTGCCGCTTTCCAGCCCGGCACTGTTAATTACCCAGCATATGCCGCCCGGTTTCACCCGCTCTTTTGCCGACAGACTTAATAAGCTTTGCCAGATCGGGGTTAAAGAAGCCGAAGACGGAGAACGTGTCTTACCGGGGCATGCCTATATTGCGCCAGGCGATCGGCATATGGAGCTGGCGCGTAGTGGTGCAAATTACCAAATCAAAATTCACGATGGCCCGGCGGTTAACCGTCATCGGCCTTCGGTAGATGTGTTGTTCCATTCTGTCGCGAAACAGGCGGGGCGTAATGCGGTTGGGGTGATCCTGACCGGTATGGGCAACGACGGTGCGGCGGGAATGTTGGCGATGCGTCAGGCGGGGGCATGGACCCTTGCGCAAAACGAAGCAAGTTGCGTGGTGTTCGGCATGCCGCGCGAGGCCATCAATATGGGTGGTGTCTGCGAAGTGGTCGATCTTAGCCAGGTAAGCCAGCAAATGTTGGCAAAAATTAGTGCCGGACAGGCGATACGTATTTAAATCAGGAGTGTGAAATGGCGGATAAAGAACTTAAATTTTTGGTTGTGGATGACTTTTCCACCATGCGACGCATAGTGCGTAACCTGCTGAAAGAGCTAGGATTCAATAATGTTGAGGAAGCGGAAGATGGTGTCGACGCTCTCAATAAGTTGCAGGCAGGCGGTTATGGATTTGTTATCTCCGACTGGAACATGCCCAACATGGATGGCCTGGAATTGCTGAAAACAATTCGTGCGGATGGCGCGATGTCAGCATTGCCAGTGTTAATGGTGACTGCAGAAGCGAAGAAAGAGAACATCATTGCTGCGGCGCAAGCGGGGGCCAGTGGCTATGTGGTGAAGCCATTTACCGCCGCGACGCTGGAGGAAAAACTCAACAAAATCTTTGAGAAACTGGGCATGTGAGGATGCGACTATGATGCAACCATCAATCAAACCTGCTGACGAGCATTCAGCTGGCGATATCATTGCGCGCATCGGCAGCCTGACGCGTATGCTGCGCGACAGTTTGCGGGAGCTGGGGCTGGATCAGGCCATTGCCGAAGCGGCGGAAGCCATCCCCGATGCGCGCGATCGTTTGTACTATGTTGTGCAGATGACCGCCCAGGCTGCGGAGCGGGCGCTGAACAGTGTTGAGGCGTCACAACCGCATCAGGATCAAATGGAGAAATCAGCAAAAGCGTTAACCCAACGTTGGGATGACTGGTTTGCCGATCCGATTGACCTTGCCGACGCCCGAGAACTGGTAACAGATACGCGGCAATTTCTGGCAGATGTCCCCGCGCATACCAGCTTTACTAACGCGCAACTGCTGGAAATCATGATGGCGCAGGATTTTCAGGATCTCACCGGACAGGTCATTAAGCGGATGATGGATGTCATTCAGGAGATCGAACGCCAGTTGTTGATGGTGCTGTTGGAAAACATCCCGGAACAGGAGTCGCGTCCAAAACGTGAAAACCAGAGTTTGCTTAATGGACCTCAGGTCGATACCAGCAAAGCCGGTGTGGTAGCCAGTCAGGATCAGGTGGACGATTTGTTGGATAGTCTTGGATTTTGATTTGTATTGCCTGATGTGGCGTGACTACGTCATATCAGGCGGTCGGATAACGCGATGACGCCGCATCCGACAAACGCATACTATGCTTGATGTGTGGCAGCAAAAGCCCTAAATCCCGCCTGTTTTGCCCCTTACTCAAACCATTGAACGCTTTGCGCTCTGGCATCATTTACGCTTAATACTCTTTCCAGGATTGGCGACGTGTCTGACGAGAGCGACGACAAAACAGAAGCCCCCACACCTCACCGACTAGAAAAAGCGCGGGAAGAGGGGCAAATCCCGCGTTCACGTGAATTAACGTCACTGCTGATTTTGTTAGTGGGCGTGTGTGTTATCTGGTTTGGCGGTGTGTCGCTGGCCCGTCGATTGTCGGGCATGCTCTCCGCGGGATTGCATTTTGATCACAGCATCATCAATGACCCGAATCTGATCCTCGGGCAAATTATTCTGCTGATCAGAGAAGCCATGCTGGCGCTGCTGCCGCTGATTAGCGGCGTGGTGCTGGTGGCGCTCATTTCTCCGGTCATGCTGGGAGGGCTGGTATTTAGCGGCAAATCCTTGCAGCCGAAGTTTTCCAAACTCAACCCGCTACCGGGGATTAAACGGATGTTCTCGGCACAGACTGGCGCGGAGTTGCTTAAAGCAATTTTGAAAACCATCCTGGTTGGCAGCGTGACGGGATTTTTTCTCTGGCATCACTGGCCGCAGATGATGCGCTTAATGGCCGAGTCTCCTATTACCGCCATGGGTAATGCGATGGATCTGGTAGGGCTGTGCGCGCTGCTGGTGGTACTTGGTGTTATTCCGATGGTGGGATTTGACGTCTTTTTCCAAATCTTCAGCCACCTGAAAAAGCTGCGAATGTCGCGGCAGGATATTCGTGATGAGTTCAAACAAAGCGAAGGCGACCCCCATGTTAAAGGGCGGATCCGTCAGATGCAGCGAGCGGCTGCACGGCGTCGGATGATGGCCGATGTGCCGAAAGCGGATGTCATTGTCAATAACCCGACCCACTATTCGGTAGCGTTGCAGTATGACGAAAACAAAATGAGCGCACCGAAAGTGGTCGCTAAAGGTGCAGGGCTGGTCGCGCTGCGCATTCGTGAAATTGGCGCTGAAAATAACGTCCCTACGCTTGAAGCGCCGCCGCTGGCGCGAGCGCTGTATCGACATGCGGAGATCGGTCAACAAATCCCGGGTCAACTGTACGCCGCAGTGGCGGAAGTGCTGGCCTGGGTCTGGCAACTGAAACGCTGGCGTCTGGCTGGTGGACAGCGCCCTGTACAACCTACTCATCTTCCGGTGCCGGAAGCCCTGGATTTTATTAACGAGAAACCGACCCATGAGTAATCTGGCCGCGATGCTGCGCCTGCCCGCAAACCTGAAATCGACACAATGGCAGATCCTTGCCGGACCGATTTTGATCTTGCTGATTTTGTCGATGATGGTGCTGCCATTGCCTGCATTCATTCTCGACCTGCTGTTTACCTTTAATATCGCCTTGTCGATCATGGTGTTGCTGGTGGCGATGTTTACCCAGCGCACGCTTGAGTTTGCTGCGTTTCCGACGATTCTGTTGTTTACCACGTTGTTGCGTCTGGCACTTAACGTAGCTTCAACCCGCATCATTTTGATGGAAGGGCATACCGGCGCGGCGGCGGCTGGGAAGGTGGTCGAAGCGTTCGGTCACTTCCTCGTTGGTGGCAATTTCGCTATCGGTATCGTGGTGTTCGTCATTCTCGTGATCATCAACTTTATGGTCATTACCAAAGGTGCCGGGCGTATCGCAGAAGTGGGGGCGCGCTTTGTTCTCGATGGTATGCCGGGTAAGCAGATGGCGATTGACGCCGACCTTAACGCCGGATTGATTGGTGAAGATGAAGCGAAAAAACGCCGCTCCGAAGTGACTCAGGAAGCCGATTTTTACGGTTCAATGGACGGGGCAAGTAAGTTTGTTCGCGGCGATGCCATCGCCGGGATCCTCATCATGGTCATAAACGTTGTCGGTGGGTTGCTGGTCGGCGTGCTGCAACATGGCATGAGCATGGGGCACGCGGCGGAAAGTTATACGCTATTGACCATTGGCGACGGTCTGGTGGCACAAATTCCGGCGTTGGTGATTTCTACCGCCGCGGGGGTCATCGTTACGCGTGTCAGCACCGATCAGGATGTTGGCGAGCAGATGGTGAATCAGCTTTTCAGTAACCCGAGCGTTATGTTGTTAAGCGCCGCCGTGCTCGGTTTACTCGGCCTGGTGCCTGGAATGCCGAACCTGGTATTTTTGCTGTTCACTGCCGGATTGCTTGGGCTGGCCTGGTGGATCCGCGGACGCGAACAAAAAGCGCCTGCCGAACCAAAACCGGTAAAAATGGCAGAGAATAATGCCGTTGTCGAAGCGACGTGGAACGATGTACAACTGGAAGATTCTCTGGGAATGGAAGTGGGTTATCGCCTGATCCCGATGGTCGATTTCCAGCAGGATGGTGAGTTGCTGGGCCGTATACGCAGTATTCGCAAGAAATTTGCCCAGGAGATGGGGGTTCTGCCGCCAGTGGTGCACATTCGCGACAATATGGATCTGCAACCTGCCCGCTATCGCATTTTGATGAAAGGCGTGGAGATAGGCAGTGGTGATGCTTATCCGGGGCGTTGGTTGGCGATTAACCCTGGTACCGCTGCCGGGACGTTACCTGGTGAGGCGACCGTCGATCCGGCATTTGGCCTGAATGCTATCTGGATTGAAAGTGCGCTTAAAGAACAGGCGCAGATTCAGGGGTACACCGTGGTTGAGGCCAGCACGGTGGTGGCAACGCATCTTAACCACCTCATTAGCCAGCATGCCGCAGAGCTGTTTGGTCGTCAGGAGGCGCAACAGTTGCTGGATCGCGTCGCCCAGGAGATGCCAAAGCTGACGGAAGATCTCGTTCCTGGCGTCGTCACGCTCACCACACTGCATAAAGTGCTGCAAAATCTGCTCGATGAAAAAGTGCCGATTCGCGATATGCGCACTATTCTCGAAACGCTGGCGGAACATGCGCCCATCCAAAGCGATCCACATGAATTAACCGCCGTCGTGCGCGTGGCGTTGGGACGGGCGATTACCCAGCAGTGGTTTCCTGGCAAAGATGAAGTTCATGTTATTGGCCTCGATACACCGCTGGAACGTTTGTTGCTACAGGCGTTGCAGGGCGGGGGCGGACTGGAGCCAGGGCTGGCGGATCGTTTACTGGCGCAAACTCAGGAAGCTCTATCCCGTCAGGAGATGTTGGGTGCGCCGCCAGTTTTATTGGTGAACCACGCGCTGCGACCATTATTGTCTCGCTTCCTGCGCCGCAGCTTGCCGCAGTTAGTGGTGCTGTCGAATCTGGAACTATCTGATAACCGACATATCCGCATGACGGCGACAATTGGCGGTAAATGATGAGAACCTTATTAGCAATATTATTGTTTCCGCTGCTGGTGCAAGCCGCCGGGGAGGGGATGTGGCAGGCGAGTAGTGTGGGCGTTACGCTGAATCACCGTGGTGAGTCGATGTCGTCAGCGCCTCTTTCTACTCGACAACCTGCTGCAGGATTGATGACGCTGGTGGCGTGGCGTTATCAGCTTATCGGTCCGACACCTGCAGGATTGCGGGTTCGCTTGTGTTCGCAATCTCGTTGTGTCGAATTAGATGGGCAGAGCGGAACCACCGTGGCCTTTTCCGGTATACCGGCGATAGAACCGTTACGATTTATCTGGGAAGTGCCTGGCGGTGGGCGGTTAATTCCGCCGCTGAAAGTACAACGTAATGAAGTGATTGTGAATTATCGTTAATGATAAAAAAGCCGATGTCTGCCATGACATCGGCTTTTGCCGTATAACGCGATTACATACGCTCTACTGTCTCAATACCCAGCGTATCCAGACCCAGTTTCAGCGTCTTCGCCGTCAGTTGTGCCAGTTTCAGACGGCTGTTACGCACTTCTTCGTTTTCTGCGCTGAGGATCGGGCAGTGCTCGTAGAAGCCAGAGAACAGACCAGCCAGATCGTACAGGTAAGCACACATCACATGCGGCGTGCCTTCACGGGCAACCACGGTGAGGGTTTCTTCAAACTGCAGCAGGCGAGCTGCCAGTTGCGCTTCACGATCTTCACGGATGATAACCGGAGCTGCAGCCAGTTGCTCTTCGTCAATTTCTGCTTTACGGAACACGGACAATACACGCGTGTAAGCATACTGCATGTATGGCGCGGTATTACCCTCAAACGCCAGCATGTTGTCCCAGTCGAAGATGTAGTCCGTGGTGCGGTTTTTGGAGAGATCCGCATATTTCACCGCACCAATACCAACCGCGTTAGCCAGTTTTTCCAGCTCGTCGGCTGGCATATCCGGGTTCTTTTCTGCCACCAGACGGCGTGCACGTTCCAGGGCTTCATCCAGCAGATCGGCCAGTTTCACTGTACCACCCGCGCGGGTTTTGAACGGTTTGCCGTCTTTGCCCAGCATCATGCCGAACATGTGGTGTTCCAGCGGTACGGATTCCGGTACATAGCCTGCTTTACGGACGATAGCCCACGCCTGCATCAGGTGTTGATGCTGACGGGAGTCGATGTAATACAGCACGCGATCGGCATGCAGTGTTTCATAACGATATTTCGCACAGGCGATATCAGTGGTGGTGTAGAGATAGCCACCATCTTTCTTCTGAATGATCACGCCCATCGGTTCGCCTTCCTTGTTTTTGAACTCATCAAGGAATACGACGGTCGCGCCTTCACTTTCTACTGCCAGACCTTTTGCTTTCAGGTCCGCCACGATACCCGGCAGCATTGGGTTGTAGAGACTTTCACCCATGACGTCATCGCGGGTCAACGTCACGTTGAGACGATCGTAGGTGATCTGGTTCTGCGTCATGGTGATGTCGACCAGTTTGCGCCACATCTCGCGGAAATATTCGTCACCGCTTTGCAGTTTGACTACGTAGTTACGTGCACGCTCGGCAAACTCTTCATCTTCGTCGTAATGCTTTTTCGCATCGCGGTAGAAACCTTCAAGGTCAGCCAGCTCCATTTCACCGGCGTTTTCTTGCTGCTGCTTTTCCAACCACGCAATCAGCATACCGAACTGAGTACCCCAGTCGCCGACGTGGTTTGCGCGAATCACTTTGTGACCGAGGAACTCCAGAGTACGAACTGCTGCGTCACCAATAATGGTAGAGCGCAGGTGACCGACATGCATCTCTTTCGCCACGTTTGGCGCAGAGTAGTCAACCACAATGGTCTGTTTTTCTGGCGTAGCAACACCGAGACGATCGGACGCCAGCGCCTGCTGAACATGATCAGCCAGGAATGCCGGATCAAGGAAAATGTTGATAAAGCCTGGACCGGCGATCTCAACTTTGCTGGCGATACCGTTAAGATCCAGATGAGTCAGCACCTGCTCTGCTAATTGTCGCGGTGCCATACCCAGTTTTTTAGCAACTGCCATCATGCCGTTAGCCTGATAGTCGCCGAACTGAACTTTTGCTGACTGACGAACCTGCGGTTCGCAATCCGCAGGCGCGCCTGCCGCAATCATGGCCTGACGGACTTTTTCTGAGAGAAGAGCCTGAATATTCACCGGAATACCTTACATTGATGAAGCGAGCAAAAATTGCCCGCACCAGTTAAAGAAATTAGGGCGGGAGTATACTGCAAATGGCTGTTTTCGTCAGCAACGTGCGCGTGGCGTATTGCCGTTTTCACTATTGCATCAGAAGCGGCGTGAAATCAGCGGTTGGTTGGCGCAGGGCAACAGGGTAAATTAACGCTTTTACTGAAAGACGAAGAGTGATTATGGCGAACTGGCAATCTATCGACGAGCTGCAGGATATTGCATCGGATTTACCGCGATTTACCCACGCATTAGATGAACTTTCCCGCCGTCTGGGGTTGGATATCACTCCGCTGACTGCCGATCACATTTCCTTGCGTTGCCATCAAAACGTCACCGCTGAACGCTGGCGTCGCGGGTTTGAACAGTGCGGCGAGCTTTTGTCAGAAAATATGATCAATGGCAGGCCGATTTGTCTGTTTAAATTGCATGAACCGGTACAGGTTGCGCACTGGCAGTTTTCCATTGTGGAGCTACCGTGGCCCGGGGAAAAACGTTACCCGCACGAAGGTTGGGAACATATTGAAATCGTTCTGCCGGGCGATCCAGAAACGCTGAATGCCCGTGCGCTGGCATTGCTTTCTGATGAAGGACTCAGCCTGCCGGGGATCTCAGTGAAAACCAGTTCGCCAAAAGGTGAGCATGAGCGATTACCGAATCCGACGCTGGCGGTCACCGATGGCAAAACGACCATTAAATTTCATCCGTGGTCCATTGAAGAGATCGTTGCCAGCGAGCAGTCGGCGTAATTAAGGAGCAAAAATGGCATTACTGGAAATTTGCTGTTACAGCATGGAATGCGCGCTAACGGCGCAGCAAAACGGCGCAGACAGAGTTGAATTATGCGCAGCCCCAAAAGAGGGGGGCTTAACGCCGTCGTTGGGGGTACTGAAATCCGTGCGCCAGCGGGTGACGATCCCTGTGCATCCGATTATCCGCCCACGCGGTGGTGATTTTTGCTACAGCGACGGTGAATTTGCCGCCATTCTTGAGGATGTGCGCACAGTCCGCGAATTAGGTTTTCCTGGACTGGTGACGGGCGTTCTCGATGTTGACGGGAATGTCGATATGCCACGAATGGAAAAAATAATGGCTGCTGCCGGTCCGCTGGCAGTGACTTTTCATCGCGCCTTCGATATGTGCGCTAACCCTTTAAATACACTCAATAATCTTGCGGAATTTGGCGTTGCTCGGGTACTGACATCAGGGCAAAAATCAGACGCACTGCAAGGTTTATCAAAAATTATGGAACTTATTGCCCATGGTGATGCTCCAATCATTATGGCCGGAGCAGGAGTCCGTGCAGAAAACCTGCACCACTTCCTCGATGCCGGAGTGCTGGAAGTCCATAGCTCCGCGGGAGCGTGGCAAGCCTCACCAATGCGTTATCGTAATCAAGGATTGTCCATGTCATCAGATGCACACGCGGACGAGTATTCGCGTTATGTCGTCGACGGGGCGGCGGTTGCTGAAATGAAAGGAATCATTGAACGCCATCAGGCCAAATGATTTTTACCGTTGCATCATGTCGCCCAATATGATGCTTGCTCGTACCAGGCCCCTGCAATTTCAACAGGGGCCTTTTTTTATCCCCGAGAAGTATAAAAAACGAACGATTTCGGTGATCAGTTGAGCGCGTGACAGTGCGCATAGCGTTGTGCTAAAAATTTTTATACATTCATATTAATTATGTAATTTAAATTACTAAAACTGACAAATATATATTCTAAATAACAACTGGGTTATTCTTTAGCAATTAATGATTACATTGTAATAAATCATATTCTTTATCGATTATTTCAGGCAGTGTTGTGCCGAATTATGCAAGCGGTCAATTCGTTGTATATTTAATTATACAATGATTTCGGTGTTCTGGAATTAATTAGAGGAATCTATGCGAGGGAAAAAACGCATTGGGTTAATGTTTTTGCTGATAGCGGTTGTGGTTGGTGGCGGCGGGTTATTGCTGGCGCAAAAAGCCTTACATAAAACGTCGGATACAGCATTTTGCCTTTCCTGCCACTCGATGAGTAAACCTTTTGAGGAATATCAGGGAACTGTCCACTTTTCGAACCAGAAAGGGATACGTGCGGAATGTGCCGATTGCCATATTCCAAAGTCAGGGATGGATTATTTATTTGCTAAATTAAAAGCTTCTAAAGATATTTATCATGAATTTGTTAGCGGCAAAATAGACAGTGACGATAAATTCGAAGCGCATCGTCAGGAAATGGCCGAAACAGTATGGAAAGAATTAAAAGCAACTGATTCTGCAACGTGTCGTAGTTGCCATTCTTTTGATGCCATGGATATTGCCTCGCAAAGTGAATCTGCGCAGAAAATGCATACCAAAGCGCAAAAGGACGGCGAAACCTGTATCGATTGTCATAAAGGCATTGCCCATTTTCCACCAGAAATAAAAATGGATGACAACGCGGCGCATGAGCTGGAAAGTCAGGCCGCTACTTCAGTTACCAATGGCGCACATATTTATCCTTTCAAACCTTCCCGCATAGGCGAACTGGCCACTGTGAATCCTGGTACCGATCTCACCGTCGTTGATGCCAGTGGCAAACAGCCGATCGTTCTGTTGCAGGGTTATCAAATGCAGGGCAGTGAAAACACGCTCTACCTGGCGGCAGGTCAACGGCTGGCGCTAGCCACATTAAGTGAAGAAGGTATCAAGGCGCTGACGGTAAACGGGGAATGGCAGGCTGACGAGTACGGCAATCAATGGCGTCAGGCGTCTATACAGGGTGTGCTTACCGATCCCGCATTAGCGGACCGTAAACCGCTATGGCAATACGCTGAAAAACTTGACGATACCTATTGCGCTGGTTGCCATGCGCCTATTGCCGCTGACCATTACACCGTCAATGCCTGGCCGTCCATTGCCAAAGGAATGGGGGCGCGAACCAGCATGAGCGAAAATGAACTGGACATTTTGACGCGGTACTTCCAGTACAACGCCAAAGATATTAGCGAAAAACAGTGATCCTCGTTGATCAGGGAGGAAGTTATGACATTAACAAGACGTGAATTTATTAAACACAGCGGTATTGCCGCTGGGGCGCTGGTGGTGACATCGGCTGCACCGCTACCCGCATGGGCAGAAGAGAAGGGCGGTAAAATCCTCACCGCGGGACGTTGGGGAGCGATGAACGTAGAAGTGAAGGACGGCAAGATTGTTTCTTCGACAGGCGCGCTGGCGAAAACCATACCGAACTCCTTACAGTCTACGGCGGCGGATCAGGTACACACCACGGCGCGTATTCAGCATCCGATGGTGAGAAAAAGCTATCTCGATAATCCACTGCAACCGGCAAAAGGTCGTGGCGAAGATACCTATGTACAGGTGAGCTGGGAACAAGCATTAAAACTGATTCATGAGCAACACGATCGTATTCGTAAAGCTAACGGACCATCGGCCATTTTTGCCGGATCTTACGGCTGGCGATCTTCTGGCGTGTTGCATAAAGCGCAAACCTTACTGCAACGTTATATGAACCTTGCGGGCGGTTATTCCGGGCATAGCGGCGATTATTCAACCGGGGCGGCACAGGTGATCATGCCGCATGTGGTCGGTTCTGTAGAGGTGTATGAACAGCAGACCTCCTGGCCGCTGATTCTGGAAAACAGCCAGGTTGTGGTGCTGTGGGGGATGAACCCGCTGAATACCTTAAAAATTGCCTGGAGCAGTACCGATGAGCAAGGGCTGGAATACTTCCATCAGCTGAAAAAATCTGGCAAACCCGTGATTGCCATTGATCCTATCCGCTCCGAAACCATCGAATTCTTTGGCGATAATGCCACCTGGATCGCGCCGAATATGGGCACCGACGTGGCACTGATGTTAGGGATTGCGCATACCCTGATGACACAAGGCAAACACGATAAAGTGTTCCTTGAAAAATACACTACCGGATATCCGCAGTTTGAAGAGTATCTGACAGGTAAGAGCGATAATACACCGAAGAGCGCGGCCTGGGCGGCGGAAATTTCTGGCGTACCGGAAGCGCAGATAGTCAAACTCGCTGAACTGATGGCGGCGAATCGCACAATGCTGATGGCAGGCTGGGGAATTCAGCGCCAGCAATATGGTGAACAGAAACACTGGATGCTGGTGACGCTGGCGGCGATGTTAGGGCAGATTGGTACACCGGGCGGCGGTTTTGGTTTCTCTTATCATTACTCCAATGGTGGCAACCCGACGCGTGTTGGCGGCGTGCTGCCGGAAATGTCTGCGGCGATTGCCGGACAGGCCAGCGAGGCCGCTGATGATGGCGGAATGACGGCGATTCCTGTTGCCCGTATCGTCGATGCGCTGGAAAATCCTGGCGGCAAATATCAGCATAACGGTAAAGAACAAACGTATCCGAATATCAAAATGATCTGGTGGGCGGGTGGCGGGAACTTTACCCATCACCAGGATACTAATCGTCTGATTAAAGCATGGCAGAAACCGGAGATGATCGTCGTTTCTGAATGCTACTGGACCGCAGCTGCTAAACATGCAGATATCGTATTACCGATCACCACATCGTTTGAGCGCAATGACTTGACGATGACCGGTGATTACAGCAACCAGCATATTGTACCGATGAAGCAGGCTGTCGCTGCGCAATTTGAAGCGCGTAACGATTTTGACGTGTTTGCCGATCTTGCTGAATTACTGAAACCTGGCGGAAAAGAGATCTATACCGAAGGTAAAGATGAGATGGCGTGGCTGAAATTTTTCTATGATGCCGCTCAGAAAGGTGCCCGTGCGCAACGCGTGACTATGCCGATGTTTAATGCCTTCTGGCAGCAAAATAAACTGATCGAAATGCGCCGCAGCGAGAAGAACGAACAGTACGTTCGTTATGGTGATTTCCGCGCCGATCCGGTGAAAAATGCGCTGGGTACGCCAAGCGGCAAAATTGAGATTTACTCCAAAACGCTGGAAAAATTTGGCTATAAGGATTGCCCGGCACACCCAACCTGGCTTGCGCCTGATGAGTGGAAGGGTACCGCCGACGAGAAGCAGTTGCAGCTTCTGACCGCACATCCGGCACATCGTTTACACAGTCAGCTTAACTATGCGGAACTGCGTAAAAAATATGCGGTTGCCGATCGTGAACCGATCACTATTCACACCGAAGATGCTGCTCGCTTTGGTATTGCGAATGGCGATCTGGTGCGTGTCTGGAACAAACGTGGTCAGATTCTGACAGGCGCGGTGGTGACTGACGGGATCAAAAAAGGCGTGGTATGCGTGCATGAAGGTGCATGGCCAGATCTGGAAAATGGCTTGTGTAAAAACGGCAGTGCGAACGTGTTAACGGCGGATATCCCCAGCTCTCAGCTGGCAAATGCCTGTGCCGGTAACTCTGCGCTGGTGTATATCGAAAAATATACGAGCAATGCGCCGAAGTTAACGGCGTTTGATCAGCCAGCTGTTCAGGCATAAGACGTGAAAAGCGCCCGGAAACGGGCGCTAATCTTTACGGCTTACGCGCAATCAGCACCGCGCGTTTAGGCGCAGGATAACCTTCCACCGTTTTACCCGGATCATGTGGGTCGAGGAAATCGGCCAGCGATTCAGTAACCATCCATTCGGTGCGTCGCTGTTCTTCTGTAGTGGTAACGCTCACATCCGCAATGCGAATATCAACAAAACCACACTTCTTCAGCCAGTTTTTCAGCGCCAGCGCGGAAGGGATGAAATAGACATTACGCATTTGCGCGTAACGATCGCCCGGCACCAGCACCGTGTTCTCATCACCATCAATAACCAGCGTTTCAAGCACCAGTTCACCTTCATTGACCAGTTGATCTTTCAACTGCCAGAGATGCTCCAGCGGTGAACGACGATGATAAAGCACGCCCATCGAAAAGACGGTATCAAAGGCTTTCAGTGCCGGAAGTTGTTCAATGCCTAACGGCAGCAGATGCGCACGTTGATCGTTACCTAACAATTTACGCACTGCTTCAAACTGGCACAGAAACAGTTGCGTAGGGTCGATCCCCACCGCCAGATGTGCGCCTGCGCCAATCATGCGCCACATGTGATAACCGCTGCCACAGCCGACATCAAGAATGGTGCGCCCGGTTAAATCAGAAAGATGGGGCAGAACGCGATCCCATTTCCAGTCGGAACGCCATTCGGTATCGATGTTGACGCCATACAGTGAGAACGGCCCTTTGCGCCACGGCATCAGGTTGCGCATCAGCGTTTCAATGCGTTTAATTTGCCCGGCGCTCAGTGGCTCTTCGCTTTCGGCGGTTACGCTATGCAATAAATCCAGACGATACGGTTTAATTTCAGGCAGAAATTCCACCGCGTTGGACCACTGCTTAAACAGCCCGTGCTGCTGCTCGCGCTGCCAGTTAGCAATCTGCGCGGGCAGCGTTTCCAGCCAGTGTGAAAGATGATTTTTGGCAATCAGAGAATAAAAGTTACCAAAGTCGATCATGCAGCGTCCTCTGCTTTTAATGCCACCAGGGAACCAAAGTTAAAGCACTGGAACCACAGCTCGCTATGCTCAAAACCAGCTTGATGCAGGCGTGCTTTATGGGTTTCCACAGAATCGGTTAGCATCACGTTTTCCAGCATGCTGCGCTTCTGGCTGATCTCCAGTTCGCTGTAACCGTTAGCACGTTTAAAGTCGTGGTGCATGTTGAACAGCAATTCACCAACTTTGGCATCTTCGAAACTGAATTTTTCCGAAAGCACCAGCGCACCGCCCGGGTTCAGCCCTTGATAAATTTTATCCAGTAACGCCTGACGCTCGGAAGGTTCCAGGAATTGCAGGGTAAAATTCAGCACCACCATCGATGCGTTTTCAATGGCGATATTGCGAATATCACCTTCAATAACGTCTACTGGCGTAGGGGCTTTATAGGCGTCAATATGACGACGGCAGCGTTCAATCATCGCCGGAGAGTTGTCGATGGCAATAATTTTGCAATTATCATGATGAATGTTGCGACGCACCGAGAGCGTCGCCGCGCCCAGAGAACAACCCAGATCGTAAACCTGCGTACCAGGTTGAACGAAGCGCTCGGCTAACATACCAATCATGGAAATAATATTGGAATAACCGGGAACGGAACGCTGGATCATATCCGGGAAGACTTCAGCTACCCGTTCATCAAAGGTCCAGTCACCCAGTCTGGCGATAGGGGCAGAAAATAGCGTGTCGCGGTGAGACATAACGTAAAAATCCGGGAAAAAGAAAGTGGCGTATTGTGCGCTAACGCAGGGAGAAAACCAACTCCCAGGGCATATACCAAAGATTCGCCAGCACCATCAGCAACAGCGCACACCATGTGGCGCTCATGCCGGAACGTCGCCAGCGGAACAGACGGTGATGAAAACCGTAATAATGCATCAGACGACCAGCAAGCAAAACGATGCCGCAAATATGCACCATCCAGGTTTCTGCGCCATTCATTTCCATAAACAGCATCAGCACAATCGCGATGGGAATATATTCCACCGCGTTACCATGAATGCGAATAGCGCTTTGCAGTTCGCTAAAACCACCGTCACCATAGGCAACGCGGTACTGCATTCGCAGGCGAACGACATCAAAAGAGAACTTCATTAATAACAACGCACTTAAAACGGCATACAGCGCGCTTACCATACAAACTCCCTTTAAAATGGCCGATGGCACCTGTCTATGATAGGTGGCAAATTCAGAAAAGAGAAGATTGCTGTGGAATAGCCGGAACTGCTCCGATCTCTGGAAGCGTTTTACGTAAGTCTTCCCACAGGGTATGTACCAGTTCCGGGGCCTGGGCAATATCTGGCGTATGTAAAAAAAGATAAGGCGTAGTGGTCTGATGCCACTGCGCTAATTTTTGTAACCAGACCTGAAATAATTCCCGGTTTTGCGTCATATCATCACTACCGATAAAACGGATCAGCGGATTTGTCGCCGTCAGTACAGCATGTACCGGAACTTTAGGTTTTTTTCGTTGAGCGTCGCGAATAGCTTCACTGTGTGGACGTGCTGCATGAACCGGGCGGCTGTCTAAAATCACCCGATTAACGCCGCGCTGATGTAAACCGCGATTAAGCGTTTGTTCCTCTTCCCCTTTGGCGAAAAACTGTGGATGGCGGACTTCCACACCATAATTAAATTCGCCGGGAAGAGAATCGAGAAAATGCCAAAGCGCAGGCAGATCCCGTGGGCCAAATGTGGCAGGCAGTTGCAGCCAGTATTGCCCAATGCGCGGCGCTAACGGTGACATGCGGGTCAAAAATTCAGTCACTAAATCATCGCAATGCCGTAATGCTGCCTGATGCGAAATGGTCGCCGGAAACTTAAAACAGAAGCGGAAGTCATCTGTGGTCTGCTCACGCCAGCGCAGGACAACCTCGGGTTTGGGCAGGGCGTATAGCGTGGTGTTGCCCTCCACACAGTTAACATGACGGGTATTGAAGTCTAACCTACTGATTTTAATAAGTCTCTTGTGTCACTTTGGTGACCATGGGACATCATTGGGACATAATCTGCCAGCTTCTGATTCAGCATTGCGATCTGTTCTGCATTACTGTCAGTCATCCATGCTCCGTATACATTGAATACCATCTGGGCACTTGCATGGCCCATCTGGCTGGCAATGAAGCTTGGGTTTGCTCCGGCAGATAATGACCAGCACGCATAAGTGTGTCGTGACTGGTATGCTTTCCGGTGCCTGATGCCCGCACGCTTAACGGCTGTTTCCCATGAGTCGCCAATAGAATCTACCTTGTAGATAAAACCGACCTGTTTGCTTTTTCTAACCACCTGGGGGTTAAATACGAAAGTACATTCATGATTCACTGAGCGCCCATATTCACGTAGTTGAACCTTGATGTGGTGCTGCTTACCCAGTCTTGTCATTTCAGCCTGATTTTTCAGGACACTGATAGCGGGCTGGATAAGATGCACAACCCTGTTTGTACTTGCTTCAGTTTTAGGTAGAGTGAACTCACTGAGTTTCGTATAATTGCGCCTGATAGTAATAGTTCCTGCTTTCAGATCGATATCTTCCCAGGCCAGGGAGACCAGTTCACCGTGACGCATTCCTGTGTACACAGCCAATGACCACAGGTTTTTCGTCTGCTGATGTCGGCAAGCATCTATCAGGCGAATAAATTCGTCACGAGTTAGCGGATCTGGCTCTGCCCTGGCTCTTTTAAGAGGCTTAATTCCCTGGAAGGGATTTGCTTCTAAGTAACCGTGATCTGCAGCAAACTGAAACATTCCAGCGATAGTTGTCATGTAATAATTTACAGTAACGACGCTCCGTCCTTTTGCTGCTGCTTTGTTTTTCGTTGAATTCTGATACCCGGTCAGTAAATCTTTCCTGATATACAGCAATTCCTCTTTGGTTACCGATGACACCAGTCTGCTGCCTCCAATTTTCGGAACCATCGTTCTTGCAACGGATTCATAGCGATTGAATGCATTTGCAGAGATTTCCATTCGTTTCAGATCCAGCCACTTTTCTTCAAGTTCCTTCACCGTAATTTCTTTTTTACTTACCCCAAAAGCCTGAAGGTTGGGGGAGTCAGGGAACTGTGCGGCATAATCAAAGCTTCCTGTGCGGATGGCAAAACATACCGATGTCCGCAGTTCCCCGGCGATCTTCCTGTTCTTGGCAGTGTCAGGGACACCAAGATTTTCCCTGACACGTTTACCTTTAAAATTAAACCAGATGCGTAATGTGCCGCCGTGGTTTTCGACGCCTGTTGGATATTTGACTTTATCCATTGATACCTCCAGACGCCCAAGAGCGATACGAGCTTACATACTTCATGGCATTAAATCACCCAGGTTGTTTGTTTTTCATTGAAGCGACCCAGGCATCTATTGCTTTTCTGTTATACATACATTCACTGGAAGGCTTTGGATTACCGTCTGGTGATACGTGAATATACTCTCTTCCAACCATCCAGCATTCTTTCCGGGCCCGAAGAATTGTGCCTGGTTTGAGCCCGGTAATTGCGATTAGAACGCTTTCACAAACCCATTCATTGGGAGCCAGTTGAATCACATTGCCCATGCATTACCTCACACAACACTCAGCCCACGGCAGTGGCACCACACTTCAAACATTCGTTTCACAATTTCACGACAGTAGAAACCGTCAACATCTCGTGTCAGGTCATAGCGATTGCCGTAACGCTGGTGGCCCCATCGTTCAAATGCTTTATTCATTCTTTACTTCCTTTTCATGGCCCGTAATTTTTTCAGATGAGCTTCCTGCTCTGTTTCTGCCAGAATTTTGCGGTACTCCTGGTGGTCAATATGTTCGAACAGGCAGTTTAACTCACCAATGCGTACCCGCCCGGATCGTCCGTCCATCCGTCGAAAGAACACTGAGTGCTCAGTGATGCGAGTAATCACCACGGGGTATCCGGCTCTGTCCGTGTATATCTGACTGCGTTGAATCAAAGCGAACATGTGGTTATCCCCATCGACAAATCGAGAACACAACAAACGCTGCTGCGAATACCACCCCCAGAGTTACGATTGCATCACGCCAGCTCATTGATTCACCTCCTGCGGCGGTTCTGGCAGCGGCATCCAGTGGGTTACCTCCTTGAGATACAGGTCTTCGCCACCACCGTCATCCCAAGTGGGCTTGCCATCATTAAACCAGTCGCCATATACGCCGACCTGAGTGTTGGGGATGCTTGGTGGGTAGTTGTTTTTAAAGTCAGCAGCTAACACATAGCATTGTCGCTCTCCCATTTCTGGCATTCGCTCACTACAGCTTATCCAACCATCCGGAGTTACCGGAACTTGTGGAATGGCTGTCTGCTCTCGAACGTCATTAGGCGCTATAGGTTCTGCTGCCAACTGACTGGCATATTTGTTAATGGTAACGATAAGCTCTTGCTCAGCCTCATCCAGACAATCACCGATACCTCGCCTGTCACCGTCAAAATCATCGAAATCGGCACGAATCCTGGCAACCTTCAGGATTGCGGACAACACCTCACTAGGAATTGCCGGATAGTTGGTTGACGTTTCCGCGATTTCCCGAAAATTATTGGTTGACGAATTCTTGTTTTCCCGAAAGTTTCCGGACTGAAGCATGGCGGCGCGGCAGGCGTTCCATATTTCGGCAGCAATATCGCGCTCGCTATCGGTTAATTTGTACGTTGAAACATAGCCAGAGAGCATTTCTACGTTTTCCGGAGTTGCTTCTTCAGGCACTACCGGTGCTGGAGGGGCGGCGTAAATGCCCTCTATCACTAAATGTTTGCGCTCAAAATCATCTGGCTCTCGATGATATACGTAACTCCAATCACCAAGGTTATCATTGCGCCTGCAACGGAAACCTATCGGCTCTGCTTCCAGCGATGCCAGAGCAATTCGTGCCAGTTCCATTTGTTCGCCACGGGTAAGTCCGTTATCAAGCGGATTTTTAATGAATAATTCGATACGTTCTTTGGTAATAGTGGTCATAGCTATTTCACCTTAATCTCAACATTTCGCAGCTTTAGCTCTACTGGCAGGTCTGACTTTCCTGTTAATGATAATGCGAGATTTTCTGGAGTAATGAGAGCAGTTATTGTTTTCCCCCTCGCCAGACGAATAATCATTCGTATCTCGCGATCGTCACATGCTCCCGGTCGAACAATTGATATTTGTCCGTCCATCTCACTCTCCTTTGATGCGAATGCCAGCGACGCGTAATGCGTGTTCTAGGTCAATCAGGTAAAGCCAACTGCCATTTTCTTTAGGTATCATGACATGTCGCTCATCTGCATTTATCGGGTGTCCATATCGAAGGTCGTAGCGAGTCGGTAATTGAACTTCCCGCGCTTCCAGTTCAGCAATACGCTTGCACCCATCAGAGATAACTCCCTCGTAATACTCGCGCTGCTCGTTGAGTTTTGATTTTGTCTCCTCAAGCTCAACGCGCAGCTTCCCTACCGTTAGCGCAATATCCTCGTTCTCCTGGTCGCGGCGTTTGATGTATTGCTGGTTTCTTTCCTGTTCATCCAGCAGTGCCAGCACGGTAGCCGGGTTAGCCTCTGCTATGAATTCAGCGTTTGCATAAGCCTGAGCATCTGTTTCAACCAGGCAGTTAACGTGACATTCTGCAATTACGCCACCGGGTTCTCCTTTCCATTTTTGACAAACAAAAACTCCTGTTAAATTGCCGTGTTGGTTAACAGATGTATGCCCTACGATGTAGCTTCCTTTAGTTGCTTTCTCTGCCTTTTCACGCAGTACCTGATAGTTAATGTTGCTCACTGGTTGCCTCCTTTACGGATCTGCGCTGCGATGCACGAAAAAAAAGACTTTCGCGTATGACTGTTAAGAGCTGGCGCGAACGCCGCGTTAAGAACGGCGGCATCACAGCCGTCATCGATATAGAGCGCAATTTTTTTCTCCAGGCGTGCTTTGGCTTCCTGCAACTGCATATCCCGGCACGCACGCGGGATATACTCAGCAATTTGAGCGATAGATTTTTCGTTCTGTTTAAACATGCTTCACCTCGATAGGCTTGATGGTATCGATCAGCAGTCGGCGGCGAGTATTTTCTGCAAAGTGGCGGCGTCCGGTTTCTTTGTGGTAAAACTCGTTTTTTCCGACGACCCACATCCGCTTTGTCTGGTGCAGTTTTTTTACCTGCGGACCGTCTCGGGTGATAACAATTCCTGTATGAGTTTTTATCACGCTCATTTTTTATTCTTCGGTGCTTTCGGCATTACTGCCCAGTGAGTGATATTGACGTTTTCAAGGTCCCCGACCTGAAATGTCCACAGCCATTCTCCGGTTTCTTTTTGTCCCCAGGTGTACCAGAGAGAACGCCAGCCAATTAGCCAGCCTTCTCCGTTAGCATCAAATAACAGAACACTTTCATTTGCTGGCGGCAGTTCAGCTGACACTGGTATTATTTTGTTTTCCAGTGCCGCACATTTAGCTTCAAGCGCATCGAATTTACGTACCAGGTACTCAGCATTTGTTTCATTCACTTTCAGATCTCGTGGTACACATTTCCCGCGAAGAAACCCTTCCATTTCGAAAACATTCATGCGCATTTGCGTAACTCCGATAACTCGTTAAAACGTTCCATAAACATCCCGTAGGCATGGCCTGGTGACAGTGGAATAACTTTGAACATCTCTGTCGCCGGGATACCTTCCAGTACAGGCCAGAAAGAGCCATCATCAAGCCCGAGATCGCGACGTTCGGTTGCCAGCATAATGAGATCGGCATATTTCACTGGCGTGCTCATAACAGGAGGTAACCCGTATTTCTCACGGATTACGGCGTCTATTTTTTCTTCCATCCGTTTATAGTCAGGAAGAAGGCGTTTCAGTGGAGCTGGGATGTCCTGGCAATACGCTTCTGTTGCATCATGCATTAACGCTTCAAAAGCAAATTCCTGCGGCACCAGCTGGCTGCAAAGCACCGCATGTTGGGCGACGCTGTAGAAGTGAGAAAGATGACCGGCAAAGCGACAGATATTTGAAAGGGAAACCGCGATATCGTTAATAACGATGTCATCTTTATTTATCTTGTCATAATAAAAATGCTTCCCGGAAAAAGTTTTAATAAATGACATTTTGTTCTCCACGTATATGCGCTGCACCGCGCTGAATTTGGGTAAAAGGAAGCCCTCACCATCCGGTGATTATTGAGTTAATTACGTTTCCATAAATGCCCCCGCAGGGGCATTTGCAGTAATGAAATCAGGCGGTGAAAGTACCAATAAAGGTTTCTACTTTGCTGTCTTTGAATTTCTCAACAAGCAGATCACGAAATTCGTTAGCCATATCTTCCTGCACCGCTTCCAGCTGAATAATGCGCAGAACCAGTACAGGACGATCGCCAGTGATAATGCTGAGGCGTAATTTAAACGGACGTTCTTTCAGACCTTCAAACGGAACGCATTTAAATTCAAATGCCACTGGCATAATGTCTTTGGTCTTCGCTTCGACAGATTCCATCAGGGAGCGTTTGCCGCTGAAGTCATTATCTTCAAAATCAGCGGTCTGGTTTGCTTCAATCGTGATTTTACGGATTGCCGCAGCCGCTTTTGTTGCCTGAATGGCGTCACCATTAGCATCAAAGCCCACAAGGTAGTCGGCCCAGTCTTCAATCCATTCTGCCAGTGATTTCTGGGAGTTACGCTCGCCGTTAACAGACAACAGGGCAGAGAACGGTGCTGTCTTTTTCAGTTTGAGAGTGGCGGTGTTATCTGCGTGACCTGGTTCATCAATAGTACCCAGGTTAAGCACACTGACGGCACGCATATTATCAGCATCGATAAAGCAGCGGGTGCCTTCATCTGCAAGATCTTTAGAATAACGGGTAAAGTCATCGATGCTGGCAGTGGAAAGCGCACCACGGAAACGGAAGCGATTTAAATTAAATTTTTCCAGATCATGAATGCGGAAATTCTCAGGCAATGCCACAGCATCGGCACCAATCTTACTGATAATTTCATTAACACCCTGAGCAGAAATAAGGGCATGGATTTGATTAATTGCGGTTGCGTCTAAGTTCTGAGACATAATAAGTCCTCACTATATTAAGATATTCAGTGATGAGATAAATAATCAGTTAATTAAGAACGATATTAATGACCTGCTGCGCGGAGTTTTCCGTCAGGTTCACCGGCAAGAGTCAGTAATTGTCCCTGGTCTTCCTGCAGAATAGTCAGGCGACCACCGCGATTGACATACATCGGCGTTTCGGTGGTGTCTTCTTCAGAAATTTTCCCGCGGTTAGTCGGGCGAACATATGAGAGTTTGTGTTTGATTTTCACACGGTTCTCATCAAACGGTTCGATTTCCAGGTTGAGCGAGACCTTACCTTTGGTTTTCGTGTTCATCACACCGGAAGCGACTTCACTGAGAACTGCGCCGATTTTGGTTTCAAATACGCCGCCGTCCAGCTCCCCGATAAATGCCTGCACATCAGTACTGCGTTCGCTAGCCATTTTGCTGCTCCTCATCATATCGACCCTGCAAGGTCGGTTGGTTTCTCCACAAAACAGAGAAGAACACCTGCGGTGGCAGCCGCCCGGATGGATTGGGTTATGAGCCCGTCGTCCGGTGATGCTCTTCTCTGTTTTGTAAAAAGAGCGGTACCAGCCGGAAGCAAGTGTACAAACTGGTACCGCCAAAGCAGTGGCTGTTGTGGTGACCGGTGCTGATCTCCGGCTTGCGGTTATTTCAGACTCTCACGGGCGTTTAATTGCCCCGCCGAACAGCTCTTTTCCGCAATAGCTGCAATGTCTTTCGCGCATCAGCCTGCGCATTCACCACAACGCTAAGGATTCTCTCTGGTTGAAAATACTTAGCTGTTATGTGCCTGCTTTTAGCCACATCAGGCGAGGTGGACCTGGTTATTCCCCAACAACAAGGATTTGGTTATTATGTAACCCTCCCCAACAACGATAAGGATTTATATGGATCTATGTGTAGATAAGTATGAGGAGAGGCATGTGCCGTTAAGACAAAAGCCTCCAGTTCCTCCAAAACCACCCAAGGAAAACTGAGACTAATATGACCAGAGACGATTATAAATTTTATGTTCACTACTCTTATGTATTGGAGAAGATGAATTACACGTTGTTAACTCGCATTGATAAATTAATAACGTTGATGTTAATCGTTCTCGGTTTTTCAGTTTTCGCCCCGTACAGTAATTTATTTATTTTCGGTTTGTTTGTTGCCGTACTTTCGGTTCTTCAGTTGGTCTATCAGTTTGGCCAAGAGGCTGGAATGTCTAAAGAGCAAGCGAGGCATTACAAAAGACTGCTGATTGAGTCTGATACCCTTCCTGAAGATCAGTTGCAAGCTAGGTATTTAAAAATCCAAGATACTGATAGTAATCCATGGAAATCACTTGAACGAGCGGCTTTCATTCGGGCCTGTATTTTTGCTGGTGTTCCAACTAAGTACGATTTAACAACCAAAGAAAAATTTATAGCTTGGTGTGCGGGAGATCTACCTCTAGAGAATGAACTAACGGATATTAATGATGACCAACAAGCATAATCCAGTTCACGGACATGTACCTCCGAAGCCGAAACCACCGAAACCGAAGAAATGAGACATAATAGGATTGGATAATGAGTCGACCAATAGAGCCTTTTCATATTCCACCTCGTCCCAGGCCACCAGATCCAGGCCCAAAGTGAGGGTTACTGATTTTTAAAGAGCGAAGCGTCCGGTAGGGCGCTTTTTTGGTACTAACGAATCATCCTGGACTTCATATGCCCCAGGCGGCTACTTCGTGGGCGTCCTGCCTGTTCGTTATCTTTGATATAAAATCTAACTTAACTTAGTTTTAATGGCAAGAGAAAACACCAAACTTTTCTTAGTTCGGTGTTTTGGTTAGAGAAAAGGGGGGGCTAGAGTTCGTATTGAACTCCTTTGACTACACCAATGATGAGGCAATTACCATTGATCGGGATGTTGGGGTACCGGGGATTTAATGGCACTAAAAACTTTTGAGGGCCATCGATAACTAATTTTTTTACTGTGGCTTCGTTTGTTCCATCAAGTCTAGCGATGACTATTTTTCCATGCCGGGGTTCTGCATCAGGATCTACAATCACTGTTGCGCCTTCTGGTATTGTTGGGAGGCCGTTAGGGTTAGTCATGGAGTCGCCTTTAACCTCCAATGCAAATGAGTTATCACCAATCTTTAATGATGTATCTACCCACTTGTCTACTTCACTAAACACTTCTGCTGTCCTGCACTCAGTAAACTGCCCAGCCTGAACCCACGAGATTACAGGAACTCTGCGCATGTTTGTGACGAGTTTGCCTTCAAACTCCGCACCATAAAGAATGTAATCTATTGACGTATTGAAGAACTTCGCTAATTTTGAAAGTGCTTCCCCACCAGGGACATTGATGTCTTTCTCCCAGTACCCCACAGCAACGTCACTTACTCCACAAAATTTACCCAATTCTTTCTGGGACGTTCTGGTAACTCTTCTCAGAGCTTTTATACGCTGACCAACCGTTTCCATAGGAGCACCATTTCTTTAATTACTAAGTAATCTTAGTTTTTATTGACCTAAGATAGATTGATAATTAACATCTAATAAAACTTAGTTTGGAGGGCATATGACGACTGACGATATCGAAAGCTACTTCGGCAGCATTGAGAAAGTTGCTGCTTTTTTCGGCATAACAACTGAAGCCGTTTATCAGTGGCGAAACCGTCCTGGCCAGTTAATTCCAAAAGGACGTGCAGCAGAGGCTGCATATAGAACTTGCGGACGGTTGCCATTTAAACCTGAGCTTTATGAAAAATCTAATGGATAAATCGATTTACAGAAACCACAGATATGAGGGCTTAAACGTGGGTAAAGAACCTGAATGGAAAGTTGATAAGCAACCAGCATGGCTGGTGGCAGCAATACGAAGAACGATTGCTGATTTACCTCATGGCTATGAGGAAGCAGCAGAAATTCTTGGTTTGTATAAATCTGATGATATCACCCCAGCAAAAGATCAATTGCATAACAGACTGCGTAGCGGTGGGGATCAAATTTTTCCACTTGAGTGGGCCATGGTTTTACAGGATGCCAGTGGTACCAGGCATGTAACGGATGCAATAGCCCGTCGTAGTAATGGGGTGTTTGTGCCGCTGGTGGTCATTGATGACATTGACAATGGTGACATTAATCAGCGGCTGATGGAGTCAATAGAATGGATTGGCAAGCATTCCCAGTACTTACGCAAGGCAACTGCTGATGGAGTTATTGACCAAGCTGAGCGTGAGCAAATCGAAGAGAACAGCTACCAAGTAATGGCGAAGTGGCAGGAGCATTTAACACTGTTATTTCGTGTTTTTTGTGCGCCGGAAAAGAGTAACGCCCGCGAGTGTGCAGCTCCGGGCGTCGTGGCGTCGATTGCTTCTGGTTGTGGAGAAACTAACGCATGAACAGTTTAACAACACACTACCGTCGCTCGCAACTGATTGCGCTTCCTGTGCCGGGTGGAAAAGCGAAGGTGGAGTATTGCTATGCAGTGAATGTACCAGGTGACAGGGAAATTGTAACCCACAGCTTTGCAGAGTGGGCTGTGGGTGATTTCAACCGGCAGAAGGAGACAGTCCTTTGCGACAAGTTAACCGCTGGTTCAAAGATCACTACGGAGTGCCCGTCAGAGTCATTCGTTGGGAGCCGGAAACACAACGGGTTATCTACCTCCGTGAAGGCTATGAACATGAATGCTTCAGTCCGCTCGAACAGTTTCGTCGTAAATTCAGGGAAATAGAGGTCGGTCATGAGCCTGTTAATGACATCCCAGCCCATTGTGATAAATCGTGATCTTGCATGCCGTATTGGTCTGAATGAGGCAATTGTGTTGCAGCAGCTTCATTACTGGCTGAATGAAACGAATTCAGGCACTGAGCATGGCGGAATTCGCTGGGTTTATAACACGACAGAACAGTGGCTGGAGCAGTTTCCGTTCTGGTCAGAGTCCACTCTGAAACGCACATTTGCAAGCCTGAAATCACTTGGGGTTTTGCGTCGCGAGCAACTCAATAAATCGAAGCGTGACATGACCAACTTCTACACGATCAACTATGAAAGTGAGCTTTTAGAAGAGGTCAAAGTGAACGAATCCATCAGGTCAAAATGCACTTCTCCATCGGGTCAAAGTGACCTGATGGATGGGCGCAAAATGACACGATCCATTGGTTCAAAACGACACGCTGTCATCGGGTCAAAATGGCCCAATGATCTTACAGAGAATACAACAGAGATTACTACAGAGAATAAAACCTCTTCTCGTCCGGACGCTTCGCAACCGGACACGCAAACGGCTGAACAGGAGTTTTTAACTCGCCATCCTGATGCGGTTGTATTCAGCCCTAAAAAGCGCCAGTGGGGAACGCAGGATGATTTGACCTGCGCACAGTGGCTCTGGAAAAAAATCATCGCCCTGTACGAGCAGGCCGCCGAATGTGACGGCGAGGTGGTTCGTCCCAAAGAACCGAACTGGACAGCATGGGCAAACGAAATTCGCCTGATGTGTGTGCAGGATGGTCGTACTCACAAACAAATCTGCGAGATGTACAGCCGCGTCAGCCGCGATCCGTTCTGGTGCCGTAACGTGCTCAGCCCGTCGAAGCTGCGGGAAAAATGGGATGAGCTTTCCCTGCGCTTATCGCCGTCCGTAAGCACGTACACCGAAAAACGCGAAGACCCGTACTTCAAAGCCAGTTACGACAATGTGGACTACAGCCAGATCCCGGCAGGATTCAGGGGGTGATCATGAGTCTTTTGAATGACGTTCAGAAATTCATTGAAGCCCATCCGGGGTGTACTTCCGGAGACATTGCGGATGCTTTTGCTGGTTACTCACGGCAGCGCGTTCTGCAGTCAGCAAGCAAGTTACGTCAGAGTGGGCGTGTGGCTCACCGTTGTGAAGGAGATACACGCAGACATTTCCCACGCCTGACTGAGAGAGCGCAGGATCCGGAACCACAACCAGTTCGTGAAACCAGACCTGTGCGCAATTTCTATGTCGGCACTAACGATCCCCGTGTGATTTTGTGCCTGACCCGCCAGGCTGAAGAACTGGAGTCCAGGGGCTTATACCGTCGTGCTGCAACGGTGTGGATGGCGGCATTCCGTGAAAGCCACTCCCAGCCAGAACGAAACAATTTTCTGGCACGTCGTGAGCGGTGCTTACGGAAAAGCAGCAAGCGCGCTGCATCGGGTGAAGAGTGGTATCTGTCAGGGAATTTCGTGGGGGCTTAATGAGTAATAAATATTGCCAGGCGCTGGTGGAACTGCGGAACAAACCAGCCCATGAACTGAAGGAAGTGGGCGATCAGTGGCGCACGCCGGACAACATTTTCTGGGGAATTAACACCCTGTTTGGCCCGTTTGTTCTGGATCTGTTCACTGACGGTGATAACGCCAAATGTGCTGCGTATTACACGGCGGAAGACAACGCGCTGGCGCATGACTGGTCAGAACGTCTTGCGGAGCTTAAAGGGGCTGCCTTTGGTAATCCCCCATACAGCCGCGCCAGTCAGCATGAGGGGCAATACATCACCGGCATGCGTTACATCATGAAACATGCCAGTGCCATGCGTGATAAGGGGGGGCGCTATGTTTTCCTGATCAAAGCTGCCACCAGCGAAGTGTGGTGGCCGGAAGATGCGGACCATATTGCTTTTATTCGAGGGCGTATTGGTTTTGAACTGCCTGCCTGGTTTATCCCGAAAGACGAGAAGCAGGTACCGACAGGCGCTTTCTTCGCTGGTGCTATTGCTGTTTTCGACAAGACCTGGAAGGGACCGGCAATCAGCTACATCGGGCGCGATGAACTTGAGGCATGTGGTGAGGCCTTTCTGGCGCAGGTTCGCCAGCAGGCAGAAAAACTGGTCAGGGAGATGGCGGCATGACGACGTTAACTCAATGCCAGCAGCAGGTGCTGGATATGCTGATTTCTTATCAGAAAGAACGTGGCTTCCCGCCAACCAATCAGGAGGTGGCAACCATGCTGGGATACCGTTCAGTGAATGCAGCGGTGGAGCATCTTCGCGCACTGGAGAAAAAAGGCGTCATCACGATAAAGCGTGGTGTGGCCCGGGGGATCACGCTTCATACCGCAGTGAAGGACGACGACAGCGAAGCGGTCGGGATTATCCGCTCACTGCTTGCCGGTGAGGAAAACGCAAGGCTGCGTGCAACCCACTGGTTACATGAGAGGGACCTGAAAGTATGAAGCTGATCCTGCCTTTTCCGCCCAGCGTGAACACGTACTGGCGACACCCCAACAAAGGGGCGTTTGCTGGTAAGAGCCTGATAAGCTCGGCGGGGCGAAAATTCCAGAGCGCGGCGTGCGCAGCAATAGTTGAGCAGTTACGTCGTCTGCCGAAACCAACGTCGGCACCTGCTTCAGTGGAGATCGTGTTGTTTACTCCGGATAACCGGATCCGCGATCTGGACAACTATAACAAGGCGCTGTTTGACGCCCTGACCCACGCGGGTGTGTGGGAAGACGACAGCCAGGTGAAAAGAATGCTGGTGGAGTGGGGACCAGTTATCCCGGAAGGGAAGGTCGAGATCACTATCAGTAAGTACGAGAAAACGGCGGGTGCAGCCGCCTGATTAAGAGGAGAAACGAAGTATGAATAATCTGATGGTCATTGATGGTATTGAAGTTCGTCGTGATGCTTATGGGCGTTACAGCCTGAACGATCTACACAGGGCTGCCGGTTCTCTGGATAAGCATAAGCCTGCATTCTGGCTCCGCAATGAGCAAACTGAACGTTTAATAAGCGAGTTGCAGATTTGCAACTCGGTCAATATAGAGCCTGTTAACGTTATTCGTGGCGGAAATAACCAGGGGACGTATGTCTGCAAAGAACTGGTGTATGCCTATGCAATGTGGATCAGTCCGTCATTCCATCTGAAGGTGATCCGTACTTTCGATACGGTAACCAGCGCACCGGATAAATTATCCGGACAGGCTGCTGACAAGATGCAGGCTGGTGTGATTCTGCTGGACTTTATGCGCCGGGAATTAAACCTGTCTAACTCTTCAGTGCTTGGTGCCTGTCAGAAACTCCAGGAGGCTGTTGGCTTACCGAATCTGGCACCGCGCTATGCCATTGATGCTCCTGCTGACGCGCCTGATGGCTCAAGCCGCCCCACGCTGTCACTGAGTGCACTGCTGAAGCAGTATGGTATCCGCCTGACGGCTAATCAGGCATATCACCAGATGGCGAAGCTGGGGATCGTTGAACAACGCGAACGATACAGCCGTACCGCGATTAACAACATCAAAAAATTCTGGTCGCTGACCGCGAAAGGCTGCATGTTCGGCAAGAACATCACCAGTCCTGCAAATCCGCGCGAGACGCAGCCGCATTTCTTCGAATCCCGATTTCCTGAGCTGTTAAAGCTGCTCGATACCGTTCACTGATGGGAGGCGTGGAGCATGAGAATTACACCACCCCATCTGCAGCCAGTTTTATCCAGGGTTAAACGTTTTGTTGAACGAATGCCGGAAGGCGCAACACTGACCCAGATATCACAGAAAGTGCAGGCGTACAGTCTACTGAATAAAAGGGATAAGGAGATACTCATTGGCATTATCCGCGACAGTGGACTTCTGGTCGTTGCGAATGATGGAAGAACTACAACGTTACATCATCCTAAATTTGGACATCAGGCAGTAAATAGTGAAATACCAGTAAAAACAGAGGAACCCGTTGTGATTAAAAAGACCGTTACTCCGGATGAATTACGCAGGCATGCTGAGGAGCTGATCAGGGCTGCGGAAGAAGCAGAGAAGAAATTTAATGATCGTGCGGAAATTAAAAAGCAACTGGATCCTCTGAAACTGGAAATCCTCCAGGCGTATGGAATGGCAAGTCGTAAATTTGATGAGTTTGTTGATGCTATGGCGGATATGGGGAAAGCGGTACAGAAACTGAAACAGATTGTGCTGTGAGGTTCTACGTTGAGAGCACTGCTGACCCCTGAAATAGCCCCGCGTATGGGGATCGTCTTGTTCAGACCCGGTTCAGAGCTGATGCCCCTGTTTATGCAGGGGCGCGTCCTGCTGGAGCCTGAGCCGGAACGTTATTCATCTTTTGCCAGTGGTGCCGTTCCGGCAGCATCACAACCGCTGGCGGATGATCCTGCCGTTCGGGCCGTGTTCCGCCATGAGGCGGTGATCCGTCGTGCTGGTGGCGTGGAATGCCTTGAGAGCTGGTTACTTCGTGAAAAGGGCTGTCAGTGGCCTCATTCCGACTGGCACAGCGAGAACATGACCACAATGCGGCACGCGCCAGGCGCAATCCGTCTGTGCTGGCACTGTGACAATCTTCTCCGTGACCAGTTCACGGAACGGCTGGAATCAATGGCAACGGATAACTGTGCCCGCTGGGTGTTATCTGTTGTGCGCCGTGATCTCGGTTTTGATGACAGTCACGTTGTGACAATGCCGGAACTGTGCTGGTGGCTGGTTCGTAATGACCTGGCGGATGCCTTACCGGAAAGTGCAGCCCGTAAGGCACTGAGATTACCGAAGCCTGTTGTGCCGTCTGTCACCCGGGAGAGTGACCTTGTTCCTTCGGTTCCTGCCACCAGCATTATCCAGGATAAAGCGAAAAAGGTGCTGGCGCTGAAAGTGGATCCGGAGTCGCCGGAGTCTTTTATGTTACGCCCAAAACGTCGCCGCTGGGTTAATGAAAAGTACACGCGCTGGGTTAAGACACAGCCGTGTGCATGTTGTGGAAAGCCAGCTGATGATCCCCACCACCTGATAGGCCACGGTCAGGGGGGAATGGGTACAAAAGCGCATGACCTCTTTGTGTTGCCTTTGTGCAGAAAGCATCACGACGAGCTGCATGCGGATACCGTGGCATTTGAAGAGAAGTATGGCTCCCAGCTGGAGCTGATATTTCGTTTTATCGATCGTGCGCTGGCAATTGGCGTGCTGGCCTGATTTTGTGGAGAAAGTTGATGCGTGATATTCAGATGGTTCTTGAACGCTGGGGGGCATGGGCTGCAAGTGGTAACACCGGGGTGGACTATTCTCCGATCGCTGCCGGATTCAAAGGACTTTTACCATCTGCCACTAAACCACGTCCGGCCTGCTGCGATGATGACGGACTTATCATTGAAAACTGTCTTGCTCGTCTGAAGCAGAAAAAACCTGAGGAGTATTCGCTTCTCATTGCTCATTATTTGTTGCGAATATCAAAAAGACAGATAGCCAGGACGAGAAAGAAAAGCGAAAAAGCAATACGAATTGAGATGCAGATAGCCGAAGGGTTTATTGACGGATGTTTGTCTGTGCTGGGGGTAAGACTGGAGATGGACGACTGGCTGCTAAAAAAGTAAAAAATGATTAGTGCGGTCCGCAAAAAGTATGTCAGTATGTTAAGAGTGGTTACTTCGCCACACAGCTTAAACCCGCCGCGAGCGGGTTTTTTTATGGCTGAACGTTAAATGCGCTGGTGGTTGTGAATGCCGACTGCGGCGGTATTTTGGCGTGACGGCGCAGGTGCCGTATACCGATGTCTGGACGCATAAACCGGTGCAGTTCTATCCCGGGAAACATCCGTGCGAAAAACCGGCAGAAATGCTGCAGCAGATAATCAGCGCTAGCAGTCGTCCGGGTGACCTGATTGCAGATTTTTTCATGGGGTCGGGTTCGACAGTGAAAGCGGCACTGGCGCTCGGGCGTCGTGCAATTGGCGTTGAGCTGGAGACTGAACGTTTTGAGCAGGCGGTTCGGGAAGTACAGGATTTAGTCAGCCAGAACGGATGATATTGAAGAATTAATTACGCGTCGTTATTATGCGGCTCCCGGCCCTTTAGCTCAGTGGTGAGAGCGAGCGACTCATAATCGCCAGGTCGCTGGTTCAAATCCAGCAAGGGCCACCATCACATACCGCCATTAGCTCATCAGGATAGAGCACCAGCCTTCGAAGCTGGTTGCGCGGGGTTCGAGTCCCCGAAGGCGGTCCATTATCTGTACCCTGCGTTGTTAGCTCAACCGGACAGAGCAATTGCCTTCTAAGCAATCGGTCACTGGTTCGAATCCAGTACAACGCGCCAGACTTATTTTTCCCGGCTCGCTTTTGCGGGCCTTTTTTTTAAATGTCTCACAATTCAGACGGTTGACAGTTGTCTGTTTTGCGGGGAGTTTGTTAAAAGAAACTGGCATGGTGAATCCCCCTGTGCGGATGGGCAATCAGCGAGTAGGTATATGGGATAATCGCGGATTCAGGTGCTGGTACTGAATTCACCGGGAGGCACCCGGCACCATGCAGTTGACTGAAACCATGTATACTCTCAGGCCCCACGCACATGTGTTGGGGCCTTTTTACATGCAAAAAAAAGCCCGCATATGGATACGGGCGGCAAGGAACAAAAAACGTGAAGTGATCTATTCAGCCAGTGGATAATACCCTGACGTTACCATATTGCGCAATCGCGCATTCTTTCTTTTTCGCTCCCCTTATAACTACGCCATCCGTTCGCTGCGGAGGTGAGGCTATGAAATCCATGGATAAAATTTCAACGGGCATTGCCTACGGCACCTCCGCAGGCAGTGCTGGCTACTGGTTTTTACAGTGGCTTGATCAGGTCAGTCCGTCACAGTGGGCTGCGATTGGTGTACTGGGGAGTCTGGTTCTGGGCTTCCTGACATATCTGACTAACCTGTATTTCAAAATCAGAGAGGACCGTCGTAAGGCTGCACGGGGAGAGTAATTCAATGACTCAAAACTATGAACTGATTGTGAAAGGGATCCGCAATTTTGAGAATAAAGTTACGGTAACTTTAGCGTTACGGGACAAAAAACGCTTTGACGGTGAAATTTTTGACCTGGACATCTCGCTGGACCGTGTTGAAGGTGCCGCGCTGGAGTTTTATGAGGAAGCAGCCAGAAGGAGCATCAGACAGGTCTTCCTGGATGTTGCTGCCGGGTTATGTGAAGGGGGTGAGCAGTCGCCGGAAAAGCGCCCCGTAATTTTAGAGGCGCAGAATGTGTGGATAACCTACAAAGGAAAGCTACCGGGAAGAATTACTGGTTCTCTGAAGACTCCACCGCTGGGCTGAAGACTTAACATATCCAGGTATTCGGAACCGATAAATCCTGATAAATATCCATGAACGCAAAAATCAGATACGGCCTGTCGGCTGCCGTTCTGGCGCTGATTGCCGCAGGTGCGCCTGCGCCTGACATTCTCGACCAGTTTCTGGATGAAAAGGAAGGCAACCACACCACGGCATACCGTGATGGTGCAGGTATCTGGACCATCTGCCGTGGTGCCATCATGGTGGATGGCAAACCTGTCGTTCCGGGCATGAAGTTGTCGAAGGAAAAATGCGACCAGGTTAACGCCATTGAGCGTGATAAAGCGCTGGCGTGGGTGGAGAAAAACATCAGAGTGCCGCTGACCGAACCCCAGAAAGCGGGGATCGCGTCATTCTGTCCGTACAACATTGGCCCCGGTAAGTGTTTCCCGTCGACGTTTTATAAGCGGCTGAATGCCGGTGATCGTAAGGGGGCATGCGAAGCGATTCGCTGGTGGATTAAGGATGGTGGGCGCGATTGCCGCATACGTTCAAATAACTGCTATGGGCAAGTTATTCGTCGTGACCAGGAAAGCGCATTAGCCTGTTGGGGGATAGAGCAGTGAGCAGAGTCGCCGCGATTATTTATGCTCTGGTTATCTGCATCATCGTCTGCCTGTCGTGGGCGGTTAATCATTACCGTGATAACGCCATCACCTACAAAGAACAGCGTGATAAAAAAGTCAGTGAGCTGAAGCAGCTGACCGCCACCATCGCTGACATGCAGCAGCGTCAGCGTGATGTTGCTGCGCTCGATGCAAAATACTCGAGGGAATTAGCCGATGCGAGAGCTGAAAATGAAACTCTTCGCGCTGACGTTGCCGCTGGTCGTAAGCGCCTGCGGATCAACGCCACCTGCCCCGGTACCGTGCGTGAAGCCACCGGCACCTCCGGCGTGGATAATGCAACCAGCCCCCGACTGGCAGACACCGCTGAACGGGATTATTTCACCCTCAGAGAGCGGCTGATGACGATGCAGATGCAACTGGAAGGGGCACAGGAGTATATCCGCACTCAGTGCATTAAGTAGCCTTTTTATCGTGGTAAACATTTCGCAGGGTATGAGGTATTTATGCCCCCACGAATCCCACGCGCCTGCCGTAAGCGTGGATGTGCAGGTACAACCACAGACAGTTCTGGTTACTGCGATAAACATCGTGGCGAAGGATGGGTACAGCATCAACGCGGACTGAGCCGCCACCAGCGTGGCTATGGCTCGAAATGGGATGCCATACGTGCGCGCATACTGAAGCGTGATAATCATCTGTGTCAGAACTGCCTGCGCAATGGGAGAGCCGTTGAAGCCAGAACTGTGGACCACATCATTCCGAAAGCTCATGGTGGCACGGATGCAGACAGTAACCTGCAGAGTCTGTGCTGGCCCTGTCATAAAGCAAAAACAGCGCGTGAACGCATCAACTGATAACAGTTCCTATCTGCAGGGGGGCGGGTCAAATCTCTGCAGCCCTGGCTGCTCAGTACCGCCGCCTGACCTTTCCTCGCATCGCCGCAGGTTCGAAAACTTTTTTTTGGAATGTGATTAAATGATTGATAGGTAAAACCGATTATGTCTGGACCCCCGAAAACCCCGCCACGCCTGCATTTGATACGAGGCAACCCCTCAAAGCGGCCAGTTAAAGACCTCAAAAAAACCGCTAAAAAGGATGAAAAAGGTCTCCCTAAAATTCCGCAACATTTAGGGGCGCAGGGGAAGTACTGGTTCAGGCGAATGGCGGAAGAGCTGAATGCGGAAGGGATCATTTCTCAGCTTGATGCGCGTGCGCTTGAGCTACTGGTGGAAGCCTATACCGAATACCGGCATCACTGCGAAACACTCGATGTTGAGGGGTACACCTACCGCTCGGAAACGCAGAACGGTGATGTGCTGATTAAGGCACACCCGGCTGCTGCGATGAAAGCGGATGCCTGGAAGCGGATCCGGGCGATGCTTGCAGAATTTGGTATGTCACCGGCAAGCCGGGCAAAAGTAAATACCGCCGGACCGGATAATGTTGATCCGCTGGCAGAGCTTTTAAAAGCGAGAGACTGATGGCAAAAGTGGCTGACGGGATCCGCTACGCCGAACGTGTTGTTGCAGGAGAAATTGTTGCTGGCGAATTTGTCCGCCTGGCCTGCCAGCGTTTTCTTGATGATCTGAAGTACGGCGAAAAGCGGGGGATTTATTTCAGTGAACCCCGTGCGCAGCACATCCTGAATTTCTACAAATTTGTGCCTCATGTAAAAGGGGCACTGGCAGGCCAGCCCATTGAGTTGATGGACTGGCATGTATTTATCCTCATTAATATTTTTGGTTTTGTCATTCCGCTGGTCAATGAAGAAACCGGGGAAGTTGTCATGCGCAGCGATGGCAGCGGACGTCCGGTGATGGTGCGCCGGTTCCGGACGGCGTACAACGAAGTCGCCCGTAAAAACGCAAAATCAACACTGTCATCGGGTATCGGCCTGTATATGACGGGGGCAGATAGTGAAGGCGGAGCTGAGGTGTATTCAGCCGCAACCACGCGTGACCAGGCCAGAATCGTGTTTGAAGACGCCAAAAATATGGTCAGAAAAGCCCGGTCGACACTCGGGCGGTTGTTTGATTTCAACAAGCTGGCGATTTACCAGGAGCAGAGCGCATCAAAATTTGAACCGCTTTCCTCGGATGCAAACAACCTGGACGGTCTGAACATCCACTGCGCCATTATTGATGAGCTGCATGCACATAAAACCCGCGACGTGTGGGACGTTCTGGAAACGGCAACCGGTGCCCGTCTGCAGTCCCTGTTATTTGGTATCACCACGGCTGGCTTTAACAAGGAAGGGATTTGTTACGAGCAGCGTGATTACGCCATCAAGGTATTGCGAGGCTATAACAGCGACGTGGAGGGCGCTGTAAAAGACGACTCTTACTTTGCGATCATTTACACGCTTGATGAGGGAGATGATCCGTTTGATGAAACGGTCTGGCAGAAAGCGAATCCTGGCCTGGGCATCTGTAAACGCTGGGATGATCTGCGTCGTCTGGCGAAAAAAGCGAAGGAGCAGGTCTCTGCGCGGGTGAATTTTTTTACCAAACACATGAATGTGTGGGTCACTGCCGAATCTGCCTGGATGGATATGATTAAGTGGGAGAAGTGCGAATACATTGCTCCACAACATGAGCTGAAAACATATCCCATGTGGGTCGGCGTAGACCTTGCTCATAAGATTGATATCTGTGCGGCGGCAAAACTCTGGCGAACCGATAACGGACATGTTCATGCTGATTTTAAATTCTGGCTTCCGGAAGGACGGCTGGAGCGATGCTCGCGGCAGCAGGCAGAACTTTACCGGAAGTGGGCGGAGATGGATAAGCTCATCCTGACGGATGGTGATGTTATCGATCATGCTCAGATAAAAAGTGACTTACTGGAATGGATTGGCGGTGAAAACCTCAGGGAACTGGGATTTGACCCGTGGAGCGCAATGCAGTTCAGCCTGGCACTGGCTGAAGAAGGGATACCGCTGGTGGAGGTTCCGCAGACGGTCCGCAATCTGTCAGAGGCCATGAAGGAAACGGAATCACTGGTTTATGCCGGGCGTTTCCATCACAGCAATCATCCGGTCATGAACTGGATGATGTCTAACGTTACGGTAAAACCGGACAAAAACGACAACATCTTCCCGAATAAATCCACGCCTGAAGCCAAAATCGACGGCCCTGTTGCACTTTTTACGGCCATGAGCCGCTTTCTGGTAAATGGCGGGGGCGTGAATGACTTTCTGTCCACGCTTGATCCTGATGAGGACCTGTTAATTCTGTGAAACAGCTTATTACTGATATGACCGGGCTGATCGGTTTCGGTTTGCTCACTGCTGGCGTTTATCTGTATGCAGGTCTGCCAGCGTCTCTGATGCTGTCGGGCTGTTTGTTGCTGCTTTATGCACTGGTGGTGTCCATGAGGAGAAAACATGCTTCTTGATGCTCTGTTTCGCAGTGAGCCTCTGGAAAATCCCTCGGTTCCGGTAACCGGAGAGGCCGCTGAGACGGATAATATTTTTGCCCGGGATGTGTATGTCAGTCCGGAAACATCCATGAAGCTGGCTGCTGTCTATGCCTGTATTTATGTTATTTCATCCAGTGTGGCTCAGATGCCCCTGCATGTGATGCGAAAAACGAATGAGCATGTTCAGCCTGCACGCGATCATCCGTTGTTCTGGCTCGTTCATGATGAACCGAATGCCTGGCAGACCAGCTATAAGTGGCGGGAACTGAAGCAGCGTCATGTGCTGGGGTGGGGCAATGGTTATACGTGGGTAAAACGTAATCGTCGTGGAGAGGTTACCAGCCTTGAATGCTGTATGCCATGGGAAACTACGTTACTTAACACCGGTGGGCGTCATACTTACGGGGTGTATAACGAAGAGGGTGCATTTGCGGTAAGTCCGGACGACATGATCCATATCAGGGCGCTGGGAAACAATCAGAAAATGGGACTGAGCCCGATCATGCAGCATGCTGAAACCATTGGTATGGGAATGAGTGGCCAGCAGTATACCAGCGCCTTTTTTAACGGTAATGCCCGTCCTGCCGGTATTATTTCTGTGAAAAATGAACTGAACGAACAAAGCTGGGGCAGGCTTAAAAATATGTGGCAGCGGGCGGTGACAGCGCTTCGCAGCCAGGAAAATAAAACCATGTTGCTGCCTGCGCAACTGGATTACCGCGCTCTGACAGTTTCTCCGGTGGATGCTCAGATCATTGATATGACCAAGCTGAACCGGTCGATGATTGCCGGGATTTTTAATGTCCCGGCGCACATGATTAATGACCTGGAAAAAGCCACATTTTCGAATATTACGCAGCAGGCGATTCAGTTTGTTCGCTACACGATGATGCCCTGGGTTGCGAACTGGGAGCAGGAGCTTAACCGTCGCCTGTTTACCCGTACAGAACGGGCTGCCGGGTATTACGTTCGTTTCAACCTCACGGGGTTGCTCCGTGGGACCCCACAGGAGCGTGCGCAGTTCTATCACTTTGCCATTACAGATGGCTGGATGAGTCGGAATGAAGCCAGGGCATTTGAGGATATGAACCCGGTTGACGGTCTGGATGAAATGCTGGTCAGCGTAAATGCAGCAAATCCGTTGAATAACTTTAAAGATACGAAAGGCAAAGAGGAAAAGAACGATGAATGACCGTGAAACGCGCTGTTACAGCGGGGAGGTGCGGGCGGAACAATATGATAATGCCCCGACCCACATTCTGGGCTATGGCTCGGTATTTAACAGTCGTTCAGAACCTCTGTGGGGATTTCGTGAAATCATCAAGCCGGGGGCTTTTGATGATGTACTGAATGATGATGTACGTGGCTTGTTTAATCATGATCCTAATTTCATTCTCGGACGAAGTTCTGCCGGCACGTTGTCATTGTCGGTGGATGAACGCGGTTTACGTTATGACATTGTTGCACCGGATACTCCGACTATTTGTGACCTGGTGCTGTCTCCAATGTTGCGTGGTGACATTAATCAGTCCTCGTTCGCGTTTCGTGTCGCCCGTGACGGAGAGAGCTGGTATGAAGACGACGAGGGGATTGTTATCCGGGAAATCACGCGCATTTCTCGTCTGTATGACGTCAGCCCGGTGACATATCCGGCCTATCAGGACGCAGACTCTGGTGTCCGCTCAATGAAAGCCTGGCAGGAAGCGCGGGCGAGTGGTGCGCTGAAGAAAGCTGTTAACGAACGAATGGCGCGTGAGCGTCTTTTGACCCTTCTTAATGCATAAGGATACTACTGACGATGAAACTTCATGAGATGAAGCAAAAACGAAACACCATTGCAAAGGATATGCGTGCACTGCATGAAAAAATTGGTGATAACGCATGGACTGATGAGCAACGGGCAGAGTGGAACAGGGCGAAAGCTGAGCTGGATGCGCTGGATGAGCAAATCGCCCGTGAAGAAGAGTTGCGCCGTCAGGATCAGGCATATGTGGATGAGTCCGGGCCGGAAGAGCGCCAGAATAATGAGGCGGAGAACGGGAAAAAGGCGGTGGAAGAGAAGCGCGCTGCGGCATTTAACCGTTTTCTGCGTGCCGGATTTGCAGAACTGAATGCTGAAGAGCGTAATCTGATGCGTGAACTGCGGGCTCAGAGTGTAACAACGGATTCTCAGGGCGGATATACGGTGCCCACGCAGATGCGTAACAAAATCATTGACACCATGAAGGCTTATGGCGGGATTGCCAGTGTGGCGCAACTTCTGACCACATCAACCGGGCAGGATATCACCTGGTCAACGTCTGATGGCACGACTGAAGAGGGCGAACTGCTGGCGGAAAATACAGCCGCAACGGAACAGGATGTGACGTTCGGGACCGCTATTCTGGGGGCTAAAAAGCTGTCATCAAAAATAATTCGTGTGTCCAATGAGCTGCTCCATGACAGTGGGGTGGATATTGAATCTTATCTGGCAAACCGTATTGCCCAGCGTATTGGTCGTGGAGAGGCAAAATATCTGGTTCAGGGGACCGGAACGGGATCACCGTTACAGCCAAAAGGGCTGGCAGCGTCGGTGACGGGAACCATCCAGACTGCAGCCTCTGCCGCTTTCACCTGGAAAGAAATGAATGCCCTGAAACATGCCATTGATCCGGCATATCGTGGTGGGCCGAAATACCGCTGGGCATTCAATGATGCCACATTGCAGACTATTGAAGAGATGGAGGATGGACAGAAACGCCCGTTATGGCTGCCGGATATTGCAGGCGGTACGCCGGCTACTGTGCTGGGGATCCCTTATGTTATTGATCAGGCTATTGACGGGATTGGTACCGGAAAAAAATTCATTTTCCTGGGGGATTTCAACCGCTTTATCATTCGCCGCGTTACTTATATGGAACTGAAACGTCTGGTTGAGCGTTATGCTGAGTTTGATCAGGTGGCATTTCTGGCTTTCCATCGTTTTGACTGTGTGCTGGAAGATGTGGCAGCCATCAAGGCGCTCACTGGCAAATAACCACTCGTTGTTCAGTTACAGACCGCGCCGACGCGGTTTTTTTATGCCCGCACAGTGTTGCGGGCAGGAGTTTCTGATGGCAGCAATAGTGGAAAAACTCAGGGCGCAGTGCCGTATTGATACAGATGATGCAACTGATGATGAGTTACTGATGCTGTATTTCCGGGCTGCCTGCCGCAAGGCAGAAAATTTTATCAACCGTAAGCTTTATGAGGAGACGGTGCCGGAAGGTGATCCTGAAGGGGTGCTTATAGCTGATGATGTTTTGCTGGCGCTCATGTTGCTGGTCGGGCACTGGTACGAAAACCGGGAAAATTCCTCAGATGTCAGCAAGGCACCAGTCCCGTTTGGTTTTTCTTCTCTTCTGGAGCCTTATCGTTTTATTCCTTTGTAGGAGGAGACATGCAGGCGGGCAGATTACGTGATCGCGTAATTATTCTGAATGTCACCACCGCCCGCTCTCCGTCAGGGCATCCGGTGGAGACGGTGACGGAGGGAGCTACCGTATGGGCAGAAGTTAAGGGTATCAGCGGGAGGGAGATAATCTCAGGCGGAGCAGAAACCGCTCAGGCTACGGTCAGAGTCTGGATGAGATTCCGGCGCGATGTGACAGCGACTTCACGTCTGAAAGTGCTGACCGGTGCATTCAAAGGCGCGATTCTGGGTATAGAAGGTCCACCAATACCGGATGCACGCGCTACCCGGCTTGAAATGCTCTGCAGCCTGAAGGGAAATGTGTGATGGATTTCAGTCTTGATTTTTCCGGCCTGGCGGATATTGCACGGGATTTGGAGGCGCTCAGCAGGGCAGAAAACAATAAGGTTCTGCGCGATGCCACCCGTGCCGGTGCTGAAGTTATGCGGGATGCAGTTGTTGAACGTGCGCCGGAGCGAACCGGGAAACTGAAGAAAAATGTGGTTGTTCTCACTCAGCGTTCAAAGCGTCGGGGGGAAATTATCTCGGGTGTCCACATTCGCGGACGGAACCTGCGAACCGGAAACAGTGATAACAGCATGAAAGCCAGCGATCCCCGAAATGCATTTTACTGGCGCTTTGTGGAGCTGGGAACGATAAACATGCCCGCGCATCCATTCATTCGTCCGGCTTTCGATACGACAGAGGAGCTGGCGGCGCAGGTTGCCATACAGCGAATGAATCAGGCTATTGATGAGGTCTTAAGTAAATGAGGGAGGGCACACTGTATTCCCTGTTGTCTCAGCTGGCCGGAGGACAGGTTTATCCTTATGTGGTCCCGCTGACGGAGGGAAAGCCTGCGGTATCTCCGCCGTGGCTGGTGTTTTCTGTGGTGTCTGACACGGCATCTGATGTGCTTGATGGGCAGGCTGAATCCAGAATTACCGTGCAGATCGATGTCTGGGCGACAGTACTTGATGACGCAGATAATATTCGTGAGCAGGCGCTTGATGCGGTAAGAAAACTGGCACCCTCCGTTATTTCTAAAACGCAGGGGTATGATCCTGACTCCCGTCTGAGCAGAGCCACGCTTGAATTTCAGGTAATAGCCTGAGGTCGTTAATGATTTACCCACCCGCCGCTGGCGGGTTTTTTTATTTTCAGGAGACGAGTATGTCCTCTAATTTTGAGCGTTCGCAACTGACGAAAATTATGATTTCGTCTGCACCGGTAACAGCAGAAACCCTGGATTCTGCCAGCTATCTTGGCCTGAGCTGTACAATCAAAGAGGTGCAGTTTACCGCAGGACAAAAGCAGGATATTGATGTCACCACGCTGTGTTCTGTTGAGCAGGAAAATATTAACGGCCTTGTGGCTGCTTCAGAGATTTCCATGTCAGGCAACTTTTATCTGAATGCTGCCCAGAACGCGTTGCGCAGTGCCTATGACAATGACACCACGTATGGCTTTAAAGTTATTTTTCCGTCAGGCAACGGATTTACCTTTATGGCAGAGGTGCGTCAGCATACCTGGTCTGCAGGAACCAATGGTGTTGTGGCTGCAACGTTTTCCCTGCGTCTGAAAGGTAAACCTGTGCTGACGACAGAGCCGCTGAAAGTGAAGGCCAATTTAAAAAGCACGCTGCGGGTTGCTTCCGGAGCGAAACTTGAAATGGCGGTTGAGGCTGCGGGTGGTGTGCCGCCTTATTCTTATGTCTGGAAGAAAGGTGGTTCTCCTGTTTCCGGACAGACGGCGGCAACGTTCAGTAAGGCATCAGCATCATCCGGTGATGCGGGTGCGTATACCTGCGAGATTTCTGATTCAGCGAGCCCGGTTAACAAAGTGACCTCCACTTCCTGCACTGTAACCGTCAGTTAATGAGGATGGATGTGATGACTAAAAATATCCGTAATCTGGCACTGGCAACGATGTCGGGGTTTCGCCATAAAACCGTTGATGTGCCTGAATGGGAGGGAGCAACGGTTGTGTTACGGGAACCTTCTGCAGAAGCCTGGTTGCGCTGGCAGGAGATCGTTAAAGCAAAAGATGATGAGACACCGTTATCCGTTGCGGAGCGCGCCCGCCGAAATCTGGAGGCAGATGTTGAACTGTTCATTGATGTTCTGTGTGATACCGGACTGCAACCCGTATTTTCAGAGGATGATCGTGAACAGGTGATTGCCGTGTATGGCCCGGTGCATGCGCGGCTTCTTCGGCAGTCTCTGGAACTGATCAGTGATGCCGGCGAGGTTAAAAAAAAGTAGCGCTTCCGGGGATGCGTTTTCTGATGATGCTGGCGCTCAGGATGGGGCGCACATTGTCAGAGTTACGCCGGGAAATGTCCGCATCAGAAATCATGATGTGGGCAGAATTTGACAGGTTCAGCCCGCTGGGTGACGAGCGGGCTGATATCCGGGCTGCCCAGATTGTTTCAGCTGTTTACGGTGCGCAGGGGGTCAAAGTGCCACTGAATGATGCGCTTCTTCAGTGGGAGCAGGAGCAGACAGAAGGCGTCTCAGATCCATTTGCCGGACTGGAAAACGCGCTTTTAATAGTGTCTCAGTGAGTCAACATAACCGCTTCGGCGGTTTTTTTTCGTCCGGAGAATGAGTGTGGCGACATTACGTGAACTGATTATTAAAATCTCGGCAAATTCCCGGTCATTCCAGTCAGAGATCTCCCGGGCTTCGCGTATGGGGCAGGATTACTACCGTACCATGCAGAACGGAGGCCGACAGTCCGCTGCTGCATCCCGTGAAATGCGGCGTGCACTGGCAGAAGTGACGGATCAGATAAATACAGCTAAATCTTCGGCACTGAACATGGCGGGGGCATTTGCCGGGGCTTTTGCTACCGGTCATCTTATTTCTCTCGCCGATGAGTGGAATTCAGTAAATGCCCGTCTGAAGCAGGCCTCACAGTCCAGTGATGATTTTCAGTCATCACAGCGTGAATTAATGGCGATCAGCCAGAGAACGGGGACGGCTTTTTCTGATAACGCCAGCCTTTTTGCCCGCTCTGCAGCTTCCATGCGGGAGTATGGTTACAGTTCTGAGGAGGTACTGAAAGTCACCGAGGCGATCTCCACGGGCCTGAAATTATCCGGTGCCAGTACAGCAGAAGCCAGTTCGGTGATCACGCAGTTCAGTCAGGCTCTGGCGCAGGGAGTGCTGCGCGGTGAAGAGTTTAACTCGGTGAATGAGAACGGCGATCGTGTTATTCGTGCTCTGGCTGCGGGAATGGGAGTTGCCCGTAAGGATCTGAAGGCCATGGCGGATAACGGAAAGTTGACCGCCGATAAGGTTGTTCCTGCACTGATTAGTCAGCTTGGGGCATTACGTGATGAATATGCGGCAATGCCTGATACGGTTTCATCCTCTGCAACCAAAGTTGAAAACGCCTTTATGGCCTGGGTTGGTGGTGCGAACGAGGCAAGCGGAGTGACGAAGACGCTCTCCGGTGTGCTGAATGGTATTGCAGGCAATATTGACACCGTGGCAACCGCTGCCGGTGCTCTGGTTGCCGTCGGGGTAGCCCGATATTTTGGCAATATGGCGTCGTCTGCTGGATCTGCAACTGCCGGATTAATTACTGCAGCCAGAAACGAAGTGGCTCTTGCTGAAGTGCAACTTCGGGGGACACAGATAGCAACCGCCAGGGCGCGTGCGGCGGTTTATCGTGCGCAACAGGCGGTTGTTGCTGCTCGCGGTACCGAAAGGCAGGCCGCAGCAGAAGCGAAGCTGACAGCTGCCCAGGTGTCACTTACCCGTAATATTGCGGCCAGAACAGCGGCACAGACAACGCTGAATAATGTTACGTCAGTGGGGAGTCGTTTATTAAGTGGCGCGCTGGGGCTGGTTGGTGGTGTGCCGGGACTCGTCATGCTGGGGGCTGCGGCCTGGTACACGATGTATCAGAATCAGGAGCAGGCCAGAGAATCTGCACGCCAGTATGCCGCAACAATCGACGAAATTCGCCAGAAAACGTCGGCAATGTCGCTTCCTGAAGCGTCAGATAATGAGGAAAAGACGCGACAGGCACTGAAGGAGCAAAACAGGTTAATTGACGAGCAGAAAAGTAAGATTAAATCCTTACAGGAAAAAATTGCTGGCTATCAGTATGTGCTGGCAAACCCGGGCTGGACAACCGATAACGGTTTTATGATTAACCACATGACGTCGGTAAAAACTGTCACAGAAGGGCTTGCAGAAGCAACAAATCAACTGGCAGTTGAACAGTCTCGCCTCACTCAAATGCAGGGCAAAGCGCAATCCATTCAGGATGTGCTTGCCGGGCTGGAGGAGCGACGGGTGGCGTTGATCCGTCAACAGGCAGCGGAACAAAACAAAGCGTATCAGTCCCTGTTGATCATGAATGGGCAGCATACCGAGTTTAATCGCCTTCTCGGGCTCGGTAATGAATTACTTCAGCAGCGACAGGGGCTGGTGAATGTACCGTTACGGCTACCACAGGCAACCCTGGATGATAAACAGCAGACCGCACTGAATAACAGCGAGCGCGAACTGGCTCTGTCCCGCCTGAAGGGGGAAGCTCGTGAGCGTGCCCGCCTGGGTTATGCTGCGGATGATCTCGGCTTTGTGGGAGAGGCGTATCAGACAGCAAGACTGAATTATATAAATAACTCACTGGATGCATGGCGAAATAACCAGGCAAATAAACCCAAAGCGCATAAAAAGACCGAAGCGGAAAAAACAGAGGATATTTATAAACGGCTGATTAAACAGCAAAAAGAACAGATAGCACTGGCAGGGCAGAATACTGAACTGGCTAAGATGAAATATCAGGTCAGTCAGGGCGAATTATCAACCCTGTCAGAAGCGCAGAAAAAAACGCTTTTGCAGAATGCAGCACTTATCGACCAGAAAAAGATTCGTGAGCAGCTTGCTGCGTATGAGAGCAGTCTGGCGGACAGTAATGCCAGTGTCAGAGCATCAAATGAGGCTCAGTTACTGGGATATGGTGAAGGCTCACGGATGCGTGAACGACTTCAGGAAATGTGGAGCATCCGGCAGGAGTTTGAGCAGAAAAATAACGAGCTACTGAGACAGTATCAGGCCGGAGAAATTGAAGAAGCCCTGTGGAAACAGGAGAAAGAGCTGAATAAAAAATATCTGGAAGAGCGTCTCAGCGATCAGCAGGATTATTATGCAAAGGCTGATGCTTTACGCAGTAACTGGAATGCCGGGCTCAAAGAGGGGCTGACGAACTGGGCAGACAGTGCCACCGATTATGCTTCGCAGGCGGCAGATGCTGTCGTTTCCACGATGGACGGGCTGGTATCAAATATTTCCGATGCACTGGCCGGGAATGTTGTGGACTGGAGGAACTGGGGGAGTTCAGTTCTCCGGGAAGTTTCAAAAATTCTGATGAATGCAGCCATTGTTAACGGACTGAAATCACTCTCCGGTGCCGGAGGGTGGCTTGGTACGGTCGGCGGATGGATTTCGGGGGCAGTGGCAAACGCAAAAGGTGGTGTTTACACATCGGCAAATCTGAGTGCGTACAGCAACAGCATTGTGGACACGCCCACGTACTTTGCGTTTGCAAAAGGGGCCGGGCTGATGGGGGAAGCCGGACCTGAAGCCATTATGCCCCTGACCCGGGCGGCGGATGGCTCGCTGGGCGTACGCGCGGTGGGCAGTATGAACGGCAGTGCCGGTCTGGTGTATTCCCCGGTCTACCACATCGCCATTCAGAATGACGGGGCTAACGGACAGATAGGGCCGGAGGCGGCAGGCAGTCTTGTGCAGCTGATTGACCAGCGGGTGCAGGCGGTGATGCTGTCCATGCGACGTGACGGAGGAATGCTGAGTGGCTGAGATAAAAACGCTGCATCTGGTCCCGCGTGAAGGGATGCAGGTGAGTGAGAAACCGTCGGTGGTGAGGGTTCGGTTTGGTGACGGTTATGAACAGCGCCGCCCCACAGGACTGAATCCTCAACTGAAGACGTTTCAGGCGGTGTTCCGGGTGACGGATGAGTCAACCCGGCGCTGGCTGGATGAATTTTTATCCTGGCATGGTGGTTACCGTGCCTTTTTGTGGCGACCGCCGAAACATAACCGGACGGTGAGGGTGGTGTGTCGGGAGTGGAGCGTCACGGATAACGCCCGGTACAGTGATTTCAGCTGTACGATTGAGCAGGTGGTGAACTGATGCAGGATATCCGACAGGAAACACTGAATGAATGCACCCGTGCGGAGCAGTCTGCCAGCGTGGTGCTCTGGGAAATCGATCTGACAGAGGTTGGTGGAGAACGTTATTTTTTCTGTAATGAGCAGAACGAAAAAGGTGAGCCGGTCACCTGGCAGGGGCGACAGTATCAGGCATATCCCATTCAGGGGAGTGGTTTCGAACTGAATGGCAAAGGCACCAGTACGCGCCCCACGCTGACGGTTTCTAACCTGTACGGCATGGTCACCGGGATGGCGGAAGATCTGCAGAGTCTGGTCGGCGGAACGGTGGTCCGGCGTAAGGTTTACGCCCGTTTTCTGGATGCGGTGAACTTCGTCAACGGAAACAGTGACGCCGATCCGGAGCAGGAGGTGATCAGCCGCTGGCGCATCGAGCAGTGCAGCGAACTGAGCGCGGT
>NZ_KE137316.1:555150-806273 GCF_000408845.1 Escherichia sp. KTE172 | reverse complement strand
CTGTTTTCTCTCGGTGCCAGTATGGTGCTCGGTGGTGTGGCGCAGATGCTGGCACCGAAAGCCAGAACTCCCCGTACACAGACAACGGATAACGGCAAACAGAACACCTATTTTTCCTCACTGGATAACATGGTTGCTCAGGGCAATGTTCTGCCTGTTCTGTACGGTGAAATGCGTGTGGGGTCGCGGGTGGTTTCTCAGGAGATCAGCACGGCAGACGAAGGGGACGGTGGTCAGGTTGTGGTGATTGGTCGCTGATGCAAAATGTTTTATGTGAAACCGCCTCCGGGCGGTTTTGTCGTTTATGGAGCATGACGAATGGGTAAAGGCAGCAGTAAGGGGCATACCCCGCGCGAAGCGAAAGATAACCTGAAATCCACGCAGCTGTTGAGTGCGATTGATGCCATCAGCGAAGGGCCGATTGAAGGTCCGGTGGATGGATTAAAAAGTGTGCTGCTGAACAGTACGCCGGTGCTGGACAGTGAGGGGAATACCAATATCTCCGGCGTCACGGTGGTGTTCCGGGCAGGTGAGCAGGAGCAGTCACCGCCGGAGGGATTTGAATCCTCCGGTTCCGAGACGGTGCTCGGTACGGAAGTGAAATATGAAACGCCGATCACCCGGACCATCACGTCGGCAAACATCGACCGTCTGCGCTTTACCTTCGGTGTACAGGCACTGGTGGAAACCACCTCAAAGGGAGACAGGAATCCGTCGGAAGTCCGCCTGCTGGTTCAGATACAACGTAACGGTGGCTGGGTGACGGAAAAAGACATCACCATTAAAGGCAAAACCACCTCACAGTATCTGGCCTCGGTGGTGGTGGGTAACCTGCCGCCGCGCCCGTTTAATATCCGGATGCGCAGGATGACGCCGGACAGCACCACAGACCAGCTGCAGAACAAAACGCTCTGGTCGTCATACACCGAAATTATCGATGTGAAACAGTGCTACCCGAACACGGCACTGGTCGGCGTGCAGGTGGACTCGGAGCAGTTCGGCAGCCAGCAGGTGAGCCGTAATTATCATCTTCGCGGGCGCATTCTGCAGGTGCCGTCGAACTATAACCCGCAGACGCGGCAATACAGCGGTATCTGGGACGGAACGTTTAAGCCAGCATACAGCAACAACATGGCATGGTGTCTGTGGGATATGCTGACCCACCCGCGCTACGGCATGGGGAAACGTCTTGGTGCGGCGGATGTGGATAAATGGGCGCTGTATGTCATCGGCCAGTATTGCGACCAGTCGGTGCCGGACGGTTTTGGCGGTACGGAGCCGCGCATCACCTGTAATGCGTACCTGACCACACAGCGTAAGGCGTGGGATGTGCTCAGTGATTTCTGCTCGGCGATGCGCTGTATGCCGGTATGGAACGGGCAGACGCTGACGTTCGTGCAGGACCGACCGTCAGATAAGGTGTGGACCTACAACCGCAGTAATGTGGTGATGCCGGATGATGGCGCGCCGTTCCGCTACAGCTTCAGCGCCCTGAAGGACCGTCATAATGCCGTTGAGGTGAACTGGATTGATCCGGATAACGGCTGGGAGACGGCGACAGAGCTTGTGGAGGACACGCGGGCCATTGCCCGTTACGGTCGTAATGTCACGAAGATGGATGCCTTTGGCTGTACCAGCCGGGGGCAGGCACACCGCGCCGGGCTGTGGCTGATTAAAACGGAGCTGCTGGAAACGCAGACCGTGGACTTCAGCGTGGGCGCAGAAGGGCTTCGCCATGTACCGGGCGATGTTATTGAAATCTGTGATGATGACTATGCGGGTATCAGCACCGGCGGGCGCGTGCTGGCGGTGAACAGCCAGACGCGGACACTGACGCTCGACCGTGAAATCACGCTGCCATCCTCCGGTACCACGCTGATAAGCCTGGTTGACGGAAGTGGTAATCCGGTCAGCGTGGAGGTCCAGTCCGTCACCGACGGCGTGAAGGTAAAAGTGAGCCGTGTTCCTGACGGCGTTGCCGGATACAGCGTGTGGGGGCTGAAGCTGCCGACGCTGCGCCAGCGCCTGTTCCGCTGCGTGAGTATCCGTGAGAACGATGACGGCACGTATGCCATCACCGCCGTGCAGCATGTACCGGAAAAAGAAGCCATCGTGGATAACGGGGCGCACTTTGACGGTGACCAGAGCGGCACGGTGAATGGTGTCACGCCGCCAGCAGTGCAGCATCTGACCGCCGAAGTCACTGCAGACAGCGGGGAATATCAGGTGCTGGCGCGCTGGGACACGCCGAAGGTGGTGAAGGGCGTGAGCTTCCTGCTTCGCCTGACCGTGGCAGCGGACGATGGCAGTGAGCGGCTGGTCAGCACGGCCAGGACGACGGAAACCACATACCGCTTCACACAACTGGCTCTGGGGAACTACAGGCTGACAGTCCGGGCGGTAAATGCGTGGGGACAGCAGGGCGATCCGGCGTCGGTATCGTTCCGGATTGCCGCACCGGCAGCGCCATCGCGGATTGAGCTGACGCCGGGGTATTTTCAGATAACGGCGGTCCCGCGTCTTGCGGTGTATGACCCGACGGTACAGTTTGAATTCTGGTTCTCAGAAAAACGCATCACGAACACGGCACAGGTGGAAAAATCTGCCCGTTATCTGGGGACCGGCAGTCAGTGGACTGTCCAGGGCGATCGGATTAAGCCGGGGATGGATTTCTGGTTTTATGTGCGCAGTGTCAACCTGGTGGGCAAGTCTGCATTTGTGGAAGCCAGCGGGCAGGCCAGCAATGATGCAAAAGGGTATCTGGAATTTTTCCGTGGTCTGATAGATGAGACGCTGCTGGGGCAGGCACTGAAAAAGCGCATTGATGCGTCAGCCCTGCGATCGGATGTCACTCAACTGGAAGAGAATATCGGACAACTGGAAGAAGACATCCGCCAGCGGATGGACACGGATATTGCGGAAGTGACCCGGAAAATCGGGGAGGCGGAAAACAGCCTCACGCAGCTGGTTGCGAAAAAGAATGAGGATCAGACGCTGGCCATCGCGCAGGTGAGTCAGAAAGTGGACCGTGTCAGCAGTGAAATCTCACAGACGGTCAGTCAGAGCAGTGAGGAAAATACCCGACAGATAGCACAGGTCCGCCAGTACGTGGACAAAAAGCAAAGTGAAATCAAGCAGACAGTCAGCCAGGGCCAGTCAGAAAACGCCCGGCAGATAGCACAGGTCCGTCAGTACGTGGATGAAAAAGGGAGTGAAATTGCCTCGACCACGGATAAAAAGCTGGGTGACCAGGCCGTGACCATACAGCAAATCCAGCGGGTTCAGTCAGACACGCGCAATGAGCTGAATGCCATGTATATGCTGAAGGTGCAGAAAACAAAAAACGGTATTCCCTATGTGGCCGGGATTGGCGCGGGGATCGAGGATGTCGATGGTCAGACGCTGAGTAACATTCTGCTGCAGGCCGATCGCATTGCGATGATTACTCCGGAGAACGGTAACACCACGCCGTTATTTGTGGCGCAGGGGAATCAGCTGTTCATGAACGACGTGTTCCTGAAGCGACTGTTTGCGGTGAGCATCACGTCATCCGGCAATCCTCCGACGTTTTCCCTGACGCCGGATGGCAGGCTGACAGCCCGCAATGCGGATATCAGTGGAGCCATCACGGCGAATACCGGCACGCTCAATAATGTCACCATTAACGAGAACTGTGTCATCAGAGGGAAACTGTCTGCAAACCAGATTGAAGGCGATCTCGTTAAAACAGTGGGTAAGGCTTTCCCTCGTGACTCCCGTGCACCGAAGCGTTGGCCATCAGGAACCATTACCGTCAGGGTTTATGACGATCAGCCGTTTAACCGGCAGATTGTTATTCCGGCGGTGGCTTTCAGCGGTGCCAGACATGAGCAGGAGAACAGCGATACTTATTCGTCATGCCGCCTGATAGTGAAGAAAAACGGTGCTGAAATTTATAACCGTACCGCGCTGGATAATACGCTGGTTTACAGTGGTGTTATTAATATGCCTGCTGGTCGCGGCGACATGACGCTGGAGTTTTCTGTATCAGCATGGTGGGTAAATGGCTGGTATCCCACAGCAAGTATCAGCGATTTGCTGGTTGTTGTGATGAAGAAAGCCACTGCAGGCATCACGATTAGCTGAATTTTATAACCCATATACGGGCGCCAGAAATGGCGCCTTTTTTATTGCAGAAAAGCGAGAGGTAATTATGCGTAAATTATGTGCAGCCATTTTGTCCGCAGCCATCTGTCTGTCCGTATCCGGTGCGCCTGCATGGGCGTCTGAACATCAGTCCACACTGAGCGCGGGGTATCTTCATGCCCGTACGAACGCTCCCGGCAGCGATAATCTGAACGGGATTAACGTGAAATACCGTTATGAGTTTACGGACGCGCTGGGGCTGATTACGTCCTTCAGTTATGCCAATGCTGAGGATGAGCAAAAAACGCACTACAGCGATACCCGCTGGCATGAAGATTCCGTGCGTAACCGCTGGTTCAGCGTGATGGCGGGGCCGTCTGTACGCGTGAATGAATGGTTCAGCGCGTATGCGATGGCGGGTGTGGCTTACAGCCGTGTGTCGACTTTCTCCGGGGATTATCTCCGCGTAACTGACAACAAGGGGAAAAAGCACGATGTGCTGACCGGAAGTGATGACGGTCGCCACAGCAACACGTCTCTGGCGTGGGGAGCTGGCGTGCAGTTTAACCCGACCGAATCCGTGGCCATTGATGTCGCTTATGAAGGCTCCGGCAGCGGTGACTGGCGTACCAACAGTTTCATCGTGGGTGTCGGTTATAAGTTCTGATTAGCCAGGTAACACAGTGTTATGACAGCCCGCCGGTTCAGGCGGGCTTTTTTATGGAGTGGATATGGCAGCAGTAAAAATCTCAGGTGTGCTGAAAGATGGCACAGGAAAACCAGTACAGAACTGCACCATTGTGCTGAAGGCCAGACGGACCAGCAGCACGGTGGTGGTGAACACGGTGGCCTCTGAAAATCCGGATGAAGCCGGGCGTTACAGCATGGATGTTGAGTATGGCCAGTACAGCGTCACCCTGCTGGTTGAAGGTTTTCCGCCTTCACATGCCGGGACCATTACCGTCTATGAAGGTTCCAGACCAGGTACGCTGAATGATTTTCTCGGCGCCATGACGGAGGATGATGTTCGTCCGGAGGCACTGCGCCGTTTTGAGCTGATGGTGAATGAAGTGGCACGTCATGCCGGAGCATCATCACAGAGCGCAGCGGCAGCAAAGAAATCCGAAACTGCCGCGGCATCATCGAAGAACGCGGCGAAAACCTCAGAAACGAATGCAGCTAACAGCGCACAGGCGGCAGCGGCCTCGCAGACTGCATCGGCAAACTCCGCGACAGCAGCCAAAAAATCAGAAACCAACGCGAAAAATAGCGAGACAGCCACAAAGGCCAGCGAAAAAAACGCAAAATCCAGCCAGACGGCAGCGAAAACCAGTGAGACGAATGCCAAAGACAGTGAAGCCAACGCAAAGGTGAGCGAAACAGCGGCGGCGAACTCGGCGAAAGCATCGGCAGCAAGCCAGACGGCAGCAAAAGCAAGTGAAGATGCTGCCAGAGAATACGCAAACCAGACAGCAGAGCCGTACAGATATGTTTTACAGCCGCTGCCGGATGTGTGGATACCCTTTAATGATTCGCTGGATATGATTACGGGCTATTCTCCGGGTTATAAAAAAGTGAAGATTGGTGATAATGTGGTTCAGGTTGCCAGTGATAAACAGGTTAATTTCAGTCGCGCATCAACGGCAACATATATCAATAAATCTGGCGAACTGAAAACGGCGGAAATTAATGAGCCACGATTTGAAAAAGAAGGTTTATTGATTGAAGGTCAGCGAACCAACTACATGTTGAATTCAGCAACTCCAGCTTCTTGGGGTAAATCTGCAAATATGAATGTCGCTGAGGTTGGAACTGATAGTTTTGGTTTTACTTATGGAAAGTTTGTTTGTAACGATTCTCTGATTGGGAAAACGTCAGCCATTAATATGGCATCAATTGCTGCTACAAAGTCAGTTGATGTTTCAGGCGATAACAAGTACGTGACAACCTCATGTCGTTTTAAAACAGAACGACAGGTAGGGTTGCGTATCCGCTTTGATAAATATGACGGTAGTGCAACAACTTTTCTTGGTGATGCATATATTGATACACAAACGCTTGAAATTAATATGACAGGTGGCGCGGACTCAAGGGTTACAGCGAGAGTCAGAAAGGACGAAGCTACCGGATGGATTTTTGCAGAGGCAACAATCCTGGCAATTGATGATGAGTTAAAAATAGGATCTCAGATACAGTATTCTCCTAATCAGGGCGGAGCAACCGTATCTGGAGACTATATTTATCTGGCCACCCCTCAGGTTGAGGATGGTTCGTGTGCATCATCTTTTATTATCTCAGGAACGACGGCGGCTACCCGCGCAAGCGATATAGTTACAGTTCCAATTAATAATAATCTTTATAATCTTCCTTTTACGGTTCTTTGTGAGGTACATAAGAACTGGTATAAAACGCCAAATGCAGCGCCGCGTGTTTTTGATACCGGCGGTCATCAAACCGGAGCGGGGATCGTAATGGGGTTTGGTTCATCAGGTGGGTACGACGGTTTTCCGTATTGCGATATAGGTGGTTCAGACCGACGAATAAATGAAAATGCCGGGCTGAAAAAAATGCTTATTGGTATGCGGGTAAAGTCCGAACGGTCTACATGTGCAGTAAGTAACGGGCGTATATCCAGCGAAACAAAAACCACATGGGAATATATCCGGAGTACAGCAACCATTCGCATTGGTGGACAAACTACAGCAGGATTACGCCATTTATTTGGGCATGTGAGGAATTTTCGTCTCTGGCATAAAGAGCTAACAGATGCGCAGCTTGGGGAGGTTGTGAAGTGAGAGATTTCACGTTGCGTTTCAGTGATAAAGCAGATTTCAGGGCATTTCTCAGGAAACTTAACTGGGAAGAGGACGAAGAGCTGCAGAATGCCGTTCTGGTTGATGAGATTGGTTTTACGTTCAGGGAGACAGATGTTTCTGATGACGGAGAACCAGAATACACGCGAAACGAAGGGTACTTTGTTAATATCCGTCTTCTTGACGATGGATTTGATGATTCCGTGTTCCGTGAGTGGGTGGTTACACCAGAGCGCCCGCTCAGGGAGTGGTTTTAAGGATAGCAGATGGATATCACGTCGATACTTCATGCGCTTTGTGCCGTGGCGGTGCAGGTACTGGCTGGTCTTTTTACCGGAAACTGGGCTTACGGGGCGATAGCCGGTTGTACGTTCTTCATTGCGCGTGAACACACCCAGGCAGAATATCGCTGGATTGAAATGTTCGGGCATGGCAAGCGGATTAACATGCCGTGGTGGGGCGGTTTTGATCCACGCGCGTGGGATGTGGCAAGCCTGATGGATTTTGCTGTGCCGGTGGTGGCGTGTCTGCTGATCTGGATGTTGATCCGTTAAATATAAAAAGTAAAAAGCCGCAGTAACTTGTCATGACAGGATACTGCGGTTGGCTGGTTAACTTTCGATAGTGCGAGTATTGAATGATTTCCAGCCGTTACCGATTTTACGTGTTTATTAGTGAACAAACCACTCGTCAGCAGACTCCCAGGTATCTTTCAGAGTCTCCTGAACAAATGTTTTTGCAGAATCCTTATCTGCTGTGCGTGTAACAGAAAGCCCATCATTGCTGGTGGCTTTTACGATCACTTCTACATCGTCATAACGCTTACTGATGCGTCGGGTTAATTCTTCCTTTAACGCATCCACAGCACCGGTTGGCATTTTAGTCATTTTTTCTTTGGCTATGCAGATTTCAATACGCATAAAAGTCCCTCTATACTGTGTTTGTATACAGTGTTATTTTTAACTGTATAGATAAACAGTGTCAAGGGTGAGGGAAAGTGATTTTTTGGGGCATGCATGGGGCAAAAATATTTGTTGTGGGGCATTTTGGGGCATGATTGGGACACTTTGTTACATATGAACTTTGCCGATTTTCATATGACATGGCAATCCAACGCTTTGATTATTCTAAAGAAAACACATGCTCTTGGGCGTTCTTTAGTGATTTTTAAAAATCCCGTATCACGCAGTTAAAGTGGCGGGCATACTCTTCAAGGCTGGTGATCCCCAACCGCACCCATTTAGGATGCGACCATTGCGGCAGACCGATGTAAATCATAATGCGTTGAGGATCTCTTCCACACTGCGCACACGGGCGATGCGTGGGTAGATATGGTTGATGCTGTTATTGTGCTGCTCGGCGCTGGCGGCGCTACAGGCATCTTCGGCAATCACCAGATTAAAACCGAGTTCCCAGGCATTGCGGGCGGTGGATTCAACACCGATATTGGTCGAGATCCCACATAAAACAATGGTATCGATACCCCGGCGGCGTAATTGCAACTCCAGATCCGTACCGTAAAACGCACCCCATTGACGTTTGATGATTTCGATATCGCTGTCGGTTGCACCTAATGCAGCAGGATGTTGCCACCAGTTTTCGGGTAACACTTTAGCGGGGGAGGGGACATCAACCGGCTGTTTTAATGCTTCGGCATAATCGGCAGACCAGCCAACGCGCACCAGAAACACGGGCTGACCGCTCGCGCGAAATTTCGCCGCCAGCTTCCCGGCGCGATTAACCACCTCATCGGCAGTATGTGGACCTCCGGCAAAAGGTAAGATGCCTTCTTGTAAATCAATCACCACCAGCGCAGTGGTTTTAGCATTAAGTTCAAGCATGATGACTCCTGACAAAACAAAATCGTGCCTCTCACCTTAATGCGATTAGCCGATGGCGGAACGACAAATTTTGTTAATTTTTATGAGTTCGGGCAACACCTTTATAGCAAACTGGCGTAGAGTCTGATTTCAGGCCCGATATAAAGTGGTAACGAGGCGTTCCAGCGCGGGCCAGGCTCTTACGGTGCGGCAGAATTTCCAGTATAATAGCCGCCTTTTTTCATTCAGTTGTGACATACAGCTAACGCTGCGACTTGGTCACCTGCGCAGCAGGGGGCATCCGCCGGCAGCTAAGTTAAGGGATATCTCATGCGTACAGAATATTGTGGACAGCTCCGTTTGTCCCACGTGGGGCAGCAGGTGACTCTGTGTGGTTGGGTCAACCGTCGTCGTGATCTTGGTAGCCTGATCTTCATCGATATGCGCGACCGCGAAGGTATCGTGCAGGTATTTTTCGATCCGGATCGTGCGGACGCGTTAAAGCTGGCCTCTGAACTGCGTAATGAGTTCTGCATTCAGGTCACGGGCACCGTACGTGCGCGTGACGAAAAAAATATTAACCGCGATATGGCGACCGGCGAAATCGAAGTGCTGGCGTCCTCGCTGACTATCATCAACCGCGCAGATGTTCTGCCGCTTGACTCTAACCACGTCAATACCGAAGAAGCGCGTCTGAAATACCGCTACCTCGACCTGCGTCGCCCGGAAATGGCTCAGCGCCTGAAAACCCGCGCTAAAATCACCAGCCTGGTGCGCCGTTTTATGGATGACCACGGCTTCCTCGACATCGAAACTCCGATGCTGACCAAAGCCACGCCGGAAGGCGCGCGTGACTACCTGGTGCCTTCTCGTGTGCACAAAGGTAAATTCTACGCACTGCCGCAATCCCCACAGTTGTTCAAACAGCTGCTGATGATGTCCGGTTTTGACCGTTACTATCAGATCGTTAAATGCTTCCGTGACGAAGACCTGCGCGCTGATCGTCAGCCTGAATTTACTCAGATCGATGTGGAAACTTCTTTCATGACCGCGCCGCAAGTGCGTGAAGTGATGGAAGCGCTGGTGCGTCATCTGTGGCTGGAAGTGAAGGGCGTGGATCTGGGCGATTTCCCGGTAATGACCTTTGCGGAAGCCGAACGCCGTTACGGCTCTGATAAACCGGATCTGCGTAACCCGATGGAACTGACCGACGTTGCCGATCTGCTGAAATCCGTTGAATTTGCAGTATTTGCAGGTCCGGCGAACGATCCGAAAGGTCGCGTAGCGGCTCTGCGCGTTCCGGGCGGCGCATCGCTGACCCGTAAACAGATCGACGAATACGGTAACTTCGTTAAAATCTACGGCGCGAAAGGTCTGGCTTACATTAAAGTTAACGAGCGCGCGAAAGGTCTGGAAGGTATCAACAGCCCGGTAGCGAAGTTCCTTAATGCAGAAATCATCGAAGCCATTCTGGATCGTACTGCCGCGCAAGATGGCGATATGATTTTCTTCGGTGCCGACAACAAGAAAATTGTTGCCGACGCGATGGGTGCACTGCGCCTGAAAGTGGGTAAAGACCTTGGTCTGACCGACGAAAGCAAATGGGCACCGCTGTGGGTTATCGACTTCCCGATGTTTGAAGACGACGGTGAAGGCGGCCTGACGGCAATGCACCATCCGTTCACCTCACCAAAAGACATGACGGCAGCAGAACTGAAAGCTGCACCGGAAAATGCGGTGGCGAACGCTTACGATATGGTCATCAATGGTTACGAAGTGGGCGGTGGTTCTGTGCGTATCCATAATGGTGATATGCAGCAGACGGTGTTTGGTATTCTGGGTATCAACGAAGAGGAACAGCGCGAGAAATTCGGCTTCCTGCTCGACGCCCTGAAATACGGTACTCCGCCGCACGCAGGCCTGGCATTCGGTCTTGACCGTTTGACCATGCTGCTGACCGGCACCGACAATATCCGTGACGTTATCGCCTTCCCGAAAACCACGGCGGCGGCGTGTCTGATGACTGAAGCACCGAGCTTTGCTAACCCGACTGCACTGGCTGAGCTGAGCATTCAGGTTGTGAAGAAGGCAGAGAATAACTGATATGACTTATAAGCGTCCCGTTTCGATCTTGGTGGTCATCTATGCACAAGATACGAAACGGGTGCTGATGTTGCAGCGGCGTGACGATCCCGATTTCTGGCAGTCGGTAACCGGCAGCGTGGAAGAGGGTGAAACCGCGCCGCAAGCTGCCATGCGCGAAGTAAAGGAAGAGGTCACCATCGATGTTGTCGCTGAACAACTGACCTTAATTGACTGTCAGCGCACGGTAGAATTTGAAATTTTTTCACATTTACGTCATCGCTATGCGCCGGGCGTGACGCGTAATACGGAATCATGGTTCTGTCTTGCGCTCCCGCACGAACGCCAGGTCGTCTTCACTGAACATCTGGCCTACAAGTGGCTTGATGCGCCTGCTGCGGCGGCGCTCACTAAGTCCTGGAGCAACCGGCAGGCGATTGAACAGTTTGTAATTAACGCTGCCTGAACAGGCAGGGCTATCTGGAGATATTTTTATGGCAGGTCATAGTAAATGGGCCAACACCAGACATCGTAAAGCTGCGCAGGATGCTAAGCGCGGTAAAATCTTCACTAAAATCATTCGTGAGCTGGTAACTGCAGCTAAGCTCGGCGGTGGCGATCCGGACGCTAACCCGCGTCTGCGTGCAGCAATTGATAAAGCATTGTCTAACAACATGACCCGTGACACTCTGAACCGCGCAATCGCACGTGGTGTGGGCGGTGATGATGATGCAAACATGGAAACCATCATCTACGAAGGTTACGGTCCTGGCGGCACGGCAATCATGATTGAATGTCTGTCTGACAACCGCAACCGTACCGTTGCTGAAGTGCGCCATGCATTCAGTAAATGTGGCGGTAACCTCGGTACTGATGGTTCCGTAGCTTATCTGTTCAGCAAAAAAGGCGTGATCTCCTTCGAGAAAGGCGATGAAGACACCATCATGGAAGCAGCGCTGGAAGCAGGTGCTGAAGACGTTGTGACCTATGATGACGGCGCAATTGATGTCTACACTGCATGGGAAGAAATGGGTAAAGTGCGCGACGCTCTGGAAGCGGCAGGTCTGAAAGCAGACAGCGCGGAAGTTTCCATGATCCCGTCCACCAAAGCTGATATGGATGCAGAAACCGCACCGAAACTGATGCGTCTGATCGATATGCTGGAAGATTGCGACGACGTGCAGGAAGTCTACCATAACGGTGAAATCTCTGATGAGGTTGCAGCGACTCTCTGATGGGGCCTGCTAAACAGCAAAACGGAGACGCGTGATGGCTATTATTCTCGGCATTGACCCGGGTTCGCGCGTGACCGGCTATGGCGTCATCCGCCAGGTAGGCAGGCAATTGTCCTACCTGGGTAGCGGATGCATACGCACCAAAGTGGATGATTTACCGTCTCGTCTGAAGCTCATCTATGCGGGCGTGACGGAAATCATTACCCAGTTCCAGCCTGATTATTTCGCCATTGAACAAGTCTTTATGGCGAAGAACGCTGACTCAGCCCTGAAACTGGGGCAGGCACGCGGCGTGGCGATTGTGGCGGCGGTGAATCAGGAATTGCCGGTATTTGAATATGCGGCACGTCAGGTAAAGCAAACGGTGGTAGGTATTGGTAGTGCTGAAAAAAGCCAGGTGCAGCATATGGTCCGCACCTTGCTGAAACTGCCCGCTAATCCACAGGCGGACGCCGCCGATGCGTTAGCTATCGCGATTACCCATTGTCACGTCAGTCAGAATGCGATGCAGATGAGCGAATCGCGGCTGAACCTGGCGAGAGGGCGACTGCGTTAAGTTATACCGCCTCGGTCAGTTCCGGCTGAGGCGTTTCCACTCCCTCCGCATGAATCAACACCAAACCCGGATGATGCCACAAACTGGCTGGCGTGACGGTTTTACGCTCCCACGGAATAGAACCTAAGAACCAGAATTTCCAGAAAGTGAGTTTTGCATTCGGATTGCTATTTAACAATTCTCCAAACGTCTCTATTTCACCCACCGGAATACATAGCGCTTTTTTATAAATATCAAAAACAAATTTTGAACAGAACTGGCGCGAAGATTCGTATTTAAAACCGGTGTGGTAAAGTTTGCGTAGCCGGGAGGGAACCTGTTCAACAATTCGTTGTTTTTGTTGTTCTGTAAGCCCGGCGTCTAATCGCTTTATAGCATAGCGTTGATTAGAAGAACGTTTAATAAAACGAGATAGCGTGGTGATGGTTGAAAGGGGAACCCGGCTTTCTGCAACCATGAAGTCTTCACCGTTATGACCGATAATGATCCCGACGTGATTACTCCAGCAATTTGATGCAGCTGATATTTGACCAAATAAGGCAGCACCTATACATGTAAAGACGATATCACCAATTTCATATTCAGCAGGATAATTAATATTCACATTGTCATTCCATTGAAATAGATACGAATATACGTAATAGCATAAAAAATTTATTTTTTCAGGAGGCGCAATATGTATTTTTATTACGCATTTCTTCGCTGAATATGTAATATTTAAATATTTGCTTCCAATATAACCTGTAGAAAAAATTCTACTGCGCCATTTTTCAGATCATCGGGACGCCTCGCAAGTTTTCTTCATCCTTCGCTGGATATCTATCCAGCATTTTTTTATCATACAGCATTATCTTTGATTCATTACGCAGGAGCGTCATGTGATAGGCAGACTCAGAGGCATCATCATTGAAAAACAACCCCCGCTGGTGTTAATTGAAGTGGGCGGCGTAGGCTATGAAGTGCATATGCCGATGACCTGTTTTTATGAACTCCCTGAAGCGGGTCAGGAAGCGATCGTTTTCACCCACTTTGTGGTGCGTGAAGACGCGCAACTGCTGTACGGTTTTAACAATAAACAAGAGCGCACGTTGTTCAAAGAGTTGATCAAAACCAACGGCGTCGGCCCGAAGTTGGCGCTGGCGATCCTCTCCGGAATGTCAGCGCAGCAGTTCGTTAATGCCGTTGAGCGTGAAGAAGTGGGGGCACTAGTGAAACTGCCGGGTATTGGCAAAAAAACCGCCGAACGCTTGATTGTTGAAATGAAAGACCGATTTAAAGGTTTGCATGGCGATCTCTTTACGCCAGCCGCCGACCTGGTACTCACATCACCTGCCAGCCCGGCGACCGACGATGCTGAACAGGAAGCGGTTGCCGCGCTGGTGGCGCTGGGCTATAAACCACAAGAAGCAAGCCGCATGGTGAGCAAAATCGCTCGCCCTGACGCCAGCAGTGAAACATTAATTCGCGAAGCCCTACGCGCCGCGTTATGAGGTAAAGGATGATTGAAGCAGACCGTCTGATTTCTGCCGGTACCACTTTGCCGGAAGATGTGGCAGATCGCGCCATTCGCCCTAAATTACTGGAAGAGTATGTTGGTCAGCCGCAGGTTCGTTCACAGATGGAGATTTTCATCAAAGCAGCGAAACTGCGCGGCGATGCCCTCGATCATCTGTTGATTTTTGGTCCTCCGGGGTTGGGTAAAACTACGCTTGCCAACATTGTCGCCAATGAAATGGGCGTTAATTTACGCACGACTTCTGGTCCGGTGCTGGAAAAGGCCGGCGATCTGGCAGCGATGCTCACTAACCTTGAACCGCATGACGTGCTGTTTATTGATGAGATCCACCGTCTTTCGCCAGTGGTGGAAGAGGTGTTGTATCCGGCAATGGAAGACTACCAACTGGATATCATGATTGGTGAAGGTCCGGCGGCACGCTCCATTAAAATTGATTTGCCGCCGTTTACCCTGATTGGTGCAACCACGCGCGCAGGTTCGCTGACATCACCGTTGCGCGATCGTTTTGGTATTGTGCAGCGTCTGGAGTTTTATCAGGTGCCGGATCTGCAATATATCGTCAGTCGCAGCGCACGCTTTATGGGGCTTGAGATGAGTGATGACGGCGCGCTGGAAGTTGCTCGTCGCGCTCGCGGTACGCCACGTATTGCCAACCGTCTGCTGCGTCGAGTGCGTGATTTCGCCGAAGTGAAGCACGATGGCACCATCTCGGCTGATATCGCTGCTCAGGCGCTGGATATGCTGAATGTCGATGCCGAAGGTTTCGATTATATGGACCGCAAATTGTTGCTGGCGGTAATCGATAAGTTCTTTGGTGGGCCGGTAGGCCTGGATAACCTGGCGGCTGCCATTGGCGAAGAACGTGAAACCATTGAGGATGTGCTGGAACCTTATTTGATTCAGCAAGGCTTTTTGCAGCGTACACCGCGCGGGCGTATGGCGACAGTGCGGGCGTGGAACCACTTCGGCATCACGCCGCCAGAAATGCCGTAAGTCGGATCGGTCGCTCGCGGCGCATCCGACACTGGCAGTGTTGCCTGATGCGCCGCCGTTCATTCGCGTCTTATCAGGCCTACCAGAGATAGCGAACAGTGGGTCGGATAAGGCGCTCGCGCCGCATCCGACAAATGTGTTCAGCGACAGATTAGCTGGCCTGCTTTTTCATCATACTGATAATAAATAACAGTGCCGCACATAGCACTACCGACGGACCCGCCGGCGTATCGTAAAATGCGGAAAAGGTTAAACCGCCAGTTACTGCCACCATTCCCACCAAAACAGCGACACCGGCCATCTGTTCCGGCGTGCGGGCAAAGCGACGCGCTGTAGCTGCAGGAATAATCAGCAACGAAGTAATAATCAACGCGCCGACAAATTTCATCGCTACACCAATCGTCAATGCCGTCACCAGCATCAACAACAATTTCACGCGCTGTAATTTCACACCATCAACAAACGCCAGATCCGGGCTAATCGTCATCGACAGCAAATTGCGCCATTGCCAGAACAAAATCGCCACCACGATGACCACGCCAATTGCAATAGAGATGAGATCTTCTGGCGTCACTGCCAGCAAATCACCGAACAGGTAAGCCATCAAATCAACACGAATGTTAGACATCAGACTCACGACCACCAGGCCCAGCGACAGGGCACTGTGCGCCATAATCCCTAATAATGTGTCGATCGCCAGCTGTGGGCGCTTCTCCAGCCATACCAGACCGCCCGCCAGCAGCAGCGTAACGGCAATTACCGCATAGAATGGATTCACGTCCAGCAACAAACCAAACGCGACGCCAAGTAATGAGGCATGAGCCAGCGTATCACCGAAATAAGACATACGACGCCAGACCACAAACGAACCCAGCGGACCCGCGGCACAGGCGAGCATGATCCCGGCTAACCAACCGGGAAATAATAATTCAATCATGAGCGATCATTTCCCCGACGCAAAACAATTCGTCCCTGTAAATCGTGACGATGATTATGATGATGGCGATAGATACCCAGTTGTTCAGCACCACGAGGACCAAACATAGAAATAAACTCCGGATGCAGGGAAACAACTTCCGGTGTACCGGAACAACAAATGTGGTGATTCAGGCAAAGCACTTCATCGGTTTTTGCCATTACCAGATGCAGGTCGTGAGAGACCATTAAAACGCCACAACCCAGTTCGCGACGCAACTGGTCAATAAGGTCATATAACGCCACCTGACCATTCACATCAACGCCTTGAGTGGGTTCATCCAGCACTAATAATTGCGGTCGATTTAACAATGCTCGCGCTAACAATACACGCTGTGTTTCGCCACCCGAGAGCTTTTGCATCGGTGCGTTAATCAGATGCCCGGCCTGGACACGTTTCAGTGCAGGCAAAATATCTTCTTTATGTGTGTCAGGGCGTAAGCGTAAAAAACGGTTTACGGTCAGTGGCAACGTGGTGTCGAGATACAGCTTCTGCGGTACATAGCCGATGCGCAGTTTTCCGTTGCGCTTGATAACCCCTTCATCGGGTGTTACCAGCCCGAGCACTACCCGTACCAGTGTCGACTTACCTGCGCCATTTGGCCCAAGTAAAGTCAAAATTTTTCCAGGTTTAAGTTCCAGCGACACATCAGAGAGGACGCGGCGTTGGCCAAAAGAAACCGAGACATTTTCCAGGGAAACCAGACTTGTCATGTTAATTTTAGTCTTGCAGTAGTCATGAAATGTTATAATATCACACTTCTCATATTCATTACGATGATTGGTCGCATTATGTTACATAAAAAAACGCTTCTTTTCGCAGCATTATCCGCCGCTCTCTGGGGCGGTGCAACACAGGCCGCAGATGCTGCCGTTGTCGCTTCGCTTAAACCCGTTGGGTTCATCGCTTCTGCCATTGCTGATGGGGTAACAGAAACGGAGGTTTTACTACCTGACGGCGCTTCAGAACATGATTATTCACTGCGTCCATCAGATGTAAAACGCTTACAGAACGCGGACTTAGTCGTTTGGGTTGGCCCGGAGATGGAAGCGTTCATGCAAAAACCGGTAAGTAAATTACCTGAAGCGAAACAGGTAACGATTGCGCAGCTAGAGAATGTGAAACCGCTGCTGATGAAAAGTATTCACGGCGATGATGATGATCACGACCACGCGGAAAAAAGTGACGAAGATCACCATCACGGCGATTTCAACATGCATCTTTGGCTTTCCCCAGAGATAGCGCGGGCTACAGCGGTTGCAATCCATGGAAAATTAGTGGAACTTATGCCGCAAAGTCGAGCCAAACTTGACGCCAACCTGAAGGATTTTGAGGCACAATTAGCCTCAACCGAAAAGCAGGTTGGTAACGAGCTCGCGCCGCTCAAGGGGAAAGGTTATTTCGTTTTTCACGATGCTTACGGCTATTTCGAAAAACAGTTCGGACTGACACCGCTTGGTCATTTTACCGTTAACCCTGAGATTCAACCTGGCGCGCAGCGTTTACATGAAATAAGAACACAGTTGGTTGAGCAAAAAGCAACCTGCGTTTTTGCTGAGCCACAGTTCAGGCCAGCGGTCGTTGAGAGCGTCGCACGAGGGACATCCGTTCGTATGGGAACGTTGGATCCCCTGGGGACGAATATCAAACTGGGTAAAACAAGCTATTCAGAATTCCTGAGTCAATTAGCCAACCAGTATGCGAGCTGCCTGAAAGGAGATTAATGAGGAAGTGATTACGTGCAACAGATAGCCCGCTCTGTCGCCCTGGCGTTTAATAATTTACCGCGACCACACCGCGTTATGTTGGGGTCGCTCACCGTTCTTACTCTGGCCGTCGCTGTCTGGCGGCCCTATGTTTATCACCGCGATGCCACGCCAATTGTCAAAACCATTGAGCTGGAACAGAACGAAATTCGTTCGCTCTTACCTGAAGCCAGTGAGCCGATTGATCAAGCTGCACAAGAAGATGAAGCCATTCCCCAGGATGAACTGGATGACAAAATCGCCGGTGAAGCGGGCGTGCATGAATATGTTGTTTCCACTGGCGATACGCTAAGCAGCATTCTCAATCAGTATGGTATTGATATGGGTGATATCACCCAACTGGCTGCTGCCGACAAAGAATTGCGTAACCTGAAAATCGGTCAACAACTCTCCTGGACATTAACCGCGGACGGCGAACTGCAGCGCCTCACCTGGGAAGTGTCTCGTCGTGAAACCCGAACCTATGACCGTACTGCCGCTAACGGTTTTAAAATGACCAGCGAAATGCAGCAAGGAGAGTGGGTCAACAATCTGCTGAAAGGTACCGTCGGGGGAAGCTTTGTTGCCAGCGCCAGAAACGCCGGTTTAACCAGCGCCGAAGTGAGCGCAGTGATTAAAGCCATGCAGTGGCAAATGGATTTCCGCAAACTGAAAAAAGGCGATGAATTTGCGGTGTTAATGTCACGAGAAATGCTTGATGGTAAACGTGAGCAAAGCCAGCTGCTGGGCGTACGTTTGCGTTCAGAAGGTAAAGATTATTACGCAATCCGCGCTGAAGATGGCAAATTCTACGATCGTAACGGTACTGGTCTGGCGAAAGGATTCTTGCGATTCCCGACGGCGAAACAGTTCCGTATCTCATCTAACTTTAACCCGCGTCGTACTAATCCGGTGACTGGTCGTGTTGCGCCACACAGAGGTGTTGATTTCGCCATGCCACAGGGTACGCCGGTGCTTTCAGTGGGTGACGGTGAAGTGGTGGTTGCCAAACGCAGTGGCGCAGCAGGTTATTATGTGGCTATTCGTCATGGTCGCAGCTACACCACGCGTTATATGCACTTGCGCAAGATTCTGGTGAAACCGGGACAGAAGGTGAAACGTGGCGACCGTATCGCGCTTTCCGGTAATACCGGACGTTCAACCGGGCCGCATCTGCACTATGAAGTATGGATAAACCAGCAGGCCGTAAACCCGCTGACGGCAAAACTGCCGCGTACCGAAGGGCTGACCGGCTCCGATCGTCGCGAATTCCTGGCGCAGGCCAAAGAGATTGTGCCGCAGCTACGGTTTGATTAATTAACATCCATTCGCAGCCGGTACGCAGTCAGTACCGGCTTTTTTTATTTGGTGCGGGGCAAGTTGCGCCGCTACACTATCACCAGATTGATTTTTGCCTTATCCGAAACTGGAAAAGCATGGAAACGAAAAAAAATAATAGCGAATACATTCCTGAGTTTGATAAATCCTTTCGCCACCCGCGCTACTGGGGAGCATGGCTGGGCGTAGCAGCGATGGCGGGTATCGCTTTAACGCCGCCAAAGTTCCGTGATCCCATTCTGGCACGGCTGGGACGTTTTGCCGGACGCCTGGGAAAAAGCTCACGCCGTCGTGCGTTAATCAATCTGTCGCTCTGCTTTCCAGAACGTAGTGAAGCTGAACGCGAAGCGATTGTTGATGAGATGTTTGCCACTGCGCCGCAAGCGATGGCAATGATGGCTGAGTTGGCAATACGCGGGCCGGAGAAAATTCAGCCGCGCGTTGACTGGCAAGGGCTGGAGATCATCGAAGAGATGCGGCGTAATAACGAGAAAGTGATCTTTCTGGTGCCGCACGGTTGGGCCGTCGATATTCCTGCCATGCTGATGGCCTCGCAAGGGCAGAAAATGGCAGCGATGTTCCATAATCAGGGCAACCCGGTTTTTGATTATGTCTGGAACACGGTGCGTCGTCGTTTTGGCGGTCGTCTGCATGCGAGAAATGATGGTATTAAACCATTCATCCAGTCGGTACGTCAGGGCTACTGGGGATATTATTTACCCGATCAGGATCATGGCCCAGAGCACAGCGAATTTGTTGATTTCTTTGCCACCTATAAAGCGACGTTGCCCGCGATTGGTCGTTTGATGAAAGTGTGTCGTGCGCGCGTTGTACCGCTGTTTCCGATTTATGATGGCAAGACGCATCGCCTGACGATTCAGGTGCGCCCACCGATGGATGATCTGTTAGAGGCGGATGACCATACGATTGCGCGGCGGATGAATGAAGAAGTCGAGATTTTTGTTGGTCCGCGACCAGAACAATACACCTGGATATTAAAATTGCTGAAAACTCGCAAACCGGGCGAAATCCAACCGTACAAGCGCAAAGATCTTTATCCCATCAAATAAAAAAAGCCTCTCGCGAGGAGAGGCTTCCGCCGTGTGATAAGTTCAAGTTTGCTTCAGAAGATTCGAAATCTGTTGAACTATCATTGAACTGTAGGCCGGATGAGGCGTTTTCGCCGCATCCGGCAACGTACTTACTCTACCGTTAAAATACGCGTGGTATTAGTAGAACCCACGGTACTCATCACGTCGCCCTGGGTGACAATCACCAGGTCACCAGACATCAAGTAACCTTTATCGCGCAGCAGATTAACCGCTTCGCTGGCAGCTGCTACGCCGTCATTAGCGCTATCAAAGTGCACCGGCGTAACGCCGCGATAGAGAGCAGTCAGGTTCAGCGTACGTTCATGGCGTGACATGGCGAAAATTGGCAGACCAGAGCTGATACGGGAGGTCATCAGCGCCGTACGACCCGATTCGGTCATGGTGATGATCGCCGTAACGCCTTTCAGGTGGTTAGCCGCGTACATTGCTGACATGGCAATAGCTTCTTCCACATTGTCGAACTGCACGTCCAGACGGTGTTTAGAAACGTTGATGCTCGGGATTTTTTCCGCACCCAGGCAAACGCGCGCCATGGCTGCAACAGTTTCTGAAGGATACTGACCAGCAGCAGTTTCTGCAGAAAGCATCACAGCGTCAGTACCATCCAGAACGGCGTTTGCTACGTCCATGACTTCTGCACGCGTCGGCATCGGGTTAGTAATCATTGACTCCATCATCTGGGTCGCCGTGATTACTGCGCGGTTAAGCTGACGCGCACGACGGATCAACGCTTTCTGAATGCCGACCAGTTCCGGATCGCCAATTTCCACACCAAGGTCGCCGCGTGCAACCATTACCACGTCAGAGGCGAGGATGATGTCATCCATTGCATCCTGGCTGCATACGGCTTCCGCACGTTCAACCTTGGCAACAATTTTCGCATCACATCCTGCATCGCGTGCCAGCCGACGGGCATAGTTCAGATCTTCGCCGCAGCGTGGGAAGGAGACAGCCAGGTAATCTACGCCAATTAACGCCGCAGTCTTAATGTCTGCTTTGTCTTTTTCGGTCAGCGCTTCAGCCGACAAACCGCCGCCAAGTTTGTTGATACCTTTATTGTTGGAGAGGGGACCACCGACGGTCACTTCGGTGAAAACTTTCATGCCCTGAACTTCCAGTACTTTTAACTGAACGCGACCATCGTCCAGCAGCAGGATGTCACCAGGCACAACGTCAGCAGGCAGGCCTTTGTAGTCGATACCGACTTTTTCTTTGTCGCCTTCACCTTTACCCAGGTTGGCGTCGAGCAGGAATTTATCCCCGATATTGAGGAAAACTTTGCCTTCTTTAAAGGTGGATACACGGATTTTGGGCCCCTGGAGGTCACCCAGAATAGCCACATGACGCCCCAGTTTTGCGGCAATTTCACGAACTTTATCCGCGCGCATTTTGTGATCTTCAGGCGAGCCGTGAGAAAAGTTCATACGTACAACGTTGGCACCCGCTGCGATAACTTTTTCAAGATTATTATCGCGATCTGTTGCTGGGCCTAACGTGGTAACGATTTTTGTTCTGCGAAGCCTTCTGGACATGTAATACTCCGTTGACTGAAACAACCAGGTGTTGCTTGAACATGAAATCCGAATGAAATAACGCCGCGATGGCTATAAATTAATCTCATTCGGATGTCGTATAAGATTAGGACAGTGACAGTCGTTTTTAGCGATCGTCACTTAAATTAAGTAACTGCTTATCAAAACGCGATTCCTTCAGCGCTTCCTTGACCCGCTTCAAGTTATCTCTGAATTTTGCACCGCGTCGCAAAGTAAATCCTGTCGCCAGCACATCTATCACGGTCAGCTGTGCAAGTCGAGAAACCATGGGCATATAAATGTCAGTATCTTCCGGTACGTCGAGGGTAATTGCTAGCGTGGCTTCCCGGGCGAGCGGGGTACCTGCAGAGGTGAGGGCAATCACCATGGCGTCGTTTTCGCGTGCCAGCTGCGCCAGCTCGACCAGATTTTTTGTTCTTCCCGTGTGAGAAATCAGCACCACCACGTCTCCGTCGCTACAATTCATACAACTCATGCGTTGCAGCACAATATCATCGGAGTACACCACCGGAACATTAAAACGAAAGAACTTATTCATCGCATCGTGGGCAACGGCGGCTGAAGAGCCTAATCCGAAAAAGGCGATTTTTTTTGCCTGAGTGAGCAAGTCGACGGCGCGGTTGATGGCAGATTTATCCAGTGAATGACGGACATGATCGAGCGTTGCCATTGCGGACTCAAATATTTTCCCCGTGTATGATTCAACGCTGTCATCTTCATTGACGTTGCGATTAACATAGGGAGTGCCATTCGCCAGACTTTGTGCCAGATGAAGTTTAAAATCAGGAAAACCGCGCGTGTCCATGCTGCGACAGAAACGATTCACCGTCGGTTCGCTAACATTGGCTTCCAGCGCCAGAGCAGCAATACTCGAATGGATCGCGTTATCGGGCGAAGCCAGAATGACCTCGGCAACTTTGCGCTCTGATTTGCTCAAATGTTCCAGCTGAGACTGGATTTTTTCCAGCATATTCATGATGTAAAGAGACTCACGGGTAATGACGATTTCCGCACTGAAAGAAATCGAAATGCAGTTTTGTCAGATATTACGCCTGTGTGCTGTGTTAATGACAAAAGCAGATAAAAAAGTTGTTATTTTTTTTCATAACATGATCAGTGTCAGATTTTTACCCAATGGAAAACGATGATTTTTTTATCAGTTTTGCCGCACTTTGCGCGCTTTTACCGTAATCGCACGGGTGGATAAGCGTTTACAGTTTTCGCAAGCTCGTAAAAGCAGTACAGTGCACCGTAAGAAAATTACAAGTATACCCTGGCTTAAGTACCGGGATAGTTAACTTAAGGAGAATGACATGGCGGTAACGCAAACAGCCCAGGCCTGTGACCTGGTCATTTTCGGCGCGAAAGGCGACCTTGCGCGTCGTAAATTGCTGCCTTCCCTGTATCAACTGGAAAAAGCCGGTCAGCTCAACCCGGACACCCGGATTATCGGCGTAGGGCGTGCTGACTGGGATAAAGCGGCTTATACCAAAGTTGTCCGCGAGGCGCTCGAAACTTTCATGAAAGAAACCATTGATGAAGGTTTATGGGACACCCTGAGTGCACGTCTGGATTTTTGTAATCTCGATGTCAATGACACTGCTGCATTCAGCCGTCTCGGCGCGATGCTGGATCAAAAAAATCGTATCACCATTAACTACTTTGCTATGCCGCCCAGCACTTTTGGCGCAATTTGCAAAGGGCTTGGTGAGGCAAAACTGAATGCTAAACCGGCACGCGTAGTCATGGAGAAACCGCTGGGGACGTCGCTGGCGACCTCGCAGGAAATCAATGATCAGGTTGGCGAATACTTCGAGGAGTGCCAGGTTTACCGTATCGACCACTATCTTGGTAAAGAAACGGTGCTGAACCTGTTGGCGCTGCGTTTTGCTAACTCCCTGTTTGTGAATAACTGGGACAATCGCACCATTGATCATGTTGAGATTACCGTGGCAGAAGAAGTGGGGATCGAAGGGCGCTGGGGCTATTTTGATAAAGCCGGTCAGATGCGCGACATGATCCAGAACCACCTGCTGCAAATTCTTTGCATGATTGCGATGTCTCCGCCGTCTGACCTGAGTGCAGACAGCATCCGCGATGAAAAAGTGAAAGTACTGAAGTCTCTGCGCCGCATTGACCGCTCCAACGTGCGCGAAAAAACCGTACGCGGGCAATATACTGCGGGCTTCGCCCAGGGCAAAAAAGTGCCGGGATATCTGGAAGAAGAGGGCGCGAACAAGAGCAGCAATACAGAAACCTTCGTGGCGATCCGCGTCGACATTGATAACTGGCGCTGGGCCGGTGTGCCATTCTACCTGCGTACTGGTAAACGTCTGCCGACCAAATGTTCTGAAGTCGTGGTCTATTTCAAAACACCTGAACTGAATCTGTTTAAAGAGTCGTGGCAGGATCTGCCGCAGAATAAACTGACTATCCGTCTGCAACCTGATGAAGGCGTGGATATCCAGGTACTGAATAAAGTTCCTGGCCTTGACCATAAACATAACCTGCAAATCACCAAGCTGGATCTGAGCTATTCAGAAACCTTTAATCAAACGCATCTGGCAGATGCCTATGAACGTCTGCTGCTGGAAACCATGCGTGGTATTCAGGCACTGTTCGTACGTCGCGATGAAGTGGAAGAAGCCTGGAAATGGGTAGACTCCATTACTGAGGCGTGGGCGATGGACAATGATGCGCCGAAACCGTATCAGGCCGGAACCTGGGGACCTGTTGCCTCAGTGGCGATGATTACCCGTGATGGTCGTTCCTGGAATGAGTTTGAGTAATATCTGCGCTCATCCTTTATGGTTATTTTACCGGTAACATGATCTTGCACAGATTGTAGAACAATTTTTACACTTTCAGGCCTCGTGCGGATTCACCCACGAGGCTTTTTTTATTACACTGACTGAAACGTTTTTGCCCTATGAGCTCCGGTTACAGGCGTTTCAGTCATAAATCCTCTGAATGAAACGCGTTGTGAATCATCCTGCTCTGACAACTCAATTTCAGGAGCCTTTATGAACCCACAATTGTTACGCGTAACAAATCGAATCATTGAACGTTCGCGCGAGACTCGCTCTGCTTATCTCGCCCGGATAGAACAAGCGAAAACTTCGACCGTTCATCGTTCGCAGTTGGCATGCGGTAACCTGGCACACGGTTTCGCTGCCTGCCAGCCAGAAGACAAAGCCTCTTTGAAAAGCATGTTGCGTAACAATATCGCCATCATCACCTCCTATAACGACATGCTCTCCGCGCACCAGCCTTATGAACACTATCCAGAAATCATTCGTAAAGCCCTGCATGAAGCAAATGCGGTTGGTCAGGTTGCAGGCGGTGTTCCGGCGATGTGTGATGGTGTCACCCAGGGGCAGGATGGAATGGAATTGTCGCTGTTAAGCCGCGAAGTGATTGCGATGTCTGCGGCGGTGGGGCTGTCCCATAACATGTTTGATGGTGCTCTGTTCCTCGGTGTGTGCGACAAGATTGTCCCGGGTCTGACGATGGCAGCCCTGTCGTTTGGGCATTTGCCTGCGGTGTTTGTGCCGTCTGGACCGATGGCAAGCGGTTTGCCAAATAAAGAAAAAGTGCGTATTCGCCAGCTTTATGCCGAAGGTAAAGTGGACCGCATGGCATTACTGGAGTCAGAAGCCGCGTCTTATCATGCGCCGGGAACATGTACTTTCTACGGTACTGCCAACACCAACCAGATGGTGGTGGAGTTTATGGGGATGCAGTTGCCAGGCTCTTCTTTTGTTCATCCGGATTCTCCGCTGCGCGATGCTTTGACCGCAGCCGCTGCGCGCCAGGTTACACGCATGACCGGTAATGGTAATGAATGGATGCCGATCGGTAAGATGATAGATGAGAAAGTGGTGGTGAACGGTATCGTTGCACTGCTGGCGACCGGTGGTTCCACTAACCACACCATGCACCTGGTGGCGATGGCACGCGCGGCCGGTATTCAGATTAACTGGGATGACTTTTCTGACCTTTCTGATGTTGTACCGCTGATGGCACGTCTCTACCCGAACGGTCCGGCCGATATTAACCACTTCCAGGCGGCAGGTGGCGTACCGGTTCTGGTGCGTGAACTGCTCAAAGCAGGCCTGCTGCATGAAGATGTCAATACGGTGGCAGGCTTTGGTCTGTCTCGTTATACCCTTGAACCATGGCTGAATAATGGTGAACTGGACTGGCGGGAAGGGGCGGAAAAATCACTCGACAGCAATGTGATCGCTTCCTTCGAACAACCTTTCTCTCATCATGGTGGGACAAAAGTGTTAAGCGGTAACCTGGGCCGTGCGGTTATGAAAACCTCTGCCGTGCCGGTAGAGAACCAGGTGATTGAAGCGCCAGCGGTTGTTTTTGAAAGCCAGCATGACGTTATGCCGGCCTTTGAAGCGGGTTTGCTGGACCGCGATTGTGTCGTTGTTGTCCGTCATCAGGGGCCAAAAGCGAACGGAATGCCAGAATTACATAAACTCATGCCGCCACTTGGTGTATTATTGGACCGGTGTTTCAAAATTGCGTTAGTTACTGATGGACGACTCTCCGGCGCTTCAGGTAAAGTGCCGTCAGCTATCCACGTAACACCAGAAGCCTACGATGGCGGGCTGCTGGCAAAAGTGCGCGACGGGGACATCATTCGTGTGAATGGACAGACAGGCGAACTGACGCTGCTGGTAGACGAAGCGGAACTGGCTGCTCGCGAACCACACATTCCTGACCTGAGCGCGTCACGCGTGGGAACAGGACGTGAATTATTCAGCGCCTTGCGTGAAAAACTGTCCGGTGCCGAACAGGGCGCAACCTGTATCACTTTTTAAGACGACAAATTTGTAATCAGGCGAGAGAAAACTCTGATGAAAAACTGGAAAACAAGTGCAGAATCAATCCTGACCACCGGCCCGGTTGTACCGGTTATCGTGGTAAAAAAACTGGAACACGCGGTGCCGATGGCAAAAGCGTTGGTTGCTGGTGGGGTGCGCGTTCTGGAAGTGACTCTGCGTACCGAGTGTGCAGTTGACGCTATCCGTGCTATCGCCAAAGAAGTGCCTGAAGCGATTGTGGGTGCCGGTACGGTGCTGAATCCACAGCAGCTGGCAGAAGTCACCGAAGCGGGTGCACAGTTCGCAATTAGCCCGGGTCTGACCGAGCCGCTGCTGAAGGCTGCTACCGAAGGGACTATTCCTCTGATTCCGGGGATCAGCACTGTTTCCGAACTGATGCTGGGTATGGACTACGGTTTGAAAGAGTTCAAATTCTTCCCGGCTGAAGCTAACGGCGGTGTGAAAGCCCTGCAGGCGATCGCGGGTCCGTTCTCCCAGGTCCGTTTCTGCCCGACGGGTGGTATTTCTCCGGCTAACTACCGTGACTACCTGGCGCTGAAAAGCGTGCTGTGCATCGGTGGTTCCTGGCTGGTTCCGGCAGATGCGCTGGAAGCGGGCGATTACGACCGCATTACTAAGCTGGCGCGTGAAGCTGTAGAAGGCGCTAAGCTGTAAAAGTCAAAATGCCCGATCGAGGATCGGGCATTTTTGTAGCGTTTTTCGCCGGGGTTAAGCTTGTACTTTTATCTGTGCTGCGGCGTGCTTTGCGCGCTCAATCGCTTCATCAACACTCTCTGCAGTAGCCAGTGCCACCCCCAGACGACGGCTGCCATCAATTTCCGGCTTACCAAATAAACGAATCTGTAGGCCTGCGCCTACGGCATTCTGCACATTATCAAACGTGACATTCTGACTGGTCAGTTGTGGCAGGATAACGGCAGAAGCTGCAGGACCATACTGACGGATCCCGCCAACCGGAAGTCCGAGGAAGGCACGTACATGCAGGGCAAACTCTGAGAGATCCTGAGAAATTAACGTCACCATCCCGGTATCATGTGGACGAGGGGAGACCTCACTGAAAATCACCTCATCACCACAGACAAACAGCTCGACACCAAACAGACCATAACCGCCCAGTGCCAGCACCACTTTACGGGCAATCTCTTGCGCACGTTCAAGGGCAAGCTGGCTCATTTGCTGTGGTTGCCAGGATTCACGGTAGTCGCCATCTTCCTGGCGATGACCTACTGGTGCACAGAAATGGACGCCATCCACCGCGCTGACGGTTAGCAGGGTAATTTCGAAGTCAAACTTAACGACGCCTTCAACAATTACGCGGCCCGCTCCGGCGCGACCGCCTTGCTGAGCGTACTCCCATGCATGAGCAAGTTGCTCTGCAGAACGAATAAACGTCTGCCCCTTGCCGGAGGAACTCATCACCGGTTTAACAATGCAGGGATAGCCGATGTCAGCAACCGCCTTGCGGAAAAGGTTTTCGTTATCGGCAAAACGATAAGTGGAAGTGGGCAGCTGCAGCTCTTCTGCCGCCAGGCGACGGATACCCTCGCGATTCATCGTTAATTTCGTTGCGCGCGCGCAGGGGACAACATTCAGTCCTTCCTCTTCAAGTTGGATCAGCATATCGGTGGCAATAGCTTCGATCTCCGGCACGATATAATGTGGTTTTTCCAGTTCAACCACACGGCGTAATGCATCACCATCAAGCATATTAATGACATGGGAGCGATGCGCGACATGCATGGCTGGTGCGTCGGCATAGCGATCAACGGCAATCACTTCTACGCCGAGACGCTGACACTCGATTGCCACTTCTTTACCCAGTTCACCGGAGCCTAATAACATCACGCGAGTTGCTGCCGGACGCAGCGCAGTGCCTAATAACGTCATAACGAATATCCCCTGATTAATTCCGCGCGCAGTATAAACGAAAACGTTTGCGCGTGTCTTTATTGCTGATGTTGATTTCCCAACCGAAAAGAAATATACTGTATAAAATCACAGTTATTATGAGAGGCTGCAAATGGCGGTTGAAGTTAAATACGTAGTCATTCGTGAGGGCGAAGAGAAAATGTCGTTTACCAGCAAAAAGGAAGCCGATGCTTATGACAAAATGCTTGATACGGCGGATCTGCTTGACACCTGGCTGACAAATTCTCCAGTGCAAATGGAAGACGAGCAACGTGAAGCCCTTTCGCTATGGCTGGCAGAACAAAAAGATGTGCTGAGCACCATTCTGAAAACCGGCAAATTACCGTCCCCACAGGTCGTCGGTGCTGAATCCGAAGAGGAAGATGCCTCACACGCGGCCTGAAGCAACTTGCGCTCCTGACAATTTGTACCATGCTTTCTCCTGAATCATTGTGCTATGGAGAAAAACATGAAAAAAAGAGGGGCGTTTTTAGGGCTGTTGTTGGTTTCTGCTTGCGCATCAGTTTTCGCTGCCAATAATGAAACCAGCAAGTCGGTCACTTTCCCAAAGTGTGAAGGTCTGGATGCTGCCGGAATTGCCGCGAGCGTAAAACGTGATTATCAACAAAATCGCGTGGCGCGCTGGGCAGATGATCAAAAAATTGTCGGTCAGGCCGATCCTGTGGCATGGGTCAGTTTGCAGGACATTCAGGGTAAAGATGATAAATGGTCAGTACCGCTAACCGTACGTGGTAAAAGTGCCGATATTCATTACCAGGTCAGCGTGGACTGCAAAGCGGGAATGGCGGAATATCAGCGGCGTTAATGGCCTCTGATAATTCGATTGACCGTCGGCGGATGCGGCGCGAATGCCTTGTCCGCCCCACAACGCACCACAATCGTAGGCCTGAGAAGACGCAACAGCGTCGCATCGGGCAATCAGCATCAAACAATGCCACTCAAAACGTCAAATTACTTTCACCTAAAATACCCTTATCACCTGATATACAGTGAATACCTTACCTGGCGCGAATTTCTTTGAATAACGGCCTGCCGGCCCGCTTATTTGCGCATCTTTTGTCTCGATATACATTTTCTGACATCCTCATCCGCTATGCTACAGGCACTAAAAATGGTTATTGAGGAGCAAATATGGCTAACTGGTTAAATCAGCTGCAATCCTTGCTTGGGCAAAGCAGTTCTTCTGCCTCCTCGTCTGCGGATCAGGGATTGGGCAAACTTTTAGTGCCAGGCGCATTAGGCGGACTGGCTGGGCTGCTGGTCGCAAATAAATCAGCACGTAAACTTCTTACGAAATATGGCACCAACGCGTTACTGGTTGGCGGCGGAGCGGTCGCGGGTACGGTGCTGTGGAATAAATACAAAGATAAAATTCGCGCGGCGCATCAGGACGAACCGCAGTTTGGCGCGCAAAGTACGCCGCTGGATGAGCGTACGGAACGTTTGATCCTTGCGCTGGTCTTTGCCGCTAAAAGTGATGGTCATATTGATGCCAGAGAACGTGCGGCAATCGACCAGCAATTGCGTGAAGCCGGCGTGGAAGAGCAGGGGCGTGTACTCATTGAGCAGGCAATCGAACAACCGCTGGATCCACAACGCCTGGCTACCGGGGTCCGCAATGAAGAAGAGGCGCTGGAAATCTATTTCCTGAGCTGCGCGGCTATTGATATTGACCATTTTATGGAACGCAGTTACCTGAATGCACTGGGTGACGCGCTGAAAATCCCCCAGGACGTTCGTGAAGGCATTGAACGCGATCTCGAACAACAAAAACGCACTTTGGCGGAATAATTCCGCTCTCAGGATAGCCTGAAGTTGACTATTTCGGGCTATCCAGAACCGCACAGCCATTTGAACAGGCTGATTTTCTCTGTCTGCATAACATTCGATATCCGCGCCATTACCTGTCATCATGTGACTGCTCCCCGCCCTGTCGGGCGAGGCTTCCCACTTCTTAAGCCGCAACCGTCTGTGTGACGGATTTATGCTGGCCTCCATGGGCAGAAACGACGAGTCCCGCCGCTTGTAATTCCAGTATGCCCTTGCGTTTGATGTTGAGCGCCGCGTTGATATCGCGGTCATGTTCAACTCCACACTCTGGACACTGCCAGATGCGCTTATGTAATGGCATCTCCGACATTTTGTGACCGCAGCAGTGGCAGGTTTTCGAACTGGCGAACCATTGATCCAGTTTCACCAGATGCACACCTTTCTCTGTTGCTTTGTATTCCAGTTTTGTGATGAATCCAGACCATCCAGCATCGCCTATCGCACGAGCCAGATGGTGATTTTTCATCATATTTGCCGTTTTCAATGTCTCGACAATTACCGCTTGGTTTTCGTCAACAATTGCGCGAGATAACTTGTGCTGGAAATCGGCACGGGCACTGGCTACCCGTTCGTGAACGGCTGCAAGTTGTATTCTGGCTTTGCGCCTGTTTGCGTTCCCTTTTTTCTTACGGGACAGTGCTTTCTGCTTCCGGCGAAGGTTGCGACTTGCATTGATTAGGTGGCGGGGACTGGCAATTTTATTGCCGTCCGATTTGATGACAAAATGCGCCAGCCCCATATCCAGCCCTGTCACATTTGATATCAGTGCAGGCTTTGCCGGCGCTTCCATCCCGTCGTCACAAAGTAACGACGCGTAGTATTTCCCGGTTGCGCTGCGGCTCAACGTGATACTTTTCAGCATTCCCGTAATTTCACGATGTAAACGCGCTTCAATCGGCAAGATTTTCGGTATTTTTATCGCACCATCAAGGACTTTTATGCCAACACAATGATAGCTCGATTGTCTGCCGTGTTTACTTTTAAAGGTAGGTTTACCTGCTTTCAGTTTCGGATTGAAAAAGTTAGAAAAAGCCACGTCGAGGTTAATTACCGCCTGCTGCAACGCAATAGAATCATATTCTTTAAGCCATCCATACCGGCGGGATTTCTTCGCCACTGCAAGCAGTGGTTTGAGGTCTTTACGCGGGTTTAAATTTACGCGGTGCCGCTGGTAAGAATGTTTCTTGATATGCAGAGCTTTGTTGTACGCAAAACGCACTGCACCGAACTGGGCGTTGATAAATTCAGCCTGTTCTGGTGTCGGGTAGATGCGTACTTTTGTTGCTCTTAACATAATCAGCGCTCATTGATATAATGCTTTTATTTTAACACTTTAGGTAAATATATCAATTGAGTAATCATGATGATTTACTGGCGGGATTTCTCCGCAAACGACACAGTGTCAGTAAGCTGGTTGTGCACCTTATTTTTACGACAAAGTATCGACGCAAACTATTCGACAGTCAGATGATCGCTCAGTTGCGTGAGGCTTTTGGCTCCGCTGCGGCAAAGCTTGAATGCGAAATTATTGAGATGGACGGGGAGCCAGACCATGTACACCTGCTGGTTGCCTACCCGCCAAAACTGGCGGTCAGTGTGATGGTCAATAATTTAAAATCGGTATCATCACGTTTGCTACGCCAGCAGAACGCGCATTTACGTATGCAGAGTAAAACGGGGCTTTTGTGGTCGAGATCGTACTTTGTCTGTAGCACCGGAGAGGCAACGATTGAAACGCTCAGAGCCTACGTTCAGAGTCAGTCAACACCTGATTGATCTTTAAAGCCCTGCGGGCTTTTCGCCTTATATCCCCGCCCGCATTGGGCGAGGGTTTACGGCGTTTTTCGCTAAGCAATGACTACCCTGTTTCGCTTGCATCTCCGGTGAGTTTTGCCACCCTTATAAGATGTTTCAACCAGAAAGAACAATAACATGCTACCAAAAGCCGCCCGCATTCCCCACGCCATGACGCTTCATGGCGATACGCGCATCGATAATTACTACTGGCTGCGGGACGATACGCGTTCTCAGCCGGAAGTCCTGGACTACCTGCAGCAAGAAAATAGTTACGGTCATCGGGTGATGGCCTCGCAACAAGCCTTGCAGGATCGCATCTTAAAGGAAATCATCGACCGCATTCCGCAAAGAGAAGTTTCTGCTCCCTACATCAAAAATGGCTACCGCTATCGGCATATTTATGAACCAGGCTGTGAATATGCTGTCTACCAGCGTCAATCGGCATTCAGCGAAGAGTGGGATGAGTGGGAAACATTGCTCGATGCCAACAAGCGCGCAGCTCATAGTGAGTTTTATTCGATGGGCGGAATGGCGATTACGCCCGATAACACCATTATGGCGCTGGCAGAAGATTTTCTTTCCCGACGCCAGTACGGCATTCGTTTTCGTAATCTGGAAACAGGTAACTGGTACCCGGAACTGCTGGATAACGTTGAACCCAGCTTTGTCTGGGCAAATGACTCCTGGACTTTCTACTATGTACGCAAGCATCCAGTTACGCTGCTGCCTTATCAGGTCTGGCGTCACGCCATCGGTACGCCAGCATCGCAAGATAAACTGATCTACGAAGAAAAAGACGATACCTATTACGTCAGCCTGCATAAAACGACCTCGAAACATTATGTAGTCATTCATCTGGCCAGCGCCACCACCAGTGAAGTTCGCCTGCTGGACGCGGAAATGGCCGATGCCGAGCCGTTTGTTTTTCTGCCGCGCCGCAAAGATCACGAATACAGCCTTGATCACTACCAGCATCGGTTTTATTTGCGTTCCAACCGCCACGGCAAAAACTTTGGCTTATACCGTACCCGTATGCGTGATGAGCAACAGTGGGAAGAGTTAATTCCGCCACGCGATAACATTATGCTGGAAGGGTTTACGCTGTTTACCGACTGGCTGGTGGTTGAAGAGCGTCAGCGCGGGTTAACCAGTTTGCGCCAAATCAACCGCAAGACCCGGGAAGTCATTGGCATTGCCTTTGATGATCCGGCCTATGTGACCTGGATTGCCTACAATCCAGAACCTGAAACCGCGCGATTGCGTTATGGTTATTCTTCCATGACCACACCAGACACTCTGTTTGAACTGGATATGGATACCGGTGAGCGTCGTGTATTAAAACAAACGGAAGTTCCTGGTTTTGATGCGGCGAATTACCGCAGTGAACACCTGTGGATAGTCGCCCGTGATGGCGTCGAAGTTCCGGTTTCGCTGGTCTACCATCGCAAACATTTTCGCAAAGGACACAACCCGCTACTGGTGTATGGCTACGGTTCTTACGGCGCAAGTATTGATGCCGATTTCAGTTTTAGCCGCTTGAGTTTGTTGGATCGTGGCTTTGTCTACGCCATTGTCCATGTTCGCGGCGGCGGTGAACTGGGGCAACAATGGTACGAAGACGGTAAGTTTCTGAAGAAGAAAAATACGTTTAATGATTATCTTGATGCCTGCGATGCATTGTTAAAGCTGGGCTATGGCTCTCCTTCGCTTTGTTATGCGATGGGCGGGAGTGCGGGGGGCATGTTGATGGGTGTTGCAATTAATCAACGCCCGGAATTATTCCATGGCGTTATCGCCCAGGTACCGTTTGTTGATGTTGTAACAACGATGCTTGATGAATCAATTCCTCTTACCACTGGTGAGTTTGAAGAGTGGGGGAATCCGCAGGATCCGCAATATTACGAGTACATGAAAAGCTACAGCCCGTATGACAACGTCACCGCACAGGCTTATCCGCATTTACTGGTAACGACCGGTTTACACGATTCTCAGGTGCAATATTGGGAACCGGCAAAATGGGTGGCTAAATTGCGCGAGCTGAAAACCGATAACCATCTTTTATTGCTCTGTACCGACATGGACTCAGGCCATGGCGGTAAATCTGGCCGCTTTAAATCGTACGAAGGCGTAGCGATGGAATATGCTTTTCTGGTCGCGCTGGCGCAGGGAACATTACCCGCTACCCCTGAGGATTAAGTATTTTCCAGATAATGTTTCAGTGTTAAACGCAGCTCCGGGCTCATGCTGTCCAGGTTATTAAATAACCAGCGCAGATAGCCCGGATCGCGTTCGGCAACGTCGGAAACCGCTTTGCCACGGTATTTGCCAAAGGTGAAGGTCGTCATCAACGACGGACGTCCGGTGATATCGGCCATCTGTTCTGCCGTCCAGCCGGAGGTGTTCATAATATCGATAAGCAACGCGGCGGTGATATAACAGTCATACAACGCGCGGTGATGATGCAGGCCCGGCGGCGTCTGTACATTGAGCTTCCGTGTTTTATATAACGCCATATTGCTGTACTTGATCCCTAGCCACAAACGACGGGCCAGTTTCATAGTGCAAATCCACTCACCGGGCATCTCAGGCAGTACGCGGCGGTCAAAGCTGGCGTTGTGCGCGACATACCATTCACTACCGTAATAGTGCGGGATCACATCTTCAATCCACGGTTTATCGGCGACCATGGCTTCGGTGATGCGATGAATCGCCATCGCCTGTGGACTAATAGGACGATCGGGGCGCACCAGGTGGCTCATGGGGTTGACGATTTTTCCGTCAATGACATCAACAGAGGCAATCTCAACGATCCCTCCCTGCAAACCGCAGGTTTCTGTATCGATAATGCGCAACATGGCATGCTCCAGGCCGAAAAAGCCTAGCGTAATGGAATGATATCGCCTTGCCAACCCTGTGATGAACGCTGACCGACTAACAATAATGAACCACGATCGGCGCGAACGATGAGACGACCATGTTCATCCCATAGTGCACTGTTACCACGGGCATTTGCCATCAGCACAGCAATCGAGTACTGATGTGAAAAAAATTGTAAGCGACGGGCCGACGCCAGCAGGTCGGGTTCTCCCAGACATTGCCCTGTCGTAAACAGTGAACAGGTCGGGTCCATATCCATACCTTCCGGTTGTTCATCGACCACCGTGATGGTTCTGGAACGACGGCCCAGACATGCACCATGACTCTGATGGTAGATCCCTGGTGTTTTTCGCCACGGTGCGAACACCGCAATTCCACGAATAAAGCGATCGTTATATTCAACGGGAAGGCCGGCAATGATGGTCATTCGCCAGGTCGTTGCAGCATAACAAAGCGGGTCTAACAGCGAGAGATCGGGTGGGGCAGGAAGGGCACGTCGCGAATAATCACACCCCAGTAAAGAAAGCGATGGAAAAACTAACAGCTGACATTGTTGCCTGGCGGCGGCCCTCACAAACTCCAGATGATGAGCTACCTGTTCGGTCAGTGAGGTCTTACGAGGCTCATATTGCGCTGCTGCAACTTTCCAGAACGACATAATGACTTCCTTTTCAAAATGACTGCAAATTATGGGTGCGGTTTAGAAAATACTCATAATTTAGCAGGCGTTATGTAAGAAAGTGTAACTCTGTATAAGTTTTATTTAAGTTTGGGCTCGTAAGGTAAACGTGACAGATTGACCGAAGCCAAACGGTGGGCGATAAGCCGCTCGCGAAACCAGCTGCGCAAATGTTCAGGCTGTTCACGTTCAACCGCTTCAGCGATCACCGGCATATTGTAGCGTTCTTTAAATGCCACCCCGGCCGCCGCCAAATCGACATTCACTTTATCCATTTCTGTTTGATCCAGTTTAGCCAGATTCTTCAGCATTCTTAATCTCCTCATCATTCGCGGGCAAAAGTTACTAAGAGTGAGCCTGGATGGCAAGCCGGAATTGATGATCCTCGACTCAGACATTAGACAAGGTTATGCTCTGTAAAAAAGTTATTACAAAAAGGAATAGATAATATGACTTCAACTGCACGCACCCTTCGCTACGCGCTGGCAATCCTGACCACTTCGTTGGTGACACCTTCCGTCTGGGCACATGCGCATTTAACGCATCAGTATCCTGCGGCAAACGCGCAAGTGACAGCTGCCCCGCAGGCAATTACTTTAAACTTCTCGGAAGGCGTTGAAACAGGATTCAGTGGTGCAAAAATCACGGGGCCAAAAAACGAAAATATTAAAACATTACCGGCGAAGCGGAATGAGCAGGACCAAAAGCAACTGATTGTTCCACTGGCCGATTCGCTGAAACCCGGAACCTACACCGTTGACTGGCATGTTGTTTCGGTGGACGGGCATAAAACGAAAGGACACTACACCTTTAGCGTGAAATAAATCATGCTGGCGTTTACCTGGATCGCGCTGCGATTTATCCATTTCACCTCGCTGATGCTGGTCTTTGGCTTCGCAATGTACGGTGCCTGGCTGGCTCCCTTAACGATTCGTCGCTTGCTGACGAAGCGTTTTCTGCGTTTACAACAGCACGCTGCCGTCTGGAGTTTGATCAGTGCCACTGCAATGCTCGCCGTTCAGGGCGGGTTGATGGGAACGGGATGGACAGATGTATTTTCGCCAAACATTTGGCAGGCTGTTTTGCAAACGCAGTTTGGTGGCGTCTGGTTATGGCAAATTGTTCTCGCCCTCGTAACGTTGATCGTCGCCCTTATGCAACCGCGGAATATGCCACGTTTGCTGTTTATGCTCACTACCGCGCAATTTATTCTGCTGGCGGGAGTCGGGCATGCGACGCTGAATGAAGGGGTAACGGCGAAAATCCATCAGACTAATCACGCGATTCACCTGATCTGTGCGGCGGCGTGGTTTGGGGGATTACTGCCGGTGCTCTGGTGTATGCAACTCATCAAAGGCCGTTGGCGACACCAGGCTATTCAGGCGCTGATGCGTTTTTCCTGGTGCGGGCATTTTGCGGTGATCGGCGTACTGGCAAGCGGCGTGCTTAATGCATTGTTGATTACCGGATTTCCCCCCACGCTTACGACTTACTGGGGCCAACTCTTATTGCTCAAAGCCATCCTGGTGATGATTATGGTGGTCATTGCGCTGGCTAATCGTTATGTTCTTGTACCGCGCATGAGGCAGGATGAAGATCGTGCGGCACCCTGGTTTGTGTGGATGACTAAACTCGAATGGGCGATAGGTGCGGTAGTGCTGGTGATCATCAGCCTGCTTGCGACTCTCGAACCTTTTTGATGGATTACGAAAATGATGAAAAAAAGTATTCTGGCGTTTCTGTTACTCACCAGTTCTGCAGCGGCGCTGGCGGCACCGCAGGTGATTACCGTCAGCCGTTTTGAAGTGGGTAAAGACAAATGGGCGTTTAATCGCGAAGAGGTGATGCTGACTTGCCGACCGGGTAATGCTTTGTATGTCATCAACCCAAGTACCCTCGTGCAGTATCCTTTAAACGATATCGCACAAAAGGAAGTTACCAGTGGGAAGACTAAAGCCCAGCCCATTTCGGTGATTCAGATTGATGATCCTAACAATCGCGGCGAAAAAATGAGTCTGGCACCGTTTATAGAACGAGCTGAAAAACTCTGTTAATTACCTAAAATAACCTTTTGATTTCCAATAAAAAAACCGCCTCAGTTCTTTCACCAGAACGGGCGGTTTTTAACATTTAAGCTGATGACCACCGCGCTTTTTATTGACCATTTTGCACGCAAACTGGAAAACCTGGCGTCGTCATCTATTCTTAAAGGGCAAGGCAACTAAGCCTGCATTAATGCCAACTTTTAGCGCACGGCTCTCTCCCAAGAGCCATTTCCCTGGACCGAATACAGGAATCGTGTTCGGTCTCTTTTTATCTGTTAAAAGCCAGAAGCATTCCCTTCGCTGACTTTATAGTCAACCATAACACACACTCTACTGTCTGAGTCCAGCGTTTTTTAACATTCTTGTTAAGATTATGTGATCTTTAGCGCGGGAGGAAAATATTGATGAAACAGCCTGCGCCCGTTTATCAGAGAATTGCGGGTCATCAATGGCGACATATCTGGCTTTCAGGCGATATACACGGTTGTCTTGAGCAGTTGCGCCGCAAATTATGGCATTGTGGTTTTGATCCGTGGCGAGATTTACTTATCTCAGTGGGAGACGTTATCGATCGTGGGCCGCAAAGTTTACGTTGCCTGCAGTTACTGGAACAACATTGGGTTCGTGCGGTAAGAGGCAATCATGAACAGATGGCGATGGATGCGCTGGCATCCCAGCAGATGTCTTTATGGTTGATGAATGGCGGCGACTGGTTTATTGCGCTGGCAGATAATCAACAGAAACAAGCGAAAACGGCGCTGGAAAAATGTCAGCATTTGCCCTTTATTCTTGAAGTACACAGCCGCACCGGCAAACATGTTATTGCTCATGCCGATTATCCAGATGATGTTTATGAATGGCAAAAGGACGTTGATTTGCATCAGGTCTTGTGGAGCCGCTCGCGATTAGGTGAACGCCAAAAAGGGCAGGGAATTACAGGTGCTGATCATTTCTGGTTTGGTCATACACCGTTGCGCCATCGCGTGGATATTGGCAACCTGCATTATATTGATACCGGTGCTGTCTTTGGGGGCGAACTGACTCTTGTGCAATTGCAATAATTAAAAATCACCGTACTCCTGTGCAGGTCGCCAGAAACCATCTATAAAATCCTCGATTGGAAAACAACCGCCATGGCGGATCCGTTGATCGCTCATAGAATAAAGACACTGCTGTTCCGTGTTGTAGACATCCACAACAATATCTTCACAACCGCCATCCAGGTAGCAAACAAAAAGTACCAGCGCGAACATTTCATCCCCGAAGTGTGGTGCCGTACCGTTAAGTTTAGGAGAGATTTTACAACGGGGGAATAACCAGGACAAATAACCCGCCATGCCGACGGGTTCTTTTTGGATTAGGCAAGACGCATAATCCAGGCATCAGATTGTTGATCGTAACGGGTACGGTAAAGGACAGAGTGTTCGCCATTTAGCAGGGCAGGGATACTGGTTTCAGCATCCCAGGCATCCAGTTGCATACATAAATCGGGGTCAGATTTACAAGGAATGGTTAACGTTCGATCACCCGGCGATTCACCGTGTAATTCGCCGTCGTCGATTTCAAAAGCGCCTATGCGCACACTGGTTTTCATCTTCGTGCTCTCCATTTAGCTGCCGATTATGGTACGACCAGTCCGATCGCACCATTTTTCAGCCTAGTTGAGGCAGCCGAATGTGCCAGTCAAAAAGTGCGCTTTTTTTGTGCGCTGTCAGGCGTTACCGGTAAAAAGTTTCCCATCGCGCACCAGTTCACGCGGATAGCTGTTTTTCAGTCGCGAACCAATCCGTTTGGCTAAACCAATCGGTTGATGCTGGAAAGTAACCAATACATCATCCGCCACTGGCGCGGCTTGCGGGTAAACATCGCGCCCGCGATACCACTCCTCCGCTTCCTGCGGCGTCAGCTCGAATGCATTCATATTATCGGGTGAGGCAAGAGCAATAACCGCTTCATGCTGCCAGCGATAACCTTTGTTGTGCGTCTCGGCAAGTTTAATCCCCAACCGAGAAAATCGGACTTTACCGATCAGGGCTTCAATGCCCACCGGGAACAACCACAGTTCTTTGTCACGCTGCCAGAGGCGCAGGTTTTCATCCCAGTTTAAGCCAACACCTGCAGCCGCCTGACGAATTTGTCCAGCTTCGCGATCTTTCACCGGGCTGAACGGGAAATTGCCCACTTTGTATTTTGGGGCGGGTAAGGCGGGAATCGCCTGAGTTTTACGCAGACGAGCAACGAAGAAGCCTTCGCAGTCGTAAATTTGTGGGAAAACATGCAAAAAGCCTTCCTCGGTCAGCGCCTTGTTTGCACCAGGGAAGAGATCGCCAAGCGGTAAAAACTCTACTGCGTCGGGGTAAGTCTCTTTCAGCCACCGGCAAACGGCTTCGTTTTCTTCCTGGTTTAAGGTACAGGTCGAGTAAACCAGCGTACCGCCAGGGCATAATGCATGAAAGGCGCTGTCGATCAGTTCCCGTTGGGTAGCTGCGATTTCCTGATTGCTTTCTGGTGACCAGTTTTTTAGCGCATCGGGATCTTTACGCACCACGCCTTCGCCGGAGCAGGGAGCGTCCAGCAAAATGGCATCGAACATTTCTGGCAACGCCGCACCAAACACGCGGCCATCAAAATGTGTGAGCGCAACATTACGGATGCCACAGCGGCTGATATTGGCATGTAACACTTTTACCCGACTGGCGGAAAACTCATTGGCAAGGATCGCCCCTTCGTTATTCATCCGCGCGGCAATTTGCGTCGTTTTGGAGCCGGGCGCGGCAGCGACATCCATCACCCGCTGTGGTGCATTACCGTCAGCAAACAAGGCGGCGACGGGCAACATTGAACTGGCTTCCTGAATATAAAACAGGCCACTTAAATGCTCGGCGGTACTACCCAACGGCAATGCATCTTCATCGTCGCGTTCAATCCAGAAACCTTCTTCACACCACGGAATTGGCGTAAGCGTCCAGCCATAAGAAGCGGTTAATTGCAGGAAATCAGCAACAGAGATTTTCAGCGTATTAACGCGAATGCTGCGGCGCAACGGGCGCTGACAGGCGGCAAGAAAATCATCAAATGAGAGCGTCGAAGGCATAGCTTCGCGCATTTGTGTCAGAAAGGCGTCCGGGAAATAAACGGTGTGTTGGGCCACGAGCATGTACCACTGGCAAAAAAACAGGCGCGCAGTTTAGCATAAACGCTCCGGCGCAGGCACGCCGGAGCAGTGGGCATTATTTGGGAAGCGCAGTTCCCCATTCACGCCACTCTTTCGGTTCACTTTCCTGCAACAGGAAGTGCTTGCCTTCCTGGGCTTTCGGTGCCAGCGGCGTACCCGGAGGCGTAGCGAAGGCGATGCCGCCACGGATAAACTGGTTAAAGGTGCCGGTTTTCACGACGCCGCCCGTCAGACCAAAGTCCAGACTGTAACCCGATGCCAACCAGAAGACGGAATTGTTACGCACCAGGTGTTGATAGCGTTTACTGATGCGCATCGCAATCATCACGCGATCTGACAATGTCCCCAGCGTCATTCCGGTAACCGTACCGACTTCCAGACCACGGAATAGCACAGGCGTACCGATGCCTAACGAACCGGCTTCCGGCGCTTCAACAATAATGCTTAAGCCATCCAGGTAACGCGAATCAGTTATGGTGGCCTCTTGTAATTCAAAGTCGCGGCGAGGGTTGCCCCGTCCTGGTTCGACGTTGATATACGGCTGGAGGATAGTATCAAGATGCTCAACGCCAGCTGCCGAAATTTGCGGTGTGACAACTGAGAAGCGCGTACCACCGCGAGCAAAGGTCTGGACATATTCCGGATAGAGCACCGCCTTTGCCTGTACTTCATTGCGCGCGGTAATCAGATCCAGCGTCTGGATTTGCCCGATATCAATACCGAGATAGCGAATTGGCATCCCGACCGCCAGTTTTCCGGCATCGAAAGCGTGAAGCGTAATCTGCCCGCCAACCGCACGGGCTGCTGTTTCGGAAGCATACAGAATACGCTTGTCGCCTTTACGCTGACTGGCGCTGGCACCGCTGAGGTTATCGAAGCTAATAGCCCCCTTTAATGCTCTGGAGAGCGGGGATGCCTGTACAGTCAGACCACTACCATTCAGCTGAACTTTCGCCCCACCTTCTGCCCAGAACACGCTGTTGCTGGTCAGAAGGTTGCGATACTCCGGCTTAATATGCAGATCGATATCAAACGCGTTAGCTCGCGGACGCACGGTAATAACTTCACCAACTTCAAATTTACGGTACAGCACTACCGATCCTGCCTGCACATCCGGCAGCGTCTCTGCACTCAAACTCACGGTTGTGGTGGGTAAATCGCTAAGGCTGTTCTCCAGCGCTTTTTCCAGATTGGCATACAGTGGATAGCTGGCTTTCATCTCGCCTTTATCGCCTGGCAGAATACGTATCCCGCCGTTAATCCATTCTGAGGCGCTGGCACCGAGAAACTCAACGCCATCCAGCCCCACCTTCACGTCGACACGGCTGTTGACGACAAATTTGCTATCGCCTTTTACCAGTTCGCGATGCTGAGGCTCGATGGCGACGGTAAAGGTGACGCCTTTGCTGGTGAGTTTACGATCAATAACCTGGCCTACCTGCACGCCGTGAAGAATGAGCGGCTGACCAGCATCAATACCGTAACTTTCCGGCGCGGTCAGGGTCAGTGTCAGAACATCCGGCTCTTGCAGTAGGGCTTTTTCGCCTGGCACAACAACGAACTCTTTGCGTGGCTCGCCATCGCCGGGCACCAACTCGAAGGTTTTGCCGGTCAGCAGGGCGCTGAGATTGGCATCGCTAAGGGATAATTTCGGATTACGTAATTCGATGCGGGTATTTTCACGAAGCAGGGTGACGACGCTGGGATCAACGGTCATTTCCCCAGTGACTTTACCACCAGGATTTAAATCCAGTTTAGTCAGCTGTCCGACTTCCAGCCCCTGATACATTAACGGCGTCGAGTCGGCGGTTAATCCGGCCCCACTCGGCAGTTCCAGTTTGATTATTACGCCACGCTGGCTATGGGCCAGGTCTTCATACAGACCAAAGGTATCTTCCGCCTCGGCAGGTTTCGACTCTTCAGGTGAATCGAAGGCAATCGCACCGTTAACCAGTGCCGCCAGGCTTTCCAGTTTCACCTTCGCGCCACTGATACTGACGTTGGCATCAACGCCGGAAACGTTCCAGAAACGGCTACCTTTTTTCACCAGATCGGTAAAACGCCGCTCGATCAGGACATCAATCACCACGCCTTGCTTGTTGGGATTGATGGCATAGTCGTAGACTTTTCCGACCGGGATCTTGCGGAAATAGACCAATGAACCGCTGTTCAGCGAACCGAGATCGGGGGCTTGCAGGTGGATCATCAGATCGCCATTGTCCAGCCGATATTTCGGTTGGGTATCGAGTGCGACAAAGTGATCCTGCTCTTTACCTTTACCTGGCATCATGCCGATATAGTTACCACCGACGAGGGCGTCCAGCCCGGAGACACCTGCCAGCGAGGCCTTTGGCGTCACCAGCCAGAACTGTGTCTCTTCGCGCAGCGCATCTTTCATATCGGACTTGATGCTGACCTTGACTTCAATCTTACGAAGATCGTCGCTCAGGCTGATATCCTGCACAGTTCCGACTTCAACGCCCTGATAACGAACAGGCGTACGGCCTGGAACAATACCATCCGCCGACATAAAGTCGATGGTGACGGTATTACCCCGGTCCTGATAACTATCCCAAATCAGCCAACCGGCAATCATTAGCGCGATGAATGGCAGCAGCCAGAAAGGTGAGATACGGCGTTTATTTTTAATCTGCGCTTCAGTCGTCGAAGCGGGCGTTTCCTGACTCATGTGCATCCCAAAGTAAGCGGCTGTCCAGCCATTCCACAGCAAGAATAGTCAAAATTACCGCTGCGCCGAAATAAAACGCAGCCGGTCCCATAGTAAAAGCGAGGATCTGATCGCGATTAATCAGCGACATGGTTAAAGATATGACAAACAGGTCGAGCATCGACCAGCGACCAATCCAGGTCACCATCCGCAGTAACAGAATGCGTGTGCGTAAACCTTGCTGGCATTTAAAATGAATACTCAACAGTAAAGTGAACATGACGATCACTTTAGTAAACGGTACCAGAATACTGGCGATAAACACGATTCCGGCGACCGCAATGTTGCTACTTGCCAGCGACATAATCCCGGAAAGAATTGTATCTTCCTGCCGGCCACCATTCAGATAAATGATAGAAATAGGCAACAGGTTGGCAGGTAACAACAAAACGATTGACGCTAACAGCGCCGCCCAGCATTTTTGCAGACTATGACGGCGACGCAGGCGTAGCGGGATATGGCAACGCGGGCAGCGACCACGCTGATCAGGATAGCCGGTAAAATGGCACCCAAGACAGACACGGAGTTTCTCGTCTCTACGCGTAGCGGGGCGCTGTGGATAAAATCGCTCCCACAGTTCTTCGACATTGAGATGTGACAACGTCACCGTCGTTAAAATCACCAACGCCACAAAAGAGAACAAGCCGACACCCGCCTGGATATGGGCATAATCCTGTACCTTTATAGAAGCAACGCCAATGCCGACCAGGTAGATATCCAGCATTACCCACTCTTTAAGTCGTTCAAGCATCAGCAGTACCGGACGTAAATTCATTCCCAGTCGGTTACCAAACCATAAATAAGCTATGGAGGTCACCAGAATGAGGGGGGCACCGATAACGCAGAAAAAGACCATCGACCCCGTTATCGCATCGCCCTGTTTGGTCATTTGCCAGATGCCTTGCATAACGTTGGCGTCAATACGAATGCCTAACAGCCAGATATGCAACAGCGGTTCGCCCCAGGCAAACGGCATAAGCAACAGCATGGTGAAGGCCATTGCCGCCAGGCGCGTTAGCGACCAGTCGCGCCCGTCACGAATTTTTGCCTGACAGCGCGGACAATAGGCACTTTGATGAGAATTTATCTCGGGCAGGCTAAACAGCATGTCACATTGCGGGCAACGTTGGTAATCACCACGCGGCAGTTCCTCACCGATAGCCCTCACTGTTATCTTTTTTGTCGGCGTAATTTGTGGTGTGTTAAGAGCCATGACGTGCCAAATGTAATAAGAATTAACATTAATCTTAACCCATGATGGGAATGATCTTGAGCATTAACGCATTTAATGCTTATTTTAATAGGCTGGCAGTTCCAGGTAAGACAACCAAGTGATTATATAATGAACAAAATAGAATTTTACGCGGATTTAAATCGCGACTTTAACGCGCTGATGGCAGGAGAAACCAGTTTTCTGGCAACGCTTGCGAACACCAGTGCGTTGTTATATGAGCGTCTCACTGACGTAAACTGGGCAGGTTTTTATTTGCTTGAGGACGATACACTGGTGCTCGGACCATTTCAGGGCAAAATTGCCTGTGTCCGGATACCCGTCGGGCGCGGGGTGTGCGGCACTGCGGTTGCCCGCAATCAAGTGCAGCGTATCGAGGATGTTCACGCGTTTGACGGGCATATTGCCTGTGATGCGGCGAGTAATTCTGAAATTGTTCTGCCGCTGGTGGTGAAAAATCAGATTATTGGTGTTCTCGACATCGATAGTACCGTCTTCGGTCGCTTTACAGACGAGGACGAGCAAGGCTTACGTCAGCTTGTGGCACAGCTTGAAAAAGTGCTTGCAACGACGGATTACAAAAAATTCTTTGCGAGCGTCGCAGGATAATCAACGGATAACGTAGCATTTACTGGTAGCGTCATTATAATGACGCCTGTTCATGCCTGCGCTTGTTGGCTACGTCCGTTGTAATCAGGAAATTTCATGGAAAATCAACCTAAGTTGAATAGCAGTAAAGAAGTAATCGCGTTTCTGGCCGAACGTTTTCCCCACTGTTTCAGTGCGGAAGGTGAAGCGCGTCCGCTGAAAATCGGTATTTTTCAGGATTTGGTCGATCGTGTTGCCGGGGAAATGAACCTGAGCAAAACGCAATTGCGATCCGCTTTACGTCTCTACACTTCGAGCTGGCGTTATCTTTACGGTGTTAAACCCGGCGCAACGCGTGTCGATCTTGACGGCAACCCATGCGGTGAGCTGGACGAGCAACATGTAGAGCATGCTCGCAAGCAGCTTGAAGAAGCGAAAGCGCGTGTTCAGGCACAGCGTGCTGAGCAGCAAGCGAAAAAACGCGAAGCTGCCGCAGCTGCTGGTGAGAAAGAAGACGCACCGCGCCGCGAACGCAAGCCACGTCCGACCACGCCACGCCGCAAAGAAGGCGCTGAACGTAAACCTCGTGCGCAAAAGCCGGTAGAGAAAGCGCCAAAAACAGTAAAAGCACCTCGCGAAGAACAGCACACCCCGGTTTCTGACATTTCAGCTCTGACTGTCGGACAAGCCCTGAAGGTGAAAGCGGGTCAAAACGCGATGGATGCCACCGTATTAGAAATCACCAAAGACGGCGTCCGCGTCCAGCTGAATTCGGGTATGTCTTTGATTGTGCGCGCAGAACACCTGGTGTTCTGAAACGGAGGCCGGGCCAGGCATGAACATGTTTTTTAGGCTTACCGCGTTAGCTGGCCTGCTTGCAATAGCAGGCCAGACCTTCGCTGTAGAAGATATCACGCGTGCTGATCAAATTCCGGTATTAAAGGAAGAGACGCAGCATGCGACGGTAAGTGAGCGCGTAACGTCGCGCTTCACCCGTTCTCATTATCGCCAGTTCGACCTCGATCAGGCATTTTCGGCCAAAATCTTTGACCGCTACCTGAATCTGCTCGATTACAGCCACAACGTGCTGCTGGCAAGCGATGTTGAACAGTTCGCGAAAAAGAAAACCGAGTTAGGTGATGAACTGCGTTCAGGAAAACTCGACGTTTTCTACGATCTCTACAATCTGGCGCAAAAGCGCCGTTTTGAGCGTTACCAGTACGCTTTGTCGGTACTGGAAAAGCCGATGGATTTTACCGGCAACGACACTTATAACCTTGACCGCAGCAAAGCGCCATGGCCGAAAAACGAGGCTGAGTTGAACGCGCTGTGGGACAGTAAAGTCAAATTCGACGAGTTAAGCCTGAAGCTGGCAGGAAAAACGGATAAAGAAATTCGTGAAACCCTGACTCGCCGCTACAAATTTGCCATTCGTCGTCTGGCGCAAACCAACAGCGAAGATGTTTTCTCGCTGGCAATGACGGCGTTTGCGCGTGAAATCGACCCGCATACCAACTATCTTTCCCCGCGTAATACCGAACAGTTCAACACTGAAATGAGTTTGTCGCTGGAAGGTATTGGCGCAGTTCTGCAAATGGATGATGACTACACCGTTATCAATTCGATGGTGGCAGGTGGTCCGGCAGCGAAGAGTAAAGCTATCAGCGTTGGTGACAAAATTGTCGGTGTTGGTCAAACAGGCAAGCCGATGGTTGACGTGATTGGCTGGCGTCTTGATGATGTGGTTGCCTTAATTAAAGGGCCGAAGGGCAGTAAAGTTCGTCTGGAAATTTTACCTGCTGGTAAAGGGACCAAGACCCGTACTGTAACGTTGACCCGTGAACGTATTCGTCTCGAAGACCGCGCGGTTAAAATGTCGGTGAAGACCGTCGGTAAAGAGAAAGTCGGCGTGCTGGATATTCCGGGCTTCTATGTGGGTTTGACAGACGATGTCAAAGTGCAACTGCAGAAACTGGAAAAACAGAATGTCAGCAGTGTCATCATCGACCTGCGTAGCAATGGCGGTGGGGCGTTGACCGAAGCGGTATCGCTCTCCGGTCTGTTCATTCCATCCGGTCCGATTGTTCAGGTCCGTGATAACAACGGTAAAGTTCGTGAAGACAGCGATACCGACGGGCAGGTTTTCTATAAAGGCCCGCTGGTGGTGCTGGTTGACCGCTTCAGTGCTTCGGCTTCAGAAATCTTTGCTGCTGCCATGCAGGATTACGGTCGTGCGCTGGTTGTGGGTGAACCGACGTTTGGTAAAGGCACCGTTCAGCAATACCGTTCATTGAACCGTATTTACGATCAGATGTTACGTCCTGAATGGCCAGCGCTGGGTTCTGTGCAGTACACGATCCAGAAATTCTATCGCGTTAACGGCGGCAGTACGCAACGTAAAGGCGTAACGCCAGACATCATCATGCCGACGGGTAATGAAGAAACGGAAACCGGTGAGAAATTCGAAGATAACGCGCTGCCGTGGGATAGCATCGATGCCGCGACCTATGTGAAATCGGGAGATTTGACGGCCTTTGGACCGGAGCTGCTGAAGGAACATAATGCGCGTATCGCGAAAGATCCTGAGTTCCAGAACATCATGAAGGATATCGCGCGCTTCAACGCTATGAAGGACAAGCGCAATATCGTTTCTCTGAATTACGCTGTGCGTGAGAAAGAGAATAATGAAGATGATGCGACGCGTCTGGCGCGTTTGAACGAACGCTTTAAACGCGAAGGTAAACCGGAGTTGAAGAAACTGGATGATCTACCGAAAGATTACCAGGAGCCGGATCCTTATCTGGATGAGACGGTGAATATCGCACTCGATCTGGCGAAGCTTGAAAAAGCCAGACCCGCGGAACAACCCGCTCCCGTCAAGTAATATCAATCAGGCACAAGAAATTGTGCCTGATTTTTTAACAGCGGCAAGATGCCGTAAATCAGATGCTACAAAATGTAAAGTTGTGTCTTTCTGGTGACTTACGCACTATCCAGACTTGAAAATAGTCGCGTAACCCATACGATGTGGGTATCGCATATTGCGTTTTGTTAAACTGAGGTAAAAAGAAAATTATGATGCGAATCGCGCTCTTCCTGCTAACGAACCTGGCCGTAATGGTCGTTTTCGGGCTGGTACTGAGCCTGACAGGGATACAGTCGAGCAGCGTTCAGGGGCTGATGATCATGGCCTTGCTGTTCGGTTTTGGTGGTTCCTTCGTTTCGCTTCTGATGTCCAAATGGATGGCATTACGATCTGTTGGCGGGGAAGTGATCGAGCAACCGCGTAACGAAAGGGAACGTTGGCTGGTCAATACTGTAGCAACCCAGGCTCGTCAGGCGGGGATCGCTATGCCGCAAGTGGCTATCTACCATGCGCCGGACATCAACGCTTTTGCAACCGGTGCGCGCCGTGATGCCTCTCTGGTTGCTGTCAGCACCGGTTTGCTGCAGAACATGAGCCCGGATGAAGCCGAGGCGGTAATTGCTCACGAAATCAGCCACATCGCCAATGGTGATATGGTCACCATGACGCTGATTCAGGGCGTGGTGAACACCTTCGTTATCTTTATTTCCCGTATTCTGGCGCAGCTTGCCGCGGGTTTTATGGGCGGAAATCGTGATGAAGGTGAAGAGAGCAACGGCAACCCGCTGATCTACTTTGCGGTTGCAACGGTTCTGGAACTGGTGTTTGGTATTCTGGCGAGCATTATCACCATGTGGTTCTCGCGTCATCGTGAATTCCACGCCGATGCGGGTTCAGCAAAACTGGTTGGTCGCGAGAAAATGATTGCTGCATTGCAGCGCCTGAAAACCAGCTATGAACCGCAAGAAGCAACCAGCATGATGGCTTTCTGCATTAACGGTAAGTCGAAATCGCTCAGTGAGTTGTTCATGACTCACCCGCCGCTGGATAAACGTATTGAAGCTCTGCGTACGGGTGAATACCTGAAGTAATATGAAGTAAATACTAAAAAGCGCGTCCTGATCGACGCGCTTTTTTTATGCCCAGGCTCGTGGCTGAGTGATACGTAAACCACTGACACAGGCAGCAATTACTGCCAGAATAGCCGCAGCCATCAGCGAGACGTGCGTACCATTATCACCAAACTGATTTAGCATCAGCGCCACCAGCGCCGCGCCACTACTCTGACCCAATAGACGAGCCGTCCCTAACATGCCACTGGCCCCACCGCTACGTTCGCGCGGAGCGGAGGTTATAATGGTGTGGTTATTGGGTGACTGGAATAAGCCAAATCCAGCGCCACATAAGATCATCGGCCAGATAATATTGATATCCGCAGGTGACGCGGGCAGCAGAACCAGGGAAAAAAGCCCCGCAGCCATGATGAACAACCCTAAAGCACCCAGCAATCCTGCATGTACGCGTTCAATCAAATAGCCTGCCAGCGGAGCCATCACCATCGTTGCTAACGGCCACGGTGTCAGAAGTAAACCTGTTTCGACTTCACTACGCCCGAGCACGGTTTGCAGGTAAAAGGGCAGGGAAACCATTGCCAGCATTTGTGCGCAGAAAGAGCAAACAGATGTGCAAATAGAAAGTGAAAACAGCGGGATACGCAGTAAATCCACCGGTAGCAGCGGTACGGGAAGAGAAAGCTGGCGGCGAATAAAGAAAATACCAACGACAACCATTACCACCAGTTCCGCACCAATCAATGTCAGCGATTGCCCCTGAGCGAAACCACTCAACGCAGTGATAAGCAGGCCGAAGGTTAACGCGTTCATCACGGCGCTGGGCAGGTCGAAACGGGGTTTACTGGCGCGAGAACCATTGGGTGGCAGAAAACGCATTGCCAGAAGCAGGGCGATAATACCCAACGGTACGTTGATTAAAAATAACCATTTCCAGGATGCGATGGAGAGGATTGCTGCAGCAATTGTCGGCCCGGCAGCAGAAGAAACGGCAACAATAAACGAGTTTATGCCCATCCCTCTACCCAGAAAACGTTGTGGATAGATCAGGCGGATAAGTGCGGTATTAACGCTCATCAACGCTGCACCGCCGAAACCTTGTATGACACGCGCAAGGGTGAGCATTTGCAGCGAATCAGAAAGGGCGCAGAACAGTGAAGACAACAGAAAAACGACCAGACCGCATTTATAAATACGTCGATAGCCAAACATATCGCCCAGAAACGAAAATGAGAGCAGGGAGATGACAATGGCGATTTGATAGGCGTTCACTACCCAGATGGAACTGGCTGGCGTGGCATGAAGGTCCGTGGCGATTGTTGGCAGTGCGACGTTGGCGATTGCGCCGTCAAGGACAGCCATCGAAATACCAATCACAATGGTTAATATCGCACCGTATCGCTGGGGCAATGGCAGGCCGTCGGCCTGAACTTTTGGCATAGGAATTTTATATCTTTGGTGAATAATCAACAGGGGTATGATTCTAGCACTGATATTCACGGTGGATGTCGCAGAATTGTAACTAACCGGCAAAAGATGGATTGCGACCACCCTGGTGCGAAATTATAATAAAAAACAGTTCTGATTTTTATAAAACACTCGCAATGAGGTGATAAATGGCTAACGCAGATCTGGATAAACAGCCTGATTCTGTATCTTCCGTGCTAAAAGTTTTTGGCATTTTGCAGGCGCTGGGTGAAGAGCGCGAAATAGGGATAACCGAGCTGTCGCAGCGCGTCATGATGTCAAAAAGCACCGTTTATCGCTTTTTACAGACCATGAAAACCCTGGGTTATGTGGCGCAGGAAGGGGAGTCGGAGAAATATTCCCTGACCCTGAAATTGTTTGAACTGGGCGCTCGCGCGTTACAAAACGTCGATTTAATTCGTAGCGCAGATATCCAGATGCGTGAGATCTCCCGCCTGACCAAAGAAACTATCCACCTCGGCGCACTGGACGAAGACAGTATTGTTTACATTCACAAAATTGACTCTATGTACAATTTGCGCATGTATTCACGGATTGGGCGTCGTAATCCGCTGTACAGCACCGCGATTGGTAAGGTACTGCTGGCATGGCGCGATCGCGATGAAGTGAAGCAAATTCTTGAGGGCGTGGAGTATAAACGCAGTACCGAACGGACCATCATCAGTACAGAAGCGTTATTACCCGTTCTGGACCAGGTGCGCGAGCAGGGGTATGGCGAAGATAACGAAGAGCAGGAAGAAGGACTGCGTTGCATTGCGGTTCCGGTATTTGATCGCTTTGGCGTGGTCATTGCCGGTCTTAGCATCTCCTTCCCGACGTTGCGTTTCTCTGAAGAGCGTTTACAGGAATATGTCGCAATGTTGCATACCGCGGCGCGCAAAATTTCTGCCCAAATGGGTTATCACGACTATCCATTCTGATGAGAGTAAGAACCTGTCTGAATATCAAACAGACAGGTTCTTTATTTAGCATGAGAAAAATAAAGTTGAAGGTGGCGTTATATTAAACGCACTTGCGATAAGAATATTTTACTCATGAGTGAGAATCTGGTTATTTATTACCCTTAACCATTATCGACCACAATATTGCTTTTACGTAACAACGGGCAATCTGTTAACCCAGAAAACCACTTTTAGTGTGCAGGTATTGTACCGTGCTGGTGCCTCTGGCGGTCAGATAGGTACATTGCAAACCTAATCCCGCGGCATTCTCTTTGCTTCCAATCAAAACGCCATATCCGCTGAGTAATAATCCTATCCATACCAGTGCTATCAGCATAACTGTGCGAATGATGAATCGCATTACAACCTCTTCTCTTTTTATGTTCGCTTAATCGTAGCGGCAATATGCGCTGAAGCAAGCGACTCATTCTGAAAAAGCACGAATATCGACATAGTTAGGCGCTGTTTAACTAACGCATGCTAGTTTAATGACATAAGGTAGGTGAAACGGAGATTGGAGTGAAAAAGTTTCGATGGGTCGTTCTGGTTGTCGTGGTGTTGGCTTGCTTGCTGCTTTGGGCGCAGGTATTCAACATGATGTGCGATCAGGATGTACAATTTTTCAGCGGAATTTGTGCCATTAACCAGTTTATCCCGTGGTGATATCATTTTTTCAGCACTAGATTTTCTTCCTCTCCAGCAGTGGTAGAATAGCGCCTCTACTCAGAGGTGGTGAAATGAACGAAGTTGTAAATTCAGGCGTGATGAACATTGCGTCTTTGGTTGTATCGGTGGTGGTTCTTCTTATCGGGCTCATCTTGTGGTTTTTTATCAATCGTGCCAGTTCACGGACTAACGAACAGATTGAACTGCTTGAGGCGTTGCTGGATCAGCAAAAACGTCAAAATGCTCTGTTACGTCGTTTGTGCGAAGCAAACGAACCTGAGAAAGCAGATAAAAAGACCGTTGAGAGTCAAAAATCGGTTGAAGACGAAGATATTATTCGTCTGGTCGCCGAACGATAATCCTACCTCAATCTTGAGTAACCCCGTCGTTGAAGGGTTACTCAATTCATCCTGATTATACGCACTGCCATGGTGCAACTGCTTCAAATTAAAACTCTGGTCTGACTTCAAATAATTATCATATTATTTATTTGCGTAACGGGATATCAGAAAAAGATATTTAGCCCATTAATTTATTAGGATGTTTACATCGGATTTGTGATTAAGTGTGGTATTATTTATTAGCGAAACGTTTCTCTCTTGATTTTTTTGCGCATTCATCAATTTTTCTTATTTTAAATTTACAATACCTTTGGCGATTGACTTCTCTTTGGGGTGATTGATAGTCGTTAACTGACTGTTTTATGAGAAAAAGTGATATAACTTTTTATTCATTGCATAGCAGAAAATGTGATATTGCACGCACTATGTAATAACTTCTCCCATTGGCCTGGAACAACTGAACTTATTGAACTATGTTAGAAAATACGTCAGTTTAAGTATCTGCCTGAACTGGCAAGGTTAAGCACAATGATATATCGGCGCGTATTCCGTTGCATAAGTGTGCAAAAAAAGTGGAAGACGTATCGAGATTTGTGCGTCTGATCGAGACATGTTTAAAAATGGCTTGCCATAATTAACGTTGTATGTGATAACAGATTTCGGGTTAAACGAGGTACAGTTCTGTTTATGTGTGGCATTTTCAGTAAAGAAGTCCTGAGTAAACACGTTGACGTTGAATACCGCTTCTCTGCCGAGCCTTATATTGGTGCCTCATGCAGTAATGTGTCAGTTTTATCTATGTTATGCCTGCGGGCGAAGAAAACAATCTAAGGAATTTTTCAAATGGCAAAGATTAAAGGTCAGGTTAAGTGGTTCAACGAGTCTAAAGGTTTTGGCTTCATTACTCCGGCTGATGGCAGCAAAGACGTGTTCGTACACTTCTCCGCTATCCAGGGTAATGGCTTCAAAACTCTGGCTGAAGGTCAGAACGTTGAGTTCGAAATTCAGGACGGTCAGAAAGGTCCGGCAGCTGTTAACGTAACAGCTATCTGATCGAATCCACTGATCTGAAGTGTGAATACGCTTCAATCTCGCTATAAAGCCTCGTCGAATGCGAGGCTTTTTACTTTGCTTTATCTTCGCTCCAGTCGTTCGGATATTTGCCCGCCGCGTGATTCGCGTTACACTTGCGGCCTTTAGTATCCTGCCGGAGTTGTCATGTCGTTTTCCTGTCCACTTTGCCATCAGCCTCTTTCGCGTGAAAAAAACAGCTATATCTGTCCCCAGCGACATCAGTTTGATATGGCGAAAGAAGGGTATGTCAATCTGCTGCCTGTTCAGCATAAACGGTCTCGTGATCCGGGCGACAGCGCGGAAATGATGCAAGCACGCCGCGCATTCTTAGATGCCGGACATTATCAGCCGCTGCGTGATGCAATTGTCGCCCAACTGCGGGAACGGCTTGATGAAAAGGCCACAGCGGTGCTGGATATTGGCTGTGGTGAAGGGTATTACACACACGCATTTGCCGATGCGCTGCCCGAAATCACCACGTTTGGCCTGGATGTCTCGAAGGTAGCGATAAAAGCGGCGGCGAAACGCTATCCGCAGGTCACTTTTTGTGTTGCTTCCAGCCACCGTTTGCCGTTTTCCGATACCAGTATGGACGCCATAATACGTATTTACGCGCCGTGTAAAGCAGAAGAATTAGCGCGAGTAGTGAAGCCTGGCGGTTGGGTCATTACTGCCACGCCGGGACCGCGACATTTGATGGAGCTGAAGGGGCTGATTTACAATGAAGTACATCTTCATGCACCACATGCAGAACAACTGGAAGGTTTTACATTACAGCAGAGTGATGAGTTGTGTTATCCGATGCGTCTTCGCGGTGATGAAGCCGTCGCATTATTGCAGATGACGCCGTTTGCCTGGCGTGCGAAGCCAGAAGTCTGGCAAACACTGGCAGCAAAAGAAGTGTTCGACTGCCAGACGGACTTTAATATTCACCTCTGGCAGCGTTCTTATTAACCGTGGAAGTGCGTCCAGAGGATCTGGACGCCGATGCCGATCAGCACCAGCCCGCCGAGAATTTCCGCTTTTTTCCCAATAATTGAGCCGATAAAGCGACCAACCATCATCCCTAATGTCGACATAATCAAGGTTGCACAACCAATGGCCAATGCGGTCGCGATAATGTTGACCTGCAGGAAAGCAAGACCAACACCCACAGCCATGGCATCCAGGCTGGTGGCAATCGCGGTGGTTACCAGTAGCCAGAAACCGTGTCGACGGCGCGGCTCTTCATCTTCATCATCTGCGCCACGAAAACCCTCAATAATCATTCGCCCGCCGAGGAATATCAGCAGCACAAACGCAATCCAGTGGTTCCATTCAAGGACAAACCGGCTGGCTAACATGCCCATTCCCCAGCCGATCAGCGGCGTCAGGGTTTCGACAGCACCAAAAATAAGGCCGGTTCGCAACGCTTCAGAAAATTTCGGTTTATGGAGGGTGGCACCTTTACCGATTGATGCAGCAAATGCATCCATCGACATACCAAACGCAAGAAGAACAGTAGCAGTGATATTCATGACAACGTCCTGACCGGGGTATCCATAAAACACATCATCGCCCCCAGCAAACATGCATACATGAACGACAAACCGCGATGGTTTTCGCGTTCATGCAGGCATAGCGATTGATGTGCATATGGTCTCGCCTGACTGAAAGTGTTCAGTCCGTACGTGCCACGTTTTGCAACGAGTATGTTGACACGTACATTTCCGGAATCTGGAAATCGGCTACTCCCCAAATGAGGGCGCAACCTTAACATATTTTGAGAATATAAAACAACTGTTGGAATATATTATTTCATTGCTTTATTGATAACGATTTTCATTTAGATTTATATATCAATGAAACGTTAAAATAAATAACAAATAAGGGAAGAGGTAATATAGCCTTAGCTATGTCTGATTATTAAAAATACACTAAACATAGCTTTGGCTAAATTCATAACTTATTGAGTTGAAACGAGAAGCTTATAAATTTTTTCCAGATCGTCGATATTTCGAACGCGGATTAACAGCCGACGCTGTTCTAATTGCATCACCAACACGCCATCTTCCGACAAGTTCATCGCTTTGATTCGGCTATATTCAATCCAGACATTGGCGAAGAAAAAACCTTTTTGTTTAAAGATGATCTTCGGAACGCGGATCCAGAATATATAAAAACCCATCAGAGCCAGTGCACTTAATAACCATGTTGTTATTAGCGCGCCATGATTCGTGACGTTGTTATAGATAAGAATGACAATCAATCCGACGAAGATAACGCTATCGATGCGACCACGCCGGAGCAAAGGAATTGCCAGCAGGGTGGGGCCGTTACGGCGGGGCATGATGAACTGATCGTAGATCGCGAAGGCCAGGAGTGCGGCGATGAAAAGAATCAGTACCAGGTCCGTGATTGTCATTAATCCTCCAGATAAAAAAACGGGGCCAAAAGGCCCCGGTAGTGTACAACAGTCTTACAGTCCCAGCAGGCCGCAAGCGTAACCAGCGATACCGATGACGAAGAAGCCAACGATGATCCACAGCGGGTTAACTTTTTTGCGCAGTAGCCACATACAAGCAAAGGTCAGCAGCAGTGGTACCAGGCCTGGCATTAACTGGTCCAGAATAGTCTGGACAGTGGTAACGTGTTCTTTGCCCGTCTGGTCAGTAATGCGAGAGACAACCAGCGGGATGTTGACATGCGTCCACTTGTTAACTAATGCCCCCATGACAAACAGGCCGAGGATAGACGCCCCTTCCGTCAGTTTTTGCAGGAAACCACCACCCATATCTTTAACGATATCGATACCTTTGGAGTAACCATACGCTACGCCGTAGTAACGGGTTGCCAGACGCACCAGGTTAAACAAGATGAAGAACAGCAGCGGACCTAACAGGCTGCCGCTCATTGCGATACCGGCACCCAGCGCTGCAAATACCGGTCGTACGGTTCCCCAGAAGATCGGGTCGCCTACACCAGCCAGCGGCCCCATCAAACCGACTTTGATACCGTTGATAGCACCGTCATCGATCTCTGCGCCATTAGCACGCTGTTCTTCCAGCGCCAGGGTTACGCCGAGAATCGGCGCAGCCACGAACGGCTGGGTGTTAAAGAACTCCAGGTGACGGCGAATAGCTTGTTTACGAGCTTCGTTGTTCTCAGGGTAGAGGCGACGAATTGCCGGTACCATAGAGAAGCAGAAACCCAGTGCCTGCATACGTTCGAAGTTCCATGAACCCTGGAAGAGGTTAGAACGCAGGAAGACGCCACGAATATCACTTTGAGTGAGTTTTTTCTCGGTGGTAGTTTGAGTTGTATCAACCATTTCGCTCACCTGTTAGTCCAGTTCGTTATCGAGATCGTTGTTACCAGCTGCCTGAGCAGGCGCACCGGCTACGCGGTTGTATTTCGGGCTAAGTTGGATGTAGAGCACTGCCATAACAGTACCAATCACACCCAGAGCAACCAGGTTAAAGTTGGTGAATGCTGCGGTTACGAAGCCGAGGTAGAAGAACGGCATCAGGTAGCCAGCACGCATCATGTTGATAACCATCGCATAACCAACCACCACGATCATGCCACCGGCGATATTCAGACCATTGGTCACCACTTCCGGAATCGCGTTCAGCATGTTCTGTACTTCGCTGGTACCAACAGACAGCGCAACGATGACGGCCGGAATAGCCACACGCATTGCTTGCAGGAACAGAGAAGAAACGTGGATCCAGGAAATCGCTGTCAGGTTGCCGTTATCAGCAGCCTTATCCGCAGCGTGCTGGAAAGCAACGGTAATAGTACGAACGATGATGGTCAGTACCTGGCCCGCAGCGGCCAGAGGGATTGCCAGTGCAATACCTGCACCAATGCTCTGATGACCTGCGATAACCAGAATGGTAGAAATGATGGAAGCCAGAGCGGCGTCAGGCGCAACTGCAGCACCGATGTTCATCCAGCCCAGCGCGATCATTTCCAGCGTACCACCGATAATAATACCGGTTTTCATATCGCCAAGAACGATACCCACCAGGGTACACGCGATTAGCGGACGGTGAAACTGAAATTCATCGAGGATTGATCCCATACCTGCGATACAGGCTACGATAAATACCAGCACAATTTGAAGAGTGGTAATCTCCATTGTACTTCTCCTGTTTACGTAAGACTAAAGTGTGAAAACTGAGTGATAATCAACACAATACGTTACTTATCGATTTTGCTGATCAGATCCATCATTTTCAGTTTCGGATCGGTGGAAACCTTACGGACTTCCAGCTCAATACCGCGCGCATTCAGTTTCTTGAACGCCTCGATATCTTTTTCATCAACCGAAACCGCGTTATTCACCTGGGTTTTACCCTGACGGAATGCCATACCACCGACGTTAACAGAGGTGATTTTCACGCCGCCTTCAACGAGACGCTCTACATCTGTTGGGTTGGTAAATAACAGCATTACACGTTCGCCAGCATATTTCGGGTTGTTGTAGACGCGAATCATTTTGGCAACATCAACTACGTGTGCTGTTACGCCCGGAGGTGCAACCTGGGTGAGCAGTGTCTTACGAACGGTATCCGCAGCCACTTCATCACTAACAACAATAATACGGGAGACATTGGTTTCTTTGGTCCAGCGGGTGGCGACCTGACCGTGAATCAGACGGTCGTCGATACGCGCAAGGCCAATAACCATGTAGTCGTTTGGTCCCATTGGTTTTGCCGGAGTTGGAGCCGCTTTTGGTGCTGCGGCAGCGGGTGCTGGCGCGGCTTTTTCAACCGGTTTGGCTTTCAGAGCTTTCACGCCTTCACGGCCTGTTTCTACTGCCAGCGCAACCAGTTCATCAAAGCTTGGGTCATCATCACGGGCCATTAACGTTTCCACGAGCATTGGAATGTTAACGCCTGCAATGACTTCATAATGCTCTTTGTCGACGACAATGCGGCTGGCAGCATTGAACGGGCTGCCTCCCCATGTATCAACGAGAAACAGCACGCCTTTAGTGGTGTCGAGTTTTGCCAACTGAGCGTTGTACTTTTCAATCAGCGTTTCGGCATTTTCACCTGGAACGAAATCGATCCAGCCGACGTTTTCCTGCTCGCCTAACAGCATTTCTGCGGTTTTAAGCAACTGCTCTGCAGCCCAACCATGTGTGCCTATAACAATAGCAATGGTCACTTGCTACCTCCTTTATTATCGTTAACACCTCAACGTGCCAGATGTATTTTTGAATCGTCGTCCACAATCGAATCGATTCAGATAAGGGCTACAACCAAAAACCCCTGCGTTTCGCGATTTATTTTAGATATCGAAAAAATTATTTTATGTGATGAAGATCCGTAATTTAACTTTCGATTAGCAGAAATTTCGAAAGGTAAAATATCCTTGTCACATTCGTTTGCAAAGGAAGGTAAATCTTTGCCAAATCAGAGGCGTCTCTGATATGTTTAACTCCCGTTTAACAACCATGGAGTATAGGGCAGTAGCCCGCAGTATGGATCGTCACCGACGTCATTTCAGCATCAGGCCTTTTAACGCCTGCCTTTCTGGCACTCTATGCCGCACCTTTCGTTTGCATTTTGTCGTTACGCCTGCATTATTTCTGGCGTCGAATAGCTATTCCTTAAGCAGGAGCTTGTCATGGAATTCTTAATGGACCCCTCAATTTGGGCGGGGCTACTCACGCTTGTTGTTCTCGAAATTGTGCTGGGTATCGATAACCTGGTCTTCATCGCCATTCTTGCTGACAAACTGCCGCCAAAACAACGCGATAAAGCGCGTTTGCTGGGATTATCACTGGCGCTGATTATGCGTCTGGGGCTGCTGTCGCTGATTTCATGGATGGTCACGCTGACCAAACCGCTATTTACCGTCATGGATTTCTCCTTCTCCGGACGCGACCTGATTATGTTGTTCGGGGGGATATTCTTGCTGTTCAAAGCAACAACCGAACTGCATGAACGGCTGGAAAACCGCGATCATGATTCCGGCCACGGTAAAGGCTACGCCAGTTTCTGGGTGGTCGTCACACAGATTGTCATCCTTGACGCCGTCTTCTCATTGGATGCGGTAATTACGGCAGTAGGGATGGTTAACCATCTGCCAGTGATGATGGCGGCGGTAGTGATTGCGATGGCGGTTATGCTGCTGGCATCGAAACCGCTGACGCGATTTGTTAACCAGCATCCCACGGTGGTGGTGCTCTGTCTGAGCTTCCTGTTAATGATAGGTCTGAGTCTGGTGGCAGAAGGTTTCGGTTTCCACATTCCGAAAGGTTACCTGTATGCCGCGATTGGCTTCTCGATCATCATCGAAGTGTTTAACCAGATTGCGCGTCGCAACTTTATTCGTCACCAGTCGACTTTGCCGCTGCGAGCGCGTACTGCCGATGCCATCCTGCGTTTGATGGGCGGGAAACGTCAGGCCAATGTTCAGCACGATGCCGATAACCCGATGCCGATGCCGATCCCGGAAGGTGCGTTTGCCGAAGAAGAACGTTACATGATTAACGGCGTACTCACGCTGGCGTCGCGTTCTCTGCGCGGGATCATGACGCCGCGCGGTGAAATAAGCTGGGTTGACGCTAATCTCGGGGTCGATGAAATCCGCGAGCAGCTGCTCTCCTCACCGCACAGCCTGTTCCCGGTATGTCGCGGTGAACTGGATGAAATCATCGGAATCGTACGTGCTAAAGAACTGCTGGTGGCGCTGGAAGAGGGCGTTGATGTGGCGGCGATTGCTTCGGCGTCTCCGGCGATTATCGTCCCTGAAACCCTCGATCCGATCAACCTGCTGGGCGTGCTGCGTCGTGCTCGCGGGAGCTTTGTTATCGTGACCAACGAGTTTGGTGTGGTACAAGGTCTGGTCACGCCGCTGGATGTGCTGGAAGCCATTGCGGGTGAATTCCCGGACGCTGACGAAACGCCGGAAATCATTACCGATGGTGACGGCTGGCTGGTAAAAGGCGGTACAGATTTGCATGCCTTGCAGCAGGCGCTTGATGTTGAGCACCTTGCCGATGACGATGATATCGCGACGGTCGCGGGCCTCGTGATCTCGGCAAATGGTCACATTCCCCGTGTGGGCGATGTGATTGATGTAGGGCCACTGCATATCACCATCATTGAAGCCAATGATTATCGTGTTGATCTGGTTCGCATTGTTAAAGAGCAACCGGCGCACGATGAAGATGAGTAAGCGTTAACGTAACGGCATAATGGGCGTGATATGTCCATTATGCTGGGCGGGCGGCGGTTGGCTGCCCGCCAGCCATTTGGGAAAATCACGTAGCGGCATCGGCTGTGCGTACAAATACCCTTGCAAAATATGCACGCCATGACGGCGCAAATACTTCGCCTGTTCTTGCGTTTCCACGCCCTCCGCCACCAGTTCAATATTCAGTCTTTGCCCCAGCGCGATGATGATATCGGTCACCGTCGAGTTAACCGCGTCAGAACCTATAGCTGCGGTAAATGACTTATCAATTTTCAGCACGTCAGGACGTAATGTTTCAAGCCAGGAAAACGAACTGTTGCCGGTGCCGAAGTCATCAATCGCCAGTTTGACGTTTTTACGATGCAGCTCGCGGGCAATCCGATAATCAACATCCAGTAAGGCATCGCGTTCGGTGATTTCGAGGATCAGTTGCTGAATCGGGTGAGCGCTAAACCAGTACTGATTGAGATCTTTTATCAGCACACCACGGCGAAAATGACTGGGTGCGACGTTAATGCCAACATGAAACTGACTACTCATTGGGAAAACATGCCGCTGACGGATGGTTTCTGCCATCACATAGCGGGTCAGTGGCACAATTAAATGATGTTCTTCCGCGATAGGAATAAACACATCCGGTGAAATCCAGCCCTGACGCGGATTGTTCCAGCGCAGCAAAATCTCTACACCAATACATTGCTGGCTGCGCGCATTAAGCAAAGGCTGGCAGAACAATTCGAACTCATGTTGCGCCAGGCCCAGATTGATTTCGCGGGAAAAACTCATCCGGTAAGCGGTCGCCAGCCAGGCGATATAGCCCACCAGTAAACTTAGCAGCACCGCCAGCGGTAATTGTGTTGGAAGATAGTGCCATGCCAGCGCCGTAGCCCCCGGACCATTAACGTTAATGGTAAGAGGAAAGCGTTGCGAAGAAACCTGATAGTTTTCATTGTTTTCAGGTTGCGGAAGGGAATCTACCAGCCCATTACCATAGAGCAAATGCCGTTTGTCCACCGTCAGGCTGGCGCTACTGATTTGCGGCAGTTGTGGCTCAAGGAGCATTGCCGTCAGTAAGTCGATGTTAATCATCTCCATGACCCCAGCATTGCTACTGCCCGCTGCAGGTGTCCATTGAATCAAAACCGGACTGCCTTTAATCAGGACACGGTCGATCGTCAGGCGTAAAAGTGGTTGCGGTGCAGGAAGTTCAGCCAGAATGTCCACGACGGGCACATTGCGATAACCAAAAATGCTGGAGCAATAAAGTGTGCCGTCTTGCACCAGGCCAATGGATCGCACAGTTTGGAGTTTTGCCGCCTGTTTACGTAATGGCAAATGGGCGACAGAGCAGGGCAGACCAATCAGCGGAAGCAAGACTTCGCTACCTGCCTGTAGGGGAAGCAGTACTTTATCTAATTCCTCTACAGCGTGATTAGCGAATTGTACTACCCGTTGTTGATTTAAGTTACGCTGTGAAATAAATCGCACGCTCAGGGTCGAAGCGAGCGTAACGAGTGCGCAAATCGTACAAACAATCATTCGATTACGGCGATAGGTTTTAATGATCCGTTGTGCTTTTTGCATGCGGGCCACCCTGTAAGCGTATGGCGACAAACGCCTGACGCAACAGTGGAAGTGTAGTGGGGAAAATTACAGCAGACGAGAAAGCGGGGATAAATTCGCCCATCCGTTGCAGATGGGCGAGTAAGAAGTATTAGTCACACTGGACTTTGATTGCCAGACCACCGCGTGAGGTTTCGCGGTATTTGGCGTTCATGTCCTTACCGGTTTCGTACATCGTTTCGATGACCTTATCCAGCGAGACGCGCGGTGCACTGGTGCGGCGCAGAGCCATCCGTGCGGCGTTAATCGCCTTCACAGAGGCAATGGCATTACGCTCAATGCACGGCACCTGAACCTGCCCTGCAACCGGGTCGCAGGTTAAACCAAGGTTGTGTTCCATGCCAATTTCCGCCGCCACGCAAACCTGTTCCGGGCTACCGCCCAGCAGTTCTGCAAGACCCGCAGCAGCCATTGAACAGGCAACACCCACTTCGCCCTGGCAACCGACTTCCGCACCGGAAATAGACGCGTTCATTTTATACAGTGCACCAATCGCGCCCGCTGCCATAAAGTAACGGGTATAGATGTCCGGGCTAACCGATTCAATAAAGTGGTCATAATAAGCCAGCACTGCCGGAACAATGCCACAAGCACCGTTGGTTGGCGCAGTTACCACACGACCACCGGCGGCGTTTTCTTCGTTAACTGCCAGCGCAAACATGTTTACCCAGTCAATGACATTCATCGGATCGTTAGACAGTTTATCGCTGGAAACTAACATCCGGCGCAGGGCCGACGCACGACGCGGCACGCGCAGCGGGCCTGGCAGTACGCCTTCGGTATTCATCCCGCGATCGATACATGCCTGCATGGTTTGCCAGACATGAGCGAAATACTCGTCGATCTCTTTCTTGCTGTGTAGCGCCAGTTCGTTCTGCATAGCGAGACCAGAAAGCGAATAGCCGGTTTCATTACAGTACGCGAGCAGTTCGGTGGCAGATTTGAAAGGATACGGCACGCTCACTTCGTTGGCGGCATCCTGACCAAAGTGTTCTTCATCGACGATAAAACCGCCGCCGATGGAATAATAAGTTTTGCTGTAGACGACTTCATCGCCTTTATAGGCGTGGATTTGCATACCGTTTTCATGCAGCGGCAGGTTGCCGTTATGAAAACGCATCCCGTTGTCGCGCGGGAAATCCACTTCATGCCGTCCCTGTGCCAGCAGCAGACGTTCGCGCTCTTCTACGTCGCGAATAAAACCGGGAATACTGTCGATATCCACGGTGGCAGGTTCGTTACCTGCAAGACCCATAATAATGGCGATATCGGTGTGGTGGCCTTTACCCGTCAGCGACAGTGAACCATAAACGTCCACGGCAACGCGAGTAACGCTATCCAGTAAGCCTTTTTCGACCAGATCATCGACGAACTGTTTACCCGCCTTCATAGGCCCTACGGTATGGGAAGATGAGGGACCAATCCCCACCTTAAACATGTCGAATAGACTAATCACGATAATACTCCTGACAAGGTGACTGGACTTCCAGTAACGAACTAATAACAGCGCATAGTGTAAGAGGGAACGCGGCGACTGGCTTAACTATTCACATGAATTAAACTAATCAAAAACCGCGATTTAACTAATATTGCGATGATTGTCTCAAGTAGTGTTTTGTAGATGTAAAGATAAGTATAGTCAGGGTTTCACACCAATTTGCAACGCCAGTTCACGAATTATGCCTGCGGTCATTCCCCATACAAAATACTGTTCGTACCAGGACAGCCATACCCGATGTGAATCGCCACGGCGGTAGATATCTAAAGGGTGATAACGACCCAGATGTAATGCCTGGGCGAGCGGCATTTCAAACACCGCCGAGACTTCATCTTCACTGGCGCGATACGGCAGATCGGGCGGGATAATGCCGACCACCGGGGTTACCTGATAGCCAGTTACGCTATCGACGGGCGGCAGCACGCCGATAACTTCAACGGCGGAAGGCGGTATAGCGACCTCTTCTTCAGCTTCGCGCAGCGCAGCGGCGATAACTGATGCGTCCGTGTCATCGACTGCGCCTCCAGGGAATGCCACTTGTCCAGCGTGTTTACGCAGATGAATCGAACGCTGAGTCAGCAACAACCCCGGTTGCGGTCGACGGACGATGGGGATTAACACGGCAGCCTGACGATGATTTAGGGTTTCCCGGTTAATTTGCGGGCGCAAAAGTTGAAAGCGCGATAAAAAATCATCAAGCGTCAGGCTACGGTATTCCACGTCTTACTTCTCCAGTTGGCGTAATATCTTATTAACTTTATCAAAAGTTTCCTGATATTCCGCTTCTTCCTGGCTATCGGCGACAATTCCACCGCCCGCAGAGCAGTAAATTTGTCCGTTAATGGCAGTCAGCGTGCGGATAGTAATGCTGGTGTCCATGTTGCCGCAAAAGCTCAAATAGCCAATGCTGCCGCACCAGGCATTGCGTCGGTGCGGTTCCAGTTCGTCGATAATTTCCATAGCCCGTACTTTCGGAGCCCCGGTTATTGAGCCACCAGGAAAAGCTGCGCGCAGCAGATCGCTGGTGTGTAACTGTTCTGGTAGCCGCGCCGTTATGGTGCTGACCAGATGATGCACGGCAGGGAAGGGTTCGACCACGAACAGCTCTGGTACTTTTACCGAACCGGCTACGGCAACACGACCGATATCATTACGCATTAAATCGACAATCATCAGATTTTCGGCACGATCTTTCGCTGAGTTCGCCAGTTTTTCTGCTTGTTTGCTATCTTCCTGAGGATCGGGCAGGCGTGGTAGCGTGCCTTTAATCGGGCGGGTCTGGATTTCACTATTATCACAAAGGATAAACCGCTCTGGCGAAAGGCTTAAAATCGCACCCTGTTCAAGACGTAAAAAAGCGCTAAACGGCGCGCGGTTGGCCTGATTAAGCTGAAGGAATGCCTGCCATTCATCGCCAGAATAGGTCGTATGAAAACGCTGGGCGAGATTCACCTGATAGCAATCACCACTGTGCAGATATTCCTGTACCTGGCGAAATTTTTCGCCGTACTGCTCGCGGGTCATATTGGATTGCCAGTCGGATGTGAGCGCGAAATCTTCCTGCGGGGAGAATTGCTGGCTTTCCAGCCAGGCCCGACGGGTATTGACATCATTATGACTCAGCAAAGAAACTGTTTGACGCTGGTGGTCAACAACCAGCGCCCAGTCGTAGATACCCACTGCCATATCCGGCAGAACGATATCTTGCTGCGCAATTTCTGGCAGTGACTCAAAACGGCGGCCCAGATCGTAGCCAAACAACCCCAGCGCGCCGCCCTGAAATGGCAAATCTTCGTTATGCGCTGGGCGAATGTCTGCGCGATCCAGCACCTGCTGGAGCACCTGTAGCGGGTCATCAGTGGTCGTTGTGCGTTTTTCGCTTTCACTAACAACGGTTTCTTTACCGAAAGTGGTTAAAGTGCAAATCGGCTCGGCGACCACAATATCAAAGCGGCTATACGGATGATCGGCATAGCCGGAGTGTAAAAGCATCGCCCACGGCAGGTGGCTTAAGCGTGAGAAATAAAATTCAGCGGCGTCCTGACGCCAGGGTAAAGTAATCACAGCGGGAGATAACGTCTTCATCAGTCCTGACTCTACTGGCTATGTGCCGGGTAGCATGAAATAATTAGCGCCAACAATTTAGCAGGAGTTAACAATGTTTGCAGGTTTACCTTCACTCACCCATGAACAGCAGCAAAAAGCCGTCGAGCGGATCCAGGAACTGATGGCACAAGGGATGAGCAGCGGCCAGGCAATCGCGTTGGTGGCAGAAGAGCTGCGTGCCAACCATTCCGGCGAGCGAATCGTGGCGCGTTTTGAGGATGAAGACGAGTAACACACTTATCCGTATCGCTTTCGTTATAGAAGTCAATGGTTATTTGGTTGTGAGAAAAAGGACGCTTTTCATATGTGCTTAAAAGCGTCCTGACCCATTTATGCTGATATAAATTTAACTTAGACCAGTGCTTTTAGTTCTTCCTGCATATATGTTGAAAAGTATTCAGGATTTTTAATCACAATGCGTTCACCAGACTCCATTTTTTTTGCCCATCCAACCATTTTTTCCGTGAACCCCGGGTTCCAGCCTTCCTGGTCAGCTCGCGCCGTAATATCGGCTGCGCTCGCGGGTACTCCCAGTTCTTTTAAATATTTAAAGATTCCCTTCGCCGTGCTTTCATTCATCGAACTTGGTGTTGGTGCTGATACATCCATGGCACCAATGAAATCCAGGGCTTTATCTATTACAGCAGGCATATTCTTATCCTTAAAATTAACCATGTTATCGATAAGGCTATATATGACCTTAATTTGCATCTAATATCAAAGGGATTATAACGATATGGCACGAGTTAACCTGTTGACATTCAGGTGTTTTAAAGGTAGCAGCTCATGGTGTGTTATCCAGTAAGAGAGAGAAAATTGACGGTCAGTTCTCACGCTATAACCAAATTGTTCAGCTAAGAAAGAAAACCAGAGATGCTAATCGAAGGGCGAACACAACGGCATGGTTATGTTTATTTATATAGTTAGCTTTATAGCTAAAATTGAAAATATAAAAATAAATAATGAATTAGCAGGAGCATCAACAGTAATATCTTAATCTCTGGTCGATTTATGTAAAACCGACCAGTATTATCGATAAATTATCGTCTGACTTATTTTGCTTCGATAAAGCTTACACCGCAGCCACAATCTTAATTTCAACTTTATACTTCGGGTTCATCAAACCCGCTTGTACCGTGCAGCGCACCGGCGCATGACCCGCGACAACCCAGGCATCCCACGCTTTATTCATCGCCGCGAAGTCGTTTTTATCGGCCAGGAAAATGGTGGCATCCAGAATGCTCGATTTATTGCTGCCCTGTTTTTCCAGCACGGCGTCAATCTGCGCCAGCGTGTTGGCAGTTTGCTCGAAAGCATCGGCGTCGAGGTTTTCCGGTACACCAGTGTAGTAGAGCGTGTTGTTGTGGATCACCACATCAGACCAGCGGGCTTCAGCATCGATACGAACGATAGTCATCATTTTGTCCTCATTATACTTCCATTTTCGTGCTGCAAAGACTGCCACAATGTGAGGTCGCCGTCATCACTTCAACTGGCGAAAGCGCCCTCATCCTGACATAATCCCTGTTCAAATCAACAGGGGGTAGTGTGACGGACGATTTTGCACCAGACGGTCAGTTGGCGAAAGCGATACCAGGCTTTAAGCCGCGAGAACCACAGCGACAGATGGCGGTAGCCGTCACCCAGGCGATAGAAAAAGGCCAGCCGCTGGTGGTGGAAGCCGGAACCGGTACGGGCAAAACCTACGCTTACCTGGCCCCTGCGCTGCGGGCGAAAAAGAAAGTCATTATCTCGACCGGTTCAAAAGCGTTGCAGGATCAGCTCTACAGCCGCGATTTGCCAACAGTCTCAAAGGCATTGAAATATACGGGCAACGTGGCGCTGCTGAAAGGGCGCTCAAACTACCTCTGCCTCGAGCGTCTCGAACAGCAGGCGCTGGCGGGGGGCGATCTGCCGGTACAAATCTTAAGCGATGTGATCCTGCTGCGCTCCTGGTCTAATCAAACAGTCGATGGTGATATCAGCACCTGCGTCAGCGTGGCGGAAGATTCACAGGCGTGGCCGCTGGTCACCAGTACCAACGATAACTGCCTTGGCAGCGACTGCCCGATGTATAAAGAATGCTTTGTGGTCAAAGCACGCAAAAAAGCGATGGACGCCGATGTGGTGGTGGTAAACCATCATCTCTTTCTGGCGGATATGGTGGTTAAGGAGAGTGGATTTGGCGAGTTGATCCCGGAAGCGGACGTGATGATCTTCGACGAAGCCCACCAGCTACCGGACATTGCCAGCCAGTATTTTGGTCAGTCACTCTCCAGTCGACAACTGCTCGACCTGGCAAAAGACATCACCATCGCCTACCGCACCGAATTAAAAGACACCCAGCAGTTACAAAAGTGCACTGATCGTCTTGCCCAGAGTGCGCAGGATTTTCGTCTGCAATTAGGTGAGCCAGGTTATCGTGGCAACCTGCGCGAACTGTTAGCTAATCCGCAAATTCAGCGGGCGTTTTTACTGCTCGATGACACCCTGGAACTTTGTTATGACGTGGCGAAACTGTCGCTGGGGCGTTCCGCCTTGCTGGATGCGGCATTTGAGCGCGCCACGTTGTATCGCACGCGGCTGAAACGGCTAAAAGAGATCAATCAGCCGGGCTACAGCTACTGGTACGAATGCACTTCGCGCCATTTTACTCTGGCACTCACGCCGCTCAGCGTGGCGGATAAATTCAAAGAGTTAATGGCGCAAAAACCAGGTAGCTGGATCTTTACCTCAGCAACGCTGTCGGTGAATGACGATCTGCATCATTTTACCTCGCGGCTTGGCATTGAACAGGCAGAGTCGTTGCTGTTACCCAGCCCGTTTGATTACAGCCGCCAGGCGTTACTCTGTGTGCCGCGCAACCTGCCGCAAACCAATCAACCGGGCTCCGCACGGCAACTGGCGGCAATGTTGCGACCGATCATCGAAGCTAACAACGGTCGTTGTTTTATGCTTTGTACCTCGCACGCCATGATGCGCGATCTGGCTGAGCAGTTCCGCGCTACCATGACGCTTCCCGTTTTGTTGCAGGGGGAAACCAGCAAAGGGCAACTGTTGCAGCAATTTGTCAGCGCCGGTAACGCGCTTCTTGTGGCAACCAGCAGCTTCTGGGAAGGGGTGGATGTGCGTGGCGATACATTGTCATTGGTGATTATCGACAAGTTGCCGTTTACCTCACCGGATGATCCACTATTAAAAGCGCGCATGGAAGATTGCCGTTTGCGCGGAGGCGACCCGTTCGATGAAGTACAGCTGCCGGATGCGGTCATTACTCTCAAACAGGGGGTAGGGCGACTAATTCGCGACGCCGACGATCGAGGGGTTTTGGTGATTTGCGATAATCGGCTGGTGATGCGCCCTTACGGCGCGACGTTTCTCGCCAGTCTGCCGCCAGCGCCGCGCACCCGTGACATTGCCCGTGCGGTTCGTTTCCTTGCGATACCATCCTCCAGGTAATTTGTGATGGAGTATGGTATGATGCGCGCCTTTTTATTGATCTAAGCACGAAGACCCATGCGAATTCTGGCTATCGATACCGCGACAGAGGCCTGCTCTGTCGCCCTGTGGAACGACGGTACTGTCAACGCTCATTTTGAGCTTTGCCCTCGTGAACATACTCAACGAATTTTACCGATGGTGCAGGATATCCTGACCACCAGCGGAACTTCCCTGACTGACATAAATGCTCTGGCATACGGGCGCGGCCCCGGTAGCTTTACCGGCGTGCGCATTGGTATTGGCATTGCGCAAGGGCTGGCACTTGGCGCGGAATTACCGATGATTGGCGTCTCCACGCTAATGACAATGGCGCAAGGGGCGTGGCGCAAAAACGGCGCAACCCGCGTGCTGGCTGCTATTGATGCGCGGATGGGCGAAGTTTACTGGGCCGAATATCAGCGTGATGAAAACGGTATCTGGCACGGTGAAGAAACCGAAGCTGTACTCAAACCCGAACTCGTTCATGAACGGATGCAACAGCTTTCCGGCGAATGGGTGACGGTAGGTACAGGCTGGCAAGCCTGGCCGGATCTCGGTAAAGAGAGCGGGCTGGTTTTGCGCGACGGAGAAGTTTTACTGCCAGCGGCGGAAGATATGCTTCCGATTGCGTGTCAGATGTTTGCCGAGGGTAAAACGGTGGCGGTTGAACATGCCGAACCGGTTTATTTACGTAACAACGTCGCATGGAAGAAACTTCCGGGCAAAGAATGAATCTTAAGAGTATGCCCTGAGAAAAAAGGAGTCGCATCATGGCGGTTCAAAAGAATGTTATCAAAGGCATACTGGCAGGTACGTTTGCGCTAATGCTCAGCGGTTGTGTTACTGTGCCGGACGCCATTAAAGGCAGCAGTCCCACGCCGCAACAAGATTTAGTTCGGGTGATGAGTGCGCCGCAGCTGTACGTTGGTCAGGAGGCACGCTTTGGTGGCAAAGTGGTTGCGGTACAAAACCAGCAAGGGAAAACCCGCCTGGAAATTGCCACCGTACCACTGGACAGCGGAGCCAGACCGACGCTGGGAGAACCTTCTCGCGGTCGCATTTATGCTGATGTGAACGGTTTTCTGGACCCGGTAGATTTCCGTGGACAACTGGTTACGGTAGTTGGGCCAATCACCGGTGCGGTTGACGGCAAAATCGGCAACACGCCCTATAAATTTATGGTGATGCAGGTAACGGGTTACAAACGTTGGCATTTAACCCAGCAGGTGATTATGCCGCCTCAGCCGATTGATCCATGGTTTTATGGCGGTCGTGGCTGGCCCTATGGCTACGGTGGATGGGGCTGGTATAATCCCGGCCCCGCGAGAGTACAAACTGTTGTAACTGAATAATTGCTTGTTTTTAAAGAAAAAGAAACAGCGGCTGGTCCGCTGTTTCTGCATTCTTACGGTAAAGATAAAAATAAATAGTGACGCGCTTCGCAACCTTTTCGTTGGGTAATTATCAAGCTGGTATGATGAGTTAATATTATGTTAACGACATGTATATCATTTGGGGTTGCGATGACGACGAACACGCATTTTAGAGGTGAAGAATTGAAGAAGGTTTGGCTTAACCGTTATCCCGCGGACGTTCCGACGGAGATCAACCCTGACCGTTATCAATCTCTGGTAGATATGTTTGAGCAGTCGGTCGCGCGCTACGCCGATCAACCCGCGTTTGTGAATATGGGGGAGGTGATGACCTTCCGCAAACTGGAAGAACGCAGTCGCGCGTTTGCCGCTTATTTGCAACAAGGGTTGGGACTGAAGAAAGGCGATCGCGTTGCGTTGATGATGCCTAATTTATTGCAATATCCGGTGGCGCTGTTTGGCATTTTGCGTGCCGGGATGATCGTTGTAAACGTTAACCCGTTGTATACCCCGCGTGAGCTTGAGCATCAGCTTAACGATAGCGGCGCATCGGCGATTGTTATCGTGTCTAACTTTGCCCACACTCTGGAAAAAGTGGTTGATAAAACCGCCGTTCAGCACGTAATTCTGACCCGTATGGGCGATCAGCTATCTACGGCAAAAGGCACGGTAGTCAATTTCGTTGTTAAATACATCAAGCGTCTGGTGCCGAAATACCATCTGCCAGATGCCATTTCATTTCGTAGCGCCCTGCACAACGGCTACCGGATGCAGTACGTCAAACCCGAACTGGTGCCGGAAGATTTAGCTTTCCTGCAATACACCGGCGGTACCACTGGTGTGGCGAAAGGCGCGATGCTGACTCACCGCAATATGCTGGCGAACCTGGAACAGGTTAACGCGACCTATGGTCCGCTGTTGCATCCGGGCAAAGAGCTGGTGGTGACGGCGCTGCCGCTGTATCACATTTTTGCCCTGACCATTAACTGCCTGCTGTTTATCGAACTGGGGGGGCAGAACCTGCTTATCACTAATCCGCGCGATATTCCTGGGTTGGTAAAAGAGTTAGCGAAATATCCGTTTACCGCTATCACTGGCGTTAACACCTTGTTCAATGCGTTGCTGAACAATAAAGAGTTCCAGCAGCTGGATTTCTCCAGTCTGCATCTTTCCGCAGGCGGAGGGATGCCTGTTCAGCAAGTGGTGGCAGAACGTTGGGTGAAACTGACTGGACAGTATCTGCTGGAAGGTTATGGCCTGACCGAGTGTGCGCCGCTGGTGAGCGTTAACCCGTATGATATTGATTATCATAGTGGTAGCATCGGTTTGCCGGTGCCGTCGACGGAAGCCAAACTGGTGGATGACGACGACAACGAAGTACCACCGGGTCAACCGGGCGAGCTTTGTGTCAAAGGACCGCAGGTGATGCTGGGTTACTGGCAGCGTCCGGATGCTACCGATGAGATCATCAAAAATGGCTGGTTACACACTGGCGACATCGCGGTGATGGATGAAGAAGGATTCCTGCGCATTGTCGATCGTAAAAAAGACATGATTCTGGTTTCCGGTTTTAACGTCTATCCCAACGAGATTGAAGATGTCGTCATGCAGCATCCTGGCGTACAGGAAGTCGCGGCTGTTGGCGTACCTTCCGGCTCCAGTGGTGAAGCGGTGAAAATCTTCGTAGTGAAAAAAGATCCATCGCTTACCGAAGAGTCACTGGTGACCTTTTGCCGCCGTCAGCTCACGGGCTACAAAGTACCGAAGCTGGTGGAGTTTCGTGATGAGTTACCGAAATCTAACGTCGGAAAAATTTTGCGACGAGAATTACGTGACGAAGCGCGCGGCAAAGTGGACAATAAAGCCTGAGCGTTAAGTCAGTCGTCAGACGCCGGTTAATCCGGCGTTTTTTTTGACGCCCACTAAAGAGAATACAATTTGAATTACCAAATGATTACCACGGACGATGCGCTGGCTTCTTTGTGTGAAGCCGTCCGTGCCTTTCCGGCGATAGCCCTGGATACTGAATTTGTTCGTACGCGCACCTATTACCCGCAACTGGGTCTAATTCAACTTTTTGATGGTGAGCATCTGGCGCTAATTGATCCTCTCGGGATCACCGACTGGTCACCGCTGAAAGCGATCCTGCGCGATCCGTCCATCACAAAATTTCTCCATGCAGGCAGTGAAGATCTGGAAGTGTTCCTCAATGTCTTTGGCGAATTACCACAACCCCTGATTGACACGCAAATCCTTGCTGCCTTCTGCGGACGCCCGATGTCATGGGGTTTCGCTTCCATGGTGGAAGAGTATTCCGGCGTTACGCTGGACAAGAGTGAATCGCGCACCGACTGGCTGGCCAGACCGCTGACCGAACGTCAGTGTGAATACGCAGCGGCGGATGTCTGGTATCTGTTACCGATCACCGCCAAGCTTATGGTAGAAACGGAGGCCTCCGGCTGGCTACCTGCGGCGCTGGATGAATGCCGCCTGATGCAAATGCGTCGTCAGGAAGTCGTTGCACCGGAAGATGCCTGGCGTGATATCACCAATGCCTGGCAGTTACGCACACGCCAACTGGCCTGTCTGCAACTGTTAGCCGACTGGCGACTGCGCAAGGCGCGGGAGCGCGATCTGGCGGTGAACTTTGTCGTGCGTGAAGAGCATTTGTGGTCGGTAGCGCGTTATATGCCGGGAAGTTTAGGCGAACTGGACAGCCTGGGCTTATCCGGTAGCGAAATCCGCTTTCACGGTAAAACGCTGCTGGCGCTGGTGGAAAAAGCGCAGACATTGCCGGAAGAGGCCTTACCGCAGCCGATGCTTAACCTGATGGACATGCCGGGTTATCGTAAAGCGTTTAAAGCGATTAAGTCGCTGATTACTGACGTGAGCGAAACGCACAAGATCAGCGCCGAATTGCTGGCATCGCGTCGGCAAATCAACCAACTGCTGAACTGGCACTGGAAACTGAAACCGCAGAACAATTTGCCGGAGCTGATTTCCGGCTGGCGTGGTGAGCTGATGGCGGAAGCATTACACAATTTATTGCAGGAATATCCGCAGTAAAATCTTCCGAAGCCGGACTGGGCGCGCTCAGCGCCACATCCGGCTTCGGCAAACTACAAATCCAACACCAGGCGTTTACCCTTCGCGCGCGAACAACAGATCAACATACTTTGCTGGCTGGCACGCTCTTCATCGCTAAAATACTGATCCCGATGGTCAGCTTCACCTTCCAGTATTGCCGTTTCGCAGGTTCCGCATACCCCTTCACGACATAAACATTCCACTTTCGCTGCTTTATTATTTTCAATAACCTGCAAAATAGTCATCTCTTCCGGCACCACAAACTCTTTACCGGAACGGGCAAGCACCAGGGTAAATGCATCGCCGGTTTTGTCTTCGATAGCAAATTGCTCAAAGTGCAGCGTATCGGCGGCGATGTCCAGACGCGCAGCTTCACTTCTTACCGCTTCATTTAGCGCCTCGGGGCCACAGGTATAAACATGTGTGCCAGGTTCGATATCCGCCAATAATCGCGCTAATTCCAGTCGTGTTCCGGTTGATGAATGATGCAAATGGACTTTCTCAGCCTGCGGATGCTGGACTAGCTCATCACGAAATGCGCAACTTTCTGGATTTCGCGTGCAGTAATGTAGCTGCCAGTCGACGTCGCTGTGTTGCAACTCTGCCATGTGCGACAGGAAAGGGGTGATACCAATGCCGCCCGCGATAAACAGATGCTTTCTGGCCGAGGGAATTAGCGCAAACAGGTTATTAGGCGTTGAAATCGTTAACCGATCGCCCACTTTTACCTGCTGATGTAAAAAGCGTGAACCGCCGCGCGAGTTTTCTTCCAGCCGAACGGCAATCTGATAACTAGAGGTGTCATGCGGCGAGCTCAGGAGTGAATAAGCATTGCTGTACTGGTTATCACCATCGCTCATCTGCACAATGATGTGACTTCCTCCGGTAAACGCAGGTAATGGTTTGCCATCGGTTGCCACCAGCGTGAAGCGTTTCACCTGTTCGGTAAGCGGTTCAACCTGGCTCACCTGTACTTCAAACATTTGATAGTCTGACATTGCTGTACTCCATCAAAAATCAGCCCAGCGGCGGAAAATACCGCCGCCGATGTCATTAGTCCTTAAATACCTGCGCCAGCAGATTATGGAAATGGGCGATACCATGTTCGGAAATGCCACTACCGCTACTGTCGGCCATGATGCGCCCCTGACCACGATAGCCACGCGATTTCAGCCCTTTCTGTACGCTTTCAACCAGACGTAAATCTTCCGGACGGAACACATCGCGATACCACTCAATCAGCGATTTTTGCTCGTCGGTTAACTCTTCATTGGTGAAGTAAATATCGTAGTTTTGCAGGGTAGTTTCAGAATCCACCGGGAATTCATAAATGACCGTCATCATCCCTTTGATCGGAGTGACGTTCAGCATCGTGCACGGCCACAGCCAGAAACCGTGGAATGCCGCATCCGTGCCCTCTTCGAATTTGAAAGACTGTTCGGACGGTTTGGCGAAACCGTATTGCAGCGTCCAGTTACCGTGCATGGTGTGCCAGTAACGATCAACCTGAACGGAGTCGGAAAAACCTGGATGCGCCGGACCACAGTGATAGCACTCGAGATAGTTATCGACAATGTTCTTCCAGTTGGCAGGCGTGCGGGTGGTAAAGCGGGCCGCCAGTTTCAGATCGTGGACTTCCGGGCAGGCTTCCAGCACTTTCGCCCCCAGACCGGGTAACTGATCTTCTACGCTGGTGGCGTTGGGGTCCATGTTGATGAAGACGAATCCGGCATATTCTTCCAGACGCACCGGAACCAGTTGAGCTTTGTCGCTATCGAAATTGGCGACGTTTTCGCAGTTACGTGCATGGGCCAGGTTGCCATCGAGTTTGAATGCCCATGCGTGATACGGGCAGGTAATCACATTTTTCGCTTTCCCTTCGCCGCTCAATAACTGATGACCACGGTGCGGACACACGTTATAGAACGCGCGCAAAACCTTATCACGACCGCGTACCAGCACGATGCTTTCGCCAATGATCTCACGCGTCACATAATCATTGGCATTCGCCAGTTCGCTGCTATGAGCGACGCAAATCCAGCTTTTGGCGAAGACGCTCTCTTTTTCGTGTTCAAAGGCGTTCTGATCGGTATAAAAACGGGCAGGAATGGTCCACGCCTCTTGCGGGTTAGCGCAAAAATTTTCGGGTAGTACAAAGTCAGGGCTCAGATTGCTCATAGGGATACCTTTATCGTTAGGATGATGGCGCTCAGTTGTCGCCTTTGAATACGGTTCCCGCAGGGAGCACTGGCGTTTTTTCCAGGACTTCAACCGGTGTCTGCGGGAGATAATGTTCAACTTGATGAGCCGGAATGTCGGCGTAATCCTGTTTCAGCCAGCGAATAAATCCGCCGACTTTCACCAGTAAAATGACGAGGAACGGAAGGGCTGTGAGTACGACGGTGGTTTTCATCGTTTCCAGCGACGCGCCAGTGAAAAGAATTGAAAGCGGGATCAGGGTAATTACCACGCACCAGAAAAGACGCAGCCCACGGTCAGGATCGTCACCTTCCTGGAGATTACGCGTACTGGTTGCCGCCATGGTGTAGGCCACCGCATCCATATGCGAGGCAAGGAAAATAATCATCACGCCCAGGTATGCGGCGAGGAACAATTTACCGGCTGGCAACGACATCAGAACTTGCTGCACAGCTGTCTCGCCGCCCAGTGTTTCCAGCACCTGTGGGACGTTGATTACGCTATTGATAAACTGGTGAATGGCATAGCTTTCCATTACGCCGAAGAAGAACCAGCAACCGACGGTGCTGCCGAGGATCAGTCCCCAGATAACTTCTTTAATCTTACGACCGCGGGAAACGCGGGTGACAAACATTGCTACGCCAGGCGTGTATGAGATCCACCACAGCCAGTAGAAAACGGTCCAGTTGCGGGTAAATGAACCATCGCCAAGCGGATCGGTGAATAAGCTCATTTGCAGGAAGTTTTGCGTGGTCAGGCCGATGGCATTGATGATGCTGTTGGTAATAAATTCGGTTGGGCCGACAATGAGCACCAGTAATGGCAGCAGGAACGCGCCCCAGCCAACCATTTTGCTCAGACGTTGCAAACCGTTGTTGATACCAATCCACGAGCTTAGGCAAAAAATGCCGCCGGAAAGCAGTATCACAAATGCCTGCACGGTGAAGTTATCGGGTAAACCGGTCAGCGCGGAAAGCCCACGGGTAAAGGTTGCTGCGGTAACAACAAGGGAAATGGTCAGCGCACCGACAGTGGCGATCAGGAACATCAAATCGACCAGTTTTCCCCACGGGCCTTGCGGGCGAACGCCGGTAATCGCGGCAATAATGCCGGAAAGACTCAGACCTTTGTTTTTCCGCACATGAAAGTGATAAGCCATGATTAATGAGGCCAGCGTATAAGTTGCCCAGGCGCTGATGCCCCAGTGGAAGAAGGAGTAAGGGACGCTAAATTCGAGTGCCTGTTGTGAACGCGGTGCGATATTTAATCCAGGTGTTTGATAATAATAGGCCCATTCAGCAACCCCTCAATAAAGCGTAGAAGAACCTAAACCGGCACAAATAAACATAAACAGCCAGGAGAGCGTGCTGTATTCCGGTTTTCCTTCGCCAAGACGAATATTGCCGTATTTACTGGTGGCTAAATAAATCACCAGCCCCATTGCCAGCAAAACCAATACCTGTACGGCGGAACCTAACGTACGCGTAACAAAAGTGTATATTGCGTTGGCCGCGTCGGCCGATTGTTGTGGGAAAAGGCTTAATGCAGCTGCGATGAAAAGAATGGCCACTAGGCTGATGCTTATCAGCGGCACATCTTTTTTCTTAACATTGCTCATCATGAGTCATCTCCTGGGCATAAAAGCCCGTCTCTGGCTTTTGCCTGTTGTAATTATTTGCAGGGTAATGAGTTGCATGTCGTGATTAACAAATTGATTATTTGCATGTTACATAAATTAAACAATTAAGAATGCGGAAAGCCATAAAACACGAAACGGAAACAATAAAAGGTGAAATGACGCAGGTTATTTACTGCAAAGAACGAATAAAAAAACCGCGTCAGTGACGCGGTTCAAATAAACTGGTTTGACCTTAACGCAAAATAATTTTGCAAATCGCGTCGGCAACCTGTGGCGTGGTGGCATTGCCTTTCATATCCGGTGTTTTCGGCCCGTGAGCAATCACTTCTTCAATCGCGGCCAGAATACCGTTATGCGCTTGCTGGAAACGCTCATCGCCATTGCCGAGAAAATCGAGCATCATTGCACCGGCCCAAATTGTGGCGATAGGGTTAGCAATGTTTTTCCCGTAGATATCCGGCGCGGAACCGTGGACTGGCTCGAAGAGCGACGGGAAAGTGCGTTCCGGATTCAGGTTGGCGGATGGGGCAATGCCAATGGTGCCGGTGCAGGCCGGGCCAAGATCGGAAAGGATATCGCCAAACAAATTGGACGCCACTACCACATCGAAGCGTTCCGGCTGCATCACAAAACGTGCGCAGAGAATGTCAATATGCTGCTTGTCCCAGCGGATCTCCGGGTAATTCTCAGCCATTGCTTCCACTCGCTCATCCCAGTACGGCATGCTGATGGCTAAACCGTTCGATTTAGTGGCAGAAGTTAGCGTCTTACGTGGGCGGCTTTGCGCAAGTTCGAAGGCATAACGCAAAATGCGATCGACACCACGACGCGTAAATACCGATTCCTGAATGACGACTTCATGCTCTGTACCTTCATTCACTCTGCCGCCGAGCGAGGAATATTCGCCTTCGGTGTTTTCCCTGACCACGTAAAAATCGATGTCGCCAGGCTGTTTTCCCGCCAGCGGGCAGGGAACGCCAGGAAAGAGACGAACCGGGCGCAGGTTGACGTACTGGTCGAATTCACGACGAAATTTCAGCAGCGAACCCCACAACGAAATATGGTCCGGAACGGTGTCCGGCCAGCCGACGGCACCAAAATAGATGGCGTCGAAACGGCTAAGTTGCTCATGCCAGTCGTCCGGCATCATTTTACCGTGATGGCTGTAATACTCGCAGCTCGCCCACTCCATTTGCTCAAAACTCAAGGCGAAGCCCCAGCGCTCAGCGGCAGCCTGTAACACGCGAATCCCTTCAGGAAGGACTTCTCTGCCAATCCCGTCTCCCGGGATCGCAGCAATACGCATCGTTTTCATCATTGGGTTCTCACTTCCTGACCATCAAAATTGACAATACCCTCATCCTATAATTGACTGAAAAGGAATTAATCCCCGTAACTGGTGAAACATAAAACACGAATCATGAATAATTTACCGCTGCTGAACGATTTGCGCGTCTTTATGCTGGTGGCTCGCCGGGCTGGTTTTGCCGCCGTGGCGGAAGAACTGGGCGTTTCTCCGGCGTTCGTCAGCAAGCGCATCGCCTTGCTGGAGCAAACGCTAAACGTGGTGTTGTTACACCGCACCACCCGCCGCGTCACCATTACCGAAGAAGGAGAGCGGATTTATGAATGGGCGCAGCGGATTTTGCAGGATGTCGGTCAAATGATGGACGAACTTTCTGACGTGCGTCAGGTGCCGCAGGGGATGCTGCGTATTATCAGCAGCTTTGGTTTTGGACGACAGGTAGTGGCTCCGGCGTTATCAGCGCTGGCGAAGGCGTATCCGCAACTGGAATTACGTTTTGATGTGGAAGACCGGTTGGTCGATTTGGTCAATGAAGGTGTCGATCTCGATATTCGCATTGGCGATGATATCGCCCCTAATTTAATCGCCCGCAAACTGGCGACCAATTACCGCATTCTCTGCGCGTCGCCGGAATTTATTGCGCAACATGGCGCGCCGAAACATTTAACCGATCTTTCTGCATTGCCGTGCCTGGTCATTAAAGAGCGCGATCATCCTTTTGGTGTCTGGCAATTACGCAATAAAGAAGGCCACCATGCGATTAAAGTTACCGGCCCACTGTCGTCTAATCATGGAGAAATTGTCCATCAGTGGTGTCTCGATGGGCAGGGGATTGCTCTGCGCTCCTGGTGGGATGTTAGCGAAAACATTGCCAGTGGTCATTTAGTACAAGTGCTACCGGAATATTACCAGCCAGCGAACGTCTGGGCCGTTTATGTTTCAAGGCTGGCGACGTCAGCGAAAGTGCGGATAACGGTAGAATTTTTACGCCAGTATTTTGCCGAGCACTACCCGAATTTTTCACTGGAGCATGCCTGATTAATGATTCAATTATCGGGTTGATATCGGGTTAAAACCTGATTTTCTCCTTTCTAAGCCGCTACAGATTGGTTAGCATATTCACCTTTAATCGCGCATGATCGAAAGATAATTAAAGAGGTTAATGTGTTCGCTGAATACGGGGTTCTGAATTACTGGACCTATCTGGTTGGGGCCATTTTTATTGTGTTGGTGCCAGGGCCAAATACCCTGTTTGTACTCAAAAATAGCGTCAGTAGCGGTATGAAAGGCGGTTATCTTGCGGCCTGCGGTGTATTTATTGGCGATGCGGTATTGATGTTTCTGGCATGGGCTGGAGTGGCGACATTAATTAAGACCACCCCGATATTATTCAACATTGTACGTTATCTTGGTGCATTTTATTTGCTCTATCTGGGGAGTAAAATTCTCTACGCGACCCTGAAGGGTAAAAATAACGAGGCCAAATCCGATGAGCCCCAATACGGTGCCATTTTTAAACGCGCGTTAATTTTGAGCCTGACTAATCCGAAAGCCATTTTGTTCTATGTGTCGTTTTTCGTACAGTTTATCGATGTTAATGCCCCACATACGGGAATTTCATTCTTTATTCTGGCGACGACGCTGGAACTGGTGAGTTTCTGCTATTTGAGCTTCCTGATTATTTCTGGTGCTTTTGTCACGCAGTATATACGTACCAAAAAGAAACTGGCTAAAGTGGGCAACTCACTGATTGGTTTGATGTTTGTGGGTTTCGCCGCCCGACTGGCGACGCTCCAGTCCTGATGCATTCAGCCCGCGTTGTCGCGGGCTTCCCACCTGTAATCCTCCCTGATTCTTCTCTGATACGGTGCTAAAAAGTAACCAATAAATGGTATTTAAAATGCAAATTATCAGGCGTACCCTGAAACGGCTGGAATAAACCGTTTTCAGCGCATTCACCGAAGGAGGGAAAAGGATGCTGCAAATCCCACAGAATTATATTCATACGCGCTCAACGCCTTTCTGGAATAAACAAACTGCGCCTGCCGGAATATTCGAACGTCATCTTGATAAAGGAACGCGCCCGGGGGTTTACCCACGCCTTTCCGTTATGCATGGGGCGGTCAAATATCTCGGCTACGCTGATGAACACAGTACAGAGCCTGATCAAGTAATCCTTATCGAAGCGGGGCAGTTTGCGGTGTTCCCTCCAGAAAAGTGGCACAACATTGAAGCCATGACTGACGATACTTATTTCAACATTGACTTCTTCGTTGCCCCTGAAGTCCTGATGGAAGGCGCGCAACAACGAAAAGTCATTCATAACGGGAAATGAATCATGGGCAAAGCAACGTATACCGTGACCGTCACCAATAACAGCAATGGCGTTTCTGTCGATTATGAAACAGAGACGCCGATGACTTTGCTGGTGCCAGAAGTGGCGGCTGAAGTGATAAAAGATCTGGTGAATACCGTGCGTTCTTATGACACGGAAAACGAACATGATGTTTGTGGTTGGTAATTATCACTGATCGTTGATGGCGCAATTTCTGCGCCATCGCAAAAAAATCCTCCGTGATGCTCGTCACAAATCTTGCCCTCCCGATGTTGTGCTATGCTTTTTATCAGCGACTAACCCGCTAATGCAAAACAGATAAGTGAGGAAACAATGGGCATTCTGTCATGGATTATTTTTGGGCTTATTGCCGGTATTCTGGCGAAGTGGATCATGCCAGGTAAAGATGGTGGTGGATTCTTTATGACTATCCTGCTGGGGATAGTCGGTGCCGTAGTCGGCGGATGGATCAGCACGCTGTTTGGCTTTGGTAAAGTCGATGGCTTCAATTTTGGCAGCTTCGTGGTTGCCGTTATTGGCGCGATTGTCGTGCTGTTTATCTACAGAAAGATTAAAAGTTAACGCGTAAATTGCACAAAGGCTGCACACAGGCAGCCTTTGCTATTTTCTAGATGTGACGTTACCACCATCCCAGCTCAGTGCCGAGTACGACAATAATCGCCACACCCATCATAATAATCGTTGTTTTTTTCATCTTTATGCTCCCGGGGCAGCATAGCCGCCAATAAAAAACCATGCTAAAAATACGACCGCTGTAATAAAGATTACAACCGGAAAAATAATACCGATTCGCATGTTATCACCAATCAAAAGGATGTGAATACGCCTCAGGAATGTAGCGCTGGATGCGCGACAAAAGGTGTTTTCTGTTTGTGTTTTTTCTCCTGATACATCGCGATATCGGCAGCATGCAGGGCACTGTCTGCATCGGTCGTTTCAGGATCGACTTCTACTATGCCAAGACTGGCACCGGGATAATACAAATCAACATCACCTAAGTGATATTCTCCGCGTATTTGCTGCTGAATACGTTCTCGCAGAGACGAAATATCCGCATTCTCGTTGTTCAGTGAAACAACCAAAAACTCATCACCGCCGAGACGACCAATAACTTCGCCATTTTGCTGGAGCGTATTAAGGCGCTCGCCAACCTGAATGAGGAACAAATCACCACTATTATGACCAAAACGATCGTTGATTAATTTGAAGTTATCCAGATCGATAAACGCGATCATTATCTTATGGTTAAGATGTCGGGCGAGAGAAAACAGCGTCGTCAGGTTTTCAAAAATCGCCCGCCGATTCGGTAGCCCGGTTAACGAGTCGGTATACGATTGCGCAATCAGCGCAGCATTGGCTTCGCGCAGCTGTTCAACCAGTGCCTCTTTTTGAATATATTGTGCAATCAGTCCGGCGAATAACTGTAAAACCTGTTCCGCGCGTTCACTCCACTGGCGCTTCTCACTACTGGCGGCGCAAAGCGTGCCATAGAATGATCCATCCGGTAAGTGAATTGGCGTGCTCAGAAATGTGGTGATGCCAAGATTGCGTGCCGCAATACAGTCGCCCCAACGGTCAGGGACTTCATCGCTGAAAAAGCAGTTTTCATCAATGGCGCGTTTGCATAACGAGTAATCCCACGAGACGGTAAAATTCTCCGGGATGTGCATTTTCTGGCTGTTACGGGCAAACATAATATGCTGCAGGCGCGCTTCGACATCCACTTTGGTCAGGTAGGTTGATTCCATATCAGTGACCATTTCCAGCATCTCCAGAAGCTGTCGGACCAGACTTTCCAGTGACTGTTCTTTGGCAAGGGATTGTGAGACGCGGGCGATAATCTGATCTGACACGAAACAACTCCAGGATACGGCGGGTAAATGCTGATTATTTAATCTTTGCAGGCATGATAAAACATCATCAACAAAGATGAAACAAGGCGTAATATGATTTGAGTGAATGTAATAAAAATAGTGCTGCAAAACAAAACGATACCGCGATACTCTAAGTCTGGATAAATATGTGAGATCAATAAATGAAAATTATCAGTTTTGTTCTGCCTTGCTTGCTGGTCCTGGCTGGTTGTTCAACCCCTTCTCAGCCAGAAGCACCCAAACCGCCGCAGATTGGTATGGCAAATCCGGCGTCGGTCTATTGCCAGCAGAAGGGCGGGACGCTCATTCCAGTGCAGACAACGCAAGGGGTCAGCAACAATTGCAAATTACCGGGCGGTGAAACGATTGATGAATGGGCATTGTGGCGACGGGACCATCCGGCTGGTGAAAAATAACCGCCGGATGCTGTACTAAAATCACAAGCTACGTAGCCAGTCGGCCAGCACCAGCGCATGGTTCTGCGTGGTGTTTTTTGCTGAGTAGAGCAGGGTCAGCGGCTGTTTTTTGGCGATGTCCGCCAGCCGCTTTCCTTCTTGCTCATGTTGCGCCAGTTCTGCAAGATATTGCTCGCGAAAGGTTGCAAAATCGACGACTTCGCCGTGAAAGGCTTTGCGCAGTTCCGTTGACGGCGTGATTTCTTTATCCCACTCATCAAGGGCTAAATCGGTTTTTTTGATACCACGCGGCCAGAGGCGGTCGACCAGTACGCGATAACCATCGCTCTGTTCTGCCGGATCATAAACGCGTTTGCACTGAATATTCATCGTGTTTGTTCTCCCTTCCACGCATGATTGGTCACGTCACTATAGCACCGGATATTAGCGAATTTCTTTGTCTCTCCCGGCGCAAAGTCCGAAAATCGCCATCAGTAGTGAAAGTATGGCAACACCCATCAATGGTATGGACCAGTCACCGTTAGTATCGTGTATTTTACCCATCAGCGGCGGCCCACAGGCTGCCAGCAAATACCCGACGGATTGTGCCATCCCCGAGAGTGCCGCCGCCTGATGCGCAGAACTTGCCCGAAGACCAATGAACGTCAACCCCAGTATCATTGTTGCGCCGGAACCAAAACCGAAAAGCAGAGTCCAGGTGATCGCGTGCGCTGGCATAAAGCAGAGCCCAACCGCGCCCACTGCGCACATCAAGGCAACGAACGCTGCAATACCACGCTGATCTTTCACATGATGTAAGAAAAGTGGGATCAGCAAACCGGGAGCTGCTGTGGCTAGTTGCAGCAAACCATGCAGTGAACCCGCCTGTGCTTCGCTATAGCCGTGACTGATGAGGATCGCCGGAAGCCAGCCAATAATCACGTAATAGACCAGTGAGTTGATCCCAAGAAACAATGTTACCTGCCAGGCAAGCGGAGAACGCCAGATACCCCGAGTATGTAAGGCGCGTGAGGTACTCAAATTTGCATGTTGTTGACTTCGCCACTGTGGCAGCCATAAAAAAAGAGCCAGCAGAGGAAAAGACATCAGCATGAGCAACGCGCCTTGCCAGCCAAAACCGTTCAAAGCCAGCGGCACGACCATAGCCGATCCCAGTGCCGCTGCAGCTCCCATTGTCAGGGAATATGCGCCGGTAAGTCTGGCGACGGAATGAGGGAAATCGCGTTTAATTAATCCTGGCAGTAAGACATTGCCTAATGCAATTCCACCGCCAATGACCGCTGTACCGCCAAATAATAAGTAAGGCGAAGGGAGAGAGCGAATTGCGATACCAGCACAGATCAAAAGTAACGCGGCAAACAGGCTACGTTCCATACCAAAACGTCGCGCCACCGGGGCAGCCAGAGGTGAGATTAGCGCAAAGGCTAATAATGGCAGGGTGGTCAATAAGCCGGTTTGCGCCGTCGTCAGCGAGTAAGCGGAACGAATCGTATCCAGTAACGGTGCTGCGCCGGTAAAGGTGACGCGTAATGTTGTGGCAATCATTAAAATGCCAGCGATAAGGACAATCCTGTTTTTGCCGCTTAATGAAGTTGAACAGGTCATATGCTTCTCATTGTTACAAACGAGGCTGTACCTTACCGTTTTTATTGTTATGTTGAATCAAGCTAAAATGACAAATTATCGCTAAATTCGGACAAAATGATGCACAGGTTGAATCTCAATGGCTATGAACCCGACCGACACCATGAAGCCGCGGTCGCATTTTGTATTCACGCCGGAACGGATGAGTTAACCAGTCCTGTACATCAGCACCGCAAAGGACAGCTGATACTGGCGCTACATGGTGCAATTACCTGTACGGTGGAAAATGCTTTGTGGATGGTGCCACCGCAATATGCGGTTTGGATACCGGGCGGGGTGGAACATAGCAATCAAGTGACAGCTAACGCTGAACTCTGTTTTCTGTTTATCGAACCCAGCGCAGTGACAATGCCGACAACCTGTTGCACATTGAAAATATCGCCCTTATGCCGGGAATTAATTTTAACCCTGGCAAACAGGACGTCGACTCAGCGTGCTGAGCCGATGACCCGCAGATTAATTCAGGTCCTGTTTGATGAACTCCCTCAGCAGCCACAACAACAGCTGCACCTACCCGTTTCTTCTCATCCTAAAATTCGCGCGATGGTGGAGATGATGGCGAAAGAGCCCGTCGAGTGGGGGTCATTGGGGCAATGGGCTCGCTTTTTTGCGATGAGTGAACGCAATCTTGCCCGACTGATAGTGAAAGAGACGGGGTTGAGTTTTCGCCAGTGGCGTCAGCAGTTACAGCTGATTATGGCGCTTCAGGGATTAGTGAAAGGCGATACTGTACAGAAAGTTGCTCATACGCTGGGGTATGATTCAACAACGGCCTTTATTACTATGTTTAAGAAAGGCCTGGGGCAAACGCCAGGCCGATATATTGCGGGATTAACTACTGTTTCCCCACAATCAGCGAAACCAGACCCGCGGCAATAAGCGGACCAACCGGTACGCCGCGAAACAGCGCCACGCCCAAAACAGTGCCCACCAGCAGCCCGGCGACCAGTTGCGGCTGGCTGCCCATTAACGTCACGCCGCGCCCACCTAGCCAGGAGACAATAACGCCTACTGCAATTGCCACCAGCGATTTCCAGTTCAGAAACGAGTGAATCAGGGTTGAGGGCGGTAGCGTCCCGCTGGCGATGGGGGCCATAACGCCAATCGTCAGAATGATTATCCCGATACTTAGCCCCTGTTTTTCAATCCACGGGAAAAAGGTGCTTAACGGTGTGACGCGGACAATGATTAACACCAGAATTGAAACGGCGACAGTGGTGTTATGACTGATAAAGCCCAGCGCAGCTAACCCGAGCAGGATCAGCAAAGTGACATCAAACATCGTGGTTTCCTTGCCAAAAAATAATAAGCCTGCTTACTTTACGCTTGCTGCAGGAAGGAAGTAGAAAATCTTTACGTTTTTTGCATAAAAAATCAGGCGAACTGTCATCAAACTGCAATTTGTGCACGCTAACAATAACGTGAAAACAGCTATCTCCCGGGGGCATACTATGAACGATCAAATGTTCGTCGAGACACTGATTATCACGTCATCGTTTTTTGCCATTGCTGTTGTGCTGGTTTTGTCCGTTCTTCTTATCGAACGGACAGGCTAGTTACGCAGTGCGGCGGAAATTGACCAGTTCTGGTTGCGCAATGCGCAAATAATCCGCGGTTTTCAAAATAACGGATTTATCCAGCATGCCTGCATTGAAGGCGATTTCATCAAATCGTTCGAAGAGTAGGGGATCGGCAACCAGTTTGAGTTTTGGATGGAAGCTGAAAGGGGGGATCGCGCCGAAGACACAGCCTGTGAGTTCATCGACTTCCGCCGGGCTGGCCAACGAAGCGCGTAATCCGCCTATATGGCTGGCGAGTTGGCTCAGATCGGCCTGTTGATCGGCCGCGAGGATCGCCAGAACATGTTGATTTACACCATTGCCTTTGACTTTACATACCAGTGCCTTAGCCCCCTGGCCTAAAGCGGTGCCACGAATTTCTGACACCGCTTCACATTTACCTACCGCTTCATGGGTAACGACGCGGAAGTCAGCACCTTCTTGTGATAATAAAGCGATTAACCGCTGATGCGTCACGCTTCCTTTAGCCATTTCAGTCATTTCATGCTCCTGAGATTACAAGCAAACAACCATAGAAGGTTATCATGAACGGCTGTTTTTGTTCTGCTTATTGACATATAAACGCTCATCGGAAGCTTTATACGCATCATGTAACGTATCGTTTTCTTTCATCGCGTAAATACCGGAAGAGAAGCCGATCTCTTTCTGCGGCGCGATATGTTGCAGACGTTTTTCGATACGTTCAGGCAGTTGTGCTGCAATTTGCGGCGTCGAATCGACAAGAATGATGCAGAATTCATCGCCACCGAGTCGGATGGCATAATCACTTTTACGAATTGACTGTTTAATCGCCTGCGCTAATAACGTAATCGCTAAATCCCCCTCCTGATGACCGAGGGTGTCATTTATTTGCTTTAACTTGTCCATGTCAATTGCAATAAACATCACCGAAGAACCGGATTGCACCAGTTTTTGCAACCGCTGCTCCAGTTCAGGGGTTAAAATTTTGCGATTATAGAGTCCAGTCATCGCATCACTAATATTTTCTCGCGACACATTTTGGTATAAACGGAAGTGCATCCGCACCATATTCAGCAAAATTAACGCCGTCAAAATCCAGAACAGAACGCTTTTCCACGAAGACGTGATAAAGTAAAGAATATCAATGGATAACGAGACACGAATGCCGCCCGGTAAGTCATGGACGTAACTGACATACTGGAACAGATTGTCTTCGCTCTGGTTGATGATAATGTCGCGCCCCGAATCGGTATCGGTTAGCGTGACATTGAGAAAACGCCAGAGGAGAGGGCGGTCATGAGTGTAAAAGATATTCCGCAGATTGTTTTTGTTAATATCCAGCAGCACAATCCCTTTTAGCTGCCCTGCGACATATACCGGCGTCAGCAAACTCATCACGTTCTGTTTAGTACGCTGATCCTGGTAAATGCTCGATAAAACGGTACGCCCGGTAAATACCTTTTCAATATCTTTGCGATCGATGCCAATACTTCCTGACTGCAGGAAAGACCAGTTATTCATCGCAAAGTATTCAACATTAACCGGCTCATAAAAATAGACATAGCGGTCATTGAGATCGAGATAATAGTGAAATTTCTCTTCGGCCATCCCAAGACCTGAACCGTAATCATCCTGGTGGCGGTTGCCTTCCACTGCCTGATCAAAAGCGGGTAATAGTGCTGCAGCTTCCACAATTGTGTCGCAGTCAGTGGATGCGGTTTGTAGTGTGCCGCGTAAGCCAGGGTATTTATGGGCAGTCAGGTTTAAGCCATGGGTATTATTGGCAGACTCAAAAGCCTCGCAGATGGTGCGCCGCTGTTCTGGCGACACTTCCGACTGCTCAGCAGCGAGAGCGCGCATCACATGCGCGGCAATACTCTGATTCTGATACTTATCATAAAGAAAGGAGGAGTCTGCTCTCTGCACGATATAGCGCAGATAGGCACTCATTGCTCTGTCACTGGCGACAAGTTCAAAAATAAGGAAGGAAGATGTCAGCACAATGACACTTGCGGCGATAAAATGCCGGAGCATTCTATGGTGCAATTTCATGATAAATGGCACTCCTTCGGTTAGTGAAACGAGAAAACCAGATAAAGTTCGATTGCGGCCTGGCACAGGGGCGCTAATTATACTCATCTCTGCGCCGCTGGGGAGGGGAAATTTAGGGGTAATAGTAATAAATTGTATGCAAAAGCCACGCAAAAAGCATGGCTCTGAATATTTTTGCACTTAAATATGATGAATAATCACTTTGTTGCCCCCCTCGCTTTTCGCTTCGCGTAAGGCTTTATCTGCTTCCGTCATGACAAGCGAGATATTACGTGTGTCACCCGTTGAAAAAACCGTGCCAATACTGATGGTCATTTGCTCAGGAACATCATATCTGTTACTAAAGCCGGTCAGGAGTTCGACATTTTTACGCATACGTTCCGCAATGATTTTTGCCTGGGCACTATTCAGTTCGGTAAATAGCAAGCCAAACACCTCACCCTCCAGTCGCGCTAAAATATCATCGGGGCGGATGCTTTGCTGGATAATATCGACAATTGAAACCAGCACTTTATCACCCACACGATGTCCCCATTGGGCATTGATGCGTTTGAACTGATTAATATCAACCAGCATGACACAGAAGTCCTTAACAACAGGTCGCGACAATAATGACTCTACGCTGTTGAAAAAGTAGCGGCGATTATAAATATTGGTCAGCACATCATGAACTGCCAGTTTGCTGGAGAGTTGCAGTTCCTGAAAAATGTTATAAATCAGAAAAGACACAACAAACAGTTTACTGGAGACTTCAATCCCGCGACTGATATACCAGATGGTGTAATTATACTCATCCAGAGTTAGTAGAAGTAAGTTGCAGCATAGCGATGCCAGACATAATAATGCTATTAACGGCCATAGTTCGCTGGCTAATCGTGTGCGCATGATAATAAAGAACAGTAAAAATGCCCACAGACAAACCAATATTTTTGTATAGTTGATTCCCCAGGTCGCAGTATGGTTGTCCGGACAGTAATCGACGACATACAAAGAATAGTCAGCGTTATAACTGCTCAGATTGTGTGCCAGAAGGGGAAAAACTAAAAAAGGAATCAGTGCCAGTAACAGAATGCCAGTTTTTTTCTTATTGTTGTCAAGGATGTTGTCTTTCCCATAACAAAAGAGCGCCAGCGAGGTTAAACAAATGAAACTGAGTTGGCGGAAAATATAGAAAATAGAAACATCATTCGACTTTGTCTGGATCAGTGTACTGCCGTTGATTGGTTTATGGATAATTACAATGGTTTCAACTAAATAGATAAGGCCACTTAAAAATGCAAGGCTTAAAATGAGTGTTGGTAAAATTTGTTTGTTAGTGAAATACTTCATTAACATGAAAAGAAAAATGACGGCGTTAAGGAAAAACAAAGCCACAACAACCATCAGGTAATTCATCTGTGGGATGAGTTTTACATTCGTGTTTTCGTTATATAAGGTAGTAATGCAAAATAAAATTAACGTCAGCAATAAGCTGAAAATAAAAAAGCCTTGAGCTTTTAATTTTTGTGTACCCATAGAAGCCATAAAAAGGAGAGCAATGTGAGTGCTGGATTTTATTGATGGCAGAGATATATAGTTTTGACCAGGATCAATTTTCGTTAACGATAAAAAATATTTAAAGAATAACCCCAGGGAAACACGTGTTGACCGAATCATTTTTCCGAATGATTGTTTTCTGGAACTAAATTGTGTAAAGGTTATGCTGTCATATTTAAAGCGATTGTAAGCTAATGTATGTAATAAATGAGATAATTTACAGTGAGCTAAAAATCAGCCAGGCGATAATGACCCGGCTGATAGTTTTAGTCTTTAGCTGTTGCATTTTGTTTATGAAACAGTTCACGGAACACCGGATAAATATCATCCTGGTCGCGGATATGCTGCATCGCAAAGTTGTCGAAAGTAGATTGCAGATGCTCATATTCTCGCCACAGTGTCTGATGTGCACGACGGGTAATTTCGATATAGCTGTAATAACGAACGACGGGTAATAATTTTTTCGCCAGGATTTCATGGCAAAGCGGAGAGTCATCGGCCCAGTTATCGCCGTCCGATGCTTGTGCCGCGTAAATATTCCACTGTGCCGGGTTATAACGCTCTTTCACTACCTCATCCATCAGTTTCAGGGCGCTGGAAACAATGGTGCCGCCAGTTTCCTGCGAGTAGAAAAACTCATGTTCATCGACTTCTTTCGCCTGGGTATGATGGCGGATGTATACGACTTCCACGTTCTTATACGTTCTGCTAAGGAACAGATACAGCAGAATATAAAAACGCTTAGCCATATCTTTAGTGGACTGATCCATTGAACCGGAAACGTCCATCAGGCAAAACATCACTGCCTGGCTGGAGGGATCGGGCCGCTTCTCGTAGTTCTTGTAACGTAAATCGAAGGTGTCAATGAAAGGGACGCGTTCAATTTTGGCACGTAATTCTGCAATTTCTTTGCGCAGACGTTCCTCTTCCAGCAGTTGCGCAGGTTCACTATTGCTGATGATGGCCAAATTCTCTTCCAGCGCATGAAGTTCCCGCCGCTTGCCCGCCGTCATGGCTGTGCGTCGTGCCAGTGAGTTCTGCAATGAACGCACAACACTGATATTGGCCGGAACGCCGTTAGCGGTATAACCCGCACGATGCGTTTTATATTCGGTCAGCTGGCGTTGTTGGTTTTGTTTCAGATTCGGTAAGGCCAGATCTTCAAAGAGCAGATCAAGATACTCATCTTTCGAAATCTGAAAGACAAATTCATCCTGACCTTCACCATCCTGGCTGGCCTGGCCCTGACCACTGCCGGAACCTCCGCCGCCACCCTGGGGACGTTCAATTCGGTCATTCTGGACGAAATGGTCATTGCCCGGATGCACGCGGTGGCGCAGACCGCCACGCCCCTGATGAAACATCGGTTCGCTAATATCTTCCGTGGGAATGGATACAGACTCGCCGCTGTCGACGTCAGTCACCGAACGCTTATTAATGGCCTCGGAGATCGACTGTTTAATTTGCGCTTTATAACGGCGTAAAAAACGCTGGCGATTCACCATGCTTTTGTTTTTGCCGTTCAGACGCCGGTCAATAAACCAGGTCATATGCCCCCCGTACTACATTTGCCAACTGTATGCTACGCCTGTGTTGCCGCTTCTCTGGCCCACGGTTCGCTGTCGTTGTAGGCCCGGTAGCATGTGTACCGGGCCAGGGTTGTTAAGACGATTTACGTACGCGCAAATACCATTCGCACAGTAAACGCACCTGTTTACGGGTGTAGCCTTTTTCCATCATACGGTCGACAAAATCGTCGTGTTTCTTTTGCTCGTCGGTTGACGTTTTGGCGTTAAACGAAATAACCGGCAACAGCTCCTCGGTATTGGAGAACATTTTCTTCTCAATAACCGTGCGCAGTTTTTCATAGCTGGTCCAGTTCGGATTGCGTCCGCTGTTATTCGCTCTGGCGCGCAGTACGAAGTTAACAATCTCGTTGCGGAAATCTTTTGGATTACTGATCCCCGCCGGTTTCTCGATTTTCTCCAGCTCGGCGTTAAGAGACTCGCGGTCAAACAACTGCCCGGTATCCGGATCGCGATACTCCTGATCCTGAATCCAGAAATCCGCGTAGGTAACATAACGGTCGAAAATGTTTTGCCCATATTCGGAATAGGATTCAAGGTAGGCCGTCTGGATCTCTTTGCCGATAAACTCGGCATATTTCGGGATCAAGTAACCTTTCAGGAACTCCAGATAGCGTTCTGCCTGCTCTTGCGGGAACTGCTCGCGCTCGATCTGCTGTTCCAGGACGTAGAACAGATGGACCGGGTTTGCCGCCACTTCTACATGATCGAAGTTGAACACGCGGGAGAGGATCTTAAACGCAAAACGCGTCGACAGACCGTTCATCCCTTCATCGACACCGGCGTAGTCACGATATTCCTGATACGACTTGGCTTTGGGATCTGTGTCTTTCAGACTTTCGCCATCATAAACCCGCATCTTTGAATAAATGCTGGAGTTTTCTGGCTCTTTAAGGCGCGAAAGAATGGAAAAACGTGACAGCGTTTCCAGCGTGCCAGGGGCGCAGGGGGCGTGAGTCAATTCACTGTGATTAAGCAATTTCTCGTAGATTTTGATCTCTTCGGAAATGCGCAAGCAATACGGCACCTTCACGATGTAAACACGATCGAGGAAGGCTTCGTTGTTTTTGTTATTACGGAAAGTGACCCATTCGGATTCGTTCGAGTGGGCGAGAATAATCCCGTTGAACGGCAGGGCGGAGATACCTTCCGTCCCGTTGTAGTTACCTTCCTGAGTGGCGGTTAGCAAGGGATGCAGCACTTTAATCGGTGCTTTAAACATCTCGACAAATTCCATGATCCCCTGGTTGGCGCGGCACAGTGCACCGGAATAGCCGTAGGCGTCCGGGTCATTCTGCGCGTAGTGTTCGAGTTTACGAATATCGACTTTCCCAACCAGCGCGGAGATGTCCTGGTTGTTCTCATCACCGGGTTCCGTTTTGGCGATAGCAATTTGTTGCAGAATTGACGGCCAGACCTTCACTACCCGGAACTTAGTGATATCGCCACCAAATTCATGCAGGCGTTTTGCCGCCCACGGCGACATGATGGTGCCGAGATAACGGCGAGGAATGCCATACTCTTTTTCCAGAATCTGCGCATCTTCCTGCGGATTGAAAAGACAGAACGGATGATCGTTGACCGGGCTACGCTCACCGTTGGCGCTCAATACATAAATCGGTACGAGCTGCATTAATGATTTCAGTCGCTCAGCAAGCGATGATTTACCCCCACCCACAGGCCCCAGCAGATACAGAATTTGTTTCTTCTCTTCCAGCCCCTGAGCCGCGTGTTTCAGATAAGAGACAATCTGTTCAATCGCGTCTTCCATGCCGTAAAACTCTTCAAACGCCGGATAACGTGCAATGACCCGGTTAGAAAAGAGTCGAGAAAGTCTGGGTTCCTGGGCTGTATCGACCATGACAGGCTCACCGATAGCCATCAATAGCCGCTCAGCCGCGTTGGCATAAGCACTGCGATCTTGCCGACAAGTGGTAAGAAACTCCTGCAGTGTGAACTCTTCGTCCTTGGCAGCTTCATATCGCTGGCGATAGTGATCGAATATATTCATGGTATGCCGTCCTTTCGTTTTTTAGCACAGGTTAAGAGCCGTTCATATGAATAGTAGAGGCTCCCGGAAGAGGTAAACTGAACGACGTCTCTTGCTAAAACACAGCAACTCTCATGCCATTTTATCGACGATGAGAACAACGTGCCCGGTGATACACCTTCAAAATTAAGCGTAGATGGCAAATGGAAAACTTGCCTGCACGGCTTTCTTAATTTCAATGGCATATCAACAACTCATCCATAAATTTTGCATAATTAATGTAAAGACCAGGCTCGCCAGTAACGCTAAATTCATTTGGCTGTAAGCGCGGTGTCATCCGCGTCAGGAAAATTAAACAGTTACTTTAAAAAATGAAAACGTAAAAAGGTTGGGTTTCGATGTATTGACGGGTAAACTTTGTCGCCCGCTAAACATTTGTTTAAGGAATGATTAATTGTGACCAAACTCAAACTTCTGGCACTTGGAGTGCTTATCGCAACGTCTGCAGGCGTAGCGCACGCTGAAGGTAAATTTTCCCTGGGCGCAGGCGTAGGTGTCGTTGAACACCCATATAAAGATTACGATACCGATGTCTACCCAGTACCGGTAATCAACTATGAAGGCGATAACTTCTGGTTCCGTGGCTTAGGTGGTGGTTACTACCTGTGGAATGACGCAACGGACAAACTTTCAATTACCGCTTATTGGTCGCCGCTTTACTTCAAAGCGAAAGACAGTGGCGATCACCAAATGCGTCACCTGGATGACCGTAAGAGCACCATGATGGCTGGTCTGTCTTATGCTCACTTTACCCAGTACGGTTACCTGCGTACCACCCTGGCTGGCGATACCCTGGATAACAGCAACGGCATCGTCTGGGATATGGCCTGGTTGTATCGTTACACCAACGGTGGCCTGACCGTGACTCCGGGTATTGGTGTGCAGTGGAACAGCGAAAACCAGAACGAATACTATTATGGCGTATCGCGCAAAGAGTCCGCTCGCAGCGGTCTGCGTGGCTATAACCCGAACGACAGCTGGAGCCCTTACCTGGAGCTGAGCGCCAGCTACAACTTCCTCGGCGACTGGAGTGTTTACGGTACCGCGCGCTACACCCGTCTGTCTGATGAAGTTACTGACAGCCCAATGGTGGATAAATCCTGGACTGGCCTGATTTCTACCGGGATCACCTACAAATTCTGATAATGCATCTTTCCAGGGCATTTTGTGCATAAAAACAGGGCGTCACGCCCTGTTTTGCATTACGGTGGTGCAATACCTGGGAGGAAACAATGCAACAAAAAATGATTCAATTTAGTGGCGATGTCTCACTGCCAGCCATAGGGCAGGGAACATGGTATATGGGCGAAGATGCCAGTCAGCGCAAAACAGAAGTAGCTGCACTACGCGCGGGCATTGAACTCGGTTTAACCCTCATTGATACCGCCGAAATGTATGCCGATGGTGGTGCCGAAAAGGTGGTTGGGGAAGCATTAACCGGTCTGCGAGAGAAGGTCTTTCTCGTCTCTAAAGTCTATCCGTGGAATGCTGGCGGGCAAAAAGCGATAAATGCATGCGAAGCCAGTTTACGCCGTCTCAATACTGATTATCTCGATCTCTACTTATTACACTGGTCTGGCAGTTTCGCTCTCGAAGAGACTGTCGCAGCGATGGAAAAATTGGTCGCCCAGGGCAAAATCCGCCGCTGGGGCGTTTCTAACCTTGATTATGCCGATATGCAGGAACTCTGGCAGCTGCCGGGGGGAAATCAGTGTGCCACTAATCAGGTACTTTACCATCTCGGTTCACGAGGGATTGAGTACGATCTACTCCCTTGGTGCCAGCAACAGCAGATACCGGTGATGGCTTACAGTCCGTTAGCTCAGGCCGGGCGGTTGCGCAATGGGCTGCTAAAAAACGCAGTAGTCAACGAAATTGCACATGCTCACAATATCAGCTCGGCACAAGTATTGTTGGCGTGGGTAATCAGCCATCAGGGTGTGATGGCGATTCCAAAAGCGGCCACGATTGCCCATGTCCAACAGAATGCGGCTGTGCTTGAGGTCGAACTTTCTCCAGCGGAATTAGCTATGCTGGATAAAGCGTATCCGGCACCAAAAGGAAAAACTGCGCTGGATATGGTGTGATGTTGATACGTGCCGGATGCATCGCACCCGGCACACAACATTAACGCAAATTAACGTTTGGCAACGCGAATGGATTGCGCCAGATGTGCAGGTTTTTCTTTGGTGACTTTTTGCGTTTCTGAAGCGTAAGCCGTTTCTACACAAACAAAGGTCTTGTAGCCATCGTCCGGCATGTCGCCCATGCTAACTGAAAGCGCCGGTCCCGGATTCCAGCCTACAACGTTCAGATGATGCTGGTGACCTACGGCGATAATACGATTCAGCGCTTCATCATTAATCACGCTGCAATCTTGCGGATTCAGATACACGCGATCGGTACGGTCAGGGAAGGTCTGAATACCGTCGGTCAGTACATCTTCTTTCGCGTCATTCACTTTATCAATGAAGCGATCGCCCAGCCCACTGACGCTTACCTTAGCGATATCACCCACGTTAAAGTAGGTATGCAGGGCAGAGGTGGTTTCAAATTCGCCGTGTGCTTCAAGATCGATTTCACAGGTTTTACCCACGCGGAAATACGCTAACAGCGTAAAGTCGTGCGGCCAGAATTTTTTCGTCTCTTCGCTTTGCGTCAATTCAAAAGTCAGCGCTACGCCATCAGCATCTTCATGATGTGATTTCAGCGTCCACGGCAGGTTGCGGGCAAAACCGTGCGCAGGCAGGCCTTGTTGTGCAGCCGGACCAAACCACGGCCAGCAAACCGGTACGCCACCGCGAATAGCGACGCCATTTTTGAACGGTGTGTTGTTACTCAACCACAGAACTTCTTCTTCACCCGCAGGTTTCCATGAGAGAAGGTGTGCGCCCTGTAATGCAAAAGAGGCTTTTACCTGGGGATGATCGACCACAATGAGGTCCAGTTCATCCAGTTTACGACGGGAGAGGACAGGGGAGATTTGTTCGATGACCGGAAGGGCAAAAATTTTCTTAATCATGACGCAGTCCTTTAACTTCATTTTATCAGGTAAAAAAAAGAGCGACCGAAGTCGCTCTTTTTAGATCACAGTGTCATCTCAACTTATTTGGAGATGTGAGCGATCAGGTCCAGAACTTTGTTGGAGTAACCGGTTTCGTTGTCGTACCAGGATACCAGTTTCACGAAGTTGTCGTTCAGAGCGATACCAGCTTTAGCATCGAACACGGAAGTGCAAACTTCGCCGTTGAAATCGGTAGATACTACGTCATCTTCGGTGTAGCCCAGAACGCCTTTCATTTCGCCTTCAGCAGCAGCTTTAACGGCAGCTTTGATCTGCTCGTAAGTTGCAGCTTTTTCCAGACGAACGGTCAGGTCAACTACGGATACGTTCGGGGTCGGAACGCGGAACGCCATACCAGTCAGTTTGCCATTCAGTTCTGGCAGTACTTTACCTACAGCTTTAGCAGCACCGGTAGAGGACGGGATGATGTTCTGAGAAGCGCCACGGCCGCCGCGCCAGTCTTTGTGAGACGGGCCGTCAACGGTTTTCTGAGTAGCGGTGGTAGCGTGAACGGTGGTCATCAGACCTTCGATGATACCGAAGTTATCGTTGATAACTTTAGCCAGCGGAGCCAGGCAGTTGGTGGTGCAGGAAGCGTTGGAAACGATGTCCTGGCCAGCATATTTGTCGAAGTTAGCGCCTTTAACGAACATCGGAGTGTTGTCTTTAGACGGACCAGTCATAACCACTTTTTTCGCACCAGCGGTGATGTGTTTACGAGCAGTTTCGTCAGTCAGGAACAGACCAGTTGCTTCAGCGACAACGTCAACACCAACTTCGTCCCATTTCAGGTTAGCCGGATCACGTTCAGCGGTAACACGGATTTTTTTACCGTTAACGATCAGATGACCGTCTTTCACTTCAACGGTACCGTCGAAACGGCCGTGAGTGGAGTCATATTTCAGCATGTATGCCATGTAATCAGCGTCTAACAGGTCGTTGATTGCAACGATCTCGATGTCAGAACGTTTCTGAGCAGCACGGAAAACAATGCGACCGATACGGCCAAAACCGTTGATACCTACTTTGATAGTCATATATTCCACCAGCTATTTGTTAGTGAATAAAAGGTTGCCTGTAAAATTACAAAAACCTTACGCAGCGTCAAGCGGAATCGTGTCAATCATTGCGACAAATCAATCCTGTGCCTAAGCATTACGCGACTGACTCGCCTCACTCTTCCTTTGGGCTTGAGACCACATGGGGTCGGCGTCCCGAATTTTAAAGGGCAATTACGATAAAAATGTGATTTTCATCACGATTTAGGTGCAGCCATTTCGTCGAGATCAAGTTTAGGACAAATTTTTGCCAGTTGGTGTTAATGTTTTGTTAGAATCAGTCACGTAATGTGAGCACGATTAAAGTGAGATGTGAGCAAATGGCTAATAAACCTTCGGCAGAAGAACTGAAAAAAAATTTGTCCGAGATGCAGTTCTACGTGACGCAGAATCATGGGACAGAGCCGCCATTTACGGGTCGTTTACTGCATAACAAGCGTGACGGCGTATATCACTGTTTGATCTGCGATGCCCCGCTGTTTCATTCCCAAACCAAGTATGATTCCGGCTGTGGCTGGCCCAGTTTCTACGAACCGGTGAGTGAAGAATCCATTCGTTATATCAAAGACTTGTCACATGGAATGCAGCGCATAGAAATTCGTTGCGGTAACTGTGATGCCCATCTGGGGCATGTCTTCCCCGACGGGCCGCAGCCAACGGGTGAACGTTATTGTGTTAACTCAGCCTCTTTACGCTTTACCGATGGCGAAAACGGCGAAGAAATCAACGGTTGAAAAAACGATTCAGCAACTTATTCCACAGGAGCGGAAAAATTATGAATCTTGATGACATTATCAACAGCATGACGCCTGAGGTATACCAGCGTTTGTCGACCGCCGTTGAATTGGGGAAATGGCCTGATGGCGTTGCGTTGACCGAGGAACAAAAAGAGAACTGCCTGCAACTGGTGATGCTGTGGCAAGCCCGCAATAATACCGAAGCACAGCATATGACAATTGACACAAATGGTCAGATGGTCATGAAGAGCAAACAACAGTTAAAAGAAGACTTTGGTATCTCAGCAAAGCCTATTGCCATGTTTAAGTAAGTGGTTTGTCCCCTTTTTGCCGCGGTTATAAAGGGGATAGTCAACAATAACCCCACGACTCATCTCAATTATCTCGTCACGACCAGGCAAAGCCCCAGCCCGGTCTCTTGCAGTCGCGTTCACGCCTGAATGACTTCTCCTGAACTTAAGTCTCAGACCTATTTGGCCGGTAATCCCTCTCAAATTTGCTCATTTTGCGTTCCGCCTTCCATCAACCTGTAACAGATCCAGCCATTTTCTGCGTAATTGTGATCTGAGTTGTAAAACGCAGATCATTATCTGTGTTTTACAGATTTAATGTTGACCTCAAAAATCATGTGGGTAAGTATGATGACCATCTAAGCAAAACAAAACACAGAGGATGACGCAATGAAAGCACTGGCTCGGTTTGGCAAAGCCTTTGGCGGCTACAAGATGATCGATGTCCCACAACCCATTTGTGGCCCGGAAGATGTAGTGATTGAAATTAAAGCCGCGGCAATCTGCGGCGCAGACATGAAGCACTACAATGTCGATAGCGGTTCTGATGAGTTTAACTCTATCCGCGGCCATGAGTTCGCAGGTTGTATTGCGCAGGTTGGTGAAAAAGTCAAAGACTGGAAAGTGGGGCAACGCGTCGTGTCAGATAACAGCGGTCACGTCTGCGGCGTTTGTCCGGCCTGTGAACAAGGTGATTTTCTGTGTTGTACAGATAAAGTAAACCTTGGTCTGGATAACAATACCTGGGGCGGTGGTTTTTCCAAATATTGTCTGGTTCCTGGTGAAATTCTCAAAATTCATCGTCATGCGTTGTGGGAAATCCCTGATGGTGTTGATTATGAGGACGCAGCCGTACTTGACCCTATCTGTAATGCCTACAAATCCATCGCGCAGCAATCGAAATTCCTCCCTGGTCAGGATGTAGTCGTCATCGGTACTGGCCCACTCGGGCTGTTCTCCGTACAAATGGCGCGGATTATGGGGGCGGTAAATATCGTCGTCGTTGGTCTACAAGAAGATGTGGCGGTCCGCTTCCCGGTTGCAAAAGAACTGGGTGCGACGGCAGTAGTAAATGGTTCTACCGAAGATGTGGTGGCGCGCTGCCAGCAAATATGTGGCAAAGACAATCTGGGGCTGGTGATTGAATGCTCCGGTGCCAATATCGCATTGAAACAAGCCATCGAAATGCTCCGCCCGAACGGGGAAGTGGTACGCGTTGGAATGGGCTTCAAACCTCTTAATTTCTCGATTAATGACATTACCGCCTGGAACAAAAGCATCATTGGGCATATGGCCTATGACTCCACCTCATGGCGTAACGCTCTCCGGCTATTAGCCAGCGGCGCTATCAAAGTCAAACCGATGATCACGCATCGTATCGGCCTGTCGCAATGGCGCGAAGGGTTTGATGCGATGGTCGATAAAACCGCAATCAAAGTGATCATGACTTACGACTTTGATGAATAACTACTCTCCTGAAGGAACGTTATCGCATGGAACAGATAACAAAACCGCATTGTGGTGCACGGCTGGATCGCTTACCGGATTGCCGCTGGCATTCGTCAATGTTTGCCATCGTCTCGTTTGGCTTGCTTGTCTGCTGGAGTAATGCCGTTGGTGGCTTGATCCTCGCGCAGCTGAAAGAGTTGGGCTGGACAGATAATTCCACCACTGCCACATTCTCAGCAATCACGACCGCCGGAATGTTTCTCGGTGCGCTGGTTGGCGGCATCATCGGTGACAAAACCGGTCGCAGAAATGCGTTCATCCTCTATGAGGCCATTCATATTGCCTCGATGGTGGTCGGTGCTTTTTCACCGAATATGGATTTCCTTATTGCCTGCCGTTTTGTGATGGGCGTTGGGCTGGGAGCTTTACTGGTGACGCTGTTTGCTGGTTTCACCGAATATATGCCCGGTAGAAATCGCGGAACGTGGTCCAGTCGGGTTTCTTTTATTGGCAACTGGTCATATCCGCTCTGTTCATTGATTGCGATGGGACTCACGCCGCTGATTAGTGCAGAGTGGAACTGGCGAGTACAACTGCTTATCCCTGCAATATTGTCGCTTATCGCTACGGCGCTGGCCTGGCGCTACTTTCCTGAATCCCCGCGCTGGCTGGAATCGCGCGGACGGTATCAGGAAGCCGAGAAAGTCATGCGGAGTATAGAAGAAGGCGTCATACGCCAGACGGGAAAACCTTTGCCGCCCGTGGTTATTGCTGATGACGGTAAAGCGCCACAAGCGGTGCCGTATTCAGCCTTACTGACAGGAGTATTACTGAAACGCGTGATATTAGGTTCTTGTGTGCTGATTGCCATGAACGTTGTGCAGTACACACTAATTAACTGGTTGCCAACGATATTCATGACCCAGGGGATTAATTTAAAAGACTCGATTGTTTTAAATACCATGAGTATGTTTGGCGCGCCATTTGGTATTTTTATTGCCATGCTGGTGATGGATAAAATTCCGCGTAAAACAATGGGTGTGGGGCTATTAATCCTGATTGCGGTGCTCGGATATATCTATTCACTGCAAACCAGTATGTTGCTCATAACGCTGATTGGTTTCTTCCTGATTACTTTCGTCTATATGTACGTTTGCTATGCCTCGGCAGTGTATGTCCCTGAGATCTGGCCGACAGAGGCCAAATTACGTGGCTCCGGTCTGGCGAATGCAGTAGGGCGAATCAGTGGTATTGCCGCACCTTATGCCGTTGCAGTGCTGCTCAGTAGTTATGGCGTAACGGGAGTCTTTATTCTTCTGGGGGCGGTTTCAATTATTGTCGCAATTGCTATCGCCACCATTGGAATTGAAACCAAAGGTGTCTCCGTTGAAAGTTTAAGTATTGATGCAGTAGTCAATAAATAATACTGGTGGATTCAAAATGAAAAATTCAAAAGCAATATTGCAGGTGCCGGGCACAATGAAAATTATTTCAGCAGAAATACCTGTGCCTAAAGAAGATGAAGTTTTGATTAAAGTGGAATATGTCGGTATTTGTGGTTCAGATGTACATGGTTTTGAATCAGGCCCGTTTATTCCGCCTAAAGACCCAAATCAAGAAATTGGCCTGGGTCATGAATGCGCCGGGACGGTTGTGGCTGTGGGAAGCCGAGTGCGCAAATTTAAACCGGGGGATCGAGTAAATATCGAACCTGGCGTTCCTTGCGGTCACTGTCGTTACTGTCTGGAAGGCAAATATAACATCTGCCCGGACGTTGATTTTATGGCGACACAACCTAACTACCGCGGCGCATTAACGCACTATCTGTGTCATCCGGAGAGCTTTACTTACAAACTGCCCGACAATATGGACATGATGGAAGGGGCGCTGGTGGAGCCTGCTGCAGTCGGGATGCATGCCGCGATGCTGGCAGATGTTAAACCGGGTAAGAAGATAATTATTCTGGGAGCGGGTTGTATTGGTTTGATGACGTTGCAAGCGTGCAAATGCCTGGGAGCTACGGATATTGCCGTCGTTGATGTACTGGATAAACGTCTGACAATGGCGGAACAGCTCGGCGCGACAGTGGTTATTAACGGTGCAAAAGAAGACACTATTGCACGCTGTCAGCAATTTACCGAAGAAATGGGCGCAGATATTGTTTTCGAAACAGCGGGTTCTGCGGTCACCGTTAAACAGGCACCTTATCTGGTAATGCGCGGCGGTAAAATTATGATTGTTGGTACTGTACCGGGCGATTCGGCAATCAATTTCCTCAAAATCAATCGCGAAGTCACTATTCAGACAGTATTCCGCTATGCCAATCGTTATCCGGTCACGATTGAAGCTATTTCCTCAGGGCGATTCGATGTGAAATCGATGGTGACACATATTTACGATTATCAGGATGTACAACAGGCATTTGAAGAGTCGGTTAACAACAAACGCGACATTATTAAAGGCGTTATTAAAATTAGCGATTAATTAATACGGGAGAACAGAATATGCTCGCAGATATCAGATATTGGGAAAACGATGCCACAAATAAACATTATGCAATTGCCCATTTTAACGTATGGAATGCAGAAATGTTGATGGGCGTTATCGACGCAGCCGAAGAAGCGAAATCACCGGTTATTATTTCTTTTGGTACAGGTTTTGTCGGGAACACCTCATTTGAAGATTTCTCTCACATGATGGTATCAATGGCAAAAAAAGCAACGGTGCCGGTAATAACTCATTGGGATCATGGTCGGAGTATGGAAATTATTCATAACGCCTGGACTCATGGTATGAATTCATTAATGCGTGATGCTTCCGCATTTGATTTCGAAGAAAATATTCGTTTAACCAAAGAGGCTGTTGATTTCTTCCATCCGCTGGGTATTCCGGTAGAGGCAGAATTAGGGCATGTCGGTAATGAAACCGTTTATGAAGAAGCGCTGGCGGGCTATCACTATACCGATCCTGACCAGGCGGCTGAATTTGTTGAACGTACGGGCTGTGACTCATTGGCTGTCGCCATCGGCAACCAACATGGGGTTTATACGTCAGAGCCACAATTGAATTTTGAGGTCGTCAAACGCGTACGCGATGCCGTTTCTGTTCCGCTGGTTTTGCACGGCGCATCGGGGATCAGTGATACCGACATTAAAACTGCAATTTCGTTGGGTATCGCGAAAATCAACATTCATACGGAGCTCTGTCAGGCCGCAATGGTAGCAGTGAAAGAAAACCAGGATCAGCCTTTCCTGCATTTAGAACGTGAAGTACGTAAAGCTGTAAAAGAACGGGCATTGGAAAAAATTAAACTGTTCGGTTCTGATGGCAAAGCGGAATAATGATATGGATAATCTCGACGTTATTTGTATAGGTGCCGCTATTGTTGATATTCCATTGCAACCGGTCAGTAAAAATATCTTTGATGTGGATTCTTATCCTCTTGAAAGAATCGCAATGACCACCGGGGGTGATGCAATAAATGAAGCAACAATTATTTCTCGTCTGGGCCATCGCACAGCATTAATGAGTCGTGTTGGTAAAGATGCCGCAGGACAATTTATTCTCGACCATTGCCGCAAAGAGAATATTGATATTCAAAGCCTGAAGCAGGACGTCAGCATAGATACCTCTATTAACGTTGGACTGGTGACGGAGGATGGCGAGCGGACGTTTGTCACAAACCGTAACGGCAGTCTGTGGAAATTGAATATTGACGATGTTGATTTTGCGCGGTTTTCTCAGGCGAAATTATTATCACTGGCCAGTATTTTCAACAGTCCTCTATTGGATGGTAAAGCGCTAACAGAAATTTTTACGCAAGCTAAAGCCCGGCAGATGATTATCTGTGCCGATATGATCAAACCACGGTTGAATGAAACGCTGGATGATATTTGCGAAGCATTGAGTTTTGTCGATTATCTGTTTCCTAATTTTGCCGAGGCAAAATTACTCACCGGGAAAGAGACACTGGATGAAATTGCTGACTGCTTTCTTGCGTGCGGCGTAAAAACGGTGGTGATTAAAACGGGTAAAGACGGCTGCTTTATCAAGCGTGGTGACATGACGATGAAGGTGCCGGCGGTCGCAGGAATAACCGCCATCGACACCATTGGCGCGGGCGATAACTTTGCTTCAGGTTTTATTGCGGCACTGTTAGAAGGCAAAAATCTGCGTGAATGCGCACGCTTTGCCAATGCAACGGCGGCTATCTCGGTTCTAAGCGTCGGTGCCACCACCGGCGTAAAAAACAGAAAGCTGGTCGAACAATTGCTGGAAGAATACGAAGGATAATGAAGGCAAATGAAAAAGATACCTTTAGGCACAACGGATATTACGCTTTCGCGAATGGGGTTGGGGACATGGGCCATTGGCGGCGGTCCTGCATGGAATGGCGATCTCGATCAGCAAATATGTATTGATACGATTCTTGAAGCCCATCGTTGTGGCATTAATCTGATTGATACTGCGCCAGGATATAACTTTGGCAATAGTGAAGTTATCGTCGGTCAGGCGTTAAAAAAACTGCCCCGTGAACAGGTTGTAGTAGAAACCAAATGCGGCATTGTCTGGGAACGAAAAGGAAGTTTATTCAACAAAGTTGGCGATCGGCAGTTGTATAAAAACCTTTCCCCGGAATCTATCCGCGAAGAGGTAGAAGCCAGCTTGCAACGTCTGGGTATTGATTACATCGATATCTACATGACGCACTGGCAGTCGGTGCCGCCATTTTTTACGCCGATCGCTGAAACTGTCGCAGTGCTCAATGAGTTAAAGGCCGAAGGGAAAATTCGCGCTATAGGCGCTGCTAACGTCGATGCTGACCATATCCGCGAGTATCTGCAATATGGTGAACTGGATATTATTCAGGCGAAATACAGTATCCTCGACCGGGCAATGGAAAGCGAACTGCTGCCGCTATGTCGTGATAATGGCATTGTGGTACAGGTTTATTCCCCGTTAGAGCAGGGATTGTTGACCGGTACCATCACTCGTGATTACGTTCCGGGCGGCGCTCGGGCAAATAAAGTCTGGTTCCAGCGTGAAAACATGCTGAAAGTGATTGATATGCTTGAACAGTGGCAGCCACTCTGTGCTCGTTATCAGTGCACAATTCCCACTCTGGCACTGGCGTGGATATTAAAACAGAGTGATTTAATCTCCATTCTTAGTGGGGCTACTGCACCGGAACAGGTACGCGAAAATGTCGCGGCATTGAATATCAACTTATCGGATGCAGACGCAACATTGATGAGGGAAATGGCAGAGGCCCTGGAGCGTTAAATACTCAACACGATTCACCTCTGTTTCTGTGAAAACTGTGATGAAAATCTGTGATTCAAACAGGCTATTTTGAAAGTAAACATCGGTTATGCGATAATCACGCTAATGTGATGTAAAAAGATACAGGGGTGTAATCGTGGCGGCAAAAGACAGGATTCAGGCAATTAAGCAAATGGTTGCCAACGATAAAAAGGTGACAGTCTCAAATTTGAGTGGGATTTTTCAGGTAACCGAAGAAACCATTCGCCGCGATCTTGAGAAGCTGGAAGATGAAGGCTTTTTGACCAGAACCTATGGTGGTGCTGTTTTAAATACAGCGATGTTGACGGAGAATATCCATTTTTATAAGCGTGCTTCATCGTTTTATGAAGAGAAGCAGCTTATTGCACGCAAGGCACTACCCTTTATCGACAATAAAACCACCATGGCAGCCGATTCCAGTAGTACCGTAATGGAATTGCTCAAATTGTTACAGGACCGTAGTGACCTGACGTTGCTAACCAACTCGGCGGAAGCGATTCATGTTCTGGCTCAGTCAGAAATTAAAGTCGTTTCAACGGGTGGGGAACTAAACAAAAATACACTTTCCCTGCAAGGAAGAATTACTAAAGAGATCATCAGCCGCTACCATGTCGATATCATGGTAATGAGTTGTAAAGGTCTAGATATTAACAGCGGCGCGCTGGACTCTAACGAAGCGGAAGCTGAAATCAAAAAGACAATGATCCGTCAGGCGACAGAGGTAGCGTTATTGGTTGATCACTCTAAGTTTGATCGCAAAGCTTTTGTCCAGTTAGCTGACTTTAGTCATATTAATTACATAATAACTGATAAATCACCGGGTGCAGAGTGGATAGCATTTTGCAAAGACAATAATATCCAGCTGGTGTGGTAATTTAAGCACACGTTGTCAATATTATTTGTTCCTGCGCCTGGAAAATAAAATGATGATAAAGATGCGGCAAGTGAATTTGCCGCAATTGCTACCTTTTTAGCAAATCCGAGGCACCTAATGGAACAATATGATCAAATTGGCGCAAGACTGGACCGCTTGCCTTTGGCCCGGTTTCATTATCGTATATTTGGTATTATAAGCTTTAGTCTGTTATTAACGGGTTTTTTGAGTTATTCAGGCAATGTTGTTTTAGCAAAGCTGGTAAGCAATGGATGGTCAAATAATTTCCTCAATGCCGCCTTTACCTCGGCATTAATGTTTGGTTATTTCATCGGCTCTCTTACCGGTGGGTTCATCGGTGATTATTTTGGGCGGCGCAGGGCTTTTCGCATAAATCTTCTCATCGTCGGTATTGCGGCAACAGGGGCCGCTTTTGTCCCTGATATGTACTGGCTCATCTTCTTTCGCTTCCTGATGGGCACAGGAATGGGGGCGCTGATTATGGTTGGCTATGCTTCGTTTACGGAGTTTATCCCCGCGACGGTGCGTGGAAAATGGTCCGCGCGACTCTCATTTGTCGGTAACTGGTCGCCCATGTTGTCTGCGGCGATAGGCGTGGTGGTTATCGCTTTTTTTAGTTGGCGGATAATGTTTCTGCTGGGTGGTATTGGCATACTGTTAGCCTGGTTTCTCTCAGGTAAATACTTTATTGAGTCGCCTCGATGGTTGGCGGGTAAAGGACAAATCGCAGGTGCAGAAAGCCAACTTCGTGAAGTAGAGCAGCAAATTGAAAGAGAGAAGAGTGTTCGTTTACCCCCGCTTACTTTGAATCAGAGCAACAGCAAGGCTAACGTAATCAATGGTACTTTCTGGCTGCTGTTTAAAGGGGAAATGTTACGACGTACATTAGTCGCGATTACTGTTTTAATTGCAATGAATATTTCACTTTATACCATCACCGTATGGATACCGACCATATTTGTTAACTCCGGCATTGATGTCGATAAATCAATATTAATGACTGCTGTTATTATGATTGGCGCTCCGGTAGGAATATTTATTGCGGCATTAATTATTGATCATTTCCCTCGTCGATTATTTGGTTCCGCCTTGCTTATTATTATTGCCGTGTTAGGCTATATCTATTCAATTCAGACTACAGAGTGGGCGATTTTAATCTATGGCCTGGTGATGATCTTCTTTTTATACATGTATGTTTGCTTCGCGTCGGCGGTTTATATCCCGGAGCTTTGGCCAACGCATTTACGCCTGCGCGGTTCAGGTTTCGTTAATGCCGTCGGACGGATCGTCGCGGTCTTCACGCCTTATGGCGTTGCGGCACTATTAACGCATTATGGGTCAATCACGGTGTTTATAGTGCTTGGCGTGATGTTAGTGCTCTGTGCGCTGGTTCTCTCCATTTTTGGCATCGAAACGCGGAAGGTGTCATTGGAAGAGATTTCTGAGGTGAATTAAATCTTTCGTTGATGGCGTCAATTGCCAGATGTACCACTGACGTGTTTTATCTGGCCTACAATGGCAGTACAGAATTGTAGGCCAGCATAAAATTACTCCTGCGTCTCTTCCCAGTCTGCCAGCGTATATAGCGTTGCCCCAGCTGCTGACATCTCCATAAACGCGTGCGCACTGTCCTGTGGCTGGATATTCACACCACGACAACCATCGGTAATCACATTAACCTTATAACCTAACTGTAACGCGTCCAGTACGGTAAACTTCACGCAATAGTCAGTAGCCAGGCCCATAATGATCAATTCATCGATTTCATGATCGCGTAACCAGTCATCGAGCGTGGTTTTCTGCCGACGGCCGTTATCAAAAAAGGCACTGTAACTGTCAACTAAAGGATTTTCGCCTTTATGGAACACCGCTGCGATCGCTTTTTGGTTCAGTAACGGATGTAATTGTGCGCCTTCACTGTTCTGCACACAGTGATCTGGCCAGAAGGTTTGTGGCAAACCGTCGAGTTGGCCTGGCGTATAAGGCTCTACACCGTGCTGACTGGCAAAACTGCCGTGATTCGCCGGGTGCCAGTCCTGACTGGCGATAACCGCTTCACCGCGCGACTGGCACCAGTCAATCAGGCGGTTAGCGACATCCACCGTACTGTCACCTTCCGGCACGGCGAGCGCGCCACCAGCACAGAAATCATTTTGTAAATCGACCAGTAACAGGGCGCGAGGGGGCATTGCAGTCTCCTTAATCATCCGGCGTCAGTTCGCCGCGCAGGTTTTGGCTCATGGCCTTGCGAATGGTTTCAGTATCCAGTTCCTGGCTAAGCAGGTAATGCAGTTTGGTTAGTGTGGCTTCTACAGTCATATCTGCACCGCCAATAACGCCGGCATGGGCGAGGGCGTTACCGGTGGCATAACCACCCATGTTCACTTTACCGGACATACATTGTGTCAGGTTGACCACCACAATACCGCGATCGCTGGCTTCTTGTAATTCCTGCAGGAAGGCTTTGTTTTGTGGCGCATTACCCACGCCATATGAGCGCAGAATCAATGCTTTCACCGGTTGGCGCAGAAAATTGCGCACGACGTCAGCAGAAATCCCCGGATAAATCGTCACTACGCCAATGGGTTGTGGGGTGATTGGATGAACGATCAATTCCCCTTCACCGTGCGGGGCGGGTGGCGTATTCAAACGACGAATATGGATACCTGCTTCCAGTAACGGAGGAAGGTTTGGAGAGGCAAACGCATCAAAACCATCGGCATGGGCTTTGGTGGTACGGTTGCCACGATAAAGTCGGTTATTAAAAAAGAGCGTTACTTCGTTGATCGGATAATTCGCCGCAACGTACAACGCATTCAGCAGATTAATTTGTCCGTCAGAGCGTAACTCAGCTAGCGGGATTTGTGACCCTGTCACAATGACCGGTTTACCGAGATTCTCGAGCATGAACGACAGCGCAGAGGCGGTATACGCCATCGTGTCGGTGCCGTGCAGAATGACAAAACCATCATAGTCGTCATAATGCGCTTTAATATCTTCAGCAATATGCTGCCAGTCTTCTGGCGTCATATCTGAAGAGTCCATCAGCGGCGTATATTCATGAATGGTGAAATCTGGCATCTCCGGGCGATGGAATTCCGGCATCAGCGCCAGTTGGCGCTGTAGATGACCTGACACCGGAATATAACCCTGCTCGGAACGCTGCATCCCGATGGTCCCGCCCGTGTAGGCGACGTAAATTGATTTCTTTTGCATGATATTGATATGAATGATATCGAAAGAGCAAAAGTATATACGTGAGGCAGGGGGAGCGCACCTGATACTATGCGGATAAGGAAATATGGGGCGAGACAGCGGGAAGAGGATTCGTCGAGGTAAAAAAAATGTGGCCGACGATCTGTCGGCCACTTAGTACAAGACTTAACGCACGTTGGCGCAGGTCAGGCAAAACGCATAACGGTTTTGTGGGTCGTTAAACGCTGCCAGCTTGTCGCTTTCACTTTTAACGGTAGAGGCTACCGAGGCCAGCGGTGCAGGTAACATGGCCTGGAACGCATCTGGCAACATTGCCCGGACAGAACCAGACATGTTGTCCATCACTTTGTCGAAGAAGGTCGGTTCATCAACGTAGTATTCCAGATGCCACTGTTTCACTTTTGCCAGCTCTGCTGCTTTGGCGACCGCATCATCGAAATCCCCGAGACTATCGACCAGCCCGTTAGCTTTTGCATCCTGACCGGTCCAGACGTGGCCCTGGGCGATTTTATCAATCTGCTCCGGCGTCGAATGACGCGCATCAGCAACCAGCGTGATAAAGCGTTTATAGCCATTCTCAATGCTTAACTGCATCATCTGCTGCGCTTCCGGCGGCAGTGCCCTGGTGATAGAAACATCCGCCAACGGTGAAGTTGATACACCATCAGTATGAACACCAATCGAATCCAGACTATTTTCTACGGTGGTGATCACGCCGAAGATACCGATAGAACCGGTCAGGGTGCTGGGGTTAGCCACAATGTAATTAGCTGGCGTGGAAATCCAGTAACCACCAGATGCCGCCATACCGCCCATCGACACAACCACAGGTTTACCCGCTGATCTGGCGGCAGCCAGTTCAGCGCGAATCACTTCGGACGCGGTAACGCTGCCACCTGGGCTATTAACACGCAGAACAATCGCTTTCACTTTCGGGTCAAGGCGAGCGTCGCGGATTTGTGCCGCAGTGGTATCACCGCCAACATTTCCCTGAGTTTCCTCGCCATCCATAATTGCGCCATTCGCGAAGACGACACCGATGCTGTCACCGGTATCTGCCGGCGTTTTCAATGCGTAATCGTAATAACTGATGGCGCGATAATTTTTATCAGTCTTACTCCAGCCGAACTCTTTGGTCAGAGCTTTTTCGATTTCCGCACTCGATGCCAGTGCATCGACCAGCTTGTTTTCCAGTGCATATTTCGCGGTATCGCCACCGGTTTTGGTTAAACCCTCAAGCAACCCTTGCGCGCCAGGGAATACCTGCTGAGCAGGGATCTGCCGGTTAGCGGCAACAGTATTCAGATAGTTTTGCCACAGCTCACCAATCCAGCGGCTGTCAGCTTCGCGGGCTGCCGGTGACATATCATCACGAATAAACGGTTCAACGGCAGATTTATACGTACCCACGCGGAACACATGGGTGGAAACTTTCAGCTTATCCAGCAACGATTTGTAGTACAGACCGTTGGTAGCAAAACCGTGCAGATCCACCACGCCTTGCGGAGACAGCCAAATTTTATTGGCGAAACTGGCGAGATAATATTGCCCCTGGCTGTAGTTCTCGCCAACGGCATAAACCGGTTTCCCGCTGTCACGAAACTCTTTCAGGGCTTTGCCGATGTACTGCATAGACGGTTGGTCGCCGCCTGCGAAGTTTTTCAGATCCATCACGATACCGGTGATATTGCGGTCATCCTTCGCCTGGCGAATGGTATTGACGATATCAAACAGTGAGTTTTCCTGCAGACGATCGGAACTGGCACCAAGCAGTTGGCGGCTTAATTTACTAAACCGCTGAGAACTGTCGGGTTTATCGACGATCACACCAGAAATGTCCAGCAGCAGCGCGCCACGACTGGCCGTTTCTTTCGAATCACCACCACTGACCTGCATCCAGATCCCCACACCAACCAGTACGAGAAAAATAAAGAACAGGTTAAGTACCATTTCACGGACGAAATTCAGCAGACGCCACGTCCATTTAAAAAATCCGGCAATAAATCGCCAAAGGGTTCGCATGTATTCTCCCAACTTAAGGTCACACCTGTCACAGGCGCAATAGATGTGGTTATCGTAATGACCCAACCGGCACTTGTCAGCAGGAATTGCGGACTGTGCTGTAACAAAATCCACTCTCGTGTTAATTTTGTGAATAAATATCATGACAGGAGTTAATCAAATGGATGCACTCGAACTATTGATCAATCGCCGTAGCGCCTCCCGCCTGGCTGAACCTGCGCCAACGGGTGAACAACTGCAAAACATACTGCGAGCGGGTATGCGTGCGCCGGACCATAAGTCCATGCAACCGTGGCATTTTTTTGTGATTGAAGGGGAAGGACGCGAGCGTTTCAGCGCCGTTCTGGAGCAGGGGGCGATTGCTGCCGGTAGTGATGACAAAGCCATCGACAAAGCCCGTAATGCGCCGTACCGCGCACCGCTCATCATCACGGTGGTGGCAAAATGCGAAGAAAATCATAAAGTCCCGCGCTGGGAACAGGAAATGTCTGCGGGATGCGCGGTCATGGCGATGCAAATGGCAGCAGTTGCCCAGGGGTTTGGCGGCATCTGGCGCAGTGGCGCATTAACTGAAAGTCCGGTAGTGCGTGAAGCATTCGGTTGCCGTGAGCAGGATAAAATTGTCGGTTTTCTCTACCTTGGTACGCCGCAGCTGAAAGCATCTACGTCGATAAACGTCCCGGACCCGACGCCGTTTGTAACTTATTTCTGATAATTGTCGCGAAACTGTCTGGATTGTGAGCAAAGGCGCAGGAATTCAGACACTCTCACTTATCACTTCATGGAATGAGGGTTACCATACCCGGATTGCATTGACAGGAGATGTCCATGAGCGAGAACTCGATTCGTTTGACCCAATACAGCCACGGAGCTGGTTGCGGCTGTAAAATTTCCCCAAAAGTGTTGGAAACCATCCTGCACAGTGAGCAGGCGAAGTTTGTTGATCCGAATTTGCTTGTGGGTAATGAAACCCGCGACGATGCGGCGGTGTACGATCTGGGCAATGGCACCAGCGTTATCAGTACCACCGACTTCTTTATGCCGATCGTTGATAATCCTTTCGATTTTGGCCGCATTGCGGCGACTAACGCCATCAGCGATATCTTCGCGATGGGGGGCAAACCGATTATGGCGATTGCGATCCTCGGCTGGCCGATTAACAAACTTTCCCCGGAAATTGCCCGCGAAGTAACCGAAGGTGGACGCTATGCATGCCGTCAGGCGGGTATTGCGCTGGCTGGCGGTCACTCCATCGATGCGCCGGAGCCGATTTTTGGTCTGGCGGTAACGGGGATCGTACCGACCGAGCGGGTGAAGAAAAACAGTACCGCACAAGCCGGATGTAAACTGTTCCTGACGAAACCGCTGGGGATCGGCGTTCTTACTACGGCTGAGAAAAAATCATTGCTGAAACCAGAACATCAGGGACTGGCGACGGAAGTGATGTGCCGGATGAACATCGCAGGCGCGTCCTTTGCCAACATCGAAGGCGTAAAAGCGATGACCGACGTTACGGGCTTTGGTCTGCTGGGGCATTTAAGCGAAATGTGTCAGGGTGCTGGTGTGCAGGCGCGCGTCGACTATGAAGCGATCCCGAAACTGCCGGGGGTTGAAGAGTACATTAAGTTGGGCGCAGTGCCTGGCGGCACCGAACGTAACTTTGCCAGCTACGGTCATCTGATGGGTGAAATGCCGCGTGAAGTGCGCGATTTGCTGTGCGATCCGCAAACTTCTGGCGGTTTGCTGCTGGCGGTCATGCCGGAAGCAGAAAATGAGGTTAAAGCTACAGCCGCCGAGTTTGGCATTGAACTGACGGCGATTGGCGAACTGGTGCCAGCGCGCGGCGGTCGTGCCATGGTTGAGATCCGTTAATTCAATGCGGTTGTTTATTGCCGAAAAACCGAGTCTGGCGCGCGCCATTGCTGATGTCCTGCCCAAACCGCACCGGAAAGGCGATGGCTTTATCGAGTGCGGTAATGGTCAGGTAGTGACCTGGTGTATCGGTCACCTGCTTGAGCAGGCGCAGCCAGACGCCTACGACAGCCGCTATGCGCGCTGGAATCTTGCGGATTTGCCGATTGTCCCGGAAAAGTGGCAATTACAGCCCCGACCCTCCGTGACCAAACAACTTAACGTCATCAAACGCTTCCTGCATGAAGCCAGCGAAATCGTTCACGCCGGGGACCCGGATCGTGAAGGGCAATTGCTGGTGGATGAAGTGCTGGACTATCTGCAACTGGCACCGGAAAAGCGCCAGCAGGTGCAGCGTTGCTTGATAAACGACCTGAACCCGCAGGCGGTTGAGCGGGCGATCGACCGTCTTCGTTCCAACAGTGAGTTTGTACCGCTGTGCGTTTCTGCGCTGGCGCGAGCCCGAGCCGACTGGCTGTACGGCATCAATATGACCCGTGCGTATACTATTCTCGGTCGCAATGCCGGTTATCAGGGCGTACTTTCCGTGGGACGCGTGCAGACGCCCGTGCTCGGGCTGGTAGTGCGCCGCGACGAAGAGATTGAAAACTTCGTGGCGAAAGATTTCTTTGAAGTCAAAGCGCATATCGTGACACCTGCCGATGAGCGGTTTACCGCTATCTGGCAACCGAGCGAAGCGTGTGAACCTTATCAGGATGAAGAAGGGCGCTTGTTACATCGTCCGCTGGCGGAGCATGTGGTCAACCGCATCAGCGGCCAACCGGCTATTGTCACCAGCTATAACGATAAACGGGAATCAGAATCCGCACCGCTACCGTTTTCTCTTTCGGCGTTGCAGATTGAAGCGGCAAAACGCTTTGGTCTGAGCGCGCAGAACGTGCTTGATATTTGCCAGAAGTTGTACGAAACGCACAAGCTAATCACTTATCCGCGTTCCGATTGCCGCTATTTGCCAGAAGAACATTTTGCCGGACGCCACGCGGTGATGAATGCCATCAGCGTTCATGCACCAGATCTGTTGCCGCAGCCAGTGGTCGATCCAGATATACGCAACCGCTGCTGGGATGACAAAAAGGTCGATGCACACCACGCCATCATCCCGACCGCACGGAGTTCTGCGATCAACCTGACGGAGAACGAAGCGAAGGTCTATAACCTGATTGCCCGTCAGTACTTGATGCAGTTCTGCCCGGATGCGGTGTTCCGCAAGTGTGTTATCGAACTGGATATTGCCAAAGGCAAATTTGTCGCTAAAGCGCGTTTTCTTGCTGAAGCAGGCTGGCGCACGCTGTTAGGCAGCAAAGAGCGCGATGAAGAAAACGACGGTACGCCATTGCCTGTGGTGGCGAAAGGCGATGAGTTGCTGTGTGAAAAAGGTGAAGTGGTAGAGCGGCAAACCCAGCCGCCGCGTCATTTTACCGATGCAACACTGCTTTCGGCGATGACCGGAATCGCGCGCTTTGTGCAGGACAAAGATCTGAAAAAGATCCTTCGTGCGACCGATGGCCTGGGGACAGAAGCAACCCGTGCCGGGATTATTGAACTGCTGTTCAAGCGAGGCTTCCTGACCAAAAAAGGGCGCTATATCCACTCCACCGACGCCGGAAAAGCGCTATTCCATTCGCTGCCAGAAATGGCGACGCGACCGGACATGACCGCGCACTGGGAATCGGTGCTGACGCAAATCAGTGAAAAGCAGTGTCGCTATCAGGACTTTATGCAGCCGCTGGTGGGGACATTGTACCAGTTGATTGATCAGGCAAAGCGCACGTCGGTAAGGCAGTTTCGGGGAATAATGGCTCCCGGCGGTGGAGAAGGGAAGAAAAAGGATTCGCCACGCAAGAGAGCGCCGAAAAAAAGCCCGCCATCAGAAGAGGCGGGCAATGGAGTGATAATATAAAGGTTCTTTCAACCATCTGATACTGAAGATTTTTATGGCCGGATAAGGCGTTTGCGCTGTATCCGGCACAATTGTCTTAAATCACGCCCTGGCTTAACATCGCATCCGCAACCTTCACAAAACCGGCAATGTTCGCACCCTGCACGTAGTTGGTTTGCTCACCTTCACCACCATGCTCAACACAGGCATGGTGGATATCCAGCATGATGTGATGCAAACGCGCATCAACTTTCTCGGCTTTCCACCCCAGGCGCGCAGCGTTTTGCGCCATTTCCAGGCCCGATGTTGCTACACCGCCAGCATTAGCCGCTTTACCCGGTGCAAACAGTACGCCTGCCTGCTGGAACAGTTCAGTCGCTTCGATGGTGGTCGGCATATTTGCCCCTTCGGCGACGGCTTTAACGCCATTGGCGATAAGCTGATGCGCGGCGTCTACATCCAGTTCATTCTGGGTGGCGCAAGGCAGGGCGATATCAACCGGTACAGACCATGGCTGTTGGCCTTCGAGATAGACCAGACCAAATTCTTTGGCGTAATCTGCCACTCGGCCATCGCGGCTGGCTTTGATTTCGATAAGACGTGCCAGTTTCTCTTTCGTGAATCCGCTTTCATCAACTACAGTGCCACTGGAGTCTGACGCAGTGATCACACGAGCACCAAATTCCATCGCTTTTTCGATAGCGTACTGGGCGACGTTGCCGGAGCCAGAAACGGAAACGCGCATTCCTTCAAAACCCATACCGTGGCGTTTTAGCATTGCTTCTGTGAAATAAACCAGACCGTAGCCGGTAGCTTCCGGGCGAATAAGACTGCCGCCAAATGAAAGGCCCTTACCGGTGAAGACGCAGGCGGTATTGTTGGAGAGCTTTTTCATCATCCCCGCCATAAAGCCGACTTCACGACCACCAACCCCGATATCACCTGCCGGAACGTCGGTATCCGCGCCCAGGTGGCGATACAGTTCAGTCATCAGCGCCTGGCAAAAACGCATCACTTCACCTTCGCTTTTTCCTTTCGGATCGAAATCGCTGCCGCCTTTACCACCGCCCATCGGCAGAGTAGTCAGGGCATTTTTGAAGGTTTGTTCGAAGCCGAGGAATTTGAGAATGGAAAGGTTAACTGACGGATGGAAGCGCATACCGCCTTTGTACGGGCCGATGGCAGAGCTGAACTGCACACGCCATGCACGGTTGACCTGTACCTGGTTGCGATCATCAACCCATACCACGCGAAACTGGATCACGCGCTCCGGTTCAACCAGACGCTCCAGTAATGACATCTGGCGATATTTCGGATTTTGTTCAAGAAAAGGCCAAAGTGTGGTCATTACTTCACGAACGGCTTGCGCGAACTCGGTTTGATTCGGGTCGCGCTTTTGGACATGGTTGAGGAATGACTCCAGAGAATATGTCTGATCCATAGATATAAAACCCTTATATATTAATACGATTGTGCTTATGTTGTTTATGTCATGTGCTTTTGCAGTTTTCGACTATACCATCAAGAATGTGACGGTAAGCAAGAAAAAAATGACCCAGGAAAGCAAATTAATAACGAGAGTAATCTCATAACCAAATGCGATAACTCAGTCGCTAAAGTTATGCCGCCCGGCTACCGTTATTAGTAGCAGAGACAATAACGTTAAGGAGTTCCCTGTGAGTCGAGCATTGTTCGCTGTAGTATTAGCATTTCCATTAATTGCACTGGCTAACCCGCATTATCGTCCGGACGTGGAGGTGAACGTACCGCCAGAAGTGTTCAGTTCAGGCGGGCAGTCAGCGCAGCCCTGTACTCAGTGCTGCGTTTATCAGGATCAAAATTATTCTGAAGGGGCGGTAATTAAAGCCGAAGGAATACTGCTGCAATGCCAGCGGGATGACAAAACCCTTAGCACTAATCCGCTGGTCTGGCGGCGCGTAAAGCCATAAATGCCTCTAATAGTGGAATGTCAGCAGGGGCCAGCGGATATTGCAGCGCCTCTTCAGGTGAGCACCAGACCAGCGCCTGATGTTCATGTGCCTGTAACGTCCCGTGGAAGTCGGGTACGTGCCAGGCATGAAGATGGATAATCCGCCCCGAAACTTCTCGCTGATGGCTGGCAACATATTCACCCACAGCTGCTTCGATGCCCAGTTCTTCGCGTAACTCACGCACCAGCGCCTGCCGCTGGCTTTCATCCGGCTCGACTTTACCACCGGCAAACTCCCATAATCCCGCCTGATCGCTATGGGCGGGGCGTTGCGCGAGTAAAATTTTGCCATCACGTTCGATGATGGCGGCAACAACTTCAATCATTTTCATAAATTACACACGGGCAGATAAGCGAAAAATGCCATAATATCCGCACTGTTGCTCAATCAGAAAGGTTTTATATTTAAGGAGTGCCTGTGCTAGACCGCCATCTTCATCCCCGGATTAAACCGTTGTTGCATCAGTGCGTGCGGGTTCTTGATAAACCGGGCATTACGCCAGATGGTTTAACATTAGTGGGATTTGCCATCGGTGTGCTGGCACTGCCTTTTCTGGCGCTGGGCTGGTATCTGGCGGCGCTTGTCGTCATTTTGTTGAACAGGCTGCTTGATGGTCTGGACGGTGCGCTGGCGCGGCGCAGAGGGCTTACCGACGCGGGCGGCTTTCTTGATATTTCTCTCGATTTTCTTTTTTACGCGCTGGTACCTTTTGGGTTTATCCTCGCCGCACCGCAGCAAAATGCGCTGGCAGGCGGCTGGCTGTTGTTTGCGTTTATCGGTACGGGCAGCAGTTTTCTCGCCTTTGCTGCACTGGCAGCAAAACATCAGATTGATAACCCCGGTTATGCACATAAGTCGTTTTACTATCTGGGGGGATTAACCGAAGGCACTGAAACGATCTTACTGTTTGTGCTGGGATGTTTATTCCCTGCATGGTTTGCGTGGTTTGCGTGGATCTTCGGTGCGTTGTGCTGGATGACGACCTTTACGCGGGTGTGGAGTGGGTATCTGACGCTGAAGTCGCTCCAGCGTCAGTAATTGCAATGTTATTTGCTGCTGTCCGGGCCGCGTTCACCGGTTGCTACCGGATTTTTTGGATCGCTGCTCCATTCGTACCAGCCGCCGTCGTAAACGGAGACGTTATTCCAGCCCATTGCTCGTGCGTACATAAAGGTTTCGGACGCGCGCCAGCCGGTGCCGCAGTAGAATGAAACTTGCTGATCTGGTTTGATATTCCATGCTTTCCACATAGCGGTAATATCATCGGCGCTACGCATGGTGCCATCCGGGTTATGGAAATCTTCCATATGCGTCGAGTCGCTACCAGCGTGTCCCCAACGTGCTCCGGCTATTTCACCTTTTGGTTTAATATAGCTGTAACCGCTGGTCGTACCGATAAATTCTGGCCACGAACGAATGCTCACCAGCGATGCATCCTGGCGATGCAGCAGTCCACGCGCCTGTTCCATATCAAGCATCAGTTGCGGTTGTGCCGGGATCTTCACGCCGAAATCCGGTTCCGCTTTCACTTTCGGTGGCGTTCCGCGCTCAACAGGCAGTCCCGCGTCGGACCAGGTTTGCCAGCCGCCATCCAGCAGGCGCACATCTTTCACGCCGGCATAAAGCATTATCTGCGCCACACGCGCTGCAGCGTATACGTCACGCCCGTACAGAATGACCGTGGTGTCATGGCGAATGCCGTGTTTTGCCAGCATCGCTTTTAGTTGTTCATCAGAAACTTTGTTCCACAGCGGTTCGCTTTCCACTTCGTTGGTATCGATGTAGTCAGCGCCGGGAATATGACTGATAAGGTAAAGCTTAGGAGCGCCCCAGGCCGCTTCAATGACTTTCCAGTCACCGGCAGGTTTCGCCGTAACCTCTTTACCTTGTTGCAGGTCATGCAGCCATTGCGGATAAACCAGCTGCTCAAAGTGCGGCAGTTTTTGCAGACGGGAAGGTTCACTTAGCGCGTCACTCAGGATGGAGATATGCGTAAAACCTGCTTTTTGCAGACGCGTTTTGACGGCATCGACATCTTTGTCATTACCGTACAGCGCAACCGGAGCATCGGCTTTCAGGTTATGTAGCTTGATCCACGCGTTAAGCTGTTCGGTGCTCATTTTGTCGAGCCAGCTAGCAGAGAGGTTTAAGGCGGCAGGTTCATGACCAGAAGGGCCATTTAAGGTTTGTGGCCAGCCGTTATAAAACGCGCTGGGGCGAGTATCTATCGCTTTGCCATTTTGTTGTTGAAGCTGGTCAAGTGTAAGAGGCTTCGCCAGTTCAGCGGCCCACGAAGAAGCGCAAGCCAGCCCTAAAGCCATTGCCAGCGCGGTCATTTGAGAAACACGTTTCATCGAAAATCCCGACATTGTAGTTTTGAGTGCGCCATTCTGAACTGACGCATTGAGAAAAACTTTGCGTTATCACAGTTTGTTGTAATTTTCTGACCACTGCGCCATATCCAGAACAGAACTATCAGCAGGAACATCCTGGAGATCGTGCGTTACCTGAACGACGGGGATCGCCAGGGCGCGAACTTCGCTAAATACCCACTTGCGAAAATTATCGCGCAGAGCTACATCAAGACGGCTGAATGGCTCATCCAGTAGCAACGCTTTTGGCTGAGCGAGAAGAGCGCGAAGCAGAGCAACGCGCGCTCGCTGACCGCCAGACAAAGTGGCAGGATCCTGATGGAACATACCGCCAAGCCCCGCACGCTCCAGCGCATCATTTACCGCATCGCGCCTTGCAACACCTTTGAGTGCCGCTGGCAGAGCCAGCAGTAAATTTTGCCCGACGCTGAACTGGTCAAATAACAGTGCATCCTGGAAAAGAATGCCAATCTGACGCTCTGCGGTGGGTAGCATGTCAATCCGTTGCTCATTGAGCCATAGCTCACCTGTACAAGAAAACTGTCCGGCCAGCGCACCAATCATCCATGAAAACAGAGTGGATTTTCCACAGCCAGACGGCCCCATTAACGTGACAATGTCACATTTATCCACCGTAAAGTTAACGTTTGTCAGCAAGCAGCTTTCTGGTAAACGTAGCGAAACATTTTTCACGCAGAGCATTAGCGGAGTCCTTGTCTGACATAACCTACCCATTTTGCGACTAACGCGGTCAGGGCAAAAATAATAAGCGGTAATAGCAGTTGCCATAAAGCCTGGGCGGCGAGAATACCGTTGCTGCCGCCGCTGCTTAATGCCACCGCTTCAGTGGTGAGCGTCGGAAAACGCCCCGCGCCCAGCCACAGCGTCGGCATATACTGTGCAATACTGACTGAAAATCCCACCGCGAAGGCAATCAGCGTAGGGCGTAGCATAAGCGGACATTTCACGTAAAAGAAGATTTTGGACTGCGACCAGCCCAGTGTTTGCGCAATCAAAATTAACCGTGAATCAATGCGCTGCCAGGCCGGTTGCAGGATAAACAGCATCCACGGCATTACCCACAGCAGATGCCCCCAGACCACCGCCGTCCAGCTTCCATCCAGGTTTAGCCATAGCGCCAGCGTGTACTGGCCCGCCACCAGTGGCAGAGCGGGTAATAAAATGGGCAACCATAGCCACAACTGGCGACGCTGTGGCCCCCATTCCAGCCACAGCAGTAACAGGAGCAAAGCGATGAATGTCGCCACCAGCCCCATTGTCAGGCTGTTGATGAGCGCTTCACTATTGATCGTCGACTGATCCGCGAGGATCGCCAGCAGAACCACACACAGCACACCGGTTAAGGGTAAAAGACTCGCCAGCGTAATGCCAGGCAATAAAGGCGTGGCAGGCTTACGAACGCCATCTACGCGGGGAATAGTACGCCGCCAGCTACGCCATAGCAGATAGCCCAGCAAAACGTAGGCGGCGAGTAACAGCATCAGCAGCAGGCTGGCGAGTGCGCCTTTCGTTTGTTGATCGGCTTCGCCCTGAGTTAACCACTGCCAGCTAATTACTGCCAGCGTCGGTGGATTACCTGGCCCAAGAATAATCGCCACATCCACGACCGACAGCGACCAGGCAACAATCGCCAGCATCGCCATTGCCAGCGCAGGCGCGACGGAGGGCAACAGTAGCCAGTTCAGGCATTGCCAGCGGCTGTAGCCCAGCGAATCCAGCACAATGAGTTGCTGCAACAGCCGTTTTTCGCTCAATACTGCCGCTAAGATCCACAATAGAAATGCGCTTTCTTTCACCGCCAGCGTGAAGCCCAGCCCAATACCCAATTTGTCCATTGGCGGAGTGAAATATGGGAAATAGTCATAAAGCAGCCCTCCGTCAGCAAAGAGCAGAAGGGCGCTGGTGGCAAAAGCCACATGGGGAATGGCGAGCAGCCACGGCAGACGGGCGCACATACGCTGCCATTTCGGCCCAGGCCACAGCGCCACAATCACCAGCAGGGCAATCAACAACGCCCCGACCGCCGCGATGGTTGTCGACACCAGCGTTGCCATTAATGCCTGCGGTAACTGTGGATCGGCAAATAACGCCTGCCAGTGTGTCAACGACAAAGCAGGCGATATCAGCGTGAGAGCTGCCGGGATCAGCGGTGCATAAATCACCGCCATCATCGCCCACAGCAAAAAGATTAATGCGTACCGTAACGGTGTAGCCATTCTTGTTCCAGCGCATTTACCCAACCTGCGTGCGGTTCAGCCAGTACCGGCGGCAGATCCTGCGGCATTCTCGATTGCAATGTTTCGCGCTGCCCGTCAGGCAGTTTTTGCGGATCGAGAACAGAAGGATCGCCCCAGACAGCGGGATCTGCTTTACGCAGTTGCGCATCGGGTGAGAGCAGGAAATTGGCAACTACCTTCGCCGCAGCACTGGCATTCGCGTTGGCAGGAATGGTGACAAAATGCACGTTGCCAATCATCCCCTCGTTAAAACCAAAACTGTAACTGCTTGCCGGCAAATCGCCACTGGCGATTTTTTGCTGCGCATGCGCGGGGTTAAAGGTCAGCGACAGGCGCAATGTGCCAGCTTTCAGCAGAGCATCCATCCGCGCGGGCGAAGGTGGGAAATCCTTTCCTTCGCGCCACAAATACGGATGCAGTGCATCAAGATATTGCCACAAGGGCGCAGTGACGCGGGCGAAAGTCGCATCGTCCGGCGCTTCTTTTAATGCTGTGGGATCTGGCGTTAGCATAATCAGCAACTGTTCAAGAAACGCCGTGCCGGTAAAGTCTGGCGGGCGCGGATAGGTAACCGTGCCAGGATTGGCTTTAGCAAACTCCAGCAACGCTTGCGGCGTTTGTGGTGGCTGTGGCGTAACATCGCGGCGGGCGATAAACGTCAGTTGTGCGCCACCCCAGGGCGATTCAGCCCCTTCTGTAGGCACTGAAAAATCTTCCCGCACCGGCAGCTGTGTGTCGACATAGCGCCAGTTGGGCAGAGTCTCCACCCAGCCCGTTTGTAATAAATTGGCCTCTTTTAAGGTGCGGAAGTTTTCGCCGTTCACCCAGAGCAGATCCACCGAACCGCCTGTTTTGCGTCCGGCAGCAGCTTCGGTCTGAATGCGCTTCACCGCGTCTGCGGCATCCGCGAGACGAACAATCTTCAGGTTTATAGCGTAATGGGTTTTCATCTCGCCGCTAACCCAGTCGAGATAGCGGTTAATTGCCGTATCGCCGCCCCAGGCGTTAAACCAGACGGTTTGCCCTTTGGCGTCGTTTTTGATTTCCTGCCAGTCACTGGCATGTGTTGCCAAAGAAAACAGCGATAACAATCCCAGCAACCACACACAATGGCGCATCATCTCTCCTTAAGAACGTTTTTCAGGAATACGGCACAGCCCCTGAGCGGGAATGTCCATGGCAGAATTAAAACGAGCCGACAGGTTTTGCAGGCCAATCAATGCCGTCAGTTCGGTGAGCGCCTGAGCGTCAAAATGCGTAACCAGTCGGGCGCGCAGGGCATCATCGACCGTTGGCGGCGTTACGCTTGCGGCTTCGGCGTACTCCAGCGCCAGCCGTTCTTCATCGCTAAAGAGCGGGCTTTGCCGCCAGTCAGCCACTGCCAGCAGTTTATCGGTGCTGCCAGTGCGCTCGGCGACTTTCATACTGGTGATATCCACGCAAAACTCACACAGGCACATTTGCGCAATGCGCGCGCTGACAAGCGATCGTACTACCGGATCCAGCGGTGAGCGTTTGCGCTCCAGCCAGCCGACAAACATCGACACCAGATAAAAGATAAACGGGATCCGCCCCCACCAGCGAATCGGGCTTAGCACCTCGCCGTAATGGCGACGATGCAGCCACGCCTGCGGACGTAAAATGAAAGGAATTTTGCTAAGCGGCGGTAAACCCATCAGGCATTCCTCTTCTGGCGCTCAAGCCATATTTTCTTCGCCATAAAAATCACCACGGTCAGGGCAAACAGAATAAACAGTCCGGTGACAAACCAGAAAGTACCGCCTGTTAACATGCTGCCCGCCCAGGAATAAACAATAGTCGCTGGTAACTGACCAAGCCCGGTGGCGATAAAAAACGAGCGAAAACGTATTGAAGTCAAACCGGCAGCATAGCTTACGGGATCAAAAGGCACAAAAGGCAATAATCGGCATACCAGAATGGTGTGTTTACCATAGCGGGTAAAAAAGCCGTCCATACTATTGAGTACCGTTTTACCCGTTAACTTTTCCACCACTTCGCGGCCCATCACTCTGGCGATAAAAAAGCACAGCGCCGCGCCGGCCATCGAACTGGTCCACGACAGCAAGCCGCCCCAGAACGCGCCAAACAGCGACGCATTTGCAAAGGTGATCAGAAACGCAGGTAGCGGTGCAGCAATGGCCTGCAAAATCATCAACAAGAACGAGACAACTGCCGCCAGTGCGCCGTAAGACTGAATAAAGCGTTCTATACCCTGTTGGTCCACGGCGGCAAACGCCGCAACGCTGCGATTGATAAACTCATGGACGCCGGGAAGCAGCGCCCATGCCAGCAGCATAGCGAACAACAGGATGATGAGGGTTATACGGTAATACCAGATTTTTCGCGATTGCATCTTCATCATCCTTTATTCTGGCTTTATTCGGTGATTTTAAAGGTAACCGTTGCCAGCGTGTTATCCGCCGGGAGAACCGAGGCATTGCCTTTGAATTTAACTTCACCTCGTTTTTCAACCGCACCATAAGTGTATGTTGCATTGCTGACGATGCCGACCGGGCAGCTATCCAGACACACCAGGCAGCCCGTTTTCTTCTCTTCTGCTGCCGTTAAATTACCGCCAAAGCGCATGTCCAGTTTCTTGCCATTACTGTCAACAATCACTTCATCTAAGGAATACGCTTTTGCCGCCCCTTGCCAGTTGACCGAAATATCCAGTTTGCTGCCTGTGACATGAGTCGTTTCTTTATTATCCATCGTCATGTTTTCGCCCGGTGTACCACCTGCCTCTTTCAGGGCTTCATAAAATGCTTTCGGGGTCGCATAACCCATAAACAGCGATTTATGTCCGTTGGAGCCATCTTTAAACACAATACCGTGACGAGTGTCGTCGGTGAGGAAACGACCATTAATTTGCACCAGCATGGTTACCGTATGGTTATTGGCATCGACACGCAGCGGTTGGCTATTCGAAAGTCCGTCGTATTCCACTTTTGCACCCGCATTCTCTTGTTGATCGCAGCCGCTAAGCCCGGCAACAGCCAGTAAGCAGAGTGCAGCCAGTCCTTTTTTCCATGACACTGAATAATGTTGCAACATCGTTCTATCCTTCATTTTTGGGGTGAGTAAGTGGGCTGCGGCGCGAAGCAGACAGATCCACATGTTTGTGTCGGGCGTAGAGTTTTGCGAGCTGGACGAGAATAAACAGCGCCAGGCCCGCCAGACAGAGTTGTAAAATAAAGCGCAGCGTAATGCCTTCATTGGCGAGATCGCTTGCCATCACGGTATAAATAACAATACCGGGCAGGGTCGTGAGTGCCGAAATAAGGGTATAAGGCCAGAAGGCGATTGTGGTTAATCCGTAAGCGTAATTTTGAATATTGTAAGGAAACAACGGGATTAAGCGGGTCAGAATAAGAAAATCAATACCATTACGCGCAATGCCTTTTTCAATGGCCTGGAAGGTATGGCTATGGCCAACGTATTTCAGCAGTAAATCACGTCCCAGCCAGCGCGCCAGCAGGAATGAGCACGAGGAGGCCAGCGTGGCGGCAATTAATGAGAGTAGTGTCCCTAAGAGCGGGCCAAAAACTATTCCTCCAGCGATCACCAGTATGCTTCCTGGTAACAGAAAGAGGGTGGCAATGATGAATAACAGAATATAGAGGCTATAACCGAACAATCCGCTCTGGCGAATGAGTGTCTGTAAGTGGGGCAAATCGGTGAGCAGATCGAATAAACCGAAAGCGTGGATAGCGTAAATGAGCAGCGCAAAAATAAGACAGGCAAAAAGAAATTTACGCTCAGCGTTCATCGTGGAGTTTCCTATATCAAACTTGATAATAGAGAAGTGGTCAGACAACTAAAAACGCAGTGACGGTATAACAAAGGGCGGCAGGCAACAAATCATTACTGACAGTTTGTTGATTTTTCTCAAGGTTAATTCTCCTGACCCAGTTTGAGCCAGGAGAACAGCTAAATTAGCGGCGGAAGGTCGCCCAGACGGGGGCGTGATCGGACGGTTTTTCCATGCTGCGAATTTCATAGTCGATGCCGGTTTCTACGCAACATTCTGCCAGCGGTTGGCTGGCGAGAAGCAGGTCGATGCGCAGACCACGGTTATCGTCAAAACCTTTTGAGCGGTAATCAAACCATGAGAAACGATCTGCTGTTTGCGGATTCGCATGGCGGAAGGTATCGACCAACCCCCAGCTCATCAGTCTCTCCATCCATTCGCGTTCCTCCGGAAGGAAAGAACATTTTCCGGTACGCAGCCAGCGCTTACGGTTCTCTTCGCCAATGCCAATATCCAGGTCGCCAGGACTGATATTCATATCGCCCATAATCAGCACCGGATTTTCACGCTTGAGTTCGGTTTCCAGGTAGTTTTGCAGATTCTGATAAAACTGCGCCTTTGCCGGGAATTTTATCGGATGGTCGCGGCTTTCACCCTGCGGGAAGTAACCGTTGATCACGGTAACATTGCCCAGCGTCGAGGGGATTTCAGCCATAATAATTCGCCGTTGCGCCTCTTCGTCATCACCCGGAAAACCGCGACGCACGGCAATCGGCGTCTCTTTGGTCAGCAGCGCCACGCCATAATGGCCTTTCTGCCCGTGATAAAACACGTTGTAGCCGAGCTTCGCCACCTCTTCGAGTGGAAACATATCGTCATGAACTTTTGTCTCCTGCAGGCCAATCACATCCGGTTGGTGCTTTTCGACGATGGCTTCAAGCTGGTGAGGTCTGGCGCGCAGGCCGTTGATATTAAAAGAGACAAATTTCATAGTCGCTGCCATTTATTCAGATAAAGAGTGCGTGGATGGTAGCAGAATTTCGCTTTGCGTACCGCCTGTTGTTAAGTGATTTGATCGATGGTTGTTAATGATGTCAACGATGGCGCAAAAAATGCCCGCTTTTGGTGCGCGTTGCGTCAGAATGGCGCAGTAATTTCCAGTAAATTTCGTCAATGATCACAATTCCAGAATTATATTTTACTTCTGCATAACATTGCGTTTTTTATTCTTTTTATTCACCCACATCGCAAACGTATTCACTTTATATGCACTTTAAATGCATATGGTTTGGTTATAACTCCTTGATTTCCAGTTAGCCACCGCGGTTTATGCACTTTTATCACTGGCTGGCACGAACCCTGCAATCTACATTTACAGCGCAAACATTACTTATTATTAACATATAAATAACGAATTATTTACTGTAGAGGTCGCTATGTCTCAGCCAATTACGCGTGAAAACTTTGATGAATGGATGATACCTGTTTACGCTCCGGCACCGTTTATACCGGTACGTGGCGAAGGTTCGCGCTTGTGGGATCAGCAGGGGAAAGAGTATATCGACTTCGCGGGTGGCATTGCGGTGAACGCGCTGGGCCATGCGCACCCGGAACTGCGTGAGGCGCTGAACGAACAGGCGAGTAAGTTCTGGCATACCGGCAACGGTTACACCAACGAGCCGGTACTGCGACTGGCGAAAAAATTGATCGACGCCACGTTTGCCGATCGCGTCTTCTTTTGTAACTCCGGTGCGGAAGCCAACGAAGCGGCGCTAAAACTGGCGCGTAAATTCGCTCACGACCGCTACGGCAGCCATAAGAGCGGTATCGTGGCGTTCAAAAATGCGTTTCATGGTCGCACGCTGTTTACTGTCAGTGCGGGTGGGCAGCCCGCCTATTCACAGGATTTTGCGCCACTGCCGCCGGATATTCGTCATGCTGCATATAACGATATTAACTCTGCCAGCGCGCTGATTGACGACTCTACCTGTGCGGTGATTGTCGAACCCATCCAGGGGGAAGGCGGTGTGGTGCCAGCCAGCAACGCATTTTTACATGGTCTGCGTGAATTGTGTGACCGCCACAATGCATTGCTGATTTTTGATGAAGTACAAACTGGCGTCGGGCGCACCGGGGAACTGTATGCCTATATGCACTACGGTGTGACGCCTGATCTGTTAACTACCGCGAAAGCGCTGGGCGGCGGTTTCCCGGTCGGTGCGTTGTTGGCAACCGAAGAGTGCGCCAGCGTGATGACCGTTGGCACTCATGGCACCACCTATGGTGGTAATCCGCTGGCCTCGGCGGTAGCAGGCAAAGTGCTGGATCTCATTAACACGCCAGAGATGCTTAACGGGGTTAAGCAGCGTCACGACTGGTTTGTTGAGCGTCTTAATACCGTTAATCACCGCTGCGGTTTGTTCAGTGAAGTTCGCGGCTTAGGTTTGTTGATTGGCTGTGTACTGAATGCCGATTACGCCGGGCAAGCGAAACAGATCTCTCAGGAAGCGGCGAAAGCAGGCGTGATGGTACTGATTGCGGGTGGCAACGTGGTGCGTTTTGCGCCTGCGCTCAATGTCAGCGAAGAAGAGGTGACGACCGGACTGGATCGCTTTGCAGCTGCTTGCGACCACTTTGTTAGCCGAGGTTCATCATGATGGTCATCCGTCCCGTTGAGCGCTCAGATGTCTCGGCGCTGATGCAGCTTGCCAGCAAAACGGGCGGCGGCCTGACGTCGCTTCCCGCCAATGAAGCCACGCTTTCGGCGCGTATCGAAAGGGCAATCAAAACCTGGCAAGGCGAACTGCCCAAAAGTGAGCAGGGCTATGTGTTCGTGCTGGAAGATAGCGAGACAGGCACAGTGGCGGGGATTTGCGCCATTGAGGTGGCAGTTGGGCTGAACGATCCCTGGTACAACTATCGCGTCGGCACGCTGGTTCACGCTTCGAAAGAGCTGAATGTCTATAACGCGTTGCCGACGCTGTTTCTCAGTAACGATCACACCGGCAGCAGCGAGCTGTGCACGCTGTTTCTCGACCCGGAGTGGCGCAAAGAGGGCAACGGCTATTTGCTGTCGAAATCGCGCTTTATGTTTATGGCGGCTTTTCGCGACAAGTTTAATGACAAAGTGGTTGCCGAAATGCGCGGGGTGATTGACGAACATGGCTATTCACCGTTCTGGCAAAGCCTCGGTAAGCGCTTCTTTTCGATGGATTTTAGCCGCGCCGATTTTCTCTGCGGCACCGGGCAAAAGGCATTTATTGCAGAACTGATGCCGAAACATCCGATCTATACCCACTTTTTATCTCAGGAAGCCCAGGACGTCATCGGTCAGGTACATCCGCAAACCGCGCCTGCCCGTGCGGTACTGGAGAAAGAAGGTTTTCGCTACCGTAATTATATCGACATCTTCGACGGTGGGCCGACGCTTGAGTGTGACATCGACCGCGTGCGCGCCATCCGTAAAAGTCGGCTGGTGGAAGTGGCAGAAGGGCAGCCTGCGCAGGGCGATTTTCCGGCCTGCCTGGTCGCCAATGAAAATTATCACCATTTCCGCGTGGTGCTGGTGCGTACCGATCCGGCAACCGAGCGTTTGATTTTAACCGCCGCACAACTGGATGCCCTCAAATGCCACGCCGGGGATCGCGTTCGTCTGGTGCGCCTGTGCGCAGAGGAGAAAACAGCATGACTTTATGGATCAACGGTGACTGGGTAACGGGCCAGGGCGCATTGCGTGTGAAGCGTAATCCGGTATCGGGAGAGGTGTTATGGCAGGGCAATGATGCCGATGCCGCTCAGGTCGGGCAGGCTTGTCGGGCAGCCCGTGCGGCGTTTCCGCGCTGGGCGCGTCTCTCCTTTGGCGATCGTCAGGTAAGAGTTGAACGCTTTGCCGGATTGCTGGAAAGCAATAAAGCCGAATTAACCGCGATTATTGCCAGAGAAACGGGTAAGCCGCGCTGGGAAGCGGCAACCGAAGTGACGGCGATGATCAATAAAATCGCGATATCAATTAAGGCGTATCACGTTCGTACCGGCGAGCAGCGTAGCGAAATGCCGGACGGCGCGGCGAGCCTGCGACATCGCCCGCACGGCGTGCTGGCGGTGTTTGGGCCGTATAATTTCCCTGGTCATTTGCCGAACGGGCATATCGTTCCGGCATTGCTGGCGGGTAACACCATTATCTTTAAACCCAGCGAACTGACACCCTGGAGCGGCGAAGCGGTAATGCGTTTATGGCAGCAGGCTGGCTTGCCGCCGGGCGTGCTGAACCTGGTGCAGGGCGGGCGTGAAACGGGTCAGGCGCTGAGTGCGCTGGAGGATCTCGACGGCTTGCTGTTTACCGGTAGCGCCAATACTGGCTACCAGTTGCATCGTCAGCTTTCCGGTCAGCCGGAGAAAATTCTCGCCCTCGAAATGGGCGGCAATAACCCGCTGATTATCGATGAGGTGGCGGATATCGATGCCGCTGTCCATCTGACCATTCAGTCGGCATTTGTCACAGCCGGGCAACGCTGCACCTGCGCCCGCCGTTTATTGCTGAAAAGCGGGGCGCAGGGCGATGCGTTTCTTGCTCGTCTGGTTGCCGTCAGCCAGCGATTAACGCCGGGCAAATGGGATGACGAACCGCAGCCGTTTATTGGCGGGCTGATATCAGATCAGGCCGCGCAGCAGGTGGTGACGGCCTGGCAGCAACTGGAAGCGATGGGTGGACGACCCCTGCTTGCGCCGTGCTTATTACAAGCAGGGACATCGTTGCTGACGCCGGGGATCATTGAAATGACGGGCGTTGCTGGCGTACCAGATGAAGAGGTGTTCGGACCGTTATTGCGCGTCTGGCGTTATGACAATTTCGATGAAGCGATTCGAATGGCGAATAACACTCGCTTCGGCCTCTCATGCGGTCTGGTTTCCCCCGCGCGGGAAAAATTCGATCAACTGCTGCTTGAGGCGCGGGCGGGGATTGTTAACTGGAACAAACCGCTTACCGGCGCTGCCAGTACCGCGCCATTCGGCGGCATTGGCGCTTCCGGTAACCATCGCCCCAGCGCCTGGTATGCCGCAGATTATTGTGCCTGGCCGATGGCGAGCCTGGAGTCGGACTCGTTAACATTGCCCGCCACGCTTAACCCCGGGTTGGATTTTTCCGATGAGGTGGTGCGATGAACGCCTGGGAAGTCAATTTCGACGGGCTGGTAGGGCTGACGCATCATTACGCGGGCCTGTCGTTTGGTAATGAAGCCTCTACCCGTCACCGTTTTCAGGTCTCTAACCCGCGACTGGCGGCGAAACAGGGCTTACTGAAAATGAAAACCCTTGCCGATGCGGGATTCCCCCAGGCCGTGATCCCGCCGCACGAGCGTCCGTTTATACCGGTTTTACGTCAGTTGGGATTCAGTGGTAGCGATGAACAAGTGCTGGAAAAGGTTGCACGCCAGGCACCGCACTGGCTTTCCAGCGTTAGTTCCGCTTCGCCAATGTGGGTAGCCAATGCGGCAACGATCGCGCCATCTGCCGATACGCTGGATGGCAAAGTGCATCTCACCGTTGCCAACCTGAACAATAAATTTCACCGTTCGCTGGAAGCCCCCGTCACTGAATCGCTGTTAAAAGCGATTTTTAACGACGAAGAGAAATTTAGTGTCCATTCGGCGTTGCCGCAGGTAGCCTTGCTCGGTGATGAGGGGGCGGCAAACCACAATCGTCTCGGCGGTCATTACGGTGAACCGGGTATGCAACTTTTTGTCTACGGGCGAGAAGAAGGCAATGATACCCGGCCTTCCCGTTATCCGGCGCGGCAGACTCGCGAAGCCAGCGAGGCGGTGGCAAGGCTGAATCAGGTGAATCCCCAACAGGTGATTTTCGCCCAGCAAAACCCGGACGTTATCGACCAGGGCGTTTTTCATAATGACGTGATTGCCGTGAGTAACCGCCAGGTGCTGTTTTGTCATCAACAGGCGTTCGCTCGACAGGTGCAGTTACTGGCAAACCTGCGTGCGCGGGTGAACGGTTTTATGGCGATAGAAGTTCCGGCGACTCAGGTTTCCGTGTCAGATGCGGTGTCTACATATCTGTTTAACAGCCAACTGCTGAGCCGCGATGATGGTTCCATGATGTTGGTGCTGCCTCAGGAGTGTCGGGAACACGCCGGAGTATGGGGGTATCTCAATGAACTCCTTGCCGCTGACAACCCGATTAGCGAACTAAAAGTCTTTGATTTACGTGAAAGCATGGCGAATGGCGGAGGCCCGGCGTGCCTGCGGTTGCGCGTGGTATTGACAGAAGAAGAACGCCAGGCGGTGAATCCGGCGGTGATGATGAACGATACGCTGTTTAATGTGCTCAATGACTGGGTGGATCGTTACTACCGCGATCGTCTTACTGCTGCCGATCTGGCCGACCCGCAATTGCTGCGTGAAGGGCGGGAAGCACTGGATGTATTGAGCCAATTACTGAATCTCGGTTCGGTTTATCCGTTCCAGCGCGAGGGAGGGGGCAATGGATAATTTTCTTGCTCTGACCTTAACGGGTAAAAAACCGGTTATCACCGAGCGAGAAATCAACGGCGTTCGCTGGCTCTGGCTGGGCGATGGTGTGCTGGAACTGACGCCATTAACGCCACCGCAAGGCGCACTGGTGATTTCAGCGGGAATACACGGTAATGAGACGGCACCTGTGGAGATGCTGGACGCGTTGCTTGGCGCGATATCTCACGGCGAGATCCCGTTACGTTGGCGGTTGCTGGTGATCCTCGGGAATCCTCCTGCGCTGAAGCAAGGGAAACGTTATTGCCATAGCGATATGAACCGAATGTTTGGCGGTCGTTGGCAGCTATTTGCTGAAAGCGGGGAAACCTGTCGCGCGCGCGAACTGGAACAGTGCCTGGAAGATTTTTATGACCAGGGCAAAGAATCTGTGCGCTGGCACCTTGATCTCCATACCGCAATTCGTGGCTCCTTGCATCCGCAGTTTGGTGTATTACCGCAACGCGACATTCCCTGGGACGAGAAATTTCTGACGTGGCTGGGGGCGGCGGGGCTGGAGGCACTGGTATTCCATCAGACGCCTGGTGGTACGTTTACCCATTTTAGCGCCAGACATTTTGGCGCGCTGGCCTGTACGCTGGAACTCGGCAAAGCGTTGCCCTTTGGACAAAACGATCTTCGCCAGTTTGCAGTCACTGCCAGCGCAATTGCTGCGCTGCTATCTGGTGAGAATGTCGGTATCGTGAGAACGCCGCCGCTCCGTTATCGGGTGGTTTCGCAAATTACTCGCCACTCGCCGTCCTTCGAAATGCATATGGCAAGTGACACGCTGAATTTTATGCCGTTTGAGAAAGGAACATTGCTGGCGCAGGACGGGGAGGAACGTTTTACCGTAACCCATGATGTAGAGTATGTGTTATTCCCTAATCCTTTGGTAGCGTTGGGATTACGCGCGGGATTAATGCTCGAAAAAATAAGCTAATACTTACCCGCAGAAATCATTCTGCGGGTATTAAGTTGCTTTCTTATAAATTAATACAGATTAATCCTGGTTATTTGCTTTATTCATCACCAGTCATCCGGTATAGTTCTTCATAATCTCTGCAAAATCATCGTGTTGTAATATTCTCTCATCACTCTCCATCAAATTTTCTTTTTTTCTCCATAATTGGCGCAAAAGTGTTTTTTACACTTTCATTGTTTTACCGTTGCTCTGATTAATTGACGCTAAAGTCAGTAAAGTTAATCTCGTCAACACGGCACGCTACTTAAGAAAGCCGTAAAAAATAACTGAAAGGAAGGATATAGAATATGCGTAAATTAACTGCATTGTTTGTTGCCTCTACCCTGGCTCTTGGCGCGGCTAACCTGGCCCATGCCGCAGACACCACTACCGCAGCACCGGCTGACGCGAAGCCGATGATGCACCACAAAGGCAAGTTTGGTCCGCATCAGGACATGATGTTCAAAGACCTGAACCTGACCGACGCGCAGAAACAGCAGATCCGCGAAATCATGAAAGGCCAGCGTGACCAGATGAAACGTCCGCCGCTGGAAGAACGCCGCGCAATGCATGACATCATTGCGAGCGATACCTTCGATAAAGCAAAAGCTGAAGCGCAGATCGCAAAAATGGAAGAACAGCGCAAAGCTAACATGCTGGCGCACATGGAAACCCAGAACAAAATTTACAACATCCTGACGCCGGAACAGAAAAAGCAATTTAATGCTAATTTTGAGAAGCGTCTGACAGAACGTCCAGCGGCAAAAGGTAAAATGCCTGCAACTGCTGAATAATCTTTCAGCCAAAAAACTTAAGACCGCCGGTCTTGTCCACTACCTTGCAGTAATGCGGTGGACAGGATCGGCGGTTTTCTTTTCTCTTCTCAAACAGTTGTAAAAAAAGCCTGATCACCACTAACGTAAATCACCCGAGTTGCCGATAACCATCCACGGTTACCTGAACGATAACAATGAAAAGAACGGGCCGGGAGCGAGTATGGAATACTTTGATATGCGTAAAATGTCGGTGAATCTGTGGCGAAATGCTGCCGGTGAAACGCGCGAAATTTGCACTTTCCCACCGGCAAAACGTGATTTTTACTGGCGTGCCAGCATTGCATCCATCGCGGCGAATGGGGAGTTTTCTTTGTTTCCCGGTATGGAAAGGATAGTGACGTTGCTGGAAGGCGGCGAGATGTTCCTTGAAAGCGCAGACCGCTTTAACCATACCTTAAAACCGTTACAGCCTTTTGCCTTTGCGGCGGACCAGGTGGTAAAAGCGAAACTGACGGCAGGGCAGATGTCGATGGATTTCAACATCATGACACGCCTGGATGTCTGTAAGGCGAAAGTCAGAATTGCCGAACGTACGTTTACTACCTTTGGCTCACGCGGCGGGGTAGTGTTTGTCATTAACGGGGCGTGGCAATTGGGCGATAAACTGCTCACTACCGACCAGGGCGCGTGCTGGTTCGATGGCAGGCACACCCTGCGGCTTTTACAACCGCAGGGTAAACTGTTGTTCAGTGAAATCAACTGGCTTGCTGGTCATTCGCCGGATCAAGTTCAGTAATTTCATAGTTACCGGAAAGCAGCGGCTTACAAAGAATTTTATAACCGTCGTGATCAAACCCGGCGGGTGTCCGAATTAACGTTGTCGCTTCTTCCAGCGAATTAACCGCCCCCAGCCACAGCCAGTTTTGAATAATATGATATTGAGTCATTTCCGGGTGCTGTTCTTTCAGCGCCACCGCCCCTTGCCAAGGCCAACACACCACCCGCAAACGCTCCAGAGACTGGCGCAAGCGTAGCGCATGTTCCTCATGGCTCTCTTTACCGCAACACGCCCCGGCGCAACGTTTTAATGCAGAACGAAAACAAGCACGCCCGCGGCTTAACGGTTCCAGTCCCAGCAGGCCATAGCAAAGTTTTTGTTCATCAGCGATGGTCTGCAATGCTTGCAAAGCTGCGCGCCTATTGGCAAACAGGCCAAACAGGTTGGGGGCTCGTGAAAAATCCACCTCTTTGGCATACACCACATCGACGCGCTTTTCATTTAATTGCAGGGCACAGAGCTGGCGATTGCGGCGCAACCGTTTATTAAACAGCGGCTGTTGTTCTTTGATTAATCGCGCTTCAAGGAGCAGAGCGCCGATTTCGCCTGCGGTGCAGATCCAGCTAATTCGCCGGGATTGCCGTAGCATGGCGGCTTCATCCGGGGTGCGTAAATGAGAAAGGACGCGGCTGCGGATGTTAATGCTTTTGCCGATATAGAGCGGCATGGTGTCGCTTTCGCCATGAAACAGATACACCCCTGGTCGGGTGGGTAAGTCATTAAGGAATGAACGTAAATGTTCGGGATATTCATAAATTGCCGCAGCTTCAAATTCGAGCCGCGGAGAAGTTAAACGCCGTACCACTGTTGACTCCGAATGCTGGTTATCTATCCAGTGTAACAGGCGGGGAGCGATTAAAAAAGAGGCGGGTTGATGACAAAGGTTACACCGTGAGACGTGCTACGCCTGTCAGGCCTATTCGACTCCTGCAATGTATTGAATTTGCATAGTTTTGTAGGTCGAATAAGGCGTTCACGCCGCATCCGGCGTGAACAAAGTACTCTTTTTCGCACAAACCAATATGTGCAAATTATTACTTTTTCCAGAAATCATCGAAAACGGTAATTGGCGGACGGCGTTTATGTTCGGTTTTCAGATACCAGTTCTCTATTGTTCTGGCGACCTGTTCAGGTAGGTTTTTCCCTTCCAGATAGTCGTCGATATTGTCATAGGTCACGCCGAGTGCCACTTCATCTGGCAGAGAAGGGCGATCATCTTCCAGATCGGCCGTTGGGGCTTTCTTATAAAGGTGTTCCGGGCAACCTAATGCCGCCAGTAACTGTTTACCCTGGCGTTTGTTGAGACGATACAGCGGATTAATATCCGTACCGCCGTCACCATATTTAGTGAAGAATCCGGTAATGGCTTCTGCTGCATGATCGGTGCCCACCACGACACCGCTGGTCATACCCGCAATGCTATATTGTGCTTTCATCCGCTCACGCGCTTTTTCATTGCCACGAACAAAATCGCTCAGTTCAATGCCCGCTTCGCGCAGCGCCTGTTCGCTGGCCAATACCGCGCCCTTGATATTAACGGTTAATACGCGATCCGGTTGAATAAAGGCAATGGCATCCTGGCAATCTTGTTCGTCAGCCTGAACACCATAGGGCAGGCGTACGGCAATAAATTGCAGTGATTCGTTGCCAGTTTCCTGGCGCAGCTCATTAATCGCCATCTGGCACAGCTTTCCGGCAAGCGTGGAGTCCTGACCGCCGCTGATCCCTAGCACCAGTGATTTAATGAACGGATAAGTTTGCAGGTAGCTTTTCAGAAAATCGACACTACGACGAATTTCCTCTTCAGCATTAATCTGCGGTTTTGCGCCCAGCGCCTTTATTATTTGTTGTTGCAATGTCATTGAACCCCTCCAGACAGAAAAGACAAAACTTCCTTAAAGCTAACCCGTTGCTACTGAAACGACAAGCGACAGCGGGCTGAATGGTGGTTAAAACGTCATACAGGAATCCTCTGAAAGCGGAGCCGTTTCGTTCACGGGCTTGAAAAAGCGCCCAATGTATTCCAGGCTTATCTAACACGCTGATAAACAAGAGGACGGAATATGAACAAGAATATGGCAGGAATTCTGAGTGCAGCGGCGGTATTAACCATGCTGGCGGGTTGTACGGCTTATGATCGTACCAAAGACCAGTTTGTACAGCCTGTGGTGAAAGACGTCAAAAAAGGCATGAGCCGGGCGCAGGTTGCACAAATTGCGGGTAAACCTTCGTCTGAAGTGAGCATGATCCATGCTCGTGGTACTTGCCAGACCTACATCCTGGGTCAACGTGATGGTAAAGCAGAAACCTACTTTGTCGCGTTAGATGATACCGGACATGTCATCAACTCCGGTTATCAGACCTGTGCTGAATACGACACTGATCCACAGGCTGCGAAGTAATCACTTCGCCTGAAAGCTTGAGTTACAACGGAAACCGGCCATTGCGCCGGTTTTTTTTGGCCTGAGTTCTTAATTATCTTCGCGAATTATTTGCCCGAAATGTGAAGAGGGTCATAACCGCAGGTCAAGGAGAGACAATTTATAAGGTCAAAGAAATACTATTGCTCAGGTCTATACCGTATACTCCTTTCAGCCACAAAAAAAGTCATGTTGGTTTCGCAAGTTACCCAGAGCATGGAAGCAGGTTAAGGCTTGCGGAGTGTCTGGCTGACAGATAATCGTCGATGAGGGCAGTTTTATGGAAAAGAAACACATTTATCTGTTTTGTTCTGCGGGCATGTCTACCTCTTTACTGGTATCAAAAATGCGCGCACAGGCAGAAAAATATGAAGTTCCGGTCATTATTGAAGCATTTCCGGAAACACTGGCTGGTGAAAAAGGTCAGAATGCCGATGTCGTGTTATTAGGGCCGCAGATTGCTTATATGTTGCCCGAAATCCAGCGTTTGTTACCCAACAAACCGGTTGAAGTAATTGACTCGCTGCTTTATGGCAAAGTCGATGGTTTAGGCGTGCTTAAGGCTGCGGTTGCAGCGATTAAAAAAGCCGCAGCAAATTAATTTATTTTAAATTTTCCCGTCAAAGAGTTATTTCATAAATCAATACCGTAATATTTAAATTGCGGTTTTTAAGGGTATTTTTCTATGAGTAATGTTATTGCATCGCTTGAAAAGGTACTCCTCCCTTTTGCAGTTAAAATAGGAAAGCAGCCACACGTTAATGCAATCAAAAATGGCTTTATTCGCTTAATGCCGTTAACCCTTGCGGGGGCCATGTTTGTATTAATTAACAACGTTTTTCTAAGCTTTGGGGAGGGGTCGTTTTTTTATTCCTTAGGTATTCGCCTGGATGCCTCAACCATTGAAACACTTAATGGTCTGAAAGGTATTGGCGGCAACGTATATAACGGAACATTAGGGATAATGTCTTTAATGGCACCGTTCTTTATTGGCATGGCGCTGGCAGAAGAGCGTAAAGTCGATGCGCTGGCGGCTGGGTTGTTATCCGTTGCAGCATTTATGACCGTCACCCCATACAGTGTCGGTGAGGCCTATGCGGTTGGCGCAAACTGGTTAGGTGGGGCGAATATCATCTCCGGGATTATTATTGGCCTGGTGGTGGCAGAAATGTTTACCTTTATTGTCCGCCGCAATTGGGTCATTAAATTGCCCGATAGCGTACCTGCTTCAGTATCGCGTTCCTTCTCGGCTTTAATTCCCGGCTTTATTATTCTTTCCGTGATGGGGATTATTGCCTGGGCGTTGAATACCTGGGGCACCAACTTCCATCAGATCATTATGGATACCATCTCAACCCCACTGGCATCGTTGGGTAGCGTGGTGGGCTGGGCCTATGTGATCTTTGTTCCACTGCTCTGGTTCTTCGGTATTCATGGTGCGCTGGCGCTGACCGCACTGGACAACGGCATTATGACGCCTTGGGCGCTGGAAAATATCGCGACCTATCAGCAATATGGTTCCGTCGAAGCGGCGCTGGCAGCCGGTAAGACCTTCCATATCTGGGCCAAGCCGATGCTGGACTCCTTTATTTTCCTTGGGGGCAGTGGTGCGACTTTAGGTCTGATCCTGGCTATCTTTATCGCCTCTCGCCGTGCTGATTATCGTCAGGTGGCAAAACTGGCGCTGCCGTCCGGCATCTTCCAGATTAACGAACCGATTCTGTTTGGTCTGCCAATTATCATGAACCCGGTGATGTTTATCCCGTTTGTACTGGTACAACCGATTCTGGCGGCAATCACCCTGGCAGCGTACTACATGGGCATTATTCCTCCGGTGACCAATATTGCACCGTGGACCATGCCAACCGGTCTGGGAGCCTTCTTTAACACCAACGGTAGCGTCGCCGCATTGCTGGTCGCACTCTTCAACCTTGGTATCGCAACGTTAATTTATCTGCCCTTTGTTGTGGTGGCTAACAAAGCACAAAATGCGATTGATAAAGAAGAGAGCGAAGAAGATATCGCTAACGCCCTGAAATTTTAATCGATGCCGGTACGGGTAATCGTGCCGGTAAGAATAGAGAGGAACGATGTATGATGGATCTCGATAATATTCCCGATACGCAAACGGAAGCTGAAGAGCTGGAAGAAGTGGTGATGGGGCTTATCATCAACTCCGGACAAGCGCGCAGCCTGGCGTATGCGGCACTGAAACAGGCGAAGCAGGGCGATTTTGCCGCAGCAAAAGCCATGATGGATCAGTCACGGATAGCATTGAATGAAGCGCATCTGGTACAGACGAAACTGATTGAAGGCGATGCGGGCGAAGGTAAGATGAAAGTGAGTCTGGTGCTGGTCCACGCTCAGGATCATTTAATGACGTCCATGCTTGCGCGTGAACTGATTACCGAATTAATTGAGCTTCATGAAAAACTGAAGGCATAAGGAGTCGATGATGCAGCCAGTGATTAACGCGCCGGAAATTGCCACTGCCCGAGAACAGCAGTTGTTTAATGGCAAAAATTTCCATGTGTTTATCTATAACAAAACTGAGAGTATCAGCGGACTGCATCAGCACGACTATTATGAATTTACTCTGGTATTAACCGGGCGTTATTTCCAGGAGATTAACGGTAAGCGCGTGTTACTGGAACGGGGCGATTTTGTTTTTATTCCGTTAGGTTCGCACCATCAAAGTTTTTATGAGTTTGGTGCCACGCGCATATTGAACGTTGGGATCAGTAAACGCTTTTTTGAGCAGCATTACCTGCCGTTGTTGCCTTATTGCTTTGTAGCTTCGCAGGTATACCGAACCAATAACGCTTTTCTCACCTATGTGGAAACAGTGATTTCTTCATTGAATTTCCGCGAAACAGGGCTGGAAGAGTTTGTTGAGATGGTTACTTTTTATGTCATTAACCGTTTACGTCATTACCGCGAAGAACAGGTGATTGATGATGTACCGCAGTGGCTGAAAAGTACGGTAGAAAAGATGCATGATAAAGAGCAGTTTAGTGAATCGGCGCTGGAGAATATGGTGACGTTGTCAGCCAAATCACAGGAATATTTGACGCGAGCGACTCAACGATATTATGGCAAAACACCAATGCAGATTATTAATGAGATCCGTATTAATTTTGCCAAAAAACAACTGGAAATGACCAACTATTCCGTGACGGATATTGCGTTTGAGGCCGGTTATAGTAGCCCGAGTTTGTTTATTAAAACGTTTAAGAAATTAACGTCCTTTACGCCTAAGAGCTATCGTAAGAAATTGACTGAATTTAATCAGTAAGTCGTTATACCTGACAATTCACATATCTGTCCTGTTGCTGGATTATTTATGTCCGGGGGGGCAGATATGCCAGATATCAGTATTCTGTACTGAAGGGAGAAATTATGAGCCAGAAATTAAAAGTCGTCACTATTGGTGGCGGGAGCAGCTATACCCCGGAGTTACTGGAAGGATTTATTAAGCGTTATCACGAATTGCCGGTCAGCGAATTATGGCTGGTGGATGTCGAAGGTGGTAAAGCTAAACTGGATATTATTTTTGATCTCTGCCAACGGATGATTGATAACGCTGGCGTCCCGATGAAGCTTTATAAAACGCTGGATCGCCGCGAAGCATTGAAAGATGCTGATTTCGTTACTACCCAACTGCGCGTAGGCCAATTACCGGCGCGCGAACTGGATGAACGTATTCCATTAAGTCATGGTTATCTTGGTCAGGAAACTAACGGCGCGGGCGGTCTGTTTAAAGGTCTGCGTACCATTCCGGTGATTTTTAACATCGTAAAAGATGTCGAAGAACTTTGTCCGAATGCATGGGTGATTAACTTCACTAACCCGGCGGGAATGGTCACTGAAGCCGTTTATCGTCATACCGGATTTAAACGCTTTATCGGCGTGTGTAATATTCCGATCGGCATGAAGATGTTTATTCGCGATGTTCTGATGCTGAAAGACAGCGATGATTTATCTATCGATCTGTTCGGCCTCAACCATATGGTGTTCATTAAAGATGTGCTGGTAAATGGCAAATCACGCTTTGCCGAATTGCTTGATGGTGTGGCATCCGGGCAGTTAAAAGCATCTGGCGTTAAAAATATTTTCGATCTGCCATTTAGCGAAGGTTTAATTCGTTCTCTAAATCTGTTGCCGTGTTCTTATTTGCTTTATTACTTCAAGCAAAAAGAGATGCTGGCTATTGAAATGGGCGAATACTACAAAGGCGGCGCACGAGCACAGGTAGTACAGAAAGTCGAGAAACAACTTTTTGAGCTGTATAAAAACCCGGAGTTGAAAGTTAAGCCGAAAGAACTGGAACAGCGCGGTGGGGCTTATTACTCTGATGCAGCGTGCGAAGTGATCAACGCTATCTACAACGACAAGCAAGCTGAACATTACGTTAATATCCCGCATCATGGGCATATTGATAATATTCCGGCAGACTGGGCGGTAGAAATGACCTGTACGCTGGGGCGCGATGGCGCGACGCCACATCCGCGCATTACGCATTTCGATGATAAAGTGATGGGGCTGATTCACACCATTAAAGGCTTCGAGATTGCTGCCAGCAACGCTGCACTTAGCGGAGAATTTAACGATGTGTTACTGGCGCTAAACCTTAGTCCGTTGGTGCATTCCGATCGCGATGCTGAGCTGCTGGCACGCGAGATGATTCTGGCGCACGAGAAATGGCTGCCAAATTTTGCCGACTGCATCGCAGAGCTTAAAAAAGCACATTAACCGAGGCTGATTATGGAACGCTTATTGATTGTTAATGCCGATGATTTTGGCTTAAGCAAAGGTCAGAACTACGGCATTATCGAGGCCTGTCGCAATGGGATTGTCACATCGACGACGGCGCTGGTGAATGGGCAGGCTATTGACCATGCGGTGCAGTTGAGTCGTGATGAACCGAGTCTGGCCATAGGGATGCACTTTGTCCTTACTATGGGCAAGCCACTGACAGCTATGCCGGGGTTAACCCGCGATGGTGTGCTGGGAAAATGGATCTGGCAGTTGGCAGAAGAAGATGCTTTACCGCTGGAAGAAATTACTCAGGAGCTTGCCAGTCAGTATTTGCGTTTCATTGAGCTATTTGGACGCAAACCTACGCATCTTGATAGCCATCATCATGTGCATATGTTCCCGCAGATTTTCCCGATTGTTGCCAGGTTTGCGGCTGAAGAGGGGATTGCGTTGCGGGCGGATCGTCAGATGGTGTTTGATTTGCCGGTCAACCTGCGCACTACCCAGGGATTCAGCAGTGCATTCTACGGTGAAGAGATCAGTGAGTCGCTGTTCCTGCAAGTGCTTGATGACTCCAGTCATCGCGGCGAGCGCTCTCTGGAAGTGATGTGTCATCCGGCGTTTATCGATAATACGATTCGCCAGAGTGCTTATTGCTTACCTCGGTTAACGGAACTGGATGTGCTGACTTCAGCGTCGTTGAAATATGCGATTGCTGAGCGTGGTTATCGGTTGGGTAGTTATCTTGATGTGTAAGTAAGGTGGTAAGGTCACTCCCCAGGGGGCGTGACCTTATCCATATTTACGCCGGAATTTTGTCAATCTTAGGAATGCGTGACCACATGCGGTGTGCTGCCATCAGCGTTAACAGTTCATCCATAAAACTACCATCGGCGCTGTCAGCTTCCACAATCCCTTCTTCACCCTGGTCAGCGACCTTGATTGTTGCTTTAAACTTGCGCGCGTCTCCCGCCAGCGCAATCGGTTTAAGGTGTTTGTAGGCTTCCATCAGGTAGTAGTTGGCATCGCCGTTGTCAGCGATATCCGCGATATTGCCGCAAGGGACAATAACCGCATCGACCGTCAGCGAAGGTGCACCGGCAAAGGTAGCGGCTATAGGCAACACCGTACCGTCATCCGCAGTCACTTCACCCATTCGGGAGTAGAGCAGTTTGGCATGAACGCCTTTGGCCTTCAGCGCCTTGAGAATGGCCAGAAGGTCTGCCGATCTCACTTCATCATTAAGTAAAATCGCTACCACGCGACCTTTCACATCACCGTCAGGAATGGCGTACAAACTTAAGGATGGATCCTTTTTCAGACCGTTGACGTCCGGAGGCGGGGTGATATTCAGCTGGTCGTCCGTCAGCTCGATACCGAGATTTTTCGCCACCGCCTGGGCCAGAGTGAGATCAATATGCGCCAGCTGGTCAACAACGCGCTCACGAATATACGGACGAACTACTTTGCTTAACTCAAAACTGAAACCATCGACAATATGGCGCTGCTCGAATGGCGTCTGACTTAGCCAGAACAGACGCGGATGGGAATAATATTCGCCAAACGATGGACTGCGCTCGCGAACTTTATTTCCTTCCACGCGTTCCTGGTATGATTCAAAACCGCCACGTTTCGGCCCCGGCGGTGTTTCGCGCGGCCAGTTATCGTTGATCGAGTTCGGTTCATAATTCGCCGGGTTAGTGTCGATCCCCATACGATGCATGCCGTCACGCTGGAAATTATGGTAAGGGCAGGTCGGGCGGTTAATCGGAATCTCATGGAAATTCGGCCCACCAAGACGACTGATTTGTGTATCGGTATAGGAGAACAAACGTCCCTGCAACAGGGGATCGTTGGTGAAGTCCAGACCAGGAACAATATGACCTGGATGGAATGCTGCTTGTTCGTTTTCGGCAAAGAAGTTATCCGGATTGCGATTGAGCATCATTTTGCCAACACGCTGAACGGGTACCAGTTCTTCCGGGATGAGTTTGGTTGGATCGAGAAGATCGAAGTCAAACTTGAATTCATCTTCTTCAGGAATCAACTGGAAGCCCAGTTCGTATTCCGGAAAATCGCCTGCTTCGATGGCTTCCCACAACTCGCGGCGGTGGAAGTCCGGGTCACGTCCGGTTAGTTTTTGTGCTTCATCCCAAACGAGTGAGGCTTTACCTGCCAGTGGTTTCCAGTGGAAACGTACGAACGTTGCCTTCCCTTCGGCATTAATCAGGCGGAAGGTGTGAATACCGAAGCCTTCCATGGTGCGGTAACTGCGTGGGATCCCGCGATCCGACATCGCCCACATCACGTTGTGCAGAGTTTCAGGTTGCAGAGAAACATAATCCCAGAAAGTATCGTGGGCGCTTTGCCCTTGTGGGATTGCCCAGTGCGGTTCTGGTTTTACCGCATGAACAAAATCGGGGAATTTATGCGCATCCTGGATAAAGAAGATTGGCGTGTTATTGCCAACGAGGTCAAAAATACCCTCTTCGGTATAGAACTTGGTGGCAAAGCCACGGATATCACGCACGGTATCGGCAGAGCCAGCACCACCCTGAACGGTAGAGAACCTAACAAATACTGGGGTGATTTTGTTCGGATCTGAGAGGAAATCCGCTTTGGTGATATCGCTTAAGCTTTTATATGGCTGGAAATAACCGTGAGCTGCTGATCCACGTGCATGAACAATACGTTCCGGGATGCGCTCATGGTCAAAGTGGGTGATTTTCTCGCGCAGAATAAAATCTTCCAGCAGCGTTGGACCACGGCTACCGGCACGCAGTGAGTTTTGATCGTCGGCGATGCGCACGCCCTGATTAGTGGTCAGCGCATAATTTTCACTGCCTTTGCGTACGTCTTCCAGAGAATTAAGTTTTTCGTTACGCGTATCAGGGGCTTTCAGGCTCCCTGGGGCGGTAGGTTGTGCACCTGGCGGTGTCGGTTCAGCCGCTGGACGATGAGATCCGTCCTCAGGTGCCAGTGAGTCCATCCCCGGTTTCGCTTCGCTGGAATCGTGTTGTGGTGACTGGTGCTGATGTGGGTTCTTTTCGTTATGTTGCGACATTGAACTCGTCTCCTTAATTTATTACTGAAAGGGCCGCTGTTTTGGTCAAAAAACTCTCTAACTATAGACCACCAGCCAGATCCCGCTTCGGAGGCTATTCTGGAAACGGTGTTATGAAATACACGCAAAGCGGGACGTACAGGGGCTAAATCGGCTAAACTACAGTTTTTCTGATTTTTAATATGCGTTTAGTGAAGCCAGTAATGAAGAAACCGCTCCGCCAGCAAAACCGCCAGATTATTAGCTATGTCCCACGCACGGAACCCGCGCCGCCAGAACATGCGATAAAGATGGATTCGTTTCGTGATGTCTGGATGCTGCGTGGCAAATATGTTGCGTTTGTACTGATGGGAGAGTCATTTCTGCGCTCACCGGCGTTTACTGTGCCTGAATCCGCCCAGCGTTGGGCAAATCAGATCCGCCAGGAAGGGGAAGTGACTGAGTAAAGATTACGTACCTCCCGGTTTTGCCGGGAGTTACATGGCCTGAAATTCTGTATTTCATTGCTACATTCATTCAAACCACCTGTAACAAAAAGCTGCCTTTGACGATCTATTGCTATAAATAAGTGATCTTTTTTCTTTAATTGTTTATTTATTTTATAATAGTTAAGTTTAGCTAATCAGGATGAGCTATTTTTGATAGTTCATCCTGTGGCGTTGCCATTAAACTTATATTGTAAATTGCTTAGATTCAAATGAGATAATAATTTTGTTGATAATATGAGGTGGGAGATGTTTTCTACAAACTTAATACAGAGTGATTATGGTAATTTAAATATTAAAAACCTTGCCTTCGACTCTTTTAAAGAAAGACTGCAGTCTACCATGACAGCACTCACTTTCTTTATATCAACGGGTCAATGTGCCTGCGATGAAATAGCAGAATCAAACTTCAATTATATGATTGCCTATATGTCTAACATTAACTATGATGCCTCAAAGCCAGGAGCGCCAGCACTTAGTTTTGATACATATCTGCAGGACAATGTTAAATATAGAGTGATAATTAATAATCTTTATGGTAGTGAAATTAGGATAAGAGGTATTAATGAGAATTTTGTTGGGATGGATTTTACTTGTGAATTCCGACCAGAAAAAATGACCAATTTGATCAATATAAAAAACAGGTTGGTTATTCACTATTTAAAAACGATATACTATGAACAAAATTATATACATCCTGTTGGGAGCATTTTTGCTGCGATTCAAAAAAATGAGAGTCTCCTAAAGTTTCCTTCGGTAATATCAATACTTAATGTCAATCTTCTTTTTAATCCACTGAATCTTCCGGGAATGGGAAGTGGTGTGCTTGAAGAGATTATGAGTATTTCAGATAGTTCACTTAGAAAACGTCTTGGGTATGAGGTTTTAAGCTTTTCGCTACAGGCACATTCATTGAGTCAGGAATGTATCGATAAGTTAGCCATTTTTTTCGCTGACGATCTGTTTAAATATGAGTCAGTATGCATCGCCGCGATGGAACATTTAAAAAGTAAGGCAACGGCTCCTATACAAAACGGACCGTTGCCAGCATAAGAATTAACGGTGTGCCAGTTCGGCGTCGTCTTCGCTATCCAGAATGGCTTTATCGGTTTGCTTCAGCCACTGGCTGGTCAGCGTGCCAGCGGTCATCGAGCCACTAACGTTTAGCGCCGTACGCCCCATGTCGATAAGCGGTTCAACGGAGATTAACAGCGCCACCAGGGTAACTGGCAGGCCCATCGCAGGCAGCACAATCAGTGCGGCGAAAGTTGCACCACCACCGACACCGGCAACGCCTGCGGAACTAACGGTAACAATACCGACCAGCGTCGCAATCCACATCGGGTCCATCGGGTTAATGCCAACCGTAGGCGCAACCATCACCGCCAGCATCGCCGGATACAAACCGGCACAGCCGTTCTGACCAATGGTTGCACCGAAAGAGGCGGCGAAACTGGCGATGGATTCAGGAACACCCAGACGACGCGTTTGTGCTTCCACATTCAGTGGGATAGACGCAGCACTGGAACGGCTGGTAAAGGCAAACGTCAGTACTGGCCATACCTTACGGAAGTACTTCAGCGGGCTCACGCCATTAATACCCAGCAGAAGGCCATGCACTGCAAACATAATCAGAAGACCGAGGTAGGACGCGACAACGAAACTTCCCAGTTTGATGATGTCTTGCAGGTTAGAACCTGCAACCACTTTGGTCATCAGCGCCAGAACGCCGTAAGGGGTCAACTGCATGACCAGGCGAACCAGCTTCATTACCCAGCTTTGCAGGGTATCGATAGCGGTTAAGACGCGTTCACCTTTCGGCGCATCATCCTTCAGCAGTTTCAGCGCAGCTACACCGAGGAATGCGGCAAAAATTACCACGCTGATAATTGACGTCGGATTGGCTCCGGTCAGATCGGCAAACGGGTTTTTCGGGATAAAGGACAAGACCAGCTGCGGAACGCTCAGGTCAGAGACTTTACCAACATAGTTACTTTCAATGGCGTTCAGACGTGCAGTTTCTGCACCACCCTGAACCAGACCTTCAGCCGTCAAACCAAACAGGTTGGTGACCAGCACACCGACCAGCGCCGCAATCAGCGTGGTAAACAAAAGCGTACCGATGGTCAGAAAACTGATTTTGCCTAACTGAGATGCGTTATGCAGACGGGCAACCGCGCTCAGAATAGAGGCGAAGACTAACGGCATAACGATCATTTGCAGCAGTTGAACATAGCCGTTACCAACAATGTTAAACCACTGTACAGAATCTTTAAGTACCTGGCTGTCAGAACCATAAATGGTATGCAGGGCAAGGCCAAAAACCACACCCATCACCAGACCCACCAGCACTTTTTTCGCCAGACTCCACTGTTTATGGCGGGTCTGAGCCAGCGCAAACAGCAGTACAACGAACACCACGATGTTCGCAATTAATGGAAAGTTCATCCCCGTTCTCCTGATCTTATTATTTCTATCACTGCGTAGCAGTCATAGTGTTGGCGCAAGATTAACAGAACTGTGAGCTGGCTCTTATATTCAAATGGAATTGCTTATTCCAGAAAGGTGATTTTTGCCTTTTTAGTATTCAACCTGATGCTTAATAAGCCGATGAAACTGGATCTGCAAAGTATTGATCATTTGCGATGACCAACGAACAGCGCTGTTTTCGGGTAATGAATGGGGCATCCATACCGACCAGACAAATAATGCCATGCAGATAAAACGTTCCAGTTGGTTGCCCTTTTGGGGAACCAGGATAGGCAAGCGGAAACGCCAGCGGCATGGCCAGAGCAGGGGAACACCGGCGGGTGTCAGCATATCGGCAAGTATGTGGCTCAAATAACCCAGCACCATTCCTTGTAGCGCATCAGCCGGAATGAACCAGCTTTCAGGAACCTTAAGGTAAAAGGTTGCCAGCAGCGCAAATACCGCCAGCAGACTGTGGGTAAAACCACGATGCCCAAAAGCGCGGGCGATCGGTTTTGATATCCACTTTAATCGCTGCCCAAGAAACGACTTTGGGTGATCGATGTCCGGTAACAAACACGTCAGGATTGCGGAAGGGACAATATGCCACCAGTCACCCTGTGCCAGCACGGGCGTCAGCTCGGCATTTTTGGCAAATACCGCACAAGCAATAGAAAAGAGAAGGTGACCTTCCGCCGTCATGATAAAACTCACTAAACTGTCGATACGTACAGTATAGGATTTTTATACAGTGCGCGGAAGTGGTGACGGTGTAACTCTTTCTCTTAAATTGACGATTAATCCGTCAGTTGAATGCAAATTCAGATAAAGAACCAGGGGCAGCGTGATCACTGCCCCTGGTCATTAACCGAGAAGGTCTTTTGCGGTGAGTTCTGTCAGTGATGAGAGTTTGACGTTTGCTAATACAAAACGTGGATCATTTTGCGCTTCTGGCGCAGGAACGACGATGGAACGCATGCGGGCTGCTTTAGAGGCGATCATGCCATTTACTGAATCTTCCAGCGCTACGCAGGTCAGTGGGTCAACGCCCAGTTTTGCTGCGCAGTCGAGATATACTTGCGGATGCGGCTTGCTGTAAGGCAGTTTTTCAGCCGAGGCGAGGGCATCGAAACTGTCGCGTAAGTCAAACATGGTCAACACTTTTTCCAGCATATGTAGTGGTGACGCGGAGGCCAGTCCCACCAATAAACCTTGTTCTTTGCATAACGCAACGGCTTCGCGCACGCCTGGTAATAATGGACGTGTCTCTTCAACCAGTGAAATGGCACGGGCAATAACCCGTTCTACTACTTCCTGACGGCTTGGCCCATTCCACGGTTGCCGGGCGTACCAAAGATCGACCACCATATCGATACGTAAACCTAAGGTGTCCGGCAGCTCGTTACGACGGGAGATATCCACCCCCAGGCTTGCCATCACATCCAGTTCGGCTCGATCCCATAAAGGTTCTGAGTCGATAAGTAATCCATCCATATCAAAAATTGCAGCAAGAATCTGACGCGGGGTTGACATTACAACCTCTCCTTTAGAGCATTATGTGTAAGGTATTAAGCCGTGCTTATGATTAAGCGCCTATCATATCGCCTTTAAAGAATGGGCGAAAACAGATATCTACAGGTAAACTAAGTGAAACGACGCGTCTTAATCAAGGAGAACTCATGACGTATCAACAAGCTGGACGCATTGCTGTTTTGAAAAGGATTTTGGGTTGGGTGATTTTTATACCTGCATTGATCTCTACACTGATTTCTTTGCTGAAATTTATGAATACCCGGCAGGAAAACCAGGAAGGCATTAATGCGGTCATGCTCGACTTTACTCATGTCATGATCGATATGATGCAGGCGAATACGCCTTTTTTGAATCTGTTCTGGTATAACTCCCCGACGCCCAATTTTAATGGTGGCGTGAACGTTATGTTCTGGGTGATTTTCATCCTGATTTTTGTCGGACTGGCGTTGCAGGATTCCGGTGCCCGGATGAGTCGCCAGGCGCGCTTCTTGCGGGAAGGTGTTGAAGATCAACTCATTCTGGAAAAAGCCAAAGGGGAAGAGGGGCTAACGCGTGAACAAATTGAGTCACGTATTGTTGTGCCGCACCATACTATTTTCCTGCAGTTTTTCTCGCTGTATATCCTGCCGGTTATTTGTATTGCTGCAGGTTATGTGTTCTTTTCTCTGCTGGGGTTTATTTAATCAAAAGGCCGCACGGAGCGGCCATTATCCTCAACCCGTATCATGCTGCTAATAATCTATCCAGTGACTGCTGAGCAATAACCAAATGCTGACCGCCAAATAACCTTGCACGATTTAACAGCGTGTAGAGTTGGTAAACCGGTTGACGTTCAAGGAAATCGGCAGGTAGCGGGGATACTGACTGATAGCCGTCATAGATTTGTGGCGGCTGTTCAGTATGCAGCGGTAACATCGCCAGGTCGCACTCTCGGTCACCCCAGTAGCAGGCCGGGTCGAAAATGTACGGGCCATCCGGACCCAGCGCACAGTTGCCGGACCATAAATCGCCGTGCAACAGAGAAGGCTGCGGTTGATGCGAGGCCAGACGCTGCTGAATATGCTCGACGATGGCATCGATATTGCCGAAAGCGATCCCTTTTTCTGCCGCCAGTTCCAGCTGCCAGCCAATCCGTTGTTCAGCAAAAAAAGTTGACCAGCGACGTTGCCAGGTGTTGGGCTGGGGAGTTGTGGAGAGCGCGTTATCGAAATCGAGGCCAAATTGCGGTTGGTCGCTCCATTGATGTAAACGCGCAATTTGCTGACCAAGAATAAATGCGCTATGCGCATCCAGCGGGCGAGGTGGGAGATAGTCCATCACCAGAAAACTGTAGTCACGGTCAGCGCCAACTGCCCAAACCTTAGGCACGGTGACGGTTTTACTACGCGACAGTAACTCCAGTTGGTCGGCTTCGGCGGTAAAACCGGGAAGCAGTTCCCTTTCATCACATTTGACGAAAAAGTCACGTCCTGCATAGCGCAAATGCCATGCGGCATGGACTTCTCCGCCAGGCAGTTCATTACGCAGTTCGATTTCGCCTTCACCTAACTGCTCGCTCAAAAGACGACTGATTGCCTGCCACATGATGTCTCTCCCATGTTGTCTGCCAGATCATAAGGTTAGCGCAAGAATGCGGTGTAAAAACACGAGCTAACGCACACCACAGACTGATTATTGCCCAAAAACCATTTATTTTCTGTTGCTATTCCATTCCTCCCAGGTCGTGATGGTGATTTCAGGATCTTTGCCGGTTGCACTTTGGGTAAGCCCCGAAACCAGTTCTCTAATTTCTTCTTCACTTTGGGTACTGATAAGTCCAAAAGTGTTAGTCCCCAGCTCATGGATATTTCCATCATCATCCGTCATGGTGAGCAAAAAACCGTCGCGAGTCAGGTAATTATTCAACTCGTTAATTTCAGTCAATGTATCCTCGTGCAACATGACGGTTATGACATAACGGACAAGATCGCCACTGGCCATAGTTCACCCCTTTGTTATCACATGACTTTTGAGCATAGTCGGAGAAACGCGTTGCCGACAGGTTGGTGGTGATTCCCCCAATGCAGGGGGAATGTTTCAGTTAGCGGGAAAGGTAAGCGTAAATTTTTTGTGTATCGTCTTGGGAGCACAGGCGTGTTCCCTGATTGAGTGTGGCTGCACTCCCCGCAGCTACGCCAAAACGGACCATCTCTTCAAGAGAGGCATTTTCTGCCAGTTTCAGTGTCATCGCGCCGACCATGCTGTCACCAGCGCCAACGGTGCTCTGGCTTTTCACCGGTGGTGGCACAACCTGAATGCAGTTTTCACTATCAACGCCCAGCGCCCCTTGTGGACCCAGGGAAACGACAACTCGTTTGGCCTTGCCGCTATTAACGATTTCCTGCGCGGCTTTGCGGACATCGTCTGGCTGGGTGAGTTCGCGATTCACTAGCGCACTGAGTTCTTTTTGGTTAGGCTTAACCAACTCGATATTACCAATCGCCAGTGCTGCACTTAACGCTTCGCCAGAACTGTCGACGATGCAGCGAATCCCTTGTTTTTGCGCAGCGGAAATCAGTTGGGTTAATTTTTCCAGCTTCACACCTGGCGGCAGGCTTCCGCTTATGACCAGAATGGCCCCGGATTCAATTTCCAGAACTTGCTCTTCAAGCTGGCGAAACTCATCTTCATTTAATGCCGCGCCTGGCATAACAAAACGATACTGCTCACCGCTTGCTTCCACATGTACGTGTAAATTCTGCCGGGTCCAGTCTTTGGCTTCTACAGTAGCGACGGGGACATTTTCATCTGCCAACAGTGAAACCAGATGTTCGCCGGTCGCACCACCCGCCGGGAAGATCGCTGTGGCACTGCCTCCAAGATGGGCAATGGCGCGGGCGACGTTGATGCCGCCGCCTCCGGGTTCGAATACTGGTGCGGTACAGCGCAGCTTTCCTTCGGGATAAATTTGCGGGGTAATTGTTGCGCTATCGAGAGAGGGCGCAAGTGTCAACGTATAGATACGTACCATCATTTCCTCCTATAGGCTGATTTCAGTCTGGCACCGAATCAGCGGAAAGTGAAGAAATTAACAATATGATTTATTAGAGCTTTATTTAAAATTTTGCAGATAAATATATATAAATAAAAATTTGTTTTCGCCACATGCTTATTCAAAAAATGAAATAAGAATACATTGCTAAGTTATTCGCGCCTTTTTATAATTCGTTACCTTTCCAGGGACGCTAATCTTTGATCCTTAAGAAAGTTTCCGGGACCGCGAAGGTCTCTTTTTTTGTTGTACGGACTCTTGATAAATGAAGCTTTTGAAGACAGTTCCTGCCATCGTTATGTTGGCGGGGGGCATGTTTGCGTCACTGAATGCAGCTGCCGATGATTCCGTTTTTACTGTCATGGACGATCCTGCCAGCGCTAAAAAACCTTTCGAAGGTAATCTGAACGCAGGATATCTTGCACAATCAGGCAATACGAAAAGCTCCTCACTTACGGCTGACACCACCATGACCTGGTATGGACAAACCACTGCCTGGTCGCTGTGGGGGAACGCCAGTAATACTTCTTCTAATGATGAGCGTTCTTCAGAAAAATATGCGGCGGGCGGGCGTAGCCGTTTTAATTTAACTGATTATGACTATTTATTTGGGCAGGCAAGCTGGCTGACAGACCGTTATAACGGCTATCGAGAGCGCGATGTGTTGACCGCGGGTTATGGTCGCCAGTTTTTGAATGGCCCGGTACACAGTTTCCGCTTTGAATTCGGTCCAGGTGTGCGTTACGACAAATATACCGATAATGCCAGTGAAACCCAGCCGCTGGGTTATGCCTCCGGGGCTTATGCATGGCAGTTGACTGACAACGCTAAATTTACGCAGGGTGTTTCCGTCTTTGGCGCGGAAGACACAACGCTGAACTCCGAAAGCGCATTAAATGTTGCTATTAATGAACATTTTGGACTGAAGGTGGCTTACAACGTCACATGGAACTCTGAACCTCCAGAGTCTGCACCGGAACATACCGATCGTCGGACAACCTTATCGCTGGGCTACAGCATGTAAAATTATCTGCCGGACCGTGTTATGCGGTCTGGCTGTCTTCGTTTGTCACTGCTCAGCCCCAAATCATTGCTGCCCAACGTAGCAACAACATAGCGCCACAGATTGCCAGTAGCACCACCACCATCTTCCAGTGTTTTTTATCAAAGCGTTTAGTCGGCATACCAGTGTCCTGCATATCTCTTGTGCGTGATAACGGAGTGTAACAAAAGGGACAGGCATCAAGGGATTTTTTGTTATTACAGCCGTCGGGTGGCGTTGTACACCTGATCACTGTTTTTGCGGTTTATGAAAAAAATAAAATTATGTATCGATATATAAATGTCTGGTTATAAATACGTCTTTAGTTCATCAGCACTAAAACTCAGGCTTTGGCTGATTACGTTTATAGCAGCATAATATGTTTCTACAGTTTTATAATGATTATGATGAATGGCTATATGAACAGCTGACATGTTGTCATGATTTTTAGCGGCCAACAATGTGAATAACTGACATTGACTAAAAGAATATTTTTTTGCAAAAGTACCCAGCGTTGATATATAAGATAACACGACGTCTTTATTACCCTTGCTCATGGCGATGTATAAAGCAGGGGTTCCATGTGCTGTTGCGCCTTTTAATAAATCCATGATGTTAATTTTGCTGAGGTTATATTTAACAGCGATTCCATAAACTTTAGAGAGGAACCGTGTGACACACAAAGGGTGATTATTTTCCATTGCGGCATATAATCCTGGCTCACCATCACGTGTTTTCATTGCTAAAATATCCATCACCATTTTTTTGCTTAAAAGCTCTTGTGTTATTGGAGTGGTTAATGCATTCAGAAAGATATCGATTATTTCATCGAATCCATACAACATGGAGATATAGAGTCCAGGTGTTTCGTTAGCACTTTTAGTTTGCAGTAATTTAACTAGATTATCTTCATGAATGATATGATTATCTACCAGTGACTGAATTTCTTGCATAAATATTTTTACGTTGTCAGTATGTCCGTTCATCATAGCCAGAAATAAAGCAGGTGTACCAACGCTATTCTGCGCAGTTATTATTTCAATGATTTCTTTTTCAGGGAGTATGGGTAACTGTTTGAATAATGTAATAAGCTGTTGAGTCTGGCCTGTGGCCATTATTAACAACATTGCCGATGGATGTATAGGGGCAAATGGCATTCGTGATGCAATACCCGCGAAAATAGCCCCTGGAACTCCCTCAGGTAATAGGGGCAGAAAAGCAATTGCACAGTTGCGAACATACCTATCAGCCCAGGTCTGAGCATCGGGACCTGAACTGATGAACTTATCGAGCGAGAGAAAGCCCCGTGCTGTCCTGTGGGTGCCTCTGACGGCAACGTTGGTATCGTTCGGGTCGTAAACGGACACAACATAATTTAATTGCCCATACGCTGACTGCTTTATTCGTAGCCTTACTGACAAAGTATGATTGTCTATATATAAAATCGCGGACATATGACTGACATTGTTTGCCATCATTCGACAGAAGAAAATATCTAAAGCGAAGCCAAAATCCTTACTCGCGATAACGCGACTCCCTGCAGGAGGATGGCGAAGTAATGATCTGAACTCCGCGTCCCGGACTAAGGGAACATGCTGCTGTATGGATTCAACGGAGGAGTAATGTTTAATCAGATTGACTTTGCCTTTTCCATTTCTCAGTGAATCAAGTGCGTATTGCAATGACAGATGGCGACAAAAAATAGCGTCAGAAGGAGATTGCGAAAAAAATGCACTACCATTGAGATTTACTGTTGGTTGTATAGTTTTTTCTCTATGGATTTTTTTAGACAGTTTCATACAATGGTTACGATTTTCGGCAGTTAACTGTTCCTGTTCAATATAATCCAGTATGCTTCGCAAATGGTTAGCTTTAATAGGCGTGGTTTCCAGTAATAAGGAAATGATTTCTTTTTTATAGTGTAATGTAATGAGTATATTTTCTGCATGGATGGGTGAAGTGGCAAAGTTAATGGTAAAAAGGGCAGTGGAATAACAATTTTGTGATATTTTTCGACAGTTTGCGGTAAATTCCTGAGTAACACAGTATGACAGCATCGAACTTAAGTCAGAGGTATCAAGTAGGGTGATGAGTTGGCGCGCAAATTGATTAATAGGCTCTGATGAAGGCGTTGGTATGTCGCTATCGATGTGCATTCTATGAGGAGACTTATAATGAGTTCTGATAATAATGTCGTTTTGACTCATAATCTATTCGCCTTATATATGTCTGGAGGTTTTGAGGATGATGATTAATTATTATCGCCAGAACGAAATGTGCACGAAAAATTGCTATAAGAATTGTGTCACTTTTATCATTGTGATATGACCACTTCGTCATTAATCTTATGATCGTTTAAATAGTACCGCCAAATCACGCAACGAACTTTGCTGGATTCAGTTTATGCTGCTGCAAATCCGCTCGCAGTAAACCTTTCAGACGCTCCGTGATGTTATCAGTGGTTCTTTAAGCGTTTTGCTGGTGTACTCACTACAAACGAATTGCGAATCGAATCAATGTGAAACGGAAAGGTACAATCTCCCTTTTTTTAGTGTTAACATCGTTCAACCGGGTGGAAGGTGAGAGGTTAATGTCTTTCATTTGTGTACCTGATTGCGAACCAATTTAGCATTTGTTGGCTAGATGGTTTCGCAATGAACTGTTAATAAACAAATTTTTCTTTGTATGTGATCTTTCGTGTGGGTCACCACTGCAAATAAGGATATAAAATGCCTGTTATAACTCTTCCTGATGGCAGCCAACGCCATTACGACCACGCTGTAAGCCCCATGGATGTTGCGCTGGACATTGGTCCAGGTCTGGCGAAAGCCTGTATCGCAGGGCGCGTTAATGGCGAACTGGTTGATGCTTGCGATCTGATTGAAAACGACGCACAACTGTCGATCATTACCGCCAAAGACGAAGAAGGTCTGGAGATCATTCGTCACTCCTGTGCGCACCTGTTAGGGCACGCGATTAAACAACTTTGGCCGCATACCAAAATGGCAATCGGCCCGGTTATTGACAACGGTTTTTATTACGACGTTGATCTTGACCGCACGTTAACCCAGGAAGATGTCGAAGCACTCGAGAAGCGGATGCATGAGCTTGCTGAGAAAAACTACGACGTCATTAAGAAGAAAGTCAGCTGGCACGAAGCGCGTGAAACTTTCGCCAACCGTGGGGAGAGCTACAAAGTCTCCATTCTTGACGAAAACATCGCCCATGATGACAAGCCAGGTCTGTACTTCCATGAAGAATATGTCGATATGTGCCGCGGTCCGCACGTACCGAACATGCGTTTCTGCCATCATTTCAAACTAATGAAAACGGCAGGGGCTTACTGGCGTGGCGACAGCAACAACAAAATGTTGCAACGTATTTACGGTACGGCGTGGGCAGACAAAAAAGCGCTTAACGCTTACCTGCAGCGCCTGGAAGAAGCCGCGAAACGCGACCACCGTAAAATCGGTAAACAGCTCGACCTGTACCATATGCAGGAAGAAGCACCGGGTATGGTCTTCTGGCACAACGATGGCTGGACCATCTTCCGTGAACTGGAAGTGTTTGTTCGTTCTAAACTGAAAGAGTACCAGTATCAGGAAGTTAAAGGTCCGTTCATGATGGACCGTGTTCTGTGGGAAAAAACCGGTCACTGGGACAACTACAAAGATGCAATGTTCACCACGTCTTCTGAGAACCGTGAATACTGCATTAAGCCGATGAACTGCCCGGGTCACGTACAAATTTTCAACCAGGGGCTGAAGTCTTATCGCGATCTGCCGCTGCGTATGGCCGAGTTTGGTAGCTGCCACCGTAACGAGCCGTCAGGTTCGCTGCATGGCCTGATGCGTGTACGTGGTTTTACCCAGGATGACGCGCATATCTTCTGTACTGAAGAACAAATTCGCGATGAAGTTAACGGATGTATCCGTTTAGTCTATGATATGTACAGCACTTTTGGCTTCGAGAAGATCGTCGTCAAACTCTCCACTCGTCCTGAAAAACGTATTGGCAGCGACGAAATGTGGGATCGTGCTGAGGCGGACCTGGCGGTTGCGCTGGAAGAAAACAACATCCCGTTTGAATATCAACTGGGTGAAGGCGCTTTCTACGGTCCGAAAATTGAATTTACCCTGTATGACTGCCTCGATCGTGCATGGCAGTGCGGTACAGTACAGCTGGACTTCTCCTTGCCGTCTCGTCTGAGCGCCTCCTATGTGGGCGAAGACAACGAGCGTAAGGTACCGGTTATGATTCACCGCGCAATTCTGGGGTCGATGGAACGTTTCATCGGTATCCTGACCGAAGAATTCGCTGGTTTCTTCCCGACCTGGCTTGCGCCGGTTCAGGTTGTTATCATGAATATTACCGATTCACAGTCTGAATACGTTAACGAATTGACGCAAAAACTATCAAATGCGGGCATTCGTGTTAAAGCAGACTTGAGAAATGAGAAGATTGGCTTTAAAATCCGCGAGCACACTTTGCGTCGCGTCCCGTATATGCTGGTCTGTGGTGATAAAGAGGTGGAATCAGGCAAAGTTGCCGTTCGCACCCGCCGTGGTAAAGACCTGGGAAGCATGGACGTAAATGAAGTGATCGAGAAGCTGCAACAAGAGATTCGCAGCCGCAGTCTTAAACAATTGGAGGAATAAGGTATTAAAGGCGGAAAACGAGTTCAAACGGCGCGCCCTAACCGTATCAATGGCGAAATTCGCGCCCAGGAAGTTCGCTTAACAGGTCTGGAAGGCGAGCAGCTTGGTATTGTGAGTCTGAGAGAAGCTCTGGAGAAAGCAGAAGAAGCCGGAGTAGACTTAGTCGAGATCAGCCCTAACGCCGAGCCGCCGGTTTGTCGTATAATGGATTACGGCAAATTCCTCTATGAAAAGAGCAAGTCTTCTAAGGAACAGAAGAAAAAGCAAAAAGTTATCCAGGTTAAGGAAATTAAATTCCGTCCTGGTACAGATGAAGGCGACTATCAGGTAAAACTCCGCAGCCTGATTCGCTTTCTCGAAGAGGGTGATAAAGCCAAAATCACGCTGCGTTTCCGTGGTCGTGAGATGGCGCACCAGCAAATCGGTATGGAAGTGCTTAATCGCGTGAAAGACGATTTGCAAGAACTGGCAGTGGTCGAATCCTTCCCAACGAAGATCGAAGGCCGCCAGATGATCATGGTGCTCGCTCCTAAGAAGAAACAGTAAGGCCTTCAAGTAGCACTGTCTGTGGAGCCTTTGGGCTTCACAGGCATTGTTCGCCTTTGTTTCGTTTATTAACAATGCGAAGTGGAAGTTATTAAAATGCCAAAAATTAAGACCGTACGCGGTGCTGCTAAGCGCTTCAAAAAAACCGGTAAAGGTGGTTTTAAGCACAAGCACGCTAACCTGCGTCACATTCTGACCAAAAAAGCGACCAAACGTAAACGTCACCTGCGTCCGAAAGCCATGGTTTCCAAAGGCGATCTGGGCCTGGTAATCGCGTGCCTGCCGTACGCATAAGCCGTTAACGTTTTTAACTTTTTAATTAGAATATAGATACAGGAGAGCACATATGGCTCGCGTAAAACGTGGTGTTATTGCACGCGCACGTCACAAGAAAATTTTGAAACAAGCTAAAGGCTACTACGGTGCGCGTTCTCGCGTATACCGCGTTGCCTTCCAGGCTGTTATCAAAGCTGGTCAGTATGCTTACCGTGACCGTCGTCAACGTAAGCGTCAGTTCCGTCAACTGTGGATTGCGCGTATCAACGCAGCAGCACGTCAGAACGGTATTTCTTACAGCAAATTCATCAATGGCCTGAAAAAAGCCTCTGTTGAAATCGACCGTAAGATCCTGGCTGATATCGCAGTATTCGACAAAGTAGCGTTCACCGCTCTGGTTGAAAAAGCGAAAGCAGCTCTGGCATAAGCCAGTTGAAAGAGGGAGCTAGTCTCCCTCTTTTCGTTTCAACGCCATCAAAACATTGACTTTTATCGCCGTAGCCTTTTCAATAAAGGTCTTTTGAAAAGTACCAAAAGGTAACGCAAGCAATGAATGCTGCTATTTTCCGCTTCTTTTTTTACTTTAGCTCCTGACTCCAGGAGGCTAGCGCGTGAGAAGAGAAACGGAAAACAGCGCCTGAAAGCCTCCCAGTGGAGGCTTTTTTTGTATGCGCGTTTTGAAAAAATTAAGTCCAACGAACCAGTGTCACCACTGACACAATGAGGAAAACCATGTCACATCTCGCAGAACTGGTTGCCAGTGCGAAGGCGGCCATTAGCCAGGCGTCAGATGTTGCCGCGTTAGACAATGTGCGCGTCGAATATTTGGGTAAAAAAGGGCACTTAACCCTTCAGATGACGACCCTGCGTGAGCTGCCGCCAGAAGAACGCCCGGCAGCCGGTGCGGTTATCAACGAAGCGAAAGAGCAGGTTCAGCAGGCGCTGAATGCACGTAAAGCGGAACTGGAAAGCGCAGCGCTGAATGCGCGTCTGGCGGCGGAAACGATTGATGTCTCCCTGCCGGGGCGTCGTATTGAAAACGGCGGTCTGCATCCGGTGACCCGTACCATCGACCGTATCGAAAGTTTCTTCGGTGAGCTTGGCTTTACCGTGGCAACCGGGCCGGAAATCGAAGACGATTATCATAACTTCGATGCTCTGAACATTCCTGGTCACCACCCGGCGCGTGCTGACCACGACACTTTCTGGTTTGACGCTACCCGCCTGCTGCGTACCCAGACCTCTGGCGTGCAGATCCGCACCATGAAAGCTCAGCAGCCACCGATTCGTATCATCGCGCCTGGCCGCGTTTATCGTAACGACTACGACCAGACTCACACGCCGATGTTCCATCAGATGGAAGGTCTGATTGTTGATACCAACATCAGCTTTACCAACCTGAAAGGCACGCTGCACGACTTCCTGCGTAACTTCTTTGAGGAAGATTTGCAGATCCGCTTCCGTCCTTCCTACTTCCCGTTTACCGAACCTTCTGCAGAAGTGGACGTCATGGGTAAAAACGGTAAATGGCTGGAAGTACTGGGCTGCGGAATGGTACATCCGAACGTACTGCGTAACGTTGGCATCGACCCGGAAGTTTACTCTGGTTTCGCCTTCGGGATGGGGATGGAGCGTCTGACCATGTTGCGTTACGGCGTCACCGACCTGCGTTCATTCTTCGAAAACGATCTGCGTTTCCTCAAACAGTTTAAATAAGGCAGGAATAGATTATGAAATTCAGTGAACTGTGGTTACGCGAATGGGTGAACCCGGCGATTGATAGCGATGCGCTGGCAAATCAAATCACTATGGCGGGCCTGGAAGTTGACGGTGTAGAACCGGTTGCCGGTAGCTTCCACGGCGTGGTCGTTGGTGAAGTGGTTGAGTGTGCGCAGCATCCGAACGCTGACAAACTGCGTGTGACAAAAGTGAATGTCGGCGGCGATCGCCTGCTGGACATCGTCTGCGGTGCGCCAAACTGCCGTCAGGGCCTGCGTGTGGCGGTAGCGACCATTGGTGCTGTTTTGCCGGGCGATTTCAAAATTAAAGCGGCGAAACTTCGTGGCGAACCGTCTGAAGGGATGCTGTGCTCCTTTTCTGAGCTGGGAATTTCTGACGATCATAACGGCATAATCGAGCTGCCTGCAGATGCGCCGATTGGCACCGACATCCGCGAATACCTGAAACTCGATGACAACACCATCGAAATCAGCGTGACACCAAACCGTGCCGACTGCTTAGGTATCATTGGTGTTGCGCGTGACGTTGCCGTGCTGAACCAGCTGCCGCTGGTTGAACCGGAAATCGTTCCGGTTGGTGCGACCATCGACGACACGCTGCCGATTACAGTCGAAGCGCCGGAAGCCTGCCCGCGTTATCTTGGCCGTGTGGTAAAAGGCATTAATGTTAAAGCGCCAACTCCGCTGTGGATGAAAGAAAAACTGCGTCGTTGCGGGATCCGTTCTATCGATGCAGTTGTTGACGTCACCAACTATGTGCTGCTCGAACTGGGCCAGCCGATGCACGCTTTCGATAAAGATCGCATTGAAGGCGGCATTGTGGTGCGGATGGCGAAAGAGGGCGAAACGCTGGTACTGCTCGACGGTACCGAAGCGAAGCTGAACGCTGACACCCTGGTCATCGCCGACCACAACAAGGCGCTGGCGATGGGCGGCATCTTTGGTGGCGAACATTCTGGCGTAAATGAAGAAACGCAAAACGTCCTGTTGGAATGTGCTTTCTTCAGCCCACTATCTATCACCGGTCGTGCTCGTCGTCATGGCCTGCATACCGATGCGTCTCACCGTTATGAGCGTGGCGTTGATCCGGCACTGCAGCACAAAGCGATGGAACGTGCGACCCGTCTGCTGATCGACATCTGTGGTGGTGAGGCTGGTCCGGTAATTGATATCACCAACGAAGCAACGCTGCCGAAACGTGCAACCATCACTTTGCGTCGCAGCAAACTGGATCGCCTGATTGGCCATCATATTGCCGATGAGCAGGTCACTGACATTCTGCGTCGTCTCGGCTGCGAAGTGACCGAAGGCAAAGACGAGTGGCAGGCAGTTGCGCCGAGCTGGCGTTTCGACATGGAGATTGAAGAAGATCTGGTCGAAGAAGTCGCGCGTGTTTACGGCTACAACAACATCCCGGATGAGCCGGTACAGGCAAGCCTGATTATGGGTACTCACCGTGAAGCTGACCTGTCGCTCAAGCGCGTGAAAACGCTGCTCAACGACAAAGGCTATCAGGAAGTGATCACCTACAGCTTCGTTGATCCGAAAGTGCAGCAGATGATCCATCCAGGCGTTGAAGCCTTACTGCTGCCAAGCCCTATTTCCGTTGAAATGTCAGCAATGCGTCTTTCCCTGTGGACCGGCCTGCTGGCAACCGTGGTGTACAACCAGAACCGTCAGCAGAACCGTGTGCGCATTTTCGAAAGTGGTCTGCGTTTCGTACCAGATACTCAGGCACCGTTGGGCATTCGTCAGGATCTGATGTTAGCCGGTGTGATTTGCGGTAACCGTTACGAAGAGCACTGGAACCTGGCAAAAGAGACCGTTGATTTCTATGATTTGAAAGGCGATCTTGAATCCGTTCTCGACCTGACCGGTAAACTGAATGAGGTTGAGTTCCGTGCAGAAGCGAATCCGGCACTGCATCCGGGGCAATCCGCAGCGATTTATCTGAAAGGTGAACGTATTGGTTTTGTTGGGGTTGTTCATCCTGAACTGGAACGTAAACTGGATCTTAACGGTCGCACTCTGGTGTTCGAACTGGAGTGGAACAAGCTCGCAGACCGCGTGGTGCCTCAGGCGCGCGAAATTTCTCGCTTTCCGGCGAACCGTCGTGACATCGCGGTGGTGGTCGCAGAAAACGTTCCCGCAGCGGATATTTTATCCGAATGTAAGAAAGTTGGCGTAAATCAGGTAGTTGGCGTAAACTTATTTGACGTGTACCGCGGTAAGGGTGTTGCGGAGGGGTATAAGAGCCTCGCCATAAGCCTGATCCTGCAAGATACCAGCCGTACACTCGAAGAAGAGGAGATTGCCGCTACCGTCGCCAAATGTGTAGAGGCATTAAAAGAGCGATTCCAGGCATCATTGAGGGATTGAACCTATGGCGCTTACAAAAGCTGAAATGTCAGAATATCTGTTTGATAAGCTTGGGCTTAGCAAGCGGGATGCCAAAGAACTGGTTGAACTGTTTTTCGAAGAGATCCGTCGCGCTCTGGAAAACGGCGAACAGGTGAAACTCTCTGGTTTTGGTAACTTCGATCTGCGTGATAAGAATCAACGCCCGGGACGTAACCCGAAAACGGGCGAGGATATTCCCATTACAGCACGGCGCGTGGTGACCTTCAGACCCGGGCAGAAGTTAAAAAGCCGGGTCGAAAACGCTTCGCCCAAAGACGAGTAATCTGATCTAACTAAAAAGGCCGCTCTGCGGCCTTTTTTCTTTTCACTGTCGAAGAGTCACCGTAAAATCAACGCCATGACACTTCAGCAGAACGGATACCATGCTGACACTTGCCCGCCAACAACAGCGACAAAATATTCGCTGGTTATTATGCCTGTCAGTTTTGATGCTGCTGGCGCTTCTCTTAAGCCTTTGCGCCGGTGAACAATGGATTTCGCCCGGTGACTGGTCTACTCCTCGTGGCGAACTGTTCGTCTGGCAAATTCGCCTGCCACGTACGCTGGCTGTATTGCTGGTTGGTGCGGCGCTGGCTATATCCGGCGCAGTAATGCAGGCGTTGTTTGAAAATCCTCTGGCAGAACCTGGACTACTTGGCGTCTCTAACGGCGCAGGCGTAGGGCTTATCGCCGCGGTGTTGCTTGGGCAAGGGCAACTCCCAAACTGGGCACTAGGGCTGTGTGCGATTGCTGGCGCGCTTATCATCACTTTAATACTCTTACGTTTCGCCCGTCGTCATCTTTCGACCAGTCGGTTATTGCTGGCTGGCGTTGCATTAGGGATTATCTGTAGCGCACTAATGACGTGGGCTATCTACTTTTCCACCTCTGTTGATTTACGTCAGCTGATGTACTGGATGATGGGCGGTTTTGGCGGCGTAGACTGGCGGCAAAGCTGGCTGATGCTGGCATTGATCCCCGTGTTGTTGTGGATCTGTTGTCAGTCCAGGCCGATGAATATGTTAGCACTTGGCGAGATCTCGGCGCGGCAACTGGGTTTACCCCTGTGGTTCTGGCGCAATGTGCTGGTGGCAGCGACCGGCTGGATGGTTGGCGTCAGTGTGGCGCTGGCGGGTGCTATCGGCTTTATTGGTCTGGTGATCCCCCATATTCTCCGGTTATGTGGTTTAACCGATCATCGCGTATTACTTCCCGGCTGCGCGCTGGCAGGGGCGAGCGCATTGCTGCTGGCTGATGTTGTAGCGCGCCTGGCATTAGCTGCCGCAGAGCTGCCTATTGGCGTGGTCACCGCAACGTTGGGTGCGCCGGTGTTTATCTGGTTATTGTTAAAAGCAGGACGTTAGCCGCAAAAAGACGGTCTATGATTAAAAGCTAAGATTTTTACTGACCACACCCAGGAGAAACGATGCAAGATTCCATTCTGACGACCGTAGTGAAAGATATCGACGGTGAAGTGACCACGCTGGAGAAGTACGCCGGTAATGTGCTGTTGATTGTCAATGTCGCCTCAAAGTGTGGCTTAACGCCGCAATATGAGCAGTTGGAGAATATTCAGAAAGCCTGGGCCGATCGTGGTTTTGTGGTGCTGGGATTCCCGTGCAACCAGTTTCTGGAGCAAGAACCGGGCAGCGATGAAGAGATTAAAACTTACTGCACCACTACATGGGGGGTGACGTTCCCGATGTTCAGTAAGATTGAAGTTAATGGCGAAGGACGCCATCCGCTGTATCAAAAATTGATTGCCGCAGCGCCGACCGCAGTCGCGCCGGAAGAGAGCGGATTCTATGCCCGTATGGTCAGCAAAGGTCGTGCACCGCTGTACCCTGATGATATTTTATGGAATTTTGAGAAATTTTTAGTTGGCAGGGACGGATTGGTAATCCAGCGTTTTTCCCCGGATATGACGCCGGAAGATCCCATTGTGATGGAAAGCATTAAACTGGCGTTGGCGAAATAATGTCTATTGTGATGCAGCTACAGGATGTTGCGGAATCAACCCGCCTTGGGCCGCTTTCTGGCGAGGTTCGGGCAGGGGAGATCCTGCATCTGGTGGGGCCGAATGGCGCGGGTAAGAGTACCTTACTGGCGCGAATGGCCGGAATGACCAGCGGTAAGGGAAGCATTCAGTTCGCGGGGCAACCACTGGAAGCATGGTCCGCAACAAAACTCGCGCTGCATCGCGCCTATCTTTCACAACAGCAGACGCCGCCGTTTGCAATGCCGGTCTGGCACTACCTGACACTGCATCAGCACGATAAAACGCGTACCGAACTACTGAATGATGTCGCAGGGGCGCTGGCTCTTGATGACAAACTCGGACGGAGCACCAATCAACTTTCCGGCGGTGAATGGCAACGCGTACGTCTTGCTGCGGTGGTGTTGCAAATCACACCACAAGCCAATCCCGCAGGCCAATTGCTGCTTCTTGATGAGCCGATGAACAGTCTTGATGTTGCGCAACAAAGTGCGTTAGACAAAATTCTGAGCGCGCTGTGTCAGCAAGGACTGGCGATTGTGATGAGCAGTCACGATCTCAACCACACATTGCGTCATGCGCATCGGGCATGGTTGCTAAAAGGTGGAAAAATGCTGGCCAGTGGACGCAGGGAAGAGGTGCTCACGCCGCCAAATCTGGCGCAGGCCTATGGGATGAATTTTCGCCGTCTGGATATCGAAGGTCACCGAATGCTGATTTCGACCATTTGATTTCATTAGTATCTTGAAAATCGGGTAATTACGACGCTAAATTAATGCAAGAATAAAAAACAGAGGAACCGTACGGAATGCGTTTCTGCCTTATTTTGATCACAGCACTGTTTCTGGCCGGGTGTAGCCACCATAAAGCACCGCCGCCAAATGCCAGACTTTCTGATTCGATTACCGTTATTGCCGGTTTGAACGACCAGCTACAGAGCTGGCATGGCACGCCGTATCGTTATGGTGGCATGACGCGGCGCGGTGTGGACTGTTCGGGATTTGTGGTTGTGACGATGCGCGATCGTTTCGATTTGCAGCTGCCCCGAGAAACCAAAGAACAAGCCTCTATCGGCACGCAAATTGATAAAGACGAGTTGCTGCCTGGTGACCTGGTCTTTTTCAAAACGGGCTCCGGACAAAATGGTTTGCATGTAGGTATTTACGATACCAACAACCAATTTATCCACGCCTCTACCAGCAAGGGAGTGATGCGTTCCTCACTTGATAATGTCTATTGGCAGAAAAATTTCTGGCAGGCGAGACGAATCTAGTATGTCGAAAAATGGACGGCGATGATACATCGCCGTCCATTTACTCCAGAATACAGTAGTATTTTGCAGACAAAAATTCCGTAAATGGATTATTCGTTTATAATCAGGATAATCTAAAAAAAGGACCCCTGAAAAAGTGGTTAACATGGAACAAATGAAAGTTACTCCTTCTGTAATTGTTATGTCTTATGGCCTCATCCCTTTTAGCCGGATACTGAAAAACATCCTTCGAGAGGGACGGTTACCATGAAGATTTTTTTGGAGAATCTTTATCATTCTGATTGCTATTTCCTGCCGATAAGAGATAACCAGCAAGACCTTGTCGGCGTTGAGTTAATTACCCATTTCTCCAGTGAAGATGGTACGGTTCGTATCCCGACGAGTCGGGTTATAGCGCAACTTACCGCGGAGCAACATTGGCAATTATTTTCAGAGCAGTTGGAATTACTAAAATCATGCCAACACTTTTTTATTCAACATAAACTCTTTGCCTGGCTTAATTTAACGCCACAAGTGGCTACTTTATTATTAGACAGGGATAATTACGCAGGCGAACTATTAAAATATCCGTTTATTGAACTGTTGATTAATGAGAATTACCCGCATCTCGATGAAGGAAAAGATAATCGCGATCTTTTGTCCTTATCGCAAATGTATCCCCTTGTGTTAGGTAATTTGGGCGCAGGCAATAGCACAATGAAAGCGGTTTTTGATGGTCTTTTCACCCGCGTCATGCTGGATAAAAGTTTTATTCAGCAACAAATCACGCACCGCTCCTTCGAACCGTTTATTCGTGCGATCCAGGCGCAAATTTCCCCATGTTGCAATTGCATCATCGCGGGGGGCATTGATACGCCAGAAATAATGGCACAGATTACCCCCTTCGATTTCCATGCTCTCCAGGGATGCCTGTGGCCTGCCGTTCCCATAAATCAGATAACGACGTTGGTTCAGCGATAACCCTCCTGTTTGCTGGTGTTTAAGACGAGAGTAACCGTCTACACTATCAAACAGGAGGATCTATGACCCTGTCTTTTGTTACCCGCTGGCGCGATGAATTGCCAGGAACCTATACAGCACTTTCCCCTACGCCTTTAAATAATGCCCGGCTGATTTGGCATAATACCGAACTCGCTAACACGCTGAGTATTCCATCGTCGCTGTTTAAAAATGACGCAGGTGTCTGGGGCGGCGAAACCCTACTGCCTGGTATGTCACCACTGGCGCAGGTTTACAGTGGTCATCAGTTCGGCGTCTGGGCGGGCCAACTGGGTGATGGGCGCGGCATTTTACTCGGCGAACAACGGCTTGCTGATGGCACTACAATGGACTGGCATCTGAAAGGTGCTGGCCTGACGCCTTATTCGCGAATGGGTGATGGACGGGCGGTTTTACGTTCGACGATACGAGAAAGTCTCGCCAGTGAGGCGATGCATTATCTGGGCATTCCGACGACCCGCGCGTTAAGTATCGTCACCAGCGATTCGCCAGTGTATCGGGAAACGGTGGAGCCAGGCGCGATGCTGATGCGTGTGGCACCAAGTCATCTGCGCTTTGGTCATTTCGAACATTTTTACTATCGCCGCGAGCCGGAAAAGGTTCGTCAGTTGGCTGACTTTGCCATTCGTCATTACTGGTCACATCTTGAAGATGATGAGGACAAATACCGTCTCTGGTTTAGCGATGTTGTCGCACGTACCGCATCGCTAATTGCCCAATGGCAGACGGTCGGCTTTGCTCATGGGGTGATGAATACCGACAACATGTCGCTGCTGGGGCTGACGCTTGATTACGGGCCGTTTGGTTTTCTTGATGATTACGAACCCGGTTTTATTTGTAATCACTCGGATCATCAAGGGCGTTATAGCTTTGATAATCAACCTGCTGTCGCGTTGTGGAATTTACAGCGTCTGGCGCAGACATTGTCACCATTTGTTGCCGTAGATGCCCTGAATGAGGCCCTGGACAGCTATCAGCAGGTTTTGTTGACGCATTATGGACAACGGATGCGGCAGAAACTGGGCTTCATGACGGAGCAAAAAGAGGATAACGCGCTACTGAATGAATTATTCAGTCTGATGGCGCGAGAGCGCAGCGATTATACCCGCACATTCCGCATGCTGAGTCTGACCGAGCAGTACAGCGCGGCGTCACCGCTACGTGATGAGTTTATCGATCGTGCGGCATTTGATGACTGGTTTGCCCGTTATCGGGTACGTTTGCAACAAGACGAGGTTACCGATAGTGAGCGTCAGCAGCTGATGCAAAGCGTTAACCCAGCTCTGGTGTTGCGCAACTGGTTGGCGCAACGGGCGATTGAAGCGGCAGAAAAGGGTGATATGACGGAATTGCACCGCCTGCATGAGGCGTTGCGAAATCCTTTCAGCGACAGAGATGATGACTACGTCAGTCGTCCACCTGACTGGGGTAAACGGCTGGAAGTCAGCTGCTCGAGTTAAAGGCTACTTGGTCAACAGCAGCTTGCCAGCCTGAGTTTTACGGAGCAGATATTCTTGCCCGTCATGATCGATAATCAGTTTGCCATCCGGACCTAACAGTGTCTGGCTGGTAATTCGCCGGATGGGCTGCGGGGAAGCGGTCTTGTGATTGGCATCCGTTTCAGGCGTGAGTTTTCTGCTATCCGTATAACGCATAAAAATTAATAATAATTGATATAACAATGATTCTTATTATCAATATTATAGCGGGCCAGAGCAAGCAGTAATGTGTTGAGAAGACAACAAGTTGCGCAGAAATGCCCATTCCGTCAGGAATGGGCACGCATTCAGAAGCGGGTATCTACCGCAGAGGCGAGTTTTTCGACCAGGCGTTCGGTATCTTCCCAGCCCAGACACGGGTCGGTAATCGATTGACCGTAAGTGAGCGGCTGACCGCCGACGATTTTTTGCGTTCCTTCGCGCAGGAAACTTTCCGCCATAATTCCAGCAATCGCCGTAGAGCCATTGCGGATTTGCTGACAAATATCCTCACAAACTTCTAACTGGCGACGGTGCTGCTTCTGGCAGTTACCGTGGCTGAAATCCACCACCAGATGTTCAGGTAAATCAAACTCGTGCAGCGTATCGCAGGCTGCGGCGATATCATCGGCATGGTAATTCGGTTTTTTGCCGCCACGCATAATAATGTGGCCATACGGGTTGCCGCTGGTCTGATAGATGGTCATCTGACCATTTTTGTCTGGTGAGAGGAACATATGGCTGGCGCGGGCAGCGCGGATAGCATCCACAGCAATCCGCGTGTTGCCATCGGTACCATTTTTAAAACCTACCGGACAGGAGAGTGCCGAAGCCATTTCACGGTGGATCTGACTTTCGGTAGTACGTGCGCCAATCGCACCCCAACTGATTAAATCAGCAATAAACTGACCGGTCACCATATCGAGGAACTCAGTCGCGGTAGGGACGCCCAGCTCATTTACCTGTAAAAGTAATTTGCGCGCCAGCTCCAGACCGTGATTTACCCGATAGCTGCCGTTTAAATCCGGATCGGAGATTAGTCCTTTCCAGCCGACAACAGTTCGTGGTTTTTCAAAATAGGTGCGCATTACGATTTCCAGCCGTGACTGGTACTGGTTGCGCAGCGACTGCAGACGGGTGGCGTACTCCATTGCAGCGGTGAGATCGTGGATCGAGCAGGGGCCAATAATGACCAACAGTCGCTTATCTTCACCATTCAGTATTTTTTCAATTCTGCGGCGGGAGTCGGTGACATGGGTGGCGACGCCAGGCGTTACGGGATACCGTAGCGCGAGTTCGGCGGGCGTTACCAGGCTCTCAATACGCGCAGTACGGAGTTCGTCAGTTCTGTTCATTACAAGTCTCAGAAATTTGTTGCTTCTACGGCAGGACTACCGGGAAGTGATGCGCATCACGATAAACCAATCGCAGCTGATTTCAAGTGCGAGGTGTGTCACACCTCGCCGGGTGGTTAGCATGATAACAAAAAAATAAGCTAATGCACTAGTTCTCTAGTACATTCGGCGGCTAAGGCCCATGATATCGAGGATCTTGGTGGCAATCTCTTCTACCGAATAATTGGTACTGTTAATCCACGGGATCTGATTTTTACGGTACAAGGCTTCTACTTCCGCGACTTCCATCCTGCACTGACGAAGCGAGGCATAGCGACTGTTCTCCCGACGTTCTTCGCGAATCGCCGCCAGACGTTCCGGGTCGATAGTCAGGCCGAACAATTTATGCTGAAGCGGTTTGAGCGACGCGGGTAGCACCAGATTATCCATATCGTCGGCAATAAAGGGGTAGTTTGCCGCGCGGATACCAAACTGCATTGCCAGATACAGACTGGTGGGGGTTTTACCACAGCGAGAAACGCCGAGCAGGATCACCTGAGCCTGGTCCAGATTGCGCAACGAAATGCCGTCATCGTGGGCGAGGGTGTAATCAATCGCCGCAATGCGCGCATCATATTTATTGAGATTATTAGGGTTAAGGCCGTGGGTTCGGTGAGCAATCGGCGTTGGATCCAGTTTCATCTCTTGTTGTAGCGGGGCAACCAGCGCCTGAACGATATCCTGGCAAAAGCCCTCACTTTCCAAGATGATGGCGCGAATCTCCGGCAACACGATGGAGTAGAAGACCAGCGGGCGCACACCTGTCTGGTGATAAATTGCGTCAATCTGATCCTTCACTGCCCGTGCACGGCTCTCATTTTCGACAAACGGCAGCGTAATGCTGCTGATAGTGACGGGAAATTGTGACATTACTGCGTGTCCTAATACCTCCGCAGTTATTGCCGTACCATCAGAAATATAAAAAACGTGGCGATCAACAGCATTATCCATTTTGTTCTTCCCGTGATGCAGACATAATTCTATGAAAGCATAAATTAAAAACGCACAGAAGCGTAGAATGTTATGTCTGGTTTATAAAATGAACCTTCAATTTTATTATTTATGAAAACAGCATTTCATTTTTATGGTTTCGTTTATACCGATGGTTTATGTGGAAATTGTCGAATAGAGCAGGTTTGCGCAACGCTGGGATCAGTCTTAAAAAGTAAAAAAATATATTTGCTTGAACGATTCACCGTTTTTTTCATCCGGTTAAATATGCAAAGATAAATGCGCAGAAATGTGTTTCTCAAACCGTTCATTTATCACAAAAGGATTGTTCGATGTCCAACAATGGCTCGTCACCGCTGGTGCTTTGGTATAACCAACTCGGCATGAATGATGTAGACAGGGTTGGGGGCAAAAATGCCTCCCTGGGTGAAATGATTACTAACCTTTCCGGAATGGGTGTTTCCGTTCCGAATGGTTTTGCCACAACCGCCGACGCGTTTAACCAGTTTCTGGACCAAAGCGGCGTAAACCAGCGCATTTATGAACTGCTGGATAAAACGGATATTGACGATGTTACCCAGCTTGCGAAAGCGGGCGCGCAAATCCGCCAGTGGATTATCGACACTCCCTTCCAGCCTGAGCTGGAAAACGCCATCCGCGAAGCCTATGCACAGCTTTCCGCCGATGACGAAAACGCCTCGTTTGCGGTGCGTTCCTCCGCCACCGCAGAAGATATGCCGGACGCTTCTTTTGCCGGTCAGCAGGAAACTTTCCTCAACGTTCAGGGTTTTGACGCCGTTCTCGTGGCAGTGAAACATGTATTTGCTTCTCTGTTTAACGATCGCGCCATCTCTTATCGTGTGCACCAGGGTTACGATCACCGTGGCGTGGCGCTCTCCGCCGGTGTTCAGCGGATGGTGCGCTCCGACCTCGCATCTTCTGGCGTGATGTTCTCCATTGATACCGAATCCGGCTTTGACCAGGTGGTGTTTATCACTTCCGCATGGGGCCTTGGTGAAATGGTCGTGCAGGGTGCGGTTAACCCGGATGAGTTTTACGTGCACAAACCGACACTGGCGGCGAATCGCCCGGCTATCGTGCGCCGCACCATGGGGTCGAAAAAAATCCGCATGGTTTACGCGCCGACCCAGGAGCACGGCAAGCAGGTTAAAATCGAAGACGTACCGCAGGAACAGCGTGACATCTTCTCGCTGACCAACGAAGAAGTGCAGGAACTTGCAAAACAGGCCGTACAAATTGAGAAACACTACGGTCGCCCAATGGATATTGAGTGGGCGAAAGATGGCCACACCGGTAAACTGTTCATTGTGCAGGCGCGTCCGGAAACCGTGCGCTCACGCGGTCAGATCATGGAGCGTTATACGCTGCATTCACAGGGTAAGATTATCGCCGAAGGCCGTGCTATCGGTCATCGCATCGGCGCGGGTCCGGTGAAAGTCATCCATGACATCAGCGAAATGAACCGCATCGAACCTGGCGACGTGCTGGTTACTGACATGACCGACCCGGACTGGGAACCGATCATGAAGAAGGCATCTGCCATCGTCACCAATCGTGGCGGTCGTACCTGTCACGCGGCGATCATCGCTCGTGAACTCGGCATTCCGGCGGTAGTGGGCTGTGGTGATGCAACAGAACGGATGAAAGACGGTGAGAACGTCACTGTTTCTTGTGCCGAAGGTGATACCGGTTACGTCTATGCGGAGTTGCTGGAATTTAGCGTGAAAAGCTCCAGCGTAGAAACGATGCCTGATCTGCCGTTGAAGGTGATGATGAACGTCGGTAACCCGGACCGTGCTTTCGACTTCGCCTGCCTGCCGAACGAAGGCGTGGGCCTTGCGCGTCTGGAATTTATCATCAACCGTATGATTGGCGTCCACCCACGCGCACTGCTTGAGTTTGACGATCAGGAACCGCAGTTGCAAAACGAAATCCGCGAGATGATGAAAGGTTTTGATTCTCCGCGTGAATTTTACGTTGGGCGTCTGACTGAAGGGATCGCGACGCTGGGTGCCGCGTTTTATCCGAAGCGCGTCATTGTCCGTCTCTCTGATTTTAAATCGAACGAATATGCCAACCTGGTCGGTGGTGAGCGTTACGAGCCAGATGAAGAGAACCCGATGCTCGGCTTCCGTGGCGCGGGCCGCTATGTTTCCGACAGCTTCCGCGACTGCTTTGCGCTGGAGTGTGAAGCAGTGAAACGTGTGCGCAACGACATGGGACTGACCAACGTTGAGATCATGATCCCGTTCGTGCGTACCGTAGATCAGGCGAAAGCGGTGGTTGACGAATTGGCGCGTCAGGGGCTGAAACGTGGTGAGAACGGGCTGAAAATCATCATGATGTGTGAAATTCCGTCCAACGCCTTGCTGGCAGAGCAGTTCCTCGAATATTTCGACGGCTTCTCAATTGGCTCAAACGACATGACACAGCTGGCGCTCGGTCTGGACCGTGACTCCGGAGTGGTGTCTGAACTGTTCGATGAGCGCAACGATGCGGTGAAAGCACTGCTGTCGATGGCGATTCGTGCCGCGAAGAAACAGGGCAAATATGTCGGGATTTGCGGTCAGGGCCCGTCCGACCACGAAGACTTTGCCGCATGGTTGATGGAAGAAGGGATCGATAGCCTGTCTCTGAACCCGGATACCGTGGTGCAAACCTGGTTAAGCCTGGCTGAACTGAAGAAATAAAATAAATCCCCGGCGGCGTTCAGTCGCCGGGTTTATGTGATCCCCGAAGATGAAACTTATTCAATCTCTTCACAGACATCCTGAGTTAATCTCCGCATAATATCTTTCCTTAACAAAAACTTTTGTATTTTACCTGAGGCAGTGCGCGGTAGTTTTTCGATTACCACGATATGTTCAGGATATTTATATTTCGCGACCCGTTTACGGCTAAAAAAAGCCACCACCTCTTCCAGCGATAATGAATGATGCGGTGCTTTCAGCACGACATAAGCGCATGAGCGTTCACCTAAACGTTCATCGGGCATCGCAACCACACAGGCATCGTGAATTTTAGGATGCTGCAATAAAATATCTTCTACTTCACGGCTGCTAATATTTTCGCCGCCGCGGACAATAATATCTTTCTTGCGCCCGGTTATTTTTATATAGCCGGCCTCATCCATGCAGCAGAGATCGCCGCTGTAATACCAGCCTTCTTCATCCAGGGCACGGGCGGTTAATTCAGGTTCATCAAAATACCCCATAAACACATTGGGGCCACGCGAGGCTTCTTCACCTTCGCAACCTGGCGGTAAGGTCTTGCGTGCGTCATCGACCACTTTAATCTCAACACCTGCGGCAGCGTAACCATCGGTGTGCATAAAGCGCGACAAAGGATCGTCGAGATTCACCACTGCGTGCGGCGAACTTTCTGTGGAACCATAAACACTTAATAATTTAATGCCGCGCTGCTGGCATTCACGCGCCACTTTTTTGGGGATTGTGGTCCCGCCGCAAAGAAAGAAGCGCAGCGCTGAAAGGTCAGCGGGTTGTTTCTCCAGTAAATTCAAAAGATCATAGACAAACGGCGTTGCGCCGAGCATACAGGTGCAACGCTGCTGCTCAAGCAGCGCGAGACACGCATCAGGAGTGAAAATATCTAACAACACGCTGCGAGCGCCAATTAAGAATGGTGCCGTTACGCCATGCAGAAAGCCCGTTGCATGACCAAGTGGCGCAGGCATCATAAAGACATCCTGCCAGGTCAGATTCAACCGCGCGCAATAAGCCCGCTCACTGGCGAGAATATTGTTATGCGTTAGCATCACGCCCTTTGGCAGACCCTCGGTTCCGGAGGTAAACAGCACCGCGGCTAATTCATCGCCGTGGACCGTTATCGCCGTGGTTAGAGGAGTATTGTCGGCGATAATCTGACTTAATGAGAGAGCAGAGGTGGCGGGAGCCAGTTTGTCCACGCCGACAAGTTGTTGTAGTTGTGGAAGCTGATTTTGCAGCGGCAGGATTAAATCTACCGGACGCGTTTGTTTAAACAACGTCGGAGCAAAGAACATTTTTGCCTGACACTTATTGAGCACCCATACTAGTTCTGCTTCCCGCCAGGAAGGCAACAGCGGTACGGAAACCGCACCGATTTTCAGGCAGGCAAGATAGATAACGGTAAATTCACACCAGCCAGGCAGTTGAAATGCGATGCGATCGCCTGATTCAATACCCTTCGCTAACATCCAGTTTGCCAGACAGCTCGCGGCGTGATCGAGCGCGCTATAGGTGTACGATGCTCCATGATTATCGACCACGGCAATTTTGTCTGGCATCGCACGAGCGGTCTGCTGCCAGTAATCGGCCAGCGAAGCATCGCCCCATAGCCCTTGCTGACGATACGCCGCACGACGTTGTTCGTTAAACGTTAATGTCACTTTCATTTTGGACTCTCGAGACAGAACATCAGGCCCGAGATGCGGGCCTGTGGGATGCATGATTAGCCGTAGCGAAAATCAATACCGAAGGTGCCTGCGGGATATTGCCACTGTTCGAGAATAGTGTTGCCGCACAGCACCCGACAGGTGCCGCACTCCAGACAACCGGCAGAATCAAAATGAATGTTGCCGGCGTCATCCTGCTTATAAAGTCCGGCAGGGCAGGCTTTCATTAATTTACGGAATTCATTGATATCGGGATTTGCCGCCAAAATGATATGCGGGTGGCCCTCATCAACATGGAATTTATTGACGCCTAATTTGATGTCGACGTTAACCGTAGCGTTCTGGCTCATAGCGCGGTTGCTCCCTTAATGCCATCTTTCAGCAAGTTGATCAGCCCAATTTTTTTCGCGTGTCCCATGATCATTTTGCGTACCGGCTGGTTTGGTTTGCCGTCAATGGTGAACATATCGTTCATGATGTCGGCGACCATGCGCGGATACTGACTAAACAGGCGCGGATTTTCCATCAGCGCCGGGATCTTGCGGAAATGCTGCATATCGCGCATAACACAACTTTGTTCCAGCTCACGTTTGTATTGCGCCAGACTGCTGGCGGAGAAATCCGCGCGTTCTTTGGCGGCAATCACTGTTGTGGCGGTAGCCTGAGCTGATGCAATGGCTAAATCCATGCCGCGAACTGTAAAACCCAAATTCAGGCAGAAGCCTGCGGCGTCACCAACGATCATCACGCCATCGTTAACCAGCTGCGGCACCATTGCCAGACCGCCTTCCGGCACCATATGCGCGGAATATTCAAGCAGTTTGCCGCCGCTAATCAGCGGGCGAATGGCGGGGTGTTGTTTAAAATCTTCCAGCATTTGCGGCACGCTTTTTTGCGCATGGGCGATATCACCCAATCCACAAACCAGCCCCAACGATATGGAATCCTTATTGGTATAGAGGAATCCGCCACCCATCAGGCCGTCAGAAGGGGAACCGGCAAACAGCCAGGCGGCACCTTCCTCGCCCGTAATATTAAAGCGATCGTTGATCTGTTCTGGTGTGAGGCCAATAACCTCTTTAACACCAACAGCGTAATGATGCGGATCGGAAGCGGAAACCATTCCCAGCGAGCGGCCAAGCATCGAGTTAACGCCATCAGCCAGAATCACCACATTCGCTTCAAGAACATCATCCCCGGCCTGCACGCCAGTGACCTTGTTTCCTTCACGAACCAGCGCATCGACGCGTACGCCCGGGATAAACTGCGCGCCCGCCTGCTCGGCTTGTTCCATCAACCACGGGTCCAGACGATTACGCAATACGGTATAAGACGCGTGTTGCGGAACATCTGGTTGCTCGCGGTGAAAGTCGAGGGTAACGGCGCTTTCTTCGGTTAAGAAGGAGATTTTCTCGCGTGTGACCTTGCGTTCTACCGGCGCTGATGCTGCAAAGCCTGGAATAATCGCTTCAAGTGTGTGGGCATAAAGACGCCCGCCGGTCATGTTTTTACATCCGGCACTGTCGCCGCGTTCTATCACCAGGACATCCAGCCCGGCTCGCGCCATGACCAGTGCGGCAACGCTACCGGCAACGCCCGCACCGACCACAATGGCATCAAATTTGTCATCCGACATGCGTTATGCTCCCTTCCCGCTGCGTTTACAGCGGGAGATGTGGTTGAAAGGGGAATTAGCGGCTCAACTGGCTAATCAGGGCAGGGACGACTTTGTAGATATCGCCCACCAGACCGTAGTCGGCATAGTTGAAGATTGGCGCATTTTTATCTTTATTGATGGCGACAATCACTTTTGCGCCGTTGCCGCCAACCATATGCTGGATCTGCCCGGAGATCCCCAGCGTCAGGTAGAGATCGGATTTCAGCAACACGCCGGAGACACCGATATAACGTTCACGCTCCATCCAGTTCTCGCCTTCGGCAATTGGACGTGAACAGCCGACTTCAGCATTCAGCACCGCCGCCAGTTCGTGGACCATTTTCAGGTCATCCTGCGCTGCCAGACCACGACCGACGCCAACCACACGTTTTGCTTTGCTCAGGTCCACGCTGCTTGCCGCTTTCGCACGGCGTTCGCGACAGAGAATTTCATGACGCGGGGCAACATAAGGTACCGTTTCTGTCGGGCACTGATGAGCGGTATCACTGGTGCACGGTTCCTGAACACCGGGTGCAAGGGTAATGATCGCCAGCGGGCTGTTGATCTTTTCCTGTGCGAACGCTAACCCGCCATACATCCGGTGTTCGGCGCAAATGTGACCATCGACAATATCCACCGCAGTGGCATCGTTCACCAGCGCCGCATTCAGTTGCACACTTAACCGTGCTGCCAGAGCTTTACCGCGTTTCGTCGCGGCCAGCAGCAACATAGAAGGATGTTTATCTTTCAGCAGGGCAGCAATGCTTTCGGCGTAATTTTCAGTACGTTGCAGCGCATCATTTTGCTCAAGAACATAAATACATTTTGGACCATAAGGCATAACTGCCTGCGCCTGGTCGGTATTTTGTACAATGGCATACACCTGTTGGCCCCATTGCTGCGCGCCGCCAAACAGTTCAGCATAACGTTCAGGATTATCGCTAAAGACCCAGACGCTGTTTAATTGACTCATCGTTTCTTCTCCGTAGGCTTCAGTTCAGGGCTTTCTTCAGATATTCCGCCAGCTCGGCAATGGCCTCCGGCGAATCGTTATCGAGAATGATGTGCTTACGTTCTGTTTGCGGCGGTACGCGAATGCCGGTCAGCTCAGCAAGTGGCGCGCTCTGGCTCCAGCCAATGTCACTTGCCTGCCACTGATTTATCGGTTTTTTACCCGCGCCGAGAATGGCTTTCATCGAAGGAATGCGTGGCATATTAATATCGGAGGTGACGCAGAGCACGGCTGGAACAGAGAGCTCAATAACTTCAACATCATCTTCAAGCGTGCGTTCAATCACCAGTGTATTGCCCTGACGCTGAATAGCACTCACTGCATTAATCACCGGAAGTTGCAGAATTTCTCCGACCAGCAAGCCAACCTGCTGGGCATAAAGGTCGCCGGAACCTTCACCAAAGATCAGTAAATCGAAGCCGATCTTTTCAACTGCTGCCGCCAGCGCCTTTGCGGTATCGAGAGGCAGTGCATGTTCAAGTTGCGCATCCTGCACCAAATACAGGCTATGCGGCCCGCGGGATAGCACGTCTTTACGCACTTTCGAGTTCTGCAACAATGAGCCGCCAATGGTCAGCGCGGCTATCTCATCGTCATCTGTTGCAATCTGGCTTGCAGCTTCAATGGCATTGAGATCGAACTGGCTGATTTTGGCGTCGGCATTGTCGAAATTCAGGGTATATTCTGGAGTGACAACAATGTCCTGTTCTTCAGGCACCAGCTTAAAGCAGGTTATTATTTTCATGATTTCTCCTGTGAGTCGCATACGGAACCATCTCCGATGGAAGGTAAAAATGGTCTGAAAATAGTGTGCGATAGCGGTGCGGGGTTTTCGACGGAGCAAGCTGTTTTCCTTGCCAACAATCTTGCAAAAAAAATGCGATCGCTAAAACAAAAGTGCAATTTGCGGCAATATAGTTATTCCATGACCGTACAATCTTGCATTCAGTGTAAATAATCTTGTTTAGCTCTCGCTAAACGCGGTTGTATAACCGCAATACACGCCGTATTTTATCCGGCATATATTGTTTTTGCTTGCTCATGGAATAGGGAGGTTGTCATGTATCAACGCTGTTTTGATAACGCCAGCGAAACGCTGTTTGTCGCCGGTAAAACGCCACGGCTTTCACGTTTTGCATTTAGCGATGATCCAAAATGGGAGTCCGGACATCACGTTCATGACAATGAAACTGAGTTGATTTACGTCAAGAAAGGGGTAGCAAGGTTTACCATCGATTCTTCGTTATATGTCGCGCACGCCGATGACATTGTGGTGATAGAACGTGGCAGGCTGCATGCGGTGGCCTCTGACGTTAACGATCCGGCAACGACGTGTACTTGTGCGCTGTACGGCTTTCAGTTTCAGGGGGCTGAGGAAAATCAGCTACTGCAACCGCATTCTTGCCCGGTAATTGCCGCAGGGCAGGGAAAAGAAGTCATTAAAACCTTATTTAATGAGCTAAGTGTGATTTTGCCGCAAAGTAAAAATAGCCAAACATCTTCGTTATGGGACGCCTTTGCCTATACGTTAGCAATTCTTTACTACGAAAACTTTAAAAATGCTTATCGTTCGGAGCAGGGATATATTAAAAAAGATGTTCTGATAAAAGATATTCTTTTCTATCTGAATAATAACTATCGCGAAAAAATCACTTTAGAGCAGTTATCGAAAAAGTTTCGTGCCAGCGTCAGTTATATTTGCCATGAATTTACCAAAGAGTATCGCATTTCCCCTATTAACTATGTTATTCAACGGCGTATGACGGAAGCGAAATGGTCACTCACTAATACTGAATTATCACAGGCAGAGATCTCCTGGCGTGTGGGTTATGAAAATGTCGATCACTTTGCCAAACTGTTTTTGCGCCATGTCGGCTGTTCGCCCAGCGATTACCGCAGGCAATTTAAAAACTGTTTTGCGGAACAAGAAATCTTATCTGAATTTCCTCAACCGGTAAGTCTTGTTGGATAAATCTGGCGGCGCAGTTTGTTAAGAAGCTGCGCCGCCTGCAGATTATTTGTTCTGATAATCTTTCAGGATCTGCCGACCCGCTACGTAAATCATAATTTCGTCTGTACCGCCGCCGATACGTTCACAACGGACATCACGCCAGAAGCGAGAGACGCGCGCCTCATCGGTATAGCCCAGACCGCCCATGATTTGAATCGCATCATCAATAACTTCCATTGCGGTACGTGCGCAGTACAGTTTTGCCAGCGCCGCGCTGGTGCGCAGTGACTGATGCTGATCGGCTTGCCATGCCACTTTCAACACCATGTTGCGCATGTTGTCGATCTTAATCGCCATCAGCGCCAGTTTTTCCTGGATCATCTGGTTATGACCAATGGGTTTACCAAAAGCGATACGCTGGTTGGCATAGCGGGCGGCATCTTCAAAGGCACACTCGGCAAAGCCGGTGCTGCGCGCGGCGTTGATCAGGCGCTCCATCTCAAAGTTATACATCACATTGAGGAAACCCATTCCTTCTTCGCCCACCATGTCGCTCTCTTCAACTTCCACGTTGTCGAGATAGACTTCGCAGGTGCTGAGCATATGCCAGCCGATTTTATGCAGCGGGTTAATCTTAATGCCGGGCTTACTGGAGTCGACCCACCACAGGGTGAAGGCTTTTTTGGGATCTTTCGGTTGCGGATCGCGCGCCAGCACCAGCATATACGGGTACTCTTTCGCACCGGTAATAAAGGTTTTCTGGCCGTTGATGTAAACCTTGCCGTTTTTACGCGTGTAAGTGGTGGTGGCGCTGTTGTTATCTGAGCCTGCGCCTGGTTCCGTCAATGCCAGGGCATAGGCGGGATCACCCGTTTCCAGGGTGCTTTCCGCCGTTTTACGTAGCTGCTCTGCAGAACCGAAACGGCGCATACTGTGAATACATTGACCGTTGGTGATCAAAAATGCCGGGGCACCGCATTTTGACACTTCCATCAGCGCCAGCATTTGGGTGACGTAATCCGCAGGGATACCACCAAATTCTTCCGGCACGCCAAGCATGGAAATACCGTTATCCGCCAGTGCCCGCATAAATTCACGCGGGTATGTCCCGTTTTGATCGCAGGTGCGGAAATACTCTTCCGGAAAGTTAGTCGTAATCAGTTCGCGAATACTGGCCAGCAGCAGTTCTTGTTCTTCAGTTAAAGAAAAATCCATCGTGATACTCCTGTTAATGAGCCGCTTCAGGCAGGACAAAACCCATCGCCGCATCGATAAATAATCTTTCGTCCATCAGTTTGAGTTCTGGCGAAATCACTGGGGTGAAATCCATTTTGTCGAGAATATCTTTTTGTAAATCGACGCCAGGGGCGATTTCGATTAAATGCAGGCCGTCTTCTTTCAGCGTGAATACTGCGCGCTCAGTGATATAACGAACATCCAGCCCTCGCTCGAGAGCGATTTTTCCGCTGAAAGTAATTTCCGGTAGTTCCCGAATAAATTTCTTCACCCGTCCTTCCTGGACGATATTTAATTTGCCGTCGGTAATTTCTGTTTTTAAACTGCCCGCAGTTAATGTGCCGCAGAAAACGATTTTCTTCGAAGTGGCACTGATATCAATAAATCCACCGGTGCCCATGATTTTGCCATTGAATTTATGCACGCCGACGTTACCGTGCTGGTCGACTTCAGCAAAACTCAAATAACAAACATCCAGACCACCACCGTGATAAAAATCAAACTGGGACGTCATATCCAGAATGGCGCGGGTATTCACGTTCGCGCCAAAGGCGATACCCTGTGAAGTAATTCCGCCAATCGGACCTGTTTCTACCGTCAGAATAAAGTCATCAGCACAACCTTCTTCCCGGGCGACCAGGCCAATGCCGTCAGCAATACCGACGCCGACATTCCCCACCGCGCCTTTACGCATTTCGAATAATGCGCGCCGTGCAACTAATTTACGTTGGTTTAGGGGCAGGCTAAGTTTGGTGCTGTCATCAAGGGTGAAGTCACCAGAAATAAAGCGGTTAACCGGCGCACCGCCATACAGTTGGGTTTGATCCGGATCGACCACCACAATATCCACCAGATAACCCGGAATACGGACAGATTTAGGATGCAGCGTGGCTTTCTTAACCATTTTCTGCACCTGCATCATCACAATACCGCCGTTATTGTGCACCGCCTGGGCAATAACCAATGCGTCGAGATACATCACCTCATCTTCAAAAGTGGCGTAGCCTTCGCTGTCGCAGGTGGTAGCGCGAATGAAGGCAATATCTGGCGCTATCGCTTTGTAATAGAGATATTCTTTGTTTTCAAACTCGACCAGTTTAATCAGGTCTTCTTTAGTGACTTCATTCAGTTTGCCGCCTTGCTGGCGTGGATCGACAAATGTTCCGATGCCAATATCACTAATAATACCAGGCTGGTGGGCTGCGGCGGCGCGTAAGGTTTGTGTAAGTACACCTTGTGGATAGTTATAAGCAATAATTTTATTTTGTTCTGCGAGATCAGAAATACGCGGCGATTGTCCCCAGTGACCGCATAATGCCCATTTCACCAGACCTTCTTGCGCCAGCGGACTAATACCACGGTCGGCGCGATCGCCAAGCCCTGTCGGACTAATAATCGATAAATTACGTGGCGTTTGAGTCTGTTTATATTTATCAGCAAGAGCTGTAATTAACGTGGTGGCTTCCAGAATACCGCCGCCAGCGCCTAACACACAAAGTGTTGCTTCGTCGGGAATATAATTCACCGCTTCCTGTGCCGACAGGACCGGCACTCGTCCATTAATACGAGGTGGTTTTACAGGTTTCATTGTTAATTCCTGATTCAGGTGTGATTTTCCCTACGCCAGATGGAGAATTAGCGCACAGAGACTCACGAAATATTTTTATTAAATACGGTTAAATATATTTTTTTAGTTCGGCGGGGGAGGATGTTCCCGCCGAAATATTATTGCTTATGCCTGGTGTAAAATAGTTAATACCGTGCGCAAATCATTTACCGAGATTTGCCCTGGTGCAGAGGCCTTTTTTACCGCACCAAAAGTTGCCGCCGAGCCAAATACTTCACCAGCCAGACGAGAAATTACGCCAGTTTTTGCCATTGACATCGTGATGATTGGACGATCGGCATACTGCTCCTGCATCTCCAGGGTCGCGGCAAGCAACGTCAGCACATCGCTGGTACTTTGCGGCATCAGCGCAATCTTAGGAATATCGGCGTCGAAGGACTGCATTTTGCGCAGACGGGCAATGATTTCTTCGGCTTCCGGCGTTTTATGGAAGTCATGGTTGGACATGACAACTTTCACATCATGCGCGTGGGCGTAGGCGACGGTTTCTTTAACCTGATCATCGCCGGTAAATAACTCCAGATCGATCATATCAACCAGGCCGCTGTCGATGGCTGCACGATTGAGTGCAATATAAGCCTCGGTGGAAATCGCCTGCTCGCCGCCTTCTTTGGCACTGCGGAAGGTAAACAGCAGCGGTTTTTCTGGCATGGTTTTACGGAGAATTTTTGCCGCCGCCATGACAGAATCCACATTGGAGAGGTCGGCATAGTGGTCAACACGCCATTCCAGAATATCAAAGTCCGCTTCACGATAGGCGAGAGCTTCAGATTTCACGCTGGCGATATCTTTCGCCATCAGCGAGACGATGATTTTAGGTGCGCCCGTACCAATGACGAGATCTTTTACAGTTACGGTTTTCATTTTTTACCCTTTCTGCACGCGGTCAGCCTGTCAGGCACCGAACCCCATGACCTGTTTAACATATTCCAGAGGGAAATCTTTGCCAGTCCATAACGTGAACTGTTCAGCCCCTTGCCACAACAACATGCCGTATCCATCAATCGTTTTGCAACCAGCTTGTTGCGCCTGCTGCAATAACTTCGTCATATGCGGGTTATACACGCATTCAGTGACCAGAAGTCCCGGATGTAACAGACTGATATCATTAACCAATGATTCATTCTCAAGGGGTTTCATACCCACTTTTGTGCCATTGGTTAAAATGTCGGCGGAAGCCAGGGCTTCAGCAAAGGCTTGCTGATCGGCGAGATCGGTAACCGTGACGACACAATCGGTGTTTTCGTTAACCCGCTGCGCGAAGGCGAGGGCTTTATCGAAGAACTCATCCCGACGGTTAAAGAGTTTAATTTCTTTTAAACCTTCAATTGCCCCCTGCGCGCCAATCGCCGTTGAGGCACCTCCGGCCCCTAACAGCACCATCGTTTTGCCTTTGATATCAAAACCGCTCTCTTTAATGGCGCGAATATGGCCCGTGCCGTCGGTGTTATAGCCACGCAGATAGCCATCATCATTAACGATGGTGTTGATGGCACCCACCAGTTTGGCCGCTGGCGTTAATTCATCAACATATTCACACGCCAGTTGTTTGTTCGGCATTGATACACCAGTTCCGCGCATTTTGAGGGCTTTTAATCCTTCAATTGCTCCGGGAAAACTATCGTTATCCACTTCAAAGGCCATATAGGTAAATGACAATCCCGCTTTTTCTAAGGCTTTATTCTGCATTTCAGGCGATAAACTGTGGCGGATGGGATAGGCCATCAGCCCAATCAATTCGTATTTTGCGGTAACATCCATAATTAACTCCTTTAACCTCTATGCTTAATTGTGTTTAACCGGGTGCTAAATTTACGCTCGCCAAACCGCACATCATTTTCAGGAATAATGAAAACGCGGTAATAGCGGATAAAGACAATAATTGCGGTAATCAGGGCCAGCAGCGCGAAAGTAAAATCGAGAGCAATGATATATTGCAGGCCGATGTTCGACAGATAACCGGTAATCAGCGGAATAACAAAATTAGCCAGTCCACCCATCATCATATATATACTGGTGACTTTGGCTTTGCTTTTTGGGAAAAACTCTGACATGACCGAAACGCCGAGCTGTAAAATGCCGCCAGCTGCTGAGAAACCGATAACAAAGGCTCCGGCATTACACACCAATGGAGAAGGGTACAGGTAGATAATGGCAGCTGTTATTGTTGCCAGTGCAGAGTTAAATACATTAGCCCAGATGGGCCGGACCATTTTTTTCAGCAGTGCGGCAAAAATAAAGACACAGACCAACGAGCCCATACTGTAATAAGAGATGGTTTTTAATGCCTCAGCTTCTGACATACCAGCAAAAGCCATCGCATATTTGGGCATCCACACCACAATCACATAAAAGGTCGAGAATGCGGCTACACCGAACAGTACTGATGAAACACCTTCCAGCCAGACTAACGGTTTGCTGTTCATTTGCGGTAATTCATTAGCTACGCTGGCGTCCACCAACTGGCTGGGGAATTTGCTTTTCAACAGCATCAGTGTGATCAGTACAAACAGAATACCCGGAATAATCAGCCCATAGCCGTACCAGATGTTATTGAGCAACATATAGCTCACCAGCATTGGGTAGAACATTTGCCCGAATGACACCATCGCTTTAACCAGTATGACCGCCGAACCAGAGGCTTTCGGAAAGCATTCCATGAGCGCGGGGTAGCCACCCGTATCCAGCGCTGAATTAGCGATACCTACGCACACTGCCAGACCGTAGGCGAGAGTTAAATTCGGGCAAGCGGGAATACCAAAGAAGAATAGCAGATACATTATTACTGCCATTAATATCACCGCCCGACGACCAAACTTATCGGAGATCACACCGAAGAATAAAATACTGATCAATCGCCCCAAACCGATACCGGAAATTAAATAGGCAATGCCCGCGTTGTCAGTGGAAAACTTTTCTGCCAGAGATGACATATTTTGGGCAAGCGTAATAACACTAATGCCGTGCAGGAAATAGCTGAAGTAAATACAAAGAACAGCCAGGATAAATGGCGTGCTGAAAGCCTTATTTTGAGACATTTTCACAGCTCCTTGCTGAAAGATAATTTCGTTACCGTACGTATTGTTCTCCGACGGTTTACATAATTACTATACTGAAGATGATTTTCCCTGGGTACATGGCATAAAGTTTATGTTTCCAGGAATATTGCATGTCATAGTTTGTTTTTGATCGCGATTTTCCTTAGTTAGCGCAGAAATAGTTATTTATCCGTAAGATCTTGCATGACCTGAAAAGAATATTGCATTACCCACCCGGAGCGACATTTTCCTTTAGCGAGTGATGCCGCGTTTCTTTGCGGCTGCGTAAGCCGATAAACAGTGCCAGTAAAAAGCCGATGGCAGCGATGGCGGTATCGAACCACATAATATCGGCAATACTTCTTTGGGACAGATGAGCCGTAATCAACGGAATGGTAAATGTTGCAATACTGCCCGCACTGTAATAGATCCCTGTAGCTTTACCTTTAGCATAGGGGAAACGTTCAGCCATTAACGTCAGGCCAATTTGCACAACACCTCCAGCAGAGGTAAAACCAATGACAAAAGCAAATATTATCACCACATAAAATGTGGGATGCAGGCAGACGGTAAACAGAGCAATAAATGAGATAAAGGTGTACAGCATCAGTAATGTTGTTGGGCGAACGGTATTACGAATGAGTGGAGCGGTAATAAATACACAAAGCAGCGAACCCACGGTGTAGATACTAAGTAGTTTGATCGACATAGTGTATGACATGCCTGCAACAAATTGTCCGTACTGTGCCAGCCACTGGCTAACCAGATAAAACGTTGCCATTGAGATATAACCATATAAGGTATAACTGGCTAAATCGATAATTGAACAGCGATGTTCCGTAGATCTGGTGGTTTTCTTTATGACAGGTAAGCGACGACCCGGATGGGGTGGGAACGTACAACGGTATAAAAACAGAGCGTTAATAAACATAATGCCTGCAGCAATCATAAAGGACCAACCGAACCACAGTTCAGCCCACACTAACAGGCTAATGATTAGCGGTAACAAAAATTGTCCGCTGGAAACAAATGCTTTAATTAAAATATTGGCTGTCCCCGGTGAGCGTGGAAAAGCTTCCATCAAACTGGGATATGTGCCTGCATCGAGAAAACTGTTTGCCATTCCCGCCAGAAAGCCCAAAACATAAGCGATAATAATGTTATTGGTGTGCAGGATGCCAAAAAAGAAGGCCATATAGCAGCACATCCCGAGCATGATAAAAGGGCGGCGACCAAAGCGATCGGATAATAATCCTGCAAAAAGCAAGACACTTAATCGACCAATACCCAGCGATGAGATAACTATTGAGACGCCTGCGGCATTAGTCTGCCAAAGCGTCTCCAGCGAGGCCATATTCAGGCTCATCAAAATGACGCCCATACCATGCACCAGGTAATTAAAATACAACCCCAGTGCGGTAGGGAAATAGGGATTTTTCATAGGTTCTACTTAGCAAAGGTGCTTTAAAAAGTGAAGCGATGTTGTGTCAGCATCCGTTCATTATTGTTGTAACAACGACAATTCCTTTCTTTGGAAAATTAACAAAGGCGCTCCAGATCGTGTGCATATAATTCAGCGGCTACCGATTGATAGATCTTCCAGTCAATAAAATTGCCATCAGGGTAGACTTGTTGAAACGCGGTTAAGTCGGGGAAAAAACGCATGGTGTTGTTGCCGATGCGGTTATTTATTTTCTCTATGATGGCATGAAGATGTTTTTTTCTTTGCTGACGCATAGCCAACAGTTGCTCGACTACACGATCAGGAATGGCGTATTTGCCATTTTCCCATTGACGCCAGCTTTCACTGTCACCGGTCTGGGCAATCCAGGTCGCGCATTCATCAATAGTCATGGCAAAAATATGGCGGAGTGCCTGGAGTTCATAAGCGTTCATCGTGTAATGGCTGCATGAAATAAACAATAAAATATAAATAACATTATCAGCCTGCTGACGGCTTGAAGAGAGTCACAGTATCTTGTGCAACATTATTGGAAAGCGTGAGGGGCGAGGTAGCGAAGCGGAAAAATGTTAAAAAAAAGCCCATCGTGGGAGATGGGCAAAGACTACACACAGCAATTCGTTGTTTCACTCAGGGGATTTCCATGCTTATAAATCAATATGTTGATTTATAACCGTGAGCTAATAGTAGGCATACGGACTTTTTGCGTCGATCAGATTCGTCTCATTAGTTTAAAAACTGTAAAGAATTTGCGACAGGTACTACCAGCTGAATGGCGGTAAGCAGGAAAATATGGGGAAGAGCAAGCAAATATCAATTAGCAGGGGTTAACAATCAGGCGGCAGAGCCGCCTGATGAGAAATTACTTATTCGGTTTCTCGATTTCGCCAAGTTCTTCGAGAACTTCTTCCGGTTGGTCAGTCGGCGGTGGGACTTCTTCCACCCACGCGGCAAAAAGACGCCAGGAAACGGCTAACAGAACCGGACCAATAAACAGGCCGATCATCCCGAAAGCAATCAAACCACCAATAACGCCAGAGAGAATCAGGATCAGCGGTAAATCGGCACCCATGCGAATTAACATTGGGCGGATGACGTTATCCAGCGTGCCAACCACACCGCTCCACACTAACAATACCGTTCCCCAGGTGGTATCGCCAGTCCAGTAGAGCCAGATAATCGCCGGAATCAGTACCGGCAACGGTCCAAGCTGGACAAGGCAGGAGAGGATCATTAACACCGTGAGCAAAGTTGCATAAGGTACGCCGGATACGGCGAGGCCGATACCGCCAAGCACTGCCTGTACTAACGCTGTCACCACAACACCCAGCGCCACCGCGCGGATAGCTTGTGCCGCCAGCAGCACGGCGGCATCTCCACGAACGCCTGCCAGACGGGTTGCAAAATGGCGAATGCCTTGCGCCACTTGTTCACCGCGCCAGTACAGCAGGGCGCTGAAGAGAAGCATCAGCGCACAATGCACCATAAAGCGCCCGATATGCGCCGCCTGCCCAACGAACCAGGTGGTGGTGGTGCCAATATAAGGACGGACTTTTGCCATGATCGCCGTCCCCCCCATATCCAGCAAGTTGTGCCAGCCTGCATACAGCTTCGCGCCAATCACCGGAATGGTATTAAGCCACGCCAGATCGGGTAACGTCATGTCACCGCTGGAAATGGCTTTAATTAGCGGGCCGCTGCCGTCGACGATACTGTTAACCAGCAAGGCAATAGGGATGATAAACACCATCACTAATAACAGCGTCATCACCAGAACGGCGAGAGACCGGCGACCAAACATGATCTTTTGCAAACGTAACAATACCGGCCAGGTGGCGATAACCACCGTACCAGCCCATGCAAAGCCGAGAATAAAGGGTTGTACAATCCACAGACATGCCACAATCATGATGGCTAAAAAGAGCACCGAAAGCAGAATTTGTGCGACATCCCTGGGCTGACGAACATTTACCATAACTACTTTTCACCTTTTTTGTGCGTCAAATCGTCGACGCGACGTGAACACGCGAAACTCACCTGCATAATGATGAGCAATTTCAGCGGTTTTTAACAGGCCGATTCTGCCCTTAATTCTGATGGGCGTGTTAGAAAAAAATGTGGTACAACAACTCAGGCAACACGCAAACGATTTACTCGTCGTATTTCAAGTTGCATGTGCTGCGGCTACGTTCGTTCACCCCAGTCACTTACTATTGTAAGCTCCTGGAGTTCACTCGCTTGCCGCCTTCCTGCAACTCGAAATCCATAGAGTAAATAAACATCACCTTTCAGTGCGCTATTGCAGCCGCCTGAAAGAATAGTGTATCGACCTACATCACAGACCGCAGGAAAGGGTCAATATAATGATTCCACAGATTTCCCAGGCACCCGGCGTCGTTCAACTGGTGCTTAATTTTTTGCAAGAGCTGGAGCAACAGGGGTTTACCGGCGATACGGCGACAAGTTATGCCGATCGTCTGACAATGTCGACCGACAACAGTATTTACCAACTTCTCCCCGATGCGGTGGTATTTCCGCGTTCAACCGCAGATGTGGCGCTGATCGCCCGTCTTGCCGCGCAGGAACGCTATTCATCGCTGATCTTTACCCCCCGCGGCGGCGGCACCGGCACTAACGGTCAGGCGCTCAACCAGGGGATTATTGTTGATATGTCCCGCCATATGAACCGCATCATCGAAATTAACCCTGAAGAGGGCTGGGTGCGCGTTGAGGCCGGGGTGATAAAAGACCAACTCAATCAGTACCTGAAACCGTTCGGCTACTTTTTTGCGCCGGAGCTTTCGACCAGCAACCGGGCAACGCTCGGCGGGATGATCAATACCGATGCATCCGGTCAGGGATCGCTGGTCTATGGCAAAACGTCAGATCACGTACTTGGCGTACGCGCGGTGTTGTTGGGGGGCGATATTCTCGATACGCAATCTTTACCCGTCGAACTGGCAGAAACGCTGGGTAAAACCAATACCGCAATCGGGCGAATTTATAACACGGTTTATCAACGTTGCCGTCAGCAACGCCAGTTAATCATCGACAACTTCCCCAAACTTAACCGCTTTCTTACCGGTTACGATCTGCGTCATGTCTTTAACGATGAGATGACCGAGTTCGACCTGACGCGCATTCTGACGGGTTCAGAAGGGACGCTGGCCTTTATTACCGAAGCGCGGCTGGATATTACGCCCTTGCCTAAAGTGCGCCGTCTGGTGAACGTCAAATATGACTCTTTTGACTCCGCGCTGCGTAACGCGCCGTTTATGGTTGAGGCGCGGGCGCTTTCGGTAGAGACGGTGGACTCAAAAGTGCTGAATCTGGCGCGGGAAGATATTGTCTGGCATTCCGTCAGCGAGTTGATTACCGATGTGCCTGACAAAGAAATGCTCGGGCTGAACATTGTGGAATTTGCTGGTGATGATGAGACGCTGATTGATGAGCGAGTAAATGCACTCTGTGCGCGGCTGGATGAACTTATCGCCAGTCAGCAAGCAGGTGTGATCGGCTGGCAGGTATGCAGTGAGCTGGCAGGTGTTGAGCGTATTTATGCGATGCGCAAAAAAGCTGTCGGCCTGCTCGGTAATGCCAAAGGAGCAGCCAAGCCAATTCCGTTTGCTGAGGATACCTGCGTACCGCCGGAACATCTGGCAGATTATATTGCTGAATTTCGCGCGCTGCTCGACAGCCACGGCTTAAGCTACGGTATGTTCGGTCACGTCGACGCAGGTGTCTTGCACGTCCGTCCGGCACTGGATATGTGCGATCCACAACAAGAGATTTTGATGAAGCAAATCTCTGATGACGTGGTGGCGCTGACTGCGAAATACGGTGGCTTGTTGTGGGGCGAGCACGGCAAAGGTTTTCGCGCTGAATACAGCCCGGCGTTTTTCGGTGAGGAACTTTTTGCAGAACTGCGCAAAGTGAAAGCGGCATTTGACCCGCATAACCGACTCAACCCTGGGAAGATTTGCCCGCCAGAAGGTCTCGATGCGCCGATGATGAAAGTGGACGCGGTGAAGCGCGGTACATTCGATCGGCAGATCCCCATTGCGGTACGCCAGCAGTGGCGCGGTGCGATGGAGTGTAACGGCAACGGTTTATGCTTCAACTTTGATGTCCGTAGTCCGATGTGTCCGTCGATGAAGATCACCCAGAACCGGATTCATTCACCGAAAGGGCGCGCAACGCTGGTGCGTGAATGGCTGCGCTTGTTGGCGGATCGCGGCGTTGACCCACTCAAACTGGAACAAGAACTGCCTGAATCCGGCGTCAGTTTGCGGACGTTAATTGCCCGCACGCGCAATAGCTGGCATGCGAATAAAGGCGAATATGACTTCTCCCACGAAGTCAAAGAGGCGATGTCGGGCTGTCTGGCCTGTAAAGCTTGTTCGACCCAGTGCCCCATCAAAATTGATGTGCCGGAGTTTCGCTCTCGTTTTCTGCAGCTCTATCACACCCGTTATTTACGCCCTCTGCGCGACCACCTTGTCGCTACGGTCGAGAGCTACGCACCGCTGATGGCACGCGCGCCGAAAACCTTTAACTTCTTCATTAACCAGCCGCTGGTGCGCAAACTCTCGGAAAAACATATTGGCATGGTTGATTTGCCGCTGCTGTCGGTCCCCTCGCTGCAACAACAAATGGTGGGGCATCGCTCGGCGAATATGACGCTGGAACAGCTTGAAGCTCTCAATGCAGAGCAGAAAGCGCGCACGGTGTTGGTGGTGCAGGACCCCTTTACCAGCTATTACGATGCGCAAGTGGTGGCGGATTTTGTCCGTCTGGTCGAAAAATTAGGTTTCCAGCCTGTGTTACTGCCATTTTCGCCAAATGGCAAAGCCCAGCATATCAAAGGCTTTCTTAATCGTTTTGCGAAGACGGCGAAAAAGACGGCGGATTTCCTCAACCGTATGGCGAAGCTGGGGATGCCAATGGTGGGCGTCGATCCGGCGCTGGTACTTTGTTATCGCGATGAATATAAACTGGCGCTGGGCGAGGAACGTGGCGAGTTTAACGTCTTACTGGCGAATGAATGGCTGGCAAGCGCACTTGACTCACAGCCAGTGGCTACAGTCAGCGGTGAATCATGGTATTTCTTTGGTCACTGTACCGAAGTTACCGCTTTGCCGGGCGCGCCAGCACAATGGGCCGCGATATTTGCCCGTTTTGGCGCGAAACTGGAAAATGTCAGCGTGGGTTGCTGCGGCATGGCAGGGACTTACGGACATGAAGCGAAAAACCATAAAAATTCGCTCGGGATCTATGAGTTATCCTGGCATCAGGCGATGCAGCGACTGCCGCGTAATCGCTGTCTGGCGACCGGATATTCCTGCCGTAGCCAGGTAAAACGGGTCGAAGGCACGGGGGTACGCCATCCTGTGCAGGCTTTACTGGAGATTATTAAATGATATGGAAACGAAAAATCACCCTGGAAGCACTGAATGCCATGGGTGAAGGAAACATGGTGGGGTTGCTGGATATTCGCTTTGAACATATTGGTGATGACACCCTTGAAGCGACAATGCCAGTAGACTCGCGGACAAAGCAGCCTTTCGGGTTGCTGCATGGAGGGGCATCCGTGGTACTGGCCGAAAGTATCGGTTCCGTTGCCGGTTATTTATGTACCGAAGGTGAGCAAAAGGTGGTTGGTCTGGAAATCAATGCTAACCACGTCCGCTCGGCACGAGAAGGGCGGGTGCGCGGCGTATGCAAACCGTTGCATCTCGGTTCGCGTCACCAGGTCTGGCAGATTGAAATCTTCGATGAGAAAGGGCGTTTGTGCTGTTCGTCACGATTAACGACCGCCATTTTGTGACGTTGTCACCAGAAAAGTGTGACGCATATTGCTTTTGGTTATTATCTGCACAGTAAACGGTGGTATACTGTGCAGGTCTTGTCTAAAAGCGAGGATGCTATGTCTACTCAACTTGATCCCACCCAGCTGGCCATTGAATTTTTACGCCGTGACCAGAGCAATCTTTCACCTGCCCAATATCTCAAACGTCTGAAACAACTAGAACTTGAATTTGCTGACCTGCTTACTCTCTCTTCTGCTGAATTAAAAGAAGAAATCTACTTTGCCTGGCGTCTGGGCGTGCATTGATCCTGACTTAATGCTGCAATTTCGCCAAATCGACCTGGATTAACCTCCGTCCAGGTTCGATAACCTTCTTAATACTGCTTATCTAACCGCCTGATATTGTTCAAAAATAATACTAATCGCAGTTTGTGTTAAAACGACGGCTTAGCTTTATGAGATTATTCTTATCGCCCCTTCAAGAGCTAAGCCACTGAGAGTGCCGGAGATAAGCGCCGGATGGGGTAGAAACCCTTAAGCCTGTGTCGCACAGACTTAAGGGTTTTCTTATTTCTGAACGCTGCACTTTTTTACCTATCTCTTAAATAGTCATTTTCAATACAACTTTTTCTTTTTCATCACAGCCTTAATGCTCCTTAGATAATAATCATTATCTAACAATGAGATACCTAATTCTTAGCGTGCCTGTTAACCCACACATCAGGGTCTATGCTTATTAAAAGCAAGAAAAAAGCATGTTTTACGGTAAAGCCCCTGCGTTTGCTGGGTTGAACTGATAATCATTATCACTAACATGCTGTTATACGCTGAAAGCGATGAAGTGAGGTAAATCGATGGACATGCATTCAGGAACCTTTAATCCACAGGATTTCGCCTGGCAGGGCTTAACGCTGACACCCGCAGCCGCTGTCCACATACGCGAGCTGGTGGCAAAGCAGCCGGGTATGGTCGGCGTGCGCTTAGGCGTGAAGCAAACGGGCTGCGCGGGCTTTGGCTATGTGCTCGACAGTGTTAGCGAGCCGGACAAAGACGATCTGCTGTTTGAACACGACGGTGCGAAGCTGTTTGTCCCGCTGCAAGCGATGCCGTTTATTGATGGCACGGAAGTCGATTTCGTTCGTGAAGGACTTAATCAGATATTCAAATTTCACAACCCTAAAGCCCAGAATGAATGTGGCTGTGGCGAAAGCTTTGGGGTATAGGCGGTACTATGTCTCGTAATACTGAAGCAACTGACGATGTCAAAACCTGGACCGGCGGCCCGCTGAATTATAAAGAAGGATTCTTCACCCAGTTAGCCACCGATGAGCTGGCAAAGGGGATAAACGAAGAGGTGGTGCGCGCAATTTCGGCGAAGCGTAATGAGCCGGAGTGGATGCTGGAGTTTCGTCTCAACGCCTATCGCGCATGGCTGGAGATGGAAGAACCGCACTGGTTGAAAGCGCACTACGACAAGCTGAATTATCAGGATTACAGCTACTACTCAGCACCATCGTGCGGTAATTGTGACGACAACTGCGCGTCTGAACCCGGCGCGGTGCAGCAAACTGGCGCGAACGCCTTTTTAAGTAAAGAGGTGGAGGCGGCGTTTGAGCAGTTGGGCGTTCCCGTGCGGGAAGGCAAAGAGGTGGCGGTGGACGCCATTTTCGACTCTGTTTCGGTTGCCACCACTTATCGCGAAAAACTGGCGGAGCAGGGAATTATTTTCTGTTCCTTTGGCGAGGCGATCCACGATCACCCGGAACTGGTGCGTAAATATCTCGGCACCGTGGTGCCGGGGAATGACAACTTCTTTGCCGCACTTAATGCGGCGGTAGCCTCTGACGGTACGTTTATTTATGTGCCTAAAGGCGTGCGCTGCCCGATGGAACTTTCCACCTATTTTCGCATTAACGCGGAAAAAACCGGGCAGTTTGAGCGCACCATTCTGGTGGCCGACGAAGACAGCTACGTCAGCTACATTGAAGGCTGTTCCGCTCCGGTGCGTGACAGCTATCAGTTACACGCGGCGGTGGTGGAAGTCATCATCCATAAAAACGCCGAGGTGAAATATTCCACGGTACAAAACTGGTTCCCTGGCGATAACAACACCGGCGGTATTCTCAACTTCGTCACCAAGCGTGCTTTGTGCGAAGGCGAAAACAGCAAAATGTCATGGACGCAATCAGAAACCGGGTCAGCGATTACGTGGAAATATCCCAGCTGTATTTTGCGCGGCGATAACTCCATTGGTGAGTTTTACTCAGTGGCGCTGACCAGCGGTCATCAGCAAGCGGATACCGGCACCAAGATGATCCACATCGGTAAAAACACTAAATCGACCATTATCTCGAAAGGGATCTCTGCCGGACATAGTCAGAACAGTTATCGCGGCTTAGTGAAAATCATGCCGACGGCAACCAATGCGCGCAATTTCACTCAGTGCGACTCAATGCTGATTGGCGCTAATTGTGGGGCGCATACCTTCCCGTATGTCGAATGTCGCAATAACAGCGCACAACTGGAGCACGAGGCAACAACATCACGTATTGGTGAAGATCAACTGTTTTACTGCCTGCAACGCGGGATCAGCGAAGAAGATGCCATCTCGATGATTGTTAACGGTTTCTGCAAAGACGTGTTCTCAGAACTGCCGCTGGAATTTGCCGTTGAAGCACAAAAACTCCTCGCCATCAGTCTTGAACACAGCGTCGGATAAGGAATAAACATGTTAAGTATTAAAGATTTACACGTCAGCGTGGAAGATAAAGCTATCCTGCGTGGATTAAGCCTCGACGTTCGTCCCGGCGAAGTTCACGCCATTATGGGGCCAAACGGTTCGGGCAAAAGTACCTTATCGGCAACGCTTGCCGGGCGAGAAGATTATGAAGTGACGGGCGGCGCGGTTGAGTTCAAAGGCAAAGATTTGCTTGCGCTGTCGCCGGAAGATCGTGCAGGTGAAGGCATCTTTATGGCCTTCCAGTATCCGGTGGAAATTCCCGGCGTCAGTAACCAGTTTTTCCTGCAAACGGCACTTAATGCGGTGCGCAGCTATCGCGGCCAGGAAACGCTCGACCGCTTTGATTTTCAGGATTTGATGGAAGAGAAAATCGCTCTCCTGAAGATGCCGGAAGATTTATTAACCCGTTCGGTAAACGTTGGTTTTTCCGGCGGCGAGAAAAAGCGCAACGATATTTTGCAAATGGCGGTGCTGGAACCGGAGTTATGTATTCTTGATGAGTCGGACTCCGGGCTGGATATTGACGCATTAAAAGTGGTTGCCGATGGCGTGAACTCGCTGCGTGACGGCAAGCGTTCATTCATCATTGTTACGCACTACCAACGCATTCTCGACTACATCAAGCCTGATTACGTCCATGTGCTGTATCAGGGACGAATTGTGAAATCCGGCGATTTCACGTTGGTCAAACAACTGGAGGAGCAGGGTTATGGCTGGCTTACCGAACAGCAGTAACGCGCTGCAACAGTGGCATCACTTGTTTGAAGCCGAGGGTGCAAAACGCTCCCCGCAAGCACAGCAGCATTTACAACAATTGCTGCGTACCGGACTGCCGACACGGAAACATGAAAACTGGAAATATACGCCGCTGGAAGGGCTGACCAATAGCCAGTTTGTCTGCATTGCGGGAGAGATATCCCCACAGCAGCGAGATGCCTTAGCGTTAACGTTAGACGCTGTGCGGCTGGTATTTGTCGATGGACGTTACGTGTCAGCACTGAGCGATGCAACTGAAGGCAGCGGATATGAAGTGAGCATTAACGATGACCGCCAGGGGTTACCCGACGCTATTCAGGCGGAAGTGTTTCTGCATTTGACGGAAAGCCTGGCGCATAGCGTGACGCATATCGCCGTGAAGCGCGGTCAACGGCCGGTAAAGCCATTGCTGTTAATGCATATAACCCAGGGCGTGGCAGGTGAAGAGGTGAACACTGCCCATTACCGACATCATCTGGATCTGGCGGAAGGTGCCGAAGCAACGGTGATCGAACATTTTGTCAGCCTTAATGATGCTCGTCATTTTACTGGGGCACGGTTCACTATCAATGTCGCAGCGAACGCCCACTTGCAGCATATCAAGCTGGCGTTTGAAAACCCGCTCAGTCACCACTTTGCCCATAACGATTTGTTGCTGGCAGACGATGCCACCGCATTTAGCCACAGTTACCTGCTGGGTGGCGCAGTGTTACGACACAACACCAGTTCGCAACTCAATGGCGAAAACAGCACGCTGCGGATCAATAGCCTGGCGATGCCGGTGAAAAACGAGGTGTGTGATACCCGTACCTGGCTGGAACACAATAAAGGTTTTTGTAACAGCCGACAGTTGCACAAAACTATCGTCAGCGACAAAGGCCGCGCGGTATTTAACGGTTTGATCAACGTCGCGCAGCACGCCATCAAAACGGATGGTCAGATGACCAACAATAATCTGCTGATGGGCAAACTGGCGGAAGTGGATACGAAACCACAGCTGGAAATCTATGCAGATGATGTGAAATGCAGCCACGGCGCGACGGTGGGGCGTATTGATGACGAACAGATGTTTTATCTGCGCTCGCGCGGGATCAATCAGCAAGATGCCCAGCAGATGATCATCTACGCCTTTGCTGCTGAACTGACGGAAGCACTGCGTGATGAGGGGCTTAAACAGCAGGTGCTGGCCCGAATCGGTCAACGACTGCCAGGAGGTGCAAGATGACTTTTTCCGTCGACAAAGTGCGGGCCGACTTTCCGGTGCTTTCGCGTGAGGTAAACGGTTTGCCGCTGGCTTATCTCGACAGCGCCGCCAGTGCACAGAAACCGAGCCAGGTGATTGACGCCGAGGCCGAGTTTTATCGTCATGGCTACGCGGCGGTGCATCGCGGTATTCATACCTTAAGCGCCCAGGCGACCGAGAAAATGGAGAACGTGCGCAAGCGGGCATCGCTGTTTATTAATGCCCGTTCGGCGGAAGAGCTGGTGTTCGTCCGCGGCACGACGGAAGGGATCAATCTGGTCGCCAATAGCTGGGGTAACAGCAATGTGCGGGCGGGCGATAACATCATCATCAGTCAGATGGAGCACCACGCTAACATTGTTCCCTGGCAGATGCTTTGCGCACGCGTTGGCGCAGAGCTGCGTGTGATCCCGCTCAATCCCGACGGTACGTTGCAACTGGAGACGCTACCTACGCTGTTTGATGAGAAAACTCGCCTGCTGGCAATTACTCATGTCTCCAACGTGCTGGGAACGGAAAATCCGCTGGCGGAAATGATCACGCTTGCGCATCAGCATGGCACAAAAGTACTGGTGGATGGCGCTCAGGCGGTGATGCATCATCCGGTGGACGTTCAGGCGCTGGATTGCGATTTTTACGTGTTCTCCGGGCATAAACTGTATGGCCCCACTGGGATTGGCATTCTTTATGTCAAAGAAGCCTTGTTGCAGGAGATGCCGCCGTGGGAAGGGGGCGGTTCTATGATCGCCACCGTCAGCCTGAGTGAAGGCACTACCTGGACCAAAGCACCTTGGCGGTTTGAAGCCGGTACACCCAATACCGGGGGCATCATTGGTCTTGGCGCGGCGCTGGAGTATGTGTCGGCGCTGGGGCTTAATAATATAGCCGAGTATGAACAGAATCTGATGCACTACGCGCTATCACAGCTGGAATCTGTACCGGATCTCACTCTCTATGGTCCCCAGAACAGACTTGGCGTTATTGCTTTTAATCTTGGTAAACACCACGCCTATGATGTTGGCAGTTTTCTCGATAATTACGGCATTGCTGTGCGTACCGGACATCACTGCGCTATGCCATTAATGGCCTATTACAACGTTCCTGCCATGTGTCGGGCGTCGCTGGCCATGTATAACACCCATGAAGAAGTGGATCGTCTGGTGACCGGCCTGCAACGTATTCACCGTCTGCTGGGATAACAGGGAGGCACTATGGCTTTATTGCCGGATAAAGAAAAATTGCTGCGTAATTTTTTACGCTGCGCCAACTGGGAAGAGAAATATCTCTACATTATTGAGCTGGGCCAGCGTCTGCCAGAATTACGCGACGAAGACAGAAGCTCACAAAATAGCATTCAGGGCTGCCAGAGTCAGGTGTGGATTGTCATGCGCCAGAATGCGCAGGGAATTATTAAATTGCAGGGCGACAGCGATGCGGCGATTGTGAAAGGGCTTATTGCGGTCGTCTTTATTCTCTACGATCAGATGACGCCGCAGGATATTGTCAATTTCGATGTGCGTCCGTGGTTTGAAAAAATGGCGCTCACTCAACATCTCACCCCATCTCGTTCACAAGGTCTGGAAGCGATGATTCGCGCAATTCGCGCCAAAGCCGCTGCACTTAGCTAAACTAAAGGAACAGCTTTCATCCGGTTGGCTCACATTGCCGGATGGTCAATGTTTACACTGACCTGCACAGGAGTGTTTTGGTTTCAGGTGAACATAAGCGCCATCCGACGTTTCAGCGTGAGTCTCCGGCAAATACAGGAGGTTTACAATGAAACGCGCGTCTTTGCTTACACTCACGCTTATCGGCGCTTTTAGCGCCATCCAGGCTGCCTGGGCGGTTGATTATCCGCTACCTCCAACCGGAAGCCGACTGGTTGGGCAAAATCAAACGTATACGGTGCAGGAAGGGGATAAAAACCTTCAGGCCATCGCCCGACGTTTTGATACTGCGGCAATGTTGATCCTTGAAGCCAATAACACTATCGCCCCGGTGCCAAAACCTGGTACGACGATAACTATTCCTTCGCAACTGTTATTACCTGATGCGCCGCGTCAGGGGATTATCGTTAACCTTGCAGAGCTGCGCCTTTATTATTATCCGCCGGGAGAAAATATCGTGCAGGTCTATCCGATAGGTATTGGTTTGCAGGGGCTGGAAACGCCAGTGATGGAAACGCGTGTGGGGCAGAAAATCCCTAACCCAACCTGGACGCCTACGGCGGGCATTCGTCAGCGTTCTTTGGAGCGTGGCATTAAATTACCGCCAGTCGTTCCTGCCGGGCCAAATAACCCGCTAGGACGTTACGCACTGCGCCTCGCGCATGGTAATGGCGAATACCTCATTCATGGCACCAGTGCGCCGGACAGCGTCGGTTTGCGCGTCAGTTCAGGGTGTATTCGCATGAATGCACCGGATATTAAAGCCTTGTTCTCCAGCGTGCGGACGGGAACGCCGGTGAAAGTGATCAACGAACCGGTGAAATATTCCGTGGAACCGAACGGGATGCGTTATGTTGAAGTACATCGACCACTATCGGCAGAAGAACAGCAGAACGTTCAGACAATGCCATACACACTGCCAGCAGGCTTTACGCAATTTAAAGACAATAAGGGTGTAGATCAGAAATTAGTCGATAAAGCGTTGTATCGTCGGGCAGGGTATCCGGTTTCGGTGAGCAGTGGAGCAACTCCCGCAGCCAGCAATGCGCCTTCAGTAGAGTCAGCGCAGAATGGTGAACCAGAGCAAGGGAATATGTTACGCGCGACGCAGTAGCGGTAAATGGCAGGCAAAAAAAATGGCGCACAATGTGCGCCATTTTTCACTTCACAGGTACTATTACTTGCGGTATTTAGTAGCCATGTTGTCCAGACGCTGGTTAGCACGAGCTGCGTCATCTTTAGCAGCCTGAACGTCGGAACGCATTGCGTTCACGTCGTTGCTCAGCTGGTCAACTTTAGCGTTCAGAGTCTGAACGTCAGAAGACAGCTGATCGATTTTAGCGTTGCTGGAGCAACCTGCCAGCAGAGTAGAACCCAGGATTACCGCGCCCAGTACCAGTTTAGTAGCTTTCATTATTAATACCCTCTAGATTGAGTTAATCTCCATGTAGCGTTACAAGTATTACACAAAGTTTTTTATGTTGAGAATATTTTTTTGATGGGAAGGCACTTATTTTTGATCGTTCGCTCAAAGAAGCATCGAACGCTGGGTTTTAGATAAAAAAATTGAGAGAAAACAGGATGCTTCCATCGGATTCATCTTAGATAAAGTGAGATTATATAGTGAAATCCGATTTGATTTTTTATTGCTTCTGGTTATCGATTAAATAAAAAAAGCGCCCATCAGGGCGCTTCGATATACAAATTAATTCACAAAAGCAATATTACAGGACGTGAACAGATGCGGTGTTAGTAGTGCCGCTCGGTACCAGTGCACCAGAAACCATAACTACGACGTCACCTTTGTGTGCCAGACCGCTCTGCAGAGCCAGTTCTTTACCCAGACGGTAGAAATCATCAGTAGAAGTGATCTCTTTAACCAGCTGCGGCACAACGCCTTTGCTCAGTACCAACTGATGAGCCGTTTTTTCGTTGGTGGTCAGTGCCAGGATGGTGGCATCCGGGAAGTATTTACGTACTGCGCGAGCAGATTTACCGCCCTGGGTAGCAACCACGATCAGCGGGGCATCCAGTTTTTCAGCAGTTTCAACGGCACCACGGCATACCGCTTCGGTAATGCGCAGTTTACGGTTGTCATTGTTGAACTCGAGACGGCTGTTCATCACGCGGTCGGTACGTTCGCAGATGGTCGCCATGATAGAAACCGCTTCCAGCGGGTATTTACCTTTTGCGGATTCACCAGACAGCATCACTGCGTCAGTACCGTCGAGGATGGCGTTTGCAACGTCACCGGCTTCTGCGCGAGTCGGGCGTGGGTTTTTGATCATGGAATCCAGCATCTGGGTCGCAGTGATAACGACTTTACGTGCACGGATACATTTTTCGATCATCATCTTCTGGGCGAAGATAACTTCTTCTACCGGGATTTCTACACCCAGGTCGCCACGCGCAACCATGATGCCGTCAGAGGCTTCGAGGATTTCGTCGAAGTTGTTGAGGCCTTCCTGGTTTTCGATTTTGGAGATGATGTGGATGTTTTCGCCGCCGTGCGCTTTCAGGTGCTCACGGATTTCGATAACGTCAGAACGCTTACGAATAAAGGAAGCAGCGACAAAGTCTACGCCTTGTTCGCAACCAAAGATCAGGTCCTGTTTGTCTTTTTCAGCCAGTGCTGGCAGGGCAATGGAAACGCCAGGCAGGTTCACACCTTTGTTTTCACCCAGGTCGCCGTTGTTCAGCACTTTACAGATAACTTTGTTACCTTCAATGGCAGTAACTTCCATACCGATCAGACCATCGTCAACCAGTACGGTGTTGCCAACAGACAGGTCAGTTGTGAAACCTTCATACGTTACCGCAACCATTTCGCTGTTGCCGATAACAGATTTATCAGTGGTGAAAGTAAAGGTCTGACCCGCTTTCAGAGAAACGTCGTTACCGCCTTCCAGTTTCATGGTGCGGATTTCCGGACCTTTGGTATCAAGCAGGATAGCGGCGGTTTTACCAGTTTTGCTCATCACGTTGCGCAGATTCTGAATGCGCTGACCGTGTTCTGCATAGTCACCATGAGAGAAGTTCAGACGCATAACGTTCATGCCAGCGTCCAGCATTTTAGCTAACATCTCTTCAGATTCGGTTTTCGGTCCGATGGTGCAAACAATTTTGGTCTTTTTCATGACAGTCTTAGTCTTTAAGTTGAGAAGGATGGGAGAAACTTGCTTTCTGGGCGCACTGCCGGAAAGCGAATCCGGTATTACGAAAGTGGTGGTGCCTCGCTCTAAGGATAGGTGACATCGAAAAAGCGTGCAGAGGAATGTGTGCTTGTGTCTCAGCCCAACGTGAGTGCCTGTTTTTGAGTCGTTGAGTTCTACAGTCCAAAGTGCTGAAACCATTCAAGAGTCAATTGGCGCGCATTATACGCTGAAATTAATCCAAAAGGAAAACAAAAACAGCGTTTCAAAAAATATACAACTTGTAAGACAATAAATTGTTATCAAAGATTTAACGTTCCAGGGAAAAGGTTACGCAAAAACTTCGCTGTTTGCGCAACGTCTGGTGCCGGGGTTGTCACTGTGAAGATAAGTGAAAGTTCATCCGGTGTATAAATACATCATCGCTCAATTGCTACAGTTAAAATAATTTATCGCGTTATTTGTCTGATTTTGTTTGATTTTTGTCTAATTGGTTAGATTGATATATGCTGATAGTTGGCATGATAAATAGGTATAAAGAATGGGAAATCGGACAAAAGAGGATGAACTGTACCGAGAAATGTGCAGAGTTGTCGGTAAAGTTGTGCTGGAAATGCGCGATCTGGGGCAGGAACCAAAGCATATTGTTATCGCAGGCGTATTACGTACAGCATTAGCCAATAAACGCATTCAGCGCAGTGAGCTGGAAAAGCAGGCGATGGAAACCGTCATTAACGCACTGGTAAAATGACCATTCAGGATGAGGCGGTAAGCTTCATCCTGATATTCTTGCTTCAGTTGCGGTCAAGTTAATCATTCTAAATAACAACTGCTGAAATTATACGAATTTCGGTATGTATTTTAATTTATAACGATAATGTTATTTTTATTTTCTGCAATGAACGTCACAAATAATTGTCGCTTAAGTTAAATTTATTTCAAATGATAATAAATATCAGTTCACTTATAATTTCTTGCTTTGTGATTTTAATTGATAACGATCAATGTTAAGGGCCCAGAATAATCACATTATTTTTTCTCCTAACCATAAAGGATTAGTTTATCAGCGTTAAATCTTTTCTCATACACTATCGGGTTAGGGAAAATATCTGGTGTTGGGGACAGAGTCAGCAGCGTATTAGTTGAATGCTTAATATCAGTCTGCTGAATTGTCAGCACTGTGTTTGCGAAGAGGATGCGAAATAAATGAACCCGGTTGATCGTCCACTATTAGATATTGGCTTAACGCGATTAGAATTCTTGCGTATATCAGGAAAAGGCCTCGCTGGTTTAACAATTGCCCCTGCGTTACTGTCACTTTTGGGTTGCAAACAGGAAGATATTGATAGCGGCACAGTAGGGTTGATAAATACACCCAAAGGGGTGCTGGTGACCCAACGTGCTCGATGCACGGGTTGCCACCGCTGTGAAATCTCTTGTACCAACTTCAACGATGGTTCAGTAGGGACATTCTTCTCCCGTATCAAAATCCATCGCAATTATTTCTTTGGCGACAACGGGGTTGGCTCTGGCGGCGGCCTGTATGGCGATCTCAACTATACCGCGGACACCTGCCGTCAATGCAAAGAGCCGCAATGCATGAACGTCTGCCCGATTGGTGCGATTACCTGGCAGCAGAAAGAAGGCTGTATTACCGTCGATCATAAACGTTGTATTGGCTGTAGCGCCTGTACTACGGCATGCCCGTGGATGATGGCCACCGTAAATACCGAAAGTAAAAAATCCTCGAAATGTGTGTTATGCGGTGAATGCGCATACGCCTGCCCAACAGGGGCGTTAAAAATTATCGAGTGGAAAGATATTACTGTGTGAATCTTGCAAAGGAAAAAATCATGGCTAACGGTTGGACAGGTAATATATTAAGAGTCAATCTTACGACAGGAAATATTACCCTCGAAGATTCCAGTAAGTTTAAAAGTTTTGTCGGTGGTATGGGCTTCGGCTACAAAATTATGTATGACGAAGTACCGCCAGGCACGAAACCTTTCGATGAAGCGAATAAATTAGTCTTTGCTACCGGCCCATTAACTGGATCTGGTGCCCCCTGCAGTTCTCGCGTAAATATCACCTCACTTTCTACTTTTACCAAAGGAAATTTAGTCGTCGATGCCCATATGGGGGGCTTTTTTGCAGCGCAAATGAAATTCGCCGGATACGACGTCATTATTATCGAAGGGAAAGCGAAATCACCGGTATGGCTGAATATTAAAGATGACAAAGTTAGCCTGGAAAAAGCCGATTTCTTATGGGGAAAAGGTACGCGCGCAACGACGGAAGAGATTTGTCGATTGACCAGCCCTGAAACCTGTGTGGCGGCTATTGGTCAGGCTGGGGAAAACCTTGTTCCTCTCTCTGGCATGTTGAATAGCCGTAACCACAGCGGTGGTGCAGGAACTGGCGCAATAATGGGTTCGAAAAACCTTAAAGCGATTGCGATTGAGGGGACGAAAGGGGTCAACATTGCCGATCGTCAGGAGATGAAGCGTCTCAACGATTACATGATGACTGAACTTATCGGTGCGAATAACAACCATGTCGTGCCAAGTACGCCGCAATCGTGGGCAGAGTATTCAGATCCCAAGTCACGTTGGACAGCACGTAAAGGGCTGTTTTGGGGCGCGGCTGAAGGTGGTCCGATTGAAACGGGGGAAATTCCGCCAGGCAATCAGAACACGGTCGGCTTTCGTACCTATAAATCCGTTTTTGACTTAGGTCCGGCGGCAGAGAAATACACAGTAAAAATGAGCGGCTGCCATTCTTGCCCGATCCGTTGTATGACCCAAATGAATATTCCTCGAGTGAAAGAGTTTGGCGTGCCTGGCACAGGTGGTAACACTTGTGTAGCAAACTTTGTCCATACCACCATCTTCCCAAACGGGCCGAAAGATTTTGAAGATAAAGACGATGGTCGTGTGATTGGTAACCTGGTTGGTCTGAATCTATTCGATGACTACGGCCTATGGTGTAACTATGGGCAGCTGCATCGCGACTTTACTTATTGTTACAGCAAAGGGGTGTTCAAGCGTGTTCTACCAGCTGAAGAGTATGCGGAAATTCGCTGGGATCAACTGGAAGCGGGTGACGTTAACTTCATTAAAGATTTTTACTACCGTCTGGCGCATCGTGTGGGTGAGCTGAGTCACCTGGCTGATGGTTCATATGCCATCGCAGAACGCTGGAATTTGGGTGAAGAGTACTGGGGCTACGCGAAAAATAAACTCTGGTCGCCATTTGGCTATCCGGTTCACCATGCCAATGAAGCGTCAGCGCAGGTCGGTTCCATTGTTAACTGTATGTTCAACCGTGACTGCATGACGCATACCCATATCAACTTTATTGGTTCCGGCTTGCCATTGAAACTGCAACGTGAAGTGGCGAAAGAACTTTTTGGTTCTGAAGATGCTTACGATGAAACCAAAAACTACACGCCAATCAATGACGCAAAAATTAAATATGCTAAGTGGTCGCTGTTGCGGGTCTGTTTGCATAATGCCGTCACCCTGTGCAACTGGGTCTGGCCAATGACCGTTTCGCCGCTGAAAAGCCGTAATTACCGGGGCGATCTGGCGCTTGAAGCCAAATTCTTCAAAGCGATCACTGGCGAAGAGATGACTCAGGAAAAATTAGATTTAGCTGCAGAGCGTATCTTTACGTTGCATCGCGCCTACACGGTAAAACTGATGCAAACCAAAGATATGCGTAATGAACACGATCTTATCTGTTCCTGGGTATTCGACAAGGATCCTCAGATCCCGGTCTTTACTGAAGGTACGGACAAAATGGACCGTGACGATATGCATGCTTCGCTCACGATGTTCTACAAAGAAATGGGCTGGGACCCACTGCTTGGTTGTCCGACCCGTGAAACATTGCAGCGTCTGGGGCTGGAAGATATTGCCGCCGATCTGGCAGCACACAATCTACTGCCTGCGTAAGGAATGGGTGAGATGAACCATCAGGATGAATTGCCGTTAGCGGAAGTCAGCGAAATTGACGAGGCGAAGCGGCAATGGTTGCAGGGGATGCGTCACCCCGTTGATACGGTAACCGAACCAGAACCTGCTGAAATCCTGGCAGAGTTCATTCGTCAGCATTCTGCTGCTGGGCAGCTGGTGGCGCGCGCCGTGTTTCTCTCGCCACCCTATTCGGTTGCAGAAGAGGAACTGTCAGTTTTGCTGGAAAGCATTAAGCAGAACGGAGACCACGCGGATATCGCTTGTTTGACGGGAAGCCAGGATGATTACTATTACTCAACGCAGGCCATGAGTGAAAACTACGCGGCGATGTCTTTGCAAGTTGTGGAGCAGGACATTTGTCGCGCCATTGCACACGCCGTTCGTTTTGAGTGCCAGACGTATCCTCGTCCTTACAAAGTCGCCATGCTGATGCAAGCGCCATATTACTTCCAGGAAGCGCAGATCGAAGCCGCGATCGCCGCGATGGATATTGCACCTGAATATGCTGATATACGGCAGGTGGAGTCATCGACGGCGGTGTTGTACTTGTTTAGCGAGCGATTTATGACCTATGGCAAGGCGTATGGCTTATGCGAATGGTTTGAGGTAGAGCAGTTTCAGAACCCCTGAAATTTCAGGGAGATGTCATGGATAGGGTGGACAGTTGCAGCCACTGCATTAGGGGATAATCAGATGTCCTTCACTCGACGCAAATTTGTTCTGGGGATGGGAACAGTAATCTTTTTTACTGGTTCTGCGTCTTCTCTGTTAGCGAACACGAGGCAAGAAAAGAAAGTTCGGTATGCCATGATTCATGACGAGTCACGGTGCAATGGCTGTAATATTTGCGCCCGCGCATGCCGTAAAACTAACCACGTCCCCGCTCAGGGAAGCCGTTTATCGATAGCACACATTCCAGTCACCGATAACGACAACGAAACGCAGTATCACTATTTTCGCCAGTCATGCCAGCACTGTGAAGATGCTCCTTGCATCGACGTATGCCCGACAGGGGCGTCGTGGCGTGATGAGCAGGGGATCGTGCGGGTAGAAAAATCGCAGTGCATCGGCTGCAGTTATTGCATTGGCGCTTGTCCTTACCAGGTTCGCTACCTTAACCCTGTCACTAAAGTGGCAGATAAATGTGATTTCTGCGCTGAGTCCCGACTGGCAAAAGGCTTTCCGCCCATTTGCGTCAGCGCCTGTCCGGAACATGCATTGATCTTTGGTCGCGAAGATAGCCCAGAAATTCAGGCGTGGTTGCAGGAAAATAAATACTATCAATATCAGCTACCTGGTGCCGGGAAACCGCATCTGTATCGCCGATTCGGTCAACATTTGATTAAAAAGGAAAATGTATGAACCCGTCGCAACATGCTGAACAGTTTCAGAGCCAGTTGGCGAACTATGTGCCACAATTCACTCCCGAATTTTGGCCGGTGTGGTTGATCATTGCCGGACTATTGCTGGTTGGGATGTGGTTGGTGCTGGGGCTGCATGCCTTGCTTCGTGCTCGTGGCGTGAAGAAATCAGCCACCGATCATGGTGAGAAGATTTATCTTTACAGCAAAGCGGTCAGATTATGGCACTGGTCGAATGCGTTACTCTTTGTATTGTTGCTGGCAAGTGGGCTGATAAATCACTTTGCGCTGGTGGGCGCAACTGCGGTTAAAAGTCTGGTTGCGTTGCATGAAGTTTGCGGATTTTTGTTACTGGCATGCTGGCTCGGCTTTGTTCTGATCAATGCCGTTGGGGGTAATGGTCACCACTATCGCATTCGTCGTCAGGGTTGGCTGGAGCGAGCGGCAAAACAAACGCGATTTTATTTGTTTGGCATTATGCAGGGGGAAGAACATCCTTTCCCGGCAACAACCCAGTCTAAATTTAATCCCTTACAGCAGGTTGCCTATATTGGTGTCATGTTTGGATTGCTGCCGTTGTTACTATTGACGGGGCTGCTGTGTCTCTATCCGCAAGCCGTGGGAGATGTGTTTCCTGGCGTAAGATACTGGTTATTGCAGGCGCATTTTGCTCTGGCATTTATAAGCCTCTTTTTTATCTTCGGTCATCTTTATCTTTGCACCACGGGGCGTACGCCACACGAAACCTTTAAAAGCATGGTCGATGGCTATCACCGGCACTAACGAATGATCATTACACGAGCAGGCCTGCGAGAATGGCGTATCGGAGCGGTGATGTATCGCTGGTTCCTGCGCCATTTCCCACGCGGCGGTAGTTATGCCGATATTCATCATGCACTGATTGAGGAAGGATATACGGACTGGGCGGAGAGTCTGGTTGAGTATGCGTGGAAAAAATGGCTGGCGGATGAAAACTTCGCGCATCAGGAAGTTTCTTCTATGCAAAAACTGGCCACAGATCCCGGAGAGAGAGCATTTTGCAGTCAGTTTGCCCGCAGCGACGATCACGCTCGCATCGGCTGTTGTGAGGATAATGCCAGAATCGCAACCGCTGGGTATGCCGCGCAAATTGCCAGTATGGGTTATAGCGTGCGGATTGGAAGTGTCGGCTTTAACAGTCACATTGGCAGCTCCGGTGAACGCGCACGGGTTGCTGTAACCGGTAATTCTTCGCGGATAAGCAGCGCTGGAGATAGTAGTCGGATTGCGAATACTGGAATGCGAGTACGCGTTTGTACATTGGGTGAACGATGTCATGTCGCCAGTAATGGTGACCTGGTGCAAATCGCCAGCTTTGGCGCAAACGCCAGAATTGCCAACAGCGGCGACAATGTACACATCATTGCCAGCGGTGAAAATTCAACGGTAGTGAGCACGGGCGTGGTCGACTCAATTATTCTCGGGCCAGGGGGAAGCGCCGCACTGGCATATCATGACGGCGAAAGAGTTCGCTTCGCCGTCGCCATTGAAGGTGAAAACAATATTCGAACCGGAGTCCGCTATCGTCTTAATGAACAGCATCAGTTTGTTGAGTGCTGATAGCTTTACCTTTAATCAAACGAAAGACGCCGACGAGCACGGGATGCAGGCTTTACGACCGCCCGAGCCATCGCCTCACCAATTTCTGCACATGCCGTAAGTCCCTGAACGAAAGGCTGGTCGTGCATCAACCAGGGCAACGCGCCGAACGCTACGCGTCCACGAATATCTTCGGGTTGCTGTAACGTATAATCTTCGCCAACATCAGGGATTTCATCCCCTGTTTTCTGTAATTGTTCGCGTAGTCCAGGGAAAGGAATATCTTTCACTTTAAGCGGACGCTGTCCGCGGGCATCAATAAAAACGTCAAACGAGTAGCTGTTGTCTTCCGTTTTCAGGACGGTGCGCGACTCATTAATTTCCATTTTGTAGTCTTCACCGAGGGCGAGAATATGAATGATTCCCGCTTCACGTAAGGCAAGTAGGCGACGAATAGACTCTGAAGGGATTGCCGCATAATTATCGATGAAAACCCTGGCAAGGCCTTTACTGAACCGTTTATGGTCGTGTTCATTCAGATGAGGAACAATTTCCTGTACGGCTTCATGCAGGCGCAGAATGACATAACGCCAGGGAACAGTATGTTTTTCTCGTTTATTGCGTTCGACTTCCTGGAGATTTTTTTCTGCCCAGTCAAATGGGTCGCGTTGTTTGCGCTCGGCAAACCAGGCTTGAGCAAAGGAATCAACATTCAGGCTCTCTAAGGCTATGCGTTGGCTCCAGTCTGGATCAGCAAACTTGATTTCCTCTACTATCAATCTAAATACCCGATCCAAAAGGCCCTCTTCGCCTTTTTGAATCTCAGCATTTAATGCCTGATCAGTGACGATGTGTAAGGGCTCGTAGGGAATAGGGCAATAGAAATCGGCTTCGGGTAAAATACCCGTGCGCGACATTAACGTAATATTTAGCTTTTCACTTGCGTTATCGCGGTGAAAAATGACGTGTTGTTTATCATCTTCAATGAACGAACCATGCTGAATAGCCACTGCCATTGCCGCATCTAGTCCGCTCAAGGATGTTCCCATAATACCCACGTTACACGCATCGACCTTTGCTTCCATCAGGCCTGACCACGGGCTGGGAAAATACGTTCTGGTTGCTTCTTCTTCATCAGGCCAGACGTGACCCGTCGCGATCACTGCTAAATCAAACGTCTCGCTGGGTAAATCCTGATTTGTAGCGAGCATGACGCCAGCATTTATAATTTGCAGATCGGTAACCTGGCATGATTCATAAACAGCCACTGCAAATTTTTGCTGTCGTGCCTGGTCTACTAATCGTAAAAATTGATCGCGGAAATATTCGCCCAGCAGAATTCGCGGTAAAAACTGACGATCGTGCAAGGTTTCTTTTTTAACGCCATAACGCTGGAGATGGCTGGCTTCTTGCTTTTGTAGCCATTCGAGATACGTACAATAAATCGGCGGTATTTCAATACTGGCAATATTTGCCAGCATCATTTTTGAGTTTTCCTCATCACTGTATGGCATCCCGACACCGGCTTCATCAGCCTGCTCGAAGATAGAAATAGAAAGTGGAGTTTGTTGCTGTAGAAGCGAGAATAAGGTGTAGATCCCCGTAGGCCCGGCACCCACAATAGCAATTTTTTTCATTGTTACTTACCTGTACGCATTCTTTCGAATTTAGTGTTATCAGATAAGTTTGGTTGAGATTTTTAGAATTTGAGAAATTTCAGACAGGGATGAAAAGGGCGCTAACCGCCCTTGATTAAATTCTGTCAGGCGAGTTTTGCCTGATTGATTTGACTAAGTGGCTCATTGACATCGAAAACTTTGGCGACAACTTCCTCAACGCCGAGATTTTTCAGTCGGGCAGTATGTTTTTCCAGATAGGCAAGGGCGCTTTTTTCATCAGTAAAAAGGTAGATCCCACCGGCTTCGTGGTTCTTTTCACTTTCTGTCCATACCTTCCACAGAAAACCAGGTTCCTGATTAATCGACTCAGCAAGCGGTTCAAGCTGCTCAACCATTGCGTCGCCAAATGGGCCATTAAAAGCAAAATGAAGTTGTAACAAAGTTGCCATAGCGATTCTCCTTCTGATAACGCATACGAAGACAGTGTAAATCTTTTAACGTATTGGATACAGAGAAGAAACAGAGGGAAAAAGGAGAAGACCAGATTAAGAAAATCTGGTGCGTCCGAGTGGACTCGAACCACCGACCCCCACCATGTCAAGGTGGTGCTCTAACCAACTGAGCTACGGACGCAGGATGGTGCGTTCAATTGGACTCGAACCAACGACCCCCACCATGTCAAGGTGGTGCTCTAACCAACTGAGCTATGAACGCAACGTTGTAGGTGACAACGGGGACGAATATTAGCGGCAGAGTGGGAAGGTGGCAAGAGGCAAAACGTAATTTTCTGCGCTATTTCGACCGTTTGCAGAGCTTTTAAGCAAATTGGCTATATTTTGTTGATTTGCAAGGGCGATTTTTATTCAGGATCGCATTTACATCAGATACAACCCAATAATCCGTGTATCAGAGTTTAAACAGAGTTGTTTGCCACCATCTCAAAATCTGTCGTGGATAAATCCTCCGTAGCCTTTACACTTAGGTAGCAATAAAGGCACACAGATGCAGCAAAGGAATAAATCATGGGATCTGATGCGAAAAACTTGATGAGCGACGGGAACGTGCAAATTGTTAAGACCGGCGAGGTCATTGGCGCGACGCAACTTACTGAAGGTGAGTTAATTGTTGAAGCTGGCGGAAGAGCCGAAAATACCGTGGTCACGGGGGCTGGCTGGTTGAAAGTGGCAACCGGTGGGATCGCCAAATGCACACAGTACGGCAACAATGGCACGCTATCGGTCAGCGACGGTGCCATTGCCACAGATATTGTTCAGTCCGAGGGAGGCGCAATTAGTCTCTCTACGCTCGCTACGGTTAATGGCCGCCATCCCGAAGGTGAATTCAGCGTTGATAAAGGTTATGCCTGCGGTTTGTTGCTGGAAAATGGCGGTAACCTGCGTGTACTGGAAGGCCATCGCGCGGAAAAAATTATTCTCGATCAAGAGGGTGGCCTGTTGGTCAATGGGACAACCTCAGCGGTCGTGGTAGATGAAGGTGGTGAATTGTTGGTGTATCCAGGTGGGGAAGCCAGCAATTGTGAGATTAATCAGGGCGGCGTTTTTATGCTGGCGGGGAAAGCCAGTGATACATTGCTTGCTGGTGGCACCATGAATAATCTCGGTGGTGAAGACTCTGACACTATTGTTGAGAATGGATCCACTTATCGTCTGGGGACGGATGGTCTTCAGCTCTACAGTTCCGGTAAGACGCAAAACCTGTCCGTTAATGTGGGTGGTCGGGCTGAAGTGCATGCCGGTACGCTGGAAAATGCGGTAATACAAGGTGGGACAGTCATCCTGTTGTCACCCACCAGCGCGGACGAAAATTTTGTCGTAGAGGAAGATCGCGCACCGGTTGAACTGACCGGTAGTGTTGCATTACTGGACGGCGCTTCAATGATTATTGGCTATGGCGCAGATCTGCAACAATCAACGATTACTGTACAGCAGGGCGGTGTATTGATTCTCGACGGCAGTATGGTAAAAGGTGACAGTGTCACTTTCAATGTTGGTAACATCAATCTAAATGGCGGAAAACTGTGGCTAATCACTGGTGCGGCAACGCATGTGCAACTGAAAGTGAAACGCCTGCGTGGAGAGGGAGCCATTTGCCTGCAAACCAGTGCGAAAGAAATTTCACCTGACTTCATCAATGTGAAAGGGGAAGTTACTGGTGATATACACGTTGAGATAACAGATGCCAGTCGGCAAACTCTGTGTAACGCACTGAAACTACAGCCAGACGAAGACGGGATTGGCGCAACGCTCCAGCCTGCGTAAAAACACAGGCGCAACCCGTGAAGTTTGCGCCTTGTCTTTACTAGCGAGCTGCTCGTTGCAGAATGATGGCTGACGGCAGACGTTGCAGGAACCGCATACGCAGCATCATCATAATGGCTGCCGACGTCAGGCCAATAATAAAGCCTATCCAGAAGCCTGCTGGCCCCATAGGTTCAACGACCAGATCGGTCAGTGCCAGAATATAGCCGCTTGGCAAGCCCAGCACCCAGTAAGCCGTAAAGGTGATATAGAAAATGGAACGCGTATCTTTATAACCACGCAAAATCCCACTGCCAATCACCTGGATAGAGTCAGAAATCTGATATACCGCCGCCAGCAACATCAAATGCGCAGCCAGCGTTACAACCTCGGGATTGTCGTTGTACAACAGGGCGATTTGCTCCCGCAGTGAAACCGTGAAAATGGCCGTCAGGGTTGCCATACAGACACCCACCATAAGCCCGGTCCGCGCAGCGGTTTGCGCATCCAGCGTTGAGCCCTGACCCAGACGATAACCTACGCGGATAGTTACCGCTGCCGCCAGCGACATTGGAAGCACAAACATCAGTGAACTAAAGTTCAGGGCAATCTGATGTCCTGCGACATCAACAATACCGAGCGGAGACACTAACAGAGCCACGACGGCAAACAGCGTTACTTCAAAGAACAGCGCCAGCGCAATTGGCAAACCGAGTTGAATCAGTCGTTTCATAACCGCAGGATCGGGCTTCGCGGTGCCTTTTTCGTTACGAATATCGCGCATGGAGCGGGCGCGTTTAATGTAAGAAACCATGGCAAGGAACATGACCCAATACACCGCCGCAGTAGCCACGCCACAACCAACGCCACCGAGCTCAGGCATACCGAAATGACCATAAATAAAGATATAGTTCACCGGAATGTTCACCAGCAGGCCGATAAAGCCCATTACCATACCCGGCTTGGTTTTTGCCAGACCTTCACATTGGTTACGGGCAACCTGGAAGAACAGATAGCCCGGCGCGCCCCACAACAACGCACGCAGATAACCCACGGCTTTGTCCGCCAGAGCCGGATCGATGTTTTCCATGGAGCGGATAATGTAACCTGCATTCCACAGCACCAGCATAATGAGAACGGAAACAAAACCCGCCAGCCAGAAACCTTGTCGCACCTGATGCGCAATGCGCTCACGTCGACCGGAACCATTTAATTGCGCGATAACCGGCGTTAATGCCAGCAGCAGTCCGTGACCAAAGAGGATCGCCGGAAGCCAGATAGAAGTACCGATAGCGACCGCCGCCATGTCGGTGGCACTATAGCCGCCCGCCATCACGGTATCGACAAAACCCATCGCAGTTTGGGCGATTTGCGCGAGAATCACCGGGATTGCTAATGCTAATAACAGACGCGCTTCACTGATATACTTCTGCACGTGAACACCTTTTATTTGTAGTTATATGAGAGACTAAAAAGCCGCCTGAATGGGCAGCAAAAAGAAGAAGCAGGGGAAATTCAGTCTATTGTAGCGAGGATTTATTAATTCTCCAGTGAAAAAATAGTCATTCTTACCCCTTCACTGGTAAGGGCGTTTTCCACCTGCTATTGTGCTGAACAGAATGTCTTAACTGATTTCAGGAGTTGTAAGTATGTTTACGGGGATTGTACAGGGCACCGCAAAACTGGTGTCGATTGACGAGAAACCAAATTTTCGCACACATGTGGTGGAGTTACCCGACCACATGCTGGACGGTCTGGAAACCGGTGCTTCCGTGGCGCATAACGGTTGCTGCCTGACCGTGACGGAAATTAACGGCAACCATGTCAGTTTTGACCTGATGAAAGAAACGTTACGCATTACCAATCTTGGCGATTTAAAAGTGGGGGATTGGGTAAACGTTGAGCGTGCGGCGAAATTCAGTGATGAAATTGGCGGACACTTAATGTCAGGTCATATTATGACCACCGCTGAAGTGGCGAAAATATTAACCTCGGAAAATAATCGCCAGATCTGGTTTAAAGTCCAGGATAGTCAGTTGATGAAATATATTCTGTACAAAGGATTTATTGGCATCGACGGTATTAGCCTGACCGTCGGTGAAGTCACGCCAACGCGTTTTTGCGTCCATTTAATTCCGGAAACACTGGAACGCACGACTCTTGGGAAGAAAAAACTTGGCGCACGCGTCAACATTGAAATCGATCCACAAACTCAGGCAGTGGTAGATACGGTAGAACGAGTGCTGGCGGCACGAGAAAATGCCATGAATCAACCAGGTACAGAAGCCTGATCTGAAATCGCCCCCGGAGAGGGGGCGATAGAATAGCCTTTAGCGAGCCACTCGAAGGCCGTTTTCAACACCGCGTGAGAACACGACCTGCCAGAGCTGAATATCACGGGCGCGGAAAGCACCCGCACAGGCATTCAGATAATAGGTAAACATCCGTTTAAAGCGTTCACTGTAGTTATCCGCAATTTCTGGCCATGCGGCGAGGAATCGTTCATACCACGCCATCAACGTAGTATCGTAATCAGCACCGAAGTTATGCCAGTCTTCCATCACAAAGTGGGGTTCGCTGGACTGAGCAATCTGGCGTACAGAGGGCAGGCAACCGTTCGGAAAAATATATTTATTAATCCAGGGATCAACATTCAGATCGGTTTTTTTCGAACCGATAGTATGGAGCAGGAATATGCCTTCCGGTTTCAAATTACGATCCACCACCGCAAAATAGGTATCGTAATTTTTCGGTCCGACGTGCTCGAACATCCCCACAGAAACAATACGATCAAACTGGTCGTTCAGGTCACGATAATCTTGCAGCAAAATGGTGACATCCAGGCCTTCGCAGCGTTCCTGAGCCATTTTTTGCTGTTCGGCAGAAATGGTGACGCCAACCACGCTTACGTCATAATTAGATGCCATGTAGTGCGCCAGTCCGCCCCAGCCGCAGCCAATATCCAGTACGCGCATCCCTGGTTTTAACTGCAATTTTTCACAAATCATTTTGAGCTTCGCCTGCTGGGCAGATTCCAGATTATCGGCATCTTTCCAGTAAGCGCAGGAATATTGCATGAAGGGATCAAGCATGCGGCTGAACAAGTCATTACCCAAATCGTAATGCTCTTTGCCGACTATCCAGGCACGTTTTTTACTCTGCAGATTGAAGAGACGAGCGCCGGCAATACGCAGCGTGTCTTTGAAATGATGGGGGAGTTGGTTCTCGAGACCTGCGCGTAAGACTTTGCTAAAAAACATATCCAGTCGGTCACATTCCCACCAGCCATCCATATAACTTTCGCCTAACCCCAACGATCCTTCCTGCAGAACGCGTTTAAAAAAATCGGGGTTTTTCACATGAATATCCGCCGGGGCAGAACCGTTAATGGCTATACCGGCACGGCTAAGTAATTCGTTGGCGATACGGTACCAGTTGTCATCCGGTACACTGACTTCTTCTATACACGATGAACTCATAGTTTCTCCATCACTGGTCGGTGATCAGAACCTTAAAACAGCGTAGACGCTTTTTGGGCTTTGTGAGAAATCTCGCAGAAAAAACCGCGAGTCTATAATCCGACGTAGAACAGAGGGAAAGGAGGAACCCTTGCCGAAATGACCATTCATAGCGAGTCGGGAACGATCCTGTCCCCGTAAAAACATAATATTTATCGTAGCTTTAACAACTCGAAATTAGTATAGGCCGCTAATTTCAATCATACAACAAAATTTTGTTAGCAGCCTAAGTATAAGCATATCGATATAGATCAGTGTGATTCGCTATGAGCGACTTCGGCATTGCCATGATTCTGGCAGTCTACTTCTTCACAACGTTGCATCATGTAACCCAGAGCAACCAGCACTACTGTTGATAACATCACGCTGGTGGTGGTGAGCAATGGCGTGCTGATACTGATAAGCCAGGAAACTACCAGACTTGCGAGGAAGCACAGACCCAGTTGTAGAGTGTTCTGCAACGCTGCGGCGCGACCAGTTGCATGTGGGAAGGGACGCAGCGCCTGGGCGACAACAATCGGGTAGATCGCGCCATTGGCAATCGCCATCACACAGAATGGGATCAGGATTTCGACTAGCGACACATGGCTAATGAAGCCCGCAGCCCAGGTCGCAATGACGCTGACAGCAAACAGTACCAGCAACCACGGTAATAACTGCTTGCCTTGCCATTTCTGCAGTGCGGCGCGACAGCCATAACCACCAATCAGAAACGCGATAGTTTGCGGGACATAACTTAAACCAATAACTGCCGGGCTGTAGCCCATTTCACTAAGGATGAACGGTGAGCCGGTCAGCCATGCAAAAAAACTGGCTGAACAGGCCGCATATATCAGCACGTTGCCGCGATAGGTTTTAGAACGTAGCAGGTCGGTAAAGGTCAGACCATCCTGACTATTGTTACGGGCCTTCGTCGTGGGTTTGAGCCAGAAAATAGGCAGAATCAGCACCACGGTAATGGCAAACAGGGTGGCGAAAATCGCCTGCCAGGAAAAATGGACCAGCAGCCAGCTTCCTAACAGAGGAGCCAGTGCCGGAGATAGACCCACCAGCGGCATGATGGTCGCAAAAATACGGTTAACTTTCTGTGAAGGATAATAATCCGTCACTAACGCTTGCCAGATAACCGCCGCGGCGCAGACACCCACAGCCTGTACAAAACGCAATACCAGCAGCGTAGCGGCGTTTTCTACCCACAGCATCCCCAGACTACCTAACGCAAAAATTGTCAGGCCGATTAATAATACCGGTTTACGACCATAACGGTCGGAGAGCGGCCCCCACAGAAGCTGGGCTGCGGCAAAACCGGCAAGGAACAGACTAAGGCTGGCACTGACAGCAGACGCAGGCGTTTGCAGGTCGGCCTGTATGGCGGCGAAAGCAGGCAGATACATATCGGTTGCCAGAAAACCGAGTACGCTCAAACCCGCCAGCCAGACTAAAAATCTTTTCCCAGGTTGCATGTATATTCTCTAAATCTCTCAATTAAACACCGCCGCAAAGTGTAGGGAGTGAAATTAGTGTTGTGAAACGGTAATATTTGATGACTGGTTTCAAAAATTTTGCAGGCAGACTATGTGGTCAGAATATTCACTCGAAGTTGTTGATGCGGTAGCGCGTAATGGTAGTTTTAGCGCTGCGGCACAGGAGTTGCATCGCGTTCCTTCTGCGGTCAGCTATACCGTGCGTCAGCTGGAAGAGTGGCTGGCGGTGCCGCTGTTTGAACGACGTCACCGTGATGTGGAACTGACCGCTGCCGGGGCGTGGTTTCTCAAAGAAGGGCGCTCTGTTGTCAAAAAAATGCAGATCACCCGGCAGCAATGTCAGCAGATAGCGAACGGCTGGCGCGGTCAGTTAGCTATCGCAGTGGATAATATTGTCAGGCCAGAACGTACACGGCAGATGATCGTTGATTTTTATCGCCATTTTGATGATGTCGAACTTCTTGTCTTTCAGGAAGTGTTCAACGGTGTCTGGGATGCGCTTTCCGACGGGCGCGTGGAACTGGCGATTGGCGCAACACGCGCGATTCCGGTAGGCGGTCGTTATGCCTTCCGGGATATGGGGATGCTAAGCTGGAGTTGCGTTGTTGCCAGTCACCACCCGCTGGCGTTGATGGATGGCCCGTTCAGCGATGATACGTTGCGCAACTGGCCGTCGTTGGTGCGCGAAGACACCTCGCGAACGCTACCTAAACGTATTACCTGGTTGCTGGATAACCAAAAAAGACTTGTCGTGCCTGACTGGGAATCATCGGCAACCTGTATCTCGGCAGGATTATGCATAGGGATGGTGCCAACACATTTCGCCAAACCGTGGCTTAATGAGGGTAAGTGGGTAGCACTAGAACTGGAAAACCCCTTCCCGGATTCGGCATGTTGTCTGACATGGCAGCAAAATGATATGTCGCCTGCGTTAACCTGGTTGCTTGAGTATCTCGGCGATAGTGAGACGCTGAATAAGGAGTGGCTGCGGGAGCCGGAAGAGACTCCCGCAACGGGTGATTAACGACGATAGTCGCGGAACGGGCCGTCAGCCACGGAGCGGCGTTCAATCAACCGCGGATGCACTTCAATGGATTGCGGTTCTTCGCGTTTATTGACGATACGATCCAACAGCATGTTGAACGCCGTTTCGCCCAGCGAATCTTTTGGCTGATGGATCGTGGTCAGCGCCGGCGTAAAATAGCGGGCGTTGCGCACGTTATCATACCCGATCAGCGAAACATCCTGCGGGACACGCAGACCCATTTCATCAGCAGCACAAAGTGCGCCCATTGCCATGATATCGCCACCACAGAAGACGGCAGTAGGGCGATGCGGCTGCGACAGGATTTGCTGCATGGCGCGATAACCAGATTCGGGTTCAAAGTCACCCTGCACAATCCAGCTTTCCGGCACCTTGATCATCGCTTCTTCCATCGCCTTCATAAAACCGGCAAGGCGGCCTGCGCCGGTGTTACGTTCCAGCGGGCCAGGGATAACGCCGATTTCGCGGTGACCGCGTTCAATCAGATAACGCCCGGCCATGTAGCCGCCTTCGAACGCGTTATCAATGACCGCATCGGTGAAGTCAGCTTTTGCTTCACCCCAGTCCATCACCACCATTGGGATATGGCGATACTCTTCCAGCATCGCCAGCAACGGCTCTGGGTACTCAGAACACATCACCAGCAGACCATCGACGCGTTTTTGCGCCATCATCGACAGATAAGCCCGCTGTTTCTCAAGATTGTTCCACGCATTGCCCAGAATCAGGGTGTAACCTTTCTGGAAGCAATTTTTTTCAACCGCTTCAATGATCTCGGCAAAATAGGCCGCTTCGCTGCTGGTCGCCAGCAAACCGATAGACTTGGTGTGGTTAACCTTCAGACTACGCGCCACCGCGCTAGGGGAGTAGTGTAATTCTTTGATCGCTGCCCACACGGCGTTGCGCGTTTCTTCAGCGACGAAACGTGTTTTGTTGATCACGTGTGACACAGTTGTAGTGGAAACGTTTGCTCGTTTCGCTACATCTTTTATTGTTGCCATTCCATTTCACTCCAGACCCTAACTTCAGCTCCTGCAAAATCGCAAGGTAAACGTTTGCCTTTACACACCTTACGCACAACAAAAGTGTTGCGGTACGCCGGAAAAACGACACGGAGCGTCAGGAAGGGGTCAATGGCCAGTACGCAAATAGTGTAAGCGTGGAATTTTGGCCGATCTTGACGAAAAGGGGAAGTGGTAAAAACACTTATCATTATAAATGACGGGAGATTTTTTCATCACAGTGTGTAAAAATGCGTAATATCACTTTTTGTGTGGTAATAAAAAAGGAGAAAACTTGATGAGCACCGACCTTAAATTTTCACTGGTAACAACGATTATCGTCCTCGGTTTGATCGTGGCCGTGGGTTTGACTGCCGCGCTGCACTGATTTCCTCTCGAGGGAGCGCGTTCTCCCTCGCATCTCCTTCCTGTTTGTTAGCAAAATGGCAAAAGTGTTTTCTCTTTTTGTTATTTTCATTTTTTTGTGATTGCTGTCATGCTTTCGCCACTTTAATGAATATCGCGTAATGACGCGAAGAGGTGGAGATAAGGCATGAAAATTAACTATCCGTTGCTGGCGCTGGCGATTGGCGCGTTTGGTATCGGGACAACGGAGTTCTCGCCAATGGGCTTATTGCCCGTCATTGCGCGCGGTGTGGATGTCTCGATTCCCGCTGCCGGAATGTTAATCAGTGCCTATGCAGTTGGCGTAATGGTGGGCGCGCCGCTGATGACGCTTCTACTTTCTCATCGTGCCCGCCGCAGTGCGTTGATTTTCCTGATGGCGATTTTCACGCTCGGCAACGTACTTTCCGCCATCGCGCCGGATTATATGACTCTCATGCTTTCACGCATTTTGACCAGCCTGAATCACGGAGCATTTTTTGGTTTGGGTTCAGTTGTGGCCGCAAGCGTGGTGCCAAAACATAAACAGGCCAGCGCAGTTGCCACTATGTTTATGGGGTTAACCCTGGCAAATATCGGTGGCGTTCCGGCAGCGACCTGGTTGGGCGAAACCATCGGCTGGCGGATGTCATTTCTGGCAACGGCGGGGCTGGGCGTGATTTCAATGGTAAGTCTGTTCTTCTCATTACCTAAAGGTGGCGCAGGGGCGCGACCTGAAGTGAAAAAAGAGCTGGCGGTATTAATGCGTCCGCAGGTGCTGTCTGCATTGCTGACGACGGTACTGGGAGCTGGTGCAATGTTTACCCTCTACACCTATATCTCTCCGGTACTGCAAAGCATTACCCACGCAACGCCGGTGTTCGTCACGGCAATGCTGGTGCTGATTGGTGTCGGATTCTCTATCGGTAACTATCTCGGCGGCAAACTGGCAGATCGTTCAGTTAACGGCACGTTGAAAGGCTTTTTGTTGCTGCTGATGGTGATTATGCTGGCAATCCCGTTCCTGGCCCGCAATGAGTTCGGCGCAGCTATTAGCATGGTGGTGTGGGGAGCTGCAACCTTTGCGGTCGTACCGCCGTTACAGATGCGCGTGATGCGTGTCGCCAGTGAAGCGCCAGGTCTGTCTTCATCAGTCAATATTGGTGCCTTTAATCTTGGAAATGCTCTGGGAGCAGCTGCTGGTGGTGCGGTAATTTCCGCTGGGCTGGGATACAGTTTTGTGCCGGTGATGGGGGCGATTGTCGCGGGACTGGCATTATTGCTGGTGTTTATGTCAGCCAGAAAACAACCTGAAACAGTTTGCGTTGCCAACAGCTAATTAAATAAAAACGCAGAAGGATAACCTTCTGCGTTACAGTTGCTGGCAACGTGCGATTTATCTTGCCGGATGCAGTGTTAACGCTTCATCCGAGTTGGTATGGTAAGCGAAGCGCATCAGGCAATGTTGCATTTGCCATCAGTTATTATGCAGCGAGATTTTTCGCTACGAATTCCCAGTTCACCAGCGCCCAGAAGTGCTCCAGATAGCCAGGACGTGCATTGCGATAGTCGATGTAATAAGCGTGTTCCCAGACATCAACGGTCAGCAGCGGAGTTGCATCGGTGGTCAGTGGAGTACCCGCGTTAGAGGTTGAAACGATAGCCAGTTTGCCATCGCTGTTTTTCACCAGCCAGGTCCAGCCAGAACCAAAGTTTTTGATCGCTGCATCAGTAAACTGAGCTTTGAAATCGGCAAAGCTGCCAAAAGATGCGGCGATAGCTTCAGCGACTTTTCCAGTCGGTTCGCCACCCGCGTTCGGTGCCAGGCAGTTCCAGTAGAAAGTATGGTTCCAGACCTGAGCTGCGTTGTTGAATACACCACCTTCAGAGCTGCGAATAATCTCTTCCAGTGATTTACCTTCAAACGCGGTACCTTTGATCAGGTTGTTCAGGTTAGTGACATAAGTCTGATGATGCTTGCCGTAGTGATACTCGATGGTTTCCGCAGAAATGTGCGGTGCCAGAGCATCTTTAGCATATGGTAGTGCAGGTAATTCGAATGACATTGCTACTCTCCTTTATTATTAATTTGCATACGTACAATAGCCTTATTGTGCGTATGGATAGGGTAGCAAATTAAAAGGTGAGACAAAAGATGAACTTACCCTGTTGCCGTAACAACAGGGTAAAGTTTTAGCGAAGTGTTTTTGGGGTCATTACCCGACGAGCGCCAACATAGTGGCGCTGCCAGTAGTCTTCACTGAGAGAAGTGATTTGAATTTCCTGACCCGTGCGCGGTGACTGAATAAATTTGCCGTTGCCGACATACACGCCGACATGATCGGCTGTACCGCGTCCCTGAGTACGGAAAAAGACCAGGTCGCCGTTTTTCAGTTCACTACGTTCGATTGGCGCTGCATCGCGCAGGTGATACATTTCATTCGCCGTACGCGGAATACGAATTTTCACCAAATCTTTATAAGCGTAATAAACCAGGCCGCTGCAATCAAAACCGGTACGCGGTGAGCTGCCACCCCAACGATATGGCTTACCAATTTGCTGCATCAGTTTATTCATTGCCACTTTCGTGGCTTTTTGCACCTTCGCTTTGTGCGCGTCGGCAAGAGTTCCTGACGCGGCATTTTTGACTTTCACACAATGCGATTTATAGCCCTTACGTTTGGTACACTTTTCGGTAAAGCTGGCTGAGGCCGTTTTATTGACGGCGTGTTTGCTGCGAGTTTTGGCGTTTTTAGAAGCGGTAATGGAAGATTTTTTAACGGAAGAAGCGGTTTTGCTTTTGATCGTACTTTTACTGGCGGCTTTTTTCGCTGTTTTCTGGCTGGCTTTCTGGGTCTTTTTGGTGGTTGCCGTGCTTTTCTTTTTATCTGCTTTTTTGGTGATATGAGTAGTAGCAGAACTCTCCCTGGCTTGCTTTGAAGCATGGGCCATAGGCGTTAAAGGCAGGGTGGTAAAAAGTAAAGCACAGAGCGTGATCGAAATACGGTTTATCCGCGCCACTGAGCGTCCCTCTGTTAAGGCAGGTCTATCATGCCTGCGTCTGATTTACAAAACTTGATGATTCTAATGCATAGAAGAAGAGAAAGTTAATAGCTTTTATTGTTAAAAAATACGTTTCGTCGGCGAGCGCAAAAAAATGCAGCAGTGAAAGCTAAAAATGGTCATAAATACGCCAGTTTGCCTTGCGTCAGGGAAGAAACGAATATTTGAAATGCAACAAATAGAGCAAAGGGATAAAATAGCAAAAGCGTGATGAAAATGTTATTTTCCGATGCCGCACTGACCCGCTACAATGTCAGATTACTGCCGTAAAGAAGTTTGAGGAAGCAAGACAATGAGCACCACTATCGAAAAAATCCAACGCCAGATTGCTGAAAACCCGATCCTGCTGTACATGAAAGGTTCACCGAAACTGCCGAGCTGCGGTTTCTCTGCCCAGGCAGTCCAGGCGCTTGCCGCATGTGGCGAACGTTTTGCCTATGTTGATATTCTGCAGAATCCGGACATTCGTGCGGAACTGCCGAAATATGCTAACTGGCCGACCTTCCCGCAACTGTGGGTTGACGGCGAGCTGGTCGGCGGTTGTGATATCGTGATCGAAATGTATCAGCGTGGCGAACTGCAGCAGCTGATCAAAGAAACTGCCGCTAAATACAAGTCTGAAGAGCCGGACGCGGAATAATCCGTCCTGCAGTACTGACGGATGCGAACGGGCATCCGTCAGTTCTTTATCTATCCCCAATCCAGCCCTTGTGGCGAACTTGAAAATCCCGCCTCACGCAGCAGCGTAAACATCGGCGTTTGCCGGACCGGTAGATCATTCACTTCTGTTAGCGTAAAGCGCAGCCGTGGTTCGCGACGCAGTGCGGTGGTCAGCGCCTGGAAAATCTCTGGGGCGAGTAATTCATCTTTTTCCTGCCAGACCAGCATTTTTTTGCCGCCTTGCGCCAGATAGAGTAACAATTTGCCGCCAGAAACGACCACCAGCGCACCCGCCCGACGCGTTGGAACCAGCGTTGCCGGATGTGCAGGCCAGGGCAGAAGATTTCCCCACACATTAGCCGGATCGTTGGCGGAGAGCGCCACTGGTGTATAGTGGCGCGTTTGCGTGGCTTGTGTCGCCAGATCGCGCAATCGGTCAATAGTCAGACGTTCAGCGAATTGCGCACCCCCCAGACCTTCTACAAAACGACCTCGCATAATTCGCCCGGAGTCTTCCATACTTCGACAAAGCGTTTGCATCGATGGAAACCCGCCAGGGATATTTTCGGCTATCACCGCCTGACGACTGATGATGCCGTAGCGGTCGAGCATATTTTCCGCCAGCGCCAGCATCCTTTCGGTATCGTTTAGTGGCTCCACCTGCAATAACGACCAGCGTCCAGCAAGATTTGGTGTGTTGTAAGATACCCGCGGCGAGACGGGTTGTGCATAGACAGGACGCCCACGACGAGCCCGGTGACTGCGGCGAGTTGAGGTGCGTGCGTTGGAACTGCTGCGGGTGAGAGCGCGTAACGGTGCCCAAATATCGCTGGTGATGACGCCTTGCCAGACCAGCGCCCATAACGCCTCTTGCAGTGCCGAGGGATCAACCGATTCGCCGATTTTATCGCGTATCCGTTGGCTGATTTGTTGTGCAAACCAGGCTCCTCCGTCAGCCAGAACAGCGATTATCGCTTGCTGCAGCGCCGAACGATTCGCCTGATCCGCTTCGGCGGAAGTGAACGATTCTGCGGCATATTCCTGTAGATGCAGTGCCACCAGACCGTCATCTTCACCCAGCTTTTTTTGCCCCGACCAGATAACCGCACCGGTTGCCAGTAATTCATCGAGCATTTCTGGCGAATAGTCGCGTACGCGGGCAGGCAGGATCTGGCTTTCCCAGAGTGAGGCGGGTAAACCGACTCCGGCAAGCTGTTCGATCACCCGCATGACGCCATCCACGCCCTCATAAACGCCTGGTGATGTTGAGGCAAAGAGTGCCGGGCTACCATCGGTGGCGGGTAATACGCCCTGACGTTCCAGCAGCAATCGCGCATAGGTCGTGGCCGCAACGGGACGTGTCGCTTCTCTGGCGGCTTGCAGCGAGCGCAAACGCAGACGACGAAATACTTCATCGCTCACCCAGATGTCTTGTTGCAGATTCATCACCAGCCCCTGTTCGCGCAGTTGCTGAAGTTGCTCTTCGACAATGGCAATACCGAGACTAAACTCATGAGCCAGTTGTTCAGACGTGACCAGAGCATGAGCCCGGAGATAGCGCAGAAAGAGGTCGCGAAGCGGGTAACTGACTCGGTGCAAATAAATCTCTGGCAGTGACTCTGGTAGTCGTACGCCGAGGGCATCGCGCAGCCTGGCGGCATCATCCATACAGGCAAGACGCTCCTGCCCGCTAATCATCGTCGGGAAGATTCGTTTTACTGCAAGAAGATTTTCCAGATACGACGCAATCTCTCCACTGCTGCCTGTATGCCGTTGCGCCAGGTCTTCAACGGTCATTGGCCCCAGTTCGCGCAGCAGGTCGAACAATCCTTCTTCACCTTTCGCTCTTCTGCCAGGAGCCAGTCGTTGCAACTCTTCTTCCACCTGGCGAATGACCTGTGGGTCGAGTAATTCCCCCGGATCGACCTGTCCGAGTAGATTGCGCAGTAACTCGCTGTCCAGCGACAGTACGGATGCCCGGCGCTCTGCCAGCGGGGCGTCGCTCTGGTACATAAATTCCGCGACATAGCCGAACAATAAACTGGCAGCGAAAGGCGAAGGCGTAGTGGTCGTTACATCGGATATTTGAATTTCGCCACCGTTCAGGCGACGCATCAAACGTTCCAGCGCGGGAAGATCATAAACATCTTGCAGACATTCGCGTAGGGTTTCGAGAATGACCGGAAAATCTGGATATCCCTGAGCGATTTCCAGCAACTGACTGGCGCGCAGCCGTTGTTGCCAGAGCGGGGTGCGATGGCCCGGCGTGCGGCCCGGCATTAATAATGCCCGCGCGGCGCATTCGCGAAAACGGGCGGCGAAAAGTGCCGAGCTGCCTACCGCCTCGCGGACAATTTGCAGCAACTTTTCTGGTTCAAACAAAAAAATCGCGGCATCGGGCAATTTACCATCGGTGTCAGGAATGCGCGCAACAATGCCGTCATCACTGGCAACCACAGACGCGTCAGCGCCCCATAGTGCATGTATTCGCCCGGCAATCGCCAGCGCCCAGGGTTCATGCACCCGTCTTCCATAGGGAGAGTGCAAAATAATACGCCAGTCACCAATTTCATCACGGCACCGTTCGAGGACCAGATGACGACTCCCCGGAACGATGCCCGTCGCGTTGCGCTGCTCGTCAATCAACCCCTGAATATTGGCGATCGTATTTTCTTCTGCCAACCACGGGGGAATAGTCCCGGAAAAGAACGCGCCATCCGCCAGTAAATGGAGAAAATCGCCGATCATCTCGCCTAATTCTGCCGGACGTCCGTTACCTTCACCACGCCAGAAGGGGAGCCGGGCAGAACGACCCGGAGCAGGAGTCACAATCACCTGATCGCGGGTGATTTGCTGGATCCGCCATGAGGTAGCGCCGAGAGTGATAATGTCGTTCACCCGCGACTCATATACCATCTCCTCATCCAGTTCACCCACCCGCCGCGAACCGGCCTGTTCTTCACCTTCGGGTAATAACACGCTATACATGCCACGATCCGGAATGGTGCCACCGCTGGTAACCGCCAACAGCTGAGCGCCAGGTCGGGCGGTCAATATCCCGGTCTCCCGGTTCCAGACCAGTTTGGGGCGAAAAGCAGAAAAATCGCCAGAGGGATAGCGCCCGGAAAGCATATCCAGCGTGGCGTCAAAAACACGTCTTGGCAGATCTTTCCACGGTGCGGCACGGCGTACGCGGGAGTACCATTCGTCTACCTGTAATGCATCCATCGCCGCGGCGGCAACGGTTTGCTGCGCAAGGACGTCGAGTGGATTATGCGGTGGTGTCAGGTTTTCCAGCCTGCCTGCGAACATACACTCTACAATGACTGCGGAATCGACTAAGTCACGCCGGGTTCGGGGGAAAAACAGCCCTTTGGAGATACCTCCTACCTGGTGTCCGGCACGTCCAATGCGTTGTAACCCACTGGCAACAGAAAGCGGCGTTGCCACCTGAATCACCAGATCCACCGCGCCCATATCAATCCCCAGTTCGAGACTGGAGGTTGCGACCACACAGCGTAATTCACCCGATTTCAGCGCCTGTTCGGTGATTGCTCGTTGTTCTTTAGAGACGGAGCCGTGGTGTGAGCGGGCAATAAAAATGTCGCTACTTTGTACACGGTTAGAGGTTGCGCCGGAGGTCGACTCGAAATGGGCCGCATCAACGGCGATAGACGGGGAACGCTGTAAGCGTGCGGCGTAAAGCTCATTTAATCGTGCCGTCAGTTTTTCCGCCAGTCCCCGCGAATTAGTAAAGACAATGGTCGAGCGATGGCGCAACACTTCATCAAGGATACCCGTTTCAATATATGGCCAGATGGAGCCTTCCCGGCCAGCATGGCTGTCTTCGCCAGTGCCGCTGGCGACCGATGAGACATCATCCATATTGGCGACCGGTACGACAATCCGTATCTGCGGATGGCGCATTGCGGGCGGGTTGACTACCGTAACCGGGCGATCGCCGCCAAGAAATGCTGCCACATCGCTGGCTGAACGCACAGTGGCAGAAAGGCCAATTCGCTGTGCTGAGGTGTGGAGCAGCGCATCGAGCCGCTCCAGACTTAACGCCAGATGCGCACCACGTTTACTGCCTGCTACCGCGTGGACTTCATCAATAATTACCGTTTCGACGCCGCGTAGCGTTTCGCGCGCGCGGGAGGTCAGCATCAGATAGAGTGATTCGGGTGTGGTGATCAGAATATCCGGCGGATTACGGGTGAGTTTGCTGCGTTCCTGTGCAGGCGTATCGCCAGTACGGATCCCCACGCGAAGATTGACTTCCGTTTCGCCGCGCCGCCGCCGTTCATCGGCAATACCCTGTAACGGGATCTGCAAGTTGCGCTGAACGTCGGTGCCAAGGGCTTTTATCGGTGAAATATAGAGGATGCGTGAGGTTTTACGTTTATGCGCCTCGCGGGTATCTTCGCCGCCTTCGCGGAAGAGCTGATCGAGGGCGTAGAGAAATGCTGCCAGCGTTTTCCCGGAGCCAGTCGGTGCAATCACCAGCGCATGTTCGCCTCGCGCCGCCACATGCCAGGTTTGCGACTGGACAGCGGTCGGCTGTTTAAAGGCGCGAAGAAACCAGTCGCGGGTTGCCGGTGAAAACACGTCCGGCAGGGGCGATGAAAGGTTTGGATTATCTGCCATTAACGCTATTCCCCGTGAATATCATGCATGATGCGTGGAATAGCCTCACTATAGATGCCTGAATCATTGCATGTCATCAGGCATCGACTCGATTACACTTCTTCGGCGGCAGGTAGCGGCCAACCTCCCAGACGTTTCCAGCGGTTGACGATTTCACAAAACAGCACAGCAGTGCGTTCGGTGTCGTACAGCGCGGAGTGCGCCTGGGTGCTGTCGAAGTCCATGCCAGCGGTCTGGCAAGCCTTTGACAATACGGTTTGTCCGAGTGCCAGCCCGGCCAGTGCAGCAGTGTCAAAAGTGGCGAAAGGGTGGAACGGGTTACGTTTCAGTGAGGCGCGTTCTGCGGCGGCCATCATAAAGCTGTGATCGAAATTGGCGTTGTGCGCCACCATAATGGCGCGGTTACAACCGCTCGCTTTAATACCTTTACGCACAACTTTAAAAATTTCGTGCAGCGCCTCGTATTCGCTGACCGCGCCGCGATCGGGATCGTTCGGGTCAATGCCGTTGAAGGCGAGGGCCTCTGGCTGCAAATTTGCGCCGACAAATGGTTCGACGTGGAAATGTAATGTGGTGTCCGGCATCAGCCAGCCTTGTTCATCCATTTTCAGGGTGATGGCGGCAATCTCAAGCAGCGCATCGGTTTTGGCGTTAAATCCGGCTGTTTCAACATCGATCACAACAGGATAAAAACCACGAAAACGGTCGCACAGACCGGTAAGTTGAGCGTTATCGGACATCTGATTCTCTTAATACGGATAAATTGCAGCGCGCATTATGACAAATATTACTTGTCGATGCAGTAAAGATGCGGGCGCGATGAGTTCACGCCCGGCAGGAGATTAGTTGCCCAGACCGCGACCGGCGTCTTTCTCTTCGATTAATTCAATTTTGTAACCGTCCGGATCTTCCACAAACGCGATAACCGTAGTACCGCCTTTTACCGGACCCGCTTCACGGGTGACGTTACCCCCGTTTTGACGGATTTTTTCGCACGCTTCAGCGGCGTTATCAACGCTAAGCGCGATGTGACCATAAGCAGTGCCGAGTTCGTATTTATCCACGCCCCAGTTGTAGGTCAGTTCAATCACCGCTTCTTCGGTTTCCGGGCCGTAGCCAACAAACGCCAGTGAGTATTTGTATTCCGGGTTTTCGCTGGTACGCAGCAGTTTCATGCCCAGCACTTTGGTATAAAAATCGATGGAGCGTTGCAAATCGCCAACGCGCAGCATGGTATGAAGAAGACGCATCTTTATATCCTCAAAATGGCTAACAGATTCAAAATGTTGTTTTAGTATAGCGGCGGCTTTACGCCGCTCGCAATGTTGGATTACAGCGTCGGGTAATCCGTGTAGCCTTCCGCACCGCCTCCATAGAAACTTTCGGCACGCTGTGGGTTAAGCTCAGCTTTGCGTTGCAAGCGGGCGACCAGATCCGGGTTCGCAATCCAGTCACGACCAAATGCCACCGCATCAATTAACCCTTTGCCGATCAGCGTTTCGGCTTTTTCTACCGTGTATGCACCTGCGCCGATAATCGGACCGTGGAAACGGGCGCGTACTTTTTCGCGGAACGCATCAGTATACGGTTCACCCCCCGCCCAATCTGGTTCTGACATATGCAGATAAGCAATGCCGCGTTTACCCAGTTGTTCAATCAGATACAGTGCATCGGCTTCTTCATTCGGGCCGTTATCTGTGTTCTGGAAAGTACCGATTGGCGAAACGCGAATGCCAATGCGATCGGCACCCCATTCTTCAATCCCTGCATCGACCACTTCCAGCACCAGACGTGCGCGATTTTCCACGCTGCCGCCGTACTGATCGGTACGATGGTTTGAAGAAGGAGAAAGGAACTGATGCAGCAAATAACCATGAGCAGAGTGGAGCTCTACCAGATCAAAACCGGCTTCACGCGCGTTAGCAATGGCCTGACGGAAATCATTGACGATACCCGGAATCTCTTCCAGTTCAAGCGCACGCGGCATGGATGTTTCAACACGGATCGCCTGACCATTTTCATCGCGCAGAGAAGTACGTGTTCCCGCGCTAAGTGCGGAAGGCGCTACCGGTGCCTGACCGCCAGGTTGCAGGCTGGCGTGAGAAATGCGTCCGGTGTGCCACAGCTGTACGGCCATATGACCATTTTCAGCATGAACGCCAGCGGTAATTTTTTTCCATGCGGCAATTTGTTCCGGACTATGGATGCCAGGTGCACCAGCATACCCTTTTGCCTGGGCAGAAATTTGCGTGGCTTCGCTAATAATCAAACCGGCACTGGCACGTTGGCGATAGTATTCCGCCATCAACGGGGTAGGGATGTCACCCGGTTCAATACTGCGCAGACGCGTCAGCGGTGCCATAAAAATACGGTTTGCCGCCGTGATCGCGCCCACTTTCAGTGGGGAATACAGTTTTTCAGATGACATAAAGGCTCCCGGTCGTCTGGTGATAAAAAATGCCTGCTAAACGGCAGGCGTCGCAATAATGGTTTTTACATGTGCCAGCGCGTTTTCCAGTGGCTCGGAATTGCGCGAAATTTTGGCCTGCAGATTCGCACCCAGCCATAGTGCGTAAAGCACTTGTGCCTGTTGCAGCGGTTCGCCACAAAAGGTTAAACAATGGCTATCACGGCCATTTTCCAGCGCCTGCGAGAGCAGAACGATCACGCCGCGAGCGCCTTTATCCATCGCGCTACGCATATCTTCTGACAGATCGCACACTTCGGCAGAGAGTTTTACTGTCAGGCAACCACTGATGGTTCCATGTTGGCAAAACTGGTTCAGTGTTTGCTGGTAATAAGCCAGTATGCGGTCGCGGTAGTTACCTTCGCCGGATTGCAGCAACTCAGTCAGTCGCTGGTGATATGCGGCGTAATGGCGCTCAAGCATGGCAACGCCAAACGCTTCTTTAGAGCGAAAGTAGTGATAGAAGGACCCTTTCGGCACTTCAGCGGTTTTTAGTAATTCGCTTAGCCCCATCCCGGTGAATCCACGTTGCAGGCAAAGTTGCTCGCCCGTTGCCAGGAGATGTTCGCGAGTATCATGTTCGGTGTGTTTGTTCATGCGTTGGAGTGTAGTAGACCAGTCGGTCTAGTGCAAGCAAAGTTGCTACTTTGGGCATTAACAGCTTCAATAATGGTAATAATCTTATTTTGAGGAGGGCGAAGTGGCGGAGCAATTAGAGTTCTTTCCCGTCCAGAGCCCGTGCCGGGGAATTTGCCAGTCTGACGAACGCGGGTTTTGTCGCGGCTGTTTTCGTAGTCGGGATGAGCGTTTTAACTGGAATAAAATGAGCGATGGCGAAAAACAAGAGGTGCTGCGCCTTTGTCGGCAGCGATTAATGCGCAAATTACGCGCAAATAAGCCAGCGTCATCAGACGAACCGGAGCAACCATCACTCTTTTGAGCCTAATCTTGCGTATACTCCTCTCATATCTGATAAGAGGAAGCGATTATGGTTCAGCGTATTACTATTGCGCCGCAAGGCCCGGAGTTTTCCCGTTTTGTGATGGGCTACTGGCGATTGATGGACTGGAATATGTCCGCCCGCCAGCTGGTCAGTTTTATTGAAGAGCATCTGGATCTCGGCGTGACCACCGTGGACCATGCTGATATTTATGGTGGCTATCAGTGCGAAGCGGCGTTTGGCGAGGCGCTGAAACTTGCACCTCATCTGCGTGAACGGATGGAAATCGTCAGTAAATGCGGTATCGCGACGACCACGCGTGAAGAAAACGTCATTGGTCATTACATCACTGACCGCGATCACATCATTAAGAGCGCCGAACAGTCGCTAATTAATCTCGCGACCGATCATCTGGATCTGCTGTTAATCCACCGACCAGACCCGTTAATGGATGCCGATGAAGTGGCGGACGCGTTTAAACATCTGCATCAGAGCGGCAAAGTGCGCCATTTTGGCGTATCGAACTTTACGCCTGCGCAATTTGCGCTTTTGCAATCACGCCTGCCGTTTACCCTTGCCACTAATCAGGTGGAAATATCCCCGGTACATCAGCCGTTACTGCTGGATGGTACGCTCGACCAACTGCAACAACTGCGTGTTCGTCCGATGGCGTGGTCCTGCCTTGGTGGTGGTCGTCTGTTTAATGATGATTATTTCCAGCCGCTGCGTGATGAACTGGCTGTGGTGGCAGAGGAGTTAAACGCGGGCTCGATTGAACAGGTGGTTTACGCCTGGGTATTACGTTTACCGTCGCAGCCGCTGCCAATTATCGGCTCAGGTAAAATTGAGCGCGTACGGGCAGCTGTCGAAGCAGAAACACTGAAAATGACCCGTCAACAATGGTTTCGTATCCGTAAAGCGGCACTGGGTTACGACGTACCGTAAGCACTTTTAGGAATAGCCGCCGTTCAAAAATGTGTCACTGGTTTACACTTATTCAGGAATGCACAATGAACGGAGGTCCTATGAAACGTTTTAGTCTGGCCATTCTGGCGCTGGTTGTTGCGACCGGCGCACAAGCTGCCAGTGAAAAAGTCGAGATGAACCTCGTCACGTCGCAAGGGGTTGGGCAGTCAATTGGTAGCGTCACCATTACTGAAACCGATAAAGGTCTGGAGTTTTCGCCCGACCTGAAAGCATTACCCCCCGGTGAACATGGCTTCCATATTCATGCCAAAGGAAGCTGCCAGCCAGCCACCAAAGATGGCAAAGCCAGCGCCGCGGAATCCGCAGGCGGGCATCTTGATCCACAAAATACCGGTAAACATGAAGGCCCAGAAGGTGCCGGGCATTTAGGCGATCTGCCTGCACTGGTCGTCAATAATGACGGCAAAGCTACCGATGCCGTCATCGCGCCTCGTCTGAAATCACTGGATGAAATCAAAGACAAAGCGCTGATGGTCCACGTTGGCGGCGATAATATGTCCGATCAACCTAAACCGCTGGGCGGTGGCGGTGAACGCTATGCCTGTGGTGTGATTAAGTAATTAAGAGGCCAGCGTACCTTGCGGTGGTGCTTGCTCAAGTTGCGAAAGCGAGCAGTACAGCCGCCAGACAATTGCCGCCAGCTCGCGGGCGGCAGGTTGATGATGGCGGGCAAGGCTGTCGCAAATCCGCTGTAATTCTTCAAGTGTGGCCGCCAGTGATTTTTGCTGAACGCCACGCTCACTCATCACTCCGCGCAACAGTGAAATACAGTTATCCCGTACTCGTGATAACGGATCGGAACGCGATTCCCAGTCGCGTAATTGCCAGACAACATGAGAACAGTTCAGCAGCACTACACCCCAGCGTAATAACCAACGGCGAGCCAGCGCATCCTGGCTGTTACTCAACTGACTGACGTGATGATAAGTGAGCGATTCAAATTCGCTTTCACTCAGTGTTGGATGGCGGCTTAGCTGATCGACAAAATCCCGGCGCAGCGCGCGAATATGACGACGGCTTTTACGAGCACCCGACCCTGGACGCAAAATGGCGAACGCTAACCACGCCAGCGCAACGCCAACGATTTTTGCCAGATTATCGTTAAGAAAATCAGCAAAATCATACACCGGGGGATTAGTGACAGCGATAAACGAACCCATAAAAACAATCAGTTGCCCCCACAGTGCGGCAAATTTGGGCATCTGCAATTTAAGAAGCTGCATTGTCGCCAGCAGTGGAAAGAGAAACAGTAAAAATTGCCACAGATCGCTAATCTGGACCATCAGGCCAAATTTGACCACAAAGCTGAATAGCGAAAGTAACACCAGAGTGCGCATCAGTAGTGACAACGACTTAAACGGTGCTGCGACGGCGGAGTAGAGTACGCAGCTAATTGCTGCCAGCGTTAATGCATTGGCACCGGCATCCCATTGCGAAGCAATACTCCATGCGCCAATCATCATCAACGTACAAAATGTACGCAGTCCGCTCCACATAGCTTCGGCGTTATCGGTATGACGAGCCAGGCCGGATGTCCGTGGGAGTCTGGTATGATCATCCACACCGCTTTGCAGACGATGTAATTCCTGACTACTTTGCAGATAAAGGCGGCAAAAATAACGTAGTCGCTGCCAGAAGGCGACGTGCCGGTAGTCGGCGACGTTGGTCGGGCGTAGCGGGGCGATAATACGTGCGACGGTGTAAACATCTGTTTGCGAACTGGCGAGCGCCGTCAGCAGCTGTTCGAGAATTTCTCGTGTGGCACATGGCGGTGAGGGCCAGTTGAGCAACATACGTCGCAGGCTGGAGATGACACTGGTCATACGTAATTGCTGGTGGAGCAGCGCATTAAGGCGTGCGTTTTGCTGGCGAAAACGATAGTGGCTCCAGAAAGCCTGGATACGGAGCAAATTCATGGTCAGTATCTGTCCAATCACCCCCTCATGTGCTGCACGAATGGCATCGGTTGTTTCAGGCTGCCAGAGTAAACTGGCATGTTCCAGTAATCGGGCGTGCATGTTTTTCAATGCGGTTAAAAGGGCAGTAGCATCGGAACTGCTCGGCAGGATCATCATCATCATGCCGCCGCACAAAATACCGACAATCACCTCGCAAACGCGCGCCTGAGCGATATCCCACAGCTGGCTGGCCTCAGTAATATTAACCATCGGAAAGGCGATGATGGCAGCCGTGTAGCCCGCCAGTTGAAATGCATACGCGACATTATTCGTGAAGTGCGCACAGGCCCAGGTACAAAAGCCAAGCCACGCCGCCATGCTCAAAAGAAAAAACCACGGCTCATTGAGCGTATGTCCGGCAAGAAGCAGTGCCGCAATGGCTCCGAGCAAACTGCCAGCGATGCGTCCGAGGCTTTTGCTGATGACACCGCCAACGGTGGGAAAGCTAACCACGGCAGCCGAGGTCATCGCCCAATAGGGTTCATCCAGATTTAAATAATAGGCAACCGTCAGCGCCAGACACATGGCAATGGTATTGCGTAACGCATAACGCCATTGCGCCAGCGTGGCCCTGAACCAGGGCAAATTGCGCAAGGACCATGACGATGCGTTCATTATTGACCTACGGCAATGCTACAGGTGGTGCCCGACACCAGCGTGACATCGCCTGGGACTTTATCCAGCGCAAAGCGGACGGGAACGCGTTGGGCAAGTCGAACCCAGGGGACGTTAGGTTTCACATCCGGAATAAGGCTTGAGTCACTTTCAACGCTCTGATCATAAATCGCCCGACCGATACTGGAAACGTGACCCTGTAACGTTTTGTTATCACTATAGAGGGTAATTTGTGCTGGTGCACCTTCGCGGATATGGCGCAACTTGGTTTCTTCAAAATAACCAATGACGTAAAACGAGTGGCTGTCGACAAGGGCAAACAGCGGTTTCCCGGTGTCAGCGTAATCGCCGATGCGGGTAGTGAGGTTAGTCACCCATCCACTCACCGGGGCGCGAATTTCCGTTTGCGCCAGTTGCCATTGTGCCTGTTTCAGCGTCGCCTGTGCGGCATCAACACTGGCCTGCATCGCTTTAACATTGAGGTTAGCGGTATCGAGTTCTTCGGCAGAAATAAAATTTTGTGAGAGATGACGACGACGATTCGCTTCGTTATTGGCTTTTGCGAGGTCAGATTGCGCTTTCGCCAGCTGAGCCTGTGCGTTCAGCTCGGCGATCTGAAAGGGCGTTTTATCGATCGTGAGCAGAAGATCCCCCGCGTTAACCAGTTGGTTGTCTTTTATATTCAGCTCAACAATACGTCCCGACACCTGAGGGGTGATAGAAACCTGTTCAGCGCGTATTTTCCCGTCGCGTGTCCACGGAGATTGCATGTAATAATTCCACAGCCACCATCCGGCAAGAACCGCAACTACCGCTACAATGATTGTTGAGAAATACTTAATTGTTTTAATTGACATAGTTACCACGCAATCAGTATTGCCAGGGCAAGGCAAACGCAAATCGCAAACAGCGATAAATCCATTAACAAGGGATGCCAGATGTCACCGGCGTAGATCCAGCCACGAAGCAGGCGGTGTACGACAAGCCAGATGACGAATCCAAACGCGAAGGCTTTGAAAAACGGAGGAAAGTAGACGGACGCACCGAACACCAGATCTTGTAAGGGCAATCCTGTTGCATTGAGCATAAACTTCACAAAGTAGATTCCTTTACGACCGAATATATTGCGTTAGATTAATAAATATTCTTTAAGTGCGAAAAATTTACGCGCAATTTCTGAAAAATATGTCTGACGGTAACCAAATGCAGCAATACATTTGTTTTAGCAATACAATTGCTGCACACTATTCTAAAAGCCGCATAATATCTTAGCAAGCTAATTATAAGGAGATGAAATTGGAATCGCCACTAGGTTCTGATCTGGCACGGTTGGTGCGCATATGGCGTGCTCTGATAGACCATCGCCTGAAACCGCTGGAGTTAACACAAACCCATTGGGTTACGTTACACAATATCCATCAGTTACCTCCAGACCAGTCGCAAATTCAACTGGCAAAAGCGATTGGCATCGAGCAGCCATCACTGGTCCGTACTCTGGACCAACTGGAAGAAAAAGGGTTAATTTCGCGTCAAACTTGTGCCAGCGATCGTCGGGCTAAACGTATTAAACTGACGGAAAAGGCAGAGCCGCTGATCAGCGAAATGGAAGCTGTTATTAACAAAACCCGCGCGGAAATTTTACATGGCATCTCCGCAGAGGAACTGGAACAACTGATTAAGCTCATCGCAAAACTTGAGCATAATATCATTGAGTTACAGGCCAAAGGGTGAAATGAAGGGGGCGTGTGGTCAGTAACCTGACCACACGCAAACTTATTTAGCGCGGGGAAACGGTCACCTGACTGCCATTGCTGGCCAGTACGACACGTTGGCCCGGAGAGAAACGAGTGTTGCCTTGTTTCTGTACCACCATGATGGTATTACCATCGTCTTTACGAATTTCCAGCTCGACACCCTGCGTTTTGTTCATTGCACTCTGTACGCCCTGACCGGCTACGCCACCTGCAACAGCGCCTGCTGCAGTAGCCAGAGAACGCCCGGTTCCGCCACCAACAGTATTCCCAAGGAAACCACCAAGAACAGCACCGCCAATTGCGCCGATAACGTTGGAATCATCACCGCCCTGAATCTGTACCGGACGTACGTTAACGATGGTGCCATAGCTGACATTCTGTACTTGTTTCGCTTCAGAAGCGGTATAAACATCCCCTGACAGGGTGTCGTTATTAACACAACCGACAAGAGACAGACCTACCATTGAAACAACCAATACGCGTTTAATCATTGAAAAATCTCCTGTTCACCATGAAACGCCACGCAAGCATCCCTCATGGTCAAAGTATATGGCATATGTGAATCCATGGTTACATGTTCTACCAAATATGAGCAAATCATAATGAAAGTAGGATCAACCAATTATAAACAAAACATTCATGATGATTATTGATTTGAAGATAATGTTTTACTACCAACGGTAAAAATCGGTCATTCCGCATGGTATTCACGAAAAGTTTATGTTTGAGTGGTGCGCAAACGTCAGATTGAAAAAGGATGAACTATGAAATCGGGCCGCTTTATTGGCGTTATGTCAGGCACCAGCCTTGATGGTGTTGATGTTGTGTTGGCGACAATTGATGAACACCGGGTCGCACAGCTGGCAAGTTTGAGCTGGCCGATCCCGGTGTCTCTGAAACAGGCTGTACTGGATATTTGCCAGGGCCAGCAGCTTACACTTTCGCAGTTTGGACAGCTTGATACTCAACTCGGGCGACTTTTTGCTGATGCGGTCAATGCCTTGCTTAAGGAACAAAACCTGCAGGCGAGAGATATCGTTGCGATCGGCTGTCACGGTCAAACCGTCTGGCATGAACCGACGGGCGTGGCACCACACACTTTACAGATTGGCGATAACAATCAAATTGTGGCACGCACCGGAATTACGGTTGTCGGTGATTTTCGCCGTCGCGATATTGCCTTGGGAGGACAAGGCGCACCGCTGGTACCTGCGTTCCATCATGCGCTGCTGGCTCACCCAACCGAGCGACGAATGGTGCTCAATATTGGTGGCATCGCCAATCTGTCACTGCTCATTCCTGGGCAGCCGGTAGGGGGCTACGATACCGGTCCTGGTAACATGCTGATGGATGCCTGGATCTGGCGTCAGGCAGGTAAACCTTACGATAAAGATGCCGAGTGGGCACGGGCGGGTAAAGTCATTCTCCCACTGCTGCAAAATATGCTTAGCGACCCGTATTTCTCGCAACCTGCACCGAAAAGTACCGGACGCGAATACTTTAACTACGGCTGGCTGGAGCGCCATTTGCGCCATTTTCCGGGTGTTGATCCCCGAGATGTACAGGCGACACTGGCAGAACTCACCGCCGTGACCATTTCTGAACAAGTTTTGTTGAGCGGTGGCTGCGAACGATTGATGGTATGTGGTGGAGGAAGTCGTAATCCGCTACTCATGGCGCGTCTGGCGGCATTACTGCCAGGCACAGAAGTCACCACCACCGATGCCGTTGGCATTAGTGGCGATGACATGGAAGCATTGGCTTTCGCCTGGCTTGCCTGGCGGACGCTGGCGGGATTACCAGGAAATCTGCCTTCCGTCACTGGCGCAAGCCAGGAGACGGTACTCGGGGCTATTTTCCCCGCTAACCCGTGATATCAGAGTTAACTGAATTTTTCTTACCGCGTCTGCCGTTACACTTGGAACGTTAGGGAGGGCGTATTGCCCTCCAGACCAGGAAAGTCTTCGGGATATGTCTATGAAAAAACTGTTACTGATCTGTTTGCCGGTCCTTCTCACCGGCTGTAGCGCGTTCAATCAACTGGTTGAGCGCATGCAAACCGATACGCTGGAATACCAGTGTGATGAAAAACCGTTGACGGTCAAACTGAATAATCCGCGCCAGGAAGTCAGTTTTGTTTACGATAATCAACTACTGCATCTCAAACAGGGCATTTCTGCGTCTGGTGCACGTTACACCGACGGGATCTATGTTTTCTGGTCGAAAGGCGAGGAAGCGACTGTCTATAAACGCGACCGCATCGTCTTGAATAACTGTCAGTTACAAAATCCACAGCGTTGAGATTTTTCCAGGGGCGGCGCACAATAGCGTCACCCACTGACAATCCGTAAAGAAAACCATGTCTGATAACGACGAATTGCAGCAAATCGCGCATCTGCGCCGTGAATACACCAAAGGCGGATTACGCCGCCGCGATCTTCCCGCCGATCCATTAACCCTTTTTGAACGCTGGCTCTCTCAGGCGTGTGAAGCCAAACTGGCGGACCCTACCGCGATGGTGGTCGCTACCGTGGATGAACATGGTCAGCCTTATCAGCGCATCGTTTTACTCAAACATTACGACGAAAAAGGCATGGTGTTTTACACCAACCTCGGCAGCCGTAAAGCACATCAAATCGAAAATAATCCGCGCGTTAGCCTGCTGTTCCCGTGGCATACCCTTGAGCGCCAGGTGATGGTGATCGGTAAAGCGGAACGACTTTCGACTCTCGAAGTGATGAAATATTTTCATAGCCGCCCGCGTGATAGCCAGATTGGTGCATGGGTTTCGAAGCAGTCCAGTCGCATTTCTGCCCGCGGTATCCTTGAAAGTAAATTCCTGGAGCTGAAGCAGAAGTTTCAACAGGGCGAAGTGCCATTGCCGAGTTTTTGGGGCGGTTTTCGCGTCAGCCTTGAACAGATTGAGTTCTGGCAGGGCGGTGAGCATCGCCTGCATGACCGCTTTTTGTACCAGCGTGAAAATGATGCGTGGAAGATTGATCGTCTTGCCCCCTGAAAAGATGCAAAAATCTTGCTTTAATCGCTGGTACTCCTGATTCTGGCACTTTATTCTATGTCTCTTTCGCATCTGGCGAAAAGTCGTGTACCGGCAAAGGTGCAGTCGTTATATACATGGAGATTTTGATGGCAAGCAGTAACTTGATTAAACAATTGCAAGAGCGGGGGCTGGTAGCCCAGGTGACGGACGAGGAAGCGTTAGCAGAGCGACTGGCGCAAGGCCCGATCGCGCTCTATTGCGGCTTCGATCCTACCGCTGACAGCTTGCATTTGGGGCATCTTGTTCCATTGTTATGCCTGAAACGCTTCCAGCAGGCGGGCCACAAGCCGGTTGCGCTGGTAGGCGGCGCGACGGGTCTGATTGGCGACCCGAGCTTCAAAGCTGCTGAGCGTAAGCTGAACACCGAAGAAACTGTTCAGGAATGGGTGGACAAAATCCGCAAGCAGGTTGCCCCGTTCCTCGATTTCGACTGTGGAGAAAACTCTGCTATCGCGGCGAACAACTATGACTGGTTCGGCAATATGAATGTGCTGACCTTCCTGCGCGATATTGGCAAACACTTCTCCGTTAACCAGATGATCAACAAAGAAGCGGTTAAGCAGCGTCTCAACCGTGAAGATCAGGGGATTTCGTTCACTGAGTTTTCCTACAACCTGTTGCAGGGTTATGACTTCGCCTGTCTGAACAAACAGTACGGTGTGGTGCTGCAAATTGGTGGTTCTGACCAGTGGGGTAACATCACTTCTGGTATCGACCTGACCCGTCGTCTGCATCAGAATCAGGTGTTTGGCCTGACCGTTCCGCTGATCACCAAAGCAGACGGCACCAAATTTGGTAAAACTGAAGGCGGCGCAGTCTGGTTGGATCCGAAGAAAACCAGCCCGTACAAATTCTACCAGTTCTGGATCAACACTGCGGATGCCGACGTTTACCGCTTCCTGAAGTTCTTCACCTTTATGAGCATTGAAGAGATCAACGCCCTGGAAGAAGAAGATAAAAACAGCGGTAAAGCACCGCGCGCCCAGTATGTACTGGCGGAGCAGGTGACTCGTCTGGTTCACGGTGAAGAAGGTTTACAGGCGGCAAAACGTATTACCGAATGCCTGTTCAGCGGTTCCTTGAGTGCGCTGAGTGAAGCGGACTTCGAACAGCTGGCGCAGGACGGCGTACCGATGGTTGAGATGGAAAAGGGCGCAGACCTGATGCAGGCGCTGGTCGATTCTGAACTGCAACCTTCCCGTGGTCAGGCGCGTAAAACCATCGCCTCCAATGCCATCACCATTAACGGTGAAAAACAGTCCGATCCTGAATACTTCTTTAAAGAAGAAGATCGTCTGTTTGGTCGTTTTACCTTACTGCGTCGCGGCAAAAAGAATTACTGTCTGATTTGCTGGAAATAATGCATTAAGTGGAAAGGGGGAGTGAGAAATCACTCCCCCTGGTTTTTATACAGGGAACATGATGAAAAATATTCTCGCTATCCAGTCTCACGTTGTTTATGGTCATGCGGGTAACAGTGCGGCAGAGTTTCCGATGCGCCGCCTGGGCGCGAACGTCTGGCCGCTGAACACCGTTCAATTTTCTAATCACACTCAATACGGCAAATGGACTGGCTGCGTGATGCCGCCCAGCCATTTAACCGAAATTGTGCAAGGCATTGCCGCCATTGATAAATTACACACCTGTGATGCCGTATTAAGTGGCTATCTGGGTTCGGCGGAGCAGGGGGAACATATCCTCGGTATCGTTCGTCAGGTGAAAGCAGCGAATCCGCAGGCGAAATATTTTTGCGATCCGGTAATGGGTCATCCGGAAAAAGGCTGTATCGTTGCACCGGGTGTCGCAGAGTTTCATGTGCGGCACGGTTTGCCTGCCAGCGATATCATTGCGCCGAATCTGGTTGAGCTGGAGATACTCTGTGAGCATCCGGTAAATAACGTCGAAGAAGCGGTTCTGGCAGCGCGTGAACTCATTGCGCAAGGGCCACAAATTGTGTTGGTTAAACACCTGGCGCGGGCTGGCTACAGCCGTGACCGTTTTGAAATGCTGCTGGTTACCGCCGATGAAGCCTGGCATATCAGCCGTCCGCTGGTGGATTTTGGTATGCGCCAGCCGGTAGGTGTTGGTGATGTGACGAGCGGTTTACTGCTGGTGAAACTGCTTCAGGGGGCAACGCTGCAGGAGGCCCTGGAACATGTGACCGCTGCAGTATACGAAATCATGGTGACCACCAAAGCAATGCAGGAATATGAGCTGCAAGTGGTTGCTGCTCAGGATCGTATTGCCAAACCAGAACATTATTTCAGCGCAACAAAGCTCTGAAATATCTCATTTCGGCCCACAACGACCTGTGGGCCGATGGCTATTACTTTAAGCCTTCCGCTGACAGCGCGTCTTGTACTTCCGGACGTTCAGCCATACGTTGCATAAATGCCGCAATGTGCTCTAACCCTTCCAGATTCAGTTTCACCGCGTATGCCCAGCGCAGAACCGTAAACAGATAGGCATCAGCAATTGTAAATCGTTGCCCGCAGATCCAGTGCTCATCCTTCAGAGCATCGTTCACATATTGCAGTTTCTTCTCCAGCTGCGCGCGAACTGTTGGTTTGTACTCTTCCGGTGTATCAGGGCGAAACAGAGGTGTGAAGCCTTTATGCAGCTCGGTGGCGATGTAATTCAGCCATTCGATGGTTTTATAGCGGGAAATACTGTTTACCGGTGCCAGCAACTGGCGGTCGGGGACGCTGTCGGCAAGATACTGCATAATTGCTACGCCTTCCGTCAACAAAGTACCATCGTCCAGCAGCAATGCAGGCACCTGTCCCTTAGGGTTAACGGCAAAGTAATCGTCACCGTTTTCGAGACGTTTTTTCATTAAATCCACACTGACGAGCGTAAAATCCTTTCCGCTCTCACGCAGGGTGATATGGGAAGCGAGAGAGCAGGCGCCCGGTTTGTAGAACAATTTCATCGGTAACTCCTTTTGTCTGTGGTTTAAAGTATGGTAGTGCGTTGCTGAACAAAAAAAAAGCCGCTAACGAAAAGTTAGCGGCTTGTAAAAGAGTTTCCCTGAATTTTACGCTACAGCAGCTTTCGCCGCTTTGTCTGCAGCGTCATCCTGCGTCATGCGGTGCAGTTTCGGCGCAGTCAGCAGCATCAGTACTGCAATAACGGCAGTAGCGACACCAATCTGCAAGAATACGCGACCATAGACTTCCAGTGACATCAGTGGGTCGGTAACGTTATCCGGCACAGCCATCATACCCGCAACATAACCACCAATCAGGTTTGCACCGGCAGTGGTCAGGAACCAGCTACCCATAATGAAGCCCATCAGACGCTGCGGAACGAGTTGTGCAACCATTGCCAGACCCAGACCAGAGATCATAAGTTCCCCGATACTCTGCAGGCCATAGCTTGCGACCAGCCAGCTTACAGACACGATACCTGCGTCAGACGCGAATTTTGCACCCAGCGGCAGAATCAGGAACGCACCAGAACACATCACCATGCCGATTGCAAACTTGGTTGGCATCGGCAGGGTATCGCCCATCTTGTTATAGATAGCGGCCAGAATCGGACTACCGATGATGATCCAGAACGGGTTCAGTGCCTGATACTGCTCAGGTTCTACGGCCAGACCCAGAATGGAGTGCTCAACGTTACGAATCGCAAAGAAGTTCAGTGACGTTGGCATCTGGCTGTACAGCACGAAGAAGATGATTGCTTCGAGCATCAGGATGAAGGCAACGATCATTTTACGACGCGCAGCACCTTTCATCGCGAAAGCTTCTTTACCGAAGATAACCACAATACCGAATGCAACAACGCCCAGCGCCATACGCGCAACTTCCTGATTGTGCAGCAGCCAGGTGGCGATAGCGATCAGTGCCACAACACCAATAATGGTCAGCAGCAGGTTACGGTAGTTGATAGGCTCGAAGTCTGGTTTTGAACCGTACTGTTTAACCCAGCGTTGGCAGAAGGCGAAGTTAACGATAGTGATCAGCAGGCCTACAACGCTCAACGCAAACGCAACACTCCAGCCGTATTTCGCGGCCAGCCACGGGGTGGCGATCATAGAGAAGAAAGAGCCGATGTTGACGGACATGTAGTACATGGTGAATGCACCGTCCAGACGCGGGTCGTTTTTCTCATAGCATGTAGAAAGCAGAGAAGACGGGTTAGCTTTAAACAGGCCGTTACCGACCGCAATAGCCGCCATACCCATATAAACGATACCGGCGTCGTGACCAGACCAGGCAACCAGAGCATAACCAATCGCCAGCACAATAGCGCCAAGCATAATTACGCGTTTAGTACCCAGTACCTTGTCACCTAACCAGCCGCCGATAGCGACCAGACCATAAACCAGGGCACTAAAGGAAGAGAAAAGGGTGATTGAATCCGCTTCAGACATACCCAGTTGTTTAACCAGGTAAACAGCCATAATTCCTTGTAGGCCGTAATAACCAAAACGTTCCCATAACTCAATCGAGAAGATGAGATAGAACGCCTTCGGTTGTTTGAAAGCGTTCAAACTGACGCTTTCAGTTGGTTTTTGGTTTGCAGTGGACACTTTTACCTCTTTTTTTACATCCCATATTAACGGGGGTGCTTTCTCGCGTTATGCCTAAAAAACATACGCGCAATTGTTATAGTGGGAGGGGAAACGGCAGGTAATGTTCACTATCTTGCACTTTCAGACAAGTCCTTTGTAATAATCTGTTACATATAACTGAGGCGGGGAATTCAACCATTCCGGGAAATGTTATCCAGCGTTAAATTTTTCAAAAAACGTAACGGCAGATTTTTTCACTACCCTGAGAGGGGGATGATGGCTTAACGGCGATATGTTCTGCTATTTAGCGTTTTTCCTAGTGAGATAGTCCAGTTTCTGAAAAATAGCCAGTGTAATGTTTTGTAGGTCAATATTTGTTGCGTGTGTAAATTTAAATGATTTTAACCTAATTCTTGCAATGTTTTTACATTGCCACAGCATCGTGATCTTGATCACGAATGAATAGAAAATTTCGCTATTAAAAAAACAATTAACCTGCATTTTTGGTTATCCGCAAACGGATTACCTGATGATAACGCTAAGCAATGGCATCATTGACGTTAAAAAGATGTTTTAAAAGAGGATAAAGAAAGGTTATGAATGGGGTAATCGGTGTTACCCCTTTTCTTCAGATGTTAACTTTCTCTTTGTATTCACAAAGATCTTCAATAATACAAGAGCCACAGCGGGGCTTGCGGGCAATACAGGTATATCGCCCGTGGAGGATCAACCAATGGTGGCAGTCGACTTTAAACTCTGCCGGAACCACTTTCAGTAGCTTTTCTTCTACCTGTTCGACATTTTTCCCCGGCGCAAATTGAGTACGATTACAAACGCGGAAAATGTGCGTGTCGACAGCAATAGTCGGCCAGCCGAATGCAGTGTTTAATACGACGTTGGCTGTTTTACGACCTACACCAGGCAGGGCTTCAAGCGCAGCACGATCTTCCGGAACCTCGCCATTATGCTGTTCCAGTAAGATACGGCAGGTTTTGATGATATTTTCTGCTTTGCTGTTATAAAGGCCAATAGTTTTGATATAGGTTTTCACCCCTTCAACGCCCAGTTCAAGCATCGCTGTAGGCGTATTAGCCACCGGGTAGAGTTTCGCCGTCGCCTTATTAACACTGACATCGGTCGCCTGAGCGGAAAGCAGTACGGCAATCAGCAATTCAAAAGGCGAACTGAAATTAAGCTCGGTGGTGGGATGAGGATTGTTCTCACGCAGGCGAGTGAGGATCTCCAGGCGTTTTGCTTTGTTCATCAGACATTCCCTGTTTCACCGTTTGGCAATGCACGTTCGGCAGCTGCTTCAGCACGGCGCTTTTTCATTCTTTCATCAATCAGGTATTTCCCTGCCAGCATCAGTCCCAGGCCAATAAATGCACCTGGTGGCAGCATCGCCAGCAGGAAAGGGGAGTCGGTGTGGAAAATTTCCACGCGTAATACTTTTGCCCAGCTACCTAACAGCGCATCTGCACCGTCAAACAACGTGCCATTGCCGATAATTTCGCGTAGTGAACCCAGCACGAACATGGCGCAGGTTGCGCCCATACCAATTGAAAAGCCGTCCAGTGCCGAAAGCGCCGGACCTTTTTTGGCGGCGAAGGCTTCAGCGCGGCCCACAACGATACAGTTAGTGACAATCAGCGGAATAAAAATCCCTAATGATTGATACAGGCCAAAGGCGTAGGCGTTGATCAGCATCTGTACAGCGCTGACCACCGAGGCGATGATCATCACGTAAATGGGAATGCGGATCTCGGCTGGCGTCCAGTGACGCAGCGTCGAAATGGTCAAGTTGGTCAGCGTCAGTACCAGCGTAGTCGCAAGTCCTAAACCCAGAGCGTTAGTGGCAGTGGACGTGACCGCCAATAGCGGACAGAGGCCGAGCAGCTGGACTAGCGCAGAGTTGTTTTTCCACAACCCCTGAACAATAACGTCTTTAATTTCGCTCACGCTTTATTCTCCACAGGCAGGAAGTTGAGAAAGTTGTGACGGTAACGTCTGAGCGTACAATCCGGCGCGTTTTACCGCATTAACCACCGCGCGGGGAGTAATCGTCGCGCCGGTGAACTGGTCGAAATCACCACCATCTTTCTTCACCGCCCAGTGCGCATCATCCGCACCACTGATTTTTTTACCCGCAAAATGGGTGATCCAGTCAGAAAGGCGCAGTTCGATTTTATCGCCAAGCCCTGGCGTTTCGTGGTGCTCTGTCACGCGCGTGCCTAGTACCGTGCCGTTAAAATCGGCTCCCACCAGCAGCTGAATTGCACCAGAATAGCCATCTGGCGCGGTTGCTTCCAGAACGGCGGCTACAGGTTTGTCATCCTGTTTGGCGATGTAAACCCGATGCTCACCTTTACCTAACTCTGGCGCAGTGACCAGATAGCAACTCTGTGCCAGCGCATTGTTATAGCGTTCGGCTGGCAGCACCTGATCAAATAACGCCTTTTGTTGCAGACTGGCCTGTTCAGCAATTGTCGTTTTGGTCATCTGGTTGATGGCCGCAGTTAACCCTGTAGAACCCGCTGCAAATAGTGCCAGTGTAATGCCGTGTTTTCGGATAGTTTTCAGCATGGTTTACCCTTTGCGATGGCCGTAGACGCGCGGACGCGTGTAGTAATCGATCAGAGGAACCGTGATGTTCGCCAGCAGGACGGCAAAAGCCACGCCGTCAGGATAGCCGCCGAAACTGCGGATCAACCAGACTAATAAACCCGCCAGCGCGCCGAAAATAAGACGACCACGATTGGTCGTAGAAGCAGTAACCGGGTCAGTCAAAATAAAGAATGCGCCGAGCATAGTCGCACCAGACAGCAGATGAATTTGCGGTGATGCCAGTGTTTCTGGTGAGAACAACCAGCCCAACGTTGCGCATAACGCCAGCGTTACTAAGAAGCTGAGGGGAATATGCCAGCGAATCGCTTTCTGCCATAGCAACCACACGCCGCCAGCCAGCCAGGCGAGATTTACCCATTGCCAACCAGCGCCCGCCAGAATACCGCTGTAGATCGGATATTGCATAATCTGTTCAACCGAATGACCGGCACGGACAGAGGTTTTAAATGTATCCAGCGGTGTCGCCTGACTAATGCCATCAATACCTAAGCGTAGCGTGTTCATATCACCACCACTGGTGGTATGTCCGCTGAAAATAACCTGTATGGCGTCGATAAAACCAGGGATGTTGACCGCAATTTCATGTGGCGGTAACCAGCTGGTCATCTGCACCGGGAAGGAGATCAGTAAGACCACATAACCAATCATTGCCGGATTAAACGGGTTTTGCCCCAGACCGCCATACAACTGTTTAGCGATGATCACCGCAAACACCGTACCCAGTACGACCATCCACCATGGCGCGAGGGGGGGAATACTTACCGCCAGCAATAAGCCTGTCAGCAATGCTGAGTTATCTTTCAACGTTGCGGCTACCGACTGCTTGCGTAGTTTGAGTACGAGAGCTTCGGCTAACAGAGCACTGACCGACGCCAACAGGATCTGAACGAGAGTACCCCAACCAAAAAACCACAGTTGCGCTGCGATTCCTGGCACGGCTGCGAGCAACACCAACAGCATAATGCGCGATGTCTGGCGCTGGTTATGGGTATAAGGGGAGCTAGCTATTCTGAATACCATTTAGTCCTCGTTTACAACCTTTTGCTGGGCGGCTTTTTTGGCCTGAACGCGGGCAATAGCCGCGGCAACTGCCGCTTTGCGCGGATCAATCTGTTCTTCTGGCTCCGCATTAGCCTGTTGCTGTTCCAGCTTGCGTGCTTTGGCACGGGCAATAGCAGCTTCGACGGCGGCTTTGCGCGGATCAACCTGTTCTTCTGGTTCTGCGTTAGCCTGTTGCTGTTCCAGCTTGCGCGCTTTGGCACGGGCAATAGCCGCTTCGACGGCAGCTTTGCGCGGATCGACCTGTTCTTCTGGTTCCGCATTAGCCTGTTGCTGTTCCAGCTTGCGTGCTTTGGCCCGGGCAATAGCGGCTTCGACGGC
>NZ_KE137316.1:463603-554945 GCF_000408845.1 Escherichia sp. KTE172 | reverse complement strand
CGGGCAATAGCGGCTTCGACGGCGGCTTTGCGCGGATCGACCTGTTCTTCTGGTTCCGCATTAGCCTGTTGCTGTTCCAGCTTGCGCGCTTTGGCGCGGGCGATAGCGGCTTCAACGGCAGTTTTACGTGGATCAGCAACGGTTGCTGCGTCGTTAGTTTGCTGCAGTTCTGCCTGTTTCGCTCTGGCTTGCGCTTTACGGGCTTCCCGTGCTGCAATAATTGCACTGTTATCCGGGCGTTCGCCCGCTTTAATCACAATAGGCTGTGTAGCCTGGGCCTGTTTCTCTTTCACCCGCGCCAGAGCGGCAGCAATCGCATCTTTATCTTTGGCTGCAGGTTGAACGGCTGCGCTCTTATGTCGTTCAAGGCGAGCCGCTTTTTCGCGCTCAAGGCGAGCCTGGCGCGCTTCGAAACGCGCTTTGGCTTCTGCGGCGCGCTTTTCTTCCTGACGAATAGCCGCAATTTCAGCTTTTTCCTGACGGAAATATTGCACCAGGGGAATATTGCTCGGGCAAACCCACGCGCAAGCCCCACATTCAATGCAGTCGGCAATGTTATGCGTGGTGGCTTTATCGTGTTGCTGACCTTTGCTGAACCAGTACAACTGTTGCGGCAAAAGATCCGCAGGGCAGGCGTCAGCACAGGCGCTACACCGGATGCAGCTTTGTTCTTCCTGTGGTTCGCCAAGCTCATTGGCAGAGGGAGCCAACAGACAGTTGGTAATCTTTACGACCGGGACATCCAGCCATGGCAAGGTAAAGCCCATTAGCGGGCCGCCCATAATCACCATTTGATCGGCAGAGGGGCAGAATCCGGCATCATTCAATAAATGACGCACTGGCGTACCCAGCCGTGCCCAGACGTTGCCCGGGCGTGCGATTGCTTCGCCAGTCAGGGTCACGACACGCTCGGTAATCGGTTCGCCATCAATAACGGCACGTTTCACTGCATAAGCAGTGCCGACGTTTTGCATTAATACGCCGATATCGGATGAACGCCCGCCATGTGGAACCTGCTTCCCGGTCAGAATGTAGGTTAATTGTTTAGCACCGCCAGAAGGATATTTGGTTGGAATCACCCGCAGAGTAATATCGTGAGAGTCCGCCAGCACCGCGCGCAGCATGGAAATCGCCTGCGGTTTGTTATCTTCAATGCCGATAAGAATTTCGCGTGGCTGCAGAATATGCGCAAGAATGCGAATACCCTCTACGACCTGAGCCGCGCAATCCTGCATCAAACGGTCATCGGCGGTAATGTACGGCTCGCACTCAGCAGCGTTGATAATCAACGTTTCAATCTTATCTCCGCCGCCCTGCAATTTAACGCCTGTCGGGAATCCCGCACCACCCAGCCCGGCAACACCAAACTGATGAATGCGCTCGATTAACTCTTCGCGACTGCGAGAGCGATAATCGTCCCAGCCGTCGCGCGGGATCCAGCAGTCTTCGCCATCGGCATCAATAATCACGCTTAATTCAGCTAAAGCTGAAGGATGAGCCGTAGAGTGGGGCGCAATAGCCGTAACGGTACCCGAGGTGGGCGCGTGAACTGGCAGCATTTTGCCGCGTCCACGGGTAAGCGGCTGGCCGCGCAGTACTTTATCGCCGACGCTAACGCACAACTCACCTTCAGCGCCAATATGTTGTTTCAGTGGTATGACAAAACGCTGCGCCAGTGGTACCTGGCGCAGGGGCGTACCGTTGGACTGGGTTTTCATCTCCGGTGGATGGATGCCGCCGTTGAAATCCCAGATTTTATTTTTTCTGAATGCAGAGAATAACTTAAGCATGGTGTTCCACGGGAATGATACGCACGGGAATGGTGTTCAGATCCCATTTCCAGGAGTCAGGTGTTTCTGCAACCGGTTGCAACGAGATGCAGTGCGTCGGGCACGGATCAACACATAAATTGCAGCCCGTACAGAGATCACTCATTACCGTATGCATGGCGCGGGTAGCACCAACGATGGCGTCTACCGGACACGCCTGAATACATTTAGTGCAGCCAATACAGTTATTTTCATCAATAAACGCCACCATCCGCGCAGGCGTTAGCTCTTGCGCTTCGCCATCCAGCGGCTGTGGCTCGACATTAAGCAACTCAGCAATTTTTAGCATCACAGCTTCGCCACCTGGGGCGCAGCGGTTAATTTTTTCACCGTTACAGCTGATGGCTTCCGCGTAGGGGCGACAGCCGGGATAACCGCACTGACCACACTGGCTCTGCGGTAAGATTTCGTCAATTTTCTCAACGACCGGATCGTCTTCCACCGCAAAACGGCGGGAGGCATAACCCAGAATGGCGCCAAACGCCAGGCCCAGCAGGCTCACGGCGGCAACGGCAATCCAGATAGCATTCATTACAACTTCACCAAACCACTAAAGCCCATAAAGGCCAGAGACATAAGACCTGCGGTAATTAACGCAATGGCATTACCGCGAAAAGGTGCCGGGACATCAGCCACAGCAAGGCGTTCGCGGATGGCGGCGAAAAGCACCATCACCAGCGAGAAACCGACAGCGGCGGAAAAACCGTACAGCGCCGACTGCAAGAAATTGTGCCCGAGATTGATATTCAGCAACGCCACGCCGAGCACTGCACAGTTGGTGGTGATAAGCGGCAAAAAAATCCCCAGCAGACGGTAAAGCACCGGGCTGGTTTTGCGCACCACCATCTCGGTGAACTGCACAACCACAGCAATCACCAGAATAAACGCCAGGGTGCGCAGGTAAATCAGATTAAGCGGGATCAAAATCCACGTATCGATAAGCCAGGCGCAAATAGACGCCAGCGTCATCACAAACGTTGTAGCCAGCCCCATGCCCATCGCGGTTTCCAGCTTTTTGGAAACCCCCATAAACGGACAGAGACCGAGAAACTTGACCAGTACAAAGTTATTGACCAGTACAGTTCCGACAAACAGTAACAGGTAGTCAGTCATTTTTCGGCCTGAAATAAAAAAGCCGCCTATTATCCGTTAATCCAGAGCAGGCGACAACAGGTTAACTGTAAGGTTATTACGGATTCACAAACGTCGCTTTCACCCGCGACGAGCGTTTAAAATAGGGGACGATCAATGCGGTTGCCAACAAAGTAAACAGTAACTGGCGAACGGCTATGCCATCTTCCACGGGTGAAAAAGCGAACGCTTTTACTGCCAGCAATACGGAAATAAGCAGCCAGATAATATAGTGTTTAGGAACACAACGCCGACGTTTAAAGAAAGCGATGGTCAACCACAGTGTGTAATACCACATGGCGATAGCGGTAATAAAAGAAACGCCCCATAAGATTTGTGTCGTCAGTGCTTGTTCGCCGAGCGTTTGAAATGTTTGCGGAGAAGATAACGCAGCGGTATACAGCAACAACGCCAGCGTCGTACTTAACAGAGCGACTAAAAGCCAGGCCAATGGGCCAAGCAACCAGCCTCCAATACGTTGTGGCGTTGTGGTGGTCATAGGTTCTCCAGAATAGCGACGCAAACAGGCAAATCTAATTTTAGGGGCGTTATTATAAGGCTTTTATAACCGATCGCTACTTTCTTTATTGGACATAGTGCCAGACGGACTTCGGTACCTGGCCGAGGTCAAACAAACGCCCGCCAGAAACCAGCTCTGCGCGACGGTGATCGGCAGCACGATACATATTGATCAGTTCCTGATCGTCCGTCAGGGTGTAATTAAGATGGTCGTAGAGTTTTTCCAGACTTTCGAGTGAACTGATTTTGCGAAATTTTAATAAGTAGTCCTGAACAGTCATAAAAGGTCCATAAAATAATTAATACCAAAGGGGTAGGTATTATTAGTGATGATAAAATTTCACCAAAAGTGAACGCTTGTGTTATTACAATAATAAGAATGCGCTGATGGCAAATATTCAGGGATGAAAAACTGCTCTGAAAAGAGTAACGCGCTTTACTATCTCTGACAATCACCAACAACATCGAACAAGATAATAAATTCCTGGTTTAATATCCGACAAGTGAAAACATGCACCCGGACGGGCAGCATGTCGCTCTACAAGCGCAGAGCTTACTTGTGTTGTACCGTAGTACTCTGTTCAGGTGGCTGATAGTTGTCAATGTGACTCGCCACGCCAAGAAGAATGACTGAAACGACAAGAACGATCCAACCTGTTAATTCAATAAGACGATTCATTACAGCCCACATCTCTGTTGATTGATCCATTAACTTCAGGGGGTAAATGTTACTTAGCAATAATAGCTCCAGCAAGATTTTTACTGAGGTTTTTGCGATATTTAGCTTTTGTCGTTGGAAAATTCGCTATTTTTTTGACTTAAGTTAAACAACATCCCTTATTGCTGGCAGGTTATTAAACTGTTGAGCGAGGGTAAAGGATAGTGTCAAATAGCCATCATACTTCAATGAGAGGCAATGACATGAGCGACAACATCCGTGTTGGGTTGATTGGGTATGGTTATGCGAGCAAAACCTTCCATGCGCCCCTGATTGCGGGCACGCCCGGGCTGGAACTGGCGGTAATCTCCAGCAGCGATGAAACAAAAGTAAAAGCCGACTGGCCAACGGTTACGGTTGTCTCTGAGCCGAAGCATCTGTTTAACGATCCCAACATAGACCTGATTGTCATTCCTACACCCAACGATACCCATTTCCCGTTAGCCAAAGCGGCGCTTGAGGCGGGTAAACATGTGGTCGTTGATAAACCCTTTACCGTGACACTGTCACAAGCGCGCGAGCTGGAAGCGCTGGCAAAAAGCCTGGGGCGTGTGCTGTCTGTATTCCATAACCGTCGCTGGGATAGCGATTTCCTGACGCTAAAAGGTTTGCTCGCGGAAGGCGTACTGGGTGAAGTTGCTTACTTTGAGTCTCATTTTGACCGCTTCCGTCCGCAGGTGCGCGATCGTTGGCGTGAACAGGGCGGTCCTGGCAGCGGTATTTGGTACGATTTAGCACCGCACCTTCTTGATCAGGCCATTACGCTATTTGGTTTACCGGTTAGCATGACGGTAGATTTGGCACAGTTACGGCCCGGAGCGCAGTCGACCGATTATTTCCACGCCATCTTGTCCTATCCGCAGCGGCGAGTCATTTTACACGGCACCATGCTGGCAGCCGCTGAGTCAGCACGTTATATCGTGCATGGATCCCGAGGCAGTTATGTGAAATATGGCCTCGATCCACAGGAAGAACGTCTGAAAAATGGCGAGCGTCTGCCGCAGGAAGACTGGGGCTACGATATGCGTGATGGCGTACTTACCCGCGTGGAAGGTGAGGAACGTGTCGAAGAAACGCTGTTGACAGTACCAGGGAATTATCCGGCTTACTATGCGGCTATTCGTGATGCGTTAAATGGCGATGGTGAAAATCCGGTTCCGGCAAGTCAGGCAATCCAGGTAATGGAGTTGATTGAGCTGGGCATCGAATCCGCCAAACATCGCGCGACGCTGTGCCTTGCGTGAAAAGAGGATGGTGCAATTAGCACCATCCATTTTTGTTACTTCGCAGCGACTTTTTCTCGCAGTGCGCGTTTTTCCTCTGCGCTGAGGAAAGCCATTTCCAGACCATTAATCTGCGCCTGGCGGATTTGCTCGCGGGATAACCCAGCAGCCGGCGCGGCAACGGTATATTCGTGAATGATATCCACTCCCTGTACGCCGGGATCGTCAGTGTTAATGCTGGCACGAATGCCATGCTCAAGGAACGTTTTCAGCGGATGTGCCGCCAGCTCTGCCACGGTGCTGGTCTGAATATTGGAGGTCAGACAGGATTCAATACCAATTTGTTGCTCGGCGAGAAAATCCATCAGCGCCCGATCTTCAATGGCTTTTACGCCATGTCCAATACGCTCCGCACCCAGTTCACGAATCGCCTGCCAGATGCTTTCCGGCCCGGCAGCTTCGCCTGCATGGACGGTAATATGCCAGCCCGCATCACGCGCGCGGTTGAAGTGAGAAAGGAACAGACTTCCCGGGAAACCAAGTTCATCACCGGCTAAATCAAGTGCGGTAATCTGGTCACGGTGGGCTAAAAAGGCCTCCAGCTCTTGCTGACAGGCGGCTTCGCCGAAGGTCCGGCTCATAATGCCGATAAGCTTCGCCTGCACACCAAAGGTGCGGCAACCCTCACGTACGCCATCGATCACCGCTTCGACAACACCCGCTACAGGCAGCTGATGTGCCATTGCCATGTAGCCTGGTGAAAAACGCAGCTCGACATAGTGCAGGCCGTGACGGGCTGCATCTTCAATGTTTTCAAATGCCACGCGGCGACAGGCATCAAGAGAGGCGAGAACTTTAACGCCCCAGTCAAGTTTGGTCAGAAAGCTCACCAGATCGGGTTCGTTGGCAATGACCTGAACGTGGGGAATCAGTGTTTCCAGGGATTGTGCAGGAAGCGAGATATTATACTGGCGGCCAAGTTCAAGAATGGTCTGGGGACGAATGTTGCCATCAAGGTGGCGATGGATATCAGTTAATGGCAGGGTGGTATCAATCATGGTCGCACTCTTTTTCTGGATATAAAAGTGCGCACCATTATAAAAACAAAGCAGGGTAAAAATCCACGATTGCGCAACGATTTTTTACGTTGCGCAATTGGGGTTAACGAACAGCGCGGATGGCGTTAATTAATCCAGCAACACCTTTTTCCAGTTTCGAACGCGGGCACCCGGCATTGAGACGGACAAAACCACGACCTTCTTCACCGTAGGTATACCCCGGCATGATCGCGACCTTCTCTTGCTCGATAAGCGCTTTTTGCAACGCGTTGTCGTCAATATTCAACGGACGTAGATCAATCCAGGCCAGATAAGTGGATTGCGGGATCTGCCAGTTGAGTTCAGGGAGCGCGGAGTTCATTTTATCTGCGATATACGTCAGGTTATCTTTCAGATAGACGCGTAAGGCATCCAGCCACGGCGCGCCTTGCTGATAGGCGGCGATATGGGCAGTTAACGCCAGTACTGAAGGGGAAGAAAGGCCATCACGTCCTTTCAGTGCCGATAAATAGGCATCACGGCTGCTGCTATTTTCTATAATCCCGTAAGCACCGGTCAGGGCGGGAATATTGAAACTTTTCGATCCCGACGTTAGCAATGCCCAGTCTCCGCGCGCCACATTACTCCAGGGAATATGCGGCTGCTCGCCCCAAACCATATCCATATGGATTTCATCGGAAATAACCCGCACACCATGACGCTCGCACAGGTCAGCCATGATCTCCAGCTCATCGCACGTCCACACTTTCCCGGTAGGATTCTGTGGGCTACACAGGAGCATAATTTTACATTCTGGTTTCGCCAACACGGCTTCCAGCTTGCCCATATCGCAAAACCAGCCGTCAGCCTGCTTCTCTAAAGCGACGGGCATTACTGTGCGCTGGTTACCTTCAATGGCCTTGTAAAATGCGTCATAGGCGGGTGTGTGGATCACCACGCCTTCACCTTTTTCAGACCACTGACGAATCAGTTCCGAGACCATGTAGATAACAGAAGGGCCATACACCACCGACTGCGTATCAATTGCGGTGTAATGCTGGGTGGAAAACCAGTGGGCAATAGCCGCGAGAAACTCATCGTTTTTCCAGCGGCTGTAGCCAAACACGCCGTGCATCAGGCGCTGATTCAGCGCCTCGATAATGCAGGGGGCAGTGGCAAAATCCATGTCTGAAATCGTGAACGGTAACAGGTCAGCAGTGCCGAAACGGTCAGCGACATAATCCCACTGCGTACACCATGTGCCATGACGATCCACGACCTTTGAAAAATCGAACATATCTTATCCTTATGCCTGGACAGTATTCATCAGACCGGCCATTTCATCTTTTACTGACTGAACTTGTGGCCCGATAACAACCTGCAGGTTATGTTGATTAAGTTGTACTACGCCAATTGCCCGATTGTCCTTCAGTGCCTGCACATTAACAAGCGACATATCTTTCACAGACAAACGCAGACGGGTAATGCAGTTATCGAGGCTGACAATATTGTCGGCACCGCCTAAGGCTTCGAGGATTGCCGGAACGTTGTAACCTGATTTACCCGGCGCACCGGCAACGGCTTTTTCGATTGAGCTGGCAACTTCGCTATCGCGCCCCGGGGTTTTCAGATTGAAGCGGGTGATAGCGAAACGGAAGATGACGTAGTAAACGACAAACCAGATTGCCGCCACCACTGGCACCATGTACCACTTGGTTGACAGACCATGCAAAATACCGAACACCACGAAGTCGATGATATTGCCGTCGGTATTACCGATGGTGACGCCGAGCACAGACATGACGGTGAAGCCGAGGCCGGTTAACAGCGCGTGGATGACATACAGAACTGGCGCTACGAACAGGAACAGGAATTCCAGAGGTTCGGTCGTGCCGCCAACGACACAGGCGATCAGGCCAGAAATAAGCAGACCTTTAATTTTATGGCGATTTTCCGGGCGCGCGCAGTGATACATAGCTAACGCTGCACCTGGCAGGCCGCCGAGAAACGCAGGCATTTTACCTTGCGAAAGGAAACGCGTGGCGCTTTCAGAAAAACCGTGAGTGGTCGGGCAACTCAATTGCGCCTGGAAGATGGTCAGTGCGCCGCTGACGGTTTGACCGCAGACTTCCTGCGTGCCGCCTGCGTCGGTAAAGCGAATTAATGCCACCAGAATGTGATGCAGACCAAACGGCAACAGCAGACGTTCACCGGTACCAAACAGCATCGGTCCGAAATCACCCGCGCTGTTGATCATATGGCCTAAGCCGCTAATACCCATGGCGAAAATTGGCCAGACTAATGGAATCACCAGACCGACAAGGCCCATCACCAGCGAGGAGATGATTGGTACGAAGCGCGTACCGCCGAAGAATGCCAGCGCATCCGGCAGGCGGATATTATGGAATCGCTCATGCAGCATCCAGACGATAATACCGGCGATCACCGCACCGAGGATCCCGGTATCGATCGACTGGATCCCAAGAATGCTCTGTATGTTATTGGCTTTCAGAACGGCGGCGTCAGTGGTTGGCAGAATGCCTTTGTTGGTCAACCAGAAGTTTACCGCGAGGTTCATTACCGCATAACCGACGAAGCCAGCGAATGCCGCTACGCCTTTGTTTTCGCGTGCCAGGCCCAGCGGGATGGCGATACAGAACATGACTGGCAGGAAACTAAAAGCAAACGAGCCAATCTTACTCATCCAGGTAAAGATAGCCTGCAACACGGGGTTGCCCAGGACCGGGATCAGGGTGATGACATCATGGCTGCTAAGAGAACTACCAATGCCGAGCATAATGCCGCAGAACGACAATAATGCCACGGGTAACATGAAGGTTTTGCCTAACTGCTGGAAGAACTCCCACAGCGTGACTTTCGGTGCTGTTTTCGCCGTCATAAAACGACTCCTCGTAGAGAACAATCTGGATTCAGTAAATTGCGCGAGAAGATAAAACGTTTTATCAAATTTTAGTGAGGCATAAATCACATTACGCAACGATAATAGCGGGTATAAGATAAATAAAAGGTAAAACGTTTTATCTGTCACATAATCAGGGAGTAGGTCATCTGCATGGCTACCGCCAAAAAAATAACCATTCATGATGTTGCGCTGGCTGCGGGCGTGTCGGTAAGTACCGTTTCGCTGGTGCTAAGTGGCAAAGGGCGAATCTCTACCGCCACAGGAGAACGCGTTAACGCCGCCATTGAAGAGCTGGGATTTGTGCGCAATCGTCAGGCGTCGGCGCTGCGCGGCGGGCAAAGCGGCGTCATTGGTTTGATCGTTCGTGATTTATCTGCGCCGTTTTACGCCGAATTAACGGCCGGATTGACGGAAGCTCTGGAAGCGCAGGGACGGATGGTTTTTTTGCTTCACGGCGGTAAAGACGGCGAGCAGTTGGCACAGCGGTTTTCACTGTTACTGAATCAGGGGGTCGATGGTGTGGTAATTGCCGGGGCTGCAGGAAGCAGCGATGACCTGCGACGGATGGCAGAAGAAAAAGCTATCCCGGTGATTTTCGCTTCCCGTGCCAGTTATCTTGATGATGTTGATACGGTTCGCCCGGATAACATGCAGGCTGCACAGTTGTTGACGGAGCATCTCATTCGCAATGGGCATCAGCGTATCGCCTGGCTGGGAGGGCAAAGTTCCTCATTAACCCGGGCAGAACGGGTGGGGGGCTATTGTGCAACTCTACTAAAATTTGGCCTGCCGTTTCACAGCGATTGGGTGCTGGAGTGCACTTCCAGCCAGAAGCAAGCCGCGGAAGCTATCACGGCGCTTTTACGTCATAACCCGACCATCAGTGCCGTGGTTTGCTATAACGAAACCATTGCGATGGGGGCATGGTTTGGTTTGCTGAAAGCAGGGCGGCAAAGCGGTGAAAGCGGAGTCGATCGTTACTTTGAACAACAGGTTTCGTTGGCGGCATTTACCGATGCAACGCCAACCACACTTGATGATATACCTGTTACCTGGGCCAGCACGCCAGCGCGGGAACTTGGTACCACACTTGCGGATCGCATGATGCAAAAAATCACCCATGAAGAGACGCATTCACGCAATCTTATTATTCCCGCCCGGCTCATTGCGGCGAAATAACCCTCTCTTTATCTGCTATACCTGGTAGTGTCCTTTCCTCAAGGTTAATGATAAAAAATGTGGCACACAGGCGGTGCCTTTTATTTTTACTGAAGTTCACAGGAGGTTTATGTGTTTAATTCTGACAACCTGAGACTCGACGGAAAATGCGCCATCATCACAGGTGCCGGTGCAGGTATTGGTAAAGAAATTGCCATTACATTCGCGACAGCTGGCGCATCTGTGGTGGTCAGTGATATTAACGCCGACGCAGCTAACCATGTTGTTGATGAAATTCAACAACTGGGTGGTCAGGCATTTGCCTGCCGTTGTGATATTACTTCCGAACAGGAACTCTCTGCACTGGCAGACTTTGCCGTCAGTAAGCTGGGTAAAGTTGATATCCTGGTTAACAACGCCGGTGGCGGTGGTCCTAAACCGTTTGATATGCCAATGGCAGATTTTCGCCGTGCTTATGAACTGAATGTGTTTTCTTTTTTCCATCTGTCACAACTTGTTGCGCCAGAAATGGAAAAAAATGGCGGTGGCGTTATTCTGACCATTACTTCTATGGCGGCAGAAAATAAAAATATAAACATGACCTCCTATGCATCATCTAAAGCTGCGGCCAGTCATCTGGTCAGAAACATGGCGTTTGACCTGGGTGAAAAAAATATTCGGGTGAATGGCATTGCGCCGGGGGCAATATTAACCGATGCCCTGAAATCCGTTATTACACCTGAAATTGAACAAAAAATGTTACAGCACACACCGATTAGACGTCTGGGCCAACCGCAAGATATTGCTAACGCGGCGCTGTTCCTTTGCTCGCCTGCAGCCAGCTGGGTAAGCGGACAAATTCTCACCGTCTCCGGTGGTGGGGTACAGGAGCTCAATTAATACACTAACGGACCGGTAAACAACCGTGCGTGTTGTTTACCGGGATAAACTCATCAACGTCTCAGCTAAATAACTGGCAGCCAAATCACGGCTATTGGTTAACCAATTTCCGAGTGAAAAGTATTCGAATAGAGTGTGCCTTCGCACTATTCAACAGCAATGATAGGCGCTCACCTGACAACGCGGTAAACTAGTTATTCACGCTAACTATAATGGTTTTATGATGGATAACATGCAGACTGAAGCACAACCGACACGGACCCGGATCCTCAATGCTGCCAGAGAGATTTTTTCAGAAAATGGATTTCACAGTGCCTCGATGAAAGCCATCTGTAAATCTTGCGCCATTAGTCCCGGGACGCTCTATCACCATTTCATCTCCAAAGAAGCCCTGATTCAGGCGATTATCTTACAGGACCAGGAGAGGGCGCTGGCCCGTTTCCGGGAACCGATTGAAGGGATTCATTTCGTTGACTATATGGTCGAGTCTATTGTCTCTCTCACCCATGAAGCCTTTGGACAACGGGCGCTGGTGGTCGAAATTATGGCGGAAGGGATGCGTAACCCACAGGTCGCCGCCATGCTTAAAAATAAGCATATGACGATCACGGAATTTGTTGCCCAGCGGATGCGTGATGCCCAGCAAAAAGGCGAGATAAGCCCAGACATCAACACGGCAATGACTTCACGTTTACTGCTGGATCTGACCTACGGTGTACTGGCCGATATCGAAGCGGAAGATCTGGCGCGTGAAGCGTCGTTTGCTCAGGGATTACGCGCGATGATTGGCGGTATCTTAACCGCATCCTGATCCTCTCTCTCTTTCCGCGGGCTGGTGACAACTGAGCCCGCGTTTCATATCGTAATTTCTCTGTGCAAAAATTATCCTTCCCGGGTTCGGAGAATTCCCCCCAAAATATTCACTGTAGCCATACGTCATGAGAGTTTATCGTTCCCATTATGCTCGAACGAACGTTCGGTTGCTTATTTTATGGCTTCTGTCAACGCCGTTTTAAAGATTAATGCGATCTATATCACGCTGTGGGTATTGCAGTTTTTGGTTTTTTGATCGCGGTGTCAGTTCTTTTTATTTCCATTTCTCTTCCATGGGTTTCTCACAGATAACTGTGTGCAACACAGAATTGGTTAACTAATCAGATTAAAGGTTGACCAGTATTTTTATCTTAATGAGGAGTCCCTTATGTTACGTCCTGTAGAAACCCCAACCCGTGAAATCAAAAAACTCGACGGCCTGTGGGCATTCAGTCTGGATCGCGAAAACTGTGGAATTGATCAGCGTTGGTGGGAAAGCGTGTTACAAGAAAGCCGGGCAATTGCTGTGCCGGGCAGTTTTAACGATCAGTTCGCCGATGCAGATATTCGTAATTATGTGGGCAACGTCTGGTATCAGCGCGAAGTCTTTATACCGAAAGGTTGGGCGGGCCAGCGTATCGTGCTGCGTTTCGATGCGGTCACTCATTACGGCAAAGTGTGGGTAAATAATCAGGAAGTGATGGAGCATCAGGGCGGCTATACGCCATTTGAAGCCGATGTCACGCCGTATGTTATTGCCGGGAAAAGTGTACGTATCACCGTTTGTGTGAACAATGAACTGAACTGGCAGACTATCCCGCCGGGAATGGTGATTACCGATGAAAACGGCAAGAAAAAGCAGTCTTACTTCCATGATTTCTTTAACTATGCCGGGATCCATCGCAGCGTAATGCTCTACACCACGCCGAACACCTGGGTGGACGATATCACCGTGGTGACGCATGTCGCGCAAGACTGTAACCACGCGTCTGTTGACTGGCAGGTGGTGGCCAATGGTGATGTCAGCGTTGAACTGCGTGATGCGGATCAACAGGTGGTTGCAACTGGACAAGGCACCAGCGGGACTTTGCAAGTGGTGAATCCGCACCTCTGGCAACCGGGTGAAGGTTATCTCTATGAACTGTGCGTCACAGCCAAAAGCCAGACAGAGTGTGATATCTACCCGCTGCGCGTCGGCATCCGGTCAGTGGCAGTGAAGGGCGAGCAGTTCCTGATTAACCACAAACCGTTCTATTTTACTGGCTTTGGTCGTCATGAAGATGCGGATTTGCGTGGCAAAGGATTCGATAACGTGCTGATGGTGCACGATCACGCATTAATGGACTGGATTGGGGCCAACTCCTACCGTACCTCGCATTACCCTTACGCTGAAGAGATGCTCGACTGGGCAGATGAACATGGCATCGTGGTGATTGATGAAACTGCAGCTGTAGGCTTTAACCTCTCTTTAGGCATTGGTTTCGAAGCGGGCATCAAGCCGAAAGAACTGTACAGCGAAGAGGCAGTCAACGGGGAAACTCAGCAGGCGCACTTACAGGCGATTAAAGAGCTGATTGCGCGTGACAAAAACCACCCAAGCGTGGTGATGTGGAGTATTGCCAACGAACCGGATACCCGTCCGCAAGGTGCACGGGAATATTTCGCGCCACTGGCGGAAGCAACGCGTAAACTCGACCCGACGCGTCCGATCACCTGTGTCAATGTAATGTTCTGCGACGCTCACACCGATACCATCAGCGATCTCTTTGATGTGCTGTGCCTGAACCGTTATTACGGTTGGTATGTCCAAAGCGGCGATTTGGAAACGGCAGAGAAGGTACTGGAAAAAGAACTGCTGGCCTGGCAGGAGAAACTGCATCAGCCGATTATCATCACCGAATACGGCGTGGATACGTTAGCCGGGCTGCACTCAATGTACACCGACATGTGGAGTGAAGAGTATCAGTGTGCATGGCTGGATATGTATCACCGCGTCTTTGATCGCGTCAGCGCCGTCGTCGGTGAACAGGTATGGAATTTCGCCGATTTTGCGACCTCACAAGGCATATTGCGCGTTGGCGGTAACAAGAAAGGGATCTTCACCCGCGACCGCAAACCGAAGTCGGCGGCTTTTCTGCTGCAAAAACGCTGGACTGGCATGAACTTCGGTGAAAAACCGCAGCAGGGAGGCAAACAATGAATCAACAACTCTCCTGGCGCACCATCGTCGGCTACAGCCTCGGTGACGTCGCCAATAACTTCGCCTTCGCAATGGGGGCGCTCTTCCTGTTGAGTTACTACACCGACGTCGCTGGCGTCGGTGCCGCTGCGGCGGGCACCATGCTGTTACTGGTGCGGGTATTCGATGCCTTCGCCGACGTCTTTGCCGGACGAGTGGTGGACAGTGTGAATACCCGCTGGGGAAAATTCCGCCCGTTTTTACTCTTCGGTACCGCGCCGTTAATGATCTTCAGCGTGCTGGTATTCTGGGCACCGACCGACTGGAGCCATAGCAGCAAAGTAGTGTATGCATATTTGACCTACATGGGCCTCGGGCTTTGCTACAGCCTGGTGAATATTCCTTATGGTTCACTTGCTACCGCAATGACCCAACAACCACAATCCCGCGCCCGTCTGGGCGCGGCTCGTGGGATTGCCGCTTCATTGACCTTTGTCTGCCTGGCATTTCTGATAGGACCGAGCATTAAGAACTCTAGCCCGGAAGAGATGGTGTCGGTATACCATTTCTGGACGATTGTGCTGGCGATTGCCGGAATGGTGCTTTACTTCATCTGCTTCAAATCGACGCGTGAAAATGTGGTACGTATCGTGGCGCAGCCGTCATTGAAGATCAGTCTGCAAACCCTGAAACGGAATCGCCCGCTGTTTATGTTGTGCATCGGTGCGCTGTGTGTGCTGATTTCGACCTTCGCGGTCAGCGCCTCGTCGTTGTTCTACGTGCGCTATGTGTTAAATGATACCGGGCTGTTCACTGTGCTGGTACTGGTGCAAAACCTGGTCGGTACTGTGGCATCGGCACCGCTGGTGCCGGGGATGGTCGCGAGGATCGGTAAAAAGAATACCTTCCTGATTGGCGCTTTGCTGGGAAGCTGCGGTTATCTGCTGTTCTTCTGGGTTTCGGTCTGGTCACTGCCGGTGGCGTTGGTTGCGTTGGCCATCGCTTCAATTGGTCAGGGCGTTACCATGACCGTGATGTGGGCACTGGAAGCTGATACTGTAGAATACGGTGAATACCTGACCGGCGTGCGAATAGAAGGGCTCACCTATTCACTATTCTCATTTACCCGTAAATGCGGTCAGGCAATCGGAGGTTCAATTCCTGCCTTTATTTTGGGATTAAGCGGATATATTGCCAATCAGGTGCAAGCGCCGGAAGTTATTATGGGCATCCGCACATCAATTGCCTTAGTACCTTGCGGATTTATGCTGCTGGCATTCGTCATTATCTGGTTTTATCCGCTCACGGATAAAAAATTCAAAGAAATCGTGGTTGAAATTGATAATCGTAAAAAAATGCAGCAGCAATTAATCCGCGATATCACTAATTAATATTCAATAAAAATAATCAGAACATCAAAGGTGCAACTATGAGAAAAATAGTGGCCATGGCCGTTATTTGCCTGACGGCTGCCTCTGGCCTTACCTCTGCTTACGCGGCGCAACTGGCTGACGATGAAGCGGGACTACGCATCAGACTGAAAAACGAATTGCGCAGGGCTGATAAGCCCAGTGCTGGCGCGGGAAGAGATATTTACGCATGGGTACAGGGAGGATTGCTCGATTTCAATAGTGGTTATTATTCCAATATTATTGGCGTTGAAGGCGGGGCGTATTATGTTTATAAATTAGGTGCTCGTGCTGATATGAGTACCCGGTGGTATCTTGATGGTGATAAAAGTTTTGGCTTTGCCCTGGGGGCAGTAAAAATAAAACCCAGTGAAAATAGCCTGCTAAAATTAGGTCGCTTCGGGACGGATTATAGTTATGGTAGCTTACCTTATCGTATTCCGTTAATGGCTGGCAGTTCGCAACGTACATTACCGACAGTTTCTGAAGGAGCATTAGGTTATTGGGCTTTAACGCCAAATATTGATCTGTGGGGAATGTGGCGTTCACGAGTATTTTTATGGACCGATTCAACAACCGGTATTCGTGATGAAGGGGTGTATAACAGCCAGACGGGAAAATACGATAAACACCGCGCACGTTCTTTTTTAGCCGCCAGTTGGCATGATGATACCAGTCGCTATTCTCTGGGGGCATCGGTACAGAAAGATGTATCCAATCAGATACAAAGTATTCTCGAGAAAAGCATACCGCTTGACCCGAATTATACGTTGAAAGGGGAGTTGCTCGGCTTTTACGCGCAGCTCGAAGGTTTAAGTCGTAATACCAGCCAGCCCAATGAAACGGCGTTGGTTAGTGGACAATTGACCTGGAATGCGCCGTGGGGAAGCGTATTTGGCAGTGGTGGTTATTTGCGCCATGCAATGAATGGTGCCGTGGTGGATACCGACATTGGCTATCCCTTTTCATTAAGTCTTGATCGTAACCGTGAAGGAATGCAGTCCTGGCAATTGGGTGTCAACTATCGTTTAACGCCGCAATTTACGCTGACATTTGCACCGATTGTGACTCGCGGCTATGAATCCAGTAAACGAGATGTGCGGATTGAAGGCGCGGGTATCTTAGGTGGTATGAACTATCGGGTCAGCGAAGGGCCGTTACAAGGGATGAATTTCTTTCTTGCTGCCGATAAAGGGCGGGAAAAGCGCGATGGCAGTGCGCTGGGCGATCGCCTGAATTACTGGGATGTGAAAATGAGTATTCAGTATGACTTTATGCTGAAGTAAGAAATAACGCCGGAGAGAAAAACCTCCGGCGTTTTGGCTGTGAATTACTGCTGCGGAAGAGCGGGTACGACCGGAACGTTTAATGCCGGCATTGCAAACATACCAACGAAATCTTCCAGTGGCATTTTCTGCCCGTTTAACGTGATCTGACCGTTAGCATATTGCAGGCTGGTGGTGATGGTATTGTCCTGCAAGGTGGTCAGACGGAACATCTGCCCCATTGCTGACGCACCTTCAACTTGCTGTTTCGCCAGTTTTTTTGCTTGATCTTCCTGATAACCTTCCAGCTTCGCTACTTGAGTCATAAACTCAGTTGCCATATCCACCGGAATGGTCAGTTTCGCATCCAGAGATTTAACCGAACGATCTACTTCCTGCGCCAGCGTTTGCGGCGCTTCTTTAGTCGTTGCCGGATCTTTCAGGAACAGCGACAGATTCAGCGCACTTTCACCCTGACTGTTTTTCCAGCTTAGCGGCGCGATAGTAATCACCGGATCGCCTTTCAACATCAGCGGCAGGGCGCTAAAGAAGGCTTCCGTCACTTTCTCCTGATAAAGTTCGGGATTGTTGGCAATTTCTGGCTGTGCCAGCAGCGCCTGAGTTTGCGCGTTATATTGCTGGCTAAACTGATGCCAGGCTTCACCATCAATCTGGCCGACTTTTAAAGTCAGCTTGCCGCTGCCCAGATCCTGATTCTGTACCTTCAGGCTGCTTAGCGAGTAATCCAGTTGGCTATTGATCGTTTTACCGTCATTGACCAGATCCGATTTACCGCTGATCTCCATGCCTTCCAGCAGTGCCAGTTCTTTGCCTTCCACTGAAATGGTCATTTTTTCCAGTGACAGTTTTTGATTTCCTACGCGCTCACCAAAACTTGCCAGCGTGCTGGAACCGTCGGTTTTCAGATTATTAAAGGTCAACTGTACTTTCTGGTTATATTCGTTAACCGCGTCTATCCGACCACTTTGCGCCTCCCCGGAAAGGGAGATAGCTTTGCCGTCTCTGTCTGCATTTAACTGGAACTCGCCGCCGCTAAAGGCGACTTTTTCATCCTTTTGCTCGTAATTCAGTGGCTTGAGCGAAATATCGGAACTGGAATCTCCGCTGTAACCAATGCGGGAGTTAATCTCAAAAGGCGTTTCACCTTTTGCCATATCAAACAGTGGCTTGCTAACTTCGTTATTAACCAGCGTGGTTTGAATTGATGCCATCGACGGGATCAGGTTCAGTTTTTTAAGCTGGGCAAGGGGGAAGGGACCATGATCAACCGATTCGTTGAAGATGACGCTCTGACCGCTTTTAATCCACGGATTTTCTTTCCCGGCAATGGGTTTCACCAACAGTTGCAGCTGACTGCTGAATACGCCGCGATGATAGTTTTGATAACTCACTTCCAGGTTGGATTCAGGAGCGGTCAGTTTGAGTTGCGCGTTCGCCTGCGCGACCATGTCTTCGAGATGGGTTTCAATCTTCTTGCCTGTATACCATGCGCCGCCTGTCCAGACTACGCCTAGCGCAACAATGACGCCTACCGCTACCAGCGATTTATTCATAATGATTATCCATAAAATGAAATCAGGCGGACTGGCCGCCTGAAGGTGTTATAAGCCTTTAATAAGCTTAGCAAGAGATGTTAATTTTTTCAGTAAGCTCTTACAGCTTGTTGTAAACACGCGCTAAACGGCCGTGGCCTTTGACAGTCACCGGTGATTCGTTGGCGGCAATAAACGCTGATTCACCCGGTTTAAGCTGTAACTGCTGAGAACCTTTCCACAGCGTTGCATCGCCTTCGACGCAGAACAAAATGGCGGCACTCTGCTGGCTGATGGTGGTTTCTTTATCACTAAGGTCATGCAGCGAGAAGGCAAAATCATCCACAGGAATCGGGAAGTCCAGTTCTGCACCTTGTTTCACCGGCTGGGTCAACAACTGGTTAGCCGGTTTGGCTTCGAACTTCACATTGGCAACCAGTTCCGGAATATCAATGTATTTAGGCGTCAGACCCGCACGCAGCACGTTATCGGAGTTCGCCATCACTTCCAGCGCCACGCCTTGCAGGTAAGCGTGCGGCGTTTCAGCGAACAGGAACATCGCTTCGCCAGGATTCAATTTCACCACATTCAGCAACAGCGGGGAGAACAGACCGCTGTCATCCGGGTAAAATTCAGAAATTAAACGAATCGTTTGCCACGGTTCACCCTGCTGACTGTCAAGGGCCGATTTTAAAATCGCCAGCGCGCGGGATTTTTCTTCCCCCTGCATATTCAGCAGGCTGGCGAACAGTTCGCTTAAACGTTCGGCATCAGGCTGTTGTAAAAAGTGAGCAATCGCCGGATGTGCACCTGCGACTGGCTGGAGTAGGGAGACAATCTCGGAAAATTCACGAAACGCGTTCATCGCAAGGAAAGGCGTCAGCGCAAAAACCAGCTCCGGCTTGTGGTTAGGATCTTTATAGTTACGCTCGGCGGCATCCATCGGAATACCTGCGGCATTTTCTTTGGCAAAACCGATTTCAGAATTGCGTTTGTTTGGATGAACCTGAATGGAGAGCGGCTGTGCTGCGCATAATACTTTGAACAGGAAAGGCAGTTCGCCAAAGCGTTTGGCAACGGCCTCTCCGAGCAGAGTCGATTTATTACTCTCAATCACATCACGCAGTGAAACGATATCTCCGGCGGCATTCTGCACTCGTGAACTGCTTTTTGGATGTGCGCCCATCCACAGCTCGGCCATCGGCTGGCTGGACGGATTTTCCATACCATAAAGTTCAGTCAACGCCGTTTTGCTGCCCCAGGCATAGTTTTGCACTGAGTTAATGAGTTTTTGCATGATCAATCCCTGTTTATATGTGGAAATTAATCCCGCTATTAAAGCAAGAATCCTACGGGAAGTAACCTGGAGCCGCAAAAAGTCGTACTAGTCTCAGTTTTTGTTAAAAAAGTGTGTAGGATATTGTTACTCGCTTTTAACAGGGCAACGGAACACCCGCCCAGAGCATAACCAAACCAGGCAGTAAGTGAGAGAACAATGTCAAACAAACCCTTTCATTATCAGGCTCCTTTTCCACTCAAAAAAGATGATACTGAGTATTACCTGCTAACCAGCGAACACGTTAGCGTATCTGAATTTGAAGGGCAGGAGATTTTGAAAGTCGCACCCGAAGCGTTAACTTTGTTGGCGCGTCAGGCGTTTCATGATGCGTCATTTATGCTGCGTCCGGCTCACCAACAACAGGTGGCCGACATTCTGCGTGACCCGGAAGCCAGCGAAAATGATAAATATGTGGCGCTGCAATTCCTGCGCAACTCCGACATCGCGGCGAAAGGCGTTCTGCCAACCTGTCAGGATACCGGCACCGCGATTATTGTTGGTAAAAAAGGGCAGCGTGTATGGACCGGTGGCGGTGATGAAGCGGCGCTGGCACGCGGTGTCTATAACACTTATATCGAAGATAATCTGCGCTACTCGCAAAACGCGCCGCTGGATATGTATAAAGAGGTGAATACCGGCACCAATCTACCAGCGCAGATCGATCTTTATGCCGTTGATGGCGACGAGTACAAATTCCTCTGTATCGCCAAAGGTGGCGGTTCGGCAAACAAGACGTATCTCTATCAGGAAACCAAAGCGTTACTAACGCCGGGGAAACTGAAAAATTACCTGGTTGAGAAGATGCGCACGCTGGGTACGGCGGCCTGTCCTCCGTATCATATTGCGTTCGTTATTGGTGGAACTTCTGCAGAAACGAACCTTAAAACGGTGAAACTGGCTTCCGCTAAATACTATGATGAACTGCCAACGGAAGGGAATGAGCACGGACAGGCGTTCCGCGATGTGGAACTGGAAAAAGAATTGCTGATCGAAGCGCAAAATCTTGGTCTGGGTGCGCAGTTTGGCGGTAAATACTTCGCTCACGACATCCGCGTGATTCGCCTGCCACGTCACGGCGCATCCTGCCCGGTCGGTATGGGCGTCTCTTGTTCTGCTGACCGTAATATCAAAGCAAAGATCAACCGTCAGGGGATTTGGATCGAAAAACTGGAACATAATCCAGGCAAATATATCCCGGAAGAGCTGCGCAAAGCGGGAGAAGGCGAAGCGGTGCGCGTTGACCTTAACCGTCCGATGAAAGAGATCCTCGCACAGTTGTCGCAGTATCCCGTTTCTACACGCTTATCGCTGAATGGCACGATTATCGTTGGTCGTGATATTGCTCACGCCAAACTGAAAGAGCGGATGGATAACGGTGAAGGGCTGCCGCAGTACATTAAAGATCATCCGATTTACTACGCGGGTCCGGCCAAAACGCCGGAAGGTTATGCTTCCGGTTCTCTTGGCCCAACGACCGCCGGCCGGATGGATTCTTATGTCGATCAACTGCAAGCGCAGGGCGGAAGTATGATCATGCTGGCGAAAGGCAACCGCAGCCAGCAGGTGACGGATGCCTGTAAAAAACACGGCGGCTTCTACCTTGGCAGTATCGGTGGTCCGGCCGCTGTATTGGCGCAGGGTAGTATTAAGAGCCTGGAATGTGTTGAATATCCGGAACTGGGAATGGAAGCCATCTGGAAAATTGAAGTGGAAGATTTCCCGGCGTTTATCCTTGTGGATGATAAAGGAAATGACTTCTTCCAGCAGATACAACTCACACAGTGCACCCGCTGTGTGAAATAAACAGAGCCGCCCTTCGGGGCGGTTTTTTTACATGGCACGAAAGACCAAACATTTGTTATCAAATAGTAAATAATGAGTGAGCTAAAAGTTGCTTAACGAAAGCAAAACAGAAAGAAAAAATTAATCAGGTGAGGAGCAGGCCATGAATACAGTACGCAGCGAAAAAGATTCGATGGGGGCGATTGATGTCCCGGCAGATAAGCTGTGGGGCGCACAAACTCAACGCTCGCTGGAGCATTTCCGCATTTCGACGGAGAAAATGCCCACCTCACTGATTCATGCGCTGGCGCTAACCAAGCGCGCAGCGGCAAAAGTTAATGAAGATTTAGGCTTGTTGTCTGAAGAGAAAGCGAGCGCCATTCGGCAGGCGGCGGATGAAGTACTGGCAGGACAGCATGACGACGAATTCCCATTGGCTATCTGGCAGACTGGCTCCGGCACGCAAAGTAACATGAACATGAACGAAGTGCTGGCTAACCGGGCCAGTGAATTACTCGGCGGCGTGCGTGGGATGGAGCGTAAAGTTCACCCTAACGACGACGTGAACAAAAGCCAAAGTTCTAACGATGTCTTTCCAACGGCGATGCACGTTGCGGCGCTGCTGGCGCTGCGCAAGCAACTCATTCCGCAGCTTAAAACCCTGACACAGACGCTGAGTGAAAAATCGCGTGCATTTGCCGATATCGTAAAAATCGGTCGAACCCACTTGCAGGACGCCACGCCGCTAACACTGGGGCAGGAGATTTCCGGCTGGGTAGCGATGCTCGAGCATAATCTCAAACATATTGAATACAGCCTGCCTCACGTAGCGGAACTGGCTATGGGCGGTACAGCTGTGGGTACTGGACTAAATACCCATCCGGAGTATGCGCGTCGCGTGGCAGATGAACTGGCAGTCATTACCTGCGCACCGTTTGTTACCGCGCCGAACAAATTTGAAGCGCTGGCGACCTGTGATGCCCTGGTTCAGGCGCACGGCGCGTTGAAAGGGTTGGCTGCGTCACTGATGAAAATTGCCAATGATGTCCGCTGGCTGGCCTCTGGCCCGCGCTGTGGAATTGGTGAAATCTCAATCCCGGAAAATGAGCCGGGCAGCTCAATCATGCCGGGAAAAGTGAACCCAACACAGTGTGAGGCATTAACCATGCTTTGCTGTCAGGTGATGGGGAACGACGTGGCGATCAACATGGGTGGCGCTTCCGGTAACTTTGAACTGAACGTTTTCCGTCCGATGGTGATCCACAATTTCCTGCAATCGGTGCGCTTGCTGGCAGATGGCATGGAAAGTTTTAACAAACACTGCGCAGTGGGTATTGAACCGAATCGTGAGCGAATCAATCAATTACTCAATGAATCGCTGATGCTGGTGACTGCGCTTAACACCCACATAGGTTATGACAAAGCCGCCGAGATCGCCAAAAAAGCGCATAAAGAAGGGCTGACCTTAAAAGCTGCAGCCCTTGCGCTGGGGTATCTTAGCGAAGCCGAGTTTGACAGCTGGGTACGGCCAGAACAGATGGTCGGCAGTATGAAAGCCGGGCGTTAATCTGCAACATACAGGTGCAGCCGTGGAATGATCAAACGAAGCGGCTGCGCCTGTGGTTTATAACGGTGTTGCACATTGTCGGCATCGTAATTTAACAACTCCCCAACGTCCGGCACGCCCGCGCCATTATCCCGATTAATCAGCGCAATAAGCGGTGTAGGGCAAGCGTGTTGTACTTGTTTTTGATCTCCCTTGTACCAGACGCGGGCAATCGGCTGCACCTTCACCGGACGTTTGATTTTTAACTTCGCGTCCTGTGGCAGGGTAGCAATATCCTGATACTCTCTCTCCAGTTTTCTTTGCCACTCCTCGCGCGTCCACGGTGCGACACTGCGCGGTGATTTCAGGCTTTTTTCCAGCTGTGCCAGGACTTCATCACGATGCAAATTCTTAATGATATGTTTATTGGCCCACCCAAAACGTAAAGTGGCGGGGTCGTGCAGAACAGTGAGCGTTCGGTAAGCATTAAGGGTGATCAGCCCCGGCAAATGACGATGCACCCATTCAAAACGCGCCGCTGTGGGGAGTTCTGACTCAACCGTGACGATATGCTCGAACGTAGTCTTGAGTTGATTGATGTGCTGAATATGACTGACCAACGCTGCTTGCGAAAGGTTATCGACCTGGTAACACAACACGCCAGGTAGACGAACAGCGGCCTTGCTGCTGCGATTTTCGGACTGTTGTTGAATAAATAAATGGCGGAAATGACGCAACGCCAGCGACTGCGCGTCGTTGCCGAGATGTTGCTTTACCTCAATACGATTAAGCGGATTATGCTCATCCTCTTTTTTTACCTCCGGCAAAGAGAACACGCGGGCAACCAATAGCTTGTGTTGCTCAAGATGAGCGGCAAATGCAGCCAGCTCTTGTTCCATCTGGCGAAAGGTAGTGTTGAGTCGGTCTACGAGATCGTAACGCGCCATAATATTAACCACTTTAGTTACAACATCCTTAATTTATAGCACAATGGTGGTGACTTGACCATCGTGCGCGTAATGTCAAGCAGAGGTAAATTGCGGGATGTTATGCCATAACGGCCAACTAAACGAGAAGCGGGCACCACCCAGTTCGCTGGTGTCACAATTAACCGTACCGCCCATTGCTAGTGCTATAGAGTGGACAATCGCCAACCCCAGCCCGCAGCCGCCGGTTGAGCGATCCCGGCTGGGATCGAGGCGAACAAAAGGTTCAAAGATATGTTCGCGGTTTTCTGGGGCAATCCCTGGGCCATCATCCTCAACAATTAATGTCGCTCTATTCCCCGACAGTAGCAGGCTGGTTTCAACCGTTGAGTGACAGTAGCGCAGGGCGTTATTGAGCAAATTATCCAGCACGCGCTCCATTAAGCGCATATCCAACGCCGCATAATGGCCTTGCGCGAGCGTTTTAATCCGTACCGTTTTATCGGGCGTTACTGCCTGAATGTCTGCCAGATGCGTTGACAGCCACAACGGCAGGTCTGGTTCGCTAAGATGAAGCTCGTTTTGTGGGCGATCGAGTCGGGCATAAGTCAGCAGCTCTTCAATTAAAGCTTCAAGTTGACTGATATCGCGATTCAACGCCTGGGATTCGGCGGCGCTCAGGTTATCGCTCATCTCCAGTCGATAACGCAGGCGCACTAACGGTGTTCGCAGTTCATGAGCGATACCGTCAATAAGCTGTTTTTTGCTGGCAATCAAGGCGTTGATATTGTCCGCCATCTGGTTAAATGCGACGCCAAGTCGTTCAAAGCTCGAACCCTCATCAAAGTGGATACGCTCATTGAGATGCCCATCGCCAAATCGTTGCGCCGCTGCTTCCAGTTTTAACATATCCTGCCAGTGCGGACGCATCCAGATAAACACCGGAAAGGCGAGGGAAATGGCAATAAAAGCGATCAGGGCGATATCCAGTAATCGCATCTGATGGAGGTAATAAAGATAAGGAACAGGACCAACTGCCAGCACGTAGTGGCTGCGCGGGATACGTTGCAAAAACGTGTACTGATCGTCCAGGGCGACAATTTCGCCGCCACGCAGCCGGTGCATGGAAATATCATCAAGATGATATTTACTCAGCGGCTCGACACGCAGATCGAAAGAGAGATTTAAATCCATCTCCTTCAGCGTCTTACCCCAATCGTGTGGGGGGATCTCACGCAATTCGCTGCGCATCAGATACAGCGAACTGTTCATCAAATCATCCAGCGACTGTTTGCCCGCGCGTTCGGCGGTAAATTTGTACACCAGCCCAACCAGCAGAGACATCACAAGGAAGCAGACAAACAATAACAGGTAAAACTGGATAAACAGTTTTTTCATCGCTTATTCCCATGCATGAGGCGCAAAAAGATAGCCTTTGTTACGCACAGTTTTAATGCGATAAGGTTCTGCGGCGTTATCGAGCAGTTTTTTTCTTAACCGCGAAATAGCCACGTCCACGCTACGATCCAGTCCGTCATAACTGACGCCGCGTAAATTTTTCAGCAATGCATCGCGGTCCATGATTTGCCCGGCATGGGTAGCTAATTCCCACAATAATTCGAAATCAGCTGTCGAGAGCGAGATTTCAGTGTTAGCCAGGGTGACTACGCGGTTGATAGGATCGATGGTCAACGTGCCGAAATGCAGGGCTTTGTAGGGAGTCAGTGACGTTTCCTGAAGACCTTTGGTCAGCGTGGCTTGCTCATTCTGACGCAAATGCAAACGTAAACGCGCTAACAAAACAGCAGGGGGCGTCGTTTTGAGAATATAGTCGCAGGCACCCATTTCCAGTGCCAGGATGTGGTTCATATCGCTATCGAGAGAGGTTAGAAGAACAATCGGTCCGGACCACTTTGCGCGTAAATCACGACAAATGGTCATGCCGTCCTTGCCTGGTAGCATGATGTCGAGTAACACCAAATCCGGATTTTCTCGCAGAATAGTTTCTTCGGCCTGGTCGCCGCGCGGCTCTACGGTAACCTGCATATCATGTTTTGCCAGGTACGCGGCAATCAGTGAACCGACTTCCGCATCATCTTCCACAAATACGATAGTGTTCATATTATTCACGGTAGATATAAAAACGTCACAATACACCGCGCTGTTTTTACTTACTATCAATCGTTTCTAAACAAGTTTTCATCAGGTATTCTACTGATGACTTGTTATGGAAGTGTTAAGGTAAAAAGATGGGGCTGGTAATCAAAGCCGCGCTCGGTGCGCTGGTAGTGCTGTTGATTGGTGTTTTAGCAAAAACGAAAAATTATTATATCGCCGGGCTGATCCCACTTTTCCCGACCTTTGCGCTCATCGCGCATTATATTGTTGCCAGCGAACGCGGCATTGAAGCCTTACGCGCAACCATCATTTTTAGCATGTGGTCGATTATTCCCTATTTTGTTTACCTGGCGTCGCTGTGGTATTTCACCGGAATGATGCGCTTGCCCGCCGCTTTTGTTGGTTCTGTTGCGTGTTGGGGGATAAGCGCATGGGTGTTGATTATATGCTGGATAAAGCTGCATTAACGCAGATGACGACCGCCATCAAGAGGGAAACTGCGTCCGGTGACAAAGCAGCTGGTAAGTAAGTAATCGACCAGGTCGATCACTTCTTTCTCGCCAGGCGCGGTTTTCATCAGTGATTTATTCAGCGCCTGTTGTCGATATTCGGCATCATCATGTTCATTAAACAGGATCAGCGATGGCGCAATAGAATTCACTTTCACTTCCGGTGCCAGCTTGCGGGCAAACGAGCGAGTCATATTATCCAGTGCCGCTTTGCTTGCAGCATAGGCAATATGTTTGTCGCTACCGCGCTCCACCACATAATCGGTAAAGTGAATGATATCGCTGGAGGCGTGTCCGTGCCCACGCAGTAATCTTTCTAGCGCATGGTTGAGCAGGTATGGGGTATTAACGTGGATCTGCATCATGCAAGCCAGTACGTCGGACAGTGGCGCACCCGGTTTTTCCGCCATCCACGCGCTGGCGTTATGCAAAATAGCACGCAGACCATGGGTACTTTTTAGTACTTCATCGGCAAACGCCATCACACCGTCGTTGGTCGAAAAATCAGCCTGAATACACTGCGCACCTGCCTTAATTAGTCCATCAATGGCTGGATAGTGCGTCCGATAGCTGACAATCACCGGTTGCTTTTGATTAATGAAATGCCAGGCGAGTGCGAGGCCGATGCGACGACCTCCGCCAGTAATTAATATTGGCAAGGGCTGGGTTTTACCCATCGTTATCTCCTTTGCTATCCAACGATGGGATGAACGTTATCCCACCAGCATCCAGGTCGCCGGAACTGAGGCAATTAACAGCATGCCAATCAGCACCATTTCCTGACGGTTCAGTACATTATCATGTGTATGCGTTTTACGCGCATACAGGAAAACCAGCAGCCCCGGCGCATACAGAACAACGGATAACAGCAAGTGCATTGGACCAGAGGCGTACAATAACCATAAGCCATAAATGCAGGCACCGACACCTACCGCTTTATGCAGTGGACGGGTTGCGATTTTCAGCAAGAACGCGCCGACCAGGAAATAGGGCACCAGAATCATCTCTGAGGCGATGGTCAGCAATGTGTTGTAATCGGAACCGGTCAGCCAGATGAGTACCAGACAAATTTGCACGCAGATATTGGTCAGCCACAGTGAAGCGGATGGCGCAGCTTGTGCGTTCTGGCGCGCAAAAATGCGCGGGAATGCTTTATGAGTGGCTGCCAGGAACGGAACTTCTGCCGCCATGATGGTCCAGCTTAAGTACGCGCCGCAAACGGAAACGATCAAACCGGCAGCGATGATGATTTCGCCCCATGGTCCCATCATTTCCACCATCAGACCGGCCATTGACGGGTTACGAATTTCAGCCAGTTCAGGACGTGCCACCACGCCCAGCGAAAGCAGCGTTACCAGCAAGTAAACGCCCAGAGCGGAGAGAACCGCCAGCAGTGTCGCTTTGCCAACATCACGTTTATTACGCGCACGCGCAGAAACAACCACGGCACCTTCCACACCAATGAAAACCCACAGGGTGATCAGCATGGTGTTTTTCACCTGTTCCCAAACGGGTACGCCAAGTGCAAGTCCGGTGAAGTCGAGCTTGAAGGTATCCAGTTTGAACATCATCATCGCCAGCACAACAAACAGACCCAGCGGCAACAATTTTGCCAGTGTTGCCACCAGGTTAATGCTGGCAGCGGTTTGCACCCCGCGCAGGATCAAAAAGTGAACAATCCACAATAAAGCCGATGCACCGACGATCGATTGCCAGGTATTACCATCGCCAAACAGGCGCAATTCCGGCGTGTCCGTAAAAAAGCTTAACGCGGAAAAAACGATCACCAGATAGGAGACGTTGGCGATGACCGCGCACAGCCAGTATCCCCATGCGGAACAAAAGCCGATTAGCTCGCCAAACCCTTCGCGGGCATAGGTAAAGATACCGCCGTCAAGTTCGGGACGAATGCGCGTGAGGATCAGCATGGCAAAGGCCAGCAATAAAATGCCTGCGCCAGTAATACCCCAGCCGATGAGCAGTGCTGCCGGGCTGGCAACTGCCGCCATATTTTGCGGCAGACTGAAAACACCCGCGCCCAGCATTGAGCTTAATACCAGCGCGGTGAGTGCGCTCAGTCCCAGTTTCTTTTCCATCGATATCCAGTGATTAAAACGTGATAAGAAGAATAAATATTAGGGCAAAACGCATAAAAATGGAGTTTGCCACTGAAGCGCGGGATTTTACGAAGAGATGTGTCTGCATGCAATGGTCGCGGGGAAATTTGTGACTAAAAATGCGAAAGGCGGCATCAAGCCGCCTTATAGGAGTAACTGAATAGTTATTTATACAGATCTGCGCTGACGGTCAGGTTATTACCACGTTCCTGCCACTGGCGGGTGATGTGGTAATACTTAGCACCTTTCTTCGCGGCACGTTTCGCAACCTGATAGGAGACTTCAGTCATGTTGCCGTAGTTGCCAGAGAATTTGATGCTGTCGAACGGGACCATCATCGCTGCGGTCGCTTTGTTCAGTTCTTCGACTTTAGTGCCGTCAGGAAGCGTGACAGTGTAACGCCCGCCTTTTGATGACTGGGTTTCAAAGAAGCGACCGACTTCAGAGCTTGGTGATGCGGTAGTCGCAACACCCGGGATCTCAACTTTCTTCGCAGCTTCGCCACCGGCAGCCAGAGCTGCACGTCCTGCTTCGGAATCTGCCGGGATTACGTCCGGGCTCTGGACGATACGTTTCTTCGCATCTTTTTTATAGATGAATGCAGTAATACGCTGGTTGCCGCCCTGGTTGGCATCGATTTGACGAACGATGTAGTAAGAGTAGGCACCTTTCGCTTTTGCCGCTTTGGTGATGGCATCATTGACTTCTGGCTGGCTACGATAAAAGCCCTGGACGGTGACCGTGTCAAACGGTTCAATCAGAACGGCCTGATCTTTCGGCAGTTCGACAACTCCGTTAATTACGCGATTACTTGTTTCTTCTGCTTTTTCAGCATCGGCTTTATAGAGGTCAGCGACCACACGCCAGTTACCGCTGTTACCAAAATCAGAAGTGTCGACAACATAAAAAGAGGCGGCACCTTCTTTATCTGCGCGACGAGAAACGGCTTTCACCGCTTCGCCAATAGCATTAAAACGACCGGTAACCACTACACGGTCAAAAGGTTTAACCGCTGCCGCTTGCTCCGGTGTCAGTTCTGTTGCTGCGTTAACGGAGAATGCCGTAGCAGAAAGCAGTGCCGACGCCAGGAGGGTGTTCTTAAGCTTCATAAAAATAATCCTTCGCCTTGCGCAAACCAGGTACTGGTATTGTTATTAACGAGAAACGTGGCTGATTATTGCATTTAAACGGTGTAACTGTCTGCGTCATTTTTCATATCACATTCCTTAAACCAATTTTAATCCTGCTCAAATGACCGTCTATGCTTAAAAAACAGCCGTATCAGCATCAATACTACTGAAGCAACTGAATTGTATAAGTTAATTTAATGTTAAGTAGTGATTCGTACTGGGGCGATGTCTCGTTTTACCTGACCGTCGAAGACAATTATCAGTCTTTATCCGGCGTTCTAAGGTGTTTATCCCACTATCACGGCTGAATCGTTAATATTTTGCGAGTTCACGCCGAAATACTGATTTTTGGCGCTAGATCACAGGCATAATTTTCAGTACGTTATAGGGCGTTTGTTACTAATTTATTTTAACGGAGTAACATTTAGCTCGTACATGAGCGGCTTGTGTGGCTCCTGACACAGGCAAACCATCATCAATAAAACCGATGGAAGGGAATATCATGCGAATTGGCATACCAAGAGAACGGTTAACCAATGAAACCCGTGTTGCAGCAACGCCAAAAACAGTGGAACAGCTGCTGAAACTGGGTTTTACCGTCGCGGTAGAGAGCGGCGCGGGTCAACTGGCAAGTTTTGACGATAAAGCGTTTGTGCAAGCGGGCGCTGAAATTGTAGAAGGGAATAGCGTCTGGCAGTCAGAGATCATTCTGAAGGTCAATGCGCCGTTAGATGATGAAATTGCGTTACTGAATCTTGGGACAACGCTGGTGAGTTTTATCTGGCCTGCGCAGAATCCGGAATTAATGCAAAAACTTGCGGAACGTAACGTGACCGTGATGGCGATGGACTCTGTGCCGCGTATATCACGCGCACAATCGCTGGACGCACTAAGCTCGATGGCGAACATCGCCGGTTATCGCGCCATTGTTGAAGCAGCACATGAATTTGGGCGCTTCTTTACCGGGCAAATCACTGCGGCCGGGAAAGTGCCACCGGCAAAAGTGATGGTGATTGGTGCGGGTGTTGCAGGTCTGGCCGCCATTGGCGCAGCAAACAGTCTCGGCGCGATTGTGCGTGCATTCGACACCCGCCCGGAAGTGAAAGAACAAGTTCAAAGTATGGGCGCGGAATTCCTCGAGCTGGATTTTAAAGAGGAAGCGGGCAGCGGCGATGGCTATGCCAAAGTGATGTCGGACGCGTTCATCAAAGCGGAAATGGAACTCTTTGCCGCCCAGGCAAAAGAGGTCGATATCATTGTCACCACCGCGCTTATTCCAGGCAAACCAGCGCCGAAGCTAATTACCCGTGAAATGGTTGACTCCATGAAGGCGGGCAGTGTGATTGTCGACCTGGCAGCCCAGAACGGCGGTAACTGTGAATACACCGTGCCGGGTGAAATCTTCACTACGGAAAATGGTGTCAAAGTGATTGGTTATACCGATCTTCCGGGCCGTCTGCCGACGCAATCCTCACAGCTTTACGGCACAAACCTCGTTAATCTGCTGAAACTGTTGTGCAAAGAGAAAGATGGCAACATCACTGTTGATTTTGATGATGTGGTGATTCGCGGCGTGACCGTGATCCGTGCGGGCGAAATTACCTGGCCGGCACCGCCGATTCAGGTATCAGCTCAGCCGCAGGCGGCACAAAAAGCGGCACCGGAAGTGAAAACTGAGGAAAAATGTACCTGCTCACCGTGGCGTAAATACGCGTTGATGGCGCTGGCAATCATTCTTTTTGGCTGGATGGCAAGCGTTGCGCCGAAAGAATTCCTTGGGCACTTCACTGTGTTCGCGCTGGCCTGCGTTGTCGGTTATTACGTGGTGTGGAATGTATCGCACGCGCTGCATACACCGTTGATGTCGGTCACCAACGCGATTTCAGGGATTATTGTTGTCGGAGCACTGTTGCAGATTGGCCAGGGCGGCTGGGTTAGCTTCCTTAGTTTTATCGCGGTGCTTATAGCCAGCATTAATATTTTCGGTGGCTTCACCGTGACTCAGCGCATGCTGAAAATGTTCCGCAAAAATTAAGGGGTAACATATGTCTGGAGGATTAGTTACAGCTGCATACATTGTTGCCGCGATCCTGTTTATCTTCAGTCTGGCCGGGCTTTCGAAACATGAAACGTCTCGCCAGGGTAACAACTTCGGTATCGCCGGGATGGCGATTGCGTTAATCGCAACCATTTTTGGACCGGATACGGGTAATGTTGGCTGGATCTTGCTGGCGATGGTCATTGGTGGGGCAATTGGTATCCGGCTGGCGAAGAAAGTTGAAATGACCGAAATGCCAGAACTGGTGGCGATCCTGCATAGCTTCGTGGGTCTGGCGGCAGTGCTGGTTGGCTTTAACAGCTATCTGCATCATGACGCGGGAATGGCACCGATTCTGGTCAATATTCACCTGACGGAAGTGTTCCTCGGTATCTTCATCGGGGCGGTAACGTTCACGGGTTCGGTGGTGGCGTTCGGCAAACTGTGTGGCAAGATTTCGTCTAAACCGTTGATGCTGCCAAACCGTCACAAAATGAACCTGGCGGCTCTGGTCGTTTCCTTCCTGCTGCTGATTGTATTTGTTCGCACGGACAGCGTCGGCCTGCAAGTGCTGGCATTGCTGATAATGACCGCCATTGCGCTGGTATTCGGCTGGCATTTAGTCGCCTCCATCGGTGGTGCAGATATGCCAGTGGTGGTGTCGATGCTGAACTCGTACTCCGGCTGGGCGGCTGCGGCTGCGGGCTTTATGCTCAGCAACGACCTGCTGATTGTGACCGGTGCGCTGGTCGGTTCTTCGGGCGCTATCCTTTCTTACATTATGTGTAAAGCGATGAACCGTTCCTTTATCAGCGTTATTGCGGGTGGTTTCGGCACCGACGGCTCTTCTACTGGCGATGATCAGGAAGTGGGCGAGCACCGCGAAATCACCGCAGAAGAGACAGCGGAACTGCTGAAAAACTCCCATTCAGTGATCATTACTCCGGGGTACGGCATGGCAGTCGCGCAGGCGCAATATCCTGTCGCTGAAATTACCGAGAAACTGCGCGCTCGTGGTATCAACGTGCGTTTCGGTATCCACCCGGTTGCGGGGCGTTTGCCTGGACATATGAACGTATTGCTGGCTGAAGCAAAAGTACCGTATGACATCGTGCTGGAAATGGACGAGATCAATGATGACTTTGCTGATACCGATACCGTACTGGTGATTGGTGCTAACGATACGGTTAACCCGGCGGCGCAGGATGATCCGAAGAGTCCGATTGCTGGTATGCCTGTGCTGGAAGTGTGGAAAGCGCAGAACGTGATTGTCTTTAAACGTTCGATGAACACTGGCTATGCTGGTGTGCAAAACCCGCTGTTCTTCAAGGAAAACACCCACATGCTGTTTGGTGACGCCAAAGCCAGCGTGGATGCAATCCTGAAAGCTCTGTAACCCTGACGGCCTCTGCGGAGGCCGTCACTCTTTATTGAGATCGCTTAACAGAACGGCGATGCTTTGACCTCCCGCTGTTTGTTCAAGCGCAATTTTGACAATAATTGTCAACGGCACGGAAAGCAGCATACCCACCGGTCCTAACAACCATCCCCAAAAAATCAACGACAAAAATACCACCAATGTGGAAAGCCCCAGCCCACGCCCCATGATGCGTGGCTCCAGAATATTGCCGAAGACCAGATTAATCAGCAGATATCCCGCCAGCACGAACAACGCTTCGTAGAAGCCATTAAACACCAGTACCTGAGCGATAGGGGGGATTGCCGCGAGAACTGAACCAATATTCGGGATGTAATTAAGCGCAAAGGCCAGCAATCCCCAGACAAAAGCGAAGCGAACATCGAGTGCGGCGAGCATCGCCCAGGCGACCAGGCCGGTGATGATGCTGATGGCTGTTTTCAGCACCAGATAATGAGACACACTGTCAATCGCACGCTGAATCGCCGCCATCCCTTCAACCGGACGCGCCATCATTTGCTGAAATTTTCCGGGCAATTGTGGCACTTCGAGCAGCATAAACAGCACCGTCAGCAGCAATAAAAATATTGATGACATGGCATTAGATAACTGCGTCAATAAGTTGGTGAGCAACGTCATCGCCGCGTTCGGATCAATGTAATGCGCCAGCTGGTCAACTGAGACGTCAATCCCTACGCGTTGCAACAACGGTTCAAGCGCTTGCAGCGGCGTCATAATAGAGTTGCGATATTGCGGTAACGTCCGCGTCAACTCGTTGAGTGCGGAACCCAGATAAGCTAACAGCAACACCATCGCCATCACGATGATGGTCATCAAAATCGACACCGCCAGTACACGCGGCACTCGCCAGCGGACCATGTGTTGCACCAGCGGGTTAAGAATAACAGCAATAAATAATGCGAGAATAAACGGCACGATGATCTCGGCGGCAAAACGGATACCGCAGAGAATAATGACCAGCATTCCCAACATAATGACGATTTTTAGGCCATTGAGCGTGATGATCGGCTTTGCCATGCTTGTCCCCGTTTTTTCTTCCTTTGCTAATAATAATGTCTATTTCGCTCCGTCATCATAACGAAAATCAAACCGCTCAGGTAAAGAAGTGAAAATATTTTGAGTTAATTCTTAAGCTATGATACAAATCAGGCGTGTTCAACTACCGAGGACAATTATCATCCGCGATGACGAGAAGCAACACTGCGGATAATTGTAATATTATGGACAATTTGTTCAGGACGTTATTTTCTACATTTACCCATCTTCGTACCTCATCCACTATCTTGCTCGTAGGTGAGCAGCACTGGCGCAACGCGCTTTAGTCCTTTCTTCTGCCAAAGCTTGCGCTATGCGCGGGGCTTGACCACTTTACTTTGGTTTCGCTGAATTAAGCGAAAATTAAAATAATTCTCTTGCAGGAGAAGGACAATGTATATTTATTGGATTTTATTAGGTCTGGCTATTGCTACAGAAATTACCGGTACGCTGTCTATGAAATGGGCGAGCGTCAGTGAGGGAAATGGCGGCTTTATTTTAATGCTGGTGATGATTTCTCTGTCGTATATATTTCTCTCTTTCGCCGTTAAAAAGATCGCCTTAGGCGTGGCTTATGCGCTGTGGGAAGGTATCGGTATTTTATTTATTACCTTGTTTAGTGTTTTGTTATTCGACGAAAGTTTATCGCTGATGAAAATTGCCGGGTTAACCACCCTGGTCGCCGGGATTGTATTGATCAAATCAGGTACCCGTAAAGCGCGTAAACCTGAACTGGAGGTGAACCATGGCGCAGTTTGAATGGGTTCACGCCGCCTGGCTGGCATTGGCAATCGTGCTGGAAATCGTTGCTAACGTCTTTTTGAAATTTTCTGACGGCTTTCGTCGCAAAATATTTGGCTTGCTCTCCCTGGCGGCGGTGCTGGCTGCCTTTAGTGCGCTTTCTCAGGCCGTTAAAGGGATCGACTTGTCTGTCGCTTATGCATTGTGGGGCGGGTTTGGTATTGCCGCCACGTTAGCCGCAGGTTGGATCTTGTTTGGTCAACGGTTAAATCGTAAAGGCTGGATTGGCCTGGTCTTGCTGTTGGCTGGAATGATCATGGTGAAACTTGCCTGATGAACACGCTGCCCGCGCTGTCGGGCAGCGTTTGAACATTATTTTTGCGACAGTTGATCCAGCCTGTCGCGAAAACCGGTAACAGAAATGGCCCGGTTATCGGCGCGCCAGCGATCTTTCGCGGCAGGAGCCGAACTTTGCACCCCAATTAATTGCCAGCCGTCATCGGTATGCAACATCAGAGGCGAACCGCTGTCACCCGGCAAGGTATCGCACTGATGCGACATCACCGACGTTTGCGCCCAGCCAGTCACTTCACAGTTTTGATGACTGTACAACGTATCGAGATGATCTTCAGGGTATCCTGCCTGAGTCACTTTACGGCCAGCCGATTTTAATGCGGCGGTAAGCGCGGCTTTATCTCCCTCAAATAACGGCAACGGTGTAATGCCAGAAGGGGGATTACGTAGCACAATCAAACCGAAGTCCCACGGCGCAGCTGCGGGAGGAACAATCCAACCATCCCCATCTGCTTTTAACCGCTTTCCCAGTGTCGGATCAACGCGGCCTTCTATGTCGTGGATCTCATAGCGCCAAAGACCTTTATTTGACACGAAACGCAGCGCTACCGCTTTATCGGCTTTACCCTTTGGCGGCGTCAATAAACAGTGTCCTGCCGTTAATGCCAGATTGGGTGCAATCAGCGTCGCCGTACATAAATTGCCGCTGGCCGTTTCCAGTTGGCCAACCGCATCCCACGGTGATTGGGTCGTGTCATTCACTGGCACACGATCATCATGACCAAAAAACAGGGTGCTGACCTCATCGTTTGCCGATTTGGCAACGTCTGGTTTATCTGCAAACACAAAAGCAGACGTCAAACTAATTGCACCCAACACTACAGCAATGGTTGTACGCATATCACACTCTGGTGGGTAATTATGATTATTAAAAGCAAACCCTCATAAATACTATAGACGGGACGGGATGAAAGTGGGAGTAAAATCAGATAACTACGATCAGGAAAGATAAAAACGGGTGGCAATCAGTGCGCATAAAATAAGGATGATAAGAATGAACTCAAAGCGATAACGGCCCACCATACTACCCTCCGCTAAAGGCGGTGCTAAACGTTACCCGCTTAGCACCGTAATTTTCAGGCGCGAGGGGGCGCGCCAGTATTACTGTTGAAAACTTACGCTGCGGGTTGTGCAGCAGGTTTTGCCGGTTGCTGATGGCTGTGTTTCTTGGCGTGTTTCTTCGCTGCCTGCGCTTTTTGTTCAGGGGCTTTCTGTTCAGTTTTCGCATTTTTATGATGCTTTTTAGCCGCCTGCGCTTTCTGGGCAGGTGCTGCTTTATGCTGTTTTTTATGATGTGTGGTTTTCGCAGGCGCTGCTTTGGTGGTCGTCGCAGTCGGAGCAGGTGTGGTCGCAGTCTCTGCAGCAAAGGCGGCAGAAGACAGACCCATAGCAGCGGCAACAACCAGAGCTAATACTTTTTTCATTGTCATACCCTCAATTTGTTTTTTCATTTAACCCCACTGCGGGGCCGTTGAAATAACTATATCCCTGGGAATGGCAGACTTCCGTGAGTGGTTGGTTTCAGCGTGTAACGATATGTACAAACGCTGAATAAATTACAGCGTTGATAATAACGTATTGTGACTTAAGGGAAATTTAGCTACCAATAATAGTAGTCTTGATCAGGTTAACTATTTTACTACTTACAAAGCGGTAGAATAACTGCGCATCAGTAATAAATGACACACAGCAAAATGAATCCGTTTATTTGGGTACTTATAGTCCTGATGACGCTAGATGCGCTGCGGGAATTGGCTGGCGCTTCGTCTATTTTAGGATGGCTATTAACGTTGGTTTGAGCAGGCAATAAGTCCGGATGGGTATTTACCGCAGTCCGGACTTATTTTTCAGGCGTGCAGACGACGATGCAAACGCGTCCCGACCAGCAGAGCAATGACCAGCATCAGAGCAATAAATGCGCCGACGCCGTTCCAGCCATAGTTATGCCAGAAAACACCACCCAGCGTCCCGGCAATACTCGACCCCAGATAGTAACTGAACAGATACAGCGAGGAGGCCTGGCCTTTAGCGCGTTTTGCGCGGGGGCCGATCCAGCTGCTGGCAACGGAGTGGGCTGCGAAGAATCCGGCTGAGAAGAATAACATTCCGGCAAAGATCAGCCACAGCGAGCTAAATAAGGTCATCAGTAAACCAAACAGCATAACCCCCGTCGAAAACAACATCACCGGACCGCGCCCATAGCGGGTGGTCATTGTTCCGGCTTTGGGTGAGCTCCATGTACCGGTCAAATAAGCCAGCGATAATAAGCCAACCACGGCCTGGCTGACATGCCAGGGGGAGAGCATCAACCGATAGCCGATGTAATTAAACAGCGTGACGAACGACCCCATCAGCAAAAAGCCTTCTGCGAACAATAACGGTAATCCCCGGTCACGCCAGTGCAGACGAAAGTTGATAAACAACGTCTTAGGTCGCAGCGAAGTCGGGCGAAAATGGCGTGATTCAGGGAGGATTTTCCAGAACATTAACGCCGAGGCCAGCGCGAAACAACCGATTGCCGCCAGCGCAATTCGCCAGTTGAAAAAGTCCGTGAAGACACCGCTAATTAAGCGTCCGCTCATGCCGCCAATTGAGTTGCCGCTGATATACAACCCCATCGAAAAGGCCACGAAACTGGGGTGGATTTCCTCGCTAAGATAAGTCATGCCAACAGCTGCCACGCCACTTAACGAAAGCCCAATCAAGGCGCGCATAATCAAAATGCCGTGCCAGCTGGTCATCATTGTCGAAAGTAACGTACAAATGGAGGCCAACAGTAGCGCCGTGACCATCACTGGTTTGCGACCAATGGCATCGGATAGCGGGCCAGTAAACAGCAAACCGATAGCCAACATCGCCGTTGAAATGGACAGTGAAATACTACTGTTAGCAGGCGTTAAGCCAAACTCCTGCGAAAGCACCGGAAGGATAGGTTGCACACAATAGAGAAGTGCGAAGGTTGCCAGTCCGGCAGAGAAAAGCGCCAGGGTGACACGCATAAATTGCGGCGTACCGCGTTTAATAAATTGATTTGGCTGAGAAATGCTTTGCTTGTCAGTGTCGCTTGCCGGAGCTCCATCAACAGTTGTAGTACGGCTCACTTGAAATCCTTGCTAAATATGCCTGTGGATCAGGCTTATGAATAGATTAGGAAAATCGAATTGTTCTGTCTAATATATTAATAATCTCAAATAAGATGTTTTAAATATGAATATTGAACTTCGTCATCTGCGTTACTTTGTTGCGGTTGCAGAAGAGCTGCATTTCGGGCGCGCCGCTGCCCGCCTGAATATTTCGCAACCACCGCTAAGTCAACAGATTCAGGCGCTGGAGCAACAAATTGGTGCCCGACTGCTGGCACGGACCAATCGCAGTGTATTGCTGACGGCAGCAGGAAAACAGTTTCTTGTAGATAGTCGGCAAATCTTGTCTATGGTGGATGATGCTGCCGCTCGCGCTGAAAGGCTGCATCAGGGCGAAGCGGGGGAGTTGCGCATTGGTTTTACTTCGTCCGCTCCTTTTATTCGGGCGGTGTCCGATACGTTATCGCTGTTTCGCCGTGATTATCCCGATGTCCATTTACAAACCCGCGAAATGAACACTCGCGAGCAAATCGCTCCGCTCATTGAAGGAACGCTGGATATGGGATTGCTGCGTAACACAGCGTTACCGGAGACGCTTGAACACGCAGTCATCGTCCATGAACCGCTTATGGCGATGATCCCGCACGATCATCCCCTGGCAAATAACCCGAGTGTAACGCTGGCTGAACTGGCGAAAGAACCCTTTGTCTTTTTTGATCCGCACGTAGGGACAGGGCTGTATGACGATATTCTCGGGCTGATGCGACGTTACAATTTGACGCCCGTCATCACTCAGGAGGTGGGTGAGGCAATGACCATCATCGGTCTGGTTTCCGCTGGTCTGGGTGTTTCAATTTTGCCTGCGTCATTTAAACGTGTTCAGCTCAACGAAATGCGCTGGGTGCCGATTGCTGAAGAGGATGCGGTTTCTGAAATGTGGTTGGTCTGGCCGAAACACCATGAACAAAGTCCGGCTGCGCGTAACTTTCGTATTCATCTGCTGAATGCTCTCAGGTGAGGGAAATTTCAGCGAAAAAGCCCGAAAAATGTGCTGTTAATCACATGCCTAAGTAAAAATTTGACGACACGTATTGAAGTGCTTCACCATAGCCTACAGATTATTTCGGAGCGCGAAAATATAGGGAGTATGCGGTGGTTGCTGAAAATCAGCCTGGGCACATTGATCAAATAAAGCAGACCAACGCGGGCGCGGTTTATCGCCTGATTGATCAGCTTGGTCCAGTCTCGCGTATCGATCTTTCCCGTCTGGCGCAGCTGGCTCCTGCCAGTATCACTAAAATTGTCCGTGAGATGCTCGAAGCACACCTGGTGCAAGAGCTGGAAATCAAAGAAGCGGGGAACCGTGGCCGTCCGGCAGTGGGGCTGGTGGTTGAAACTGAAGCCTGGCACTATCTTTCTCTGCGCATTAGTCGCGGGGAGATTTTCCTTGCTCTGCGCGATCTGAGCAGCAAACTGGTGGTGGAGGAGGCGCAGGAACTGGCGTTAAAAGATGACTCACCATTGCTGGATCGTATCATTTCCCATATCGATCAGTTTTTTATCCGCCACCAGAAAAAACTTGAGCGTCTGACTTCGATTGCCATTACCTTGCCGGGAATTATTGATACGGAAAATGGTATTGTACATCGCATGCCGTTCTACGAGGATGTAAAAGAGATGCCGCTCGGCGAGGCGCTGGAGCAGCATACCGGCGTACCGGTTTATATTCAGCATGATATCAGCGCATGGACGATGGCTGAGGCCTTGTTTGGTGCCTCACGCGGGGCGCGCGATGTGATTCAGGTGGTTATCGATCACAACGTGGGGGCGGGCGTCATTACCGATGGTCATCTGCTACACGCAGGCAGCAGTAGCCTTGTGGAAATAGGTCACACGCAGGTCGACCCGTATGGGAAACGCTGTTATTGCGGGAATCACGGCTGCCTCGAAACCATCGCCAGTGTGGACAGTATTCTTGAGCTGGCACAGCTGCGTCTCAATCAATCCATGAGCTCGATGTTACATGGACAACCGTTAACCGTGGACTCATTGTGTCAGGCGGCATTGCGCGGCGATCTGCTGGCAAAAGACATCATTACCGGGGTGGGCGCGCATGTAGGGCGCATTCTTGCCATCATGGTGAATTTATTTAACCCACAAAAAATACTGATTGGCTCACCGTTAAGTAAAGCGGCAGATATCCTCTTCCCGGTCATCTCAGATAGCATCCGTCAGCAGGCCCTTCCTGCGTATAGTCAGCACATTAGCGTTGAGAGTACTCAGTTTTCTAACCAGGGCACGATGGCAGGGGCTGCGCTGGTAAAAGACGCGATGTATAACGGTTCTTTGTTGATTCGTCTGTTGCAGGGTTAACATTTTTTAACTGTTCTACCAAAATTTGCGCTATCTCAATTTGGGCCAGGAAAGCATAACTTAGACTTTCAAGGTTAATTATTTTCCTGGTTTATATTTGTGAAGCATAACGGTGGAGTTAGTGATGCTGAAGCGTTTCTTTATTACCGGTACAGACACTTCTGTAGGGAAAACGGTGGTTTCCCGCGCATTGCTACAAGCGTTAGCCTCCCAGGGAAAAACGGTTGCGGGATATAAACCCGTAGCGAAGGGGAGCAAAGAGACACCCGAAGGGCTGCGTAATAAAGATGCCCTGGTGTTGCAGAGTGTTTCAACCATCGAACTGCCTTATGAAGCAGTTAATCCTATCGCGTTAAGCGAAGAAGAAAGTAGCGTGGCGCACAGTTGCCCAATCAATTACACCCTCATTTCAAACGGCCTGGCAAACCTGACCGATAAAGTCGATCATGTCGTGGTAGAAGGGACTGGCGGCTGGCGCAGTCTGATGAATGATTTGCGTCCGCTCTCTGAATGGGTGGTGCAGGAACAACTGCCGGTGTTGATGGTTGTCGGTATTCAGGAAGGTTGCATTAACCATGCACTGCTAACAGCTCAGGCGATCGCCAACGACGGGCTACCGCTCATTGGCTGGGTGGCTAACCGAATCAATCCAGGACTGGCGCATTATGCGGAAATCATTGATGTGCTCGGTAAAAAACTTCCGGCACCGCTCATTGGTGAACTGCCTTATCTGCCGCGCGCCGAACAGCGTGAACTGGGGCAATACATCCGCTTAGCTATGCTTCGCAGTGTGCTGGCGGTAGATAGAGTCACGGTGTAACGTCCGCGAAATTACCGACGCAATTACGCAGGCAATCAATAAACCGGGGAGTAGCTGATACTCCCCGGTCATTTCACATATCATCAACGTCGACATAATCGGCGCGTGCGTGGTTGCCGCCAACAGTGTCGCCATCCCGGTCAATCCGAGTAAAAGCGTAATTTCTTCGCCATCAGGGAACCATAATCCCAGGCTACGACCATACAACATGCCAATGGCAAGACCGATAAATAGCGTCGGTGTAAAGACACCACCGGGCGCGCCAGAACCACTACTCGCCAGCACGGCAAACAGTTTACAGAGGAAGATCCCGGCAATGATCATTAACAGTGGCGGAGCGGTTAAAAAGGATTGTACGGTGCTATAGCCGTTGCCCCACACTGCAGGTGTGAACAGGGAAAGCAGACCCACGATCAACCCGCCCAGTGCCAGTTGCCAGGGCGGCGCAAGCTTGAGACTTACAAATTCACGATGACAGGCGTTCATCAACGTTAACAACAGTGGTCCGCACAGACCTGCCAGCACACCTGTACTGATAATCAGCGCATAGTCACGAGCCTGAACCGTCACTGAGAGTTGTACACTGTAGAGTAACGCGTCGCTATGATTAATCAGATTGCTAACCAGCAATGCCACGACGGCGGAAATAATCACCGGGCCGAGAGAGGCCAACATCATAGTGCCAAACAGCACTTCGGCTATAAATAAACTGCCAGCAAGCGGGGCGCGATAGGCCGCAGCCATTCCCGCCGCAGCTCCACAGGCGATCCATAATTTCCACTCCTGGCGTGGCGTAAAACGTTGGGCAAAACAGGAGGCGGCAAGGGCAGCTAAAAGAATCATCGCACCTTCGCGACCAATTGCACTGCCGCTGGTTACTACCAGCAGAGAGGCAAGGGATTTAACCAGGCTTGCTGCGTAATCAAACTGCCCATCGGTTTGCAACGCTTCCATGTAATCGGTCGGCGCATGAGGGCGTTGCTGGGTAAATTTCTGCCAGCCCATCAGCAACAAACCCGCCGCCAGTCCGCCGAGCGCCGGAGTTAGCAGCCGTCGCCAGGGGGAAAGATTTGTCGCTGCATTGACCAGACTGCCCGAGTCATTATTGAGGAACAACCACTCCAGTAGCAGCATTGCATGACGAAACCCGGCAACGGCAAAGGCCGCAAGAATACCGACGACTGTTGCGATAAGCAGACGGCGGAACATAGTGCGCAGATCCGGATAGATGTGTAGATGATGCATGAGCAGAAATGGGCAATGAAATACGGGCGACTATTTTGCGGCAAAAGAAGCCAGACGCAAAAGCAGTGCGTGCTTTAAGAGATAAAAAACGTGACACTGTAACCTATTATTGCCGAATTGCGCCTAATCGACACCATCCGGCAATATTACGGTGATCCTATCGAAAGAGTGGTTTAACCGCGACAGGAATTAACAGTTGTGATTGCCATTGCGCCAGCGTTAAGCGAGCCAGTTCACCCAGTGCACGGTAGAAAGGGTGTTCTGCTTTTTCGATAAAAACGTCAAGAAAACGTGTTGACCACGGAAAAAGGTGCCATGCCAGCAATTCTTCGCATTCTGTCTGGCGACCATTCTCCGCCAACCACGCAGCCATCAACAGCAGTGAACCAAAATGATCTTCCGGTTCGTTTTGCTTCATTTCAAACTGAATGCCTTTCTCGCGCATCCACTGACGAAGTGCCAATGTTGAATCGCCAAACAGCACAGATTCGCGATCCAGCCAGACCGACCCCCACGGCGGTGATGGCAGAGCCCACGGACCGACAAACAAACGCTGCCAGGCCTGGGCGCGAGTCTCTTCACTCTGTGCCTGAAAAGCCGTCACCAGCGGCGCTAATGACGCTTCTGGTAGAGGCCACTGAGTTTCCCAGCCGTCACGGGTGAGTACCGCAACCAGAGGTGCGGCTTCCGCACTCTCTGGAGCGTAATAAAACAGCGCGCCCAACACGCGCGCCGCGACAGAAAAATTATCTTGCTGTGAAAAATGGGTCATTCCTAACATCCTGAAATGTGCGGGTTGCCCCGCACCAATTTGTTAACCTGCAATAGCCATTCCTACCGTCATGTGCAGGCCATAAAAGAGCACACGCCCGATCATCTCACCGCCAAGTATGAGGATTAGCCCCAGAACAAGTCCGGCAACGTGAGGTTCACGGCGACGAATGAGCGGACAAAGCCAGCATCCTAGACCTGCGCATAACAATACCACACGCCAGACCTGTAAGGAGGCGTAATCTGGTACCAGTGCGCTGGCTTGTTGTACGGATGAGTGAATAGACGCCAGAGACAAACCTTGCAGCACAATCACCCCGGCACAAGCGATCAGCGCCAGAACGCTAATGATGGCAAAGGGTGTGGTATTAAATGTAATGCGGGCTGCCCGCAGAATTGCGGCAGCAAGTATTGGACCGCTCAACAATACTGTCAGGAAGAAAGCCAGCGTAGTGTAACCGTTATGCCAGGTTGGCACTGTGTCGATTTGATACACGCAGGTCATCATCCAGACGAAAATGACGCCGAGCGCCATGCTGACAAGTAACCAGAGTTTCCCCAACGCTTGCGGCATCTTACCGATGACTGCCACCAGCCACCATAATCCGCCAACGGCAAAAAATATGGAACCGGCAGCAATCTCGTTACTCAGACCAGAAGCTCCGATTCGATTCAGCGAGTTAAACGCTCGCAGTGGCGATCCCAGGTGCATGACAGAGGCAATAAACCCGATGCCCATCAACAGCCAGAGGAAAAACATGCCACGGACAATACGCTGACGGTCTGCGTCATTATTGGCGGCGAACCAGCCAATTCCGCTAACAATCAGCGCGCCTACTACGCATTGACCCAATACGGTAAAGATAACCAGTGGCCATTCATGCCATCCATTTCCCATTTTACACTTCCTCCGGATTAGCCAGATAACCAGTGGTATCGCCGGTCGGGCGGCTGTTGGCGTTAGGTTTGATAACGATATTGGGTTTTGTGAAATGCGCGCGCGGTAGTGGCGCGACGGCAGCCAGAGTGCCGTGCTTCTGGCGCAGCTCTTCAATTGGACCGAACTCAAGTGCACGCAGCGGGCAGGATTCGACACATATGGGTTGTTTCCCCTCGGCGACGCGCGAATAACAACCATCGCACTTCGTCATGTGTCCTTTTTCAGCATTGTACTGTGGCGCGCCGTACGGACAAGCCATGTGGCAGTAGCGGCAGCCGATACAAACATCTTCATCAACCACCACAAAGCCATCTTCACGCTTATGCATTGCGCCGCTGGGGCAGACTTTTGTACATGCGGGGTCATCGCAATGGTTACAGGAGATGGAGAGATAATAAGCGAACACGTTCTGGTGCCAGACGCCATTATCTTCCTGCCAGTCGCCGCCAGCATATTCATAAATACGGCGGAAACTGACTTCCGGGCCAAGATCTTTAAAATCTTTGCACGCCAGTTCGCAGGTTTTACAGCCAGTACAGCGGCTGGAATCGATAAAAAATCCATATTGTGTGGTCATGGGCTACTCCTTAAACCTTTTCGATCTGGACAAGATTGCTGTGCGACGGGTTTCCCTTTGCCAGCGGTGAAGGGCGGTGAGAGGTCAGAATATTGATACTGCCGCCGTGATCGACCCGGTCACCAAACATATCCGCTTTAAGCCACGCACCTTGCCCGATGGCGGTAACGCCAGGCAGAATACGCGGAGTCACTTTTGCGGCAATCAGCATTTCTCCATTATTGTTAAATACCCGCACGGTATCGCCATGACGGATACCGCGTGCCTGAGCATCAATAGGGTTGATCCACACCTCTTGTGGGCAGGCCTGCTGTAACACATCAATATTGCCGTAGCTGGAGTGGGTACGCGCTTTGTAGTGGAAGCCCGTTAACTGCAGTGGATAGGTTTTCCGCAGGGGATCGTCCCAGCCATCAAAACCTGGGGTATACGCAGGAAGGGGATGAATAATTTCATCTTTTTTCAATTCCCAGGTATCCGCAATCGTCGCCAGTCGTTCAGAATAAATTTCGATTTTCCCCGAAGGTGTTTTCAACGGGTTTGCCTGTGGATCTTCACGGAATGCGCGGAAAGCGACGTAGTGTTCTTCCGGGCATTTTTTCTTAAAGATCCCGGTCGTTTTCATCTCCTCGTAGTCGGGCATCTCAGGGTTACGTTCCTTCGTTTTCGCATGGAGATATTTGATCCATTCATGCTGACTGCGACCTTCAGTAAAGGTTTGATAAACGTCTGGTCCTAAGCGTTTGGCAACTTCACTCAGCATCCAGTAGATGGGTTTGCGTTCAAATTTTGCTGAGGTTGCGGGTTGGGCGAGGATCACATAGCCCATATTCCCGGCAGATTCGTGAGAGATAAGGTCTTCTTGCTCTGTTGGCATCAGGTCGGGCAACAGGATATCGCAATACTTAGCCGAGGCAGTCATGAAGTGGTCAATGCCAACAATCATCTCGCACTTGCTGTCATCCTGAAGCACCTCATGGGTGTGATTGATGTCGCCATGTTGATTGATCAATGTGTTACTGGCGTAGCACCATAAAAACTTGATGGGGACATCCAGTTTTTCTTTTCCACGAACACCATCACGGGTCGCGGTCATTTCCGTACCGTGGTCGATGGCATCTGTCCATGTAAAGACGGAAATCTGCGTTTTAACAGGATTCTCAAGCATCGGGAACCATTCTACCCCCAGATCCCAGCTACCTTCGCGTACACCTGAGTTGCCGCCGTTTATGCCGACGTTACCGGTGAGAACGGAAAGCATGGCAATAGCGCGGGACGTTTGTTCGCCGTTGGAGTGTCGTTGTGGCCCCCAACCCTGACAAATATAAGCAGGTTTTGCTGAACCGATCTCTCGTGCCAAATGGATAATTTTTTCTGCCGGTATGCTGGTGATTTTTGCTGCCCATTCCGGCGTTTTAGCTATGCCGTCAGGCCCTTCGCCCAGAATATAGGCTTTATAATGCGCGTTACGTGGTGCGTTGGCGGGCAGCGTTTTTTCATCGTAACCAACACAATATTTGTCGAGAAATGGCTGATCGACCATGTTTTCAGTAATCAGTACCCAGGCAATCGCACAGGCCAGTGCTCCATCGGTGCCAGGGCGAATGGGCAGCCATTCATCTTCACGTCCGGCAGCTGTGTCGTTATAACGTGGATCGATGACGATCATGCGTGCATTTGAACGTTCTCGGGCTTGCTCGACGTAGTAAGTGACACCACCGCCGCTCATCCGAGTTTCTGCCGGGTTATTTCCGAACATAACGACCAGTTTCGTATTGGCGATATCATCCGGGCTGTTGCCATCATTGGCACCGAACATATAACTCATTGCGGCACTGATCTGTGCGGTACTGTAGCTGCCATAGCGACTGAGAAAACCACCGCAAGAGTTCATCAGACGGTACGGGACGTTTGAGTTGGTGATGTTTCCGCCATCTACGCCTGTTCCATAGAGAACATGTACAGCCTCATTGCCGTAATCTTTTAGGATCCGCCGAAGATTATCACTGATGGTATCCAGGGCTTCGTCCCAACTTATCCGTTCAAATTTACCTTCACCGCGCTTGCCGACACGCTTCATGGGATATTTCAACCTATCAGGATGATTCATCCGTCGACGGATAGAGCGTCCGCGTAAACACGCCCGAACCTGATGATTACCGTAGACGTCGTCACCTGTCGTATCAGACTCCACCCAGTACACGGTGTCATCTTTCACATGCAAACGTAACAGACAGCGGCTCCCGCAGTTAACGGTGCAGGAACTCCAGACCGCTTTCTCTTCTACCGGTACCTCTGCCGCTCGGACCATTTGGGAAAATGGCAGAGTGAAAGCACTGCTTGCCAGCGCGAGACTGCCAAGTGCGGAGGTTTTCATCAGACTTCTACGGCTGATTTCAGCCTTCATGAGCGCCTCTGTGGTATGGATTTTCATCATTACTCACTTATTGCTTTTCAAACAAAATGTCATGTCAGAATTTATGGTTGTAGTGGGTTATATTTTTTCGATCTCGACCAGATTAGTGTGCTGCGGGTTTCCCTTCGCCAGTGGTGAAGGGCGCAGAGTGGTTAGCGTATTCACACAGCCGCCATGGTCGATTTTATCGCCAGACATATTGGCCTCGTGCCAGGCTCCCTGGCCCATAGCGCTAACCCCAGGGAGAATGCGTGGTGTCACTTTGGCTGGTAGCCGAACTTCGCCACGATGGTTAAACACCCGCACCATATCGCCGTTGGCAATCCCACGTTTCTGTGCATCTATAGGGTTGATCCACACTTCCTGACGGCAGGCTGCCTTCAGGACATCAATGTTGCCGTAGGTCGAGTGAGTACGGGATTTGTAATGGAAACCAAACAGTTGCAGTGGAAAGGTACTACGTTCAGGGGAGTCCCAGCCTTCAAAGGTTGAGGCATAAACCGGCAGTGGGCTTATCACTTCATCTTTTTCCAGTTCCCAGGTACGGGCAATTTCCGCCAGCTTGCTGGAGTAAATTTCAATCTTACCGGAAGGCGTTTTAAGTGGATTTGCCTCGGGGTCGTCACGAAATGCTTTGTAGGCGACAAAATGACCATTGGGATCTTTACGCTTATAGATACCCATTTTTTTTAATTCGTCGTAAGACGGTAACGCCGGATCTTTGGCAAGCATTTTGGCGTACAGATGTTGTAACCATTGTTCCTGAGTGCGACCTTCAGTGAACTTTTGATAGACTTCAGGTCCAAGACGTTTCGCGACTTCACTCAGGATCCAGTAAATCGGTTTGCGTTCGAATTTTTCGCTGGTGACAGGCTGGAGGAAAATGAGATATCCCATGTTACCGGCGTAGTCGTTAGGAATAATATCTTCCTGCTCAACGGTCATCAGGTCTGGCAGCAGAATGTCGGCATATTTTGCCGATGAGGTCATAAAGTTTTCGATGACCACAATCATTTCGCATTTCGATTCGTCCTGCAGAATTTCATGCGTTTTGTTGATGTCAGAATGCTGATTAACGAGGGTATTTCCCGCGTAGTTCCAGATGAACTTAATGGGCACATCCAGTTTATCTTTGCCCCGGACACCGTCGCGGATTGCCGTCATTTGCGGGCCATGATCGATAGCATCTGTCCAGCTGAAGCAGGAGATTGACGTTTTGACCGGATTATCCAGCACCGGTAGGCGTTCTATGGTAATGGTATAGGTCGATTCACGCGCGCCACTATTTCCGCCGCTGATGCCGACATTGCCCGTCAGAATAGGCAACATCGCAATAGCGCGTGCAGTCAGCTCGCCGTTTGCCTGGCGTTGCGGTCCCCAGCCCTGGCAGATATAAGCGGGTTTTGCTGTGCCAATTTCACGCGCCAGTTTGATGATACGGTCCACCGGGATACCGGTAATTTGCGAAGCCCACTGCGGCGTTTTCGCTGTTTTGTCGTCTCCTTCACCAAGAATATAGGCTTTATAGTGACCATTTTTTGGTGCATCTGCGGGTAAGGTTTTTTCGTCATAGCCGACGCAGTATTTATCGAGAAAAGGTTGATCAACGAGATTTTCGTTAATCAATACCCAGGCAATACCCGCAACCAGCGCGGCATCGGTGCCCGGGCGAATAGGTAGCCATTCGTCTTCACGACCAGCAGCTGTATCGGTATATCGCGGATCGATAACAATCATTTTTGCGTTCGATTTCTCGCGCGCTTTTTCAAGAAGATAAGTGATGCCACCGCCGCTCATGCGGGTTTCTGCCGGGTTGTTACCAAACATCACGACCAGCTTGCTGTTTTCAATATCCGTGGTGCTGTTGCCATCATTACTGCCGTAGGTGTAGGGCATGGCACAGGAAATTTGCGCGGTGCTGTAGGAGCCATACTGGTTGAGTGAACCGCCGTAGCAGTTCATCAGGCGTTTGACCGCCGAGGCGGATGGCGAAGAGCGGGTCATATTGCCGCCAACGATCCCTGAAGAGTACTGAATATATACAGCCTCATTGCCATATTGTTCGACGGTTTTTTTCAGGCTACTGGCGATAGTATCCAGGGCTTCATCCCAGCTAATCCGTTCGAATTTGCCTTCGCCGCGTTTGCCCACGCGTTTCATTGGGTAATTCAAGCGATCGGGATGATTAATACGCCGACGGATGGAGCGACCGCGCAAACAGGCACGTACTTGATGATTGCCATACTCGTCGTTGCCGGTGTTGTCAGTTTCCACCCAGGTCACTTCATTATCTTTAACATGCAGACGAAGTGCACAGCGGCTACCACAGTTGACGGAACAGGCACCCCAGACCACTTTCTCGCTGGCCTGCTGTACCGCTGCCGCTGCACTGCGCAGGGTGAACGGTAAAGAAAAACCGCCTGCAGCCAGCGCCAGAGAACCTATCGCGGTAGATTTAACGAGTGTTCTGCGGCTGATGCCCACCATTTGTTCATTTTTGGACATAACTCACTCCCTGATCTTTATCGTTATATAAAAGTTTATATATTGAATATTTAGCGCGCTAACAATAGAGGGAGTCTACCCATTTTGGGTTAAGAATTATTAATCCATATCAATAGAAGGGTATGAGTAATAAGGTGGGATTATGTTGTATGTTCAAATCGCCGGATGTGTCGTATCCGGCGTTCAGTCGATAATGTGTTACTGCGGTTCGGCAGGCGCGCCATCCTGGGTAGACTGCGCGGGAGCAGAGACGTTACCGCTGGTGGTGCGGGTGTAGAGAATTTTATGCGTATCATTAGCGCAATGCCCGACGACCTGGGAATCAGGCTGATCAACCTGGTCATTGGGTACAATACTTAACGTGAAGCTGCTTTCGGGTACGCCATTATTGATAATGCGCTGTGATATATCGCTCTGTATGCGCTCACAGGATCCCGGCGCGGCGAGTACCGCGGGTGAGGCGAGGGCGAGCAGAAGCGCGGCACAGCAGGTTGAGAGTTTCATCATAAGCTCCTTACGCGAAGATAACTTCTTTAAGCATAGCATTTAACGTGTAAAGTACTGTATTTGCTACTATGATTGAGAATCATCTCTACTCTCTGGTGACTGTTGTGAAATACAAATTACTGCCATGCTTACTCGCGATATTCCTCACAGGATGTGACCGAACAGAGGTAACACTTTCATTTACCCCTGAGATGGCCAGTTTCTCTAATGAATTCGATTTTGATCCGCTGCGTGGTCCGGTAAAAGATTTCACTCAGACATTAATGGATGAGCAAGGTGAAGTGACGAAACGTGTTTCGGGGACTTTGTCGGAAGAAGGCTGTTTTGATTCACTCGAATTACTGGATCTGGAAAATAATACCGTGGTTGCCCTGGTACTGGACGCCAATTATTACCGTGATGCCCAGACACTGGAGAAAAGAGTTCGTTTGCAGGGAAAATGCCAGCTAGCAGAATTACCTTCTGCCGGGGTGAGTTGGGAAACCGATGATAATGGCTTTGTGATTAAAGCCAGCAGCAAACAGATGCAGATGGAATATCGCTATGATGATCAGGGGTATCCGCTGGGTAAAACCACGAAAAGTCACGACAAAACATTATCTGTTAGCGCCACGCCATCAACGGACCCGATCAAAAAATTAGATTACACAGCGGTTACTATACTGAATAATCAAAGAGTTGGTAATGTAAAACAGAGCTGTGAATATGACAGTCACGCCAATCCGGTGGACTGTCAGCTAATCATTGTTGATGAAGGAGTAAAACCCGCCATCGAACGGGTTTACACCATCAAAAATACTATCGATTATTATTAATGCTATTGTGCGGTCGGCTTCAGGAGAGTCTGACCCGGTGTTTTGTGCTCTGCCAGATACTGATGCTGGAATATGCACATGCGAATGGCATTCCGATATTGACCATTAATAAAGAACTCATGCATCAATTCACCTTCAACCGTAAAGCCAAGCTTGCGGTAAATGTGTATCGCTTTTTCATTCTCTTTATCGACGATCAGATACAGCTTATAGAGATTGAGAACGGTGAAGCCATAGTCCATTGCTAATTTTGCGGCACGCGTTGCCAGACCTTTCCCCTGATATTCCGGGGAGATAATTATCTGAAATTCTGCGCGGCGATGAACATGGTTAATTTCCACCAGCTCCACCAGACCGGCTTTTTCGCCGTCACATTCCACCACAAAGCGCCGTTCGCTCTGATCGTGAATATGCTTATCGTACAGATCAGAGAGTTCAACAAAGGCTTCGTAGGGTTCCTCAAACCAGTAACGCATCACACTGGCGTTATTGTCGAGTTGATGTACATAGCGTAAATCTTCACGCTCCAGCGGGCGTAGCTTAACACTGTGGGCGCTTGGCATAACGTGTCCTTACATTCCTTAAATCAATAACAGGTTAGGGGGTAATAACGCGGCCAGTTCGACGGTCCAGGCAGCGCAAAGTATTTGGCTCCCAGTAGGCATTGATGTTGGCGCTTTGCTCACATTTATCGCGGTTATCAAAAGCGGCGTCGGCTTTATCCCACTCTTTTTCAGTGCGTTTATTCACTTTCTGGCGCAGATTGCGCGTGTCATTCCATTGCTCTTTTTCCATAGCGGCGTGCTGGCGGCTTTGCGCACTGTCGCCAGACTCAATCACCAGTTTGTTAGTTTCGGCATGAACAGTTGTGCTCAATGCCAGTGCGCAAGGCAGCAGAAAAGCGAGCAGGCCAATTCGTTTGCTGAGAGTAATTTTCATAATTCATTCCCTGTATGAATGATTAAAGGTGATTCTACACCATCCACTGCGAACGCAAAACGTACCAGGAGGATGTTTATATTGATGATATTATGTCGTCCTATAACTATACATGATGTCAATAAGTGACAAAGATGATTAAAACAACGTTACTATTTTTTGCTACTGCGCTGTGTGAAATTATTGGATGCTTTCTGCCCTGGTTGTGGTTAAAACGAAACGCCAGTATCTGGCTGTTGCTTCCGGCGGGGATTTCTCTGGCACTGTTTGTCTGGTTGTTAACGTTGCATCCTGCGGCGAGTGGGCGTGTTTACGCGGCTTATGGTGGCGTTTATGTCTGCACGGCGTTGATGTGGCTGCGCGTTGTGGATGGCGTGAAACTGAGTCTTTATGACTGGACGGGGGCGTTGATTGCGCTTTGCGGCATGTTGATCATTGTTGCGGGCTGGGGGCGCGCGTAAGGACATAAATCCATTTTATCAATAAGATACAAGGAAGTGTCAGCTGACAAAAGGTATTCTATTTCATCTTTTGTCAACCATTCACGGCGCAAATATACGCCTTTTTTTGTGATCACTCCGGCTTTTTTCGATCTTCATACTTGTATGGTAGTAGCTCAGTTGCGTAGATTTCATGCATCACGACAAGCGATGCAAGGAATCGAACATGAAGATCGTAAAGGCTGAAGTTTTTGTTACCTGTCCGGGGCGTAATTTCGTCACATTAAAAATCACCACTGAGGACGGTATTACGGGCCTTGGGGATGCCACCCTCAATGGACGTGAGCTTTCCGTGGCCTCTTATTTGCAGGATCACCTTTGTCCGCAGCTTATTGGTCGCGATGCACACCGTATCGAAGATATCTGGCAGTTTTTCTATAAAGGTGCTTACTGGCGTCGCGGTCCGGTGACGATGTCGGCCATTTCAGCGGTTGATATGGCGCTGTGGGATATTAAAGCCAAAGCTGCCAACATGCCGCTTTACCAGTTACTCGGCGGCGCGTCTCGTGAAGGGGTGATGGTTTATTGCCATACCACCGGTCACAGTATTGATGAAGCTCTGGATGATTATGCCCGTCATCAGGAGCTGGGATTCAAAGCCATCCGCGTGCAGTGCGGAATCCCTGGTATGAAAACCACCTACGGCATGTCGAAAGGCAAAGGTCTGGCTTATGAACCCGCAACCAAAGGACAGTGGCCGGAAGAGCAGTTGTGGTCGACGGAGAAATACCTCGATTTCATGCCGAAATTGTTTGACGCGGTACGTAACAAGTTTGGTTTTAATGAACATTTGCTGCATGACATGCACCATCGCTTAACGCCTATTGAAGCGGCGCGCTTTGGTAAAAGCATTGAAGATTATCGCATGTTCTGGATGGAAGACCCGACGCCTGCGGAAAACCAGGAATGCTTCCGTCTCATTCGCCAACATACCGTCACACCCATCGCGGTGGGTGAAGTCTTCAACAGCATCTGGGACTGCAAGCAACTGATTGAAGAGCAACTTATCGATTATATCCGCACCACGCTGACCCATGCAGGCGGAATTACCGGTATGCGCCGGATTGCCGATTTTGCTTCGTTGTATCAGGTACGTACTGGCTCACACGGTCCTTCCGATTTGTCACCAGTCTGCATGGCTGCGGCGCTGCACTTTGATCTGTGGGTCCCCAATTTCGGTGTCCAGGAATACATGGGTTATTCCGAACAAATGCTTGAAGTCTTCCCGCACAACTGGACTTTCGATAACGGCTATATGCATCCGGGAGACAAACCGGGTCTTGGCATCGAATTCGATGAAAAGCTGGCGGCGAAATATCCCTATGAACCTGCTTATCTGCCAGTCGCACGTCTGGAAGATGGCACGCTGTGGAACTGGTAAGGAGTAAGATAATGAAAAGCATTTTAATTGAAAAACCGAATCAACTGGCAATTATCGAACGCGAAATACCCACCCCGTCAGCGGGTGAAGTACGAGTAAAAGTGAAACTTGCCGGAATTTGTGGTTCAGATAGCCATATTTATCGTGGGCATAATCCTTTTGCGAAATATCCGCGCGTCATTGGTCATGAATTCTTTGGCGTCATTGATGCAGTGGGTGAAGGCGTGGAAAGCGCCAGAGTCGGTGAACGCGTTGCTGTCGATCCGGTGGTCAGCTGTGGGCATTGCTATCCGTGCTCTATAGGTAAGCCGAACGTTTGTACGACACTGGCTGTATTAGGTGTGCACGCTGACGGTGGTTTCAGTGAATATGCCGTGGTGCCGGCAAAAAATGCGTGGAAAATTCCTGAAGCAGTGGCCGATCAATATGCGGTGATGATCGAACCTTTTACCATTGCGGCTAACGTTACCGGTCATGGTCAACCGACTGAAAATGATACCGTTCTGGTTTACGGTGCCGGTCCAATCGGCCTGACGATCGTTCAGGTATTAAAAGGCGTCTATAACGTTAAGAATGTGATTGTTGCCGATCGCATTGATGAACGACTGGAAAAAGCGAAAGAGAGCGGGGCAGACTGGGCGATTAATAACAGCCAGACACCGCTTGGCGAGATTTTCGCTGAAAAAGGCATAAAGCCGACATTAATTATCGATGCGGCTTGTCATCCTTCAATCCTGAAAGAAGCCGTAACGCTGGCTTCTCCAGCGGCACGTATTGTATTGATGGGCTTCTCCAGTGAACCGTCTGAAGTGATTCAGCAAGGAATTACCGGAAAAGAACTCTCTATTTTCTCTTCACGCTTAAATGCAAATAAATTCCCGGTCGTTATCGACTGGTTAAGTAAAGGGTTAATTAAACCAGAAAAACTAATTACCCATACGTTTGATTTCCAGCATGTTGCTGATGCCATTAGTTTATTTGAACAGGATCAAAAGCATTGCTGCAAAGTCTTACTCACTTTTTCTGAATAATACCAATAACGGCGAGTAAGTAGTACGCATCTTACCTCTTTTTTAGAGATAACCATTATGACAATAGAAAAACACGAAAGAAGCACTAAGGATTTGGTGAAAGCAGCAGTATCGGGATGGCTGGGCACTGCGCTTGAATTTATGGATTTCAAGAGTCATGAGTGTTAACTATTTGATAAATATTAAATTAATTTTTCATTGCTTCGTTATGGGGCATGGTTGGGGCAAACTCGCTTAACTGTGTATTTAACAAAGCTACCTGTGCATTATTGTTTTCAGACATCCATTTTCCGTATACCTGAAATACCATTTGCGCATCTGCATGGCCCATCTGGTTTGCTATAAATGCCGGGTTAGCACCAGCTGTCAGCGACCAGCAGGCATAAGTATGTCTCGACTGATATGATTTTCGATGGCGGAGTCCGGCACGTTTTATCGCTGCGTCCCACATCTGCCTTATTGAGTCAACGGTAAAATGGTCACCATAATTTTTTACTCTCGCTGACACTTCAGGTTGAAAAACAAAGGTGCATTTTTGTTTTTCTGTTCTGCCATACTCTCTGAGGTGAACATCAATGATATGCTCTTTGCTCAGTCTCGTTAATGTCATCTGACTCCGGAGAGCGTCGATTGCTGGCTTAATAAGATGAATGACCCGATTGGTTCCCGCCTGTGTTTTTGGTACCGTGAAACGGTCTTTTGCTAAATTTCTCCTGATCATCATTGTTCCATTTTTCAGATCTATGTCCTCCCATCCAAGTGCACACAGCTCACCAGGGCGAACGCCAGTATAAACAGAAACACACCATAAATTTTTGGCTTGCTGATTTCTGCACGCATCGATAAGACGGATGAATTCCTCCCGCGAAAGAGGATCCGGAATGGTTCTTGATTCCTTTAATGGCGAGATCCCCTTAAACGGGTTATCTACCAGGTAACCGTTATCAACACCAAACTGGAACACGGCGTTAAGATTTGTCATGTAATTATTTACAGTTACAGCCGATCTCCCTGGTTGTGTAACAATATAGTTACTTTTGGGGATCTGGTATCCAGTCAGTAGCTCTTTACGAACCTCCAGTAATTTTTCTTTATTAATCGATGAGGCAAGATTTTTTTCACCGATTATGCTCAGGATATTTTTGATGACGGCACGGTATGTGTTGAGTGATGTTTTTGCGACTTCAGTTTCTTTCAGTGCCAGAAATTTTTCAGCCAGTTCTTTTATGGTTAAATCTTGTCGGGCCTCACCAAATTTTTCCAGATTGCGTGAGGAGGGAAACTGTTTTGCATAGTCGAAAACACCAGTTTTTATTGCGTAACAAACAGAGGCGCGTAGCTCACCTGCAACGCGCCTGTTTTTTGCTGTGTCAGGAACCCCCAGGTTTTCCCTGACTCTTACGCCTTTATAAACAAACCAGATACGTAATTTCCCTCCATGGTTTTCCACGCCTGTCGGATATTTCATTTCAACTTCTCTCATTAGTTAGTGTGGCTTTTAGTCAAGTAAGATGACGTCTTGGTCTTGCTGATGCCTGGCGCTCAATCCAGCGATCAATTTCTTCCAGGTTGTAAAAGCATGGACTGTTATCCCATGGCATACCGTCATGAGCGACATGCTTATATTCCCTTCCTTCCATAAACGATTTTTCCCGGGCCTTTTTTAACGTACCTTTTTTTATTCCTTTCAGCGCAATTAACTGCTCTTCGGATACCCATTTGCCGGGAGAGACAATCATGATTACTTCGCTCATCGATTTCTTTATCTCTTATATTAGGGAAGGTGCGAACAAGTCCCTGATATGAGATCATGTTTGTCATCTGGAGCCATGGAACAGGGTTCATCATGAGTCATCAACTTACCTTCGCCGACAGTGAATTCAGCAGTAAGCGCCGTCAGACCAGAAAAGAGATTTTCTTGTCCCGCATGGAGCAGATTCTGCCATGGCAAAACATGGTGGAAGTCATCGAGCCGTTTTACCCCAAGGCTGGTAATGGCCGGCGACCTTATCCGCTGGAAACCATGCTACGCATTCACTGCATGCAGCATTGGTACAACCTGAGCGATGGCGCGATGGAAGATGCTCTGTACGAAATCGCCTCCATGCGTCTGTTTGCCCGGTTATCCCTGGATAGCGCCTTGCCTGACCGCACCACCATCATGAATTTCCGCCACCTGCTGGAGCAGCATCAACTGGCCCGCCAATTGTTCAAGACCATCAATCGCTGGCTGGCCGAAGCAGGCGTCATGATGACTCAAGGCACCTTGGTCGATGCCACCATCATTGAGGCACCCAGCTCGACCAAGAACAAAGAGCAGCAACGCGATCCGGAGATGCATCAGACCAAGAAAGGCAATCAGTGGCACTTTGGCATGAAGGCCCACATTGGTGTCGATGCCAAGAGTGGCCTGACCCACAGCCTGGTCACCACCGCGGCCAACGAGCATGACCTCAATCAGCTGGGTAATCTGCTGCATGGAGAGGAGCAATTTGTCTCAGCCGATGCCGGCTACCAAGGGGCGCCACAGCGCGAGGAGCTGGCCGAGGTGGATGTGGACTGGCTGATCGCCGAGCGCCCCGGCAAGGTAAGAACCTTGAAACAGCATCCACGCAAGAACAAAACGGCCATCAACATCGAATCCATGAAAGCCAGCATCCGGGCCAAGGTGGAGCACCCATTTCGCATCATCAAGCGACAGTTCGGCTTCGTGAAAGCCAGATACAAGGGGTTGCTGAAAAACGATAACCAACTGGCGATGTTATTCACGCTGGCCAACCTGTTTCGGGCGGACCAAATGATACGTCAGTGGGAGAGATCTCACTAAAAACTGGGGATAACGCCTTAAATGGCGAAGAAACGGTCTAAATAGGCTGATTCAAGGCATTTACGGGAGAAAAAATCGGCTCAAACATGAAGAAATGAAATGACTGAGTCAGCCGAGAAGAATTTCCCCGCTTATTCGCACCTTCCTTAGACGAGCGCCGGTTGCAGAATACCAGTCACAACCGGCGACAGTTGAACATTAAGAATCAGCCTGACTCGGGATCAGTTTTTGCCAGATAACTGAAACGTATTTTGCCTGGTAACGGGCGTCATCAAGTGCATTATGGCGCTCACCTTCGAATTGAATAGCCGTTCTGGCATCGAAGTCTATGGCTTTCCCCAGCTCAACGATTGTGCGTACATCGCGATCGTTGTAGTAACGCCACGGGCAGGGGATCCCCTGCCGTTCGTATGAACGGCGCAAAATCGTGTTGTCGAAGTTGGCTCCATTTCCCCAGACCTGAACAAAAAATTCACCGGAGTTTTCGTCGATAAATTCCCGCAATTGTAACAGTGCATCATCTAACGGGATTTCATCGGTCATAATGGCAGATTGCGCTTCGCGTGATTGCTTAAGCCACCATTTAATGGTGTCCCGATCAATGACTCCGCCAGCAGTTTCCAGATCGATAGTCTTAATAAATTCCGGTCCCATATCTCCGGTTTGCGGATCGAAAAATATTGCACCTATTGAGATGATCGGGGCATCAGGATTTTTTCCCATGGTTTCAAGGTCGATCATTAGATGGTCACACGTCCTGCTGGTGGATGTGATTTCGTGATGACCGTTCACCTTAATTGAGTGATCTGCCGTCTCGCCAGTTTCATTATCGCTATCGTGATGCTGATTGCCGCCAGTGTTCTCCTTGTGTGGATGTTCAGCGCCTTCCATTTTCTCCGGATCATCTTCCTGAACTTCAACCTGATACTCTTCATCGAATGTTTCCTGGTATGTTGCGTCGCCCATTACCGCGCCACAATCAGGGCAGTTGCCGCCGCCGGTCTGACCGCAGGCGGTGCAGACTTTTTCCACTTCCTGTTGCGCCACTGATTCAGGCTGTTTCGTTTCTGGCTCGTTTTGTAACGCATTTGGGCTGTTTTGTTCCGCTTTTTGGTAGTTCCGTTCCGATTCATGCTGGTTCTGGTTCACAGAATCGCGGGTCTGGATCCCCTTAACCCATTTCGGATCATTCGGGTCACTAATCCCTTCAACAAATTCACCACGTGATGCAGCAAGCAACTTATCGGCGTCAGGCTGGATGATATTGGCTGCCTGCATAATTTTGTTTACTTCGTCAGCGGTAACTTTTATCGGCTCTGGTTGTTCTGAATCTTCAGCGGTATCTACATTTTGCGGTAAGCCCGTGTATGTGCCATTTTTTCGGGCAAAATATTCTTCTTTTGTGATTTCAGTGGCGCCAGCAGCCAGTGCCTTATCCAGACCAGAAAGTTTGTTTGCGCGACCGTATTTTTCTCCGTCCTTATCTGCGAAGAGGAAATAGAACGGCCCCTCACGCTCTACAGATGGTTCAGCTTCCGGCGCGGTTTCATTTTTTGGGATATCAGATACCTCAGTTTCCACTGCATCAGTTTGTGTTTCTGATGACTGGAGAACATCAACAGTGCCCAGGTCTGTTTCTTCATTCTCAAACACGCCCTTTGTCGTCAGGTATTCGCAGATATATTTGTTCAGTGCTACGGGATCTTTGTGAATGTCGATCGGACGTTCACGGACAAGGCCAAAAATAGTTTGGCGGTCGTAGCGAAGGGCATCAGGCTGTTTGCGCATTGATGCCGAGATACGCTTCCAGTCTTCGCGGTCGTTATCGATAACTTCATTTTTTGCCCAGCGATGGATGCTGCCGTCAATGTTTCCGGCATCCACATCACCAGGCCAGAGAGCGTAGGCCAGTTCGTCATCCAGTGTTTTCCATGTCTGCTTGTATTCGCGATGAATGGCAGCAATGACCGGGCTGATTTTTCCTGTTGAATTTTCAGTGTACTGTTGATTGGCTCTGGCGCGGGCGAGATCAACAACAGACGTGTATTTTCCGGTTTCCTTGCGTTCACCTTCGCGACGTTTTTTCCAGATGCGCATCTCTGCCTGAATTTCGGGCCATTTGGCACCAGGCTTACATTTATGCTTAACCCACCCGATGGCATGCAGCTTAAGCTCCGGATACATGGCGTTAACTTCTGGCATTTTCATCAACGCTTCAACGATATGTCCGTCGAATGTTGCCATGTCTTCCTGCAACAATTCCTGTGCGCTAATAACCATATCAACGGTGATGTTTTCACATGTGTCGAACTTAACCATGACAGCGTTCTGTACTTCAGGGGCCAGCTTGTCAAAAGTGACGTTCATCGGATCTGATTCAGTCTCAACCGGGACAAAGGAAGCAGACTCCTCATCCCAGCGGTTTTCCTGCATATATTCAGCATCCCATGAATCGAGGGCAGGGCGGGGTATGCCAGGTTTATCCTCGCAGACAATAAATTTATAAGCGCAGTCCTGAGCAGCCGGATAATGTTCCAGGAATTGCCAGTGAAATTTTGCTCGAGCACGGCGTTCGTCGCCAGCTTCAATGGCTGTGGCTACAGCCACAGCGCCTTCTTCCCTTGTTGCCAGTTCGTCAGGAATAGCGGCGCAAATAAAGACTTTACTCATTTTGTTTTAACCTCATGACAGATTTAAGGATGAACAAATCCCTGCCATTGCTGGCATATAAGAATGAAACCGGATATTTATTACGGAACTGTTTTAAAGACCTGCCGGGATTTCGATATTATACTGGTGAATAACTTTATCGACCGGGTAACAGTTACCGGGAATTTTCTGTTCGGTTGCTGCAGTCATACACTCCTGCATTGTCCTGTGAACACTGACTGCAATATCAACTGGCTCTCCGGAAACAAGAAAAACTGTCAGAACAAGCGCAAATGCTGAATTCATTGTGCACATCCTTTTGGCATCAGACGTAAACGAGCCAGCATTGAAACAATGCATATTTTATTTAATAGCTCCCGTTCTTGTTTTCTCTTGTTAATGGCATCTTCAGTAAATACAGGGTTACTGATAGTGACACCAATTTCAAAACAACCTTCAGACGTATTAACGTTTGGTAATAACGTTTTCATTATCGCGTCCTCAACAATGAATTTTGTGATGCAGTGCCTGGTGCCTCCAGGTGACGTTAACCAGTTAACAATTAACGCCGGGTTAGTTGATGCTCGTTACGCCCGTAAAATACCGCCTTACTGCTTTAACTGTTCCGCGTGCGCATAGCCGCATTCACCGCATCACAAAATTCACTTTAAAAAGGGCGGCAGAGCAGTCACGGAGTAAAACTGATACCGCCAAATGTCACCAGAAAATTGATAACAGAGGGCGTTGTAGCGGGGTTGTCACTTAAGCGTATGGTCAACCTGACAACCCGGTGCATTTTCTGGAGCAATGGAGGAAACCCCAGCCATACTTACCGCCGCGCCATTTCGCGGAGTGCCACAACCGGAAGCGCACGGTCGAACTAAATTTAACGACACCGTACAGAGAGACCAATTTCGCCGTGCGCTTTCGCGTTATGCCCTGACTTTTCAGGGACATATCCTTTCAGTAAGCTGTCAGTGCCGGATGCTCACCCGTGTCCGGCGCACGCACTCCACCTGACCCGTGGAGAACTCCTTAATTACCAACCCTCAGGAGGGTGAAATGGATAAAAAGCAAATTGAGGCCCTGCAATCTATTATTGAAGAACAAGATGAAGCTATCAGGATTCTTTCATATCGCACTGATATGATACTAAATATGCTTTCTGCATTAACGGCTGCGCTTGGTGGTACAAAAACAAACGTATACCGCGAAGTTGTTATTCAACAGATAGATAAATTTGAAAAAACCATACCAGGTATTAATGCTCATCTTGCAGAACAAGAGAAAGACTATGCTCTTATGGCAATTTCTTCAGTAGCTCTCCCGAAAGTTGAGTAGTTTTAATTGTTGTTTTGAAATAATCACTGCTTTCACATTTGAGTGATTTCATGGCAATCCAAATGCGGGCCTCTGTGCCTGCATTTGGTTCCAGTTGCTGTAGACGTTTTGCGTCTTCCAAAAGTAAGGCGATAATGTGTTTCAGCTTCTCATCATTTGCTTGATTCTTGTTTTCAGGCGAATTCTGTCCGCCGAATAGGCGCTTCTCTTCATACAGACCTATAAAGGCACGACGCACGTTACCGGATATAGTATCGATGGTTTCCTTTTCTACGGTACTCAGGTCAAGAGTCGCCAGTTGAGAGCGAACCACATTCGATGCCATTTCCTGGAATGGTACTGGTAAATCTTTAAATTCCATCGTCAACCTCATCAGTCAGTGTTTCTGGTTAACCAGCGACGCGCGCCAGCTTCAGTTTTAAACGTTTTGCTTCTGGTATACGTCATCGCGGTGAACGTACCGTCCTGGTTGGGGAACACGCCACATACCAGAGATTCGCTGTTGCCAAGATCGATAGTATCCATGCTGACCTCATTTCCCCTTAACGCCGGGGTAGCGGAACAAAAACCTGCTGCATAGTTATTAAAGTTGAACCCTGCCGTCATGTTCTTACGCCTCGGGCTGGCTACTTAACCCCTGACCACTGCCTGGTAACTCGAAGTATTGCCCTGCATTCTGTGGGGCGGGGTGGGTTGGTATGAAAAGAAGGATACCCATAGGTATTTAAAAAGTAAATACCCATGGGTAAATTTTTGCGGTGTCTTAACTGGTGACTAGTTGTTTGGTGAGCTATGATGCGTTTTGTGCTTTCTTTTTACGGATTTCTTCGTAGATCATATTGTAATACTGTTTTTTCTCTTCAAGAGTTTTTAATAATTTATCCGCTTCACTTTCTGGCAGTTCGTCTAAGAGATCTAAAAAAATACGTTGTCGTGGCGTTAGAACCCTTGTTTCATAACTGGAGGCTGTGTTCGTTGATGATGAAACGATACCATCCATCCATCCCCGGGGTAACCCAAAGGACTCTTCGATAATCTCCACCATATCATCAGCGATCCGTTTTTTTCCCTTTTTCCCCTCTGGGTACAACATTCTTGATACATAAGAAGGCTCGCGCCCGATCTTTCTGGCCACGTTAACCGCTTTACCATCGCATTTCTCATCACGAATTTTGATGAGTTGCTGTCGTCTAAATTCATATTTGTCCATAGGTAAATAATAGATGCGATTACCGCAAGGTAAACAACCTGTGGGTATTGACTTTTGTTTACCTGTGGGTATTCTTTTGCTGTGTTTACTAAGGAGTAGCTATGGAAGAATTAAGAATATTTCTCAATTCTCTTTCGTCAGATGAACAGCGTATGTTTGCATGCGAGTGTGGTACCAGCATCGGTTATCTAAGAAAGGCATTGAGTAAAGGTCAAGTGTTAGGGGCATCGTTATGTGTCCTTATTGAGCGAGCCAGTAATGGTGAAGTTACACGTCAGCAACTAAGGCCTTTTGATTGGATGAATATTTGGCCCGAGCTGGAAGATACCAAAACGTTAACACAACCACTTTCTAGGAGCTTGATTCATGAAAATCAAGCATGAACACATCCGCATGGCGATGAATGCCTGGGCGCGTCCTGATGGCGAAAAAGTTCCAGCAGCTGGAATAACCCAGGCTTATTTTGAGTTGGGTATGACGTTCCCAGAACTGTATGACGACAGCCATCCGGAAGCCCTGGCTCGCAATACCCAGAAAATTTTCCGCTGGGTAGAGAAAGACACCCCTGATGCTGTTGAAAAAATGCAGGCTCTGTTACCGGCGATCGAAAAGGCGATGCCGCCTTTGCTGGTGGCCCGTATGCGCAGCCACAGTTCTGAATATTACCGTGAGATCGTCGAACGGAGGGATCGGCTGGTGAAGGATGTCGATGATTTTGTTGCGTCAGCGGTTGTTTTGTATGACCAGATGAATCGCGGCGGCCCGGCAGGGAATGCTGTGGTGATGCACTAAAAGCACGGTGTTCGGGGGTTTTATGAGCAGCAAGCTTCATGGTCTTGTCTGGGAAGGGTGCGCCTTCACCGGCATGATCTTATCCAGGGTGGCGGTTATGGCCCGTCTTGCAGACTACAGCAATGACGAGGGCGTGTCATGGCCTGCCATTGAAACTATCCGGCGTCAGATCGGTGCAAGAAGTGAATCCACAGTGAAATCGGCTATTGCAGAACTGGCGAAAGAGGGCTGGCTGACGAAGGAAGAGCGTAAGGTCGGTGGGCGTAATGTAAGCAATATCTATCGGCTTAATGTGGAAAAACTCGAAGCAGCTGCGGCGGCGGCGCGTGAGTCATATAAACCGAAAAGAAAAATTAGCCCGGCAAAAAATGACCCGTTAACAGTTGACCCGTCAAATATTGACCCCTCAACGGTTGACCCGTCAAATTTTGATGGATCAACTGTTGATAAAAAACTGCCGATTAGGGGGGCGATGATTGACCCCGATCCGTCAGTATTAAAACCTGATCCGTCAGATAAAAGATCTTCTTGTCCGGACGCTTCGCAACCGGACCCGCAGACGGCTGAACAGGATTTTTTAACCCGACACCCTGACGCGGTTGTGTTCAGTGCGAAAAAACGCCAGTGGGGAAGTCAGGAAGATTTGGTGTGCGCACAGTGGATCTGGGGACGAATCGTGAGTCTTTACGAGCAGGCGGCCAGCTATGATGGCGAGATCACTAGACCGAAAGAACCCAACTGGACAGCATGGGCCAATGACGTTCGCACAATGCGGATGCTGGATGGCAGAACTCACAGACAAATTTGTGAAATGTTTGGGCGTCTCCAGCGGGATTCGTTCTGGGTAAAAAACATCATGAGTCCGGCAAAACTCCGGGAAAAATGGGATGAACTGGTTATCCGCCTGGGGCGTTCGCCTGCGCAGCGTTGCGTGAATCACATTTCTGAACCGGACACTGAAATACCGCCGGGATTCAGGGGGTGACGTGTCATGAAAAACATTGCGGCAGTTGGGGTTCTTGAACGTATTCGCAGACTTGCACCACAGGGGTCGGTTCCACCGTACCGGACGGTGGAGGAGTGGCGGGAATGGCAACTTGCTGAAGGACGAAAACGCAGCGAGGAGATTAACCGCCAGAATCGCCAGTTGCGGGTGGAAAAAATCCTGAATCGTTCGGGCATCCAGCCTCTGCACAGCAAATGCTCGTTTGCAAATTATCAGGTGCAGAACGACGGGCAAAAATACGCGCTGAGCCAGGCCAAATCCATAGCTGACGAACTGATGACCGGGTGCACGAATTTTGTGTTCAGCGGTAAAACCGGCACCGGGAAAAATCACCTTGCAGCGGCGATGGGCAACCGGCTGATGGTGAAGGGGCGCAGCGTGATTATCGTCACCGTGTCTGACGTCATGAGCGTGTTGCATGACAGCTACGACAACGGCAAATCCGGGGAAAAATTTTTACAGGAGCTTTGCGGGGTTGATTTGCTGGTCCTGGATGAAATAGGCGTTCAGCGGGAGACGAAAAACGAGCAGGTGGTATTGCACCAGATAATTGATCGCCGGACAGCATCACTGTGCAGTGTCGGGATGTTAACAAACCTGAATCATGCCGCAATGAGTACGCTTCTTGGTGAGAGGATTATGGACCGCATGACCATGAACGGTGGTCGATGGGTGACGTTTAACTGGGATAGCTGGCGTCCAAATGTCAGCAATATGAGGGTTGTGAAGTAATTTTGTCCGGAGGAAATTTTAATGGAAACCGTATCTGACGCACTGAAAGCACTGAAAAAAGCCTCTTCACATGTGGTGGCAGCTCGCCTTGGAATCAGTCGTGAAGAGGCTGTCAACGAGCTGTGGGAACTCAAAAGAAAAGGCGTCGTTGATAAAACTGGTCACACCTGGTTTCTGGCTGGCGAAGGTGAATCCCGGGTAACCGAAGAGCGGCCAGTAAAATCTGAAGCACAGGATATGCTGACCGGGGAGGTCGAACAAAAAGTTACCGCAGACATGATGATTGAGTTTATCGGTCAGGATGGGGCTAAAACGTGTGAGGAACTGGCGGGTAAGTTCGGTGTCAGTACTCGCAAGGTTGCTTCCACGCTGGCGGTGGTAACCGCAACGGGGCGGCTGGCACGCGTTAATCAGAACGGTAAATTTCGTTACTGCATGCCGGGCGATAATTTACCAGCAGAGCCGAAAGCCGCGCTGGTAACGGAAAGTGATGGTAAGGCCTTTCCTCAGCCAGCAGGTGCTGCGTTACCAGTCCGGGAAGCCGCAACACAGGAAGAAATTAAAACAGAAACTGTGGCGGACATTGTGCAGCCGTTGCCATCGTTTACCGAAACGCAAGCAGATGAGCTGATTTTTCCGTCCCTTCGCAGGGCAAACCTGGCGCTGCGCAGGGCGAAAAGTGATGTTCAGAAGTGGGAGCGAGTCTGCGCCGCGCTGCGGGAGCTGAACAAGCACCGGGATATTGTTCGACAGATTACTGATTCTTCCCGCCGTGTTGTATCGGAAAAGTGATTGCCGGAGGCGCTTATGGCAAAAGTATTTACACAAGAAGAGCGGGAAAAAATTAAAGGGCAGGTTGTTGAACTTGTACGTCTGAGCGGTCGCGAGACGTTGCGGCAACTGGAAGCCAAGACAGGTGCGACAAGATATCTGATGAGTGTTCTCGCCAGAGAGCTGGTTGCCAGTGGCGATGTATACAACTCTGGTTACGGGTTATTCCCGTCTGAACAGGCGCGTAAGGACTGGCAAAATGCTCGCAAAAAACTCTCAAGGGCAAAGGTGAAGAAACCTGCAGTGGTTGATCCGGACCTTATCTGGTCGTTACCAGACGGCGAAATACGCCGCTACGACAGGCGCCTGAATATAATCTGTCGCGAGTGCCGGAAGAGCGAAGCTATGCAGCGTGTACTGGCATTTTATCAAGGAAATGTTAGGTATTTTAGACGTTACTAGATTAAAGAGCATTAGTTCAGATGTGAATTGACATTTTCATGGCGCAGGGTAGAGCCAGCGTGGTTGTCCGCTTTGCGTCAAAACCAGATATTACCAGATTTAGACATATATTCCCGATAGCCCTGCTCTGATGCTACACTCTGTGCTATTTTCATGACCCCAATAAAAATATTTATGACTATTGCTGATTTCAAACGGCCTAAATTGGAGCTCCCAAACGGGGCAAACAAACTACTACTGCACTCTTGCTGTGCTCCATGTTCCGGTGAAGTGATGGAGGCGCTTCAGGCCTCGGGAATCGACTACACCATCTTTTTCTACAACCCGAACATTCATCCTCAGAAAGAGTATTTAATTCGTAAGGATGAAAATATTCGCTTTGCTGAACAACACGGCGTGCCGTTTATCGATGCTGATTACGACACCGACAACTGGTTTGAACGTGCCAAAGGAATGGAATGGGAGCCTGAGAGGGGGATCCGTTGTACCATGTGTTTTGACATGCGTTTTGAGCGGACAGCGTTGTACGCTGCTGAAAATGGTTTCAGTGTGATCAGCAGTTCACTGGGCATTTCACGCTGGAAAAATATGCAGCAGGTTAACGAGTGTGGGCGGCGAGCTGTTGCGCATTATCCGGGTATGGTGTACTGGGATTATAACTGGCGCAAGCAGGGCGGCTCGTCCCGTATGATTGAAATCAGCAAGCGCGAAAAATTCTATCAGCAGGAATATTGTGGCTGTGTGTATTCTCTGCGCGATACCAATCTACACCGCAAATCTCAGGGACGCCCTCTTATCAAAATTGGCCAACTCCACTACGGAAAAGAAGAGAAGGAGTGATTTTATGGATCACCTTTCTGATTGATTTCATATTGGCGAGGTAACGGTAGTTAAGTAGAATGGCTGCGGGTGCTTGAGGCTATCTGCCTCGGGCATGAACACCAAAGGCAGATAGAGAAAAGCCCCAGTTAACATTACGCGTCCTGCAAGACGCTTAACATTAATCTGAGGCCAATTTCATGCTAGACACATGTAGGTTAGCCTCTTACGAGCCGAAAGGCAAGGAGAAGCAGGCTATGAAGCAGCAAAAGGCGATGTTAATCGCCCTGATCGTCATCTGTTTAACCGTCATAGTGACGGCACTGGTAACGAGGAAAGACCTCTGCGAGGTACGAATCCGAACCGGCCAGACGGAGGTCGCTGTCTTCACAGCTTACGAACCTGAGGAGTAAGAGACCCGGCGAGGGAGAAATCCCTCGCCACCTCTGATGTGGCAGGCATCCTCAACGCACCCGCACTTAACCCGCTTCGGCGGGTTTTTGTTTTTATTTTCAACGCGTTTGAAGATCTGGACGGTGCCGGAATAGAATCAAAAATACTTAAGTAGCGCGCAGGGATAAGAGGGATGGTCCCTTAAAGGGGAGAGCTAATTATCCGGAAGGATTCTGATGATGAACATCGAAGAACTGCGTAAAATTTTTTGTGAAGATGGCCTCTATGCTGTGTGCGTTGAAAATGGAAATCTTGTTAGTCATTACCGCATTATGTGTTTGCGAAAGAATGGGGCTGCGTTAATTAATTTTGTGGATGCTCGGGTCACGGACGGATTTATCTTGCGCGAAGGTGAGTTTGTCACTTCATTACAGGCATTGAAAGAGATCGGAATAAAAGCTGGCTTTTCTGCTTTTGCAGAAGAATAAACTCATCTACAATCTTGCGCGGGGCTGAACTCCCGCTGAGTAACACCGTGCCACCGGAGAAAACCGATGGCACGCAACGTAAAATATTACAATTCTGATAATTCGCCCGTTCTTGCCTGCACGCACGGGCGGTATTCTCACGCATTCAAGTCTGAATGGTTCCAGCACCCTCCATGCACTGCAGAACAGGCCGAATGGCTGATTCATTCTTACCGCAGGCGCGGGTTCGAGGTTAAGAAAGCTCTCAGTCTCGACTATCGGCACTGGATAATCTCTGTCAGGCTGCCTTATTCCGAACGCCCACCACGTGCGTCCCGCACTTTCCAGCAACGGATCTGGAGGTAACGTGCGGGTATTACTTAGACCTGTTCTGGTGCCTGAGCTTGGGCTGGTGGTCCTTAAGCCGGGCCGTGAATCCATACAGATATTTCATAATCCTCGAGTGCTGGTGGAACCGGAACCAAAAAGCATGCGAAATCTGCCATCCGGAGTCGTTCCTGCCGTTCGCCAGCCGCTGGCAGAAGACAAAACATTGCTGCCGTTTTTTAGTAACGAACGGGTGATTCGTGCTACTGGCGGCGTTGGCGCATTGTCTGACTGGCTATTACGTCATGTTACATCCTGCCAGTGGCCTAATGGCGATTACCATCACACTGAAACAGTCATTCACCGTTATGGTACCGGCGCAATGGTGTTGTGCTGGCACTGCGACAACCAACTGCGTGACCAGACATCGGAATCACTGGAGCTGCTTGCTCAACAAAATCTGACAGCATGGGTGATTGACGTCATCCGTCACGCAATAAGCGGTACGCAGGAGCGGGAATTATCTTTGGCTGAATTATCCTGGTGGGCGGTCTGCAATCAGGTGGTGGATGCACTACCTGAGGCTGTATCGCGTCGTTCGCTGGGATTACCAGCGGAAAAAATCTGCTCGGTGTACCGCGAAAGCGACATCGTACAGGGAGAGCAGACCGCCACCAGCATATTGAAACAACGCACAGAAAATCTTGCACCGTTGCCTTACGCCCACCAGCAACAAAAACCACCACAGGAAAAGACGGTGGTAAGCATCACCGTTGATCCAGAGTCTCCGGAATCTTTCATGAAGCTGCCTAAACGTCGCCGCTGGGTTAAGGAGAAATACACTCGTTGGGTTAAGACACAGCCGTGTGCTTGCTGCGGTATGCCAGCCGACGATCCGCATCATCTGATTGGTCACGGGCAGGGCGGAATGGGAACAAAAGCACATGATCTCTTTGTGTTGCCTTTGTGCAGAAAGCATCACAACGAGCTGCATACGGATACAGTGGCATTTGAAGAGAAGTATGGCTCCCAACTGGAGCTGATATTTCGTTTTATCGATCGCGCGCTGGCAACTGGCGTACTGGCGTAAGTGGAGAACGAGCATGAACCTTGAAGCCTTACCAAAATATTACTCCCCAAAATCTCCAAAATTGAGCGATGACGCTCCAGCGACAGGCACCGGTTGTTTAACAATTACGGATGTAATGGCAGCGCAGGGGATGGTGCAGTCGAAAGCACCACTTGGGTTGGCCTTATTTCTGGCAAAAGTTGGTGTTCAGGACCCTCAGTTTGCGATTGAAGGCCTGCTAAATTACGCGATGGCACTGGATAACCCGACATTGAACAAATTGAGTGAAGAAATCCGGTTACAGATTATTCCTTACCTTGTGAATTTTGCCTTTGCTGATTACTCCAGGTCTGCGGCAAGTAAGGCTCGCTGTGAGCATTGTTCAGGTACGGGATTTTATAATGTATTGCGCGAAGTGGTGAAACACTACAGACGCGGGGAATCTGTAATCAAGGAAGAATGGGTGAAGGAACTATGTCAGCATTGCCATGGTAAGGGCGAAGTCAGCACAGCGTGCAGAGGGTGTAAGGGTAAAGGGATTGTTCTGGATGAAAAAAGAACCCGGTTTCATGGCGTACCGGTATATAAGATTTGTGGGCGTTGTAATGGAAACCGATTTAGTCGTTTACCGACCACGCTGGCACGACGTCATGTCCAGAAGCTGGTACCAGACCTGACCGATTATCAGTGGTATAAGGGGTATGCGGACGTCATTGATAAACTGGTAACAAAGTGCTGGCAGGAAGAAGCATACGCGGAAGCGCAATTGAGGAAGGTGACGAGATAAATGATTTTTGCTGAAGATGGCGACATGATGTTTGCATTTTTCAAAAAATATGGATAAAATTTTTTCAACGATGGGCTTTGTATACCCGACGTTAAGAAAAAGTAGAAAACCCGCTGATGAGCGGGTTTTGTGCTTTAAATGGGGCAATGGTAATGTTGAATCTCATCCCGGGACTCATGTCTGTTAACTTATTATTTAGCTGGTGACTTGGTTATTTGCCTGATGTTTAAAATATTTTCTTCCAGTACAATGTCCCTAAACACAATGAGTCTGCTTATTATATTATTAGCAGAGCTATTACGGCCAAAGTACAGCATAAGCTTTTAAAGCCAATCAACCAGTCATCAAGACAGACGGGGTTATTCATAAAAACTCTCCATGTGTGATCCGATGGGGCCTGAAATTAAAGCTTTAATATAGCTCATGAAAGGTAAACATTGGCAGCTGAAGGGCCACGCAGACCATTTATCCGGCAAAATTCCACGCGTAATCCGGTGGTAATTTCTTCTGCATCGCGGAGATTGAGCGCTGAAACATGAAGCTGGACATCGATACGACCATCGGATGGGGTGATAAGACCCTTGCCGCTTTTGCCGTCAAAGGTTTTGACAATTCCTGTCATTTTACGGGACAAAAAAATTCCTTAATACTGATAACTTGGCGCACTATACACACGTTCCTGAAGAAAGCTATAGTTTTTTGATGGGGTTGAAGATGGCTGGATGTCTAAAATAAACATTGCTTCATATGTTCAACTATGCGTTAATGATTGCGTCGGTTTGAAGAACAGACGATATACGAAGTAGTTTACTAAAGCAGTTCTCATTTCAGGTGTTATTCACTTATTCCTTCTTTGAGTCTCTCCAATTAAGTACGAAGTCGTTTCTGTTATGCAAACCATTTATGCCGAAAGGCTCAAGTTAAGGAATGTAGAATGTCAAATAAAATGACTGGTTTAGTAAAATGGTTTAACGCTGATAAAGGTTTCGGCTTTATTTCTCCTGTTGATGGTAGTAAAGATGTGTTTGTGCATTTTTCTGCGATTCAGAATGATAATTATCGAACCTTATTTGAAGGTCAAAAGGTTACCTTCTCTATAGAGAGTGGTGCTAAAGGTCCTGCAGCAGCAAATGTCATCATTACTGATTAAAATTCATCGCTCGTCTGTATACGATAACGAAGAAGGCTGATGCCTGAGTAGAGATACGGACAGAGTAGTGAATATTGGATCTCTTTAATAAAAAGTAAGGAGGTCCAATACATGAAACAATGGCTAGCATATTTGGCAAAATCTTAATCAGGAAAAGTATGCTAACCATTGTGGTGAAGTGCAGGTTTGCTGCATGAATAGTTTTACAGCAGAAGCTAACTGCTGGCATGGCAAAACAAAGTGCGTAAGTGGATGACTCCCACAAAAAGCACCACAATCTCAAACCCGCTCAGGCGGGTTTTTTATTATCTGCTTTAAATATATTATTAAAATATAAAAAATACTTGTTACTAATAAAATCAATCAGGCTACAGCTTTAAGATTTGTCTGGAATACTTTGTTGCAATGAGGGCAGATCAAAAGGGCACCTTTTTGTACTCTTGAAAAACTGTGTTCTGACTCTTGGGTGCAGTTTGGGCAGGAACATTTAACGAGATAATTACGGCGTGATTTTGAGTTTTTACGTTCTGACATAGGCTTTTCCTGTATAAATGGCCGTATACAGTACACTAAATATGAAAACATTTCTCGTATTATTATTTTATATATGACTTTCTTTCAAAATAATTACCCACATTTTTAATGTGTATGTTTTTTTAGCGCCGTTGAGAACAACGTGTGCTGTCAAAACTACCCCGTAGACTCCGATCTTTTCAAACATATTGCACCATCCGTGTACATCGGGGTGAGGATATGAAATCAATGGATAAGTTAACAACAGGTGTTGCCTATGGCACATCGGCGGGTAATGCTGGTTTCTGGGCATTGCAGTTACTCGATAAAGTAACTCCGTCACAGTGGGCTGCAATCGGTGTGCTGGGTAGCCTGGTTTTTGGCCTGCTGACGTATCTGACAAATCTTTATTTCAAGATTAAAGAAGACAGGCGTAAGGCTGCGAGAGGAGAGTAATCCAACGACTCAAGACTATGAACTGGTTGTGAAAGGAGTCCGTAATTTTGAGAATAAAGTTACGGTAACTGTAGCCTTACAGGACAAAGAACGCTTTGACGGTGAAATTTTTGACCTGGATGTCGCCATGGACCGTGTTGAAGGAGCTGCGCTGGAGTTTTATGAGGCAGCAGCCAGAAGGAGCGTCCGGCAAGTCTTCCTGGAAGTAGCAGAAAAATTGTCAGAAAAAGTTGAGTCTTATCTGCAGCATCAGTACTCCTTTAAGATTGAAAATCCTGCCAATAAGCACGAGCGTCCTCATCATAAATATATATGAACACAAAAATCAGATACGGCCTGTCGGCTGCCGTTCTGGCGCTGATTGGTGCTGGCGCATCTGCTCCTCAGATACTTGACCAGTTTCTGGACGAAAAAGAAGGTAACCACACAATGGCATACCGCGATGGTTCTGGCATATGGACCATCTGTCGGGGTGCCACAGTGGTGGATGGAAAAACCGTTTTTCCCAATATGAAACTGTCGAAGGAAAAATGCGACCAGGTCAACGCCATTGAGCGTGATAAGGCGCTGGCATGGGTGGAGCGCAATATTAAAGTACCACTGACCGAACCACAAAAAGCGGGTATCGCGTCATTTTGTCCCTATAACATTGGCCCCGGTAAGTGTTTCCCGTCGACGTTTTATAAGCGGCTGAATGCTGGTGATCGTAAAGGTGCATGCGAAGCGATTCGCTGGTGGATTAAGGATGGCGGACGCGATTGCCGCATTCGTTCAAATAACTGTTACGGTCAGGTTATTCGTCGTGACCAGGAGAGCGCATTAACCTGCTGGGGGATAGAACAGTGAATCAGATATTCATGGTGATTTTTCTCGTGTTGTCAGGATTTATCGTCGGAAATGTCTGGAGCGACAGAGGATGGCAAAAAAAATGGGCGGAACGTGATGCTGCCGCATTATCACAAGAGGTAAATGCTCAATTTGCTGCTCGAATAATTGAACAGGGGCGAACTATAGCCCGTGATGAGGCTGTTAAAGATGCACAACAGAAATCTGCTGAAATTTCTGCCAGGGCTGCTTATCTGTCTGATAGTGTTAACCAGTTGCGTGCCGAAGCAAAAAAATATGCCATACGCCTTGACGCAGCGAAGCATACCGCAGATCTTGCCGCTGCCGTCAGAGGCAAAACAACCAAAACCGCCGAAGGAATGCTCACCAACATGCTCGGAGATATTGCAGCAGAAGCTCAGCTTTATGCTGAAATTGCTGACGAACGCTACATCGCAGGAGTGACTTGTCAACAGATCTATGAATCTTTAAGAGATAAAAAGCATCAAATGTAGGGTAATATTAAATCGGAACATTTACATCGCGGAATGTAAAATTTAAATAAAAAGGACTCTTCCATGAGCCAAAATTCCTGAAATCTTAAGGGTAAGATAAAAGGTCTTAATCAGAATGACACGTTATTATTAATAAATAAAGCTATTCTTTCATTGCTGTGTTTTTCTTTACAAAAGTAATCCTTGCTATGGGTGGTTAATCATGCGTTAATGGTGTTCTGGTTTGTTACAAATTTATCTGAAGCAGTCATTGTTATAATTTTATTATTTGTACCTCTTGAGATTTCCTTGTTGGTTTTTCTCTCTGATATTTTTTTTCGGACCATTCTGCCCAAGGGCTAATTTCTTCAAAAGGTAATAATTATGTCTAACAAAATGACTGGTTTAGTGAAATGGTTTAACCCTGAAAAAGGTTTTGGTTTCATCACGCCGAAAGATGGCAGCAAAGATGTGTTTGTCCATTTCTCAGCAATTCAGAGCAACGATTTCAAAACATTAACTGAGAATCAGGAAGTTGAATTTGGTATTGAGAACGGACCTAAAGGTCCTGCCGCTGTTCATGTAGTGGCGCTTTGAGGTAGACAATATTACAAACCATATTCACTTTAGATGCCCGTGTTGTCATGGTTCCCAGTATAGAACATCATCTTTTGATGTTTCTGACATGAATCCTTTCGGGGCAAAATGTATCTTTTGTAAATCAATGATGATTACATTTGATAATATTTCACAATACTTAAATGCCAGCCGTCTGTCGTTGGATTTAAAAAAGTGAAAATGAAGGCTCCTTCGGGAGCTTTTTTGCTTGGTATCTATTCGATGGATACTCACATACTACGGTAACATCATGAAAAAAATCATAGTTTTTTTTAACTCTGAACCAGCAGTGGTAGTGCCAGCGATGACTGGAGTTAACACCATCATGCGTGAATATCCAAATGGCGAAAAAACACACCTTACTGTAATGGCCGCAGGGTTTCCATCTCTGACCGGAGATCATAAAGTCATTTATGTAGCCGCGGATCGACATGTTACTTCAGAAGAAATTCTGGAAGCAGCAATAAGGCTCTTGAGTTGATTTGATGCTATTGTATTGATAATTCAGGAAAATTCTCTTTGTCTGTTTGTGTAAAATTTAGACTATCGTATGTTGATTATTGCGATGTTTCATCTTATCTTTTACACGTTTGCACCATATAATCGACTTACTGTGTAACTGGAAAGTCATAACAGACTAAAAGAGGAAATGATGAATATTGAAAACTTAAAAACAAAAGCAGAAGCAGATATTTCTGAATATATAACAAAAAAAATTATTGAACTTAAGAAAAAGACCGGGAAAGAAGTTACCAGTATTCAGTTTACCGCACGGGAAAAAATGACGGGTCTTGAAAGCTATGATGTCAAGATTAATTTAATCTGATGTATTCAATAATAAAATTTATCCATAAACCTCGTTTTTACGGGGTTTTGTTATATTTGAATGGTTCCGAATATCTAAATCACAATTGTTGATGGTTTTTATTAAACCAATGCAGTCCGGCTCAGGAGTGAGAGAAGCCGGACGTTATGGTTTAGCGTGGTAAGATCTGTGTAGTTTTCTGGATGCTTTCAGTAAATAGTAATGAGTTATCAAAGGCATAGTAATATCTTTGGTGTTCCTGGATATTTGTAACCCATCGGAAAACTCCTGCTTTAGCAAGATTTTCCCTGTATTGTTGAAATGTGATTTCTTTTGATTTCAACTTATTATAGGAGGTCTCTATAAGATGTTTGTTTCTGGAGAATTTAACATTTACAACCTTTTTGAGTCCTTTTACTAACACTATGTTGTCGTTTTCTAACACAATGTGAATATTATCTGTGGCTAAATAGTAAATATAAAGTGAGATATTGTGACGTTTTAGCTCAGAATAAAATAATTCACAGTTTAAATCTTTACGCACTTGATCGAATATTTCTTTAAAAATGGCAGCCTGAGCCATTGGTAAACCTTCCATGTGATACGATGGCGCGTAGTTTGCATTATCGTGTTTATTGTTTTAATCTGGTCTGACCTCTTTGTGTTTTGTTGATGATTTATGTCAAATATTAAGCCTGTTTTTAATGAATAGTGTTGATTGCGTAACAAAATTGAGCCTTGCTGGCATCCAGGAGGGATATGCAACCGACAGATGTATGTAAGGTCGATGTACTCAAACTTTCATACTTTTCCTCTTTTATGCAGTAAGATTTGAAGTAATATTTTAACCGCTAGATGACGAGCAAACGCATGGAGCGACAAAATGAATAAAGAACAATCTGCTGATGAACTCTCGTTGGATCTGATTCGTGTAAAAAATATGCTTAATAGCACCATTTCTATGAGTTACCCGGATGTTGTAATTGCATGTATAGAACATCAGGTGTCTCTGGAAGCATTCAGGGCAATTGAGGCAGCGTTGGTGAAGCACGATAAGAATTCGAAGGATTATTCCCTGGTGGTTGACTGAGCACCATAACTGCTAATCATTCAAACTATTTCACCTGTGACAGAGTCAATATCGCATTCTGTCACTGTCAGGCTAATACAGAGCTGCAATTCAACTACTGCAATGTCCTCGTAATTAGGTGAATTTACAATATCGTCCTGTTCGGATGCCGGCTGCATTGCTGAAGATGAGGCATTTATGGTTCGCATATTTTCCCCTCATGCTCGTCAGTCCTGTGCGTAGGAAGAAACAGGACACTCACACTAATTTGTGTGGGCATGCTGTGATGTCCTTCTGAATTATTCCTATGCCATTATGTAAAGCGCTGTATCAGATGCTCGTCACGGCTGTCAGGCTGTCAGGCTGTCGGGTCCTCCCGGTGGGGGCCCCTGCCACGGGGCGGGAGCGTCGCGGAAAAAGGCTAGTTTTTGAAATTTTATTCGTCATCACCACTACTGTAATTGATTGATATTACAGTGGATTTATTTTTATGGTGTCGATTCTGATTGTTTTTTGTTCATCACTAACACCGTTTGCCTAAAGTTGTTCGCAAGATGCATGTTTAAAACATTCTGGAGCGGGTATGGATCGAGAGTTAAAAAATCTGACGCTGAATATCAGTCAACTGGCGGCATTGTCAGGTGTACATCGCCAGACTGCTGCGGCAAGGCTGCAAAATCTACCCGTTGCAGGGGGGCATGAAAGCAACCTCAAGCTTTATCGGGTGGTTGATATTGTGTCGGCATTTCTGGCATTACCACCGCCGGTTGCAGAAGGCGAAATGGACGCGCATGAGCGCAAAGCCTGGTATCAGTCTGAACGTGAGCGTCTTAAGTTCGAACAGGAAACGGCACAACTCATTCCGGCCAGTGATGTCAGACGGGAGTTTGCCATCTGGGCAAAAGCGGTCGTGCAGGTGCTGGAGACATTACCGGATATTCTTGAACGTGACTGCGGTCTGCAGCCTGCCGCTGTGAGCCGTGTTCAGTCCATTATTGATGATCTGCGCGATCAGATAGCCCTGCGGGTGACTGAAGCAGGTGCGGATGATGAGGAGGAATTACAGCAGGAGGAGTAATGCTGAATCAGGAAACCGCAAAGGCAGCACGAACCGATTCAGGTTATATCCTTCGCGCACCGAGACGAATGCGGGTTGCTGATGCCGTTGCTCAGTATATGCGGGTGCCTATGGGGGCAGGGAACTCAGTCCCGTGGGATCCGCTGGTGGCACCGTATGTTATTGAGCCTATGAACTGCCTGGCCTCGCGTGAATACGACGCAGTGATATTTGTTGGCCCGGCACGAACCGGCAAGACTATCGGCCTGATTGACGGCTGGGTGATTTACAACGTGATTTGCGATCCTGCTGATATGCTGATCATTCAGATGACGGAGGAAAAAGCCCGCGAACACTCCAAAAAACGACTCGCCAGAACGTTTCGCGTCAGCCCGGAAGTGGTCAGTCGCCTGAGTCCGAACAAAAATGACAACAACGTTTATGACAGAACATTCCTTGCTGGCAACTACCTGAAAATCGGCTGGCCGTCAGTCAATATCATGTCTTCATCAGATTATAAATGCGTGGCGCTGACGGATTATGACCGTTTTCCGGAAGATATTGATGGTGAGGGGGATGCCTTCTCTCTTGCCTCAAAACGTACCACCACATTTATGTCCAGTGGTATGACGCTGGTGGAGAGTTCCCCCGGCAGGGATGTGAAGGATGTGAAATGGCGACGGACTTCACCGCATGAGGCTCCACCAACCACGGGGATCCTGTCGCTCTATAACCGTGGCGATCGCCGTCGCTGGTACTGGCCCTGTCCACACTGTGGTGAGTATTTTCAGCCCTGCGGCGATGTGGTTGCTGGTTTCCGTGATATTGCCGATCCTGTGCTGGCAAGTGAGGCGGCTTATATTCAGTGTCCTTCCTGTTCAGGACGGATTTTGCCTGAACAAAAACGCGAGCTGAACGGACGTGGGGTCTGGTTACGGGATGGTGAATCCATCAATGCAGATGGCAGTCGTTATGGTGATCCCCGGCGTTCACGTATTGCGTCATTCTGGATGGAGGGTCCGGCAGCTGCTTATCAGACACTCTCGCAACTCGTTTACAAACTGCTTACTGCAGAACAGGAATACGAGACAACCGGAAGTGAAGAGACACTCAAGACGGTTATCAATACCGACTGGGGATTACCTTATCTTCCCCGCGCCAGCATGGAGCAACGAAAAAGTGAATTGCTTGAGCAGCGGGCAGAGCCAGTTCCTTCCCGCAGTGTGCCGGATGGCGTTAATTTCCTTGTGGCGACAGTGGATGTGCAGGCGGGACGTCATCGCCGTTTTGTGGTTCAGGTAACGGGCTATGGCAGCCGTGGCGAACGCTGGATTATTGATCGTTACAACATCACGCAGTCATTGCGCGGTGACAGCGACGGGGAGAGCCAGCGAATTGATCCGGCCAGCTATCCGGAAGACTGGGATGTCCTGCTGACGGATGTTTTTCATAAAAGCTGGCCGCTGGCCTCCGATCCTTCTCAACAAATGCGACTGATGGCAATGGCGGTGGACTCCGGCGGTGAAGACGGGGTCACTGATAATGCCTATAAATTCTGGCGTCGTTGCCGTCGTGATGGCCTTGGTAAACGTATTTACCTGTTTAAGGGTGACAGCATCCGGCGCGCAAAACTGATCAGCCGTACATTCCCTGATAACACCGGACGAACGGGCCGCCGGGCGCAGGCCGCAGGTGATGTGCCGCTCTGGCTTCTTCAGACGGATGCCCTGAAAGACCGGGTGAATAACGCGTTATGGCGTGACTCGCCAGGTCCCGGCTATGTGCATTTCCCTGACTGGCTGGGGAGCTGGTTTTACGACGAACTGACGTATGAAGAGCGGAGCAGTGACGGGAAATGGAGTAAGCCGGGTCGCGGTGCCAACGAAGCTTTTGACCTGATGGTGTATGCCGAGGCTCTGGTCATTCTGCATGGATACGAAAAGATCCGCTGGCCGGATGCACCGGAGTGGGCGAGCCGGGAAACCTGGCTGGAGTGTGTCCCGGACAGTACCGAACCGTCACCCACACCGGAACCGGTATCCACGCCTGTTAAAAAACAAAAACGGAAGAAAACAGTAACTGACGATGTTAACCCCTGGCTGACTTCCGGAGGATGGTTATGAACCAGAATGATATCGAAGCCATGATTCAGCGTTATACGGAAGCTGAAATGGCGGTGCTGGACGGAAAATCCGTCACCTTTAATGGTCAGCAGATGACCATGGAAAACTTATCTGAGATCCGGCAGGGACGGCAGGAGTGGGAGCGCCGCCTTGCGGCTCTGATTACACGACGACGGGGGCATCCCGGGTACCGGCTGGCGAGGTTCTGATGGCAATTCTTGATGATGTGATTGGCGTTTTTTCACCAGGATGGAAAGCGGCAAGGCTGCGTTCCCGTGCGGTGATCCAGGCTTATGAGGCCGTAAAAACGACACGGACACACAAAGCCCGGCGGGAAAACCGAACTGCCGACCAGTTAAGCCAGTACGGGGCCGTGTCGTTACGTGAGCAGGCCCGTTACCTTGATAACAACCACGATCTGGTTATTGGTGTATTTGACAAGCTGGAAGAACGGGTGGTGGGGAAAAACGGGATTATTGTCGAGCCACATCCGGTATTACGCAATGGGGCCATTGCCCGTGATCTGGCAGCGGAGATACGCACCCGATGGAGTGAATGGTCTGTCAGTCCGGAAGTCACCGGGCAGTTTACCCGTCCGATGCTGGAACGTCTGATGCTGCGTACCTGGCTGCGCGATGGTGAGGTGTTTGCCCAGATGGTTTCCGGGCGCATAAACAGCCTGACGCCTTCTGCCGGTGTTCATTTCTGGCTGGAGGCGCTCGAGCCGGACTTTATTCCCATGACCAGTGATGAGAGCAACAGGCTGAATCAGGGCGTGTTTGTTGATGACTGGGGGCGTCCCGAAAAATATCTGGTGTATAAAAGCCGTCCCGTATCCGGGCGGCAGATGGAAACCAAAGAAGTGGATGCAGAGCGAATGCTGCATCTTAAATTTGTTCGCCGTCTGCACCAGATGCGCGGGACGTCTTTGTTGTCCGGTGTGCTGATCCGCCTCAGTGCCCTGAAAGAGTATGAAGATTCTGAGCTGACTGCAGCAAGGATCGCCGCTGCTCTGGGGATGTACATCCGGAAAGGCGACGGGCAGAGCTATGAACCGGATGGTAATGGCAGCAAGGAGAATGAACGCGAGCTTACCATTCAGCCAGGCATTATTTACGACGATCTGAAACCCGGCGAAGAAATCGGAATGGTGAAGTCGGATCGTCCCAATCCTAACCTTGAAACTTTTCGTAATGGTCAGTTGCGTGCCGTGGCGGCGGGCAGTCGTCTGAGTTTTTCCAGTACGGCACGCAACTATAACGGCACTTACAGCGCCCAGCGTCAGGAGCTGGTTGAATCCACTGATGGCTACCTGATCCTGCAGGACTGGTTTATTGGTGCCGTCACCCGCCCGATGTATCGTGCCTGGCTGAAACAGGCTGTGGCATCCGGTGTTATCAGGCTACCCCGCGATCTTGATCGTTCTTCACTGTATACCGCGGTGTATTCCGGACCGGTGATGCCGTGGATTGACCCTGTTAAGGAGGCTGAGGCCTGGAAAATTCAGATTCGTGGTGGAGCGGCGACAGAATCAGACTGGGTACGTGCAGGTGGTCGTAATCCGGATGATGTCAAACGTCGGCGCAAGGCCGAAATTGATGAAAACCGCAAGCTGGATCTGGTATTTGATACCGATCCGGCCAGTGATAAAGGAGGCAGCAGTGCCGCAACGAAACGACAGGAGCCGCAGCACACCGACGACCAGTCCGAAGAATAATTCCTGGTTCAGGATGCAGGCAGGTCACCAGAGTGACGCGGATATTTATATTTATGACGAGATTGGTTTCTGGGGTGTTACAGCGAAGCAGTTTATCAGTGATCTGAATGCACTGGGCGATATCACCCACATTAATCTCCATATTAATTCACCGGGTGGCGATGTCTTTGAAGGCATCGCCATTTTTAATGCACTGAAAACACATGGTGCGTCCATTACCGTTTATGTCGACGGTGTGGCGGCGTCAATGGCGTCGGTCATTGCGATGGTGGGAAACCCGGTCATTATGCCGGAAAACTCCTTCATGATGATTCATAAACCATTTGGCTTTACGGGCGGTGATGCGGAGGACATGCGCACCTATGCCGACCTGCTCGATAAAGTTGAGGCGGTTCTGTTACCCGCTTATGCACAGAAAACCGGGAAAACCACCGATGAAATTGCTGCCATGCTGGCGGATGAGACCTGGATGTCCGGTGCCGAATGTCTGGCACAGGGATTTGCTGATCAGGTGACACCAGCCGTTAAGGCAATGGCATGTATTCAGTCAAAACGTACAGAGGAATTTAAAAAGATGCCGGAATCCATTCGAAACATGATTACTCCGCCACGCAACAGTGCTCCACGCGTACAGGATGATGAACCTGCAGCCTCCCGGACGCCAGTGCAGGCAGCAGCACCCGTGGTGGATGAAAACAGTATCCGTGCGCAGGTACTGGCAGAGCAAAAAGCGCGTGTAAACGGTATTAATGATCTGTTTGCCATGTTTGGCGGGCGTTATCAGACGCTGCAGGCCCAGTGTCTTGCCGATCCTGAATGTTCGCTGGAGCAGGCCCGTGAAAAGCTGTTGAACGAGATGGGGCGCGAGTCCACGCCATCCAATAAAAATACCCCGGCTCATATTTATGCCGGTAACGGTAATTTTGTGGGGGACGGGATTCGCCAGGCGCTGATGGCGCGTGCCGGATTTGAAAAAACCGAACGTGATAATGTCTACAACGGGATGACCCTGCGTGAATATGCCCGTATGTCACTAACTGAACGGGGTATTGGGGTTTCCGGTTATAACCCGATGCAGATGGTCGGTGCGGCGTTCACACACAGTACGTCTGACTTCGGTAATATTCTGCTGGATGTTGCGAACAAAGCCATTCTGCAGGGCTGGGAAGATGCCCCTGAAACCTATGAACAGTGGACGCGGAAAGGTCAGTTGTCTGATTTTAAAATTGCCCATCGTGTGGGTATGGGGGGCTTCAGTGCTCTACGTCAGGTGCGTGAAGGGGCGGAATATAAATACGTCACCACCGGAGATAAACAGGCCACTATTGCACTGGCGACCTATGGCGAGCTGTTCAGTATCACCCGTCAGGCCATTATCAATGATGATCTGAATATGCTGACCGATGTCCCGATGAAACTGGGCCGTGCGGCGAAATCCACTATTGCCGATCTGGTTTATGCCATTCTGACGTCTAACCCGAAAATCTCCACAGATAATGTAAGTCTGTTCGATAAAGCGAAACATGCAAACGTACTGGAGAGCGCTGCAATGGACGTGGCATCGCTGGATAAAGCCCGCCAGTTGATGCGCGTTCAGAAAGAGGGGGAGCGTCATCTGAATATTCGTCCTGCGTTCGTACTGGTACCGACGGCGATGGAGTCTGTTGCTAACCAGGTCATTCGCTCCTCAAGTGTCAAGGGGGCTGACATTAACGCCGGTATTATTAACCCGGTGAAAGATTTTGCGACCGTTATTGCAGAGCCTCGTCTTGATGATAACAGCCAGACCACCTTCTACCTGGCTGCGTCAAAAGGCTCCGATACGATTGAAGTGGCTTATCTCAACGGTGTGGATACGCCATATATTGATCAGATGGAGGGCTTCAGTGTGGATGGCGTGACAACGAAAGTGCGTATTGACGCCGGTGTCGCGCCAGTTGATCACCGCGGTCTGGTGAAATGTACGGCGTAAACGTCGCAGACAACAACTCTGATGGCCCGTAAGGGCTTTTTTTGTACCTGAAATCAGCCCCTGAACGGGGCTGTGCGGAGACAGTTATGGCAAAGAATTTTGTAGAAGAAGGAAAAACGGTGGCGATTGTTGCCAGTGCAGCCATCAGCAGCGGAGATCTGGTGCAGGTGGGCGATGTTTTTGCGGTGGCGCTGACCGATATTCCACAGGGTGAAACAGGCGACGGCATGACCGAAGGTGTGTTTATGCTGCCTAAGCTGAAAACGGATGACATGAAAACGGGTAAGAAGGTTTATCTGAAGTCCGGAAAAGTTCAGCTGACTAACAGCGGCTCTGATCCGCTGGTCGGGGTTGTCTGGGCAGATGCCGGAACCAGTGCAGAAGAAGTGCCGGTAAAACTCAATGTCTGATCCCTTTTCCCGGCTGGCAGCGCGTATGGATGCTATCACGGTCAGAAAGATGGGAAAGACAGCCTCGATTAATGATGTCGATATGACTGTGATCCCGGGAGAAACACTGGCAGAGCTGAATGCTCTGTCCGGACCTGCGGTCTCTCTGGTGGTGTTTTCTTCGGGATACCGCCCACGGCGCGGGGATCGCGTTGTTTATGACGGACAACAATGGACGGTCACACGGCATGAACGTTTTAACGGTAAGCCAATGATCTTTATTGAGTAAAGAGGTGTGGGATGAAGGGGCTTGAGAATGCCATCCGTAATCTGAACAGCCTTGATACCCGTATGGTGCCACAGGCCAGCGCATGGGCGATAAACCGTGTGGCACAGAAAGCGGTCTCGGTCGCCACCCGGCAGGTTGCCGGGAATACCGTTGCGGGAGATAACCAGGTGAAAGGGATCCCCCTGAAACTGGTACGTCAGCGTGTCCGGGTGTTTAAAGCCAGTCCGTCAGGAAAAATGACGGCCAGGATCCGCGTTAACCGGGGCAATCTGCCCGCTATTAAGCTGGGGACAGCCCGGGTCAGACTGGCCCGGCGTGGTGGAAAACTGCAGTACCGTGGCAGTGTGCTGAAGGTGGGTAAATATCTTTTCCGGGATGCGTTTATTCAGCAACTGGCGAATGGTCGCTGGCATGTGATGCGGCGTATTGATGGCAAAAATCGTTACCCCATTGATGTGGTGAAAGTCCCGCTGTCCGGACCGCTGACACAGGCATTTGAAGATGCCCGCGACCGCATTATTGCTGCGGAAATGCCGAAACAGCTGGGGTATGCACTGAAACAACAACTGAGGTTATGGCTGACCCGATGAACCGACATACACAAATCCGCCAGGCCGTACTGGCACGCCTTCGGGAACAGTGTGGAGACAGCGCCACGTTTTTTGACGGGCTTCCGGCATTTATTGATGCGCAGGAACTGCCTGCCGTGGCGGTGTGGCTGAGTGATGCTCAGTACACCGGAAAAATGACGGATGAAGATGACTGGCAGGCTGTTCTGCATATTGCTGTCTTCATCCGGGCACAGGCACCGGATTCAGAGCTGGATATGTGGATGGAGAGCACCATTTTCCCGGCCCTGAATGATATACCGGCACTTTCCGGACTCATCGACACCCTGATCCCTCTCGGTTTTAACTATCAACGTGATAATGAGATGGCCACCTGGGCGATGGCGGAAATCACGTACCAGATCACGTACACGAATTAAAGGAGGTGGCAATGACCACACCAAATCCACTGGCAAAAACGAAAGGTGCGGGAACGACGTTCTGGATGTACACCGGCAAGGGCGATGCGTTTGCGAACCCTTTATCGGACACTGACTGGCTGCGTCTTGCGATGGTGAAGGATCTGCAACCTGGCGAAATGACCGCTGATGCAGAAGATGACACTTATCTCGATGATGAAGATGCAGACTGGAAAACGACAACCCAGGGGCAGAAATCCGTCGGTGATACTTCGGCGACGCTGGCCTGGCGTCCGGGTGACAGCGGGCAGAAAAAACTGGTTCAGTTGTTCGACTCCGGTGAAGTCTGCGCGTTTCGTATCAAATATCCCAACGGCACTGTTGATGTTTTCCGTGGCTGGCTGAGCTCACTGGGTAAAACCATTGCCTCAAAAGACGTGATGACCCGCACAGTGAAAATCAGCGGTGTGGGGCGTCCGTATCTGGCAGAGGAAGGCACTGAAACAGTGAGCGTTACCGGGCTGACGGTGGCACCGGCATCTGCCAGTGTAAAAGTGGGAGCAACCACCACGCTGACCTTTACAGTAAAACCTGACGGAGCCAGTGACAAAGCGATCAGTGTGCATTCGACAGATCCACAGACTGCCACGGTGACCCTGAACGGGCTTGTGGCCACGGTGAAAGGCGTGAAGCAGGGCAGTGTCAGCATTGTGGGCATGACTTCTGACGGCGATTTTGTGGCAGTGGCTGCGGTGGCTGTCAGCGCCGCAGGTTAACAGGACGATACTCATCATTTGCCCCGGTTATCCGGGGCTTTTTTGCAGGTGGAGAACATGATGTTTCTGAAACAGGGCACGTTTAATTATGAAAAGCAGTCCGTGGTGCTCAGTGAGCTGTCCGGGCTGCAGAGAATTGAATATCTGGCGTTTGTTCAGCAGCGAACGGCAAAGTTTGATGCCGAAGAGGGAGAACTGCCGGAGGCTGAACGACAGATTGCTTTTCTGCGGATGGGGATGGATATCAATGCCTGGCTGGTTTCCCGCTCACTGTGGAATGCGGAACAGTCTCAGGATGTTGAGACGCTTTGCGCATCCGTTATTACAACATGGTCGTATGATGCCCTGGGAGCGGGGGCGGAGATGGTTCTGTCGCTGAGCGGTATGGGAGTCATTGAGAATGCCGGGGATTTGGAGCATGAGGTGCTGACGCCGGAAAAGTCCTGACGCGGGAAATGCAGTTTGTCATGCGGCTTGCCCGGGAGTTCCGGCGGGCAGACTGGCGGCGGATGCTGTCGGAAATGTCGGCCACTGAGCTTGGTGAGTGGGGCGATTATTTCCGGATGCAGAGCTTCAGTGATGTGTGGATGGATGCGCAGTTTGCCTCGCTGAAGGCATTGATCGTGAGAATGGTGTCCGGTAGCAGTGATGCTGCGGTGGCTGATTTCAGCCTTTTACCGGAAGAGAACGGGATACCGGAGCGAACGGACGAAGAACTGATGCATCTTGGGGAAGGTATTTCCGGAGGTGTGCGTTATGGACCAGATAGCCAACCTGGTCATTGATTTGGGGATTGATGCGGCAGAGTTTAAAAATGAAATTCCCCGTATCAAAAACCTTCTGAATGGTGCAGCCAGCGATGCAGAACGGTCTTCTGCCCGTATGCAGCGTTTTATGGAGCGTCAGACTCAGGCCGCCCGGCAGACAATGCAGGCGGCTTCTTCGGCTGCAACAGCCGCATCCGTCCATGCGCAGACGGTGGAGAAGAGCGCACAGGCTCATGAACGCATGGCCCGCGAGGTGGAGCAAACCCGCCAGCGTATGGAGGCACTGAGCCAGAAAATGCGCGAGGAACAGGCGCAGGCCATGGCTCTGGCGGAGGCTCAGGATAAAGCGGCTGCCGCGTTTTATCGTCAGATTGACAGTGTGAAACAGGCCAGTGCGGGGCTGCAGGAATTACAGCGTATTCAGCAGCAGATCCGACAGGCCAGAAACAGTGGCGGGATTGGTCAGCAGGATTATCTGGCGCTGATTTCTGAGGTTACGGCGAAAACCCGTGTTCTTACGCAGGCTGAGGAAGAGGCTACCCGACAGAAAGTGGCGTTTATCCGTCAGCTTAAAGAGCAGGCAACCCGCCAGAATCTTTCTTCTTCTGAGTTGCTTCGTGCTAAGGCTGCCCAGCTGGGGGTAAGCAGTGCTGCAGAAGTGTATATCCGCAAAATGGAGCAGGCAGGAAAAGCCACGCATTCGCTGGGTCTGAAAAGTGCAGCGGCCCGCCAGGAGATTGGCGTTCTGATAGGTGAACTGGCCCGCGGCAATTTAGGGGCGCTGAGGGGATCCGGGATAACGCTGGCTAACCGTGCCGGATGGATAGACACTCTGATGTCACCGAAAGGCATGATGCTTGGCGGGGTTATTGGCGGTATTGCCGCGTCCGTCTATGGTCTGGGTAAAGCCTGGTATGACGGTCAGAAGGAGGGGGAAGAATTTAACCGCCAGTTGTCGCTGACGGGGCATTATGCCGGAGTCACTGCCGGGCAGCTGTGGACGCTCAGTCGTGCTATTTCCGGGAATGGTATCACGCAACATGCTGCAGCCGGTGCGCTGGCTCAGGTGGTGGGGAGTGGTGCATTTCGTGGAAACGATATCGGTATGGTGGCGAGAGCTGCCGCACAGATGGAGCGATCGGTTGGCCAGTCGGTCAGCGATACCATAAATCAGTTTAAGCGGCTGAAGGATGATCCTGTAAATGCCGCGAAGGCTCTGGACAATGAGCTGCATTTTCTTACTGCCACTCAGCTTGAGCAGATACGTGTCCTTGGGGATCAGGGACGGTCCAGTGATGCTGCACGGATAGCCATGTCTGCACTGGCAGAGGAAACCGGTCGGCGTACTGCGGATATTGATAATAACCTCAATGCGCTTGGCAGTACGCTGAAGTATCTGTCTGATTTGTGGAGTCGTTTCTGGGATGCGGCCATGAATATTGGTCGTGAAGACTCGCTGGATGAACAGATTGCCGCTTTACAGGAGAAAGTGTCGCGGGCGAAAAGACTCCCCTGGACGGCATCATCTTCTCAGGTTGAATACGATCAGCAGCGTCTTAACGATCTTCAGGAGAAAAAACGCCAGAAGGATTTGCAGGATGCAAAAGAGCAGGCAGAGCGGAATTATCAGGAGCAACAGAAACGACGTAATGCTGAAAATGCTGCACTGAACCGGATGAATGAAACGGAAGCAGCACGACATCAGCGTGAAATTGCGCGTATTAATTCCATGCAGTACGCCGATCAGGCTGTCAGGGATGCAGCGATACAACGTGAAAATGAACGTTACGAGAAAGCCCTGGCATCCGGTAAGAAAAAAACACGCGAACCCCGTAATGATGAGGCCACCCGGTTATTGCTGCAGTACAGTCAGCAACAGGCACAGGTGGAAGGACAGATTGCTGCTGCCAGACAGTCAGCAGGCATTGCCACGGAAAGGATGACAGAAGCGCATAAACAGCTTCTGGCTCTGCAGCAGCGCATCAGCGACCTGGACGGGAAAAAACTGACGGCAGATGAAAAGAGTGTGCTGGCCCGTAAAGATGAACTGATTCAGGCACTGACGCTGCTGGATGTAAAACAGCAGGAGCTTCAGAAACAGACGGCACTCAACGAGCTGAAGAAAAAAACAATTCAGCTGACCAGTCAACTGGCTGAAGAAGAGCGCGCTCAGCGTCAGCAACATGACCTGGATATCGCCACGGTGGGTATGGGTGATCAGCAGCGGCAGCGATATCAGGTACAACTGAGTCTTCGCCAGAAATACCAGCAACAGCTGGAGCAGTTGAGGCGGGATAGTGAGCAGAAAGGAACATATAACACGGATGACTACAGAAAGGCCGAGCAGGCGCTGACGGAGAGCCTGAACCGACAACTGAATGAGAATCGCCGTTACTGGCAACAGCTTGAAGTTGTGCAGGGTAACTGGAAAAACGGAGTCCTGCGTGCATTTCAGGATTTTACCGTGGATGCAGATAATACGGCAGGAACAGCAGAACAGGTGTTCTCGTCAGCCTTCAGCAACATGGGAAATGGCCTGGCAACTTTTGTCACTACCGGCAAACTCAATTTCAAATCCTTCACCTCTTCTGTGCTGTCAGATATGGCGAAAATCCTGGCGCAGGCAACCATGATGAAATCGATAAAAGGGATTGGCAGTGTGCTGGGATTTGATCTCAGCAGCCTTTCCCTGAATGCCAATGGGGGGATTTATCAGTCTGCTGATTTGAGTCGTTACAGTGGCACGGTGGTTAACCGTCCGACGTTTTTTGCTTTTGCAAAAGGCGCGGGTGTGATGGGGGAAGCGGGACCTGAAGCCATTCTGCCATTGCGTCGTGGTGCTGACGGTAAGCTGGGGGTTGTGGCGGATATTGGGGGTTCAGGTATGGCGATGTTTTCCCCGCAGTACAACATCGAGATCAATAACGATGGCACGAACGGGCAGATAGGTCCGGCTGCCCTGAAGGCGGTTTATGACCTCGGGAAAAAAGCGGCAGCGGACTTTATGCAACAGCAGGCCCGTGATGGTGGTCGGTTAAGTGGAGCATATCGGTAATGGAGACGTTTCACTGGAAAGTGCGCCCGGATATGAATGTGGTATCAGAGCCGAAAGTGGTGACAGTGAAGCTTGGCGATGGTTATGAACAGCGTCGTGCGGCGGGACTGAATAACCAGTTGTCGACTTACAGCGTGACGATACGTGTTCGTAAATGTGAACACCCATCTTTAAAAGCCTTTCTGGAACGGCACGGTGGCGTCCGCGCATTTCAGTGGACGCCACCTTATGACTGGAAGCCGATCAGGGTGGTTTGTCGTAAATGGTCGGCAAGCGTGGGGGCGTTGTGGGTAACCATAACGGCAGATTTTGAACAGGTCGTGGCATAGGAGGCTCTGATGCAGGATATTCCACAGGAAACACATCATGAGACGACACGCCTCACTCAGTCAGCCCAGGTGGTGCTCTGGGAAATCGATCTGACAGAGGTCGGTGGTGAACGTTATTTTTTCTGTAATGAGCAGAACGAAAAAGGTGAGCCGGTTACCTGGCAGGGGCGGCAGTATCAGGCATACCCCATTCAGGGGACGGGATTTGAACTGAATGGCAAGGGCACCAGTGCCCGTCCGACACTGACGGTTTCTAACCTGCACGGCATGGTCACCGGGATGGCGGAAGATCTGCAGAGTCTGGTCGGCGGAACGGTGGTCAGGCGTAAGGTTTACGCCCGTTTTCTGGATGCGGTGAACTTCGTCAACGGAAACAGTGACGCCGATCCTGAGCAGGAGGTGATCAGCCGCTGGCGCATCGAGCAGTGCAGCGAACTGAGCGCGGTGAGTGCCTCTTTTGTACTGTCCACGCCGACGGAAACGGACGGTGCCGTTTTTCCGGGGCGCATCATGCTGGCCAACACCTGCACCTGGACCTATCGCGGTGACGAGTGCGGTTATCACGGTCCGGCGGTCGCGGATGAATATGATCAGCCGACGTCCGATATCACGAAGGATAAATGCAGCAAATGCCTGAGCGGCTGTAAGTTTCGCAATAACGTCGGCAACTTTGGCGGCTTCCTTTC
>NZ_KE137316.1:461845-462873 GCF_000408845.1 Escherichia sp. KTE172 | reverse complement strand
GAGGTACACCGACAAATGGCAGCGACGCACACACTCCCTCTGGCGTCACCGGGCATGGCACGCATCTGCCTTTACGGGGATTTGCAACGATTTGGTCGCCGTATCGACCTTCGTGTGAAAACGGGGGCTGAAGCCATCCGGGCACTGGCCACACAGCTCCCGGTGTTTCGTCAGAAACTGAATGAGGGCTGGTATCAGGTGCGCATTGCCGGGCGTGATGCAGGCGAAAATGAATTATCTGCCCGTCTTAATGAGCCGCTGGCAAATGGTGCCGTGATCCACATCGTGCCGCGTCTGGCGGGAGCTAAAAGTGGCGGTGTGTTTCAGGTGGTGCTTGGGGCGGCGCTGATTGCGGTGGCATGGTGGAACCCTGTGGGCTGGCTGGGGGCCGCGGCTGTATCGGGCATGTATGCGGCAGGGGCCAGTATGATCCTGGGCGGAGTGGCGCAGATGCTGGCACCGAAAGCCAGGACGCCCACGGCAGCCAGTACAGATAACGGCAAACAGAACACCTATTTCTCCTCACTGGATAACATGGTTGCCCAGGGCAATGTTCTGCCTGTTCTGTACGGTGAAATGCGCGTGGGGTCACGTGTGGTTTCTCAGGAGATCAGCACGGCAGACGAAGGGGATGGTGGTCAGGTTGTGGTGATTGGTCGCTGATGCAAAATGTTTTATGTGAAACCGCCTCCGGGCGGTTTTGTCGTTTATGGAGCATGACGAATGGGTAAAGGCAGCAGTAAGGGGCATACCCCGCGCGAAGCGAAGGACAACCTGAAGTCCACGCAGCTGCTGAGTGTGATCGATGCCATCAGCGAAGGGCCGGTTGAAGGTCCGGTGGATGGATTAAAAAGCGTGCTGCTGAACAGTACGCCGGTGCTGGACAGTGAGGGGAATACCAATATATCCGGCGTCACGGTGGTGTTCCGGGCCGGTGAGCAGGAGCAGACACCGCCGGAGGGATTTGAATCCTCCGGCTCCGAGACGGTGCTCGGTACAGAAGTGAAATATGACACGCCGATCACCCG
>NZ_KE137316.1:322933-461835 GCF_000408845.1 Escherichia sp. KTE172 | reverse complement strand
GGTGAGCAGGAGCAGACACCGCCGGAGGGATTTGAATCCTCCGGCTCCGAGACGGTGCTCGGTACAGAAGTGAAATATGACACGCCGATCACCCGCGCCATCACGTCGGCAAACATCGACCGACTGCGCTTTACCTTCGGTGTGCAGGCACTGGTGGAAACCACCTCAAAGGGGGACCGGAATCCGTCGGAAGTTCGCCTGCTGGTTCAGATACAGCGTAATGGTGGCTGGGTGACGGAAAAAGACATCACCATTAAGGGCAAAACCACCTCGCAGTATCTGGCCTCGGTGGTGGTGGATAACCTGCCGCCGCGCCCGTTTAATATCCGGATGCGCAGAATGACGCCGGACAGCACCACAGACCAGCTGCAGAACAAAACGCTCTGGTCGTCATACACCGAAATCATCGATGTGAAACAGGGCTACCCGAACACGGCACTGGTCGGCGTAAAGGTGGATTCGGAGCAGTTCGGCAGCCAGCAGGTGAGCCGTAATTATCATCTTCGCGGGCGTATTCTGCAGGTGCCGTCGAACTATAACCCGCAGACGCGGCAATACAGCGGTATCTGGGACGGAACGTTTAAACCGGCATACAGCAACAACCTGGCCTGGTGTCTGTGGGATATGCTGACCCATCCGCGCTACGGCATGGGGAAACGTCTTGGTGCGGCGGATGTGGATAAATGGGCGCTGTATGTCATCGGCCAGTACTGCGACCAGTCGGTGCCGGACGGCTTTGGCGGCACGGAGCCGCGCATTACCTGTAATGCGTACCTGACCACACAGCGTAAGGCGTGGGATGTGCTCAGTGATTTCTGCTCGGCGATGCGCTGTATGCCGGTATGGAACGGGCAGACGCTGACGTTCGTGCAGGACCGACCATCAGATAAGGTGTGGACCTATAACCGCAGTAATGTGGTGATGCCGGATGATGGTGCGCCGTTCCGCTACAGCTTCAGCGCCCTGAAGGACCGCCATAATGCCGTTGAGGTGAACTGGATTGACCCGAATAACGGCTGGGAGACGGCGACAGAGCTTGTTGAAGATACGCAGGCCATTGCCCGTTACGGTCGTAATGTCACGAAGATGGATGCCTTTGGTTGTACCAGTCGGGGGCAGGCACACCGAGCCGGGCTGTGGCTGATTAAAACGGAACTGCTGGAAACGCAGACCGTGGATTTCAGCGTGGGCGCAGAAGGGCTTCGCCATGTGCCGGGCGATGTTATTGAAATCTGCGATGATGACTATGCCGGTATCAGCATCGGTGGTCGCGTGCTGGCGGTGAACAGCCAGACCCGGACGCTGACGCTCGACCGTGAAATCACGCTGCCATCCTCCGGCACCACGCTGATAAGCCTGGTTGACGGGCAGGGTAATCCGGTCAGCGTGGAGGTCCAGTCCGTCACCGACGGCGTGAAGGTGAAAGTGAGCCGTGTTCCTGACGGCGTTGCTGAATACAGCGTATGGGGGCTGAAGTTGCCGACGTTGCGCCAGCGCCTGTTCCGCTGCGTGAGTATCCGTGAGAACGACGACGGCACGTATGCCATCACCGCCGTGCAGCATGTACCCGAAAAAGAAGCCATCGTGGATAACGGGGCGCACTTTGACGGCGACCAGAGCGGCACGGTGAATGGCGTCACGCCGCCCGCGGTGCAGCACCTGACTGCCGAAGTCACCGCAGACAGCGGGGAATATCAGGTGCTGGCGCGCTGGGACACGCCGAAGGTGGTGAAGGGCGTGAGCTTTATGCTTCGCCTGACCGTGGCAGCGGATGACGGCAGTGAGCGGCTGGTCAGCACGGCCCGGACGACGGAAACCACATACCGCTTCACGCAACTGGCGCTGGGGAACTACAGGCTGACAGTCCGGGCGGCAAATGCCTGGGGGCAGCAGGGCGATCCGGCGTCGGTATCGTTCCGGATTGCCGCACCGGCAGCACCGTCGCGGATTGAGCTGACGTCGGGCTATTTTCAGATAACCGCAACGCCGCATCTTGCCGTTTATGATCCGACGGTACAGTTTGAGTTCTGGTTCTCGGAAAAGCGGATTACCGATATCAGGCAGGTTGAAACCACAGCCCGCTACCTTGGCACGGGGCTGTACTGGATAGCCGCCAGTATCAATATCAAACCGGGCCATGATTATTACTTTTATATCCGCAGTGTGAACACCGTTGGCAAATCGGCATTCGTGGAGGCCGTCGGTCGGGCGAGCGATGATGCGGAAGGTTACCTGGATTTTTTCAAAGGCAAGATAACCGAATCCCATCTCGGTAAAGAGCTGCTGGAAAAAGTTGATCTGACGGAGGATAACGCCAGCAGACTGGATGAGTTTTCGAAAGAGTGGAAGGACGCTAACGATAAATGGAATGCCATGTGGGGCGTCAAAATTGAGCAGACCAAAGACGGCAAACATTATGTCGCGGGTATTGGTCTCAGCATGGAGGACACGGAGGAAGGCAAGCTGAGCCAGTTTCTGGTTGCCGCTAACCGTATCGCGTTTATTGACCCGGCAAACGGGAATGAAACGCCGATGTTTGTGGCGCAGGGCAACCAGATATTCATGAACGACGTGTTCCTGAAGCGCCTGACAGCCCCCACCATTACCAGCGGTGGCAGCCCTCCGGTATTTTCCCTGACATCAGACGGAAAGCTGACCGCTAAAAATGCGGATATCAGTGGCAGTGTGAATGCGAACTCAGGGACGCTCAACAACGTCACGATTAATGAGAACTGTCAGATTAAGGGGAAACTGTCAGCCAACCAGATTGAAGGTGATATTGTCAAAACGGTCAGCAAGTCTTTCCCCCGCACGAGCACTTATGCCAGTGGCACCATCACGGTAAGAATCAGTGATGATCAGAAATTTGACCGGCAGGTCATGATACCGCCAGTGTTATTCCGCGGTGGTAAGCATGAGAATTTCAACAGTAATAACCAACAGTCATACTGGTATTCAACCTGCCGGTTAAGAGTGACCCGCAATGGTCAGGAGATTTTTAATCAGTCCACGACGGATGCTCAGGGCGTATTTTCCTCAGTTATAGATATGCCTGCCGGACAGGGGACGCTGACACTGACATTCACCGTATCTTCATCAGGAGCGAATAACTGGACACCAACAACCAGTATCAGCGATCTGCTGGTTGTGGTGATGAAAAAATCCACAGCAGGTATCAGTATCAGCTGAATTTTATAACCCAGAACGGGCGTCAGAAATGACGCCTTTTTTATTGCAGAAAAGCGAGAGGTAATTATGCGTAAACTTTATGCCGCCATTTTGTCCGCAGCCATTTGTCTGGCCGTATCCGGTGCGCCTGCATGGGCGTCTGAACATCAGTCCACGCTGAGCGCGGGGTATCTTCATGCCCGGACGAACGTTCCCGGCAGTGATGATCTGAACGGGATTAACGTGAAATACCGTTATGAGTTTACGGACACACTGGGGCTGGTGACGTCATTCAGCTATGCAGGAGACAAGAATCGCCAGCTTACCCGTTACAGCGATACCCGCTGGCATGAAGATTCCGTGCGTAACCGCTGGTTCAGCGTGATGGTGGGGCCGTCTGTGCGCGTGAATGAATGGTTCAGCGCGTATGCGATGGCGGGTATGGCTTACAGCCGTGTGTCGACTTTCTCCGGGGATTATCTCCGCGTAACTGACAACAAGGGGAAAACGCACGACGTGCTGACCGGAAGTGATGACGGTCGCCACAGCAACACGTCTCTGGCGTGGGGAGCTGGCGTGCAGTTTAACCCGACCGAATCCGTGGCCATTGATATTGCTTATGAAGGCTCCGGCAGTGGCGACTGGCGCACTGACGGTTTCATCGTGGGTGTCGGTTATAAGTTCTGATTAGCCAGGTAACACAGTGTTATGACAGCCCGCCGGTTCAGGCGGGCTTTTTTGTGGGGTGAATATGGCAGTAAAGATTTCAGGTGTACTGAAAGACGGCACAGGAAAACCGGTACAGAACTGCACAATCCAGCTGAAAGCAAAACGTAACAGCACCACGGTGGTGGTGAACACGCTGGCCTCAGAAAATCCGGATGAAGCCGGGCGTTACAGCATGGACGTTGAGTACGGGCAGTACAGCGTTATTCTGTTGGTGGAAGGATTCCCGCCGTCACATGCCGGGACCATCACCGTGTATGAAGATTCTCAACCCGGTACGCTGAATGATTTTCTCGGTGCCATGACGGAGGATGATGCCCGTCCGGAGGCACTGCGCCGTTTTGAACAGATGGTGGAAGAGGTGGCGCGTAACGCGTCCGTGGTGGCACAGAACACGGCAGCCGCGAAGAAGTCAGCCAGTGATGCCGGCACATCTGCCCGTGAGGCGGCAACCCATGCGACTGATGCTGCAGATTCAGCACGTGCAGCCAGCACGTCAGCCGGACAGGCCGCTTCGTCGGCTCAGTCAGCGTCTTCCAGCGCAGGAACGGCATCAACAAAGGCCACTGAAGCGGAAAAAAGTGCTGCCGCTGCAGAGTCCTCAAAAAGCGCGGCAGCTACCAGTGCCGCTGCCGCGAAAACGTCAGAAACGAATGCTGCAGCGTCACAACAATCAGCCGCCACTTCTGCATCCACCGCGACCACGAAAGCGTCAGAAGCTGCCACCTCAGCCCGGGATGCGTCGGCTTCAAAAGAGGCGGCAAAATCATCAGAAACGAACGCATCCTCGAGCGCCAGTAGCGCAGCTTCCTCGGCAACGGCGGCAGCAAATTCCGCGAAGGCGGCAAAAACGTCCGAGACGAACGCCAGGTCTTCTGAGACGGCAGCGGGACAGAGCGCCTCAGCTGCGGCAGGCTCAAAAACAGCGGCTGCGTCGTCTGCCAGTGCCGCGTCAACAAGTGCCGGGCAGGCCTCAGCCAGTGCCACCGCTGCCGGAAAATCGGCAGAAAGCGCCGCATCGTCCGCTTCAACAGCCACAACGAAGGCTGGCGAAGCCACTGAACAGGCCAGCGCAGCAGCGAGGTCTGCTTCCGCAGCGAAGACATCCGAGACGAACGCGAAAGCGTCGGAAACCAGCGCAGAATCCTCAAAAACGGCTGCCGCATCGTCCGCCAGTTCGGCGGCGTCATCGGCATCATCTGCGTCTGCTTCAAAAGATGAGGCGACCAGACAGGCGTCAGCAGCAAAGGGCAGCGCCACGACGGCATCCACGAAGGCGACAGAGGCAGCTGGCAGTGCGACGGCGGCAGCTCAGAGCAAAAGTACGGCGGAATCCGCGGCAACGCGCGCCGAGACAGCGGCAAAACGGGCAGAGGATATTGCATCCGCCGTGGCGCTTGAGGATGCGAGCACGACGAAAAAGGGGATAGTACAGCTCAGCAGTGCGACTAACAGCACTTCCGAGTCACTGGCGGCAACGCCAAAAGCCGTTAAGGCCGCGTATGAGCTGGCTAACGGGAAATACACCGCACAGGATGCAACGACAGCACAAAAAGGGATAGTTCAGCTCAGCAGCGCGACCAACAGCACATCTGAAATGCTGGCGGCAACGCCAAAGTCGGTAAAGGCAGCCTATGACCTTGCTAACGGGAAATATACTGCTCAGGACGCTACGACAGCACAAAAAGGAATTGTCCAGCTCAGTAGTGCAACCAACAGCGCATCTGAAACGCTTGCCGCGACACCGAAAGCAGTGAAAGCAGCTAATGATAATGCGAATGGTCGGGTACCTTCTGCCCGTAAGGTGAATGGTAAGGCGCTTTCAGCGGATATAACACTGACGCCGAAAGATATTGGTACGCTTAACTCAACAACAATGTCATTCAGCGGTGGTGCTGGTTGGTTCAAATTAGCAACGGTAACCATGCCACAGGCGAGTTCTGTTGTTTCAATTACGTTGATTGGTGGCGCGGGATTTAACGTGGGGTCACCTCAACAGGCAGGTATATCTGAACTTGTTTTGCGTGCAGGTAATGGTAATCCGAAGGGGATTACTGGTGCTTTATGGCAGCGCACATCGACAGGGTTTACAAATTTTGCCTGGGTCAATACATCTGGTGATACTTACGATATTTACGTTGCAATCGGAAATTATGCGACTGGTGTAAATATTCAATGGGATTATACCAGTAATGCCAGCGTGACTATTCATACGTCACCAGCATATTCTGCTAATAAGCCGGAAGGGTTAACGGACGGTACAGTTTATTCACTCTATACGCCATCAGAGCAGTTTTATCCGCCTGGCGCACCAATCCCGTGGCCATCAGATACCGTTCCGTCTGGTTATGCCCTGATGCAGGGGCAGACTTTTGACAAATCCGCTTACCCGAAACTTGCAACCGCTTATCCGTCAGGCGTGATCCCTGATATGCGTGGCTGGACGATTAAGGGCAAACCTGCCAGTGGTCGGGCCGTATTGTCTCAGGAACAGGACGGCATTAAATCGCACACCCACAGCGCCAGTGCATCCAGTACGGATTTGGGGACGAAAACCACATCGTCGTTTGATTACGGCACTAAATCCACGAATAACACCGGGGCGCATACGCACAGTGTGAGCGGTACAGCCGCAAGTGCCGGAAACCATACTCATAGTGTCACAGGCGCATCAGCAGTCAGCCAGTGGTCACAAAATGGGTCAGTACATAAGGTAGTGTCTGCGGCCAGTGTGAATACAAGTGCTGCAGGAGCGCACACTCATAGTGTCAGCGGCACAGCTGCATCTGCAGGTGCTCACGCACATACTGTCGGTATTGGTGCTCATACGCACTCTGTTGCGATTGGCTCACATGGACACACCATCACCGTTAACGCTGCTGGTAACGCGGAAAACACTGTCAAAAACATCGCATTTAACTACATTGTGAGGCTTGCATAATGGCATTCAGAATGAGTGAACAACCACGGACCATAAAAATTTATAATCTGCTGGCAGGAACTAATGAATTTATTGGTGAAGGTGACGCATATATTCCGCCTCATACAGGTCTGCCAGCAAACAGTACCGATATTGCACCGCCAGATATTCCGGCTGGCTTCGTGGCTGTTTTCAACAGTGATGAGGCATCGTGGCATCTCGTTGAAGATCATCGGGGTAAAACCGTCTATGACGTGGCTTCCGGCGACGCGTTATTTATTTCTGAACTTGGCCCATTACCGGAAAATGTCACCTGGTTATCCCCGGAAGGGGAGTTTCAGAAGTGGAACGGCACAGCCTGGGTGAAGGATACGGAAGCAGAAAAACTGTTCCGGATCCGGGAGGCGGAAGAAACAAAAAACAACCTGATGCAGGTAGCCAGTGAGCATATTGCGCCGCTTCAGGATGCTGCAGATCTGGAAATTGCAACGGAGGAAGAAATCTCGTTGCTGGAAGCATGGAAAAAGTATCGGGTATTGCTGAACCGTGTTGATACGTCAACTGCACAGGATATTGAATGGCCAGCACTGCCGTAGGGTAAAATATATAAATTCTATAATTAGATGTATCTTTCCATTTACGGCAAGGAAGGGGGCTTGGAAGACGTAAAGCATCTCACACCGAGATTATTTTTTATATGTCAGGTGTCTGAAGTTTTGCTTTGGCTCTTAAAATGGTTTGCCGCGAGGTTTTGAATTCCCGGGCAATGGCACTTATACTTACACCTGACTTAATTCGTTCGAATACCACCTGTTTCTGTTCTTCATTTAACACAGGTGGTCGACCAAAACGTTTCCCTGCGCCGCGGGCTCTTACTATCCCGGAATGAGTGCGTTCAAGTAAAAGGTCTCGTTCAAATTCAGCGACTGCTGAAATTACTTGCATCATCATTTTTCCTGTTGGACTGGTCAGGTCAATGCCCCCCAATGCTAAGCAATGCACTCTGATACCTGTTTCGGTCAGTTGTTCCACTGTTTTCCTGATATCCATTGCATTACAACCAAGGCGATCCAGTTTTGTCACAATCAATTGATCACCACATTTCAGGCGAGCAAGCAACCGGTTAAAACCAGGACGCTCACTGGTTGCTGCTGAGCCGCTAATGTGTTCTTCGATTATTTGCTGAGGTTTGATTTTAAAACCTGCACTTTCGATTTCCCGGCGTTGATTTTCGGTGGTCTGATCCAGCGTTGATATCCGACAGTAAGCAAAAATTCGAGACATAGTGAGATTCTATACGAAATTGGTGTTCATATCATAATGCATCTCAGAAAATAATTTTGATTATTTTTGTACATATTTGTATGTACACGTTCGAAAATAAACGAATGCGTATGCAACCCCGTAATTTTGGTGAGACCCAAAATCGATTTTGTGAAAAATGGCTTTAACTCGGTTTGTTTTTCGAGTTCCGGGCGGACTCAAGGAAGAAGAATAGTGTTGCGTGTTATTTTAACCAGATTTCAAGTTGTTTGGTCGTGGAAAAGTGGAGCAAAATGTTGTTAAAGTGGAAAAATGATAAAAAAGTAAGTTTATTATATTACATTTTACCATTTAAATTTTGGTTGTCTTTAAGAACTGATATCGCTGTTTGTAATAATTCTTTGTTATCCAGCCATGATTTTTTCTTTATGTTTCCTTCAATGTAATCAAGCAATGTTCTGGTATTGATAGGTCTTCCCTGTTTTGCTACTTCCACTACAGCATCCCCTAGGATAATTCTTACTTCAGGAAGCTGCGCAGGGAACCACTTTAGGGTGTCTTTTGATTTCATGAAGATATTCCTTAAAATATTATTGATTTTCATTGCGATATTGTATGTCTGATTCAGGATATGTTGGCTTATACATCGGTTTTGTCTGGGTTATTGGATATGCCAATCCCTAATTTTATTAGGGCATGACTAAAAATGCTGAATATGATAAGGAGAGAAGTGATTATCAGTATGCTGTTCATATAGCCTCGAATTAGTAATGTGTTATATATGATATAGTTGACAATTTTTATCTTGGGTGTTCTTAAAGTTCGTAGATAAACATTGTCGTTTCAGGTATACAGGAATGCTAACAGGTGGCAGCAAAAATCAGGCGGTTTATGGCGCAAGCTGAAGCGGCAACTGCAAACTATCTTATGCAGAGACTCTACACGGATTGGGTTTAAAAGTATACATAGATAACAGTTTTTATCTGAAGAAGAAAAATATCAAGGTGATATAGCCTATATGCCTTTGATGCGGAGGAATGAATGTGATGGGAGTGATGTATCTGAATAGTTGAAAAACCGCAGACACGCCTTATGCAAGAACGTGCTGCGGTTGGCTGGTAAATTTTTCGATAGTGTGAGTATTGAATGATTTCCAGCCGTTCTTGATTTTACGCATAAATCCATGAAAAAACTACTTATCTGTTGGGGAGTTTTTTTGGGGCATATATGGGACAGAAATAGGCCCCAGATAGACACTGAGATCGAACTTAGGATGCTTTTTAAAAAATGCAACTATCTGAAAAAACCTAGAAAACGCCAAGGAAACCACAGGATGGGAAAAAACACCTGTGAATTATGGATTTCCAGTTATATTCGCTCGGCGCAGCGTTAGTGTTTCATGAAATATTTTTTCCTGAATCATCAACGGCAATGGCGTTAATTCTGGCAATGGGAACCTACGGTGCAGGTTATGTGGCGCGTATTGTCGGAGCATTTATTTTCGGCAAAATGGGCGACAGAATCGGGCGTAAAAAAGTGCTCTTTATTACCATCACTATGATGGGGATCTGTACTACCTTAATTGGTGTGCTGCCGACCTATGCACAAATTGGTGTGTTTGCGCCAATTTTGCTGGTGACGCTGCGTATTATTCAGGGGCTGGGGGCAGGCGCGGAAATTTCCGGTGCCGGCACGATGCTGGCGGAATATGCACCAAAAGGTAAGCGCGGAATTATCTCCTCATTTGTTGCTATGGGGACTAACTGCGGAACCTTGAGCGCAACGGCAATCTGGGCCTTTATGTTCTTCATTCTCAGTAAAGAGGAACTGCTTGCGTGGGGATGGCGTATACCGTTCCTGGCGAGCGTTGTCGTGATGGTCTTTGCTATCTGGTTGCGTATGAATCTGAAAGAAAGCCCGGTCTTTGAGAAGGTTAACGACAGCAACCAACCGACAGCAAAACCTGCACCTGCTGGTAGCATGTTCCAGAGCAAATCCTTCTGGCTGGCAACAGGGCTGCGTTTTGGTCAGGCTGGTAACTCCGGTTTAATTCAGACTTTCCTTGCAGGCTATTTAGTGCAGACGTTATTGTTTAACAAAGCAATTCCAACAGATGCATTGATGATCAGTTCGATTCTCGGCTTTATGACCATTCCGTTCCTTGGTTGGTTATCCGATAAAATAGGTCGCCGGATCCCGTATATTATTATGAATACCTCTGCGATTGTGCTGGCGTGGCCAATGCTTTCTATCATCGTAGATAAAAGCTATGCCCCGAGCACCATTATGGTTGCACTGATTGTGATTCATAACTGTGCGGTGCTGGGATTATTTGCTCTGGAAAACATTACCATGGCAGAAATGTTCGGCTGTAAAAACCGCTTTACCCGGATGGCGATTTCTAAAGAAATTGGTGGTCTTATCGCTTCCGGTTTTGGTCCTATCCTGGCGGGTATTTTCTGCACCATGACGGAATCCTGGTATCCGATCGCCATTATGATCATGGCATATTCAGTGATTGGTTTAATCTCTGCGCTGAAAATGCCAGAAGTGAGAGACCGTGATTTAAGTGCACTGGAAGATGCCGCGGAAGATCAACCGCGTGTTGTAACAGCTGCGCAACCTTCAAGAAGTCTGTAAATCCTCCATCCCTTCTCTTACCGGAGAGGGGATTTTTTATTCATATAACAAAACATGCAGCTTGCCATATTTAAATTTAAGGAATTGTTATGGGAAATAATTTGTTATCAGCAAAAGCGACGCTCCCTGTTTATGATCGTAATAACTTGGCCCCAAGAATTGTTCATTTAGGCTTTGGCGCATTTCACCGTGCGCATCAGGGCGTGTATGCCGATATTCTTGCTACAAAACATTTCAGTGATTGGGGATATTATGAGGTCAATTTAATCGGCGGCGAACAGCAAATTGCCGATTTACAACAGCAAGATAATCTTTATACCGTTGCGGAAATGTCGGCCGATGCGTGGACGGCTCGCGTCGTTGGCGTCGTTAAAAAAGCCTTGCACGTACAGATAGATGGCTTAGAAACCGTGTTGGCTGCGATGTGTGAACCGCAAATCGCGATTGTCTCTCTGACAATCACCGAAAAAGGGTATTTCCACTCTCCGGCGACCGGACAGTTAATGCTCGATCACCCGATGGTCGCTGCCGACGTGCAAAATCCCCACCAGCCGAAAACTGCAACAGGGGTGATTGTTGAGGCGCTGGCTCGCCGTAAAGCGGCAGGACTTCCCGCATTTACCGTCATGTCATGTGACAACATGCCAGAAAACGGTCATGTTATGCGTGACGTTGTCACTTCCTACGCGCAAGCTGTTGATGTAAAACTGGCACAATGGATCGAAGTAAACGTGACTTTCCCATCAACAATGGTGGACCGTATTGTGCCCGCAGTGACAGAGGATACGCTGGCGAAAATCGAACAACTTACCGGTGTGCGCGATCCTGCTGGCGTTGCCTGTGAACCTTTCCGCCAGTGGGTAATAGAAGATAACTTTGTTGCCGGACGTCCGGAATGGGAAAAAGCGGGAGCCGAACTGGTTAGTGATGTGCTGCCTTATGAAGAGATGAAGTTGCGCATGCTCAACGGCAGTCATTCATTCCTGGCGTATCTGGGGTATCTTGCCGGATATCAGCACATTAATGACTGCATGGAAGATGAACATTATCGTCATGCAGCGTATGCCTTGATGTTGCAGGAACAAGCGCCGACGTTGAAAGTGCAGGGCGTTGATTTGCAAGATTACGCTAACCGATTAATTGAACGCTATAGCAACCCGGCGCTACGTCATCGAACCTGGCAGATTGCGATGGATGGCAGCCAGAAATTGCCACAGCGGATGTTGGATTCTGTTCGCTGGCATCTGGCGCATGACAGCAAGTTCGATCTGCTGGCGCTGGGCGTCGCAGGTTGGATGCGTTATGTCGGTGGTGTTGATGAACAGGGAAATCCGATAGAAATCAGTGACCCACTGTTACCTGTTATTCAGAAGGCTGTACAAAGTAGTGCCGAAGGGAAAGCGCGCGTCCAGTCATTGCTGGCGATTAAGGCGATCTTTGGTGATGATTTGCCAGACAATAGCTTGTTTACTGCAAAAGTGACGGAAGCGTACTTGTCTTTATTAGCGCATGGTGCGAAAGCGACCGTTGCGAAATATTCCGTGAAGTAAAAAAAGCAATGCCGCCATCGGCGGCATTCACACGCTTAGTTCATGCCGAGACGAATCAGGTCCAGAGGTGCCAGTTTCTCTTCACAACCTTCAACAACTACGGTTTTTCCGCGGCGGATTTGCTCAGCGGTCAGACCTTCAGTATCAATCGACAGGATCTTGCCAGTGTGACCGGTGCCGCTAACCATAACACGGCTGCCAGTGGTGATTGCGTTACGGTTACGATCGTAGGTCGTCATAGGTGTTTTCTCCTTTCTGATTTACAGTCGAAGCCCACGTAACGGGCGCAATATAAATACTCCTGTCGAGTGAAATATTTTTTGTTTTTGATCAAGCTCACATCTTTTTTGATGCATGCATGAGCCATAAGGCGGGGGGAGAGACTCTCACCCCGAATGGGATGAGAGGAAATGAATTACTCTTCGCTAAACCAGTCGCTGTTTTCCTGGCGGATCTGGCGCACGGATTCGCTGATTTCCTGCAAATGTTGCGTCATTGCACGTTCTACCGCATCGCCATCACGTTTTTGCAGGGCAGAGAAAATCTCAAGATGCTGGCGTAACAGCATTTCTGGTGGAGAAACGTGGTCGAAACTCATATAGCGCACGCGATCAACGGTCGCTTTCAGGTTCTCAATGGTATCCCACGCCAGTTGACAGTCGGCAATCTGCGTCAGGAGTTGATGGAAGTTGTCATCAAGTTCAAAAAAATCATCCAGTTGCTTGCGCTCAATGGCAATGCGTTGCTGGTGAAGATTTTGTTCCAGTTGGTAGCACTGGCTTTCGGTAATCATGCTCGCCGCCCGACGCGCCACCGCGCACTCAATGGCCTGACGGATAAAACTGCCGTTGCGCACCTGGGCCATGGAAATTTTGTTGACGTAGCTGCCACGCTGCGGACGAATTTGAATCAGGCCGTTTTCCGCCAGTTTAATAAAGGCTTCACGAACCGGCTGGCGTGACACATTGAAACGAACAGAAACTTCTTTTTCCGACAACGGTGTGCCTGGTGCAATCAGGCAATGGACAATGTCGCGACGAAGAATACGATAAATCTGCTGATTGACAGGCTGTGTGGGATTAAGTTGCGTTTCGACGGTCATTCGTTCTTGCTTGTGAGTGAGTTAACTGCATGAGTCTACCACTTTTTTGTGACAAGCAATAACCCGGCAGTTACGCCGGGTATAAAAATTACTGACGGTGGACATTCAGTCCGGCATAGCTTTGGGTAACCGGCATCATTTCCAGGGTATTGATATTAACGTGAGCAGGCAGCGTTGATACCCACCAGACGGCTTCGCTGACATCTTCTGGCGTCAATGCAACGGTATTTTGATAGGTTTTTTCCGCTTTACCGTCATCGCCTTTAAAGCGGACATTGGAAAACTCGGTGCCACCCACCAGACCCGGTTCGATGTCGGTGACGCGCACCGCCGTACCATGCAGGTCCGTACGCAGATTCAGGCTAAACTGACGAACAAACGCTTTCGTCGCACCGTAAACGTTACCACCGGCATACGGCCAGCTACCTGCCGTTGAGCCAATGTTAATAATATGACCATGATTACGTTCAACCATACCCGGTAAGACGGCGCGCGTCATATATACCAGGCCTTTATTGTTGGTATCAATCATCGTTTCCCAGTCTTCAACGCTGGCTTTATGCGCAGGCTCCATGCCCAACGCCAGGCCGGCATTATTTACCAGGATATCAATATTGCTCCACTCGGCAGGAAGCGATGCCAGCATCTCTTCAATAGCGGCGCGGTTGCGAACGTCCAGTTGGGCGATATAAAGATTATCTCCCAGTTCGTCTTTTAACTCCTGCAACCGCTCCTGGCGACGGCCAGTGGCGATAACTTTATGCCCTTGTTGAATAAAACGACGAGTAATGCATTCACCAAAACCTGCCGTTGCTCCAGTTACTAAAACGATCATCTCACTGTTCCTCAACGCTTTTGTGTGTCAATAACATAGCACGTGATGCTTAAGAGCGGGTAATACTGGTTTGCAAGATTGCACTCCGTTATCAGTAAGCCTACGCTATGGAACACCTCGCGTTCAGGAGAAGAAAATGACAACAATGAATCCTTTCCTTGTGCAAAGCACACTGCCGTATCTGGCTCCCCATTTTGATCAAATTGCCAATCATCACTATCGCCCGGCATTCGATGAGGGAATGCAGCAAAAGCGGGCAGAAATTGCTGCCATCGCGCTTAACCCGCAAACACCTGATTTCAACAATACTATTCTGGCACTGGAACAAAGCGGAGAATTACTTACCCGCGTTACCAGCGTCTTTTTTGCGATGACTGCGGCGCATACTAATGATGAATTACAGCGTCTTGATGAACAGTTTTCCGCTGAACTGGCGGAACTGGCTAATGATATCTATCTGAACGGTGAATTATTCGCGCGGGTAGATGCTGTCTGGCAACGCCGTGAATCCCTGGGACTTGATAGTGAATCCATCCGCCTGGTGGAGGTCATTCATCAACGTTTTGTCCTTGCCGGAGCCAAACTTGCACAAGCTGATAAAGCAAAATTAAAAGTCCTGAATACAGAAGCTGCGACCCTGACCAGCCAGTTTAACCAGCGGTTACTGGCAGCAAATAAATCCGGCGGTCTGGTTGTGAACGATTTCGCGCAGCTGGCAGGAATGAGTGAGCAAGAGATTGCGCTGGCGGCAGAGGCGGCTCGCGAGAAAGGTCTGGATAACAAATGGCTGATTCCGTTGCTGAATACCACCCAGCAACCAGCGCTTGCTGAACTGCGCGATCGCGCGACGCGTGAAAAACTGTTCACTGCGGGCTGGACGCGAGCGGAAAAAAATGATGCCAATGATACCCGCGCTATCATTCAACGTCTGGTGGAGATCCGCGCGCAGCAGGCGAAACTGCTTGGTTTCCCTCATTATGCCGCATGGAAAATCGCCGATCAGATGGCAAAAACGCCAGAAGCAGCACTCAACTTTATGCGGGAAATTGTTCCAGCGGCGCGTCAACGTGCGAGCGATGAATTAGCCTCCATACAGGCGGTTATCGATAAGCAGCAGGGCGGGTTTAGCGCGCAGCCGTGGGACTGGGCATTTTATGCCGAGCAGGTAAGACGTGAGAAATTCGATCTCGATGAATCGCAGCTCAAGCCATATTTTGAATTAAACACGGTGTTGAATGAAGGTGTATTCTGGACCGCGAATCAGCTCTTCGGTATTAAGTTTGTCGAACGTTTTGATATTCCTGTCTACCATCCTGACGTTCGTGTATGGGAAATTTTTGATCATAATGGCGTGGGGCTGGCGTTATTTTACGGTGATTTCTTCGCCCGTGATTCAAAAAGCGGCGGTGCATGGATGGGCAATTTTGTTGAGCAATCAACGCTTAATGAAACGCATCCGGTAATTTATAACGTCTGCAATTATCAGAAACCCGCTGCCGGTGAGCCTGCGTTGTTACTCTGGGATGATGTCATAACCTTATTCCATGAATTTGGTCATACGTTGCACGGCCTCTTTGCCCGCCAGCGTTATGCCACACTTTCCGGCACCAACACGCCGCGTGATTTTGTCGAATTTCCGTCGCAAATCAACGAACACTGGGCAACGCATCCGCAGGTATTCGCTCGCTACGCCCGGCATTATCAGAGCGGGGCAGCAATGCCTGACGAACTGCAACAGAAAATGCGTAATGCCAGCCTGTTCAATAAAGGGTATGAGATGAGCGAACTGCTTAGCGCCGCACTTCTCGATATGCGCTGGCATTGCCTGGAAGAAAACGAAGCAATGCAGGATGTCGATGATTTCGAATTGCGGGCGCTGGTGGCAGAAAATATGGATCTTCCCGCTATACCGCCACGCTATCGCAGCAGTTATTTCGCCCATATTTTTGGTGGCGGATATGCCGCAGGTTATTACGCTTATCTGTGGACGCAAATGTTGGCCGATGATGGTTACCAGTGGTTTGTTGAGCAGGGCGGATTAACGCGTGAAAATGGGCGGCGTTTTCGCGAGGCGATTCTTTCCAGAGGTAACAGCGAAGATCTGGAACGCCTGTATCGACAATGGCGCGGTAAGGCACCTCAGATTATGCCGATGCTGCAACATCGTGGCTTGAACATATAAACACCACCAATGGCTGGCCTGGAGATATCGCCAGGCCAGCCTGGTTAGAGCAGTAATTGCAGCAGCTGGGTGGGGGCAAACTTCACCGCTAATGCGAATGCCGTTTCGCAGTCGCCAGCAAAATTACTTTTTTTGTATACCCTTCCGTTATAATAATTTTCAAATTTATAAATCTGATTGTTCTGAAATATGTTTAAGACTCTTTAATCTTCTTCTTACTTTAGTGAGTTAAATTCTCTTAATATTTGACAGCTAGTTGCCTGATTTTAAATGCCTTATAACAATTGGCAGTATTCTTATTTGTCAATTATAAAAATAGCAACCAGACTTAATAAGTCAAACCAAACGCAATTAAGGAGTCAGTATGAAATTTCAGGCCATTGTATTAGCAAGTTTTCTTGTCATGCCTTATGCGTTGGCAGATGACCAGGGCGGTTTAAAACAGGATGCAGCGCCACCGCCGCCTCATGCAATAGAAGATGGCTATCGCGGAACCGATGATGCAAAAAAAATGACCGTAGATTTCGCAAAAACCATGCATGATGGCGCTTCGGTTTCACTACGCGGTAATTTGATTTCTCACAAAGGAGAGGACCGTTACGTTTTTCGCGATAAGAGCGGTGAAATTAATGTTGTTATTCCTGCGGCAGTCTTTGATGGACGAGAAGTTCAGCCGGACCAGATGATCAACATTAGCGGCAGTCTGGATAAGAAAAGCGCGCCGGCCGTCGTTCGGGTCACTCATTTGCAGAAATAAAAATAAATGAGCCTGATGGCCTGAACTACTGGGCCATTAGGGTATTGGTTTATGCTATTTGTCATCCTTTTAATTGCGATAATGCAGGCTTAATTTACAGAATTAAACACTTTTTTATCTGCTGATTTTGTTTCAAATCACAATGTTATCTCAGAGATGACTCATAACTTCGGATTTCTATGAAAATATTGACGTAATTTTGCTTTTCTCTCGTTAGAATAGCGCGCACAAGGAACTGTGAAAAAGGAGTGGCAATGATCAAGAAGACAACGGAAATTGATGCCATCTTGTTAAATCTCAATAAGGCTATCGATGCCCACTACCAGTGGCTGGTGAGTATGTTTCACAGCGTGGTCGCGAGAGATGCCAGTAAGCCAGAAATAACGGATAACCATTCTTATGGACTGTGCCAGTTTGGTCGGTGGATTGATCATCTGGGACCACTCGATAACGATGAATTACCTTACGTTCGGCTAATGGATTCTGCCCATCAACATATGCATAACTGTGGTCGGGAATTAATGTTGGCTATTGTTGAAAATCACTGGCAGGACGCGCATTTCGACGCCTTTCAGGAAGGGTTGCTTTCTTTTACTGCGGCATTAACCGATTACAAAATTTATTTGCTGACGATCCGTAGCAATATGGATGTTTTGACGGGATTGCCGGGTCGTCGGGTTCTTGATGAATCCTTTGATCATCAGTTACGCAACGCTGAGCCTCTGAATCTTTATTTAATGTTGTTGGATATTGACCGATTTAAATTGGTTAATGATACCTACGGGCATTTAATCGGCGATGTAGTATTACGCACCCTGGCAACTTACTTAGCCAGTTGGACGCGCGATTACGAAACGGTTTATCGCTACGGTGGCGAAGAATTTATCATTATTGTCAAAGCGGCTAATGATGAAGAAGCATGTCGTGCAGGTATCAGAATTTGCCAGTTAGTCGATAACCATGCCATCACACATTCTGAAGGGCATATCAACATTACCGTGACTGCAGGTGTGAGTCGCGCATTTCCTGAAGAACCTCTGGATGTGGTCATTGGAAGAGCGGACCGGGCAATGTATGAGGGTAAGCAAACCGGAAGAAATCGCTGTATGTTTATTGACGAACAAAATGTGATTAACCGAGTTTAAGCTCCGTTTAACATTCATTGAGAAAACTGATGCTACTGTGTCAACGATCCGTTATCAGTGCAGGAAAATGCCTGTTAGCGTAAAAGCAAAACACAAATCTATCCATGCAAGCATTCACCGCCGGTTTACTGGCGGTTTTTTTTTGCCGTCATAAAAATCAGGCCCCTTGTACACAACTGTAACAAGGGGCCGGTTAGGTGAGGGATTATCTCCGTTCATTAGTCATCCCATTTGTGGCTGAAATACGCGGCCAGAAAACCAGAAAATAAAATTATTCCCAGTACGGCCATAAAAACATTCATATTACCCAGCATTATTTGCCTCCGTTTATGGTGTGGTGTGTTTCCTCGCTTACCTTAATTTTCATCTCAATGAGAAAGATATTAGCAGAGGTAACCTAAACGAAGGCTGAATTAAATTTTTATTGTGTTCGACTTAAATCAACAAAGCGCGGGCTGCCCCCACGGTCTTGCACGAATTCCTTTTAACATCAGCACCCACGCAGCAATGATCACCAACGCTAAGATGATAAACAGCGAGGAAGGCGGCAGGTTGGTTAGCACTATGCCACTCACTAATGGGTTAATCGCCGCACCAAGCCAGCCTAAAGACTGAGCGGAAAAATAGCTGGCTTTCATTCCTGGCGGCGCAATATGGTCAATCAACATATACTCGCCCGGCGCATAAATGATTTCACCGACAGTAAATACCGCAGCTGACATACCCCACAATAGCAGGCTGTTGCCGGAAAAAATAAAACCGACCAGACCGATGACGAAACAGAGGGTGCCTGCTGTCATCAGCGTGCGGATGTTAGCCGGGTTAAGTCGCCGGCCCACGGAATATTGCAACGTAACTACCATGGCAGCATTCACTGGAAGAACAACCGCGACCACCTTTTCGGCAAAATCCCCATCAGCAATCACCATCACATATTGTGAAATGCATGAAGCAAATGCGCCGCTAACAAAAGAAGCCAGAAAGCCAGAGCAGGTAAACCACAACAGTGCTTTATCTTGTAATAAAACTTTCGGCGACCAGGCACTGGCTGTTTCCGTGGCGATGATTTTCTCGCTGCGCTTTACCCAAATTTGAATGAAAAGCATGGGAAACGCGGAACAGATAGCTGCCAGCCAAAAGGGCAGATTGATGCTCTGCATCACCAACAGCGTGCCGAGCGGCGGACCGATGGTCCAGCCAATGTTGAGCATGGTGTAGTTGATTGAGAAGATTTTCGTTTTGCTGGTGGACGAAAGATTGTCGGCAAACCAGGCTTTCAACACAGTAGCAAAAACGGAATAGGCGCAGTTAATGAGGGCAAAAAAGAGCACCACCAGCGTCACGTTATTCACTAAAGGAATGGCAATAAAACCGCAGGCGAAGGCGGTAATTGCCAGTAACATATAGCGTTTCTTGTCGAACTTATCCGCCAGGATACCAAAACCGAGGCTAAAAACGACGCCAATAGTGAGCGCAATTGTCATCGCATAACCGATTAGATCGACACTCAGGCTGTACTGGCGACTCAAGTAAATGGTCATAAACGGCAGCGTAGCGCCGCGTCCGATGGTTAATAACAACGACGAGGCAAGAAGGGCGCTGGTAGAGCGTCGTAGGGATAAGTTCATTTGTCTGTCCGGCAGTGCGTTTCGTTATGTTTTGTTTTAGAGATGTAAAGAAATAGCATGGCAAAAATCCGAAGTATAGCGACTTATTTGCGCATTAATGCCGTCGTAAAGGGTGACTAACGAATCAACTGTTAAAGAAAAGTAAATTCAGCTAAGTTGATTGCTTACAAAAGATGAAATTCAGAGGCGGTAGAATGTCGCGAAAAGATGGGGTGTTGGCGCTACTGGTAGTGGTCGTATGGGGGCTAAATTTTGTGGTCATCAAAGTGGGGCTTCATAACATGCCACCGCTGATGCTGGCCGGTTTGCGCTTTATGCTGGTTGCTTTTCCGGCTATCTTTTTTGTCGCACGACCGAAAGTACCACTGAATTTGCTGCTGGGGTATGGATTAACCATCAGTTTTGCGCAGTTTGCTTTTCTTTTTTGTGCCATTAACTTCGGTATGCCTGCTGGTCTGGCTTCGTTGGTGTTACAGGCACAGGCGTTTTTTACTATCGTGCTTGGCGCGTTTACTTTCGGTGAGCGACTGCATGGCAAACAATTGGCGGGGATCGCCTTAGCGATTTTTGGCGTACTGGTGTTAATCGAAGATAGTCTGAACGGTCAGCATGTGGCGATGCTCGGCTTTATGTTGACCCTGGCGGCAGCATTTAGTTGGGCGTGTGGCAACATCTTCAATAAAAAGATCATGTCGCACTCAACGCGTCCGGCGGTGATGTCGCTGGTAATCTGGAGCGCATTAATCCCAATCATTCCCTTCTTTGTTGCCTCGCTGATTCTCGATGGTTCCGCAACCATGATTCACAGTCTGGTCACTATCGATATGACCACCATCTTGTCTCTGATGTATCTGGCGTTTGTGGCGACAATTGTTGGTTATGGGATCTGGGGGACGTTACTGGGACGCTATGAAACCTGGCGGGTTGCACCGTTATCGTTACTGGTGCCCGTAGTAGGACTGGCAAGTGCGGCACTATTGCTGGATGAACGCTTAACGGGTCTGCAATTTTTCGGTGCGGTGCTCATTATGACCGGGCTGTATATCAATGTATTTGGCTTGCGGTGGCGTAAAGCGGTAAAAGTGGGAAGTTAATAAGCCCCGATATGTCGGGGCCAGAACAAACTACATAGCGTGTTGATTATAATAGGGCACGCCGAGCGCATCCGACTTATCACTGCCAGTACCCATGTGATTTAAATCAAACGGTGGTTGTTCATGCGATGGGGGAACAACCACGACATTGGCACAGGAAGTAACAACCTGCTGCGTGGTTTGTTCCGCAACGCCCTGCGCGGAAAAGAGAATAAGCGCAGCTGCAATTGCGGATAAAAGTGGTTTCATGATTGCCTCAGTGACGTTGTCACGTTATCAACTAGCTGTTGTAATGATTTAATGGATGTAAAAAGCGCGATTCGCCCTGCATATTGGTCATCCGGTATTTATGCGGCGGAACATCAAAGTAATTTTTGAAGGTTCGGGTCAGAGTTTGTTGCGACTCGAAGCCATATCGTTCTGCCAGATAGAGTATCGGCTCGTTACTTTCCTTCAGCTTTTGCGCGATTTCCGTCATCTTACGGCTGCGGATGTATTGGCCTAATGAATGACCGGTTTCTTTTTTAAACATCCGTTGCAGGTGCCATTTAGAGTAACCCGAACGCTCTGACACTTTCTCCAGTGACAGTGGCGATTCCAGGTTGTCCTCGATCCAGTCCAAAATGCTATGAATGGTAATAGCGTCAGTATTGCGTCTGGACATCGTCATACCTCTTTTTTGTTTACGGCAGGACTTTCTTAAGCAAATGCTCAAGTGTTGCCACTTCGTCCGCCGTCAGGTTTTTTGTTAATTCTTGGTGCAGGTCCTGGCCAACTAATTGATGGCATTGTTCACATATTGCCGCGCCGCTGGTGGTAAGTTTTACCAGTACGCCGCGCTTGTCATTCGGGTTCGGCAACCTTTCCACCCAGCCTTTACAGACCAGGCGATCCAGCATACGGGTCAGCGCCCCCAGGTCGACCGATAACACTTTTTTCAGTTCAACCGGAGTAATACACGCCGCGCAGCGGATAGAGCAGAGCACCTTAAACTGTGCCGCGGTAATATCCAGCGGAGACAGATACTCGTTAAGCAGGCGATCTTTCTTCTGATTAACCATATGGATTAAGCGACCCAATGGAATAATTTCATTGAACAGATCGCTGGTACTTTTCACATTAGTTGCCCTGGCAAGTAATTAGTTGCAGGGGATAATATTGCCCAGGCAAGTATAAGTCAAATGAATGAATTGACCGATGCCACGTTTTGCTAAATCGGTTCAAGTTTTGGTCAGTGCGATGCAAGGCTAGCTAAAGAGTGACACTTTATCGTTGTTTACCCCTTATACTTTTCGCTGATAACCCAGATACACAGGATAACAACCACCAATGTTAGATTTATTTAAAGCAATTGGCCTGGGGCTGGTGGTGTTACTACCGTTAGCTAACCCATTAACAACTGTCGCGTTATTTCTTGGCCTGGCAGGCAACATGAACAGTGCCGAACGTAATCGTCAGTCGTTGATGGCCTCGGTGTACGTCTTTGCCATCATGATGGTGGCGTATTACGCCGGGCAACTGGTGATGGATACATTTGGCATTTCGATTCCCGGTCTGCGAATTGCAGGCGGCTTAATCGTCGCGTTTATCGGTTTTCGAATGCTCTTTCCGCAACAGAAAGCAATTGATTCACCGGAAGCGAAAAGCAAGTCGGAAGAGCTGGAAGATGAACCCAGCGCCAATATTGCTTTTGTACCACTGGCAATGCCAAGTACCGCCGGTCCGGGAACCATAGCGATGATTATTAGCTCGGCGTCCACAGTGCGTCAGAGTTCAACCTTTGCTGATTGGGTACTGATGGTTGCGCCGCCGCTGATCTTTTTCCTGGTGGCGGTTATTTTGTGGGGAAGTCTACGCAGCTCTGGCGCAATTATGCGGCTGGTGGGTAAGGGGGGCATTGAAGCGATCTCTCGTCTGATGGGATTCCTGCTGGTATGTATGGGGGTGCAGTTTATTATTAACGGCATCCTGGAAATCATTAAAACGTACCACTAAAAAAGGCCCGAATGGGCCTTTCAACTATTGCGTCTGTTCTTCGAGTGTCACTGGCCAGCGGCGGAAAATGATGATTGACCATATTAACGCGGCAAAAGCAGGCACCGCGCCCACATAACCAATCATCGACATTGACCAGTGCAGACTGACCTGATTACCTACCAACGCACCCGCGCCGATTCCAATATTAAATATCCCAGAGAATAGCGCCATCGCGACGTCGGTAGCATCTGGTGCCAGCGCCAGCACTTTAACCTGCATACCAAGCCCGATGATCATCATCGCTATCCCCCAGAAAATACTCAGCACCCCGAGGTGTATTTCACTGTTCGCCGCAGGTAGCAGCAGTGCCAGGCACACCAGCAACAGCGCAATCGCCGTACTTACCAACGCAGACGCATACTGATTACCCAGTTTACCGAAAATCACGCTGCCAATAATGCCCGCACCACCGAGTAATAACAGTAATGCCGTGGCAAAGTTGGCGCTGAATCCCGCAATGTTTTGCACAAAAGGCTCGATATAGCTGTATGCCGTGTAATGGGCGGTGACAACCACCACAGTTAACAAATAAATGCTCATCAATGCCGGGCGGCGGAATAATAGCGGTAGGCTTTTCAGCGAACCGGAATGCTCACTGGGCAGTAAGGGAAGTAACTTAATCAGGCACAAAAGGGTAATAAACGCCCCGATACCAATCGCGAAGAAGGTCATTCGCCAGCCAAAATACTGCCCCACAATGCGCCCGAGAGGTAAACCTAATACCATTGCCAGTGCTGTACCGGTGGCAATTAAACTCAATGCCTGCGCTCGCTTTCCGGCCGGAGCCATACGGATCGCCAGAGACGCCGTAATCGACCAGAAAATCGCATGTGCAAAAGCCACACCAATGCGACTGATCACTAGAACGGTAAAGCTCCACGACAAAAACGACAGTACGTGGCTGGCAATAAACACCACAAACAGGCAGATCAGTAATTTGCGCCGTTCAACCTGGCTGGTCATTAACATAAAAGGCAATGACATTAGCGCTACTACCCATGCGTAAATGGTCAACATAATGCCGACCTGAGCGGTTTGCATGTGAAAACTTTGCGCAATGTCAGAGAGCAGGCCAACTGGGACAAATTCGGTGGTGTTGAAGATGAAGGCGGCGACTGCCAGCGTAACGACCCGTAGCCACGCCACTTTGCGGGAAACAGTGTTTGTTGTCATAACAGATTATCGGGTGAGTTGCGAAAAAGTGATGAAATGATCTTAAAACGGTTAATGATGTGAATACAATGCATTTGTGATCTGGATCGCGTTTTCCGTTTCTCTGACGCTGATTCGTTCACGCGTCAGAGAGTCGGTCACATCACGGTTTAATGACGTTCAGGGAGGTCTGGCGTTTTGGAGGTTGCGGGTATAGGTGGTCTGACAGGGGAGCGAGGCCTGTTTTTCACCAGGTCTTCATGAGTAACTTTTGGCGGCGTTTCATTTTTTACAAAAAGTTTGAGGGTCTTGCGCGCCATATGTTTGATAATTTTATCATCACTTAATGATGCTGGCATCAACACGTCAATCAAATCACTTTCATTGGGATTCATAAATTGGTGATAGTGCAATAACATATTGGCGAAAAATAAAAACAAGTCCTGAAAATGTGGAAAATCTTGTTCTGCTAAAAGGGATAAAAAGCAGATGCAGACTTCGGGTAGTACATGTTTGTTAGAACCTAGTGAATCCATCAGACTTTGCAATAAATCCTCTTTTAATTCGCTGTCCGTTATGTCGAGAATAGCGGTGAGCAAGTTAGGTTCTTTATTCCCGAACCATCTGTGAACCTCAGAGTTATTCCATAATCGGGGGAGTATGACAAAATTACCGCGAGAGATAAAATTCAGGACAAGCAAATCAAACTGGCGTAAGTAATCTGCAGCGGTATGGTGATCCGGATGCAGGGGTTCAATATGTGGCGTATGCGCTCTTTTGATAGGAACGCCAGGGTTGATTATTGGAAATTGTTCTATAAAGTCATTCAGGAACAGAAAGAGTACACGCTCGACGCCGGTCTGAAATACGCGCCCCATAGTGACAGGCTTTGGGTTGGGAGCGCAAAAAATATTAATTTCCCCATCATGGCGGAAATTATCTAAATAAATAGGGCTTAAATTTATTACTACCTGAAATTCAATATTTTCTTTGTGTCTTCCATTCTTGACGGGATAAGTGAGTTTAAACTGAACCTTTTCATTGTATAGCGTGTCGTTACCCCGAAAAGAAGTCCTCTGAATATATGATAAGTTGTCAAGGTTATTAAATATCTTTTTTGTGGCTGAGTTGATGTTTAAAGACGTACGCCACTCTTCATCACATATTATTGTACTGAGTGCATCAATGAAATCCTTTAAAACTTCTTTTACCTGTGGTGCAATATTACGTACGGGAAAATCATCAGGAAGAGATATGTAATTGCTGATGCTTACTGGCGTAACCATATTTGCCCCATATAGTCATAAGTCATCGGAACATCACTATATAGAGCATATTAGCCGCAAGAACTATCAAAAATAGCTCATTGCTAACTCTGTTTTGCCGAGTCAGACACATCCAGTAGTTGAATAAATGCCTCAAGCGGACGCGTTTTCGCACCGCGACGCCAGACCAGCCAGGTTGTTAACCAACGCCATTGCTCAGCTAACGGCCACGCCTCAACCTGGTGATGCCCCGGCATACTTTCCAGCATAGAGCGCGGAATAAGCGCAATACCTGCTCCTGCGACCACACAGGCCAACATTCCGTGATAAGACTCCATCTCATGGATAGTTCCCGGAGCGGCACCGTCAGCATGAAACCAGCTCTCGAAGTGGCGACGATACGAACAATTGGCGCGGAAGGCATAAATGTTACTGCCATTAACCTGACTGGCGCGGGTTACTGGCGCATGTCCTTGTGGCGTGACGATCATCAGCTCCTCGCGGTACACCGGTATCCCGTCAATGGCAGTATGGTTAATGGGCCCATCAATAAACGCTGCATTCAGTTTTCCCTCCAGCACACCTTCCAGCATAGTGCCGGAAGGGCCGGTGGAAAGTGAAAACTGAATTTTGGGATAACGACGGTTAAATTGCGCCAGCGTGGCCGGAATGCGCACCGCTGCGGTGCTTTCCAGCGAACCAAGAGAAAATAAACCTTGCGGCTCATCGCCAGCGACAACGCTCCGCGCTTCATCCACTAACGCGAGAATTTGTTGGCTATAGCGTAAAAAGTTATGCCCGGCAGGCGAGAGACGTAAACGCTGATTCTCGCGAATAAACAGATCAACCCCCAGTTCTGTTTCCAGCTGGCGTAGACGGGTAGTGAGATTCGACGGCACGCGATGCACTTTTGCTGCAGCCTGGGTAATGCTGCCAGCTTCGGCAACCGCGTTGAACATCTCCAGTTGGGTCAGATCCATAATATTCTCGATTCATGAATAAGTGGCTTAATATTATTCATTTTCAAGCAAGAGTAAATCTGCGTATCTTTTTACCATAACTCATAAAGGAGATACCCCGATGACCATTACTCCGGCAACTCATGCAATTTCGATAAATCCTGCCACCGGTGAACAACTTTCTGTGCTGCCGTGGGCTGGCGCTGATGATATCGAAAACGCACTTCAGCTGGCGGCAGCAGGCTTTCGCGACTGGCGCGAGACAAATATAGATTATCGTGCTGAAAAACTGCGTGATATCGGTAAGGCTCTGCGCGCCCGTAGCGAAGAAATGGCGCAAATGATCACCCGTGAAATGGGCAAACCGATCAACCAGGCGCGTGCTGAAGTGGCGAAATCGGCGAATTTGTGTGACTGGTATGCAGAACATGGTCCGGCAATGCTGAAGGCGGAACCTACGCTGGTGGAAAATCAGCAGGCAGTTATTGAGTATCGACCGTTGGGGACAATTCTGGCGATTATGCCGTGGAATTTTCCATTATGGCAGGTGATGCGTGGCGCGGTTCCCATCATTCTTGCAGGTAACGGCTACTTACTTAAACATGCGCCGAATGTGATGGGCTGTGCACAGCTCATTGCCCAGGTGTTTAAAGATGCGGGTATCCCACAAGGCGTATATGGCTGGCTGAATGCCGACAACGACGGCGTCAGTCAGATGATTAAAGACTCGCGCATTGCTGCTGTCACGGTGACCGGAAGTGTTCGTGCGGGAGCGGCTATTGGCGCACAGGCTGGAGCGGCACTGAAAAAATGCGTACTGGAACTGGGCGGTTCGGATCCATTTATTGTGCTTAACGATGCCGATCTGGAACTGGCGGTTAAAGCGGCGGTAGCCGGACGTTATCAGAATACCGGACAGGTTTGTGCAGCGGCAAAACGCTTTATCATCGAAGAGGGAATTGCTTCGGCATTTACCGAACGTTTTGTGGCAGCTGCGGCAGCCTTGAAAATGGGCGATCCACGTGACGAAGAGAACACTCTCGGACCAATGGCTCGTTTTGATTTACGTGATGAGCTGCATCATCAGGTGGAGAAAACCCTGGCGCAGGGTGCGCGTTTGTTACTGGGCGGGGAAAAGATGGCTGGGGCAGGTAACTACTATCCGCCAACGGTTCTGGCGAATGTTACCCCAGAAATGACCGCGTTTCGGGAAGAAATGTTTGGCCCCGTTGCGGCAATCACCATTGCGAAAGATGCAGAACATGCACTGGAACTGGCTAATAATAGCGAGTTCGGCCTTTCAGCGACCATTTTCACCACCGACGAAACCCGGGCCAGACAGATGGCGGCACGTCTGGAATGCGGTGGGGTGTTTATCAATGGTTATTGTGCCAGCGACGCGCGAGTGGCCTTTGGTGGCGTGAAAAAGAGTGGCTTTGGTCGTGAGCTTTCCCATTTCGGCTTACACGAATTCTGTAATATCCAGACGGTGTGGAAAGACCGGATCTGACGCTACATATTCAGCTCTGATATACTCGCAGGTCTTTTCAGACCTGCGGTCCAGGAGTAGAAAGTGGCAGTCGCCATGGATAATGCAATTTTAGAAAACATCTTGCGGCAAGTACGGCCGCTCATTGGTCAGGGTAAAGTCGCGAATTATATTCCGGCGCTGGCTACAGTAGACGGTTCCCGATTGGGCATTGCTATCTGTACCGTTGACGGACAGCTTTTTCAGGCCGGAGACGCACAAGAACGTTTTTCCATTCAGTCTATTTCCAAAGTGCTGAGTCTCGTTGTCGCCATGCGTCATTACTCCGAAGAGGAAATCTGGCAACGCGTCGGCAAAGATCCGTCTGGATCACCGTTCAATTCTTTAGTGCAACTGGAAATGGAGCAGGGTATTCCGCGTAATCCGTTTATTAATGCCGGTGCGCTGGTGGTCTGCGATATGTTGCAAGGGCGATTAAGCGCTCCTCGGCAACGTATGCTGGAAGTCGTGCGCGGCTTAAGCGGTGTGTCTGATATTTCCTACGATACGGTGGTAGCGCGTTCCGAATTTGAACACTCCGCGCGAAATGCGGCTATCGCCTGGCTGATGAAGTCGTTTGGCAATTTCCATCATGACGTGACAACCGTTCTGCAAAACTACTTTCATTACTGCGCTCTGAAAATGAGCTGTGTAGAGCTGGCCCGGACGTTTGTCTTTCTGGCTAATCAGGGGAAAGCTATTCATATTGATGAACCTGTGGTGACGCCAATGCAGGCGCGGCAAATTAATGCGCTGATGGCGACCAGTGGTATGTACCAGAACGCGGGGGAGTTTGCCTGGCGGGTGGGACTACCGGCGAAATCTGGCGTTGGTGGCGGTATTGTGGCGATTGTTCCGCATGAAATGGCCATCGCAGTCTGGAGTCCGGAACTGGATGATGCAGGTAACTCGCTCGCGGGTATCGCCGTCCTTGAACAATTGACGAAACAGTTAGGGCGTTCGGTTTATTAATGCAGTCTCTCGATCCACTCTTCGCGCGTTTATTCCGTTCAAAATTTCGCTCTCGCTTTCGTTTGGGGGTGAAAGAGCGTCAGTATTGTCTGGAGAAAGGCGCGCCAGTCATCGAACAACATGCGGCGGATTTTGTCGCTAAACGTCTTGCTCCGGCATTACCGGCTAACGACGGTAAGCAAACCCCCATGCGCGGGCATCCGGTGTTTATCGCTCAGCACGCCACTGCAACCTGTTGTCGCGGTTGTCTGGCTAAGTGGCATAACATTCCGCAGGGTGTTTCGTTAAGCGAGGAACAACAACGTTATATCGTGGCGGTAATCTATCACTGGTTGGTTATACAGATGAATCAGCCATGATAATTGCGGAAAACGATAAAATAGCATTCCCAGGATATCTTTATTTGCCGCCGCTGTCAGCGAACATGCTATCCTTTATAAGAATTTACTTATTACGTTGAGATAATTGCCACCCGCAATTGTATGGACAGATAATTAATGCATGTACAGCCCATTTCAACTTTCCGTTTGTTCCAGGAAGGTCATCTGCTACGTAATAGCATCGCTATTTTTGCGCTAACCACGCTGTTCTATTTTATTGGTGCAGAGTTACGGTTGGTTCACGAACTTTCTCTTTTCTGGCCGCTGAATGGCGTAATGGCGGGGGTGTTTGCCCGCTATGTCTGGCTTAATCGACTGCATTACTATGCGATCAGTTATGTGGCGATGCTGGTTTATGATGCCATAACCACCGAATGGGGGCTGGTTTCACTGGCTATCAATTTCTCCAATATGATGTTTATTGTTACCGTCGCCTTTCTGGTCGCGCGGGATAAGCGTCTGGGGAAAAATAAGTATGAGCCAGTAAGTGCCTTACGGCTATTTAATTACTGTCTGATTGCCGCATTATTATGCGCTATTGTCGGGGCGATTGGTTCGGTCAGTATTGATAGTCTGGATTTCTGGCCTTTGCTTGCGGACTGGTTCAGTGAGCAATTCTCAACGGGCGTGTTGATCGTGCCTTGTATGCTGACGTTGGCTATTCCGGGAGTGCTGCCGCGCTTTAAAGCAGAACAGATGATGCCCGCTATCGCGCTTATTGTGTCGGTTATTGCCTCGGTAGTCATTGGCGGAGCGGGGAGTCTGGCGTTCCCGCTGCCTGCATTAATCTGGTGTGCCGTGCGCTATACGCCGCAGGTAACATGTCTGTTGACCTTTGTCACCGGTGCGGTGGAAATCGTACTGGTGGCAAATTCGGTGATTGATATCTCGGTCGGTTCGCCGTTCTCCATTCCGCAAATGTTCTCCGCACGTCTCGGTATTGCTACGATGGCGATATGCCCAATTATGGTTTCTTTTAGCGTGGCAGCGATCAATTCGCTAATGAAGCAAGTTGCGCTGCGAGCCGACTTTGATTTTCTGACTCAGGTTTACTCACGGTCCGGTCTTTATGAGGCGCTGAAAAGTCCATCGCTGAAACAGACACAACATCTGACGGTCATGCTGCTTGATATTGACTATTTCAAAAGCATTAACGATAACTATGGACATGAATGTGGCGATAAAGTGTTAAGCGTGTTTGCCCGGCATATTCAGAAGATTGTCGGTGATAAGGGGCTGGTGGCGCGCATGGGCGGCGAAGAATTTGCTGTTGCAGTGCCGTCGGTGAATCCTGTCGATGGTCTGCTAATGGCGGAAAAAATCCGTAAAGGCGTTGAACTGCAACCGTTCACCTGGCAACAAAAAACGCTTTATCTCACGGTAAGTATTGGCGTCGGTAGTGGTCGCGCATCGTACCGAACGCTGACCGATGATTTTAATAAATTGATGGTCGAAGCCGATACGTGTCTGTATCGCTCGAAGAAAGATGGGCGCAACCGTACCAGCACTATGCGTTACGGTGAGGAAGTTGTCTGACATCTTTATTCATTCCGCGCGATTTGAATGCAATGTGTTCTACCACTTTATGATCCAGGAAAAGGCGTATTTCCTCGATTAAACCATGATCCGCGCCACACTTTTCTCATAAAACTGCTCATTAATCATCAGGAGTTGATCAAAACAGGGGTTCGGCGTATTAAAGTTTGCTAACCTGTCGTACCAATTCAAACAGGTTGTATGACTAATCAGAAGGGAACCCATTGTGAAAACACTAAATCGTCGCGATTTTCCCGGTGCACAGTATCCAGAACGTATCATTCAGTTTGGTGAAGGTAACTTCCTGCGCGCCTTTGTTGACTGGCAAATCGATCTCCTGAATGAGCACACCGATCTGAATTCTGGCGTGGTCGTTGTTCGTCCGATTGAAACTTCATTCCCGCCGTCACTGAGCACGCAGGATGGTCTGTACACCACCATTATCCGTGGCCTGAATGAGAAGGGGGAAGCGGTCAGCGACGCGCGTCTGATTCGCTCGGTTAATCGTGAAATCAGCGTCTACAGTGAATACGATGAATTCCTGAAACTGGCGCACAACCCGGAAATGCGCTTTGTTTTCTCTAACACCACCGAAGCGGGGATCAGCTACCATGCGGGCGATAAATTCGATGACGCACCAGCGGTAAGCTATCCGGCAAAACTGACCCGTCTGCTGTTCGAACGCTTTAGCCATTTCAACGGTGCGCTGGATAAAGGTTGGATCATCATTCCGTGTGAGTTGATTGACTACAATGGCGACGCGTTGCGTGAACTGGTGCTGCGCTATGCGCAAGAGTGGGCACTGCCAGAAGCATTTATTCAATGGCTGGATCAGGCTAACAGCTTCTGTTCTACGCTGGTGGACCGTATCGTTACCGGTTATCCGCGCGATGAAGTGGCTAAACTGGAAGAAGAACTGGGTTATCACGATGGTTTCCTCGACACCGCTGAACACTTTTACCTGTTTGTGATTCAGGGGCCGAAATCCTTAGCGACTGAGCTGCGCCTGGACAAATATCCGCTCAACGTGCTGATTGTTGACGATATTAAACCGTATAAAGAACGCAAAGTGGCAATCCTCAACGGTGCGCACACCGCGCTGGTGCCGGTGGCGTTCCAGGCAGGGCTGGATACCGTAGGTGAAGCGATGAACGATGCTGAAATTTGCGCATTCGTTGAAAAAGCCATCTACGAAGAAATTATTCCGGTACTGGATTTGCCTCGTGATGAACTGGAATCTTTCGCCAGTGCAGTCACCGGGCGTTTCCGTAACCCGTACATTAAGCATCAGCTGCTGTCTATCGCGCTCAACGGTATGACCAAGTTCCGCACCCGCATCCTGCCGCAGCTGCTGGCAGGGCAGAAGGCAAACGGCACACTTCCGGCGCGCCTTACTTTCGCATTAGCGGCATTGATTGCGTTCTATCGTGGTGAGCGTAACGGAGAAACATATCCGGTACAGGACGATGCACACTGGCTGGAACGTTATCAGCAACTCTGGAGTCAGCATCGTGACCGTGTTATCGGTACCCAGGAACTGGTAGCGATTGTTTTGGCAGAAAAAGACCACTGGGAGCAGGACCTGACGCAAGTGCCTGGTCTGGTCGAGCAGGTGGCTAATGACCTGGATGTGATTCTCGAAAAAGGAATGCGCGAAGCTGTACGTCCGTTGTGCTAATACTCTGAACCCGGTTTCGACCGGGTTTCTTATTTCACTATATTAGTTACAACATCCTATGTGCCTTTATCATTAACGGGTGCCATATGCCACACCTGTAAATGTTGTAAGCTTGTAGGTAATTTGTACGTAGCGTCTTGAGAATGTGATCGTAATCACGTTTAATAGGGCGACTTTTCCACGCCTGAAGATAACCATGATAGTTCGTCCACAACAACACTGGCTGCGCCGTATTTTTGTCTGGCATGGCTCAGTATTATCCAAGATATCCTCGCGCTTACTACTCAATTTTCTCTTTTCTATCGCTGTTATTTTCATGCTGCCTTGGTACACGCATCTGGGCATCAAATTCACCCTCGCACCGTTCAGCATTCTCGGTGTCGCCATCGCCATTTTTCTTGGTTTTCGTAATAATGCCGGGTACGCCCGTTACGTTGAAGCGCGAAAACTTTGGGGGCAGTTGATGATTGCCTCACGGTCGTTACTGCGGGAGGTAAAAACGACATTGCCAGATTCGGCAAGTGTAAGGGAATTTGCCCGGCTGCAAATCGCCTTCGCTCACTGTTTACGCATGACATTACGCAAACAACCACAGGCGGAAGTGCTGGCTCAATATCTCAAGACGGAAGATCTTCAGCGTGTACTGGCTTCGAACTCTCCAGCTAACCGTATCTTGTTAATAATGGGGGAGTGGTTGGCGGTTCAGCGCCGCAATGGACAGCTTTCAGATATCCTGTTTATTAGCCTCAACGATCGGCTTAATGATATTTCAGCGGTTCTGGCAGGCTGCGAGCGCATTGCCTATACGCCAATTCCCTTTGCCTACACCCTGATTTTGCATCGTACCGTTTATCTGTTTTGTATCATGCTGCCGTTCGCGCTGGTCGTGGATCTGCATTACATGACGCCTTTTATCTCTGTGCTGATTTCCTACACTTTTATTTCGCTGGATTGTCTGGCGGAAGAACTGGAAGATCCCTTCGGTACTGAAAACAATGATTTACCGCTGGATGCCATCTGCAACGCTATTGAAATTGACCTGTTACAGATGAACGATGAAACAGAAATTCCAGCGAAAATTCTTCCCGATCGCCATTACCAGCTGACGTGATAATTACTCCGTACGGCGGGCAACAATAAACAGACGCGGAAATGCCAGCAATATCTGTCCGTTCTCCTGGAGGGGATATTGCTCTTCCAGCATCTGATGGTAGCGCGTAAGAAAATGCTGCTGTTCGCTCTCGGTCAGATCCTGTAACCACGGACGTAATCCAGTGGCGGTCACCCAATTGATAATCGCCTGGTGCGACGGCATCTGGTGATAGTAAGTGGTTCGCCAGATATCGACCTCACATCCGGCTTCACTCAGAATATCGTAGTAAGCATGAACGCCAGCCAGCGGCTCACGCCCGCGATCCGGGTAGTTTTGTTCCCAGGCAACTTCGCGCATGAGCACATGGGTCGGCTCCAGCCAGTTATCTGGCATCTGTACTGCCAGCACGCCCAGCGGACTGAGTAACGAAACCAAATGAGGAAACAATTCGTAGTGGTCGGGCAGCCATTGCAGTGAGGCATTAGCAAAAATCAGATCGAGTGCCTGTTCCGGTTGCCAGTTGCGGATATCTGCTTCCACAAACAGGCAGTCCGGCAAAGCACTGCGTGCTTCGGCAACCATCGCCGGAGATGAGTCGATGCCCGTTATCCTGGCAGCAGGCCAACGTTGTTGTAGAAGGGCGGTGCTGTTACCTGGGCCACAGCCAAGATCGGCAACATATTCGACATTCTCCAGCGGCACTCTGGCAAGCAGCTCCACCGCCGGACGCGATCGTTCAGCGGCAAAGTGCAGATATAAAGAGGGGTTCCAGTCAGACATTTTTTTACTCCCGTCAGCGCGTTACCCCAATTGTAGATAAAATTGATAAATTCGCCTCACGGCATCAACCCATTGAACAGACGTTTTTTACGCGGCCCGGTCATTAAAGATTCCAGTTTCGCGACACAGGTTTTGTAGTGGGGCGTGGTTTTATGGAATGCCACTGCGTCTTCATCTTTATAGGCTTCGTAGATATAAAAGCGCGAATTCACTTCCGGGTCCTGTAAGACATCGAAGCGCAAATTGCCTTCTTCCTGTACAGAGCCCAGGTGGTTCTGGCGAAAAACTTCGATAAACTCGTCAACCTTGTCTTCATGAACGTTAATTTCAACCAGTGTGACGTGCATAATTCTTCTCCTTAAATCCGCAGTTACTGTTTTTCACTCAGATAGAGTTCATATGCCCGATCAGCCGTTTCGTTATGGTGAACCACCGCCTGTACGGCTTTCATCATCGCCACCGGATGGTCAGACTGGAAAATATTACGCCCCATATCCACACCAGAAGCGCCCTGATCGATAGCCTGCCAGCACATTTCAAGCGCCTCGCGCTCCGGTAGTTTTTTACCGCCAGCAATAACAATGGGTACCGGACATCCGGCAACAATCCGTTCAAAACCTTTTTCGACATAATAAGTTTTGATAATCTGCGCCCCCATTTCAGCGGCGATTCGAGTCGCGAGAGAGAAATAACGCTGATCGCGCACCATATCTTTGCCCACGCCTGTCACGGCCATGGTGGGCATTCCCGCTTTCATTCCGGCATCGACCAGTTGAATAATATTTTTGATCGACTGATGTTCATATTCGCTGCCGATATAAACCTGCGCCGCCACCGCGCAACTGTTCAGGCGCACGGCATCATCCATCGATAACGCCACGGCTTCATTACTTAATTCCGCCAGAATAGAGTTTGCACCTGACGCCCGTAGTACCACCGGCTTATTGGTCGCCGGGGGGACTACGCTGCGCAAAATGCCGCGCGTACACATTAATACATCGGCATGTTCAAACAGCGGGGCGATATTTATATCAATGCGTTCAAGTCCGGTAGTCGGCCCCTGAAAATAACCATGGTCAAAGGCCAGCATCACGGTTTTACCCGTTTTCGGATTAAATATCCGTGATAAGCGTGACTGCATTCCCCAATCCAGCGCACCGCAACCTTTCAGGGTAAAAGGGATATTTTGTTGCGGTTGATCGGTACGAAAATCTTTACCATCTTTAATATCGTCTAAATCTGCCATAACGTACTCCGGTTAAGTAATGCACATCAGAAATCGTATTTGCCGATATTCTCTTTGTTGAATATCACGCGCTCCGGTAACAGTACGATGCCATTACCATCCGCTTCGTAGTCATAGCCCTGAACGCTGTTTGGCGAGACTTCCACCTGACCTACGCCCTGGATATCCAGCTTGTCGCCCGTTTTCATTGATCCTTTTTTCAATAATGCATCCGCGACATAAACTGAAATTTTGCCTTGCTGAACCACATCCCACAGGCCAAATTCTTTCACCGTGCCGCGTTCCACATACGGACGCATCACGTTTGGCGTACTGAATCCGACAATCGCAACTTTGCCATTTTTCAGGTTTTCTGCGGCTTGTGCGGCAGCGGGCAGGGCGTTGGCGTCGGGGGCGATAATGGCGTCGAGATCGCTATAGGCTTTTAATATTCCTTCTGCGGTTTGTAACGATTTAGTGGCATCGTTATAGCCAAACTGCGTAGTGACAATTTCCCAGCCTGGATGCTCTTTGGCGATTTTCGCTTTCGCCTCTTTCACCCACTGGTTTTGGTCCGTAACGGTGGGGCTTGAGTAGAAAAACGCGATTTTGGCTTTGTCTTTATTCACCTGACGCGCCGCCATATCCACCAACATACCTCCCAACTGGGCGGGCGTTCCCTGATTAATGTAGTAAGAGCGGCACTCCGGTTTGGTATCAGAGTCCCAGGTCAGCACTCTCACACCACGTTGCATGGCGCGTTTCAGTGCAGGACACAAGCCATCAGGCGAAACCGCAGAAACGATAATGGCGTTATAGCCCTGATTGACGAAGTTATTAATCAACTGTACCTGACCAGAAACACTGGGTTCTGTCGGCCCGTCGTAGGTCACATCAACGCCCAGCTCTTTACCCGCTTGTTGTGCGCCGTTGCCACCGCTGGTAAAAAATCCCACGCCAACCAGTTTGGGAATAAATGCAATACGCTCTGCGGCCTGCACATTCATAGAGATTGCGGCAATGCCAAGCGCGCTAAGTAAGGCGATTTTCTTAAAGCGATGAAGTGTCATGAAGATATCCTTTATGGCAATGGGTTATTGGCCCGACGCGCCAGCCACTCTTTAATTTGCTGGCGATGCAGGCTAACGGAACGACCTACGACAACGACGATAAGTAGCGCACCGGAAAGGGCGCTGGACACCTGATTTGGCACTCCTGCCATTTGCAAACCTTGTTGCAAATATCCCACTAATAAAACCGCAATGGCGGTGCCGATAATGGAACCAGAACCACCATAAATATTGGCACCGCCGAGCACTACGGCGGTGATGGCGGGCATCAGAAACGACGCACCGAGATCGGAACGTGCTGAACCAAAATACGATACCAGCAGCACAGCGGCGACCGCAGACGCCAGCCCCGTCATGGCATAGAGCGCACACAAGGTGCGGTTAACTGGAATCGCGCTATAAACCGCCACACGCGGGCTTTGCCCAATTAAAAACACGTTACGTCCGGCATGGGTTTTATGCAGCCAGAGCCAGAAAACGAGGAGACATATCAGGAAGATAATCAGCGGAACGGGGAGTCCCAGTACATCCAGGTTAGCGAAATCTGTAAACGCCATCGGGAATCCACCAATACCTTCGTACCCCGTCGCTCCGGCCATCCCGGAAAGCAGCAGGGCGCTTCCGGCAAACAGATACAGCGTGCCAAGCGTAATCACCAGCGGGTTAACTTTGGTATAGATAATTAATCCGGCGTTGATCAGCCCGCACAATGCGCCGAGCAGTAAGGTCAGGAGAATCGCCAGCGGCATCGGCACACCACTTTGAAACAATACGCCCAATGCAATGGCGCAGAGGCCGATGGTCGAACCAAACGAAATATCGATCCCACCACTGACAATCACCATCGTCAGCGGTAGGGCGACAATGCCAATGCAGATAAAGTCACTGGTGCTGAACAGCAACATATTGAGATCTAACATCCGCGGGTTAATTGCACCAAATGCAACAATCTCAATAACGAGCAGTGCGGCAAGAGCCAGTTCCCAACCGTAGCGAATACGCATTACGCGGCCTCCCGTTTTTTACCTGACGAAGCGGGTTTAACGGATGGCGGTGGCATCATAAAGCGGGCATATTTTTGCCGCCGCAGATTACGTTCCAGCGCACAACGCAGGCGTCCATCAAACACCAGCACCGCCAGCAGAACCAGGCCCGCGATAAAATCATTCCACCATGCCGGAATGCGCAACAGCACCAGTACACTATCGATCTGCGTCAGGAACCATGCGCCGAGTACCGCACCGATGATCGCGCCGGAACCGCCGAGCAAACTAATGCCGCCCAGCACGCAGGCTGCAATTGCTTTCATCTCCAGCCCGGTACCGGTCTGGTTGGGGATAAAACCAATCTGCGAAGCAAACACAATCCCCGCCAGTGCCGCCATGCAGCCGTTCAACGAAAATGCCACAATGCGAATGGCTTCCGTACGAACGCCCAGTTGACGAGCGCCCTGCAAATTATCGCCCGTGGCATAAAAACTGCGTCCAAACGCCGTCTTCGCCAGCAGCCAGGCCATAAATGCCACCAGAATTATCGTCAACCAACCAATTGCTGAAACGCCAAACAGTAGCGGGGCGGAGAGTTGTTTCAGTTCGGCGGGTAACCCCTCAATCCATTTACCGCCAGTCCACAGCAACATGATGCCCCTGTACAATCCTAATGTACCGAGGGTGGCGACAATGGCAGGGATCTTTAGCCACGCGACCAGGACACCGTTGAAAAATCCCGCGAGCAAACCAAGCAGTAAAGTCGCGACACAAGCAACAGGTAGTGAATACCCCGCGTTCAGTAACATTCCCAACAGCACTGCGCACATTCCGGTAATCGAACCTACCGAAACATCGATATTGCGCGTGAGCATCACCAACGTCGCGCCCATTGCCAGCAGGATCAGGATTTGCGCGCTGCTATAAACCATGGTCAGCGTTTGCACACTTAAATACTGACGGTCGAGAAAACCGGGTAATACAAACAGCAGCACCACCGCCAGCAGTGCCGTGATTTCACGGTTGTTCTGAATAAATTTCAGCATGACGCCTCCTGACGCTGACTATCGCCGAAGGCAACGCGCATAATGGTCTCGACATTAATATCGCGCCCGGTCAGTGCAGAGTGGGCAATTTCGCCCTGATGCATCACATACACGCGATCTGCCATCAGTTCGATCTCTTCGAGATCAGAGGAGATAAGCAGCACAGCCACATTCTGTGCGGCGATGCTGCGCAACAGTTGGTAGATATCATTACGCGCCGAGACATCCACGCCGCGCGTCGGCTCATCGACAATCAATACTTGCGGCGAAGCTTCCAGGCATTTGGCAATCAGGATTTTTTGCTGGTTGCCGCCGGATAAGGTCCGTGCAGCTTGTTCTGGTTGGTTAAATTTAATATTCAGCGCCCGACGATAACGTTCCAGCGTGGCATTATCTTTCGCGGTTTTCGCCCAGAATCCACGAAGGTTATGAGTGAGGGCGCAGACGTTCCACGCCAGTGAAGCATCGAGATTCAGTCCGGATGACTGGCGATCTTCCGGCAGATAAACCAGACCGCGCAGTAAACGTTCTCCGATGGATAATCTATTGATCTCTTTACCATTCAGCATAATGCGTCCGCCACGCAAAGTACGCAGACCATAGAGCGTCTCGGCCAGTTCTGTGCGTCCGGCTCCCACCAGCCCAGCCAGGCCCAGAATTTCTCCGGCATTGAGCGTCAGGCTGACATTCCTGAAACCTTCGCCGGTCAGATTTTCCAGTGTCAGCACCTGCGTTCCGGCGGCATGTTGTGGGCGGTTGCCAGGTAATTCCAGCCATAATTTTTGGCTGGCAGAGAGCGATTTTTCCCGTAGCGCTGGCGTGATGGCCTGAATAATGTCGTCGGTAGACAGTTCGCTGGTTTTGCCGCTTAAGGCGATGGTTCCGTCGCGCATCACGCTAATTCGATCGGCAATCTGGCGAATTTCCGGCAGCTTATGCGAGATAAAAACAATACCCACGCCAGTAGCAAGCAGCTCTTGCAAGCGACGAAACAAACGTTCGGTTTCGGCGGGGGTAAGCGAGGCGGTAGGTTCATCGAGGATCAGAATCCGCGAGTCGCGCATCAGCCCGCGGAGGATTTCCACCATTTGGCGATCGGCAACATCCAGTGAGCCTGCCAGACTATGCAGATCAAACTGGCAGCCCAGCGCCGCCAGCAAGTTCTTCATTTTCTGCATGGAGAGCTGTTTTTTTGCCAGCCCAAACAAGATGTTTTCTTTTATCGACAGGCTTGGGAAAAGCAGCGGTTCCTGGGGAACGAGATAAATACCCAGCTGATGAGCATGAACTGGCGTTAATCTGGTGTAGTTGTTGCCCCCAATCTCCAGCGTACCGCTATCAGCAGGGGTAATACCGGCAATAATCTTCATTAACGTCGATTTACCGGCACCATTGCCGCCGAGCAGGGCGTGGACCTCCCCCTGATGCAACGTAAAATCGATGCCTTTCAGGACATTAACCCCTGAATACTGTTTATAAACCGAGCGGGCGCAAAGTAGCGGTAACGCGCGGGTATCACTCGTTTGCATATTTCCCCCGTTCAGTTTTGCAGGTGAGTTTTGAACAAATGTATTTCTGCTTTTAATTTGTTCATAACCTTAGGTGGACATTGCACATATTTCCGACGAATAGATCACAATTTATGCTATTTTGATTTTCACGGTTGCGTTTGTTCATGCTCGTAGAGTCAAACTGTGGTTGCCATCACAGATATAAATGCGCAAGAACTGAACAATTGCATTAAAGATTTAAGTATGTTCAAAGTGAAGAATGAATTATGACAATCAACGATTCGGTAATTTCAGAACAGGGAATGTGTGAAGAAGAACAGGTCGCGCGGATTGCGTGGTTTTACTACCACGACGGGCTGACCCAGAGTGAGATCAGCGATCGTCTCGGCCTGACCCGTTTGAAAGTGTCGCGATTACTGGAGAAAGGGCATCAATCCGGCATTATTCGCGTACAGATTAATTCTCGCTTTGAAGGCTGTCTGGAATATGAAACACAATTACGTCGTCAGTTTTCGCTGCAACATGTCCGGGTGATCCCAGGGCTTGCGGATGCTGATGTCGGCGGGCGACTAGGGATAGGCGCGGCGCATATGTTGATGAGTTTACTTCAACCACAACAGATGCTGGCGATTGGTTTTGGCGAGGCAACCATGAATACGCTGCAACGCTTAAGTGGTTTTATTTCGTCACAGCAAATTCGCCTGGTCACGCTCTCCGGTGGCGTCGGTTCTTATATGACGGGTATCGGGCAGCTTAACGCGGCGTGCAGTGTGAATATTATTCCGGCTCCGTTGCGGGCATCCTCCGCTGACATTGCCCGTACGCTAAAAAATGAAAATTGCGTCAAAGATGTTCTGCTAGCCGCGCAAGCAGCGGATGTGGCGATTGTCGGCATTGGGGCTGTGAGTCAACAAGACGACGCAACAATCATTCGCTCCGGCTATATCAGCCAGGGCGAACAGTTAATGATTGGTCGAAAAGGGGCTGTTGGCGACATTTTAGGCTACTTTTTTGATGCAAAAGGTGACGTTGTCACGGATATCAAAATACATAACGAACTGATTGGCTTACCTTTAAGCGCGCTGAAGACTATTCCCGTCCGGGTTGGCGTGGCAGGGGGAGAAAATAAAGCCGAAGCCATTGCCGCTGCAATGAAAGGCGGTTATATCAACGCACTGGTTACCGATCAGGATACTGCAGCGGCGATTTTACGTAGTTAAATTTGCATGACCTTATTACCGGGAATGATGGAGAACGTACAGAGGAACAGACAGAACGCATAAGCCGAGGATAATCTAATGGCTCGACTCTTTACCCCTTCAGAATCAAAGTACTACCTGATGGCGCTGGATGCAGGCACCGGAAGTATTCGGGCTGTGATATTCGACCTGGAAGGCAATCAAATAGCAGTGGGACAGGCGGAGTGGCGGCACCTGGCAGTACCGGACGTTCCTGGTTCTATGGAGTTTGATCTCAACAAAAACTGGCAACTGGCGTGTGAGTGTATGCGCCAGGCGCTGCACAACGCCGGCATAGCCCCGGAGTATATCGCTGCCGTTTCGGCATGTTCGATGCGCGAAGGCATTGTTTTATATAACAATGAAGGAACACCGATCTGGGCCTGCGCCAATGTGGATGCCAGAGCGGCGCGCGAAGTTAGCGAACTTAAAGAACTGCACAACAATACCTTTGAAAACGAAGTTTATCGCGCCACCGGACAAACGCTGGCTTTAAGCGCTATTCCCAGATTACTTTGGCTGGCGCACCATCGTTCTGATATCTACCGACAGGCGTCGACCATCACCATGATCAGCGACTGGCTGGCCTATATGCTCAGCGGCGAACTGGCGGTGGATCCCTCTAACGCTGGCACCACGGGACTTCTTGACCTAACCACCCGTGACTGGAAACCTGCATTGCTGGATATGGCCGGACTGCGGGCCGATATTCTTTCTCCTGTCAAAGAAACCGGCACATTGCTGGGCGTGGTAAGTTCACAAGCGGCGGAACTCTGCGGTCTGAAGGCGGGCACTCCGGTGGTCGTTGGAGGAGGCGACGTGCAACTTGGTTGCCTGGGGTTAGGCGTTGTGCGTCCGGCACAAACCGCTGTTCTTGGCGGCACATTCTGGCAGCAAGTTGTAAACTTAGCCGCGCCGGTGACAGACCCAGAAATGAACGTGCGCGTTAATCCTCATGTTATTCCTGGCATGGTACAAGCTGAATCTATAAGCTTTTTTACCGGACTCACCATGCGCTGGTTCCGCGATGCTTTCTGTGCCGAAGAAAAACTGATTGCCGAACGTTTAGGCATCGACACCTATACGCTGCTGGAAGAGATGGCAAGTCGGGTGCCGCCTGGGTCGTGGGGCGTAATGCCGATATTCTCCGACAGAATGCGCTTTAAAACCTGGTATCACGCTGCGCCTTCCTTTATTAATTTGTCTATTGATCCGGATAAATGTAACAAAGCGACGTTGTTCCGTGCGCTGGAAGAAAATGCGGCGATTGTATCAGCGTGTAATTTGCAACAAATCGCTGATTTCTCGAATATTCATCCTTCATCGTTAGTCTTTGCAGGCGGAGGTTCAAAAGGGAAATTATGGAGTCAAATTCTCGCTGATGTCTCGGGATTACCCGTCAATATTCCGGTGGTCAAAGAAGCCACCGCATTAGGATGTGCCATTGCAGCTGGCGTCGGTGCCGGAATTTTTTCATCAATGGCAGAAACCGGAGAACGCCTGGTTCGCTGGGAACGGACGCACACACCAGACCCGGAAAAGCATGAACTTTATCAGGATTCACGGGATAAGTGGCAGGCAGTTTATCAGGATCAGCTGGGGCTGGTTGATCATGGACTGACGACGTCGTTATGGAAAGCGCCTGGGTTATAGTTTCATTGACAGCCACATCATGATGACCGTGGCTGTTTTTTGAGTATTCTTATTTCCCTTCTTTTAGAGCTGGTTTGTTAAATGCCAGCTTGCAGATTCATCGTTCCATCGCCCGTAATATATTCAAGGGGAAATTGCTATTTTTCTTAAAGCATTAAGCATAACCCTTATTTTATATCGAATATTCCTAAAGGCATTAATGGATGAAAAAGGGGTTTAATAAACTTCTTTTTTTAGCAATTAGTGCTATTCTTTGTTAAATATGATGATGGTAATTTTCTTATTGAAAGAAACATTTTTCTTATTAAGCAACAATAACTCATGGTTCATTTTTAAATAAAATAAGAACTATGCAATTTTTAATCTATCGCTTCGAAAGTATTAGCAAATTAGCCAAATTGACACCTTCCCACCTCCAACCAACACTCAATACAGACCTCTGACAATTTAATAAGTTTCATTTTTAATGTCTGACGACTCATCTCTTTCGTGGCTGTATTGTTTGTATATGGAGCGTTTATATGAATAGAATCTATCGCGTGATATGGAATTGCACCCTACAGGTATTTCAGGCCTGCTCGGAATTAACTCGCAGGGTAGGTAAAACATCAACGGTTAATTTGCGTAAATCCTCTGGACTGACAACGAAATTCAGTAGATTGACGCTGGGTGTTTTGCTGGCACTAAGCGGTTCAGCGTGTGGTGCGAGTCTGGAAGTTGATAATGGTCAGATTACCAATATTAATACTGATATTGCTTACGATGCCTACCTGGTTGGGTGGTATGGCACTGGAGTGCTTAATATTTTGGCTGGCGGTAATGCTTCCTTAACCACTATTACTACCAGCGTCATTGGCGCTAATGAGGACTCGGAGGGTACCGTTAATGTTTTGGGTGGCACCTGGCGATTGTATGATAGCGGAAATAATGCAAGGCCTTTAAATGTGGGTCAATCCGGTACGGGGACGCTGAATATTAAACAGAAGGGTCACGTTGACGGAGGATATTTAAGGATAGGTTCTTCGACAGGAGGCGTCGGGACGGTCAATGTTGAGGGAGAGTACTCGGTTCTGACGACCGAATTATTCGAAATAGGGAGTTACGGTACAGGCTCATTAAATATTACGGATAAGGGTTACGTCACGAGTTCAATCGTCGCCATTGTAGGATATCAGGCGAACAGCAATGGTAAGGTTGTCGTTGAAAAGGGTGGCGAGTGGCTAATAAAAAATAATGATTCCTCAATTGAATTTCAAATTGGCAATCAAGGCACGGGGGAAGCGACTATTCGCGAGGGGGGGCTGATTACGGCTGAAAATACGATTATCGGTGGCAATGCCACCGGTATCGGAACCCTGAATGTGCAGGATCAAGACTCTGTTATCACGGTACGCAGACTCTATAATGGATATTTCGGTAATGGCAAAGTCAATATTTCCAATAATGGACTGATTAATAACAAAGAATATTCATTTGTGGGCGTTCAGGACGGGTCCCACGGTGTCGTCAACGTGACCGATAAAGGGCATTGGAATTTCCTCGGAACGGGCGAAGCTTTCCGCTATATCTATATCGGTGATGCTGGCGACGGTGAACTTAATGTCTCGAGTGAAGGAAAAGTAGATTCGGGAATTATCACTGCGGGGATGAAAGAAACAGGCACAGGCAACATTACTATTAAGGATAAGAACTCCGTTATCACTAATCTCGGAACTAATCTTGGTTATGACGGCCACGGCGAAATGAATATCAGTAATGAGGGGCTTGTTGTCAGCAACGGAGGAAGCTCACTCGGTTATGGAGAAACCGGCGTCGGGAATGTCAGCATCACCACGGGGGGGATGTGGGAGGTCAATAAGAATGTCTATACCACCATTGGTGTTGCGGGTGTCGGAAACCTCAATATCAGCGATGGCGGTAAGTTCGTATCGCAAAATATTACTTTTTTGGGCGATAAAGCAAGCGGTATCGGCACACTGAACCTGATGGATGCGACATCATCGTTCGATACTGTAGGTATCAATGTCGGTAATTTTGGTAGCGGCATCGTAAATGTCAGTAATGGTGCCACTCTTAATTCAACGGGCTATGGATTTATCGGAGGAAATGCCTCCGGTAAGGGGATAGTTAATATTTCAACGGATAGTCTCTGGAATTTAAAGACATCATCTACTAACGCCCAATTACTACAGGTCGGTGTATTAGGCGCGGGTGAACTGAATATTACCACCGGAGGTATAGTTAAAGCGCGTGATACACAAATAGCTCTCAATGACAAAAGTAAGGGCGACGTGCGGGTGGATGGGCAGAACTCTCTTCTTGAAACATTCAATATGAACGTAGGGACGACTGGCACAGGTACGTTAACCCTGACGAATAACGGTACGCTGAATGTCGAAGGTGGAGAAGTTTACTTAGGTGTTTTTGCGCCTGCTGTAGGAACGCTAAACATTGGTGCTGCTCACGGTGAGGCGGCGGCAGATGCCGGATTTATCACCAATGCGACGAAAGTGGAGTTTGGTCTTGGCGAAGGCGTTTTTGTCTTTAATCATACCAATAACAGTGATGCCGGCTACCAGGTCGATATGCTGATTACGGGTGACGATAAAGACGGAAAAGTGATGCATGATGCAGGCCATACGGTGTTCAATGCAGGGAATACTTATAGCGGTAAAACGTTGGTCAATGGCGGCCTCCTGACCATTGCGTCACATACGGCAGATGGGGTAACTGGCATGGGTTCGAGTGAAGTAACCATTGCAAGCCCCGGTACGCTCGACATTCTCGCATCAACGAACAGTGCGGGAGATTACACGCTGACCAATGCGCTCAAAGGCGATGGCTTGATGCGAGTGCAGCTGTCATCCTCCGACAAAATGTTTGGCTTTACCCATGCAGCAGGGACTGAATTCGCCGGTGTTGCCCAACTGAAAGACAGTACCTTCGCACTGGAACGCGACAACACCGCTGCGCTTACTCACGCGATGCTGCAGTCTGACAGTGAAAATACCACATCGGTAAAAGTGGGAGAGCAATCCATTGGTGGACTAGCCATGAATGGCGGTACGCTCACTTTCGATACGGATATACCTGCTGCGACGCTTGCGGAGGGATATATCAGCGTCGATACACTGGTTGTCGGCGCGGGTGACTACACCTGGAAAGGCCGTAACTATCAGGTAAACGGGACGGGCGACGTGCTTATCGACGTGCCTAAACCGTGGAATGATCCCATGGCGAATAACCCTCTGACGACGCTCAATTTGCTGGAACACGATGATAGCCATGTCGGCGTTCAACTGGTGAAGGCGCAAACGGTTATTGGGTCGGGTGGCTCATTAACGTTACGTGATTTACAGGGCGACGAGGTGGAAGCGGACAAAACGTTACACATTGCACAAAACGGAATAGTGGTCGCCGAGGGTGATTATGGATTCCGCCTCACGACCGCACCAGGTGATGGTTTGTACGTTAACTATGGGCTGAAAGCGCTGAACATCCATGGTGGGCAAAAGCTGACGTTAGCCGAACATGGCGGAGCCTATGGCGCAACGGCCGATATGTCGGCAAAAATCGGTGGTGAAGGGGATCTGGCAATCAATACGGTGCGACAGGTTTCGCTTTCTAACGGTCAGAACGACTATCAGGGGGCAACCTACGTTCAGATGGGGACATTACGTACCGATGCGGATGGCGCGCTGGGCAATACTCGGGAACTGAACATCAGCAACGCGGCCATCGTCGATCTTAATGGATCGGCCCAGACGGTAGAGACATTCACCGGGCTGATGGGTTCGACTGTTTTGTTTAAAGAGGGGTCGCTGACGGTGAATAAAGGTGGGATCAGTCAGGGCGAACTGACAGGTGGCGGAAACCTGAATGTTACAGGGGGAACACTGGCTATCGAGGGGCTTAATGCACGCTACAATGCGTTAACCAGCATTAGCCCAAATGCCGAAGTCAGCCTCGATAATACGCAGGGGTTAGGCAGAGGAAATATTGCCAATGACGGTCTGTTAACGCTAAAAAATGTGACCGGCGAACTGCGTAATAGCATAAGCGGGAAGGGTATCGTGAGCGCAACCGCCAGGACAGATGTAGAGCTGGATGGCGATAATAGCCGCTTTGTGGGGCAATTCAACATTGATACAGGCAGCGCGCTCAGCGTCAACGAGCAGAAAAACCTGGGTGATGCTTCCGTTATCAATAATGGCCTGCTCACCATCTCCACTGAGCGTAGCTGGGCGATGACGCACAGTATCAGCGGTAGCGGTGATGTGACAAAACTGGGGACCGGGATCCTGACTCTTAACAAAGATTCCGCGGCGTATCAGGGTACGACGGATATCGTGGGTGGTGAAATTGCTTTCGGTTCCGACTCTGCCATTAATATGGCAAGTCAGCACATTAATATCCATAACAGCGGTGTGATGTCGGGAAATGTCACCACTGCAGGTGATGTGAACGTTATGCCAGGGGGGACACTGCGTGTCGCTAAAACCACTGTCGGCGGTAACCTGGAGAATGGTGGCACGGTTCAAATGAACAGCGAAGGAGGAAAACCGGGGAATGTACTGACCGTTAACGGTAACTATACCGGAAACAATGGCCTGATGACGTTCAACGCGACGCTGGGCGGCGATAATTCGCCCACCGATAAGATGAACGTGAAAGGCGATACCCAAGGGAATACTCGCGTTCGGGTTGATAACATTGGCGGCGTCGGTGCACAAACTGTCAACGGTATTGAACTCATTGAGGTCGGCGGTAATTCTGCAGGTAACTTCGCGCTGACCACCGGAACTGTCGAAGCTGGGGCTTACGTCTACACGCTGGCTAAAGGGAAGGGGAATGACGAGAAAAACTGGTATCTGACCAGTAAATGGGACGGCGTAACGCCAGCGGATACACCCGATCCCATCAATAATCCTCCTGTTGTGGATCCGGAAGGCCCATCAGTTTATCGCCCGGAGGCCGGAAGCTATATCAGCAACATTGCCGCAGCCAACTCGCTGTTTAGCCATCGTTTACACGACCGTCTGGGTGAGCCGCAGTATACAGATTCACTGCATTCTCAGGGTTCGGCAAGCAGTATGTGGATGCGTCATGTCGGAGGGCACGAACGTTCAAGGGCCGGTGACGGTCAGCTAAATACTCAGGCTAACCGCTATGTATTGCAGCTAGGCGGCGATTTGGCGCAGTGGAGTAGCAACGCGCAGGATCGCTGGCATCTCGGCGTCATGGCAGGCTATGCCAATCAGCACAGTAATACTCAGAGTAATCGTGTGGGTTATAAATCGGATGGGCGCATCAGCGGGTACAGCGCTGGGATTTACGCGACCTGGTATCAGAACGATGCGAATAAGACCGGCGCTTATGTTGACAGCTGGGCGCTGTATAACTGGTTTGATAACAGCGTCAGTTCCGATAACCGTTCTGCTGACGACTATGATTCTCGCGGTGTGACGGCCTCTGTTGAGGGTGGGTATACCTTTGAAGCGGGAACATTTAGCGGCAGCGAAGGGACGCTGAATACCTGGTACGTCCAGCCACAGGTGCAAATCACCTGGATGGGTGTGAAAGATTCTGACCATATCCGGAAGGACGGAACACGCATTGAAACGGAAGGTGACGGAAACGTGCAAACGCGACTTGGGGTGAAAACCTACCTGAACAGTCATCACCAGCGTGACAATGGTAAACAGCGTGAGTTCCAGCCTTACATTGAAGCGAACTGGATCAACAACAGCAAAGTCTACGCCGTGAAGATGAATGGTCAAACCGTAAGCCGTGATGGTGCGCGTAATCTCGGTGAAGTACGTACCGGGGTTGAGGCGAAAGTAAATAACAACCTTAGCCTGTGGGGGAATGTCGGTGTGCAACTAGGTGATAAAGGCTATAGCGATACTCAGGGCATGCTGGGTGTGAAATATAGCTGGTAAACCGTATAAGCCGCATGTCGAAGATGCATGCGGCTTAATATTGCCGACTTCAAACGACTTTTAAATCCTCCTTTTTATCCGCGATCGCGGATATCGCAGCGTTTATCCCGTAGAGCGGATAAGATGTGTTTCCAGATTGACTTTATCCTCACTAAAGGATAAAACTGATAATATCCCCTTGAGCGGATAAATATGCTGTGGACGTATGACATGATGAGCTTTCAGAAGATCTATAGCCCAACGCAATTAGCGAATGCAATGAAACTGGTTCGTCAGCAAAATGGCTGGACGCAGAGCGAGCTGGCGAAAAAAATCGGTATTAAGCAGGCGACAATTTCCAATTTCGAAAACAATCCTGACAATACCACGCTGACGACATTTTTTAAGATTTTACAGTCGCTTGAACTCTCAATGACGCTATGCGACACGAAAAATGCCTCGCCAGAATCAACAGAACAGCAAGATCTGGAGTGGTAATGCCTAAACTTGTCACTTGGATGAACAACCAGCGGGTAGGCGAGTTAACGAAGTTAGCCAATGGCGCGCACACCTTTAAGTATGCACCGGAGTGGTTAGCCAACCGTTATGCCAGACCGTTATCACTTTCGCTGCCATTGCAGAGGGGGAATATCACCTCTGATGCCGTATTTAACTTCTTCGATAACCTGTTACCCGATAGCCCGATTGTACGTGACCGGATCGTTAAACGTTATCATGCCAAATCCAGACAACCGTTTGATTTATTGTCAGAAATAGGGCGAGACAGCGTTGGTGCCGTGACGTTAATACCCGAAGACGAAACCGTAACGCATCCGATAATGGCATGGGAAAAGCTTACTGAAGCCAGACTTGAAGAAGTATTAACGGCTTATAAAGCAGATATCCCTCTGGGCATGATTAGAGAAGAAAATGACTTTCGCATCTCGGTTGCTGGCGCGCAGGAGAAGACAGCGCTGCTCAGAATAGGCAATGACTGGTGCATTCCGAAAGGAATAACGCCGACGACGCACATCATTAAATTACCGATTGGCGAAATCAGGCAGCCCAATGCGACGCTCGATCTCAGCCAAAGCGTTGATAATGAGTATTACTGTCTGCTGCTGGCGAAAGAACTTGGGTTGAATGTGCCGGACGCAGAAATCATTAAAGCGGGAAATGTGCGCGCGTTAGCGGTCGAACGTTTTGACAGGCGTTGGAATGCTGAGCGAACGGTTTTACTTCGCTTGCCACAGGAGGATATGTGTCAGACATTCGGTTTACCTTCATCGGTGAAATATGAATCAGATGGAGGCCCAGGCATCGCGCGGATCATGGCTTTTTTGATGGGGTCCAGCGAGGCGCTGAAAGATCGCTATGATTTTATGAAGTTTCAGGTGTTCCAGTGGTTGATTGGCGCAACGGATGGCCATGCAAAAAACTTCTCCGTATTTATTCAGGCTGGCGGCAGTTATCGACTCACGCCATTTTACGACATCATTTCAGCATTTCCGGTATTGGGTGGCGCAGGAATACACATCAGCGATCTCAAACTGGCAATGGGGCTTAACGCATCCAAAGGCAAAAAAACGGCAATCGATAAAATTTATCCGCGACATTTTCTGGCGACAGCAAAGGTGCTGAAATTTCCGGAAGTGCAGATGCATGAAATCCTGAGTGACTTTGCCAGAATGATTCCGGCAGCACTGGATAACGTGAAGACTTCATTACCGACAGATTTTCCGGAGAACGTGGTGACGGCAGTTGAAACCAATGTGTTGAGGTTGCACCGTCGCTTAAGCCGAGAATACGGTATTAAGTAAGATATGGGGTTTGGCCGTTGTTAATGAGCAGGACAATCATGACCGCCAACGACTGGATTCTCCCTTGGTTTATGTTGGTGCGCATAATGTATATTATGTTAAATATGGTGGGTTTGTTCTTAAGTTCATGTGTTCCGCTCTTTCAGTAGCTTAACTGATGAATCAGTCAGCAGCTTTTGCCGTGCAAGCTACGCGGCGGTTCGTACCAGATTGGCCACCTCCATCTCCTGGTTCGCTTTCCCCTCCCCCCGGTAAACCTCACCCAACGTTAATTAATGATGTCAGTATGTGGGCGCTATCCTTGTATGTAAAATCCACTGACGATTACGCCCATCTGTGAAAAAAAACTCACAATGCCATTCGATGCATCTCCATACCGAACGAGGCGTTATCGTCTTTATCGCCCCGTAGTGGATATCAGAAAATCAATCAGGGCCTTCACTCTTTTCGTTTTACCCGCGTTTTTGGGGTAATAGAGATACACTGGCGGGTAGGTTTTCCAGTAGCTCTCCATCACCGGAATAAAGCGCTCCCTGTCCGGCTGTAACTGCCAGACAGGCTCAAACAAGCGCCCAATTCCCAGCCCGTTACGGATCCCGTCTGCCATAACGTCAATATCGTTGCTGATTAACTGCCCCGGCATCTCAACGGTCAACTGCTCACCGCGATCGTTCAGGAGCAGCGGAAGGATGCGGTTGTTGGTGATAAAACGGTAACCAATCAGCTGGTGATGACAGAGATCTGCCGGCACTTCAGGCGTTCCATGTCGGGAGAGATACGCTGAGGATGCATATAATCCTTCACGAAACGGTTTCATTAACGGTCGGGCCACCACCCCTCCCTCAAGAATATCGCCAAAACGGATCCCCAGATCAAAACGCTCTTTGATGATATTCACGGTACCGTCGTAGACCGAAATTTCTAACTGTATACCCGGATATTGCTGACAGAATTCTGCCATCGCAGGCTTAAGAATTAACAGGTAGGCAAAACGCGAGAGCGTAATTCGCACCATCCCTGAGGGCTCCTGATGCTGGTCGCGAATGCTTTCAAGTGAGTTTTCCAGCGACTCCACCGCCGCAGCGGTCTGTTCCAGCAATAATTGACCGGTTTCCGTCAGCTCTATACGGCGGGTCGTACGCACAAAAAGCGGATGACCGATATACTCTTCCAGCAGCTTTAGTGCATTGCTGACGGAGGGAGGCGTAATTTCCAGTTTCCTTGCGGCTGCCGAAATATTGCCCTCCCGCGCAATGCTCTGGAAGATGCGAATCTGGTTATAAAGAGCGTTATTCATAATGTTTTCCTAAAGCAATTCTCGCCTGATTATTAAGTACAGTCTAAAAATGCTTAAGTCAATGACCCTCTAATCTTCCTGAAATACGCCTCTTATACTTTAGTCTCTTTCTACTACGACCTGAGTTCAGGAGACTATGATGCGAATTTTATGTCTGGATATCCCTGCCCCTGGAGCATCGCTGGAGAAATATGCTCCGCACCTCAACGCTGAAGCGCTGCACGCCTGGGGATTGTATAAATCAGGCTTCATCCGCGACATCTACTTCCGTCAGGACAGACCTGGCGTCGCTATTTTTCTTGAATGTGACTCTGTCGATGAAGCGATGAACGTTATGGCCGAATTCCCGTTGGCAAAAGCAGGCTTACTAAGCTTCGAGTGTATACCGCTTGGCTCCTTTATTAACTGGGAAAATCTCTTCGCCGATGAATTTAAAAATAAAGAGTGAGGACCGATATGAAACCTGCATATAAACCAGTGCTATGTGTCGTTTCCAGCCATCCGATTAAAGGCGCATCCGGTGTACCAACCGGTTTTTTCCTGGCCGAGCTGACTCATCCGCTGAAAGTACTGGAAGATGCCGGAATAAAAACAACAATAGCCAGTATTCGCGGGGGGCAGCCACCGGTGGATGGATTTGACCTCAGCGACCCTGTTAACGCCTGGTACTGGAACGAAACCGATTTTCAGCAGCGCCTGGCAACAACACCTGCGTTATCCGAGCTGAAAGGTGCCGATTACAGCGCAGTTTTCTTTGCAGGTGGTCATGGGACCATGTGGGATTTCCGTGATAATCAGGATGCCCAGCGTATTATCCGCGAAGTGTATGAAAGTGATGGGATTGTCTCAGCCGTCTGCCACGGGCCTGCGGCATTGGTTGACGCAAAACTCAGTAGCGGCGAATACCTGATAAAAGGGAAAAATGTGGCGGCCTTTACCAACAAGGAAGAGGAAGAAGTTCACACAACAGATGTGGTTCCCTTCCTGCTTGAAACCGCACTTCGCGAGCATGGTGCGCTTTATCATGAAGCTCCAAACTGGTCTGAAAACGTGGTTACCGACGATCGCCTTATCACGGGGCAGAATCCCGCTTCAGCACATGGGGTTGGTGTGGCGCTGTTAAATGCACTCCGCCGGACAGCTTAATTAATTCATCGTTACTCACCTTACTTGGCCGGTTTAAGTCAGCCACGATCCGGCCTTTTTTCAGGAGCTGAATATGAAAACACTACCTCCAGTCGCACTAGGTACATGGTCCTGGGGCACAGGCTTTGCCGGCGGCGACACCGTCTTTGGTAATCATCTTTCTGATACTCAGATGGCAGAAGTGTTCACTGCGGCCATGAGTAAGGGCCTCAATCTCTGGGATACCGCAGCAGTATATGGTATGGGGAGTTCCGAGACTGCGCTGGGAGCATTAGTCCGTCAGTTTCCCCGCGAGAACATAATTTTATCCACCAAATTCACGCCGCAGATTGCGGACAAGCAGTCTGCGCAGCCTGTCAGCGATATGCTTGAGGCCAGCCTTGGGCGCCTGGGCGTGGACGCGATTGATATCTACTGGATCCATAATCCCCTCGACGTCGAAAAATGGACACCAGGACTGATCCCACTTTTACAAAGCGGTAAGGTAAAACGCGTAGGTGTTTCCAACCACAATCTGGCACAAATCAGACGCGCCAATGAAATCCTTAACGCTTCCGGTTATTCCCTCAGTGCAGTACAAAATCACTACAGCCTGCTCTATCGCGCTTCTGAAGAGGCCGGGATCCTTGATTATTGCCGACAAAATAACATCACGTTCTTTGCTTACATGGTCCTGGAGCAAGGCGCGCTCAGTGGTCGTTATGATTCAAATCATCCCATGCCTGCCGGGAGTGGCCGGGCCGAAAGTTATAACGCAGTACTGCCGCAGATAGAAAGACTAACCGCCGCCATGAAAAAAATGGGAGCCGAAAGGAATGCCAGCGTGGCACAGATAGCCATCGCATGGGCTATTGCGAAAGGTACCCTTCCCCTCGTTGGTGCGACTAAAGTCCATCACGTTCTGGACGCCGCCTGCGCTTCAGACATCCAGTTACGCGATGAGGAAATCATCCTGCTGGAACAACTCGCCGCAGAGACCAGAGTGGATACACGAGGCGCCTGGGAAAAACCGATGGTGTAAAGCCCGTCCGGAACAGACTGTCATGAATGACACACACGAACGGGCTGTTCCGGGTGATTCTAATCTGTATCACTTTTACTGCTTTGTATGAATGGTGAGAATATGAAAATCATTTGCCTCGAAGAAAATTATCTCGACAGCGAGTTAGGGCGAGCGTGTATGCCTGTTGCGCTTGAGCAGGCACCTTTCCTTGGCGACTGGGGGAAAACCGTCGCTGATGGTCATAATCCTGACCGACTCCCTGCTTTCCCGCTTTAATAAACTGAATGTGCCACTCTATCTTCATCCCGGGTTACCGCTTAAAAGCGTACAGCAGGCCTACTTCACGGGCTTCAGCGCAGAGGTCAACTCCAGGCTTTCTATGTTTGCCTGGGGCTGGCATCACGAAGCGGGGATCCATTTGTTGCGGCTGATGTTATCGGGTGCATTTGATAAATATCCCCACTTGCAGGTAATCAGTGGCCACTGGGGTGAGATGTTACCCTTCTGGCTCCAGCGTCTTGATGACAGCCTGCCACTGGCTGCAACGGGTCTGTCACGCACGCTAACGAGAACCTTCCAGGAACACGTTTACGTTACCCCGTCATATGCTAACACTGCCGCACTTCCAGTTTATCTACGCGTTAATGGGTGCTGAAAGGATCCTGTTCTCCGTCGATTATCCCTATCAGACCCTGGACGGTGTAAAAACCTTTATAGACAGTCTGCCCGTCAACAAGGCTGAAAAAGAGGCCATCGCGTTTCGCAATGCAGAACGTTTACTGGGCATCACGGTTTAGTTCACCGTTTCATGATGACTGAGCACATTGTGATCAGCCGACAATTATTAGTTTTTGCCTAAAAGTGAATGAGCCTTTACTGCTCTAAAAAAATAATGTTGTCACTCTATACTGGATTTAATATTCACCAAAGATGTTTAACTGATTGAAATGAAAAATATCCTTGTTATTTCAGGTCATCCTGAGCTTACCCATTCCGTCGCCAATGCCACTATTCTTGATGAAGTGGAGACCGCCCTTCCTGATGTTGAGATTCGTCGTCTGGACAGGCTCTATCCGGATGGCAAATTCAACATCGCGGCGGAGCAGGAAAGCCTGCTCAGGGCCGATGTGATTGTCTGGCAGTTCCCTTTTTCCTGGTATGGGCTGCCAGGATTAATGAAAAAATGGCTGGACGAGGTCTTTGTTCACGGCTTCGCGCATGGCTCAACGGCGAAACTGGGCGGTAAAAAGCTGATCCTCTCCTTTACAACGGGAGCGCCAGAGGAGCTCTATACCGTCGACAGTTTCTTTGGCCATACCATTGAAGAGTATCTTATTCCGTTCGAAACCACGGCAAGGCTGTGCAATCTTGAGCTGCTGGCGCCGGTTTATACCTGCGGTATCAGCTATGCCGACCGGGATGCCGACAAAATCGCGCAGCAAAAAACGCTTGCCCGGGAACACGCTTCAAGGCTTGTCGAACTGCTCAATTCCGTCGTGAATAATCCAGAGGGAGAATAACAATGCAGTATACCCGGCTCGGTAAAAGTGACTTACTTGTTTCCCGCATCTGCATGGGATGCATGGGGTTTGGCGATCCGTCGACGGGTCAGCATAGCTGGACGCTGGACGAAACAGCAAGCCGCGACATCATTCGCTATGGCCTTGAAAAGGGCATCAACTTTTACGATACCGCTATAGCCTACCAGAATGGCTCCAGTGAGCGATACGTTGGCCGGGCATTACGGGAGATGGCGAAACGCGATGATATCGTCCTGGCCACCAAGTTTCTGCCGCGAACCCCCGCACAAATTGCCGGAGGGATCAGCGGAAAAGAGGCAATCGCTCAATCCCTTGACCAGAGCCTGAAGAATCTGGGGATGGACTATATCGACCTCTACATCTACCACATCTGGGATTACAACACGCCCATTATCGACGTGCTTGAAGCGTTACATACCGCTGTTACTGCTGGCAAAGTACGAGCTGTTGGTATTTCAAACTGCTATGCCTGGCAGCTGGCGAAGGCGAACGCCCTTGCTGAACGCGAAGGGCTGACGCCCTTTGTTTCCGTACAGAGCCACTACAATCTAATTATGCGCGAAGATGAACGGGAGCTCTTCGGCCTGTGCACTGAGGATAATATCGCAATGACCCCCTATAGCGCGCTGGCCAGCGGCCGCCTCTCTCGTAAAGAAGGCTATACACGGCGAGCCACAGAGGATGACTATGCGCGTGGAAAATATGACAGCACGGCTGAACAGGATCGCAGCATTATTGAGCGTGTAGCCGAACTGGCCGAACGCCATCTGGTGTCAATGACGGAAATATCTCTCGCTTGGCTGCTGACAAAAGTCACATCACCTGTCGTAGGGGCTACAAAAAAAGCTCATGTCGATGGCGCGGTAAACGCAGTAAATCTTCAACTAAGTCCGGAGGAAATTCAGTTTCTGGAAGAAACCTACCAGCCGCATGTTCTGACGGGGATCATGGCGCAAAATACGCCGCAAACGAAAGATGTTAAGCAGGTCTGGATGCGATAGCCCTTATTCACTTTTCCTCCTCTCGTCTTTGAGAGCGCCAGTAGCGGTCGGTTACGTTCTTACCAGCACCAGTTGATCGAACGTCTTAAACAGTAATGTCAGTAAAAAGATCATCGTGAAAAAGACTTTTATGCTTTTAATTTGCATGCTAATAAGCAGCCCTGTCTTTGCAACAAAACCGGACGCGCCGAATAAGCCGGAGATGAATATCTTCGAGCTCGGCATCAGACCCGATCGGGACAACGACTTTGCAGACGTGGCCAGACAGACGATTTCCGCTTCGGTTGATCATGAAGCAGGTACACTGGCGATGTATGCCCTGCAACGCAGCGACAATTCAGGTCAGGCATTCATGTTCGAACTCTATGAAAATGAGCGTGCTTATCGCAAACATCTCAATGCCGCCCCATACAAAGCATTCGCTGCTCGTGCACCTGACATTATTGACAGTAAGAAGAAAATTACCCTGGAGCCACAGTTTCTGGGCGACAAACACATCATACCGAATGAACGAACTATCAATAATCTGGTGATCGTCGAAGTAAAGCCTGAATTTCAGAGCGAATTTAGAAACATCGTCCTTCCTGAAATGGTCGAGTCGCTCAAAGTAGAGAAAGGCGTGTTAGCCATGTATGCCGGTACAGATTCAGAGACTCCAAAACGCTGGTATTTCTATGAGATTTACGCCAGTGAGGAGGATTATCAACTGCACCGACAAACGCTGCACTTCCTGGATTACCTCAGGCAAACGGCGCATATGAGCGCCAGGAAGGACGCAATCCCGGTAAAACCGGTATTTCTTCGTAACAAAGGCGGAATCAAACAGGAGCCGCAACGTTGACCAGTAAGGATTAACATGAAAAGCGTACTTGCAGCAGCGGCTATGTCGCTTGTTATTTCTGATTTTGCCAATGCTGAGGAAACAAGAGGTAAAGCTATGATGAAAATAGAACCGTCAGCGATTTCGGAAGCTGATATTCGTTCCGTCTCACCGGCTCTCGCGCGCTTTGGTCGCGAAGCTATTACTGAAGATCTGTGGACACGCGACGCCCTCTCACCGAGGGATCGTAGTGTGGTGACCGTCGCCATGCTGATTGCCCGCAACCAGCCTGCCGAGCTTAAGCACTATATTGACGTCGCTCTCGATAGCGGCGTGACGCCAGCGGAATTATCAGAAATCATTACCCATCTGGCGTTCTACTCAGGTTGGCCAAATGCAATGTCAGCCGTCAGCGTGACCAAAGCAGTATTTGAAACTCGTGGCGTCACGCCAGATGCGCTTCCTGACGCTTCTCCGGACCTGCTTCCTCTCAATCAGGAAGCAGAAAAGCAGCGTTCAGAGACAGTGGAAAAAAATGTTGGCCGAATATCTCCAGGCTTGGTTAAATTTACTGCTGACCCACTGTTCCTGGATCTCTGGCAAAGACCCGCGCTAACCCCCCGTGATAGAAGCCTGATTACGGTCAGCGCGTTAATCGCATCTGGACAGAGCGCGCAGATTGGCTATCACCTTAACAGAGCGATGGATAATGGACTTTCTGCTGAGGAAGCTGGGGAGATCGTTACCCAAGCCGCGTTTTACGCTGGCTGGCCAAACGCATTTACCGCTGCTCCTGTTGTCGGAGAGGTATTAATCAATCGCTCATCGAGTAAAACGTAATATTACTGAACACCAAAACCTGACGCACATCACAACATTAGAACGAACAGTTCATGAACCAACAGACGTGACATCGAGTGATTTATGGACAGCGTTTAACACAGTTATGAACCAAAACTGAGTTCATAACTGTGAGTTTGAATCGTCATTTGATTAATATCCATTTAAAACAGTTTGTTATGCTGTTTCTGGTGCTGAAGTCAATTATGTATATCCCTCAAACCCAGAATAGTTAAATGGAATTTGAGTGATGCGAAGCGATTTTACGGTCGTCGTTATTACTTCAGGGTTCCAGAACATAAAGCCTCTCCTCTTTCATGATTGGCCTGTGCATACCGGATATAGGCTGGCTGGTATGCAGGTTTGCCGTTTGCCGCATCTTCCCTGCGTTGAAGAGTCAGGCTGGCAAACCGCGTGCAAATGAACACACCCTCTTTCCATCAACACTTCAGACAGCTTGCGGGAATGAGTCCACTCCGGTATCAGAAATGGCTACGCCTCAATGAAGCCAGGCGACTGATGCTGAATGAACATTACGATGTCACCACTGCAGCCTATGCTGTCGGTTACGAAAGCTTATCCCATTTCAGTCGGGAATATTCGCGGATGTTTGGAGAGTCACCTAAGAGAGATATTGCCAGGTTAAGAAAGTCTGTCGATCAGCTTTAATAAACCCTGCATTTATCTGGTTAGAGCAATTTGGCGTTAGTTTCAGAAAGCAAACATTAACCATAGCTAATGATTTTTAGCCATATAAACCATTAGTAACTCTTGACCTTTCCTGACACTTCCCTTGTTCGCAATAATATTCTGTTTAGTCGCTGTTTATAAATAACATGCATAATGAAATCGTAATGTTATTTAGCGACATAAAATGTCTTTGCAAATACTCTCTACAACAAGTGCTGCAATAAACTTGTTGTGATTAGGTGTCCTTGTAATTTAAAGATATTATCGTTCTTCGTGAAATGTAATAACCCTGGAAACTATATTCTCAGGGCAATATCCCATCAAGAATGATTCTTGTTTTATAAGCAATAACAGAATGACTTGATTGTTAACTTTCTTTATTAAGCTACTTAAATATAAATTTTGGAGAATTATGAAACTCAAACATGTCGGTATGATTGTCGTTTCTGTGTTGGCGATGTCGTCTGCTGCGGTAAGCGCAGCCGAGGGTGATGAATCAGTAACGACCACTGTTAATGGCGGTGTTATTCATTTTAAAGGTGAAGTGGTAAATGCCGCTTGTGCGATTGATTCAGAATCAATGAACCAAACGGTTGAGCTGGGTCAGGTCCGTTCTTCTCGTCTGGCTAAAGCGGGTGACCTCAGCTCCGCCGTTGGCTTCAATATCAAGCTGAATGATTGTGATACCAATGTTTCCAGTAATGCAGCTGTTGCATTCCTGGGTACTACTGTCACCAGTAATGACGATACGTTAGCGCTGCAGAGTTCAGCGGCAGGCTCTGCCCAAAATGTCGGTATTCAAATTTTGGACCGTACGGGTGAGGTATTAATACTTGATGGTGCCACTTTTAGTGCTAAAACTGACTTGATTGATGGCACGAATATATTGCCGTTCCAGGCTCGATATATTGCTCTCGGGCAGTCAGTAGCTGGTACTGCAAACGCTGATGCGACCTTCAAAGTTCAATATCTATAATTCAATCTTAAGGTGGCTATACGTCATCTGAAATTGAAACAGGGTGTGTGTGGCATGGCTACGCACACCCGAGCAATTCACCAATGTTCATCTCATTATTAATGAGGAATAGTTTGTGTTTTGGAGCGGTATGAAAAAATCACATAATATCTAAACGATCAATAAACAACAGTAGTTAAACTTACTGTTATTTAAAATATTTACTTTGTAGCAAGGTTTTCCTATTAAAAGAGAACCAACATTTATTACAAACGCATTAAGTCTGGAAACCCGGCGAGTCGCCAATGTATTAGCAATATTTACTGATTGTCTGATGTAACGGTTTTCCCGCTTATCCTCTTAACACATGGAGAATGCATCAGATGCAAACTACGCGTACCCCCTACTCTATTTCCTTTATGGCGACAGTGTTACTTTTATTGCTCTTTGCTTGCCATAGCACCATTGCCAACGCAGCTGTCGCACTGGGTGCGACGCGGGTAATTTATCCGGCAAACCAGAAACAGGTTTTATTGCCTGTCACGAATAATGATCCTGCCAGTGTCTATCTCATTCAGTCATGGATAGAAAATGCAGGTGACCAAAAAGACACCCAGTTTGTCATTACGCCACCGCTTTTTTCCATGCAAGGTAAAAAAGAGAATACGCTGCGGATAATCAACGCCACTAATCATCAGTTACCAGGCGACCGTGAAAGCCTGTTCTGGGTTAATGTTAAAGCTATTCCTGCTATGGAAAAAGATCAGAAGAATGAGAATACATTACAGCTGGCAATTATTAGCCGCATAAAAATGTTTTATCGCCCCACGAACCTGGCAATGGCACCTGAAGAAGCGCCTGCAATGCTTCGGTTTCGTCGCAGCGGCAGCAAACTCACTCTTATTAATCCAACGCCCTACTTCATTACCGTAACAAATATGAAAGCAGGAAATAGCAATCTCCCAAACACCATGGTGCCGCCAAAAGGTGAAGTATCGGTGGATATCCCGCATGCTGCAACCGGGGATATCAGTTTTCAGACGATCAATGATTACGGTGCATTAACTCCGCGTATTAAGGCAACCATGCAGTAAGCCAGTGACCTAATTAATAATAAACTCAATCGGAATTAATAATGACAGCCTTTCGTGCCGCATTTAAGGCATATCGTATGCATCAGGTGTTACTACTGCCTCGCTTTGCACGGCTTACCATTGCCCTTGGCTTAGCAACTGCGGTATTTCCCGTTGACGCAGAGTATTATTTTAATCCACGGTTTTTAAGCAATGATCTTGCTGAATCTGTCGATTTATCCGCCTTTACTAAGGGACGCGAGGCACCACCTGGTACATATCGGGTCGACATTTATTTGAACGACGAATTTATTACTAGTCGGGATATTACTTTTATTGCAGATGATAATAACGCAGATCTCATCCCATGCCTGAGTACAGATCTTCTAGTCAGTCTTGGCATAAAAAAATCAGCGTTATTAGACAATAAAGAACATTCGGCAGAAAAACATGTGCCGGACAACAGCGCATGCACACCACTTCAGGATCGTTTGGCCGACGCATCAACTGAGTTTGATGTTGGTCAGCAACATCTGTCACTCTCCGTTCCGCAAATTTATGTTGGCAGAATGGCTCGCGGCTATGTTTCTCCTGATCTGTGGGAAGAAGGAATAAATGCTGGGCTTCTAAACTATAGTTTTAATGGTAATTCTATTAATAATCGTAGTAACCATAATGCAGGAAAATCCAACTATGCATATTTGAATTTACAGAGTGGCATCAACATTGGTAGTTGGCGACTGCGCGATAACTCAACGTGGAGTTATAACAGTGGGAGTAGCAATTCATCTGACAGCAATAAATGGCAGCATATCAATACGTCGGCTGAACGTGACATTATTCCCTTACGCTCACGCTTAACGGTAGGTGATAGTTATACCGATGGCGATATTTTTGATAGTGTGAACTTTCGTGGCCTCAAAATAAATTCAACAGAAGCGATGTTGCCCGATAGCCAACATGGTTTCGCTCCGGTGATTCATGGTATTGCCCGCGGCACCGCACAAGTGAGTGTAAAACAGAATGGATACGATGTTTATCAGACTACTGTCCCACCCGGCCCTTTTACTATTGATGATATCAACTCTGCGGCCAATGGTGGTGATCTGCAAGTAACCATAAAAGAGGCAGACGGCAGTATTCAGACATTATATGTTCCTTATTCGTCTGTTCCGGTTCTCCAACGTGCTGGATATACGCGTTATGCGCTTGCCATGGGGGAATATCGTAGTGGAAATAACCTGCAAAGCTCCCCCAAGTTCATACAAGGTAGCTTGATGCATGGACTGGAAGGAAACTGGACACCTTATGGCGGAATGCAAATTGCAGAAGATTATCAGGCCTTCAACCTTGGTATTGGTAAAGATTTAGGACTTTTTGGTGCCTTTTCTTTCGATATCACGCAGGCCAATACGACACTTGCAGATGGCACCCGTCACAGCGGGCAATCGATTAAATCCGTCTACAGCAAATCCTTCTACCAGACGGGAACCAATATCCAGGTCGCAGGATATCGCTATTCTACGCAAGGTTTTTATAACTTATCCGACAGTGCCTACAGTCGAATGAGTGGTTACACCGTCAAGCCTCCTACCGGAGACAGCAACGAGCAGACACAATTTATTGATTATTTTAATCTGTTCTACAGTAAGCGTGGTCAGGAACAAATAAGCATCTCTCAGCAGCTTGGAAATTACGGTACGACATTTTTTAGTGCCAGTCGCCAAAGTTACTGGAACACGTCACGCAGCGACCAGCAAATATCATTTGGATTAAATGTGCCGTTTGGTGATATTACGACTTCGCTGAATTACAGCTATTCCAATAATATATGGCAAAACGATCGGGATCATTTACTTGCTTTTACGCTTAATGTTCCCTTCAGTCATTGGATGCGTACAGACAGTCAGTCGGCATTTCGTAATTCAAACGCCAGTTACAGTATGTCAAACGATTTGAAAGGCGGCATGACCAATCTATCGGGAGTTTATGGCACTCTGCTGCCGGATAATAACCTGAATTATAGTGTTCAGGTCGGTAACACCCACGGGGGTAATACATCGTCTGGCACCAGTGGTTACAGTTCTCTTAATTATCGTGGAGCTTACGGTAATACGAATGTCGGTTACAGTCGGAGTGGTGACAGCAGCCAGATTTATTACGGAATGAGTGGTGGCATTATTGCTCATGCTGATGGCATCACCTTTGGACAGCCGCTGGGCGACACAATGGTTCTGGTTAAGGCTCCTGGCGCTGATAATGTCAAAATAGAGAACCAGACCGGTATTCATACCGACTGGCGTGGCTATGCCATATTACCATTTGCGACAGAATATAGAGAAAATCGTGTCGCTCTTAACGCGAATTCCCTTGCAGATAATGTTGAACTGGATGAAACCGTGGTCACTGTCATCCCAACTCACGGTGCTATTGCCAGAGCAACATTTAATGCACAAATCGGCGGGAAAGTATTAATGACGTTGAAGTACGGTAATAAGAGCGTTCCATTCGGTGCAATTGTCACTCACGGAAAGAATAAAAATGGCAGCATTGTCGCGGAAAACGGTCAGGTTTATCTGACTGGACTTCCACAGTCAGGGAAATTACAGGTTTCATGGGGCAAAGATAAAAACTCAAACTGTATTGTCGAGTACAAGCTTCCTGAAGTTTCTCCTGGTACCTTACTGAACCAGCAGACAGCAATCTGTCGCTAAGGAACAATAGATTATGAAATACAATAACATTATTTTCCTCGGTTTATGTCTGGGGTTAACCACCTATTCTGCTTTATCCGCAGATAGCGTTATTAAAATTAGCGGGCGCGTCCTCGATTATGGCTGCACAGTCTCATCGGATTCGCTTAATTTTACCGTAGATCTCCAAAAAAACAGTGCCAGACAATTTCCAACGACCGGTAGCACAAGTCCAGCCGTCCCTTTTCAGATTACGTTAAGTGAATGCAGTAAAGGGACAACGGGGGTTCGGGTTGCATTTAACGGGATTGAGGATGCAGAAAATAATACTCTGTTGAAACTGGATGAAGGAAGCAATACGGCCTCCGGTTTGGGTATAGAAATACTGGACGGAAATATGCGTCCGGTGAAATTGAATGACCTTCATGCCGGGATGCAGTGGATCCCACTGGTACCAGAACAGAACAATATTTTGCCTTACTCCGCTCGTCTGAAGTCAACTCAGAAGTCCGTCAATCCGGGACTGGTGAGGGCTTCGGCAACCTTTACCCTTGAATTTCAATAATCAGAGTCAGATATGAAAAGACTTCACAAGAGGTTCCTGTTAGCTACGTTTTGCGCGTTATTCACAGCAACTCTCCAGGCCGCCGATGTCACTATCACTGTTAATGGTCGGGTAGTCGCTAAACCCTGCACTATTCAAACCAAAGAAGCTAACGTTAATCTCGGGGATCTTTATACGCGCAATCTGCAACAACCTGGTTCTGCATCAGGCTGGCACAATATTACTTTGTCATTAACCGATTGTCCGGTTGAAACAAGTGCAGTGACGGCAATCGTGACAGGTTCAACTGACAATACGGGTTATTACAAAAATGAAGGTACTGCCGAAAATATTCAGATAGAGCTAAGGGATGACCAGGATGCGACGTTAAAAAATGGCGATAGCAAAACGGTTATTGTTGATGAGATCACTCGTAATGCACAGTTTCCACTTAAGGCAAGAGCTATCACGGTGAATGGAAACGCAAGCCAGGGAACGATCGAGGCGCTAATCAATGTGATCTACACCTGGCAATAACGTCGATTCGATTTTCTTAGCCTCTTTTTAAATCAATTTTTTAACCTTAGGATATATCATGGGTAAAACAATAAGTATGAAGCTTCTGTTCGGTATTTATCTTCTATTAATGGCAGGCAAAGTTTTTGCCTTCAGTTGTAATGTCGATGGCGGGTCAAGTATTGGAGCAGGTACAACCTCTGTTTATGTTAATCTCGACCCTGTAATACAACCGGGCCAGAATCTGGTTGTAGACTTGTCTCAGCATATAAGTTGCTGGAATGATTACGGCGGCTGGTACGACACTGATCATATAAACCTGGTACAAGGCTCAGCTTTCGCAGGCTCTCTACAGTCATATAAAGGATCGCTGTACTGGAATAATGTGACCTACCCCTTCCCGTTGACGACAAATACTAATGTATTAGATATTGGTGATAAGACACCGATGCCATTACCGTTAAAACTCTATATTACCCCAGTCGGTGCGGCCGGTGGAGTTGTCATAAAAGCCGGGGAAGTTATTGCCCGTATTCATATGTATAAAATTGCCACGTTAGGAAGTGGAAATCCGCGTAATTTTACGTGGAATATTATTTCAAATAACAGTGTTGTTATGCCAACAGGCGGCTGCACCGTTGATAGTCGTAATGTCAACGTGAATCTCCCGGACTTTCCTGGAAGCGCAGAAATACCCCTTGGCGTATATTGCTCAAGTGAACAAAAGCTCTCATTTTATCTTTCGGGTGCTACCACTGACAGTGCCAGACAAGTGTTTGCTAACACAGCACCAGATGCAACAAAAGCATCGGGAGTGGGTGTCTCTCTGATGCGTAATGGAAAAATACTGGCTACGGGAGAAAACGTCTCCCTGGGGACAGTAAATAAAAGCAAAGTACCTCTGGGTTTAAGCGCAACCTATGGACAAACAGGAAACAAGGTTGCAGCCGGAACCGTCCAGTCAGTCATTGGTGTCACTTTTATCTATGAATAATTGTGATTTTGACATTGGTCTATGCGCTCCATTCACGAAGATTGCGCGGATAATTATTTTGTGAAGGCTATTATCCTACATCTGTAAGAAAATCCGCGCACAATTGAAGCCAGAGTCTTATTTTTTATATTGAAAAATATGTTAATTTAAACACTATGAGAGATGATGCTTAATTTATCGTATTTAATCTTTTGTTTAACGATAATAGATTAAAATAGAAAGAGAGTAGTCCCCTACTCTTATATATCCATGTTGACGATAATCCCTTTGTATATACTGTGCATCATCGCTATTACAAATCCTAATAATTCATTTCCACACAGGATAAGCAAATGAAGAAAAAAATTGAATCCTACCAGGGAGCTGCCGGTGGTTGGGGTGCTGTTAAATCCGTAGCGAATGCAGTACGTAAGCAGATGGATATACGCCAGGATGTTATTGCCATGTTTGACATGAATAAGCCAGAGGGCTTTGACTGTCCGGGATGTGCATGGCCAGATCCTAAGCACAGTGCGTCATTCGACATTTGTGAAAACGGCGCAAAAGCAATCGCCTGGGAAGTCACGGATAAGCAGGTAAATGCCTCTTTCTTTGCTGAGAATACGGTTCAATCATTACTTAACTGGGGAGATCACGAGCTTGAGGCTGCGGGGCGTCTCACCCAGCCTTTGAAATATGATGCCGTCAGCGACTGTTACAAGCCATTAAGCTGGCAACAAGCTTTCGACGAAATTGGCGAACGCCTTCAAAGCTATAGTGATCCCAATCAGGTTGAATTCTATACTTCGGGCCGCACTTCCAATGAAGCTGCCTTTCTTTATCAGCTTTTTGCTCGTGAATACGGGAGCAATAACTTCCCCGACTGCTCCAACATGTGCCATGAACCGACCAGTGTGGGTTTGGCAGCGAGTATCGGTGTAGGTAAAGGGACCGTGTTGCTGGAAGACTTTGAGAAATGCGATTTAGTCATTTGCATTGGGCATAACCCTGGTACAAACCACCCTCGCATGTTGACTTCGTTGCGCGCTTTAGTGAAACGGGGAGCGAAAATGATCGCCATCAATCCTCTACAGGAACGTGGCCTGGAGCGATTTACCGCACCGCAAAACCCGTTTGAAATGCTGACGAACTCTGAGACTCAGTTGGCCAGTGCCTACTACAACGTGCGCATTGGTGGTGATATGGCGTTGCTCAAGGGGATGATGCGCCTGTTAATTGAGCGCGATGATGCTGCAAGCGCCGCAGGTCGGCCCTCATTGCTGGATGACGAATTTATTCAAACGCATACCGTCGGCTTTGACGAGCTACGCCGTGACGTTCTCAATTCCGAGTGGAAAGATATCGAGCGTATTTCTGGACTAAGTCAGACTCAAATCGCCGAACTGGCTGATGCATATGCCGCTGCCGAACGCACCATTATCTGTTACGGAATGGGGATCACTCAGCACGAACATGGTACCCAGAATGTACAGCAACTGGTCAATCTGCTGTTGATGAAAGGTAACATTGGCAAGCCTGGTGCGGGTATCTGCCCACTACGAGGTCACTCTAATGTACAGGGCGACCGAACCGTCGGTATCACCGAGAAACCGTCTGCAGAGTTTCTGGCTCGCCTGGGTGAGCGCTATGGTTTCACCCCACCTCATGCACCTGGACATGCAGCAATTGCCAGCATGCAAGCAATATGTACGGGGCAGGCTCGAGCATTGATCTGCATGGGGGGCAACTTTGCACTGGCAATGCCAGATCGGGAAGCAAGCGCTGTACCGTTAACACAATTAGATCTGACGGTACACGTAGCCACTAAGCTTAACCGCTCTCATCTGCTGACCGCACGGCATAGCTATATTCTGCCGGTTCTGGGACGTAGCGAGATTGACATGCAAAAAAGCGGTGCGCAGGCGGTAACCGTTGAGGATTCAATGTCGATGATTCATGCCTCGCGTGGCGTGTTAAAACCCGCCGGTGTAATGCTGAAATCAGAGTGTGCAGTGGTCGCGGGTATCGCGCAGGCGGCACTACCCCAGAGCGTGGTAGCCTGGGAGTATCTGGTGGAAGATTATGATCGCATTCGCAATGACATTGAAGCTGTGCTGCCAGAGTTCGCCGACTATAACCAGCGCATCCGACATCCTGGAGGTTTTCACCTGATAAACGCAGCTGCTGAAAGGCGCTGGATGACGCCGTCAGGTAAGGCTAATTTCATTACCAGTAAAGGGCTGTTAGAAGATCCCTCTTCAGCGTTTAACAGTAAGCTAGTCATGGCGACAGTACGCAGTCACGATCAGTACAACACGACGATTTATGGTATGGATGATCGCTATCGAGGGGTATTCGGTCAACGAGATGTGGTCTTTATGAGTGCTAAACAAGCTAAAATTTGCCGTGTAAAAAACGGCGAAAGAGTTAATCTTATTGCGCTTACGCCAGACGGTAAGCGAAGCTCACGCCGCATGGATAGATTAAAAGTGGTCATTTACCCTATGGCTGACCGCTCACTGGTGACCTATTTTCCAGAATCGAATCACATGCTAACACTTGATAACCACGATCCATTAAGTGGCATTCCTGGCTATAAAAGTATTCCGGTTGAATTAGAACCATCAAATTAATTCGCCTCCTCATTTCTTCTGCTGTCATCCGCACAGCAGAAGAATTCCTCATTGACCATTGTCGCGCAATTTACTCACATGTGCTAAATTAAACTGCTCGTTATAAGATATATACCTCCGCCTACAGCTGTAAGAAACTCCGCTCAGTACTGAAGCGCCAGTCCTATTTCCTCTATTCTCCAGCCTGTTATATTAAGCATACTGATTAACGATGATTAACGTCATTCGTTTAATAAACACATTTGAAATGCATGCGACCATAGTGAAAAATAAAATCACGCAAAGAGACAACTATAAAGGGATCATGTCTGTAATTGTGGTTGTCTTATTACTGACCCTTACATTGATAGCCATTTTTTCGGCAATTGATCAGCTGGGTATTTCAGAAATGGGGCGCATTGCAAGGGATCTTACACATTTCATTATCAATAGTTTGCAAGACTGAAAATAAACAGCAAATTATAAATATGAAATGTTAAAAAAGTATCGATAAAAACTTTATTGTTTTAAGGAGATAAAATGTCGCTCGTTTGTTCTGTTATATTTATTCATCATGCCTTCAACGCTAACATTTTAGATAAAGATTACGCCTTCTCTGACGGCGAGATCCTGATGGTAGATAACGCTGTTCGTACGCATTTTGAACCTTATGAGCGGCATTTCAAAGAAATCGGATTTAATGAAAATACCATTAAAAAATATCTACAATGCACTAACATCCAGACAGTGACGGTGCCTGTTCCTGCGAAGTTTTTACGTGCTTCAAATGTACCGACTGGATTGCTTAATGAAATGATTGCTTATCTCAACTCGGAAGAACGCAATCATCATAATTTTTCAGAACTTTTGCTTTTTTCTTGCCTGTCTATTTTTGCCACATGCAAAGGTTTCATTACACTATTAACTAACGGTGTGCTATCCGTTTCCGGGAAAGTGAGAAATATTGTCAACATGAAGCTGGCGCACCCATGGAAGCTGAAAGATATTTGTGACTGCCTGTACATCAGTGAAAGCCTGTTGAAGAAAAAACTAAAGCAAGAGCAAACGACATTCTCACAGATTCTTTTAGATGCCAGAATGCAGCACGCAAAAAATTTGATACGCGTAGAAGGTTCAGTCAATAAAATTGCCGAACAATGTGGTTATGCGAGTACATCTTATTTTATTTATGCGTTCCGCAAACATTTTGGCAACAGTCCAAAGAGAGTTTCTAAGGAGTACCGTTGTCAAAGGCACACGGGTATGAATAAGGGCAACACGATGAATGCTTTAGCTATTTGATTATTTGCTAACGAGTAGTCAACCACGCACCCTACGTAAAAATTAAAATGGGGCAGCCATTCCCTGCCCCGCGTTGTTTTTAGGCGATATATTTATTGAAATAAATAAGTGACATTCATCACATATTTATGCATTTGCATAACCTGTTGCATGATTATTTATGATCTCAATTCGGCATTTTGTCAGTAAAATACAATAATTTATTAAATATCAATAGATTAGTTGTTTATCGTCGAGAAATTACTTAGTAGAATAGAAAGTAATGTCAACGCTTCATGGACTGTTATTTCCCTTTTTTTAGCTAAATCTGCTATCTCTTTATGTGACTAACTTCACTTACATTCACTTATTTCTCTTCGTAAAATTACTTTGGAATTAAGTACAATAAGAAGAGGAACATTTATGAAGTCTGCATTAAAGAAAAGTGTCGTAAGTACCTCGATATCTTTGATACTGGCATCTGGTATGGCTGCATTTGCTGCTCATGCGGCAGATGATGTAAAGCTGAAAGCAACCAAAACAAACGTTGCTTTCTCAGACTTTACGCCGACTGAATACAGTACCAAAGGAAAGCCAAATATTATCGTACTGACCATGGATGATCTTGGTTATGGACAACTTCCTTTTGATAAGGAATCTTTTGACCCAAAAACAATGGAAAATCGTGAAGTTGTCGATACCTACAAAATAGGGATAGATAAAGCCATTGAAGCTGCGCAAAAATCAACGCCGACGCTCCTTTCATTAATGGATGAAGGCGTACGTTTTACTAACGGCTATGTGGCGCACGGTGTTTCCGGCCCCTCCCGCGCCGCAATAATGACCGGTCGAGCGCCCGCCCGCTTTGGTGTCTATTCCAATACCGATGCTCAGGATGGTATTCCGCTAACAGAAACTTTCTTGCCTGAATTATTCCAGAATCATGGTTATTACACTGCAGCAGTAGGTAAATGGCACTTGTCAAAAATCAGTAATGTGCCAGTACCGGAAGATAAACAAACGCGTGACTATCATGACAACTTCACCACATTTTCTGCGGAAGAATGGCAACCTCAAAACCGTGGCTTTGATTACTTTATGGGATTCCACGCTGCAGGAACGGCATATTACAACTCCCCTTCACTGTTCAAAAATCGTGAACGCGTCCCCGCAAAAGGTTATATCAGCGATCAGTTAACCGATGAGGCAATTGGCGTTGTTGATCGTGCCAAAACACTTGACCAGCCTTTTATGCTTTACCTGGCTTATAATGCTCCGCACCTGCCAAATGATAATCCTGCACCGGAGCAATATCAGAAGCAATTTAATACCGGTAGTCAAACAGCAGATAACTACTACGCTTCCGTTTATTCTGTTGATCAGGGTGTAAAACGCATTCTCGAACAACTGAAGAAAAACGGACAGTATGACAATACTATTATTCTCTTTACCTCCGATAATGGTGCGGTTATCGATGGTCCTCTGCCGCTGAACGGGGCGCAAAAAGGCTATAAGAGTCAGACTTATCCTGGCGGTACTCACACCCCAATGTTTATGTGGTGGAAAGGAAAACTTCAACCAGGTAATTATGACAAGCTGATTTCCGCAATGGATTTCTACCCGACAGCTCTTGATGCAGCCGATATCAGCATTCCAAAAGACCTTAAGCTGGATGGCGTTTCCTTGCTGCCGTGGTTGCAAGATAAGAAACAAGGCGAGCCACATAAAAATCTGACCTGGATAACCTCTTATTCTCACTGGTTTGACGAGGAAAATATTCCATTCTGGGATAATTACCACAAATTTGTCCGCCATCAGTCAGACGATTACCCGCATAACCCCAATACCGAGGACTTAAGCCAATTCTCTTATACGGTGAGAAATAACGATTATTCGCTTGTCTATACAGTAGAAAACAATCAGTTAGGTCTATACAAACTGACGGATCTACAGCAAAAAGATAACCTTGCCGCCGCCAATCCACAGGTCGTTAAAGAGATGCAAGGCGTGGTAAGAGAGTTTATCGACAGCAGCCAGCCACCGCTTAGCGAGGTAAATCAGGAGAAGTTTAACAATATCAAGAAAGCACTAAGCGAAGCGAAATAACTAAACCTTCATGCGGCGGATTTTTCCGCCGCCTTATTGAGCGAGATAGCGATGCACGTTACAGCCAAGCCCTCCAGTTTTCAATGTAATCTCAAATGTGATTACTGTTTTTACCTTGAAAAAGAGTCGCAGTTTACTCATGAAAAATGGATGGATGACAGCACTCTGAAAGAGTTCATCAAACAATATATCGCAGCGTCTGGCAATCAGGTCTATTTTACGTGGCAAGGCGGTGAACCCACTCTGGCTGGTCTGGATTTTTTCCGTAAAGTTATTCACTATCAACAACGCTATGCAGGCCAAAAACGTATTTTTAATGCATTACAAACGAATGGCATTTTATTGAATAATGAATGGTGTGCCTTTCTCAAAGAACATGAGTTTCTGGTTGGTATCTCGATCGATGGACCCCAGGAGCTACATGACCGTTACAGACGCAGTAATTCTGGTAACGGTACTTTTGCAAAAGTGATAGCAGCCATCGAGCGTCTGAAATCATATCAAGTAGAGTTTAATACGTTAACCGTCATTAATAACGTTAATGTCCATTACCCTCTTGAGGTTTATCATTTTTTAAAATCTATCGGCAGTAAACATATGCAATTTATCGAATTGCTCGAAACCGGGACGCCGAATATTGATTTCAGTGGTCATAGTGAGAACACATTCCGTATCATTGATTTTTCTGTGCCTCCTACGGCTTATGGCAAGTTTATGTCGACCATTTTTATGCAATGGGTTAAAAACGATGTGGGTGAAATTTTCATCCGTCAGTTTGAAAGTTTTGTCAGCCGTTTTTTGGGGAATGGGCATACCAGTTGTATTTTCCAGGAGTCCTGCAAGGATAATCTGGTTGTTGAAAGTAATGGAGACATTTACGAATGCGACCATTTTGTCTATCCACAGTACAAAATTGGAAACATTAATAAATCTGAACTTAAAACGATGAACAGTGTACAACTGACAGCGCAAAAAAAACGGATTTCAGCGAAATGTCAGCAATGTGCATATAAACCTATCTGCAATGGCGGTTGCCCTAAGCATCGTATTACTAAAGTAAACAATGAGACTGTTTCCTATTTTTGCGAAGGTTATAAAATCCTTTTTTCAACCATGGTACCTTATATGAACGCCATGGTGGAGTTAGCCAAGAACAGAGTACCGCTTTACCACATTATGGATGTTGCAAAACAAATGGAGAATAATTAATAACGCTCCTTCTTTGCTCCAGTCTTAGCCTCCGTCTTATGACCTTAACAAAGCACCCGACATAAATTCCTGTTGGGTGTTTCGTCATCATCATCTTCCCTTGCGAAAATTCTGGCTTACGTGGCATGCGTCAGGGCATTAGCGGCTTTGTTGAATAAATCGAACTTTTGCTGAGTTGAAGGATCAGATCACGCATCTTCCCGACAACGCAGACCGTTCCGTGGCAAAGCAAAAGTTCAAAATCACCAACTGGCCCACCTACAATAAAGCCCTCATCAACCGTGGCTCCATAACTTTCTGGCTGGATGATGAAGCTATTCAGGCCTGGTATGAGTCGGCAACGCCTTCATCACGGGGAAGACCTCAGCGCTATTCTGATCTCGCCATCACCACCGTTCTGGTCATTAAACGCGTGTTCAGGTTGACCCTGCGGGCTGCACAGGGTTTTATTGATTCCATTTTTACACTGATGAATGTTCCGTTGCGCTGCCCGGATTACACCAGTGTCAGCAAGCGCGCAAAGTCGGTTAATGTCAGTTTCAAAACGTTCACCCGAGGTGAAATCGCGCATCTGGTGATTGATTCCACCGGGCTGAAGGTCTTTGGTGAAGGCGAATGGAAAGTCAAAAAACACGGCAAAGAACGCCGTCGTATATGGCGAAAGTTGCATCTGGCAGTTGACAGCAAAACACATGAAATCATCTGTGCAGACCTGTCGCTGAACAATGTGACGGACTCAGAAGCCTTCCCGGGTCTTATCCGGCAGACTCACAGAAAAATCAGGGCAGCATCGGCAGACGGCGCTTACGACACCCGGCTCTGTCACGATGAACTGCGGCGTAAGAAAATCAGCGCGCTTATCCCGCCCCGAAAAGGCGCGGGTTACTGGCCCGGTGAATATGCAGACCGTAACCGTGCTGTTGCGAATCAGCGGCTGACCGGGAGTAATGCGCGGTGGAAATGGACAACAGATTATAACCGTCGCTCGATAGCGGAAACGGCGATGTACCGGGTAAAACAGCTGTTCGGAGGTTCACTGACACTGCGTGACTACGATGGTCAGGTTGCAGAGGCTATGGCCCTGGTACGAGCGCTGAACAAAATGACGAAAGCAGGTATGCCTGAAAGCGTGCGTATTGCCTGAAAACACAACCCGCTACGGGGGAGACTTACCCGAAATCTGATTTATTCAACAAAGCCAATTACACCTTCAAAACACGCCTGGACTGGCAAAAATTCGCCGTGGGTAATGTTTCGCATCAACCCTACTTCGGCGCGGAATACATCTATTCCGATGCTTGGACTGAACGCCATAACCAGTCTGAATCCTATGTGATTAATGCTGCAGGAAAGAAAACTAACCATACCATTTACCATAAAGGTAAAGGCAGTCTGGGAATTGACAACTACACGCTGTATATGGCGGATCGCATTAGCTGGCGGAATGTGTCGTTAATGCCCGGTGTGCGGTATGACTATGACAACTATCTGTCAAACCACAATATCTCCCCGCGATTTATGACGGAATGGGATATTTTTGCTGATCAAACCTCAATGATTACCGCAGGTTATAACCGTTACTATGGCGGGAATATTCTTGATATGGGATTACGTGATATCCGCAATAGCTGGACGGAATCGGTATCAGGCAATAAAACCCTGACGCGTTATCAGGATTTGAAAACGCCTTATAACGATGAACTGGCAATGGGGTTGCAGCAGAAAATCGGTAAGAACGTTATTGCGCGTGCAAACTATGTTTATCGTGAAGCGCATGATCAAATCAGTAAAAGCAGTCGTACCGACAGCGCGACTAAAACCACCATTACTGAATATAACAACGACGGCAAAACCAAAACGCATTCGTTCAACCTCAGTTTTGAACTGGCCGAACCCCTGCATATCAGCCAGGTAGATATTAACCCGCAAATTGTCTTTAGCTATATCAAGAGCAAGGGCAACTTGTCGTTAAACAATGGTTATGAGGAGAGCAATACCGGTGATAACCGGGTGGTTTATAACGGTAATCTGGTCTCTTACGATAGCGTTCCAGTGGCGGATTTTAATAATCCACTAAAGATCTCCTTAAACATGGATTTCACGCATCAACCGAGCGGGTTGGTGTGGGCGAATACGCTGACCTGGCAAGAAGCGCGTAAAGCTCGCATTATCCTGGGTAAGACGAATGCGCAATACATCAGCGAATATTCAGATTACAAGCAGTATGTTGACGAAAAACTGGATAGCAGCCTGACCTGGGACACCCGCTTGTCCTGGACGCCACAATTTCTGAAACAACAAAACCTGACGATCAGTGCCGATATTCTCAATGTACTGGATAGCAAAACCGCGGTTGATACAACGAATACCGGTGTGGCGACCTACGCCAGTGGCCGTACTTTCTGGCTTGATGTCAGCATGAAATTTTAATAGTTCGGATTTTACTTAACCGGGTAAATTTGCCCGGTTTTCGCATGGAGATAATTATGAGAAACCTCTGTTTCTTACTGACGTTAGTGGCAACTCTGTTGCTCCCCGGGCGACTGATTGCCGCCGCCTTACCGCAGGATGAAAAGTTAATTACCGGGCAACTGGACAATGGCTTGCGATATATGATTTATCCGCATGCTCAACCAAAGGATCAGGTAAATTTATGGCTGCAAATTCATACCGGTTCATTGCAGGAAGAGGACAATGAGCGCGGCGTGGCTCATTTTGTAGAACATATGATGTTTAACGGCACAAAAACATGGCCGGGTAATAAAGTCATCGAAACATTTGAGTCAATGGGCCTGCGTTTTGGTCGCGATGTTAATGCCTATACCAGCTATGACGAAACGGTGTATCAGGTGAGTTTGCCGACTACGCAGAAACAAAATCTGCAACAAGTGATGGCAATCTTCAGTGAATGGAGTAATGCCGCAACCTTTGAAAAACTCGAAGTAGACGCTGAACGTGGCGTAATTACTGAGGAATGGCGTGCCCATCAGGATGCGAAATGGCGCACCTCTCAGGCGCGCCGCCCTTTCCTGCTGGCTAATACCCGTAATTTAGACCGTGAACCTATCGGCCTGATGGATACTGTCGCTACGGTCACACCGGCACAATTGCGCCAATTTTATCAACGCTGGTATCAACCAAATAATATGACCTTTATCGTGGTCGGCGATATCGACAGTAAAGAAGCGCTGGCGCTGATAAAGGACAATTTAAGTAAGCTTCCGGCTAACAAAGCAGCTGAAAATCGCGTCTGGCCGACAAAAGCCGAAAACCACCTGCGCTTTAATATCATTAAGGATAAAGAAAACCGGGTGAACGGCATCGCACTCTATTATCGCCTGCCAATGGTGCAAGTGAGCGATGAGCAAAGCTTTATCGAACAAGCTGAATGGAGCATGTTGGTTCAGCTGTTCAATCAGCGTCTGCAGGAACGCATACAGTCGGGCGAGTTGAAGACTATTTCTGGCGGCACTGCGCGCAGCGTTAAAATTGCACCCGATTATCAGTCGCTGTTTTTCCGTGTAAATGCACGAGACGATAATATGCAGGATGCTGCGAATGCATTAATGGCAGAGTTGGCAACTATTGATCAGCATGGTTTTTCTGCTGAAGAACTCGATGATGTCAAATCTACCCGCCTCACCTGGCTGAAAAATGCGGTTGATCAGCAAGCTGAACGTGATTTACGTATGCTGACCAGTCGCCTGGCATCCAGCTCATTAAATAATACGCCGTTCTTGTCGCCGGAAGAGACATATCAACTTTCGAAACGTCTGTGGCAGCAAATTACCGTGCAAAGTCTGGCGGAAAAATGGCAGCAGTTAAGAAAGAACCAGGATGCATTTTGGGAGCAAATGGTAAACAATGAGGTTGCTGCCAAAAAAGCATTGTCTCCTGCGGCTATCCTGGCGCTGGAAAAAGAGTACGCCAACAAAAAGCTGGCGGCTTACATCTTCCCAGGCAGAAATTTATCGTTAACAGTAGACGCTGACCCACAGGCGGAAATTAGCAGCAAAGAAACGCTGGCTGAGAATCTGACATCATTAACACTTTCCAATGGTGCCAGGGTTATTCTGGCAAAATCCGCGGGTGAAGAGCAAAAGCTACAAATTACTGCCGTATCGAATAAAGGCGATTTAAGTTTCCCTGCGCAGCAAAAATCACTTATCGCGCTGGCAAATAAAGCAGTAAGCGGAAGCGGCGTTGGTGAACTCTCCTCTTCCAGCCTGAAACGCTGGAGTGCGGAAAACTCGGTAACCATGAGCAGTAAAGTCAGTGGCATGAATACGTTGCTCTCCGTTAGCGCGCGGGCTAATAACCCTGAACCTGGTTTTCAGTTGATTAACCAGCGAATCACCCACAGCACGATTAACGATAATATTTGGGCATCGCTACAAAATGCTCAAATTCAGGCGTTGAAAACACTCGACCAGCGTCCAGCGGAGAAATTCGCCCAGCAGATGTATGAGACGCGCTATGCTGATGACCGCACGAAATTACTGCAAGAAAATCAGATTGCACAGTTTACTGCCGCAGATGCGCTGGCTGCCGATCGCAAGTTGTTTTCATCTCCAGCGGATATCACGTTTGTCATTGTCGGTAATGTCGCAGAAGACAAACTCGTGGCGTTAATTACGCGTTACTTAGGATCAATCAAACACTCTGATTCGCCATTAGCCGCAGGTAAACCATTAACTCGCGCGACGGACAACGCATCGGTTACTGTAAAAGAACAAAATGAACCTGTGGCACAGGTTTCACAGTGGAAGCGTTATGATTCCCGGACACCGGTTAATCTGGCGATGCGTATGGCGCTCGATGCTTTTAACGTCGCACTGGCAAAAGATCTACGCATTAATATTCGTGAACAGGCCTCTGGGGCATACAGCGTTTCTTCTCGCCTCTCGGTTGATCCTCAGGCCAAAGATATCAGTCATTTGCTGGCTTTTACTTGTCAACCGGAACGACATGATGAACTGTTAACGTTAGCGAATGAAGTGATGGTTAAGCGTCTGGCTAAAGGGATCAGTGAGCAAGAACTGAACGAATACCAGCAAAACGTTCAGCGCAGCCTCGATATCCAACAGCGTAGCGTTCAACAATTAGCGAACACCATTGTAAATAGTCTTATTCAATATGACGATCCTGCAGCATGGACTGAGCAGGAGCAATTGTTGAAACAAATGACGGTAGAGAATGTTAACACTGCCGTTAAACAATATCTTTCTCATCCGGTGAATACCTATACCGGAGTATTATTGCCAAAATAATAACAGCCCCGTCAACACCTCGTTGGCGGGGGATTTTAGCAATATTCGCTATTTTTATGTAATAATTTTATAAATGCGTTCAAAATAATAACCAAGTACTAATAGTGATATTTTAAGGACTGATTTTTACGTGATAATTCAGGAGGCGTAGAAAGCGCATAAAAATAACAACATAAAACACTTTACCACCACCAAAAAATTCTCTATTGCATTGTTTTTTAATGAAAAAACATTATTCTCGTAATATTTCACGATAAATAACATTAGGATTTTGTTATTTAAACCCGAGTCCTTTGCACTTGCTTACTTTATCGATAAATCCTACTTTTTTAATGCGATCCAATCATTTTAAGGAGTTTAAAATGGATAAGAAGCAAGTAACGGATTTAAGGTCGGAACTACTCGATTCACGTTTTGGTGCGAAGTCTATTTCCACTATCGCAGAATCAAAACGATTTCCGCTGCACGAAATGCGCGATGATGTCGCATTCCAGATTATCAATGACGAATTATATCTTGATGGCAACGCTCGTCAGAACCTGGCCACTTTCTGCCAGACCTGGGACGACGAAAATGTCCATAAGTTGATGGATTTATCCATTAACAAAAACTGGATCGACAAAGAAGAATATCCGCAATCTGCAGCCATCGACCTGCGTTGCGTAAACATGGTTGCCGATCTGTGGCATGCGCCTGCGCCGAAAAATGGTCAGGCCGTTGGCACCAACACCATTGGTTCTTCCGAGGCCTGTATGCTCGGCGGGATGGCGATGAAATGGCGTTGGCGCAAGCGTATGGAAGCTGCAGGCAAACCGACCAACAAACCAAACCTGGTGTGCGGTCCGGTGCAAATCTGCTGGCATAAATTCGCCCGCTACTGGGATGTGGAGCTGCGTGAGATCCCTATGCGCCCCGGTCAGTTGTTTATGGACCCGAAACGCATGATTGAAGCCTGCGACGAAAACACCATCGGTGTGGTGCCGACTTTTGGCGTGACCTACACCGGTAACTATGAGTTCCCGCAGCCGCTGCACGATGCGCTGGATAAATTCCAGGCCGACACCGGTATCGACATCGACATGCACATCGACGCTGCCAGCGGTGGCTTCCTGGCACCGTTCGTTGCCCCGGATATCGTCTGGGACTTCCGCCTGCCGCGTGTGAAATCGATCAGTGCTTCAGGCCATAAATTCGGTCTGGCTCCGCTGGGCTGCGGCTGGGTTATCTGGCGTGATGAAGAAGCGCTGCCGCAGGAACTGGTGTTCAACGTTGACTACCTCGGTGGTCAGATTGGGACTTTCGCCATCAACTTCTCCCGCCCGGCGGGTCAGGTAATTGCACAGTACTATGAATTCCTGCGCCTCGGTCGTGAAGGCTATACCAAAGTACAGAATGCTTCCTACCAGGTCGCTGCCTATCTGGCGGATGAAATCGCCAAACTGGGGCCGTATGAGTTCATCTGTACCGGTCGCCCGGACGAAGGCATCCCGGCGGTTTGCTTCAAACTGAAAGAGGGTGAAGATCCGGGATACACCCTGTACGACCTCTCTGAACGTCTGCGTCTGCGCGGCTGGCAGGTTCCGGCCTTCACTCTCGGCGGTGAAGCCACCGACATCGTGGTGATGCGCATTATGTGTCGTCGCGGCTTCGAAATGGACTTTGCTGAACTGTTGCTGGAAGACTACAAAGCCTCCCTGAAATATCTCAGCGATCACCCGAAACTGCAGGGTATTGCCCAGCAGAACAGCTTTAAACATACCTGATAACGTTTAACGGTAACGGTGTCCCGAAACGAACCCGTTTCGGGACAATTTCCAAAGTCTGTTCACTGGCATTAGCAACGGAAAATATTGTTCTGAATACGCTTCAGAACAAAACAGGTGCGGTTCCGACAGGAATACCGTTTTAGGGGGATAATATGGCTACATCAGTACAGACAGGTAAAGCTAAGCAGCTCACATTACTCGGATTCTTTGCCATAACGGCATCGATGGTAATGGCTGTTTATGAATACCCTACCTTCGCAACATCGGGCTTTTCATTAGTCTTCTTCCTGCTATTAGGCGGGATTTTATGGTTTATTCCCGTGGGACTTTGTGCTGCGGAAATGGCCACCGTCGACGGCTGGGAAGAAGGTGGTGTCTTCGCCTGGGTATCAAATACTCTGGGGCCGAGGTGGGGATTTGCAGCGATCTCATTTGGCTATCTGCAAATCGCCATTGGTTTTATTCCGATGCTCTATTTCGTGTTAGGGGCACTCTCCTACATCCTGAAATGGCCAGCGCTGAATGAAGACCCTATTACCAAAACTATTGCAGCACTCATCATTCTTTGGGCGCTGGCATTAACGCAGTTTGGTGGCACGAAATACACGGCGCGAATTGCTAAAGTTGGCTTCTTCGCCGGTATCCTGTTACCTGCATTTATTTTGATCGCATTAGCGGCTATTTATCTGCACTCCGGTGCCCCCGTTGCTATCGAAATGGATGCGAAGACCTTCTTCCCTGACTTCTCTAAAGTGGGCACCCTGGTTGTATTTGTTGCCTTCATTTTGAGTTATATGGGCGTTGAAGCTTCCGCAACCCACGTCAATGAAATGAGCAATCCAGGGCGCGACTATCCACTGGCTATGTTACTGCTGATGGTGGCGGCAATCTGCTTAAGCTCTGTTGGCGGTTTGTCTATTGCGATGGTCATTCCGGGTAATGAAATCAACCTCTCCGCAGGTGTAATGCAAACCTTTACCGTTCTGATGTCCCATGTGGCACCGGAAATTGAGTGGACGGTTCGCGTGATCTCCGCACTGCTGTTGCTGGGTGTTCTGGCGGAAATCGCCTCCTGGATTGTTGGTCCTTCTCGCGGGATGTATGTCACAGCGCAGAAAAACCTGCTGCCAGCGGCATTCGCTAAAATGAACAAAAATGGCGTACCGGTAACGCTGGTCATTTCGCAGCTGGTGATTACTTCTATCGCGTTGATCATCCTCACCAATACCGGTGGCGGTAACAACATGTCCTTCCTGATCGCACTGGCGCTGACGGTGGTGATTTATCTGTGTGCTTATTTCATGCTGTTTATTGGCTACATTGTGTTGGTTCTTAAACATCCTGACTTAAAACGCACATTTAATATCCCTGGTGGTAAAGGGGTGAAACTGGTCGTGGCTGTTGTCGGTCTGCTGACTTCAATTATGGCGTTTATTGTTTCCTTCCTGCCGCCGGATAACATCCAGGGTGACTCTACCGATATGTATGTTGAATTACTGGTCGTTAGTTTCCTGGTGGTACTTGCCCTGCCCTTTATTCTCTATGCTGTTCATGATCGTAAAGGCAAAGCGAATACTGGCGTCACTCTGGAGCCAATCAACAGTAAGAACGCACCAAAAGGTCACTTCTTCCTGCACCCGCGTGCACGTTCACCACACTATATTGTGATGAATGACAAGAAACACTAACCATGTCTGAATGGTTATAAGATAAGGGAGCGATAATTCATCGCTCCCTTTTTCGTGCTTGCTGTCGTATTGACTTAACCGGGATAAGTACGAGAATGAGCGCACATCTGTTTACCGGAAACCAGCACATATGGATATCTGCTCCCGAAACGAGAAATTAGCGATTAGAAGACCAGCGATACTGGTTGCACTGGCACTTTTACTGTGTAGTTGTAAAAGCACGCCTCCAGAGTCCATGGTGACACCACCAGCGGGTTCAAAGCCACCAGCCACGACGCAACAATCGTCACAACCGATGCGTGGCATCTGGCTGGCCACGGTGTCTCGCCTCGACTGGCCACCGGTTTCCTCGGTTAACATTAGTAACACCACCAGCCGGGCCCGTGTACAACAACAGGCGATGATCGACAAACTGGATCATCTGCAACGTCTCGGCATAAACACGGTCTTTTTCCAGGTCAAGCCAGACGGTACCGCCCTGTGGCCATCGAAAATTTTGCCGTGGTCCGATCTTATGACCGGTAAGATTGGTGAAAATCCGGGTTACGATCCGCTGCAATTCATGCTCGACGAAGCCCACAAGCGTGGGATGAAAGTACACGCATGGTTTAACCCCTATCGCGTATCGGTTAATACGAAGCCCGGTACTATCAGGGAACTGAATAGCACTCTGGCTCAACAACCAGCGAGCGTCTATGTGCAACACCGCGACTGGATCAGAACGTCCGGCGATCGCTTTGTCCTCGACCCGGGCATCCCTGAAGTTCAGGACTGGATCACATCAATAGTCGCGGAAGTGGTTTCCCGCTATCCGGTAGATGGCGTGCAGTTTGACGACTATTTCTATACTGAGTCACCGGGTTCACGGCTAAATGATAACGAAACGTACCGCAAATACGGAGGCGCATTTGCGTCAAAAGCAGACTGGCGGCGCAACAATACTCAGCAGTTAATTGCGAAGGTATCGCACACCATTAAAAGCATTAAGCCGGAAGTCGAATTTGGCGTTAGCCCGGCAGGCGTGTGGCGTAACCGATCACACGATCCGCTCGGTTCCGATACCCGAGGCGCGGCAGCCTATGACGAATCCTACGCTGACACCCGTCGATGGGTGGAACAAGGATTGCTGGATTACATTGCTCCCCAAATTTACTGGCCGTTCTCACGGAGTGCCGCACGTTATGACGTTTTGGCAAAATGGTGGGCGGATGTCGTTAAACCGACCAGGACCCGCCTGTATATCGGTATCGCCTTCTATAAAGTGGGTGAACCTTCAAAGATAGAGCCAGACTGGATGATTAACGGCGGCGTGCCGGAACTGAAAAAGCAGCTCGATCTTAACGATGCCGTGCCAGAAATTAGCGGCACAATCTTGTTCCGTGAGGACTATCTGAATAAGCCACAGACTCAACAAGCGGTCAGCTATCTGCAAAGTCGTTGGGGCAGTTAAACTCCCATTCTTACTTTGTAACAAGCCGGTGCTTTCCCCCCGGCTTGTTACCCTCTTGAAATATCCCACTAGTAATCATGCTTACTTAAGTCAAATTAACTACGCAATTAACCACACTTAGTTAAACAGTCATAAATCCCCTAGTAAAAATGTATGAATATGAAAAAACATACGATATTCGCTGTCACCGAAAAATAATTACGATGGGCTATACTCTTCTGAAGAACAGTAGCGTAGATTGAAACTGTCCTAAGTCGCTTATTTGTTTTCAGTATATCTTCATATTTCAGGAGAATATGGTGCAGTTAGTCGACCTCGCACGTTGCGTTTCGTTTTGATTCCGTCTGCTTTCCCAGCCTTATAAGGGTGTGAATTATGGAGATGTATTTTAAAAGAATGAAAGATGAGTGGACCGGGCTTGTCGAACAAGCAGATCCGCTCATTCGTGCTAAAGCCGCGGAAATTGCCGTTGCGCATGCCCATTATCTGAGTATTGAGTTTTACCGAATTGTCCGTATCGACCCGCATGCCGAAGAATTCTTGAGTAATGAACAAGTTGAGCGGCAGTTGAAAAGTGCGATGGAACGCTGGATTATTAACGTGCTTTCTGCCCAGGTTGACGATGTCGAAAGGCTAATACAAATCCAGCATACCGTCGCGGAAGTGCATGCCCGCATAGGAATTCCGGTAGAAATTGTCGAGATGGGGTTTCGGGTGCTGAAAAAAATCCTCTATCCAGTCATCTTCTCTTCGGATTATTCCGCCGCAGAAAAACTTCAGGTCTACCATTTCTCTATTAACAGTATTGATATCGCTATGGAAGTGATGACCCGCGCGTTTACCTTTAGTGACAGTAGTGCCTCAAAGGAAGATGAAAACTATCGTATCTTCTCGTTACTGGAAAATGCCGAAGAAGAAAAAGAGCGGCAAATAGCCTCATTACTTTCATGGGAAATAGATATTATCTATAAAGTCCTGCTGGATTCTGATTTAGGCAGTAGTTTGCCTTTAAGCCAGGCTGATTTTGGCCTGTGGTTTAACCATAAAGGTCGACATTATTTTAGCGGCATAGCCGAAGTGGGCCATATCTCCCGTCTGATTCAGGATTTCGACGGTATTTTCAATCAAACCATGCGTAACACCAGGAATTTGAATAACAGAAGTTTACGGGTAAAATTTTTATTACAGATAAGAAATACCGTATCGCAAATTATTACCTTGCTGCGTGAATTGTTTGAAGAAGTATCGCGCCACGAAGTCGGTATGGATGTACTGACGAAATTACTTAACCGCCGTTTCCTGCCGACGATCTTCAAACGCGAAATTGCCCATGCCAACCGGACCGGTACACCGCTGTCAGTGCTGATTATTGACGTTGATAAATTCAAAGAGATTAACGATACGTGGGGTCATAACACTGGCGATGAAATTCTGCGTAAAATCTCTCAGGCCTTTTATGACAACGTCCGCAGTAGTGATTATGTTTTCCGCTACGGGGGCGATGAATTTATCATTGTTTTGACTGAAGCTTCGGAAAACGAAACGTTACGTACCGCAGAACGTATTCGCAGTCGGGTGGAGAAAACCAAACTGAAAGCCGCAAACGGCGAAGATATTGCCCTCTCACTTTCCATCGGTGCCGCCATGTTTAATGGTCATCCTGACTATGAGCGCCTCATTCAAATAGCCGATGAAGCTCTGTATATCGCCAAAAGACGAGGTAGAAACCGTGTTGAACTCTGGAAAGCCAGTCTTTAGATGCGCCAGGATGCAGAGGTAATCATGAAGCTAACCGATGCGGATAATGCCGCCGATGGCATTTTTTTCCCCGCCCTTGAGCAAAATATGATGGGCGCGGTGTTAATTAACGAAAATGATGAAGTGATGTTTTTCAACCCCGCCGCAGAGAAGCTCTGGGGGTACAAACGTGAAGAAGTTATTGGCAATAACATTGATATGCTGATTCCGCGGGATTTGCGTCCCGCGCATCCTGAATACATCCGTCACAACCGTGAAGGCGGTAAAGCGCGCGTCGAGGGGATGAGTCGGGAGCTGCAGCTGGAGAAAAAAGACGGCAGTAAAATCTGGACCCGTTTTGCGCTATCGAAAGTGAGCGCCGAGGGGAAAGTTTATTACCTGGCGCTGGTACGGGATGCCAGCGTAGAAATGGCGCAAAAAGAACAGACCCGACAATTGATTATTGCCGTTGACCATCTCGACCGACCAGTGATTGTCCTCGATCCGGAACGCCATATTGTGCAGTGCAATCGTGCATTTACCGAAATGTTTGGTTACTGCATTAGCGAAGCCAGCGGTATGCAGCCCGATACACTCCTGAACATTCCAGAATTCCCTGCTGATAACCGCATTCGTTTACAACAGTTGCTATGGAAAACCGCCCGCGATCAGGACGAATTTCTGCTGTTGACGCGCACCGGTGAAAAAATCTGGATTAAAGCCTCTATCAGCCCGGTCTATGATGTGCTCGCGCATCTGCAGAACCTGGTAATGACTTTCTCGGATATCACCGAAGAACGGCAAATCCGCCAGCTTGAAGGCAATATTCTCGCCGCCATGTGCAGCAGCCCGCCATTTCATGAAATGGGGGAAATTATTTGTCGTAACATCGAATCTGTACTCAACGAATCGCATGTTTCGCTGTTCGCGCTGCGCAACGGGATGCCGCTACACTGGGCGTCATCTTCGCACGGTGCAGAAGTTCAAAATGCGCAAAGCTGGTCAGCGACCATTCGTCAGCGTGATGGTGCGCCTGCGGGGATCCTGCAAATTAAAACCTCGTCAGGAGCAGAAACCAGCGCCTTTATCGAACGCGTGGCAGATATCAGCCAGCATATGGCCGCGCTGGCGCTGGAACAGGAAAAAAGCCGTCAGCATATTGAACAACTCATCCAATTTGATCCGATGACCGGTCTGCCAAATCGCAATAACCTGCACAATTACCTCGATGACCTGGTCGACAAAGCCGTCTCTCCGGTGGTGTATCTCATCGGTGTTGACCATATTCAGGATGTGATTGATAGCCTTGGCTATGCGTGGGCCGATCAGGCATTGCTGGAAGTGGTCAATCGCTTTCGTGAAAAACTCAAACCGGATCAGTATCTCTGTCGTATCGAAGGTACGCAGTTTGTCCTCGTGAGCCTGGAAAACGACGTCAGTAACATAACCCAAATCGCCGATGAGCTACGGAATGTGGTCAGCAAGCCGATAATGATTGACGATAAACCATTCCCGCTCACCTTGAGCATTGGCATCAGCTACGACGTGGGTAAAAACCGCGATTACCTGCTCTCCACTGCTCACAATGCAATGGATTATATTCGCAAGAATGGCGGTAACGGCTGGCAGTTCTTCAGCCCGGCGATGAACGAAATGGTAAAAGAGCGTTTGGTTTTAGGCGCGGCGCTGAAAGAAGCGATTAGCAATAACCAACTAAAACTGGTTTACCAGCCGCAAATCTTCGCAGAAACGGGTGAGCTCTACGGCATCGAAGCCCTTGCTCGCTGGCACGATCCCCTGCATGGTCATGTGCCCCCTTCACGGTTTATTCCTCTCGCAGAAGAGATCGGTGAAATCGAAAATATTGGACGCTGGGTCATCGCGGAAGCTTGTCGTCAGTTAGCAGAATGGCGTAGCCAGAATATTCATATCCCGGCGTTATCCGTTAACTTGTCGGCGTTGCACTTTCGCAGTAATCAGCTGCCTAATCAGGTGTCTGATGCAATGCAAGCCTGGGGTATTGACGGCCACCAGCTGACGGTGGAAATCACGGAAAGCATGATGATGGAACACGATACCGAAATCTTTAAGCGCATTCAGATCCTGCGCGATATGGGCGTAGGTTTATCTGTCGATGATTTCGGCACGGGTTTTTCTGGTTTATCCCGCTTAGTCAGTCTTCCGGTAACGGAAATCAAAATTGACAAAAGCTTTGTCGATCGTTGTCTGACCGAAAAACGCATCCGAGCCTTACTTGAAGCCATTACCAGCATTGGGCAAAGCCTCAATTTAACCGTCGTGGCAGAAGGCGTCGAAACCAAAGAACAATTTGAGATGCTACGCAAGATTCACTGTCGCGTTATTCAGGGATATTTCTTTTCCCGCCCCCTACCCGCCGAAGAAATTCCTGGCTGGATTAGCAGCGTGTTACCGCTGAAAATCTGACAATTTTCTCCCGCCCGCACTCGCGGGTTTTCATTTAACGTGACACTGTCACTTAAATACTGTGATTTCAGCTACGATTCCGGGAGATTCCTTCCTTAACTTCCCCTCTTGCACCAAAACTGCACTACGCTGCACAAATGTTGATCAAAAGTTAAAAAATATAACTTTAAGCCAGCATTCTGGCGCTTATCCCGGCGTGGCATGAGATCTGCATAAGCGGAAAGCGCAGCAATTTTTGTCTTATACAGGAACCGTTTATGTCAGATACCACCGAACTGGTTGATTTAGCCGTGATCTTCCCTGATCTGGAGATCGAATTGAAATACGCCTGCGCTGATAACATCACAGGTAAAGCTATTTATCAGCAAGCGCGTTGTCTGTTACACAAGGATGCGATTACCGCGCTGGCGAAAAGTATCAGTATCGCCCAGCTGTCAGGCTTACAACTGGTGATTTACGATGCGTATCGCCCACAACAAGCACAGGCGATGTTGTGGCAAGCCTGCCCAGACCCGCAATATGTTGTTGATGTGACGGTCGGTTCTAATCACAGCCGTGGCACGGCGATCGACCTGACGCTTCGTGATGAGCACGGGAACATACTGGATATGGGTGCAGAGTTTGATGAAATGCACGAACGTTCCCATGCTTATCACCCTTCCGTCCCGCCCGCCGCTCAGCGCAATCGGCTGTTGCTGAATGCGATTATGACTGGCGGTGGCTTTGTCGGTATCCCGAGCGAATGGTGGCACTTCGAATTACCCCAGGCAGCGAGTTACCCACTACTCGCTGATCAATTCACCTGTTTTATATCCCCTGGCACACAGCACGCCAGTTAATCAGGAAACTGTCATGAAGAGATCGATTTCGTTTCGTCCTACATTGCTCGCGATCGTCCTTGCCACAACAATGCCGGTTGCGCACGCCGCCGTACCGAAAGATATGCTGGTGATCGGTAAAGCTGCCGACCCACAAACCCTCGACCCAGCGGTGACAATTGATAATAACGACTGGACAGTGACCTACCCGTCTTATCAGCGACTGGTTCAGTACAAAACGGACGGTGATAAAGGCTCAACCGACGTTGAAGGCGATCTGGCGAGTAGCTGGAAAGCGTCTGACGATCAAAAAGAGTGGACATTCACCCTGAAGGATAATGCTAAATTTGCCGATGGCACTCCTGTCACTGCCGAAGCAGTAAAACTCTCTTTTGAGCGGTTACTAAAAATCGGCCAGGGGCCAGCAGAAGCATTTCCCAAAGATTTAAAGATTGATGCTCCCGACGAACATACAGTGAGGTTTACCCTTAGCCAGCCATTCGCACCGTTCCTCTACACGCTGGCGAATGACGGTGCATCCATTATCAATCCGGCGGTCTTAAAGGAGCATGCGGCGGATGATGCCCGTGGTTTCCTCGCGCAAAATACCGCTGGCTCCGGACCGTTTATGCTGAAAAGCTGGCAAAAAGGTCAGCAATTAGTTCTGGTGCCAAATCCGCATTACCCCGGCAATAAACCGAATTTCAAACGGGTATCGGTAAAAATTATCGGTGAAAGTGCTTCCCGTCGCCTGCAGCTCTCCCGTGGCGACATTGACATTGCCGATGCGCTGCCGGTGGATCAACTCAACGCACTGAAGCAGGAAAACAAAGTCAATGTGGCAGAGTATCCGTCACTGCGCGTCACCTATCTGTATCTGAATAACAGCAAAGCGCCACTTAATCAGGCGGATCTGCGTCGGGCCATTTCCTGGTCTACCGATTATCAGGGTATGGTTAACGGCATTCTGAGTGGTAACGGAAAACAAATGCGCGGCCCGATTCCGGAAGGCATGTGGGGATACGATGCGACGGCAATGCAATACAACCATGACGAAACGAAAGCCAAAGCCGAATGGGATAAAGTGACGAGCAAACCCACCAGCCTGACGTTTCTCTATTCTGATAATGATCCGAACTGGGAGCCTATTGCTCTGGCGACACAATCCAGTCTCAACAAGCTGGGCATCAACGTGAAGCTGGAAAAGCTGGCGAACGCCACCATGCGCGACAGAGTGGGAAAAGGTGATTATGACATTGCGATTGGCAACTGGAGTCCGGATTTTGCCGACCCGTATATGTTTATGAATTACTGGTTTGAGTCAGACAAAAAAGGTCTGCCGGGTAACCGCTCGTTCTATGAAAACAGTGAGGTCGATAAGTTACTGCGCAATGCGCTAGCGACCACCGACCAGACGCAGCGTACTCGGGACTACCAGCAGGCACAGAAAATCGTCATTGATGACGCTGCTTATGTGTACCTGTTCCAGAAAAACTACCAACTGGCGATGAACAAAGAGGTGAAAGGTTTTGTGTTCAATCCCATGCTGGAACAGGTCTTCAATATCAATACCATGAGTAAATAACGTGACCTTCTGGAGTATTTTACGCCAACGCTGCTGGGGGCTGGTGCTCGTGGTGGCGGGCGTCTGTGTGATAACGTTTATTATCTCGCACCTGATCCCCGGCGATCCGGCGCGGTTACTGGCGGGTGACCGCGCCAGCGATGCTATCGTGGATAATATTCGCCAGCAACTGGGACTGGACCAGCCACTGTACGTACAGTTTTACCGCTACGTCAGCGACCTGTTTCAGGGTGACCTGGGAACATCCATTCGTACCGGGCGTCCGGTGCTGGAAGAGTTGCGTATATTTTTCCCGGCGACGCTGGAACTGGCTTTTTGTGCCCTGCTGCTGGCACTCCTGATTGGCATCCCGCTGGGCATACTCTCTGCAGTCTGGCGAAATCGCTGGCTGGATCATCTGGTGCGAATAATGGCCATTACCGGAATCTCCACACCTGCGTTCTGGCTTGGGCTGGGCGTCATTGTGCTGTTTTATGGTCATCTGCAAATTCTTCCCGGCGGCGGAAGGCTTGATGACTGGCTGGATCCACCAACGCACGTTACCGGCTTTTATCTGCTCGATGCGCTGCTTGAAGGCAACGGTGAAGTCTTCTTCAATGCGCTGCAACATCTCATCTTACCGGCATTAACGCTGGCGTTCGTTCACCTGGGAATTGTCGCTCGCCAGATCCGCTCAGCTATGCTGGAACAATTGAGTGAAGATTACATTCGTACCGCCCGGGCCAGCGGCTTGCCCGGCTGGTATATCGTTTTATGTTATGCGCTACCCAATGCGTTGATCCCTTCGATTACCGTATTGGGTCTGGCGCTGGGCGATTTGTTGTATGGCGCAGTGCTCACCGAAACCGTTTTTGCCTGGCCCGGAATGGGGGCATGGGTAGTGACATCAATACAGGCGCTCGACTTCCCTGCGGTGATGGGATTTGCCGTCGTGGTTTCGTTTGCTTATGTGCTGGTCAACCTGGTGGTGGATTTGCTCTATTTGTGGATTGATCCGCGTATCGGACGTGGAGGTGGTGAATGATGCTAAGCGAGGAAACGTCAGCCGTGCGCCCACCAAAACAAACGCGATTTAACGGTGCAAAACTGGTATGGATGCTGAAAGGCAGCCCGCTTACCGTGACCGGCGCAGTCATCATTGTATTAATGCTACTGATGATGATTTTTTCACCGTGGCTGGCGACGCATGATCCCAACGCCATTGATTTAACCGCCCGCCTTTTGCCGCCTTCTGCGGCGCACTGGTTTGGCACCGATGAAGTGGGACGCGATCTGTTTAGCCGCGTACTGGTCGGCAGTCAGCAATCAATTCTCGCCGGATTAGTGGTGGTCGCCATTGCAGGTATGATGGGGTCGCTACTCGGGTGTCTATCCGGTGTGCTTGGCGGACGCGCAGACGCGATTATCATGCGCATCATGGACATTATGCTGTCGATTCCTTCGCTGGTGCTGACAATGGCACTGGCAGCCGCTCTCGGGCCGAGTTTGTTTAACGCCATGCTGGCGATTGCTATTGTGCGAATTCCCTTTTATGTGCGCCTGGCGCGGGGGCAAACATTAGTTGTTCGCCAGTATACCTATGTTCAGGCGGCGAAAACCTTTGGTGCGTCGCGTTGGCATCTGATCAACTGGCATATTTTACGTAACTCCCTGCCGCCGCTGATTGTGCAGGCATCGCTGGATATCGGTAGCGCGATTTTAATGGCCGCCACGTTGGGATTTATTGGCCTGGGTGCTCAACAACCAAGTGCTGAATGGGGGGCGATGGTGGCGAATGGTCGCAACTATGTGCTCGATCAATGGTGGTATTGCGCATTTCCGGGGGCAGCGATTTTGCTTACCGCCGTCGGGTTTAATCTCTTTGGTGATGGTATTCGCGATCTGCTTGACCCGAAAGCAGGAGGAAAGCAGTCATGACCCAACCCGTTCTGGACATTCAACAACTGCATTTGAGTTTCCCCGGTTTTAACGGTGATGTTCACGCGCTCAACAATGTGTCATTGAAAATCAACCGCGGTGAAATTGTCGGTCTGGTGGGAGAATCCGGCTCGGGTAAATCAGTCACTGCAATGTTGATTATGCGTCTGTTACCGACGGGCAGTTATTGCGTACATCGGGGACATATTTCACTGCTGGGAGAAGATGCTCTTAACGCTCGGGAAAAACAGCTTCGTCAGTGGCGCGGCGCACGAGTGGCGATGATCTTTCAGGAACCGATGACCGCCCTTAATCCGACACGTCGAATAGGTCTTCAGATGATGGACGTGATCCGCCATCATCAACCAAAAAGTCGTCGGGAAGCCAGAGCTAAAGCGATTGCCCTGCTGGAAGAGATGCAAATCCCGGATGCCGTGGAAGTTATGTCGCGCTATCCGTTTGAGCTTTCAGGTGGTATGCGACAGCGGGTAATGATTGCGCTGGCATTCTCCTGCGAGCCGCAATTGATTATTGCCGACGAACCGACTACGGCGCTGGACGTCACGGTACAGTTGCAGGTACTGCGTCTGCTTAAACATAAAGCCCGCGCCAGTGGAACTGCGGTACTGTTCATCAGCCATGATATGGCCGTGGTGTCGCAACTGTGCGATAGCGTTTACGTGATGTATGCCGGAAGCGTGATTGAGAGCGGCGTGACGGCAGACGTTATCCATCATCCCCGGCATCCGTATACCATTGGTTTGCTGCAATGCGCACCGGAACATGGAATACCGCGCCAGCCATTACCCGCTATTCCGGGGACGGTACCAAACCTCACCCATTTGCCTGACGGCTGCGCTTTTCGCGATCGTTGCTATGCGGCAGGTGCACAGTGTGAAAACGTCCCGGCGCTAACAGCGTATGGTGACAACAACCACCGCTGCGCCTGTTGGTATCCTCAGCAGGAGGTCATTAGTGTCTGACACGTTATTAACGTTACGCGACGTCCATATCAATTTCCCGGCCCGAAAAAACTGGCTTGGTAAAACTACGGAACATGTTCATGCCATCAATGGTATTGATTTACAGATCCGTCGTAGTGAAACCTTAGGGATCGTCGGTGAGTCAGGCTGCGGCAAAAGCACCCTCGCACAGCTTTTAATGGGTATGCTGCAACCGAGCCACGGGCAGTACATCCGTTCAAGATCACAACGCATTATGCAGATGGTGTTTCAGGACCCGCTCTCTTCGCTCAATCCGCGCTTACCGGTGTGGCGCATCATCACAGAACCGCTCTGGATAGCTAAGCGTAGTAGTGAACAACAGCGGCGAGCGTTGGCAGAGGAGCTGGCTGTGCAGGTGGGTATTCGTCCGGAGTATCTCGATCGCTTGCCTCATGCGTTCTCAGGCGGGCAGCGGCAACGTATCGCCATTGCCAGAGCACTCTCTTCGCAGCCTGACGTGATTGTGCTTGATGAACCAACCTCGGCGCTGGATATCTCCGTGCAGGCGCAGATCCTCAATTTACTGGTAACGCTACAGGAAAATCGCGGGCTGACTTATGTGCTGATTTCACACAATGTCTCGGTGATACGTCATATGAGCGATCGGGTGGCGGTGATGTATCTCGGACAGATTGTGGAACTAGGAGACGCGCAACAGGTGCTGACAGCTCCGGCACATCCATACACCCGATTATTGCTGGATTCCCTCCCCGCCATTGATAAACCGCTGGAGGAAGAATGGGCATTACGTAAAACGGATCTACCAGGAAACCGCACGTTGCCACAAGGCTGTTTTTTCCGCGAACGCTGCCCTCTGGCAACCCACGGATGTGAAGTCCGGCAATCATTAACAATAAGGGAGGACGGACGTGAGATCCGGTGCTGGCGGGCGCTGTAGAGACGCTAACAACGCATCAGGCAATCACGCGCCTGACGCGTCATCCGGCAACGCTTTACGATTTCAACTGGTAATCAAGCGTAATTTCAGCTTTCAGTACCTGAGAAACCGGGCATCCTGCTTTTGCTTTCTGGATAATGCCGTCAAAAGTAGAGGCATCAATACCCGGCACCGCAACTTCGCTCTTCAGTGCGATTTTAGTAATCGCAAAACCTGCATCCACTTTATCCAGCGACACATCGGCGGTGGTATCAATCGATGTTGGCGTGAATCCCGCTTCCCCCAGCATTAATGAAAGCGCCATTGAGAAACATGCGGCATGCGCTGCGCCAATCAGTTCTTCAGGGTTGGTTCCTTTTTCGCCTTCAAAACGCGTGTTAAATCCATACGGCTGTTGGTTCAGCACGCCGCTCTCGGTGGATACAGTTCCCTTCCCGCGTTTGATATCGCCTTCCCAGTGTGCCTGACCTTTCTTATGGATTGTCATTGTTGCTCTCCTGTGGGCTTAAAAAGGAAATTATAGACTACGTGAGAAACCGCACGAGGATAAGCAGGATATTCCGAATAAAATCCGGCGAAAACATTATCTCTGTACTTAAATTAAATTCCCACAATAGATAACGGGGAATATATAATCCAAAAGATATTGTATCAATATTAATCGGATCGCCCCAATTACAATCCCTATGAATATCATGGTGTTATAATATAAAAATTATCAACCAGGACTAATCTTAACAACGAAGCGGCAAATATTTGCCATGCTGAATGTGCTTTATATATCTGCGATCCGTAGCAGACACCAAAAATACACAGACACGGAGAATCGCTATGTTTACTTATTATCAGGCAGAAAATTCAACAGCAGAACCCGCTCTGGTTAATGCCATTGAGCAAGGCCTTCGGGCAGAGCACGGTGTTGTCACTGAAGATGACATTCTCATGGAGCTGACCAAATGGGTGGAAGCTTCTGATAACGACATCCTCAGTGATATCTACCAGCAAACGATCAATTATGTGGTCAGTGGCCAGCACCCTACGCTTTAAGGTGCTATGCTTGATCGGCAACCTAATTTAGGGGTTTAGCACGTGTTTCTTCGCTACGGCGATGTTGTCCTTAAAACTAGCAACAGGATTGAGGAGTTAAAATGAAATCGAACCGTCAGGCACGTCATATTCTTGGACTGGACCATAAAATTTCTAACCAGCGCAAAATAGTTACCGAAGGTGACAAATCCAGCGTGGTAAATAACCCAACCGGCAGAAAACGCCCCGCTGAAAAGTAATTCATAACCATCAGTCCTCAATGACGATTAAACACCATTGCCTGCGCAATGGTGTTTTTGTTTTTATCTGCTTTATACTTGGGGCCGACGCCCTGGCGGTAAAGCAAAGACGATAAAAGCGTGCCAGGGATGGATATTCAAAAAAGAGTGAGTGACATGGAACCAAAAACAAAAAAACAGCGTTCGCTTTATATTCCTTACGCTGGCCCTGTACTGCTGGAATTTCCGTTGTTGAATAAAGGCAGCGCCTTCAGCATGGAAGAACGCCGTAACTTCAACCTGCTGGGGTTACTGCCGGAAGTGGTCGAAACCATCGAAGAACAAGCGGAACGAGCATGGATCCAGTATCAGGGATTCAAAACCGAAATCGACAAACACATCTACCTGCGTAACATCCAGGACACTAACGAAACCCTCTTCTACCGTCTGGTAAACAATCATCTTGATGAGATGATGCCTGTTATTTATACCCCAACCGTCGGCGCAGCCTGTGAGCGTTTTTCTGAGATCTACCGCCGTTCACGCGGCGTGTTTATCTCTTACCAGAACCGCCACAATATGGACGATATTCTGCAAAACGTGCCGAACCATAATATTAAAGTGATTGTGGTGACTGACGGCGAACGTATTCTGGGGCTTGGTGACCAGGGCATCGGCGGGATGGGCATTCCGATCGGTAAACTGTCGCTCTATACCGCTTGTGGCGGCATCAGCCCGGCGTATACCCTTCCGGTGGTGCTGGATGTCGGAACGAACAACCAACAGCTGCTTAACGATCCGCTGTATATGGGCTGGCGTAATCCGCGTATCACTGACGACGAATACTATGAATTCGTTGATGAATTTATCCAGGCTGTGAAACAACGCTGGCCGGACGTGCTGTTGCAGTTTGAAGACTTCGCACAAAAAAATGCGATGCCGTTACTTAACCGCTATCGCAATGAAATTTGTTCTTTTAACGATGACATTCAGGGCACCGCGGCGGTAACGGTCGGCACACTGATCGCAGCCAGCCGCGCGGCGGGTGGTCAACTGAGCGAGAAAAAAATCGTCTTCCTTGGCGCAGGTTCAGCGGGATGCGGCATTGCCGAAATGATCATCGCCCAGACCCAGCGCGAAGGATTAAGCGAGGAAGCGGCGCGGCAGAAAGTCTTTATGGTCGATCGCTTTGGCCTGCTGACCGACAAGATGCCGAACCTGCTGCCTTTCCAGACCAAACTGGTGCAGAAACGCGAAAACCTCAGTGACTGGGATACCGACAGCGATGTGCTGTCACTGCTGGATGTGGTGCGTAATGTAAAACCAGATATTCTGATTGGCGTCTCAGGACAGACCGGGCTGTTTACGGAAGAGATCATCCGTGAGATGCATAAACACTGTCCGCGTCCGATCGTGATGCCGCTGTCTAACCCGACTTCACGCGTGGAAGCCACACCGCAGGACATTATCGCCTGGACTGAAGGTAACGCGCTGGTCGCCACTGGCAGTCCGTTTAACCCAGTGGTATGGAAAGATAAAATCTACCCTATCGCCCAGTGTAACAACGCCTTTATTTTCCCGGGCATCGGGCTGGGCGTTATTGCTTCCGGCGCGTCACGTATCACCGATGAGATGCTGATGTCGGCAAGTGAAACGCTTGCTCAGTATTCGCCGCTGGTCCTGAACGGCGAAGGTCTGGTACTACCGGAACTGAAAGATATTCAGAAAGTCTCCCGCGCAATTGCCTTTGCGGTTGGCAAAATGGCGCAGCAGCAAGGCGTGGCGGTGAAAACCTCCGCCGAAGCTCTGCAACAGGCCATTGATGATAATTTCTGGCAGGCCGAATACCGCGACTACCGCCGTACCTCCATCTAAGCCTGCGCCCGGTAGTGAAGGCTACCGGGCAATTTCCCTCTCCCTTTTTCAGATCTCATCCATACTGGGTAGTGGCGAATAAATCTCATTTGCCTCACCTGCTATGCAGAACATCATCCGAAAAGGAGGAACTATGAAGGCTGCAGTTGTTACGAAGGATCATCATGTTGACGTTACGGATAAAACACTGCGCTCACTGAAACATGGCGAAGCCCTGCTGAAAATGGAGTGTTGTGGTGTATGTCACACCGATCTTCATGTTAAGAATGGCGATTTTGGTGACAAAACCGGCGTAATTCTGGGCCATGAAGGCATCGGTGTGGTGGCAGAAGTTGGCCCAGGTGTCACCTCATTAAAACCAGGCGATCGTGCCAGCGTGGCGTGGTTTTACGAAGGATGCGGTCATTGCGAATACTGTAACAGTGGTAACGAAACGCTCTGCCGTTCAGTTAAAAATGCCGGATACAGCGTTGATGGCGGGATGGCGGAAGAGTGCATCGTGGTCGCCGATTACGCGGTAAAAGTGCCAGATGGTCTGGACTCGGCGGCGGCCAGCAGCATTACCTGTGCGGGGGTCACCACCTACAAAGCCGTTAAGCTGTCAAAAATTCGTCCAGGGCAGTGGATTGCTATCTACGGTCTTGGCGGTCTGGGTAACCTCGCCCTGCAATACGCGAAGAATGTCTTTAACGCCAAAGTGATCGCCATTGATGTCAATGATGAGCAGTTGAAACTGGCAACCGAAATGGGTGCAGATTTAGCGATTAACTCACGCACCGAAGACGCCGCCAAAATTGTGCAGGAGAAAACCGGTGGTGCACACGCTGCGGTGGTGACAGCGGTAGCTAAAGCTGCGTTTAACTCTGCGGTCGATGCCGTTCGTGCAGGCGGGCGTGTTGTGGCAGTCGGTCTGCCGCCGGAGTCTATGAGCCTGGATATCCCACGGCTGGTGCTGGATGGTATTGAAGTGGTCGGTTCGCTGGTCGGCACGCGCCAGGATCTCACCGAAGCCTTCCAGTTTGCCGCCGAAGGCAAAGTGGTGCCGAAAGTCGCCCTGCGTCCGTTAGCGGACATCAACACCATCTTTACTGAGATGGAAGAAGGCAAAATCCGTGGCCGTATGGTGATTGATTTCCGCCGCTAAGAAGCCTTTGCTGCGACTGCCATGTTCGGGTCGCAGCCTGTTTTGCGAGACGCTTTCCGCAATTTCACTCTTCTTCTTTTCCTCCCCCATCTTTCCCCTCACAATTCGCGAAAACGTAGCGAAATTTGTTGCGCTGCACGGAACAATAGTGATAGTGTTCCTTTCGAGGGAACAAGGATGAAGAGATGATAATGAATTTCAGACACAAGGGATTGCGTGACTTGTTTCTTCTCGGCAAAACCTCCGGCGTTATACCGACGCAAGTCAAACGATTACGCCATCGACTTGCTGTGATTGATGCGGCAAGCTGTCTTGCTGATATCGATATGCCCGGTTACCGACTACACCCGTTAAGCGGCGATCGCGATGGAATTTGGGCGATATCTGTCTCGGGCAACTGGCGAATCACATTTGAATTCGTCAATGGCGATGCATACATACTGGATTACGAGGACTATCACTGATGAAAATGGCCAATCATCCCCGCCCGGGGGACATTATTCAGGAATCACTGGACGAACTTAATGTCAGCCTGCGCGAGTTTGCCAGAGCAATGGAAATTGCGCCCTCAACGGCAAGCCGATTGCTGACCGGAAAAGCAGCTTTGACGCCAGAAATGGCAATTAAACTTTCCGTGGTGATCGGCAGTTCGCCGCAAATGTGGCTGAATCTGCAAAACGCCTGGAGTCTGGCAGAGGCTGAAAAAACGGTGGATGTGTCGCGATTACGCCGTCTGGTTACGCAATAAAAAAATGGCACTTTATAAAGCGCCATTTAGAACTGATGACAAACGCAACATTGCCTGATGCGCTACGCTTATCAGGCCTACAAGTTCACTGCAATCTATTGGATTTGAAGGGTTTGTAGGCCGGATAAGGCGTCACGCCGCATCCGGCATGAACAAAGCCTACGTTGTCTACAATATGAAAATGACGCCTTTTACAGCGCCATTTTCAGCTTAAAGTTCAAAAGAGATTATATCCCTTCTTCACTCTCTTTTTTCGCTTCTGCCTTCTCGATTTCACGATACCAGCGTGGATGGTGTTTCTTCGCCCAGCGACGGCTCACCTTTCCTTCGATCATCCCTTTAATCGATCCTTTCACCCAGAATGCCATATACATATGGATCAGGATGGCGTGGATCAGGATGATACCCGCAGCCGCGTGGATCAGCAGGCTATAACGGACAACCTGTATCGGGAAGTACTGCGCAAAGTACGGACGCCAGATAATCACCCCGGTCACCAGCAGCACGAAAATCATGCTCATGATCGACCAGAACATCATCTTTTGCCCGGCGTTGTACTTACCGACATCCGCCACTTTGTGCTCATTGCCTTTTAATACTTCGACAATGTTCAACAGCCACGGAATATCTTTCTTATCCGGGATGTTGTGATGCACAAAACGCACAAACATAAACATCAGCGCGACGAAAATCGCAATGCCGAAGAACGGGTGCAAAATGCGTCCCATCTGCGGCGTACCGAAGGTTTGCGTCAGCCATTGCAGCGTCGGGAAGAAGAACGAAATCCCGGACAGCGCCACCAGGAAGAAGCAAATCACCACGGTCCAGTGACAGGCGCGATCAATAAATTTGGTGCGCACAATCATTTTCGACTTACTCATGATGATCCTCCTCGTCATCGTCCACTTCCTTATTCGGGCCAATACCGATGTAGTGGAAAATCAACCCGGCAAAAGTGGCAATAAAGCCAGCCGCTGCCAGCGGTTTCAGCGCGCCTTTCCACAGGCTTACCGAGGTGTCGATCTTCGGATCTTTCGGCAGACCGTGATACAGCTCCGGCTGATCGGCGTGATGCAGCACGTACATAACGTGCGTACCACCGACCCCTTCCGGGTTGTAGACGCCAGCATGTTCGTAACCACGCGCTTTCAGTTTCGCCACGCGCTGTTCCGCCAGCTCCAGCATCTCCTTCTTGGTGCCGAAGTGGATAGCCCCGGTCGGACAGGTTTTCACACAAGCCGGTTCCTGGCCGACGCTGACGCGATCGACGCAGAGCGTGCATTTATATACCCGGTTATCCTCTTTGTTGAGGCGCGGAATATTAAACGGACACCCGGCAATGCAGTAACCACAGCCGATGCAGTTTTCCGACTGGAAATCGACAATCCCGTTAGCGTACTGAATGATTGCACCAGCAGACGGGCACGCCTTCAGGCAGCCCGGATCTTCACAGTGCATACAGCCGTCTTTACGGATCAGCCACTCCAGCTTGCCGTTCTGTTCGGTTTCGCTAAAGCGCATCACCGTCCAGGACTTGGCGCTCAGATCGGCGGGGTTATCGTAAACCCCGATGCAGTGCCCCACTTCATCACGGATGTCGTTCCACTCCGAACACGCCACCTGACAGGCTTTACAACCGATACAGGTGGAAACGTCGATAAGTTTCGCGACTTCTGCTTTGTAATCACGCACCTGAGAAGGCGGCGTGATGGAGTTAGTTGCGGACCTTTTGATAATGTCCTGCGTTTCCATAGCCATCTGTTCGCCCCCTTACGCCTTCTCGATGTTGACTAAGAACGCTTTATATTCCGGCGTTTGCGAGTTTGCATCACCGACATTCGGCGTCAGAGTGTTAGCGATATAACCTTTACGCGCGACACCCTCAAAGCCCCAGTGGATTGGAATACCCACCGTTTCAACCTGCTGACCGTTTACATTCAGCGGTTTCAGACGGCGCGTTACCACCGCCACCGCGCGGATAAATCCACGCTTGCTTGAGACAGTGACACGATCGCCATTATTAATGCCTTTCGCCGCCGCCAGCGTTTCGCTGATTTCCACAAACTGTTCCGGCTGAGCAATTGCGTTGAGCAACGCGTGCTTGGTCCAGGTGTGGAAGTGCTCGGTCAGACGATAGGTCGTACCCACATACGGGAACTGCTCTTTTTTACCCATCCGCAGCGCGTCTTGTTCATACAGACGAACAACCGGGTTAGACACCACGTTCGGATGCAGCGGGTTAGTGCCCAGCGGCGTTTCGATTGGCTCGTAGTGTTCCGGGAACGGACCTTCCGCCATTTTGTTGATGGCAAACAGGCGTCCCATCCCTTCCGGCTGCATGATAAACGGTCCGGTTGGTGTACCTGGCGCGGCATTGCCGAAGTCCGGAATATCGTTACCCGTCCACTTGCTGCCGTTCCACTGGATCAGCATCCGTTTCGGATCCCACGGTTTACCGTTGATATCCGCCGAAGCACGGTTGTAGAGTACGCGACGGTTGAGCGGCCACGCCCAGGCCCATCCCAGCGTATTCCCCAGACCGGACGGGTCGGAGTTATCGCGGTTAGCCATCTGGTTGCCCTGCTCTGTCCAGCTACCGGTGTAGATCCAGCAAGAAGATGCGGTTGTACCGTCATCACGCAGATGCGCAAAGCTACTCAGCAACTGACCTTTCTTCGCAATCAGCACGCCATTGGCATCATAGAGATCTTCCAGCGCGTAGCCGTTGTTCTCTTTAGCTACTTCGTCAGATTGCGGTTCGTGCGGCTGCTTGTAGTTCCAGCTCATCTTCATCAGCGGTTCTACGCCTTTACCACCTTCGGCCTGGTACAGCTCGCGCAGATGATGGTAGATACCCGCCAGAATTTCGCCGTCGTTACGCGCTTCGCCCGGCGCGTCCTGACCTTTCCAGTGCCACTGCAACCAGCGACCGGAGTTAGCAATAGAACCATCTTCTTCAGCAAAGCAGGTCGAAGGCAGACGGAATACTTCAGTCTGAATGGACGCCGGATCGACATCGTTCGACTCGCCGTGGTTCTGCCAGAAGGTAGAGGTTTCAGTCACCAGCGGATCGATAACCACCATGTACTTCAGCTTGCTCAGGCAGCTCACCACTTTGTTTTTGTCCGGGAAGGACGCAACCGGGTTAAAGCCCTGGCAGAAATAACCGGTGACTTTGCCTTCATCCATCATGTTGAAATACTTGATGACGTCGTAGGTCTGGTCCCACTTCGGCAGCCAGTCATAGCCCCAGTTGTTCTCTTTCTGTGCAGCATCACCGTAGAAAGATTTCATCAGGCTAACGAAGAACTTCGGATAGTTGCTCCAGTAGTTCACCTGATCAGCCAGCGTCGCTTTCGGCGTATTCGCTTCCAGATACGACTGCAAATCAACCTGTTTTTCTGACGGCAGCGTCAGATAACCCGGCAGGCTGGTTGAGAGCAGACCTAAGTCGGTCAGGCCCTGAATGTTGGAGTGACCACGCAATGCGTTCACGCCGCCACCAGCCATACCCATGTTACCGAGCAGCAATTGGATCATCGCCATGGTGCGGATGTTCTGCGCACCCACGGTGTGCTGCGTCCAGCCCAGCGCGTACAGGAAGGTGGTTGTGCGATCCGGCGCGCTGGTGGAGGCCAGCACTTCACACACTTTCAGGAAGTCTGCTTTTGGCGTACCGCAGATGTTTTCAACGACGTCCGGCGTGTAGCGGGAAACGTGCTCTTTCAGCAAGTTCCACACACAGCGCGGATGAGTCAGTGTTTCATCGCGTTTCGCATAGCCGTTTTCATCGAACTGATAGTTCCAGGACGATTTATCGTACTGGCGTTTTTCAGCGTCATAACCGCTGAACAGGCCATCTTCGAAAGCAAAATCATCACGCACCAGCAGGCTGGCGTTGGTGTAATGCTTAACGTATTCGGCGTTGATTTTGTTGTTTTCGATCAGGTAGCGCAAAACGCCAGACAGGAACGTAATGTCCGTACCGGAACGAATAGGTGCGTAAATATCCGCCACAGAAGCGGTACGCGTAAAACGGGGATCGACAACGATCAAGGTTGCATCGTTGTTGTTTTTCGCTTCCATCGCCCAGCGGAAACCGACGGGATGCGCTTCAGCAGCGTTACCGCCCATCACCATCACGACGTTAGCGTTTTTGATATCCACCCAGTGGTTGGTCATCGCACCGCGACCAAATGTTGGAGCAAGACTTGCTACCGTTGGTCCGTGTCAGACGCGCGCCTGGTTGTCTACCGCCAGCATCCCGAGGGAGCGGGCAAATTTTTGAGTCAGCATCCCGGTTTCGTTGCTGGCACCGGAGGCACACAGCATACCGGTAGAAAGCCAACGGTTTACCGTTACGCCCTGCTCGTTCTTTTCAATAAAGTTAGCGTCACGGTCAGCTTTCATCAGCTTCGCAATACGGGAGAATGCTTCATCCCAGCTAATGCGCTGCCATTTGTCAGAACCTGGCGCACGATATTCCGGGTAGCGCAGACGGTTTTCGCTGTTGACGTAATCCAGCAAACCGGCCCCTTTCGGGCACAGCGCACCACGGCTTACCGGATGATCCGGGTCACCTTCAATGTGATAAATCGCTTCTCTGGCGTTTTTCGCGCCATCACCCAGGCTATACATCAATAGCCCGCAACCTACGGAACAGTATGTGCAGGTGTTACGGATCTCTTTCGCGCGTAATAATTTATAGTTTCGCGCCTGAGCCAGTGCTTGCTTCGGGGCAAAGCCCAATGCCGCTACCGTTGTTCCAGCCATACCGCCCGCGCAGATTTTAAAAAATTGTCTGCGACTGACGTCCATTGCTTTCCTCTTTTTTCAGGGGTATTACTGCGCGAGGAAACTAACAGCAAAATTCTGAATCTTTTTGCGCGAAATCAAAAAGAACACGTGTTTGCCACAAAATAATCCGCCTGCGCAAATTGACCTACCTCAATAGCGGTAGAAAAACGCACCACTGCCTGACAGGCCAGTTAAAAAAATGCTATAAAATTCAGCTTAATTTTTAACGGCAAGAGAGACAAAACAGCGAGCATGACACGACAAAAAGCAACGCTCATAGGGCTAATAGCGATCGTCCTGTGGAGCACGATGGTAGGATTGATTCGCGGTGTCAGTGAGGGGCTCGGCCCGGTCGGCGGCGCAGCTGCTATCTATTCATTAAGCGGGCTGCTGTTAATCTTCACGGTTGGATTTCCGCGTATTCGGCAGATCCCGAAAGGCTATTTACTCGCCGGGTGTCTGTTATTCGTCAGCTATGAAATCTGTCTGGCGCTTTCCTTAGGATATGCGGCGACCCGTCATCAGGCGATTGAAGTGGGTATGGTGAACTATCTGTGGCCCAGCCTGACAATTCTCTTTGCCATTCTGTTTAATGGTCAGAAAACCAACTGGCTGATTGTACCAGGATTATTATTAGCCCTGGTTGGCGTCTGCTGGGTGTTAGGTGGTGACAATGGGTTACATTATGATGAAATCATCAATAATATCACCACCAGCCCATTGAGTTATTTCCTGGCGTTTATTGGTGCGTTTATCTGGGCAGCCTACTGCACAGTAACGAATAAATACGCACGCGGATTTAACGGAATTACCGTTTTTGTCCTGCTAACGGGAGCAAGTCTGTGGGTTTACTATTTTCTCACGCCACAACCAGAAATGGTATTTAGCACGCCAGTCATGATTAAACTCATCTCTGCGGCATTTACCTTAGGATTTGCTTATGCTGCATGGAACGTCGGTATATTACATGGCAACGTCACCATTATGGCGGTAGGTTCGTATTTTACGCCCGTCCTTTCCTCAGCGCTTGCAGCCGTGCTGCTCAGCGCCCCGCTGTCGTTCTCGTTCTGGCAAGGCGCGCTAATGGTCTGCGGCGGTTCCCTGCTCTGCTGGCTGGCGACACGTCGTGGCTAAAATAATTGTCGGGTCTACGGCCCGGCAGTTAATCAGATAAATTCCGACAATATAAAAAAATAAATTTCAAATACCAGTAGTTCACCTTATATTTCATTTCGACTTCGATCACATATCGATAAATAATATTATTTCATCTATTTTTCTCATTGTTTTTAATCACCATTCTATTTTAAAAACAGTATGTCATTTATAAATGACGCCGTTTAAAATTCGTTTAGAAAATACGTTTAACGATAATTAAAAGGATTCTGTTAAATGAAATTAAAAATAGTTGCGGTGGTTGTAACTGGTTTGTTAGCTGCGAACGTAGCACACGCTGCCGAAGTCTATAACAAGGATGGTAATAAACTCGACCTTTATGGCAAGGTTACCGCTCTACGTTATTTTACTGATGATAAGCGTGACGATGGTGATAAAACTTATGCCCGTCTCGGCTTTAAAGGAGAAACGCAAATCAATGATCAAATGATTGGTTTTGGTCACTGGGAATATGATTTTAAAGGCTATAACGATGAAGCCAACGGCTCGCGCGGTAACAAGACCCGTCTGGCCTATGCAGGTTTAAAAATTAGTGAATTTGGCTCTCTGGACTATGGTCGTAACTACGGTGTCGGCTATGACATTGGTTCATGGACCGATATGTTGCCAGAATTTGGTGGCGATACCTGGAGTCAGAAAGATGTCTTCATGACATACCGTACTACCGGTGTGGCAACCTATCGCAACTACGATTTCTTCGGCTTAATTGAAGGTCTGAACTTTGCCGCGCAATATCAAGGCAAAAATGAACGCACTGACAATGGTCATCTTTATGGTGCTGACTACACGCGTGCCAATGGTGACGGTTTCGGTATCTCCTCAACTTATGTTTATGATGGCTTTGGTATCGGTGCGGTGTATACCAAATCCGATCGGACAAATGCGCAGGAAAGAGCCGCTGCTAATCCTCTCAATGCCTCCGGTAAGAATGCAGAACTGTGGGCTACAGGTATAAAATATGATGCCAACAACATCTACTTTGCAGCTAATTACGCTGAAACATTAAACATGACCACCTATGGCGATGGTTATATCTCTAACAAAGCACAAAGTTTTGAAGTAGTGGCACAATATCAATTCGACTTCGGCTTGCGCCCATCACTCGCTTACCTGAAATCGAAAGGCAGAGATCTGGGCCGCTACGGCGACCAGGACATGATTGAGTATATCGACGTTGGTGCGACGTATTTCTTCAACAAAAATATGTCGACCTATGTTGATTATAAAATCAACCTGATTGATGAAAGCGACTTTACCCGTGCCGTAGATATTCGCACCGATAACATCGTCGCAACGGGCATTACCTATCAGTTCTAACATCCTCTCCTGACCAGCCCTTCTCTGGGCTGGTTTTTGATTTAAGTGCTGCTGTATGACTCCTTAAGTAAAAATGAGCAATTTTTGATATTTCTGGTCATTCACCTCAATTAATATTATTCCATACCCTCCGGGGACATCTTACTATAATATTTATTGATGAGTGATTATGACCAATATTAATACAGCTTGTGTAAAAAATAATGCCAGTTATCAATTAAATAACGCATTACCTAACAAAGAAACCATCTCCAGCAATTTTTGTGAACGACTGGCACAATGGGGTAATAAGTCGCTTAATAATGGTGAAGAAAGAGCTATTGCCGTAGAGCGAATTAAAGAAGCTTACAATTCGAACATGGCATCTCTTGATTTGTCATATCTTGATTTGAGTGAGTTACCGCCTATCCCCTCGACAGTTAACACGTTAAATCTGGAAAAAAATTGTCTCACTTGTCTTGACTTTACTGACAATGCCAGCCTCGTCAATATCAACCTCAGCTTTAATAAAATTAAAACGATAACCTTTCCAAATGAATCAAAACTGGAAAATATTTATATTGATCACAACAATCTGGAAAATTTGGATTTAAAAAATCAGTATTCATTGGTTAACCTGGAAGCGCAAAATAACAACCTGACAAAAATTAATATTTCTGATAGTTATAAACTGAAATTTCTTAATCTTGATTATAACAAGCTAGCATCGCTGGATCTCTCCCGGCAAGAATCTCTGATTGAGTTAAGTGCCCATCACAATATGATCACTGACCTTATATTACACAATCATCCCAGGATGAAAAAAATCACTTTAAACGACAACCATATTGCACACTTAAACGCGAAAACCACTACAAAACTGGAATATTTAAACTTAAGCAATAACAATTTATTGCCAACAGATGACATTGATCAATTAATATCATCAAAACATCTTTGGCATGTATTAGTTAACGGCATCAACAATGATCCACTTGCCCAAATGCAGTACTGGACTGCAGTAAGAAATATAATTGATGACACTAATGAAGTGACCATTGAATTATCTTATAACCTGGCAATCACAAATATCGATACCAGCGATGAACATCTTGTAGAAGTAAGCGAGAATTCCGAAGGAAATCATATAAAAGACAATGACTCAATGTCTATTCGTTATAGATCAAAATATTATTCCAGAGAGTACGCTTTAATAGAAGAAGAAACAATATTTTCTGACGCAGAACTAAAAGCCATTCTGCCTATGCATCGCATGTACGGGGTTGGTGACTATAAGTCAAATTCCTCTTCTCTACCCTCACACTCGGGGCTAAAGGACCCAACGGGCACACCCGTCTGTTATTATATTCATAATGAGGATAAACCTTCCTTAGGTTATGGTTCAACACCCAATAATTGGTTAAGCCAATTCTTTTCTACAGAGTTATAAAACACATCCTGATTTATCAAGGGTGATAAATCAGAAAAGAAAGTATTACTACGGAGCAGTTATGAAATTCCCTTCAATATTTAATAAAATAAATCCACAATCCATACAGCAACATCCAGAAAAAAATGAACTTAACTGGATGCTCGAATTAAATCAATGGAAAGCAGAACGCATACTTACAGGTGAAATCCATCGTCCGGAATGCCGAAACGAAGCCGCTAAAAGGATAAATTGTGCTTTTTTGTCGAAACAGAATAATATTGATTTATCAGGGCTTAATTTAACTACTCAACCACCAGGACTGCAAAACTTCACCTCTATCAATCTTGATGAGAACCAACTCAAACATTTTGATGCAACCACCTACGATAGACTCATCAACCTTAGTCTGAATAGTAATGCTCTTGAGTCAATAAATTTTCCTCAAGGTAGAAATGTAAGCATTACACATATATCTATGAATAATAATTCTCTCAGAAATATTGATATAGATAGGCTTTCATCAATTACTTATTTTAGTGCGGCACATAATCAACTAGAGTTTGTGCAATTAGAATGTTGCGAAAGGCTGCAGTACCTGAATCTCAGCCACAATCAATTAACTGATATTGTTGCAGGAAATAAAGATGAACTCTTACTTCTGGATCTATCCCATAATAAACTAACAAGTTTACATAATACCTTATTTCCCAACTTGAATACGTTACTTATCAACAACAACTTGCTTTCTGAAATTAAAATATTCTTTAGCAACTTCTGCAATATTCAGACATTAAACGCTGCGAACAATCAGTTGGAAAAAATAAACCTTCATTTCCTGACTTATCTTTCATCTATCAAAAGTTTAAGGCTGGACAATAATAAAATAACCCGCATTGACACTAAGAATACGTCCGATATTGGAACTTTATTCCCCATAATAAAACAGAGCAAAAACTTAAATTTTTTAAATGTTTCTGGGAAGAACAATTGCCCTACTATGCAGCTCATGTTATTTAATTTATTTTCCCCAGCACTTAAGCTTAATACTGGCCTGGCAATTCTTTCGCCTGGTGCATTTGAAATTCACTCTGAAGGAGTAGATGTGGATAACGAATTGTTTCACTATACTATTAAAGAAGCATATACCCCATATAATATACACACTTATAAAACAGAAGAAGTTGTAAATCAGATGAATATAAAAATTAAAAATATGACATTAGATGAAATAAACAATACTTACTGTAATAACGATTATTACAATGAAGCGATAAGAGAGGAACCGATAGACTTTCTGGACAGATCGTTTTCCTCCAGCTCATGGCCTTTTCAGTGAATAAATCATCACTAATTCTATAAGTGTCTGGTCTTGTTGAAAATATAAACCCTTTGGATTCATCATCTGAAGGGTTGGATCATGACATGCATACATAGCTTAACATCCGTTTAATGGTTAGCTTGTTAGTTACATTTAGTAACACATATCTGTCTGTTTAATCCCCATTCTGCCCCCGCGGTTACGCTTTCTTATCTATTCTTTCAATCAGCACTTCACCTAATTCATCCTTAATTCTAATAACTGGCTATTGCGCCTTACCTCCTGTTTTGTCTTTTTTTCATTACCAATGTGTACATGTGAGGAACAATATGGCACTGCAAAATGAGAAAACTAGTCGTTATCTTTTGCGCGACTGGAAACCAGAAAATCCGGCCTTCTGGGAAAATAAAGGAAAACATATTGCACGAAGAAACCTCTGGATATCAGTCAGTTGTCTACTTCTTGCCTTCTGTGTCTGGATGCTATTTAGCGCAGTTACTGTTAATCTCAATAAAATCGGTTTTAATTTCACTACCGATCAACTCTTTTTATTAACCGCATTACCCTCCGTTTCTGGCGCATTATTGCGTGTTCCCTACTCCTTTATGGTGCCTATATTTGGTGGACGCCGATGGACGGTTTTTAGTACTGCAATCCTGATTATTCCTTGCGTCTGGCTCGGAATTGCCGTGCAGAATCCGAATACTCCTTTTGGGATATTTATCGTTATCGCTTTGCTATGCGGTTTTGCAGGTGCGAACTTTGCTTCGAGCATGGGCAATATCAGTTTCTTCTTCCCAAAAGCCAAACAAGGGAGCGCACTTGGGATTAATGGCGGATTAGGAAACTTAGGTGTAAGTGTGATGCAGCTGGTTGCACCGCTGGTCATTTTTATACCCGTATTTGCCTTTCTCGGCGTCAATGGCGTACCGCAGGCCGACGGTTCGGTGATGTCGCTGGCGAATGCCGCATGGATTTGGGTGCCATTACTGGCGATTGCCACGATCGCCGCCTGGTCAGGGATGAATGATATCGCCAGTTCACGCGCGTCAATTGCCGACCAGCTGCCAGTGTTACAACGCCTGCATCTCTGGCTGCTGAGCCTGCTTTACCTTGCCACCTTCGGTTCGTTTATCGGTTTTTCTGCGGGTTTTGCCATGCTGGCGAAAACTCAGTTCCCTGATGTGAATATTCTGCGCCTGGCGTTCTTTGGCCCATTTATTGGTGCCATCGCGCGGTCGGTTGGTGGTGCTATTTCCGATAAATTCGGCGGCGTGCGGGTGACGTTGATCAACTTCATTTTTATGGCGATTTTCAGCGCCCTGCTGTTCCTTACCTTACCGGGCACAGGCTCCGGTAATTTCATCGCATTTTACGCCGTATTTATGGGGTTGTTTCTGACCGCAGGTCTGGGAAGTGGTTCTACTTTCCAGATGATCGCCGTCATCTTTCGCCAGATAACCATTTATCGGGTGAAGATGAAAGGCGGTAGTGATGAGCAAGCTCAGAGAGAAGCCGTCACCGAAACGGCGGCGGCTCTGGGCTTTATCTCAGCCATTGGCGCAGTGGGCGGCTTTTTCATTCCGCAGGCGTTTGGCATGTCGCTCAATATGACCGGCTCTCCGGTAGGCGCGATGAAAGTGTTTTTAATCTTCTACATCGTTTGTGTGCTGCTGACCTGGCTGGTTTATGGTCGGCGGAAGTTCAGCCAAAAATAAGAGATCGATGCCAGACACGTCTTATCAGGCTACAACCGTGTCGCATCCGACAAGGCATCAGATCCCAATTCATTCCTGGAGCAGGAGTTATGTCATGAGTAAACTTTTGGATCGCTTTCGCTACTTCAAACAAAAGGGCGAAACCTTTGCCGATGGTCACGGACAGGTGATGCATAGCAACCGCGACTGGGAGGACAGCTATCGCCAGCGTTGGCAGTTCGACAAAATCGTGCGTTCCACCCACGGTGTTAACTGTACAGGCTCCTGTAGCTGGAAAATCTACGTTAAAAATGGTCTGGTGACCTGGGAAATCCAACAGACCGACTACCCGCGCACTCGCCCTGACCTGCCCAATCATGAACCTCGCGGCTGCCCGCGTGGCGCAAGTTACTCCTGGTATCTCTACAGCGCTAACCGTCTGAAATACCCGCTCATTCGTAAACGACTGATTGAACTGTGGCGCGAAGCCCTCAAGCAACACAGCGATCCGGTACTGGCGTGGGCATCGATTATGAACGATCCGCAAAAGTGCCTGAGCTACAAACAAGTACGTGGACGCGGCGGCTTTATCCGCTCTAACTGGCAGGAGCTAAATCAGCTGATTGCTGCCGCTAACGTCTGGACCATCAAAACTTACGGCCCGGATCGCGTTGCCGGTTTCTCGCCGATCCCGGCGATGTCGATGGTTTCTTACGCCGCCGGAACACGTTATCTGTCGCTGTTAGGTGGCACCTGTTTAAGTTTCTATGACTGGTATTGCGACCTGCCGCCTGCCTCGCCGATGACCTGGGGCGAGCAAACCGACGTGCCAGAATCTGCCGACTGGTATAACTCCAGCTACATCATCGCCTGGGGGTCTAACGTACCTCAGACACGTACGCCGGACGCCCACTTCTTTACCGAAGTACGCTACAAAGGCACTAAAACCATCGCCATTACCCCTGACTACTCTGAAGTGGCCAAATTGTGCGACCAGTGGCTGGCACCGAAACAAGGCACTGATAGCGCCCTGGCGATGGCAATGGGCCATGTCATTTTAAAAGAGTTTCATCTCGATAATCCCAGCGATTATTTTATCAACTACTGCCGCCGCTACAGCGACATGCCGATGCTGGTAATGCTGGAACCTCGCGACGACGGCAGCTACGTTCCCGGGCGCATGGTCCGCGCATCTGACCTGGTGAATGGACTGGGCGAAAGCAACAATCCGCAGTGGAAAACCGTGGCGGTTAATACCGCAGGTGAACTGGTGGTGCCGAACGGTTCGATTGGTTTTCGCTGGGGAGAAAAAGGCAAATGGAATCTTGAATCCATTGCCGCCGGTACGGAAACCGAATTGTCGTTAACTCTGCTCGGTCAACATGATGCCGTTGCAGGCGTGGCCTTCCCCTACTTTGGCGGCATTGAAAATCCGCATTTTCGCAGCGTAAAAAACAATCCTGTCCTGGTGCGTCAATTACCCGTTAAAAACCTGACATTAGCCGATGGCAGCACCTGTCCGGTGGTCAGCGTTTATGATTTGGTACTGGCGAATTACGGCCTCGATCGCGGGCTGGAAGATGAAAACAGCGCGAAAGATTACGCTGAAATCAAACCGTACACCCCAGCCTGGGGTGAGCAAATTACCGGTGTGCCGCGCCAGTATATTGAAACCATCGCTCGTGAATTTGCCGATACTGCCCATAAAACGCATGGACGCTCGATGATTATCCTCGGCGCAGGTGTTAACCACTGGTACCACATGGACATGAACTACCGGGGAATGATCAACATGCTGATCTTCTGCGGTTGTGTCGGGCAAAGCGGTGGCGGCTGGGCACACTATGTCGGTCAGGAAAAACTGCGCCCGCAAACCGGCTGGTTGCCGCTGGCCTTTGCGCTCGATTGGAACCGACCACCGCGCCAGATGAACAGCACCTCGTTTTTCTACAATCATTCCAGCCAATGGCGCTATGAAAAAGTCTCTGCTCAGGAGTTACTTTCACCGCTCGCCGATGCCAGTAAGTACAGCGGTCATCTGATTGATTTCAACGTTCGTGCCGAACGTATGGGCTGGCTACCTTCTGCGCCGCAGCTGGGGCGTAACCCGCTCGGGATTAAAGCTGAAGCCGACAAGGCCGGATTATCCCCCACAGAATTTACCGCCCAGGCGCTGAATTCGGGCGATTTACGCATGGCCTGCGAACAACCAGATAGCGGCAGCAATCATCCGCGTAATTTGTTTGTCTGGCGTTCTAACCTGCTTGGCTCCTCCGGCAAAGGCCACGAGTATATGCAGAAGTATCTGCTGGGAACCGAAAGTGGGATTCAGGGTCAGGAACTCGGTGCCAGCGACGGGATCAAACCAGAAGAAGTCGAGTGGCAAACTGCGGCGATTGAAGGCAAGCTCGACCTGCTGGTGACGCTCGACTTCCGTATGTCCAGTACCTGCCTGTTCTCCGATATCGTTCTGCCCACCGCCACCTGGTACGAAAAAGACGATATGAACACCTCGGATATGCATCCGTTTATTCATCCCCTATCTGCGGCGGTCGATCCGGCGTGGGAATCACGCAGCGACTGGGAAATCTACAAAGGTATTGCCAAAGCCTTTTCGCAAGCGTGCGTGGGCCATCTTGGCAAAGAAACCGACGTGGTATTACAACCACTGCTGCATGACTCTCCGGCAGAACTCTCACAGCCGTGTGAAGTGCTCGACTGGCGCAAAGGCGAATGCGATCTGATTCCAGGTAAAACTGCGCCCAATATTGTGGCGGTGGAACGCGACTACCCTGCTACCTATGAACGCTTTACCTCGCTCGGGCCATTGATGGACAAACTTGGCAACGGCGGTAAAGGGATTTCGTGGAATACCCAGGATGAAATCGATTTCCTCGGCAAACTCAACTACACCAAGCGTGAAGGCCCAGCACAGGGGCGTCCGCTGATTGACACCGCCATTGACGCATCAGAAGTGATTCTGGCGCTGGCACCGGAAACCAACGGTCATGTTGCAGTCAAAGCGTGGCAGGCGCTGGGCGAGATCACCGGACGCGAACATACCCATCTGGCGCTGCACAAAGAGGACGAGAAGATTCGCTTTCGCGATATTCAGGCGCAGCCACGTAAAATTATCTCCAGCCCCACATGGTCTGGTCTGGAAAGCGATCACGTCTCCTATAACGCGGGATACACCAACGTTCATGAGTTAATTCCGTGGCGCACGCTGTCGGGACGCCAGCAGCTTTATCAGGATCATCCGTGGATGCGTGCTTTTGGTGAAAGCCTGGTGGCTTATCGCCCGCCTATCGACACCCGTAGCGTCAGTGAAATGCGCCAGATACCGCCAAACGGCTTCCCGGAAAAAGCACTTAACTTCCTGACGCCGCACCAGAAATGGGGCATTCACTCAACCTACAGTGAAAACCTGCTAATGCTGACGCTCTCTCGCGGTGGACCAATTGTCTGGATCAGCGAAACCGATGCCCGTGAACTGACCATTGTCGATAACGACTGGGTGGAAGTGTTTAACGCCAACGGCGCGCTGACTGCCCGCGCGGTGGTCAGCCAACGTGTACCGCCGGGTATGACCATGATGTATCACGCCCAGGAACGCATTATGAATATTCCTGGTTCGGAAGTAACTGGCATGCGCGGCGGCATTCATAACTCGGTCACCCGCGTTTGTCCGAAACCAACGCATATGATTGGCGGTTACGCGCAGCTGGCCTGGGGCTTTAACTACTACGGCACCGTCGGCTCGAACCGCGACGAATTCATCATGATCCGCAAGATGAAGAACGTTAACTGGCTGGATGATGAAGGTCGCGATCAGGTACAGGAGGCGAAAAAATGAAAATACGTTCGCAAGTCGGCATGGTGCTTAACCTCGATAAATGTATCGGCTGCCATACCTGTTCGGTGACCTGTAAAAACGTCTGGACCGGACGCGAAGGCATGGAGTACGCATGGTTTAACAACGTCGAAACCAAACCGGGCATTGGTTATCCGAAAAACTGGGAAGATCAGGAAGAGTGGCAAGGCGGCTGGGTGCGTGATGTGAATGGCAAGATCCGCCCGCGTCTGGGCAGCAAGATGGGCGTAATAACCAAAATCTTCGCTAACCCGGTGGTGCCGCAGATTGATGATTACTACGAACCTTTCACTTTCGACTACGAACATTTGCATAGCGCACCGGAAGGCAAACATATCCCTACTGCTCGTCCGCGTTCACTGATTGACGGCAAACGGATGGACAAAGTGATCTGGGGGCCAAACTGGGAAGAATTGTTGGGCGGCGAATTCGAAAAACGCGCCCGTGACCGCAACTTCGAGGCCATGCAAAAGGAGATGTACGGGCAGTTTGAAAACACCTTCATGATGTACCTGCCGCGCTTGTGCGAACACTGCCTCAATCCCAGTTGCGTGGCGACCTGCCCAAGCGGCGCTATCTACAAACGCGAAGAAGACGGCATTGTGCTGATCGATCAGGATAAATGCCGTGGCTGGCGTTTGTGCATTAGCGGTTGTCCGTACAAAAAAATCTACTTCAACTGGAAAAGCGGCAAGTCAGAAAAATGTATCTTCTGTTACCCACGAATTGAGTCAGGCCAACCCACCGTGTGCTCAGAAACCTGCGTGGGTCGCATCCGGTATCTGGGCGTGCTGCTTTACGACGCTGACCGCATCGAGGAAGCGGCGAGCACCGAGCGTGAAGTTGACCTCTATGAACGCCAGTGCGAAGTATTCCTCGATCCACACGATCCCTCAGTGATCGAGGAAGCCCTGAAACAAGGTATTCCACAAAACGTGATTGAAGCTGCCCAGCGTTCGCCAGTCTACAAAATGGCGATGGACTGGAAACTGGCGCTACCGCTGCACCCTGAATACCGCACCCTGCCGATGGTCTGGTACGTTCCTCCGCTGTCACCGATTCAGTCCTACGCAGATGCGGGCGGTTTGCCGAAAAGCGAAGGCGTGCTGCCAGCCATCGAGAGCCTGCGTATTCCTGTGCAATATCTCGCCAATATGTTAAGTGCCGGCGATACCGGTCCGGTACTGCGGGCGCTAAAACGGATGATGGCGATGCGCCACTATATGCGTTCACAAACCGTGGAAGGCGTTACCGATACCCGCGCCATTGACGAAGTAGGCCTGAGCGTCGCCCAGGTCGAAGAGATGTATCGCTACCTCGCCATTGCCAACTATGAAGACCGTTTTGTCATTCCAACCAGTCATCGGGAAATGGCGGGCGATGCCTTCGCAGAACGCAATGGCTGCGGTTTTACCTTTGGCGACGGTTGCCACGGCTCGGACAGCAAATTCAACCTGTTCAACAGTAGCCGTATCGATGCCATCAACATCACCGAAGTACGCGACAAAGCGGAGGGCGAATAATGCAGATCCTCAAAGTGATCGGCCTGTTGATGGAGTATCCGGACGAGCTGTTATGGGAATGTAAGGAGGACGCGCTGGCGTTGATCCGCCGCGACGCACCGATGCTTACGGATTTTACCCGCAACCTGCTTAACGCGCCGCTGCTGGATAAACAGGCCGAATGGTGCGAAGTGTTTGACCGTGGACGTACCACATCGCTGCTGCTGTTCGAACATGTTCATGCCGAGTCCCGCGATCGCGGCCAGGCAATGGTGGACCTGCTGGCGGAGTATGAAAAGGTCGGCCTGCAGTTGGATTGTCGAGAACTGCCCGATTATCTACCGCTGTATCTGGAGTACTTAAGCGTACTGCCGGACGATCAGGCGAAAGAAGGCTTGCTCAACGTTGCGCCGATCCTCGCCCTGCTTGGCGGACGCTTAAAACAACGCGAGGCACCGTGGTACGCGTTATTTGACACCCTGTTGCAACTGGCAGGAAGTACACTTTCAAGTGACAGTGTCACAAAACAGGTGAACAGTGAGGAGCGCGATGACACCCGCCAGGCACTGGATGCGGTGTGGGAAGAGGAACAGGTGAAGTTTATTGAAGATAACGCCACGGCGTGTGACAGCTCGCCGCTTAATCAATATCAGCGACGCTTTAGCCAGGATGTCGCGCCGCAGTATGTCGACATCAGTGCGGGAGGTGGGAAATGATTCAGTATCTGAACGTCTTTTTTTATGATATCTACCCGTACATTTGTGCGACAGTGTTTTTCCTCGGCAGCTGGCTGCGCTACGACTACGGGCAGTATACCTGGCGCGCCTCCTCGAGTCAGATGCTCGATAAACGCGGGATGGTGATATGGTCGAATCTGTTCCATATCGGCATTTTGGGGATTTTCTTCGGGCACCTGTTCGGCATGTTAACGCCGCACTGGATGTACGCGTGGTTTCTGCCGGTGGCGGTAAAACAGCAGATGGCGATGGTGCTCGGTGGTATTTGCGGTGTATTGACGTTGATTGGCGGCGCAGGACTGCTGTGGCGCAGGCTGACTAATCAGCGCGTGCGTGCCACTTCCACTACGCCGGATATTATCATCATGAGCATTTTGCTGATTCAGTGTCTGCTGGGGCTAAGTACCATACCGTTTTCAGCACAGTATCCTGATGGTAGCGAAATGATGAAGCTGGTGGGTTGGGCGCAAAGCATTGTCACTTTCCGTGGTGGATCGTCAGAAATGCTTAACGGCGTAGCGTTCGTTTTCCGCCTGCATCTGGTGTTGGGAATGACCATCTTCCTGCTCTTCCCGTTCACCCGACTGGTGCATGTGTGGAGCGCGCCGTTTGAGTACTTTACTCGTCGGTATCAGATTGTGCGCTCGCGGCGATAATTTCACCCTGGCCGGATAGCCCTTCGCTCTCCGGCCACTTGCAGGCTATGATAGTTCTCCAGCCACAGGAGAACGTTAATGAAACCGCAGGTGTACCACGTCGATGCTTTTACCTCACAACCGTTTCGCGGCAATTCTGCCGGTGTTGTTTTCCCCGCCGATAATCTCAGTGAAGCGCAAATGCAGCTTATCGCCCGCGAATTAGGTCATTCGGAAACTGCTTTTCTGCTGCACAGCGACGACAGCGATGTGCGCATCCGCTACTTTACGCCAACAGTTGAAGTGCCGATTTGTGGTCACGCGACAGTAGCTGCGCACTATGTACGTGCGAAGGTGTTAGGTTTAGGAAATTGCACGGTCTGGCAAACGTCACTGTCAGGAAAACATCGCGTGACTATCGAAAATCACAACGATGATTATCGTATTTCGCTGGAACAAGGTACGCCGGGCTTTGAGCCACCGCTGGAAGGTGAAACACGTGCAGCGATTATCAACGCGCTTCATCTCACTGAGGACGATATTTTGTCAGGCTTGCCAATTCAGGTGGCAACCACAGGACACTCAAAAGTGATGATCCCACTGAAACCAGAAGTGGATATCGACGCCCTTTCGCCTGATCTTGCTGCGCTGACCGCTATCAGCAAACAGATTGGCTGCAATGGTTTCTTCCCGTTCCAGATCCGCCCAGGCAAAAATGAAACCGATGGTCGCATGTTCTCGCCTGCGATTGGTATTGTGGAAGATCCGGTGACTGGCAATGCCAATGGCCCGATGGGTGCATGGTTGGTACATCACAACGTATTGCCCCACGATGGCAACGTGTTGCATGTTAAAGGCCATCAGGGGCGCGCATTGGGGCGTGACGGCGTGATTGAAGTGACGGTGACAATTCGCAATAACCAACCGGAGAAAGTCACCATTTCTGGCACAGCGGTGATTTTGTTTCATGCCGAATGGGCAATTGAATTCTGAAACCGTTGCCTGATGCGCTTCGCTTATCAGGTCTATGTATGCCGGATAAGGCGTTTTGAACTGAACCCCAAAACCTGGACAGTTTCAGTTAACCGGCTTTTTGATACTCAGTCCGGTATTCTACCGGGCTGAGTCCCCCAAGACTGAGTTTTATTCTTTTTTGATTCCAGTAAGTTATGTATTCGTTAACGGCATTTTCCAGCTCTTCTACACTTCTGTAGTCCCGGCGATAGTACATTTCTTCTTTCAGGTGACCAAAGAAATTCTCCATTACCGCATTATCAAGGCAGTTGCCCTTGCGCGACATGCTCTGCACTAACCCTTTGTCTGCCAGGGCAGACTGATAACTTTTTATCCGGTAATGCCACCCTTGATCACTGTGGAGCAGCGGTTTTTCTCCTTCTGCAAGGCTTTCCAGCCCCTTATTTAACATGCGCTTCACCAGCTCCTCTGTAGGCCTGCAGGCAGTTTCCCACGCCACGATTTCCCCGTTAAACAAATCAAGTATCGGGGACAGGTACAGTTTTTGTCCGCCAGCCCTGAATTCGGTGATATCTGTCACCCATTTCTCACAGGGAGCTTCCGCTTTGAACTGCCGCTGAAGGATATTTTCTGCAGCGAGTCCCATATTTCCCCGGTAAGACCGGTATTTCTTCAGGCGCACAGGAGACTTCAGGCCGAGCTGTTGCATCAGTTTTCGCACTGTTTTGCCACTGAACTTAAGACCTCTTTTCTGAAGCTCACAATGGATCCGCCGGTACCCATAACATCCCCGGTGTTCATGGAAGATGGAGGCTATGAGCTGTTTCACATCAGCATACTTGTCCTTAGCCTTCTGCAGTGACAGCTGGTAGTACAGCGTGCTTCTGGCCAGCCCTGCAGCCTTTAACAGGTCAGACTGGCAGTGTCCGCACCTCAGGCTCCGGATGACTTTCGTTTTTTCTCCAGCTCCTGGCGCTTTTTTTCCAGGAGATGCTCCTGCATGGCTTTCAGATATGCATTTTCTGCGCGAAGATAACGCAGCTCATTCTTCATCTCTTCCGGCGTCATGTTTGCCTCGTTTTCATGGGTATCATCAGAACGGGTCATGCTTTTCTCCTTCCTGCGCCTGATAAAGGCCTCATTACCAGATTTGCGGTAGCCTTTTATCCAGTTTTTAACCGTGTTGTGGCTGGGAATGTTAAACCGGGCAGCTACCCGGGGTAGAGACTCAGAATGCCCGAGAGCATAAAGAACCACGCAAAGTTTATCTTCAGGAGAATAGCTACGCTTGTGTCTGCAATCCAGTGCCCGAGGACCGTGAAGAAGAAAAAGATTAATCCAGTGTGAGAGGCTGGTGTGAGAAAGTTGAAAGAGTTTTACCGTAGAAATGATGCCTGCATGACCAGCCAGGTAATGATTTACAGCGGCAAGTTTTACTTCAAATGAATGTTTCATAAACTGCACCTTCAGATGTCAGATTATGTCCAACATTTGGGGTGCAGTTCATTACGCCGCATCCGGCAACCTGACATAAATTATTTTCCCGCCTCCGGGTGCGTATCAAACGCCGCCATCACCATCGCTAACTCATCCACAGTAAAGCCATGTTTCGCATCATCTACGCCCAGACCAAACTGTTCCTGCATCACGGCATATAACGACGCCACATCTGGTAGATTTCGCTGCTCCACCGCGTGCCCATTTTCATAATGGGTAAAATGAAAATTGGTCAGTGTCAGCTTGCCGCCGTCCGGCAAATGGCGGCACATCAGCAAATGATGGCGAAAATGCGACTGCGGCCAGTGCGCAGACCAGAAATTGCCCATTACATAATCGCTTTGTTGCTGCTCGCAGAGATCAAAACGGTACATCGACTGCCAGTGCTGATGATGATTAAACTGCAACACCCAATCATCACCCTCCTGTAACAACCGATACTCTCCGTGTGGCGTGATCTGCACGAGATCGGGAACTAAACGAATCGGCGCGGTTAGCGTCTGTCCACCGAAACCGACATCAGCAATCCATTTTTCCCCTTCCAGTTCCACCAACAACAAACGATGGGTGCGCGGCGGTAATGCTGGCGGATTTGATAACACTACGCGCCCTAACAAGCTGCGAACGTTAAACCCCAGCTCGCGTAACACCCGCTCAAACACGCCATTCTGCTCAAAACAGTAACCACCACGACGGGCTGTCACCAGTTTCTCTTCCAGCGATTGATCATCAAGCTGTATTTCCCTTGGCAGCAAAACGTCGAGGTTTTCGAATGGAATGGTGCAATTGTGTTTCAGGTGCAATGCACGCAGCGTATCAATATTGACCGCAGCAGCTCCCGACCAGTTAATACGGGCAAAATAATGATTCAGAATGGGCGTCATCAGGCGTTTCCCTTAGTGGTTTTCTCAACTTATAACCTGGAATAGACGCCGCACCGGCTATTTTGTGCGATCGCGGACATGCATCACGTTCGCAAATCGCCAATCCCGTTAATTTCGTTACTTATAGCGTTACGAGCTACGCTTTTAAAACCCCCTTCTTAGCGAGGCGATACCGTGAGCCGATTCATCCCTGTCGAATTACACCATGCCAGCCGTCTGTTAAATCATGGCCCAACTATTTTAATAACAACTTTTGATGAAAAATCACAGCGACGTAATGTGATGGCTGCGGCCTGGTCGATGCCGGTAGAGTTTGAACCGCCACGTGTTGCGATCGTGGTAGATAAATCGACATGGACCAGGGAGTTGATTGAACGTAACGGTAAATTTGGCATCGTTATCCCGGGCGTTGCAGCAACTAACTGGACGTGGGCGGTGGGAAGTGTGTCGGGTCGTGAAGAAGATAAATTTAATTGCTACGGCATTCCAGTAGTGAAAGGTCCGGTACTTGGTTTGCCTCTGGTCGAGGAAAAATGTCTGGCGTGGATGGAGTGCCGCTTGCTACCTGCGACTTCCGCGCAAGAAAAATACGACACGCTGTTTGGCGAGGTGGTATCAGCAGCGGCAGACGCACGGGTATTTGTCGAAGGCCGCTGGCAGTTTGATGATGATAAACTCAATAAACTACATCACTTAGGTGCTGGCACGTTTGTTACCAGCGGCAAGCGAGTCACCGCGGGCTAAAGAATCATATGCAGCAACCAAGTTGCTTAAGCAATGTTTCAATATGAGTTAAAAGCATATTTTATCTCACGATTGCATATTTTTAGTGAAGATTAATTTATCCTCACCAACATCATAGTAATTGCGTATTATAGCTTCATTAATAAAGCCCTGTTTTGTATAAAATGCGCGGGCGGCACTAAAATCGACATAGCTGGAGGTCTCTACTAAAAGTAGTCTTGCGTGATTGGGACAGGTCAAGAAAAAGCAGTTTTGCAGTTTTTTATTTCAGGGCACAGTTGCGAATATTGAATACCGTATGGACTAATGCGAGAAAATTCCGAGGTATGACTGTTTTGATATAGTGGACAATCAAGCGTCTCGAGTTAACAATGAATTTCAGGTGCCAAGCCTTACAATTTGTAGCATGACGGATATAGGACAACATTAGGAAATCGGACAGAAAATTCATTATAATAAAATGACAACTTATCTCTTTCTCTCACGTTCTGTGAAATTTCACAAAAGTATAAACTGAGCCAATATGCCTTTATATATAAAAAATACTCATGTTTATTATTATCGGAAAAAGCCAAGATTTGATTAAGGCCATCAAAAATATCTTTCTCATGATCTATATGTACTCTTGATGATTTTACAATATCTTTTAATTCGCGGTAAATCTTATTAAATAGCGCAACCGATTCACTGTTATTGAATCCATAGTTGATAAAAAGACATGATTTAACATCCGATATTAGCAAGTCGTCATAATTCATCTCTATTTCAGACAATTTCACGATATACTCAGCTATAGTATTACTTTGTAAGGACTCAACAACTGACAGTAAAACAGATGGATGCAATAATATTTCAAGAAGACTTTTATCGATATTTTTATACACATTTATTGCGAATTCATCACTCGTCCCATCGATGGTGTCAGATATTGAAAAAAATACATAATCGGGGAGTTCATACCACATGTTAATTTTAATAATATCACGACACGCATCTTCTAACTGTTGTAATCTATTACCTTTATTCATAACAACCTTAATATTATTATATGGAATCTTTGGCGGAATCTTCTTACTACGCGTAATTTTACTAAAACTTTGTTAGAGAAAATATGTATATCACTGATAGCATGTTATTAATTCACCATGGTATTATTTAACGAAAACACCCCCGCATGTTTTCACCTCTTTGTATTTATGATAATTAAGGGGAGTTCTAATTTAATATAAACACCTGTACTTTATCACCTTTAGCAAAAATACAACTTTACTACAGAAAATAAAACCCCTGATTCAATTGTAAAAAGTAAATAATAACAAAGAGCATCATTAATTAATAATTTAATGATTTTCACTGTATTATTATAACTTCATACAGAAGTATATTTTTACATAAAGTGTTTATTGATGATTTTTACCAGTTCATCTTTTGCAATAAGTCCTATATTTAAATTAACACACTCAACAATCTGAAGAAATGTGTCACTTAGTGTATGTTCATGATCACCTTTTGTTTCCATTTTGACAAAAAGGCCAAAAGATGCACGAACAAAAGATATCTCGGGGTTATCCCATGTAAACCATCGTATTCCACCACCTTCATTCATATACTCCCTTATTCTATGCTGTTCATTATTAAAAGTTGAAAAATTAACGTTTTTTTCAATGAAGGTATTTTGCGCTAAAGATATTATTTCCCTGGATAATTTATTACAAACACGAGGGTTCGTGTCAAGAATAAACACCATTACATCAAGTGTAAAATGACGTATTTTATCTATATTTTTCTTTTTCATTGGTCCTAGCAATGAACCGTAAACTTTATCAATACGTTCATCAAGCAATCTTACCATATTTTTTCTTTCTATTTCGATGTGATAGTCTGGTTGATTTTGTATCCCGCTATTATTTTGATGGTTCATTGTTTTAATTTTTTTGCTTTTTTTCATTGTTGCCTCGTTGTGTCAAGATTTTAATAGTGGATGAAAAATAACACCGGCTTATTAGATTCAAATTTAGAGCACCGTCATCTGCGCTATTCGATCGCCAGGGCAAGATTACGAAAGCCCGCTCCCCGCAAGGACTGACGCGAGGTAGTCTCTGTCCATAGCTGCTTTTCGCATCTTGCGTCTTAACCCTGCCTTGAATACCTTATCATTCGTTAAAATATTAATAGCGATGTGCCGTATCCCTGAAAATAATTCTGCGGCGTTTCCTCTTCTTATTTTGCAGTCGTCTTCGTTCATTACCACGTCCAGACGCCAGTGCAGCTTATTCTCCACGTGCCAGTGATTTCGTATCGCTGTGGCGAACTTTTTTGCGGTTAAATCAGCAGAACTGATATAATATCTGACCGTCATTTCTGGCTCTTTCTTTTGTTCTGCTATTATTGACCAAAAGGAGACTGCCACGCATAATTTCTTCTGACCTTTCCATTCAAACGTGAAATCAATAAGTTCATCAGGGACATCGCAAACAATATGAAGATGGATTTCTTCTCTGCCGTGACTAAAATGCGAATTATTTAGTACAAAAAAGCGGCGCACCTTGTTCTTTCACAGATTCCTAATATGGCAACTTTAAGTTATCGCCGTCTATACTTATAGAAATTTCATCAGGGGTGACGTAAATAGAATTTTTTTCATCCTCAATTGCCCATAACTGATTAATAAAAAAGTATTTTTTTTCATCTAATAACAAATTATCACATGTAGTAAAATTATTAATATCAAAAAAAATCATCAGCACAATTAATTTTTAAATTTAAAAAATAAAGAAAAATATTATTGATTGATTTGAGTGTAAACCACTTGTCATTAACAAATTTATAGCCAGATGATTTTATAAAATAATAATTATCTCCTGGTATAAAGGCATACATATCATTTAAGGTTATACTCAACAAAAAACTACGACCTGGTTTAATAGTATTCCACCGTTCAGGATTCGTATTAATTTCAAAAGGACATGAACCACCTAAGTAGTCCAACGTGATATTCCCAGAGTTGATTCTGAATGGTTTTTTGCATATCGCATCATATTCATCTCCTTTTCCATCTTTTACTTTCATAGGTAGGTAATATTTAGAAAAAAAATACGTGGTAGAGCTATTGTTAGTAAAGGTTATGTTAGCAAAAATCCTGTTGTTTTTTTTACTCATAGCTAATTGAGCATTGACATCCGCTATATAATTCATATGATTGCATTTTTTCTTACACTCATCATAATTTTCGATAGGATAAATTAATGGCCTTCCTTTGATATCTCTCTCAAGCCCAAACCCGTATTTTTTTATTAAAACCATTTCATCCGCAGTCGATTGAAAGGAATAGAAAAATATAATATTTACGATTGTCATTATTATGATTTTTTTTATAGCTTGCAGCATTAATATATTTCTCGACTTATTAGTTAATGGAGAAGTGCTTTTTCTAATTCCGCTATTTTTTTCTTAACTGAATTGCTTAATATTTCATCATTAATCGAGTCTATCTCACTTTCAATTAATCTTATTTCAAAATATCTTTCTATGTTATATGCATTCTCGAATATTTGATCTTTTTGTTTAGAGATCAGTTTAGTTGCAATACGGATATGTTCGTCATATGAAACTTCATCCTCTTTGCACGTTGAATATTTATCAGTAGTTGTATAATCCTGTGACCACATACCACCTTTTTTATTATCCCCATAATACCACTGAATATGAGACATTTCATGACATAAAGTAGCAACATGAGAATCCTTTCCCGTTACTGGATTTTTTTTGCCATCTCTATACTCAAATTTTGCGCCTATGTTAATTATATAGGGCATATCCTTACTTGGGCTGACGAATGCTGCAAATTCATTACAACCTGTATAATTTATAAAACTGCTCATTGTTAAATCATTAGCTATAATCATTAATCTTCTCACACCATCCATCATAAGAAATCTAGCATTCATGCGCCTACCTGTATTATGTCCATATTTTCTTATATTAACCTCCTTATTTCCTTTAACACCAAAGATCTTACTGAAATCATATTCCTCCTGTGCTCCCCATCTCAAAAGATCATCTGCTCTTTTTATCAAAACCAACTTTTGTGCCTTACGAGCCTTATCAATCATTATTTTAAAATGATCAGTTATTTTTTGCTCTTTCACACATTCTTCTGGCTCTGGCTTTGGTTGTCCAGAAGTTTGATTATTATCGTCCATAGTGTCCTTCCATTGAGAGAAAATCATCATTCGCAAATAACAACTTCACTTTAATTTCATGTTTGCTAGATACAAAAAAACGCTCTGTATACCCCTCTTCATCCGTTTCTCCGCGGGTCTGCGTGCCATCCTCAAAGAAGGCAATGTAGCGGGTTTCTGAATACGGTATCCCGTCATCGTCTGTAAAATGGAACTGGAGAGTATATTTTTCAGGTTCATCCTCATCGTCACCTCGATCATCACCACCACTTCCGGTCACGCAGTTCCCTCCAGAGTCTTCATTTTCTTCTCCGGAATCACTGCCATCACCACTCTTCTCATCCCCCAGTGTCTTCAGCACCGCCGGTTGCAGCGCCGGCACCGGCGTCCCCGGACTACCGCCGCTATTGAGATTGATTTTCGGCCCGACGATGTCCACGCCCCCTGAATGGATGACCACAAACGAGCCACTCACCTTCAGGCTTATCCGGCTGCTGCTCTCCAGCACGATATCCCCGTCCACCTTTATCCCCAGCGCGCCACTCACCTTCCTCGCCAGGTCCCCCTTCACCACCAGGCTGTGCTTTCCCTCCACCAGACTGATATGGTTCCCCGTCGTCTTATGCTCCTGCTTCCCTTCCACCGTCACTTTACGGTCATTTCTGACGTACAGGCCGTCATCATTACTCACGCTCACCGTCCGGTCATTCGTCACCTGCAGCGTCTGGTCATTACGTACCGTGATGCACCGGTCGTTCGCCACCGTGATACTCTGGTCGTGGCCCCCTTCTTTTCTGGTCCCGACCTGAACCGTCTGCCCCTTCACCACCGTTATCTTCTGGTCGTTCCCGATGGTTTCCGTATGGTCATGTTTCACATCCGTTGTCCGGTCGTTGAGCACCTCCGTATCCATGTTCTTCTGGGCATGGATATACACCTGCTCATTACTGGTGGCGTCTTCAAACCGCAGCTCGTTAAATCCGCTTCCTTTATAGGTTTTTGACCGGATGGTCATCTGCGTCTTCGTTCCCGGCAGGTCGCCCGGCGAACGGTTGTCCTCATGGTACGTCCGCCCCATGATTATCGGCTGGTCCGGGTCGCCGTTCAGGAAGTCCACTATCACCTCCTGACCCACCCGTGGTATCGCCAGGTTACCGAACCCCGGCCCCGCCCACGCCTGCGACACCCTCACCCAGCATGAACTCGCCTCCGTTGCCGGGTTATACCTGTCCCAGTGAAACTGCACTCGCACACGTCCGTGTTCGTCGCAGAAGATTTCCTCTCCCGCAGGACCGGTGACAATGGCGCTCTGTGGCCCGTCCACCTTCGGTTTGTTTTGCAGCCGTGGACGCCACGTCCGGTCCGCCGGTATCACCTCTAACTGATTGCCCAGCGTGGTTCCCTTTCCCTGGCTGCCGTGCAGCGCCTGCGGCTGGTTTCCTGACAGTATGCTCTGTACCACCTGCCATTCACGGTTCAGCATCTTCTGCGGATGCCCCGTCAGCATAAACCGCGTTCCCGGCCACAGCTTCGGCGAATTACTCTGCCCTGTGGCCTTTTCCGCATCACTGCGCAGGCTCTCCATCTGGTACAGCGTGAAATCCTTGCCGTGCTGTTCATCCTTGTACCTTCCCGGATAATCAAATATCTCATACTGCTCCAGCTGTCCGTTCAGGTTCTCACCCTGCTGCTCATACATCCCCGGCCAGTCCGGCACCTTAAAGGTGTAATCCTGGCTCTGCACCGATGACGGGCGGACATGCGCCTCATAACGGAACATACTGACACACTCCGTCTCCGCTCCTGCCGATGTGTCCGGGTTAAACGGAAACTCCCCCGCCTGTGACAGCCCCGCCACATCGTCGCACAGCGTCAGCTTCTGCTCCGGACTGTCCGCCGCAAACCGCTCAAAGAAGAAAAGACCCTCCTCCGCCCATAGCCGGGACAGAAACGCCAGGTCCGACTCCCCGTACTGGACACAGAACTCCCGCGCCGGATGGTCCTCATAAAACAGCGGCGTCCACTCCGTGACGCCGTTCTCGTTCAGTAACGTGGCCGATATCGTCCGGATATCCTGCTGCTGGAAGATACGAAAGTTCTGCCGCAGCCCGCACCGCCATAACGGCGGCTCAATACGCAGGTGATAACGCATCTGCCAGCCGTTATTCTCCTGCATGCCAAAACCCGCCACCACGCCGGTGACATAACGCTGCGCCACTGCGCCCTGCCAGATGGTCAGTGTCGCCTTCTTCTCCAGCAGCATCTCCGCCGTCTGCATAAAAGAGTCGCTGGCAACATCCACACTCATCACAAACGGATATGACTGGTTCTGGATTAACCTGAAATTCACCACTGCAAAGGTGTCCGGCTCCTGGCCGTCAACCTCCAGCGTAAAGCGAAGACCTTTTAAGGACATAAATACCTCTCAGACATATCAGCCTATATTTACCGTACCGCCACCAATAACCACGCCGCCGCAGTCAACAGCATCACCGCTTCTGGCGGCGGGCAGGCCGTCAATAAAGACGGTTGAAGAACCTCTGGCGATTTTACGGGGATGAGGGGGATGCTTCGGTTTAGCATGCGGCGTCAGCGGATCTCCCTGACGGGCTGCGGGAAGACCATCGATAAAGACGGTGGATGACCCGGCGGTGATGACGGTCTCGTAATAACCGTCGTGCTGGGTGCCTTTGTCGGTGAGTTTGGCTGCTAAAGGCATAATTCCTCCTGTTCAGAATTTCTACAGCAGCAGGTTTCAAAAATCGGGAGAAATATTCAACGAAATATTAATCACTTCACCGGATGTTCTGATGCGTACCTTCACTGGTCTATTTAAGTAATACAAATTGTTGGCGTGTATTAAGTTCCATTTTGTTCTCCTTAATTATGTAAGGAGTATTTGATCATGTATAAGCAATAAAAACAGCTTCAGGAAATAAGGAATATCGCAATTTTTAAACATAAAATGCGAATCGTTCAATACAAAAAAGCAGCGTTGCGTAATCTTTCCCTGATTAAATACGCTACCGCCCTACCCTGATGACATGATCTGCACTGCACTATCATATCGACATGTTTCTCTACATGCGAAAAGATGTTTTATTTTCGGATTATATTAAATTGATATTTCATATAAAAAACGAAATTACATCAATCATATAAATAGTTGTACCAACTTTAATTACTATTCATAGCAAACAAATGGATATCCAGTTAATTACGCCAGTGATTCATTAACATTAACCTCCGGCATTATTGTTAAATAATGACATTCCTTTTTAATACTTCTTGTAATTTCGGTAACTGACATACAGCTTCAGCGATCGCGCTGATATTCTGCGCATTATCGTGAAACCATTCATGCCCCGGCCCCCATGTGCGCATGGTGCAGAGATAACAGTCCACCAGCGTTAGTTGCTCGCCAAAGGCATAAGGTTCAGCGGTCAATTGTGAATTCAGCCAGATATAAAGCGATTTACGATATTCAATAACATTATTCTTTAACTGTTCGGGTGCGTCAGGAGCCCAACGCTCAGGGTAATCGGCGAAAGTGAATGTTGGATAGACATTAGCAACCAGCCAGACCAATAGCCGTTGAAACTGCTGACGTTCGGCGCGCCCAACCGGTGGCGCAAGGTCCGGGCGACGATCGAGAACCATCAATGCAATCGCCGCTGTCTCCGTCATAATCTCGTCATTTTCCAGCGCCAGTGTCGGAATCTGACACAACGGGTTCAGGGTTTTCAATAACTCGCGTGAGGTTCCCTCGTGGTCAAAACCACTGACATCAACGAACTGATAAGGAATATCAGCCAGTGTTAGCATCAGCTCACTGATTGTAGAGCCCCATCCGGGTACGCCATACACCTTAATCATATGCCCCTCACAATCTTTTAAAGATTAAGTGTAGGACAGTACACAGGTTAACCAGCAAAAGGATTTGTCATTTTTTCGTCAGTTGTATTATTCCCCTTCAGGATTGTAAGGGGATGTTTTGCATCGTTTATCGATAACGGGTAGGATGCTGCGCCGATAGTTTTATACCCATAAAGAATAATGGTGATAACTATCATCGCCAGGATGAATAAACATTGTTCATGGCAACTTATATGACTTTTTCATTAAAGCAATCAGGGAGAGCAATGAGTAAACACGACACCGACACTTCAGATCAGCACGCCGCGAAACGCCGCTGGCTTAATGCCCACGAAGAGGGGTATCACAAAGCGATGGGCAATCGCCAGGTACAGATGATCGCCATTGGCGGCGCGATTGGTACGGGTTTGTTTTTAGGCGCGGGAGCCCGACTGCAAATGGCGGGGCCAGCACTGGCACTGGTCTATTTAATCTGCGGCCTGTTTTCATTTTTTATTCTGCGTGCATTGGGTGAGCTGGTGCTACACCGCCCTTCCAGTGGCAGTTTTGTCTCTTATGCCCGTGAGTTTTTAGGAGAGAAAGCCGCTTACGTTGCAGGCTGGATGTACTTCATCAACTGGGCGATGACGGGGATTGTCGATATTACCGCCGTCGCTCTGTATATGCATTACTGGGGTGCGTTTGGCGGCGTGCCGCAGTGGGTCTTTGCGCTCGCTGCGCTGACCATCGTTGGCACCATGAATATGATCGGTGTGAAATGGTTTGCCGAGATGGAGTTCTGGTTTGCGCTTATTAAAGTGCTCGCCATTGTGACCTTTTTGGTCGTGGGTACAGTGTTCCTCGGTAGTGGTCAGCCGCTGGATGGCAACACCACTGGTTTTCATTTAATTACCGATAATGGCGGCTTCTTCCCCCACGGTTTGCTGCCTGCGCTGGTGTTGATTCAGGGCGTAGTGTTTGCTTTTGCCTCCATTGAAATGGTGGGTACAGCTGCCGGAGAATGTAAAGATCCGCAGACCATGGTGCCTAAAGCGATTAACAGTGTGATTTGGCGTATTGGCCTGTTTTACGTCGGCTCCGTGGTGTTGCTGGTTATGTTATTGCCGTGGAGCGCATATCAGGCGGGGCAAAGTCCGTTCGTGACGTTTTTCTCTAAACTGGGTGTGCCATATATCGGCAGCATTATGAACATTGTGGTGCTGACCGCTGCCCTCTCCAGCCTGAACTCAGGTCTGTACTGCACCGGACGTATTCTGCGCTCAATGGCGATGGGCGGTTCCGCACCGAGTTTTATGGCGAAAATGAGTCGTCAGCATGTGCCGTATGCCGGGATTCTGGCGACACTGGTTGTGTATGTCGTCGGCGTATTCCTCAACTATCTGGTGCCGTCGCGCGTATTTGAGATTGTGTTGAACTTCGCGTCGCTGGGAATCATCGCCTCATGGGCGTTTATCATCGTGTGCCAGATGCGCCTGCGTAAAGCGATTAAAGAAGGCAAAGCCGCGGATGTGAGTTTTAAACTGCCTGGCGCGCCCTTCACTTCCTGGCTGACATTACTGTTTTTGCTGAGCGTCCTGGTGCTGATGGCGTTCGATTACCCGAACGGGACTTATACCATCGCGGCGCTGCCGATTATCGGTATTCTGCTGGTTATAGGCTGGTTTGGTGTGCGCAAACGCGTTGCTGAAATTCACAGCACTGCGCCAGTCGTCGAGGAAGATGAAGAACAACAGGAAATTGTGTTTAAGCCTGAAACGGCGAGTTAATTGCAAAATTGCCCGGCTACGTGCCGGGCAAATTCAAATTACTGACGAAGGTACCGGATACGGCGTGATAAAAGTCAGGCAAGTCTCTCCGTTTTCACCCTCGCCATATCTATTACAGCGCAATACGAATCACATCGTCCGGCTGGGTAGCTTCCTGCTGTTTAGTGGATTTTTGTTTCACACTGACATACAGCGTTTTGCCATCGGCAGACAGCGCCAGGCTGTTCGGATGAGTCGGCGTATCGAACGTTTTCACCACTTTATAGCTTTTCGCGTCAATCACACTGACTTTACCTGCCTGACGATGCGTTACGTAGGCTTCATTACGCGCCGGGTTAAACAGCACAGCCAGTGATTCCGGTGCCGCAACCTTCGCCAGAATATTGCCATTACGGGTATCGACCACTAACACTTCTGCGGCTTTAGAATCGGTGATAAATGCACGCTGCCTGGCGGTATCAAGGCTAATGTTGATAAAGAAGTGCTCTTTGCCGTCATCCAGCAGCTTTTTACGGCTGAGGATTTTATTGTCGGCGGTGTCGATGGTAATCAATTCGCCGTCAGCGTTAGTGGTGTAAAGACGTTTGCCTTTGCTATCCAGCGCCAGACCGGTACTCATTTTACCGGTGTTCTGGATGGCGGTTTTCAGTTTGATATTCTCGCCATCAACGACCCAAATCACGCTCTCTTTACCAATACCACTGATGTAAACGGTGTTCGTGGCATCATCAGCTACCAGCTCACGCGGTTGCAGCGGGCGCACCTCTTCCGTGCGCTTACGATCATCCAGCACCAGACGGCCTTTCACTTCGCCCGTTTTGGCATCTATCGCCGTGACCGCGCTGTTTACAGTGTTACCAAACCACAACGTCTGAGTCGTGTTATTGATGGTGGCACCAAACGGCTTGAGATCGTTATGGATCGCCTGCGTCACTTCCAGAGTAACCGGATCAAGACGATAAACCACGCCGCCTTTATCCAGTTTGCGGCTTTGCGAAGTGGCGAGCCACAGCGCGTTCTCCTGCTGGCTATAAGCCATTTCGTAGGCACCTTTACCTACCGCTTTACGCAGCATTTCTTCTGCAGCCTGCGTACTGAATGATGAAGCAACAAGCAATGAACCTAACAGTAATGAACCACGCAGGCGCGATGAAAACAGATGACGTAAATGCATGACGACTCCCTTTGATGAACCGATATTTTTGCTGCTTCACAATGCTTCGCTAAGCGTAATCATCGTTACGCTCTTGTTATAAATGGGAATGGTAATCATTATTTTCTCAAATGTGGAGCATTTCTTGCCGTTACGACTACAATTTTCTCAATTACTTAACGTATCGTGCCGTTTCGTTTTCCATATATTTACAATTTTATTACCATGGCGGCGTTTTCCCATTCTTAACCTGGCTTTTTTCATGAAGATTTTTTCCGTCCGACAGACCGTTTTGCCCGCACTGCTTGTCCTTTCCCCCGTTGTTTTTGCCGCTGATGAACAGACCATGATTGTCAGTGCCGCACCGCAGGTGGTTTCAGAACTGGATACCCCAGCAGCCGTGAGCGTGGTGGATGGCGAGGAGATGCGCCTGGCAACACCGCGCATTAACTTGTCCGAATCACTGACCAGCGTGCCTGGTTTGCAGGTACAAAACCGGCAGAACTATGCGCAAGATTTACAGCTGTCGATTCGCGGATTTGGCTCCCGCTCCACTTACGGAATTCGCGGTATTCGCCTGTATGTGGACGGTATTCCCGCCACCATGCCCGACGGACAAGGGCAAACATCCAACATCGATTTAAGCAGTGTACAAAATGTGGAAGTGCTGCGCGGCCCCTTCTCTGCTCTGTATGGCAACGCGTCTGGCGGTGTAATGAATGTCATCACCCAGACCGGACAACAGCCACCAACCATTGAAGCCAGTAGTTACTACGGCAGTTTTGGCAGCTGGCGCTATGGGCTGAAAGCAACAGGCGCAATGGGCGACGGCACTCAGCCTGGCGATGTCGATTACACCGTCTCAACCACGCGCTTTACGACCCACGGCTATCGTGATCATAGTGGCGCACAGAAAAATTTAGCCAATGCCAAACTGGGCGTACGCATTGATGACGCCAGCAAATTAAGCCTGATTTTCAATAGTGTGGATATCAAAGCAGATGACCCAGGTGGGCTAACCGAAGCAGAATGGAAGGCGAATCCGCAACAAGCGCCACGCGCTGAACAGTACGACACGCGAAAAACCATCAAGCAAACTCAGGCTGGGTTGCGCTATGAACGTAGCCTGAGCGCACAAGATGATATGAGTGTGATGATGTATGCCGGGGAGCGAGAAACGACCCAGTACCAGTCAATCCCGATGGCACCACAACTTAACCCGTCGCATGCGGGCGGCGTGATTACTCTGCAACGCCATTATCAGGGGATAGACAGCCGCTGGACACACCGTGGCGAGCTGGGCGTTCCGCTCACGTTCACTACCGGCCTGAACTACGAAAACATGAGTGAAAATCGCAAAGGCTACAATAACTTCCGCCTGAATAGCGGCGTGCCGGAATACGGGCAAAAAGGTGAGTTGCGCCGTGACGAACGCAATCTGATGTGGAACGTCGATCCCTATTTGCAGACACAGTGGCAGCTGAGCGAAAAACTGTCGCTGGATGCTGGCGTGCGCTACAGCTCCGTATGGTTTGATTCCAACGACCATTACGTTACTCCGGGTAACGGCGATGACAGCGGTGATGCCAGTTATCACAAATGGCTACCTGCCGGTTCGTTAAAATATGCAATGACCGATGCCTGGAATATCTATCTGGCAGCCGGGCGAGGTTTTGAAACGCCGACGATTAATGAGCTGTCTTATCGTGCTGACGGTCAAAGCGGTATGAACTTTGGTTTAAAACCATCCACCAACGATACAATTGAGATCGGCAGTAAAACGCGTATTGGTGATGGGCTGCTTAGTCTCGCATTGTTCCAGACCGACACCGATGATGAAATTGTTGTCGATAGCAGTAGCGGTGGGCGTACGACTTACAAAAATGCCGGAAAGACCCGTCGTCAAGCCGCTGAGCTGGCATGGGATCAACGTTTCGCGGGAGATTTTCGTGTAAAAGCGTCCTGGACCTGGCTCGATGCGACCTATCGCAGCAATGTTTGCAATGAACAGGATTGTAACGGTAATCGGATGCCAGGGATCGCCCGTAATATGGGCTTTGCGTCGATAGGTTATGTACCGGAGGATGGCTGGTATGCAGGTACGGAAGCGCGTTATATGGGCGATATTATGGCAGATGATGAAAATACGGCCAAAGCGCCGTCTTATACTCTCGTCGGCTTATTCACCGGGTATAAATACAATTACCACAATTTAACTGTGGATTTATTTGGTCGTGTCGATAATTTATTCGATAAAGAATACGTTGGTTCTGTCATTGTCAATGAGTCAAACGGGCGATATTACGAACCTGCGCCCGGGCGAAATTATGGTGTCGGCATGAATATTGCATGGCGATTTGAGTAATTACCTTGATGCCCGGTATTTGCCGGGCATTTACTTTAACGATTGTATTGCTGGTATAAAATAGCAATATTTTGTTGCATAATTTCAGCAAGACAATGTCTGCATCCCTCTTTGTCTTTTGCTTTTAACGCGGCGAGTAATAGACGATAGTTTTCTATACGCTCCCGTAATTCCGCTGGATTAATCGCTTCATAGAGATAATGTAAACCAGGTCCCATCCTGACCCACAGTTGCTCAATCATCTCACACAGGATGGGCATATTTGAACGATGATAAATCGCTAAGCGAAATAGCCTGTTCGCATTAATGATTTGTTCCATGTCGCCCTTTTCTTGCGCCTGCTGTAATTTCTCGAGCAATTCCTCGAGTTCCGCCAGGTCTTGCGGGGTGAGGTTTTCAACAGCCAGAGTAACTGCCATTAATTCCAGCTCGTAGCGGATCCGATTGATTTCGTCTAATTGACGTTTCCCCACTTCCGGAACTGTAAATGCTTGCGCTGGTGCGACAGAAAGCGCATTCACCGAAACCAGACGTAATAATGCTTCACGCACAGGTGTAATACTCATACCTAATTGCTCCGCCAGATTTTTAGTAATCAGGCGTGCGCCAGGTTTTAGTGCGCCAATACTAAGCTGATGTTTCAGGTCATTCTCAACCTGCAGAGTCAAACTGACATGTTTCATTTTTTCCGTTCCAGGCATTTTAATTCCTTCGCGTGTTTTCTGTCCAACCCTGCCTGCATGGCAGAAGGAGTTCACCTGGGGTATTAAAGTGAATAATCATAAACCACTCACCTTTGTTGTTATTAGCAGCAGAACAATGACGTGGTTAGTTAATTAAAGCTGAAAATAAGCTTTTTGCCTGGATTTTTATGGCGGCTTACGCCGCCGTCGTATCTTTAATCATCACCCGCCACGCGGATCACCACTTTGCCGAAGTTTTTACCCTTCAGCAGGCCGATAAATGTCTGTGGCGCATTCTCTAAACCGTCAGTAATTTCTTCGCGGTAGTGGATTTTATCCTCTTTCACCCATTGCCCCATCTCCTTCTGAAACTCATGGATGCGGTGACCATAATCCTGAGCGATAATAAATCCTTGCAAGCGAATACGTTTTTTCAGCACCGTAGCCATCAGCAGAGGTAAACGATCCGGGCCGGGTGGTAGCTCTGTAGCGTTATAGCTGCTCACTAAGCCGCAGACGGGAATGCGCGCAGATGTATTAAGTAACGGTAGCACCGCATCAAATACTTTACCGCCCACGTTTTCATAATAGATATCAACGCCTTTTGGGCACGCTTTCGCCAGTTGTTCGGCAAAATCATCCGCGTGATGGTCAAGACAAACATCAAAGCCTAACACCTCGGTAGCATGGCGGCATTTTTCCGCGCCACCGGCTATCCCCACCACCCTGCAACCTTTAAGTTTGCCGATTTGACCCACCGTCGCCCCCACTGGTCCTGTCGCCGCAGCTACCACCAGCGTTTCGCCCTCTTTGGGCTGACCGATATCCAGCAGCCCCATATAAGCGGTAAAGCCTGGCATCCCCAGCACACCCAGCGACCACGATGGATTTTGCGGATGATCGCCAAGTTTCACCAGATCATCACCACTGGATATGTCATAGTCCTGCCATCCACTGTAGCCCAGCACCCAGTCGCCAGGCTGATAATCAGGATGATTCGACTCCACGACACGGCTCACCGTGCCGCCGACCATCACGCCGCCAATATCAACCGGCGGTGAATAAGATGGCTCATCGCTCATACGTCCACGCATATACGGGTCCAGTGACAAATAAACTGTGCGCAGTAACACCTGTCCCTCACCCGGTGTGGCGATATCATCTTCTTCAAGACGGAAATTCTCCGGAACCGGCGCGCCATGCGGACGCGAGGCCAGAACCCAACGTCGATTACGCTGTTTTTGTTGCCCCATAATGCTCTCCTGTGCTTTTGGCATGAATCGATCAATAGTAGCAGGCTCACGGGATTGGTTTTGTTTGCAGCCGTCACATCCCCTCTGCAACACGCAATAATTTCATCGAGGAATCCGTTGCTTCGGGCTGTTTTCGATAGTATTGATAACGTCATCATCATTATTTAATCGAGGCCAGACATGTCCATCCGTTTTGCCCGCAAAGCCGACTGTGCTGCCATTGCGGAAATTTATAACCACGCCGTGTTGTATACGGCGGCTATCTGGAATGACCAAACGGTGGATGCAGATAACCGCATTGCCTGGTTTGAAGCGCGGACCATAGCAGGTTATCCGGTGCTGGTGAGTGAAGAAGATGGCGTCGTTACAGGATATGCCTCGTTTGGCGACTGGCGTAGTTTCGATGGTTTTCGCCATACCGTGGAACATTCGGTTTATGTCCATCCCGATCATCAGGGCAAAGGTCTGGGGCGTAAATTGTTAAGCCGATTGATTGATGAAGCGCGGGATTGCGGGAAGCATGTCATGGTCGCGGGGATCGAATCGCAAAATCAGGCTTCGCTGCATCTCCACCAGTCGCTGGGATTTGTCGTCACCGCGCAAATGCCGCAGGTAGGCACTAAATTTGGGCGCTGGCTGGATCTGACATTTATGCAGTTGCAACTCGACGAGCGCACTGAACCGGACGCGATTGGATGAATCAGTCGCTTACCCTTGCTTTTTTGATTGCCGCCGGAATTGGTCTGGTGGTGCAAAACACGCTGATGGTGCGCATCACCCAGAGCTCCTCTACCATTCTCATCGCCATGTTGCTGAACTCTTTGGTAGGAATTGTGCTGTTCGTTTCTATTTTGTGGTTTAAACAAGGTATGGAGGGGTTTGGTGAACTGGTGTCCAGCGTGCGCTGGTGGACACTTATACCTGGCTTGCTTGGATCGTTTTTTGTCTTCGCCAGTATCAGCGGATATCAGAATGTGGGAGCGGCAACAACTATTGCAGTACTGGTCGCCAGCCAGCTGATTGGCGGTCTGGTGCTGGATATCTTCCGCAGCCATGGCGTACCACTTCGGGCGTTGATCGGCCCAATTTGTGGCGCAATTTTACTTGTGGTTGGCGCCTGGCTGGTGGCCAGACGCTCATTTTAATCAGAGGATGGTACCGCCTTTGGTTAACTGTTCGTGGCGCGCTTCCATATCTTCTTTATGCTTGCGACCATGATGAGCAATAGCGGTGCGCAAACGCTGCTGCTGGGTATAGCGATCTTCCCGACTTAACTCCGCGTCATCGCTCAGGGCGATTAATAATTCGTTCATATGGGCAATGACGCTCTCTTCAATCGCGGCATCCACGCGCGCGATGACTTCATCCAGATGCGACATACTTTCTCCTTAGCCACTTGTGAAATTTATCGATTCATCCAAATGATATAAGTCTGTGTGGTGCCGTCAAGCCAGTGAGTAAGATTTAAAACAGTGAAAACAACAGCGCCACCGGGAAACTCATCGGCCATGTTGCCCCCACCAGAAAGGCGCTTAAGAAACGGATGCGTTTCTTATCGTGAGAAAGAAACCAGGTGATAAGAAATGCGATTGCTGCCATAACCGCATAAAAAACAAGCATGTGTTGATAGAGAGACATGTACGGGCGTCCAGCCAGATGAATAAAACGCGCGCAAATATGCGTCATTTTTTGACGTGCATCAAGTTTTTTCACCAGTTTGAGAAAAAATCATCAAACAGCAACTTGCCCTTATCCATCTTCAGAATGAGTATTATTGCGGATTTTCTTAACCCGTACTATACACATAGGGGCAATGATAAAAGGTGGCAAAAATGAATGTTTCCAGTAGAACTGTAGTACTGATAAATGTCTTTGCTGCTGTTGGTTTGTTTACTCTTATCTCTATGAGATTTGGCTGGTTTATTTGATGTAGTGATTTTGCACGCAGCACGTACTGTCAGAGAAATCAGTGCTCTGACAGTACGCAAGATCATCTCATACTCTCCAGGTTTACAACATTATCCTTAATATTTACTTCTTTTTCCTGACATCTACATTGAGGTAATGACTCCAACTTATTGATAGTGTTTTATGTTCAGATAATGCCCGATGACTTTGTCATGCAGCTCCACCGATTTTGAAAACGACAGCGACTTCCGTCCCAGCCGTGCCAGGTGCTGCCTCAGATTCAGGTTATGCCGCTCAATTCGCTGCGTATATCGCTTGCTGATTACGTGCAGCTTTCCCTTCAGGCGGGATTCATACAGCGGCCAGCCATCCGTCATCCATAT
>NZ_KE137316.1:10148-322388 GCF_000408845.1 Escherichia sp. KTE172 | reverse complement strand
TAGCTGAACAGGAGGGACAGCTGATAGAAACAGAAGCCACTGGAGCACCTCAAAAACACCATCATACACTAAATCAGTAAGTTGGCAGCATCACCCTACATTGAAATAAGTAGAAAACATCCCCCTCCTGTCGTCTATACAGACAGCTTACTGATTCAAAGGGAACCTTGTTTTCACATTTTTCTATCATCAATACTTTAGACGCGCGGGAGTCTATAAATGCTTTATACTTTCAGGGAATAAAGTAAATATAAAAAGATGGCGTAAAGTATATGCATGGCAGGATGATTGCAACCTCCTTGATGACGCTGTCCCATTGAAATTGCAAACCCCGAACTGGTTATCTTGCCCATTTATCATGCAGAACAGATAATTATAGGTCTCTAAATATCTCAGAAAGATTGAATTTTTTATAGTCCATCTCTTGAATATTTCCATTTGATATCAATCGATTCATCTCTTCAACAAAATAATTTATATCATCACATTTGTTATTATCCGGAAGATCTGAGTAATTATAATTCCACCACTTTATTCTCAACAATTCATCAATAACATTTGAATCAAATCTAAATCTGATTATTTTTGCAGGAACTCCTGCAACTATGGCATATGGGGGCACATCTTTGGTAACAACGGAATTGGCAGCAATAACAGCACCATCACCTATTGCGATGCCACCTTTCAGTACAACATCATTTCCTATCCAGACATCATTTCCTATAATCGGATTTTCAGGTTTGGTAATGAATGGTTTCAATGTCCAGCTACGTTCAAACTCACTCTTAGCAAACTTATCAAATTCACCGTTATAAGTCATCATGTGAGTAGTAAAACGATTCAAAGGATGATTTCCTCCCATTATTTTTACATTTGATGCAATACTACAAAATCGACCTATATGTATATTCCCTGTAAAATGACAGGTCGGGAATGAAAAAGCGCCGACACTGGAGAAATTTTTTACAGGCATTGTTGAATATTCTTCAGCAATAACATTATCTTCAATTGTTATCTTGTCACCTTTTGAGAAAAGAAATAAATTTCTTTCTTTATACGACTTCTTCCCCTTATGATTTAAAAAGATTTTATTATCCATACAAAACTCAAAGTGTTTTTTCGTCCACCTGAAGGTAAGGGTTTTATTTTTATCTTCCGTGAATTTATACAATTGAACTTTCATTGTTAATACTTCTACTTATAAATTATTAGGTTAATAACGATACTCTAAAGCCTTATGCGAATCAACTATGACAGGATGAAAAATCACCAACATACATTTAGATCATAATAACTGCCTAATTTTTCCGCTAGTTATTAATGTAATCATTCTGATACTTAATCACCATTACACTCAGAACCTAAAACGATAGTGGCCGCCCTATAACAGCCACTAACATTTAACTTAATGTTTAACCATGACGTGGCGGACGACGGTGTAATCCTCCAGCCCATAAAGTGACATATCCTTGCCGTAACCAGAAAGTTTCTGCCCACCGTGCGGCATTTCACTTACCAGCATGAAATGGGTATTGACCCAGGTACAACCATATTGTAGCCGTGCGCTGACGCGATGCGCCCTGCCCACATCTTTCGTCCATACCGAGGATGCAAGTCCGTACTGGCTGTCATTTGCCCAGTTTACCACCTGTTCTTCATTGTCAAAGAGCGTAACACTCACTACCGGACCAAATACCTCTTTTTGCACGATGGCATCGTCCTGTAATGCGCCAGCCAGTAGCGTCGGCGCATAGTAATAGCCATTACCCTTGCGCTTTTCACCGCCAGTGATCACTTTGATGTGCCCTGTCGCTTTCGCCTCTTCTACTGCTTTGCTGACGCGATCGAGATGCGCCAGTGAGCTTAAAGGTCCAAGCTCCGTAGACTCGTCATCCGGCGCACCAGATTTTAACGTTGCCACTGCAGCACCGAGTTTTTCCACCAGCGTATCGTAAATACCTTTTTGCGCGTAGATCCGACAAGCCGCAGTACAATCCTGTCCGGCATTGTAATAGCCAAAAGTACGTACACCTTCGACCACCGCTTCAATATCCGCATCATCAAAAACTATCACTGGCGCTTTGCCTCCAAGTTCCATATGAGTAAGCTTTATGGACGGCGCGGTATGGCTGATGATGTGTTCCCCAGTGGCGATAGAGCCCGTCAGTGACACCATCCGTACTTTGGGATGTCCGGTCAGCGGATCGCCCACCGTTTTGCCTCTGCCAAACAGCACGTTAATCACGCCAGCTGGGAAGATATCTTTCGCCAGCTCTGCCAACTTCAACGCTGTCAGCGGGGTAATTTCTGATGGTTTGAGCACTACGCAATTCCCTGCCGCCAGCGCCGGAGCCAGTTTCCACGCAGCCATCATCAGCGGATAATTCCACGGTGCGATCGAAGCCACGACCCCCAACGGATCGCGACGGATCATCGAAGTATGACCTTCAAGATATTCACCTGCCGCCAGACCATTCAGGCAGCGAGCTGCTCCGGCGAAAAAGCGAAAGACATCGACAATCGCCGGAATTTCATCATTGAACGCACTATGCAGCGGTTTGCCACAGTTACGGGACTCCAGTTCGGCAAAAACTTGACCATTTTCTTCGATTACATCCGCCAGTTTCAGCAGGCATTCCGCACGCGCTTTCGGCGTGGTTTGCCCCCATTCGGCAAATGCTGCATCTGCTGCACGAACAGCGGCATCGACCTGCTCTGCAGATGCCTCGGCAATCTCCAGTAAAACTTCCCCCGTTGCCGGATTATAGACAGGCTGTTTCTCCCCTTCGCCGCTAACCAGTTCTCCGTTAATCAGTAACTTATGTTGCATAGCATATTCCTGTATCAGTGGTTATTGACCATTGTCGCCTTCGCGGGTTAGCCACCAGGCTCCCAGGATCGGCAAGGTTGTTACCAACATAACCAGCAGTGCCACCACGTTGGTTACCGGTACATCACGCGGTCGCCCAAGCTGATTGAGCAACCACAACGGTAACGTTCGTTCATGACCTGCCGTAAAGGTCGTCACGATGATTTCATCGAACGACAAGGCAAACGCCAGCATTCCTCCTGCCAGTAGCGCCGAACTGAGATTCGGCAACACTACGTAGCGGAAGGTTTGCCAGCCATTGGCCCCAAGATCCATTGACGCCTCAACCAGACTGCACGAGGTGCGGCGAAAACGGGCGATGACATTGTTAAACACCACCACTACGCAAAAAGTCGCATGACCGACCACGATGGTGAAAAATCCCGGCTCCAGATCGATGGTTTTAAAGGCGGTTAATAGCGCCAGACCAGTGACAATACCCGGCAGCGCAATGGGCAGCAGCAGTAACAGCGAAATGGCGTTTTTGCCGAAAAAGTCTCGTCGCCACAGCGCGGCAGCGGCCAGCGTCCCTAACACCAGCGCAATTAATGTCGCCAGCACCGCCACTTTAAGTGACAGTGTCACAGCCTCAAGAATATCACTGCGCTGTGCTGCCACGCTAAACCAGCGCAGCGTCAGGCCTTGCGGTGGAAAACTAAACGCCGCATCTTCAGTGTTAAACGCATAGGCGGCGATAATCAGAATGGGAAAATGTAGGAAAACCACGCCGCCCCAGGCCGCCAGTTTGAGGAAAAACGGTGCGCGTTCAGAGTGCATCGAACGCTCCCAGACGTTTCACGAACGCCAGGTACAGTGCGATGAGAACAATCGGCACCAGGGTGAATGCCGCCGCCATCGGCATATTGCCAATCGCTCCCTGCTGGGAATAAACCATATTGCCGATAAAATATCCTGGAGGGCCAACCAGCTGCGGGACGATAAAATCGCCCAGTGTGAGTGAAAAGGTAAAGATAGAGCCAGCGGCAATACCCGGGATTGCCAGCGGCAGTACCACATAGCGAAAGGTTTGCCGTGGACGTGCGCCAAGATCAGCCGACGCCTGCAACAATGACGGCGGCAAACGCTCAAGCGCCGCCTGCACGGGCAGGATCATGAACGGCAGCCAGATATAGAGAAACACCAGAAAGCGCCCCAGCCCGGAAGTTGACAGCGTGTTACCGCCCACCGCTGGTAATGTAAGGAACGCTGTCAGCAGTGGTTCCAGCCCCAGATGTTGTAAAAACCACTGCGCCACACCATCTTTCGCCAGCAATAACGTCCAGGCATAGGCTTTAACAATGTAGCTCGCCCACATCGGCAACATTACCGCGATATAAAAAAACGCTTTCATTTTCCCGCTGGTATAGCGCGCCATATACCACGCCATTGGAAAAGCCAGAATGGCGCTGGCGATAGTGACTGCCACAGCCATAATCAGCGTGCGGAGAATGATGTCGTAATTCGCCGGATTAAACAGCGCACGGATATTCGCCAGCGTCAGTTCCGGCGTTACCGACATGGTGAAATCGTCAAAAGTATAAAAGCCCTGCCATAACAGCGTTAGCAGCGAGCCGAAATAGACAATGCCAAACCACATTAGCGGGCCAAGCAGCAACAAAAACAGCCCCAGTCCTGGTTTTCGCCAGAAAAAGCCGGATATCTTTCCAACTCCTGGACGTGAAGGTGATTGCAATACGTTCATCGCCATTCACCTCTCCTCAACCAGCGGCACCATCACATCACGCGACCAGGAAACCATCACTTGTTGTCCGGGCGTGAGCGTGGCAGGCAGTTCTTCGCCTGTCATATTGGCCTGACTCACAAGCAGTTTTTCACCGCCGTTCAGTCTCAGTTCAAAACGAGTTGCCGCGCCCTGATATTGCACCGCCTGGATCGTGCCATTGGCCTGCAGTTCACCAGGGGTGTTGAGGCGGATATGTTCCGGTCGCAGGGCGAAGCTTCCCGTCATGCCACAAAGTTTCTCTGCCATCAGTCCATCAAAAACATTCGATGTACCAACGAACCCGGCAACAAACGGCGTGCGCGGGCGCATATAGAGATCGCGCGGGGAATCGACCTGCTCAATGCGTCCATTATTGAAAACCGCCACACGATCGGACATCGATAACGCTTCGCCCTGATCGTGGGTAACGAAGATAAAAGTGATACCGAGAGATTGTTGCAGTTTTTTCAGTTCCAGCTGCATCTGCTCACGCAATTTGAGATCCAGTGCGCCGAGCGGTTCATCCAACAGCAATACGCGCGGTTCATTCACCAATGCTCTGGCGATAGCAACCCGCTGGCGCTGACCACCAGAAAGTTGTGACGGTTTACGTTGCTGTACAAACCCCAACGCCACTTTCTCCAGCGCCTCTTGCGCCATTGCGTGCCGCTGCTTTTTATTCACGCCTTTGACCATCAGCCCATAGGCGACATTGTCAAGAATCGACATATGCGGAAATAGCGCGTAGTCCTGGAAGACAGTATTCACGTCCCGCTCCCACGGTGGCAGATTGCTGGCGGGTTTACCAAAGATAGAGATAGCCCCGCCAGAAAGCTGTTCGAAGCCAGCAATCAGGCGCAGGCAGGTAGTTTTGCCGGAGCCGGACGGCCCCAGCATAGAGAAGAACTCACCATCTTTTATCGCAATACTGACGCCATCTACTGCGCGCACGTCACCGTACAACCGCGAGACGTTGTCAAACTCCACTGCGTACGTCATAAAGCACCCCAGCGAAGTTAGCGACCGCCCATAATGGCAATGTAATCCTGCGTCCAGCGACTGTAGGGAACAAACTTGCCCCCTTCTGCTATAGGCGTTTTCCAGAAGGCGATTTTATCGAAATAGTTAAAACCGTTGGTTTCACAACCTTTTTCGCCTAATAACGGACTGGCTTTACACCCTTCCGGCACTACCGGTAACGAGCCAAACCAGGCCGCCACATCGCCCTGCACTTTTGGCGTTAATGACCAGTTCATCCATTTGTAGGCGCAAACCGGATGTTTCGCTTCACTATGTAGCATGGTGGTGTCAGCCCAACCGGTAACGCCCTCTTTCGGGAATACGGTCGCGACAGGCTGGCCTTCGGCTTTCAGGGCGTTGGCCTGATAGGGCCAGGCACTGGAAGCAACCACACCCTCGTTTTTGAAATCGCTCATTTGCACGGTAGTGTCATGCCAGTAGCGATGGATCAAACTATGTTGATCGCGCAGCACTTTCAACACCGCCTGATACTGTTCTTCGGTGAGTTGATACGGATCGCTGATGCCCAACTGCGGCTGAGTGGCTTTAACGAACAACGCAGCGTCCGCAATGTAGATAGGGCCATCATAAGCCTGAACGCGGCCTTTATTGCTCTTGCCGTCCGGCAGATTCTGCTCAACAAAAACCACTTGCCAGCTATCCGGCGGCGTCGGGAAGGTTTTAGTGTTGTACATCAGCAGGTTCGGCCCCCATTGGTAAGGTGTGCCGTAAACTTTGCCGCCAACGTTAAACCAGTCGCCTTTAACCACGCGCGGATCGAGCGCTTTCCAGTTGGGAATCAAGGCGGTATTAATCGGCTGCACGCGTTTGCCCATAATCAGGCGCAGCGAGGCATCGCCGGATGCCGTAACCAGATCGTAACCCCCTTTGGCCATCAGACTGACCATTTCATCGGAAGTCGCGGCGGTTTTAACATTCACCGCGCAGCCTGTCTCTTTTTCGAATTGCGTTACCCAGTCGTATTGTTTATCAGTTTGTCCGCGTTCGATGTATCCCGGCCAGGCGATAATATCCAGTCGCCCTTCCGGTTTATCTAAATTGGTAGGTGGTTCGGCGGCGTGAGCGGTCATTATTGTCATGGTGAGCGCACACAGGCTGCTGCGGGCAAATGTCTTGCTCATAAAGTCTTACTCCTGTCGTAATTAATTGTTCAGCCGCCGTGCCGTAAAAATATCTCCTTGTTTAACCATAGACGGCGGCTAGCAGGCACACCTTCGCCCCTGAGAAAATTTAATCAGGTTGTGAGCTACCGCGCATTATGCCGTCTGTAAGGTTATCTTCTGGAGTATAGACAAGGAGTTAGGAAATATGACTGCTATTCGAAATTCATATTACCCAACCTGAGAGGAATTTAATTAAACGCTATTACAGCCGTTCTTGAATAAGTTTGCCTAATTGTTTAACCGCCTGTTCTTCACGTTCTCCCCACTGCCACGCGGTATTAAAACGGAAAAAACGTGACCAGTTTTCACCGGTAGAAAACATTTTACCCGGCGCAATACTGATATGATGCGTCAGTGCCGCCAGGCTTAATTCGCCCGCATCTAACGGCGCGGGGAGTTCCAGCCAGAGAAAATAACCGCTGTCATTATGATGAATTTTCACTTCCGCAGGCAGATAACGCAGCAGTGCCTGCCAGGCACGTTGTTTACGCTCCGCAAGCTGGCGACGCAAGCGACGAAGATGGGCGTCGTATCGGCGCGTGGAAAGGTAATCCACCAGCGCAAGCTGCATCGGTGAGCTGGTGGAAAGCGTACTCATCAACTGCAAGCGTTGAATTTTACGTGCATGTTTTCCGGCGGCGACCCAACCAATACGAAAACCAGGCACCAGACATTTCGAAAACGAAGAGCAATGCAAAACACCATCGTGGTGATCCCACGCTTTCGCAGGCAGCGGTTTTTCCCGTCCAAAATAAAGTTCGCTGTAAACGTCATCTTCAATCAGCGTTACGTTGTACTGATTGAGCAACGCTACCAGCCGCGCTTTTTTCTGCGGCGTTAAGGTAAATCCGAGTGGATTCTGGCTATTAGTCATCAGCCAGCACGCTTTCACCGGATACTCCTGCAACGCCAGTTCCAGCGCCTTGAGATCAATCCCTTCTTTAACGTCCGTCGCCACCGATAACGCCTTCAGCCGTAACCGCTCCAGCGCCTGCAACGCGCCGTAGAAACAAGGATTCTCAACTATCACCCAATCGCCCGGTTCAGTGACCGCTTGTAAACTGAGGTTTAATGCCTCTAACGCCCCGGCGGTAATGACAATTTCATCAGGAGAAATAGTGATGCCCTGTAAGGCATAGCGACGAGCAATAGCCTGACGCAGTTCTGCGTTTCCTGGCGGTAAGTTTTCAATCACGCTCATCGCCGTGGCGGTTTTGCTTACCTGCGCCAGCGAGCGGTTTAGTTGTTGGAGGGGGAAAAGTCGCGGGTCGGGAAAGGCCGAGGCAAACGGAACTACCGACGGATCGCGACTGGCCTGCAACATATCAAAAATATAGGTGTTGATATCGACTGCTTCATCTCGTGTGACTGGAATGACTGGCGCTTTCGGCATTTTTATTGCCTGTGGCGCAACGTAATAACCCGACTGCGGTCGCGCGATAATATATCCCTGACTTTCGAGCAACTGATAGGCATGGCTGACAGTCATAAAGCTCATGCCAGAAAGCGCCACCTGGTCACGCAACGAAGGCAAACGATCGCCAGGTTGCCAGATACCCGACGCAATCTGCTCGCGTAATTGTTCTGCAAGCTGCTGGTATTTTTTCATTATCGAATCGTAATTATGTGCAGATGATTCGGCAGTCTATATCAGTTGTTAAAAATGACAACTTTTCGTTAACTGTAATTAAACCATCACCAGCGATAACTCTTTGCCAAGCGCCTTTGCCGCGAGCTGGACGGCGTCGATTTTTGTCGCATGGTGCAAATTAAATAGGCGAGTAATCTCCTGTTTAGGTTTGCCAATTCGTCTGGCTAACTCTTGCTGAGTGATTTCTGACTGTAAAAAAGCATTTAACAGCAATACTTTAGAGGCGATACTTAAAGGCACTTCAATAAAGTGATCGTTGTTAGTTAATGGCGAAGGCAACGGGATTAGCTCATTATCTTCAAAATAAAAATCAAATGCGGTCAGTAAAGCATCTTTTGCCGCTTCCATCGCTTCAGCAACTGTTTCGCCCTGGGTCAACGCTTCAGGGATATCCACAAAAGAAACCATATAACCGCCTTCCGGCGCGGGTGTAAGAGTGACGGGATAACGCATAATTTCGACTGTCTCTCGCATGTCATTAACCTTTTTAATTGGCGATTAACTCAAACCGAGTTGCTTCAGGATTGCTTTACGCAATGGTTCTTTTATCTCATCACTGGGGTGACGCGGCATGACACTGCGTCGCCCTTGAAACCTGAGTTTCAAATGGTTGCTGCCATTCGCCACATCGACGCCCTGAGATTCGAGCCAACGTCTGAACTCGCTTTGTTTCACATCGCCTCCCTGCCGCTGAGTATATCAACAAAGTAAACATTAGTGTTTACCTATGTGTGTAATTTGCTCGAAAATAGCACTAAATCGCCGCAACGGCAGAATGCAATGCAAAATCAGGAAGGAAGATTCCATAATTTCTTTGCGCTAATTTGCAAAACTGAATAATAACCTCAAGAAACGATCGGCATCATAGCGGCAAAAGGTAAGAAAAAGGTGGCAGGATGTTTACGAAGGCGTTATCGGTTGTCTTATTAACGTGTGCGCTGTTCTCAGGACAACTCATGGCAGGGCACAAAGGACATGAATTTGTGTGGGTAAAGAATGTGGATCATCAGCTGCGTCATGAAGCGGACAGCGATGAATTGCGTGCTGTGGCGGAAGAGTCGGCGGAAGGTTTGCGCGAGCATTTTTACTGGCAAAAATCGCGCAAACCAGAAGCGGGACAACGTTGAGTCATTTATTGCCGGATGCGGCGTGACGCCTTACCCGGCCAACAATATCATGCAGATTCAATAAGTTGTGAGTAACCAGAAAACTGGCGTTTTACCCTTTTCGCTTCGGCAATGTTTTCAGCAGCTCATCCGGACTTACGGAGGCGACAACACTTCCCGGTAACGGCATTTTCAGAATGTGATTTTTAATTTTGCCGATGACGTGCATCTCGCATGGGCGGCAATCAAACTTTAGCGTTAATACTTCATCGCCGTTAACCAGTTGCATTGGCGTCGCCTTCCAGCTTTTGATATTGCCTTTCGCCTGTTTCGGGCACAGATTAAAGGCAAAGCGCAGACAATGCTTAGTGATCATCACCGGGACTTCGCCCTTCTCTTCATGTGCCTCATACGCCGCGTCAATCAGCTGCACACCGTAGCGATGATAAAATTCACGCGCTTTCTGGTTGTATACGTTCGCGAGGAAACTCAGATGCGTTTGCGGATAAATCGGCGCAGGATCAGCAACCGGTTTACGGCTGCCCCGCTGGTAACCGGCAAGACGTGCAGCATCCAGCATGTCGGCGGCTTCACGGCGGAACTGGTTTAACAGACTGTTTGGTACAAACAGCGCACCCGGCAAATTAATTTGCACATCGCGGGCGTAATAGATGGTTTGCCCCAGTTTTGCCAGACCATCCTTTAGATTGTTCATTGCTTTTTCGGCGTTATTGGCTTCGTCGAACTGCCCGTCCAGCGTATGCGTGATGCTGACACCCTCTTCACTGGTGAGGGTCAGAATCAGTTGTTCCTGCCAGCCGCCCAGTTCAATGTCTACCGCCACCCGACGTTCGCTGGAGGTTTTTGTCAGTGCCTGCTGCCAGTTATGATCAAGATTACGGTTTAGTGGGTGATGCGGGCGAATTTTGTGCAACTCTGCTGGCATTTCATTGGGCCAGACGCGGTACTGATTTTCTCCGGTTTTCTCGACCGTATTGGCACGAAAGCCGACGACTTCACGTTTAATCATCACGTTCAGGCCATCGCCATTTGCCAGTGGTTCGGAAACGGCAACATCGAGATGATCTTTCGCCACTTTCAATACTTCACCCACCGGCAGGCCGATAAATTTCGGCGAATCGAACGCGCCAATATCGCCTTTACGGGCATTCACAAAATAATCTGTGCTACCACGGTGGAAAGTCTTTTCCGTCGATGGAACAAAGAAATGTTCAGTACGACCTGATGAAGCACGCGTCAGATCGACACGTTCTTCAATAATGGCATCCAGCATCTGGCGATAATGGGCGGTGATATTCTTCACGTAGCTCATATCTTTGTAACGCCCTTCAATCTTGAAGGAGCGTACGCCAGCATCAATCAGCGCGCCGAGGTTGGCAGTCTGATCGTTATCTTTCATCGACAGCAGATGTTTTTCATAGGAAACCACCCGCCCCTGATCGTCTTTCAATGTGTATGGCAAACGGCATGCCTGCGAGCAATCGCCACGGTTGGCGCTACGCCCTGTTTGCGCATGAGAAATATAGCACTGACCCGAATAGGCCACGCACAGTGCCCCATGAATAAAGAATTCAATGGTCGCGTCCGTGGCCTGGTGAATCGCGCGGATCTGCTCAAGATTCAGCTCTCGCGCCAGCACAATCTGCGTGAAGCCAACATCAGAGAGGAACTTCGCTTTTTCTACTGTGCGAATATCGCACTGCGTACTGGCGTGCAGTTCAATCGGCGGAATATCAAGTTCCAGAATCCCCATATCCTGAACAATCAGCGCGTCGACGCCGGTCTGGTAGAGGTCAGTAATCAGCCGTTGCGCGGGTTCCAGCTCATCATCATGCAAAATTGTGTTAAGCGTGACGAAAATTTTTGCACCATAACGATGGGCAAACGGCACCAGCTCGGCAATATCTTTCAGGCTATTACTGGCATTATGACGGGCACCAAAACCAGGGCCGCCGATATAAACAGCATCGGCACCGTGCAAAATAGCTTCGCGGGCAATGGCGGCATCGCGTGCCGGACTTAACAGTTCAAGACGATGAGAAGATACGGTCACTTTCTTATCCAGTAGCTGAAAAATGGCGGCTATTTTAGCCACAAGCGCGACGTTGCGAAATAGTTTTCCCGCTTAACTGCGCGGGTAATGGATGAGTGAATGAAAATGTACGGTTTGCTCCCCTCCATTACGATAGACATGCGTGACGTCTGCAGCAAATCGAGCGCCTTCTCCACAATTAAGGCTCTGCCATTCACCATCAACGCACAGATCAAGTTGTCCATCAATGACGACGACATGTTCGATTACCCCCTTTTCATGGGGCGTCGATTCGCTTATTGCACCGGGTGCCATCTGAATCGAGAAGTGTTCAAAGCAGAGTTGTGGATCATAAGGAAACAGCGAAGTGATCACCATCGCCTGCCGTTGTGGATCATAAACTGAAGGCGTAGCGGACTGCGGCGGAGAAATAAATGTTGAAAATGGCACGTTCAACCCGGTGGCAATTTTCCATAATGTCGCGACCGTCGGGCTGGATTCATTACGCTCAATCTGCCCTAACATCGCTTTAGAAACGCCCGTCGCTTCTGCCAGTCGCGAAAGACTCCAGCCGCGCTGCTGACGTAGTTGTTTAAGTGTGGTGGATAAAAAGCGAGCGAGATTTTCCATGCGACTCCTCCGGCAAAACGGAAGTTTATCACTTGTGCGTTATAACGGACAAATGCTACGGTACCTGTACGTTATAACGCACGAGGTGACTATGCGTCTGTTTTCTATTCCTCCACCCACGCTACTGGCGGGGTTTCTGGCGGTATTAATTGGCTACGCCAGTTCAGCGGCAATAATCTGGCAAGCAGCGATTGTCGCCGGAGCCACCACTGCACAAATCTCTGGCTGGATGACGGCGCTGGGGCTGGCAATGGGCGTCAGTACGCTGGCTCTGACATTATGGTATCGCGTACCTGTTCTCACCGCATGGTCAACGCCTGGCGCGGCTTTGTTGGTCACCGGATTACAGGGATTAACACTTAACGAAGCCATCGGCGTTTTTATTGTCACCAACGCGTTAATAGTCCTCTGCGGCATAACGGGACTCTTTGCTCGTCTGATGCGCATTATTCCGCACTCGCTTGCGGCGGCAATGCTTGCCGGGATTTTATTACGCTTTGGTTTACAGGCGTTTGCCAGTCTGGATGGTCAATTTACGTTGTGTGGCAGTATGTTGCTGGTATGGCTGGCAACCAGGGCCGTTGCGCCGCGCTATGCGGTAATTGCCGCGATGATTATTGGGATCGTGATCGTTATGGCGCAAGGTGACGTTGTCACAAATGATGTTGTCTTTAACCCCGTTCTCCCCACTTATATTACCCCTGATTTTTCGTTTGCTCACAGTCTGAGCGTTGCACTCCCCCTTTTTCTGGTGACGATGGCATCGCAAAACGCACCGGGTATCGCAGCAATGAAAGCTGCCGGGTATTCGGCTCCTGTTTCGCCGTTGATTGTGTTTACTGGATTGCTGGCGCTTGTTTTTTCCCCTTTCGGCGTTTATTCCGTCGGTATTGCGGCAATCACCGCGGCTATTTGTCAAAGCCCGGAAGCGCATCCGGATAAAGATCAACGTTGGCTGGCAGCTGCCGTTGCAGGCATTTTTTATTTGCTCGCAGGTCTTTTTGGTAGTGCTATTACCGGGATGATGGCTGCCCTGCCCGTAAGTTGGATCCAGATGCTGGCAGGTCTGGCGCTGTTGAGTACCATTGGCGGCAGTTTGTATCAGGCGCTGCATAATGAGCGTGAGCGCGACGCGGCGGTGGTGGCATTTCTGGTAACGGCAAGTGGATTGACGCTGGTCGGGATTGGTTCTGCGTTCTGGGGATTAATTGCCGGAGGCGTTTGTTACGTGGTGTTGAATTTAATCGCTCACAGAAACCGATAATAAAAAGCGCCATCTTACGATGGCGCAGCTGGAATTACTTTTTGTTAACGTCAAACATAGTGGCATCGGTCGCCATGTCATCAATAACTTGTTTAATATTTTCGAAAGCCATTGGCGTACTTTCGTTATTCAGGTCTTTACCTTCGCCCTGACGAACGACTTTGATAACCGGTTTATTAGTAGCTGCATCAATCAGCTCACCTTCAAAATAGAGGCGAGTATCCATGGTACGGTGGCCCGTCGCCATTTGCGTCCCCGCGACCACTAATGCGACAGGAACCACTTCATAGAATTGCAGCCCTTCTTTGCTGGTATCAACACCGGTAATGGCCCCACGGAAAATCAGACTACGCGGCCCAGCGGTGGTAACCAGTGGTTTACGCTGCGCAATCGCTTCTTTCATTTCGGTGTTGGTATAACTCAAAATTTTATCCAGAACTTTCTGCCCTACCTGGGTAGATGGTTTCGGTACCGGATAATAAGTGACTGGGTTCCAGACGATGCTGTCATATTTGCTTTGATCAAAACTCGGGTCTACCCAACGTAAAACAGGTTTACCTGTTGCTGAGGTTGTTTCTTTTAAATCAGAGTAATTGTTTAAAAAACCAGAATATTTATCTGGCTGGGTGATTTTAGAGGCACAACCAGACAGAGCCAACAAGCCGCATAAAGCTGCAACTTTCGCAATTGATGTGGTACGCATGAATAGTTTCCTGAGATGATTATATTACTTTCTAAGTTATAGCAAAAAGCGCCGCTTCGTGTTGTGGCAAAAAAAGTGTTGGTGAAAATAAATTTTTCAGCCCCTTTTCAGACGACATAGTCAATGCCGAAAAAGGGGCTAAGTCAATCATCAGTAGTTAAATTTCAGTAAGTTAAGCTGCTAAAAAACTTCGACTACTGTGATTAATTTCACATCCATTCGATAAAAATTATGCTTACCGAAAAGAAGAACAGTAAACCATCTCAGCGGGGGAATTATCACGCGCCTTGTTCTTAGCGGGTCATTTTTTACGTGCCAGCATCGTGGCGAAACGCAGTTTAATACGATTACCGTTGGCGTCGGTGCGGTGCAGCTCGCCGACGTCTTCATTGTATTTCACCATCTCCCAGCCTTCGTAATATCGACGTAATTCTCCCTCTTTGAAGGCAAACGGGAAGCCGACGGTACATGGATAATCAGCGGTATCCATCGCCGCCACAATCAGGTTGTAACCGCCAGGTTTAGTGCAACGTTGCATATTGGCAATCAGCCCTGGGATGGTTTTAGCCTCAAGGAACATCAGCACCACAGTCGAAAGAATAAAATCGTATTGCCCATCAAACGTAAGGTTATTCAGATCAACGACCCGAGTGTGTAAATTATCCAGATTTTCAATGGATTTAATGCGCTCGACGTTGGCGATACTCATGGCATTTTTATCCCATGCGTCAACTTCATAACCATTGGCTGCCAGGTAAAGACTGTTACGACCATTGCCACAGCCCAGATCCAGCGTTTTACCGGGTTTAACCACTTTCACCGCTTCCAGTACTTCAGAGTGTGTGCGGGTTAATTCATACTTATCAGTAAAATAGTTTTCGTCACGAATGATCATTCTTTGTCCTCAGCTTTCATTAAAACGGCGCGCTCGGTTCTGATTAACAATTTCCCCTGCATCAGAAGCGCGAAAGTACGGATGAGCAGTATTGCAATTATAAAATTGGTAAAGATAAACAGCGGCACCGCCAGCGTATGGAAAAATCCATTATCGCTGCCACTCCCCAGATGCAAACCGGTGGTTGCCAGTGCAGATACGCCGAACGAGAAACTCCAGAATGAAGCATTAAATGGCTGGGAGAGATACCATGGCATCAGACGTAGCATAAACAGCAGTTGCAGCAGCCCATAACCGAAAAGCATTTTCGCCAGCGTGTCACCCTCGCCGCCGTTGACGCTCAGCCAGGCACTACAGGCCACCAGCGCAGGAGCGAGCTGAATGCCGAGTGATGTCCGCAGCGCCGTGGGTAATTCTCCCGAACTGCGCAGTCGCTGCAAGATCACCGGTTCCAGGCTTAACCATGAGAAAACGCCTGCGCCTAAAAACACCAGACCGGCGTCGGTGTAGCCCAATGCACCACAGGCCATTGCGCTGATAAAGTTGTTGGCAACTGTCGGCAGATACAGTCCAGGCGTGGTAGCTTCTTCAGGATGAGATCCGCGCCATAATCCCGCAGTTTGCCAGGCGGCATAAGCCAACTGAACCACGACACCAAAACTGAACAGGCACACCGCCAGTGGGCGAAACCACGGAACAAAACCAATCGCCACCAGCATCGTCGTTGCCGGAAACAAACTCACAAAACTGCTCATCACTGGATGGCGAACTTCCGCCAGCACGCTATGCGGAAAGCGTATGAGTCGGGTAATAAATGCGCTAGTCAATAATCCCCAGATGATCATCGCCAGAATCACTAGCCCATCCCCTAACCAGTGGCTGACCTGCCAAACCTGGCTGGCATAGCGCCAGGCAAATCCCATCCCTATCGTCCCCAACACAATACCAAAGTAGCCTGCCGGCAAATTGAGCACTTTATCGCTCTGCATCTTCTTACTCATTTTGTTTAATTTATAAAGTATATTTGAAATGCATTTTATGGAATTTTCTCGAGCATAGCCAGAGCCGCAGAATTTGCTACGGTTATAGTAAGTCACCTGTGGGAAAACGCTATGCGCAAATATCGTCTAAGTGAAGAACAGCGAGCCTTTAGTTATCAGGAAGATGGCACTAAAAAAAATGTGTTATTACGGCAGATTATCGCCATTAGCGATTTTAACGATGTGATAGCAGGAACCGCTGGCGGCTGGATCGATCGCGAAACGGTGTTAGCACAGGAAGGAAATTGCTGGATTTACGACCAGAATGCTATTGCGTTCGGCGGAACGGTGATTTCCGGTAATACGCGTATCACCGGCACCAGCGTGCTGTGGGGAGAGGTTTACGCAACGGATAACGTCTGGATCGATAATAGTGAAATCAGCCAGGGTGCATATATAAGTGACAGTGTCACCATTCATGACTCATTAGTTTACGGGCAATGTAGAATATTTGGTCACGCCTTAATTGATCAACATTCTATGATCGTCGCCGCACAAGGCTTAACGCCCGACCATCAACTCCTGCTCCAAATTTATGATCGCGCAAGGGTTAGCGCCTCGCGTATTGTCCACCAGGCACAAATTTATGGCGATGCCGTCGTCCGGTATGCTTTTATTGAACATCGCGCCGAAGTTTTTGATTTTGCCAGCGTTGAAGGTAATGAAGAGAACAACGTCTGGCTATGCGATTGCGCTAAAGTCTACGGTCACGCGCAGGTGAAAGCTGGCATAGAAGAAGATGCCATTCCGACGATTCATTACAGTTCGCAGGTGGCGGAATATGCCATTGTGGAAGGTAATTGTGTGTTAAAACATCATGTCTTGATTGGCGGAAATGCCGTGGTATGTGGCGGACCGATTCTGCTCGACGAGCACGTTGTCATACAAGGTGAGAGCCGTATTACAGGTGCGGTGATAATTGAAAACCATGTGGAGTTAACCGACCACGCCGTCGTTGAAGCCTTTGATGGCGACACGGTTCATGTCCGTGGTCCAAAAGTCATTAACGGCGAGGAACGCATTACTCGAACGCCACTGGCAGGGTTATTGTGAATCGATAATAAGCGCGTATAAGTTCACATCATCATAGGCATCATTCAGGAACTCAGCCTGTTTCAGGCAACCTTCAAGGATAAAACCATTACGCAAAGCGACCTGGTTGCTTTGCGCATTGTCCACCCGACATTTGATCACGAAGCGTCTAAGTTCACCAGACTGGGCGTAATGATGAATCAATGCCTGCAGCGCCTGAGAAATGATCCCCTGCCCCTGATGAGATTCGTCCAGCCAGTAGCCGATTTCAGCGGTTTTATTCAGTGGTTCAATACGATTAAACGAGATAACGCCGATAAGTTCATCTTCTTTGAAAATCATGAACATTTTGGCATATCCGCGTTGATGCAACATTACATTGCCCTGCACCGTTTTTCGCGTGTCCTCTTCACTTTGAACAAACTGCGGCCAGTTTAGCGACTGCTGTAACCAGGTTTTATTTTTACAGATTAACTGATAAAGAGGAGTGACGTGATTTTCTGCAACAGCATGTAATTCAAGTGATTCGCTTACTTTTATCGTTTCAGTCATCTTATCTCCAGTCAATCCATGCAGTTGTTAAAAAAGCCGCCTGGCTGGCGGCTTAGGAAAGTTTACACCTCTTTGACGCTCTCCTGCTGCAGGATTTTGAGCATCTCATCTTTTAACTGTAACTTTTGTTTTTTCATGCGGACCACTTCCGCATTGTACCCTCGACCGTCGGAACCTTCCTTTCTGGCAATTTCATGATCAAGTTTATTGTGTTTATCGAACAAGGACATAAAGCGAGGATTTTCGTTTTTCAGACGGGATATTAAATCTCGGTATTCTGGAAACATACGCACTCCCTGTTAGTGGCTGACAAGGTGTATCTGAAATACACACTATCAGATTACTCATTTAACTTAGGGAAAAATGCGAGCGGGATCGTGTTTAACCAGACGGCACCTCCCGAAGAAGGTGCCGAAGAAAAAACGATTAACTCATCACGCGGTCGTCAACATACTGACGTTTATCCGGCGCTGGCGGGAAATACTGATACAGCCATGTTTCACTGATAGCGTCGCCCTGACAACGCAGATACATCCGCATATCGACCGGATCAGTGGAGTCCGAAGTCGGATACCAGTCAAACTGAATACGATAACCATCAATGGGTTCAATATAGAGAATTTCGATTTGCTTCGCTTCCCCACTGGAAAGCGTAATCACCGGCTCAATGCCTTTTGGCGCGGCAGCTTTCAGATCACCACCAACGAAATCGACGGCAAAACGACGCGCCCATTTTTCGGGATAGTGTTCACCTGGCGCCCAACCTTCCGGGAAACCACCCATGCCGGTACGCGTCGCCATAACGCGCGCTAATGGGCAATGAACAGGCGGTTGCGCACTCCAGTACAGACGATACTGGAATGCAAACTCATCACCCGCTTTTACAGCTTTTTCTGGCTGCCAGAAGCAGACAATGTTATCCAGCGTTTCACCCGTAGTTGGGATTTCCATCAGGCCGATGGTGCCCTTACCCCACTTGTTACGCGGCTCCACCCACAGACTTGGGCGTTTGTTATACCAGCCCATAATGTCCTGATAATGGGAGAAATCACGATCCAGTTGCAATAAACCAAACCCTTTCGGGTTGTTGTCGGTGTAAGCATTGAACTGCAATTTTTGTGGATTGTTCAGCGGACGACAAATCCACTCGCCGTTACCCCGCCACATGGACAAACGATCAGAGTCATGGATTTGCGGATGAATGGTGTCGCACATCCGACGTTCATTAGTACCGCAGCTGAACATACTGGTCATCGGCGCAATGCCCAGCTGTTTAATGTCTTTGCGCGCATACAGGTGATTTTCCACATCCATAATCACCTGACTTTTCTCGCAATGGATAGTGAACTTATAGGCACCAGTAATGCTGGCGCTATCGAGCAACGCATAAACGGTAAAGGTGGTTGCCCCCGGTTTTACCGTATCAAACCAGAAGGCGGTAAAGTCGGGGAACTCTTCTTTACTGTCGGTGTAAGTGTCGATCGCCAGGCCGCGAGCCGACAAACCGTATTGATATGTATCATCAACCGCGCGGAAATAACTCGCGCCGAGGAATGATACGACATCACGGCGCGCCAGTTCGGGGGCTTTAAACACGCGAAAACCGGCAAAACCGAGATCACTTTGCCCTTCTAATTGTTTGGTATCAACACCCGCATCGTTGTATTTGAACAACTCCGGGCGAAAGTGAATTTCACGCGCCAGATGTGTTGCTGGATCTACAGAAAACATACGAACGCGGCGACGGAATCCCATTCCCATATGGAAGAACTGAGCGTCCAGTTGACGGTTCTCAACGTTATGCCAGAGCGATTTTTCGGCGTCGTATTGAATACTGTTATAAGCCTGCGGCGTCATTGTCGCCAGAGTGTCAGGTAACGGACGCGGCGCACCACGCCACGCTGTTTGCGCTAAGTCGTGCGCCATTGACTGTAGAATGGAGAAGTCAAAACGTTGGGTTTGCCCGTCGGCAATATCAGAATCTGCCGCGAATGCCGCCTGAGAAAAAAGAGAAGCAATGCCGCTGGTACCGCACACGGCGGCCATAGCCATTGAACCTTTAATAAATCGTCTACGATCCATACCTGAAAGTGAGTCCTTCTGGTGTTGTGAATGGTCCCGCGCTGGTCGTTTTCAGCGGCAAGAAAGTGCTTATTTATGACCGCTCACTCTAGACAATATTTATTAATAATCCAATTGTTGAACTGAGAGAATATGCATAAATCGGCAATTTTTTTATGTCGATGGGATGAGCCTGATTCGTTTGTAAAATCAGGCAAATTTTTGCAAAGGCGGATGGTCAGAATTTAAAGCAAACCACAGCGACGTTTACTGCGTTCTTCCGCTTCCTGATAAAGCTGGAACTCATCCAAAACCGGACAACCCAACGCCTGCTCAAATGCCTCGCGACTGGCATTACCGTGATTGCGTGCCTGCGTTTCATTACCCAGATTTGACTGGAAGATCCCCGCCGCGCTAACGGGCAAGAAATCTTCATAGGTAATGGGTTGCGCCACTACCCAACCACGTTCAATTAAGGGCTGTGGATCGTCTCCGGGATGAATCGCCTGACGATGCGCCTCACCTGAAGGCGTCAGACGGTACCGGAACCATGCCAACCCTTGCTGACGCATTAAAAACTCACTGTCAGGAAAAGTGCGGAAGGTTTCCTGTAAATGCATTTGGTGAGTGAGATTATCCTGCCCGGTTCCAGCGTTACGCAGAAGATCATCATACAGTTGTCGCCCTTTCGGCGTTAATGCCACACCACGCTGCTCTATTTCACCAAAGCGCGCGGTATGCGTACCCTGTTTCTGCCCTGCAAACAACACCGTCTCTTCCAGTGCTTTAAAGCTGGTCTGGCGTAGTAAAATAGGTACCTCGCGGCGCGGCGGCCCTTCGATCAGAATTTTGGGTTCAATCCCGCATTCAGGCATCATCGACTGCACCCGGTCAATATCCAGCGTACGTGGCGTCAGGTGGTTGATATGGCATCCAGGAAAACAGACCACATCAGCAATCAACCGATGTTCGTTGTGCAAGGCGCGATAGGTTTCTTCATCTACCGTTGCTGACTGGTGCCAACGAAACGTTTCCAGGGCTTCCTGCACAAACTCCTGTGCCTGTGTTTCGTTAAAACCGCGCCGCTGCTCATATTCCTCTAACAGTTGTCGACAACGTGGGGTGAAGATATCGCGCTGACGCAGAATCTCCGCCGCTTTCTGGCGCAAAATTTCGTTCTCGATAAGCTCAAGGCGGAGTAATGAAGTAAAAACGCGGAAGGGATTACGCGCCAGAGAAGCATCATCAATGGGCCGAAATGCTGTCGAATGTACCGGCACCCCCGCCTGCGAGAGATCGTAATAGCTCACCGGGTACATCCCCATAATGGCAAACATCCGCCGAAGAGTAGCAAGCTCTTGTGCAGTCCCAACACGAATCGCCCCATGACGTTCAACATTAAGTCGCGCCAGCTCGTCTGCATTTACCATTTTTTCGTGCAGTTGAGGATTGTTTTCCAGCACAGCCAGATTCACATCAGCTACCAGTTCCAGCAGCGTGCCGTACTGCGGAACTTCTTGCTGGTACATGGCTGACATTGCCTGCGAAAACTGTTCCCGAATCTCATCCGCCGTGATGCTGTTCGCCATAGTGTCTGCCTCCAGTGGTCAGTAATCTGGAGTGTAGGTAACCGCATTCACTCCGGCGGGAAGAATTTACAAACTGTGATCTCGCCGCGAAAACATCAATATTATCCATTTTGCTGTAACATAATTGCTTTAATTGTTAATAATATTTTGCAATCAAGTTATCATAATCAAACAACTTCACTTGTCAGCGACACCGCTTCGTTTTTAACATCGCTTATGGAAAAAAATAGTCTGTTTAGTCAGCGCATCCGTTTGCGCCACCTTCATACATTCGTAGCTGTCGCACAACAAGGAACTTTGGGGCGCGCGGCTGAAACCCTTAATTTGAGTCAACCTGCGCTCTCTAAGACATTGAATGAACTGGAGCAGCTGACGGGCGCTCGCTTGTTTGAGCGTGGTCGTCAGGGGGCGCAACTTACCTTACCCGGCGAACAATTTTTAACGCATGCAGTCAGAGTGCTTGACGCCATCAACACTGCCGGACAGTCGCTTCATCGTAAAGAAGGTCTTAATAATGATGTCGTCAGGGTTGGTGCACTACCGACTGCGGCACTGGGGATATTACCTTCGGTTATAGGTCAGTTTCATCAGCAACAAAAAGAGACGACCTTGCAAGTTGCGACAATGAGTAACCCTATGATTCTGGCGGGTTTAAAAACCGGGGAAATCGATATCGGCATTGGTCGGATGTCAGATCCTGAACTGATGACCGGACTTAATTACGAACTGCTGTTTCTTGAATCGCTGAAGCTGGTTGTCCGCCCTAATCATCCGCTACTTCAGGAGAACGTAACGCTAAGCCGGGTGCTGGAATGGCCGGTCATTGTATCACCAGAAGGCACTGCGCCACGCCAGCATTCAGATGCATTAGTGCAGAGCCAGGGATGTAAAATTCCTTCGGGTTGTATCGAAACGCTGTCTGCTTCGCTATCTCGTCAACTTACGGTTGAATACGACTACGTGTGGTTTGTCCCTTCTGGCGCTGTAAAAGACGACCTGCGTCATGCCACGCTGGTGGCCCTGCCTGTTCCGGGACATGGTGCAGGCGAACCGATTGGAATACTGACCCGCGTAGATGCAACGTTCTCTTCTGGTTGCCAGTTGATGATTAACGCTATTCGAAAATCAATGCCGTTCTGAAAGGTGAAGGGATCTGTCGATCCCTTCCTTGAACATTTTCACACCGTAGCGAAACTAACTGGTTCACCCGCTCCGCGAGGTTCTGCCGACACAGAATGTTTGTTCAGACGGAATACGTCCACCGCCTCAGTTAATCGTGCAGCCTGTTCTTCAAGGGACACCGCCGCTGCTGAGGCTTCTTCTACCAGAGAAGCATTCTGTTGCGTCACCTTATCCATTTCAGAAATCGCCTGGCTAACCTGCGTTATGCCCCTACTTTGCTCATCCGAGGCGGCGGCAATTTCCTGCATGATATGTGTGACACTCGCGACGGCATCAACAATAGTGCTCATGGTTTTCCCTGCCGTTGCCACCTCATCCGACCCCAGGTCAATTAACCTGACTGATTCACTGATCAAGCCTTCAATCTCTTTCGCCGCCTGAGCGCTGCGGCTTGCGAGTGTCCGTACTTCGCTGGCGACAACGGCAAATCCACGTCCTTGCTCACCCGCTCGCGCGGCTTCAACGGCAGCATTCAATGCCAGAATATTCGTCTGGAAAGCAATACTGTTGATGACGGCGGTGATCTCGGAAATTTTCTTCGAACTCGTGGAGATAGCGCCCATCGTTTTTACTACACCGGAAACCGTCTGCCCGCCATCGCTGGCTTTAATAGAAGCCTCCTGCGCCAGTTTGCTGGCATGATGCGCGTTATCTGCATTCTGTTTCACCGTCGCAGTGAGTTGCTCCATGCTGGCGGCAGTTTGTTCAATTGCCGCCGCTTGTTCTTCAGTGCGAGATGAAAGGTCCGCATTGCCAGCTGAAATTTCGCTGGTGCCACGATAAATCTCTTCCGCACCCTGTCGAACAGTCCCTACTGTCATCCCCAGTGAATGCTGCATTTGCTGTAAATGACGACTTAAGCGACCGATTTCATTACGACCCGCCGGTTCATCATTCATCGTCAGATCACCACTGGCGATTTTTTCAATCCGTTGTGCGGCATGTTGCAGTGGACGAATGACGATCCGACGTAGCACTATAAATGTTATCAGCGTCATGACCAGGGCAAGCACAAACGCGCCAATCATGAACATCCCACCCAGGCGGGTGCGCTGATGGGCCAGTTCCGCCAGTTGGTTGGCTCTGGCGCTACGTATCTTAACGGCTTTGCTCAAAATATCGGTATAAGCATTATCCAGCGGTCGGATCTGCTCACTTTCATGATTGATAATCGCTTCAAACATGCCATTTTTGGCATATTTCAACATCGGTTGCATACCCGTGATATAAGCCTGGAAGCGTTGATTTAATTCAGTGTCGAGGGCTTCATCAGCAGGTGTTTTCACCGACCGATTCTGATAAGCACGATAACCTTGCTGCGACTGTTTAATCTCCGATTCGGCTTGCGCAATATTTCGCTTCATTGCTTCCATTTCAGCAATACGACTCGCAGCACCAGCCTGAATCATATTGATCCGGGCTGAACGCAAAAAATCTGAACTGTTCGCTAACCCGGTCCGAATCTCAATCTCCGCAGTAACATCACGCTGATCGCGATCGGCCTGCCAGAGGAAATAGCCAGCCAGAGCTGAACTTAATGCGAATAGAACTAAGATACCGCCAAGAATGCAGGCAAATAACGGAACCAGCCTGATGTGATGCAAAAAACCTAATCGCTGTGAGGGAGTTGTATTCATTACCGTTGTCTCTCGTCCAGGTTTACTCCTGATAGAAAGTCATCGGCACTTGACGGTAATTACTTATGACCAAAAACCTCTTTGCGTCACATTTTTACAACAATTATTGCAGAGAAAATTAATGCTATTGGAATGAAGAGAGTAACGAATGGCTAAACCGAATGACAAAAAATTCTGGAAAACAGCACGCAATTTCGTGAAGTGATTATTTTCGTCCCTAAGGAAAACTCATAGGATGCCTGCGGGTGCCTGAGACTTTCTGTTTTCAGGCTAACCGGGAATCAGAAAGACGAAGGCCCCGACCGATATTTCTATCAACCGAGGCCAACGAATGAACCAAGCAATTCAGATGTTAGCCTCTTACCCGCCATCCGGCAAGGAGAAAGGCTATGAAGCGCAACCCTCTGGTGGTGTGTCTGCTCATTATCTGCATTACGATTCTGACATTCACACTCCTGACCCGACAAACGCTCTACGAACTGCGGTTCCGGGACGGTGATAAGGAGGTTGCTGCGCTCATGGCCTGCACGTCCAGGTAAGGGCAAGCGCGGGGATTTTCCCCGCGCATCTGACTAGCAGATTCATTTTCTCATGGCACCCCTTTTACACTTCAGTTAGTGCATGTTTTTTTCGATGCACTAATAGAACCATCATTACAAACAAATTTGCCGCCTGCCGTACAGTGTGAGATCCCCCCTTTCGAACCAGAACAGGGTTTGCGCCCGGCATCGGCATAAAAGGAAACAAGCGCTCCCATAACCAAGATAAGTGCCAATTTTTTCATATAACCTCCATGGTTTATCGAATCTTATGTTCGATTTGAACGTTATACGCTGGTTTATTTTGATACCGTTGATGAGATCAAAGATCGGGTGAATTGATTAAAAATAAGCCAGATGGACGTATGGATAAGGATTATGGTTTTATTTGTCATACAAATAAATATAATAGGCGCTTCCGATGTAGACCCGTATTCTTCGCCTGTACCACGGGTCGGTTTTAGTACAGGCGTTTTCTTTAAATATCCTTCAGGAACGTTTACGCGGCATCATGCGTAGAAGTGTGTTGTCCTTCCAGAAATAGTGGTGTGCCAGTGCAGCCGCAGCGTGCAACCCGATGACAAAATATCCCAGATTCGCCAGCATTTCATGCCACGACTTTAAGCTATCAACCCGTTCGAAATTGGCCTCTGAAGCGTAAGGCATCGTCAAACCAAACGCAAACCATGGGTTACCCCGGTTATACATCATCACCAAACCAATCACTGGCAGCGCAATAAACAGGAGATAGATCACCAAATGTCCCAAATGCGCCAGTCCCGTCATCATCGGTTTTGGCTTAGGTATAATCGGCGGGGTTGGGTATTTCAGCCTTAACAAAAGACGAACCACCATCAGCACGAGAATTGATATGCCACAGGAAACATGAATCATGTTGATGAGTGGTCGATCGCTACGTGGGAAGAAACCACGAAACTCCATTGCGCAATACGCTGCGATAACCAGCAAAAAGACCAGCCAGTGAATGCTGATTTGTAACCTTGAGTATTTATTTTCCATAACATTTCCTGCTTTAAAACAATTTTCCGTTAACATAACGAGCTTTTCTTAAAATTTCATTAAATATTGTTCACCCGTTTTCAGTACGTTACGTTTCACGGCAAGAATGTAGATTGCCCATCCCGCCATCCTGGTCTAAGCCTGGAAAGGATCAATTTTCATCCGAACGTTCCTGACAGGAGAAAACCATGAGTAAAGTTGGTATTAACGGTTTTGGTCGTATCGGTCGACTGGTATTGCGTCGATTACTTGAAGTCAAAAGCAACATAGATGTTGTCGCTATTAATGATCTCACTTCCCCAAAAATTCTCGCCTACCTGCTGAAACATGATTCAAACTATGGACCGTTCCCCTGGCGCGTTGATTTTACGGAAGATTCACTTATCGTTGATGGGAAAAGTATCGCGGTTTACGCCGAAAAAGAGGCTAAAAATATTCCGTGGAAAGCGAAAGGCGCAGAAATCATTGTCGAATGTACTGGCTTTTATACCTCCGCCGAGAAATCGCAGGCGCATCTTGATGCTGGTGCGAAGAAGGTGTTGATTTCCGCCCCTGCCGGTGAAATGAAAACCATCGTTTATAACGTCAATGACGACACACTGGATGGCAACGACACCATTGTTTCCGTGGCGTCATGCACCACTAATTGTCTTGCACCGATGGCCAAAGCCTTGCACGACAGTTTCGGAATAGAAGTCGGCACGATGACGACCATTCATGCCTATACCGGCACTCAGTCACTGGTGGATGGCCCGCGTGGTAAAGATCTACGCGCTTCACGTGCAGCGGCAGAAAATATCATTCCCCACACTACGGGGGCGGCAAAAGCCATTGGTCTGGTGATCCCAGAACTGAGCGGCAAACTGAAAGGTCATGCACAACGCGTACCCGTGAAAACCGGTTCGGTGACTGAACTGGTGTCTATTCTTGGAAAAAAAGTGACTGCCGAAGAGGTGAACAACGCGCTTAAAAACGCGACAAACAATAACGAGTCATTTGGTTATACCGATGAAGAAATAGTCTCTTCTGATATCATAGGCAGCCATTTCGGGTCGGTGTTTGATGCCACGCAAACCGAAATTACCGCCGTGGGCGATTTACAACTGGTGAAAACGGTCGCCTGGTACGATAACGAATATGGCTTCGTCACACAGCTCATTCGCACCCTCGAAAAATTCGCTAAACTCTGACGCACACAGGCGGAGGAAAAAACCTCCGCCTCTTTCACTCATTACGACTGTAAATAAACCACCTGGGTCTGCAGGTATTCATGCAGGCCATGTTTGCCATCTGCGCCGCCAATACCGGATTTACGCCATCCGGCGTGGAATCCTTGCATAGCTTCGAAGTTTTCACGGTTGATGTAAGTTTCACCAAACTTCAGCCCTTTAATGGCTTTCATCGCGACGTTCAGATTTTGGGTATAGAGTGATGAGGTCAGGCCGTAATCACTGTCATTAGCCATTGAGATAGCCTCTTCCAGCGTGTCAAATGCGACCACTGGCAGCACCGGGCCAAAGGTTTCCTCGTGCATAATCGACATTTCCTGGCGAACATCCAGCAGCAATGTCGGCGGATAATAATATCCTTTCCCCTCTACTGCCTTGCCCCCCAACGCCACTCTCGCCCCCTCTTCTACTGCGCGCGCCACTTTTTGCTTGACCCTTTCCAGCGCCGCGGCGTTAATCAACGGCCCCATCGCAATGTCGTTGCGCTCAGCGGGGTTACCAAATTGCACCGCCTGCATCGCTTCACCCAGCCGATTGACGAACTGATCATAAATGCCTTTCTGTACATAAACACGTTCTGCACAGTTACACACTTGTCCACTATTAATGACGCGTGAATCAACGATGGCTTTGACTGCCAGTTCAAGATCGGCATCGTCCATTACGATAGCTGGTGCTTTACCACCCAATTCCAGACACACTTTTGTGATGTTTTTTGCTGCAGTCGCCATGATCTTTTCACCTGCAGAGACGCTGCCTGTCATACTGACCATTGCGACCTTTGGGTTACCCGCCAGTTCTTGCCCAACGGTTTCACCACGCCCCAGCACAAGGTTAAACACACCGCGTGGAAGGCCTATTTCATCGACAATTTTGGCAAAAGCAATCGCATTGTTTGGTGTAAATTCACTGGGTTTAATGACGATGGTATTACCGGTCAAAAGAGCGGGAGCCATTTTGCGGGCAATGAGGAAGAACGGGAAGTTCCACGGCAGAATGCCGGTAGTCACGCCAAGCGCACGTTTAAACAGAAGAATATTTTCTCCTGGACGATCGCTTTGAATAATCTCACCTTCATAACGCCGTGCCCACTCCGCCATGTAATCGATATAGTCCGCAGTAAAAGCCACTTCAACTTCAGCCAGCTGCTGGATCTTGCCCCCTTCTTCAACAATCAGCGCACTGATTTCACCGGCGCGTTCGCGGATCCCGGCGGAGATTTTGCGCAACCAACTGGCGCGTTCAATGGCAGGCAACGCTTCCCATTCTGGTTGTGCACGTTCTGCTGCATCGATTGCCTTACGGGCATCCTCGGCCTGACCATCGGGTATGCGGGAAATGACCGCCTCTGTAGCAGGGTTTACCACATCAATCCATGCGTCTCCACGCCAGGTAACAAACTGTCCATCGATATACATAGGATGTTGAACGGGTACTGACATGGGCGACTCCTGTGATTTATATGTTTGTTTTTGGTAAATGCATTGTTAATTAACATCAATCATCATAGAGACGGCATCGTGAAAGGACAATTCTGTGAAGGGCTTCATAAAAACAAGTGTAAAAGGAATAAAAGGCAGAAATAAACGTCAGGAGTCATGCCCGTTTGCAAACAAGTGGTTCACAAACGGGCAATTTTTAACGTAACGAGCGACTTTCCATCGCCTCGATGAGCACCGCATCGTGTTTCAGCGTTTGCCATGCCTGGATGACTTCTGCCGGAAAATCAACGTGAACAATAAAATCTCGCCCGCGGGGACCGTAGCCATCGCTATCATCGTGTAAACGCGGCAGCTCGCCAGTGAGTAGTGATAGATAACGCTCAACCGGCCATAATCCTTGTAACTGATTAATAAAGATTACACTGTCTGCGTTATTTCCTAACTGAGGAACGAATCCGGGATAACTCAACCAGCGTGGTGCATCGGGATTGTCCCCGGTCATACGGCGGAACGTCGCCATCGTGCGCCGCTGCATGGTGGGGTCCTGAACAACGATAGCTGTGTGAACTCGTTCTACGGCCTGATTCAATAGCGCGATGCTAAAGCGTGCGTTTTCACCACAGTTTGTTGACTGGTCTTCAATCCAGATTTTTTCATGCGGAATATGCCAGAACTGATGAGCGATATCCGCCAGGATGGTCGCTTCTGCTCTGCCAGTGGTGCGGATAGTGTTGTAGTGCGGATGCTGTGCGATGGCGCTATACAAAAAAGTTGTCGAGTGACCGATACCACCACTAATCAGTAAAGGAATTTGCTGATCGCGAGCAATCTTACATGCCGCGTCGATAGTCGGCATAACCGCATTGCCTGCAAGGATCACGCAATCGGCCTGATACGGCACCTCACCGGAGAAATCATCCTGCGCCAGCCACTGTCCGATAACATTTATAGCATCTATGGTTGCCGGCGAAAGCGTCGGAAACGGGGTAATGTTCATGGTTCCTCCTTATCGTTCCTTTAAGAATACTGCGTGAGATAATAGTGAGAAGCGGAGCACTCTGAAAGGAAGATGATCCTTTTTCTATCGCGCCATCGCGAACCAGACACTGGTTTTAGTCATACTGTATTTGCGGAGAAACTGTTGATAAAACATCAATAACATAATGTTCTATCATTTTTAAGTGACAGATAAGTTGGTGTGATATTTATGAAATATTCATTCTTATATTTCTCAATCAATGGGAACATTTGCAACACGCTCATTAATGGGAAATCCTTAAATTTAAATTGAATAATATCTGGCCTGAGCTATAAACTACTATCCGTCTAAGGAGACAAATTGTCCTTTTTATTCATCAACATAATACTATATGTCGAGAAACATACATGGAAAAAATGTTTCAAATTTTAGAAACCGCCTGGCCTGCCGTAAAAACAACAGGACTTACAGGTTGCGTAACCGCTCCGGAAACTGAAGATAACCTTCTTTTATTTGAGGATAAATACGCAACACATATTCCAAAAGACTATCGGCAGTTATTGTCTCATTTTGGCGCATGTCATTTTGTCGATCCTCAAATTTATACTTTGAAGGATCTGGACAGATATTACCCTCTATTTTTGCAACAATGGGAAGATTATAAAAAAGAATATCCATTATTGAACAACATTGATCCTTTTCCTGTTGGCAGTTTTGGCGATGGGAGTGTAGCTTTTCTTGACCGCAACAGCCTAAAAATTTATATTCTCATTCATGATTTTGGTATATTTTCCGATGATGTCGGTGATTTCCCTTGTGAGTTATGCTTTGAAAATTTTGGTGAGTTAGTGGAAATGCAAGTTGAAATTATTCTTTATTTACAGCAATGTGGAGTCTCATGAATAATAAAATAATCGCTCCTATTCTTACTGAAAACAAAGTGAATTCGATAGCAGAAAAATATTGTAAAAAGTATAATCTTAATGGCTCGCTGGCATACAAAATCACTGCTATTAAATTTCTTCCTGATGGTATGAAATCATACGGCCTTGATATTCCATTATGGATGGTAGTCAGAGATGTTAAAGGTTGGGATGATATGGAAATTACGATTTTTATTTCTGACAAAAACAGTGAAGTTCTTTGTTGCAGTAATATTTGGTATCCAGTATATCGTCCTCATCAAGCAGATTTGTAATAAGCACGTAAGGAGTATCTCCCTTGCTATTTTTCAGAATTCATAAAGAAAAAACCCGGCGCTAAATGCTTACCGGGTTTTAGATTTATCAGGCAAATAGCAGTGTTAACCGCTAATCTGCTCCATCGCCTGCAAAATACGCTTATCTGAAATCGGATAAGGCGTACCAAGTTGTTGAGCGAAGTAACTAACGCGCAGCTCTTCTATCATCCAGCGGATCTCTTTCACGTCTTCATCCTCACGACGTGCGGGCGGCAGTTTGTTGATCCATTGCTGCCACGCCTGCTGGACATTTTCGACTTTCAGCATCTGAGCTCGGTCGCGATGTGGGTCAACCGCCAGTTTTTCCAGCCGTTTTTCAATCGCCTGCAAATAACGCAGCGTGTCGCCCAACCGTTTGAAGCCGTTACCAGTGACGAAACCGCGATATACCAACCCGCCCATCTGCGCTTTAATGTCAGAAAGCCCCAGCGCCATGGTCATATCCACCCGCCCTTTCAGACGTTTATTGATATTGAACACCGCAGTAAGGATTTGCTCGACCTGCTTCGCAATATCCACCACCGTGTCGTTCAGTTCAGCACGGACTTTTTCATGCAGCGCAGCAAAACCTTCTTCCGTCCAGACCGGGCCACCATTGGCGTCGATCAGTTGATCCACACCGCAGGAGATACAGTCGTCTATCAGCTCCAGCACTTTGCCATACGGGTTAAAGTACAGCCCAAGTTTGGCTTTGTTTGGCAACTTCTCATGCAAATACTTGATCGGCGATGGAATATTCAGCAGCAGTAGACGGCGAAGACCGTTCCACATTGCCTGTTTTTGCTCCAGCGGGTTATCAAACAGTTTGATCGCCACACTGTCGCGCTCATCCACCAACGCTGGCCACGCCTTCACTTTGTAGTTGCCACGCTTCTGTTCGTAGCTTTCCGGCAGCTGACCAAAACTCCAGATATGTAAGCCACTCTGCTCGATACCGTCATCCGCCACGGCAGATAGCGTTTCCTGTACTTTGCCTTTCAGAGCATCTTTCAGATCTTGTAATGAGCGCCCTTCTTTTAGCTTCTTGTTTTTGTCATCCACCACGCGGAATGTGATTTTCAGGTGATCGGGCACCTGATCCCAGTGCCAGTCTTCGCGGTCAACGGTGACGCCAGTCATCCGCCGTAGCTCTCGTTCAAGGCTGTCGAGCAACGGCAATTCCAGCGGTGTGACGCGGCCTAAAAACGCTTCGGCATAGTTTGGCGCAGGTACAAAATTACGGCGTACTGGTTTCGGCAATGATTTAATCAGTGCGATGATCAGTTCACGACGCAGGCCGGGGATCTGCCACTCAAACCCACTCTCCTCAACCTGGTTAAGTAACGGCAGCGGGATATGCACAGTCACACCGTCAGCATCCGCGCCGGGCTCAAACTGATAGCTCAAACGCAGCTTGAGATTGCCCTGATGCCAGAAGTTCGGATAATCCAGCTTGCTGATCTTTTCCGCCCCTTCTTTGATCAACATGCTCTTTTCAAAGTTGAGCAAATCAGGCGTTTCGCGGCTGACTTTTTTCCACCAGCTGTCGAAGTGACGTGCTGAGATCACATCGTGGCTGATGCGCTGGTCGTAAAACTCAAACAGCGTTTCGTCATCAACCAGAATATCGCGGCGACGTGATTTGTGTTCCAGCTCTTCCACTTCGGCCCGCAGTTTCAGGTTTTCACGGAAGAATGCGTGACGCGTCTGCCAGTCACCTTCCACCAGCGCGTGGCGAATAAAGAGTTCACGACATAACGCCGGATCGATCTGGCTGTAGTTGACCTTACGCGCAGCAACAATCGGCAAACCATAAACAGTGACTTTTTCCGTTGCCATCACCGCGCCCTGCGCCCGTTCCCAGTGCGGTTCGCTGTAGGTGCGTTTAATCAAATGCTGAGCAACGGGTTCTACCCATTCAGGGTCGATACGTGCCGCAATGCGCCCCCACAGGCGGCTGGTTTCTACCAGTTCCGCCACCATTACCCATTTCGGCGGCTTTTTAAATAAGCCGGAACCGGGGAAAATGGAGAAACGCGCGTTACGTGCGCCGGTATATTCTTGTTTATCGGCATCTTTCATGCCGATATGGGAAAGTAAACCCGTCAGCAACGCAATGTGAATTTCACGATACTCCGCCGGTTCGCTGTTAACCGGAATGCCAAGTTCTTTCACCACCTGGCGCAACTGGGTGTAGATATCCTGCCATTCGCGCACGCGCAGATAGTTGAGATAATCGGTACGACACAGGCGACGGAAGGCGTTGGAAGAAAGCGCCTTTTGCTGCTCGCCAAGATAATTCCACAGATTTACAAACGCGAGGAAGTCGGATTCTTTGTCGTGGAAGCGGCGATGTTTTTCGTCCGATGCCTGCTGTTTATCCATCGGACGCTCGCGCGGATCCTGAATGGAGAGCGCGGACGTGATAATCATCGCCTCACGCACGCAGCCATGTTTTTGCGCTTCCAGCACCATACGCGCCAGACGAGGATCGACAGGCAATTGCGAAAGCTGGCGACCGAGCGGTGTCAGTTTATAGGCGCTGGCCTGTTCATCCGTGGTGATCGCGCCCAGCTCTTCGAGCAGACGCACGCCATCCTGGATATTACGTTTATCCGGTGCTTCGACAAATGGGAACGCGGCGATATCGCCCAACCCCAGCGCGGTCATCTGTAAAATAACCGAGGCCAGGTTGGTACGCAGAATCTCCGGATCGGTAAACTCCGGGCGCGAGAGGAAATCGTCTTCGGAATAGAGACGAATACAGATCCCTTCGGACACACGACCACAGCGGCCTTTACGCTGGTTGGCAGACGCCTGCGAAATGGGCTCAATCGGCAAACGCTGCACTTTGGTGCGATAGCTGTAGCGGCTGATACGCGCCGTACCTGGGTCGATAACGTATTTAATCCCCGGAACGGTCAGCGACGTTTCCGCGACGTTGGTCGCCAGCACAATACGCCGTCCGCTGTGCGACTGGAACACGCGGTTCTGTTCGCTGTTCGAAAGCCGCGCATAAAGCGGCAAGATTTCGGTATGGCGTAAGTTCAGCTTGTTCAGCGCATCGGCGGTATCGCGAATTTCCCGCTCACCACTCATAAAGATCAGAATGTCGCCAGGGCTTTCCTGACTCAGTTCGTCTACGGCGTCAAAAATCGCCTGCAACTGATCGCGCTCGGTGTCATCGGCTTCTTCAACAATCGGGCGATAGCGCACTTCCACCGGATAGGTCCGACCGGAGACTTCGATAATCGGCGCATTATTAAAGTGGCGCGAAAAGCGTTCCGGGTCGATAGTCGCGGAAGTGATAATGATTTTTAGGTCAGGACGCCGCGGCAGCAACTCTTTCAAATAGCCGAGCAGAAAATCGATATTCAGGCTACGTTCGTGCGCTTCGTCAATAATGATAGTGTCGTACTGCATCAGCAGGCGGTCTTGCTGGATCTCCGCCAGCAGGATACCGTCGGTCATCAGCTTGACCATCGTGTTATCACTTACGTGATCGCTGAAACGCACTTTGTAACCGATGCAACCGCCCGGCTCCGTTTTCAGCTCTTCCGCAATACGGTTCGCCACCGTTCGTGCCGCCAGGCGACGCGGTTGGGTATGACCGATCAGCCCTTTAATCCCGCGCCCCAGCTCCATACAGATTTTCGGTAGCTGAGTCGTTTTACCGGAACCGGTTTCCCCGGCGACGATCACCACCTGGTGATCACGAATCGCGTCGAGAATGTCCTGCTTTTTCTGACTAACCGGCAAATTGTCGGGATAAGTGATTTCCGGTCGTGCCGCTTCACGCAGCAGGACTTTCCCTGCCGCCTGGTCAATCTCTTTCGCCATCTCCTGGAAAATGGCCTGTTGTGCATCAGGATTTTTAACCTTCTTAACACCGTGCAGACGGCGAGAAAAACGCTGTCTGTCGCGCAGCATCAGCGAATCCAGCCGCTGCTGCAAGGCCGTAAAGGTCAATTTTTGTTGTTCTGTCATAACGTTAGTGGGCAGTAGGCTGCCTGATTAATTTTCTTTTAAATGATAGATATAGAGTACCACATCGCGGCTTTCTATGCGTTGTTCAATAAATTCGAACATAGGCTTCGATTTATTGCGCTATCTCTGTGGCAGGATTGTGAATAAAGTGTCAGCAAGCAACGGGGCATCGCCCATTCAAACATCTATAAGGAAACACCATGAGCAAGGTATTAGTTCTTAAATCCAGCATCCTGGCAGGGTACTCTCAGTCTAATCAGTTGTCCGATTATTTTGTTGAACAATGGCGCGAAAAGCACTCCGCTGATAAAATCACCGTTCGCGACCTGGCTGCAAATCCGATTCCGGTGCTGGATGGCGAACTGGTTGGTGCGCTGCGTCCGAGCGATGCACCGCTGACTCCGCGTCAGCAGGAAGCTCTGGCACTTTCCGATGAGCTGATTGCCGAGCTGAAAGCCCACGACGTTATCGTTATTGCGGCACCGATGTATAACTTCAACATCTCGACTCAGTTGAAAAACTATTTTGACCTGGTTGCACGTGCAGGCGTTACTTTCCGCTATACCGAGAACGGTCCGGAAGGTCTGGTAACGGGTAAAAAAGCCATCGTTATTACCAGCCGCGGTGGGATCCACAAAGATGGACCAACGGACCTGGTGACGCCGTATCTGTCCACGTTCCTTGGCTTTATCGGCATTACTGATGTGAAATTTGTCTTCGCCGAAGGGATCGCATACGGTCCTGAAATGGCAGCGAAAGCGCAGTCTGACGCGAAAGCAGCTATCGACAGTATTGTTGCTGAATAACCGGACACGATCTTGATGTGGACTGTAGATATTCAGTCCACATCTCAATCCGCTTACCTGTTTGCCCATAATTTCAGCATCGCTTTGTGCTCTTCCTTAAGCATAATCCGCGAGCGTCTGGCTCGAATATAACTAATCGCTTCATCAACGGTTTTACAATGTCCGTAACATAACAGCCATGCCGCCACTACCAGCGCACTGCGCGATAATCCCAACGCGCAATGGACCAGAACGCTGCCTTGCTCTTCGCGTAATGTTTCCAGCATCGCCACGGCCTGTCGGAGCTCCCCCTCTTCCGGAACCACCAGATCCAGCATCGGTACACAGAAATAGAGTCGATCTTTTGTCGCTCGTCCCCGAGGGAATTCAAAGGTGACGTCCAGAACCGCATTCTGTGCCGGAATATGTCGTGGAAACGCCCCTAAATAAACACCAGCAGTAATTTTGCTCACCGGCTCCAGGCGACGACAAAACCAACGCATAGACAGCCACATCCCGATGCGCCAGGGCAATGTCAGCCAGTAAACGGCGGGCGGGAGTTTCCCCTGACTATCTTTCCCTGTTGTTATCGCGCCAAGCCCACCGTACCCACGGCCAATAATGAGTAGCGATAATACTGGCCAACATAACCAGACTGACCACCATAACTGAAGCATTATCATTAGCTCCATCAACACAATGCACGAGCCCGCGCCTACGACATATGGCAGTGCTATTTTGATTCGACGTTGATCAGGTTTCTGATAATTCCAACGACGATCGACGGGCACCATCCAGTCAATCAACATACCTACCGCCAGCCCTGTGATGACATCAATAAAATGATGCTGCCAGGTCGTCAGAGTAGAAATAGCGATGAGTAAAAACCATCCGCCACAGACTTTACGCCACCTCTCAGCCAGATGCTGACGAAAGTGACGCCAAAGTAGCCAGCAGAGAATAATATGCAGCGAAGGAGACTGGTTATAAGGCAGATCAAACAGTTCAAGTTGCGAAAATAGCCATCCCGTCACCCCACTCACTTCAGGACGGATAAAACTAAACTTCAGCGGATAGAGCAAAAAACCGCAGCAGGCCATTACCGTTGCCAGAATAAGCCGGTGGACAAGTCGGCGCTGCTCAAATGTCGAGCTACAAACGAACAGCGAAAATCCATATAAAAGATCCAGACTCCAGTAAGGAAAAATAGTCCAGGGAAGAAAAGGGATCGCCGTTTCCCAACCGAATACCTGACTGGGGATATCATGGCTTTTAAGGTCCTGAACCGCGGTGAACTGATTAAGAAATCCATAGGTGAAGAAGAAAAACGGGGCCAGCAACAATAACCAGCCAGCTCCTTGTAGCAATACGTTCCGGCGTTCAGTTATCACGACGCACCGCCATCGAAACCGTAAAAATGCCCCACTCATCAATCCGTTGTGTGCATTTATCAAATCCGGCATCATGCACGAGCGAATCCATCTCCCCTTGCGAACGCACGCGCATCACCCACGGTTTACCATCTTTATGACTGGTTAACCCCCCGGCAATCAGCTCCAGTTGTGGGTGCCACGGCTGCCCGGTGTAGATGAGAATGCCACCCGGTTCGATGGCATTGGCAAGACCTGCGAGGGAGTTTTTTACCTGCTCATTTTCGGGAAAAAGCTCATACAGTCCAGAGACAATCGCCAGCGTAGGCCGCGGAGTTAACGCGCTGAGTTCCTCCGGGTTAAACGCATCGCCCTGTTCATAACGCACCCGCCCAGACATTCCCCGTTGGGCAATCATCTCTTGCCCCTGTGCAACATTTAACTCACTGTAATCACGTAACAAAATATCGCTTATGGCGGGCTCGTTTGCCAGCGCATCCAGTACATAGCGCCCATGCCCTGCGGCAATGTCAACCACGCGGACGGCTAAACCTTTGGCGTGGAGATCGGCAACGGCTTGTTTAATCAGCATTTGTAAATGGGTTTTGCGCTGGCGAATACCGCGCCAGCCAACACTGTTCAGGTAGATTTTGTCGATAAAGCGCCCGAATACGTTACTGCCTTGCGGTTGATTTTGATAGACATAATCCAGCGAACTGCCTGAATCAAAGCCGGTGCTCATTCCGAGATGCAGGCCCGCAGAGTGTGCCCCGAACAGTTTCATCGCCTTTCGCATAAAGCGATACGCCAAATCAACCGGCGATAACGGCACGGGTCCACCAGAAAGGAGCCGCCATCGATCCGCTGATGGTCCTGTGCGGTCTTCATGCTGATAATCAAATTTTTGCGACTTGTTAGCATATAAACGGCTGATAAAGCTTTGCATTTTTTCAAATGCCTGCGCCCTGTTCTCTTCACCCAACGTGTCGTGATAAAAGCCTGGCAGCAGATGCAGCTCTTTGAGAGGGCTACGTAAACGCTGATAAAAATCAATCTGCGGTTGGCGATGCACCACATAGTCATCGCCTGATATCAGAAGTTGCGTGGGGAGCGTAATCGCCGCCGCATCTCTAATAATACGTTCAGACGTTTTGTAGAGATCGAGCAAGATATTGACGGCAATCGCCCGTGTGATCAGCGGATCATTATTGAAACTCGCCACCCGTTGCCGATCGTGGGTCAGATAACGCCCTTTCACATAGGAATTAATAAAAAACAGACCACGCAGACGATGCCATAACGCCAGTCCAGGACGTGCCAGCGGCACATACAATTTAACCTTAAAGGCCGGAGATGCCAGCACCAGTCCGCGAATAGCAGGCGCATAATCATGAACCCATGTGGCAACCATCACTGCGCCGACGCTTTGCGCGATCACAACCACCTCTTCCAGTCCAACCTGGCTGTCGCTGGCAGCAAAACGGACAAATTCATCGACATCCTGCACTGAACGCGCAAGAGATGGGCTATAACCACGCGGCCCTGACGTTTTTCCATGCCCTCGGGCATCCCAGGCATAAAAAGCAGTATCTGGCATCGCCAGTTCATCAACGAGATGTTGTAGACGCCCGGAATGTTCATGACCGCGATGAAATAAGACTATGACCTTTTTCGCCCCGGGCTGTAAAGCGGGCCAGTGCCGATAAAACAACGCTGTATTATCACTGGTGGTAAAAAAATGTTCCCCAGGGATGCGTGAATTTTCCATTTTCTCTATTTTCCTTCAGTAACAGCAGTAGCGAATAAAATAAAAAAATACCGGAGCGGTGAAAATTAATGAGTCAATCCTGTCAAGGAGTCCGCCATGTCCGGGTAATAGTTTTCCACTATCTTTAACTCCAACATCTCGTTTGATGGCTGACATCACTACATCGCCGCAAAAACCACTAATACCAATTAACAAACCCGCTAATAATGCCTGTAATGTATTTAGCGGTGTCAGTAACGGTCCAATAATCAGTGACACAATCATAGTAGTGATTACGCCCCCCACCAGACCTTCCAGCGTTTTTCCCGGGCTGACTTTGGGGACCACTTTTCTTCTGCCGCAGGATTTCCCCCATAAATACTGTGCAATATCGTTTGACTCGGTTAATGCCAAAAGAAATAACACCAGTAACGCCTCGCCCTGGATATTTATGGTTGGCAACATTAACAACCAGGCGGCATGACTCAAGGCGAAAACGGTCATTATCCAGCCCCAAAAAATGGCGCTCACGGTATGCAGACAACCGGAGGGGTCACCCACAAAAACTCGCCAGGTGGCTAATATCAGAAACCCAGCCAAAGGTATAAATAACAGAAACAGCTCAAAACAATTAAAACCGATAAGCAAATAGTTAAGAGGAATACCCCAATATAACCAACGCGGAAAATGTACAGATATAAGCGTACAATATTCTTTCAATGCCAGAAAACTTATCAGCGCAAAAAACGTCAACGTCATCCAGCGTGGACCTGAAATCACCAGTGAAAAACAAATGACGATGCCCCACCAGGTACGAATACGTAATGTAACCTCCCCCCCTTTTCTCTCCGGTAACCGCCATACCAGAAAACGGTTTATCAGCGTTGCTAAAATTAACAACGCGAAAAGTGTTGCCAGAGATTTTTCCAGCATTATCTTTCAGCACTCATAAAAAGCACACTCCGACAACGATTAATCGCAGTCCAGAGAAGCAGAATTGAAGCAATGCTCCATAAAAAATTATTCCATTGCATCCATTGTGGATAAATGGCAATGGCCAGCCCCCACAGACCAAATATTAACGCGCGATCGCTTTTGCCAAATGGACCGACATAACTACGAATACCGTTAATCGTCTGCGCGAGTAAACCGCAAAACTCGGTCAATATGGTGCAAAATAACATGAGTATTACGAGTGATGCGTTACTTTCCGGTAAAAATAAAAACGGTAAATAAAGCGCAATATCGGAAATAACATCGCCTGTTTCATTCAAAATCGCCCCAAGACGTGTTTGCTGATTGCACTCACGCGCCATCATGCCATCCAGCGCATTGAGTGCCATACGGACAAAAAGCACGATGGGCAATAGCAGAAACATGCCAGGATATGGCACCAACGCCAACAACAAACCGGTGAGAAGAGAAAGTGCCAAAGCGGCAAGTGTGATCTGATTTGCAGACACTTGCAGCTTATGAAGCCAAAACATCGTCGGCCTTAACAGCGACTGAAAGAGCGGTTTTATCTGGTAGAGCGTCATTATCAATCCTTGATAATACGGTTTGCGCTATGGTGCATCAATTGCCCTGGCAGAGATATCGCAACACGCCGCTTCATTAAAAAATCAGAATATATCAAGGTACTGGGGCTCACTGTCAGGAATGATTATCCCCAATTAATCAAATAGTTAAAAATATAACGCTGTTATTCAATGCAACTCATCAAGTTTTCTCATCGCTTGTTCCCGTATTGCGCGCGTCTTACCGTTAAGCGCCAGCTGCCGAACTAAATCCAGTTCAGGGTTAACAAGCTCTAACGCCAGCAAAGGATCACGTTTCAGCCTCGCCTTCAATACATCAACTGGAAAACGGGGATTATTCATCGCCATAATCCACCACTCGGGATCAATTTCTGCCGCCAGTGCCGCAGACGGTGTATGGCGATTGTTAAGTGCGCCGAACTTGAAAAATGTAAGATTGCTTTTCGCCAGCGTACTCCACCATATACGATCCGGTTGTTTTGCCAGTACATCCAGTTGTGCTAACGCATCGGGGTCTAGTGCATAATAAACACGTAACGCTTCGTTAACCTGCGCACGAGAGCTGTTTTCCTGCTTCAGAAAAAACTTCGCCCAAATATCATTGCGTGGCATATTTTGCTGTAATTCCTTGAGGACAACAGCGGGTAAATTATCCCAACTAACTAATGCACTCTCTAAAAAGTCCCAGCCTTCCGAACGTATCAGAGAGGTGGCATTTAATAGCATCTGGTCATCAACTTCACCGTGGCTAATCAGCTCAGACAAAATCATATCAGCGCTGGTTTCATATGCTGCAGAATCTGCTTTCGGATTATTTTTTCGATGCGATAAAGCGCGATGCCAAATTTTTTGTTTCATCGCCGTACTCAGATACTGATTTTTCGCCAGATTACTCCACCCCGCAGGATCGTTGAAACGTGTCAATAACCGTTGTAAAGCAGCGTCAGAGTGAATTACCTGCATATCCCCACAGCAAAAATAGGCAGGAAATTTTTTCTCCATCTTTTTAACAAAATTAAACTGTAAGTTATCTGGCAATGCTAAAAATAACACACGTATTAGATCATCGTCATTCTCGAATTTTTGGTGTAAATATACTGCTATTTTGTCACTCTCTTGTGGCGTCATCCGCAACAATTGACCATGGTGTTTCATCTCTGCCAGCTTTGACGCTAAGCTTGTGACAACATCGTTTGATGAATCGTTCGCCAACTGCATTGCCTGATTGTAGCTGAGTTGTCCTCCAGCACCGACCTGACGAATAGAGGAATCATCACTGCGGATATAGCCATCAATAATGGATTCGGGCAATAACCACGCATCTTTATAAAGCTCCTGAATGATCATATCCCAATCTCTTTTCGCCAGAGTCATGACGATATCCAGAGGGAGATTTTCACGTAGCGCAAGATTCAACGGACCGACACCATCAGGTAGATGACTCATTCGCGTCATTATTTCGACAGAGAGCGGTTCACGGTCGAGCAACCCCAGAACAACAGGCTGGTAACCCAATTGCTGATCGGTCAACTCCAGAATCTCATTGTCAGGCATATATCTCGCCATACTTTCAATCGTTTGTTCATCATTGCTATTAATAAGTTGTTTGCGTAGGTTAGCTGAAATTCCTTTAAGCCTTGGGAGAGTTCGCATTATGGCAAGATCAAATGTCGCAATGTCTCGTCCTTCAAATGCAGCAACGTTGCCTTCATCCAGCATTTGTAATTCCTGCACTAACTCAGGAGAAGGCTTAGGGCGAAACAGCGCTTCTTTTTTCATCAGATTACAGACATTCCCTGCCATGCGAATATTGCTTCGCTTAAAAATTTCTTTCAGAGCATCTTCATCATTTATTAGGCCCCAATAATATGCATCAGGATTTATTATCATCAGCGCTTTTTTGACATTTTCAGTGTCATTTTTGTCACTCGCACGGACCATGAATTCACTATTTGTCGAAGACGCAACAACAGGTGCAATTATGTCATTGATAAATATCCCACGCGCATTAATACTCCCCTTAATCGTAGACGGATTATCGTAATATGAGTCGATAAATACCAGTCCACTTGCATTTATCGAACCGGTAATTAACAGTGGTGAATCCGTAACTATATTCGTTGCCGTCACGTTACCGAGAATAACCCATGGATTAGAAAGAGAGAAAGTGGAAATATTACCTTTGACTGTCAAATTGCCAAGAACAATCAATTTTTGATTACTCTCTATATTACCTTCTACCACTAAATCGCCACGATGCACTTTCCAGTCCGATGCAGATAAACCGAAGGGGACAAGATTCACGCTACTGTTGATAGCTTGTTCAACTTGTTGTTTATCTTCAGCGGTAGCCGCAGAAAAAAATGGTTCAATATCAACTGCATTTGCAACACATCGAAGTTCCGCCTGTACTGGAAGACTCAGCATAAACAGGGGAAGTAAACCTATCCAGCTGCAAATCCTGGGCTTAAACATATGCACTCCATGCCATTAAAAAAGAAACAAAAGGGAAATGCATCTTTCCCTTTTGTATATTCGTTATTCTCGCGAAATACCATCCAACGTAGACAACACTTCCTCAGAAAGATGCAATTTTTCAGCAGCCATATTCTCCCGTAAATGCGCAACAGAAGACGTCCCTGGGATCAGCAAAATATTCGGTGAACGTTGTAACAGCCACGCCAGCGCCACCTGCATTGGTGTTGCACCCAGGCTCGCAGCAACATCGGAAAGCGTGGAAGATTGCAGCGGCGTAAAGCCCCCGAGCGGAAAGAACGGCACGTAGGCAATGCCGTCACGAGCCAAAGCTTCAATCATTGCGTCATCAGCACGATGAGCAATGTTGTATTCGTTCTGCACACAGACGATTTCGACAATCTTGCGCGCCTCTGCAACCTGCGTCGGTGTGACGTTGCTTAGGCCAATATGTTTTACCAGGCCTTGTTGTTGCATCTCTGCCAGCACGGTCAGGCTGGCTTCTATCGATCCTTCCGCTGGGCCATGACCATCCCCCATCATAATGCGCAAGTTAACCACATCCAGTACGTCCAGCCCGAGATTACGTAGATTATCGTGCACCGCTTTTTGCAGCTCTGCCGGAGAAAATGCGGGCAACCAGGATGCGTCCTCTCCACGCCGCGCACCAATTTTAGTGACAATTGTCAGGTCGTCAGAGTAAGGATAAAGCGCTTCGCGGATAATCTGATTGGTGACGTGCGGACCATAAAAGTCGCTGGTATCAATGTGATTGACGCCCAATGCCAGCGCCTCACGCAGCACGGTTATAGCGACGTGGCGATCTCTTGGGGGGCCAAAAACCCCAGGACCTGCCAGTTGCATCGCGCCATAACCAAGACGGTTAACGGATTTTGTACCGAGAGTAAATGTATTGCTGCTCATCGCACCCTGCCCTGTAATAAAACGGATTAAGAAAAATCAGTATAGAAACGAAAAGAGATAAATAATGCGAAGGCGTAAACAAGATTACTGGATGAGTTGCTCTGTTATCCTTGAAGACACCAAAACAAAACGCCTAAAGCATCGCATCCGGCAATAAAAAACCGCAACCTGTATCAGCATTGCGGTTTGTGTATCACATGCTAAAAATTAGAACGTTTTCTTGAAGTTCAGCATCACGCCTTTATCGCTGATGCCGTCCTCTTTCCAGTGGTAAGCATCCAGATTCAGCGAACTTTCTTTGCTGCTGTACTTCACGCCGACGCTTGCCAGGCTGTTGATGCCGCCGCCCTTCTGACCGTCATCGACATTAAAGTGCTGACTGCCTGCGCCTGCCAGGCTTGCCGTACGCTGGCTCTTCGCGTAGCTCAGGTTCGGCCCGCCTTCCAGCGTAGCGCTAGCGCTCCAGCCGTCTTTACCTGCGTAATCCAGTTTCAACCCGACGATGCTGTCCACCGCCGTTTCGCTGCCACTGTTCATATTCAGGTTAAAGTCTCCGGCATTGCGCTCTTGATAGCCACCTTCCAGTGTGTGACGCAGTTTAACACCCGCATATGGCGTAACCTTCAGTCCTTCGCTCGGTTCGAAAGTCTTCGCCCCTTCGCTGCGGAACTCCAGGTACTGCTGCTTCACGTCGGTATCAGCCGTTTTGTTTGTGTTGCTAAATGCAATCGAACGGCTGCTGTCAAGGTTGTGAACGTCATAACGCAATGCGTTATTCCAGTTCATGCCGTTGTCGAAGGACATCTGATGTTTCAGGCCAAAGAACTGGCTATAACCGCCTGTAACGCCATTATCACCCGCTTTCTGCGCACCGTCGCCATCGAGGCGCGCGATACCGTACTCCAGACTCATCGTCTGGCTTTCGCTCAGGTCGATGGTTTTACGCAATGCCAGCATGTCGTACTCGGTATTGTTCCCCAGCTCCGCGCGCGGATCGCCTTTCGCAACAACGTTGAACGCCAGACCGTTACCCACTTTCGGTGCGGCATCCGCCAGCATGCTAAAGCGGTTGCTTAGCACGCGCGCTTCGCGGAATACCGTGGTCGCCTGGCTACCGCTGACCTGTTTCAGGGCACTGTTCAGTTCGGCAGTCGTGCCGACGTTCAGGCTGGTATACAGCTCGTTGTTGGTGTAACCCGCATCCAGTGCTTTCGCGACGTCATTCACCGAAGCATCGGTCGCCACATCGGTATAAGCGTTTTTGCTCATAGTGACGTCAACGTTGCCGCTGGCATCGGTGCTGCCTTTAGCGTTCCAGACAACAGTAGAGGAAACGATGTTATCCACACCGCTGATGTTTTCGCCTTTGAATACATCGTTAACGACAACGGTGGTGTCCGCAGTTCCTGCACTAAACCCGGCGTTAACACTCACGTTGTCGCCAATAACCAGGTTATTCGCGCTGAGCGTACCCGAACTCCCGTCGCTGTTGGTACCAATGGTATAGTTGCTCAGCAGTTGCGGTGCATTTGAATCGACAGGTGGCGTTGGAACATTACCTTGTGGCGGCGTGGTTGATGCCTCTGGTACGGTAATATCCGCAGTACCGTTGTGATCGTTTTGCGCCCCCGTCGTTCCTGGAGCATAAATATCGCATCCGGTGTCACACAGCAGATTAATTTCACCGTTGTTAATGATGGCTTTCGTTTGCCCACCAAACGCCCAGGAGTTATCGGCATAGACATTAATCACACCCGTTTGCGTGTTATTAATTGTCGTTTCCCGACCATTGCCCTTAATACCAATTAAACCTTCGCCGTTGGTTCCATCCAGTTGCCCCTGCTCAGTACCCACATTAATGATGCCACTGTTCACCAACTGGACAACATAGCTGGTTGTGCCGCCACTGATGCCCACTGCATTATCGCCCTGAACATTAATAACGCCAGCGTTAGCAAAGTTATAACCTCGTCCTAAATCAACCAACGGTGCAGCAGGATTAATACCATTTATCACTCCTGTTTCCGTATTCCAAATCCATTTCCCGTTACTGTTCGAGCCAGTATTTTCAGTTTTGATTGCGCTATAGCCATTTGTGGCCGTGATGGTGCCACGGTTAACCTGCGAAACAGAATCACTGGTTCTGGTTACATGAATAATCGCGTTTTCCCCGCCCGTTACCGCATTACCGCTATTTGTCAGGGTCGCGCCAGCCTCATTGAAGAACAGGAAACTTCCGTTGACGAGTGAGTGGCCATCTTCGGTCACCGTCATTTCATCGGTATTCACCACATTCTGTTGGTAGCTGTCTCCGGTAATTGAACCATTAAATTCGCCTTCATTAAAGAAGGAAACCGCGCCATTCAACGTCAGCAGATCGGTTGTTATGCTCCCTGTTTCACGGTTATATATCGTGGTTTTGCTGTTAATGCTGTCAACATCCAGGTGACCACTGTTTTCCAACCCCTGGTTTACGCTCAGTTCGCCGTTGATTGTTAGGCTGGCATCAGGTTGGTTGAATATCCAGCCATTTGCTATAACGTCGCCGTTAAGCGTTTCGTCGCCATAGTTTGCCAGGTTATTAACTGCGATAAAACCGTCGCTAGTTGTAGTTTTACTGATGCTCTCGCCGCTGCCAGACAGCTCACTGAGAATATCTTTGTCATCCGGCGTAACGCCAATGTGGGAATCACTTTCATCCATTGGATTACCGAAAAGATTAATTTTTCCATAGTTGAGAATGGTGCCGGTGCCATCTTTATAAAACGCCTGGCCAATATCAGTGTTAATATTAATAACCCCATCCTGGTCATTAATCGCCAGACCACCCTGAATGGCTCCCATCGCGAACAGTTGGTTATCTTGCTGCTTCGTCACGCCCTCATCGGCGGTGAGATTGATTGTCCCTTGGTTTACAACGGTCCCACCGTTCATCGCCAGCATGCCGAAGCCTTCATTCTTAACGTTGATGATACCGGTATTCACCGCTTTAGCATCACCGTCGCCGGTATCCGTTGAACCTGCCAACATCCCGCCCCCCATCAGATATACGGAATTGGTCTGCCAGTAAGTTTCATCAATAATATTACCGTTTTCATCTACTATTGGAACAAAGCCGTCGACATTTATCTCGCCCGCATTGGTCGCCGTTCCTTTTGAAGCGGAAACACCATAGGTTCCTGCACCATGCAAATTAATGGTTGCTCCTGTTTCATTGATTACCGATCCGTAATTACTGGCCAACAAGGCATAACCCGTGTTGTGATACCATTTGATCGGGCGCTCGTTAAATCCTCCGCTGCTAAAAGGCCGGGTAATGGATGTCAGATTGATTGTTCCTCCGGAGGCATTTTTTGCCTGCGAGTCATCGCTTCTTGCCATCATTCCAGCAAAGAAAGTGTGTGATTCAGCATCTGGCCTGATATTAATCACCCCGGCATTGACAACTTGCGCCCCCGAATTCGCCATCATTAATTCTTGAGCATCGGTTGTATTAATAATGCCGTTGTTCTGAATAACAGACTGGTTTCCCGTAGCAACAATTAACGATGCATCGAAAAAAAGATAGTCACTATCTCTCACTGAACTCTGAATCTCGGTTATCGCGTTTTCATCAAATATGACATTCCCGCCATCAGCCACCGAAATCAGAGAGAAGGATCCCAATATCTGTCGGGTATTCATTACGGAATGACCACTTATATTGACGGTATTATTTCCTGTTACCTGCACACCTTTGATAGTATGTCCACCACTATCACCAGAGATATTGATACCACCATCGAGATTGATGGTGTTGTTTGTACCCAAAACAACCACGCCGTAAAGACTGTTTTCATCCCCCAGGTAATCCGAATCGACAGTAATATTGATGTCGCCTTCCAGATCGACAGTATTGTTTTCCCCCTCGATGGTAACGCCGGTTAACGACTGGGGTGAGGTGGACGGTTGGTCCCCCATACTGGACGTCACATTAATGTTTCCCGTCAACAGCATACTGCTGTCGTTGCTCATTATGCTGATGCCCGTTCCGCCCTGGAAAGTACCGCTGCCGTCACGCTCCTGAATGACATTTATATCACCGCTCAAATTCACTTGTTCACGATCGCCGCTGATCGCAACACCCGTACCGTTCAGCGAGACATCAATCTCACCCACGGTAGTAAATTGCGCGTCATCTCCGGTGATAACGATACCGATTGAGTCTTGATCTTTTACGGTCAGTTTGCCCTGATTATTGATTGTCGTCTTACTACCGCTGACTTCAACGCCGTGCCCCGCACCGTTAACGGTAATATCACCTTTCTGTTGCAACGAAACGCGATCGCCGACAATTTTCGCCCCGACAGAGTTTTGATCAACGACCATATCACCGGTGATATCAATGGTATTATCATCACCTGTAATGGTCACCCCGGTGGACTGTTTCCCGGTGACATCCATCATATTGGTGGACAACGACAGATCATTGTTTTTACCCATCACCTCCAGCCCGGTGGAAAAATCCCCGACATGCATCGCCCCGGCCAGGGCAATGTCGCTGGCGTCACCGTTAATTTTCACCCCGGTCGCCCTGTCGTCGGCATTTAAATCTCCAACGTTGATAAAGGTACTGTTATCGCCGTTGATCTGCACACCATTAGAGTGATCGTCCGCTGCACCTCCGCTAACGTTAATATCACCCATATTAATGAATGACGCGCGATCGCCGTTCAGCAGCACGCCCGTGGAATGCGCATCCACCACCGAAATGTTGCCCTTGTTGCTGACTTCGTTATTATCACCGGTGGCATCAATGCCATGCGCGCCACCGCTGACATTGATCCCGCCTTCCATTCTGATTCTGGTTGCGTTTCCTGCAACTTTTACCGATACCGAGTTGTCGCCATCAATATCGCTTTGCCCCATGTTGTTGATAACCGCGTTGTCACCCGTCACAATGACACCCGTGCCGCCGTTAGTGATCACTGCATCACCGCGGTTATTCAGGATTGCACGATCGCCGTTAACCACGCCCGCTGTGCCGCCATCGACAACCATATGGCCGTTATTGTTAACGGTAATATCGTTTCCGGTTATCGCCACAACCACAGAATCTTTTCCCGTAGCAGAAATATCACCGTCGTTATTAAGGGCGATCCTGCTGCCGTTTATTTCAATCACCGTCGCGCCATTCAGCGCGGCATTACCGCCCTGGTCGGTGAGCACCGCATCGCTGAGGTTAAATACGTTGCTGTTCGCGGGGTCATCCACCGTTGCGCCGACGGTTTTGGTGATATAGATAATGCCGTCTTTACCGTAACACCACGTCATACCGCCAAGGTTATTCACGCCGGTAATTTCTACCGTATTGGCATCGGTGTCGACATCCCAGCCCTGCACAATAGAGGTTCGGCCATCTTCAGCCGTCAGGGTGTAACTTCCATCACTGTTTTTGCTGTAGGTAAAGGTGGCATTGCGAATTTGCAGCGTGCCTTTGTCTTCGTCGAATGTGACACTGTTATTGAAGATTTTGGGCTCTTTTGGTGGAGTGACGTCGCCACCGTCATCTGGAGGAACAGGTGTATCACCACCGTCGTCTGGTGGAACTGGTGTATCGCCACCATCGTCTGGTGGAACTGGTGTATCGCCACCGTCATCTGGAGGAACAGGTGTATCACCACCGTCATCTGGTGGAACAGGTGTATCACCACCGTCATCTGGTGGAACAGGTGTATCACCACCGTCATCTGGTTCTGAACTGTCATGATGATCACCATCATTAAGCGCCATCACCGCGGCTCCTGTAACGACTGCAACCAGGCCAGCTGCAGTCCAGCTCATTACGGCGCTGTCATCAGAATCCCGACATTCTGATGGTAATTTAGCTAACTGCTCTTTGCTAATAGAATGAATATTCGCCGGACATGTGATCTTGCTGGATTTCCGGGTGTCATCAGTTATATCCAGGATCGATGTATCAGTTGCCCATGTCTGACCGCTCAATGCCATCGCCACACACACAGACAACAATTTTTTCCTTTGCATTTATATTTCCTTAGAAATAGAGCGTTGCACGCCAGTCGACAAAAATAAAAGCGGGCCTTTTTGACGGAACGCAAGACCATGATTGGTGTTTATATTCACGAAAGAAATATAAATAAAGAACCAATCAAAAATATGTGATGTTCTAATAATTTATACTATCCGTTGAAGTCAATTCAACTTAAATGATATTTAATAAGAGGTTAAGGCATTAAAAAACAATACACCCAGTAAATACTAAATAATATAACATTTCTTACAATTATAATTACACATAAAAAACCATCAAAAATAAAATAGACACTCCCCTATATCGGACTTATAACAATTCAATAGATGCAAATAAAAATCGCCTTAGTCCAGAACTTATTTTCCCTTAAATATTCACAAAATGGCGCAACATAATGAATATGGATATGGATATGAAATTATTTTTGCAGCCATTTTCCATTAATCCCCTGCACATATTCTCCCGGCTTCGCGCGAGCAACCATTTTTTGCCCTGCCAATTTTGCTATCTCATCAGTGGATACATTATTTTGCTTTGCCAATTGTTGGTAACTCAGATTACGAGCTTCATTAATATCTTTTACTAATTCCAGCGTTTCAGCATCTGTTTTCAGCGCAACCAGATAACCATAAAATGTTTCACCTACCCGCCCCTGAGTTCTGGCTTCATCCAGAGTCAATGCCATTACATTGCTGCTTACCAGCCCAACAAGAAACGCACAAAGAAGTAATGTTTTCTTCATCATCGCCTCAGAAAAGATCGCTACGAGTCTCAAGCAGCTCTTCGACATCTTTGTCTGCCTTGATGATGATCTCATGCTCAATTTTAACGTTCATATTGATAGTGATCGGTTCCTTAGGTGCAGCGACTTCAATGCGAGGCGTACAGCCAACCAGCATAAAAGATGACGTCAACGCAGCCAGTAAAATTTTCATTGTTTTTCCTCACACTCTTTTCCTTGCGGACAGTCATTTCCCGGCAGACGTGCGTTCTGCTCCAACCATGCCTGGAGATTATCGCCAAAGCGTAAACTGCGCCACAGCGTAAAAATATTCTCTTCATGATGGTAATTAAGGTTTACCGTACCGCTTTTACCATCAACGCGACTGGTACCTGTAATGTTGGCCTGCATGGTTAATAAACCGAGATTATCTAAATTAATATTTGTCGATGAACGGCTAATTTCCATATAGCGCAACCAGTTAATTGCTGAACCCGCAGTCATATTGTCTTTCACCACCGCATCTGCGGTGTCTTTATCCAGCCGCAAGGTCATTGGCCCGCTATTTGCCAGCCAGCCATCTTTCACTATCCATTTTTCGTTGTTTAGCCATAACGGCAATGCACCACTAAATGCCCCGGACATGGCGAATTGTTTCGGATTGACGGCGCTAACCAGTTCGCTGGATGAGAGATTATTCAGCCGCAACAGCGCCGGGTCATGTTGCGGCATACGTAATTGTTTCATCAGCACGTTACCGCCTAACACATCGACGCTAACATCAGTCAACAACAATGGTTCTTCTTCTGTCCACGGATAGCGCCCTTGCAAATCAGCCGTAATATTTTTCGCTGTCACCAGATTAATCACTTCGGCAATTCGCAACGTAACGGGGCCGCGAGTCCCCAGATGCCAGGCTCCATCGGCAAAACGGAAAGGCAGGACAAAATCGACACCGTTAACCTGATTATCTGGCATCCAGGCACTACCGCCTTTCAACACACCGTGCCCTCCCGCGCGGAATCCTTGTTCAGGCGCAGCAGAAAATGCGACCTGAGCATACAGTTCGCCATCGCGTAAGTTCATCTTCCAGTCGGGTGGCACCAGCGGCTGGAATACGGTCAGTGATTGTTTAGGCCACCAGGCGTTACCGCGCAGACGAATACCGTCCCAGCGACCATTTACCCGAACCGGGCCAATCTCACCAGCATGTAAATCGCCTTTATATAGGAAATACGTCGGATCGCGTCCATCGACGCTAAATTTTAAGGTTGATGGCGGTAACACACTGCCGCCAGTGAACAGCGTTTGCCCGGCGTCCAGTGACAGCGCGCCGCTAAAGGAGGGATGCTGTGCGTCACGTACCCAGACGACGGGCTTGTCGAGAATTAATCGCGGCTTTTCTACCGTCATCGTACCGTATTGTAACTGGTCGAAACCGGTGGAGAGATCGGTCAGCGTAATCGTGCTGTCATGCCACTCACCTTTTCCTGCAACATCCCAGGTGGCATTCATCGGTGTAAAACTCCCTTTTCCCCAGTAGCGCCACTGCCAGCGGCCAGCGTCAGGGAGAAAATCATTCGCCAGCCCATCCATATGCAGCACGAAATCGCCCAGTTCATTTTCATGCGCCTGCAAAATGGCCTGCAAACGTCCGTCAACACCACGTTGGGTGACTTTTACACCCGCTAAAGGCCAGCGGATTTCATCGATGTCCAGCGAATCGATGACTCTTCCCTTCGAACGTAATAACGCGCCTGGCTCAAAGGCCAGCGTTGGGTCAGTCAGACTTCCGCTTAGCTGCGCAGGTAAGCGGGCATATAAAATGAGATCCGCCTGTTTCGCTTCACCGGTCAGCTGCAAAGGCAGCTGGCTGTTATCCATGCTTAATTTTCCAGGGCCAAAATTAAGCACCGCGTTGCCCTTACCCGCTTGCCCCTGGGTCAGCACACTCAGTCGTCCGCTGACCAGAGCGTTCTCGAGCCCTGCCTGCCAGTTGTCGACTTTGACACCCAGTCTGCCACTCAAAGGAAAACCTGCATACGGCCAGCTCCAGCGACCATCGCTTACAGTCAATTGTTGGCGAGTAATTTGCCACGGCAGATCGAGCAACGGATCGCCATTATCCCGTGCCAGCACAATCAATTGCCCGCTATTTTCCTGCCAGTCCAGCTCGGCATCCACCAGTGAAGGCTCCTGCGGCAAGTTTAACGTCGCAGTAGCATGACCACTTACAGGAAGTCCATCCGGCACTAGCGGCATAGTAAATTCCCCCACCAGTTTAACCGGCGGCTGATTTTCAAACGCGACGACATCCAGTTCGCTGACTGTAAGTTGTTGCCCTTTCAGCTGGCCTTGAAATTTAACTTTTTCGCCCTGATAACGCAGTTGCTGGATATCGGAGGTTAATGCGAGAGAGAGTTTTCCCTGCCATTCCTGCCAGGGAGAAAAAATCAGTTTATCGATATTGATCCAGGTGTTAGGCAACATGGCCTGCCACTGCGCGAGGGTTTTTGGAGCAGCTGGCGATTGCTCCGTCTGCGGCAATTTCGCCAGACAAGCAGAATCAAGTTCTACCGTACCGACGTTCAATAACCAGCGGCTGGGATGTGAAAGGCTGGCGTTGGTGATATGCGCAAGCTGACAATCTCCCACCAGATAACGGAGATCGGGGATGATTAAACCTTTACGCGTAATGCGTGGGCTTTCATCTAATGCAATACGTGTCCCGAGCGGTAGCCAGATGCCCGCCAGCGTGGGAACCCACAAGCCGAGCGTCATCAGCAGCGTCAACGGCACAAGAATAATCAGTAATAACAGCGCGAGAACGGCTTTATATTTACCCAGCATGGGTAGTTAATATCCTGATTTAGCGAAAAATTAAGCATTCAATACGGGTATTGTGGCATGTTTAACCGTTCAGTTGAAGGTTGCGCCTACACTAAGCATAGTTGTTGATGAATTTTTCAATATCGCCATGGCTTTCAATTATATTTGAAATTTTGTAAAATATTTTTAGTAGCTTAAATGTGATTCAACATCACTGGAGAAAGTCTTATGAAACTCGCCGTTTATAGCACAAAACAGTACGACAAGAAGTACCTGCAACAGGTGAACGAGTCCTTTGGCTTTGAGCTGGAATTTTTTGACTTTCTGCTGACGGAAAAAACCGCTAAAACTGCCAATGGCTGCGAAGCGGTATGTATTTTCGTAAACGATGACGGCAGCCGCCCGGTGCTGGAAGAGCTGAAAAAGCACGGCGTTAAATATATCGCCCTGCGCTGTGCCGGTTTTAATAACGTCGACCTTGACGCGGCAAAAGAACTGGGGCTGAAAGTAGTCCGTGTTCCAGCCTATGATCCAGAAGCCGTTGCTGAACACGCCATCGGTATGATGATGACGCTGAACCGCCGTATTCATCGCGCGTATCAGCGTACTCGTGACGCCAACTTCTCTCTGGAAGGTCTGACCGGCTTTACTATGTATGGCAAAACGGCAGGCGTTATCGGTACCGGTAAAATCGGTGTGGCGATGCTGCGCATTCTGAAAGGTTTTGGTATGCGTCTGCTGGCATTCGATCCGTATCCAAGTGCGGCGGCACTGGAACTCGGTGTGGAGTATGTCGATCTGCCAACCCTGTTCTCTGAATCAGACGTTATCTCTCTGCACTGCCCGCTGACACCGGAAAACTACCATCTGTTGAACGAAGCCGCCTTCGATCAGATGAAAAATGGCGTGATGATCGTCAATACCAGTCGCGGTGCATTGATTGATTCTCAGGCGGCAATTGAAGCGCTGAAAAATCAGAAAATTGGTTCGTTGGGTATGGACGTGTATGAGAACGAACGCGATCTGTTCTTTGAAGACAAATCCAACGACGTGATCCAGGATGACGTATTCCGTCGTCTGTCTGCCTGCCACAACGTGCTGTTTACCGGGCACCAGGCATTCCTGACAGCAGAAGCACTGACCAGTATTTCTCAGACTACGCTGCAAAACTTAAGCAATCTGGAAAAAGGCGAAACCTGCCCGAACGAACTGGTTTAATCTTGCCGCTCCCCTGCATTCCAGGGGAGCTTATTCAGATAATCCCCAAAGACCTTTCATCCTCTATTCTTAAAATAGTCCTGAGTCAGAAACTGTAATTGAGAACCACAATGAAGAAAGTAGCCGCGCTCGTTGCGCTAAGCCTGCTGATGGCGGGATGTGTAAGTAATGACAAAATTGCTGTAACCCCAGAACAGCTACAGCATCATCGCTTTGTGCTGGAAAGCGTAAACGGTAAGCCCGTGACCAGCGATAAAAATCCGCCAGAAATCAGCTTTGGTGAAAAGATGATGATTTCCGGCAGCATGTGTAACCGCTTTAGCGGTGAAGGCAAACTGTCTAATGGTGAACTGACAGCCAAAGGGCTGGCAATGACCCGTATGATGTGCGCTAACCCGCAGCTTAATGAACTCGATAACACCATTAGCGAAATGCTGAAAGAAGGTGCACAAGTGGATCTGACCGCGAACCAGTTAACGCTGGCGACCGCGAAACAGACATTAACTTATAAGCTGGCGGATTTAATGAATTAATAGCTGCCACAGCTCCCGGCGGCAAGTGACTGTTCGCTACAGCGTTTGCCGTTGGGTAATGCACACATCCCAATCGCCGTACCATCCAGTTGACGGGCAACAGAAAGCGAACCGCCGATCATTGCACAATTTGCTTCTCCACTACTGGACATCGACGCTTTTAAACCTGGCGCTACGTGCGCCGCAGTCGCCTGCTGAACAGGTTCACTACTACACGCCGACAATAATAAAGCGGCACACCCTACCCAAAACGCTGCTCGCATCTTTTCTTCCTCTGATCTTCAAGCCAAACGACACCGCCATAAATAATAGGCAGCACAGAGGGCGGCGTCGAGAGCTGTCCTGCGCGTTGCCCCGCATTTTTACTTTTTTATGGCTATTTTTTTGCCCTCTGTTTGATCAAAACATTCATTACGCTGATGTGGGGGACACAAAAGCGAAAATGCAGAAGAAAGCCATTTGCTAAAATTGAAAGATAACTACTGGGCGCGCAGCAATTTCGTGCGCCCCTCATTTGCGCAATGTAAGGGTGTCATATGATTACTATTGACGGTAATGGCGCGGTTGCTTCGGTGGCGTTTCGCACCAGTGAAGTTATCGCCATCTACCCTATTACCCCCAGTTCCACGATGGCAGAACAGGCTGATGCATGGGCCGGAAACGGCTTGAAAAACGTCTGGGGAGACACACCACGCGTGGTTGAAATGCAGTCGGAAGCGGGTGCTATCGCTACCGTGCATGGCGCTTTGCAGACGGGTGCCCTTTCAACATCGTTTACGTCATCGCAGGGTTTGCTGCTGATGATCCCGACGCTGTACAAACTGGCAGGCGAACTGACGCCATTTGTCCTGCATGTAGCGGCACGTACCGTTGCCACACATGCACTCTCTATTTTTGGCGATCATTCCGACGTTATGGCGGTGCGCCAGACGGGTTGCGCGATGTTGTGTGCAGCAAACGTCCAGGAAGCGCAAGACTTTGCTCTTATTTCGCACATCGCGACGCTGAAGAGTCGCGTGCCATTTATTCATTTCTTTGATGGTTTCCGCACGTCCCACGAGATCAATAAAATTGTCCCGCTGGCCGATGACACTATTCTTGAACTGATGCCGCAGGCCGAAATTGATGCTCATCGCGCCCGGGCGCTCAACCCGGAACATCCGGTGATCCGCGGTACGTCCGCCAATCCTGACACTTATTTCCAGTCTCGCGAAGCCACCAACCCATGGTACAACGCGGTCTATGACCATGTTGAACAGGCGATGAATGATTTCGCTGCCGCGACAGGTCGTCAGTATCAGCCGTTTGAGTATTACGGGCATCCGCAAGCGGAACGGGTGATTATCCTGATGGGCTCTGCCATTGGCACCTGTGAAGAAGTGGTTGATGAATTGCTAACCCGTGGCGAAAAAGTCGGCGTGCTGAAAGTTCGCCTGTACCGTCCCTTCTCCGCCAAACACTTGCTACAAGCTCTGCCGGGATCCGTACGCAGCGTGGCGGTACTGGACAGAACCAAAGAACCCGGTGCCCAGGCAGAACCGCTCTATCTGGATGTGATGACCGCACTGGCAGAAGCCTTTAATAATGGCGAGCGCGAAACCCTGCCCCGTGTCATTGGTGGGCGCTATGGTCTTTCATCCAAAGAATTTGGCCCGGACTGTGTACTGGCGGTATTTGCCGAGCTCAACGCGGCTAAACCGAAAGCGCGCTTTACGGTTGGTATTTACGATGATGTGACCAATCTGTCACTGCCGTTGCCGGAAAACACCCTGCCAAACTCGGCGAAACTTGAAGCCTTGTTTTATGGCCTTGGTAGTGATGGCAGCGTTTCCGCGACCAAAAACAATATCAAGATTATCGGTAATTCCACGCCGTGGTACGCACAGGGCTATTTTGTTTACGACTCCAAAAAGGCGGGCGGCCTGACGGTTTCTCACCTTCGCGTGAGCGAGCAGCCGATTCGTTCCGCTTATCTCATTTCCCAGGCTGATTTTGTTGGCTGCCACCAGTTGCAGTTTATCGATAAATATCAGATGGCTGAACGTTTAAAACCTGGCGGCATTTTCCTGCTCAACACGCCGTACAGCGCAGATGAAGTATGGTCGCGCTTGCCGCAGGAAGTTCAGGCCGTGTTAAACCAGAAAAAAGCGCGCTTCTATGTGATTAACGCGGCGAAAATCGCCCGCGAATGTGGTCTGGCGGCCCGTATTAATACCGTCATGCAGATGGCTTTTTTCCATCTTACGCAAATTCTGCCTGGCGATAGCGCCCTCGCAGAATTGCAGGGTGCGATTGCCAAAAGTTACAGTAGCAAAGGTCAGGATCTGGTGGAACGCAACTGGCAGGCTCTGGCGCTGGCACGTGAATCCGTAGAAGAAGTTCCGCTGCAGCCGGTTAATCCGCACAGCGCCAATCGACCGCCAGTGGTTTCCGATGCCGCCCCTGATTTCGTGAAAACCGTAACCGCGGCGATGCTCGCCGGGCTTGGTGATGCCCTCCCCGTTTCGGCGCTGCCGCCAGACGGCACCTGGCCGATGGGCACCACGCGCTGGGAAAAACGCAATATCGCCGAAGAGATCCCCATCTGGAAAGAGGAACTCTGTACCCAATGTAACCACTGCGTCGCTGCTTGCCCACACTCAGCTATTCGCGCAAAAGTGGTACCGCCTGAAGCGATGGAAAACGCCCCTGCCAGCCTGCATTCGCTGGATGTAAAATCGCGTGATATGCGCGGGCAGAAATATGTCTTGCAGGTGGCACCGGAAGATTGCACCGGCTGTAACCTGTGCGTCGAAGTTTGCCCGGCGAAAGACCGTCAGAATCCAGAGATTAAAGCCATCAATATGATGTCGCGCCTGGAACATGTCGAAGAAGAGAAAATCAATTACGATTTCTTCCTCAACCTCCCAGAAATCGACCGTAGCAAACTGGAACGTATTGATATTCGTACATCGCAGCTGATTACACCTCTGTTTGAATATTCAGGTGCTTGCTCCGGTTGTGGCGAGACGCCGTATATTAAATTGCTGACTCAGCTCTATGGCGACCGGATGTTGATCGCTAACGCCACCGGCTGTTCTTCAATTTATGGCGGTAACCTGCCCTCTACACCGTATACTACCGATGCCAACGGTCGTGGACCGGCATGGGCGAACTCGCTGTTTGAAGATAACGCCGAATTTGGCCTTGGTTTCCGCCTGACGGTCGATCAACACCGTGTCCGCATACTGCGTCTGCTGGATCAATTTGCCGATAAAATCCCGGCGGAATTACTGACTGCGTTGAAATCAGACGCCACGCCAGAGGTTCGTCGTGAACAGGTTGCAGCTTTACGCCAGCAACTCAACGATGTTGCCGAAGCACATGAACTGCTACGTGACGCAGATGCACTGGTAGAAAAATCAATCTGGCTGATTGGTGGCGACGGCTGGGCTTACGATATCGGCTTTGGCGGTCTGGATCATGTATTGAGTTTGACGGAAAACGTCAACATTCTGGTGCTGGATACGCAATGCTATTCCAATACCGGTGGTCAGGCGTCAAAAGCGACACCGCTGGGTGCAGTAACTAAGTTTGGCGAGCACGGCAAACGTAAAGCGCGTAAAGATCTTGGCGTCAGTATGATGATGTACGGCCATGTTTATGTGGCGCAGATTTCTCTCGGCGCGCAGCTGAACCAGACGGTGAAAGCAATTCAGGAAGCGGAAGCGTATCCGGGACCATCGCTGATCATCGCTTATAGCCCGTGTGAAGAGCATGGTTACGATCTGGCTCTCAGCCACGACCAGATGCGCCAACTCACTGCTACCGGCTTCTGGCCGCTATATCGCTTCGATCCTCGTCGTGCCGATGAAGGCAAACTGCCGCTGGCGCTGGATTCACGCCCGCCGTCAGAAGCACTGGAAGAAACGTTACTTCATGAGCAACGTTTCCGTCGTCTGAATTCGCAGCAGCCAGAAGTGGCAGAACAGTTATGGAAAGATGCTGCAGCTGATTTGCAAAAACGCTATGACTTCCTGGCACAAATGGCCGGAAAAGCGGAAAAAAGCAACACCGATTAAATGCACTGGATAAGGATTATCCAATTCTAAAAAAAAGCCCGGACGACTGTTCGGGCTTGTCTCATTATTTGTTGGATAAACAGTAACAAGGGTCCAACAGAAAATAATCTTTGTGACAATAAAGGCATATAACCCGCGAAGAATAACGCATCACTATTTAAATGTATAATTTTTATTTTGTATATGTCGCCAATAATATATTCACCAAACTTATCATCATTTCCGTAGAATTATTTGATTAAGGTTTTACTTAAGGCGTAACAAATGATATTTATCGGCTAACGGAACTTCTCCTTTAGGATGTTTTCACTCCCCAAAATGGGGATGAAAAGGCAAATAAAATAACTAAAGGATTTATTCAATGAAAAGCAAAGTACTGGCATTTTTAATTCCTACCCTGCTCGCCGCAGGTGCTGCACATGCAGCCGAAGTTTATAATAAAGACGGCAACAAATTAGATCTGTATGGCAAAGTTGATGGACTACATTATTTTTCTGATAATTCAGCGAAAGATGGCGACCAGAGCTATGCGCGTCTGGGTTTTAAAGGCGAAACCCAAATTAACGATCAACTTACTGGCTACGGTCAATGGGAATACAATATTCAGGCAAACAACACTGAATCTTCAAAAAACCAGTCATGGACCCGTCTGGCATTTGCCGGATTGAAATTTGCAGATTACGGTTCTTTCGATTACGGACGTAATTATGGCGTAATGTACGACATCGAAGGCTGGACCGATATGCTGCCTGAATTTGGCGGTGACTCTTATACCAATGCAGACAACTTTATGACTGGTCGTGCCAATGGCGTCGCGACTTATCGTAATACTGATTTCTTCGGTCTGGTAAATGGTCTGAACTTCGCGGTGCAGTATCAAGGTAACAACGAAGGTGCCAGTAATGGTCAGGAAGGCACCAACAACGGACGTGATGTTCGCCATGAAAACGGTGACGGCTGGGGTCTTTCCACAACATATGATTTAGGCATGGGCTTTAGCGCTGGTGCGGCATACACCTCTTCTGACCGCACCAATGACCAGGTTAACCATACTGCGGCGGGTGGTGATAAAGCAGACGCGTGGACTGCTGGGCTAAAATACGATGCTAACAATATTTACCTGGCAACCATGTATTCAGAAACGCGTAATATGACCCCGTTTGGCGACAGCGATTATGCTGTTGCTAACAAAACCCAGAACTTTGAAGTTACTGCACAGTACCAGTTTGATTTTGGTCTGCGTCCGGCAGTCTCTTTCCTGATGTCTAAAGGCCGTGACCTGCACGCTGCCGGTGGTGCAGACAACCCGGCAGGTGTTGATGATAAAGATCTGGTTAAATACGCCGATGTTGGCGCGACTTACTATTTCAACAAAAATATGTCCACCTACGTTGACTATATAATCAACCTGTTGGATGAAGATGACAGCTTCTACGCTGCCAATGGCATCTCTACCGATGATATTGTCGCTTTAGGTCTGGTTTATCAGTTCTAAATCCTCCTGCCCGCTGTTATGGCGGGCTTTTTCTGCTTATTCTTCCTCCTTTGATCTAAATTAAAAATGTGAACTCCGTCATTACACAAAAAGTGTCATCTGGCGTTACACTTTATGCGGATACTAAAACAGGAGGTTTTATGAACAGAACGATTCTTGTCCCTATCGATATTTCCGATTCAGAATTAACTCAACGCGTGATTAGCCACGTTGAGGCAGAGGCAAAGATTGATGATGCAGAGGTTCATTTCCTGACGGTAATACCTTCACTGCCCTACTATGCCTCTCTGGGTTTAGCGTATTCCGCAGAATTACCGGCAATGGATGACCTGAAAGCGGAAGCCAAATCGCAACTGGAAGAGATCATTAAAAAATTTAAACTGCCAACCGACAGAGTGCATGTCCATGTTGAGGAAGGCTCGCCCAAAGACCGCATTCTGGAATTGGCGAAGAAGATCCCCGCTCATATGATCATCATTGCTTCCCATCGACCGGATATCACCACTTATCTGCTCGGTTCTAACGCCGCAGCTGTCGTGCGTCACGCAGAGTGCTCCGTACTGGTTGTGCGCTGACACTAACGCCCGCACATTGCTGCGGGCTTTTTGATTCATTTCGCAAATGTGCTGACATTTTCCCCTCTAATCCGTACCATACACGCCACAGTTTTTATATCAGATTTCTTATGCTGGGCGTTCCGGCATGACGCATACTCTTCTGATGCCATATAACGAATTGAGTCGCTTTTAAATGTCGCAAAATCAAGAAATTAGTAAGAAAGAACAATACAACCTGAACAAATTACAAAAACGTCTGCGTCGTAACGTGGGCGAAGCCATTGCTGACTTCAATATGATTGAAGAAGGCGATCGCATCATGGTTTGCCTCTCCGGGGGTAAAGACAGCTATACCATGCTGGAAATTCTGCGCAATTTGCAGCAAAGCGCGCCAATCAATTTTTCGCTGGTGGCTGTTAACCTCGATCAAAAGCAACCGGGCTTCCCGGAACACGTTCTGCCCGAGTATCTTGAAAAGCTGGGCGTTGAGTACAAGATTGTTGAAGAGAACACTTACGGTATCGTGAAAGAGAAGATTCCGGAGGGCAAAACCACTTGCTCACTGTGTTCTCGTCTTCGTCGCGGTATCCTTTATCGTACCGCAACGGAACTGGGAGCGACGAAGATCGCGCTGGGTCACCATCGTGACGATATCCTGCAAACGTTGTTCTTAAATATGTTCTACGGCGGCAAGATGAAAGGTATGCCTCCGAAACTGATGAGCGATGATGGCAAACATATCGTGATTCGCCCTCTGGCCTACTGCCGCGAGAAAGATATTCAGCGCTTTGCCGATGCAAAAGCGTTCCCGATTATTCCGTGCAACCTGTGCGGTTCACAGCCTAACCTGCAACGTCAGGTGATTGCTGACATGTTGCGTGACTGGGATAAACGTTATCCGGGGCGTATCGAGACGATGTTCAGCGCGATGCAGAATGTGGTGCCGTCGCATCTGTGCGATACCAACCTGTTCGATTTCAAAGGCATTACCCACGGTTCTGAAGTGGTTAACGGGGGTGATCTGGCGTTTGATCGCGAAGAGATCCCTCTACAACCGGCGGGTTGGCAGCCTGAAGAAGATGAAAATCAGTTGGATGAGTTACGACTGAATGTGGTTGAAGTGAAATAACCCGGATAGCGCCCGATGCGCAAGCTTATCGGGCTACTCTTATGGAGGCCGGAGAAGACGCGGCCAGCGTCGCATCCGGCAATCCCGAAGAAGATGTTGACTCTTGCACCCTGCGATTCAACATTTCATTATTTTAATAACCGCACCCGGCACGTTTTTCCTTTAATCTTCCCGCCCTGTAACTGTTTCCATGCTTTATGAGCAACAGCCTGACGCACCGCGACATAGACATGCGCCGGATGCACGGCGATTTTGCCAATATCTGCGCCATCAAGCCCGATATCTCCTGTCAGCGCACCTAATACATCACCCGGGCGCATTTTGGCTTTTTTCCCGCCATCGATACATAACGTTGCCATTTCGGCTTCCAGCGGCACAATGGAACTATTAACTGGCGGCGTTTGCCAGTTAAGTTTTATCTGCAACATGTCAGAAATGATATTGGCCCGCTGTGCTTCTTCCGGGGCACAGAAACTGATCGCCAGACCGCTATTTCCTGCACGCGCTGTACGACCGATGCGATGTACATGAACTTCAGGATCCCACGCCAGCTCAAAGTTCACCACCAGCTCAAGCGATTTAATATCCAGACCTCGAGCAGCAACATCAGTCGCAACCAGTACACGGGCGCTACCGTTAGCAAAACGTACCAGGGTCTGATCGCGATCACGTTGCTCCAGATCGCCGTGTAACGACAATGCACTTTGCCCTACTTCATTCAGCGCGTCGCAGACAGCCTGGCAATCTTTTTTGGTATTGCAAAACACCACGCAAGAGGATGGCTGATGCAAACTTAATAACCTTTGCAACAACGGAATTTTGCCTTTGCTGGATGTCTCATAAAATTGTTGTTCAATAGGTGGCAGAGCATCTGTTGAGTCAATTTCAATCGCTAAAGGATCGCGTTGCACTCGTCCGCTGATTGCGGCGATGGCTTCCGGCCAGGTTGCCGAAAACAGAAGCGTCTGTCGAGATGCAGGCGCAAAACGGATGACATCATCAATGGCATCGCTAAATCCCATATCCAGCATGCGATCGGCCTCATCCATCACCAGCGTATTCAACGCATCCAGTGATACCGTGCCTTTTTGCAGATGATCCAACAAACGGCCCGGCGTTGCCACGATAATATGCGGCGCATGTTGCAACGAATCACGCTGCATACCGAACGGTTGACCACCGCACAACGTCAAAATTTTGGTATTTGGCAGAAAACGCGCCAGCCGACGCAATTCACCTGCCACCTGATCCGCCAGTTCACGCGTAGGACACAGCACTAAAGCCTGGGTTTGAAATAGCGACGCATCAATTTGCTGTAACAAGCCGAGGCCAAAAGCCGCCGTTTTGCCGCTGCCGGTTTTCGCCTGCACGCGAACATCTTTTCCGGCAAGGATCGCCGGAAGCGCGGCGGCCTGCACCGGCGTCATGGTTAAATAACCCAACTCATCAAGGTTCGTGAGTTGGGCGGGAGGCAAAACATTCAGGGTAGAAAAAGCGGTCACAATCTATTCTCGTGGTCATCGACGCAAAGTCAGCAGGCGCGTATCCTCGCAGATCTACGCTCACGATGCGACAATTTAATCGGTTCTTCATCGGGTGGTGGGTCAGGCATGGGTTGCGGGCGAGGGATCGGATCGGGCACTGGAACAGGATCGCCAGGAATCGGTTCAGGGACAGGAATTTGCAAATAAATAAGTGTCGTCATATTTCCCTCCGGTCATTGGGTGGACTCTTAAAGGGTAGACGCTGATAAATAACAGGCAAAAAAAAAGCCGACTCATCAAAGTCGGCGTCGTACGAATCAATTGTGCTATGCAGTAATTCAAAAAAGGAAGTAAGACAATATGGAGCGCAACGCCCATCGCTTGACGTTGCATTCACCTGCAAGAGAGATATTGCCCTGAATGGGTAGAGAGTTTATTGACTTCGCTCAAACTTTGCGGCGTTTTTGTATACAGACAGCTGGGAAAATTTCTTTTGTTACAACCATTTACTACGATGCAACCATAAAGCAACACCACCAATAAGAACAACTAACAGAATACAAAAAATTGAAAATCCGAATTGCCACCCGCCGCCAGGGATCCCACCAAGGTTGACGCCAAATAACCCGGTCAGAAAGGTACTGGGTAAAAAGACCATTGCCATCAACGACATTGTATAGGTACGACGCGCTAAATTTTCCTGCATCACCTGAGCGATTTCATCCGCCATCACGCCAGTCCGTGCTATACAGGCGTCGATTTCGTCAAGCCCGCGCCCAAGGCGATCGGCAATATCCTGCATACGACGGCGTTGGTCATCGCTCATCCACGGCAAACGTTCACTGGCAAGACGAGCATAAACATCACGTTGCGGTGCCATATAGCGACGCATCACAATTAATTGTTTGCGCAGCAGAGCCAGGAATCCACGCGGTGGAATTTGCTGATCAAGGAGATTATCTTCAAGGTCGATAATTTTATCGTGCAGCTGCTCGATAAATTCGCTGGAATGATCGGTCAACGCATCACATACATCCACCAGCCATCCCCCGCAATCGGTCGGACCCGTGCCCTCTTCCAGATCGCTTACCACATCGTCCAGCGCCAGCACTTTGCGTTGTCGGGTCGAAACAATTAACCGCCCGTCCATATATACACGCATGGCGACCAGTTGATCGGGGCGTTCATCGGTGCTGCCGTTTATACAGCGCAATGTAATCAGCGTGCCTTCACCGAGACGGCTGACTCGGGGCCGTGTGCTCTCGCCCGCCAGCGCATCACGTACGTTATTGGGAAGCAGCGGTGTTGTCGCCAGCCATTGGGCGCTATCATGGTGTACATAATTAAGGTGGAGCCAGCAGGGATGCGCTTCATCAATCACATCTGTATTTTCCAGCGGTTTAACGCCGCCTCTACCATCCAGCATCCAGGCAAATACTGCATCCGGGACATTAACGTCCGATCCCTTAATCGCTTCCACAGTGCCTCCATCATCAACGCATTATTTTGTAGTCTAGCCTTCTGGCCCTGTTACGCAACATCTCATCACCCCATTACCCTGAAATGATTAATAAAATTCTGTCTAAATTGAATACAAAAAGCAAAATGCTTTTCCGTATACAAACCGTGTGAAGTGTTAAATAGCGTCTATCATTATCAGAATTATCTGATCATATGACGTGGCTTTTTTGCGATCGGATAGCAACAAAAATTGATAAAAATAACGGGATCTCAATGATTACGCACAACTTCAATACCCTGGACTTACTCACCAGTCCTGTCTGGATCGTTTCGCCCTTTGAGGAACAGTTAATTTATGCCAATAGCGCGGCGCGACTGTTGATGCAAGACCTCACGTTTAGTCAGCTACGAACCGGTCCCTATTCCGTCTCCTCACAAAAAGAACTGCCAAAATACCTCTCCGATCTGCAAAACCAACACGATATTATCGAAATCCTCACCGTTCAACGTAAAGAAGAGGAAACAGCATTAAGCTGTCGGCTTGTTTTGCGAAAGCTGACAGAAGCAGAACCGGTGATTATTTTCGAAGGTATCGAAGCACCGGCAACGCTGGGTTTAAAAGCCAGTCGCTCGGCAAATTATCAGCGCAAAAAACAAGGTTTTTATGCGCGCTTTTTTCTGACTAACTCTGCACCAATGTTGTTGATTGACCCCTCACGAGATGGCCAAATCGTCGATGCTAACCTCGCCGCGCTCAATTTCTATGGCTATAACCATGAAACGATGTGCCAGAAACATACCTGGGAAATAAATATGCTCGGGCGACGCGTCATGCCTATCATGCATGAAATTTCGCATTTACCCGGTGGCCATAAGCCTTTGAATTTTGTTCATAAACTGGCGGATGGTTCGACTCGTCATGTGCAGACCTATGCTGGGCCGATTGAAATTTATGGCGACAAGCTCATGTTATGTATTGTGCATGATATTACTGAGCAAAAACGGCTGGAGGAGCAGCTGGAACATGCTGCCCACCATGACGCGATGACCGGATTACTGAATCGGCGACAGTTTTACCACATTACCGAGCCAGGCCAAATGCAGCACCTCGCCATCGCTCAGGATTACAGCTTATTGCTCATCGACACCGATCGTTTTAAACACATTAACGATCTCTATGGGCATTCTAAAGGTGATGAGGTGTTATGCGCCCTCGCCCGCACCCTCGAAAGTTGCGCTCGCAAAGGCGATTTGGTGTTTCGTTGGGGAGGCGAAGAGTTTGTCTTATTGCTACCAAGAACCCCACTGGATACCGCGCTTTCGCTGGCTGAAACTATCCGCGTAAGCGTGGCAAAAGTGAGTATTTCGGGCTTACCACGCTTTACCGTCAGCATTGGTGTGGCGCATCACGAAGGAAATGAAAGCATCGATGAACTGTTTAAACGCGTTGATGATGCTTTGTATCGGGCGAAAAATGATGGACGCAACCGCGTGCTGGCGGCATAAGCCGCGGATGCGTCTCGAGATCAACGACTGCGCTTAGCGTGGCGCTCCCAGTTTTCTTGCTTCGCCTGCGCCGTTTTACGTAGTGCGACGTAACACGCCCCGCTGCCGCCATGATGCGGTAGCGCGGTGCAATATGCCTGAACATCATCAAATTCGGTCAGCCAGCGCGCCACATAGCTGCGGACAATATTGGCATGCGATTTATCTTCCCGCCCTTTACCATGAATAATCAGCACATTACGCAAACCATCCGCCATGGCTTGTTGAATGAAACTGAACATCATTTTGCGGCACTCTTCCACCGGCTGGCGCAAAAGATTCAGGCTCGCCTGTTGCGGATATTTACCACTGCGCAGCTTATCCAGCACCCCATGTTGCAACCCTTCCCGCCGAAACTCCAGCGGCTGACTTAGCGGGATGATGTCGAGAAATCCAGTGGTGAGGAAATTATCAAGTTGCAGCGTGTCGATACGCTGCGGCGCACGTTGGTTACGCGTTGGATGCCAGTGGACATCTGTAGCACGTTTCAGCGGCTGGACATCTTCCATGGCGTCAAGAAACAGCGATTTGTCGTCAAGGTTCATGTTACATCCTCCCGCAATTAAGAGCGCGATATGATAACCAGACCGGGTCGGTCCAACAACGTATTACCCAAATTTCCAGTAATAAGTTCCAAATATTGCCGATATTTTAAGCAAAATGCTTATGCATGATTATTCATTCACGATATTAATAATGTAACTTATATTTTCGTGAAATCTGTCACTGAAGAAAATTGGCAACTAAAGGTTAAAACCGTTATAACACAGTCACCGGCGCAGAGGAGACCATGCCGGATTTAAGACGCGGATGCACTGCTGTGTGTACTGTAGAGTCTGGCGGATGTCGACAGACTCTATTTTTTTATGCAGTTTTAACTTTGCAGATAGCCGCATTCTCGCCGAAATTGCGTGATTAATGACGCGGTCAGTGGTGTCTGGCGACTATCACGCCGCTGAATCAAATAATAGGTCGCTTTCGGTAAAATTTCGCTAACCGGCAACATCACCAGCCCCTGTCCGTGCAAGGGATCGCAGCCCATTTCTTCAGGTAGTATGCTGAGAAAATCGCTTTTTGCCACCAGACTGATACAGGCTGAGAACGTCTCGCAGACTACGCCGACCTGTGGCGTTTGCGCCTGATCGTCAAGCAATTCACTCAAGTGTTTGTAGTAGCTGCCGTGTGGCGTCGGCATTGTCCAGCTGTAGTCCAGTAACTGTTTGATCGAACGGGCACCAATGGCGGGATGTCCCGGGCGGCAAAAGATCGCGAATTGCTTTTCCAGTAATTTCTCAAAAGTAAATTCGTGGTCGTAGGGTCCCTGATAATAGGTATTGATGGTGAAATCCAGTTCCCCCTGGCGCAATTCATTAATCATCGATACCAGTTGCCCTTCCATAATGCGTACTTTTACCTGCGGATGCTGCTGATGAAAACGAGATATGACAGCTGGCATCAGACTGCGGGAAATACTGGCCCCCATGCCGATATTAATTTGCCCTGCCAGTTGCCCTTGTCGTTGGCGAATATCCTCTTGCGCTGCGCGCAGCTCTTCAAGAATAAGACTGGCGTGCTGATAAAAACTTTCACCGGCATCAGTTAACGTCACGCCTTTACTACGGCGAAAAAAGAGTTGTGCCGCCAACCCTTCTTCCAGCTCCTGAATAGATTTACTCAGTGCCGGTTGCGACAGATTCAACATTCGGCTCGCTCCGCGAATGCTGCCCTGACGAGCCACTTCAACAAAAGCCCGAATTTGATGAATTTTTACCTGAAAAGCCATGACGCCACCGATAACCGTTATTTATCAGACCAAAGAAACTGGCATCTACTTTAATGCAGATGATTGTGTCAGGGTAATTTATGAACGGTTAAAACTGTGAAAAATCAGTTAGTGATAAGTAAAAACTATCGCTACGTGAACCGGGTCACACTTTTTACTGATGACGGGAAAGGTTATGGAGTCTTTGAATCAATTTATTAATTCGCTTGCCCCAAAATTATCGCACTGGCGACGTGATTTTCACCACTATGCAGAGTCTGGCTGGGTGGAATTCCGCACTGCCACCCTTGTTGCGGAAGAATTGCACCAGCTCGGTTATTCACTGGCGCTGGGCCGCGAAGTAGTTAATGAAAGTAGCCGGATGGGATTACCTGATGAATTCACTCTACAACGCGAATTCGAGCGCGCTCGTCAACAGGGTGCGCTAGAACAATGGATTGCGGCTTTTGAAGGCGGTTTCACTGGCATCGTCGCTACCCTGGATACCGGTCGCCCCGGTCCGGTGATGGCTTTCCGTGTCGATATGGACGCGCTGGATCTCAGTGAAGAACGGGATGTCAGCCATCGCCCCTACCGCGACGGTTTTGCGTCATGTAACGCCGGAATGATGCATGCCTGTGGTCATGATGGACATACCGCCATTGGACTTGGGCTGGCGCATACCCTTAAACAGTTCGAGTCCGGACTACATGGCGTCATCAAACTGATTTTTCAACCTGCAGAAGAAGGTACGCGTGGCGCGCGGGCGATGGTCGATGCAGGTGTAGTGGATGATGTTGATTATTTTACTGCCGTGCACATTGGCACTGGCGTACCTGCGGGCACCGTGGTGTGCGGCAGTGATAATTTTATGGCAACCACCAAATTTGACGCGCACTTCACCGGGACCGCCGCTCACGCAGGCGCAAAACCAGAAGACGGTCACAATGCCTTGTTGGCGGCAGCACAAGCAACTCTTGCACTGCATGCAATCGCCCCGCACAGCGAAGGCGCTTCCAGAGTAAACGTGGGCGTTATGCAGGCAGGAAGCGGTCGTAATGTTGTTCCCGCCTCAGCGTTGCTGAAAGTGGAAACACGCGGGGCCAGCGACGTCATTAATCAATATGTTTTTGAACGTGCACAACAAGCGATTCAGGGCGCAGCAACCATGTATGGTGTCGGCGTTGAAACTCGTCTGATGGGTGCAGCTACCGCCAGTTCTCCTTCGCCGCAATGGGTCGCATGGTTGCAAAGTCAGGCAGCTCAGGTCCCGGGGGTCAATCAAGCCATTGAACGTGTTGAAGCGCCTGCGGGTTCCGAAGATGCCACATTAATGATGGCCCGCGTGCAGCAACATCAAGGGCAAGCCTCCTATATGGTGTTTGGCACACAGCTGGCGGCAGGTCATCACAACGAAAAATTCGATTTTGACGAGCAGGTTCTCGCTATTGCCGTCGAAACGCTGGCGCGCACCGCGCTCAATTTTCCCTGGACGCGAGGTATCTGATGCAGGAAATCTATCGTTTTATCGACGATGCGATTGAAGCCGATCGCCAACGTTATACCGATATTGCCGATCAAATCTGGGATCATCCAGAAACACGTTTTGAAGAGTTCTGGTCAGCGGAGCATCTGGCTTCGGCGCTGGAGTCTGCAGGCTTCACCGTTACCCGCAACGTAGGCAATATCCCAAATGCCTTTATTGCTTCGTTTGGTCAAGGCAAACCGGTTATCGCCCTGCTGGGGGAATATGACGCCCTGGCAGGTTTAAGTCAGCAAGCAGGTTGCGCGCAACCTACATCCGCGACGCCCGGTGAAAATGGTCACGGTTGCGGACACAATTTGCTGGGAACCGCCGCCTTTGCCGCAGCAATAGCCGTCAAGAAATGGCTGGAACAATATGGGCAAGGCGGCACGGTGCGCTTTTATGGTTGTCCTGGCGAAGAAGGCGGCTCGGGTAAAACGTTCATGGTCCGCGAGGGGGTATTTGATGATGTGGATGCGGCACTCACCTGGCACCCGGAAGCCTTTGCCGGTATGTTCAATACCCGCACGCTGGCAAACATTCAGGCATCATGGCGCTTTAAAGGGATCGCAGCACATGCCGCGAATTCCCCTCATTTGGGACGCAGCGCCCTTGATGCCGTAACGTTGATGACCACTGGCACCAACTTCCTCAACGAACATATTATTGAAAAAGCGCGCGTACACTATGCCATCACAGATAGCGGCGGGATCTCGCCCAACGTGGTCCAGGCGCAGGCAGAAGTGCTTTATCTTATCCGCGCCCCCGAAATGACCGATGTGCAGCATATTTATGATCGGGTCGCCAAAATCGCCGAAGGTGCGGCATTGATGACCGAAACCACGGTTGAATGCCGCTTCGACAAAGCCTGTTCCAGTTATCTCCCGAATCGCACCTTAGAAAATGCCATGTACCGAGCCCTATCCCATTTTGGTACTCCGGAATGGAACTGCGAAGAACTGGCTTTTGCGAAACAAATTCAGGCTACGCTCACCCTCAACGATCGTCAAAACAGTCTGAATAATATCGCTGCAACCGGTGGCGAAAACGGCAAGGCTTTTGCACTACGTCATCGTGAAACGGTACTGGCGAATGAAGTCGCTCCATATGCCGCCACCGATAACGTGCTTGCGGCATCAACTGATGTCGGCGACGTCAGTTGGAAACTGCCTGTTGCCCAGTGTTTCAGTCCCTGTTTTGCCGTCGGTACCCCGCTACATACATGGCAACTGGTTAGCCAGGGGCGAACATCTATTGCTCATAAAGGAATGCTGCTGGCGGCGAAAACTATAGCAGCAACCACACTTAATCTCTTCATTGATTCAGGGCTATTGCAAGAATGCCAACAAGAGCATCAGCAAGTTACGGACACGCAACCGTATCACTGCCCTATCCCGAAAAACGTGACACCGTCACCTTTAAAATAACAACAACAACGCAAACACAACAAACGAGGAATGCCCATGAGTATGTCATCCATACCGTCGTCCTCCCAATCCGGGAAGCTCTATGGCTGGGTCGAAAGAATTGGTAACAAGGTGCCCCATCCTTTTTTGCTCTTTATCTATTTGATTATCGTACTCATGGTGACGACAGCAATTTTGTCGGCCTTTGGCGTCAGTGCGAAAAACCCGACCGATGGTACGCCGGTGGTCGTGAAAAACCTGCTCAGTGTGGAAGTATTACACTGGTTTTTACCCAATGTTATTAAAAACTTTAGCGGTTTTGCTCCACTTGGAGCGATCCTGGCGCTGGTTTTAGGTGCCGGTCTGGCGGAGCGCGTCGGCTTACTGCCAGCGTTGATGGTTAAAATGGCATCGCATGTGAATGCCCGCTACGCCAGTTATATGGTGCTGTTTATTGCTTTTTTTAGCCACATTTCTTCCGATGCGGCGTTAGTGATCATGCCACCGATGGGTGCGCTGATTTTTCTGGCGGTGGGCAGGCATCCAGTTGCAGGTTTACTGGCCGCCATTGCAGGCGTAGGTTGCGGCTTTACGGCTAATTTACTGATTGTCACAACCGACGTGTTGCTGTCGGGGATCAGCACGGAGGCTGCGGCTGCGTTCAATCCGCAAATGCACGTCAGTGTAATTGATAACTGGTATTTTATGGCCAGCTCCGTAGTCGTACTGACGATTGTTGGCGGCCTGATAACCGACAAAATCATTGAGCCACGTTTAGGTCAATGGCAGGGAAACAGCGATGAGAAACTGCAGACATTAACCGAAAGTCAGCGTTTTGGTTTACGCATAGCAGGTGTCGTATCGCTACTTTTTATTGCTGCGATTGCGCTGATGGTGATCCCGGAAAACGGGATATTGCGCGATCCGATTAATCACACCGTGATGCCATCCCCCTTTATTAAAGGTATCGTGCCACTGATCATTCTTTTTTTCTTTGTGGTCTCGCTGGCTTATGGCATCGCTACCCGCACAATTCGACGTCAGGCGGATTTACCGCATTTAATGATTGAACCGATGAAAGAGATGGCGGGATTTATCGTGATGGTTTTTCCCCTCGCCCAGTTTGTCGCCATGTTTAACTGGAGCAACATGGGGAAATTCATCGCCGTGGGGCTGACCGATATACTGGAAAGTTCAGGGCTTAGCGGCATCCCGGCGTTTGTCGGTCTGGCGTTGCTTTCCTCTTTCTTATGCATGTTTATCGCCAGCGGTTCCGCAATCTGGTCGATTCTGGCCCCCATTTTCGTACCGATGTTTATGCTACTTGGCTTTCACCCGGCATTTGCGCAAATCCTCTTTCGTATTGCCGACTCATCCGTATTGCCTTTAGCGCCGGTATCTCCTTTTGTTCCACTGTTTCTTGGATTCCTGCAACGTTACAAACCAGACGCGAAACTGGGTACTTACTATTCGTTAGTTTTGCCCTATCCACTTATCTTTTTGGTGGTATGGCTGCTGATGTTGCTGGCGTGGTATCTTGTCGGTCTGCCGATAGGTCCGGGGATTTACCCACGTTTGTCTTAAGAGAGAACGGATGCTGAGATTACTTGAAGAAAAAATTGTCACGCCACTGGGTCCACTGTGGGTGATTTGCGATGAGCAATTTCGCCTGCGGGCGGTTGAATGGGAAGAGTACAGCGAACGCATGGTGCAGCTGCTGGACATCCATTACCGCAAAGAAGGCTATGAACGCATTTCTGCCACCAACCCAGGTGGTTTAAGCGACAAGCTTCGTGAATATTTTGCCGGTAATCTTAGCATTATTGATACGCTTCCCACTGCCACGGGGGGGACGCCATTTCAGCGCGAAGTCTGGAAAACATTACGCACAATCCCCTGCGGGCAGGTAATGCATTACGGCCAACTGGCTGAACAATTGGGCCGCCCTGGTGCGGCGCGTGCCGTTGGTGCGGCAAACGGATCGAATCCCATCAGCATTGTTGTGCCTTGTCATCGGGTCATTGGCAGAAACGGTACCATGACCGGATATGCAGGCGGAGTTCAGCGAAAAGAGTGGTTATTACGCCACGAAGGTTATCTTTTGCTGTAAACATTAAACAATTTGTGCCAGCTTGTTCACACTTTTATGTAAAGTTACCCTTAACAACTTAAGGGTTTTCAAATAGATAGACATATATTTACATCTAATATCGGAATTCTCTGCTGTTAAGGTTTGCTTAGACTTACTTGCTCTCTAAAAAGATGTTAAAATTGACAAATATCAATTACGGCTTGAGCAGACCTATGATCCCGGAAAAGCGAATTATACGGCGCATTCAGTCTGGCGGTTGTGCTATCCATTGCCAGGATTGCAGCATCAGCCAGCTTTGCATCCCGTTCACACTCAACGAACATGAGCTTGATCAGCTTGATAATATCATTGAGCGGAAGAAGCCTATTCAGAAAGGCCAGACGCTGTTTAAGGCTGGAGATGAACTTAAATCGCTTTATGCCATCCGCTCCGGTACGATTAAAAGTTATACCATCACTGAGCAAGGCGACGAGCAAATCACTGGTTTCCATTTAGCGGGCGATCTGGTGGGATTTGACGCTATCGGCAGCGGTCATCACCCGAGCTTCGCGCAGGCGCTGGAAACCTCGATGGTATGTGAAATCCCGTTCGAAACGCTGGACGATTTGTCTGGTAAAATGCCGAATCTGCGTCAGCAGATGATGCGTCTGATGAGCGGTGAAATCAAAGGCGATCAGGACATGATCCTGCTGTTGTCGAAGAAAAATGCCGAGGAACGTCTGGCTGCATTCATCTACAACCTGTCCCGTCGTTTTGCCCAACGCGGCTTCTCCCCTCGTGAATTCCGCCTGACGATGACTCGTGGCGATATCGGTAACTATCTGGGCCTGACGGTAGAAACCATCAGCCGTCTGCTGGGTCGCTTCCAGAAAAGCGGTATGCTGGCAGTCAAAGGTAAATACATCACCATCGAAAATAACGATGCGCTGGCCCAGCTTGCTGGTCATACGCGTAACGTTGCCTGATTTTTCCGCATAACTCACTATCCTTCTGTCATATCATTAAATTTTTCTGATTTATTGATCTGGCAGAAGGTTCATCACTGTTTCATTCACCAGATATGGGTTAATCTTTTAATTACAAACTGCGTTGACAGTTGTTGTAAGGAGACCCTGTATGGCTATGTATCAGAACATGCTCGTTGTTATCGATCCTAACCAGGACGACCAACCAGCATTGCGGCGAGCTGTTTATTTACATCAACGGATTGGTGGCAAAATTAAAGCCTTTTTGCCGATCTATGACTTCTCATACGAAATGACCACCCTGCTCTCTCCGGACGAACGTACCGCTATGCGTCAGGGCGTCATCAGCCAGCGTACAGACTGGATCCACGAGCAGGCAAAATATTATCTCAATGCTGGCGTTCCCATTGAAATTAAAGTGGTCTGGCATAACCGTCCTTTCGAAGCCATCATTCAGGAAGTGATCAGCGGCGGGCACGATTTGGTGCTAAAAATGGCGCACCAACATGACCGTCTGGAAGCGGTGATTTTTACGCCAACGGACTGGCATCTGTTACGCAAATGCCCAAGCCCGGTGTGGATGGTGAAAGACCAGCCGTGGCCGGAAGGGGGTAAGGCGCTGGTGGCGGTGAATCTCGCCAGTGAAGAGCCGTACCATAATGCGCTCAATGAAAAACTGGTCAAAGAGACGATCGAACTGGCGGAACAAGTCAACCATACCGAAGTTCATCTGGTTGGCGCTTATCCCGTAACGCCAATTAATATCGCGATTGAACTGCCGGAATTTGATCCGAGCGTTTATAACGATGCCATTCGTGGGCAACATTTGCTGGCAATGAAAGCCCTGCGGCAGAAATTCGGCATTAATGAAAACATGACGCACGTAGAAAAAGGTCTGCCAGAAGAGGTGATTCCTGATTTGGCGGAGCACTTACAGGCGGGGATTGTGGTTCTGGGCACGGTAGGACGCACCGGTATTTCAGCAGCATTCCTCGGCAACACGGCAGAACAGGTGATTGATCATCTTCGCTGCGACCTGCTGGTCATTAAACCTGACCAGTATCAGACACCCGTTGAACTGGATGACGAAGAAGACGATTAACGACTCTTCAATAACTGACAAGGCCCGAGTTATCGGGCCTATTTTTTACTTACTGCTCTTCGCCGCCAAGGAAATAAATTCCCAACGGGATTGCCAGCAACACAGTAAAGACCAGGCTATAAACAAAAATCATTGATGACTGAATCACATACATTGATGTCGTCCACTCAGACAGCGGAATATTGTACTGTTCTATCACGCCGCCGATGGTCGCGCGAGTCACAACCGACGCCGCAATAATGAAAACCGCCAACAAACCAAAGAGAAATTTCTTCCCTTTCGCTGACTTCAGTTTCGCCATAATCATGATGTAATCCTTGTGCAGACAAATTTCTTGTTACCTAAACGTAACAATACCATGACATTTCACCGTTGTCTGCTCTGAAAACCTCACCTCTTAGCTGGATTTACAATCAACGCATTGATTAGTTAGCTAATGTTGCTACTTCCTTCCCTGACTATTGATGATCTCAATGAATTGTCGCGGTAAAATAGCCCCGCCAGGGGTTTCCGGCATGACGACAATTATCTGGAGGAGCCTGATAAAACAATGATCGCTGAACTGTTTACAAATAATGCGCTTAATCTGGTCATTATTTTCGGTAGCTGCGCAGCATTGATTCTGATGAGCTTTTGGTTTCGCCGCGGAAATCGTAAAAGAAAAGGTTTTTTATTCCATGCGGTGCAATTTTTAATCTACACCATAATTATCAGTGCTGTTGGTAGCATCATTAATTATGTTATAGAAAACTATAAACTCAAATTTATCACCCCAGGCGTTATCGATTTTATCTGTACGTCCCTGATTGCGGTTATTCTGACGATTAAGCTATTTCTGCTGATTAATCAGTTTGAAAAACAGCAGATTAAAAAAGGTCGCGATATCACCAGTGCGCGGATTATGTCGCGTATCATCAAAATCACCATTATTGTGGTGCTTGTTCTGCTTTATGGCGAACATTTCGGCATGAGCCTTTCTGGCTTGTTGACCTTTGGTGGTATTGGTGGTCTGGCTGTCGGTATGGCCGGTAAAGATATTCTGAGTAACTTCTTTTCCGGGATTATGCTCTATTTCGACCGTCCTTTTAGTATTGGCGACTGGATCCGTTCACCGGACAGAAATATCGAAGGTACAGTATCGGAAATTGGCTGGCGAATTACCAAGATTACGACTTTTGATAATCGTCCGTTGTACGTACCGAACTCGCTGTTTTCGTCAATCAGCGTAGAAAACCCAGGACGAATGACCAACCGGCGCATTACCACGACCATTGGTTTACGTTATGAGGATGCGGCAAAAGTGGGCGTTATTGTCGAAGCCGTACGTGAGATGCTGAAAAATCACCCGGCCATTGACCAGCGACAAACCTTACTGGTTTATTTCAACCAGTTTGCTGACTCCTCATTGAATATTATGGTTTATTGCTTTACCAAAACCACGGTATGGGCTGAATGGCTTGCTGCACAGCAAGACGTTTATTTGAAGATTATCGATATTGTACAGTCACACGGCGCGGACTTTGCCTTCCCCAGCCAGACGCTGTATATGGATAACATTACACCGCCGGACCAGGGTCGCTAAATCAGACATCACTGGCGTTATCCACAAGGGTAACGCCAATTCCCATCACATCAATGCTTCACAATATACATAGTCCGACTGTACGCCACATCTTCCGGGTTATTAATGGGATAACCTCTCAGCCACGGCTTGATTAATCGTCCATTGGTATATTGATAAATTGGTGCAATCGGTGCTTGCTCCATGAGGATTTTTTCTGCCGCGTTGTAATCGGCATTACGCGCTTTAACGGTATTTTCCGTTGATGCCTGGGCCAGTACTTTGTCGTATGCCGGATTGTTAAAGCGTGAAATATTTCCTGAATGCGTTGACGTTAATAATGTCAGGAAAGTGGAGGGTTCATTATAATCCCCTACCCACGAGGCTCGGATAACATCAAAATTGCCGGTGTTACGGCTATCGATATAGGTTTTCCATTCCTGATTTTGCAATTTAACATCTACGCCAAGGTTCTTTTTCCACATTGATGCTACAGCAATCGCAATTTTTTGATGGTTTTCTGAAGTGTTATACAAAAGCGTCAGCTTCAGCGGTTTTTGCGGACCATAACCAGCGGCGCTCAACAAAGTTTTTGCCTGCGCATTCAGTTCTTCCTGACTCATTTGTTCAAACGGCGAAGGTTCCGGCGTAAATCCCGCGGTAACATCTGGTGTAAAATGCCACGCTGGCTTTTCGCCCGTCCCCAACACTTTTTCGGTCATCAGGCGGCGATCTATCGTCATACTTAATGCCAGGCGAACGCGCTGATCTGCCGTCGGCCCTTTTTGCGTGTTAAACGCATAATAATAGGTCCCGAGCTGCGGCGGCGTATAAACCTGCCCCGGAATATCCTTCAACAGCTTCTGATACATATTTTTCGGGAAGGATTCGGTGATATCAATATCCCCCGCGAGGTAACGCTTAGTGGCTGCGGATTCCTGATTAATTGGCAGGAAAGTCACTTTTTGCAGCACCGTTTTGGCGTTATCCCAATAATGGGTATTCGGTACCACGACCAGTTTTTCATTGACTACGCGCTCTTTAAGAACATAAGCGCCATTACCGATCAGTTTTCCGGGTTTCGTCCACTCTTTACTGCTTTCTACGTTGGCTTTTTGCACCGGGAAGAAGGCAAAGTTAGCGGTTAAATTCACAAACCACGGCAACGGTTTATCAAGCTGGATTTTCAAAGTATGGGCATCAACTGCGGTGACGCCAAGCTGGTCAGGCGTAGCTTTACCATCAATAATCGCCTGTGCGTTGTTGATTCCCGCCAGCGCGGCAAACCATGCAAATGGCGATAGCGTTTTAGGGTCCACCAGACGTTGCCAGCTGTAGACAAAATCTTGCGCCGTTACCAGTGTGCCATCCGCCCATTTTGCGTTATCGCGCAGGGTAAAAGTCCAGATACGGTTGTCATTACTTTTCCACTGAGTCGCAACGCCGGGGACAATCTCCCCTTTCTCGTTCTGATTCACCAGTCCTTCAAACAGATCGCGAATGACCTGAATCTCTGGCAGGCCCACGGCTTTAGCGGGATCCAGCGACGCAGGCTCATCTTTAATGTGGCGCACCAGCTCCTGCTTCTCTGCCAGTACTGTGCCGCTCGGAACTTCTGCAGCATACGAAAGAGAAATGCTGCTGACCAACAGCGCACAACACGTGACTGAAACAGAGTGCTTCATAAGTTTCCCTCTAACCGACATTAAAATTGATGCGTAATTATTTGTTTCGCCTTAAAGAAATGCAAACAACTTCCATCAAAAAAGTGACAAAGGAAGCATCAAATGTTTTAAGTATCAATATATCAAATCAGATTTAGTGTAAATAATAGTCTCCAAAATGCGGTAAAGCACATAGAACTCCGAACACTACGTTCGGGCTTCGCACGTTCAAACCCGTTTTCGGTATCATAATCAGCATCTGTCGCCATTGTACGAAGAATAAAAAATGACCAAAACGTTGAAAGGAACTGAGAATACGTTAAGAGAAGAATTAAATTAATGTATCAGCAAGTAGTGCTAAACAGCACCTTTATACTTCAGCCTATCTATAAATAATGAGAATGCCGAGCCAGCATGTCGACGGTGTGGATAGTACAGGTGATAACCGGGTAAATCTGGTGTGAATTTATCCAAAACACGTATCAGTTTTTTTTCTTTAATAGCCCGCTCAACCTGATCATAAGGTAGATACGCCAATCCATGCCCATCAATTGCAGCATCAATGATCAGGTCTATCGTATTCAGTAAAAGCTGACCTTCCATGCGAACACGAACTTCACGTCCACCGCGTATTAATCTCCAGCGATTTGCTGTACCCGATGTGGGAAGATACAAATTAATTGCCTGATGATCTATTAATTGTGACACTGACGTTGGAGCACTTCGACGAGAAAAATAATCCGGTGAGCCAACAATAGCCATTGGTATATCTGGCCCGATTCGAATGGCGATCATATCTTTATCCATCTCCCCACCCAGACGGACGCCTGCATCAAAACGTTCAGAAACGACATCGGTCAAACCATAATCAATGGTAAGCTGGATATCAATTTCAGGATGCGATTTCAGGAATGTGCGCATAGCTGGTAACAATATCGTTTTTGCTGCATGTTCTACAGTAGTAATACGTATTGTCCCGGATGGGCGGTTCTGCAGATCGCTCAGGGATGTCAGGGCAGAATCTATGTCATGCAACATAGGGCCAAGAACAGACAAAAGATGCTCGCCCGCTTCAGTGGGTACAACGCTGCGCGTGGTTCGTGTCAGAAGCCGCAATCCCAATCGTTCTTCTATACGGCGCACTATCTGGCTTAAAGCTGACTGCGCCATGCTCAGGCGGGCTGCTGCGCGAGTGAAGCTACGCTCCTCTGCAACGACGACAAACGCCATCAGATCAGCGATTTCTTCACGCTTCATTCAGTATCTCCATACAATCTATTAATCATTTAAATGATAGGTCTAATCATGATTTTGGGTCTAATCAACTTAATGATCAATATCTATAGTGATATCACCAACCGTTAAAACGAACCGACAACTCCATGAGGAACGGAATGATGAATAATAAAGTCAGCTTCACTAACAGCAATAATCCAACCATCTCTTTGTCTGCAGTGATCTATTTCCCTCCAAAATTTGATGAAACCCGTCAGTATCCGGCAATTGTGGTATCTCACCCAGGTGGGGGCGTTAAAGAGCAAACGGCTGGAACCTATGCCGAAAAACTGGCGGAAAAGGGATTTGTCACTATTGCTTATGACGCATCTTATCAAGGTGAAAGCGGCGGCGAGCCGCGTCAGTTAGAAAACCCATACATTCGTACTGAAGACGTCAGTGCCGTGATTGATTATCTGACAACGCTTTCTTATGTCGACAATAGCCGAATTGGTGCGATGGGAATTTGTGCCGGTGCAGGATATACAGCCAATGCTGCAATTCAGGATCGCCGCATCAAGGCCATCGGTACTGTTAGTGCGGTCAATATTGGTTCGATGTTCCGTAATGGTTGGGAAAACAATGTGAAATCTATTGATGCCCTACCATACGTTGACGCGGGTTCAAACGCCCGAACCAGCGATATTAGCAGCGGAGAATACGCCACCATGCCACTGGCACCAATGAAGGAGTCCGATGCGCCGAACGAAGAACTGCGTCAGGCCTGGGAGTATTACCACACCCCTCGCGCGCAGTATCCAACAGCACCGGGTTACACTACTTTGCGCAGCCTTAACCAGATTATTACCTATGATGCTTACCATATGGCGGAAGTGTACCTGACTCAGCCGATACAGATTGTGGCGGGCAGCCAGGCAGGGAGCAAATGGATGAGTGACGACCTGTACGATCGAGCATCAAGCCAGGATAAACGCTATCACATTGTTGAAGGCGCAAACCATATGGATCTTTATGACGGCAAAGTCTATGTGGCTGAAGCAATTTCAGTATTAGCGCCGTTCTTTGAGGAAACTCTGTAATGAAACATATTCAAATCCGTAATAGTGATATGGCCTGGCATATTGCTGCCAATAATCTGGGAAAAGTTTCATGAAAAATGTACTGATTCTTGGTGCTGGCGGTCAGATAGCCCGCCATGTGATTAATCAACTGGCAGATAAACAAACCATTAAACAAACTTTATTTGCCCGTCAGCCAGCAAAAATCCACAAACCCTATCCAACTAATAGCAAGATTATTATGGGGGATGTACTGAATCATGCGGCACTGAAGCAGGCCATGCAGGGACAGGATGTTGTGTATGCCAACCTTACGGGGGAAGATTTAGATATTCAGGCAAATTCAGTGATCGCTGCGATGAAAGCCTGTGATGTTAAACGTCTGATCTTTGTTCTTTCCCTCGGTATTTATGATGAAGTTCCAGGAAAATTTGGCGAATGGAATAATGCAGTTATTGGTGAGCCCCTAAAACCATTCCGCAGGGCTGCGGATGCAATTGAGGCTTCTGGACTGGAATATACAATTCTTCGCCCTGCCTGGCTGACCGATGAAGATATTATTGATTATGAGCTTACCTCACGCAATGAACCATTCAAAGGTACGATCGTATCACGTAAGAGTGTCGCAGCATTAATTACAGATATCATCGATAAACCTGAGAAACACATTGGTGAGAATATAGGCATCAATCAGCCCGGGACTGATGGCGATAAGCCATTCTTCATGTAAATCAATTATATAGCTACCTTCGTACTGTACTATGTGCAGTACGATTTATTAAACTTATTAAGGTGAACTGATCAATCAGATGCGATTAACATGTGTAGAACCAGTAAGAATAAAATACGCCATGTATATAACATTACGACAATTCTAATATCTGCACATCAATGAAAATGCAAACAACTTCCGGCAAAAAAGTGATACAAGATCGATGACATAGCGTTGAAGAAAAGGATTTGATAATCCGCAAAATTTGCACAACACTGCCTGTAATACTTCCTGAACCAGAGACGATCATGACCGTAACCCGCCCACGCGCCGAACGCGGCGCATTTCCGCCCGGAACAGAACATTACGGACGTTCATTATTGGGCGCGCCGTTAATCTGGTTTCCTGCCCCTGCAGCCAGCCGCGAAAGTGGTTTGATTCTGGCTGGCACTCACGGTGATGAAAACTCTTCGGTCGTCACGCTCTCCTGTGCTCTGCGGACGTTGACACCTTCTTTGCGCCGTCATCATGTGGTGCTGTGTGTGAATCCTGACGGCTGCCAGTTGGGGTTACGGGCCAATGCTAATGGTGTGGATTTAAACAGAAACTTTCCGGCGGCGAATTGGAAGGAAGGTGAAACCGTTTATCGCTGGAACAGCGCCGCTGAAGAACGTGATGTCGTATTGCTGACAGGTGACAAACCTGGCTCTGAACCTGAAACCCAGGCGCTGTGCCAGCTTATACACCGCATTCAACCCGCCTGGGTGGTCTCATTCCACGATCCGCTGGCCTGTATTGAAGATCCCAGACACAGCGAATTAGGTGAATGGCTGGCCCAGGCGTTTGAATTGCCTCTGGTAACCAGCGTCGGTTATGAAACGCCTGGCTCTTTCGGCAGTTGGTGTGCGGATCTCAACCTGCATTGCATCACCGCAGAGTTTCCACCCATCTCCTCCGACGAAGCCAGCGAAAAATATCTCTTTGCGATGGCAAACTTGCTGCGCTGGCATCCTAAAGATGCAATTCGCCCGTTGTGAACTGAAGCGCCGGTTCCACATCTACCGCCAGCCAGGTCGGTCCGTCAAGATCGGCGAAACTGACCTGCGGCACCAGCGGTAAAGCGGCGCTAATGGCACGAGAGGTACACAACATGCAGCCCAGCATCAGACTAAAACCTTGTGCACGTGCTTCAGTCGCCAGCGCCAGCGCTTCCGTCAGGCCCCCCGTTTTATCGAGCTTAATGTTAACCATCTCATAGCGCCCTTTCAGCGCCTTCAGATTGCTACGAGTATGACAACTTTCATCAGCACAAATCGGTAACGGATGAATAAAATTCTCCAACGCCGCATCGTCCTGCGCAGGAAGCGGTTGTTCAAGCATTGCAACGCCTAAATCCGCCAATAGCTGGCAACGCGCCGCCAACCCTTCTGCACGCCAGGATTCATTTGCATCAACGATCAGCGTCGCATCGGGCACAGCGGTGCGAATTGCCACCATCCGCTCACTGATAAGATGGTTATCCAGCTTCACTTTCAGTAATTTCGCGCCTGCCTGCCAGAGTGTTGATGCACTATTGGCCATCTGATCAGGCGTACCGATGACTACCGTCTGTGCAGTGATAACTGTCCCGGGAAGCGTTATGCTGATCAAATCAGCCAGCGATTGCTGCTGTTTTCGCGCCGCCAGATCCCACAATGCACAATCCAGCGCATTACGTGCTGCGCCGGCAGGGAGAATTTTTTGCAACTCCTCCCGTGTCAGCCCTTTCTCTAATTGCGGCACGACGCTCATAATTTGCGCCATTACCGAGGCATCACTTTCTCCATAACGCGGATACGGCGTGCATTCACCGGTGCCTTTAATACCTTCTTCTTCCAGTTCAACCACCACCACGCGCGCTTCACTGCGACTTCCCCGAGCAATCACAAACGGGGTATGTAAGGGCCAGCCTTCCTCGAATACCTTAACGGTTCTCATCTTTACTCCTTGTTGTCGCGGTGGTCTGCGGATTAAGCGCAAATAGCGTTTGCTGTGTTATTGACAGTTAGCATAAACTAGGTGTGACGTTAACTATATGTAAACAGGAAAGATAATCATGTCACAAACCGTTCATTTCCAGGGCAACCCGGTTACAGTCGCCAATTCCATCCCGCAGGCGGGTAGCAAAGCGCAGACTTTTACTCTCGTGGCAAAAGATCTGTCTGACGTCACCCTCGGTCAGTTTGCGGGTAAACGCAAAGTGCTGAACATTTTCCCGAGTATTGATACCGGTGTTTGCGCCGCATCAGTACGTAAGTTTAACCAACTGGCAACCGAGATCGACAACACCGGGGTGCTGTGTATCTCTGCCGATCTGCCGTTCGCCCAGTCTCGTTTCTGCGGCGCAGAAGGTCTGAACAACGTTATCACCCTCTCCACTTTCCGTAACGCTGAATTCCTGCAAGCCTACGGTGTGGCAATTGCTGATGGCCCACTGAAAGGTCTGGCAGCGCGTGCCGTTGTGGTTATTGATGAAAATGACAATGTGATTTTCAGCCAGCTGGTGGATGAAATCACCACCGAGCCGGATTACGAAGCAGCTCTGGCTGTACTGAAAGCATAAGTTAATATGCCTGATGGTGTTGCACCATCAGGCATATTCGCGCTTACTCTTCGTTCTTCTTCTGACTCAGACCATATTCCCGCAACTTATTGGCAATCGCGGTATGCGAAACGCCCAGGCGTTTTGCCAGTTTGCGCGTGCTGGGATAATTGCGATAAAGCTGGGTTAATACCGAGCGTTCAAAACGGCTGGTGATTTCGTCCAGCGAACCTTCCATCGCATCTTCGCCCACGGCTACCGTTGTGGCGTCATAATCCGGTAACAAAATATCCTGTGGACGCAGCTCATAACCGTCCAGTTGTGTCAGTGCGCGATAAATAGCGTTCTTTAACTGCCGCACATTTCCCGGCCACGCATAACGCGTAAGTACAGTATTCAGGTCAGCGGCCAGTTTCGGACGCGGCACGCCCTGCTCGTCGGCAAAGCGGGCGACGAACAGCTCGGTTAACGGCATGATGTCCTGCGGACAGTCACGTAGCGGCGGCAGATTGAGCGTCAACACGTTCAGACGATAATAGAGATCTTCACGGAACACGCCTTTTTGCACCAGTTCGACAAGATTCTTCTGCGTCGCGCAAATCACCCGCACATCGACATGCACCTCATGGTCTTCGCCAACCCGACGGAAAGTGCCATCATTAAGGAAACGCAGTAATTTCGCCTGCATCCGTGGTGACATCTCACCTATTTCATCCAGCAGTACCGAACCACCGTTCGCCTGCTCAAAGAACCCTTTCTTCCCTTCCGGAGCATGACCAAACAGTTCACTCTCGACCGCATCTTCCGGGATAGAAGCACAGTTCAGCGCCAGATAGGGTTTGCCCGCGCGTGGGCTTGCCTGATGACAGGCATACGCAAAGAGATCTTTTCCGGTGCCGGTATCACCGGTTATCAGCAATGGCGCGCTTAGCATCGCCAGTTTCTGCGCCTGTTCGACAACATGCTTCATTTTCGGGCTGACGGCGACAATTTGACTAAAGGCGCTGACATCCTGGGCGGCGACATTTTGCAACTGACGGCCCATACGAATCGTTGATCGCAACATCACCACCGCACCGGTCAGGACGTGTTGATCATTTTCATCCTGAAGATAAACAGGCGTAATCTCCATCAGGAAATTCTGTCCATTAATAACGACATGCTCGTTATGGGAATCCTGCGGTTCGCTTTCCAGCCAGCGTAAAAAATTAAAGCCGTTAATCAATTGCGCGGCGGTATGGTTGCGCAGGCGATCCAATTTTTGCCCAAAAAGCTGACAGCTCGCCGGGTTCGCCATATCCACTTTGCTTTTCATATCGACAGAGAGCACAGGTTCAGGCAACGCTTCCAGTAACGCGCTCAACGCCAGATGCTCACGTTCAGAAGGCATCCACGGGACAGTACGGACATCGGTAACACCTGCAATACGGCGTATTTCAGCCATCAGACTGCTGAAACTCTCAAACTCCAGTTCAGCAAAATTGAGGTAGATTCGCCCAATGGGGTCAATCTCAATACCGCGTAAATCAATGCCTCTTAGCACGAGTAGATCGAGTAATTCGCGGGTCAGACCGAGTCGGTCTTCACAAAAGACTTCCAGACGCATGGGAACCTTCACCTGAAAAAAGAACAATTAATATGATGATATGACACTATTTGGATAGCAGGAAGGTTTCTGTCAACAATCATTGACACAAAGACGGAAAAACGGGCACTTCGGCGTAAAGATATCCGGTCAGCACCCGATATTGCATTATTTTTCGCTGGGCGTTTTGCCTTTTTGCAGCGTCTCTTTCACCTGACCGATAAGCTGACGACGGAAATCCCCGAGGCGAGGTTTGTCATCGTCAATCCACGGCAGAGGGCGGCAAAGCTCCATAGCTTTAATCCCCAGTCGTGCCGTCAGAAGTCCTGCACCAATCCCCTGAGCTGCCCGGGTAGACAAACGCGCAGCGAGATCTTGCGACATCCAGTCCATCCCCACTTCGCGCACCAGTTCGCTGGCTCCGGCGAAAGCGATATTCAGCAATACCAGCTTAAACAGGCGCAAACGGCTGTAATATCCCAGTTCAATGCCATACAGCGTGGCGATGCGATTGATCAAACGCAGATTGCGCCAGGCGATAAACGCCATATCGACCAACGCCAGCGGGCTGACCGCAATCATCAACGTTGATTCCGCCGCCGAACGGCTGATTTCGCGCCGCGCCTGGGCATCTAAAACTGGCTGGACCAAATGCGCATACAAACTGACCACTTCACGGTCGTTTTGCGTTTCATGGATTGAGGCATACCAGCGTTGCAGCGCTGGATGAGACTGATCAATACCCGCCTGCTGCGCCAGTTTTTCGCAAAATGCGCGGCCTTTGCCCGTGCCGTGGCTGTGCAACAAATCGCGCGCTTCGTCGCGTTCATGGGCGCGCTGTCGCAAGCGCCATAAGCGCCGCCACTCTGTTACCACAGAACCTACGCCAGCGCCGATAATCAATGCCCCAGCGGCACATCCACCCAGCGCCACCCAGTCCTGAGTTTGCCAGGCATTCATTGTCCACTGTACACCCTGCCCGACAACGCTTGCGCCAAACAGAGCCAGCCCGCCCATCACCATTTTGCGCCACAGGCTGCGTTTCGGACGTAACGCTGCATCCATTACCGCTTCAACTTGCCCCTCTTCTTCAGGCGCTTCATCGAGCGTGGCCGGGGCAAAATTTTGCGCCTGATTTTCGTCAAAGGTCTGCTGCGCCCTGAATTTTGGATTCTGATCGACCTCCAGCGGACCGTCGAAATCAATACGTGGTTTTAACGGTTCGGTCATCGCAATTTATCTCCTATTAAAAATTCCAGCGCGGCATCAAGACGAATATGCGGCAGCGGTTTGTCGACATCCATCACCTGCGGGCGAAACGCTTCAAACTGGAACCCTTGTTTGTCCCAGAACGCCTGACCGGGCAAACGCGCAGGAACTTCACCGGGATAAACGGTGAGTGGCGCACCATCGCTGAGCCGGTTACCGCGCAATGCCGGAATTTTCTCGCCGTTGACGTCAATAATGCCGCTGGTGGTCGCCTGCACCGAGGCCAGCCCCAGGCAATCCATACTAATCCCTTCAAACGCCGCATTTTGCCAGGCATCCTGAATCAGTTGTTGCAGTAATGAAACCATATTGGCGTGCTGATCGATGGTCACATGGTCCGCTTTAGTGGCAGCAAACAATAGCTTATCGATAACCGGCGAAAACAAACGCCGGAACAAGGTACGCTGCCCGTAGTGGAAACTTTGCATCAGCTGCGTCAGTGCCAGACGCATATCATTAAATGCCTGTGGCCCACTGTTGAGAGGTTGCAGGCAATCAACCAGCACAATCTGGCGGTCAAAGCGCAGAAAATGATTCTTATAGAACCCCTTCACCACCTTCTCGCAGTAATAATTAAACCGCTCGCGCAGCATTCCGGCATTGGTGTGCTTATCGGCCTGCGCCAGTTTGGACTCGCCCCAGGTATCGACATCCGGCCACGGGAAGAATTGCAGCGCGGGCGCACCTGCCATATCTCCTGGCAAGACAAAGCGCCCTGGCTGAATAAAGTGCAGCCCCTGCTGTTTACAGTGGTGGAGATAATCGGTCCACGCGGCGGCAATGTCTGCCAGCCGGTTTTCGTCGGCAGGTGCTAGCGGGTCCAGCCCTTCGCACATCATTCGCCATTTGACCGACCATTCGCCGCGCTGACCATTGAGTAAGCCCGTCATCTGGCGTGACCAGCTTAAATAGTCCTGCGCCAGCATCGGCAGGTCGAGCAACCATTCGCCGGGATAATCCACAATCTCCAGATACAGCGTGGAGGTGTCCTTGAAGTGGCGTAGCAGCGAATCGTTCGATTTAAAACGTAGCGCCAGGCGGATTTCACTGACGCCGCGCGTTGGCGTCGGCCAGGCGGGAGGATCGCCATATAACTGCGCCAGTCCTTCATCATATGTGAAGCGCGGAATGCCAAAGTCACGCTGAGGAATGCGTTTTACGCCCAGCAGGCGCTCTTCACGCACCGCGCTTAACAGCGGCAAGCGTGCTCCGGCATGAATATTGAGCAACTGATTGACCATCGCAGTGATAAACGCTGTTTTGCCGCTGCGGCTTAGTCCGGTTACGGCGAGGCGCAGATGTCTGTCGACACCCCGATTCACCAGCGCATTAAGTTCATTTTTAAGTCGCTTCATTGCTGTCCTGTGCCAGAAAGCTGTAGAAAGGATTAGATACTGGAGATAATAATGTGGGTTAATTTTGATTTATCAAATGAATAAGCGGCGTTGTTTACACCGCTCAATGAGTAATTTGTTAACCTTTGACCTTCGGCATTGCGATGTCTTTCAGGCCACCGGCGTTCTCAACGTGGGTATATCCCATCTCGCTAAGGATCTCTTTTGCCTGCCCTGACTGGCGTCCGGCATTGCAATACACTTTCACGGTGTCGTTTTTATCCGGAACGGCGGAGGCAATGCGCTCTTTTACTTCCTTCAGGGGAATATTGATGGCCCCCTGAACGTGCTCTTGCTGATACTGCTCTGGAACACGAACATCGATCCAGTGTTCAGCGGCGAAAACGGGCAGTGAAAACACCAGTGTCAGAGCAAGTAAGCCTTTTTTAAACATGTAAGCGTCCTTCTATGGATGAAAATTGCCATCCATAATATGCCTTAGCTTTAACAATTTTTGCGAAACTCCCCTCACCTTTTATAACGCTGCGCCAGTTTATTGGCAGCCCGACTTAACAGCGGTTCCAGCGCCACGGCCAGCAACATTTTCAGTGGTCGGCGAGCAACTGATTTTATCGCCCAACCAGCTACACCCGCCGGGCCATAGCGCAGTGCGGTAAGAAGTACCAGCTTGCCTGCTAATTTGAAACCAGGCTTCACCTTTTGCCCGGCCTGTTGCCAGCGAGTATTCATAACTTTCCTCACAGTTGACGGAAACGGCTACGTAACATGAAAGTATCGGAAGTGACATAACGTTCCATCTCGCGTAAACGCGTTTCACTTGCCGCCAGTTCACGGTCGACTTCATCCAGCAATTCACTGCTGGAAGGTAGCTGCTCACCAAAGGCCATGTTGTCCGGCATTGGATCAAGCGCAAATGACAAAATGATGTAAGCAACCAGGGTAAACAGCGCCAGACCGAAGAAAATCGACAGCACCACCAGGATACGCACCAGTTTTACCGGTACATCAAAATAGTTGGCAATCCCGGCGCAAACGCCGCGTACCATGCCCTGCTGCGGAATACGCCATAATTTTTTATTGAAATTAATGCCCGCCATTAGCGATCCCTCCAGTTCGGATGTTCTGCATCAAGAATAGATTCCAGCGCCTGAATACGTTCGCGCATCCGTTTTGCTTCATCAGCCAGTTGCGCTAATCGCTGCTGCTCACTTTGCGACAATTCACTGCGACCAGAACGATTGCTGTAATGCAGCCATAACCAGATCGGTAAAACAAACAGCACAAAAATGGTTAACGGAATAGCCAGAAATAGCGCGCTCATAAGGACTCCTTAGACGATGAGCGGCGGCGCGTTCGGACGCCGCCTGGATGTTATTATTGATTGTCTTGCTTCATTTTGGCTTTTAATTGTGCCAATTGTTCGCTGATTGCATCATCGGCTTTCAGTTCGGCAAACTGATCGTCCAGCGATTTTTGTTTACCGAAGCTGTGGCTTTCTGCTTCCGCTTCCATCTGGTCAATTCGACGTTCGAAAGATTCGAAACGAGCCATTGCTTCATCCAGTTTGCCACTGTCCAGCTGACGACGCACATCGCGCGACGAGTTTGCCGCCTGATGGCGTAACATCAATGCCTGCTGGCGAGCGCGTGTTTCGCTCAATTTGTTTTCCAGCTCGCCAATCTCTTTCTTCATGCGTGCCAGCGTATCGTCCACCAGCGTCACTTCATGTTCCAGGCTCTTAATCAGATCGGTCAGTTTCTGTTTTTCAATTAACGCCGCACGCGCCAGATCTTCTCTCTCTTTCAGCAGCGCCAGTTCGGCTTTTTCCTGCCATTCAACTTCACGCGCCGACGCTTGTTCTATACGGCGAGTCAGCTGTTTCTTTTCTGCCAGCGCACGCGCCGAAGTAGAACGTACTTCAACCAATGTATCTTCCATCTCCTGGATCATCAGACGCACCAGTTTCTGTGGATCTTCCGCTTTCTCTAACAGAGCGTTGATGTTGGCATTCACGATGTCGGCAAAGCGAGAAAAAATACCCATAATGTTGTCCTCTTGATTTCTGCGTTCAGGATTGTCCTGCTGAACTATTAATACAATTTGCGTGCCAATTTTTTATCTTTTTGATTTATAAAGATCTGATTGAAGAATCAACAGCAACATGCCAGGATGAGTTAGCGAATTACACTAACAAGTAGCGAATTTCATCATGGCAGAATACAAAGATAATTTACTCGGTGAGGCGAACAGCTTTCTCGAAGTGCTGGAACAGGTTTCGCATCTCGCACCGCTGGACAAACCGGTGCTCATCATCGGCGAGCGCGGCACAGGTAAAGAGCTGATTGCCAGCCGTCTGCATTATCTCTCCTCCCGTTGGCAGGGGCCGTTTATTTCCCTTAACTGCGCGGCGTTAAATGAAAATCTGCTGGATTCCGAACTGTTTGGTCACGAAGCGGGCGCGTTTACCGGTGCGCAAAAACGTCATCCAGGGAGATTTGAACGTGCCGACGGCGGTACGCTATTTCTTGATGAACTCGCTACGGCACCGATGATGGTGCAGGAGAAATTATTGCGTGTGATTGAGTACGGTGAACTGGAGCGCGTTGGCGGCAGCCAGCCATTGCAGGTGAATGTGCGGTTGGTATGCGCGACGAATGCCGATCTCCCGGCGATGGTCAATGAAGGTAATTTTCGCGCTGACCTGCTCGACCGGCTGGCTTTCGATGTAGTGCAACTGCCGCCCCTGCGCGAGCGCGAAAGCGACATTATGCTGATGGCAGAACACTTTGCCATTCAGATGTGTCGGGAAATCAAGCTGCCTCTGTTCCCGGGGTTTACGGAGCGCGCCAGAGAAACATTGCTGAATTATCGCTGGCCGGGAAATATTCGTGAATTGAAAAACGTGGTGGAACGTTCAGTATATCGCCACGGCACCAGCGATTATCCGCTTGATGACATTATTATTGATCCCTTTAAACGGCGTCCGCCTGAAGACGCTATCGCCGTTTCAGAAACCACCTCGCTTCCAACACTGCCGCTGGATTTACGTGAGTTTCAGATGCAGCAGGAAAAAGAGTTGCTGCAACTCAGTTTGCAACAAGGGAAATATAACCAGAAGCGCGCGGCTGAATTACTGGGGTTAACCTATCATCAGTTCCGCGCGTTGTTGAAAAAGCACCAGATTTAGCGAAGTTGGGCAATACAACTTGCCGGATGCGGCGTGAATGCTTTGTCCGGCATACATAATCAATACGTCGTTTGCAGGCCTGATAAGCGCAGCGCATCAGACATTATTGCGTTGGGCTATTAATCGTTCAGCGCATCCTGCAAAATTTTCATTGCCGCATCGAATTGCGCATCCGGGATGGTCAGCGGATACAGGAAACGAATCACGTTGCCGTATGCGCCACAGGTCAGCAGAAGCAGCCCCTGCGCCAGCGCGCGTTGCTGGATTTTCTGTGCAATCGCCGCTGACGGCTCGCCCGTTTGCGGATCGTTAAACTCTGCCGCAATCATAGACCCCAGACCGCGTACCGCCGCGATGGCCGGAACGCTTTCTTTGGCATCAATCAACGTGTTTGTCAGGCGCTGGCCCAGTTGATTCGCGCGTTCACAGAGTGATTCTTTGTCGATAATGTTGAGCACAGCGTGCGCGGCAGCCACCGCCAGCGGGTTCCCGGCGTAAGTACCACCCAACCCGCCCGGCGCGGGCGCGTCCATAATATTCGCGTTACCGACCACGCCCGAAAGCGGCATGCCGCCTGCGAGGCTTTTCGCCATCGTCATTAAGTCCGGCTTATCGGCGTAGTGATCCATGGCAAACAGTTTACCGGTACGCGCAAAGCCGCTTTGCACTTCATCGGCAATCATCACAATGCCGTGCTCGTCGCACAGGCGGCGAATGGCGGCAACCAGCTCTTTTGGTGCAACGTTGAAACCGCCTTCGCCCTGCACCGGTTCGAAAATAATCGCCGCCACCTGCTTCGCTTCAATGTCCGATTTAAACAAGCGTTCGATGGTGTCGAGAGAGTCCTGCGTTGAAACGCCATGTAAATCTGACGGATAAGGTACGTGATATACCGAACCGGGGAACGGGCCGAAGCCGATTTTGTACGGCGCGACCTTTCCGGTCAGCGCCATGGTCATATATGTACGACCGTGGAAGCCGCCGCTAAACGCAATCACGCCAGGGCGTCCGGTATGGGCGCGGGCGATTTTCACCGCGTTCTCAACCGCTTCCGCACCGGTGGTGAAGAACGCAGTTTTAGCCTGCCCGCTCACCGGGGCAAGGGCGTTAATTTTCTCCGCCAGGGTGACGTAGCTTTCGTACGGCACAATCTGATACGCCGTGTGGGTAAACTGTTGCAATTGCTGCTCCACCGCCGCGACCAGATCAGGGTGGCGATGCCCGGTATTCAGCACCGCAATGCCTGCGGCGAAATCGATGTATTCGTTGCCCTCTACGTCCTTCAGCGTAGCGTTTTCTGCCGACTGGGCGAAGAAGTTACACATCACGCCAACCCCGCGTGGGGTAGCAGAAAGACGACGCTGATGGAATTCATTGTTGCTCATGTTTCACACCTTTTGACTCTTCACTGTTAATCGGAAATTAAACGCCCAGACGATCGCGCAGGCTGTAATAAGCCGCGCCCATCGCGGTAAATGGCACGCGCAGCGTGCGCCCGCCGGGGAACGGGTAATGCGGCAGATTGGCGAAGGCATCGAAACGTTCGGCGTCGCCGCGCAGCAGTTCGGCAATCAAACGCCCGGCAAGATGGGTACAGGTGACGCCGTGGCCGCTGTAACCCTGCATGTAATAGATGTTGGTATCAAGGCGACCGAACTGCGGCATGCGCGACAAGGTCAGCAGGAAGTTGCCCGTCCAGCGGTAATCAATTTTCACGCCCTTCAGCTGCGGGAAGGTTTTCAGCAGTTTCGGCACCACAAGGCGCTCAACGTCATCCGGGTCGCGCGCGCCGTAGACCACGCCGCCGCCGTACAGCAGGCGGTTATCGGCGGTAAGACGGTAGTAATCAAGCAGATAGTTACAGTCTTCAACGCAGTAGTTTTTCGGGATCAGCGAACGGGCTAAATCTTCCGACAGCCGCTCGGTGGTGATCACCTGCGTGCCGCACGGCATGCTGCGTTTCGCTAGTTCCGGCTCTACTTTATCGCCCAGATACGCATTCCCGGCGACAATCACATACTTCGCCGTCACCTGACCATTGGCAGTCCGCACCACGGCTGGCGTGGTGTGCTGGATCTGCGTCACGGCGGAAAGCTCATACACGCGCCCGCCGTTCAGGCGGATGGCATCGGCTTCACCAATGGCGAGGTTTAGCGGGTGAATATGCCCACCGCTGTGATCCAGCAGCGCACCAGTGTAGCGATCGCTGGCGACCTCGCGGCGAATAGCGTTGGCGTCCAGCAGCTCCAGCTGTTTATTGCCGTAGCGTTCCCAGTTCTCTTTCTGCTCTTCCAGAGTCGCGAGCTGTTTATCATTCATCGCCACAAACAGGCCGCCGGGGCGGTAATCGCAGTCAATCTGATAACGTTTGATACGTTCGCGGATGATCTCGCCGCCTTCGAACATCATGCTGCCGAGCATACGGGCGGTGTCCATGCCGTAGCTTTTTTCGATGACGTCGATGTCGCGGCTGTAAGAGTTCACAAGCTGCCCGCCGTTGCGTCCGCTTGCGCCGAAGCCGATGCGTGAGGCTTCAAGAACCACCACGTCAAAGCCCGCTTCCGCCAGATGCAGCGCGGAAGACAGCCCGGTATAGCCGCCACCGACCACGCAAACGTCGCAGGAAATCGACTCATTCAGCGTGTCGAATGGCGCGTATTTATTCGCACTGGCGGCGTAGTAACTGCTGGTATGTTCGGTCATTTCAGGCCTCCAGGCTTATCCAGATAGTTTTCAGTTCGGTGAATTTTTCAAGGGCGTGCAGGGATTTGTCGCGACCGTTGCCGCTCTGCTTATAGCCGCCAAACGGCACGGTCATATCGCCGTCGTTGTAGTTATTGACGAAGACGGAGCCGACTTTCAGGCGGCGACTCATGCGGTGCGCGCGGGAGAGGTCGCGCGTCCATACTGCCGCGCCGAGGCCGTACTGGCTGTCGTTGGCAAGCTGTAGCGCCTGTTCTTCTGATGTGAAACGCGTGACCACCAGCACCGGACCGAAAATCTCTTCGCGGCTTAAGGACGCATTCGGGTCTACCTCCACAAAGATGGTCGGGCCGATGGCGGCAGCCAGCTCGGCGTTACGGCCATCCAGCAGCAGTTGCCCTTTGCTTTCGCCTTCCCGAATAAAGCTATGGACCGAGTCGGCGTGGGCGCAGTCGATTAAGGTGCCCATGGTGGTTGCGGGATCAAGTGGATGGCCCGGCTGCCAGTTTTGCGCCTGCTGTTTTAACAGGGCTAAGAATTCATCGGCGATGCTCTCTTCCAGCAACAAACGCGTTCCGGCGATGCACACCTGCCCCTGGTTGTAGAAAATGCCCGCAGCGGTCGCGCTCGCCGCTTTTTGCAAATCCGGACAGTCAGCGAAAACGATGTTGGCGCTTTTGCCGCCCGCTTCCAGCCAGACGCGTTTCATGTTGCTGTCGCCTGCATCTTTCAGCAGCTGTTTCCCGGTACGGGTCGAACCGGTAAAGGCGATGGCATCGATATCGTTATGACGCGACAGCGCCTGCCCCGCTTCATGACCAAAACCCGTCACCACGTTCAACACGCCATCCGGCAGACCTGCTTCTTTCGCCAGCCCGGCGAGACGAATCGCACTGAGCGGTGATTTTTCAGACGGTTTTAGGATCACGCTGTTTCCCGCCGCCAGCGCCGGGCCGAGTTTCCAGCAAGTCAGCAGCAGCGGGAAGTTCCACGGTACGATGGCGGCAATCACGCCGACCGGTTCACGCACGATCATCGCCAGCTCATGGCTACTGGTGGTCGCCACTTCGCCATACACTTTGTCGATAGCCTCGGCGTACCAGCGAATGGCGCGCGCCGCGCCGGGAATATCATCACGCAGGCTGTGACGAATCGGTTTGCCGGTGTCGAGCGTTTCCAGCAGCGCCAGTTCTTCAGCGTTAGCTTCCATTAAATCGGCGAGTTTATTCAGCACCGCTTTACGCTTAGCCGGAGAAGAGAGTGACCAGTCGCCACGTTCAAACACGCCGCGTGCTGCGCTCACCGCACGGTCAATATCGACGCTCTTGCCGCGGGCAATATTCGCCAGCGGTGCCTGGGTGACCGGATCAACGGTTTCAAAAGTTTCATTTTCCGCCGCAGCAGTATATTCACCGTTAATAAATAAGCGGGTTTCAATGGCGAGACTTAACGCTTTATCCTGCCAGTAAGCCAGATGATGAAAATTCATTATGACTCCTGTTTCACGTCTATCAGATATATGCAGTTTGTGAACGTCAGGGCGCAGAGATCCCCGGGCCGTATGCCCGTTTATTTCTGGCGACATTCTTTATAGATTGCCGGGCGCATTGCGCTTACCCGGCTTACAGAACAAAAAGATTAAAACGTGGTGGGCGTATGGGCGCTGATAATTCGGCAAATACCTGCCGACGTATTACTGAAACTGTGCGGGATGCCGGTATTAATGGCATAACTTTGCCCCGCGACGAGATGATAATCCTGACCATTAATCGTCAGAACAATTTCACCTTCCAGTACAGTGCCTATTTCCTCACCCTGATGCTTAATTCTTTCCCCAGTGGTTGTGCCCGGCTGGTAAGTTTCAAAGATCATCGCCAGCGTGCGATTCGGGTTACCGTTATGAACCAGCTTCATTGACACACCCTGACTGCCCATCTCAATTAAGTCGTCCTGATTAATGACGACCTGCGGCTCATCAGGTTTTTCCGGCTCGGAAAAGAATTCCGAGAGTGACAGACCATACACCTTCAGCAGCTTTTGCAGCGTACTGATGGCAGGGCTGACTTTATCTTGTTCTATCGTACTGATAGCACTGTGAGTCAGCCCGGAGAGTTCGGCGGCACGACGTTGTGAAAGCCCCTGCTGCTGGCGGATTTCCGACAAGCGTTTTCCTGGCGCCAGTCCCTCATCACTCATATTTGCATTTCCTTAAACTGTAGTGGTCAGAGTCGCTGTTTTTCAGCGATATGGTGCTGACAAGCGGTGATAAAGCCCTCGAACAATATACGCGAAAGCGCGTACTCGCTACTGTTCCATTCCGGGTGCCACTGTACGCCCAGCGCAAAAGGATGATTGATGACGCTAACCGCCTCAACTAAGCCATCCGGCGAGCGAGCTTCAACACGCAACCGTGGGCTAACGACCTTCGCCCCTTGTCCATGCAGAGAGTTTACCCAAAAGTTGCTACATTCAGGTAACAACGCAGACAGCAATCCCCCCTCTTCAACCTGAACTTCATGCGACGGTGCATATTGCTGCTCCACCGGCAGTTCGGGATCTTCCCGATGTTCCAGCAATTCAGGCTGTTCGCACAGCTTGCGATGCAACGAACCACCGGTTGCCACCACCAGTTCCTGTAAACCCCGGCAGATGGCGAAAATGGGGATGCGCCTTTCGAGTGCGGCATTAATTAACGCCATGCTCAGAAGATCACGCCCGGGATCGGCGTCAGGCTCATCGCCGTTTTCACCATATAGGTGCGGCTGCACATTGCTGGGACTACCAGGAAGATAAATACCATCGAGTTTCGGCAAAAGTTGTTCAAGTAACGACGGTTCCGCCAGCGCATGTGGTAGCGCAATTGGCAAGCCGCCTGCGTGGATGATGGCATTCAGGTACTTTTCTTGCAGAGTCTGGGTCGCATGACCCTTAAGCCTGTTCCTGCACATTACGACACCGATAACCGGATTGTTCATTATATTTTCCATGCTCAATCTCACAAAGTGGACTAAATTATCGCCATTACTGCGCTTTAAATGACCTTTATGTTCAATATTTTTTCAATCTAGCAGTGGGTTTTCATTTTTGCAAACTCAATTTAACATTTGACAAACATTTAGTTTGCATACAGATTCGAATAGTGGTCATTATATTTTACGCTTTGATAACGAGCGGAAAACAAACCAAAGGCGAAGAATCATGGAAACCAATATCGTTGAAGTAGAGAACTTTGTTCAGCAGTCAGAAGAGAGGCGGGGTAGCGCCTTTACGCAGGAAGTGAAACGCTACCTGGAGCGCTACCCGAATACGCAATATGTTGATGTTTTACTTACCGATTTGAATGGTTGCTTCCGTGGAAAACGTATTCCTGTTTCAAGCCTGAAGAAGCTCGAGAAAGGGTGTTATTTCCCGGCCTCGGTGTTTGCAATGGATATTCTGGGCAACGTAGTAGAAGAAGCGGGCCTGGGTCAGGAAATGGGCGAGCCGGATCGTACCTGTGTTCCTGTTCTCGGTTCCTTAACCCCTTCTGCCGCCGATCCAGAGTTTATCGGTCAGATGCTCCTGACCATGGTCGATGAAGATGGCGCTCCCTTTGACGTTGAGCCGCGGAACGTTCTTAACCGCCTGTGGCAGCAGCTGCGCCAGCGCGGATTGTTCCCGGTCGTAGCGGTAGAGCTGGAGTTCTATTTACTGGATCGCCAGCGCGACGCTGAAGGATATCTGCAACCGCCCTGCGCGCCCGGCACCGATGACCGCAATACACAAAGCCAGGTTTACTCCGTTGATAACCTCAACCACTTCGCCGACGTGCTCAATGATATTGATGAGCTGGCGCAGTTACAGCTGATTCCGGCAGATGGCGCGGTCGCTGAGGCCTCGCCAGGTCAGTTTGAAATCAATCTTTACCATACCGATAACGTGCTGGAAGCTTGCGATGATGCGCTGGCACTAAAACGCCTGGTGCGTCTGATGGCAGAAAAGCATAAGATGCACGCCACTTTTATGGCGAAGCCGTATGAAGAGCACGCGGGCAGCGGGATGCATATCCATATCAGTATGCAAAATAACCGTGGCGAGAACGTGCTTTCTGACGCGGAAGGCGAAGATTCGCCGCTGCTGAAAAAGATGCTTGCCGGGATGATTGACCTGATGCCGTCATCAATGGCGTTGCTGGCACCAAACGTGAACTCGTATCGCCGCTTCCAGCCAGGTATGTATGTACCGACGCAGGCGTCGTGGGGCCATAACAACCGCACCGTCGCCCTGCGTATTCCGTGCGGCGATCGCCATAATCACCGCGTGGAATATCGCGTGGCGGGTGCCGATGCCAACCCGTATCTGGTGATGGCGGCGATTTTTGCCGGTATTTTGCATGGCCTTGATAACGAACTGCCATTACAGGAAGAAGTCGAAGGTAACGGGCTGGAACAGGAAGGCTTACCCTTCCCGATTCGTCAGAGCGATGCCCTGGGTGAGTTTATCGAGAATGATCACCTGCGCCGCTATTTAGGCGAACGGTTTTGCCATGTCTATCACGCCTGTAAAAATGATGAGCTGTTGCAGTTTGAGCGCCTCATCACAGAAACAGAAATTGAGTGGATGTTGAAAAACGCGTAATACCCCTTGCGGGGTTGTTTCATCGGCCTGAGCGGAGCCAGGCCTGACATTTGCTGGTAATCCAGACATTTTCCGGATGTCGCGTTATGGAGCGCAGGCGGCAACGGGCTTCCGTTAACGATTAAGACTGTGACGAGGAAATGAGATGATGCCGATGATTAAATCCCCGCATGGCGAGGGAGGCTGCGTATGCGCCCCTCCTGCTACTGACTGGACTCCGCCCCCTTTGCTTCCCTTGCTAAACAGGTTTGATTTCAGGTCGACACGACCGCAAACCTTATTACGCAGGGGAGGCAGCAACTATGGCTATTAATTCACCACTAACTATTGCTGCGCAATCTGGCAAAACCCGTCTGCGAAAATCACTGAAATTGTGGCAGGTGGTGATGATGGGTCTGGCCTATCTCACGCCGATGACCGTATTTGATACTTTTGGTATTGTCTCCGGCATTAGCGACGGTCACGTTCCGGCGTCCTATTTGCTGGCGCTGGCGGGCGTGCTGTTTACCGCTATCAGCTACGGCAAACTGGTTCGCCAGTTTCCGGAAGCCGGTTCGGCCTATACCTACGCGCAAAAGTCGATTAACCCGCACGTCGGATTTATGGTCGGCTGGTCATCGCTGCTGGATTATCTCTTTTTGCCAATGATCAACGTTTTATTGGCGAAAATCTATCTCTCCGCCCTCTTCCCGGAAGTGCCGCCGTGGGTGTGGGTGGTAACCTTCGTCGCCATTTTAACCGCCGCGAATCTGAAGAGCGTCAACCTGGTTGCTAACTTCAATACCCTGTTTGTACTGGTGCAAATCTCCATCATGGTGGTGTTTATCTTCCTGGTGGTTCAGGGACTGCATAAAGGAGAAGGCGTTGGCACCGTCTGGTCACTTCAGCCGTTTATCAGCGAGAACGCGCACCTGATCCCGATTATTACCGGGGCGACGATTGTCTGTTTCTCCTTCCTCGGTTTCGATGCGGTGACCACGCTTTCGGAAGAGACACCGGACGCCGCACGCGTGATCCCGAAAGCCATCTTCCTGACGGCGGTATACGGCGGCGTTATCTTTATCGCTGCGTCGTTCTTTATGCAGCTGTTCTTTCCCGATATCAGCCGCTTTAAAGACCCGGACGCCGCACTGCCTGAAATTGCGCTGTACGTCGGCGGCAAGCTCTTCCAGTCGATTTTCCTCTGCACCACGTTTGTGAACACGTTAGCGTCTGGCCTGGCTTCACATGCCAGCGTGTCGCGTCTGCTGTATGTGATGGGGCGTGACAATGTGTTTCCGGAGCGCGTGTTTGGCTATGTGCACCCGAAATGGCGGACTCCGGCACTGAACGTCATTATGGTCGGGATTGTTGCGCTGTCGGCGCTGTTCTTTGATTTAGTCACCGCGACAGCATTGATTAACTTCGGTGCTCTGGTGGCATTTACCTTCGTAAATCTGTCGGTGTTTAATCATTTCTGGCGGCGTAAAGGAATGAATAAAAGCTGGAAGGATCACTTCCACTATTTGCTGATGCCGCTGGTTGGCGCGTTGACGGTGGGTGTGCTGTGGGTTAACCTCGAGTCAACGTCACTGACACTCGGTCTGGTATGGGCTTCGTTAGGCGGCGCATATTTGTGGTATCTGATCCGCCGCTATCGCAAAGTGCCGTTGTATGATGGTGACAGAACGCCGGTGAGCGAAACGTAATAGTCGGATGCGCGGCGCATTATCCTGCCTGAGGGTAATGCACCGCGCCATTAACTATAAAAAGATGTATGACCCGGATCACGAGTGCTATCATCCGCCCTTATGCTTAGCGCATTAACCCCAGGGGCAAATAATGAACCACGATATCCCGCTAAAATATTTTGATATTGCCGATGAGTACGCGACCGAATGCGCAGAGCCTGTCGCAGACGCTGAACGCACACCGCTGGCCCACTACTTCCAGTTACTGCTCACCCGTTTGATGAACAATGAAGAGATCAGCGAAGAAGCCCAACATGAAATGGCTGCTGAAGCGGGGATTAGTCCCGTACGCATTGATGAGATCGCAGAGTTTTTGAATCAATGGGGTAATGAGTAATTATTTCATTGCAGACGCTCGGTCAGTATCGTTGCCCGGATAAAGCGTTCACGCCGCATCCGGCTAAAAATGACACGCACTGCAGCGTGCTTTAATGGGTTTCTCACGATCGTACCGCTCTGCTCCTCGCTAAGTTGTTCTGTGAGTTATAGTTATAGAGAAATCACGGGTACGAATGTTGAACAGATGGTGACGTCACCTGTTCAACGACCAACCACACGGCCCTCATTACGACCCCTGAACACAAACGGTAATGGCAAATGTCATTAAATATTAGTAAGATAGCCTCTTTACATAAAATCCATTAATATTATGCGCCAGGTATTATCGTCTCTTTTGGTGATTGCTGGACTTGTGAGTGGTCAGGCAATCGCCGCGCCTGAATCCCCCCCGCATGCTGATATCCGCGACAGCGGTTTTGTCTATTGCGTTAGCGGGCAAGTCAACACCTTTAACCCATCCAAAGCGAGCAGTGGGTTAATTGTCGATACCCTTGCCGCCCAGTTTTATGATCGACTGCTGGATGTCGATCCCTATACCTATCGCCTGATGCCGGAACTTGCCGAAAGCTGGGAAGTTCTCGATAACGGCGCGACCTATCGCTTCCACCTGCGTCGCGATGTTCCGTTTCAAAAAACCGACTGGTTTACTCCCACTCGTAAAATGAATGCCGACGATGTGGTGTTTACCTTCCAGCGAATTTTTGACCGCAACAACCCGTGGCATAACGTCAACGGCAGCAACTTCCCCTACTTCGACAGCCTGCAATTTGCCGATAACGTGAAAAGCGTCCGCAAACTGGATAATCATACCGTTGAGTTCCGACTCGCCCAGCCGGATGCTTCTTTTTTGTGGCACCTGGCGACCCATTATGCATCGGTCATGTCGGCAGAATATGCCCGGAAGTTAGAGAAAGAAGATCGCCAGGAGCAACTCGACCGTCAACCGGTCGGCACCGGTCCGTATCAGTTGTCGGAATACCGCGCCGGGCAATTTATTCGCCTACAACGTCATGATGACTTCTGGCGCGGTAAACCGTTAATGCCGCAGGTAGTGGTGGATTTAGGCTCCGGCGGCACCGGACGTCTGTCGAAACTCCTGACCGGGGAATGCGACGTTCTGGCCTGGCCTGCTGCCAGCCAGCTATCCATTTTGCGTGACGACCCGCGCTTGCGTTTAACGCTGCGTCCTGGGATGAACGTCGCCTATCTGGCATTTAACACCGCCAAACCGCCGCTAAATAATCCCGCTGTCCGCCATGCACTGGCACTGGCGATTAATAACCAGCGCCTGATGCAATCCATCTATTATGGTACGGCTGAAACGGCGGCCTCTATTTTACCGCGCGCCTCGTGGGCCTATGACAACGAGGCTAAAATTACTGAATACAATCCGGCGAAATCGCGCGAACAGTTGAAGGCGTTGGGGCTGGAAAACTTAACGCTGAAACTGTGGGTGCCCACACGTTCGCAGGCGTGGAACCCCAGTCCACTGAAAACTGCCGAACTGATTCAGGCGGATATGGCGCAGGTTGGCGTAAAAGTGGTGATTGTGCCGGTAGAAGGTCGCTTTCAGGAGGCGCGGTTGATGGATATGAGCCATGATCTGACGTTATCCGGTTGGGCGACGGACAGTAACGACCCGGACAGTTTCTTCCGTCCTTTACTGAGCTGCGCGGCAATTCATTCACAGACCAACCTCGCCCACTGGTGCGATCCGAAATTCGACAGCGTGTTGCGTAAGGCGCTCTCCTCGCAGCAGCTGGCGGCGCGTATTGAAGCCTATGACGAAGCGCAGAGTATTCTGGCGCAGGAATTGCCCATTTTGCCGCTGGCGTCGTCATTGCGTTTGCAGGCCTATCGGTACGATATCAAAGGTCTGGTACTTAGCCCGTTTGGTAACGCCTCCTTTGCTGGGGTGTATCGCGAGAAACAGGATGAGGTGAAAAAACCATGATTATCTTCACCTTACGCCGCATTTTGTTATTGATTGTCACCTTGTTCCTGCTGACCTTTGTTGGCTTCAGCTTGAGCTATTTCACCCCACATGCGCCGTTACAAGGCGCGTCACTGTGGAATGCCTGGGTGTTCTGGTTTAATGGCCTGATCCACTGGGATTTTGGTGTTTCCAGCATTAACGGTCAACCGATTGCCGAACAGTTAAAAGAGGTCTTCCCGGCGACGATGGAACTGTGCATCCTCGCCTTCGGTTTTGCGCTGATTGTTGGCATCCCCGTGGGGATGATTGCCGGGATTACGCGCCATAAGTGGCAGGATAACTTGATCAACGCCATCGCCTTACTGGGCTTTTCAATCCCGGTGTTCTGGCTGGCGCTTCTGTTGACGCTGTTTTGTTCACTCACGCTAGGTTGGTTGCCCGTTTCAGGACGTTTCGATCTGCTCTACGAAGTGAAACCGATTACCGGTTTTGCGTTGATTGATGCCTGGCTTTCGGACTCACCATGGCGGGATGAAATGGTCATGAGCGCAATCCGCCATATGATATTGCCCGTGATCACCCTGTCGGTTGCGCCAACAACTGAAGTGATCCGACTGATGCGTATTAGCACTATCGAAGTGTATGACCAGAACTATGTTAAAGCAGCGGCGACCCGCGGTTTGTCCCGCTTTACTATTTTGCGTCGCCACGTTCTGCATAACGCGTTACCTCCGGTTATTCCTCGCCTGGGCTTACAGTTTTCTACCATGCTGACGCTGGCGATGATCACCGAAATGGTTTTTAGCTGGCCGGGTTTAGGCCGCTGGTTAATTAACGCCATCCGCCAGCAGGATTACGCAGCCATTTCCGCCGGAGTGATGGTGTGTGGCTCACTGGTCATTATTGTTAACGTGATTTCTGATATTTTGGGTGCCATGGCTAACCCTCTGAAACATAAGGAATGGTATGCCTTACGATAGCGTATACAGCGAAAAGCGCCCGCCGGGCACGCTGCGTACCGCCTGGCGCAAATTTTATAGTGACGCCTCTGCGATGGTCGGCCTGTACGGCTGCGCGGGGCTGGCTGTACTGTGTATTTTTGGCGGCTGGTTTGCGCCTTACGGCATCGATCAGCAATTTCTCGGTTATCAATTATTGCCGCCGTCATGGTCGCGCTATGGCGAAGTTTCTTTCTTCCTGGGGACTGACGACCTCGGACGCGATGTTTTAAGCCGTTTACTGAGCGGAGCTGCGCCAACCGTAGGCGGCGCATTTGTGGTGACGCTTGCCGCTACGATCTGTGGCCTGGTACTGGGCACCTTCGCCGGCGCGACGCACGGCCTACGCTCAGCGGTGCTTAACCATATACTGGATACCTTACTGGCGATCCCTTCCCTACTGCTGGCAATTATCGTTGTAGCGTTTGCCGGACCGAGTTTGTCTCACGCCATGTTTGCCGTCTGGCTGGCGCTGCTGCCTCGTATGGTACGTTCGATTTACAGCATGGTGCATGACGAACTGGAAAAAGAGTACGTTATCGCCGCCCGTCTGGATGGCGCATCAACGCTGAATATTCTCTGGTTTGCTGTGATGCCAAACATCACCGCCGGGCTGGTCACCGAAATCACCCGCGCACTGTCGATGGCAATTCTCGATATCGCCGCGCTGGGCTTTCTCGATCTCGGCGCGCAACTCCCCTCGCCTGAATGGGGAGCGATGCTCGGTGATGCGCTGGAACTGATTTATGTCGCCCCGTGGACTGTCATGCTGCCAGGTGCGGCAATTATGATTAGCGTGCTGTTGGTTAACCTCCTTGGCGACGGTGTCCGTCGTGCAATTATTGCGGGGGTGGAATAATGCCATTACTCGATATTCGTAACCTGACCATTGAATTTAAAACCGGTGATGAGTGGGTTAAAGCCGTCGACCGCGTAAGTATGACCTTAACCGAAGGTGAAATCCGCGGTCTTGTTGGCGAATCCGGTTCCGGCAAGAGTTTGATTGCGAAAGCGATTTGTGGGGTGAATAAAGATAACTGGCGTGTTACTGCTGACCGTATGCGTTTTGATGATATCGATTTGCTGCGTCTCTCCGCACGCGAACGGCGCAAGCTGGTTGGTCACAACGTGTCGATGATTTTCCAGGAACCGCAGTCGTGTCTTGACCCTTCAGAACGAGTGGGTCGCCAGTTGATGCAAAACATCCCAGCCTGGACCTATAAAGGCCGTTGGTGGCAGCGTTTTGGCTGGCGCAAACGCCGTGCCATTGAACTGCTGCACCGCGTGGGGATTAAAGATCACAAAGATGCGATGCGCAGTTTTCCCTATGAGTTGACCGAAGGTGAATGTCAGAAAGTGATGATAGCCATTGCACTGGCGAATCAACCGCGTCTGCTGATTGCTGACGAACCGACAAACTCAATGGAGCCAACAACCCAGGCGCAAATCTTTCGCCTCCTGACGCGTCTCAACCAAAACAGCAATACCACTATTTTGCTTATCAGCCATGACTTACAAATGCTTAGCCAATGGGCGGATAAAATTAACGTGCTTTACTGCGGTCAAACGGTGGAAACCGCGCCGAGTAAGGAGTTGGTGACGATGCCACATCATCCTTATACCCAGGCGCTGATCCGCGCGATACCAGACTTCGGCAGCGCGATGCCGCATAAAAGTCGCCTCAATACGCTGCCCGGCGCTATCCCACTGCTGGAACAGTTACCGATTGGGTGTCGTCTGGGGCCGCGTTGCCCGTATGCACAACGAGAATGCATTGTGACGCCACGTTTGACGGGGGCGAAAAATCATCTCTATGCCTGTCATTTCCCGCTGAACATGGAGAAAGAGTGAGATGATCGAAACGCTGCTTGAAGTGCGTAATTTAAGTAAAACGTTCCGCTACCGGACCGGTTGGTTTCGTCGTCAGACCGTAGAAGCGGTAAAACCCTTGAGCTTTACGCTACGTGAAGGCCAGACACTGGCGATTATTGGCGAGAATGGTTCGGGTAAATCCACGCTGGCAAAAATGCTGGCGGGAATGATAGAACCTACCAGCGGCGAGTTATTGATTGACGATCATCCGCTGCATTTTGGCGATTATTCCTTCCGTAGTCAGCGTATTCGCATGATTTTTCAGGATCCTTCGACATCGTTGAATCCCCGTCAACGTATCTCGCAAATACTGGATTTTCCACTGCGTCTGAACACCGATCTGGAACCGGAACAGCGTCGCAAACAGATTATTGAAACGATGCGTATGGTTGGGCTGCTACCGGATCACGTCAGTTACTATCCGCATATGTTGGCACCCGGGCAAAAACAGCGTCTGGGGCTGGCGCGCGCGCTGATATTGCGCCCAAAAGTCATTATTGCCGATGAAGCCCTCGCCTCACTGGATATGTCGATGCGTTCGCAGTTGATTAATCTGATGCTGGAGTTACAGGAAAAACAGGGCATTTCGTATATTTATGTCACCCAGCATATCGGAATGATGAAGCATATTAGCGACCAGGTGCTGGTGATGCATCAGGGCGAGGTTGTCGAGCGAGGCAGCACCGCCGATGTGCTGGCATCGCCGCTGCATGAACTCACCAAACGGCTTATTGCCGGTCATTTTGGCGAGGCATTGACGGCGGATGCGTGGCGTAAAGATCGTTAATTTTCTGAATCCTCCTTCCAGATTATTCACCTCATTCTGACAAGAGATTAAATCTTGTCAGAATGAGGTGATGGATAAAATAAAATCAAATGCGCGTGATTTAAGACGCAATCTCACTTCGCAGGAACGAAAGCTCTGGCGATATCTTCGCAGCCGACGTTTTGGTGATTTCAAATTTCGCCGTCAACATCCGGTGGGGAGCTACATTCTCGATTTTGCTTGCTGCTCGGCGCGTGTAGTAGTTGAGCTGGATGGTGGGCAGCATGATTTGGCAGTTGCCTATGATTCCAGGCGCACTAGCTGGCTTGAGTCGCAGGGCTGGACCGTGCTGCGTTTCTGGAATAACGAGATTGATTGTAATGAGGAGGCGGTGCTGGAGATTATTCTGCAGGAACTGAACCGCCTGTCACCCTCACCCCAACCCTCTCCCTGAAAGGGCGAGGGGGCCGACCGAGCCGAATAGCTGTTGTGGTGAAAACATGGAGGCGGATGATGAAGAATATTCGGCAAGGTCTGAACCACCATTCACTCTCACCCCAGCCATCGCCCTGAAAGGGTTAGGGGGCTGTATAAGCCTGTTTGTTGCTGGGGTGACAATATTTGCACAATACGGTCCCCTCGCCCCTCTGGGGAGAGGGTTAGGGTGAGGGGAAAAGCGCCCACCCTGCCCGCACCCTGCTCCGGTCGGACCTGGCAACTATAGCCACTCACAGCCAGGTTGATTATAATAACCGTTTATCTGTTCGTACTGTTTACTAAAACGACGAATCGCCTGATTTTCAGGCACAACAAGCATCAACAATAAGGATTAAAGCTATGGGTTTTCTTTCCGGTAAGCGCATTCTGGTAACCGGTGTTGCCAGCAAACTGTCCATCGCCTACGGTATCGCTCAGGCGATGCACCGCGAAGGAGCTGAACTGGCATTCACCTACCAGAACGACAAACTGAAAGGCCGCGTAGAAGAATTTGCCGCTCAATTGGGTTCTGACATCGTTCTGCAGTGCGATGTTGCAGAAGATGCCAGCATCGACACCATGTTCGCTGAACTGGCGAAAGTTTGGCCGAAGTTTGACGGTTTCGTACACTCTATTGGTTTTGCACCTGGCGATCAGCTGGATGGTGACTATGTTAATGCCGTTACCCGTGAAGGCTTCAAAATTGCTCACGACATCAGCTCCTACAGCTTCGTTGCAATGGCAAAAGCTTGCCGCTCCATGCTGAATCCGGGTTCTGCCCTGCTGACCCTTTCCTACCTTGGCGCTGAGCGCGCTATCCCGAACTACAACGTTATGGGTCTGGCAAAAGCGTCTCTGGAAGCAAACGTGCGCTATATGGCGAACGCGATGGGTCCGGAAGGTGTGCGTGTTAACGCCATCTCTGCGGGTCCGATCCGTACTCTGGCGGCTTCCGGTATCAAAGACTTCCGCAAAATGCTGGCTCATTGCGAAGCCGTTACCCCGATTCGCCGTACCGTTACCATTGAAGATGTGGGTAACTCTGCGGCATTCCTGTGCTCCGATCTCTCTGCCGGTATCTCCGGTGAAGTGGTCCACGTTGACGGCGGTTTCAGCATCGCTGCAATGAACGAACTCGAACTGAAATAATCGTTCTGTTGGTCAAGACGGGCGGCGTCCTGCCGCCCGTTATCTCTGTTATACCTTTCTGATATTTGTTATCGCCGATCCGTCTTTCTCCCCTTCCCGCCTTGCGTCAGGATAACGATTTCCTTTACGACCAAGGAGCGCCCATGGAACAACGCCACATCACCGGCAAAAGCCACTGGTATCATGAAACGCAATCCAGTACTGCGGAATATGACGTTCTGCCTCTGGTCCCGGAAGCCGCAAAGGTCAGCGATCCCTTTCTGCTCGACGTGATCCTTGATGAAGAAACGCTGTCACCCTTCCTTTCATGGCTGGTCCCTGCGCGCGTTCTTGCAGTGGAGTTGTTCCCTGACCAGCTTACCGTGACCCGTTCACAGACCTTCACCGCTTATGAACGCTTGTCGACGGCCCTGACGGTTGCTCAGGTTTGCGGCGTCCAGCGGTTATGTAACTACTATTCGGCGCGACTTACGCCGCTCCCCGGGCCTGATTCCTCCAGGGAAAGTAATCATCGGTTAGCACAAATCACGCAATATGCCCGCCAACTGGCTAGCTCGCCTTCTATTATCGACAACCGATCGCGCCAGCATCTGAATGACGTCGGTCTTACTGTCTGGGACTGTGTGATCATTAATCAAATCATTGGTTTTATTGGCTTTCAGGCGCGGACCATTGCGACATTTCAGGCTTATCTCGGGCATCCGGTACGCTGGTTACCCGGTCTGGAGATACAAAACTATGCCGACGCGTCACTGTTTGCTGATGAGTCAATACGCTGGCGAAGCAGCTATGAGGTGGAAAAACTACCTGAAGAGCACACAAAAAGTTCAACTGCAGAACTTTGCCAACTGGCCGAAACACTCTCTCTCCACCCTATTTCACTTTCCCTTCTCGAAAAGTTGCTAAACAGCACACGGGTCAATACACAGCCGGATAATCAGCTTGCGGCGTTGTTATGCGCGCGGATAAATGGCAGTCCTGCTTGTTTTGCCATCTGTATGGATTCATCAAATGAATATAAAAAAATCAGCGCCCTTCTGCGCAAGGGCGAAAATGAAATTAACCAATGGGCTGACCGTCATTCTGTTGAGCGCGCTACCGTTCAGGCGATACAATGGCTGACCCGAGCACCCGATCGCTTTAGCGCCGCCCAGTTCAGCCCTTTACTCGAACACGAAAAATCATCAACGCAGATTATTAATCTGCTGGTATGGAGCGGGCTGTGTGGCTGGATAAATCGCTTAAAAATCGCGTTGGGTGAGACATATTAACCTTGCCGCGTCAGACAGATTCGCGTAAAACTGTCAGCCGCTCTAATGGCCACCAAAATAGACAATTATGTTTCAGGACAACCCGCTGCTAGCGCAGCTTAAACAGCAACTGCATTCCCAGACGCCACGCGCTGAAGGGGTGGTAAAAGCCACAGAAAAAGGCTTTGGCTTCCTGGAAGTCGACGCGCAAAAAAGTTATTTCATTCCGCCGCCGCAGATGAAAAAAGTCATGCATGGCGACCGAATTATCGCGGTTATCCACAGTGAAAAAGAACGTGAATCCGCAGAGCCAGAAGAACTGGTTGAACCGTTCCTGACTCGTTTCGTGGGTAAAGTTCAGGGCAAAAATGACCGTCTGGCCATCGTTCCTGATCATCCACTCTTAAAAGACGCCATTCCTTGCCGCGCAGCCCGTGGCCTGAACCACGAGTTTAAAGAAGGCGACTGGGCAGTTGCCGAAATGCGCCGCCATCCTCTGAAAGGCGATCGTTCTTTCTATGCTGAACTGACACAATACATCACTTTTGGTGACGACCACTTTGTACCGTGGTGGGTTACCCTTGCGCGCCATAATCTGGAAAAAGAAGCACCAGACGGCGTCGCTACCGAAATGCTCGATGAAGGTCTGGTTCGTGAAGATCTGACCGCGCTGGATTTTGTCACCATCGACAGTGCCAGCACAGAAGATATGGATGACGCCCTTTTCGCTAAGGCGTTGCCGGATGGCAAACTTCAGCTGATTGTGGCGATTGCCGATCCAACCGCGTGGATTGCTGAAGGCAGCAAGCTGGACAAAGCCGCGAAAATTCGCGCATTCACCAACTATCTGCCTGGCTTCAACATCCCTATGCTGCCTCGCGAGCTTTCTGACGATCTCTGCTCACTGCGCGCCAATGAAGTCCGCCCGGTACTGGCATGCCGCATGACGCTCTCCGCTGATGGCACCATTGAAGATAATATCGAATTCTTTGCCGCCACCATCGAATCCAAAGCGAAGCTGGTGTATGACCAGGTCTCTGACTGGCTGGAAAATACCGGTGACTGGCAGCCTGAAAGTGAAGCAATTGCCGAACAAGTCCGTTTGTTAGCGCAAATTTGCCAACGCCGCGGCGAGTGGCGTCATAACCACGCACTGGTATTTAAAGATCGCCCGGATTACCGCTTTATTCTCGGTGAAAAAGGTGAAGTGCTGGATATCGTCGCCGAGCCTCGTCGCATTGCCAATCGTATCGTCGAAGAAGCGATGATTGCCGCTAACATTTGTGCGGCCCGCGTACTGCGCGATAAGCTCGGTTTTGGCATCTATAACGTGCATATGGGCTTTGATCCGGCGAATGCCGACGCGCTGGCAGCGTTGCTGAAAACCCACGGTCTGCATGTCGATGCCGAAGAAGTGCTCACGCTGGACGGTTTCTGCAAACTGCGTCGTGAACTGGATGCGCAACCAACTGGTTTCCTCGACAGCCGCATTCGTCGCTTCCAGTCATTTGCTGAAATTAGCACTGAACCCGGTCCTCACTTTGGCCTCGGTCTGGAGGCATACGCCACCTGGACTTCGCCGATCCGTAAATATGGCGACATGATCAACCACCGTCTGCTGAAAGCGGTTATCAAAGGCGAAACTGCGACGCGTCCGCAGGATGAAATCACTGTCCAAATGGCCGAGCGTCGCCGTCTCAACCGAATGGCAGAACGTGATGTTGGCGACTGGTTATACGCACGCTTCCTGAAAGACAAAGCCGGGACTGACACCCGTTTCGCGGCGGAAATTGTCGATATCAGCCGTGGCGGCATGCGTGTGCGTTTGGTTGATAACGGCGCTATTGCCTTTATTCCGGCACCTTTCTTACACGCTGTGCGCGATGAACTGGTTTGCAGCCAGGAAAACGGCACTGTACAAATTAAAGGTGAAACGGCTTACAAAGTGACTGACGTTATTGACGTCACCATTGCCGAAGTCCGCATGGAAACCCGCAGCATTATTGCGCGCCCGGTCGCGTAATCTCCTTTCACGGCCCATTCCTCATGAATGGGCCATTTATTTCCCCGCTCCACCTTCGTCATATCCCGGCAGATTTTTAACTGACTTTCGTTTGAAAACTGGCGTTTTTCCAAAACTGGATTACAAATAAATATATAAAAAAAACAATGCGTTTAGCCGCCGTTAATTTCATGTAAGTCATGTTGTTCCTTTTATTTAACCGCGGACTCCGCTGTTAACCGGAGGATATGCATCATGAAAACCGTTAGGGAGTCCACAACGTTGTACAACTTTCTCGGATCGCACAATCCATACTGGCGGTTAACGGAAAGCAGCGATGTTTTGCGCTTTTCTACCACCGAAACCACAGAACCTGAACGTACGTTGCAGTTATCTGCCGAACAGGCTGCTCGCATCAGGGAAATGACAGTCATCACTTCCAGTCTGATGATGAGTCTGACCGTCGATGAAAGCGATCTTTCTGTGCATCTGGTAGGACGAAAAATCAATAAACGGGAATGGGCTGGCAACGCGTCGGCATGGCATGACACACCGGCGGTTGCTCGTGATTTATCACACGGGCTTTCCTTTGCTGAGCAGGTAGTTTCTGAAGCACATTCCGCAATAGTGATTCTCGACAGTCGGGGGAATATCCAGCGCTTCAATCGGTTATGTGAAGATTACACAGGGTTGAAAGAACACGACGTCATTGGGCAAAGCGTGTTTAAACTGTTTATGAGCCGTCGTGAAGCTGCGGCATCCAGGCGCAATAACCGTGTATTTTTTCGAAGCGGCAATGCATATGAAGTCGAACTGTGGATACCAACACGTAAAGGCCAGCGGCTGTTTCTGTTTCGCAATAAATTTGTCCACAGCGGTAGTGGCAAAAACGAGATTTTTTTAATCTGTTCCGGCACCGACATTACCGAAGAGCGCCGCGCTCAGGAGCGACTGCGCATTCTGGCAAATACCGACAGTATCACCGGACTGCCGAATCGTAACGCAATGCAGGAGTTAATCGATCACGCTATTAATCAGGCAGATAACAATAAAGTTGGGGTTGTGTATCTTGATTTGGATAATTTTAAAAAGGTCAACGACGCCTATGGGCATTTGTTTGGTGACCAGCTATTACGCGACGTGTCATTGGCCATTTTAAGCTGTCTCGAACATGACCAGGTGTTGGCGCGTCCAGGTGGCGATGAGTTTCTGGTACTGGCATCCAATACCTCACAAAGCGCGCTGGAAGCAATGGCATCACGAATTTTGACCCGCTTACGACTCCCCTTCCGCATTGGTTTAATTGAAGTTTATACCAGCTGTTCAGTGGGTATTTCACTCTCTCCCGAACATGGTTCGGACAGCGCGGCTATTATTCGTCACGCCGACACAGCAATGTACACAGCGAAGGAAGGCGGACGAGGACAATTTTGCGTTTTTACCCCAGAAATGAATCAGCGGGTATTTGAATATCTCTGGCTGGATACCAACTTGCGTAAAGCACTGGAAAACGATCAGTTGGTTATTCACTATCAACCGAAAATCACCTGGCGTGGCGAAGTGCGCAGTCTGGAAGCACTAGTACGTTGGCAGTCACCTGAACGTGGGTTGATTCCACCGTTGGACTTCATTTCCTACGCCGAAGAGTCAGGGCTAATTGTGCCTTTAGGCCGTTGGGTGATTCTCGATGTCGTACGCCAGGTGGCAAAGTGGCGGGATAAAGGTATTAACCTGCGAGTGGCGGTAAACATTTCTGCACGTCAGCTCGCCGATCAAACCATTTTCACCGCCCTGAAACAGGTTCTCCAGGAACTCAATTTTGAATACTGCCCTATTGATGTTGAACTGACGGAGAGCTGCCTGATTGAGAATGATGAACTGGCACTTTCTGTTATTCAACAATTTAGCCAACTAGGTGCGCAAGTGCATCTGGACGATTTTGGTACCGGCTACTCTTCACTTTCGCAACTGGCGCGCTTTCCGATCGATGCGATTAAACTTGACCAGGTTTTTGTTCGGGATATTCACAAACAGCCTGTATCGCAGTCGCTGGTCCGGGCGATCGTCGCTGTGGCCCAGGCATTGAATCTTCAGGTGATCGCTGAAGGAGTGGAGAGTAAAAAGGAAGATGCTTTTTTAACCAAGAACGGGATCAATGAGCGGCAAGGATTTTTGTTTGCCAAACCGATGCCCGCCGTCGCCTTTGAACGCTGGTATAAACGCTATCTGAAGCGCGCATAAGTAGATGAATATATATACTTAGCGCTATATTCCGTCATTATATATCGTATTCCCGGATGATAATTAGCCGTTGCTGTTAAACACTTCTCTTTTAGCGGCAATTTTTGCATTATTCATTTTCCCCTTTTGCTATAAGGATGTCCTTGATGTCTGAATTTGATGCCCAGCGCGTTGCCGAACGTATTGATATTGTGTTAGATATCCTTGTGGCAGGCGATTACCACTCTGCGATCCATAATCTCGAGATACTTAAAGCAGAACTCTTGCGCCAGGTTGCTGAATCTACGCCAGACATCCCGAAGGCACCGTGGGAGATTTAACAATCGTGCCTTCAGGTTTTCCTATTTGAGGATGCCCGGCGCGTCAGTATTTTTTTATTTAGTATTATAACGTTATAAGAATTACAGCGATGAATTCCCGACAACAAACTATTCTACAGATGGTCATTGACCAGGGTCAGGTTAGCGTAACCGATCTGGCAAAAGCCACTGGAGTTTCTGAAGTTACCATTCGCCAGGATCTCAACACCCTCGAAAAACTGAGTTACCTCCGCCGTGCACATGGCTTTGCAGTATCGCTTGATAGTGATGACGTCGAAACTCGTATGATGAGCAACTATACGCTGAAGCGTGAACTCGCCGAGTTTGCCGCGTCACTGGTTCAACCGGGCGAAACCATCTTTATCGAAAATGGCAGCAGCAATGCCCTGCTCGCCCGGACTCTGGGCGAGCAGAAGAAAAATGTCACGATCATCACGGTCAGCAGCTACATCGCGCATTTGCTGAAAGACGCGCCTTGTGAAGTTATTTTGCTCGGTGGCGTGTACCAGAAAAAAAGCGAAAGTATGGTTGGCCCTTTGACACGCCAGTGCATCCAACAGGTGCATTTTAGCAAAGCATTTATTGGTATTGATGGCTGGCAACCTGAAACTGGGTTTACCGGTCGCGATATGATGCGTACCGATGTGGTCAATGCCGTGCTGGAAAAAGAGTGCGAAGCGATAGTCCTGACTGACAGCTCGAAATTTGGTGCTGTACATTCATACTCCATCGGCCCCGTTGAGCGATTCAATCGCGTGATTACCGATTCGAAAATACGCGCCAGCGATCTGATGCATCTTGAGCACAGTAAACTCACCGTTCACGTCGTTGACATTTAACCATTTCCCTTCTCTATGGATGATTTGCACTTTGGCAAATCATCCGCTCTAAGATGATTCCTGGTTGATAATTAAGACTATTTACCTGTTATTAACACTCTCAAGATATAAAATTATTATCAGCGATATAACAGGAAGTCATTATCACCTGCGTGATATAACCCTGCGCGCGAGCGGATTTCACGGAATAATTTCACCCGGCTTATTCTTAGCTATTATAGTTATAGAGAGCTTACTTCCGTGAATCATAAATTCAGGAGAGAGTATTATGTTTGTAACGAGCAAAAAAATGACCGCAGCTGTTCTGGCAATTACCCTGGCAATGTCTCTGAGTGCCTGTTCTAACTGGTCTAAACGAGACCGTAACACCGCAATTGGCGCGGGTGCAGGTGCATTAGGCGGTGCAGTACTGACCGATGGCAGTACGCTGGGTACATTAGGTGGCGCAGCTGTCGGTGGTGTTATTGGTCACCAGGTCGGTAAATAATCGTAAATAAATGTCGATTATCGACTCGCAATTATAATACGCTTGATTCTGTTCAGTACGAAATAACTGAATAATACACACAGTAAAATATTCGAAAGCCACGGATATATCCGTGGCTTTTTATGTTAACCGCCTGCGAGTTTTACCTTCATCCCTTTCGCTTCAAGCAGTGATTTTAATAAATCACGCTTATCGCCCTGGATTTCAATAACTCCATCTTTAACTGCTCCGCCGCAGCCGCATTTTTTCTTCAGTTCCGCTGCCAGTTTTGTCAGTTCGGCATCATCGAGATCGACACCGGTAATCAAGCAAACGCCCTTACCTTTACGTCCACTGGTCTGACGCTGAATACGCACCACACCGTCGCCTTTAGGGCGTACAGGGGCCGCTTTTGGCTCATCAATACGTCCGGTTTCCGTTGAGTAGACCAGACGGCTGTTGGAATCACTCATCATGCACTCCGCTGTAAAGAGGCGTTGATCGCTTTCAGCGTCTGCGCTGGATCTACCGATTGCGTTACCGGGCGACCAATCACCATATAATCAACACCAGCCGCCAACGCCTGTTCTGGCGTCATAATGCGGCGCTGGTCACCAGCTTCACTCCCCTGCGGACGAATGCCCGGTGTAACCAGTTTGAACTCCTGACCAAATACCTGTTTAAAGCGCACAGCTTCCTGAGCAGAACACACCACACCATCAAGGCCACATTTTTGCGTCAGTGCTGCCAGACGTTCTGCATAATCTGCAGGTGACAGTGTCACGCCAAGATCGGCCAGGTCGCTGGCTTCCATGCTGGTCAATACTGTCACAGCAATCAAAAGCGGTGCATCTTTGCCAAACGGAACCAGTGCCTCACGCGCTGCGGTCATCATACGCGCCCCACCGGAGGCGTGAACATTCACCATCCACACGCCTAAGTCAGCTGCAGCAGCGACAGCGTGCGCTGCAGTGTTGGGAATATCGTGAAATTTCAGGTCGAGGAAGATATCAAAACCACGCTGTTGAAGTTCGCGTACAAATTGAGGTCCAAACAGCGTAAACATCTCTTTGCCGACTTTCAGACGACAATCGCGTGGGTCGATCTTGTCGACAAAGGCCAGCGCGGCATCACGATTATGATAATCAAGGGCAACAACCACAGGAGAATTCGTAACAGCGCGGGAAGAAGATGAAGCAGTTAACGTCATGACCAGACCTTCTTGATGATGGGCACCGGAAGTGGCGCGAAACAGGTAAACGGCGAGCATTCTACCCGTGGAAATAAAAAATTAACAGTTGCGATTTCTCCCCTGGCAGGCTTTTCTGCGCCCGAGTTACCGGAGCACAATGGAACATCAATAATTAGTATGTTGTAACTAAAGTCGGATTTTTTTAAAAATTACAGGCCATCAAGACCGCGAATCGGTTTAATGGTTGACCAGGCCCGACAAGACGGACAATGCCAGTAGAGGGTATATGCGGTAAAACCACATTTCTGGCAGCGATAACGAGGCTTACTACGCACCTTCTCGCCAACCATGTCCCGCAGCACCATCAGACTCTCTTTGGCACGCCCTTCTTCCGCTTCATTTAAGTGGTAATCCATTAGCTTATGGAACACACGCATGGTCGGATGACGCTGAAGCTGACGCGTAATATAGACCTGTGCGGCCTCACTACCGTCGCGCGCTTCGATGATGTCCGCAAGCATTAGTTCAGCATCGGCACCGGTGTTCTCTTCCACCGCGCGCTGCAGGAATTCTGCCCATTCGGCAGTTTTACCCAACTGCTGGTAGCAGGTTTGCAGCATTTCCAGCGTTTCGCTGACCAGTTCTCTGTCCTGGGATATCACGCGTTGCAAACTTTCGACGGCTTTGGCGTATTCTCCTTTCGCCATAAATACGCGTCCCATCATGATGGATACGCGGGCGCTGTTTTTATCTGCCGCCGCACCTTTTTTTAACAAGGCCATGGCACGATCGAGATCGTCGCTGGCCATATGCTGTAGGGCTAACTCGCAGTAGAAATGAGCAATTTCGACGCGCTGCTTATCTTTACCCAGCTTCACCAGGCGTTCGGCAACATCAATTGCTTTCTGCCACTCGCTGGTAGCCTGGTAGATTTGTAGCAACTGTTGCAGCGCGCCAATGCGGAAGTCAGTTTCATCGGTCAGTTGATTGAACATGTCTTCCGCGCGGTCGTATAACCCGGCGGCCATGTAATCACGCCCCAGTTGTTGAATCGCCAACAGACGCTGTTCATAGGTCAGCGAGGCGCTTTCCATTAGGGTCTGATGGATGCGAATAGCGCGATCAACTTCGCCACGCGAACGGAACAGGTTTCCGAGCGTAAGGTGGGCTTCAACGGTACCCGTATCCTCTTTAAGCATATCGAGAAACAGGTCTACCGCTTTATCCTGTTGATTACTAAGCAGGAAGTTAACCCCCGCTACGTAATCACGCGACAAGCGGTTGGCTTCATCTTGCTTGTTTTGTTGCGCACTTCTGCGGCCCATATACCAGCCATAGGCAGCGGCTACAGGCAAAAGCAGAAACAACAACTCCAGCATAGAAAGTTATTCCTTCGCCGCTGACGAATGCGGCGCTACAGCCACGTCAGTCGCGGGTGAAAGCTGGTTTTCCAGTCGCTTTATTTTACGTTCAGCGCGCGCCAGGGAAACACGAACTCGCAGCCAGAACAGGCCGCAAATCAGCCAACCGATAGCAAACCCCGCAGCAAACAATACCGCCAGCAATGTGGAAATACGGTACTCCCCTTGCGCTAACAGATAATTAAACGTCACCTGTTGATCGTTCTGCGCACCCAACGTGACCGAAATCACGAAGATCGCTAACACCAGTAAGAAAATGAGTAAATATTTCACATTACTTCCCGTTATGTGGTTAGAGCGAATAAATTATGGTCAACTTACCGCAATAGCCCTTTAAAGTACCATTTTCGCGCCGTCTGCGAAATGGCATCCACGCGCATTGTTGATGATTTAAGGGCTAAATTCGGAAAATCAACCAGCGTTAACTTTCTTGTTCTCGTTGTGCAATTTCGCGATTTTCTTCCGCAGGTGGTGTTAATGGCCCACAAACTCGTTGCGCAAGCCACGTTGCCACCGCCACCAGCGCCCACGAAATTAACGTAGCTACCACCAGATCGCGTGGCCAATGCATCCCGAGCAGCAGGCGGCTTCCCATGACTCCGGTTGCCCAGACCAGCAAGATAGCAATAGTTAACGTTCGCCGACGCGGCCACAGCAAACCAACGGCCAGCAGCGCCCAACTGGCAGCAAACATCGTGTGACCGGAAGGAAAGGCAAACCCCGTCTCTTTCTGCCAGTGTGAACGCAAATATTGTGGGATATTATTCTCTTCAGCCAACTGTTCTTTCACTAAATTTCCGCGTTCTGCTCGCTTTAAAGTGTAGAACTCATCAACCGGAATATGATGTGTTTTTTCCAGCCAGATAACAAAAGGTCGTGGTTCCTGGACTTTGTCTTTGATCCAGGATTTAACGCCTTGTCCCACAAGGATTGCCGCCGCCAGAATGGCAAATAACATAATGGCAGCCTTAATGCGAAAACGCAGACACCAGAGAAACCAACCGAATAAAATCAAATGTGTAATGACGCCCCAGGGCTGGGTGACAGTTTCAGTAACCCAAAAAGCCGCTTTTAGTAGCCAACTTTGTTCTCCAGGTTGCCAACGCCAGCCAGATATCCATACGGCTACTGGCATAACAAGCAATAGTGCAGCTCCCACTGCGGTACGTCTGGCAATCGAACGCATGGCCTCTCCTTTTTGATAAGTCCCACAATCATAACTGAAAATGCCAGTTCCAGGAAAAATTGACAGATTTGTGCCATTCCGTGAACGATCGACGCGTCGTGATTAGGTGAACCCCTTCTCGTTATGGCAAAATAAGCCAATACAGAACCAGCATTATCTGGAGAATTTCATGCAGCTTAAACGTGTGGCAGAAGCCAAACTGCCAACCCCATGGGGCGATTTCCTGATGGTGGGATTTGAAGAACTGGCAACCGGACACGATCATGTCGCGCTAGTCTATGGCGATATTTCCGGGCATACCCCGGTACTTGCGCGCGTCCATTCCGAATGTCTGACCGGTGACGCCCTGTTCAGCTTGCGCTGCGATTGTGGCTTCCAGCTCGAAGCGGCACTGACGCAAATTGCCGAAGAAGGCCGTGGTATTTTGCTGTATCACCGTCAGGAAGGTCGTAACATTGGTCTGCTGAATAAAATCCGCGCTTATGCACTGCAGGATCAAGGTTACGATACTGTAGAGGCTAACCACCAGTTAGGCTTCGCCGCTGATGAGCGCGACTTCACTCTTTGCGCTGATATGTTCAAACTCCTTGGCGTCAATGAAGTCCGCTTGTTAACCAACAACCCGAAAAAAGTCGAAATTCTGACCGAAGCAGGGATTAATATTGTTGAACGCGTACCGTTGATTGTAGGTCGTAACCCCAATAACGAACATTATCTCGATACCAAAGCCGAGAAAATGGGTCATTTGCTGAACAAATAACCCTCTTGCATTGTGTAATTCATTTGCTTGCCGGAAGCAAAATAACCGGCAAGCAAATACTCGTTACTTCAACATATTACGAATGACATAATGCAAAATGCCGTCGTTCTGGTAGTAGGTCAACTCCGTCGCGGTGTCGATACGACAACGGCAGGGTACGACTTCCTGGCTACCATCCGCGCGCGTAAACGTCACCGGAACCGTCGCGCCGGGTTGTAGATTTTGCAGATCGACAATATCAATCTTCTCTTCCCCGGTTAGCTCTAACGTTTTACGCGTCACGCCTTGCGGAAATTCCAGCGGCAGGATGCCCATGCCAATTAAATTCGAGCGGTGAATTCGTTCAAACGATTCGGCAATCACAACACGAATACCAAGCAGACGCGGACCTTTTGCCGCCCAGTCACGGCTGGAGCCTGATCCATACTCTTTCCCGGCAATCACCGCCAGCGGCGTTTGCTCCTGCTTATAGCGCATCGCGGCATCATAAATAGAGATGACCTCGCTGTCAGGTAAATGCCGCGTCATCCCCCCTTCAACGCCAGGCACCATTTCATTACGGATGCGAATATTGGCGAAGGTGCCGCGCATCATCACTTCATGGTTACCACGCCGCGAACCGTAGGAGTTAAAGTCTTTGCGCTCAACACCCCGACCTTGTAGATATCGACCCGCCGGGCTGTCGGGCTTAATACTGCCCGCCGGAGAGATATGGTCAGTGGTGACTGAATCCCCCAGCATTGCGAGGATCCGCGCACCGTGAATATCTTCCACAGGTGCTGGTGTTGCCTGCATTTCATCAAAGAAAGGCGATAAGCGAATATAGGTTGAATCTTCCTGCCAACCGTAGGTATCGGATCGTGCGACGTTAATTTCCTTCCACTCTGCTGTGCCTTCAAAAACTTCTGCGTACTCTTTGCGGAACATTTCTGTGGAGACTTGTTCTACCGCACGGGCAATTTCTTGTGCCGAGGGCCAGATATCTTTCAGATATACCGGGTCGCCTTTACGATCGTGACCAATAGGCTCAGAAGCGAGGTTAATATTCATATTTCCCGCCAGCGCATAGGCAACCACCAGCGGCGGCGAGGCCAGCCAGTTAGTTTTAACCAGCGGATGGATACGGCCTTCAAAGTTACGGTTGCCGGACAGCACCGCACCGACGGTTAAATCGCCTTTTTTGATTGCCGTTTCGATAGGATCGGGCAATGGACCAGAGTTACCAATACAGGTGGTACAACCGTATCCCACAAGGTTAAATCCCAGTTCATCGAGATACGGTGTCAGTTTCGCTTTTGCCAGATAATCAGAAACGACTTTCGAGCCTGGTGCCAGCGACGCTTTGACCCACGGTTGCCGCTTGAGGCCCAGAGTTACAGCTTTTTTCGCCAGCAAACCTGCGGCCATCAGCACACTTGGGTTAGAGGTGTTGGTGCACGACGTTATCGCAGCAATGACCACCGCGCCATCAGGTAACTGATACTGATGTCCGTTCATAACATAATCGACCGGCTGGCGATCTTTATGCGTGGCATTCACTTCCAGTTCGTTACTGGCGGCAAATGCTTTTGGTACATCGGGCAGTGCAACGCGATCCTGTGGGCGTTTTGGCCCTGCCAGGCTCGCTTCAACGTCATTCATATCCAGTTCTAACGTACTGGTAAAAATCGGTTCATCGCCCGGGTTACGCCACATGCCCTGCGCTTTGGCATATATTTCGACCAACTCAACCTGATCTTCACTGCGCCCGCTTAAACGCATGTAATCGAGGGTGACAGCATCGATTGGGAAGAAGCCACAGGTGGCACCATATTCTGGCGACATATTGGCAATGGTGGCGCGATCCGCCAGCGGTAGTGAATCCAGCCCATCACCATAAAATTCGACGAATTTCCCCACCACGCCATGTTTGCGCAGCATTTGGGTAACGGTGAGAACCAGGTCTGTGGCGGTAATACCTTCACGTAATTTTCCGGTGAGTTTAAAGCCCACTACGTCCGGGATAAGCATGGAAACCGGCTGGCCTAACATTGCGGCTTCGGCTTCGATCCCACCAACGCCCCACCCCAGCACGCCAAGGCCGTTGATCATGGTGGTGTGCGAGTCAGTACCAACGAGTGTATCCGGATAAGCAATCCATTCACCGTCCTGCAATTCGCTCCACACTGCTTTGCCGAGATATTCGAGGTTAACCTGATGGCAAATGCCTGTGCCTGGCGGCACGACGCTAAAACGACTGAACGCCTGCTTTCCCCATTTCAGGAACACATAACGTTCGTGGTTGCGCTCCATTTCCAGGCGCACGTTTTCTTCAAATGCCTCATCATCACCAAAACGATCGACGGTCACCGAGTGGTCAATGACCAGGTCGACCGGTGAGAGCGGGTTAACCTTTGCAGTATCGCCGCCGAGGCGTTTAACCGCTTCGCGCATTGCCGCCAGATCAACAACGGCAGGTACGCCGGTAAAGTCCTGCATCAACACCCTTGCCGGGCGGTAGGCAATTTCACGGTCAGCATGAGCATTTTTCAGCCATCCCACCAGCGCGTGGATATCCTCTTCGGTAACCGAGTTACCATCCTGCCAGCGCAGCAGGTTTTCGAGCAAAACTTTGAGTGACTTAGGCAGACGGGTGATATCGCCCAGTGATTTGGCAGCAAGCGGCAGGCTGTAGTAGTGGTAAGTTTTATCTTTGGCCTGCAACGTGTCCTTACTGGCTTCTCGTAGGGTTGACGACATAGCTCCTCCTTAATGACAGGGTTGCGAAGCCCTGATTCTCTTCAGGGTGAATATTAAAGATAACACAAACATCGCGTAACGATTTGATAACAACCCAAATTGATAAAAGAGGAGAAACCTTGTGGCAAAGCAAATGAAAACCCCGCCGCAGCGGGGTCAGGGATCAGTGAGTAATGATCCAGAGGAGTTCGGCCCAGAAGAGCATCGACAGAGAAAATGCGCCCATCCAGGACCAATATTTCATATTTGTGTTGATCATAGGCTACACCCTTAACGGTTATTACTTTGTGTTGAGATAACTCAACCTGTTATTGCTGCGGTGTATTAAAAGCCCTTTAATTGATTAAAAATGGGTAATAAGAATGATGATAATTATTGTTTCGGCTGATCATCTTCACCAAACAGTTCTATAAAGGCTTGCTGCTGCGTTGTTAGTTGCCAGTCGTCTGGAATAACGACGGAACATTCCCGTTTCGTTTCTGGTTCATTGTCACTATGCTGACATAATGGTGACGACTCCAGTTGCTCCTGACCGACCATAGTTATCCCCACACTTTCCAAATCAGCAGTGCGACAACCACCCAGAAAAGTGCAGAACCAAGAAATACCGCCAGCCAGGCTTTGCGTTTTAATTCAGGGTCCCGGCGGGGTTCCTGATTTCCAGAAGGCATTGCTAACCTCATATAATCGCCATCACTTATCAGCAAGACGTTGAACGATTGGTGTAATTAATCATACGATGAGACAAATCCTAAAGAAACTTTAGTCAAAAATCCAGCGAATTTACGAATCGTCTCCAGTGAATAATTCAATCTTTTGACCTGAAATAGATATTTGAAAACTGGAGTTTGCGAGGCGGGTAATTAGACACTACTTTACAAGTAATTTACCCTATAAATATGAGGGATAAAAATATTGTGCAGCGGATACAAATAAGCAACAAAAGAGAATATATTCCGGCACCTTCTCTACATAAAAGGTGCCGGAAATAACGCAAGAAATTATTTTTCCGGCAGTTTTATATCTTTAAACATGACCTCAATTTCTTCATTGGAGCGCAATGCGACAGCCGCATCAACGACATCACGCGTTAAATGCGGTGCAAAACGCTGAATGAAATCATACATATAACTGCGCAAAAAAGTACTACGGCGAAAACCAATTTTGGTTGTACTGTGGCTGAAGATATCGTGAGCATCAACACGCACAAGATCGGGATCGGCGACCGGATCCACCGCCATGCTGGCAATGACCCCTACTCCCAGCCCTAACCGGACGTAAGTTTTAATGACGTCAGCATCCGTTGCCGTGAAGACGATACGCGGCGTTAACCCTGCGCGGTTAAAGGCAGTATCCAGTTCTGAACGTCCGGTAAAGCCGAAGGTATATGTCACCAACGGATATTGCGCCAGTTCTTCAATGGTAATGGCTTTTTTGCCTGCCAGCGGGTGATCCGGAGTGACTACAATAGCCCGATTCCAGTGGTAGCACGGTAACATCACTAAATCTTCATACAGATGCAGCGCTTCTGTGGCAATCGCGAAATCGGCATTGCCTTTAGAGACGGCATCAGCAATTTGTGTCGGCGAGCCCTGGTGCATATGCAAAGAAACGCGAGGATAACGCTCAATAAAGCCTTTGATGACGTTTGGTAACGCATAGCGTGCCTGGGTATGCGTGGTGGCGATATACAGCGAGCCTTTATCCGGCCAGGTGTGCTCTCCGGCGACCGATTTTATGGCATCGACTTTCGACAGGACTTCACGAGCGATACGAATTATTTCTTGTCCTGCTGGCGTTACCTGCGTCAGGTGCTTGCCGCTTCGGGAAAAAATTTGAATGCCTAGCTCGTCTTCCAGCATTCTGACTTGTTTACTGATCCCGGGTTGTGATGTGTAAAGTCCTTCCGCCGTTGATGAGACATTCAGGTTATGATTGACCACCTCAACAATATAGCGAAGTTGTTGTAATTTCATGTTAAACCATCCACTTAGACGCCATCAGAACATCGTTTTTTCGTCACACCTGGCGGGTGACTAATACGATTTAATAATAAAAAAGGTGCTAACTATAACCACTATATCATTTATAGCCTTAGTGTATAGGTGTGAAGAAAAAATAATATGCAATAAAAAAGGGCCGCTTTCGCGACCCTTTGTTTATAAAAACCTGACAGAATTAAAGGTTATTTTTTCCCTTCAACCCATTTGCCATCAACATAAAATGCTGACCAGCCAGTCGCCTTTCCGTCTTTTTCCGAAGAGACATATTGCTGTTTGGTTTTACGGCTAAAGCGAACCATGGTCTTATTACCTTCCGGATCCTGCTGTGGCGCATCGGCCAGATAACGCAGTTTTTCCGGCAGACGGTCGCGGAAGCGATAAAGCTCTTCCACCAGTGGCGCACGTGTTTCACGCGATTTCGGGAAGGTATTGGCCGCCAGGAACACACCGGCAGCACCGTCACGCAGCACGAAATAAGCATCTGATTTTTCGCACGGCAGCTCCGGTAATGGCACCGGATCTTCTTTCGGTGGTGCCACTTCGCCGTTACGTAAAATCTTACGCGTGTTTTTACACTCTTCGTTAGTGCAGGCCATGTATTTACCGAAACGCCCCATTTTCAGGTGCATTTCAGATCCACATTTTTCACACTCAACGATCGGGCCGTCATAACCTTTAATGCGGAATTCGCCCTCTTCGATCTCGTAACCGTCGCAGGTTGGGTTATTACCACAGACATGCAACTTACGTTTCGGATCGATGAGATAGCTGTCCATCGCCGTGCCGCATTTCGGGCAACGACGTTTTGCGCGCAGCGCGTTGGTTTCAGCGTCTTCACCTTCCAGCACGTTCAGCACTTCGTTTTCCGGCACCAGGTTGATGGTGGTTTTGCAACGCTCTTTCGGTGGCAGAGCGTAGCCGGAACAGCCAAGGAATACCCCGGTGCTCGCTGTGCGAATACCCATTTTGCGACCACAGGTCGGGCAGTCGATGCTGGTCAGAACCATCTGGTTCGGGCGCATCCCCCCCTCTTCCGGATCTTTTTCAGCTTTATCTAACTGCTGGGTGAAATCCGAGAAGAAGTGATCCAGTACAGCTTTCCACTCTGCTTCGTGATTTGCCACCTGGTCGAGGCTGTTTTCCATCTGTGCGGTGAAGTCGTAGTTCATTAACTCACGGAAATTCTCTTCCAGGCGATCGGTGACGATTTCGCCCATTTTTTCCGCATAGAAACGACGATTTTCTACTCGCACATAGCCACGATCCTGAATAGTCGAAATGATCGACGCATAGGTAGACGGACGACCGATACCGCGTTTTTCCAGTTCTTTAACCAACGATGCTTCACTGAAACGCGCTGGCGGCTTGGTAAAGTGCTGGGCTGGTGTCAGTTCAACGAGCGTCAGAGCATCGCCTTTATCGACTGCCGGTAAGATACGATCTTCATCGCCTTTACGCAGTGCAGGCATCACTTTTGTCCAGCCATCAAAGCGCAAAATACGACCGCGTGCTTTCAGGCGGAAATCGCCCGCACCAACGGTCAGCGTCGTGGAGTCATATTTCGCTGGGGTCATCTGGCAGGCAACGAACTGACGCCAGATTAACTGGTACAGTTTTTGCGCATCTGCTTCCATATCCTTCAGCGATTCCGCCATCACATTGACGTCAGAAGGACGAATCGCTTCGTGCGCTTCCTGTGAGTTTTCTTTGCTGGCGTACTGATTCGGACTTTCCGGCAGATATTTCTTACCAAAATTATCGCTGATATAACCGCGAACCATATTTACCGCGTCCTGACTCAGGTTGGTGGAGTCGGTACGCATGTATGTGATATAGCCAGCTTCATACAAACGCTGCGCCATCATCATGGTTTTTTTCACGCCAAAACCAAGACGGGTGCTGGCAGCTTGTTGCAGCGTAGAGGTAATAAAAGGAGCGCCAGGTTTACTGGTTGTCGGTTTGTCTTCACGTTCCAGCACGCTGTAGCGCGCTTTTTCCAGCAGACTTACCGCAGCCTGAGTTTGTTCTTTGTTGACCGGGCGGAACGGTTTGTCGTTCTGATGAGTCACCTGCAACGCCAACGCATCACCAGATGGCGTGGTCGTGCTGGCATCGACTTCCCAGAACTCTTCCGGTACGAACGCTTTAATTTCACGCTCACGCTCGACCACCAGGCGGACCGCCACCGACTGCACACGACCTGCAGACAGACCACGAGCGATCTTTTTCCACAGCAGCGGCGAAACCATATATCCCACCACGCGGTCCATAAAGCGACGCGCCTGCTGGGCATTAACACGATCAATATTCAGCTCACCTGGTTTGTTAAATGCCTGGCGGATCGCGTTTTTAGTAATTTCGTTAAACACCACTCGGCTATAGCGCGCATCATCACCACCAATCACTTCCCGCAGGTGCCATGCAATGGCTTCCCCTTCGCGGTCAAGGTCGGTTGCGAGATAGATGTGGTCGGCTTTTTCAGCCAGTTGTTTCAGTTCAGAGACGACCTTCTCTTTACCAGGCAACACTTCATAGTGCGCCTCCCAATTGTGCCACGGGTCAACCCCCATACGGTTGACGAGAGCGCCACGTTCATCCTTTTTAGGCTTTTTAGCCGTCTTGGTGGAGGTAGAGTCGGCACTCTTTTTGGCAGCTGAGCCACTGGTCGGCAAATCGCGGATGTGACCGACGCTGGATTTCACCACGTAGTCACTACCCAGATACTTGTTGATCGTTTTGGCTTTTGCCGGGGACTCAACGATGACAAGAGCTTTACCCATATTCACCTTACCTAATTTGATTCTTCCAGGAATGCGTCGCACGTTGATAAACCTTCCACTGGCAACGAGTTACCGATATGGACTCGCTCTCTGCGGATATCAACCCCTTGTCGTGACTCTGTTCACGAAAATTCAGGTGACTGAGTTAACAGGTCTTGGCCTACAGGCGCTATAGCACGACGGAATTTTGGTCGAATGTCAAGCAAATCTATTGCCAGATTGACGAAAGCGTCACACTGTACCTGATAAAATCCGATACGCAACTTTATTAGCATGCAAAATCCAAAGTTGCCAGTAAGGCGCTCTTGCCACCAGCGTGGTATATTTGTCTGCAAGCCATGCCTGGCGTAGACTAATGTCCTTGTTTAAGGAGTAAATAATGAACAAAGAGACACAACCCATCGACCGCGAGACGCTGTTGAAAGAGGCCAACAAAATCATTCGTGAGCATGAGGATACGCTCGCAGGGATTGAAGCCACCGGCGTCACGCAGCGTAATGGCGTGCTGGTATTTACCGGCGACTACTTTTTAGATGAACAAGGATTGCCAACAGCCAAAAGCACCGCGGTGTTTAATATGTTCAAACACCTGGCCCATGTGCTTTCAGAAAAATATCACCTGGTTGATTAAAGCAAAACGCGAGGTCTTACCCTCGCGTTTGTCTTTTACATCAATGGCTTTTGACCCCGCTGCCACCAGCGTAGCAACAATCGATCGGCGCTCTCTGCCGCGCTGCCGGTGAATCGGTCAATGAGTCGTTTACGCTGCATATAGCGTACATTGACCACTTCACGGCCTTCCATCAGGCTAAGAATAACTTCATCACTGGTGTTGATTTCATCAACCAAGCCTTTCTCTACCGCCTGTTGTCCGTACCAGTGTTCACCCGTTGCCACCTGATCAATATTCAGAGACGGACGCATACGCTTCACAAAATCTTTAAATAACTGATGCGTTTCGTTCAGCTCTTCGCGGAATTTCTCCCGCCCTTCTTCGGTGTTTTCACCCAGCAAGGTCAGCGTGCGCTTATACTGCCCGGCGGTGTGCAGTTCGATATCAATATCTTTGCTTTTCAGGAAGCGGTTAAAGTTGGGCATTTGTGCCACCACGCCAATGGAACCCACAATAGCAAACGGTGCGGAAACAATTTTGTCCGCCACACAGGCCATCATGTAACCGCCGCTGGCAGCGACTTTGTCTACCGTAACAGTTAAAGGAATGTTTTTATCACGCAGACGCTGCAGCTGCGAAGCCGCCAGCCCGTAACCATGCACCATGCCACCAGGGCTTTCCAGACGTAGCACAACCTGATCCTGCGGTTTAAATGCTGCGAGTACCGACGTTATCTCTTCACGTAGCGAGTTCACTTCATGGGCGTCCATGCTGCCTTTAAAATCCAGCACCCAGACGCGAGGTTTACTGTCAGTTGCCACCTCGCCCAGTTTGGCTTTCGCTTTTGCTGCTTTCGCTTCTTGCTTGTGCTTTTTCTTCTGCGCTTTGTGCCACTGTTTTTGCTGATGTGAGTCCATCAGCGCCGCGGCCAGTTCTTCTTTCATCTCCTTATACTGTTCGCTGAGATTGTTGACCCGTAACTCGCCACGCTGGCGTTTATTACGTTGAGCAACATTGACAATAATGGCGGCAATCGCCGCAATCGCTAGCACAACGGTAACGATTTTCGCCAAAAACAAACCATATTCAGACAACAATTCCACGAGTCCCCACCTTGGTTAAACAACGCTTTGGCTCACAGTTTACAACAGGCATGTTAAGCCGTCTCGCAGAGATGTTATTGCAGCGAAAGTATGACAAAGTATCCATTTTGCGGTGTTATCGCCCCAGGCTGATTGAAATGCCCTTCTGTTTCAGGCATAAAGCCCCAAAGTCTTAAAGTACACTGGCAGCGCGACAGACAACGTCGTTGAGGAGTAGCCATGCATTACCAGCCAAAACAAGATTTACTCAATGATCGCATTATCCTGGTGACGGGAGCCAGCGATGGGATTGGTCGTGAAGCCGCGATGACGTATGCACGCTATGGTGCGACTGTGATTCTGTTGGGCCGTAATGAAGAAAAATTACATCAGGTAGCCAGCCACATAAACGAAGAAACTGGGCGTCAGCCACAGTGGTTTATTCTCGATTTGCTGACCTGCACGTCCGAAAATTGCCAACAACTGGCACAGCGCATTGCCGTTAATTATCCACGTCTGGATGGTGTTTTGCATAATGCCGGATTGCTCGGCGATGTTTGCCCAATGAGCGAACAAAATCCGCAGGTCTGGCAGGACGTCATGCAGGTCAACGTTAATGCCACCTTTATGCTCACCCAAGCACTGCTTCCTTTATTACTCAAATCGGACGCGGGTTCACTGGTCTTTACTTCATCAAGCGTTGGACGTCAGGGGCGTGCAAACTGGGGCGCATATGCAGCGTCGAAATTTGCCACCGAAGGGATGATGCAGGTACTGGCCGATGAATATCAGCAGCGCCTGCGCGTCAACTGCATTAACCCAGGCGGTACGCGCACCGCAATGCGTGCCAACGCCTTCCCGACCGAAGATCCACAGAAACTTAAAACACCCGCTGATATCATGCCGCTCTACCTCTGGCTGATGGGCGATGACAGCCGCCGTAAAACCGGCATGACCTTTGACGCCCAACCGGGCCGTAAACCAGGAATTTCCCAATGAGTGATGAACGCTACCAACAGCGTCAGCAGCGAGTGAAAGAAAAAGTAGATGCTCGTGTGGCCCAGGCCCAGGATGAACGCGGTATTATCATCGTCTTTACCGGCAATGGAAAAGGCAAAACCACCGCGGCATTTGGTACGGCAACACGCGCAGTTGGTCACGGAAAAAAAGTGGGCGTCGTGCAGTTTATTAAAGGCACCTGGCCTAACGGCGAACGAAAACTGCTGGAACCACACGGCGTTGAATTTCAGGTGATGGCAACGGGCTTTACCTGGGATACACAAAATCGCGAATCTGATACCGCGGCCTGCCGTGAAGTCTGGCAACATGCCAAACGAATGCTGGCAGATCCTTCACTGGATATGGTTTTGCTCGATGAACTGACTTATATGGTGGCGTATGATTATTTGCCACTGGAAGAAGTGGTGAAGGCGTTAAATGAACGTCCACATCAACAAACGGTGATTATCACGGGTCGTGGTTGTCATCGGGATATTCTTGAATTGGCGGATACGGTAAGTGAATTACGCCCCGTGAAACATGCGTTTGATGCCGGTGTAAAAGCGCAGATAGGGATTGATTACTAATCTGTAAAAATGCCGGATATGACGTCCGGCATACTTTGATTAACCGTTATTATTACGTCCACCAGAGCGACGACCGCCGCTCACCTGACTGTGACGCTTAACCGCACGACGAATCTGATTCGCCTTCATACGACGACGGTCTTTTTCTACAGCGACTTTAGAGCTGGTTTCTGGCGGTAGCTCCACCAGTTCGCGCAGATAGTTAGTCTGGGCGAGATCCAGCTCTGTCCAGCCGCCGCGTGGCAGACCTTTCGGCAGTGGAATATCACCGTAACGCACACGGATCAGGCGACTTACCTGCACACCAACCGCTTCCCAAAGACGACGAACCTCACGGTTACGGCCTTCGGTCAGAGTAACGTTGTACCACTGGTTGATCCCTTCGCCGCCGCTGAACTTGATGGTTTTAAAGGCTGCCGGACCATCTTCCAGCTGCACGCCACGACTCAAATCACGCAGTTTCGCGTCGTCAACCTGACCAAATACACGCACGGCATATTCACGTTCAACTTCACGGCTTGGATGCATTAAACGGTTTGCCAGTTCACCGTCGGTGGTGAAGAGCAACAGACCACAGGTGTTAACGTCCAGACGACCTACGGCAATCCAGCGTGCGCCACGCAGTTTTGGCAGACGGTCAAACACCGTTGGACGTCCTTCCGGATCGTTACGGGTACACAACTCACCTTCCGGTTTGTAATAGGCCAGAACGCGACAAATTTGTTCAGCGGACTCACGTACCGAAATCAGGTGACCATCGATACGGATTTTCAATCCAGGGGTAATTTCAACGCGATCGCCGAGTTTAGCAATTTTGCCATCAACACTCACACGACCGGCTTCAATAATAGATTCGATTTCACGGCGAGAGCCGTGGCCGGCACGCGCCAGCACTTTCTGTAGCTTTTCGCTCATAGAGCTTCCTTTTGGTGTCGCCTTCCCAGGCGTCTGATATGCTTTTGTGCAACAGTGAGTCAGAACTTACATCTGACTCACTGATAGTAAAGTCTGTTTGAACTCTTAAGGCCTTAAGTAAACGACTCGACGTTTATCGACCTGGCTTTGAGGCGCAACATACTACACTATCTTTATGGTTAAAGCTTGTTTCGATTAACGTCGATTTGGTTACCAACCACCACCGCCTCCGCCACCCGCACCGCCGCCAGCACCACCACCGGAATAGCTTCGCCCCAACAAACTGGTATAGGCCCCGCAACTCAGGTGCGTCTGCAATGAGAATAAAACGCCACTACGGGCAATTTCCGGGGCGCTAACAGCCGCTGTGAGTGATGGGGTGATACGTTCTGCCCATTCTCTGCCAAGGTTTGCCGAGACCGCCCAACCTAACAATGCGTAATCCAGTTTCCGTGTTTCCCCTTTCCGCCGCCGCCCACTGTGTGTTGCCGCCTCTTTACGCGCAAGATAGTTAACGATAGCTTCACCGTGGGCATAACGTTGCTGCCCAGTTTGGGTAAACTTTGGCAGAAAAATATACCCTATGCCAGTGAGATAACCGGTCAGGAAAACAGCGCTAAAATAACCCGCTGGCATATACCAGTAAAAGAATACATCTCCGACATTGATATAGAGAGAATAAAAGGCCACGCCTGAACAAATCAGCGGTAAAAACAAAGTGATGATTACACAATTAACGCAAGGCTTGTCATCATCGCGGGCAAACAAAAGCTCAAGGGAACAAAATAAAAAAGGAAGAAGCCAGCAGATCATAATAAACATATCGCCCACCAGACTCATTCCTGCCCAGCCTACGGGACTCAGGTTACCGTAGAGAATAACCGCTAATATCGCCATTCCCCCCCATTGCAAAAACGCATCAGGTCGGTAAAACGAAGACTTTTTACGCGGCAGATAAAATTTCTGCATCCGTAAAAATGCACTGCGTAAGACTCTGTTGCGTCTCCCCGTAAGAACGACCTTATCGCCTTTACGAAATAACGCTTCCAGTAATAACTTCTCTGCGGGCAGTAATACCGCATTATTTCTGGTCGCGCCTTCATTAACACGAATCAGGATTTGCTGGTTCTTGTCATACTGATCTTTCAGATGAATTTTGCCTTTCACAATCAGATTTACGATATCGGCACAAAAACCTTTATCGTCGTAAACCAGCTTCGCATCGAGACGTAACATGCCGGGCGTGTAATCTGGCGGAATGACATCGGTTTCAATCACATCTACCGGCGTAAATTGCGGCCTGCGCTTCCAGAGATATAACCATCCACAAACCAGGAATAGACACGGAAACCAAATTAACAACGATGACGTGGAGGGTAAAAGAAGATGGCTGAAAATATTCGTCGTTTGTGGAGCCGGGGCATTGCTAAGTAAAGCGTGAGGCCAGCGGTAGAGTACCGTGAAATCTTCACGATAAAACGGATCGCGGGATTCAATTCTTCCGTCCTCAAGGATGCGGCCATTTCGATATGTGTCGCCCTCTTCTCCAGTAAAGAGATCGATTTCGCTAAATGGATTACCCGCGATATCAGGGAACTTGAGTGAAAATCGGGTCTTATAGATTTCAAACGGCCAGTGGTTACCAGTCACGTTCCAGATTAACAGATCTGAATCTCCCTCACGCAGGAAAGCATTTTTAACCTGATAATGAATTTGATAATGATAGTCGCCTTGAGGCAAGAAACGTTGTTTATCGCCCACGACGATACTCATTAAACCGATATGCCAGTCAAGATGCCAGGGTTCAGGAACACCATCACGGGTGACGCCAACAATATGATAGTTCAGCAGTGCAGCGTCCCCATCAGGCTGCATCCAGAGTCGTGGTAAATCACGATAAAATCCGTGCTTAATCTGCTGATTTCGCGCCTGAAAATGAATATTTTCTTTGATGTCGAGCCCCCCATCCGGTTGCAGAGTGGCTTCAACATCAAAGAGCGAGATCCCTTCTTCATAAAAAGGGATCTCCGTGTTTTTCGGATAACTCAACGAAGAGAAAAAAAGCCCAACTATCAACAGCAAAATGCAGCGATATATCCCTGCCATAGTCTTCCATCCGTGGAACGCAATTTGTTATAAGAAAGGCTTCACATCACCTACGCCTTCACGCACCACGACCGGCGTATCATCAGTAAGATCAATAACCGTTGTTGGTTTCTGCCCGAGATAGCCGCCGTGAATAATCAAGTCCACCTGTTTTTCCAGACGGTCTTTAATTTCTTCCGGATCGGATTCGGTAAATTCGCTGCCTGGCAGCATTAGCGAAGTGGAAAGCATCGGTTCGCCCAGTGCTTCAAGCAACGCCTGCGCAATCGGGTTAGAAGGCACACGCATACCGATGGTTTTGCGTTTTTCCTGCAACAGACGGCGTGGCACCTCCTTCGTCCCTTTCAGGATGAAGGTGTAGTTGCCCGGCGTGTTGTTTTTCATCAAACGAAACGCAACGTTATCCACGAATGAATAGGTCGAGAGCTCAGAAAGATCGCGACACATCAGGGTAAAGTTGTGACCGTCCGGCAGCTGGCGAATTCGACAAATACGCTCCATGGCGTTTTTATCTTCAATTTTACAGCCGAGCGCATAGCCGGAATCGGTTGGATAAACAATCACCCCGCCTTTACGCACGATCTCCACCGCCTGGTTGATCAGACGTTGCTGCGGATTATCAGGATGAATATAAAAAAACTGGCTCATAATTCCCTCTCTGTGGTGTTCTGCGGCTGTTCCCATAGCTGCCAGACGCCTTCAACGCCTGCAGGCAGCCAGAGTTTACGACCCAGTTCAATCCACGGGCACGGCTGATGAAAATCAGATCCTTGTGATGCCCATAAATGATGCTGACGCGCAAGTGTCGCCAGCTGGGTGCGTTCATTGGGCGATTGCTGGCACTGCGCGACTTCCATCGCGTCGCCGTGGTGTTCAGCAAAATGCGCAACCAATCTTTTCAGCCATTTAGCACTAAGATTGTACCGCCCAGGATGAGCTAGCACCGCCTTACCGCCAGAATGATGAATGACATCAATAGCTTGTTCTATTGTACACCACTGTGGCGGAACGTATCCGGTTTTCCCGCGCGCCAGATATTTTTTAAAGACATCCGCCATTGAACTGGCTTTGCCGCACTCCACAAGGAAACGAGCAAAATGACCGCGCGTCACCGCACCGCCCTGCGCCAGTCGTTGCGCGCCTTCCAGCGCACCTGGTATCTGCGCTTTTTCAAGTCTTTCGGCAATCAGCTGCGCCCGCTGATTGCGCCGTTCTGTCTGCTGCGCGAGGAACTCACACATTAGCGGATGAGTAATATCAATATTCAGCCCGACAATATGAATTTCATGATTTTCCCAGACCGTGGAGATTTCCACGCCGGGAATAAGATTCAGCGCCAGTCCCGAACGTGAAATTTCCTCTCTTGCTGGTGAGATTGCAGCTGTGGTGTCATGGTCGGTGATCGCCAGGGTGCCGACGCGCATCTCGACTGCACGGTGCACCAATGCTTCTGGCGTCAGGCAGCCATCGGAAGCTGTGGTATGGCTGTGCAGGTCGTAAATCACTGCGTAATTCGTGTCGCTCAAGGCGCACTCCCGTTCTGGATAATGTTTTTTGCGCCGACATCATAACGGTTCTGGCAAATATTCTGAAATGAGCTGTTGACAATTAATCATCGAACTAGTTAACTAGTACGCAAGTTCACGTAAAAAGGGTATCGACAATGAAAGCAATTTTCGTACTGAAAGGTTGGTGGCGCACTTCCTGAAACGGGCAGTGTATTCACCATGCGTAAAGCAATCAGATACCCAGCCCGCCTGATGAGCGGGCTTTTTTTTGAACAAAATTAGAGAATAACAATGCAAACACAAAAACCGACTCTTGAACTGCTAACCTGCGAAGGCGCTTATCGCGACAACCCGACTGCGCTTTTTCACCAGTTGTGTGGGAATCGTCCAGCAACGCTGCTGCTGGAATCCGCAGATATCGACAGCAAAGATGATTTAAAAAGCCTGCTGCTGGTAGACAGTGCGCTGCGCATTACAGCATTAGGTGACACTGTCACAATTCAGGCACTTTCCGGCAATGGCGAAGCCCTGTTGGCACTACTGGATAACGCCCTGCCTGCGGGTGTGGAAAATGAACAATCACCAAACTGCCGTGTGCTGCGCTTCCCCCCTGTCAGTCCACTGCTGGATGAAGACGCCCGCTTATGCTCCCTTTCGGTTTTTGACGCTTTCCGCTTATTGCAGAATCTGTTGAATGTACCGAAGGAAGAACGAGAAGCAATGTTCTTCGGCGGCCTGTTCTCTTATGACCTTGTGGCGGGGTTTGAAGATTTACCGCAACTGTCAGCGGAAAATAACTGCCCTGATTTCTGTTTTTATCTCGCTGAAACGCTGATGGTGATTGACCATCAGAAAAAAAGCACCCGCATTCAGGCCAGTCTTTTTGCTCCGAATGAAGAAGAAAAACAACGTCTCACTGCTCGCCTGAACGATCTTCGCCAGCAGCTGACCGAAACCGCGCCACCGCTGCCGGTGGTTTCCGTGCCGCATATGCATTGTGAATGTAACCAGAGCGATGAAGAGTTCGGTGGCGTAGTGCGTTTGTTGCAAAAAGCGATTCGCGCCGGAGAAATTTTCCAGGTGGTGCCATCTCGCCGTTTCTCTCTGCCCTGCCCGTCACCGCTGGCGGCCTATTACGTGCTGAAAAAGAGTAATCCCAGCCCGTATATGTTTTTTATGCAGGATAATGATTTCACCCTGTTTGGCGCGTCGCCGGAGAGCTCGCTCAAGTATGACGCCACCAGCCGCCAGATTGAGATCTACCCGATTGCCGGAACACGTCCACGCGGTCGTCGTGCCGATGGTTCGCTGGACAGAGACCTCGACAGCCGCATCGAACTGGAAATGCGTACCGATCATAAAGAGCTTTCTGAACATCTGATGCTGGTGGATCTCGCCCGTAATGATCTGGCACGCATTTGCACCCCCGGCAGCCGCTACGTCGCCGATCTCACCAAAGTTGACCGTTACTCTTACGTGATGCACCTGGTCTCCCGCGTGGTCGGTGAGCTGCGCCACGATCTCGACGCCCTGCACGCTTACCGCGCCTGTATGAATATGGGGACGTTAAGCGGTGCACCGAAAGTACGCGCTATGCAGTTAATTGCCGAGGCGGAAGGTCGTCGCCGCGGCAGCTACGGCGGCGCGGTAGGTTATTTCACCGCGCATGGCGATCTCGACACCTGCATTGTGATCCGCTCGGCACTGGTGGAAAACGGTATCGCCACCGTGCAAGCCGGTGCTGGCGTGGTACTTGATTCTGTTCCGCAGTCGGAAGCCGACGAAACCCGTAATAAAGCCCGCGCTGTACTGCGCGCTATTGCCACCGCGCATCATGCACAGGAGACGTTCTGATGGCTGACATTCTGCTGCTCGATAATATCGACTCTTTTACTTACAACCTGGCAGATCAGTTGCGCAGCAATGGTCATAACGTGGTGATTTACCGCAACCATATTCCGGCGCAGACCTTAATTGAACGCCTGGCGACAATGAGCAATCCGGTGCTGATGCTTTCTCCTGGCCCCGGTGTGCCAAGCGAAGCCGGTTGTATGCCAGAACTCCTCACCCGCCTGCGCGGCAAGCTGCCAATTATTGGCATTTGCCTCGGTCATCAGGCGATTGTCGAAGCTTATGGGGGGTATGTCGGTCAGGCGGGCGAAATTCTTCACGGTAAAGCCTCCAGCATTGAACACGACGGTCAGGCGATGTTTGCCGGATTAACAAACCCGCTGCCAGTGGCGCGTTATCACTCGCTGGTTGGCAGTAACATTCCGGCCGGTTTAACCATCAACGCCCATTTTAATGGCATGGTGATGGCAGTGCGTCACGATGCAGATCGCGTTTGTGGATTCCAGTTCCATCCGGAATCCATTCTTACTACCCAGGGCGCTCGCCTGCTGGAACAAACATTGGCCTGGGCGCAGCAGAAACTGGAACCGACTAACACGCTGCAACCGATTCTGGAAAAACTGTATCAGGCGCAGACGCTTAGCCAGCAAGAAAGCCACCAGCTGTTTTCAGCAGTGGTGCATGGCGAGCTGAAGCCAGAACAGCTCGCGGCGGCTCTGGTAAGCATGAAAATTCGCGGCGAGCACCCAAACGAAATCGCCGGAGCAGCAACCGCGCTACTGGAAAACGCCGCGCCGTTCCCGCGCCCGGATTATCTGTTTGCCGATATCGTCGGTACCGGTGGTGACGGCAGCAACAGTATCAATATTTCTACCGCCAGTGCTTTTGTCGCCGCGGCCTGTGGGCTGAAAGTGGCGAAACACGGCAACCGTAGCGTCTCCAGTAAATCCGGCTCGTCGGATCTGCTGGCGGCGTTCGGTATTAATCTTGATATGAACGCCGATAAATCGCGCCAGGCGCTGGATGAGTTAGGCGTCTGTTTCCTCTTTGCGCCGAAATATCACACCGGATTCCGCCACGCGATGTCGGTTCGCCAGCAACTGAAAACCCGCACCCTGTTCAATGTGCTGGGGCCATTGATTAACCCGGCGCATCCGCCGCTGGCGCTAATTGGTGTTTATAGTCCGGAACTGGTGCTGCCGATTGCCGAAACCTTGCGCGTGCTGGGGTATCAACGCGCTGCGGTAGTGCACAGCGGCGGGATGGATGAAGTTTCATTACACGCGCCGACAATCGTTGCCGAACTGCATGACGGTGAAATTAAGAGCTATCAGCTAACTGCAGAAGATTTTGGCCTGACACCCTACCACCAGGAGCAACTGGCAGGCGGAACACCGGAAGAAAACCGTGACATTTTAACACGCTTGTTACAAGGTAAAGGCGACGCCGCCCATGAAGCAGCCGTCGCGGCGAATGTCGCCATGTTAATGCGCCTGCATGGCCATGAAGATCTGCAAGCCAATGCGCAAACCGTTCTTGAGGTACTGCGCAGTGGTTCCGCTTACGACAGAGTCACCGCACTGGCGGCACGAGGGTAAATGATGCAAACCGTTTTAGCGAAAATCGTCGCAGACAAGGCGATTTGGGTAGAAACCCGCAAAGAGCAGCAACCGCTGGCCAGTTTTCAGAATGAGGTTCAGCCGAGCACGCGACATTTTTATGATGCACTTCAGGGTGCACGCACGTCGTTTATTCTGGAGTGCAAAAAAGCGTCGCCGTCAAAAGGCGTGATCCGTGATGATTTCGATCCGGCACGCATTGCCGCCATTTATAAACATTACGCTTCGGCAATTTCGGTGCTGACTGATGAGAAATATTTTCAGGGGAGCTTTGATTTCCTCCCCATCGTCAGCCAAATCGCCCCGCAGCCGATTTTATGTAAAGACTTCATTATCGATCCTTACCAGATCTATCTGGCGCGCTATTACCAGGCCGATGCCTGCTTATTAATGCTTTCAGTACTGGATGACGAACAATATCGCCAGCTTGCTGCCGTCGCCCACAGTCTGGAGATGGGTGTGCTGACCGAAGTCAGTAATGAAGAGGAACTGGAGCGTGCCATTGCATTGGGGGCAAAGGTCGTTGGCATCAACAACCGCGATCTGCGTGATTTGTCGATTGATCTCAACCGTACCCGCGAGCTTGCGCCGAAACTGGGGCACAACGTGACGGTAATCAGCGAATCCGGCATCAATACTTACGCTCAGGTGCGCGAGTTAAGCCACTTCGCTAACGGTTTTCTGATTGGTTCGGCGTTGATGGCCCATGACGATTTGAACGCCGCCGTGCGCCGGGTGTTGCTGGGTGAGAATAAAGTATGTGGCCTGACGCGTGGGCAAGATGCTAAAGCAGCTTATGACGCGGGCGCGATTTACGGTGGGTTGATTTTTGTTGCGACATCACCGCGTTGCGTCAACGTTGAACAGGCGCAGGAAGTGATGGCTGCGGCACCGTTGCAGTATGTTGGCGTGTTCCGCAATCACGATATTGCCGATGTGGTGGACAAAGCTAAGGTGTTATCACTTGCGGCAGTGCAACTGCATGGTAATGAAGATCAACAATATATCGACACATTGCGTGGCGCGCTGCCCGCAAACATTGCCATCTGGAAAGCATTAAGCGTCGGTGAAACCCTGCCCGCCCGCGAGCTTCAGCACGTTGATAAATATGTTTTAGACAACGGCCAGGGTGGAAGCGGGCAACGTTTCGACTGGTCACTGTTAAACGGTCAATCGCTTGGCAACGTTCTGCTGGCGGGGGGCTTAGGCGCAGATAACTGCGTGGAAGCGGCACAAACCGGCTGCGCCGGACTTGATTTTAATTCTGCTGTAGAGTCGCAACCGGGCATCAAAGACGCACGTCTTTTGGCCTCGGTTTTCCAGACGCTGCGCGCATATTAAGGAAAGGAACAATGACAACATTACTTAACCCCTATTTTGGTGAGTTTGGCGGCATGTACGTGCCACAAATCCTGATGCCTGCTCTGCGCCAGCTGGAAGAAGCTTTTGTCAGCGCGCAAAAAGATCCTGAATTTCAGGCCCAGTTCAACGACCTGCTGAAAAACTATGCCGGGCGTCCAACCGCACTCACCAAATGCCAGAACATCACGGCTGGCACTAACACCACGCTGTATCTCAAGCGCGAAGATTTGCTGCACGGCGGCGCGCATAAAACTAACCAGGTGCTCGGTCAGGCTTTACTGGCGAAGCGGATGGGTAAAACCGAAATCATCGCCGAAACCGGTGCCGGTCAGCATGGCGTGGCGTCGGCCCTTGCCAGCGCCCTGCTCGGCCTGAAATGCCGTATTTATATGGGTGCCAAAGACGTTGAACGCCAGTCGCCTAACGTTTTTCGTATGCATTTAATGGGCGCGGAAGTGATCCCGGTGCATAGCGGTTCCGCGACGCTGAAAGATGCCTGTAATGAGGCGCTGCGCGACTGGTCCGGCAGTTATGAAACCGCGCACTATATGCTGGGCACCGCAGCTGGCCCACATCCTTATCCGACCATTGTCCGTGAGTTCCAGCGGATGATTGGCGAAGAAACCAAAGCACAGATTCTGGAAAGAGAAGGTCGCCTGCCGGATGCGGTTATCGCTTGTGTTGGCGGCGGTTCAAATGCCATCGGCATGTTTGCTGATTTTATCAACGAAACCGACGTCGGCCTGATTGGTGTCGAACCAGGCGGTCACGGTATCGAAACTGGCGAGCACGGCGCACCGTTAAAACACGGTCGCGTGGGCATCTATTTCGGTATGAAAGCGCCGATGATGCAAACCGAAGACGGACAGATTGAAGAATCTTACTCCATCTCCGCCGGACTGGATTTCCCGTCTGTCGGCCCACAACACGCGTATCTTAACAGCACTGGACGCGCTGATTACGTGTCAATTACCGATGATGAAGCACTGGAAGCCTTCAAAACGCTGTGCCTGCACGAAGGGATCATCCCGGCGCTGGAGTCCTCCCACGCCCTGGCCCATGCGCTGAAAATGATGCGCGAAAACCCGGAAAAAGAGCAGCTACTGGTGGTTAACCTTTCCGGTCGCGGCGATAAAGACATCTTCACCGTTCACGATATTTTGAAAGCACGAGGGGAAATCTGATGGAACGCTACGAATCTCTGTTTGCCCAGTTGAAGGAGCGCAAAGAAGGCGCATTCGTTCCTTTCGTCACGCTCGGTGATCCGGGCATTGAGCAGTCGCTGAAAATTATCGACACGCTAATTGAAGCCGGTGCTGACGCGCTGGAGTTAGGTATCCCCTTCTCCGACCCACTGGCGGATGGCCCGACGATTCAAAACGCCACACTGCGTGCCTTTGCGGCAGGTGTGACCCCGGCACAGTGCTTTGAGATGCTGGCACTGATTCGCCAGAAGCACCCGACCATTCCCATCGGCCTTTTGATGTATGCCAACCTAGTGTTTAGCAAAGGCATTGATGAGTTTTATGCCCAGTGCGAGAAAGTCGGCGTCGATTCGGTGCTGGTTGCCGATGTGCCAGTGGAAGAGTCCGCTCCCTTCCGCCAGGCCGCGTTGCGTCATAATGTCGCACCTATCTTTATTTGCCCGCCGAATGCCGACGATGATTTGCTGCGCCAGATAGCCTCCTACGGTCGTGGATACACCTATTTATTGTCACGTGCGGGCGTGACCGGCGCAGAAAACCGCGCCGCGTTACCCCTCAATCATCTGGTCACGAAGCTGAAAGAGTACAATGCTGCGCCTCCATTGCAGGGCTTTGGTATTTCCGCCCCGGATCAGGTAAAAGCAGCGATTGATGCAGGAGCTGCAGGCGCGATTTCAGGTTCAGCCATTGTTAAAATCATCGAGCAACATATTAATGAGCCAGAGAAAATGCTGGTGGCACTGAAAGCTTTTGTACAACCGATGAAAGCGGCTACGCGCAGTTAATCCCACAGCCGCCAGTTCCGCTGGCGGCATTTTAACTTTCTTTAACGAAGCCAGAAAAATCCTAAATTCATTTAATATTTATCTTTTTACCGTTTCGCTTCCCCCTGTCAAACGTCAACTTACGTCATTTTTCCGCCCAACAGTAATATAATCAAATAAATTAATCCCGCAACATAACACCAGTAAAATCAATAATTTTCTCTAAGTCACTTATTCCTCAGGCAATTGTTAATATATCAAGAACGTTCCTCATAATATATTTTCCCTCTTTCTTCTCGTTGCGCTTAATTTGACTAATTTTCATTAGCAACTAATTTTAATGAGTGTCGACACACAACACTCATATTAATGAAACAATGCAACGCAACGGGAGAAATAACATGGCCGAACATCGTGGTGGTTCAGGAAATTTCGCCGAAGACCGTGAAAAGGCATCCGACGCTGGCCGTAAAGGCGGTCAGCATAGCGGCGGTAATTTTAAAAATGATCCGCAACGCGCATCTGAAGCGGGTAAAAAAGGCGGTCAACAAAGCGGTGGTAATAAATCAGGCAAATCCTGATTCACCGTTAATTATTAATATCAGCTGATAAAGATAATTGCATCTGCGGGCCGTATGGCTCGCAGTGATTTCACTGGAGAAAAATATGAATATGAAGACCATTGAAGATGTATTTATTCACCTGCTTTCAGATACCTACAGCGCAGAAAAACAATTAACCCGGGCACTGGCAAAACTCGCAAGAGCAACATCAAACGAAAAATTAAGTCAGGCTTTTCATGCGCACCTCGAGGAAACACATGGACAGATTGAACGTATTGATCAAGTTGTGGAATCAGAATCGAACCTGAAAATTAAGCGCATGAAATGTGTGGCAATGGAAGGTCTTATTGAAGAAGCTAATGAGGTCATCGAAAGTACCGAGAAAAACGAAGTGCGTGATGCCGCACTGATTGCCGCAGCACAGAAAGTCGAGCATTATGAGATCGCCAGTTACGGGACATTAGCGACGCTGGCTGAACAATTAGGTTATCGTAAAGCAGCGAAGCTTCTGAAAGAGACCCTGGAAGAAGAAAAGGCCACCGACATCAAATTGACTGATCTGGCCCTTAATAACGTAAATAAGAAAGCCGAAAATAAAGCCTGAAATATGAATTTTAACTTTTAGTCATTTTATAAAGAGGACATTTTCATGAATCGTATTGAACATTATCATGACTGGTTACGTGACGCCCACGCAATGGAAAAGCAAGCCGAATCTATGCTTGAATCCATGGCCAGCCGTATAGATAATTATCCTGAACTACGCGCTCGTATTGAACAACATCTTAGTGAAACCAAAAACCAGATTATTCAACTGGAAACTATTCTTGATCGTAATGACATTTCACGTTCAGTCATTAAAGATTCCATGAGTAAAATGGCTGCGCTTGGGCAGTCAATCGGTGGTATATTCCCTTCTGATGAAATAGTCAAAGGCTCTATTAGCGGATATGTCTTCGAGCAATTTGAAATCGCCTGTTACACCTCACTATTAGCAGCAGCAAAAAATGCCGGTGATACAGCTTCAATTCCAACCATCGAAGCGATTTTAAATGAGGAAAAGCAAATGGCCGACTGGCTGATTCAGCATATTCCGCAAACAACTGAGAAATTTTTAATTCGCTCTGAAACTGATGGCGTAGAAGCGAAGAAATAATACCCTTTATACCATGTCCTTATTGACCCCGTATATTACGGGGTCGTTTTTGTGCGGAATTAAAAACGATATCCTGCTGAGAACATAAACACCCACGGATCGAGGCGTACGCTATCGTGTTGCTGTGCACCGCCCAGCTTATAATTGGCGGTGGTATCGATATCCATGTACCAGACTGACATGTTTTAAAAAATGCAATAAGACATTGTATCTGAAAGAAAAAACAGGATTTTGAGGCGCTTTTTTATACCGTTTTTCCGTGTTTTTAACTGCCTGATTTTATTGAAATCTTTTTTAGTTTTGCAGAAAGGATTTTTTGCTCGATCGCTTTAATTTTATACATTCCTGATAACGGAAATTTTTTTGCCCGTTGACAGTTTTTGTTCTCCGGGGCTATATTCCTCACACAACCGCAAAATCGGTTGTCGGGATTGGCGTCTCGGATAACATCACAACGCATAGCCGCGTTTGCGGTTTTTTTTGCGTTAAGCATTGCCACATTCGCATTATGGTGGGGCGTGCAGGGGCGGAGAAATCCGCGCCGGGTTTTGTGATGACCGGTTACGCCAACCCTGTACGTCTCACCACCTCCCTGATTGGCGTCAGATGTGGTGATCATCCAATTAATTGGAGTCATCACATATGAATACAGCTATAACTTTTTCTAACGAGTCACCAAAAGTCTTTTTCAAAGATGGTCGCCTGGTTACCACCTCTCAAGCTGTTGCCGACTACTTCGATAAACAACATAAACACGTTTTAGCTAAGATTGACACACTCGACTGCTCTCCCGAATTTACATCAGCCAACTTTTCGGCCGATGTTCAGACTGTCGAAATTGGCAACGGCGCAGAACGTGAATCACGATGCTACCTGATCACAAAAGACGGCTTCATGTTCCTCGTAATGGGATTTACTGGCAAAAAAGCAGCCAGACTAAAAGAAGCTTACATTGAAAAATTTAACGCAATGGAAGAAGAACTCCACAAACGTCCTCCTGCAGCACAAAACTCCCCCGCCCCAAATAATGGATGCGCATTACTGATCCACTTCGATAAACACGGTCAGGTCGAGTTCACAGAAAAAGTCCCCGCCGATGCGATGGTATGCACGCTGGAACGGTTTAAATTTTATCTGGAGCAACATGGGTGGATCGTTGCCCGTAAAGAACAATTGGTGGAAAGGTTGATGCGGTTTTAATGAATGCAAAACCCCGGATGATCACCGGGGTTAATTTTATCGAGCGTGATTGCCGCTAATCGCCATCGCTCTGATTGAGCGTAAATCATTCAGGTTATTCAGTTCTTCCTTCTGCTCTCGCTGACGTCAATAAATCCCATCATTGCGATCAACCTCATCCTTAACCATTGATGCGAGCAGTTCTTCCAGTTTCTGCGCTGACAGCTTTACCTGGTGATCTTCAGCATCTTCCCGGGCTATTGTGGTTCGCGCAGTGGCTGATTTTGCTGACATCACCACAGGGGGCAGACGGACCATTGAACCATGGCCTCCGGAACAAATAAGGGCAAAAATAACAACCACTATCGAAAGCTCACAAACTAACCGCAGCACGTTCCTGCATACGACGTGTCTGCGGCATAATCCCAATGATTACTCCCTGACAGGATTTGCAGGCCACTCAATATCAGGTGCAGTTGATGTATCAACACGATTCAACAATACCCGATATTTATTCCATGCCTCCAGCAACGATCTTTCTTCCTCCGTTGCGATTTCCAGATCTACAGCATCCTGCAGTGGCGCAATATACTCACTGAATTCCTGGATGTAGAACTGTGTGGTGACGGTCTTCCAGCCATTCGGCTCCTGCTGTATCGAAGCATACCAGGCTATTTCAATATCGCTATGCTGCGGCAGCATTTAACCCCTTGTAATTCATCGCCATAATTGATTTAATTCACAAATAAAACTATAACATGGTGAAACCAATGAAAAAAAACACAGATGATGGGGCTAAAATTTACACACCACTTACCCTAAAGCTTTATGACTGGTGGGTTTTGGGAGTATCAAATCGGCTTGCATGGGGATGTCCTACAAAGGAACACCTTCTTCCACACTTTCTGGAACATGTAGGTAACAACCATCTGGATATTGGTGTTGGAACTGGGTTTTACCTTACTCACGTACCTGAGAGTAGTCTGATATCTTTAATGGATTTGAACGAAGCTAGCCTGAACGCGGCATCTACAAGGGCTGGGGAATCAAAAATTAAACATAAAATTAGCCATGATGTTTTTGAACCTTATCCCGCGGCGTTACATGGTCAATTTGATTCCATTTCCATGTTTTACCTTCTTCACTGCCTGCCTGGAAATATATCTACAAAAAGCTGTGTAATACGCAATACGGCGCAGGCCTTAACTGACGATGGAACTCTATACGGAGCCACAATTCTTGGCGATGGAGTTGTGCACAATAGCTTCGGTCAAAAACTGATGCGCATTTACAATCAGAAAGGCATCTTTTCAAACACAAAAGATTCCGAAGAAGGCTTAACACATATACTCTCAGAGCATTTCGAGAATGTTAAAACCAAGGTTCAAGGTACTGTAGTAATGTTTTCCGCTTCAGGGAAAAAATAGCATCCAACCGCAGCACGTTCTTGCTTAAGACGTGCTGCGGCATAATCCCAATGATTACTCCCTGACAGGGTTCGTAGGCCACTCAATATCAGGTGCAGTTGATGTATCAACACGGTTCAGCAACACCCGATACTTTTTCCAGGCTTCCAGCAATGAGGTTTCTTCCTCCGTTGCAATTTCCAGATCTGCAGCGTCCTGAAGCGGCGCAATATGCTCACTGGCTACCTGCATCAGGTTGTTTTTTGTTTCTTCCGCCTCCCGGATCCGGAACAGTTTTTCTGCTTCCGTATCCTTCACCCAGGCTGTGCCGTTCCACTTCTGAAACTCCCCTTCCGGCGATAACCAGGTAACATTTTCCGGTAACGGACCGAGTTCAGAAATAAATAACTCGTCCCCTGACGCTACGTCATAAACCGTTTTACCCCGATGGTCTTCAACGAGATGCCACGATGCCTCATCACTGTTGAAAACAGCCACAAAGCCAGCAGGAATATCTGGTGGTGCAATATCGGTACTGTTTGCTGGCAGACCTGTATGAGGCGGAATATATGCGTCACCTTCACCAATAAATTCATTAGTTCCGGCCAGCAGATTATAAATTTTTATGGTCCGTGCTTGTTCACTCATTCTGAATGCCATTATGCAAGCCTCACAATATAGTTAAATGCGATGTTTTTGACGGTGTTTTCCGCGTTACCCGCAGCGTTAACGGTGATGGTGTGTCCATGTGAACCAATCGCAACGGAGTGCGTATGCGCACCAATACCTACAGTATGTGCATGTGCGCCAGAACTTGCTGCAGTACCAGACAGCGAGTGGGTATGAGCACCTGCTGACTGTGTCTGAATACGTTGATAATACGATCTATAGGAAGAAGTCTCCGGGCTTACTTGATACTGTGAATTCTGGACATAAGTGAACCCACCGCCATCATAAAATGCTAACGCAGAACCGCCGCCTCCTGGCCAACGAATACCATTACCATGAGTATGAACACCGGCAGACCCCGTAGAGCCACTCAGACTGTGCGTATGCGCCCCGGTGTTATTCGTGGATTTAGTGCCGTAATCAAACGACGATGTGGTTTTCGTCCCCAAATCCGTACTGGATGCGCTGGCGCTGTGGGTGTGCGATTTAATGCCGTCCTGTTCCTGAGACAATACGGCCCGGCCACTGGCGGGTTTGCCCTTGATTGTCCAGCCGCGCATATCTGGAATAACACCTGAAGGATAGGCAATAGCCAGTTTCGGATATGCTGCCTTATCAAACGTCTGCCCCTGCATGATTGCATAACCTGCAGGTGGTGTATCTGATGGCCACGGCAGCGGAACACCTGGCGGAAACGCTTCAATATTTGCCGAGCCGTCAAATTTTACGCCGTTAATTGTCCTTGCAGTTTGCAATTTGGTTGCTGTGCTTGCATTACCCGATAAAGATCCAGTGATACCACCACTCGCGTTTAATTTAGTTGCAATTGTAACATTGCCAGTATGGTTACTAATTATAAACGGCCTTAAGCTATTGTGCGTACCAAGACTGTTACCCGAATCTGTCAACATAAAATATGTGTTTGATCCATCATTTCGGATAAAGAATCCATAGTTGCCATAGGCAATACGCAGACCATTTGCTGACCTTGAAATAACCTCACCAGCAGCAGTTAAACCACCTGAAAGAGTCCCTCCAGTTAATGCCAATGCCCCAATATTTGAAGGGGTCAATGTGATATTTGCACTACCATCAAATGACACACCGTTAATCGTTCTGGCTGCCTGAAGTTTCGTGGCGGTCGCAGCATTACCTGTAGTGTTTTGATTACCGGTAGCGTTGACTCCAGGCAAGTTGATATCTGCCGATCCATCAAATGCCACGCCCCCAATCTTACGTGCTGTCTTGATCTTGGTCGCAGTATCTGCGTTTCCGGTCAAATTACCAGTAACACTACCACCAACTTTTAGTCCATTACCGATGGACACCAACCCTGATCTTAAGTTTATAGAGAATGGTCTTAATGAACCGATGTCTCCATTTTCCCCCTCCCCTTCATTAGTCGGAATAAGATGAAGATGATCTTCGGAACGCCTAAAAATAAGGCCAAAGGCTTGGTTGAATATTCGAAGAGCATTTATCGTGCTGATTTTTAACTGCCCTCCCATTGTGTCGCCAGTTTTTTGAACTGAACTATCTTTAACAGTTTTAACTGCCTTTGGCGTTGCCGCCAGCTTTTCACTGGTGCTGTTTGTTGCACTGCTGAGCTGTACTATCCCCTTTTTCGTCGTGCTCGCATCCTCCAGCGCCACGGCGGATGCAATATCCTCTGCCCGTTTTGCTGCTGTCTCGGCGCGCGTTGCCGCGGATTCAGCAGCAACTTTGCTCTGAGATGCAGCCGTCGCACTGCCTGCCGCCTCTGATGCTTTCGTTGTTGCTGTCGTGGCACTACCTTTCGCTGCTGACGCTTGTCTGGTCGCCTCATCTTTTGAAGCAGACGCAGATGATGCCGATGACGCCGCTGAACTGGCTGACGATGCGGCTGCCGCCTTAGAGGAAGCAGCATTGTCTGCTGAAGTCTTTGCATTTGTTTCAGAGGTTTTTGCTGCAGAAGCAGACCTCGCTGCTGCAGTGGCTTGCTCAGTGGCTTTGCCAGCCTTCGTTGTGGCTGTTGAAGCGGATGATGCGGCGCTTTCTGCCGATTTTCCGGCGGCGGTGGCACTGGCTGAGGCCTGCCCGGCACTTGTTGACGCGGCACTGGCAGATAATGCAGCCGCTGTTTTTGAACCTGCCGCAGCTGAGGCGCTCTGTCCCGCTGCTGTTTCAGAAGACTTAGCGTTCGTCTCGGACGTTTTTGCCGCCTTCGCGGAATTTCCTGCCGCCGTTGCCGAGGAAGCTGCACTACTGGCACTTGATGATGCATTCGTTTCTGAAGATTTCGCTGCCTCTTTTGAGGCCGCCGCACCCCGTGCCGAGGTGGCAGCTTCTGACGCCTTCGTGGTCGCTGTGGATGCAGAAGTGGCTGCCGATTTTTGTGATGCTGCGGCATTCGTTTCTGACGTTTTCGCGGCACTGGCGCTGGTAGCTGCCGCGCTTTTTGATGACTCTGCAGCAGCAGCACTTTTTGCTGCTTCACGGGTCTTTGTCGATGCCGTTCCTGCGCTGGAAGACGCTGACTGAGCCGACGACGCGGCCTGTCCGGCTGACGTGCTGGCGGCACGTGCTGAGGCTGCAGCATCGGTTGCATGAGTTGCCGCCTCGCTGGCTGATGCACTGGCATCGCTGGCTGATTTTTTCGCGGCTGCCGTATTCTGTGCAACCGCGGAGGCGTTACGTGACACCTCTTCCACCATCTGCTCAAAGCGGCGCAGTGCCTCCGGTCGGACATCATCCTCCGTCATGGCACCGAGAAAATCATTCAGCGTACCTGATCTGGAACCTTCATAGACGGTAATGGTCCCGGCATGTGAAGGCGGAAAACCTTCAACCAGCAGGGTGACGCTGTACTGACCATGCTCAACATCCATGCTGTAACGTCCGGCTTCATCCGGATTTTCAGAGGCCACCGTGTTCACCACCACCGTGCTGCTGGTTCGTCTGGCCTTCAGCACAATGGTGCAGTTCTGTACTGGTTTTCCTGTGCCATCTTTAAGCACGCCAGAAATTTTTACTGTCATACTTTTCCACCAATAAAAAAAGCCCGCAGCAGTGACGCCACGGGCTTCAGGACAGTGTAACTTTACGTTTCCTCAAACGCAGTTCACCCCATAAGGTGGATGAACCTGCGTATCATAACAATATTTACAGAAGATAAATCGGCGTCTGTTGTCAGAAACGGTATCCGATACCAACAATAAATGCATCCGTTCGCCAGTCGCCACTACCGGAACCTTCATAAGCAAGGTCAATGGTCACGGATTCGGTCGGATTAAACTGCACGCCAGCCCCCCACGCCAGAGACGTGTTGCTGTGGCGACCGTCATCACTTCCGGTCAGCACATCGTGCGTTTTCCCCTTGTTGTCAGTTACGCGGAGATAATCCCCGGAGAAAGTCGACACACGGCTGTAAGCCACACCCACCATCGCATACGCGCTGAACCATTCATTCACGCGTACAGACGGCCCCGCCATCACGCTGAACCAGCGGTTACGCACGGAATCTTCATGCCAGCGGGTATCGCTGTAGCGCGTTTTTTGCTCATCCTCAGCATTGGCATAACTGAAGGACGTAATCAGCCCCAGCGCGTCCGTAAACTCATAACGGTATTTCACGTTAATCCCGTTCAGATCATCACTACCGGGAACGTTCGTCGAGGCATGGAGATACCCCGCGCTCAGCGTGGACTGATGTTCTGCTGCACTCGCTGGCGTAGCAGCGGCGACCTGCCAGACTACTGCGGACAAAATAACAGCACATAATTTACGCATAATTACCTCTCGCTTTTCTGCAATAAAAAAGGCGCCATTTCTGGCGCCCGTATCTGGGTTATAAAATTCAGCTAATCGTGATGCCTGCAGTGGCTTTCTTCATCACCACAACCAGCAAATCGCTGATACTTGCTGTGGGATACCAGTTATTTACCAGCCATGCTGACACCGAAAACTCCAGTGTCATGTGACCGTGACCGGCAGGCATATCAATAACACCACTGTAAATCAGCGTATTATCCAGCGCGGTACGGTTATAAATTTCAGCACCGTTTTTCCGCACTATCAGACGGCATGAGGAGTAAATATCAGTATGCTCTTTCTCATGTTTAGCGCCGCTGAATGCCACCGCCGGAATAACAATCTGCCGGTCAAACGGCTGATCGTCATAAACCCTGACGGTAATGGTTCCTGATGGCCACCGCTCCGGTGCACGGGAGTCCCGGGGGAAAGCTTTGCCCACTGTTTTAACGAGATCGCCTTCAATCTGGTTCGCGGACAATTTTCCCAGAACCCGACAGTTCTCGTTAATCGTGACGTTGTTGAGCGTCCCGGAGTTCGCATTCACGTTACCGCTGATATCGGCATTTTTCGCCGTCAGCCGCCCGTCCGGTGTCAGGGAAAATGCCGGAGGATTACCGCCGCTGGTAATGGTGGGAGCCGTCAGATATTTCAGGAACACTTCATTCATAAATATCTGATCGCCCTGACCAACAAACATCGGCTTTGTGTTGCCATTCGCAGGATTAATCATCGCAATCCTGTCTGCCGCCAGCAGCACCTGACTCTGCATTCCTGCTGGCGTATTCTCAATACCGGCACCGATACCCGCAATATAAAGGCGTCCGTCCTGCATCTGCTGCAGTTTCACGGCCCACATGCTGTTCAGGTTATTATTTGTATCAACCTGAACTTTCTGTATCTGCTGGATTGCCGCACTCTGATTTTCCAGTTTTTTATTGACGGTCTGCGTGATTTCATTGCTGACATTCGTAATGGACGTCCTGATTTCAGCCAGGTCCGGCGCAAGCTGACCGTTATCAATCTGCGTCCACAGCTCCTGGGCCAGATGTGTTTTCCCGATTTCTCCTTTGAAAAAATCCAGGTAACCTTCCGCATCATCGCTCGCCCGACCGACAGCCTCCACGAATGCCGATTTGCCAACAGTATTCACACTGCGGATATAAAAATAATAATCATGGCCCGGCTTGATATTGATACTGGCAGCTATCCAGTACAGCGCCGAGCCAAGATAGCGGGCTGCGGTTTCAACCTGCCTGATATCCGCAATCCGCTTTTCTGAGAACCAGAACTCAAACTGTACCGTCGGATCATAAACGGCAAGATACGGCGTGGCGGTTATCTGAAAATAGCCCGGCGTCAGCTCAATCCGCGACGGCGCTGCCGGTGCGGCAATCCGGAACGATACCGATGCCGGATCGCCCTGCTGCCCCCAGGCATTTGCCGCCCGGACTGTCAGCCTGTAGTTCCCTGGCGCCAGTTGCGTGAAGCGGTATGTGGTTTCCGTCGTCCGGGCCGTGCTGACCAGCCGCTCACTGCCGTCATCCGCTGCCACGGTCAGGCGAAGCATAAAGCTCACGCCCTTCACCACCTTCGGCGTGTCCCAGCGCGCCAGCACCTGATATTCCCCGCTGTCTGCGGTGACTTCGGCAGTCAGGTGCTGCACCGCGGGCGGCGTGACGCCATTCACCGTGCCGCTCTGGTCGCCGTCAAAGTGCGCCCCGTTATCCACGATGGCTTCTTTTTCGGGTACATGCTGCACGGCGGTGATGGCATACGTGCCGTCGTCGTTCTCACGGATACTCACGCAGCGGAACAGGCGCTGGCGCAACGTCGGCAACTTCAGCCCCCATACGCTGTATTCAGCAACGCCGTCAGGAACACGGCTCACTTTCACCTTCACGCCGTCGGTGACGGACTGGACCTCCACGCTGACCGGATTACCCTGCCCGTCAACCAGGCTTATCAGCGTGGTGCCGGAGGATGGCAGCGTGATTTCACGGTCGAGCGTCAGCGTCCGGGTCTGGCTGTTCACCGCCAGCACGCGACCACCGATGCTGATACCGGCATAGTCATCATCGCAGATTTCAATAACATCGCCCGGCACATGGCGAAGCCCTTCTGCGCCCACGCTGAAATCCACGGTCTGCGTTTCCAGCAGTTCCGTTTTAATCAGCCACAGCCCGGCTCGGTGTGCCTTCCCCCGACTGGTACAACCAAAGGCATCCATCTTCGTGACATTACGACCGTAACGGGCAATGGCCTGCGTATCTTCAACAAGCTCTGTCGCCGTCTCCCAGCCGTTATTCGGGTCAATCCAGTTCACCTCAACGGCATTATGGCGGTCCTTCAGGGCGCTGAAGCTGTAGCGGAACGGCGCACCATCATCCGGCATCACCACATTACTGCGGTTATAGGTCCACACCTTATCTGATGGTCGGTCCTGCACGAACGTCAGCGTCTGCCCGTTCCATACCGGCATACAGCGCATCGCCGAGCAGAAATCACTGAGCACATCCCACGCCTTACGCTGTGTGGTCAGGTACGCATTACAGGTAATGCGCGGCTCCGTGCCGCCAAAGCCGTCCGGCACCGACTGGTCGCAGTACTGGCCGATGACATACAGCGCCCATTTATCCACATCCGCCGCACCAAGACGTTTCCCCATGCCGTAGCGCGGGTGGGTCAGCATATCCCACAGACACCAGGCCGGGTTGTTGCTGTATGCCGGTTTTAACGTTCCGTCCCAGATACCGCTGTATTGCCGCGTCTGCGGGTTATAGTTCGACGGCACCTGCAGAATACGCCCGCGAAGATGATAATTACGGCTCACCTGCTGGCTGCCGAACTGCTCCGAATCCACCTTTACGCCGACCAGTGCCGTGTTCGGGTAGCCCTGTTTCACATCGATGATTTCGGTGTATGACGACCAGAGCGTTTTGTTCTGCAGCTGGTCTGTGGTGCTGTCCGGCGTCATTCTGCGCATCCGGATATTAAACGGGCGCGGCGGCAGGTTATCCACCACCACCGAGGCCAGATACTGCGAGGTGGTTTTGCCCTTAATGGTGATGTCTTTTTCCGTCACCCAGCCACCATTACGCTGTATCTGAACCAGCAGGCGAACTTCCGACGGATTCCGGTCCCCCTTTGAGGTGGTTTCCACCAGAGCCTGCACACCGAAGGTAAAGCGCAGACGGTCGATGTTTGCAGACGTGATGGTCCGGGTGATCGGCGTGTCATATTTCACTTCTGTACCGAGCACCGTCTCGGAGCCGGAGGATTCAAATCCCTCCGGCGGTGTCTGCTCCTGCTCACCTGCCCGGAACACCACCGTGACACCGGAGATGTTGGTATTCCCCTCACTGTCCAGCACCGGTGTACTGTTCAGCAGCACGCTTTTTAATCCATCCACCGGACCTTCAATCGGCCCTTCGCTGATGGCATCGATCACACTCAGTAATTGCGTGGATTTCAGGTTGTCCTTCGCTTCGCGCGGGGTATGCCCCTTACTGCTTCCTTTACCCATTCCTCACACTCCATAAACAACAAAGCCGCCCAAAAGGCGGCTCATGAGTTACAGCAGGATTAACTATTATTTACATGCATTAACACTATCAGCAAAAATTTTTGGCGTTAATGCTGGTACACGTTCATAAAGAGTAAAACTACTGCCATTTCCTGCTTTTTTGATATCAAGCACAACATCATATCCCCCCATAGCCTGTGGAACTAAAAGGCTTACCCCATTCTCAATAGGAAGGGATGTTATAGGTGTTCCATTACCAGCCCATTGTCTGGATATGCAGCCTGACAATTCATCAATATTTTTTAATGAATTACCTTCCATTACAGGTTTTCCGGATTTTACGTAATCCAAAGATTTACATCCTGTTAAGGCAATAATCGTGCAGAATAAAATCGTTTTGTTCATATAGCTAACCAATAGAATAATTATCAGTGTTCGATATAAATATTAAATCAGTTAGAACATGAGTAAATAATATTACCGCCCAATTACCACAACCTGACCACCATCCCCTTCATCTGCCGTGCTGATCTCCTGAGATGCCACACGTGACCCCACGCGCATTTCACCGTACAGAACAGGCAGGACATTGCCCTGGGCAACCATGTTATCCAGTGAGGAGAAATAGGTGTTCTGTTTGCCGTTATCCGTTGTCTGTGTACGTGGAGTTTTGGGTTTAGGGGCCAGCATCTGTGCGACACCACCAAGCGTCATCGCTGCCCCCATAGAAAAGAGAATGTTACTGAAAGCGATACTGATTCCTGGCATCCAGATTGCCGTAGCAATCAGCGCCGCACCCAGCACTGCCTGAAAAACACCACCACTTTTGGCACCCGCCAGACGCGGTACGATGTGGATCACGGCACCATTTGCCAGCGGCTCATTAAGACGGGATGATAATTCGGTTTCTCCTGCATCCCGCCCGGCAATCCGTACCTGATACCAGCCATCGCTCAGTTTCTGACGAAACGCCGGGAGCTGTGTGGCCAGTGCGCGGATGGCTTCAGCCCCCGTTTTCACACGAAGGTCGATGCGGCGGCCAAATCGTTGCAAATCCCCGTAAAGGCAGATGCGTGCCATGCCCGGTGACGCCAGAGGGAGTGTGTGCGTCGCTGCCATTTGTCGGTGTACCTCTCTCGTTTGCTCAGTTGTTCAGGAATATGGTGCAGCAGCTCGCCGTCACCACAGTAAATGGCGGCATGATTCGGCACCGATGAACCAAAACAGCACAGCAGCACATCGCCCGGCTGCGCCGCTGACAACGGCACCTGATACAACCCCGTTGCCTCCATATTATCCAGATAGAGATTCTGGCCGTGACGCCACCAGTCATCCCCGCGATGAAAATCCGGCATCTCAATCCCCGCCAGATGATAAGCGTCCCGGAACAGCGTGTAACAGTCCGTCACCCCGTGCTCAAAGCGCCGCCCGGTGAGATGCGGCACACAGCGGAACTTATGAATCGCCCCCCGGCAGACCAGCCACCACGGCAAATCACTCTGCACCTGCAGCCGCCGGTCAGCCTCACTCAGCCAGGGCAGACCACCGGGGTGGCTGTGGACCAGCGCCACAATCTCACCCTGCATTTCTGCCTGCAGCCAGTCCTCCGGAGCCATCCGGAAATAATCCTCCGGCTCACCGGAAATATTCACGCCGGGAAAATATCTTTCCCCCTCCGGCGCTCTCACCACGAAGCCGCACGACTCCGCTGGCGCACATCGCCGGGCGTGCGCCAGAATCGCTGATTCTGTCTCTGTCATGGGATTCACTGCGAAAGTTTGTTAATGGAAAGGAAGCCGCCAAAGTTGCCGACGTTATTGCGAAACTTACAGCCGCTCAGGCATTTGCTGCATTTATCCTTCGTGATATCGGACGTCGGCTGGTCATATTCATCCGCGACTGCCGGACCGTGATAACCGCACTCATCACCGCGATAGGTCCAGGTGCAGGTGTTGGCCAGCATGATACGCCCCGGAAAAACAGCGCCATCCGTTTCCGTCGGCGTGGACAGTACAAAGGAGGCACTCACCGCGCTCAGTTCGCTGCACTGCTCGATGCGCCAGCGGCTGATCACCTCCTGCTCCGGATCGGCGTCACTGTTTCCGTTGACGAAGTTCACCGCATCCAGAAAACGGGCGTAAACCTTACGCCGGACCACCGTTCCGCCGACCAGACTCTGCAGATCTTCCGCCATCCCGGTGACCATACCGTACAGGTTAGAAACCGTCAGCGTGGGGCGCGTACTGGTGCCTTTGCCATTCAGTTCAAAACCACTCCCCTGAATGGGATACGGCTGATACTGTCGCCCCTGCCAGGTGACCGGCTCACCTTTTTCGTTCTGCTCATTACAGAAAAAATAACGTTCTCCACCGACCTCTGTCAGGTCGATTTCCCAGAGCACCACGCTGGCCGACTGCTCCGCACGGGTGCATTCATTCAGTGTTTCCTGCCGGATATCCTGCATCAGTTCACCACCTGTTCAAACTCTGCGCTGAACTCAACACGCAGCATACTGACCCGCGACGACCATTTTGCGCAGGTCACCTTTATCTGCCGCCACTCATAAGGCGGCGTCCACAGAAAGGCTTTCCAGCCCCCGTGCTCTTCCAGAAACGACTCCAGTACCGTGGCCTCCTCACGGGGGACAGAAAGCGTCACGCTGTACGTTTTCAGGTTGGCATTCAGCCCGGCAGGCGCTCGCTGAGAATAGCCATCACCAAAGCGCACCTTTCTTACAGAAGGGGCCGAAGCCACATCCATACCGGGTTTCACTTTCCAGCGGAAGGTCTTCATCATCCACCTCCGGAGAACAGACCACCATCGCGCATCTGTGCCTGAATTTCATCACGGGCACCCTTGCGGGCCATGTCATACACTGCCTTCATCATCTGTGGACCTGGCAGACCATTCGTACCGTCGTTCTGAATCACCACGTGATTGTTCTGATTAAAATTAATGCCTTCAGCCCGCCGCATCTGCGCCGGACTTCCGGCACCGCCCACATAACCACCTTCCGCATAGCCCCGCATCAGGCGGTACAGGTTGCCGACACCAATCCGGCTGGTTGCCTCCTTCGTGAAGACAAATTCACCACGATGAACAATCCCCGCTGGCTCATATTTGCCGCCGGTTCCCGTAAATCCTCCGGTCGCAAAATGGAGTTTCGCCGCAGCGGCCTGAATGGCTGTACCGCCTGACGCGGATGCGCCGCCACCAACAGCCCCGCCAATGGCGCTGCCGATACTCCCGACAATCCCCACCATTGCCTGCTTAAGCAGAATTTCTGTCATCATGGACAGCACGGAACGGGTGAAGCTGCGCCAGTTCTGTTCACTGCCGGTCAGCATCGCCGCCATATTCTGTGCAATACCATCAAAGGTCTGCGTGGCCGCGTTTTTAACCTGCGAAAAACTGTCCGTCGCACTTTCCGCCCACTCGCCCCAGCCGGACTTCATCCCGGCCATCCAGCTTCCACGAAGCTGCTCCTCCGCAGACCAGGTGTTCTTCAGTGCCGATGTGGCCTTCGCCAGCGCAGCCGGATTATCACCGTACACCTCACGAAGGCGCTGCTCTTCCGACTCCCGCTGCGCCTGACGGTCGGTGAGGCCGCGGGCTTTTGCGCTGATTGCCGCCTGCTTCGCGCTTTGCTGCTGTTCAAACCGCGCCGCCTGCTGTGCCAGCTCATTCAGCCGCTTCTGGTGTTCAATCTTGTCTCCCAGCTCAGCCAGCTGGCGTTTGTACTCCAGCGTCTCTTTCTCATGAGCCAGCAGGGATTTTTCCTGCTCAGATAACTGCCGTTTCGTGGCGGCCTCTTTCAGGACCACATACTGATTTTCCGCTTTCCATAAATCACGGCGCTGCTGGCTGATTTTTTCATTCGCACCGCTGTGCTTCTCCAGCGTCCTGAGCTCAGTTTCAAGCGCCAGCAGGGCTGCATGCGCCTGGTCTTCCTGGCGCTCACCGGCAGACACCTTCACACCGGACGGCTTTTTCTGCGTCGACTCATAATCCTTTTTTGCCGACGCCATCAGCGTGTTGTAATCCGCCTGCAGGATTTTCCCGTCTTTCAGGGCCTTATTCAGCTCTTCCTGCCGGGCGGTATATTTCTCCAGTGGCGTCAGCAGGCGCTCATACGCCTTCTGCGCCTCTCCGGTATACTTCAGCTGTGACGACTCACGCTCAGCCCTGTCCCTTGCCGCCAGTTCACCGGCTTTTTCCATATCCGACTGCAGCGTTGCCGCTGCCAGACCCAGACGGGCATTTTCCCGGTCATCCCATGCGCCCTGAAGGTTGGCCCGGAAAGAGGAGGTTTTACCGCGGCGCTGGCTCCGACTCTGGTACCACTGCCATTTTTTATCCGCCTCATCAAATGCCTTCTGTGCACTGGCGAGCATATCCGCTGAGGATTCCGGACGACCGATATCCAGAATGGCATCCCACATCGATTTGAATGCCTTCCCTGTTTTATCCGCCCAGGTCTCCAGTGTTCCCATGTTTTCTTTCAGGCGACGGGTCTGCTCATCAAAGCCTTTCGTGGCGATATCGTTCGCCGCCTGTAAGGCCCCGGCCTCGTCTCCGGAACGCTGCAGTTGTGCAACATACGCAATCTGCTCTGCCGTCACGTTACGGAACTGGCGCGCCATCGCCATCAGTCCCGACGTCGGGTCAGTGGTCAGCTTCCCGAAGGCTTCAGCGACTTTATCTACCTCCACACCGGATGCAGACGCAAAACGCGCGACACTCTGGTTGATGGCATCAAACTGTTCACCACCACGCACACCGGCATTCACCAGGGCTGCCAGTGACTCTCTCGCCTGGTTAAACGTCAGCCCTGCTGCCTGCCCGGCTCTTGAGAGCGTCAGCATACGATCGGCAGTCAGTCCGGCCTGATTGCCGGAAAGGACCAGCGTTTTATTAAATTCTGAAAGCGTGGCGTCGCCCTGGTACCAGGCGTACGCCAGCGCACCTGTCGCCACCGCCAGCGAGGTGACCCCGACCATCGGCAGGGTGATCGCACCGGCAAGCCCCCTGAACATGGGGATCATCCCGCCGAAGGAGTCCTTCACCTGACCGCCCTGTTGCAGCAGGATCAACCAGGGATTCTGACCACCGGCAAGCTGCGTGGCGATATCCGTAAACTGTGCGGGCAGGGTTCGCATGGCCGCTTTATACTGCCCGACGGAAATCCCGGCTTTTTGTGCAGCCAGCGCCTGGCGGCTCAGGCCCTGTTCAACAGCACTGGCGGTTTTTCTGGCGTCGGTATCCAGACCTGAAAAATGACGCCTTACCCGGCTCATCTGCTCATCGAAACGGACAGCATCCAGACTAAGGTCAATAACAAGATCACCAACCGGCTGGGACATATCTCACACCTCCCGGAATCCCCGCTGAAGCCATCATTAATGCGGCATCATCCACCATGACATCCGCCACATCCGCAGACGATAAAATATCGCGCCCTCCGTCCCCACCGAACCGGACGCCTCCGGCAAGTCCTGCCGCTTTCTGCATCAGCATTTTGTCCTCATCCGGCCTCTCCACCTGCTCTTCCTCATGCCGGGGGACAAGCAGACTGAAATCAGAGGGATGCATATCCGGATCGCAAAAAAACAGGCTGAGTACAGCGTACGTCAGCCCGGAAAAATGCATATCCAGCTGGGTATCCTGAAAATAATGCGTGCGGTAAAAACGGTGCCAGTCGGCATATTCGGTGGATGTCATCCCGGCAAGCATGGCGCGCCAGTCGGGTCTCCCCATCTCACGCGCCAGTCTGAGGGCAAAGTTCAGCTCGCCGTCGAAGACTTTCCCGCAGAAAAATCATCATCAGTCAGCGTGTTATTTTTCGCCACTTCAGTAATATCAGTATCCGGACGAACAGCTTCGATCATCCCGGACAGGCACAACACCACGTCTTCCGCCCGGGCAATGGCATCGGCAGGCCAGGTGGTGAGCACTTCCTGCTCTATCTTCATCACGGCCTCATTCATTGACGGTGATCCCGTTTTCTGCGGATGGTTATGCCACAGGGACATCGCCACCAGAAACGCGCCGGTTCTGACGAGATCTTCCACGCTTACCTGCAGGTTGCCGCTGGATTCTGCCTGTTCTGCACGCCGTTTCAGGAGGGCAAGATGCTCGATACGCTGCAGCGCAGACAATTCGGAAAGCGTGACAGACACACCGTTATATTCAAATTGTTCTGTTTTCAGAAACATGTATTACCTCCGTTTACCCTGCAGCGCCCGCTTCAGTAACGGTGACTTCAGCCACTGCGGCGAACTGACCATTTCCGCTCACCACAGGGATCTGCACCTTACCTGTCGCCACGCCGTTTACCGTAATTGTCATATCTTTCACACTAATGGTGGCTTTCGACGGATCGGCGGAAACCGCTCTGAACGTCTTGTCGGTTGCACTTTCCGGCTCAAAAGAAACCGTCAGGGTGGTTGTTTTCCCTTTTGCCACCGTACCGGATGTCGGCGTCACCTTAATCGCACTGACCGGCGTAATTTTGCTGCGTTCTTCCGCTACAGAAGGTTTACCCACGTTAGTGACTTTCACCGTGCGGGTGATCACTTCTTTCGCCGTCACGGCCTTACCGATACTGCTGACCCAGCCACGAAACACATCCACCGTGCCATTCGGAAAACGGATTTTATAGGCCCGGACATCGCCGCTTTCAAACCAGCCTATAAGCCCTTTCTGGCCTTCCTCTCCCGGTTTCCAGGCCAGCGTAAAACTGGTATCACCTGCAGATTTCTGCCCCTGACCGGTCGCGGTCCAGTCCGCGTCTTCATCATCCAGGTAGTTATCATCGTAGGATTCTGCCGTCATCTCGCCCGGCGTCAGATCCTTCACCTTAGCCAGTCGCTGCCAGTCATCGTCTGACAACGGGTTTGCATAAGCATCACCCTTGCCGTTGTAAACCCACAGAGTGGTACCGGCACCTTTTACCGGCTCAAGGGGATTTGGTGTTGCCATATCGTCCTCACATCTCGTATGTAATGGAATAAGTCAGATCTGCAGAACTCCATAACGCCATATCGTCATCACGACGATACTCATAGCCCTGCGTAACCATCGTGGTAATCAGTCCTGCCAGTGCCGGGATCGCGGTCATCGCCGGGTAAATCCGGCTTTCCATCCACTGATCAAGCTCTGAATCCGGTACCTGTGCCGGTAAAAACACCTCAATATGCAGCGTGGCCCGCCAGGTATCTGCATCCAGCTCTTCACCGGTATACTCTGCATCCGTCAGATAAACCGCGATCGCAGGAAAATCCTCTTCGTCAAAAACAACGGGGCGACCATCAAACAGCGTCGCCCCGTGTTCATGCTGCTCGAGTGCATCCAGCACTGCGGCACGAATGTCAGTGTGTTTCATCGTTTTATCGCAATCCTCAGTTGTTGTTTCAGCGCGGATGCCAGTTCTCCGGGCAGGCGTTCACGCCGGATACGGTCAACATTCTCATCAAATGCCTGTTTCAGTGGGGCCGCCATCGGGATTTTCACCACCTGAATGGGAAGGCGATTACGCTTTTTCCTCCCCTTGTCGTCATTGCCCTCCTCATATCTGGCCTGGGGAAGACGTTGCATAACATGCCAGCGCCCATTATTTAATCGCTGGATAAATGCCCGCTGATAACGATGCTGACCGGCTTTGAGTATGCTGTTCGGACGACGCCCCAGCATTCTGATCCCCAGCTTAATCACAGGGAGATCACCGCGGTTAACGATAATTCTGGCATTCGGATTTCTGACCGTCGCCCGTTTCAGTCTGGACCGTTCCTTTACCAGTTTCCGTCTCACCCTGGTTTCCCGGGCAACCTGTGACGAAGACTGATTAATCGCCGTTGTGGCCACGCGGTTAATGGTCATTGCAGAAGCAGCCGGAATGGCGTTTTTACGAACCCGGCTCAGATTGTCAATCGCCTGATCAAGCCCTTTTATCGCCATAATTAACCCTGCGTTTATCGTCGCCGGTTAACTGCGGGTGGTTGCCCACGGTTGAGCCAGAGATAACAGCTACCCCCGTCATCCGGAGAAACACGATCCACCCAGAATGTCTCACCATTAATGGTCAGCGTGTCACCACGCCGCACGGCACGAACCGTATCCGTCCGCACAAATAATGACGGGCTGCTTCCTTCAATACGGACCCCGCTACCGGCAAACCCCAGCGACTCCGGATCGTCAAAAACCCCCTGAACTTCGCTGCCACACTGTGCCCCCGAGGTGAACTGCGCACAGAGCCCCATCACTTCAACAATCGTTCTGTCCACCCCGGCAAGGGCAGCATCAAAGGAATTCTCAAAATCACGCATAAACGGCCATTCCGCTCCTGACCATGTCTTTTGCCACTGAGGGGGGCATCAGAATTACTCTGCCAGCATCAACATGCTCAACAGGCTCACCTGTTTCATCGTCAACACCGCACAGGTAAAAACACTTCAGAAGCCTGATACGTTCCAGAATACCAACGTCATCCTCACCGGTGTGCCTGCATGCCTGCTCATGAACGGTATCATCAACATCTGCGATTTCATTTTCCGAGGCGCAAACCTCCTCTTCCCACTCTGCCACACGCTGTGCGATATCCGCAGCACTCCCCGACATATCCGCCTCGCGCCCCAGCAGACCAGCCAGTTCACGAAGACGTTTCTGATTTTCTTCTTTTGTTGCCATATCCAGCTCCCTGTGAAAAAAACACGGGGGCATTTCGCCCCCGCTCACGGATTATTTCACCTGTACCACCACAAACTCATCCGGATCCGGCAGCACCATCAGCGGCGCGGACTGCGTCATGGTGAATTCACAGGACGGATCGCCCACGGTCAGCCAGTGTTTCGGGTAACGGGAAGAAGCCACCACTCCTTCAGACAACGCCTGTGCATCCTTAATGGCTCCATAGCAACGAATCCCCTCTGCTGCCGTATTCCCCAGCACCAGCGTGCCCTCCGGCAGATAACGTTTTTCGGTACCGTCCTCTGCCACATAAGACGTTTTCGCTACCACAATGGCCAGATCGCCGTAATACCCCTTGAAGGATACCACTGCGCCCAGATCTTTCACTGCCGTTTCGAGTTGTGAGTTTGAACCGCGACGGGTATCCATTTTTTCGCGGAAAAGCTTAAAGCCATTCAGCAGACGCCAGACGGTACCGTCCATAATGGCAATATTCACAAGACCACTGGCCTGATCACAGAAAAGGTCGATATCATATGTCGGGTCGAACGTGTCACGATCCTGTTTTGACCACTCCTTACCGCTACCTTGTATGATGTTATTCTTCGTCGATCGGCCAAAATCGACTTCAATTTTCTCGAACTGGTCTCCTTCCATCGTATATTTGCCATACAGCACGGCATTCACCGCCTGCATTTCTTCCACCTGCACAATAGCGTGCTCTTCCTGTTTGAGGTTATCAGTGATGATACGCAGACGACGGTAGGCCGGGTCGTTCAGCTGAGCCGGATCTTCACCGGGAAGGCGCTCAACCGCCTGCTGGTAATTAAATTCGTGTTTCGGCTTGACGTAGCCCGGACGCAACACGCGGGTTTCACCACCACGATGGCGCAGCACTTTTCCTTCAACGATCGGGGAGACATAGGCCGCCACCGGCGTTTTTCCGGTAATTTTGTCCAGCATCACCTCTTCGGTGTGGAAATTCACCGTACGGCGGAAAAACAGCTCCAGAAATAGCGCACGGAATTTAACTTTTTGTTCGGTATAACCGAGTAACTGGCGGGTCGTAAACAATCCCATAAATCAGTTCCTTTCATTCAGAAATCAGTCAGGCCACCATGGTGGCCTGATAACGTGTTACGGCAGAGCCGCGTGACTCAGGGCTGTGCCGGCAAAGGCATTTGCCTTTTTGTGTTCATCCACACTGTCAGGCCAGCGGATTGCCTCCGTCGCAAAGGTCCCCGACTTGTAATAGGTCAGCACCGTCTCTGTGCCTTCAAGCGGCAGTACCAGTATGCCAACCGCACTACCGGCTTTCTGTCCATCCCAGACCACCAGTTTCCCGGTGGCTTCATCCAGCATCAGGGGCGTCAGAGCCGGTGTTGCAGAAGAAATCCCGCTGCTGCCTGTGGCGGTATGAGCCGGATCATTACCAGCAAAAATACGTACTTCCGCACGCTGTTCAGTGATGGTTTTCGTCACCATTTTGTTAAAACCTCATATTGATGGTCAGCACTGACTTCATGGCATGGCCATGAGCATTTTCACGTCCGCATCACCGTCTGCTGACGTCTGTGACACGCCACCCCGCACCGCTGCCGGTGAATGATTCGCCATGAAATGTTCAAACAGGGCGGTTGTGGATGCAGAGACCGGTTCGGCCTTACCTGATCCCGCAGCCAGCACAGCCCGGGCGTTCTCCACGGTCATTCCCGGGCAGGCCGCCAGTTTTTCAGCCTGCGCTTCTGCCCCTTTTGCCTCATCCAGGGCCATGATCTGATCACGAAGTGAGGGCCCGGCATCCGCCAGTGGTGCAGCCGCCAGGATCGGGCGGGCTTTTTCCACCGTCATCTCCGGCATCGCCGCCAGCGTTGCCGCCAGTTGTTCACGACCGTTCGCTTCTTCACACGCCATAATGCGATCGGCTTCACTCTGCGCGGATGCCACCGGCTGCTGCGGTGCCGCCGCGGCCAGAATCGCCCGGGCCTGTTCAACGCTCATGCCCTGTTGCCCTGCCAGCATCGTGGCAAGCTGTTCACGTCCTTTCGCTTCCTGGCATGTCAGGATCCCCATCACTCGCTGGTTCTCCTGCACGGCGGCTTCCGTTGCAGTTAATTGCGGCATAGTGCCTCCTCTGACATTACTGTTCAGCGCCGTGGCCATCACACTGATGGCATCCGACGCATTAATTAATTCATCCGCCAGCCCGGCCTCAATGCCGGACTGACCTTCAAAAACGGCGGCCTCTGTTCCCGTGACCACATCCACAGACAACCCGGTATACATCGCCACTTTTTCGGCAAACATCCGGTGCGCCGCATCAATCCGCTGCTGCATATCCTGGCGAACCTCTGCCGGCAACGCTTCAAACTGATTGCCATCCACCTTGTGCGCCCCGGCATAAATCAGCGTGATATCCACACCGGCCTGCGCCAGATGACCGGCATAGCTGACATGGCTCATCATCACGCCAATGGAGCCGATACGGGATGTCTGGGTAACCAGCCGTCGGGAGCAGGCCGACGCCAGCAGCATGGCTGCAGAACAGGCAGTGTCATTGCACAGTGCCCAGACCGGCTTCTGCTGACGGAGGCGGTAAATCATGTCAGCGCAGTCAAACGCGCCGGCGGCCTGCCCTCCCGGACTGTCAATGTCCAGCAGTACGCCCCGCACCTGGCTATCCGCCATTGCCTGCTGAAGACAGGCGACAATACCGTCATAGCCTGTCATTCCGGAAAATGGCCGCATACCACCCAGCCGGTGCACCAGCGTGCCGGTCACCGGCAGTACAGCAATACCGTTCACCACCCTGTAAACACGGGCCGGTCGTTTACCTCCGGCCATGTACTCATCCGTTTCAGCCAGCATTCCGGGAGCATCAAACTGTACCTGCTGTTGTGGTACCGAAAGACTTGCTGCTCCCATCTCGCGCCCGAGCGCGCAAAAGAAAACCCGCGCATAGGCGGGCTCCAGAAGCAGCGGTTCATTGAATGCTGCGGCAATAATGTGTGAAAGATTACGTCTCACGTGGTGTTGTCTCCTCTTCCGGCCTGCGACTCTCCGCTATCTGCTGCTGATACGCCTGCGCTATCCACACCGGACGTGAGAGTCCGGCTTTTTGCCGCTCAGCAGATTCCCTGACCTGCTGGCGGAAAATGTCCTGATAATCCTCGCCCATCAGCGCCAGCTCTTTCTCATACGTGCTCAGTCCGGCCTCAATGCGCATCACTGATTCCTGGACTTCCTTGAGCCCGTCAATGGCCATTCTTCCGGCACCAATCCACTCTGCCCGTGACCAGGCTGATCGCGCCTGATAAAAATCAAAACGTGCCCGTGGCGGACGAATAATCCCCCGAAGAAGTGCCTCTTCCAGCCAGCAGGAAAACATCTGCGTGGCCAGCCGGGCCGCAATAAATTTTCGCCGCCCCATAAAATAGCGCCACGACTCATTGGCGGAGGCGCGGGCACTTGAGTAACTGACCTTCGAGTAATCACGGGACAACTGTTCGTAGGAAACGCCAAGACCGGCGGCGATATACCGCAGCAGCGCCTGTTCAAGCGCAGAAAATCCATTGTCTGAATCCTGCGCAGTCTGTAGTTTCAGATCATCACCAGGGAAAAGGTGCGGAATTTTGACACCGCCCAGTGTCACGTTATTCGTGTCATACCAGCTGGAGAACTTCTCCAGAATATTAATAAGCGGATTATCCTTCTGCTCCTGTGGCGCGCCGGCGATATATTCAAAGGCCTTTTCGGTATCAAGTTCACTTTCAATCGTCGCTGCATACATCGCCTTCACTATGGCCGACTGAAGCTGTGTTGCCTGCAGGGAATCGAGCATCTTCAGCCGTTCCATGACGCTGTAAAACTGATTAGCCCCACGGGTCTGCCCGTCCTCCACCAGCTCGAAAATATGCAGCATGGCCGGACGCCCGGTGGGAAGTTCACGCGGGATCCGTTCCCATCGTCCACTACCAGAGAACGGAAAATCATCCTCACAAATATGGTACGCGACGGCACGGCCATATCGATCGACCTCCACACCGGCCCGCAGAAAACGGTTCCCCATACCGTGTCCAGGCGTGTCCACCCGTTTCGGACTCACGGCTTTAAAACGCGTACGGAATAACTGCGTGGTTTCCGTATCCCAGACCGGCTGCACAAAGATTTCGCCGTTAAACGCATGAACGCCCACACCTTCACGGATAAATTCCGTGAACGTGCGTTTTCCTTCCACGTCGATCTCGCCAAACATCCCTTCGGCGTATTCCGACCAGGCCGCCTCCACCTCATCGACAAAGCTTTTTGCTGCGGTCTCCCGCATCCCCAGCCAGCGCCAGTTCGGACGGTAGCTGATCAGAAACATATGCCCGACAATGTGATCCTTATGCAGAGCCACCGCATTAGCCGCTATTCCGTTATTGCGCACCAGATCATCTGCCCGGGCATTCCCCAGACGCAACGCGGGTAGCAGGGCCGCATCGGCACTCTGCGCCGGTGGCAACCACTCAGCCATTTGCCCGCCAAATCCTGCACCGCCCCCGTTGTAGCTGAGACTCTCACGAAGCGGAACGCCGTTCACATCAATCAGGACAGGCGTTCGTTTCATAACCTCACTCCCAGCGGACGACGGCGACGCCGGGTTGTCCCCAGTACCGACTCCGCATTATTGATCGCCCGGTTAAGCTCATCCAGAGAAGCCGCCGTATATTCAATTCTGCGACCATCTTTCTGGACAGACACCACCCGTTTACCGGTTAATAAATCAAGGCGCGCCTGACGCAGCGCCTGCAGTTCAGCGACTGTAACCATTCACTCCTCCGGACAGCTTCGCTGCCAGTTCTTTAAGGGTTGGCCGGGTCGTCTCTTCTTCCCGGGATTTTGCCAGTACAGCCAGATCAAGCTGCCAGCGTTGCACGGACACACGTAATGCCGCGTAGGCATACACCAGGCAGTCCAGCGCTTCGTTACGCCGCTTTTTGTTATCCCACAGCAGACGCATCTTTCCTTTTTCCCACTTCTCCACAAGCTCTTCCGCGACCAGTTGCTGCGCCTCTGTCTGCGAAAAAATCTCCGGATCATCAGGAAAACGGATGGCATACGACGTGGCTTCATCCACAGGCGTGGGATCGGCTTTCATACGGGCATAGAGAATTTCTTTTGCGGTGTCCGTCCCCACTTCACACAGATACACGCCCCGCTGATTGCGGGTTTTTGGCATGGTGATCACCGGCTTGCCATAGACAGATGCGCCTTTTACCGGCAGCACCCGGAAAACACCGTGTTTTTTTGACCTCTGATAAACGATTTCGCCATCGATCCCCCCGATGTCCCAGCAGACACGGGAAATAGTCATTTCGGTTCCGTCTGCATGGCGGTATTTTTTGTTGATCGCCGCATCCACACGTAACAGCGTCTCTTCCTCATCGGGACGCCCCATAATGATGATTTTATCCACCAGAAAGGCTTCCTCTCCCGGAGCCCATCCCCAGACATACATCTCAAAACGGTTTCGCTGCGAGTCAATGCCCGCCGTCAGATAAACCACCCGGGCAGGCACCGCCGCCGTGTAACGCACAACCTTATCCATCAGTACCTGGTGATCGAGTTTTTCGCCCACAGCCTCTTCCCAGGTCTCGCCCAGCGTGGTGTTCACAAAGGTTTTCAGGCCGTTGGGATCTTTCAGTGCATCCAGCCAGTCATAGACAATCTGTACCCAGGTGGTGAACGGACTGTACGCCGTCCAGATATGGAAAGTGATGGAGCGCGGCGGCGGAATTTCATCACCCCGGGCGCTGAAAAACATCAGGCCGTCACGGGTCCACATGCCCGTGTTTTCACAGATCCACCGCCCGTTACTCTGGTCAAGCTCAGACTGATGGATCACACAGCCATGATGCTCACAAAGGTAGAAAACACTTTCTGGCTTATTCTTCTCCCACTTAAGACCGAAAGGCGAGGCATCATCGCCAAATTTCAGATACTGCTCCTCCCCACAGTGCGGACAGGGCACATAAAAACGCATGAAGTGTGCCGACTCGTTAGCGGCTTTTTCGATCTGGCAGGAGCCTTTGATTTTAGGCGTCGAGCCGCGAATGGATTTTGGCCATACAGAGCCCTCAATACGTTTATCCCCCAGCAGGGTTGGCGAACCCTCTTTTTCAACATCCGGTTCGAACGAGGAAAGCTCGTCATAACAGACCACATCCACGGATTTTTCACGGTAGTTTTTTGCTGCCGCACCACCCAGACACCAGAACCCCACACCGGAGGAAAAACGCTTCAGGGTGAGCGTATTATCGCGGTGTTTTCTTCCGAACCATGGAGCCAGCTCCAGCAATGCAGGAACATCCCTTATCGTTGGCTCAACATGAGATTTCATAAAATCTTCAGCAGCTGAGTCCGTGGGCTGAAAAAGAAGGCTGTTGCGTGATTTATGCTCAATAAAATAAGCCTCCACTCCCAGCAACATCTTTGTATAACCAACACGGGCAGATTTAATCAGGTTAACCGTGCGAATCAGATCGTTGCCCATACAGTTCATGATGCCAACCTGAAACGGCAGTGTTTCCCACCGCCCCGGGGTATAAGACGACTCTTTAGGAAGGTAATAATGTTTATTGGCCCACTGAACTGTCGTCAGTGGAACAGGAATAATGAGAGATAAAAGCCCTGTAGCTATCGCACCGGCTGCATTAGCTGCCTTCTGCGCGTCTGAAATCATCGATCCACCCGCCCACGTTTTCACCGGCCTTAGCTGAAACATTGGAGGCTTTCGCGATTTCAGTTTTCACCACATCAAGGTGTGATGGTGAAATGTCCGGATATTTACGCTGTAATGTCAACGGCACACGCACAAGTATCCCCGAAATCTCCTGTGCCACACGTTGCAGAATGAAGGTAAACAGTTCAGTTTCCAGCACTACTCCGTCTTCACGGGCATTTTTCAGTTCCTGCGCATCTGCCTGCGCTTTTGTGAGCCGGTAGCGTTCATAGTCAATGGTGCCGGGTTGTAAATCTGACTCCGCTGCCGCACGCAAATCGTCCAGTTCTTTGCGGAGCTTTTCGTTTTCGATATCAGTTTCCCTCTGCGCATACCACTGAATTGCCATGGCAGTATCAAATACAGATTCAATGCCCTTACTACCTTTGGAGGCGCAAGGGAGTCCCTGAGACTGCCAGCGTTCAATCGTCCGCGGGTCCACGTTGAAAATTTCGGCAAGCCTCTTTTTATTAACCTTCATGAAAACAACCCATTATCAAATACAAGGCCCGACGTGAAAACGCCAGAAAAAGGCATTTTCGGACACTTTCATGTCGGACCTTTACGGATGCAATATTAAAAAAAACAAAAAGTTATATTCGAGAAGTACCGACACGATTTTCCCTGAAAAATTTTCATAAATAGTGAAAAACCGCGAGGTCGCCGCCCCGTAACCGGTCGGATCGCCGGAAAGGACCCACGAAAATGATAATGATTATCATCTATATAAGGTTTATCACAACATGTGTGTACGCCATCAAACCACGAGAAATAATCAATTATGACGCAGGTATCGTATTAATTGATCTGCATCAAATTAACGTAAAAGCAACTTCAGATAATACAAATCAGCAACACTGAATATGGGGAAACATTATGTCATCAAAGAACAGAACCCGCAGAACAACAACCCGCAACATCCGATTTCCAAACCAGATGATTGAACAAATTAACATCGCTCTTGATCTGAAAGGTTCAGGAAACTTTTCAGCGTGGGTTATTGAAGCCTGCAGAAGAAGGCTGTCAACAGAGAGTTCGGGTATGAATTACATAATTAAGTAACATGGTGTTCACAGAACACGCAGTTACCGGACACATCAGTTTTCCATTCGCTCCCCGGCAGTACAGGCTTCCCCTCTGACGGGATAGCCTGAAAAAATAACACAGAAAATTATTTGTTATAATTAATATAACTTACTCAAAAAAAAGCGACGAGAAAATCAGCATCAACGAACAATAAGCGCCAATACGTGATAACAAATGGCAGCCATATTTATCTGCAGTATAAGCAATGGACAGGATAACCACACCAGAAACCGTCAGCATAAAATCCATTTGAACTTCCCCGGACAAAATCGACTCATCTAAAGATTTACAGCTCTTTTTATTATCAATATGTTAAAAGTAAAATAAACAGATGTTCAATAACACGAATACAAAAACGTGCTGAAATTCAATGAATCCATTTCTGTGTCATCAATTAATAGTGATAAACATCCGGTTTCTTCCACCATCGCACCGGACAGGCGACTATGAGGGGACAACGCCGCGCTCCGTTAACGCGGTAAACCCCGGTGTGTATCGTTTTTGATTATCCCCGCATACTCGCGCAGAGGAGTCTCCCTGTCGGGCTGCGGTCTCTGTTAATGAGGGAATACAGCGACGATACGGCGCATCAACAAAACTTATTTCAGGCACTGAGTACGGATATATTCCTGCGCCCCTTCCAGTTGCTTCTGCATCGTCATCAGCCGCTCTCTGAGGGTGAAATAATCCCGTGTAACGGTGTCTGCCAGTTGGGGGCCGGTTGCATTATCCACGCGGGCGGTGCCGGTGGCTTCACGCACGGGACCTGGACAGGTGGCGTTGATACGCAGGCGCTTACGACCAGCGGCAACGTCAGCGCGAAGAGTTTCATTTTCAGCTTTCGCATCAGCTAACTCCTTCGTGTATTTTGCATCGAGCGCAGCAACATCACGCTGACGCATCTGCATGTCAGTAATTGCCGCGTTCGCCAGCTTCAGTTCTCTGACATTTTTGTCGCGCTGGGCTTTGTAGGTAATGGCGTTATCACGGTAATGATTCAGCCCCAGACTAAGCGCACCACAGGCCACCAGCAGGGCAATGATGACCACGCACAGTACGCGGTTCATTTCACCACCAGCGTATCTGACCGATGAAATAACCGGAGGCCATAATCACAAACACCAGCCAGATAAGAATGAACTTCCAGGTGGATAATTTTTCAGCCATCACTCGAATCTCCCGAATCAGTTTGCTAAAATCAAACACACTTTCTCCTTTGACTTTTCCGGAGTCAGGAAACACAAAACCCCGCTTGGTGCCAACAAACGGGGTTTTTACTTTTATTCACTTACGTTTCGCCAGTTCGCAGGATTTCATGTTATCCGCCCGCGTGGCCATGCCTTATTTTTCAGCAAAATATTCTGCTTATCTGTCGATTCCCCAGCACGCCAGCGCGCTCTCCTGGTCACGACGGGATACCTGACCATAACAGTTATTTGAGCGGATACGGCAGTCTCTGCCACCGTCCTTAATCCACCAGCGAATCGCCTCACACGCTCCCCTGCGATCACCTGCATTAATTCGTTTATAAAACGTCGACGGGAAACACTTACCGGGACCAATGTTGTACGGACAGAATGACGCGATCCCCGCTTTCTGGGGTTCGCTCAATGGCACTTTGATGTTTTTCTCCACCCATGCCAGCGCCTTATCACGCTCAATGGCGTTAACCCGGTCGCATTTTTCCTTCGACAACTTCATGCCCGGAACGACAGGTTTGCCATCCACCAGGATGGCACCGCGGCAGATGGTCCAGATACCCGCGCCATCACGGTATGCCGTGGTGTGGTTACCTTCCTTTTCATCCAGAAACTGGTCGAGAATGTCAGGCGCAGGCGCACCAGCGGCAATCAGCGCCAGAACGGCAGCCGACAGGCCGTATCTGATTTTGGTGTTCATGGATATTTATCAGGATTTATCGGTTTCTGAGCCCTGGATATGTTTATCAGTTCCAGCCTGTTGCCTCAGGCTGCTAACAGGTCAATACAATCATGAGGATTATTTATGGACAATAACACCATTTCTCTACAGGAGTTGCTCGACAGCATTTCCAGGCTTCGGGAAGACGTGAATACCCTTACCGTCGCCTTCTCATATCTGGCATTCTCAATTCCAAGGGAACAGATGCAATCAACGCTGGCATCAATCCAGTTTGAATCATGCAATCCCAAATGGTCTCAGGAACAACAAGACTCTTTCAGGCGGCTTGCTGTATTACTGGATGAAAAATATGCTGGTAAAATTACCATTTCGGCGGACTCTTCAGAGAACCCGTAATTATTCCCGGTAGTTTTCCTCTGTAGGTTATCAACACATCCTGCGCCTCTAAAATTACGGGGCGCTTTTCCGGCGACTGCTCATCCCCTTCACATAACCCGGCAGCAACATCCAGGAAGACCTGTCTGATGCTCCTTCTGGCTGCTGCCTCATAAAACTCCAGCGCGGCACCTTCAACACGGTCCAGCGAGATGTCCAGGTCAAAAATTTCACCGTCAAAGCGTTTTTTGTCCCGTAACGCTAAAGTTACCGTAACTTTATTCTCAAAATTGCGGATCCCTTTCACAATCAGTTCATAGTTTTGAGTCATTGAATTACTCTCCCCGTGCAGCCTTACGACGGTCCTCTCTGATTTTGAAATACAGGTTAGTCAGATATGTCAGCAGCCCAAACAGCAGACTCCCCAGCACGCCTATTGCCGCCCACTGAGACGGGGAAACCCTGTCCAGCAACTGCAGGAACCAGTAGCCCGTTCCCACCGCTGACGTGGTGTATGACACACCTGTTGTGATTTTTTCCATCTGGTACATACCCCGTCTCCCGTTATCCGGAAGCTGACAACAATAAAAAAGCCACCAGTTAACTACTGATGGCTCTGATAACTCATGCAAGCGTCTCAGACGATCCACTGACACTACCGGTGAGTTTAACGATACCTTCCATTTGACTGGCTCACTTTTTATGATGATGCCGGTGCATTTATCTCCAGCACCAGACTTTCTATCTCAACGCCATACGTTGCATTTTTGGTAATATCCGTCAGCGTCAGTGCATTTAGTCCCACTGCCAGACTGTCTTTTATGGCCTGGAATGCCGGGCCAGCCACTCCATTCAGTTTCGGAGTAACCGTGGCACTGCCGGCGGTGAACACCAGCTCCAGCGTCTGCCAGTCGTTACTGTAATTCCCGAACTCGCCCAACTTTGTGTTTCCTGCTTTCTTGTGATGCATCAGATTCAGTTTGCCGTCTGTGGTTTGGGTGAAGAACGACATCAGGAACGGGTTACCAGTCCCGGTCATCGCCACGACGTCAGGTAACGCTACATCGGTATACAGATAAATTCCCAGACCGAACTGGTTGTTGGTCAGTGCGCCTGACAGTCGAAACTTACAGCTCAGTCTGCCACCCCGTGTCAGCAGGGAGACTGCGTCATCCACCGGGCGCGTCAGGGACCAGGCTTTATTGCTCTGCTTGGCGATCTTAAATACACCACCCGACAACTGAATTCCGCCGTCCTTAATGCTCCAGCCCTGCGCAGCAGCATCTCCGGCTGTCGGCAACAGGGAGATTGTGCGTACGGATGCATCTTCAGACGGCCCCGATGGCGTGTCGCCGCCGGGCGAGGGTTTGATTTCCGGTGCCTTACCACTAATGAAGGCTAAGGTGCGACCGGCTACGTTCAGAATAGCAGTTGCCATACGATCGGGAATAATGCCACGACGCGCCCATGAGCTGAAATGCGTCGGGCGATTTGATGATACCCAGTTTTTGTTCGTTCGGGATGCCGAACCGTAATAACCAGACCCGGCAATAGCAGGATCTTCTGACGGGTTGTTTGTCGGTGTATTAACTCCGCTACCATCGGTCATAAAGGGAACAAAATAAATCTGCTGGGATTCTTTACCTTTATATGCACCATATACCACTTCATATTGCGTACCGTGTTCTTGTTTCCACGCGTATGTCGTGTCGCCACAAATCCAGGGGACTGATGCCGGACTTCCACCGTGACACTGCGCCGCCAGCCCGGCAAGGTCAGCACGGAACTGCTGTACCATTGCAAGAAATGCTGCTGGCTGCTGGGCGTAACTGGCATTCGTCATATCGAATTCCCCCTGCATCCAGCATATCGCCAGCAAAACGTTTTTCGGGTTTTTCTGCAATGCTGCCTTCGTGCGGAAAAGCAGATCCTGATATAACGGCTTACCCACTCCCCAGCGAGCCGAATCCTGACTGGCTCCCGTGGACTCGCTGAATGTCCCCTCCGTGCCCTGGGTGAATGCCGAACCACCACGACAGCATGGTACCAGCAGGATCCCCGCATTATTAGGGATATACGGAAGCAGTTTTTTGGCAATATGTAAGCCCTGTCCGACACAGCCGTACTGCCCTTTGCTCAGGTCAGCCCGGGGATGGTTAATCGTACTCATATCCTGAACATCATGCAGACAATGGTCAGCAGGAATGATGTCGTTAAATACGCATACTTCACCACCGGGAGTCACTGTGTTACGACGGGCCAGTTGCTTAATGCGCGGATGGGGCGCATCGTATGAATCCGGAAGCGGAAGCCCTTCACCGTAAGCCATGGCATTGGATTGCCCGGCCAGTACGATGACGTAGTACCACTCCGGCTCAGTTGCACCACTGACGACCACATCACCTTCTGCTGCAATCGCCTGCATCAGGGTATAAGGGGTTATGGCCACCGGACTACCAAACGGCTGCCAGCCCTCCTTCAGTTTTTGTGTCAGTCGTTTCGCAAGGTCTGACGGCGATGCCGCCCTGACCACGTCATAGTGTTTAAATGCCATGAATCCTCCCGGGCGGGATAATGTTGTGAGTCAGATAAGGAGCAGGCTGAAGTCCGGAAGTTACAGGACAATGGCAGAAGGGAGACTACAGCCCGCAATTCGAAAAAGACCGCGCAGTTGCGCAGAGTGATTACTATGGGGTATTATTCGCCAGCTGAAATATTACTTCACGTTTTATTGTTTATTCCTTGCCGCCCGCGTCTCCCAGCGCGGGCTTTTTTTGTCCATAAGAAAGCCCCTCCGGAGAGGGGCTAAAGCCGCGTATCTGTATCATCATGCACATGGTGCCGGGTGCCTCCCGGTGAGTTCAGCCCGGTGCCACTAAACCCGCGTCATTCTCGTTTTGATAATCAGAGATTATACCGTCACCAGTCGCCCCTCCGCTCAGGGGGATTCACCATGCGAAATTTTTTTAACAAATGCCCAGTCTGACAGGCAACTGTCAACTTACTGAATTGTGAGCAACATAGCATTTAACGGGGAACCTGTTTTCTGCAGTAAAAAGGCCCACCGGAGCGGATGGGCCTGGAAGGATAGCGGTCATGTGATGCCGGTTTCCCGGTAACTCAGCACCGGTATCTGAGTCAACGTTTTCTCTACTGGGTCATTTCCGATACGCCCTGCCTGCTGACAGGCTTTCATCACATCTGAAAATATAGCACCCTGACTGATACTGTAGTACCTAAGGTTCCAGAAACTGTGATGTATCCGGCACAGAAAAGCCCCTCCGGAGAGGGGCTGGAGAGTGGCGCTATGTGCCATTGCATGGTGCCGGGTGCCTCCCGGTGAATTCAGTACCAGCACCTGAATCCGCGATTATCCCATATACCTACTCGCTGATTGCCCCTCCGCACAGGGGGATTCACCATGCCAGTTTCTTTTAACAAACTCCCCGCAAACCAGACAACAGTCAACCGCCTGAATTGTGAGACATTTAAAAAAAAGCCCGCAAAAGCGAGCCAGGGAAAATAAGTGTGGCGCGTTGTACTGGATTCGAACCAGTGACCGATTGCTTAGAAGGCAATTGCTCTGTCCGGCTGAGCTAACAACGCAGGATACAGATAATGGACCGCCTTCGGGGACCCGAACTCCGCGCAACCAGCTTCGAAGGCTGGCGCTCTTTCCTGATGAGCTAATGGCGGTATGTGATGGTGGCCCTTGCTGGATTTGAACCAGCGACCTGGCGATTATGAGTCGCTCGCTCTCACCACTGAGCTAAAGGGCCGGGAGCAGAATAATAATGGTGCGTAATTAATTCTGCAATCTCATCCGTTTCAAACGATTAAATCCTGAACTTCCCTGACTGTCTGCTCAAAACGTCCGGTCTCCAGTTCAACGCCAATCGCACGACGCCCGAGCGCCAGTGCAGCTTTTACCGTTGAACCTGAGCCCATAAAAAAATCTGCAACCAGGTCACCCGGACGACTGCTTGCGCTGATTATCTGCTGCAGCATTTCTGCCGGTTTTTCGCACGGATGTTTCCCGGGATAGAACTGCACCGGTTTATGTGTCCACACATCCGTGTACGGCACCTGCGCCGTCACACCAAAATACCGCCGCAGATGCTTATATTCACTCTGCAGCTCCACATACTGCCGGTTCAGTGACGTATACGTATCCACCAGCTGGTGGTGGGGCTTTTCCAGTTCTCCCCGCTGATGTTTCTCTTCTGCCACCCGGGCAAACAGCGACTGTAATTTCAGATAATCGCTTTCGTTCGGTAGCTGCCACTGACTGGCACTGAACCAGTGCGACACCATGTTTTTCTTTCCTGTGGCATCTGCAATCTGTTTTGCCGTTATCCCCAGGGCCGCGCGCGCATCACGAAAGTAAGAAATCAGCGGGGCCATCACATGCTGTTTCAGTGCACTGCCCTTCGCCGCATACCCGGCATCTTTCGGACGATACGGCCCCTGATAATGTTCCGCGAACAGAATGCGCTCTGTGGCGGGGAAATACGCCCGCAGGCTTTCCTTGTTGCATCCGTTCCAGCGTCCGGACGGCTTCGCCCAGATAATATGGTTCAGCACACTGAAGCGTTCACGCATCATGATTTCGATATCAGATGCCAGGCGATGACCACAGAACAGGTAAAGACTTCCGGCAGGTTTCAGCACCCGCCAGAACTGCGCCAGACACTGGTCCAGCCACTTCAGGTAATCATCGTCGCCCTTCCACTGGTTATCCCAGCCCTCGGGCTTCACTTTAAAGTACGGCGGGTCCGTGACTATCAGGTCAACAGAATTTTCGGGTAACGACCGGATAAATTCCAGGCAGTCGGCGTTGATTAACTCACAACTGGATATTTTTACAGTGTTAAGCATGGATCATTAAGCCTGTCTCTGATAGGCTCATTCTGCTTTTGCGCAAAGCAGATGGGCCTGAGGTTTGCTTGTGACCCCAACGCATGAGCAGATGGCTGGCAGGTGCCGCTAACACCCACCAGCCGCCCATTACCACAAATAAAAAAGCCTTCAGGGCTGAAGGCGTCTGTAACAACCGAACTGATAATCTGCCAGACCCGCCATAACAAGCTGAGTCAGTATTAACTGGCAGCGTTCACGTGAAAGGTAAGTATTCTGCGCAATCTCCCCGACGGTCGCCGGTTCGGTGACGCTTAATTCATTAAACACCACTCTGGCGGTTTCGGTCATATCCTGCTGTTTTAGCATGTCTTTTCCTTTTCCGGTTAACGTGACACACCAATAACTCTTGTCGAAAAAGCCAGCAAGCTGAAAGACCCGTATTCGCAACCACCAGCGCGTTTACTGTACTGACGCGATTTCAGTCATAAAAAACCCGCCAGGCGGCGGGGTGTAAAAAATCTTCTAACGTCAGGCATAAAACGCCCATCGTTAGAGCAAATTTACCACAGATTCGGGAAAAATCAACAACACTATCGCGTTACCCTCTTTAACTGCCGCTCCGCCCATGCCTCTTCAATGTCAAACCGAACCACCAACGTATCGTAAAAGCGTTTCACTGATTTTTTCCACGTATCAAGCGTGATAGCACTCGTCACTTTGCGTATGGCATTAAATGCCTCCGTTGATGGTAGTCTTTCACAGCCACGACCACCACAACGCTGGCAGTCTCTGATAACAGGCATACCACGTTTTACCGACTCTTCACGATGAATGGCAACACCACGCCCACGACAGTCTTTACAGGCAGTGGAAATCTCCCCCTTCCCTTTACATTCAGGACAAGACACTTTCACCACCTCCCGATTTTTTTTCCATTCTTCCCAGTAAGACGGATACACACCTTTCGTACACTTTGCCCATACCGGCGGCTTACCATCCGGATACTGGACCTTGTTTGTAAAAACTACGCTTTCAATAAATTTTTCCCCATAGCAACAAGGGCACTGCTTTTTACTCGCTGCGCTGCGGGCATAATCCTCAAAAGCGTACGAAGCCATAATGCGCATCACTACCGGTTTTATTTCTGCCGGGAGTTTTCTTAACGCCGCCACGCGATCACACCGACTGAGTGCATATTCTGTCAGCAATTCTGTTGCCCGCTCTCTGTCATTCATACTAATGCCCATTTTCCCAAGGAACGCAGAAAACCCCATCTCAGCCCGATTCTGTGTCATGCCCTGCGCGGCCATCACATCAGTGATACTCAGCGCATCTTTCGACGTTGAGGCCGATGCATCAGTCAGGCCGGGGGATTTTGGGGAGTAGTATTTCGGTAAATCTTCCAGTTTCATTTTTTGACCTGCCCTTCAAGCATTATGGGGTAAATCTTCACCCCCAGACGTCCACCAGATACTGGCTGAGCACGAACGATATTGATTTCATCAAACTGCTCATCGTCCATTAGCAACCCCGCATGCGTCAGCGCATCCAGCGGCGCTTTCAGAATATTGTCCAGGTCACGGCGGCGCTTATCCGGTGGTTCTGCAATAATTTTTATTGCCAACCTTCCGGACAGGCTTAATTTCAGCCGCTGCTGGCGAACAATAAGCGCCACTGCCCGGCGATAACGCTCCCCGGCTTTTGATACAAAATATGTGCTGCCACGACGACGCCAGTAAGTGTTCACCGTTGGCGGGTAAGGCAAAACAAATTCTATGCGTTCAGTCATTTATGCTTTCCACTTCAAAACACCCGAATTTCTCGCGTGCATTAAAAAACGAATCAGCAACAACAGCTGGCTGCCGTGTTTTTCTTCAAAATCTTTTACCCCGGCGTGTAGTTCGCTATGGCATTTACGGCACAGCGGAATAACAAACAAATCATCAGCCTTTGTTCCCATCCCTCCCAGTCCATGACCAATGATGTGATGCGGATCATCTGCCTGATTGCCACACGTCATGCATTTCTGCGTTTTTACCCAACGCGTGTATACAGGCATCTCTTCCCGTTGTGATTTCTGGCGCTGGAGATACTGAGCCGGTGACTCCGGATCAACGGCAATGCTGACCACCGTCTTTTCCTGTGGCGGGTTTTGCTGGTGGGCGTGAGGCAGCGGCGCAAGATTTTTTGTGCGCTGCTTCAGTATGCTGGTGGCGGTCTGCTCTCCCGGTACGATGTCGCTTTCACGGTACATTGAGCGGATTTTTTCCGCACGCAACCCCAGCGAACGACGTAATACCGCTTCCGGTAGCGCGTCCGCCACCTGATTGCGGACCGCCCACCAGGATAATTCAGCCAGCGATAATTCCCGTTCCTGCGAGCCATTCATTGCATGGCGTATGACGTCAATCATCCATGCAAACAGGTTTTGGTGAGCAAGTTGCCCGAGTGATTCGGAGGTCTGGTCGCGCAGCTGGTTGTCGCAGTGCCAGCACAACACCATTGCGCCGGTACCATAACGGTGAATGACGGTTTCACTGTGGTGATAATCGCCGTGTGGCCACTGGCAGGATTTAACATGGCGCAGTAACCAGTCAGACAATGCGCCAGCGCCACCAGCAGCACGAATCACTCGTTCGTCGCTGAAAAATGGCAGTAATGATTTATCCTCCGCCAGCGGCTGGCGAACGGCAGGAACGACCCCGGACGGCAGATTACGCATGCTTTTCGGTTCCGGCTCCACCAGTACCCGGGTATTGTGGAATACCGGCATGGATTCACGGCCCGGCTTAACGATCACCAGCCCGAGTTCCGGTACCAGAACAGGTCGAAGTAATACCCGCACGTTACCTCCAGATGCGTTGCTGGAATGTGCGGGACGGACGCGGTGGGCGTTCAGAGTAAGGAAGCCTGACGGAGATTATCCAGTGACGATAATCGAGGCTGAGGGCTTTCTTAATCTCGTATCCGCGTCTGCGGTAGTTATGAATTAGCCATTCGGCCTGTTCTTCAGTACATGGTGGGTGTTGGTACCAGTCGGTTTTAAATGCGTGTGAACGCCGCCCATGCCGGATGGCAAGGTCGGTATCAGAATTGTGAAATTTGGTTTTGTGCGCCATCTGTTTTCTCTGCTGGCGCAGCAGGTGTCAGGTGTTCAGGCTGACGTGCGAATTGTAAACCAGAATGCCAGAAAAAAACAAAACCCGCCGAACCGGGTTAAGTGCGGGTGCGTTGAGGATGCCTGACACATCAGAGGTGGCGAGGGATTTCTCCCCCGCCAGGTCTCTTACTCCTCAGGTTCGTAAGCTGTGAAGACAGCGACCTCCGTCTGGCCGGTTCGGAGTCGTACCTCGCAGAGGTCTTTCCTCGTTACCAGTGCCGTCACTATGACGGTTAAACAGATGACGATCAGGGCGATTAACATCGCCTTTTGCTGCTTCATAGCCTGCTTCCCCTTGCCTTTCGGCACGTAAGAGGCTAACCTACATTTGTGAGACATAGATTGGGCCTCAGATTAATGTTAAGCGTCTTGCAGGACGCGAAATGTTAACTGGGGCTTTTCTCTATCTGCCTTTCAGTGTTCATGCCTGAGACAGATAGCCTCAAGCACCCGCAGCCATTCTACTTAACTCACGTCACCTCGCCAATATGAAATCAATCAGAAAGGTGATCCATAAAATCACTCCTTCTCTTCTTTTCCGTAGTGGAGTTGGCCAATTTTGATAAGAGGGCGTCCCTGAGATTTGCGGTGTAGATTGGTATCGCGCAGAGAATACACACAGCCACAATATTCCTGCTGATAGAATTTTTCGCGCTTGCTGATTTCAATCATACGGGACGAGCCGCCCTGCTTGCGCCAGTTATAATCCCAGTACACCATACCCGGATAATGCGCAACAGCTCGCCGCCCACACTCGTTAACCTGCTGCATATTTTTCCAGCGTGAAATGCCCAGTGAACTGCTGATCACACTGAAACCATTTTCAGCAGCGTACAACGCTGTCCGCTCAAAACGCATGTCAAAACACATGGTACAACGGATCCCCCTCTCAGGCTCCCATTCCATTCCTTTGGCACGTTCAAACCAGTTGTCGGTGTCGTAATCAGCATCGATAAACGGCACGCCGTGTTGTTCAGCAAAGCGAATATTTTCATCCTTACGAATTAAATACTCTTTCTGAGGATGAATGTTCGGGTTGTAGAAAAAGATGGTGTAGTCGATTCCCGAGGCCTGAAGCGCCTCCATCACTTCACCGGAACATGGAGCACAGCAAGAGTGCAGTAGTAGTTTGTTTGCCCCGTTTGGGAGCTCCAATTTAGGCCGTTTGAAATCAGCAATAGTCATAAATATTTTTATTGGGGTCATGAAAATAGCACAGAGTGTAGCATCAGAGCAGGGCTATCGGGAATATATGTCTAAATCTGGTAATATCTGGTTTTGACGCAAAGCGGACAACCACGCTGGCTCTACCCTGCGCCATGAAAATGTCAATTCACATCTGAACTAATGCTCTTTAATCTAGTAACGTCTAAAATACCTAACATTTCCTTGATAAAATGCCAGTACACGCTGCATAGCTTCGCTCTTCCGGCACTCGCGACAGATTATATTCAGGCGCCTGTCGTAGCGGCGTATTTCGCCGTCTGGTAACGACCAGATAAGGTCCGGATCAACCACTGCAGGTTTCTTCACCTTTGCCCTTGAGAGTTTTTTGCGAGCATTTTGCCAGTCCTTACGCGCCTGTTCAGACGGGAATAACCCGTAACCAGAGTTGTATACATCGCCACTGGCAACCAGCTCTCTGGCGAGAACACTCATCAGATATCTTGTCGCACCTGTCTTGGCTTCCAGTTGCCGCAACGTCTCGCGACCGCTCAGACGTACAAGTTCAACAACCTGCCCTTTAATTTTTTCCCGCTCTTCTTGTGTAAATACTTTTGCCATAAGCGCCTCCGGCAATCACTTTTCCGATACAACACGGCGGGAAGAATCAGTAATCTGTCGAACAATATCCCGGTGCTTGTTCAGCTCCCGCAGCGCGGCGCAGACTCGCTCCCACTTCTGAACATCACTTTTCGCCCTGCGCAGCGCCAGGTTTGCCCTGCGAAGGGACGGAAAAATCAGCTCATCTGCTTGCGTTTCGGTAAACGATGGCAACGGCTGCACAATGTCCGCCACAGTTTCTGTTTTAATTTCTTCCTGTGTTGCGGCTTCCCGGACTGGTAACGCAGCACCTGCTGGCTGAGGAAAGGCCTTACCATCACTTTCCGTTACCAGCGCGGCTTTCGGCTCTGCTGGTAAATTATCGCCCGGCATGCAGTAACGAAATTTACCGTTCTGATTAACGCGTGCCAGCCGCCCCGTTGCGGTTACCACCGCCAGCGTGGAAGCAACCTTGCGAGTACTGACACCGAACTTACCCGCCAGTTCCTCACACGTTTTAGCCCCATCCTGACCGATAAACTCAATCATCATGTCTGCGGTAACTTTTTGTTCGACCTCCCCGGTCAGCATATCCTGTGCTTCAGATTTTACTGGCCGCTCTTCGGTTACCCGGGATTCACCTTCGCCAGCCAGAAACCAGGTGTGACCAGTTTTATCAACGACGCCTTTTCTTTTGAGTTCCCACAGCTCGTTGACAGCCTCTTCACGACTGATTCCAAGGCGAGCTGCCACCACATGTGAAGAGGCTTTTTTCAGTGCTTTCAGTGCGTCAGATACGGTTTCCATTAAAATTTCCTCCGGACAAAATTACTTCACAACCCTCATATTGCTGACATTTGGACGCCAGCTATCCCAGTTAAACGTCACCCATCGACCACCGTTCATGGTCATGCGGTCCATAATCCTCTCACCAAGAAGCGTACTCATTGCGGCATGATTCAGGTTTGTTAACATCCCGACACTGCACAGTGATGCTGTCCGGCGATCAATTATCTGGTGCAATACCACCTGCTCGTTTTTCGTCTCCCGCTGAACGCCTATTTCATCCAGGACCAGCAAATCAACCCCGCAAAGCTCCTGTAAAAATTTTTCCCCGGATTTGCCGTTGTCGTAGCTGTCATGCAACACGCTCATGACGTCAGACACGGTGACGATAATCACGCTGCGCCCCTTCACCATCAGCCGGTTGCCCATCGCCGCTGCAAGGTGATTTTTCCCGGTGCCGGTTTTACCGCTGAACACAAAATTCGTGCACCCGGTCATCAGTTCGTCAGCTATGGATTTGGCCTGGCTCAGCGCGTATTTTTGCCCGTCGTTCTGCACCTGATAATTTGCAAACGAGCATTTGCTGTGCAGAGGCTGGATGCCCGAACGATTCAGGATTTTTTCCACCCGCAACTGGCGATTCTGGCGGTTAATCTCCTCGCTGCGTTTTCGTCCTTCAGCAAGTTGCCATTCCCGCCACTCCTCCACCGTCCGGTACGGTGGAACCGACCCCTGTGGTGCAAGTCTGCGAATACGTTCAAGAACCCCAACTGCCGCAATGTTTTTCATGACACGTCACCCCCTGAATCCCGGCGGTATTTCAGTGTCCGGTTCAGAAATGTGATTCACGCAACGCTGCGCAGGCGAACGCCCCAGGCGGATAACCAGTTCATCCCATTTTTCCCGGAGTTTTGCCGGACTCATGATGTTTTTTACCCAGAACGAATCCCGCTGGAGACGCCCAAACATTTCACAAATTTGTCTGTGAGTTCTGCCATCCAGCATCCGCATTGTGCGAACGTCATTGGCCCATGCTGTCCAGTTGGGTTCTTTCGGTCTAGTGATCTCGCCATCATAGCTGGCCGCCTGCTCGTAAAGACTCACGATTCGTCCCCAGATCCACTGTGCGCACACCAAATCTTCCTGACTTCCCCACTGGCGTTTTTTCGCACTGAACACAACCGCGTCAGGGTGTCGGGTTAAAAAATCCTGTTCAGCCGTCTGCGGGTCCGGTTGCGAAGCGTCCGGACAAGAAGATCTTTTATCTGACGGATCAGGTTTTAATACTGACGGATCGGGGTCAATCATCGCCCCCCTAATCGGCAGTTTTTTATCAACAGTTGATCCATCAAAATTTGACGGGTCAACCGTTGAGGGGTCAATATTTGACGGGTCAACTGTTAACGGGTCATTTTTTGCCGGGCTAATTTTTCTTTTCGGTTTATATGACTCACGCGCCGCCGCCGCAGCTGCTTCGAGTTTTTCCACATTAAGCCGATAGATATTGCTTACATTACGCCCACCGACCTTACGCTCTTCCTTCGTCAGCCAGCCCTCTTTCGCCAGTTCTGCAATAGCCGATTTCACTGTGGATTCACTTCTTGCACCGATCTGACGCCGGATAGTTTCAATGGCAGGCCATGACACGCCCTCGTCATTGCTGTAGTCTGCAAGACGGGCCATAACCGCCACCCTGGATAAGATCATGCCGGTGAAGGCGCACCCTTCCCAGACAAGACCATGAAGCTTGCTGCTCATAAAACCCCCGAACACCGTGCTTTTAGTGCATCACCACAGCATTCCCTGCCGGGCCGCCGCGATTCATCTGGTCATACAAAACAACCGCTGACGCAACAAAATCATCGACATCCTTCACCAGCCGATCCCTCCGTTCGACGATCTCACGGTAATATTCAGAACTGTGGCTGCGCATACGGGCCACCAGCAAAGGCGGCATCGCCTTTTCGATCGCCGGTAACAGAGCCTGCATTTTTTCAACAGCATCAGGGGTGTCTTTCTCTACCCAGCGGAAAATTTTCTGGGTATTGCGAGCCAGGGCTTCCGGATGGCTGTCGTCATACAGTTCTGGGAACGTCATACCCAACTCAAAATAAGCCTGGGTTATTCCAGCTGCTGGAACTTTTTCGCCATCAGGACGCGCCCAGGCATTCATCGCCATGCGGATGTGTTCATGCTTGATTTTCATGAATCAAGCTCCTAGAAAGTGGTTGTGTTAACGTTTTGGTATCTTCCAGCTCGGGCCAAATATTCATCCAATCAAAAGGCCTTAGTTGCTGACGTGTAACTTCACCATTACTGGCTCGCTCAATAAGGACACATAACGATGCCCCTAACACTTGACCTTTACTCAATGCCTTTCTTAGATAACCGATGCTGGTACCACACTCGCATGCAAACATACGCTGTTCATCTGACGAAAGAGAATTGAGAAATATTCTTAATTCTTCCATAGCTACTCCTTAGTAAACACAGCAAAAGAATACCCACAGGTAAACAAAAGTCAATACCCACAGGTTGTTTACCTTGCGGTAATCGCATCTATTATTTACCTATGGACAAATATGAATTTAGACGACAGCAACTCATCAAAATTCGTGATGAGAAATGCGATGGTAAAGCGGTTAACGTGGCCAGAAAGATCGGGCGCGAGCCTTCTTATGTATCAAGAATGTTGTACCCAGAGGGGAAAAAGGGAAAAAAACGGATCGCTGATGATATGGTGGAGATTATCGAAGAGTCCTTTGGGTTACCCCGGGGATGGATGGATGGTATCGTTTCATCATCAACGAACACAGCCTCCAGTTATGAAACAAGGGTTCTAACGCCACGACAACGTATTTTTTTAGATCTCTTAGACGAACTGCCAGAAAGTGAAGCGGATAAATTATTAAAAACTCTTGAAGAGAAAAAACAGTATTACAATATGATCTACGAAGAAATCCGTAAAAAGAAAGCACAAAACGCATCATAGCTCACCAAACAACTAGTCACCAGTTAAGACACCGCAAAAATTTACCCATGGGTATTTACTTTTTAAATACCTATGGGTATCCTTCTTTTCATACCAACCCACCCCGCCCCACAGAATGCAGGGCAATACTTCGAGTTACCAGGCAGTGGTCAGGGGTTAAGTAGCCAGCCCGAGGCGTAAGAACATGACGGCAGGGTTCAACTTTAATAACTATGCAGCAGGTTTTTGTTCCGCTACCCCGGCGTTAAGGGGAAATGAGGTCAGCATGGATACTATCGATCTTGGCAACAGCGAATCTCTGGTATGTGGCGTGTTCCCCAACCAGGACGGTACGTTCACCGCGATGACGTATACCAGAAGCAAAACGTTTAAAACTGAAGCTGGCGCGCGTCGCTGGTTAACCAGAAACACTGACTGATGAGGTTGACGATGGAATTTAAAGATTTACCAGTACCATTCCAGGAAATGGCATCGAATGTGGTTCGCTCTCAACTGGCGACTCTTGACCTGAGTACCGTAGAAAAGGAAACCATCGATACTATATCCGGTAACGTGCGTCGTGCCTTTATAGGTCTGTATGAAGAGAAGCGCCTATTCGGCGGACAGAATTCGCCTGAAAACAAGAATCAAGCAAATGATGAGAAGCTGAAACACATTATCGCCTTACTTTTGGAAGACGCAAAACGTCTACAGCAACTGGAACCAAATGCAGGCACAGAGGCCCGCATTTGGATTGCCATGAAATCACTCAAATGTGAAAGCAGTGATTATTTCAAAACAACAATTAAAACTACTCAACTTTCGGGAGAGCTACTGAAGAAATTGCCATAAGAGCATAGTCTTTCTCTTGTTCTGCAAGATGAGCATTAATACCTGGTATGGTTTTTTCAAATTTATCTATCTGTTGAATAACAACTTCGCGGTATACGTTTGTTTTTGTACCACCAAGCGCAGCCGTTAATGCAGAAAGCATATTTAGTATCATATCAGTGCGATATGAAAGAATCCTGATAGCTTCATCTTGTTCTTCAATAATAGATTGCAGGGCCTCAATTTGCTTTTTATCCATTTCACCCTCCTGAGGGTTGGTAATTAAGGAGTTCTCCACGGGTCAGGTGGAGTGCGTGCGCCGGACACGGGTGAGCATCCGGCACTGACAGCTTACTGAAAGGATATGTCCCTGAAAAGTCAGGGCATAACGCGAAAGCGCACGGCGAAATTGGTCTCTCTGTACGGTGTCGTTAAATTTAGTTCGACCGTGCGCTTCCGGTTGTGGCACTCCGCGAAATGGCGCGGCGGTAAGTATGGCTGGGGTTTCCTCCATTGCTCCAGAAAATGCACCGGGTTGTCAGGTTGACCATACGCTTAAGTGACAACCCCGCTACAACGCCCTCTGTTATCAATTTTCTGGTGACATTTGGCGGTATCAGTTTTACTCCGTGACTGCTCTGCCGCCCTTTTTAAAGTGAATTTTGTGATGCGGTGAATGCGGCTATGCGCACGCGGAACAGTTAAAGCAGTAAGGCGGTATTTTACGGGCGTAACGAGCATCAACTAACCCGGCGTTAATTGTTAACTGGTTAACGTCACCTGGAGGCACCAGGCACTGCATCACAAAATTCATTGTTGAGGACGCGATAATGAAAACGTTATTACCAAACGTTAATACGTCTGAAGGTTGTTTTGAAATTGGTGTCACTATCAGTAACCCTGTATTTACTGAAGATGCCATTAACAAGAGAAAACAAGAACGGGAGCTATTAAATAAAATATGCATTGTTTCAATGCTGGCTCGTTTACGTCTGATGCCAAAAGGATGTGCACAATGAATTCAGCATTTGCGCTTGTTCTGACAGTTTTTCTTGTTTCCGGAGAGCCAGTTGATATTGCAGTCAGTGTTCACAGGACAATGCAGGAGTGTATGACTGCAGCAACCGAACAGAAAATTCCCGGTAACTGTTACCCGGTCGATAAAGTTATTCACCAGTATAATATCGAAATCCCGGCAGGTCTTTAAAACAGTTCCGTAATAAATATCCGGTTTCATTCTTATATGCCAGCAATGGCAGGGATTTGTTCATCCTTAAATCTGTCATGAGGTTAAAACAAAATGAGTAAAGTCTTTATTTGCGCCGCTATTCCTGACGAACTGGCAACAAGGGAAGAAGGCGCTGTGGCTGTAGCCACAGCCATTGAAGCTGGCGACGAACGCCGTGCTCGAGCAAAATTTCACTGGCAATTCCTGGAACATTATCCGGCTGCTCAGGACTGCGCTTATAAATTTATTGTCTGCGAGGATAAACCTGGCATACCCCGCCCTGCCCTCGATTCCTGGGATGCTGAATATATGCAGGAAAACCGCTGGGATGAGGAGTCTGCTTCCTTTGTCCCGGTTGAGACTGAATCAGATCCGATGAACGTCACTTTTGACAAGCTGGCCCCTGAAGTACAGAACGCTGTCATGGTTAAGTTCGACACATGTGAAAACATCACCGTTGATATGGTTATTAGCGCACAGGAATTGTTGCAGGAAGACATGGCAACATTCGACGGACATATCGTTGAAGCGTTGATGAAAATGCCAGAAGTTAACGCCATGTATCCGGAGCTTAAGTTGCACGCCATTGGGTGGGTTAAGCATAAATGTATTCCTGGTGCTAAATGGCCCGAAATTCAGGCAGAGATGCGCATCTGGAAAAAACGTCGCGAAGGTGAACGCAAGGAAACCGGAAAATACACGTCTGTTATTGATCTCGCCCGCGCCAGAACCAATCAACAGCACAGTGAAAATTCAACAGGAAAAATCAGCCCGGTCATTGCTGCCATTCATCGCGAATACAAGCAGACATGGAAAACACTGGATGACGAACTGGCCTACGCTCTCTGGCCTGGTGATGTGGATGCCGGAAACATTGACGGCAGCATCCATCGCTGGGCAAAAAATGAAGTTATCGACAACGACCGCGAAGACTGGAAGCGTATCTCGGCATCAATGCGCAAACAGCCTGATGCCCTTCGCTACGACCGCCAAACTATTTTTGGCCTTGTCCGTGAGCGTCCGATCGACATTCACAAAGATCCCATAGCACTGAACAAATATATCTGCGAATACCTGACGACAAAGGGCGTGTTTGAGAATGAAGAAACAGACCTGGGCACTGTTGATGTTCTCCAGTCATCAGAAACACAAACTGATGCAGTGGAAACTGAGGTATCTGATATCCCAAAAAATGAAACCGCGCCGGAAGCTGAACCATCTGTAGAGCGTGAGGGGCCGTTCTATTTCCTCTTCGCAGATAAGGACGGAGAAAAATGCGGTCGCGCAAACAAACTTTCTGGTCTGGATAAGGCACTGGCTGCTGGCGCCACTGAAATCACAAAAGAAGAATATTTTGCCCGAAAAAATGGCACATACACGGGCTTACCGCAAAATGTAGATACCGCTGAAGATTCAGAACAACCAGAGCCGATAAAAGTTACCGCTGACGAAGTAAACAAAATTATGCAGGCAGCCAATATCAGCCAGCCTGACGCCGATAAGTTGCTTGCTGCATCACGTGGTGAATTTGTTGAAGGGATTAGTGACCCGAATGATCCGAAATGGGTTAAGGGGCTCCAGACCCGCGATTCTGTGAACCAGAACCAGCATGAATCGGAACGGAACTACCAAAAAGCGGAACAAAACAGCCCAAATGCGTTACAAAACGAGCCAGAAACGAAACAGCCTGAACCAGTGGCGCAACAGGAAGTGGAAAAAGTCTGCACCGCCTGCGGTCAGACCGGCGGCGGCAACTGCCCTGATTGTGGCGCGGTGATGGGCGACGCAACATACCAGGAAACATTCGATGAAGAGTATCAGGTTGAAGTTCAGGAAGATGATCCGGAGGAAATGGAAGGCGCTGAACATCCACACAAGGAGAACACTGGCGGCAATCAGCATCACGATAGCGATAATGAAACTGGCGAGACGGCAGATCGCTCAATTAAGGTGAACGGTCATCACGAAATCACATCCACCAGCAGGACGTGTGACCATCTAATGATCGACCTTGAAACCATGGGAAAAAATCCTGATGCCCCGATCATCTCAATAGGTGCAATATTTTTCGATCCGCAAACCGGAGATATGGGACCGGAATTTAGTAAGACTATCGATCTGGAAACTGCTGGCGGAGTCATTGATCGGGACACCATTAAATGGTGGTTTAAGCAATCACGCGAAGCGCAATCTGCCATTATGACCGATGAAATCCCGTTAGATGATGCACTGTTACAATTGCGGGAATTTATCGACGAAAACTCCGGTGAATTTTTTGTTCAGGTTTGGGGAAATGGAGCCAACTTCGACAACACGATTTTGCGCCGTTCATACGAACGGCAGGGGATCCCCTGCCCGTGGCGTTACTACAACGATCGCGATGTACGCACAATCGTTGAGCTGGGGAAAGCCATAGACTTCGATGCCAGAACGGCTATTCCATTCGAAGGTGAGCGCCATAATGCACTTGATGACGCCCGTTACCAGGCAAAATACGTTTCAGTTATCTGGCAAAAACTGATCCCGAGTCAGGCTGATTTTTAATGTTCAACCCCGGTCGTTGCCCACCAGCTATAGTGGCGGCGACCATGATTAGCGAACGACGCCCATGGCAAGACTTATTCTGCTCACTGAGTGGGCAAAAGAGGAATTCAGTGAACCGGTCCCTACTCCGAGTACGTTAAGTAAATACGCTAAAGCCGGAATGATATTTCCTCTCCCCAAAAAAGTTGGAAGACGCTGGCGAGTGGATCCGCAAGCTCGCTTTGTCGGAATGGTAAACAAGCCGGAGGTGATCGCCACAGATCACCCTGCTTTGAAGAGGATACTGGAAGATGGCGCGCCCGCGAAAATATAAAACCGATGTTCCGGGATTATCTCCGTATTTTGACAAAAGAAATAACAAAGTTTACTGGCGTTACAGGCATCCCATAACAGGCAAAAATCACGGTCTCGGCAGTATTGACCAGAAACTGGCAGAAACTATTGCAGCAGAAGCGAACAGCCGTCTTGCCCGGCAGCAAATGGAACAAATGCTCAGTCTGCAGGAGAAAATTATTAGTGATACCGGCGGTTCATCAACCGTTACCATTTTTCTGAATAATTACAGAAAAATTCAACAGGAAAGATATGAAAACGGCGAGATCAAACTCAACACGCTGAAACAGAAAGCAGCTCCTCTCAGGGTATTTGATGAACGTTTTGGCACCAGACCGTTAGATGCCATAACCGTAAAAGATGTGGTATCAGTACTGGAAGAGTACAAGGCCAGAGGACATAACAGAATGGGACAAATTTTCAGGAAAGTACTGATCGATGTTTTCCGGGAAGCTCAGCAAACGGGCGATGTCCCGCCAGGCTTTAACCCTGCAGAATCGGCAAAAAAACCGCAGGTGCGGATATCAAGACAGCGACTGACTTTTGATGAGTGGATGATGATTTATAACGCAGCGGAAAAGGATGGTTACTTTTTACAGCGCGGTATGCTGCTGGCACTGATGACAGGCCAGCGCCTTTCAGATATTTGCAAAATGCAATTTTCGGATATCCGGGATGGTTATCTTCATGTCGAACAGCAAAAAACAGGAACCCGGATTGCCATCCCTCTGGCTCTGCGTTGCGATAAATTAAATCTCACCCTGGATGATGTGGTGTCATCCTGCCGCGATTGCGTTCTTAGTCCGTGGCTATTGCACCACCATCACGCGAAAGGGACAGCTAAGCGCGGCGGGATGGTTAAGCCAGCAACATTAACCGTTGCATTTAAAAAAGCCCGGGATTCTGTGGATTACAACTGGCGTGCTAATGGCACCCCTCCCTCTTTCCATGAGCAGAGATCTTTATCAGAGCGATTGTTCAGAGAGCAGGGGGTTGATACCAAAATTTTGCTAGGCCATTCGAATCAAAAAATGACCGATATTTACAACGACGCACGCGGTAAGGAATGGAAAAAACTGGTCATTTGATGACCAGTTTTGCAGAGGGGTTTTGCAGAGGTTTTGCAGAGAAAATTAAAAACGATATCCTGCGGAGAACATAAACACCCACGGATCCAGTCGTACCGAGTCTTTTACGGTAGTAACACCAGATTTGTACTTAGCCGTGGTATCGATATCCATGTACCACACTGACATGTTAACCAACCAGTCACGGTTAATCAGATAATCAACCCCCACCTGCCCGGCAGCTCCCCAGGAATCTTTCAGACTGAGATCGGAAAGCCCCGCCTCTTTGCCATGATCGTTAAATCCATTATCAAAGAAGGTGGTGTAGTTAATACCTGCCCCAACGTAAGGACGGAATTTGCTGCTGGCATCACCAAAATACCACTGCGCCATCAGTGTTGGCGGCAGATGATGAACGGTTGCAATATCGCCGGTCGCCCGGGTGCCGATTTTATGGCGGAACGGCGTCGCTGCCAGCAATTCCACACCAATGTTATCGGTCGCCATATAAGTAAACGTCAGGCCCAGTTGCGTGTTATTGGTCACGCTGAATCCACCCAGACTTCCTAACGTACCACCAGCACCTTCTGTTGGACGTACGGTTGCAGACCCTGCACGCATAAAAAATTCGCCTGCTTCATGCGCATAGGCACTGCCAGAGAGAAGAGTTGTTACTGCCAAAGCCGCCACTGTTAACTTTTTCATATCCGCTCCGTCGTTATGGTTATAAAAACGTGACGAATATACCTACATTGGAGTAACAAATGATCCTACATAGGTCACATTACATATGATAATTCACCATTTATTGATCTGGATTAATTTAGAAGTTGCATTGAAAATCCTGGTTAATGTGATTTAAATCAATTTTTAAATATTTTCGCTACGCAAATATTAACTCGCTCGCCACTTGCAGCGGTTTGCCCACGCCTGAAGGCCAGCAATTACCTCCGCTTTACAAAGATATGCTTTTCCATACAAGACCTGATGCTGCCACCCGAGGCTTAACCAGGGTACAATTGCCCGCTAATTAACACCTGCATAAAACTCAAGGAGAGTGCATGTCTATCACGGCGCAGTCCGTATACCGTGACACCGGAAATTTCTTCCGTAATCAATTTATGACCATTCTGTTGGTATCGTTGCTATGTGCGTTTATCACAGTGGTGTTAGGGCATGTTTTCTCACCCAGTGATGCACAGCTTGCGCAGCTCAATGACGGCGTGCCCGTTAGCGGCAGTAGTGGGTTGTTCGACCTGGTTCAGAATATGTCACCGGAACAGCAACAAATTTTGCTGCAGGCTTCAGCGGCGTCCACTTTTTCAGGATTAATCGGTAACGCCATTCTCGCCGGAGGCGTAATATTAATTATCCAGCTGGTGTCTGCGGGTCAGAGAGTCAGTGCGCTTCGAGCTATTGGTGCCAGTGCGCCGATATTGCCAAAGTTATTTATTCTGATTTTTCTGACTACCCTTTTAGTACAGATTGGCATCATGCTGGTGGTCGTTCCGGGAATTATCATGGCCATTTTACTGGCTCTGGCACCGGTGATGTTGGTACAGGACAAAATGGGCGTTTTTGCCTCGATGCGTAGCAGTATGCGGCTGACTTGGGCGAATATGCGTCTGGTGGCACCCGCAGTACTGAGCTGGTTGCTGGCAAAGACACTGTTGCTGCTTTTTGCCTCTTCTTTTGCCGCATTAACCCCGGAAATTGGTGCCGTACTGGCGAACACCTTGAGCAACCTGATTTCAGCCGTACTGCTCATCTATCTGTTCCGCCTGTATATGTTGATTCGCCAATAACCTTAAGCATTTGATTACGGAATCGTAAAATGAAGCAGTTTCTTGATTTTTTACCGCTGGTTGTCTTTTTCGCGTTTTACAAGATTTATGACATCTATGCGGCTACTGCGGCGCTGATCGTCGCCACGGCGATTGTGCTTATATATAGCTGGGTTCGCTTTCGTAAGGTTGAGAAGATGGCCCTGATCACTTTTGTTCTGGTGGTCGTCTTCGGTGGCTTGACGCTGTTCTTCCACAATGATGAGTTTATTAAATGGAAGGTTACAGTCATTTATGCTCTGTTTGCGGGAGCCCTGTTAGTCAGCCAATGGGTGATGAAAAAGCCGCTAATTCAGCGGATGCTGGGTAAAGAACTCACGCTGCCGCAACCAGTATGGTCGAAGCTGAATCTGGCCTGGGCTGTTTTCTTTATCCTTTGCGGTCTGGCAAACATCTACATCGCATTCTGGCTGCCGCAAAATATTTGGGTCAACTTTAAAGTCTTTGGCCTGACCGCCCTTACCTTAATCTTCACATTGTTAAGCGGTATCTATATCTACCGCCACATGCCGCAGGAAGATAAATCCTAACCAGACTGCCAGTCCTTCGGGGCTGGCGCTGTATCTCCTCTGTTCTCCTCAGGAAAATCATAGTAGCATCGCGCCTGTGATTTTCCTTTTAAGTCGGTTTTACCATGTCTACAACACATAACGTCCCTCAGGGCGATCTTGTTTTACGTACTTTAGCCATGCCCGCCGATACCAATGCCAATGGTGACATCTTTGGTGGTTGGTTAATGTCACAAATGGATATTGGCGGCGCTATTCTGGCGAAAGAAATTGCCCACGGTCGCGTAGTGACCGTGCGGGTTGAAGGAATGACTTTCTTACGACCGGTTGCGGTCGGCGATGTGGTGTGCTGCTATGCACGCTGTGTCCAGAAAGGGACGACATCGGTTAGCATTAATATTGAAGTGTGGGTGAAAAAAGTCGCGTCTGAACCCATCGGGCAACGCTATAAAGCGACAGAAGCATTATTTAAGTATGTCGCGGTTGATCCTGAAGGAAAACCTCGCGCCTTACCTGTTGAGTAATAATCAAAAGCCTCCGGTCGGAGGCTTTTGACTTTATGCTTACTGAATTTCGGTGGTGCCGTTAATTTTAAACAGGATATTCACCACAATCCCACTGCCTGGCTTACCCGGCTCATAACGCCATCTGCGCATCGCATTTTTCACCTCACGCTCAAACATATTCGCAGGCTTGGCTGAGAGGATTTGTACGTTATCCACGCGACCATCCGGCGTGACGTCAAATTTAACTTTAACCTGCCCTTCAATGCGCAATGCCTGTGCTCGTGCCGGATACTGCGGCTGATTACGGCTTAATGCGCGTGGTCCTGAAGCCACACTGGTAACCGGCTTGCTGGTTGCAGCCGTCGCCGTACTTGATGTCGGGCGTGCCGGTGCCGTATTTTCAAACGGTGATGCCGGACGCGACTCTACGGGTTTGACATCGCGTTTTGGCTGTTCCTGTACCTTTTTCACCGGCTTCGGTTTTGGCTTAGGTTTCGGCTTCGGCTTTTCAATGACCACCGGTGCTTCTTTTGGCGGTTCGGGGATCGGCTCAGGTTCCGGTTCTGGCTCTACCACCGGCTCCGGTGGCGGCTGAACGGCTTGTGGCGGTTCGAGATCCGCAGGCGCAACCATCGTGACAGAAATTGGCTGCGCAGGCGCAGGTAGTTCAATAACCTGATGTACCGAGGTATAGAGCAGACCCGCCACAACAGCACCATGAATGCAGACCGAAAGTAACGTCGGCCAGGGGAAGCGGCGAGGTAAATCAAGGGTCATTGAAGTCATAATCATTTCAGTAGAAAAACCAGGCCTCGATTTTAAATGCAAATAGCAATCATATTCAATAAGGCAAGACGATCAGGATCAGTGAAAATGTCATTTTTGGCGTAATTGACCTTACTTTATGCATGGTCTTAACAAAGACATCATCTTTCCGTTGCAGATCTTCGCCCTTTCAAATAACGTACTTTACAACTTTCCCGAACAAGGAGTTGTGCCCGTGTTGTATGTTATTTACGCTCAAGACAAAGCTGATAGCCTCGAAAAACGCCTTTCCGTTCGTCCGGCACATTTAGCACGTTTACAGTTACTGCATGATGAAGGTCGTTTGTTGACAGCTGGTCCAATGCCAGCGGTAGACAGTAACGATCCAGGGGCTGCGGGATTTACTGGCTCAACCGTTATTGCTGAATTTGAATCGCTGGAAGCAGCTCAGGCCTGGGCCGATGCTGACCCGTACGTAGCGGCAGGAGTCTATGAACACGTTTCAGTGAAACCATTTAAGAAAGTGTTCTGAATAGAGATTCAATATTTAAGGGCACGGTTTTTGCAACCGTGTTCTTGTTTGGCCTTTCCTTATAGGTCGGTCAGTGCATTCACCCCCACAAGCAGATAATAACTTTATCTGTATTTCTTTATATGATGTAAGCATATTCAGGAAAAATGCCCTTTCCTGACGCAGAGTTGCTCACTCAAAACCTTTGATTACTGCGGATAAAGTCATCTACTATTGTTTAACACATTCACGCGCTGCATGTATGTTCAGAAAATGTGCACGCTCAGATAATTAAACAAAATTGTGGTTACAGAGGTATCAGTGAGTCACTGGGCTACATTCAAACAAACAGCAACTAATTTATGGGTGACCCTACGGCACGACATTCTCGCGCTGGCCGTCTTTTTAAATGGATTGCTTATTTTTAAAACAATCTATGGTATGTCGGTCAATTTGCTAGATATTTTCCATATCAAAGCATTTTCAGAGTTGGATCTCTCCTTGCTGGCAAACGCCCCACTCTTTATGCTCGGCGTCTTTCTTGTCCTGAACTCCATTGGCTTACTGTTCCGGGCAAAGCTCGCATGGGCAATCAGTATCATTTTGTTGTTGATAGCGCTAATTTACACCCTGCATTTTTATCCCTGGCTGAAATTTAGTATTGGATTTTGCATTTTTACGCTGGTGTTTTTGCTGATACTGCGCAAAGACTTCTCCCACAGTAGCGCCGCAGCCGGGACAATTTTCGCATTTATTAGTTTCACGACGTTACTGTTTTACTCCACCTACGGTGCGCTTTATTTAAGCGAAGGTTTTAATCCGCGAATAGAAAGTTTGATGACCGCGTTCTATTTTTCGATAGAAACCATGTCAACCGTCGGCTATGGCGATATTGTCCCTGTTTCTGAATCAGCACGATTGTTCACTATTTCGGTCATTATTTCCGGCATTACCGTTTTTGCCACCTCTATGACCTCAATTTTTGGTCCGCTTATCCGCGGGGGATTCAACAAACTTGTAAAAGGAAACAATCATACAATGCATCGTAAAGATCATTTTATTGTTTGCGGACATTCGATTCTCGCCATCAATACGATCCTGCAACTGAATCAACGCGGACAAAACGTAACGGTTATCAGCAACTTGCCTGAAGATGATATCAAGCAACTTGAGCAACGCTTAGGCGATAACGCTGATGTTATCCCCGGTGACAGTAATGACAGTTCAGTATTAAAGAAAGCGGGAATCGATCGATGCCGGGCCATTCTGGCGCTGAGTGATAACGATGCAGATAACGCGTTTGTTGTACTCTCGGCAAAAGATATGAGCAGTGATGTCAAAACAGTTCTCGCCGTCAGTGATAGCAAAAACCTGAATAAGATTAAGATGGTACATCCGGATATCATTCTCTCACCGCAACTGTTTGGCAGCGAAATTCTGGCGCGAGTTTTAAATGGTGAAGAGATTAATAATGATATGCTCGTTTCAATGTTGTTGAACTCCGGTCATGGTATTTTCAGCGATAACGATGAACAAGAAACGAAAGCTGACAATAAAGAATCGGCGCAAAAATAGAGTTTAAAGACGGAAGAGTAAACTTATTGGGCACCGCAATGGTGCCCAGTACATTTAGATATTGTAGATCGCAAACAATAACGAGTTCCGCTGTTTGTTTAGAATGCACTTCCTGATGCTGTGGATACGCATATTTCGGCGCGACTGCCCCTCAAGCCAACGCGATTTACGTCGGCTAGCCTGACGCTGCATGCGCCAGCGCCCCACTTCCGTTCTACTCCGCTTCATGTTAACTACTCTATGCAATAACAGAATGGTCATTATACCCCCGCCCCCGACGCTGACCAGTGCTTTTCCCGCGTTTTTATTTGCCAGATGAATCCATATGCGTAAACTCATAACAATGCGCTTTCAAAAGGATTTCTAATCTATGACAACCGTTTATACGTTGGTGAGTTGGTTGGCCATTCTGGGATACTGGTTGCTCATTGCAGGCGTAACTTTACGCATTCTAATGAAACGACGCGCAGTTCCCTCCGCGATGGCCTGGCTGTTGATTATTTACATTCTGCCGTTAGTCGGAATTATTGCCTATCTTGCTGTTGGCGAGCTCCATTTAGGCAAACGCCGCGCTGAGCGCGCCAGAGCGATGTGGCCTTCCACCGCAAAGTGGCTTAACGACCTTAAAGCCTGTAAGCATATCTTCGCCGAAGAAAATAGCAGTGTCGCTGCGCCACTATTCAAGCTTTGTGAGCGTCGTCAGGGGATCGCTGGGGTCAAAGGGAATCAGCTACAACTGATGACCGAGTCAGATGATGTGATGCAGGCGTTAATCCGCGACATCCAGCTCGCGCGCCATAATATTGAGATGGTGTTTTATATCTGGCAGCCCGGCGGCATGGCGGACCAGGTGGCTGAATCATTAATGGCCGCTGCGCGACGCGGCATTCACTGCCGATTGATGCTCGACTCCGCCGGGAGTGTGGCTTTTTTCCGCAGCCCGTGGCCCGAGCTAATGCGTAATGCCGGTATTGAAGTGGTCGAAGCCTTAAAGGTCAATCTGATGCGTGTGTTTTTACGCCGTATGGACCTGCGCCAACATCGCAAGATGATCATGATCGATAATTACATCGCGTACACCGGCAGCATGAATATGGTCGACCCTCGCTACTTCAAACAAGATGCGGGCGTAGGGCAATGGATTGATCTGATGGCGCGTATGGAAGGTCCCATCGCTACCGCGATGGGGATTATTTATTCCTGCGACTGGGAAATTGAAACCGGGAAACGTATTCTGCCGCCACCACCAGATGTCAATATTATGCCGTTTGAGCAGGCCAGCGGTCACACCATTCACACAATTGCTTCTGGCCCCGGCTTTCCGGAAGATCTCATTCACCAGGCATTACTGACTGCGGCTTATTCGGCACGTGAATATTTGATCATGACGACGCCCTACTTTGTGCCCAGCGATGATTTACTTCATGCGATTTGCACGGCGGCGCAGCGCGGGGTGGATGTCAGTATTATCCTTCCGCGAAAAAATGATTCAATGCTGGTTGGCTGGGCCAGTCGCGCGTTCTTTACGGAACTGCTGGCTGCTGGGGTTAAAATTTATCAGTTTGAAGGCGGGTTATTGCATACCAAGAGCGTGCTGGTCGATGGCGAATTAAGTCTGGTTGGTACCGTTAACCTTGATATGCGTAGTCTGTGGCTGAATTTCGAGATTACCCTGGCAATCGACGATAAAGGGTTTGGTGCTGACCTCGCCGCCGTTCAGGACGATTATATTTCGCGTTCTCGTCTGCTCGATGCCCGTTTATGGCTAAAACGTCCATTATGGCAACGTGTCGCCGAGCGACTGTTTTACTTCTTCAGCCCGTTGCTGTAAAACGTCGCCAACAGAGGTTAAACAGGTAGTGACTATGGATATGGATCTAAACAATCGCCTGACTGAAGATGAAACGCTTGAGCAGGCCTACGATATTTTTCTCGAACTGGCTGCCGACAATCTCGATCCAGCTGATGTTCTGCTGTTCAATCTTCAGTTTGAAGAGCGCGGCGGCGCGGAGTTATTCGATCCGGCGGAAGACTGGCAGGAACATGTTGATTTCGATTTGAACCCGGACTTTTTTGCCGAAGTGGTGATTGGTCTGGCGGACAGTGAAGATGGTGAAATCAACGATGTTTTCGCCCGCATTCTGTTATGCCGCGAAAAAGATCACAAACTTTGCCATATCATCTGGCGGGAATAAATAATCACTTTCGGCGTGAAAAAGGGCTGACAACTGTCAGCCCTTATTGTGTTTAAAGCGGATCGACTTTCAGGCAAGAAACGGCGTGTCTGAAACTCCCCTCCAGAACAGGACGTGTTTTGGCGCACTCCGGACCGGCAATCGGGCAACGGGTACGGAAAACACAACCGGAAGGCGGGTTGATCGGCGACGGTAATTCCCCTTCCAGTAACTGGATGGTTTTATTCTTCTCCAGATCCGGATCAGGTATGGGGACTGCCGACATCAATGCCCTGGTGTAAGGATGTAGTGGATTGTGGTAGACCTCATCATAGGTCCCCAGTTCTACCGCATGGCCGAGATACATCACCAGCACACGATCGGAAATGTGTTTTACCACGGCCAGGTCGTGAGCGATAAAAATTAATGACAATCCCATCTCGCGTTGCAGCTGCTGGAGCAGGTTGACCACCTGCGCCTGAATTGACACGTCCAGCGCCGACACCGGCTCATCACAGATAATCAGCTTCGGTTCAAGAATAAGAGCACGAGCAATCCCGATACGCTGGCACTGCCCACCAGAGAACTCATGCGGATAGCGGTTAATCAGGTTAGGCAATAACCCGACTTTCAGCATCATCGCCTTCACGCGCTCGCGAACTTCCTGGCGTGACATTTTCGGATGATAGGTACGCAGCGGTTCAGCGATAATCTCGCCGATGGTCATACGCGGGTTTAGCGATGCCAACGGATCCTGGAAAATCATCTGAATATCACTGCGAACGGCACGCCATTCATCGGGCTTCATGCCCAGCAACTCTTTACCTAACCAGGCAACATGACCGTCGGTCGCCTTGACCAAACCGATGATGGCGCGAGCAAAGGTGGACTTACCGCATCCCGACTCCCCTACCACACCTAATGTTTCCCCTTCATACAGGCGAAGAGTGACACCATCGACGGCTTTGAGCGTTTTCGGCGGTTGCCAGAACCACTGTTTGCCATCTTTGATTTCAAAGTGCACTTTCAGATCGGCGATTTCAAGGAGGACTTTTCTTCCTTCAGTTACAGCATTCATAACAGTTCCTCCACCGGTTTAAAGCAAGCACGCAGACGGCCAGGCGTAAACTCTTCCAGCGGCGGTGCGCTACTACAAATTTCCATCGCATGTGGACAACGTGGCTGGAACGGGCAACCTTTCGGTAATCGCAGCAAGTTTGGCGGATTACCCGGGATGGTCAACATTGTTTCACCTTCCGCATCGAGACGCGGCACCGCGTTGAGCAAACCGATAGAATAAGGATGAACGGGTTGATAAAAGACATCGCGCGCATTGCCATATTCCATCGTGCGCCCAGCGTACATTACCAGCACTTTGTCGCAGATCCCCGCCACCACGCCAAGATCGTGGGTGATCATAATGATGGCGGTATTAAATTCCCGCTTCAGTTCATTTAATAGCGTCATGATCTGCGCCTGTACGGTGACGTCCAGCGCAGTAGTGGGTTCATCCGCAATCAGCAGCTTAGGTCGACATAGCAATGCCATCGCAATCATGACTCGCTGACGCATGCCACCAGAAAATTCATGCGGGTACATTTTCATGCGTTTACGTGCTTCCGGCATTTTTACCGCATCGAGCATCCGCACCGACTCTTCAAACGCCTCAGCTTTGCTCATGTTCTTATGCAGCATCAGCACTTCCATCAACTGCTCACCGACACGCATATAGGGATTCAACGAAGTCATTGGGTCCTGAAAAATCATTGAGATTTGTTCAGCGCGCAGTTTATTGAGTTCATGCTCTGGCAAATTGAGGATTTCACGCCCATTGAAGGTTGCCGATCCGCCAATACGTCCGTTGGCAGCCAACAGGCCCATCAACGCAAATGCAGTTTGCGATTTACCCGAACCAGACTCACCTACAATGCCCAGCGTTTCTCCGGCACGTAGGGAAAAATTCAAATCATTGACCGCCGTGACGTCGCCGTCCGGGGTACTAAAGGTGACACGCAAATCTTTCACGTTCAGCAGTGCGTCAGCCTGTTGTTGTGCGAGCGGCACAGTTGCAGTTTCAATTACGCTCATGGCTGCACTCCTTAACGATCTTTCGGGTCGAGGGCATCACGCAAGCCATCGCCGATAAAGTTGAAACAAAACAGTGTCACCACGAGGAATCCCGCTGGGAACAACAATAACCATGGAGAGACTTCCATCGAGTTCGCGCCATCACTCAGCAATGCACCCCAGCTGCTTAACGGCTCTTGCGTACCCAACCCCAGGAAGCTAAGGAAAGATTCAAAGAGGATCATGCTGGGCACCAGAAGTGATGCGTAGACCACCACCACACCGAGTACGTTCGGCACAATGTGGCGAATAACAATGCCCGACGTCGATACACCGCCAACTTGTGCCGCCTCAATAAACTCTTTGCGCTTCAGACTCAGGGTTTGCCCACGCACAATACGAGCCATATCCAGCCAGGAAACCATGCCTATCGCCACGAAAATCAGCAGGATGTTTTGACCGAAAAAGGTCACCAGCAAAATGACGAAGAACATGAATGGGAAGGAGTTGAGGATTTCCAGCAGACGCATCATTACCGAATCCACTTTACCGCCCAGATAACCGGAAAGCGAACCATAAAGTGTCCCGACGACCACAGCCACCAGTGCCGCAGCAACACCGACCATGAGTGAGATACGCCCGCCAATCGCAACGCGCACAAGCAGGTCGCGACCGGATGAGTCAGTACCAAAGTAGTGACCGGACTCCATATCCGGGGCGCTGGACATCATCGCCCAGTCAGTATCGTCATAGGCAAACTGCGAAAGCATCGGTGCCAGGATGACAAATAACGCGATCAGCACCAGCACTATCAGACTGGCAACCGCCGCACGGTTATGCATAAAACGTCGACGTGCGTCCTGCCACAAGCTGCGCCCTTCGACCTCCAGCTTTTCACTGAAATTTTCCAGCGTCTCGCTGTTTTTCTTACTTAACATCATCGCGAGCTCCAGTATCAGTAACGGATTTTCGGGTCGATAACCGCATATAGCACATCGACAATGGCATTAAACAAAATGGTTAACGCACCAACCAGGATAGTCAGGCTTAACACTAAGGAATAGTCACGGTTCAATGCGCCATTAACGAACAGTTGCCCAATCCCCGGCAAACCATAAATGGTTTCGATAACCATAGAACCGGTAATAATGCCGACAAATGCGGGGCCCATATAGGAGAGCACGGGTAACAGAGCAGGTTTTAATGCGTGGCGTAAAATGATCCGCCGCATAGGTAACCCTTTCGCCCGGGCAGTACGAATAAAGTTGGAGTGTAAAACCTCAATCATAGAGCCACGGGTAATACGCGCAATACTGGCGATATAGGCGAGTGACAACGCCACCATCGGCAATATCATGAATTTAAGCGCACCACCATTCCAGCCACCGCCCGGCAGCCAATGCAAAATGATCGCAAATATCATGACTAATAATGGCGCAACCACAAAACTGGGGATAACAACCCCGGTCATTGCCAGCCCCATCACGGTATAGTCCCATTTGGTGTTTTGTTTTAATGCTGCAATAACGCCAGCACTAACACCCAGTATTACCGCAAGGAAAAATGCTGCGGCTCCCAGTTTGGCAGAAACGGGAAAACTGGATGCAACCAGGTCGTTGACCGAATAATCTTTATATTTAAACGATGGACCGAAATCGCCATGCGCCAGTTGTTTCAGGTAGCTGAAATACTGTGTCATGATCGGATCATTAAGATGATATTTCGCTTCGATATTGGCCATCACTTCTGGCGGTAAAGTACGTTCGCCGGTAAAAGGGCTTCCCGGCGCGAGGCGCATCATGAAGAACGAAATAGTAATAAGAATAAATAGCGTCGGAATCGCTTCCAGACAGCGACGTAGAATAAATTTTAACATTGCCCTACCTTCTGGCCTGTGCCTTCTGTAATGCGATAAAAATCAGACACCGTGGAGCAGGACACGCCTGCCCCACGTATTGCCATTAGTGCTTCACAATGTACATATTCCGGGTGTAGGTATTATCCAGCGGATCTTTGCCGGTATAGCCACCAACCCACGGTTTCACCAGACGCGCATTCACGTAGTAATAAACAGGAACAATGGCCGAATCCTTATCCAGCTGTTGTTCTGCTTTAGTGTACAGAGCTGTGCGCTGCGCCTCGTCAGTCGCTTTCAGCGTTTCCGCCATAATGCTGTCAAAGGCCGGGCTCTTATAATGCGCGGTATTCATCGAGCTGTTCGACAGCATGGTGTTCAGGAAGGAAGTTGGTTCGTTGTAGTCTGCACACCAGCCTGCACGGGCCACATCAAAAGTGCCCTGGTGACGGGTGTCGAGGAACGTTTTCCACTCCTGGTTAACCAGTTTGACGTTTACACCAATGTTTTTCTTCCACAATGAAGAGGCTGCAATCGCCAGCTTTTTATGCAGATCGGAGGTGTTATACAACAGGTTGATGGTTAACGGTTTGTCTGCGGTATAACCCGCTTCAGCCAGCAGTTTTTTCGCTTCTTCGTTACGTTTTTCCTGGCTCCAGCCAAACCATTCCGGCTGAGTCAATTTTGCGCCATCAGTATACGGTGGAGTGTAACCATAGGCGGGCATGTCGCCCTGCGCTTTCACTTTATTAACAATGATATCGCGGTCCATACCCAGTTTCAGTGCGGTACGCACACGTACATCGTTAAATGGCGGTTTCTGGTTGTTAATTTCGTAATAATAAGTGCACAGGTATGGATCAACGTGAACTTCGTCCGGGATCTCTTTTTTCAGCTTCTGGAACAATTCGATCGGCATGTTGTTATAAGTCATGTCGATTTCACCACTACGGTAGCGATTGACATCGGTAACTTCAGAAGCAATAGGCAAATAGGTTACCTGGTTAATAACGGTTTTCGCGTTGTTCCAGTAGGTCGGGCTGCGTTCAAGAACGATTCGTTCGTTTACGACCCAATCTTTTAAGGTATAGGCACCGTTGGTGACGATATTACCAGGCTGGGTCCATTTTTCGCCGAATTTCTCGATAGCGGCTTTTGGCACCGGTGAAGTTGACGGGTGAACAAGTAATTTATAGAAGTACGGAACGGGTTCACTTAAGGTGACTTCTAATGTGTGATCATCAATAGCTTTCACGCCGAGATCGGTAATCGGTTTTTTCCCTTCAAGAATTTCATCAATACCGGCGATATGCCCATATTGCAGATAACTGGCATACGGAGAAGCGGTGTTCGGATCAACAGAACGTTGCCAGCTATACACAAAGTCTTGGGCTGTGACTGGCGTGCCATCAGACCATTTCGCATCTTTACGCAAATGGAAGGTCCAGACTTTCGCATCTTTATTATCCCAGGATTCAGCGACGCCAGGTGCCGGATGGCCGTCAAGATCGCTGACCAGTAAGCCTTCAAACAGGTCTCGGCTGATATTAGACTCCGGAACACCTTCAATTTTGTGCGGATCTAATGACTGAACTTCTGAACCATTGTTACGTACCAGCGTTTGTTTTTCCGCCAGTGTGACGCCTGCGGGTACATCAGCTGCCAGCGCGACATTCCCTGCCATAAGCGCAGCCAGAACGCCAGCTGCTACTAAACTTCTCTTGGTGATGTTGGTCATTGTTTTTTGGACTCCCTCATTATAATTACTGGTATTAACCAGCATGTGTAATCCCGGATTGGGACCCTGCACAGGCTCGGAGACTTTCTGCTGTCAGGTTACTTTATCGTTACGTATTACTATCACCGACTTTATTTATTCTGGTGATTCAGACGATCACCTTATGTCGATTCGTACTGTGTCTCCCCTGTCGAGACACATTATTCTTTCGCGACGCTCTTTAATTGTTAATTATTCTCATTACCAATAAAGAATCGTCTGGCGGTTGCCCGGAAAGTACCAAATGCGCTTCTTACTCGCCAATACATTTTGCAAAATTGTTAAGCAATTCTCTTTTATTGACCGTATCAGAATCTATAGCTTGCATCCATGTCTTAACAAACATCTTTTAATTCAATCAAATAGAGATTGGTTAAGCATGTCTCTCTTTTCTGATTACAGTTCCAGTAGTGAAATGCACAATAATTTAACAATTGATTATTATTTAGCACTTTCCTCTACCAAAAGCAGTGGAATTACTAATATCATTTCAATTATTCTTCAGCAAGCCCAGGATTATGATGTGGCGAAAATAACATGATGGTGAGGAGAAGCAGTTAAGGAAATCCTTATAACCAACTGTAATTTGAGAAGAATATTTTCACCCATTCCTTTTGCTTTTGATAACTGCGCGGGAACAAAGTAAAAATAATGACGAAGTAAACGGAGCATGACAGCTCCGTTTCATTTGAAAGGAATTAATTAAGCAGGCCGGGGAAAATCCCCTTAATACCAGTAACGATAAATTCAATCCCCAATGCCATCAGCAATAGCCCCATAATACGCGTGATCACGTTGATGCCGGTTTGGCGTAAAACCCGTACCAGCCACGGTGCCATGCGGAACAATCCCCAGCAACATAAAGCGAACAATGCAATAGCCACAAAGAAACCAAACAGATAGCTAATGCTGTGATAACGCGTACCCCAGACGATGGTAGAACTGATCGCCCCTGGCCCCGCCATCAACGGCAACGCCAGTGGCACCACACCAATGCTTTCACGTACCGCGGTTTCTGATTTTTCTTGCTTGTTCTGTTTATCCTCGCCAAGCTTGCCGCTGATCATCGACATCGCTATCGTCACCACCAGGATGCCCCCGGCGATACGGAACGAATCAATTGATATACCAAAAAGTTGCAGAATCGTGTCGCCGAGAAAAAGCGAGATCCACAAGATAATGGCCACAGACAGGTTGGCTGTAAGGTTAGTTTTGTTTCGCGCTGCCGCTGTCTGATAACTGGTCATGCTGATAAAGACGGGAATAATCCCTACCGGGTTGACCAGCGCAAATAACCCGATGAAAAATTTGAAGTAAACGGGAAAATCAAAAAGGGTCTGAATCACGGTTAGCTCCGAAGCAAAAGCCGGATAATGTTAGCCATAAATAAGGTTAAAAAGACGCGCTGACAATACGCCTTTTGACAGCATTTTTCACCTCCTAACTACTTAAAATTGCTATCATTCGTTATTGTTATCTGGTTGTGCAAAACATGCTAATGTAGCCACCAAATCATACTACAATTTATTAACTGTTAGCTATAATGGCGAAAAGCGATGCTGAAAGGTGTCAGCTTTGCAAAAATTTGATTTGGATCACGTAATCAGTACCCAGAAGTGAGTAATCTTGCTTACGCCACCTGGAAGTGACGCATTAGAGATAATAACTCTAATGTTTAAACTCTTTTAGTAAATCACAGTGAGTGTGAGCGCGAGTAAGCTTTTGATTTTCATCGGTTAAGCAAATCATCACCGCACTGACTATACTCTCGTATTCGAGCAGATGATTTACTAAAAAAGTTTAACATTATCAGGAGAGCATTATGGCTGTTACTAATGTCGCTGAACTTAACGCACTCGTAGAGCGTGTAAAAAAAGCCCAGCGTGAATATGCCAGTTTCACTCAAGAGCAAGTAGACAAAATCTTCCGCGCCGCCGCTCTGGCTGCTGCAGATGCTCGAATCCCACTCGCGAAAATGGCCGTTGCCGAATCCGGCATGGGTATCGTCGAAGATAAAGTGATCAAAAACCACTTTGCTTCTGAATATATCTACAACGCCTATAAAGATGAAAAAACCTGTGGTGTTCTGTCTGAAGACGACACTTTTGGTACCATCACTATCGCTGAACCAATCGGTATTATTTGCGGTATCGTTCCGACCACTAACCCGACTTCAACTGCTATCTTCAAATCGCTGATCAGCCTGAAGACCCGTAACGCCATTATCTTCTCCCCGCACCCGCGTGCAAAAGATGCCACCAACAAAGCGGCTGATATCGTTCTGCAGGCTGCTATCGCTGCCGGTGCTCCGAAAGATCTGATCGGCTGGATCGATCAACCTTCTGTTGAACTTTCTAACGCACTGATGCACCACCCAGACATCAACCTGATCCTCGCGACTGGTGGTCCGGGCATGGTTAAAGCCGCATACAGCTCCGGTAAACCAGCTATCGGTGTAGGCGCGGGTAACACGCCTGTTGTTATCGATGAAACTGCTGATATCAAACGTGCAGTTGCATCTGTGCTGATGTCCAAAACCTTCGACAACGGCGTAATCTGTGCTTCTGAACAGTCTGTTGTTGTTGTTGACTCTGTTTATGACGCAGTACGTGAACGTTTCGCAACCCACGGCGGCTATCTGTTGCAGGGTAAAGAGCTGAAAGCTGTTCAGGACGTTATCCTGAAAAACGGTGCGCTGAACGCGGCTATCGTTGGTCAGCCAGCCTATAAAATTGCTGAACTGGCAGGCTTCTCTGTACCAGAAAACACCAAGATTCTGATCGGTGAAGTGACCGTTGTTGATGAAAGCGAACCGTTCGCACATGAAAAACTGTCCCCTACTCTGGCAATGTACCGCGCTAAAGATTTCGAAGACGCGGTAGAAAAAGCAGAGAAACTGGTTGCTATGGGCGGTATCGGTCATACCTCTTGCCTGTACACTGACCAGGATAACCAACCGGCTCGCGTTTCTTACTTCGGTCAGAAAATGAAAACGGCTCGTATCCTGATTAACACCCCGGCTTCTCAGGGTGGTATCGGTGACCTGTATAACTTCAAACTCGCACCTTCCCTGACTCTGGGTTGTGGTTCCTGGGGTGGTAACTCCATCTCTGAAAACGTTGGTCCGAAACACCTGATCAACAAGAAAACCGTTGCTAAGCGAGCTGAAAACATGTTGTGGCACAAACTTCCGAAATCTATCTACTTCCGCCGTGGCTCCCTGCCAATCGCGCTGGATGAAGTGATTACTGATGGCCACAAACGTGCGCTCATCGTGACTGACCGCTTCCTGTTCAACAATGGTTATGCTGATCAGATCACTTCCGTACTGAAAGCAGCAGGCGTTGAAACTGAAGTCTTCTTCGAAGTAGAAGCTGACCCGACCCTGAGCATCGTTCGTAAAGGTGCAGAACTGGCAAACTCCTTTAAACCAGACGTGATTATCGCGCTGGGTGGTGGTTCCCCGATGGACGCCGCGAAGATCATGTGGGTCATGTACGAACATCCGGAAACTCACTTCGAAGAACTGGCGCTGCGCTTTATGGATATCCGTAAACGTATCTACAAGTTCCCGAAAATGGGCGTGAAAGCGAAAATGATCGCTGTCACCACCACTTCTGGTACAGGTTCTGAAGTCACTCCGTTTGCGGTTGTAACTGACGACGCTACTGGTCAGAAATATCCGCTGGCAGACTATGCGCTGACCCCGGATATGGCGATTGTCGATGCCAACCTGGTTATGGACATGCCGAAGTCCCTGTGTGCTTTCGGTGGTCTGGACGCAGTAACTCACGCCATGGAAGCTTATGTTTCTGTACTGGCATCTGAGTTCTCTGATGGTCAGGCTCTGCAGGCGCTGAAACTGCTGAAAGAATATCTGCCAGCGTCCTACCACGAAGGTTCTAAAAATCCGGTAGCGCGTGAACGTGTTCACAGTGCAGCAACTATCGCGGGTATCGCGTTTGCGAACGCCTTCCTGGGTGTATGTCACTCAATGGCGCACAAACTGGGTTCCCAGTTCCATATTCCGCACGGTCTGGCAAACGCCCTGCTGATTTGTAACGTTATTCGCTACAACGCGAACGACAACCCGACCAAGCAGACTGCATTCAGCCAGTATGACCGTCCGCAGGCTCGCCGTCGTTATGCTGAAATTGCTGACCACTTGGGTCTGAGCGCACCGGGCGACCGTACTGCTGCTAAGATCGAGAAACTGCTGGCATGGCTGGAAACGCTGAAAGCTGAACTGGGTATTCCGAAATCTATCCGTGAAGCTGGCGTTCAGGAAGCAGACTTCCTGGCGAATGTGGATAAACTGTCTGAAGATGCATTCGATGACCAGTGCACCGGCGCTAACCCGCGTTACCCACTGATCTCCGAGCTGAAACAGATTCTGCTGGATACCTACTACGGTCGTGATTATGTAGAAGGTGAAACTGCAGCGAAAAAAGAAGCCGCTCCGGCTAAAGCTGAGAAAAAAGCGAAGAAATCCGCTTAATCAGTAGCGCTGTCTGGCAACATAAACGGTCCCTTCTGGGGCCGTTTTTTTGTTTTACCCAAAGCAACTTTCCCATAAACCGACAGCATTTGCCTTCATCATATTTACGGCGATGTATAACGCCTACACACAGCGATATTGTACTTTACAGGTCACAAGTCAACGTCACTGTAAAAGCGCTCTGTGAGGGGTATAGTGGCGTTAAAGAACTGTCGAGAAGGGTATATACACCGGATGAAGTGAGTAAAACGAACTGACAGGATAAAAGCGCCCTGCTCACCCTGTCAGTAAAGAAATTCTTATTAATCGTGGCGATGCCTTTCCTGAATAGCCGTTAATGAGCCGACTTCTAACGCTTCTTTATAGTGTTTACGGCATACAGAAACGTAGCGTTCATTACCACCAATAACCACCTGCTCACCTTCGTTATAAGGTCTGCCTGCTTGATCAAGACGCAGCACCATGCTTGCTTTGCGGCCACAAAAACAGATGGTTTTTAATTCAACCAGTTTGTCGGACCATGCCAGTAAGTATTGGCTGCCAATAAATAACTCACCTCGAAAATCGGTACGTAAACCATAACAAAGTACGGGTATATCGAGTTGATCGACAACCTCCGATAATTCATATACTTGTTGTCTGGTTAAAAACTGGCATTCATCAACCAGTACGCAATGAATTGCCTGCTGTTCATGTTCCGCACGAATCTCATCAAATAATGATGAATTTTGGTTAAATAATTTTGCAGGCGATGACAAACCTATACGCGAGCTGACTTTCCCGGCACCAAAGCGATCATCAATTTCTGCCGTATATACGACAGTGCGCATGCCGCGTTCCTGGTAATTGTATGAAGATTGCAACAATGCTGTAGACTTACCCGCATTCATTGCGGAATAGTAGAAATATAGCTGTGCCATCAGCCACAGGCCCTCAATGATATGAATTAAAGTTGGCTGGAGTTTATCATAATTCGTCAGTTTTTCAGCTCAACAGTATGCACAGAAGTGGTATATGCGTTCTCCCTTACGAAGCCTTGCATAATCCTTCTGAGCTATCATTACAACTGCCTCGCTTGTTATAAGCGGGTAAATGACTGCTGGTAACTATTCACAATCTTTAACCTGTTGCGCAAGTAATAGCCCTCTGTTGACCTCCTGGAGATAGTGCAATACTAAGTCCCTGCTCTTATTGCGACTGTTCTACTTTTCATCATTCGCTTAATACGGAATTCTCGTAAACACGACTAATACAGAAGACTGAAAGGTCGTCAGCCTACGATAATCTCCCCATAAAATGTGACATGAATCAGGAAGTTTTAACCTCACGTGCTGCGAAATCATCGGCGCAAATAGGGCTATATGCCGCGTCTTTTCTGGCTAATTTTATGAAAAGATATTTATTGGCGGCACAAAATAAAGAACAATTTTGAATTCCTTACATTCCTGGCTATTGCACAACTGAATTTAAGGCTCTATTATTACCTCAACAAACCACCCCAATATAAGTTTGAGATTACTACAATGAGCGAAGCACTTAAAATTCTGAACAACATCCGTACTCTTCGTGCGCAGGCAAGAGAATGTACACTTGAAACGCTGGAAGAAATGCTGGAAAAATTAGAAGTTGTTGTTAACGAACGTCGCGAAGAAGAAAGCGCGGCTGCTGCTGAAGTTGAAGAGCGCACTCGTAAACTGCAGCAATATCGCGAAATGCTGATCGCTGACGGTATTGACCCGAACGAACTGCTGAATAGCCTTGCTGCCGTTAAATCTGGCACCAAAGCTAAACGTGCTCAGCGTCCGGCAAAATATAGCTACGTTGACGAAAACGGCGAAACTAAAACCTGGACTGGCCAGGGCCGTACTCCAGCTGTAATCAAAAAAGCAATGGATGAGCAAGGTAAATCCCTCGACGATTTCCTGATCAAGCAATAATCTTTTGTAGATTGCACTTGCTTAAAAATCCCGCCATCGGCGGGATTTTTTATTGTCCGGTTTAAGACAATTTAATAAGAATAAGCTATAAATAAATATCCTCCGGCATAGCCGGAGGTTTTTCAAATGCGCCTATAAGGCTCTCTTACCAGCCGCGCCCTAACAGGCGCACACGATCTGACATTTGCATCCAACTTCGTTACTTACGGCCCGTAAACGGGCTGCCCGGATAGGGAATCGATAACTGCTCTCCCATTTTATCCTCTTCAAGCTGGTGCTTTATGTAATCCTGTATCTTCGCCGTGTTCTTACCCACTGTATCGACGTAGTACCCTCTGCACCAGAACTCCCTGTTCCTGTATTTGAATTTCAAATCACCAAACTGCTCGTAAAGCATCAGACTGCTTTTCCCTTTCAGATATCCCATAAACCCGGATACGCTCATTTTAGGCGGGATCTCCACAAGCATATGGATATGATCTGCACAGCATTCAGCTTCCAGAATCCGTACGCTTTTCCACTCACACAGCTTTCTCAAAATACTGCCTATTGCTCTACGCTTCTCTCTGTAGAACACCTGTCTTCGGTATTTTGGCGCAAAAACTATGTGATATTTACAGTTCCATCGGGTGTGCGCTAAGCTCTTTTCGTTCCCCATTGGGACCCCCTTTTGATTTCTTGTTTGACACTTGCAGTTGCCAGACCGCAAGGTGTTTTAACAAATCAAAAGGGGTTTTAATAACTGGCTCAAAGCTGAAAGCTTTCCGGAACCCCCAGCCTAGCTGGGGGTTTTCTGTGCACAAAAAAACGGCGTCGATTGCTCAACGCCGTTTCGTGGATAACATCGATACGGATGTTACTTCTTAATGCCCATCTCTTCTTCAAGCCAGGCTTTAAATTCCGTGCCAAGGGTGTTATGACGAATACCGTATTCAACGAAGGCCTGCATGTAACCTAATTTATTACCGCAGTCATGGCTCTTCCCTTTCATATGATAGGCTTCCACCGTTTCTTTTTCGATCAGCATATCAATTGCGTCGGTGAGCTGAATTTCATCACCAGCTCCCGGAGGGGTTTTTGCCAGCAACGGCCAAATATCCGCGCTAAGTACGTAACGACCCACAATAGCGAGATTAGACGGCGCAACATCCGCTTTTGGTTTTTCAACCACGCCAACCATCGGTACGCTTTCACCCGGCGCTAATTCAACGCCTTTGCAATCCACAACGCCATATGCGGTCACATCAGCAACCGGTTCAACCATGATCTGGCTATGACCCGTTTCATCAAAGCGGCGGATCATCTCTGCTAGGTTATCCTGTGACAAATCGGATTCATATTCATCCAGAATAACGTCAGGCAAAATAACAGCCACAGGTTCATCACCCACTACCGGGTGAGCACACAATACCGCGTGTCCCAGGCCTTTCGCCAGCCCCTGACGAACTTGCATAATAGTCACGTGCGGCGGACAAATAGACTGCACTTCATCAAGCAGTTGACGTTTTACACGTTTTTCCAGCATTGCTTCCAGTTCAAAACTGGTATCAAAGTGGTTTTCAATCGAGTTTTTAGATGAGTGAGTAACCAGCACAATTTCAGTAATGCCAGCCGCAATACATTCATTCACGACGTATTGAATTAATGGCTTATCGACAAGTGGCAGCATCTCTTTCGGGATGGCCTTCGTCGCCGGCAACATCCTGGTTCCTAATCCCGCAACGGGGATAACGGCTTTTTTGACTTTCGTATTAATGGCAGCCATTTAAATTCTCCTGGACTGTTCGTGTTTTGAACGTGTTCATATTTCTGTATCGCATCCCAGTATATCAGCACCCCGAAGGGGCTAAGTTCTGAAAAGGATGCGAGTTAGCATAATTAAGACAATTACTTATACGAATGGCGACGATAGTACCACCAGCCGACATTAGCTGGTAATGCAAATTTAGCCCGCGTTATCGTTTGCTCATTCTGCAGACAACATCAAGCGAAGCCGACCACCGGTTCCCCATATTTGGCATTGCCAGGCATCGCATCGCTGGCTCAATTGATTCAAATAAGCGTTACCTAAAGTGCCTAACGGAACACCATTACTGATTTGCACCTGGTGTTCGCCGGTATTTAACGTCGCATTCAGACCCGCAGAAACCAGAATGAGATTTTTCAGTTCGCGATGATAATAGCCAACTAATAGTGGAAACTGCCCCGGCAGATTGGCCTGACGGAGTAAATGGTTTACCTGCTTCAATAACGCGCCCAACTCTGGCAACCGTTGATTTTGATGTGCAAGCTGTTCCTGTAATAATCCGTTAAACAATGCGCGTAATAACAAGGCAGCAAGTACGCCATTATGTCCAGCTCGGGTGACATCAAGGCAATAAAATGCCAGATCGTTTTCCGAAAGTGCGGCAATATCAAGCACCAGGCCGGGTTTGTCCGCGGCAACCAACTGACGATAATTAACCCGGCAATGGGAAATCACCTGCTGAACCGGCGGTTGCAATTCCTGTAATAATTTCGCCGCTGCGGCAGGGTTATCAACCATTGCATCCCAGTCGCGAAAAAGCCTCTCCTCTTCCTCAACGCGGGAATTAAACATGCTGGGATAGAGACAGGCAAAAACCATCTCGCGCAAGCGATTCAGATCTTTAACTGGTTTCAGCAAAACATCTTCAACGCCCAGACGTAACGCTTTGGCAATATCTGCCATATTTTCAGTGGCAGATATCACGAGAACAGGTGTCTGGTCACCTCTGTTGCGTATATGCTCCAGCAGTTTAAGCCCGTTCATTCGTGGCATCGCGATATCACATATCATCAGGTCTGGAGTGAAACCTCCCAGCAACTCAAGGGCATCCACCCCATCAGCCGCCAGTACCGTTGTCGCTCCCAATGAGGAAAACCACGAATCCAGAAGCGAGCGAAATACCTGCTCATCTTCAACAATGAGAATCTGTTTTCCGACCAATGGCTGCGTCATGTTCTCTCCCCTGACTGGCTTTACTCAATAGTGGCATGCTATTGCCACCTGCGCCTGTCAGAATTAACTTAAGTGTAGATAAAAATTCTGGTCAAATGTTGGTGCGTACCAACGGCAAAAGTTCGTCCATTTTCTTTTCCACTGCCAGCTGCCCAGCCGCAATGGCAGCGTGCGCGCGATGGAAATCAAGCGTAGATATTTGCGGGCAAACAGGTTGAATCAGAATATCGGGCGGATCACCTGCCATGCGGTTCCTTTTAAGGCGGTTCTCCAGCACCTGGATAGAAGTGGTCATAATCTCTGTTGCCGTTGGCGCTGTCACCGCCCGACGTGTCGTTATGCTGCCCAACCTTTCTTTCAGACGCGCATGCCACGGCAGAGAATCACCATTCTCGCTATTTTCTTCACTGACATTAAAGGAGAGCAGATCTTGTTGCATCAAATGAGCATCGTGCTGCAGGTCGACCGCTATCACAATATCAGCACCCAATGCACGCGTGAGCGAAATAGGAATTGGGTTAACTACAGCGCCATCAACCAGCCAGTAGCCGTTATGCGCAACGGGTGCCATTAGTCCTGGAATACTGCATGATGCACGAATAGCAAGATGGAGATCGCCTTCAGTAAACCATAATTCGCGCCCAGTACTTAAATTGGTGGCAACAGCCGCGAAGCGACGGGAACAATTTTCGATCTCTGTTTCCGGCATTATTTCGCGATATTGATTGAAGACACGCTCGCCGCGCAGTAACCCACCGCGCTGCCAGGAGAGATCCATCAGGCGTAAAACATCCCAATAACTGAAAGAGGTCACCCAATCTTCCAGCGCAGATAGTCGATCGCATGCATAGGCAGCGCCCACCAGCGAACCAATTGAACATCCTGCAACGATATCAATTTCAATACCCACTTTTTTTAGCGCATTAATAACGCCAATATGCGACCAACCTCTCGCCGCGCCAGATCCCAGCGCCAGCCCTATTTTTATCTTTCTCATTATTCCCGCAAGATTCCCCTGGAATGCAATCGTAGCAACATCGCTACTGCTCGGTTAACATAGTGCTACTCAGGCGGTTAATACGCCGTTATTGTTTCCAGGGAGATTATTTGTGTCTCAGCTTTGTCCCTGTGGTAGTGCTGTCGAGTATAGCCTATGTTGCCACCCTTATGTGTCTGGTGAAAAGGTTGCACCTGATCCAGAACATCTCATGCGTTCGCGTTACTGCGCTTTTGTGATGAAAGACGCAGATTATTTAATAAAGACCTGGCATCCATCTTGTGGAGCGGCGGCGTTACGTGCCGAATTGATTGCCGGATTTGCGCATACTGAATGGTTGGGATTGACCGTATTTGAACATTGTTGGCAGGACGTCGACAATATCGGATTTGTCAGTTTTGTTGCGCGATTTACCGAAGGTGGCAAAACAGGTGCAATCATTGAACGTTCGCGATTTTTGAAAGAAAACGGTCAATGGTACTATATTGACGGTACACGTCCGCAGTTTGGCCGCAACGATCCCTGCCCTTGTGGTTCAGGTAAAAAATTTAAAAAGTGCTGCGGCCAATAATGGTTGACGGTACGGTTTAGCAAACACTCTCAACAAGGTTTTTCCAGCAATGCATTCACTCCAACGTAAAGTTCTGCGTACTATTTGTCCGGACCAAAAAGGTCTGATCGCACGTATTACCAATATTTGCTACAAGCACGAGTTAAATATCGTACAGAACAATGAATTTGTTGATCACCGTACCGGGCGCTTTTTTATGCGCACGGAACTGGAAGGAATTTTTAATGATTCCACCCTGCTGGCGGATCTCGACAGCGCATTGCCAGAAGGCTCCGTACGTGAGCTGAATCCTGCTGGTCGTCGCCGGATAGTGATTCTGGTCACTAAAGAGGCGCATTGCCTTGGCGATTTGTTGATGAAAGCCAATTACGGCGGCCTGGATGTCGAAATCGCGGCAGTTATTGGTAACCACGATACTTTACGTTCTCTGGTTGAGCGTTTTGATATTCCGTTTGAGCTGGTAAGCCATGAAGGGTTAAGCCGCAACGAGCACGATCAAAAGATGGCGGATGCCATTGATGCTTATCAGCCTGACTACGTGGTGCTGGCGAAGTATATGCGGGTATTAACGCCAGAATTTGTGGCACGCTTCCCGAATAAGATCATCAATATTCACCATTCATTCCTGCCAGCGTTTATCGGCGCACGTCCTTATCACCAGGCCTATGAACGTGGCGTGAAGATTATTGGCGCAACCGCTCACTATGTGAATGACAATCTGGACGAAGGTCCAATCATCATGCAGGACGTTATTCATGTCGATCATACCTACACAGCTGAAGATATGATGCGCGCAGGTCGTGACGTCGAGAAAAACGTCTTAAGTCGCGCACTCTACAAAGTACTGGCGCAGCGCGTCTTTGTTTACGGTAATCGGACGATTATTCTTTAATCGCCAGCAAAAATAACTGGTTACCTTTAATCCGTTACGGGTGAAAATTACGCAACCAGTTCATTTTTCTCAACGTAACACTTTACAGCGGCGCGTCATTTGATATGATGCGCCCCGCTTCCCGATAAGGGAGCAGGCCAGTAAAAAGCATTACCCCGTGGTGGGGTTCCCGAGCGGCCAAAGGGAGCAGACTGTAAATCTGCCGTCATCGACTTCGAAGGTTCGAATCCTTCCCCCACCACCATCACTTTCAAAAGTCCGTGAACTCTCAAACGAATCCGCGATTAAATATTCTGCCCATGCGGGGAAGGATGAGAAGCTTCGACCAAGGTTCGACTCGAGCGCCAGCGAGAGAGCGTTGCCGCAGGCAACGACCCGAAGGGCGAAGCGCGCAGCGCTGAGTAATCCTTCCCCCACCACCATCACTTTTCAAAAGTCCGTGAACTCTCAAACGAATCCGCAATTAAATATTCTGCCCATGCGGGGAAGGATGAGAAGCTTCGACCAAGGTGCGACTCGAGCGCCAGCGAGAAAGCGTTGCCGCAGGCAACGACCCGAAGGGTGAAGCGCGCAGCGCTGAGTAATCCTTCCCCCACCACCATCACTTCCTGTAAATACTCAAAACCTGTTACTCCGAGCTAATTCTACCCAATGGCACCGCGTTTACCGGACCTACAATATCCTCCCCTGTAGGTCGGATAAGCGAAGCGCATCCGACAACTCACCCCGTACCGTGCCCATAAAAAACCCCGCCGAAGCGGGGTCTATGCAAACTAAAATTCGCTTAGTGACGAGCGCGCACCAGCTGATACTTACGTGTCAGATACTCCACCGGTACGCTCCAGATGTGCACCAGACGCGAGAACGGGAACAGCAGGAATAACGTCATCCCCAACACCAGGTGCAGACGGAAGATAAATGCCACACCATCAAGGTGTTGAGAAGCACCACCGTGGAAGGTCACTACCGACTGCGCCCAGCCAACCAGTTTCATCATCTCGCTACCGTCCATATGCTGGGCTGAGAACGGAATGGTCAGCAAGCCCAGCGCGCACTGGATAACGAGCAGCGACAGGATCAGGATATCCGCTCCGGTAGTCGTTGCACGCACGCGTGGGCTGAACAGACGACGTTTCAGCAACAGCACGCCGCCAATCAGACACAGCACGCCGCTGGCACCACCAGCAAACATCGCCATTTTTTGTTTCACTTCAATCGGCAGCCAGGCTTCATACATCCAGTGCGGCGTCAGCATACCGAAGAAGTGACCGACAAAAATCCCCAGAATACCGATATGGAACAGGTTCGACGCCAGGTTCATCCCTTTGCGATCCAGCATCTGGCTGGACGCCGCGCGCCAGGTGTACTGCCCGTAGTCATAACGCAGCCAGCTACCAATCAGGAAGACCGCCCCGGCTATGTACGGGTAGATATCAAAGAAGAACATATTCAGGAATTGCATTAGTGCTGTCCTCCGGTGGTGATATTCAGATATTGCGGCGCGACGGCACCGGCAAAGCGACGCTGATGAGCAGTGATTGCTGAATCACCGCAGCCTTTGTCAGCAAAGAATTTAACCTGCTCTTCTTCCCAGACAGCATCCAGCGCCTGCGGCGTATCGTCGCGCGCTTCGTCGGCAATTTTTTCCGCCACTTTGTCACTGTCGATAGCGGTATTGGCCAGTTTCAGCAGCAGATCAAACAGCACGGCATAACGGCTTTCACGCTGTTGCAGACGCGCGCTCAGCAATGCCAGAATCGGCGCAATATCTTTCAAACCCTCCACGGCTTCGCTTTGCGGCAGCTGCGCCAGATACTCCAGATACAGCGGCAGGTGGTCCGGCAATTCGCGGCTGTTTAACTGCAAACCGTGCTGCTCGTACTGTGCCAGCAGGTCCACCATCGCCTGACCGCGATCGCGGGATTCCCCGTGAACGTGTTCAAACAGCAACAGCGACGTGGCGCGACCACGATCGAACAGTTCGCTGTACTGCGCCTGGGCATCGAGCGGATCCATCGTCGTTAAATCGCGCAGGAAAATGCCCAGCGCATGGGCATCTTCTTTCGACAGATTTTTCGACGCAGCAATTGCCTCAAACATCTCTTGTTGATGCTGCCATAAAGCAGCATCCGGATATTCAAGGAGACGCGATACAATCACGAGTTCGATCATGGGTGCGGCTCCGTTTTGCTGGTTACGTCGATGGCATCGATACGGCGGCTGTTGAACAGATTGAATTTGGTATCTGAACCGTGGCAGCCATCACCAAAGGTAAAGCCGCAGCCATTTTTCTCCGGGAAGGCTTCCCGCGCCAGTTCACGATGACTGCTCGGCACCACAAAGCGATCTTCGTAGTTAGCAATCGCCAGATAACGGTACATCTCCTGTGCCTGGGCTTCGGTCAGACCGACCTCTTCCAGCGCACGGGTATCGACTTTACCGTCAACGGTTTCAGCACGTTTGTAATGACGCATCGCCAGCATACGTTTCAGCGCGCGCAGTACCGGTTTGGTATCACCGGCGGTCAGCAGATTCGCCAGATACTGTACCGGAATACGCAGGCTTTCGACGTCTGGCAGAATGCCGTTGCTGCCCAGCTCACCCGCGTCTGCTGCAGACTGAATCGGCGACAGAGGCGGCACGTACCAGACCATCGGCAGTGTGCGATATTCTGGATGCAGCGGCAGCGCCAGTTTCCATTCCATCGCCATTTTATAAACCGGCGACTGCTGTGCGGCTTCAATAACGCTCAGCGGAATACCGTCTTTAATTGCCTGCTCGATGACTTTCGGATCGTTCGGATCGAGGAACACCTCCAGCTGACGCTGGTAGAGATCTTTCTCGTTCTCGGTGCTGGCTGCACGTTCAATGGCGTCCGCATCGTACAGCAGCACGCCGAGATAACGGATACGACCGACACAGGTTTCAGAGCACACCGTCGGCTGACCCGCTTCAATACGCGGATAGCAGAAGATGCACTTCTCAGACTTACCGCTCTTCCAGTTGAAGTAGATTTTTTTGTATGGGCATCCGGTGATGCACATACGCCAGCCACGGCATTTATCCTGGTCGATCAGGACGATGCCATCTTCTTCACGCTTGTAAATCGCACCGCTCGGGCAGGTCGCCACACATGCCGGGTTCAGGCAGTGTTCGCACAGGCGCGGCAAATACATCATGAAGGTGTTTTCGAACTGGCTATACATCGCCTTCTGGATGTTGTCGAAGTTCTTGTCTTTCGCCAGTTTGTCAAACTCACCGCCCAGGTCATCTTCCCAGTTCGGCCCTTTTTCGATTTTCGCCATCCGTTCCCCGGTAATCAGCGAACGCGGACGGGCAATCGGCTGCGATTTGCTGCCTTCCGGCGCGGTATGCAGGTTCTGATAGTCAAAATCGAACGGCTCGTAATAATCGTCGATCCCCGGCAGATGCGGGTTAGCGAAGATTTTACCCAGCAGCATGGCACGGTTACCCATGCGCGGCTGCAGTTTGCCGTTGATTTTACGAATCCAGCCGCCTTTGTATTTTTCCTGGTTTTCCCAGTCAGTCGGGAAGCCCTGGCCCGGCTTGGTTTCCACGTTGTTGAACCACGCGTATTCCACGCCTTCGCGGCTGGTCCAGACGTTTTTACAGGTAACTGAACAGGTGTGGCAGCCGATGCACTTATCGAGATTCAGCACCATGCCGACTTGTGAACGAATTTTCATTTTACGCTCTCCTGTACCTGGTCATTGCCTTCGCCATCTAACCAGTCAATGTTCTTCATCTTACGCACCACAACAAACTCATCGCGGTTAGAACCTACGGTGCCGTAGTAGTTAAAGCCGTATGCCAGATGGGCATAGCCGCCAATCATATGCGTCGGTTTCGGCGTGATACGGGTGACCGAGTTATGGATACCACCACGCTGTTGGGTAATTTCCGAACCCGGCAGGTTAACGATACGTTCCTGCGCGTGGTACATCATGGTCATCCCTGCCGGAACACGCTGGCTGACAACCGCACGGGCAGTCAGTGCACCGTTGCTGTTGAAGACTTCAATCCAGTCGTTATCGGCGATACCCAGCTCTTTGGCATCGGCTTCACTCAACCAGACCACCGGACCACCGCGACCTAAAGTCAGCATCAGCAGGTTGTCGCTGTAGGTGGAGTGGATACCCCACTTCTGGTGCGGCGTCAGGAAGTTGAGCGCTTTTTCCGGGTTACCGTTAGATTTCTGGCCCATCACCTCTTTTACCGAACGGGTGTCGATTGGCGGGCGATAAACCAGCAGGCTTTCACCGAAATCACGCATCCACTGGTGATCCTGATACAGCTGCTGACGGCCAGAGAGCGTACGCCATGGGATCAGCTCGTGAACGTTGGTGTAACCGGCGTTGTAAGAAACGTGTTCATCTTCAAGGCCAGACCAGGTCGGGCTGGAGATGATTTTGCGCGGCTGTGCCTGAATATCGCGGAAGCGAATCTTCTCGTCTTCTTTATTCAGCGCCAGATGCGTATGGTCACGACCGGTAAACTCGCTCAGGGCAGCCCAGGCTTTCACGGCTACCTGACCGTTGGTTTCCGGTGCCAGCGTCAGGATCATCTCTGCCGCATCAATTGCGGTGTTCAGCATGGGCTGGCCTTTTGCCGGACCTTCCGCTTTGGTGTAGTTGAGCTTACGCAGCAGATCCATCTCGCTCTGGGTGTTCCAGGCAATCCCTTTACCGCCGTTACCGATTTTCTCCATCAGCGGGCCGATAGAGGTAAAGCGTTCGTAAGTTGCCGGATAATCGCGCTCTACGACCATAATGTGCGGTGCAGTTTTACCTGGGATCAGGTCGCATTCGCCTTTTTTCCAGTCTTTCACATCCAGCGGTTGCGCCAGTTCAGCGGCAGAGTCGTGCTGGATAGGCAGCGTGACGATGTCAGTTTCTTTACCCAGATGACCAACGCACACTTCGGAGAATTTCTTCGCGATGGCTTTGTAGATTTCCCAGTCGCTTTTCGCTTCCCAGGCCGGATCGACCGCCGCAGACAGCGGGTGAATAAACGGATGCATATCCGAAGTATTCATGTCGTCTTTTTCGTACCAGGTCGCCGTCGGCAAAATGATGTCGGAATAGAGACAGGTGCTCGACAGACGGAAGTCCAGCGTCACCACCAGATCCAGCTTGCCTTCCAGACCGTTGTCCTGCCAGTCCACTTCTTCCGGCTTCACGCCGCCCTGCTGCCCCAGGTCTTTGCCCTGGATACCGTGCTCCGTCCCCAGCAGGTACTTGAGCATAAACTCATGACCTTTACCGGAAGAACCGAGCAGGTTAGAACGCCAGATGAACAGGTTACGCGGGTGGTTTTTACCGTTTTCTGGTTGTTCTGCCGCAAAACGGATAGAACCCTCTTTCAGGGATTTCACGGTGTAATCCACCGGATTCATGCCCGCTTTTTTCGCTTCGCCAGCGATAGTTAGCGGGTTAGTGCCTAACTGCGGCGCAGACGGCAGCCAGCCCATACGTTCTGCACGGACGTTAAAGTCGATCAAGTGTCCGGTATAACGGGATTTATCCGCCATCGGCGACAGCAACTCGTCTGCGGTCACGGTTTCATAACGCCACTGGCTGGAGTGGTTATAAAAATAAGAGGTGCTGTTCATGTGACGCGCCGGACGCTGCCAGTCGAGGGCAAACGCCAGCGGCTGCCAGCCGGTTTGCGGACGCAGTTTTTCCTGACCTACATAGTGCGCCCAGCCCCCCCCGCTCTGACCGACACAGCCGCAGAAAATCAGCATGTTGATCAGACCACGATAGTTCATATCGAGGTGATACCAGTGGTTCAGCCCCGCACCGACGATAATCATCGAACGACCGTGCGTTTTATCCGCGTTATCGGCAAATTCACGGGCGATGCGAATAATCTGGCTGCGAGAAACGCCGGTAATCTGCTCGGCCCACGCAGGGGTGTAAGCTTTCACATCGTCGTAGCTGGTTGCGCAGTTAACGTCGTTCAGGCCACGTTCCAGACCATAGTTTGCCAGCGTCAGATCGTAAACGGTGGTCACCAGAGCGGTGCGGCCATCAGCCAGTTGCAGGCGTTTCACCGGCAGCTTGTGCAGCAGAATGTTTTCCAGTTCCACTTTGTTGAAGTGTTCAGTGCCGTCGCCACCAAAGTACGGGAAGCCCACCTCAGCGATCTCATCCTGGCTACCCAGCAGGCTCAGTTGCAGCTCGGTTTCTTCGCCAGTTTTGCCGTCGCGCTGCTCAAGATTCCATTTGCCCTTCTCGCCCCAGCGGAAGCCAATAGAACCGTTCGGCGCAACCATTTCGCCATTGGTATTAAAGGCGACTGTTTTCCATTCCGGATTGTTTTCCTGGCCCAGCGCATCCACCAGATCGGCAGCGCGCAGCATACGACCCGCAGCGTAGTAACCGTCGCGCTCTTCCAGCATCACCAGCATCGGCATGTCGGTGTAGCGACGCACATAGTCGGTGAAATACTGGCTTGGGTTGTCGAGGTGGAATTCACGCAGCATTACGTGGCCCATCGCCAGCGCCATTGCCGCATCGGTGCCCTGTTTCGGTGCCAACCACAGATCGCACAGTTTGGCGATTTCAGCGTAGTCTGGCGTGACGGCAACAGTTTTGGTGCCTTTGTAACGCACTTCAGTAAAGAAGTGAGCATCCGGGGTACGCGTCTGCGGCACGTTTGAACCCCAGGCGATGATGTAGCTGGAGTTGTACCAGTCAGCAGATTCCGGTACGTCAGTCTGCTCGCCCCAGGTTTGCGGAGACGCAGGAGGCAGGTCGCAGTACCAGTCGTAGAAGCTTAAGCAAGTACCGCCAAGCAGCGAGAGATAACGCGCGCCGGAAGCGTAAGAAACCATCGACATTGCCGGAATTGGCGAGAAGCCAGCGACGCGGTCCGGGCCGTAGTTTTTGATGGTGTAAACGTTAGAGGCGGCGATCAGTTCATTCACTTCCTGCCAGGAAGAACGAACAAAACCACCGCGTCCACGCGCCTGCTTAAAGCTTTTCGCTTTATCGGCGTCTTCAATGATAGAAGCCCATGCCTCAACTGGATCGCTATGCAGCGCTTTCGCTTCACGCCACATTTTCATCAGGCGTTTGCGCATCATCGGGTATTTCAGGCGGTTGGCGCTGTAAAGATACCAGGAGTAGCTGGCACCGCGCGGGCAGCCGCGAGGTTCATGGTTTGGCAGGTCCGGGCGAGTACGCGGATAGTCAGTCTGCTGGGTTTCCCAGGTCACCAGACCGTTTTTGACGTAGATTTTCCAGCTGCAGGAGCCGGTGCAGTTTACCCCGTGGGTAGAGCGGACGATTTTGTCATGCTGCCAACGCTGGCGATATCCATCCTCCCAGTCACGGTTGGTATTGAGAAGCTGGCCATGCCCATCGGCAAAGGTTTCACCCTTCTGTTTGAAGTAGCGAAACCGGTCCAGGAATTTACTCATCGGTTTTCTCCTGTGGGAGCCTGTCGGCCCTCTGATAAATCGACATTGCTAATGTTTAAGGGCAAGGTAACGCTCTGAAACAGCGTGAGAATTGATAACGATCAAGAGTGATGGGGATGAAAAATAAAGTAAATTCCTAAGATACCCCTTTAGGATAATTAACAGCCACCACATAACAGACTGTAAATTAAGACGTTTTATACCTGTAGTTATTTAAACTATTAAGATTTTTATGCAGATGGGTATTAAGGAGTATTCCCCATGGGTAACATATTAATGGCTCTTAATGAAATCCGGCGAAATAAGCCACTCACACATAAGTATGTTGTAACTAAACGACAGATAAAAAAAAGCGCGACATCATGCCGCGCAAAGGATAATCAAATATTAAGATTTATTTTTTAGAATGCCGACCATATACCGCCCAGGTAATCACCACGCAGGCGATATAGAAAATCAAAAATACCTTCATTGCGCCGACTGGCGAACCCGTTAATGCCAGCGAGCTACCAAACGCTTTCGGGATAAAGAAGCCACCAATAGCGCCAATCGCAGAGATGAAACCCAGCGCCGCCGCCGTGTCGGTTGCCGCTTCACGCATCGCTCGTTCGTCAGAACCCCCTTCTGCTTTCACGCGATCCATTGTCAGTTTACGGAAGATCACGGAAATCATCTGGAAAGTGGAACCACTACCCAGCCCAGCTGTCAGGAACAGCGCCAGGAAGACTGCGAAGAACGCCATGAAGCTTCCGCCCTGCCCGTCAGTCGGTAAGGTCAGGAACAGCAGGCCGCTGAAAATCGCCATCAGGATAAAGTTCACCAGTGTGACACGAGTTCCGCCCAGACGGTCAGATAATGCACCACCTGCAGAACGCGCCAGCGCACCAATAAACGGCCCGAAGAAAGCGTATTGCAGAATCTGAACATCCGGGAACTGCGTTTTTGACAGCATCGCAAAGCCCGCGGAGAAGCCGATGAAGGAGCCGAAGGTTGCCAGATACAGCAGGCTCATAATCCACAGATGACCCCGTTTGAGTACCGGCAACTGCTCCTTGATGGAGGCTTTCGAGGTAGCAAGATCGTTCATGCCAAACCACGCCGCAATGGTGAAGATGGCAAGGAACGGCACCCATACCCAGGACGCATTCGCCAGATACAGCTCAGTCCCATCCGGCTGTTTGACACCCTGGCTACCAAATACTGCGAAAATCGACAGTGATACCACCAGCGGAGCAACCAACTGCATGACGCTGACGCCCATGTTGCCCAGACCACCATTCAGGCCCAGCGCGCCACCCTGCTTCTGTTTCGGAAAGAAGAAGCTGATGTTTGCCATACTCGATGCGAAGTTCGCGCCAGCAAAGCCGCACAGCAGAGAGATGATGATGAAGACGCTATAAGGCGTGGAGGTATCCTGCACGGCAAAACCCAGCCAGACGCAAGGAATAATCAGAATACCAGTGCTGAACGCCGTCCAGCGACGACCACCGAAGATAGGAACCATAAAGGAGTATGGAACACGTAATAACGCGCCAGAAACCGAAGGCAGCGCAGTCAACATAAATAGCTGATCGGTCGTAAAATTAAAACCGACTTTCGGTAAGTTCACCGCAACAGCGCTGAACAACATCCATACGCAAAACGCCAGCAGCAGACAGGGAACGGAAATCCACAGGTTGCGGCTGGCAATACGTTGACCGCGTTGTTGCCAGAACGCAGGATCTTCCGGTCGCCAATCTGTAATGACAGCTCCAGTAGCCCTTTCGGGGGCGGATGAGTGACTCATAGACACCTCTGATACTCGTTTCGATGTCTGCCACCTTAGTGTCTATAGCTAAAGGCAATTTGATGTAAATCAAACGATAAGATAACTTTATCTATCATTGATATTTATCATTACCCATAGTGAGTACAGTGATTTCATAAAAATTATGAGATTTTTCACGGTGCTGTAAAATCCCTACCCTTACCGATGTAAAGCGACTAACCACGCGGCAAATAAGGAGTAACTCTTTCCGGGTATGGGTATACTTCATCCAATAGCCGAGAATACTGCCATTCCAGAATGTATCGTCACATTCATTAAGGTTATTGCTCATTTAAAGCCTGAAGGAAGAGGTTTACATGCTTAAACGTTGTCTCTCTCCGCTCACCCTGGTTAATCAGGTTGCGCTTATTGTGTTGCTTTCTACTGCTATTGGACTGGCAGGGATGGCAGTTTCTGGCTGGCTAGTGCAAGGCGTTCAGGGCAGCGCCCATGCGATCAACAAAGCGGGATCGCTGCGCATGCAAAGTTACCGTCTGTTGGCAGCAGTGCCATTAAGCGAGAAAGACAAGCCCTTAATTAAAGAGATGGAACAAACAGCATTTAGCGCCGAATTAACCCGAGCAGCAGAACGAGACGGACAACTGGCGCAATTACAGGGTTTACAAGATTACTGGCGTAATGAACTGATCCCTACGCTGATGCGTGCACAAAACCGCGAAACGGTGTCAGCGGATGTCAGCCAGTTTGTTGCCGGGCTTGATCAGCTGGTATCTGGTTTTGACCGCACCACGGAAATGCGCATTGAGACAGTGGTACTGGTCCATCGGGTAATGGCGGTATTTATGGCACTTTTACTGGTGTTCACTATTATCTGGTTGCGGGCGCGATTGCTACAACCGTGGCGGCAACTGCTGGCAATGGCGAGTGCCGTCAGCCATCGCGATTTTACCCAACGCGCAAACATCAGCGGGCGCAACGAAATGGCGATGCTTGGAACTGCATTGAACAATATGTCTGCAGAACTGGCCGAAAGTTATGCCGTACTTGAGCAGCGGGTTCAGGAGAAAACTGCCGGGCTGGAGCATAAAAATCAGATCCTCTCTTTTTTATGGCAGGCTAACCGCCGTTTGCATTCCCGCGCCCCGCTGTGTGAACGCCTGTCACCTGTACTCAACGGCTTACAGAATTTAACCCTGCTACGTGATATCGAACTGCGGGTGTATGACACTGATGATGAAGAGAATCATCAGGAGTTTACCTGCCAGCCAGATATGACTTGTGATGATAAAGGCTGCCAGCTCTGCCCGCGCGGCGTATTACCCGTTGGCGATCGCGGCACAACCCTGAAGTGGCGGCTGGCTGACTCTCATACGCAGTACGGTATTTTGCTGGCGACCCTGCCGCAGGGGCGTCATCTTAGCCATGATCAACAACAACTGGTGGATACCCTGGTTGAACAACTCACCGCCACGCTGGCGTTGGATCGCCATCAGGAACGTCAGCAACAGTTGATCGTGATGGAAGAGCGTGCCACCATTGCGCGCGAACTGCATGATTCTATTGCCCAATCTCTCTCTTGCATGAAGATGCAGGTGAGTTGTTTACAGATGCAGGGCGATGCGCTGCCAGAAAGCAGCCGCGAACTGTTAAGTCAGATCCGTAACGAACTGAATGCATCCTGGGCGCAGTTGCGTGAATTGCTCACCACATTCCGCTTGCAGCTCACCGAGCCTGGATTACGTCCGGCGCTGGAAGCGAGTTGCGAAGAGTACAGCGCCAAATTTGGCTTCCCGGTGAAGCTGGATTATCAATTGCCGCCTCGTCTGGTGCCCTCGCATCAGGCAATCCACTTGTTGCAAATTGCCCGTGAGGCATTAAGTAACGCCCTCAAACATTCGCAAGCGAGTGAGGTCGTGGTGACGGTGGCGCAAAACGATAATCAGGTCAAACTGACCGTCCAGGATAACGGCTGCGGCGTGCCTGAAAATGCCATCCGCAGCAATCACTACGGCATGATAATAATGCGCGACCGTGCGCAAAGTTTACGAGGCGATTGCCGCGTCCGCCGTCGTGAATCAGGTGGCACCGAAGTGGTGGTCACCTTTATTCCCGAAAAAACTTTCACTGACGTCCAAGGAGATACCCATGAGTAATCAGGAACCGGCTACTATCCTGCTGATCGACGATCACCCGATGCTGCGAACTGGCGTAAAACAGCTTATCAGTATGGCACCAGATATCAGCGTGGTTGGCGAAGCGAGTAATGGCGAACAGGGTATTGAACTGGCGGAATCTCTTGATCCCGATCTGATCCTGTTAGATCTCAATATGCCCGGCATGAATGGTCTGGAAACGCTGGATAAACTCCGCGAAAAGTCCCTCTCAGGGCGCATTGTGGTATTCAGCGTCTCTAACCATGAAGAAGATGTGGTCACCGCACTGAAACGCGGCGCGGATGGCTATCTGTTAAAAGATATGGAACCGGAAGATCTGCTGAAAGCATTGCATCAGGCAGCTGCTGGCGAAATGGTATTAAGCGAAGCATTAACGCCTGTTCTGGCCGCCAGCTTGCGCGCTAACCGTGCCACTACTGAGCGCGATGTTAACCAGTTAACCCCACGCGAGCGCGATATTCTCAAGCTGATTGCCCAGGGTTTGCCGAACAAGATGATTGCCCGCCGCCTGGACATCACCGAAAGCACAGTAAAAGTGCACGTCAAGCACATGCTGAAGAAAATGAAGCTCAAGTCTCGCGTGGAAGCAGCGGTATGGGTGCATCAGGAGCGCATTTTCTGATTACGGTTCCCAGCGCAGTTCGTCGTTTGACAATGCGTCGAACGGTTCGACAAGCGTTAGCGTGATCTCATTGGAGGAGACACGCTGCCCCTGGTTATCTTCCACCACCACCGACAATCGCCAGTGATTGCTCGCCCTTTCCCCGTTCTGCCAGTCAGGCATGATCAGCGTCCAGCCCTCCGCGCTGTTGGCTTGTGCGCCCGGCGTCAAACTTAATATCTGCGTATCGCCCTGCCAAATCAGTTGCCGAATACCGTAACGACTGCGGATTTGTAATTTCAGCGGCACTGTTTCGCCAGGTTTTAGATCCCACGGCGGTGTCGCCAGAAACACCGTTAACGTTTTTCGCTGTCGGTACTCAAGAGTCGGTAGATTATTTCGCTGCGGATTATCATAGCGACTACCACGTAACGACTGACTTTCGGCAACCTCGCCCGCAGAAAGTTGTTTTTTGAGCGGGACACCAAAGCGGTAGTTAAGATTCAGCCCGAGGTTATTTTGATTCTCACCACTTTCACCCTGTTTATGCTGGGCCGTCACAGTGACTAAGGGCACAGGGGTGTAATTTAATCCCAGACTCAATGCGACGGGATTGTGATAACCCGTACCAGAGTTAAACAAATCAACACGATCACCAAAATACTGTTCTACGCTGACACTGGTATTGAGGTGTTGATAAAACGGCATGCGCATCCGGGCTGTCAGGTCGTACCCGCGCGCCATCCGTTGTTCCTGCGTGGCTGTCTGTTCATGCCATGCAGCAAACGGCTGATAAAAGTTTGCCGATAGTCGCAAATATTCGCCCCACGCTTCGGCACCGAAGCCCGCTCGCTGAAGATTTTCGTCCAGCAAGTTGTCATAAAAAGTGTTATAACCCACCAGCCAGCTGCCGCGCGCCCAGCGTTGCCCAACGCCCACATTGCTCACCAGCCCATCATCCTGCTGAGTAAGACCAAGCTGGCTCCAGGTGAGATAACGATCATTATCTTGTAACGGCACAAACCAGCTTCCACGACTGCCGGTGAAATGTCCTTCGTTATCCACTTTGACGTCAACACTGGCATTTCCCCACGCTGATAGCCAGGACTCTACGTGCTGATTAACCTGTTGACTAAGCGCATCGCGGACTTTTCCCAATGCGAAAGCTTTTGCCTGCTCGCCAGTATCCAGCCCGTTATCATTCATACTGGTTTCGCCGAAATCTTTCACAATTTCAGCAAAGTGTTTTTCCCCATCATGATTTTCAGGTGCCAAGCCTAAATCCGGCAGACCATCATTGTTATTATCAAAGGGATTTGCCGCTTTTTGCTCGAAGGTAGATTGTGCGTTAGCTGTACCGCCTGCCGCCAGCAAGAGTAAATAAAACGGAATAATGCGAGGAACGAAACGGCTCAAAACGTCGGTAACTTCCGGTAAAAAATGAAAAACCATAGCCCTAAAGAATAACGATTACTGGCAACTTTTGTCGTATTTTCTCGCGCTTTCAGGAAAATCCTTAAAAATGTGACCGATTGGTCAGACGCTGCAGAAGCAGTAAGATAGAAGATGAGTGTCTAATTCCCTGAATACAGGAGTAAATAATGCAAAAAATCGTGATCGTTGCCAATGGCGCGCCTTACGGGAGCGAATCCTTGTTTAACAGCTTGCGGCTGGCCATTGCGTTACGAGAGCAGGAGAACAATCTGGATCTGCGTCTGTTCCTGATGTCTGATGCGGTCACAGCCGGGTTGCGCGGGCAAAAACCAGGGGAAGGCTACAACATTCAGCAAATGCTGGAGATCCTTACCGCTCAGAATGTACCGGTGAAATTGTGCAAAACCTGTACCGACGGGCGCGGGATTAGCACACTTCCTCTGATTGATGGGGTGGAAATCGGTACGCTTGTGGAACTGGCGCAATGGACGCTGTCAGCCGATAAAGTGCTCACATTTTAATGTTTGAGGGGGCGTCTGACGCCCCACGATGAGGGAAGTTTACTCAGGCGAATCCCGGCCGTAACACACCATCCGGATAATTCTCCGCCAGCAGTTTTTTTACCGATACCAGTAAATCATTCAGCCCATCGTCCTGCATTCCCAGTTTGATAAGCTCCTGTTCCAGTGAAAACAGGTATTGTGCGTTGGTTCCCAGTGGACCGCTCGCCGCTGCAATCAACGGCGCGATGACCTGAGCGCGAGTGTCAGATTCATATTCTGGATGTCGCGGGTCCATAATAAACACAATGGCGTTTACTGTGCGTCCATCATCAAGATCAAGCTGACACCAGGTTGGCAGATAACAGCCGGTAATCATCTCGCGCTTCCACAACAGGGTTAGTTCCTGCTCCAGCGTCTCTTCTGGCAGTCGATAGGCGACGCCTGTGGTGCGTCCGCCCTCTTTCAGTGCAAGCATCCGTCCCGGCTGGTGCGCAGTCCCGCGCCCGGCGGTCAGGCGCAGGCAAAACGCGCGATGCCATCCAACCAGTGTACCGGTGCACGACTCGGTAAACTCCAGTGCCGGATTCCACATCAACGATCCATAACCGAAGATCCACACCGGTCCCTCATCAGGTCGACAAGCCAGCGTCGCCGCCAGCGAAGCCGCCCGTTGCTCTGCTGACCATAAGAGTGATTCTTCAATGGCACCAAATGCCGTTTTACAATCGGCATTCATCAAGAAATCACGCGTTATCACCTTACACCTCCGCCACTGCATACTTCCCTGCGACAACTTTTTGGTGTCTTCCGGACATTTTTACTGCTCATTTTGAAACCACTAACGGGACAATATGCAATCCACGGACCACTTGCAAGGCAACACCGCACGAATAGCTTTAACTAAGCTACCGGTTTTACGATTTTTTATGCCATTTATCATCATCCCCTTTGGCATATTCATGCTTCACAGCAGCCCAGGCCACTTTATGCGCGGTTTCTTCGCGACTGGCGTCATCACGCCGATCTTCTTTATCTTTATATTGATCCCATGCGCTGTTAAACGCTTCTTTATAGATATCCTGGGCATGAGACGGAAGCACGTGCTTTACGCTTTCCGGCAGATCGCTTTTCGTTTTATACGGCATCGTTGACTCCTTTTACAAAGTTGAACATTAAGTGTGGTCAACAATATCCACTCTTGCCAAAACATAAGAATTTTCATGTCAGACTCTTCTTAAGAAACGCTAAAACAAACATTGTCTAAACGCATTGCTTATTTTTATGGCCCGATGAGTAAAAAATCGACAGCGGGGTAAAAATTCGTAAAATGTTACCGATATCCAGACACTTTCTGTTATTTTTCCTACCTATTTTTTACATTTTCGATAAATTCATCTGCAAAGGGATAACCATAATGTCAAATGCTCAAGAGGCGGTAAAAACCCGCCACAAGGAGACTTCGCTTATTTTCCCGGTTCTGGCGCTGGTAGTGCTGTTCCTGTGGGGAAGCAGCCAGACACTACCAGTGGTCATTGGCATCAATCTTCTTGCTCTTATTGGTATTTTAAGTAGCGCCTTTAGTGTTGTCCGTCATGCGGACGTATTAGCCCATCGCCTGGGAGAACCTTACGGTTCGCTTATTCTTAGCCTTTCAGTGGTTATTCTTGAAGTCAGTTTGATTTCAGCTTTAATGGCAACCGGCGACGCCGCGCCAACGCTAATGCGTGATACGCTCTATTCAATCATTATGATTGTTACCGGTGGGCTGGTTGGCTTTTCATTATTGTTGGGCGGACGCAAGTTTGCCACCCAATATATGAATCTGTTTGGTATCAAGCAGTATTTAATTGCGCTGTTCCCCCTGGCGATAATCGTACTGGTATTTCCAATGGCTCTGCCTGCGGCGAATTTTTCAACCGGTCAGGCGTTACTGGTAGCATTAATTTCTGCGGCAATGTATGGCGTATTTTTGCTGATCCAGACCAAAACGCATCAAAGTTTATTTGTCTACGAGCACGAAGATGACAGTGATGATGACGACCCGCACCACGGTAAACCGTCTGCCCATAGCAGCCTGTGGCATGCTATCTGGTTGATTGTCCATCTGATTGCCGTTATTGCGGTGACCAAAATGAACGCCAGCCCGCTGGAGACATTGCTCGACAGCATGAATGCCCCTGTCGCCTTTACTGGCTTCCTGGTGGCTCTGTTGATTCTGTCGCCGGAAGGTTTAGGTGCGTTAAAAGCAGTGTTGAACAACCAGGTCCAGCGCGCGATGAATCTGTTCTTTGGTTCAGTGTTAGCAACCATTTCGCTTACCGTACCTGTCGTCACGCTAATTGCCTTTATGACGGGTAACGAATTGCAGTTTGCACTTGGTGCGCCAGAAATGGTGGTGATGGTGGCCTCTTTAGTGCTGTGCCATATCTCCTTCTCCACCGGACGTACTAACGTGCTCAATGGCGCAGCGCATCTCGCACTGTTTGCCGCCTATTTGATGACGATATTTGCCTGACAGTTATATCTCCTCCGATGACAGAAATCGGGGGAGATAATATAAATTCCTGCTTATTGTATTTCTTCATACTACCTGAACAGGTTGTTAATCAGAATTGCGAGCCTGTACCAGAACCTGCACGAAACCACTGCAACAGCTGTTGAAAAGCCGGAATGTACTCTTTATTGCAAACATTTCAGGGATGAAGTGAAGATGAATTGAGACGTAGTATCCACACCAAGCCGGCGTTATCCGGTGAGGCGCAATGTTGCGGGGGCTTTATCCCTGGTGGCATTGGTTGCTGGAAAGAGAAAACCCCCGCACGTTGAGAGGTAAAACCTGACAACAGAACGGGGGCTAATCTTGAACCATCAACAATTCAAGAATAGCCGCAAAATGTTGTCATTACAACAAGGCGGCTATATGACGCTCGCGCAGTTTGCCATGATTTTCTGGCACGACCTGGCAGCACCGATCCTGGCGGGAATTATTACCGCAGCGATTGTCAGCTGGTGGCGTAACCGGAAGTAAGGTGAAAACGGGCGTCAGGCTGCCGTGATGGCAATATGCGCCCGAAACCGGCCGCAGGGGTAACAGCCTGCGGCCTTTTTTGTCTTTATCTCTTCCACAAGTAAATATTGGCAACCCGAGCTGGAAGCATCATCCAGAGCACTCATGAAACGACTGTAACAGCTGTTGAAAAACCGGAATGCACTCTTCATTGCATACATTTCAGGGATGAAGTGAAGATTAATTGAGTCGTAGTATCCACACCAAGCCGGCGTTATCCGGTGAGGCGCAATGTTGCGGGGGCTCTATCCCTGGTGGCATTGGTTGCTGGAAAGAGAAAACCCCCGCACGTTGAGAGGTATAACCTGACAACAGAACGGGGGCTAATCTTGAACCAGAACAATTCAAGAATAGCCGCAAAATGTTGTCATTACAACAAGGCGGCTATATGACGCTCGCGCAGTTTGCCATGACTTTCTGGCACGACCTGGCAGCACCGATCCTGGCGGGAATTATTACCGCAGCGATTGTCAGCTGGTGGCGTAACCGGAAGTAAGGTGAAAACGGGCGTCAGGCTGCCGTGATGGCAATATGCGCCCGAAACCGGCCGCAGGAGTAACAGCCTGCGGCCTTTTTTGTATCCGGCCCCATGAAAAAAGCCTTAACGCAGAACGCTAAGGCTTTAGTTTTCAAGCAAAAAAGATTACTTGCTGGTATCCAGTTCTTCGAAACCTTTCACCAGATCATCAATCGCTTTCATCTGCTTGAGGAACGGTTCCAGTTTAGCCAGCGGCAGCGCGGATGGACCATCACATTTCGCATGTTCCGGATCCGGATGCGCTTCAATAAACAGCCCCGCCAGACCTACCGCCATACCGGCACGTGCCAGCTCAGCCACCTGAGCACGACGACCGCCGGAAGCTGCGCCAAACGGATCGCGGCATTGCAGTGCGTGGGTCACGTCGAAAATCACCGGTGAATTACCAGACACTTTCTTCATGATGCTGAAGCCCAGCATATCAACAACCAGGTTGTCATAGCCGAAGTTAGCACCGCGATCGCAAAGAATCACTTTTTCGTTGCCGCCTTCTTTGAATTTATCAACGATATTACCCATCTGTCCCGGGCTGACAAACTGCGGTTTCTTGACGTTAATTACCGCACCGGTTTTCGCCATGGCTTCAACCAGGTCAGTCTGGCGAGCAAGAAACGCCGGCAACTGAATCACATCCACGACATCCGCAACGGGCTGTGCCTGACTTGGTTCGTGAACGTCGGTGATAATTTTCACGCCAAAAGTCTGCTTCAACTCCTGGAAGATTTTCATCCCTTCTTCCAGGCCCGGTCCACGATAAGAGTGGATGGAGGAGCGGTTGGCTTTGTCAAAAGAGGCTTTGAACACGTAAGGGATACCCAGTTTCTGGGTCACGGTTACGTAGTGCTCGCAAATGCGCATCGCCAGATCGCGAGATTCCAGCACGTTCATACCGCCAAACAGTACGAACGGCAGGTCATTTGCTACGTTGATGTCGCCAATGCTAACCACTTTTTGTTTCATAGGATCGCCTTAATCTTGAGTAAAATGTCGATTAATTAATGCAGCACAATATGTTTATGCGCGATGTTATTTATTTGCGCACGGATCATTTCGCTGATCGGGTCTTCCGGACACTGTTCAACGAAATAACTTAAATCGTTCAACGCAACGTGTTCGCAATCCAGTTGCGCATAAATCAACCCGCGATCGCGAATTTCATAGGGATCTTCCGGGTTGAATTGTAATAAAGCTTCGCTGGTACGTAGCGCCAGCTCCATCTGATTTTCTTCCATCAACGAAGCTTTGAGTGTATCCAGCAATTTGCGGATTACCTCAATGTTATCAGCTTCATCAAGGTCTTCATAAAACAGTTCCGCAGACGGGCTGATATTTCCCTTTAACCATACGTCCAGCATATGTTCGCTTAACGATTCACCGTTAAAAGGATTAATCAGCCAAATTTCGCCATCCGGACATTCAATGCGCAATATCAGCTGCGTAGGGAAAATCACCGGCAGCAGCGGCAAATCGAGACGATTCGCGACCCATAATAAAACGGCACCTAATGATACCGCACTGCCCTGTCGATTCTTTAACACCTGGTCCAGCCATAATGCATCGGAAAGACGATAAACGCCGCGTGAGGCTTTAAATCCCCAGTCGCCGTAAAACAGCGCGATCAGTTTTTCCAGCTGCTCTTCTAAAGGCAGAAGCTGGCTGATTTCTTCCTTCGCCAGACTAACGAGACGCTCCAGTTCGTCGTAAACATCTTGCGAGGGAAAATCGCGGCGGATTGCTTCGCAAGCCAGGATCATGCCTTCGCACAATGGCGCTTTATTAAATTCGAAATCAGCTAACGATCTCATGACTTACCCCAGTAACGGTACTTTTGTGGTGGCGAGTTTAATGATGATGTACAGCACCACCAACGCCAGCGGGAAGGCAATAATGCGCGCCTGCTGACTGTGCATACGACGATAATCGAGTGCAATAAAACCCAAAACGATATAAATGATAACTCCAAACAGCTTTTCAGTCAGCCACTGTGCCTGCCCGGAAAATGGCAGGATGTGCGCTTTAGCCATCAACGCAATGCCACTTAACAATAACAGCGTATCGACAACCGGCGGCACAATGCGCGTCCAGCGCGCAAATGCCTGAGGATGCTTCTGATAACGTAGCCAGAAACGTAAGGTTAATAGCCCTACAGAAAGCGCAATGCTAATGAGATGAACGCTAAGCAGTGTAGAAAAAATTGTCATTGATAATAGCGGCCGAGCGTTACGCGCTCGTTATCACCATAGTCCCGACAGGTTTCGACGTCATGATATCCCGCGTGGATAAATGCCTGTCGCACCGCTTCGCCCTGCTGCCAACCATGTTCCAGAAGCAGAAAGCCGCCGGATACCAGCGCGTTACGCGACTGTTCGATGATATGCACGATGTCTGCCATTCCACTGTCTGCCGCAACCAGCGCAGTGAGCGGCTCAAAGCGGACATCGCCTTGTTGAAGATGTGGGTCCTGCTCGTCAATATACGGCGGATTACTGACAATCATCGCAAACTGCTGCCCGGCTAGCGCGCTAAACCAGTCGCTTTGCAGAATATGGATGTTTTTGATCGCCAGATTCTGGGCATTACGTTGCGCCAGAGAGACAGCATCTGGCATACGATCTACAGCGGTAATTTCGCAGTCCGGGCGCTCGCTAGCCAGCGCCAGCGCAATCGCCCCGGTACCCGTCCCGAGATCGAGAATACGGCAAGGTTGTTCAGGCAACCGCGCCAGTGCCTGCTCCACCAGACACTCCGTATCCGGGCGCGGAATTAAGGTCGCTGGCGAAACAAATAACGGCAACGACCAGAATTCTCGCACCCCGGTTAAATGAGCAATGGGTTCACCATCGCGACGACGTGTCAGTAGCGCATCAAGTTGCTGACATTGTTCGTCAGTCAGCTGCGTTTCACCAAAGGCGAGAATAAAAGTACGCCCTTTGCCGGTAACATGCTCCAGCAGGATTTCAGCATCACGCCGCGGGCTTTCGCTCGCCTGAAGTTGGCTTATTGCTTCACGTAACCAGTGTTGATATTCCATTATTCCTGCTCGGACAACGCCGCCAGTTGGTCGGCCTGATGTTCCTGGATAATCGGTTCAATCAGCATATCCAGCTTACCTTCCATCACTTCATCCAGGCGGTAGAGCGTCAGGTTGATGCGGTGATCGGTAACGCGCCCCTGCGGGAAGTTGTAAGTACGGTTACGGTCGCTGCGATCGCCACTCCCCAGCAGGTTACGACGGGTAGACGCTTCGGCCTGTTGCCGTTTTGCCATTTCTGCAGCGTGGATGCGAGCACCGAGTACAGAAAGTGCTTTAGCTTTGTTTTTATGTTGTGAACGTTCGTCCTGACATTCAACAACAATCCCGGTCGGCAAGTGAGTAATACGAATTGCCGAATCGGTGGTGTTAACGTGCTGACCACCCGCCCCTGACGAGCGGAAAGTATCAATGCGCAAATCTGCCGGGTTGATGTCCGGCAGTTCTGCGTCAGGCAGTTCTGGCATTACCGCAACGGTACAAGCAGAAGTATGAATACGCCCCTGCGATTCCGTAGCAGGAACACGTTGCACGCGATGACCGCCAGATTCGAATTTCAAACGACCATATACACCATCACCGCTAATTTTGGCGATGATCTCTTTATAACCACCATGTTCACCCTCGCTGGCGCTCATGATTTCTACCCGCCAGCGGCGGGCTTCGGCATAACGGCTGTACATACGGAACAGATCGCCTGCGAACAGCGCCGCTTCGTCGCCGCCGGTTCCGGCACGGACTTCGAGGAAGGCGTTACGTTCGTCATCAGGATCTTTTGGTAGTAACAGAACCTGTAATTGCTGTTCCAGTTGCTCGCTTTTTTCTTTAGCTTCACGCAGTTCATCCTGCGCCATCTCACGCATTTCAGGATCGTCGAGCATCATCTGTGCGGTTTCGATATCTTCCTGAACCTGTTGCCAGTCGGTAAAACAGCGCGAAACATCACTTAACTGCGCATATTCGCGTGATAATGCGCGAAAACGTTCCTGGTCGGCGATAGTTTGCGCGTCACCCAGCAACGCCTGAACTTCTTCATGGCGTTCATGCAGGGCTTCCAGTTTGGCAACGATAGAAGGCTTCATAGGCGTAAATGCACCCTGTAAAAAAGAAAATGATGTACTGCTACTCCAGCCCGAGGCTGTCGCGCAGAATATTCAGGCGTTCGTTATCCCCGTCACGGGCGGCCTGTTGAAGTGATTTCGTTGGCGCATGGATCAGGCGGTTAGTCAGTTTCCATGCCAGATCCTGCATAATGGCTTGTGCGTCGCCGCCCTGCTCAAGGGCCGCTAACGCTTTGGCGGTTAACTCATCGCGAACTTGCTCTGCCTGGCTGCGATACTCGCGAATGGTTTCGCTGGCGCTTTGTGCACGCAGCCACGCCATAAATTCGCTGGTTTCCTGAGCGACAATAGTTTCCGCCTCAACCGCTGCGGCTTTACGCTGCGCCAGGTTGTGCGAAATGATGCTTTGCAGATCGTCCACGCTATAAAGATAAGCATTCGCCAGTTTGCCAACTTCCGGCTCAACATCGCGCGGAACGGCAATATCCACCAACAGCATTGGTTGGTTGCGACGGCTTTTTAATGCGCGCTCCACCATGCCTTTCCCGATAATCGGTAACGGGCTGGCGGTGGAACTAATGATGATATCGGCTTCGCGCAGACGCTCGTCGATATCGCTCAGGGCAATCACTTCCGCGCCGACTTCATCTGCCAGAATTTGGGCACGTTCGCGAGTGCGGTTGGCGATAATCATCTTCTGTACTTTGTGTTCGCGCAGATGACGCGCCACCAGCTCGATGGTTTCGCCCGCACCCACCAGCAGTACCGTCACCGTAGAGAGCGATTCAAAGATCTGCCGCGCCAGCGTACAAGCCGCAAAAGCGACAGACACAGCACTGGCACCGATATCTGTTTCAGTGCGAACACGTTTCGCTACAGAGAAAGATTTCTGGAACATGCGTTCCAGTTCGCTGGCTTTCATATGACCTTTTTGCGAATCAGCAAAGGCTTTTTTTACCTGACCGAGGATCTGCGGCTCCCCCAGAACCAGTGAATCCAGGCCGCTGGCAACACGCATTAAATGGCTAACCGCGTCGTTATCCTGATGCCAGTAGAGGCTTTTGCGCAGGTCTTCTTCATTAAGATTGTGATAATCGCAAAGCCAGCGGATTAACGCCTCTTGCAGGTTATCCTGCTCTTCAACGCTAAGATAAAGTTCCGTGCGATTGCACGTCGACAGCACCACGCCGCCCTGCACCATCGGCTGCGCAAGCAGGCTGTCAAGCGCCTGATCGAGCTTATCCGGCGAAAACGATACACGTTCTCGCAGCGATACAGGTGCCGTTTTATGGTTGATACCGAGTGCTAAAAGGGTCATGTCTGCGGGAAATAATACCAACGTTGATAGGGTTAGTCTGCTTGCATCATACAGGATGCGTAAGATCAATAAAAGAGAGCGCCCCCTTTTGGAGTAATTGCCGAAAGCCGTTAGATTCTGGCAATTAAGACAACTTGAACATAGACGATAGCGGACGGTAACGCTAGCATTAAGGGTTATAACTGCAACGTATCTCAAGGACTTGTCATCACTATGCCCCTGCCCGATTTTCGTCTTATCCGCCTACTACCGCTGGCTGCTCTTGTGCTCACTGCCTGTTCCGTTACCACGCCCAAAGGTCCTGGCAAAAGCCCGGATTCGCCACAATGGCGTCAGCATCAGCAAGACGTGCGCAATCTTAATCAGTATCAAACTCGCGGCGCGTTCGCTTATATTTCTGACCAACAAAAAGTGTACGCCCGTTTCTTCTGGCAGCAAACTGGCCAGGATCGCTACCGTCTGCTGCTGACTAACCCATTGGGCAGCACGGAACTGGAGCTGAATGCTCAACCGGGTAACGTGCAGTTAGTCGACAATAAAGGCCAGCGTTATACCGCCGATGACGCCGAAGAGATGATTGGCAAATTGACCGGAATGCCAATTCCGCTCAACAGCTTGCGCCAGTGGATTTTAGGTTTACCGGGTGATGCAACCGACTACAAACTGGACGACCAGTACCGCCTGAGCGAAATCACCTACAGCCAGAATGGCAAAAACTGGAAAGTTGTTTACGGTGGTTATGACACAAAAACTCAACCTGCGATGCCAGCCAATATGGAACTCACCGACGGTGGTCAACGCATCAAGTTAAAAATGGATAACTGGATAGTGAAATAATGCGGACACAGTGGCCCTCTCCGGCAAAACTTAATCTGTTTTTATACATTACCGGTCAGCGTGCGGATGGTTACCACACGCTGCAAACGCTGTTTCAGTTTCTTGATTACGGCGACACCATCAGCATTGAGCTTCGTGACGATGGGGATATTCGTCTGTTAACGCCCGTTGAAGGCGTGGAACATGAAGATAACCTGATCGTTCGCGCAGCACGGTTGTTGATGAAAACTGCGGCAGACAGCGGGCGTCTTCCGACGGGAAGCGGTGCGGATATCAGCATTGACAAGCGTTTGCCGATGGGCGGCGGTCTCGGCGGTGGTTCATCCAATGCCGCGACGGTCCTGGTGGCATTAAATCATCTCTGGCAATGCGGGCTAAGCATGGATGAGCTGGCGGAAATGGGGCTGACGCTGGGCGCAGATGTTCCTGTCTTTGTTCGGGGGCATGCCGCGTTTGCCGAAGGCGTTGGTGAAATACTAACGCCGGTGGATCCGCCAGAGAAGTGGTATCTGGTGGCGCACCCTGGTGTAAGTATTCCGACACCGGTGATTTTTAAAGATCCTGAACTCCCGCGCAATACGCCAAAAAGGTCAATAGAAACGTTGCTAAAATGTGAATTCAGCAATGATTGCGAGGTTATCGCAAGAAAACGTTTTCGCGAGGTTGATGCGGTGCTTTCCTGGCTGTTAGAATACGCCCCGTCGCGCCTGACTGGGACAGGGGCCTGTGTCTTTGCTGAATTTGATACAGAGTCTGAAGCCCGCCAGGTGCTAGAGCAAGCCCCGGAATGGCTCAATGGCTTTGTGGCGAAAGGCGTTAATCTTTCCCCATTGCACAGAGCCATGCTTTAAGCCGGGCAAGCTGAGTTTCGGTGACAACGTCACCTTGTTCCAGACGTTGCATCGCGCTCTTTAATACACCGCCTGGAAAGAATCATGCCTGGCCCGCACAGTTTTCGGCAGATTCTTTCCACCAATGGACGCATGCCTGAGGTTCTTCTCGTGCCTGATATGAAGCTTTTTGCTGGTAACGCCACCCCGGAACTAGCACAACGTATTGCCAACCGCCTGTACACTTCACTCGGCGACGCCGCTGTAGGTCGCTTTAGCGACGGCGAAGTCAGCGTACAAATTAACGAAAATGTACGCGGTGGTGATATTTTCATCATCCAGTCCACTTGTGCCCCTACTAACGACAACCTGATGGAATTAGTCGTTATGGTTGATGCCCTGCGTCGTGCTTCCGCAGGTCGTATCACCGCTGTTATCCCCTACTTTGGCTATGCGCGCCAGGACCGTCGCGTCCGTTCCGCTCGTGTACCAATCACTGCGAAAGTGGTTGCAGACTTCCTCTCCAGCGTCGGTGTTGACCGTGTGCTGACAGTGGATCTGCACGCTGAACAGATTCAGGGTTTCTTCGACGTTCCGGTTGATAACGTATTTGGTAGCCCGATCCTGCTGGAAGACATGCTGCAGCTGAATCTGGATAACCCTATTGTGGTTTCTCCGGACATCGGCGGCGTTGTGCGTGCCCGCGCTATCGCTAAGCTGCTGAACGATACCGATATGGCAATCATCGACAAACGTCGTCCGCGTGCGAACGTTTCCCAGGTGATGCATATCATCGGTGACGTTGCAGGTCGTGACTGCGTACTGGTCGATGATATGATCGATACTGGCGGTACGCTGTGTAAAGCTGCTGAAGCTCTGAAAGAACGTGGTGCTAAACGTGTATTTGCGTACGCGACTCACCCGATCTTCTCTGGCAACGCGGCGAACAACCTGCGTAACTCTGTAATTGATGAAGTCGTTGTCTGCGATACCATTCCGCTGAGCGATGAAATCAAATCACTGCCGAACGTGCGTACTCTGACCCTGTCAGGTATGCTGGCCGAAGCGATTCGTCGTATCAGCAACGAAGAATCGATCTCTGCCATGTTCGAACACTAATCGAACCCGGCTCAAAGACCCGCTGCGGCGGGTTTTTTTGTCTGTAATATCCATTTGTATGACCTATGCCTCCTTCACCTGCCATTTAGTTGACAGATGATGCGCTCACGGATGAAACATTATTGTGAACAAAATATTTTCCTCACATGTGATGCCTTTCCGCGCTCTGATCGACGCTTGCTGGAAAGAAAAATATACTGCCGCACGGTTTACCCGTGACCTGATTGCCGGGATAACCGTCGGGATTATTGCTATCCCGCTGGCAATGGCGTTGGCTATTGGTAGTGGTGTGGCACCCCAGTACGGTTTATATACCGCAGCTGTTGCGGGGATTGTCATTGCTCTGACGGGTGGGTCACGCTTTAGCGTTTCCGGTCCGACTGCGGCATTTGTGGTAATTCTCTATCCCGTTTCGCAACAGTTTGGACTGGCAGGACTGCTGGTCGCGACACTCATGTCAGGTGTCTTTTTGATCCTGATGGGGCTGGCACGTTTTGGACGCTTGATTGAATATATTCCGGTTTCCGTGACCTTAGGTTTCACCTCGGGTATCGGGATCACCATCGGTACCATGCAGATTAAAGATTTTCTCGGTCTGCAAATGGCCCATGTCCCGGAGCATTATCTACAAAAAGTCGGCGCATTATTTATGGCGTTGCCGACCATTAATGTGGGTGATGCTGCCATTGGCATTGTGACGCTTGGCATTCTGGTTTTCTGGCCGCGTCTGGGCATTCGTTTGCCTGGTCACCTTCCGGCCTTGCTGGCTGGTTGCGCGGTGATGGGGATTGTTAACCTGCTCGGCGGGCATGTTGCTACCATCGGATCGCAATTCCACTACGTTCTGGCAGATGGTTCTCAGGGTAACGGTATTCCGCAACTGCTGCCGCAACTGGTACTACCGTGGGACCTGCCCAATTCAGAATTTACCCTCACCTGGGATTCTATTCGCACACTGCTGCCTGCGGCATTCTCAATGGCAATGCTCGGCGCAATCGAATCTCTGCTCTGCGCCGTGGTACTGGATGGTATGACCGGAACGAAACACAAAGCGAACAGCGAACTGGTTGGACAGGGACTGGGGAATATCATCGCCCCGTTCTTTGGTGGTATTACCGCTACAGCTGCCATCGCGCGTTCTGCCGCTAACGTCCGTGCCGGGGCAACTTCCCCTATCTCGGCGGTGATCCACTCTATTCTGGTTATTCTTGCCCTGCTGGTACTGGCACCGCTGCTCTCCTGGCTGCCGCTTTCCGCCATGGCTGCCCTGCTGTTGATGGTGGCGTGGAACATGAGTGAAGCGCACAAAGTGGTCGACTTGCTGCGTCATGCGCCGAAAGATGACATCATCGTCATGCTGCTGTGCATGTCGCTGACTGTGCTGTTTGATATGGTTATTGCCATCAGCGTGGGGATCGTGCTGGCATCGCTACTGTTTATGCGTCGTATCGCACGTATGACTCGCCTGGCACCGGTAGTCGTAGACGTTCCAGACGATGTTCTGGTTCTGCGCGTTATTGGTCCGCTGTTTTTTGCTGCCGCTGAAGGCTTGTTCACGGACCTGGAGTCACGTCTTGAAGGCAAACGGATTGTGATTCTGAAGTGGGATGCCGTTCCGGTACTTGATGCTGGTGGTCTTGATGCGTTCCAGCGTTTTGTGAAGCGTCTGCCCGAAGGATGTGAACTGCGCGTGTGCAACCTGGAATTCCAGCCACTGCGCACGATGGCTCGCGCAGGCATTCAACCGATCCCGGGACGCCTCGCATTCTTCCCGAATCGTCGCGCGGCGATGGCGGATTTATAAGTACGAGATTGACCAGTCAGCGCAAACTGACTGGTCAGCAAACTGCATTATTTGTTAGCTATGACGGCGATTATCGCTACGGCGGCAACGTTTGTCATAGTGGCGAACCCACCAGTAACGGTCGCACACCTGTTCATGCCCGCCAACACGGGCACCCGCCAGCCAGAGAATGGCACCGACGAAAATACTTAGCACTGCACCATGTGCGAAATACTGGGGCATATTAAACTGTGGTAACTGGTTGAGGATTGAATACCCCACGCCGACCACCATTACCACCAGACCCAACCCCATGAGCACGTTACCGAGTAACGAAGCGTTTTTGCGTTTCATATGTCACCTCCGGAACTTTCTGGGTTGTAACAGGGAATACCCCTCTTCCTTATGTGTAAAGTATAGACAACACCCTGTGGGTTATGTGCGGGCGTGATCACAATTACAACCCTTATTTCAACAAAACTTTACAAATAAACGCCTGAACACCTTGACTTTCTAATAGTCCACTCAGGCAATTATTGCGTTATCTGCATTTGATACGCAGTTTTTTGTCAAGCGGGGCCGCAACCAGTAAACTACGCGCCAGTTATGTACACACTCAGGACAAAAAAACGTGACGATTAAATTGATTGTCGGCCTGGCGAACCCCGGCGCTGAATACGCCGCAACGCGACATAATGCTGGTGCCTGGTTCGTTGACTTACTGGCAGAGCGATTGCGCGCTCCGCTGCGCGAAGAGGCTAAATTCTTTGGTTATACTTCGCGAGTCACCCTTGGAGGCGAAGATGTCCGCCTGTTAGTCCCGACTACATTTATGAATCTCAGCGGCAAAGCCGTTGCGGCGATGGCCAGTTTTTTCCGCATTAATCCGGACGAAATTCTGGTGGCCCACGACGAACTGGATCTGCCTCTTGGCGTCGCCAAATTTAAGTTGGGCGGTGGCCATGGTGGTCACAATGGACTGAAAGACATCATCAGTAAATTGGGTAATAACCCTAACTTTCACCGTTTACGCATCGGAATCGGTCATCCGGGCGATAAAAATAAAGTTGTTGGTTTTGTATTAGGCAAACCGCCTGTTAGTGAACAGAAGTTAATTGATGAAGCCATCGACGAAGCGGCGCGTTGTACTGAAATGTGGTTTACAGATGGCTTGACCAAGGCAACGAACCGATTGCACGCCTTTAAAGCACAATAAGTCGTTGTCTGCGGCATTTTTGCCGAGTGCCGTGTATAATAGGCAAAGTTATTTCCATTTCTGCAATCTGTTAGCAATAACAGGTTGATTATTAAGATATTAAGGTGATTTAAATCATGGGATTCAAATGCGGTATCGTCGGTTTGCCCAACGTCGGGAAATCTACCCTGTTCAACGCGCTGACCAAAGCCGGTATTGAAGCGGCCAACTTTCCATTCTGCACCATCGAGCCGAACACAGGCGTCGTACCAATGCCTGACCCTCGCCTGGATCAACTGGCTGAAATCGTAAAACCGCAGCGTACGCTTCCCACGACCATGGAATTTGTCGATATCGCCGGTCTGGTAAAAGGCGCATCGAAAGGCGAAGGTCTGGGTAACCAGTTCCTGACCAACATCCGTGAAACTGAAGCGATCGGTCACGTTGTTCGCTGCTTTGAAAATGACAACATCATTCACGTTTCCGGCAAAGTTAACCCGGCTGATGATATTGAAGTTATCAACACCGAACTGGCGCTGGCGGACCTCGACACCTGCGAACGTGCGATTCATCGCGTACAGAAGAAAGCCAAAGGTGGCGATAAAGACGCGAAAGCCGAGCTGGCGGTACTGGAAAAATGCCTGCCGCAGCTGGAAAACGCAGGTATGCTGCGCGCGCTGGATTTAAGCGCTGAAGAGAAAGCGGCTATTCGTTACCTGAGCTTCCTGACGCTGAAACCAACAATGTACATCGCCAACGTCAACGAAGACGGTTTTGAAAACAACCCGTATCTTGACCAGGTGCGTGAAATCGCGGCGAAAGAAGGTTCTGTTGTGGTTCCGGTTTGTGCTGCTGTTGAAGCAGACATTGCCGAACTGGACGACGAAGAACGTGACGAGTTTATGCAGGAGCTTGGACTGGAAGAGCCGGGCCTGAACCGTGTGATCCGTGCCGGTTATAAGCTGCTGAACCTGCAAACTTACTTCACCGCTGGGGTGAAAGAAGTACGTGCATGGACCATTCCGGTTGGTGCAACCGCGCCGCAGGCCGCTGGCAAAATCCATACTGATTTTGAAAAAGGCTTTATCCGTGCACAAACTATTTCGTTCGAAGATTTCATCACTTACAAAGGTGAACAAGGCGCGAAAGAAGCAGGCAAAATGCGTGCAGAAGGCAAAGATTACATCGTTAAAGATGGCGATGTAATGAACTTCCTGTTCAATGTCTAATTAATTTGTTGTCTCATGAGGTTTCGCTAAATCTCATGAAGAGCGCAAAAGTATATAAAATCCACGCAATTGCGTGGATTTTTCATTTTACCGAGTCCTAACCATTCTTATAACATCCTACACTTTTGTGCTTATTGCCTATAGTGAACCACCAGAATAATTAAAGACATAAGTGTTCAGATGAGGGATATCTCATTAGCAATGAGATAACGTAAGTTTGTGTTCCACTGCACATCAGACACCTTTTACAGCTGATCAATATTGATCACGCTCCAATATGCTGGCGAGAAAAGGACTTGCCTGAAGGGCAATATCCAGCAGATAAAGCCCCCGAATAACGTGATTACGTGCGATCCTGGCAAGATGAAAATGATAACCAGTAGCACGATAATAACGATAAGCCAGAAAATCCATTGATCAAAAATGAATATCGATGTTTTTTGCTTTTTCTTATTAGTAATGCAAAAATGGCTCATATTGTTTTTGTTATGCAGATACATCAAGCGAAAATCCCATAACTAATTAGGATTATTACCAAAAATATTCACCAAATTATTTAACCGCTGTTTGTTGTAATGTTTTTGTCATATTCATAGTAACGAATTGGAATAAGTAACGACAACTTAGGGAATAACTCGATCTAAACTCACCTTTGTAAGGAGGATGTTAAATATATATTAATTCCTGTGTTCCTGATTTTGCCCGGTAATAGAGAATTATTCTCAGAGCAGCTCATCATGATTGCACCATACAAATATCATGATGATAAGAGGATATTATTCATTGACTTAAACAAAATGACAAAATCCATAGACCCATAGCCTGGGTACTATATAGGAGTGGTATGGGCATCAAACAACACAATGGGAATACCAAAGCCGATCGTCTCGCTGAATTAAAAATCCGTTCGCCCTCCATTCAACTGATAAAATATGGCGCTATTGGTTTGAATGCAATTATCTTTTCCCCCCTGCTGATAGCTGCTGATTTAGGAAGTCAAAATGGCACCAATATTACTATTAGTGATGGTGACAGAATTACAGGAGATACCGCCGATCCATCAGGAAACCTCTATGGTGTAATGACCCCAGCAGGAAACACGCCTGGCAATATCAACCTGGGTAATGATGTCACCGTCAATGTCAACGACGCCTCTGGATATGCAAAGGGAATCATTATTCAGGGCAAGAACAGCTCCCTGACAGCTAACCGACTCACAGTAGATGTTGTTGGTCAAACCTCTGCCATCGGCATTAATTTAATTGGTGACTATACCCATGCTGACTTAGGCACAGGCAGCACCATTAAGAGTAACGATGACGGCATCATTATTGGACATAGCTCAACACTAACAGCCACTCAATTCACCATTGAAAACTCGAACGGTATAGGCCTAACCATCAATGACTATGGCACCAGTGTCGATCTTGGAAGCGGAAGTAAAATCAAGACCGATGGAAGTACAGGTGTTTATATCGGTGGTCTCAACGGCAATAACGCCAATGGTGCTGCGCGTTTTACGGCGACAGACCTGACAATCGATGTTCAGGGCTACAGCGCCATGGGGATAAACGTACAGAAAAACTCTGTTGTCGATCTCGGAACAAACAGTACCATTAAAACCAATGGCGATAATGCACACGGCCTCTGGAGCTTTGGCCAGGTGAGCGCGAATGCACTCACTGTTGATGTAACTGGAGCCGTGGCAAATGGCGTCGAAGTTCGTGGTGGTACAACCACTATCGGTGCTGATAGCCATATTTCTTCCGCGCAGGGCGGTGGCCTCGTAACCAGTGGTTCAGACGCGACAATCAATTTTTCTGGCACGGCAGCGCAACGAAACAGCATCTTTTCCAGCGGTTCTTATGGTGCCTCAGCCCAGACGGCAACGGCTGTTATCAACATGCAAAATACCGATATTACGGTTGATCGTAATGACAGTCTGGCGCTGGGTTTGTGGGCGCTCAGCGGCGGTAGAATAACCGGAGACAGTTTGGCTATCACCGGCGCGGCAGGAGCCAGGGGGATTTATGCCATGACCAACAGCCAGATCGATCTCACGAGCGATCTGGTCATTGATATGAGTACACCCGACCAGATGGCCATCGCAACGCAACATGACGATGGTTATGCCGCCAGCCGCATCAACGCTTCGGGTCGTATGCTTATCAACGGTAGCGTTCTCTCCAAAGGTGGGCTAATCAATCTGGATATGCACCCAGGGTCGGTTTGGACAGGTTCTTCCCTCAGCGATAATGTCAATGGCGGGAAACTGGACGTTACAATGAATAACAGCGTCTGGAACGTAACAAGTAATTCTAATCTCGACACGCTGGCGCTGAGCCATTCAACTGTCGATTTTGCCAGCCACACGTCAACTGCCGGCACATTCACCACATTAAACGTAGAGAACCTGAGCGGTAACAGTACCTTTATTATGCGTGCTGATGTTGTTGGCGAGGGTAATGGCGTTAATAATAAAGGGGATTTATTGAATATCAGCGGGAGTAGTGCTGGTAATCACGTATTGGCTATCCGTAACCAGGGCAGCGAGGCCACAACGGGAAATGAAGTTCTGACAGTGGTAAAAACCACTGACGGCGCGGCCTCGTTCAGCGCGTCTTCTCAGGTTGAGTTGGGAGGATATCTGTATGATGTGCGTAAAAATGGCACTAACTGGGAGCTCTACGCTTCCGGGACAATTCCGGAGCCGACTCCAAATCCTGAGCCCACACCAGCTCCCGCTCAGCCTCCCATAGTCAACCCCGATCCTACGCCTAACCCCACTCCCACACCTAAACCCACCACGACCGCAGATGCTGGCGGCAATTATCTCAATGTCGGTTACTTATTGAACTATGTTGAAAACCGTACGCTGATGCAACGGATGGGTGACCTGCGAAATCAGAGTAAAGACGGTAATATCTGGTTGCGCAGTTATGGGGGAAGCCTGGACTCCTTTGCCAGTGGCAAACTGAGCGGCTTTGACATGGGTTACAGCGGTATCCAGTTTGGTGGGGATAAACGTCTCTCTGATGAAATGCCGTTGTATGTCGGTCTGTATATTGGCTCAACACATGCATCGCCGGACTATAGCGGAGGCGACGGTACCGCACGTTCAGACTACATGGGAATGTACGCCAGTTACATGGCACACAGCGGTTTTTACAGCGATCTCGTTGTAAAAGCATCACGCCAGAAAAATAGTTTCCACGTACTGGACAGTCAGAACAACGGCGTTAATGCCAACGGCACTGCGAATGGAATGAGTATCGCCCTGGAAGCCGGGCAGAGGTTCAACCTGACCCCTACTGGTTATGGGTTCTATATAGAGCCGCAAACCCAGCTCACATACAGCCACCAGAATGAGATGGCTATGAAGGCGAGTAATGGCCTCAATATACATCTGAATCACTACGAATCGCTGCTGGGGCGTGCCAGCATGATACTGGGATATGACATCACCGCAGGCAACAGCCAGCTGAATGTCTATGTGAAGACTGGCGCTATCCGCGAGTTTTCAGGGGATACCGAATATCTGTTGAACAACTCCCGGGAGAAGTACAGTTTCAAAGGTAATGGCTGGAATAACGGCGTGGGAGTCAGTGCACAGTATAACAAACAGCACACATTCTATCTCGAAGCGGATTACACGCAGGGTAACCTCTTTGATCAGAAGCAAGTCAACGGAGGATATCGCTTCAGCTTTTAAGTGGGGGATAGACAAGCCCTTAAACGATGCTGAAAATTGTTAGCGTGCGCCGGAATGAAATACAGATCACTCTGATGTATCATAAATCGTTTCTGTCTTTCATACCCGGCGCTTAAACTGCCCTGCATCAATGCCATGTTGCTTCATTTTCCGCCACAGCGTAGTGCGGCCGATTCCAAGTAAAGCCGACATTTCCTGAATGCGACCGCCTGTGACCTGGGCTGCGTTAATAATTGCCTCTTTTTCAACTTCCGCAAATGACAGACTGGTGGAAAGGCGGGTGGCGCTGACATCATCTGTCGCCTGCTCGGTAAACAGATGTTCAGGTAAATCACTGACGCGAATGCGCCCGTTATCACTACTCAGAGCAAGATTCTCGATGACGCTGTAAAGTTCAAAATCGTTGCCTGGCCATGCACAAGAAACCAGGCGAGCGAGGGCATCGTCGTCAATTTTCAGACGCGTAGAGAAGCGTTTTTCAAGACTGCGTAATTTGTTATTCACCAGCGCCGGAATGCTGCCACGCCGCATACGCAGAGGCGGGATGGTAATTTCAAATGCATGCAGCGCGTAATACAGCTGGCGACTAAAGCGATTTTGTTCCACCAGCATTGCCAGGTCCGCGGTCGTTGTGGCAATCACTTTGACATCAATGGGTATTAAACGCCGCGCATCCAGTCGCGTGATAACCCCCTGCTTGATAACCTGAAGCAAAGCAGACTGTAACTCCACCGCCAGATATTCAATCTTTTCAAGAAACAGCGTGCCACCGTGCGCCAGTTCCAGCCGACTCAGACGGCCATTTTCATTGTCCGTGCGATCGCCGCCAATAAATTCTTCCGCCAGCGCCGCATCACCATATAACTCACAATTGACGGCGATATAAGGCCCCGCTGCACGCTCACTTTCATTATGAATGGCCTGACTTAGCAGTGCCTTACCCACGCCCTCTTCTCCACAAAGCAGGACAGGAAAGCTACTGCGCGCCGCCTGGCGACCAAAATGAATCAAGCGGCGGGTTTGCGGATCCTCTTGTGGCATATGAGCGAAAGTATGGCTGACTTTTCCTAATTGACTGGTCATTAACTGCCGCATCTGTTCCACAGGATGGAGCAACAAAATAAAGCTGGTTCCCTGCGTTTCTATTATCGGTTTAAGGGTTATCACCGCATCAATAAACTGGTGCTGACTTTCAAAGGTTGCTTCTACGTGTTTGAGCGGATGTGCCTGTTTTATTGCTTGTTGCAATACGGCGGGTAACGTTAAGAGTTCAGTGATTGCCCTTCCCTGACTTGCCGTCGCGTCAAGGCGCAAGACCCGCGCCGCCTGGGCGTTGATAAATTGCAAATTACCCTGCTCGTCCCAGCTAATCACGCCATCATCCATACTTTCTAACAGGGCATTAAGTTGATTTAAATGACGGTTAGTTTCAGCGAGCAAACTGTCCGTCAGCAGTAAATTACCGACCTCTCGGGCGATTGCCAACGTCAACGGCAAATCAGCTGCGGTAGTTTGCTCAACCGGACACGCCAGCGCTATTGTTCCCGTCAATCGGCCCTTGCTGTCAAACAACGGCGTTGCACAAAAGGCCCAGTTCCAGAGTGCCTGTTTGAAATGTTGATCGGCCATCGTTTTCACGGCCTGACCAGAGATAGCCGCTAACGATAGCGCACAAGTACCAATAATTCCCTCGGCGCAATACGTGCCGTCATTGAATCCCAGTGTACTTAGTTGCTGCAAGGTTTGCGGATCGCCATTACGGCTGAGAATGCAGGCGGTTTCATCGAGGATAAGCAACGCACACTCTCGCGGTGCCATATATTCCCAGGCATCTTCCAGCGCAGCCTGCCCGAGCGTCAGCATCGCTTTCTTACGCCGATAAATAGACGCAAATGTCACGCCCTGGGCCTGGTGTGGTACGTTCCATGTCTCCCGTTTCATCAGCTTATTGCATCTCTCCCAGGAGGTTGCAATTAAGGGAGATATGCCCCGACCATCGTTGTTAAAAGCGCCACTCATATCCCGCATCCCTTATGACAAAAGGTGTTCCGGCTCGCAATTTTAAGTATTAATACACGTAAAAGTTTCAATATGGAACATTCATTAAAGCATATGTTTCACTATGAAACATAATTTGGGCTAATTTTCTTTTCCCTTGCCTGATGCACAATGGATTCATCGGCAGTCAGTGGTCGCCGTGTCGTTGAACATCATCCATGCCCTACCGTAATTGCTGGAGCAAAATAATGAAAAAATTGATCAATGATGTGCAAGACGTACTGGACGAACAACTGGCAGGACTAGCGAAAGCGCATCCATCGCTGACACTGCATCAGGATCCGGTGTATGTCACCCGAGCTGATGCCCCCGTTGCAGGTAAAGTCGCCCTGCTGTCGGGTGGCGGCAGCGGACACGAGCCGATGCATTGTGGTTATATCGGTCAGGGGATGCTTTCGGGGGCCTGTCCGGGCGAAATTTTCACCTCACCGACGCCCGATAAAATCTTTGAATGCGCCATGCAAATTGATGGCGGCGAAGGTGTACTGTTGATTATCAAAAATTACACCGGCGATATTCTTAACTTCGAAACAGCAACCGAGTTACTGCACGATAGCGGCGTAAAAGTGACCACTGTGGTCATTGATGACGACGTTGCAGTAAAAGACAGTCTTTATACCGCCGGGCGGCGCGGCGTTGCCAACACCGTATTAATTGAAAAACTCGTAGGCGCAGCGGCGGAGCATGGCGACTCACTGGACGCCTGTGCGGAACTGGGGCGTAAGTTGAATAATCAAGGCCACTCAATAGGTATTGCTCTCGGTGCCTGTACCGTTCCTGCCGCGGGCAAACCTTCTTTTACCCTGGCGGACAATGAGATGGAGTTTGGCGTCGGCATTCATGGTGAGCCAGGTATTGACCGCCGTCCCTTCTCTTCCCTTGATCAAACCGTCGATGAAATGTTCGACACCCTGCTGGAAAATGGCTCATACCATCGCACTTTGCGTTTCTGGGATTATCAACAAGGCAGCTGGCAGGAAGAACCACAAACCAAACAACCGCTCCAGTCTGGCGATCGGGTGATTGCGCTGGTTAACAATCTTGGCGCAACTCCGCTTTCTGAGCTATACGGCGTCTATAACCGCCTGACCACACGTTGCCAGCAAGCAGGATTGACTATCGAACGTAATTTAATTGGCGCGTACTGCACCTCACTGGATATGACCGGTTTCTCAATCACCTTACTGAAAGTTGATGACGAAACGCTGGCACTCTGGGACGCCCCGGTCCACACCCCGGCCCTTAACTGGGGTAAATAAGGAGATAGCTATGTCACTGAGCAGAACTCAAATTGTTAACTGGCTCACTCGTTGTGGCGATATTTTCAGCACCGAGAGCGAGTATCTTACCGGACTGGATCGCGAAATTGGCGACGCTGACCACGGGCTAAATATGAACCGAGGCTTTAGCAAAGTGGTGGAAAAACTCCCTGCTATCGCAGATAAAGATATCGGTTTCATTCTCAAGAATACCGGTATGACGCTACTTTCCAGCGTCGGTGGTGCCAGTGGTCCGCTGTTCGGTACCTTCTTTATCCGCGCCGCACAGGCGACCCAGGCACGGCAAAGCCTGACGCTGGAAGAGCTTTATCAGATGTTCCGCGATGGCGCGGACGGCGTAATCAGTCGCGGTAAAGCCGAACCTGGCGATAAAACCATGTGTGATGTCTGGGTGCCGGTGGTGGAATCGTTACGTCAGTCCTGCGAGCAAAATCTCTCTGTTCCGGCGGCGCTCGACGCTGCCAGTAGCATCGCCGAATCCGCTGCACAAAGTACGATTACGATACAAGCCCGCAAAGGCCGCGCCAGTTATCTCGGTGAACGCAGTATTGGTCACCAGGACCCCGGTGCGACCTCGGTGATGTTTATGATGCAAATGTTGGCGTTAGCCGCAAAAGAGTAAGGAATTGGTGATGGTAAACCTGGTCATAGTTTCACATAGCAGCCGACTGGGAGAAGGTGTCGGTGAACTAGCCCGTCAGATGTTAATGAGTGATAGTTGTAAAATCGCCATTGCCGCGGGAATTGACGATCCACAAAATCCCATTGGTACCGATGCCGTCAAAGTGATGGAGGCCATCGAATCTGTTGCCGATACCGACCATGTGCTGGTCATGATGGATATAGGAAGCGCATTATTGAGTGCTGAAACTGCGCTGGAATTGCTGGCTCCCGAGATCGCCGCAAAAGTACGTTTGTGTGCTGCACCGTTGGTCGAAGGTACACTGGCAGCAACGGTCAGCGCGGCCTCGGGGGCGGAGATCGACAAAGTTATCTTTGACGCCATGCATGCGCTGGAAGCCAAACGTGAACAACTGGGTTTACCCTCCTCCAACACTGAAATCTCTGACACATGTCCTCCGTACGATGAAGAAGCCCGTTCTCTGGCGGTGGTCATAAAAAACCGTAACGGCCTGCATGTACGTCCGGCCTCCCGGCTGGTTTATACCTTATCGACATTTAATGCCGATATGTTGCTGGAGAAAAACGGCAAATGCGTCACACCGGAGAGTATTAACCAGATTGCGTTACTACAAGTTCGCTATAACGATACGCTGCGCCTGATTGCGAAAGGGCCAGAAGCTGAAGAGGCACTGATCGCTTTCCGTCAGCTGGCTGAAGATAACTTTGGTGAAACGGAGGAAGTTGCTCCACCTATTCTGCGTCCCGTTCCGCCTGTTTCGGGTAAAGCCTTTTATTATCAACCGGTTTTATGTACGGTACAGGCAAAATCAACCCTGACCGTGGATGAAGAACAAGAACGATTACGCCAGGCCATTGACTTCACGTTATTAGATCTGATGACGTTAACAGCGAAAGCAGAAGCCAGCGGGCTTGACGATATTGCCGCAATCTTTTCTGGTCACCATACACTGTTAGATGATCCGGAACTGCTGGCGGCGGCAAGCGAACTCCTTCAGCATGAACATTGCACGGCAGAATATGCCTGGCAGCAAGTTCTTAAAGAACTTAGCCAGCAATACCAGCAACTGGATGATGAATATCTACAGGCTCGCTATATTGATGTGGACGATCTTCTGCATCGCACCCTGGTCCACCTGACCCAAACGAAAGAAGAACTCCCGCAGTTTAACTCGCCAACTATTCTACTGGCGGAGAACATCTATCCCTCCACAATACTGCAACTGGATCCGGCGGTTGTAAAAGGTATCTGCCTTAGCGCCGGAAGTCCGCTATCCCACAGCGCCCTGATCGCCCGTGAACTGGGGATTGGCTGGATTTGCCAGCAGGGTGAGAAACTGTATGCGATACAACCAGAAGAAACGCTAACGCTGGACGTTAAAACGCAACGTTTCAGCCGTCAGGGTTAAACCACCGTTCGGATGGCATCATTCTGATGTCATCCGGCAATTTACTCTGCACGGATGTTTTTAACTACCTGTTATATTTTTCACCAATTTGTGATGATTTTTCTTCGCTAATCGCGAACCCAACGCCGCTGGCTGGCTAACAAACAGACGTTATTTGATCACTCTATTTCGCCGTTATTTATCCCTTTAATTCCCTTTTCTAAAATGCCTGACCGTTCGCAGAATGAGATTTCGATCATGCAGCTAGTGCGATCCTGAACTAAGGTTTTCTGATACTTGAACACCGTTTTATTCGGTTTCGCCAAAGGAGAATGATTGATGAAATCCCCCGCACCTTCTCGCCCGCAAAAAATGGCGTTAATTCCAGCCTGCATCTTTTTGTGTTTTGCTGCGCTATCGGTGCAGGCAGAAGAAACATCGGTAACGCCACAGCCGCCTGATATTTTATTAGGGCCGCTGTTTAATGATGTGCAAAACGCCAAACTTTTTCCGGACCAAAAAACCTTTGCCGATGCCGTGCCGAACAGCGATCCGCTGATGATCCTTGCTGATTATCGGATGCAGCAAAACCAGAGCGGATTTGATCTGCGCCATTTCGTTAACGTCAATTTCACCCTGCCAAAAGAGGGCGAGAAATATGTTCCGCCAGAGGGGCAGTCACTGCGCGAACATATTGACGGACTTTGGCCGGTATTAACGCGTTCTACCGAAAACACCGAAAAATGGGATTCTCTGTTACCGCTGCCGGAACCTTATGTCGTGCCGGGCGGACGTTTTCGCGAGGTATATTACTGGGACAGTTACTTCACCATGTTAGGACTTGCCGAAAGCGGTCACTGGGATAAAGTCGCGGATATGGTGGCCAATTTTGCTCATGAAATAGACACTTACGGTCATATTCCCAACGGCAACCGCAGTTACTATTTAAGTCGCTCGCAGCCGCCCTTCTTTGCCCTGATGGTAGAGTTACTGGCGCAGCATGAAGGCGATGCCGCGTTGAAGCAATACCTGCCGCAAATGCAAAAAGAATATGCTTACTGGATGGACGGTGTTGAGAACCTGCAAGCCGGACAACAGGAAAAACGCGTTGTAAAACTTCAGGATGGTACCCTTCTCAACCGCTACTGGGACGATCGCGATACGCCACGACCAGAGTCATGGGTGGAAGATATTGCCACCGCCAAAAGCAATCCGAATCGACCTGCCACTGAAATTTACCGCGACCTGCGCTCTGCCGCTGCGTCTGGCTGGGATTTCAGCTCGCGCTGGATGGACAACCCGCAGCAGTTAAATACCTTACGCACCACCAGCATCGTACCGGTCGATCTGAACAGCCTGATGTTTAAAATGGAAAAAATCCTCGCCCGCGCCAGCAAAGCTGCCGGAGATAACGCGATGGCAAACCAGTACGAAACGCTGGCAAATGCCCGTCAAAAAGGGATCGAAAAATACCTGTGGAACGATCAACAAGGCTGGTATGCCGATTACGACCTGAAAAGTCATAAAGTGCGCAATCAGTTAACCGCGGCCGCCCTGTTCCCGCTGTACGTCAATGCGGCAGCGAAAGATCGCGCCAGCAAAATGGCGACGGCGACGAAAACACATCTGCTGCAACCCGGCGGCCTGAACACCACGTCGGTAAAAAGTGGACAGCAATGGGATGCGCCAAATGGCTGGGCTCCCCTGCAATGGGTGGCGACAGAAGGGTTGCAAAACTACGGGCAGAACGAGGTGGCGATGGACATTAGCTGGCACTTCCTGACCAATGTTCAGCACACTTATGACCGGGAGAAGAAGCTGGTGGAAAAATATGATGTCAGTACCACCGGAACAGGTGGTGGCGGTGGCGAATATCCATTACAGGATGGCTTTGGCTGGACCAATGGCGTGACGCTGAAAATGCTGGATTTGATCTGCCCGAAAGAGCAACCGTGTGACAATGTTCCGGCGACGCGTCCACTCAGTGAATCAACAACACAGCCGGTAAAACAAAAAGAGGCGGAACCTACGCCTTAACTTTGCTGTATATCGAGCAATGCCATTATGTGCATAAAATTGGCATTGCTCTTTTTTCGCCACGAAATGCCCCCCATTCTACGGTCTATGCCTTTATTTTCTTTTATCAGAGAAGATTTTAATTTTATTTTATCAACTTGTTAATCATTACACCTCTATTTTTATTTTCCCCACTCCCCATTCTCCCTGACAATTTTCTTGTGGAACAAAGTGTTATTTAAGAAACAAGCAAATCATTCTGTCTCTTTAGACAAATTTTGACATCAAACATGATCTTTTTCGCTATATGTGTAAGTATATAGCGGTTTTAATTATCAGGATATTACTTATGTCACTAACCAGACGGAGGTTTACACAGATTCTTGCGTCGACATTGTTCCTGCATCATCTTCCGTCCTTTGCACAATCAGTCAAATTCTGGGCCTCACTGACGCTTCCCGAAGCCCAAAACATTACACGCATCGTCAGCGCAGGCGCGCCCGCCGATTTACTATTGCTGGCTGTCGCGCCAGAAAAAATGGTCGGTTTTTCCTCTTTTGATTTTGCCCGTCAGGCATTAATTCCATTGCCAGAGCACATTCGCCAGTTCCCCAGGCTGGGACGACTCGCCGGGCGCGCCAGCACACTCTCGCTGGAAGGGCTTATGGCGTTACATCCCGATTTGGTCGTTGATTGCGGCAATACGGATGAAACCTGGATCTCCCTGGCACGGCAGGTTAGCGAACAGACACAAATACCCTGGTTATTGCTTAACGGGAAACTGGAACAATCAGCAGAACAGTTAACAACGCTTGGCAAAACGTTAGGCGAAGAGCACCGCACCGCAGAACAAGCCAATCTCGCCAGCCGCTTCGTTGGTGAAGCTCAGGCATTCGCCACCTCACCCGCCGCTAACCTCAGCTTTTATGCTGCGCGCGGTCCTCGAGGGCTGGAAACGGGCTTACAGGGTTCGTTGCATACCGAGGCGGCGGAATTATTAGGTTTGCACAACGTCGCGCAAATAGCCGATCGCCACGGTCTGACACAGGTTTCCATGGAAAATCTCCTGCGCTGGCAGCCGGATATTATTCTGGTTCAGGAGGCCGTTACTGCAGATTTTATTCGTCGTGATCCTCTCTGGCAGGGCGTGAAAGCGGTTGCGGAACAACGCATCTTATTTTTAAGTGGCCTGCCCTTTGGCTGGCTGGATGCCCCGCCGGGAATCAACCGTCTTCTGGGATTACGCAGACTTCACGCCTGGCTGGATCCCGCCATCAATCGCCAGTTTAAAAGTGACATGCAGAATTACGCCCAACTGTTCTGGCATTGCCCATTAAGTGACGCCGACTATCAAAAATTGGTGGCGAGCTAATGAGAACCGTAAACGGATGTATTTTGCTGCTGGCAGTTATCAGTATCACTTTTGCCGCCGTAAGTGGGGCTTATCATCTCGATATACAGCAACTGCTGGCGCTCATTCTGCGTCAAGAAAATGTTCCTGTGCAGGAACAAATTGTCTTCTGGCAAATCCGCGTGCCGCGTATTCTTGCTGCGCTGTTTCTGGGCGCGGCGCTGGCAGGGGCCGGAACCACCTATCAGGGAATGTTCCGTAATCCCTTAGTGTCACCGGATATTTTAGGCGTCTCCGCCGGTGCCGGACTTGGTGCCTGCGCGGCAATCCTGTGGGGATTATCCATTGTTTACATCCAGCTGTACGCATTTTGCGGCGGGCTGATGGTGGTCGCGGGCGTCTGGTTGATTACGCGTCGGGTGACCCGCCACGATCCGATCTTAACCCTGGTGCTGGTAGGCATTGCGTTAGGAACGTTGTGCGGAGCGGGGATATCGCTAATAAAAACGCTGGCCGATCCTTACACCCAGTTACCGTCAATTACCTTCTGGTTGCTGGGGGGGCTGTCCACCGTGACCTTACGCGATCTCTGCTATGCTGCACCGATCATTCTCATAGGCTCCTTGCCCCTGTTTTTTCTCCGCTGGCGCATGAATTTACTCACGCTTTCCGACGACGAAGCCCGTTCGCTGGGACTGAACGTGACACGTCTGCGCTTTGGATTAATTGTCTGCGCCACACTAATCACCGCCAGCACGGTAGCAATAGCGGGCATAATTGGTTGGGTCGGCCTGGTCGTTCCGCACATTGCCCGCTTGTTGACCGGTCATAACCATCAGCAGCTGTTGCCCATGGCAATGTGTACTGGCGCGATTCTGCTCCTGCTTACCGATACGCTGGCACGCAGCATTGGAACAACAGAAATCCCACTTGGCATTCTGACCGCTTTTGTTGGTGCACCGTTTTTCCTGTTTTTGTTGTTACGCGGAGGTCGCCAGTGACTTTGCTTGCCGTCCGTCATGCGTCTCTGGGTTACTCCCGCCATCCGGTGCTACGCGACGTGTCCTTCACCCTGTCGCAAGGAACAATTTGTTGTCTGTTAGGAGCCAATGGTTGCGGCAAAACCACACTCATGCGCTCCATTCTTGGCGTTATACCGTTATTAAAAGGCGAGATCTTACTGGATAGCCTCCCTGTGCAGACACTCAGCCATAGCCAGCGCGCGCAGGCTATTGCCTGGGTGCCGCAGGCGCACGACGGCATTTTTGCTTTTAGTGTGCTGGATATGGTGTTGATGGGCCTGGCCCCCACCATAGGCGCTTTTTCCGTTCCCGGTAAGCAAGAACGCCTGAAAGCAACGGAGCAACTGGAAAAGCTGGGCATTTTGCATCTGGCGACACGACGCTGGAATACGCTTAGCGGCGGTGAACGTCAGCTGACTTTAATCGCCCGTGCACTCGTCCAGCAACCGCGCTTGTTATTACTGGATGAGCCTGCCTCCAGCCTCGATTTCGGTCATCAGATCCAACTTCTGGACACGCTGGCGCAGCTCAAAAATAACGGCATGACAATGTTAATGTCGACTCATCATCCGCTCCATGCAAACGCCATTGCCGACAGCATTATCCAGGTAGAGCCAGATGGACGAGTAACACAAGGCTTACCGACCGAACAGTTAACAACGAACAAACTGGCTGCCCTGTATCGGGTTTCTGCCGACCAGATTCATCATCACCTCTCTGCAATTAGCCACTAAGGAACAATCATGCTCATTGATGATATTGATTTTGCGGACCTTTACCTGCAGCAACTCAAACTGGCCCACCGCACAGAAAAAACGCCGGATCACTGGGATCAACGGGCGGAAAAAATGGCGGAAAATTGCGCCTCGCCTACGGACAGCTACCTGCAACAACTGACCGCTAAAATTGATCTGCAAGGCGCGCAGACCTTATTCGATATGGGCTGCGGACCTGGTACCGTATCGCTGGCGCTGGCTGACAAACTCACGACGATTTATGGCGTTGATTACAGTCAGGGGATGCTGAAGGTTGCCGCCCGTCGCGCCGCCGCGCTAAAGGCAGACAATGTCCACTGGATCCAGCGCGCCTGGGAAGAGGACTGGAGTGACCTGCCACGCTGCGATATTGCCGTGGCTTCCCGCTCCACTCTGGTGGCTGATATGCGCCAGGCAATGAGCAAACTGAATAATCAGGCACGGCTTCGCGTCTATACGACTCATCTGGTCAGCACCTCGTTCGTCTCTCCAGCCATTCAGCGGGCGGCTGGTCGGGAAGTGATCGAATTACCCAACTATATCTTTGCGCTCAACGTCCTGTATCAGATGGGAATTTATGCTCACGTTGATTTTATCCGTGGACAAAATTGCCAACAGGATAACAGCACCTGGGAACGTTTTGAGCAGAACGTCAGCTGGAGTCTGGGCGCGCTTAACGACGATGAGCGTGAGCGGTTATATCGCTGGTATCAACAACAAGATGCTCGTGCCCTCGCCCCTGCCAGCCGCGACTGGGCGCTCATCTGGTGGGATAGCGTACCGCAAGAGGCACTGCGATGATTTTCCTTTCTCAGGCACAAATCGATGCGTTACTTCTGGAAGATATCCAGGGCGGTGACCTGACCACGCGAGCATTAAATATTGGACACCAGCATGGCTATATAGAGTTTTTTCACCGTCAGGGCGGCTGCGTCAGCGGCGTTTCTGTCGCGTGTAAGATGTTAACTACGCTGGGATTAACTATTGATGACGCGGTCAGCGACGGTTCACAAGCGAACGCGGGTCAGCGGCTAATCCGTGCGCAGGGTAATGCCGCAGCACTTCATCAGGGATGGAAGGCAGTCCAGAATGTGCTGGAGTGGAGTTGCGGTGTTTCTGATTATCTCACTCAAATGCTGGCGTTACTTCGTGAACGTTACCCTGATGGCAATATCGCCTGCACCCGAAAAGCAATTCCGGGCACCCGCTTACTGGCCTCGCAGGCAATTCTGACTGCCGGAGGACTGATTCATCGTGCCGGATGTGCGGAAACCATATTATTGTTTGCCAACCACCGTCATTTTCTTCATGACAATCAGGACTGGTCAGGCGCAATCAATCAGTTACGTCGCCACGCACCCGAGAAGAAAATAGTTGTTGAAGCCGACACGCCGAAAGAGGCAATCGCCGCGTTACGCGCGCAACCAGACGTACTTCAGCTCGACAAATTTAGTCCGCAACAGGCAACTGAAATTGCGCAAATAGCACCGTCGCTGGCTCCTCACTGCACGCTGGCTCTGACCGGTGGAATTAATCTGACGACACTCAAAAATTACCTCGACTGCGGCATTCGCCTTTTTATTACCTCCGCGCCTTATTACGCGGCACCGGCTGACATTAAAGTCAGTCTGCAACCCGCAGCCTCTATTTAATTCTTTGTTAAACGGAATTTATTCTATGAGACTCAAAAAACGTTATCTCTGCACAGCATTATCACTTGCCTTTACCCAGCAGGCCGTAGCGGCTCAGGAGAGCGACACGCTGACCGTATGGTCCAGTCCGGTATCATCGACGACGACCACCGTTCTCGATCAACCCACCATGAAGGCCCTGGATAAACAGAATGTCGCTCAGGCATTAAGTGTCGTCCCCGGCGTGGTGCTGCAAAAGTCAGGCAGCCGCAACGAAGAACAGGTAAAAGTTCGTGGCTTTGATAGTCGTCAGGTGCCGGTCTATTTCGACGGTGTGCCCATTTATGTTCCCTATGACGGCAACCTCGATCTGGCGCGGATTCTGACCAACAATTTGGGGGCAGTTGAAGTTTCCAAAGGGTATTCGTCGCTGCTTCAGGGGCCTAATCAGATGGGCGGAGCCATTAATATCACCACCCAGAAGCCAACAAAACCTCTGGAAGCAAATCTGGGATATCGCCAGGGATGGAGCCGTAGCCAGGACAATGCCTACGATATGCATGCTTCATTTGCCGCCAGCAGCGATCTGGGGTATTTGCAAGTCAGCGGTAGTCAGCTAAAGCAGGATTTTCTCGGCCTGCCGCATGGTGTAAATAATGATATTGCAGGCAAACACGGCAAGATGATTAATTCATCGGCTGATGATAAACGCGGCATTGTGAAGCTCGGTTTTACACCACGCGAAAACGATGAATACACATTGACTTACATTAAGCAGGATGGTGAAAAAGATAACCCACCATACAGTGGAAATAGTGGTCAAAAATCACGCTACTGGCAGTGGCCAGAGTATGACAAAGAAAGTTTTTATTATCAGGGAACGACCCAACTAAACGATCGTTTTACCCTGAAAAGTCGGCTATATCGCGACACCTTTGAAAATACGCTGATGATGTACAACTCGCTGGCTGATTTGAAAAATAAAAAAGGCAGCTACAGCCATTATTCCGATTACAGCGACGGTGCCGGGTTACAACTGGCAGCCGATGTGCGTGAAAACGATCTGCTGTCGTTTGCCGTTAACTGGAAAGATGACGTACACCGGGAAAAAGGTGCGCCGCACGCCGCTTACGATCGCTATGAAGATCGTACCTGGTCGCTCGCCAGTGAATATCAATGGGCTGCTGCCGATAATGTCGATGTCGTGGCTGGAATCAGCTATGACTGGCGCGATAGCGTAGAAGCGAAAAAACATGAGAAAGATGGAAGCATCACCCATTATGACGACAACAATCAGTCAGCTTTTAACTGGCAGGTGATGGGGAAATACCACTTTGCCAATGAAGACACGCTGGCGCTTTCGTACTATGACCGCACACGCTTTCCGACGCTGAAAGAACGCTATACCACGTCCAAACCTGCGTATAACCAGATAGCGATTGTTAACCCGCAGCTCAAACCGGAACGCGCGCGCGGGGTGGATTTAACCTGGAATGGTGCCTTCACGCACGACTGGGGGTTTGAGGTCAGCGTTTACTATAACCGGGTGAGTGATGCCATCCTCTCGCACAATATCGATGCCGATACCATTCAAAATCAGAACAGCGGCACGGTGGATTACAGCGGTCTGGATGCCGGTATTAAGGGGAAAATCAGCAATATACTGGATGTAGGATTGAGCTACGCCCTGATCCACGCTGACGCCAAACGCAAAGACATCGGCAAGATAACCGATCTGCCAACGCAGACAATAACCGCATGGATGACTCTCAAACCGTGGGAGCCGTTAAGCGTAACGCTGTCGGAAGAGGCGCGTTCCTCCAGCTACAGCAACAGTGACGGTTCACAAAAAGCCGCCGGTTTTGCGGTGACCCACATTCGAGCCGATTACACCTTAGGTCATGGCTTCAGCGTCAATGCGTCGGTCAATAACCTGTTTGATACCAAATATGCCTACAGTGAAGGGTTTATTGAAGAAGGTCGCAATTTCTGGGCAGGTATCGAGTATACGTTCTGATGTGAAAGCGGATAGCGGCATCTGTATCGCTATCCGCCTTATGAAAATCTTATTCTCTTCGCAGGAGGCGGAATACGCCCAGCACCAGGATAGCGCCCACCACCGCCACCAGGAAGCTGTGCAGATTAAAACCACTAATGGAGCCGCCAATGCCAAACATGGTCGCCAGCCAGCCGCCGACCACCGCACCGACTATCCCGAGAATACAGGTCAGGAAAAATCCACCACCATCACGCCCCGGCATGATTAGCTTGGCGATAATGCCGGCTATCAGGCCAAAAATAATCCAGGCAATAATTCCCATGTTCAGGCCCTCGTTTCGATGAATCGGACGCAAGAAATGCTTACGTCAACGCTCTAAGTATAGGCAAGGGCGGAATCGATGCTGGGCGTATGTCGGCTGATTTAAGAACAACATGTAAAAAATATTCACGCATTTGTATTAAGTTTTGTTAACTGTGACCGATAAACCAAAGACAGTTTGTCAGTCAGGAGTTTTTCCGCGTGAGTCATTACCATGAGCAGTTCCTGAAACAAAATCCGTTAGCCGTCCTGGGCGTGTTACGCGATTTGCACAAAGCCGCAATTCCTTTGCGTATCAGCTGGAATGGCGGGCAGCTGATCAGCAAAATACTGGCAATTACCCCGGATAAACTGGTGCTGGATTTCGGCAGTCAAGCCGAAGATAACAACGCTGTGTTAAAGGCGCAGCACATTACCATTACCGTCGAAACCCAGGGCGCGAAAGTCGAATTTACTGTTGAACAACTACAGCAGAGTGAATACTTGCAGCTTCCGGCATTTATTACCGTACCGCCTCCCACCTTGTGGTTTGTACAACGACGCCGATATTTCCGCATCTCCGCCCCACTCCATCCGCCTTATTTTTGCCAGACCAAACTGGCGGATAACAGTACGTTACGTTTCCGCCTGTATGATTTGTCGTTAGGCGGCATGGGCGCATTACTGGAAACAGCAAAGCCTGCCGGATTGCACGAAGGCATGCGCTTCGCTCAGATTGAAGTCAACATGGGGCAATGGGGTGTTTTTCACTTTGACGCCCAGTTAATCTCAATCAGCGAGCGCAAAGTGATTGATGGCAAGAATGAAACCATCACCACTCCCCGTCTGAGCTTCCGTTTTCTTAACGTCAGCCCGACGGTGGAGCGGCAATTACAGCGGATTATTTTCTCTCTCGAGCGGGAAGCCCGGGAGAAAGCGGACAAAGTGCGCGACTGATTTACATCGCGTCCAGTGCCTGCTCAAGTTTGTAGATATAGCGCGGAGCCTGCGGCGCAGGATGATTTCGCGCTACGTGATCGAGGAACTCATCAGCATCCAGATCGTTGATTTTGCTGATCGCCTTTTTCCGATCTGACGAGAAAGTCCGTAGCAGCGCACCTGCCCCGTTAGCATATGACACCACCAGCGCATATTGCAGTACCTTCGGATCTTCAATGCCTGCCAGCGGGCCGGTTTCCAGAATATTCAGGTAAGCCGCCCCCATTGAAATATTACGCTCCGGATTTTTCAGCTCGCTGGTCGTCGGCTCACCACTCCAGCCCATACGGCGATAAACATCACGTCCGGAGGTTGAAGCTTTTAACTGCATCAAACCAATGGCATTCGATTTACTCACCGCGTTCGGATTACCACCCGATTCGATAGCGATAATCGCCGTGATCAATTGTGGATCGACGCCCCAGGCTGCACCGGCTTTCTGGCTTATTGGCATCCACTGCATCGCACGTTGCACCGGAACTTTCGCGTTCCACGGCGGGTTCGTGTAGTCATGCTTTGATGAACAACCCGCTAATAACACAATCAAAAAGGCAAACCATCTTAATTTCACTTCTTCTATCCTTATAGCCTGGAATCGCCGTTGAGGTGACAACGGCACACCTAAGCGGCATGATATACATTTCGTTTCTGTTGTCAGCAAGGAATTGCCATGTCTCTGTTTCACTTAATTGCCCCATCGGGTTACTGCATTAAACAGCACGCCGCGCTGCGTGGTATTCAGCGCCTTACCGACGCGGGGCATCAGGTCAATAACGTCGAGGTTATTGCCCGTCGTTGTGAGCGTTTTGCGGGTACGGAAACGGAGCGTCTGGAGGATCTCAATTCCCTTGCCAGACTGACCACCCCCAACACCATCGTGCTGGCTGTACGCGGCGGTTACGGTGCCAGTCGTTTACTGGCAGATATTGACTGGCAGGCACTGGTGGCTCGCCAACAACATGACCCGTTGCTCATTTGCGGACATAGCGATTTTACCGCCATTCAGTGCGGTCTTCTGGCGCATGGCAATGTCATCACCTTTAGCGGCCCCATGCTGGTAGCAAACTTTGGCGCGGATGAACTGAACGCCTTTACCGAGCACCATTTCTGGCTGGCGTTACGCAATGAAACCTTCACCATTGAATGGCAAGGGGAAGGCCCGACATGTCAGACCGAAGGCACGTTGTGGGGAGGCAATCTCGCGATGCTGATTTCACTGATTGGTACACCGTGGATGCCGCAAATCGAAAACGGTATTCTGGTGCTGGAAGATATTAACGAGCATCCTTTCCGCGTCGAACGTATGCTGTTGCAGCTCTATCATGCTGGAATTTTGCCACGTCAGAAGGCGATTATTCTCGGTAGCTTTAGCGGCAGCACGCCCAATGATTATGACGCAGGTTACAACCTGGAGTCAGTGTACGCGTTTTTGCGTTCCCGCCTGTCGATTCCACTCATTACCGGCCTCGATTTTGGTCATGAACCACGCACGGTTACGCTGCCGTTGGGCGCACAGGCCATTCTTACTAACACCCGGGAAGGCACTCAGTTGACGATTAGCGGTCATCCTGTTCTTAAAATGTAAAAAAATCACGCTTCAGGGCTAAGTAAAACGCTGTCTCTGCCGCTAATATGGTAGGGTTTATATAAGAGACAGCGTAATCAGGAGTAACCGACCGTTGGATGCCACAACAATAATTAGCCTTTTCATCTTAGGATCCATCCTTGTCACCAGCAGTATATTACTTAGTTCATTTTCTTCCCGTCTTGGCATTCCTATTCTGGTTATTTTTCTGGCGATCGGCATGCTGGCGGGAGTCGATGGCGTCGGCGGTATCCCGTTTGATAATTACCCCTTCGCCTACATGGTAAGTAACCTGGCGCTGGCGATTATTTTGCTCGACGGCGGGATGCGCACTCAGGCCAGTTCCTTTCGTGTGGCGTTAGGACCGGCGCTGTCGCTGGCGACGCTGGGCGTGCTTATCACCTCTGGTTTAACCGGCATGATGGCGGCGTGGCTGTTTAATCTTGATTTGATTGAAGGCTTATTAATCGGCGCTATCGTCGGCTCCACCGATGCTGCGGCGGTATTTTCTCTGCTGGGTGGTAAGGGGCTTAACGAACGCGTTGGCTCGACGCTGGAAATTGAATCCGGCAGTAATGATCCAATGGCGGTCTTTCTGACGATTACCCTGATTGCGATGATCCAGCAGCATGAAAGCAGTGTCAGCTGGATGTTCGTGGTCGATATTTTGCAGCAATTTGGCCTCGGGATTGTCATCGGTCTTGGCGGTGGTTATTTACTGCTGCAAATGATTAATCGCATCGCCCTGCCCGCCGGTTTATATCCATTGCTGGCATTAAGCGGCGGTATTTTAATTTTTGCTTTAACCACGGCGCTGGAAGGCAGCGGTATTCTGGCTGTTTATCTGTGCGGTTTTCTGCTGGGTAATCGGCCGATTCGCAACCGCTACGGCATCCTGCAAAATTTCGACGGCCTCGCCTGGCTGGCGCAAATCGCCATGTTCCTGGTGCTGGGGCTGTTGGTTAACCCAAGCGATCTGCTGCCTATTGCCATTCCGGCGCTCATTTTGTCCGCATGGATGATTTTCTTCGCCCGTCCTCTTTCGGTATTTGCCGGATTGCTACCGTTCCGTGGTTTTAATCTGCGTGAGCGCGTGTTTATCAGCTGGGTGGGATTACGCGGCGCGGTGCCAATCATCCTGGCCGTGTTCCCGATGATGGCGGGGCTGGAGAATGCGCGACTGTTCTTTAATGTCGCCTTCTTTGTGGTTCTGGTTTCACTGCTCTTGCAGGGAACATCACTCTCGTGGGCGGCGAAAAAAGCCAAAGTGGTCGTTCCGCCAGTGGGACGTCCGGTGTCACGCGTTGGTCTGGATATTCATCCGGAAAATCCGTGGGAGCAGTTTGTTTATCAGTTGAGTGCCGATAAATGGTGCGTGGGCGCGGCACTGCGTGATCTGCATATGCCAAAAGAGACGCGTATTGCGGCACTGTTTCGTGATAACCAGTTGCTTCATCCTACCGGCAGCACCCGACTGCGCGAAGGCGATGTGTTGTGTGTAATTGGTCGGGAACGCGATCTCCCGGCGCTCGGTAAACTGTTCAGCCAGTCGCCGCCGGTCGCGCTGGATCAACGCTTCTTTGGTGACTTCATTCTCGAAGCCAGCGCCAAATATGCAGATGTGGCGCTGATATATGGCCTGGAAGACGGGCGAGAATATCGTGATAAGCAACAAACGCTGGGTGAAATTGTCCAGCAGTTGTTAGGCGCGGCACCGGTTGTCGGTGACCAGGTAGAGTTTGCCGGAATGATCTGGACGGTGGCCGAGAAAGAAGATAATGAAGTGTTGAAGATTGGCGTACGGGTGGCAGAAGAGGAAGCTGAATCTTAAATTTAATACAGCATCTATCGCCGGATGCGATGCTTTGCGAACGCAGCCTGAGCCTGCATATAAACTTGTCATTTCCTGATTTTGATATGCACATTCCAACATCAGAAGAAGGTTAAATTATGGATGGCAAACCATTGCAGGCTCTGGCCAATCAACTCAAAACACCGGCTCAAGAAAGTCAGCGTAATGGCTTCTTCTGACTGCAACAGGTGAAGAATAACCAGCGCCGCATTACCGGTATCCCCGTCAACCATCAGGGCCCCAGCCTGACATCGCCTGAACATATTCCCCCACGCAACCTGCCGCACTGGCGTAGCCCACACAATACGCGTTTCAGACTGCTCAGTAACTGTAGTGGCGTTTCATCCGCCTGTAGCACCGGATGCATGAGCGATTTCTTATAGTTATTCCTTTGCTTAATAACGATTATTTCCGGGTCGTTCGCTTTCGTATTTTCTTTAATACGTCAGAGCTGCCAGGGCCGTAATACAGCATGTACCAGACCCGACACGGCATTTCTGACCAAGGGAAAAAGTCAACGATGAGTAGTTATATCAGCGCAAATGACGTCCTGTGGCACCTTTGCGGTGACCACATTCACGTCTCCGGCGCTGCCAGAGGATATTTATTTCAAGGATATGTAGCATTATGGCCAGCATTAAAGACATCCGCCCATTCGCCCCCGGCATTCCCCCATCTTCCGTTAACCCAGGCGTACGCCCACCAGGGCAGTTCTTCCTGCCGGTGGAACTCAAGAATGAAATTTTGCGGAACATGAAGTATATCGGCCCGCAAATATTTAGCTGGGGTGATGACCACCGGCAGATCATTGACCTCAGTACCGCGGGCGAAGTGAAAATACATATGGTAGACAATACCATCATCACGTTGGAGCGCCTGAATCCGAATCCGCAACATAACGAGTTCATGATGGTCGCCGAATGGTGCCAATGGGCTATGGAGCGGGATGGTTTGCAAGAAAACCTGCAAAAAAACCTGTACGAAATCCTGGAAGAAAACCAGCAAAACAAACAGTCAGAAATTCCCCAAGAAGACCTGAAAGAAAGTCTGGAAGAAATCAAGGAAAATATCCTGGAAGAAAACCTGCCAGCAAGCCGGATTGAAAACCGGGCAGAAGCATTGCGCAGAATGAAGGAATGTCTCATTACAAGACGGAGTATGCTCAATCTTAGCAACCTTGGATTGACTTCACTCCCTGAAAATTTGCCTCCACATCTGATTGAATTTTACTGCAGTAAAAACGTGTTGACCGCGTTACCGAAGGTGATGCCAAAGTGGCTGCTGGTGCTTGACTGTACAGATAACGTCTTGATCTTGTTACCGAAGGTGCAGCCCTCAAAACTGATGGTACTGAATTGCTATGACAACTGTATTATCTGGCTGCCTGAGCTGTCGACTAACCTGAGAGTGATTAACTGTTCTGAAAACTTCTTGCAATTTTTACCGCCGTCGATGCCCCAGTACCTGTATAAACTATCCTGTGCCGGCAACAATATTAACTCAATACCTGATGAGATGCTGGAGAACTTGACTCGCCTGAAAGTATTTGACTGTTCTAGTAACGATTTGATCTCTGCACCACGGCTGCCGCCCAAACTAATCATATACTACTGTGGAGAAAACCAGTTTAAAACGGTACCGGTGCCGCAGCCCCGAAGCCTGAAGGTGTTTAGCTGTAATGGTAACCCGTGGGACAAAGACAATTTACCGACGCTGCTCAAAGCCGTCGAGGGCCTGAAAAACCAGGAGGGTCTGGAGGAGCTTTTGGACTTTTTGCACAAGGAGTGCCAGATGAAGCTGGAGAAGTTGGAGAAGCTGGAGGATCTGGATGACCTTATGGTTCTGGAGCTCCTGGATGACCCGGTACTCCTGGAGCGCGTGAAGGTACAGGAGGACCTGGAGCTCCTGGATCAGCAGTTGGGCCTGTTGAGTCTGGAAAGACAACAGGACTCGCAGCCTGTTAATCAACATTCTGAACATGAACCCGAATCTGCATCAAGGGTGAAGCGTGATTTATCTGAAGTCGAGTTCGAGTCAACAATGAAACGTAAGCGTTTTATGTAGAACGCCTGTGCGGTGAACTCAGGTTCCGGGGAAATAGTGTCCATCATTGTAATGGACACTATCATGGGAAATGGCTCTGTCACATCAACAACTACAGTTGCTGACCAGCCGGATGGATGATTTTTTCGCAACCAGAAGACGCTGCCTCCGATCCGGCTTACAACAAGTTACACTGTCACAACCGGGACACGTAACGCCAGCGCGCACATCAACTCATAGCCCACCGTTCCGGCAGCGGCGGCGACATCATCAATTTTGATCTCCTTGCCCCACAGCTCAACCGGCGTACCAATACCCGCCTGCGGGCAAGGCGTTAAATCGACCGCCAGCATATCCATCGAGACGGTCCCCACCGTCATGGTGCGCACGCCGTCCACTAAAACAGGGGTACCGGTAGGCGCGTGGCGCGGATAACCGTCGGCGTATCCTGCGGCGACAATGCCGATTCGCTGTTCATCGCGCGCAGTATAGCGACCGCCGTAGCCCACACGCTCGCCCGCTTTTAGCGTCTGGACACCAATAATCTCGCTGCTTAGCGTCATCACCGGACGTAATCCGGTATTGGCGATATCACGCCACTGACCGGACGGCGAAGCGCCATACAAAATAATGCCAGGCCGAACCCAGTCAAAATGCGCTTCCGGGTGCCACAGAGTCGCCGCCGAATTGGACAACGAACGCCGACACTCCAGCCCTTCCGCCGCCTGCTCAATACGCGCCATCGCGCTGGAAATTCCATCAGGATGTTCCGCCTCGGCAAAATGCGACATCAGGGTCATTTCGCCAACATTCGCCATCGCCCGCAACTGCTGCCAGACGGTAAGCACGCGATCGGGCTGGAAGCCCAACCGATTCATCCCACTGTTCACTTTAAGATAAATATCCAACGGGGCTTTTAGCCGTGCATTTTGCAGTGCTTTGAGCTGCCAGTTGCTGTGTACGCAGGTGGTCAGGCGGTGCTGGTCATAAATCTCCAGATCCTGAGCATGGAAAAATCCTTCCAGCATCAGGATCGGTCCTTTCCAGCCGCGCTCACGTAACGTTATTGCCTCTTCCAGGTTAAGTAATGCAAAGCCATCGGTGGCCCCGAGCGCGCTCCAGATACGCTCAATACCGTGCCCGTAAGCGTTCGCTTTTACCACCGACCAGACGCGCGCGTGCGGCGCGGCCTGGCGGACAATGGACAGATTCTGTTTTAATGCCTGCAGATCGAGGCTGGCCTGTATCGGACGGGTCATCTCGTTTCCTTAGCTGTGTGCGCCATGTAAATGGCCCGGGCGTGATGGCGTAAATCCACGGCTGTAGCGCGCTACGCTTAGATCTTCATACGGGATCGCTGGCGTGCGACCAGAGAGCAGATCGCTTAACAACTGACCGGAACCGCAAGCCATCGTCCAGCCGAGCGTGCCGTGACCGGTATTCAGCCACAGATTTTTAAAGCGTGTACGCCCGACAACCGGCGTGCCGTCTGGCGTCATCGGGCGCAGACCAGTCCAGAAAGTCGCCTGCTCGACATGACCGCCGCGTGGATAGAGATCGCGAACCACCATCTCCAGCGTTTCACGACGCGGTTGCAACAGCTCGGTATTAAAACCAACAATTTCCGCCATTCCGCCAACACGAATGCGGTTATCGAAACGGGTAATGGCGATTTTGTAGGTTTCATCAAGAATGGTGGATACCGGCGCACCATCTTCCTGCGCAATGGGAATGGTCAGCGAGTAGCCTTTCAAAGGATACACCGGAATATCAACTATGCCTTTGAGCATCGCCGTCGAGTAAGAACCAAACGCCATCACATACGCATCGGCCTTAATCACTTCATCGCCACACTTCACGCCGTAGATTTGCTCGCCGTCGCAAAGCAGTTGGTCAACGGGCGTATTAAAGCGGAATTTAACCCCCGCCTGCTCCGCCATCCGCGCCAGATTCTGGGTAAACAGCTGGCAGTCTCCGGTTTCATCATTGGGCAGCTGGAGCCCCCCCGTCAGTTTGTGCGCCACTTCTGCCAGCGCGGGCTCCACTTCCGCCAGACGGCTGGATTCCAGCAGCTGGTACGGTACGCCGGCATCTTCCAGCACGGCGATATCGCGGGTCGCATTTTCATACTGTTGTTCGGTACGGAACAGTTGCAGCGTCCCACCCTGACGCCCTTCATACTGAATATTGGTTTCGGCGCGCAATGCTTTCAGGCAATCACGGCTGTATTCCGCCAGACGCACCATCCGCCCTTTGTTTTCCATGTAGTGGCTGGTGTCGCAGTTACGTAACATTTGCCACATCCATTTCAACTGGAACTGCGTACCGTCGAGACGAACCGCCAGCGGCGCATGGCGCTGGAACATCCATTTAATCGCTTTTAAAGGCACACCTGGTGCCGCCCACGGTGCTGCATATCCGGGGGAGATTTGCCCGGCATTCGCGGCACTGGTTTCCAGGGCGGCCCCCGGCTCCCGATCAATGACGGTGACCTCATGTCCTGCCTGATTTAAGTACCAGGCGCTGGCAACGCCTACCACACCACTTCCCAGTATGACAACTCGCATAGCCACTCCGATAACGGTAGATACAGTAAAAGAATAATAATCTAATCACATCTTGATAACTCAGTTGAAAATATTATTCAACATACGGCTTTTTTATGGTGAGCTGGCTCACATCTCCCTGACTCTGCGGCAATATGGCGTCTTTAGTATCTCCTGCTGAACGCCCTTTTTATCCAGCATAAAATTCCGTTCAGAAGCGGATTAGTGGCACTCTGATAATAAGAAATCGCAAAGAAAAAAATTCTCCGGCGACGCGGTTTTTAACAGGTGTTCTATGCTTGAAATGAGGTGCTCCACACAGAGAGCGCCGACAACAATGAGGTGCGCGTATGGCGACGATCGATTCTATGAATAAGGACACCACACGTTTGAGCGATGGACCCGACTGGACGTTCGACCTGCTGGATGTTTATCTGGCAGAGATAGACCGGGTGGCGAAACTCTACCGGCTGGATACCTACCCGCACCAGATTGAAGTGATAACCTCAGAACAGATGATGGATGCCTACTCCAGCGTCGGCATGCCCATTAACTATCCGCACTGGTCATTCGGTAAAAAGTTTATCGAGACTGAACGGCTGTATAAGCACGGTCAGCAAGGACTGGCCTATGAAATCGTCATTAACTCTAACCCGTGTATCGCTTACCTGATGGAAGAAAACACCATTACCATGCAAGCGCTGGTGATGGCACACGCCTGCTATGGGCATAACTCTTTCTTCAAAAACAATTACTTATTCCGTAGCTGGACCGACGCCAGTTCGATTGTCGATTATCTGATTTTTGCCCGTAAATATATTACCGAGTGCGAAGAACGTTATGGCGTTGATGAAGTAGAACGGCTTCTGGACTCGTGCCACGCGCTGATGAACTACGGCGTGGACCGGTACAAACGCCCGCAAAAAATCTCGCTGCAAGAAGAGAAAGCCCGGCAGAAAAGTCGCGAAGAGTATCTGCAAAGTCAGGTCAATATGCTCTGGCGTACCCTGCCGAAGCGCGAGGAAGAGAAAACGGTTGCTGAAGCGCGCCGCTATCCGTCCGAGCCACAAGAAAACCTGCTCTATTTTATGGAGAAAAATGCGCCACTGCTGGAATCATGGCAGCGTGAAATTCTGCGTATTGTGCGTAAGGTGAGCCAGTATTTTTATCCGCAAAAACAGACTCAGGTGATGAACGAAGGCTGGGCGACCTTCTGGCACTACACCATCCTTAACCATCTGTATGATGAAGGGAAAGTAACGGAACGTTTTATGCTGGAGTTTTTGCACAGCCACACCAATGTGGTCTTCCAGCCGCCCTATAACAGCCCGTGGTACAGCGGCATCAACCCGTATGCCCTCGGGTTCGCCATGTTCCAGGATATTAAACGGATTTGTCAGTCGCCAACGGAAGAAGACAAATACTGGTTCCCGGATATCGCCGGTTCCGACTGGCTGGAAACGCTGCATTTCGCGATGCGTGATTTCAAAGATGAGAGTTTTATCAGCCAGTTCCTGTCACCGAAAGTGATGCGTGATTTCCGCTTCTTCACCGTGCTGGATGACGATCGGCATAATTATCTGGAGATTTCCGCTATTCATAATGAAGAAGGTTATCGGGAGATCCGTAACCGGTTATCGTCTCAATATAATTTAAGTAATCTGGAGCCGAATATTCAGATCTGGAACGTGGATTTGCGCGGCGACCGTTCGCTGACGCTGCGTTACATTCCACATAATCGCGCACCGCTGGATCGGGGGCGCAAAGAAGTACTGAAGCATGTGCATCGCCTGTGGGGATTTGATGTAATGCTGGAACAGCAAAACGAAGACGGCAGCGTCGAGTTGCTGGAACGTTGCCCGCCGAGAATGGGAAATCTGTAAAAACAACAAAAACCCCTCGTTTGAGGGGTTTGCTTTTTAAACGGAAGGGATTATCGCCCCTGAATGGCTAAATCACCCGGCAGATTTTTCTGCATCCGGTGCCAAATCTCGCCACTCTCATGCCCATAGCGACGCACTGTTTCGTATACCTGATCGTGCGCGCCTTCACTGCACAACGCCGACAGTTTGTGGTAGAAGCCCAGCGCCAGACTGCGCGCTTCCGGATTGGCGAAATAGTGACGACCAATGCGCGTATACAGTCCTTTCATCCCGTTAAGGATCAGACCGTAAATCGGGTTGCCGGAAGCAAACGCCAGACCGCGGAATATGTTGTAATCCAGCTCGGCAAAGGCATCGGCGTGATCGGCCACTTCATTAGCGGTAGCCAGCACCTCCTGCGCTTTATCGGGATGCTGACGAAACGCGGTGCGAATAAAAATAGTGGAAATATTGGTACGCACCGACAGCAAATTATCAATAAGCTGCGGCACACTTTCGTGATCCAGTCGCGCCAGTGTTTCAAGGATATTTAAACCGGAAGTTTCCCAGAAATTATTCACCTTCGTCGGCTTGCCATGTTGAATGGTCAACCAGCCATCTCGTGCCAGACGCTGTAACACTTCACGTAACGTAGTACGCGTTACGCCAATTAATTCTGAAAGTTCACGTTCTGCGGGCAAAATAGTCCCGGGAGGGAAGCGGTTATTCCAGATACTTTCAATAATGTACTCTTCCGCGAAACCTGCCGGGCTTTGCGCCTTAATGACCATAGTGAGATTTCCATAACACAGCAAAACAAAGTTGGACTCATCATACCAGAGGGCTAACTACGCTGATAGCAGACAAAAAGAAGAAAAAAGGGATCAAGGCTTCATTTTCCGCATCTCTTTCCCCTTGACTATCAAGACTTGCCTCACTCCTGCCTGACCGTTAAGCTTTGCGTTTAAACATAAAAACATCATTGATTATTTGTAAGGTAAGGGAAACCATCATGGAGATCTCCTGGGGCCGCGCGCTATGGCGCAATTTTTTGGGCCAGTCCCCCGACTGGTACAAACTCGCCCTCATCATTTTCTTAATCGTAAATCCGTTAATTTTCCTCATCAGCCCTTTCGTCGCGGGCTGGTTGCTGGTAGCGGAATTTATTTTCACTCTGGCGATGGCCCTGAAATGCTACCCGCTGCTCCCCGGTGGTCTGTTGGCTATCGAAGCGGTATTCATCGGCATGACCAGCGCGGAACACGTCCGTGAAGAGGTGGCGGCAAATCTTGAAGTCTTGCTGTTACTGATGTTTATGGTGGCGGGTATCTATTTTATGAAACAGCTATTGCTGTTCATATTTACCCGTTTGCTGTTAAGCATTCGCTCCAAAATGCTGCTGTCGCTCTCTTTTTGCGTGGCGGCGGCGTTCCTCTCCGCGTTCCTCGATGCCTTAACCGTCGTGGCGGTGGTGATCAGCGTTGCAGTCGGTTTTTATGGGATTTATCACCGCGTAGCCTCTTCCCGTACCGAAGATACCGACCTGCAAGACGATAGTCATATCGACAAGCATTACAAAGTGGTTCTGGAACAGTTCCGTGGCTTTCTGCGTAGCCTGATGATGCATGCCGGTGTCGGCACTGCATTAGGCGGCGTGATGACCATGGTGGGCGAACCACAGAACCTGATCATCGCTAAAGCGGCTGGCTGGCATTTTGGCGATTTCTTCCTGCGCATGTCGCCGGTGACCGTTCCGGTTCTGATTTGTGGCCTGTTAACCTGCCTGCTGGTAGAGAAGCTGCGTTGGTTTGGCTACGGTGAAACGCTGCCGGAGAAAGTCCGCGAAGTGTTGCAACAGTTTGACGATCAAAGCCGCCACCAGCGTACCCGTCAGGATAAAATCCGTCTGATTGTCCAGGCGATTATTGGCGTCTGGCTGGTGACTGCGCTGGCGTTGCATCTGGCGGAAGTTGGCTTGATTGGTTTGTCGGTCATTATTCTGGCGACATCATTGACCGGTGTCACCGATGAACATGCTATCGGTAAAGCCTTCACCGAATCTCTGCCATTCACCGCACTGTTGACGGTGTTTTTCTCGGTAGTCGCGGTGATTATCGACCAACAACTGTTTTCGCCGATTATTCAGTTTGTGTTGCAGGCATCGGAACATGCTCAGCTGTCGCTGTTCTATATTTTCAACGGTCTGCTGTCATCCATTTCGGATAACGTCTTCGTGGGGACGATTTATATCAACGAAGCGAAAGCGGCAATGGAAAGCGGCGCTATCACGTTGAAGCAATACGAGCTGCTGGCGGTCGCCATTAATACCGGTACCAATCTGCCCTCCGTCGCTACGCCGAACGGTCAGGCTGCGTTCCTGTTCCTGCTGACCTCTGCACTCGCGCCATTGATTCGCCTCTCTTATGGCCGCATGGTGTGGATGGCCCTGCCTTACACCCTCGTACTGACACTCGTCGGACTACTTTGCGTCGAGTTTACGCTTGCCCCTGTAACCGAATGGTTTATGCAAATGGGCTGGATAGCAACGCTTTGATAACAACTTACCGGGCATATAAATGCCCGGTTTGCCTTTTCGCCCGATAATTGTCCAATTGCGTCCTATTTTTGCTGCCTCCTGGTGGCGCAGCGAATGAATTGGTTTAAACTGCGCACTCTATGCATATTGCAGGGAAATGATTATGTTGCGATTTTTGAACCAATGTTCACAAGGCCGGGGCGCGTGGCTGTTGATGGCGTTTACTGCTCTGGCACTGGAACTGACGGCGCTGTGGTTCCAGCATGTGATGTTACTGAAACCTTGCGTGCTCTGTATTTATGAACGCTGCGCGTTATTCGGCGTTCTGGGTGCTGCGCTGATTGGCGCGATCGCCCCGAAAACTCCGCTGCGTTATGTAGCGATGGTTATCTGGTTGTATAGTGCGTTCCGCGGTGTGCAGTTAACTTACGAGCACACCATGCTTCAGCTCTATCCTTCGCCGTTTGCGACCTGTGATTTTATGGTTCGTTTCCCGGAATGGCTGCCGCTGGATAAATGGGTGCCGCAAGTGTTTGTCGCCTCTGGCGATTGCGCCGAGCGTCAGTGGGATTTTTTAGGTCTGGAAATGCCGCAGTGGTTGCTCGGTATTTTTATCGCTTACCTGATTGTCGCGGTGCTGGTGGTGATTTCCCAGCCGTTTAAAGCGAAAAAACGTGATCTGTTCGGTCGCTAATCCATTCAGCGCTCCTGCGGGAGCGCTTTTTTCCTGCCACTATGTTTATTTGACCCGCAGTAAATCAGAACTTCGCGTTGTATAACGTGGTGAAAGCATGGCACGCTTCATCTGCCATTGTTGCTGGATCCCCTGCCCAGCAAAATAGAGTGTTCCTCTGCCCTCTTTAGCATTTAGCGTATCCATTACCGCCATCAATTGCTCACTCCCGGGGCGCGGTGCGTTGTCATCGAATAAATTGAGCTGCGCGACTCCCTGACTGAAGAAATCTCCCAGCATCACGCCCGCTTTTTGGTAGCGATGGCCCGCTTGCCAGATGGCATCCAGAGATCGCGTAGCGGCGTTAATGATATCCCTGCTGTCCTGAGTGGGTGTCAGCAGTTTTACCGACGCGCTATTGCCGTAATAAGGTTCATTGAGCGCAAATGGTGACGTCTTAATAAACGTGGAAATAAACCGACAATATTGATGCTCACTGCGAAGTTTTTCCGCCGCCCGGGCAGCGTAACTACAAATGGCCTGCCGCATCGACGTATAATCCGTGATGCGTTCACCAAACGAACGGGAACAGATAATTTCCTGCTTTGTCGGTGCAAACTCTTCCAGTTGCAAACAGGGTTCACCGCGCAGTTCACGCACCGTTCTTTCGAGCACGACATTAAAATGTTTACGGATAAACCGGATATCTGTATCCGCCAAATCGAGAACGGTTTTGATCCCCATCGCGTCCAGTTTTTTGCTGATCCGCCGTCCAATCCCCCAGACTTCATCCACGGGGAGAGCAGACATTAATTTACGCTGGCGTTCCAGATTTGATAAATCCACCACCCCACCCGTCTGCCGCTGCCATTTTTTTGCCGCATGATTGGCAAGCTTAGCCAGCGTTTTGGTCTGGGCGATCCCCACACCAACAGTAAGATGGGTACGTTGTAGTACCGTTGCGCGAATTTCTCTGCCCAAATCAGTCAGATCGCGACAATTACGCACACCGGTCAGATCGCAGAATGCCTCATCAATACTGTAAATCTCGACGCGGGGCGATAGCTCTTCCAGCGTCGACATCACCCGATTGCTCATGTCTGCGTAAAGCTCATAATTGCTGCTAAAGCAAACCACGCCACAGCGACGAAACAGATCTTTTTGTTTGAACCAGGGATCGCCCATTTTAACACCCAGCGCCTTTGCCTCAGCGTTTCGGGCGATAACGCAACCGTCATTATTCGATAGCACAACCACTGGTTTACCCCATAAATCAGGGCGAAACACCGTCTCACAGCTGGCATAAAACGCGTTTACATCACAGAGGGCAAACATCAGCGCATCGCCTTAACGACGTGGATCACCACACCAAAGACATCCAGCGTATCTTCGCTACTGATGGTAATGGGTGAATATGCACTGTTCATGGGAATAAGCTGCACTGTCGGGCGTAGTTGCAATTTTTTCACCGTAAACTCGCCGTCAACAGCAGCGATGACAATATCACCATGGCTGGCGGTAATAGCGCTATCGACAATCAGTAAATCACCGTCACTAATCCCACCGTCAATCATAGAATCACCACTTGCTTTGACGAAGTAAGTCGCGCTGGGATGCTGGATCAACAGTTGATTCAGATCGATGCGCTGTTCAACGTAATCTGCGGCCGGTGAAGGAAAGCCACACTGAACAAGATCGCTAAATAGCGGAAAAGTCACAATTTCGCGGAGATCCGCAGGCTTGATAAACAACATAATAATCTGCCTGAAGTTATACTGTTTTTATATACAGTAGTCTGTTCTTGCCAGCAGATCAATACTGATTCAGGCTATCAATATTTGTCGCTGCATAGACTGCTGATTTTTCGTTCTCTTATCCTGTGCTCACGCGGCCTTCTGGCGACGACGCTCATCCAGCAGAAATGAAAAATATCACCCGGCTAAAAATAGAATAGAAGCATTCGCCATAATGACATTAAACATTGTTTGATATTTATCATATTAATAGAAATAAAGACATTGACGCATCTCGCCCGGCTAACTATGAATTAGATGAAGTAAAATTCATTAATAGTTGTAAAACAGGAGTTTCATTACAATTTATATATTTAAAGAGGCGAATGATTATGACTGAAATCGTTGCAGATAAAACGGTAGAGGTAGTTAAAAACGCAATCGAAACCGCAGATGGAGCATTAGACCTTTATAATAAATATCTCGATCAGGTCATCCCCTGGCAGACCTTCGATGAAACCATAAAAGAGTTAAGTCGCTTTAAACAGGAGTATTCACAGGCAGCCTCCGTTTTAGTTGGCGATATTAAAACCTTACTTATGGATAGCCAGGATAAGTATTTTGAAGCAACCCAAACGGTGTATGAATGGTGTGGTGTTGCGACGCAATTGCTCGCAGCGTATATTTTGCTATTTGATGAGTACAATGAGAAGAAAGCATCCGCCCAGAAAGACATTCTCATTAAGGTACTGGATGACGGCATCACGAAGCTGAATGAAGCGCAAAAATCCCTGCTGGTAAGCTCACAAAGTTTCAACAACGCTTCCGGGAAACTGCTGGCGTTAGATAGCCAGTTAACCAATGATTTTTCAGAAAAAAGCAGCTATTTCCAGTCACAGGTAGATAAAATCAGGAAGGAAGCGTATGCCGGTGCCGCAGCCGGTGTCGTCGCCGGTCCATTTGGATTAATCATTTCCTATTCTATTGCTGCGGGCGTAGTTGAAGGGAAACTGATTCCAGAATTGAAGAACAAGTTAAAATCTGTGCAGAGTTTCTTTACCACCCTGTCTAACACGGTTAAACAAGCGAATAAAGATATCGATGCCGCCAAATTGAAATTAACCACCGAAATAGCCGCCATCGGGGAGATAAAAACGGAAACTGAAACAACCAGATTCTACGTTGATTATGATGATTTAATGCTTTCTTTGCTAAAAGAAGCGGCCAAAAAAATGATTAACACCTGTAATGAGTATCAGAAAAGACACGCTAAGAAGACACTCTTTGAGGTACCTGAAGTCTGATAAGCGATTATTCTCTCCATGTACTCAAGGTATAAAGTTTATCACATTTAAAAACACAGCCGTTTTTTAAAGATTGAGAGTTACCTGTTGATAATAAGGTATCGGGTAACTCTCATTATGACAGAGCGCTTTCAAAAACAGGGCTACGAAATGGCGAGCATCCAGACGTATATTAAGAAAGCCCCCATCAAAATCTATTAAATTTATCACTGCGCCCAGTCAGGTTTATTTAAGATATGATCCTGCCAGTCAATCACTTCTGATTCTTTCACTGCGATATGACGCACAGAGATACGTTCACCATGCATTGCCGCTTTCGAACCAGTAAGCAGCGGATGCCACGCAGGTAAATCTTTACCTTCCGCCAGCAAACGATAAGCGCAGGTCATTGGCAGCCATTCGAATGTTGGCAGATTTTCACGGGTTAATTTAATGCAGTCGGGTTCAAACTCGAAACGACGTTCGTAGTTCCGACATTGACAGGTTTTAATATTGAGCTGGCGACAGGCGACGTTAGTGAAGTAGATTTCGTCGGTGTCTTCATCCATCAGTTTATGCAGGCAACACTGACCGCAACCATCACACAACGACTCCCATTCCGCATCGCTCATTTCGTCCAGGGTTTTACTTTGCCAGAAAGGTACATCGCTCATCAGGTGTTCCGCCATTACGTTAAAACGCACCTTATAACCAGTCTGGCACAGCGATGCAAGTTTTGCCGCCGCTTTCAGGCGGCAAAAAGTATTACAAAACGCGAGTTGTCAAAGAATGCCCATCGAAAGTGACTGTCAGCTCATCACCGCTTTGCAACGGGCCGACGCCATCAGGCGTGCCTGTCAACACAACGTCACCGGCCTTGAGGGTAAAAAACTTGCTCATATAAGCGATCAGCGGAACGATTTTATGGATCATGTCCGCAGTCGTACCTTGCTGGCGTTGTTCGCCGTTTACGCTCAGGCCCAGCGTTGTATTTTGCGGATCGCCGGTGAATTCCGCCGCGGGAATAAACCCGGAAAGCGGACAAGAGTTATCAAACGCTTTGGCCTTTTCCCACGGCTGCCCGGCTTTCTTCATTTTTCCCTGAACATCACGCAATGTCAGATCGAGCGCCACGCCGTAACCGGCAATGGCTTTACGGACATGCTCTTCCGTAGCCTGACGCAGCGTCGCGCCAATCAATACCGCCAGTTCGACTTCATGATGAACTGAACCGAAATCGGATGGGATCGCCAATGGCTGCCGCAGATCGCACAGTGCCGTTTCTGGTTTAATAAACAGCACTGGCTCTTCGGGCACTGCGCTACCCATCTCTTTAATATGTTTGGCATAGTTACTGCCAACACAGACTACTTTACTCACCGGATAATCCAGCAGCGCACCTTGCCAGTTGTGATGTTGATACATAACGTTCCCCTCACCTTATCGTGGATATGAAAACCCGCGCCGACAAAGATAATGCCACCGCCGGATATCGGTTATTTGTTCGTGTCGTGTGTTTTCTGCCCCATGACGGAAAGATGTTGCTTCAGCAAATCTTCGGGTGGTGGCGGTAACTGCAAATAGTAACCTTGCTCGGTTAATGCCTGTTTAACCTTTTCAATATCGGCATTGACCAGTTTCTTCCGCCCATCCAGCGGCAGAATCATCGCTAACTGAGGCTGACCAAAACCTTTCATCAGTTCCTCAGGTACACGCGAAAAATCGTCTTTTTTTTCGACATATAAATAGGTCTGGTCACGCTTGCTGCTTCGATAAATCACACAAAACATACTTTTACTCTTTAAGATGCCAGGTTTTGGCATAAGCTAACATCAATGAAACCCGCGCCACAAGCCAGCCAGCTGTAGATTTCTGCGGTTTGTTCAGTCCATGCGCCCTTAATAAGTGATCCCCCGGCAAAAATGCCGCGCCGGGATTTAACCGAACGCAGGAAAGCCACTGGAATTCTCCTGTGATGAATTGTTATATTATAACAGTTCATCGTCCTCATTCTGAACAGGAGACTACCTATGAAAATCAAGGGCATCAGTAAGGCTGTATTATTGCTTGCACTGCTAACCTCCACGAGCTTTGCTGCGGGTAAGAATGTCAATGTTGAGTTCAGAAAAGGCCATAGCAGCGCTCAGTACTCCGGCGAAATAAAGGGATACGATTACGATACATATACCTTCTATGCCAAAAAAGGTCAGAAAGTGCATGTGAGTATCTCTAATGAAGGCGCTGATACTTACCTCTTCGGGCCAGGAATCGATGATTCTGTTGATTTATCCAGATATTCCCCAGAACTCGATAGTCACGGACAATACTCACTCCCTGCTTCTGGCAAATATGAGCTGCGAGTGCTGCAAACTCGAAACGACGCCCGTAAAAACAAAACTAAAAAATATAACGTCGATATTCAAATTAAGTAAATGTCAACCGACGGGGACTCTCCCCGTCATAAACGTTAACGCCCCACTCCTCTCTGTCGCTCAAGAGGTTAATGACGAATAGAACATAATGTAAACAAGACATCACTCACGACACATAAATAACATCTTTGTGGTGGTTTGATTGATTTTTCCACTCCGCTTACCATCCACACCAAAATAACGATCATCACGACATAATTTTTCTTTAACATCGCAAAATACACCGTTAGCGAATGTAAATTCGCTGGGATCGTAGCCTTGTACTGATTGTAAGTTTTCAGCGGCTTTTTCGCCGAGATATTTCCTTGTTAACTCTGGGGAAATGCCATCTGAGTTAACACAAATATACGGGTCGCAAACAACGCCACACGCAGGAGATTGAAGTCCGCCAGCGTCATGTCCAGACGCCATTGATGAGAACATCATCCCCACACCTGACAATCCGATATAAATAATACGCATCATATTCATAGCACATCCTGATAATCCAACCGTGCAACACTTATGCTCATTTCATCATCAATCCGTAATCAAAACCGCTGACCTGGACGAGTTACGATGACCTGACAGAAGTATCAGACGTCTTCTGCGGTTTCTATGATAGAGCAATTCTGTGGCGGATATTAAGATAACGGGTATCTGTTCTTTAATGATGCCGCAAAAAATGGAAAGTTAAGAAAGCCTGGCGTGGTGAAAAAATACACTCGCCTCAATACTGGATATTTAAACAGGTCTGAAGATGCTGTTACGATTAGGGTGCGGAAAAAGGAAGCGTAAATAAGAACAATCAAAAGTACGACGGCAATGGGTTGATTGACAAGGATATTTTTTAAGCTATGAATCAGCGCCATTTATCACAGAATAGACTTTTACTCTGAATAAATGGGAGGGTGACTTGCCTCAATATAATCCAGACTATAACATGCCTTATAGTCTTCGGAACATCATCGCGCGCTGGCGATGATTAATAGCTAATTGAGTAAGGCCAGGATGTCAAACACGCCAATCGAGCTTAAAGGCAGTAGCTTCACTTTATCTGTGGTTCATCTGCATGAGGCAGAACCTAAGGTTATCCATCAGGCGCTGGAAGACAAAATCGCTCAGGCCCCCGCATTTTTAAAACATGCCCCCGTTGTACTCAACGTCAGTGCACTGGAAGACCCGGTAAACTGGTCAGCGATGCATAAGGCGGTTTCGGCAACCGGTTTGCGGGTTATTGGCGTAAGTGGCTGCAAAGATGCGCAACTTAAAGCCGAAATTGAAAAAATGGGGCTGCCTATCCTGACGGAAGGAAAGGAAAAAGCGCCGCGTCCAGCTCCCGCACCGCAGGCTCCAGCGCAAAATACAACGCCGGTCACAAAAACGCGTTTAATAGATACCCCGGTGCGTTCCGGTCAGCGTATTTATGCTCCACAATGTGATCTGATTGTTACAAGCCACGTTAGCGCTGGGGCCGAATTGATTGCCGATGGTAACATTCATGTCTATGGCATGATGCGCGGTCGTGCGCTGGCAGGGGCAAGTGGTGACCGGGAAACGCAAATATTTTGCACGAACCTGATGGCGGAATTGGTGTCCATCGCAGGTGAATACTGGCTGAGTGATCAAATCCCAGCAGAATTTTATGGCAAAGCGGCGCGACTGCAGTTAGTCGAAAACGCTTTGACCGTTCAACCGTTAAATTGATCCCTTTTTAACAAGGAATTTCTATGGCACGCATTATTGTTGTTACTTCGGGCAAAGGGGGTGTTGGTAAGACAACCTCCAGCGCGGCCATCGCCACTGGTTTGGCCCAGAAGGGAAAGAAAACTGTCGTGATAGATTTTGATATCGGCCTGCGTAATCTCGACCTGATTATGGGTTGCGAACGCCGGGTCGTTTACGATTTCGTCAACGTCATTCAGGGCGATGCAACGCTAAATCAGGCGTTAATTAAAGATAAGCGTACTGAAAATCTCTATATTCTTCCGGCATCGCAAACTCGCGATAAAGATGCCCTCACCCGTGAAGGGGTCGCCAAAGTTCTTGATGATCTGAAAGCGATGGACTTTGAATTTATTGTTTGCGACTCCCCGGCAGGGATTGAGACCGGTGCGCTAATGGCACTCTATTTTGCAGACGAAGCCATTATTACCACCAACCCGGAAGTCTCCTCAGTACGCGACTCTGACCGTATTTTAGGCATTCTGGCGTCGAAATCACGCCGCGCAGAAAATGGCGAAGAGCCTATTAAAGAGCACCTGCTGTTAACGCGCTATAACCCAGGCCGCGTAAGCAGAGGTGACATGCTGAGCATGGAAGATGTGCTGGAGATCCTGCGCATCAAACTCGTCGGCGTGATCCCAGAGGATCAATCAGTATTGCGCGCCTCTAACCAGGGTGAACCGGTCATTCTCGACATTAACGCCGATGCGGGTAAAGCCTACGCAGATACCGTAGAACGTCTGTTGGGAGAAGAACGTCCTTTCCGCTTCATTGAAGAAGAGAAGAAAGGCTTCCTCAAACGCTTGTTCGGAGGATAAGTTATGGCATTACTCGATTTCTTTCTCTCGCGGAAGAAAAACACGGCCAACATTGCAAAAGAACGGCTGCAGATTATTGTTGCTGAACGCCGTCGCAGCGATGCAGAACCGCATTATCTGCCGCAGTTGCGTAAAGATATTCTTGAGGTCATTTGTAAATACGTACAAATTGATCCTGAGATGGTAACCGTACAGCTTGAGCAAAAAGATGGCGATATTTCTATTCTTGAGCTGAACGTGACCTTGCCGGAAGCAGAAGAGCTGAAATAGGCCCGCTGTAAAAGCGCATTTCTCTTCAAGGCAGAGTCATCTCTGCCTTGCGTTTTTCATCCCCCTCATCCACGTTTGATAAGAGCGGCGAGTATTCTTGCTGATGCTACTCATTGCTTCCCCCCTTTACACCTTAATGCCGTTCCCCCCACACAGATCAAATTGTTTATACCTGGCTGAGTAAATAACCTTATTGTTAGTATGGGTATACTGGGTGATGATAACCCCGCAATTTCATTATTCATTGTTCTCCCATAGGATGAGGTTTCCCGCCGTAACTGGCGGGCTTTTTTTGCCGCAGAATTTTTCCTTTTAACACCCTGTAAACGAAAACTGCGCCGAAGCGCAGTTTAATCGTTGATGGTCAGAACGACCAGTTCGCACCAGCCACCGCGTTCCACGGGGATTCCACACCGGCACCATGGCTATACCCCACCCCGAGATGCCCGCTTAACGAACTGCTGAATGAGGCTTTAATACCTGCCTGATATATTCCACGTCTGCCCGACAAATCATTGACAAAATTACCGTCATTATTCACTTTCACCCGGTTATCATCGACAAATTCTTTGCGCACAGCCGCCTTCAGCCACGGCTCAACTTCCATGCCGTTCCCCAGACGCATGTTGTAACTCAGCGTTGCGCCCAGTTCACGATATATACTGCGGGTATCGACTGATTTCGATTCCATGCCATTGGATAAATGATAGTAGCGTCTAAGTGACCTTAGCTCTGCTGCAACATCATCCCGCAGGCACCAGACCAGGGGATTGATCCTGAAGAGACAGCGCAAGTGTATTGTGTTCACCGCTCATCAAAGACATCATGATGAAATGATGATATCCCGCATAAGAAAGAGGCATTTTTTAAACGCAGTGCGCTGAAGTGTAGTTGGATAAAAAATCACTCTTTTCTGATAATACTGTTGTACGCTTATCTTTCGACAATGAGGCCGTCGACAAAATAAAATGACTAATGTAATCATTGCTGATAAATATTTTCTGCTCACATAAAAATCACACAATAATATTGATAAATCAGATTATCTTACCTTTACAACATTGTATTAACACTCAATGACACTTCTTGAATAAAAATATTGTCAATCAATGAGTTATTTCTCATTTGAGATTATTCTTATTCCCGTAAAAAACATAATTCCTATCATCACAGTCACGCTCATTTTGAATTATCTGAATAATAGCGAGCGTTCTTTAGTTAAGCAGATCTTAATTGAAGACGAAATTATTGCGTGTGCAACTTACTTAATACCGGACATCTAAGTTGAAGAAAAAAATACTTGCCTTCGGGCTTATCTCAGCATTGTTCTGCTCCACGCCAGCGATGGCGGATATGAACCGCACCACGAAAGGTGCATTGCTAGGCGCAGGCGTTGGTTTACTTACTGGCAATGGTGTTAATGGCGTACTGAAAGGTGCAGCTGTTGGCGCTGGTGTTGGTGCAGTAACAGAAAAAGGCCGCGACGGTAAAAATGCGCGTAAAGGTGCAAAAGTGGGTGCCGCCGTTGGTGCTGTCACTGGCGTTCTGACCGGAAATGGCCTCGAAGGGGCGATTAAAGGTGCCGTGATTGGCGGTACGGGTGGTGCAATTCTGGGTAAAATGAAATAAGGAATGATGATGAAAAAATTTGCTTTACTGGCGGGTCTTTTTGTTTTCGCACCAATGACCTGGGCGCAGGACTATAATATTAAAAACGGTTTGCCGTCAGAAACCTATATTACTTGCGCAGAAGCCAACGAAATGGCAAAAACTGACAGCGCACAGGTTGCAGAAATTGTTGCGGTAATGGGTAATGCCAGCGTTGCCAGCCGTGATTTAAAAATTGAGCAATCTCCGGAACTGAGCGCCAAAGTGGTAGAAAAACTGAATCAGGTTTGCGCTAAAGACCCGCAAATGCTGTTGATCACGGCAATTGATGACACTATGCGTGCTATCGGCAAAAAATAATATTTAATATGTTACCGCGTCGATGAATTCGACGCGGTATTTTAGCTAACGGGGATCAGAACTTATATTTCAGGCCCACCATCATTGCGGTGTCATTGTAGCCATTATCCCCCAGCTGCACGCCCACATTACCCCAGACGCTGGCCGCCGGATTCAGATTGCCATTTACGCCAAGTTTAATTTCCCCCAGATTACGCGCCCCGTCTTGTTCAACTTTCACACCGTTCATTGAGACAGCAAAATCTTTACTGTTATGGATCCAGTTCATTTCAACAAAAGGTTCAAAGTCGTCACCGTGCGGACCGCTGTTTTTCTCCTGAGTACGAATAAAGGTGCGGAAGCCGAGTCGGGTCTGGATGTTGTTATTTGCGTCATTCTCAATACGTGAGCCATTGGCTTCCGTGTGCGCATTATGATCGACGCCCATCCAGATAGCCTGTGCCTGTGGCTGGAAGATCCACGTATATTTCGCCGCTTCCAGACCAAAGGATTTATTCAGGGCAAAACCGTAACCCGCTTCCAGCGAGACGGTTGCACCTTTCGCGCTATAGGATTCATAGGCTAATTCATCTCCTTTCACCGAGTTTTTAAACCAGCTATATTGCGCCCAGGCGTCAATGTATGCGCCTTTTTTACTGATGTCATCGGCAAACCAGGTGGCATACAGCCCTGCGCTATAGCCTCTGACACTCCCTTTCGAACGATAATCCGACACGCTGGAATGAGTTGAGTTGTAGTCGCGGGCATAACCAGCCATCACTCCCAAACGCCAACTGTCACTGTCGGTAAAACCACCGGTTAACAGATCCGCCCCTAACTGCGAGACGTAGCGATGCGAGGTCGTTCTCAACTGTCCGTTGCTGTCACGCCAGGCATTATGCCCGCCAATTTGACGTAGCCAAAGTCGGCTTGAACGCTCCTGTTCAGTTACAGGATCGATGTAGCGCGTTTCACCTGCACGATCGTTCAGACGCATAACAAAAAGAGTGTTAGCGGCTGCCAGGTTGGCGACGTAACTTCCAGCTTCGGGGCGCAGAACGGGGGTAGGCGTTTCTGTTGATTCTGAATTTCCCTCTGAGCTGTTATCCTCCTCATTCACTGACTGATAACTTGTCAAATACCAGTTTTTGCCTTGTTGTTTTAGTTGATATTCGAAAGCTCCAGCTGCAATCCTTGCATCACCTTGTCTGAAGGCATCTGCTGGAGATTCATCGCCATTCACAGTTATGAGTTCGATCCCATTTAGCGTGGCCGCGCCGCTTCCTCCAGCATTTTTCACATAGACGGTAGTTGAACCCGAAGTATTACCCTCAACAATAAGTCTGTCAGTAGCCGATTTATCATCACCTAATACGGTGCGGATATTAAGCTGACCATTATTACCGACATAATTACCTTTTACGGTTAACGTTTTTCCCTGGGTAAATGTTTGACCATCATCATACGAAAGATTGATAATACTGTCTGAATTAGTCAGATGGGTAACAACGGAGTCATCTTTCATATTCCAGATTGTGTTTTCTGAAAGCTTCAGTGTAGTTGTGCCGCTAACGAGTTTAGTCGCTCCATTTAGAGTAGAGTCGGACGAAATTATGTTTAAGCCACCTCCAGTATTATTAACCAGAATATTATTACCAGGCGTGATAATACTTCGATTAAGGATGCTTACATCCGTTGTAGTTTTGTTAACATCAATACTATCCAAAGCACTTGAAAGTTCGACACTTGATAGTGCTATTTTGGCTTGAGAATCGATATTTGATGCATCAATTGATATTCCTTTATCTTGTTCTGATACCGCGGTGACATTGGAAAAAAATAACTCTCCACCATTGTATATTTTTGCAATGGGGGCTTTAGTGCCTTTTGTTGTAATAGAACTATTTTTATATCAATGTTACCTTGTCGAATAGCAACTGCATAACTTCCATGCTCCCCGGTTTCAAGTGCCACATAATCTAAATTAATATATGCTTTTTCCCCATTAGCATAAGCACCATAGCTATTAGTGCCATTAGTTGTTATGGAACCACCATTCATTTTTAAATCAGCACGGCTAATAACTTCGTAACTGTTAGAATCACTAACTTCATCATCTACAGCATCGACACATGTTCGAGACTCTCCAGGACTTGAACATGCAAGAACACCTACTGCATTTTCCCCATAGGTAACAATGTTCGTTTTATCTGTGGTTTCAAGACGGGTGTTATTTTCCACAATCCCAGAATCATTAACCTGACTTAAAAGTCCCGCTGAATATGCCCCCCTCGTCTCGACTGAATTATCACCATTCATAACGATGGTGCCACCAAATTCACTGACTACTGCGCTGGCTGTTATCCCTCCATTAACATCTTGGTTATTTCCTTTGTCAGATACGCTTCCAGAGGTCTTAATATCGCTATCGCTTATATATAATACTTTGTTATGACTATCAACAGAAATACCATAAGATCCATCACCACTAGTCATCACACTGGCATTATTTATATATCCAGTTACACCGTCATCCACTTTCACAGCATGGCTTTCGTCTTTAGTGGTTAGATACTCTCCATTACTTATCGAATTATTATCTTTGATTTCAATCGGCGATTCTTCATCAGTTATATAGGAAAGTATACTATAATCATCCAACAATTGTGTTGCATATGCATTACCCACCGCCAAAGCAATAAGTCCTAAACTAAACCCGGGGAGTTTTTTCAGTTTCATAGATTAACCATCCATTCATTGGATTAACAAACATTCCTGGTCAAATAACCTATGAGTTCAGATTACCAAAACGGAGGGTAAAGACAAAAACAAAAGCACAAAAAATTTAAATAGATAAACAGCGACAATATATAAATGATAAATAAGGCGGCATTATCATTTTTCACCTTATTTTCATGACATTGATCACTTTGGGGTGACGATTTTGTTTAACAAATAACTCTTCGACATCAAAATTATTAATAGTTGCCATGAAAATTATTTCGGTGATATATAAAGCCAACTGTGATAACACCAGGGTTGACAACTATTTGCGCAATAATTCCTTTCCTTCAATGATCCAGGCGTTCACTGTCAGCACCCCATTCAGCCGCATACTGACAGTGAGAAACTGAAAGATTATTGCTGATCCCTGTGGCTGACGAGTCTTTCCCTTAATCGATTAATCAGATTGATCGCCAGCCAAACAAGGGCATTAAGCAAATTTATCGTCACAAGCACTTCTCCCAGCCCGGTACTGGGTTTTGCAATAAGGATGACCAGGAGAGTGATCAGCATAAATGCAATGGAAAAGATGATATAGAGAGTGAAATAATCCAGATTATTACTATTGTTCATGCTACTAATGGCAATCCTGTCAAAACTTTCAAACAATTATAGCAAACAAAATAATGAACAATAGTAACAAGAGGCAACGGGTAATGACTCCAACTTATTGATAGTGTTTTATGTTCAGATAATGCCCGATGACTTTGTCATGCAGCTCCACCGATTTTGAGAACGACAGCGACTTCCGTCCCAGCCGTGCCAGGTGCTGCCTCAGATTCAGGTTATGCCGCTCAATTCGCTGCGTATATCGCTTGCTGATTACGTGCAGCTTTCCCTTCAGGCGGGATTCATACAGCGGCCAGCCATCCGTCATCCATATCACCACGTCAAAGGGTGACAGCAGGCTCATAAGACGCCCCAGCGTCGCCATAGTGCGTTCACCGAATACGTGCGCAACAACCGTCTTCCGGAGACTGTCATACGCGTAAAACAGCCAGCGCTGGCGCGATTTAGCCCCGACGTATCCCCACTGTTCGTCCATTTCCGCGCAGACGATGACGTCACTGCCCGGCTGTATGCGCGAGGTTACCGACTGCGGCCTGAGTTTTTTAAATGGCGGAAAATCGTGTTGAGGCCAACGCCCATAATGCGGGCGGTTGCCCGGCATCCAACGCCATTCATGGCCATATCAATGATTTTCTGGTGCGTACCGGGTTGAGAAGCGGTGTAAGTGAACTGCAGTTGCCATGTTTTACGGCAGTGAGAGCAGAGATAGCGCTGATGTCCGGCGGTGCTTTTGCCGTTACGCACCACCCCGTCAGTAGCTGAACAGGAGGGACAGCTGATAGAAACAGAAGCCACTGGAGCACCTCAAAAACACCATCATACACTAAATCAGTAAGTTGGCAGCATCACCGAGGCAACGAGCTAATTAGCTGTCTATAATTACACCGCACTATGGCCTTACTGATCGATTTTCACTCAACCACAACCTTCACCTTCGGTTTAGAAAGGATAATTTTGACCAGGTCGATGTATGTTACCGGTTTATAGAAATAATAACCCTGCTGAAATGTGATATTATTTTGATTCAGATAGTCAAGTTGTTCTTTCGTTTCGACACCTTCAGCGACGATACTGATCGAAAGTTTACGCGCCAGATCCAATACACAATCCAGAATCCGAGTTGATTCTGGGTCTGCGTTTACGCGGCCAACGAAACTGTGATCAATTTTGATATAATCAATATGCAGGTCATGCAGATAAGAAAGCCCTGAGTAGCCAGTACCGAAATCATCCAGCGCGATGACAAAACCATTTTCATGCAGAATGTTCAACCGCTGAACCAGACTTTCATCAACATTTAATGGCTCACGCTCGGTAACTTCCAGAACGAGGTTTAAATCGCGACGGGTAAAACTGTCACGGTAATTTAAGCACTCGTCGACAAATGTCGGCGAAATAATATGCGAGGCGCTAAAATTAATCCCAATATGAAAACCTTCCGGCAGTTTACTCGCGATAGCGTTCATCTGTCTGGCAACCTGATTCATCAGGCTTTGCGTAAGCGGAACGATTAATCCGGATTTTTCAGCAAGTGGAATAAATGCCGCGGGTGATATATATCCACCGTGAGGTTGTTTCCAGCGGGCTAACACCTCAACTCCCCGCAATGTCCCTTCCCGACCATTTACCACAGGTTGGTAAAATGGGACGATCTCCCCATTATTTATAGCCCGTCGCAGGATCTCTTCAGGCGTTGCGCTTTTATTGAAATACCTATCAAGCAGGAAGGCAGCGGCGCAGGCGATTAACAGAATAAATATCAAAATCCCAAAGCCTTTATCGATAAGTCTGTAGAAGCTAAAGAGTGGCGGCGGGTTAAAGATAATAGTGAAATGATATTTTGTGGAGTGAACCTTCTCGGTATAGGGATAGTGTCCATTAAGCGTCATCACATCACCCGTAGGTCCAATAATTTCATCTGCCACGCGTAATACATACCTTACCCCTTTCAAGGGTACATTAAGCGTCCCGCGAATATGCTGATCACTTATCGTAACCAAAATGCGCGTATCTGCAAATTGGCTCTGATAGAGCAGGATAGGTAATCTATTAACGGTGTCGATTGCCGGAGCCAGCAGTAAATTACTGTCCGGGAAAACAGGAATACGAGACAGTAGGACCCGATTCCCCGGTAAGGATGTACACCAGACCGTTCCCTGTTTGAGAATGATGATTGTGCGCAGGTGAGGTTTCAGAGCTGCTTCAGTGCCAAGCTGATATTGCTCCTCGAGGTCGCATTCCTTCCCGGCAATGTTAACCGCCGTTTGAGTCGCCTGTGACGCTTCTTCAAGTATATGATTGATATTGTTGGCGGCATATCTTGCTCCCGCCAGGTACTCTGCTTTTGCGGAATATCAGAGCTGGATGTTCAAAATAGTGACACCGGTTATAAACAAGCATATCGCAATGAAGATGGGTATGAGTGTATTGCGCATTTGCTTGTCCCGGCCAAAGGGTTTAATACATGAAAATGCCATTCATTCGCTCGCACTGGCATCTACAGAGAGCATGGTAGAGAGCATAAGAAATATCCACGCCGAAGATAAAATTTTCTCCATCTTCATCTAACCTATTAATTATTGAGCACAATGTAGTCAGAATTAAACAAATTAGGTGGGATATCAGGCGTCAAGAATGGAAAACGAGCGCTCTCCATTCCTGTTTGCCCCCTGATATTGCGGATATATTAAGAAAGCATAACGCCTGAAATGCTCACTTTGCACCAGCATGATGATACAGCTGATGTTTATTCTATAACCTTACTCAAGTTCTAAGAGAGCACTGATTCCCTGTCATTAATAATGATATCCGTTAGTGTAGTCTTATGCATTTCAATGTACTGCAAGATTTGCAGATAGAGATCAGAAAGAATCACACTAGTTTCATCTTTTAAACGCAAGCGTAAAGCCTGATCAATAATATGACTATCAACATACCCGTGCGTCATGAGCACCTCCCTCTCGAGATTTTTAAACAAAGCACATTGAAAAATAAATCTCTCGGGGATTGAATTATTCATGTCAGCCTCGTAGGAATATTGACCCAATAAAATTATGCTGTGTATAGTCTAAAGCGACAGACAAAAATAAGATGACTGAGTTTTCTATAAACTTATACTTAATAATTAAAAGTTACATATCATCAGCTGTGTATCGCAACACGATTTCCAGTGTTTTTCTAATCACATCAGCTTTGAGAATATCACTTGTTGTTTCCAGAGAGTGTATCAGACTTAAGATAATATTTTTATTATTAACATTATCGCCTGAAAGCATTAAATTGGTCACAGCCTGCCCTAACACAGCTGACTCTTCTTCTAACAAATTACCTGAACTACGAAAGTAGCTTGATAACGCTTTATCAGTTATTGCATTATGAATTGTAGTATCTTCAAGCATGGTAACCTCTCATCTTACTTATGAAATTTTAATGTATTCTGTTTATTTTCTTACCATTGAACATACTTTTATTGTCAGCTATCGCTGTTCTTCTGTTTGGCTCTCCTGTATCACTGTTGCTAAAATCACGAATTATGCTGTCAATTAAATCTCGTCGGAAAGCATTTTCCTCAGCCGATTTCATTACGAGTAATTGCTTAATAAGAGTCTGTAACGAAAAATTTATCTTCATGCGCAGTATATGGAGCACCGCCTGGCCAGTAATTTCATATTTTGTACTTTCATTATCAGATGTCTTCATAACGACTTCATAGCTAACCTGTTAAATAATCAGGCTGTTGCATTATTCAAAAAGCAACCCAATTAGTGCATTATAATGTTTCTGTTCCTCTTCCCCTGTCGCTTGTTCCAGTCGGCATAGAAGTTTGGCACAAAGCGACTTTCGACTCAGATTACGTCCATCTTTCAAAATCTCAGTCACAATTTCCCCGAGAGTTTCCTGCTGAGTAGGCAAGTTAGCTTTTGCAAAGTAACGAGTGATTGCTCCCGCAGAATCTAAAGTCACTGAATTTTGATGCATGCTACGCCTCTGTTAAAAATGTTAATCAATGTTAAGTGAGGTAACAATAGCAAACTTGTACGAAATATGTGTACAGAATGATAAGTTAATTTTTTGCATTTAGTGCTAATACATATAAAACAACAGGTTATGATAAAAAATATTGCATCATTTAAATGACAACCTATACAATATTTTTCGCCAACTCATCTTCAACTTTTTCCATTTTTTATCAATGTAAAGAAACAGTTATGTTTTGGTATTAAAAGAAAGACACCGGAAGATATGTCTGTTACCGTCTTACTCTCGCCTCTCCCATTACCCTGGACAGTTAATGCTTACCACCCTTATTTATCGTAGCCATATACGTGACGACGAACCTGTCAAAAAAATCGAAGAAATGGTTTCGATAGCAAATCGCAGGAACATGCAGTCTGACGTAACAGGGATCTTACTGTTTAATGGTTCTCATTTTTTCCAGCTTCTGGAAGGTCCGGAAGAACAGGTTAAAATGATATATCGGGCTATATGCCAGGATCCACGGCACTATAATATTGTTGAGCTGCTGTGCGATTACGCGCCTGCTCGCCGTTTTGGCAAAGCGGGAATGGAATTATTTGATTTGCGCCTGCACGAGCGAGATGACGTTTTACAGGCCGTATTCGACAAAGGCACATCAAAATTTCAGCTAACTTATGATGACAGAGCGCTACAATTTTTTCGTACTTTTGTCCTTGCAACCGAACAAGCAACCTATTTCGAGATCCCTGCCGAAGACTCCTGGCTTTTTATCGCTGACGGATCTGATAAAGAACTTGATTCCTGTACCCTTTCACCAACTATAAACGACCACTTTGCCTTTCATCCTATTGTCGATCCCTTATCGCGGCGGATAATCGCTTTTGAAGCCATTGTGCAAAAAAATGAAGACAGCCCGTCAGCTATAGCGGTTGGGCAGCGTAAAGACGGGGAAATCTACAAAGCGGATCTCAAAAGTAAGGCGCTTGCATTCGCGATGGCACACGCACTTGACCTCGGTGATAAAATGATTTCAATCAATCTATTACCTATGACCCTGGTTAACGAACCTGACGCAGTCTCTTTTTTACTTGATGAAATAAAGGCCAATGCTCTGGTGCCTGAACAAATCATCGTTGAATTTACTGAAAGTGAAGTCATATCTCGGTTTGATGAGTTTGCAGAAGCGATTAAATCGCTTAAGGCTGCCGGTATCAGTGTAGCAATTGATCATTTTGGCGCAGGTTTTGCCGGTTTGTTACTCCTGTCACGCTTCCAGCCTGACAGAATTAAAATCAGTCAGGAATTGATTAACAATGTTCATAAAAGCGGGCCACGGCAGGCAATTATTCAGGCGATCATAAAATGCTGTACATCACTTGAAATTCAAGTCTCTGCTATGGGTGTGACAACACCAGAAGAGTGGATGTGGCTTGAATCTGCAGGAATTGAGATGTTTCAGGGAGATCTGTTTGCGAAAGCTAAATTGAATGGTATCCCTTCAGTTGCGTGGCCGGAGAAAAAATAATTTTCAGCACATTATTTCGTATGATTTCTGAAAATCATCGTGAAAATGAATACGTTATGTTTAAATTTAATCCACATTAAAAATAATGTTTCATTCAATTTAGCTGAAATCTTATTTATACTTTGTACAATTTTAGCGTATATTGTACAAAGTATTATTGGGTCGTGTACAGGCGACGGAGATTTATGACCGCAAGGAGGAAGTGTGGCTTATTACAGCATTGGTGATGTTGCCGAACGTTGCGGGATTAATCCTGTCACTCTCCGGGCCTGGCAACGCCGCTACGGTTTGTTAAAACCACAGCGCAGTGAAGGCGGACACCGACTCTTTGATGAAGAAGACATACAACGCATCGAAGAGATCAAGCGTTGGATAAGTAATGGCGTCCCTGTAGGCAAAGTTAAAGCATTACTGGAAACCACCAGCCAGGATACGGAAGATGACTGGAGCCGCCTGCAAGAAGAGATGATGTCAATTCTTCGTATGGCTAATCCTGCCAAACTACGCGCGAGAATTATTTCACTGGGTCGAGAGTACCCAGTAGATCAATTGATTAATCATGTTTACCTTCCTGTTCGCCAGCGTCTCGTGCTTGATCACAACACCTCCCGCATTATGAGCAGTATGTTTGACGGCGCATTAATTGAATACGCAGCAGCCTCGCTTTTCGAAATGCGCCGTAAGCCCGGTAAAGAAGCCATTCTGATGGCGTGGAATGTTGAAGAGAGAGCACAATTGTGGCTGGAAGCATGGCGTTTATCATTGTCAGGATGGCACATTTCTGTTCTTGCTGATCCCATTGAAGCGCCGCGCCCGGAACTGTTCCCAACGCAAACATTGATTGTCTGGACAGGCATGGCACCAACGAGAAGGCAAAACGAACTTTTACAACACTGGGGTGAGCAAGGTTATAAAGTCATCTTTCATGCCCCCTAATTTCACCTTTATCCCGCCCCTTAGACAGAATCTTATAATCTGAACCCACAATAGCGTTTGTACCGGAGCTGGTCCGTTGCAAAATGCTCACCGGGAGAATTCAGGTAATCCCCCTTTCACACTTTGTACATATCACAGCCAAAGGACAGACCAGATTGAAGTGGTAAAACCGATCGTGCACACTACGCAGTCTCACAACTAACAAGAGGTTATTATCCTGATGGATCAGGTTGTTGTTTTTCAAAAGATGTTTGAGCAAGTGAGAAAAGAGCAAAACTTCTCCTGGTTTTATTCAGAATTAAAACATCACCGCATTGCACATTACATTTATTATCTGGCTACGGATAATATCAGAATTATTACTCACGATGACACGGTTTTGTTATTAAGAGGAACCAGGAACCTGTTAAAAGTTAGTACGACCAAGAACCCTGCTAAAATAAAAGAGGCCGCATTGCTTCATATTTGCGGAAAATCAACATTTCGGGAATACTGTTCAACACTGGCAGGCGCGGGCGTTTTCCGGTGGGTTACTGATGTTAATCATAACAAACGCAGTTACTACGCCATTGATAATACGCTTTTATATATTGAAGATGTAGAAAACAATAAACCATTAATCTAGCTAAAGTTGGAAGCTTAAGAAATGCTTCATAATTCAGTAAGACATTAGCATAATGGAAATAAAAGTGCAGAGACTATCCCTATGGATGATAAATACTGTCTTTTTATTGCCACTCATAAATAATCACCAGGCCAATACTATCAAATTGATATTTGAAATGTAATTACTTGACTTTCTATACGTTATTTTATAACGGTTAGCAAATTTATAAAACCAACGGGCGTGCCATACGCCCGTTTCAATACTTAACGCACATGTGTTTTGGTTTAGTCATCATCCGGTTATATGTATTTTAGCCAGGAATGGGTTAAACCATTCCTATATAACTAAAAAATTGAAACCTTATTCTCATGTCATGCTTATATTCGTCATTATCGTTATATAAAAAGGCCAACCATAATGTTTAGCAAATTGGCACAAAGTAGTATAAAGGCTATGTTTTAATTACAGGATGTTCAGTCATTTGAATGTATAACATTTTAGCTAAACAAATCTAAAACGAAGTGAATAATCTAATATTTTCACTAAATCTCATTTTGTTTAATATCTATTGAGATTTCTTGCTTTAAATTTTGTTTTATATAAACAATGGTTTTAATTTTTGATTAATTTGTTTTTTGGGGAGTAATATACACATATGCAAAGTCAAGAAATAAACATCCTAATGAACCATATTAAATACCGTGGGATAAGACATAACAAATGAAGTGGATAGTAATTGACACGGTAATTCAACCTACATGCGGTATATCTTTTTCAGCCATATGGGGTGATATGAAAATGATCATCTGGTATCAACCTACTATATTTCTCACTCCTGGAAGTATATTTACACCGGTTAAGTCTGGTATTATCTTTAAGGATAAAGAATACCCTATTACTATTTATAACATCACACCATTCAACAAGGATTTATGGAGTTTACTCAAAAGCAGTCAAGAGTGTCCTCCAGGAGAAAGCGAAATAACAAATAAATGTTTACATAATAGTTGTATTATAAAAATATGCCCATATGGACTCAAGTAATGGTCTTCATATAAATATTCTCGACATGATATTAATAATATCCACATAAATAAAACAACGGGCGTGTTATACGCCCGTTTCAATATTTAACACATGTAGAGATTACATGTTCTTGATGATCGCATCACCAAACTCGCTACATTTCAGCAATTTAGCGCCTTCCATCAGACGTTCGAAGTCATAGGTTACGGTCTTGGCGTTGATTGCGCCTTCCATACCTTTAACAATCAGGTCTGCGGCTTCAGTCCAGCCCATATGGCGTAACAGTATATAAAAATTATGTATTCAACTCGCTGATATTTAATCATAAATATTATTTTCTTGTCTTTGTATTAGCCAAAATCAACTTTATTCAACCGTTTGATTTCATTGACGTTCGTTTTTATTTTGGGGAAAGATTTTCTCTACCATTTATATCAAAATTACAAGTCTACATTTTATTAACATCTCAATACATGTGTGGCCTTGCAAGCCATTGCGAGGCCTTATGTGTCTCAGTTTTGTCCCGCCTTGTATTACGACTTGCATAGCCAATGAAGATAAACGTGACGACAAACAAAGCAGCTGTCTTCTTTTCTTTCACACTTTCCCCACTCAGCAGCATGCATACCTTCTACTATAACTGTAGTGAATGTCTATTATGAGCGAACTGCGGACATCGTGGAGACAACATGCTGCTGGGTGCGGATATCCCATGGCACGTCATATCGCTCGCCGTATTACTTGTTATTTTTTTGAAACGAGAAGTTGATACAATTCCTTCAGGGATAAGGCTAATAACTCATTCTTCCTGATGAGATCTTTATCAGCGTCTATACCCTCTGCGCATGATTCATTTAAATAGTTCAGTGTTTCCTGATCATCATCCAAGCATTCATAGCTGCCTGAATAAAATTCATCGCAACTTGCTTTGTTATTTTTGTCAATGTAACCAATGCATTGAATCACGCCTTTAACAACTTTAGCAGCAGAAAAAACAAAGTAACTGCAGTCATTTATATAGCGTTCAATATCAAAAATCATATAAAAATAGTGCATAGAGTGTTTTTCAATTTCAAACTCACTTGAAATCATAGCTATTTCACATTCAAGGTCTTTCAGACCATCTAACATTATGGAAAGTTTACATTGTTTTTCTTGCACAGTTTCATACTTAAATGACTCTCTCCCCTTTGCCCTGACATTTATTCTTTCTTCAATTGCATAAATATAAGCAGGATATACACGCGACCACACTTGGTTTATTTTTAGGATTAACCGGCCTCTTTTCAGCCTTTCTTTTGTAGCTATAAATTCTGCATATAGCGCAGCATCCTCTTCGCACCATACATCAACTTTTCGTTTATAACCCAACTTTAATTCTTTCCCTACGCATTCAGGAAACAAAGGATCAAAGTCCTTTAAGTATTCAAACTCACTTAGATAGAATCCTGTCTCATAACGATTAAATAATTTCCTAAACTCTTTCCCACTTAAGGTTTTCATTGTATCAATCACTCTGTTTTCATAAAAGCAAAGTCAACAAGATAAAACAATAAAAACTCTTACACAACCAGCTGATGTTTTTAAAATAGAGGATAATATAAGACAAGCATAACCTCGTTCACTTCAATGCTACTCCTATCGTTCTTTTGCGTCACAGAGCGCCTGCCGGACAACTGCATCATAGACCAAACGGAACTGCTTCCGTCGATTAATCAGATGGCAGCGCATAAACACGCTCAACAACCCGTTTGACTGCTTCAATTTTAAGCTCTTCGGAATAACGCTTACCGTGTAAGTCTCCCTGCAAAACGAGCTATCAACTTTTAAGGAGTCTCTGGCCCCCCCTGCTTCCGCTCCTGGCACACAGCAGCCCTAGAGACAGTGGAGTAAAGTCATGGAGGCTCGGTGGGGGGAGGTGCAAATCCTCCCATACAAAAAATACGAAAATCAGTAACGGCTAGAAATCATTCAATACATGCACTCTCGAAATTGCATCAGCCAACCGCAAAACGTTATTTCAAAGCCTACTAGCTGCCTTACTTTTTTCCTCAATAACGCGTCGCCAGCAGGAAACAACCTAATCCCTGTTTTGGGCCTCAAAGCTGCTAATGATAATCATTTTCATTTTGTATAGGCTGTGCTATAAAACATAGCCGTTGCTATGTTTGTTCTAATTTTGCTCACTATAGGTACTAAATTATGCACTCGATAAAAAAAGTAACCATGCTCTTGGGGGGGCTCGCACTCACCTGCTCGATCGCATTTCAGGCAAGTGCAACTGAAAAATTCAAGGTCATTACAACATTTACCATCATCGCGGATATGGCCAAAAACGTGGCGGGAGATGCTGCAGAAGTCTCATCCATAACCAAGCCTGGTGCAGAAATTCATGAGTATCAGCCTACCCCTGGCGATATTAAACGTGCGCAGGGGGCACAACTGATTCTCGCCAATGGTATGAATCTGGAATTGTGGTTCCAACGCTTTTACCAGCATCTCAATGGGGTTCCAGAAGTAATTGTCTCTTCGGGTGTGACGCCTGTAGGGATCACCGAAGGACCCTATGAGGGCAAACCTAACCCCCATGCATGGATGTCGCCAGATAATGCTCTGATTTACGTCGATAATATTCGTGATGCGTTGATAAAATACGATCCGGCAAATGCACAAACCTACCAACGCAATGCCGATACTTATAAAGCCAAGATTACCCAAACCCTTGCCCCCCTGCGTAAGCAGATTACGGAACTCCCTGAGAATCAGCGATGGATGGTCACCAGTGAAGGGGCTTTTTCTTATCTCGCACGCGATTTGGGGCTAAAAGAGCTTTATCTGTGGCCGATTAATGCCGATCAACAAGGAACACCGCAGCAGGTACGTAAGGTTGTTGATATAGTTAAGAAAAATCATATCCCGGCAGTCTTTAGCGAGAGTACGATTTCCGATAAACCAGCGCGTCAGGTTGCGCGTGAAACCGGCGCACACTACGGCGGTGTGCTCTATGTCGATTCCCTGAGCACAGAAAACGGCCCGGTACCGACGTATATCGACCTTCTTAAGGTTACTACCAGTACGCTGGTACAGGGAATTAAAGCTGGGAAAAGGGAGAAATAATGATGCAATCTGCAGGCATTGTCGTTAATGATGTTACTGTCACCTGGCGTAACGGGCACACAGCACTGCGCGATGCATCCTTCACAGTACCAAGTGGATCTATTGCCGCTCTGGTTGGGGTAAACGGTTCCGGAAAATCGACGTTGTTTAAAGCGATTATGGGATTTGTGCGTCTGACCAGCGGAAAGATATCTGTTCTGGGTATTCCCACGCGACAGGCGTTACAGAAAAACCTGGTTGCCTACGTCCCTCAGTCAGAAGATGTTGACTGGTCATTTCCTGTACTGGTGGAAGATGTGGTGATGATGGGCCGCTATGGGCATATGGGTATGTTGCGTATCGCCAAAAAGAGGGATCGTCAAATTGTCACCGATGCGCTGGAACGTGTCGATATGGTGAATTTTCGCCATCGACAAATCGGCGAGCTTTCCGGTGGACAAAAGAAACGCGTCTTTCTGGCGAGAGCGATTGCACAGCAGGGTGATGTGATCCTGCTGGATGAACCTTTTACTGGCGTTGATGTGAAAACCGAAGCCAAAATCATCAGCCTGTTGAGGGAGTTACGCGCGGAAGGCAAAACGATGCTTGTCTCAACACACAATCTCGGATCCGTCACGACATTTTGCGATTATACGGTCATGGTCAAAGGCACCGTCCTGGCAAGCGGGCCGACAGACACCACTTTTACAGCCGAGAACCTAGAGCTGGCTTTTAGCGGCGTACTGCGCCATGTCACACTTAACGGCTCGGAAGAAAGCATTATTACTGACGATGAACGCCCTTTTGTGGCTCATCGACCGTCAGCGGTGCAGAGGGAAGAAAGATGAACGTGCTACTGGAACCCTTCAGCTATGAATATATGCTCAATGCGATGTGGGTCTCGGCGATGGTCGGCGGTCTCTGCGCTTTCCTGTCATGCTATCTGATGCTAAAAGGCTGGTCGCTGATTGGCGATGCGTTGTCGCACTCTATTGTCCCGGGTGTTGCGGGGGCATATATGCTGGGGCTTCCGTTTTCTCTGGGAGCCTTCTTTTCCGGCGGACTGGCTGCGGGCAGCATGCTGTTTCTTAACCAACGCACCCGCTTAAAAGAAGATGCCATCATCGGTCTGATCTTCTCGTCCTTTTTTGGCCTGGGGCTGTTTATGGTGTCATTGAACCCGACATCTGTGAACATTCAGACCATCGTCCTGGGCAATATTCTGGCAATCGATCCGGCGGATATCCTGCAACTCACTATCATTGGCATTCTCTCGATCATCGTGCTTTTTTTCAAATGGAAAGATCTTATGGTGACCTTTTTCGACGAGAATCACGCCCGTGCTATTGGATTGCATCCGGGCAGATTAAAACTCCTCTTCTTCACCCTGCTGTCGGTTTCGACCGTTGCGGCGCTGCAAACGGTTGGTGCCTTTCTGGTGATCTGTCTGGTGGTGACTCCCGGTGCAACAGCATGGTTGTTAACCGATCGTTTTCCCCGCCTGCTCATGATTGCTGTAACTATTGGCAGTGTAACCAGTTTCCTCGGCGCGTGGGTCAGTTACTTTCTGGACGGCGCGACAGGTGGAATCATCGTGGTGGCGCAGACACTGCTGTTTCTTTTAGCATTTGTCTTTGCGCCCACCCATGGGCTTTTGGCAAATCGTCGGCGTGCGCATAAGGCGCTGGAGGATCGCTCATGATGGCATTATTACTGGAGCCACTGCAGTTCACCTTTATGAGTCACGCACTGCTGATTTCACTGGTAGTTTCCATACCCTGTGCGCTGCTGTCGGTCTTTCTGGTCCTGAAAGGTTGGGCACTGATGGGTGACGCGATGAGTCATGCGGTTTTTCCTGGCATCGTGCTTGCCTGGATTCTGGGGTTACCTTTGGCTACAGGGGCATTCGTCGCCGGAGTATTCTGCGCGGTGGCGACGGGATACCTGAAAGACAACAGCCGAATCAAGCAAGATACAGTGATGGGGATTGTTTTTTCTGGCATGTTTGCCGCAGGTCTGATCTTGTATATTGCAGTCAAACCAGACGTACATCTTGACCATATTCTTTTCGGCGACATGCTCGGGATAACCATCGGCGATATAATCCAGACGATGATTATTGCCGGGCTGGTTACACTTGTTATTAGCGTAAAATGGCGGGATTTTTTGCTGTTCAGCTTTGATTATCAACAGGCGCAGGTAAGCGGTTTGCATACGAGATGGCTGCATTATGGGCTGCTGTGCATGGTCTCTCTGACCATTGTGGCGACGCTGAAAGCGGTAGGTATCATTCTCTCCATTTCTCTGCTCATTGCGCCTGGCGCCATTGCGGTACTCCTGACACAACGCTTTCATATTGCGCTCCTACTGGCGACTGGCATATCGGTAATAGTGTCAATGACTGGTGTCTGGTTGTCCTTTTTTATCGACAGCGCACCAGCTCCGACGATTGTCGTCTTATTCGCGGTTTTGTTCATCATGACGTTTGCCGTTACCAGCATCAACGCACGCAAAAAGGGAAACTCCCATACACAGGATCTGTTATCACCCAATTAGCACAACATCCGAGGACAGCAACACCCGATACTTTTTCCTGGCTTCCAGCAACGGGGTTTCTTCCTCCGTTGCATATACAGCTCACCTTTTTTCACCCACGATTAACCAACAGCCAGACCAGCAGACACGCCACCACCGGCACAGCAAAATCCATCAGGCTTGCCACATCCCAAGCTCGCGGATCAAAACCGCCCCACCACGGCATATTCATTCGCTTGCCATGCCCGAACATTTCAATCCAGCGATATTCTGCCTGGGTATGTTCACGCGCAATGAAGAACGTACAACCGGCTATCGCTCCGTAAGCCCAGTTTCCGGTAAAAAGACCAACCAGTATCTGCGCAGCCACAGCACAAAGTGCATGAAGTAAGGGGCTTATATCCATTATTTCCTCCTTTCAGCTCCATTCCCGAAGCGGTGTTTCCAGCTCCACGACATAATCAGAGAATACAGAAACATCAAACAAGTCATCAAGAATGCGAATGTTGACAAAATAACCGTCATTCCGGACACAGACAGGTTCTCCCTCTTCTGTTACCCCTGTTTCTGTGTAGGTGAAACCAATTTCATCGACTAACAGTTTATTCTGGAGGTCTTCATCCTCCTCCCAGTCAAGAGATGACAGGAAGGATTTAAACTCTCTGTTACCAGGAAATTTCAAAGTTAAATCTTTCATACTGCCTCCTTGATTTGCCTGTCATTTAATTCTTTAAACCAGACTCTGAAATTTCTGATGTGTCCAAACAAATGACGCGTTCCTGCTGCGGTCTGCCCACCAAACCGGTACGATGTTGCTGTAACTCCAAATATTTTACCATTAAGGTTTGTTGTATAATTACCATTGCATATTGCATTTACTGATAAATCAGATTTAGCTCTCACACCCACAATGAACCTTTCTCCATCTGAGGCAATTTGTGGCTGAACCATTCCTACGTTGGCGCTTATCTTTCCTGTTGCAACAAACCCCAGCGATAAATAATTATCATCAATACTGTGCCCTCCAACATCAAATATCCTTGGCGCAACATTGGGCGGTGTACTCCAGTTCCTGCTTACTTCGCACAATACCGTAAAAGGCCGTGTTGACAGGTTATTCTGCGATGGGATAGTAACTACATCACTTGCGCGTGTTGTTGGCATTGTAGTTACAATAAATGACGATGCCGTATTGCCCAGTTCAATTTGCGGCGTCGTCATGGTTAATGTTGAGTCATCATAGAATGGCTCATTACTTATTTTATTTGTCATATAAAAAGCACAGTTAACGGTATCAATGTCCGTATTAGCTGTATAAGTGGCCTCATAGTAGGTCCACTCGCCCTGTTGTTCAGCTTTGGCTGTTATAAGGGATGTATTACCGCTTACTGTTGCGATCCGGGTATCCAGATCAAGATAAGAGTCAGCAGAGAAGGTATCTGTTCCACCAATAATAACTGAAACTCTTAACCTGCATCGTGCTTTAGCGCCTTTAACCCGGCACGAAAAAGTGAAACATTCACCACTTGCCAGCGGGAATCTGTCTGCTGCAACCACACCATGCACAGTATAGCCACCTGTTGTTCCCACTATACTTTCCGTGGGTGTCACCGTGGCATAATTGAACCCCTGTTTATCAGTGCCAAATGTTTTATTCAGTGCGGAATGAACAGTCCATGAGTCTGGTTTATTTGAGTTCCTCAGATAATTTGTCCTCTGTCCTTCAATCAATAAGCCATCGCGCTCAAATCGCGGTTCGTCAACTTCAGCAAGCTTGAGTTGGCCGGACTTATTAATATACGTTGCTGTTGAAGCACGTTTAAACTTAACAATCTTGTCGCCTGGCATTGTTATTTCATCGTCACCAATAACTATCTTTTTATAAGATGGCGAAAAACCCGTAATCATATCCAGTGAATCGTTAAACGGTATCCACACATCAGGCAGCGGCGGCACTATATTCGCACAGGGCTCTGCAGTCACTTCCGCTGCGGCTTCTGCGCGGTCTGCCGCCTTTTCAGCTCGTGTCGCTGCCGACAGAGCCTCATCCTTTTTCTGCCCGGCCTTTGTTGCGTCTGCTGCGGCCTCCCGCGCTTTTGTGGTGGCGACTCCGGCATTTTCAGCGGCTGACTCTGCATTACGGCGGGAAGCCTCTTCACTGTCTGCGGAGGCTTCTTCTGACGCACGGGCATTTGTCTCTGAACGTTCTGCCGCTGTTGCTGCGTTTTGTGCGGCTGTTTTTGAAGAAGCTGCCGCTTTCGCGCTGTTACCTGCATTCGTCTCTGATGTTTTCGCCGCGTTCCTGGACGATGCCGCTGCTGTTTCTGATTTCTTTGCTGCCGCTGCGCTCTGAGAGGCGGCTTCAGCGTTGCGTGCCGCCTCTTCCACCATCTTTTCAAAACGATACAGTGCCTCCGGACAAACATCATCTTCTGTTGCAGCGCCCAGAAAATCATTCAATGTCCCCGGCTTAGAATCCTCATACACGGTGATGGTCCCGGCATGTGAAGGCGGAAAACCTTCAACCAGCAGGGCGACGCTGTACTGGCCATACTCAACATCCATGCTGTAACGTCCGGCTTCATCCGGATTTTCTGAGGCCACCGTGTTCACCACAACTGTGGTGCTGTTACGTTTTGCTTTGAGCTGAATGGTGCAGTTCTGTATCGGTTTTCCTGCACCGTCTTTCAGCACACCTGAAATCTGTACTGCCATATTCACTCCACAAATAAAAAAGGCACCATTTCTGGTGCCCGAATTTGGGTTTTAAAATTCAACTGATACTGATGCCGGCTGTTGATTTCTTCATCACGACAACAAGAAGGTCGCTGATACTGGTCGTTGGCGTCCAGTTATTTGCACCATATGAAGAAACATTGAAAGTCAGGGTGACATGGCCGTGTCCGGCAGGCATATCAATGACTGATGAAAATACCCTGCTGACATCCGTCGCGGGTTGCTGAAAGATTTCCTGTCCGTTCTTCAGCACCTGCAGCTTACAGGTTGAATACCAGTATGACTGTTGGTTGTTGCTGTTGAAGTTTTCATGCTTACCACCGCGAAACAGAACGGGGGGGACGACTATCTGACGGTCAAAAGCCTGGTCATCGTACACAGTGACCGTTATTGTACCGCTGGCATAACTGCCATTTCTCGGAAAGGCTTTTCCCACCGTTTTGACAATATCACCTTCAATCTGGTTAGCTGACAGTTTTCCCAGAATCCGACAGTTCTGGTTAATCGTGACATTATTGAGCGTCCCGGAGTTCGCATTCACGTTACCGCTGATATCCGCATTTCTCGCAGAAAGTCGACCATCAGGTGTCAGTGAAAACGTTGGGGGATTGCCACCGCTGGTAATGGTGGGAGCCGTCAGATATTTCAGGAACACTTCGTTCATGAATATCTGATCGCCCTGCCCAACAAACATCGGCTTTGTATTGCCATTCGCAGGATTAATCATCGCAATCCTGTCCGCCGCCAGCAGCACCTGACTCTGCATGCCGTCAGGGGTGTTCTCAATACCGGCACCAATACCCGCGATATAAAGGCGTCCGTCCTGCATCTGCTGCAGCTTCACAGCCCACATGCTGTTCAGGTTATTATTTGTATCAACCTGAACCTTCTGTATCTGCTGAATTGCCGCACTCTGGTCTTCCAGTTTCTTATTGACGGTCTGCGTGATTTCATTGCTGACATCCGTAATGGACGTCCTGATTTCAGCCAGGTCAGGCGCAAGCTGACCGTTATCAATCTGCGTCCACAGCTCCTGAGCCAGATGGCTTTTCCCTATCTCGCCTTTGAAAAAATCCAGATAGCCGGATGCATCATCACTCGGCTGGCCAACAGCCTCCACAAATGCCGATTTGCCAACGGTGTTCACACTGCGGATGTAAAAATAATAATCATGGCCCGGTTTGATATTGATACTGGCAGCTATCCAGTACAGCGCCGTGCCAAGATAGCGGGCTGTGGTTTCAACCTGCCTGATATCCGCAATCCGCTTTTCCGAGAACCAGAACTCAAACTGTACCGTCGGATCATAAACGGCAAGATGGGGCGTGGCGGTTATCTGAAAATACCCCGGTGTCAGCTCAATCTGCGACGGCGCTGCCGGTGCGGCAATCCGGAACGATACCGATGCCGGATCGCCCTGCTGCCCCCACGCATTTACCGCCCGGACTGTCAGCCTGTAGTTCCCCAGCGCCAGTTGCCTGAAGCGGTATGTGGTTTCCGTCGTCCGGGCCATGCTGACCAGCCGCTCACTGCCGTCGTCCGCTGCCACGGTAAGGCGAAGCAGGAAGCTCACGCCCTTCACCACCTTCGGCGTGTCCCATCGCGCCAGCACCTGATATTCCCCGCTGTCTGTGGTGACTTCGGCGGTCAGGTGCTGCACCGCTGGCGGCGTGACACCATTCACCGTGCCGCTCTGGTCGCCGTCAAAGTGCGCCCCGTTATCCACGATGGCTTCTTTTTCCGGTACATGCTGCACGGCGGTGATGGCATACGTACCGTCATCGTTCTCCCGGATACTCACACAGCGGAACAGGCGCTGGCGCAGCGTCGGCAGCTTCAGCCCCCATACGCTGTATTCAGCAACACCGTCAGGAACACGGCTCACTTTTACCTTCACGCCGTCGGTGACGGACTGAACCTCCACGCTGACCGGATTGCCACTTCCGTCAACCAGGCTTATCAGCGTGGTACCGGAGGATGGCAGCGTGATTTCACGGTCGAGCGTCAGCGTCCGGGTCTGGCTGTT
>NZ_KE137316.1:3608-7218 GCF_000408845.1 Escherichia sp. KTE172 | reverse complement strand
TCCACCTGCACGCCGACCAGTGCCGTGTTCGGGTAGCCCTGTTTCACATCGATGATTTCGGTGTATGACGACCAGAGCGTTTTGTTCTGCAGCTGGTCTGTGGTGCTGTCCGGCGTCATCCTGCGCATCCGGATATTAAACGGGCGCGGCGGCAGGTTATCCACCACCACCGAGGCCAGATACTGCGAGGTGGTTTTGCCTTTAATGGTGATGTCTTTTTCCGTCACCCAGCCACCATTACGCTGTATCTGAACCAGCAGACGGACTTCCGACGGATTCCTGTCCCCCTTTGAGGTAGTTTCCACCAGTGCCTGCACGCCGAAAGTAAAGCGCAGACGGTCGATGTTTGCCGACGTGATGGTGCGGGTGATCGGCATGTCATATTTCACTTCCGTACCCAGCACCGTCTCGGAGCCGGAGGATTCAAACCCCTCCGGCGGAGTCTGCTCCTGCTCACCGGCCCGGAACACCACCGTGACACCGAAGATATTGGTATTCCCCTCACTGTCCAGCACCGGCGTACTTGTCCGGCAGCAGGTTTTTAAATCATCCAACCGACCTTCAACCGGGCCTTTGGCTAATGGCACGGTTACCCTTCAGCGATTGCGTGGCTTCAAGGTTGTCCTCGGCTTCCGCGGGGTTATCCCCTTTATGGTGGCCTTACCCAATTGTTCAGGCTCATTAAAGAAAAAACCCGCCGGGAGGGGGTTTACCTTAAACGTTTTTCATCAGCGACCAATCACCACAACCTGACCACCATCCCCTTCGTCTGCCGTGCTGATCTCCTGAGAAACCACGCGTGACCCCACGCGCATTTCACCGTACAGAACCGGCAGAACATTGCCCTGGGCAACCATGTTATCCAGTGAGGAGAAATAGGTGTTCTGTTTGCCGTTATCCGTTGTCTGTGTACGGGGAGTTCTGGCTTTCGGTGCCAGCATCTGCGCCACACCACCGAGCACCATACTGGCACCGAGAGAAAACAGGATGCCGGTCATACCACCGGCCCCAATGGCTGCCCCCCATGCTGCAAGGGTGGCTCCGGCGGTAAAGAATGATCCGGCAATGGCGGCAGCCCCCAGGACAACCTGGAATACGCCACCTGACTTGGCCCCGGCGACTCTGGGAACAATATGAATCACAGCGCCATCAGGCAGAGTCTCATGTAACTGCGCCGTTAACCCGGACGTGCTGACGTCCCGCCCGGCAATCCGTACCTGATACCAGCCGTCGCTCAGTTTCTGACGAAACGCCGGGAGCTGTGTGGCCAGCGCCCGGATAGCTTCAGCCCCCGTTTTCACACGAAGATCGATGCGGCGGCCAAATCGTTGTAAATCCCCGTAAAGGCAGATGCGTGCCATGCCCGGTGACGCCAGAGGGAGTGTGTGCGTCGCTGCCATTTGTCGGTATACCTCTCTCGTTTGCTCAGTTGTTCAGGAATATGGTGCAGCAGCTCGCCGTCACCACAGTAAATTGCGGCATGATTCGGCACCGATGAACCAAAACAGCACAGCAGCACATCGCCCGGCTGTGCCGCTGACAACGGCACCTGATACAGCCCCGTTGCCTCCAGATTATCCAGATAGAGATTCTGACCGTGACGCCACCAGTCATCCTCCCGATAAAAATCCGGCATCTCAATCCCCGCCAGATGGTAAGCGTCCCGGAACAGCGTGTAACAGTCCGTCACCCCGTGCTCAAAGCGCCGCCCGGTGAGATGCGGCACACAGCGGAACTTGTGAATCGCCCCCCGGCAGACCAGCCACCACGGCAAATCACTCTGCACCTGCAGCCGCCGGTCGGCCTCACTCAGCCAGGGCAGACCACCGGGATGACTGTGGACCAGCGCCACAATCTCACCCTGCATCTCTGCCTGCAGCCAGTCCTCCGGCGACATCCGGAAATAAGCCTCCGGCTCACCGGAGATATTCACGCAGGGAAAATATCTTTCCCCCTCCGGCGTTCTCACCACGAAGCCGCACGACTCCGCTGGCGCACATCGCCGGGCGTGCGCCAGAATCGCTGATTCTGTCTCTGTCATGGGATTTACTGCGAAAGTTTGTTAATGGAAAGGAAGCCGCCAAAGTTGCCGACATTATTGCGAAACTTACAGCCACTCAGGCATTTGCTGCATTTATCCTTCGTGATATCGGACGTCGGCTGGTCATATTCATCCGCGACCGCCGGACCGCTATAACCGCACTCATCACCGCGATAGGTCCAGGTGCAGGTGTTGGCCAGCATGATGCGCCCCGGAAAAACAGCACCATCCGTTTCCGTTGGTGTGGACAGTACAAAGGAGGCACTTACCGCGCTCAGTTCGCTGCACTGCTCGATGCGCCAGCGGCTGATCACCTCCTGCTCCGGATCGGCATCGCTGTTTCCGTTGACGAAGTTCACCGCATCCAGAAAACGGGCGTAAACCTTACGCCTGACCACCGTTCCGCCGACCAGACTCTGCAGGTCTTCCGCCATCCCGGTGACCATGCCGTACAGGTTAGAGACTGCCAGCGTGGGGCGCGTACTGGTGCCTTTGCCATTCAGTTCAAAACCACTCCCCTGAATGGGATACGCCAGATACTGCCGCCCCTGCCAGGTAACCGGCTCACCTTTTTCGTTCTGCTCATTACAGAAAAAATAACGTTCACCACCGACCTCTGTCAGATCGATTTCCCAGAGCACCACGCTGGCCGACTGCTCCGCACGGGTGCATTCATTCAGTGTTTCCTGCCGGATATCCTGCATCAGTTCACCACCTGTTTAAACTCTGCGCTGAACTCAACACGCAGCATACTGACCCGCGACGTCCATTTTGCGCAGGTCACCTTTATCTGCCGCCAGTCATAAGGCGGCGTCCACAGAAAGGCTTTCCAGCCTCCGTGCTCTGCCAGAAACGATTCCAGCGCCGTGGCCTCCCAACGGGGGACAGAAAGCGTCACGCTGTACGTTTTCAGGTTGGCATTCAGCCCGGCAGGCGCGCGCTGGGAGTAGCCATCACCAAAGCGCACCTCCCTGACGGAAGGAGTCGAAGCCACATCCATACCCGGTTTCACTTTCCAGCGGAAGGTTTTCATCGTCCACCTCCGGAGAACAGACCACCATCACGCATCTGCCCGGTCACAACATCCATTGCCGCCTTACGGGCTACGTCATAAACCGCCTTCAGCGCCTGTGGCCCTATCTGACCGTTCGTGCCGTCGTTGTTAATCACCACATGGTTATTCTGCTCAAACTTCCCGGACGCCTGCGACCGGCTGTCCGCCATGCTGCCCGGTGTACCGACATAACCACCGGTGGCATAGCCGCGCATCAGCCGGTAGAGATTCCCCACGCCAATCCGGCTGGTTGCCTCCTTCGTGAAGACAAATTCACCGCGGTGAACAATCCCCGCTGGCTCATATTTGCCGCCGGTTCCCGTAAATCCTCCGGTCGCAAAATGGAGTTTCGCCGCAGCGGCCTGAATGGCTGCACCACCTGACGCTGATGAGCCGCCACCGGTAGCACCTCCAATGGCGCTGCCGATACTCCCGACAATCCCCACCATTGCCTGCTTAAGCAGAATTTCTGTCATCATGGACAGCACGGAACGGGTGAAGCTGCGCCAGTTCTG
>NZ_KE137316.1:2860-3408 GCF_000408845.1 Escherichia sp. KTE172 | reverse complement strand
GCCATATTCTGTGCAATACCATCAAAGGTCTGCGTGGCTGCACTTTTAACCTGCGACATACTGTCCGTGGCGCTCTCTTCCCACTCACTCCAGCCTGACCTGAGGCCTGCCATCCAGCTCCCGCGAAGCTGGTCTTCAGCCGCCCAGGTCTTTTTCTGCTCTGACATGACGCTATTCAGCGCCAGCGGATTATCGCCATACTGTTCCTTCAGGCGCTGTTCCGTGGCGTCCCGCGCTGCCTGCCGGTCAGTCAGCCCCCGGTTTTTCGCCTCAATGGCTGCCCGTTTTGCCCGTTGCTGCTGTGCGAATTTATCCGCCTGCTGCGCCAGCGCGTTCAGGTGCTCCTGATACGTGACCTTATCGCCAAGTGCAGCCAGCTGGCGTTTGTACTCCAGCGTCTCATCTTTATGCGCCAGCAGGGATTTCTCCTGTGCGGACAGCTGGCGACGTTGCGCCGCCTCCTCCAGTACCGCGAACTGACTTTCCGCCTTCCACAAATCCCGGCGCTGCTGGCTGATTTTCTCATTCGCTCCGGCATGCTTCTCCAG
>NZ_KE137316.1:0-1933 GCF_000408845.1 Escherichia sp. KTE172 | reverse complement strand
GCACTTTTAACCTGCGACATACTGTCCGTGGCGCTCTCTTCCCACTCACTCCAGCCGGACTTCAGGCCTGCCATCCAGCTCCCGCGAAGCTGGTCTTCAGCCGCCCAGGTCTTTTTCTGCTCTGACATGACGTTATTCAGCGCCAGCGGATTATCGCCATACTGTTCCTTCAGGCGCTGTTCCGTGGCTTCCCGCGCTGCCTGCCGGTCAGTCAGCCCCCGTTTTTTTGCATCAATGGCGGCCCGTTTTGCCCGTTGTTGCTGTGCGAACTTATCCGCCTGCTGCGCCAGCGCGTTCAGGTGCTCCTGATAGGTGACCTTGTCGCCAAGTACAGCCAGCTGGCGTTTGTACTCCAGCGTCTCGTCTTTATGCGCCAGCAGGGATTTCTCCTGTGCGGACAGCTGGCGACGTTGTGCCGCCTCCTCCAGTACCGCGAACTGACTTTCTGCCTTCCACAAATCCCGGCGCTGCTGGCTGATTTTCTCATTCGCTCCGGCATGCTTCTCCAGTGTCCGGAGTTCTGCCTGAAGCGTCAGCAGGGCAGCATGAGCACTGTCTTCCTGACGATCGCCCGCAGACACTTTCACGCCGGACTGCTTCGGCTTTTTCAGCGTCGCTTCATAGTCCTTTTTCGCCGCCGCCATCAGCGTGTTGTAATCTGCCTGCAGGATTTTTCCGTCTTTCAGTGCCTTATTCAGTTCCTCCTGGCGGGCGGTATATTTCTCCAGCGGTGTCTGCAGGCGTTCGTAAGCCTTCTGCGCCTCTTCGGTATATTTCAGCCGTGATGCCTCAGACTCGGCCCGATCTTTTGCTGCCATCTCACTGGCCTTTTCAAGATCTGCCTGCAACGTGGCGGCTGAAAGCCCAAGTCGCGCATTCTCTCTCTTCTCCCATGCCCCCCGGAGATTGGCAAGAAATGCTGACGTTTTACCGCGCCGGTGGCTTCGGCTCTGATACCACTGCCATTTTTTATCCGCTTCATCAAAAGCCTTTTCAGCTTTGGCGAGCATATCTGCAGAGGAGTCCGGGCGACCAATATCCAGCACCGCATCCCACATGGATTTGAATGCCTGTGCAGTCTTGTCTGCCCAGGTCTCCAGCGTACCCATGTTATCTTTCAGTTTACGGGTCTGGTCATCAAACCCTTTCGTTGCGGCCTCGTTCGCCGCCTGCAATGCCCCGGCCCCATCGCCGGAACGCTGCAACTGAGCAACATACGCAATCTGTTCCGCCGTCACGTTATGGAACTGGCGCGCCATCGCCGTCAACCCAGACGTCGGGTCAGTGGTCAGCTTCCCGAAGGCTTCAGCGACCTTGTCCACCTCCACGCCGGATGCAGAGGAGAAACGCGCCACACTCTGGCTGATTGCCTCAAACTGCTCACCACCACGCACACCGGCATTCACCAGCGCCGTCAGTGACTCGCTGGTCTGGTTAAACGTCAGCCCTGCCGCCTGCCCGGATCTGGACAGGGCCAGCATACGATCTGCCGTCAGTCCCGCCTGATTACCGGAAAGGACCAGCGTTTTATTGAAATCGGACAGGGTTGAGTTGCCCTGATACCAGGCATACGCCAGCGCACCGGTCGCCACCGCCAGCGAGGTGGCCCCGACCATCGGCAGGGTGATCGCACCGGCAAGCCCCCTGAACATGGGGATCATCCCGCCGAAGGAGTCCTTCACCTGACCACCCTGTTGCAGCAGGATCAGCCACGGACTTTGCCCGCCTGCAAGCTGCGTGGCCACGTCAGTGAACTGCGCAGGCAGCATACGCATGGCAGCTTTATACTGCCCGACGGAAATCCCCGCTTTCTGTGCAGCCAGCGCCTGTCGGCTCAGCGACTGTTCAACGACTGCCGCTGTTTTTTTCGCATCACTTTCCGTACCGGAAAAATGACGCCTGACTCTGGCCATCTGCTCGTCAAATCTGGCCG
>NZ_KE137315.1:0-2679 GCF_000408845.1 Escherichia sp. KTE172 | reverse complement strand
AGCCTGCTGTCCGGCGAGAACGACATGGCCCAGCCCACTGGTTTTCTTGCGAACAGGTCGAGAACAACGGCGAGGTACGCCCAGCGCTTACCCGTCCAGAGTAGAGTAAGAGGCAGGGCGTAGTCGGACTATTTCCCTGCCTCTCCTCCCCGAACCGGACGTGCACCTTTCAGCGCATCCGGCTCTCCATTTAAATGCTGGCGAACGCCATTGCCACTTCTGTAAAGCGCGATGTATACGTGTTTCTGGTCTCCGTCCTCAGATAGGGATTACCTTCGGGTAGCCGCCAGCGGAACAGCTTCTTGCCTTGCCCCACCAACCGGTACAGTATTTCGCCGCTGAGCTTGCCGTGATTGGTTTTACCAAATAAAACCCACGTTTTGCTCTGACCCGGTTTCGGTGATTTACACCACCACCTCATCAGGGAAGCGATACCTGTACGGTATTTGCGGGCCAGCCAGTGAGCCAGCTTCCAGAACACGACACGGTCGATATAACTGAAGACTTTGGCCTTAAAATCAACGAACTGATAGAACATGGCCCAGCCTTTCAGTTTTCGGTTGAGTTGTTCAGCCATATCGACTTTGCTTTCACTGTAGTTGCCTGATAACAGTGCTGTCAGCGATGCGGCGAAGTTTCTGGCTTTCTCCTGCGGGATCGTTGAGACCACTCGCATCTCGCCATAACGACTGCGTTTGCGAATGATCCTGTGCCCCAGAAAGATAAAGCCGTCATTAACATGGGTGATTTTAGTCTTATCCATGTTCAGCCTGAGTTTCAGACTGCCTTCGAGCACACCCCGACACTCCTCCCTGATGGCTTCCGCCTGTGCTTTGGTGCCTTTGACGATGAGGACAAAATCATCGGCATAGCGGCAGTACGCCACCGCGGGTTTCCACTGCCAGTTTTCTCTGACCGCCGTACTTCGGCCCCGTTGGATACTGTTATTCCAGTACCACCGATCTTTTCTGGCTTTCCCGCTCAGGTAGCGCTCATGCAGGTATTGATCGAACTCATTCAGCATGATGTTCGATAATAGCGGCGATATAACACCGCCCTGTGGCACACCTTCACTGGCCGCCCGAAAGAGACCGACATCGATATGTCCCGCCTTGATGGTTTTCCACAGCAGAGTCATGAAACGTGCGTCACTGATCCTGCGGCGTACAGCCTTCATCAGCAGTCGATGATGTACGGTGTCGAAGTAACTGGACAGGTCGCCTTCAATCACCCAGCGTCCCCGGGTTTCACCACAGTCTGTGAGCTGTAATTTCACCGTGCGGATCGCGTGGTGGACACTGCGCTCAGGCCGGAAGCCATATGAGAGCGTATGAAAATCACTCTCCCATATCGGCTCCATCGCCATCAGCATGGCCCGCTGAACAATACGATCCCGCAACGCGGGGATACCCAGTGGTCGCAGTTTGCCGTTGCTTTTAGGGATGTAAACCCGTCTGGCGGGCAAGGGCTGGTAGTGGCCTGAGAGTAATTCATCCCTGAGGATTTGCAGCTCAACAGCCAGTCTGGCCTGTAGCATTGTTTTGTTCACGCCATCAACGCCGGGGGTATGGGCCCCCTTTGATGAAAGCGTGATCCGCGCCGCTTCAGCCAGCCATTCTGGTTGTGTTATCAGACGCAGCAGCCGTTGAATCCGTAGGGACGGATCGGTGACTGCCCATGTGGCAAGCTTGCGTTGCATTTCGCTGATTATCAAAGGTCTTCACCTCGTTAGGTCAGTTAATTCACGTCGCAAACACATTCAAACTGCTTCCCTTCGCCATGTAATGGGCTTTCCCCATCGCGGACTACTACGGAAGCTCCGCCAGCCAGCGCGTCATCGGAGCCATGCCCCCTTAACATCCGTCGCTGACCTTCCCCGGTTTACCTGCCTGGACTCAGGCATACTGAGGAGGCTGCCCGTCGCACTCTTTATCCTTGCTTGCCGCAAGTTGGCAGAAGTCAGCAACGCAAGCGTGATAGACGCTGCTGCCCCGGTGTTTCGCATACATGTCAAAACACCTTCGACCGGCAGTGCTTACGTATCACTGCCAGTTCCTCCTGCACGGCCTGTCAGATCACGTAGGCCGTGGTGACGTTTTCAACCCACAGAGGCGGATTAACGGGTTCATGTTCTTCAGCCTTTCAGTACTTAACCTTGAGGATCATCTCGGCTTAGTGATCTCGCCTCAATCCCCGTTGTCAGCGGGTTACATCACCCTGCGGGCATGCCGCAGGTCACTGCCGCTCAGGTTCTCCACCGTCACACCCGGTGGGATTGTTGGGTTTCTCATCGTGAGTTACCGGCTCAATATTCCAGACAGACTCGCGGTTCATTTAAGCATCCATGCCCGCCCTGAACTCCGGGCACACTATAGGTCACATCACCGCACCACACCTGATTTGGCTCGGTCACGGCGAACTGCCTTTCAAGGTAGTTAGGGATAGCAACATGTTCATGACCACCACGTTTATACCGGTGAGTCGGCTGCTGACAGCTGACCAGCCCCAGCTCTTTCATGAGCCTGCCAGCAAGCCAGCGTCCCATCTGGTAGCCTCTCCGGGTTGCCATTGTGGCGATGCTTCTTGCTCCGGCCGAACCGTGGCTGATGCCATGTAGCTCAAGTACCTGACTGCGTAATACAGCCCGTCTGCCGTCTGGTTTTTCAGGACGGTTTTTCC
>NZ_KE137314.1:0-1340 GCF_000408845.1 Escherichia sp. KTE172 | reverse complement strand
GAGCGGAACAGATGATCCGGCTGTTTTTCTGGTGTGTTGACGGCAGCAAAAAGCGGTGCCTCACGGGTTTTCAGATGAAACTCCATAAGTTCCGGCGCAGGTGATATGTGGCTGTCTGCATCGTGATTTACGGCAACACCATACCCTGCATACCGTAACCCCTTATCGGTCAGTGCACTGATGACCAGCTGGCTGTTATCGGCTGAGGGAACGGCAAACGCGGGATACAGCGTACCATTAAGCCGGACAACACCGCCCAGAGAGTCATCCACGCCCATGACCAGCAAAAGCTGAAGCTGGCGGGTTTCCCGGTCGACAGAACTCATTACCGGCATCAGCGTCGGTAGCAGACGTCCCTGCGTAAAATCCACCTTCCTTGCTGCCAGTGATGGCATGGCTGGCTGGCGGTCTTCTCCAAGACAGAAAGACTCCGGCCATGTCTTCGGCTGGCGGAGATTGCGGGTATATTGCGGCCATGTCTGGCAAACCTGCGTCAGAAGTTGCTCAAAGGTCGCAGAGGAATAAACACGTTGCAGTGGTGGATGTTGACCGATTTCGCTTCGGTCACAGATATAACCACTCCTGTCACGCATTAAATCAACACGCTCAAAGATTCTGGTGCGGTATTTCTCCAGCTCGTTCCCCCAGAGCGTGTATTCTCCGTTCCGGTTGTGAAGCAGAAGGTAACAGGTCATTTCCCCGTTACCAGGCATGGGGGCCTCGCCATACCCCGTAACGACTGCGCTCAGTACCCCTGAATCCATAACGGCATTGTCATTTTTCCTGAGCTGTTCCGCTCGTCGCTCCGCGCGACTACGTTCTGTATCCTCCTGCTCCTTCCGGCGCAATTCCTCTTCACGTTTAAGCAACTGGACTCTGAGAGCTGCAAGGCCGGATGCCCCCCACTGCTGCCACTGTTTTTCAAATGCCGTCTGACTCGCGGGAATGTCCTGTTTCTCCACCTTCCGGTAATGCTGTCGCAATTTTTCCATTTGCTGGCTCAGCGACTGGATTTTTCCCTGTTCGCTACGGTATTCCGGTGCCGCCCATTGCATCAGGGGAATACGGGAAAAACCGGACGAAAACGGCGATGATTTTTTCAGGCTGGCAGCATGGCTCATCGCTTCCTTTCGTTCGGTGTTCAGCTCTTCCCAGCGTCTGCGCGTCGCCTGCATATCTGCCATCATCGACATGGCATTACTGGTGAGTTTCCATGCCGCATTACTGTCCTTCGGCAACGCTTCGATGATGTCACGTAGTGTGTACGAAGTTGCGTTGTCAGGAAGCACGATATTCAGAAGGTCAGCCACACGGCGGGCAGGCTCTGTCAGCCCGCTGTT
>NZ_KE137313.1:0-33535 GCF_000408845.1 Escherichia sp. KTE172 | reverse complement strand
GGGACAGATTTATGGTTAAAAGGGGACAGATTTATGGTCAACTAGGGACAGATTTAGTGTGGATAACTTTTTTATCCACAGGTTGTGGATAACTTTTTTTAGATTCAACTCGGATTCGTTATGGATTCTCTATGAATCTGAATTGGATTAGTGACTTAGATCACATTTAGGATGTTTGGCTCGATGGGTTTTTGATGATGCATTCCCTCCTGGTTTGCTGTATTGACTGCCTCTGACTGAGGGTGAAAATGCGCCGTTCAGCCAGGTTTGACCCTTCAAACAGGGGACAGATTTATGGTTTATTAGCTATATAGGGACAAAAAAAAATTGCGTCCCTAATTTGGGTGTGAGAAACTTCTTTTGATTTTTAACTCACAGGAAGGGGAGCTGTATGGTCTTAAAGAATAATAAAAATAGCGACTGTAATGATGTTCAAAGTTTGTTGGCACAGGGAAATCAATTGCTGGAAGGTGCATACGATATAACGCTAATTGAAATGCGTCTTCTGTATCTGGCATTGACTAAGATTGATAGCCGTAAACCACAGCCTGCAAATGAATATACATTGTTTGCGAAGGAATACAGGGACACTTTTTCTTTAGATTCGAAAAATTGTTATGAACAGTTAAAATCTGCTGCGAGTTCTTTAGGCTCAAAGCCAATTGTTACGTATGAATGGAACGAGGCAAAAAAAAGGATCGATGCAGTCAAACGATTCTGGTTTTCTTCAATAAGATATGGTGTTGGGAATAGTGAAAGTGACATAACTTTGCGTTTTTCAGATTCGGTTAGTCAATATCTTTATGAACTGAAAAGCGAATTTACACAAATGAATCTTGAACATATGGTGAAACTGGATACGCCATTTTCATTTCGACTTTATTCATGGTTGTATAAATATAAGAATCTGAACAGAAATAAGAAACATAGTGGAGTGATCTCGACAGATCCTATAACCATTGAATGGATGAAGGAGCGAACCGGGCTTACAGGGAAATATCCAGTATATAAGGATTTTAAGAAACGGGTGCTTGATCCTGCTGTTGATATTATCAATGCAAATACGAATCTGAGTGTTACCTATGAAGGTATTAAGTCCGGCAGAAAGATCGAGTCTGTTGTGTTCACATATCTTGTAGAGAATGAAACACATGATGGAAAAAAAATAGCAACTAAACCGTTACGCCCTCGATTGCCATCAAGACCAAGGGTCATTAAAGGAAGCTCTGCGGAGGTAGCCTGGGCAAAAAAATGTATCGATGTTATGAAAAATTATCTTATCTCTTTAAGGGAATATGATGATAAGTTAAAATTATCAAGGCCAGATCTTCAGAAGGTTAAGTTATGGCATGAAATAACCGGATGGGATTTCGAAGAGTCGTTCTGGTTTAGTGATTAAAGAATGCTACTGTTTACGTTACCTGTTTTTTCTCTTTTTATAACTCACTTAAAAGAGAGGATGATATGAAAGATAACATCGTGGATTTTCAACGTATCAGGAGAGACCTGGGCGCTCATTCAACAGATGTTGCAAATGATGCCGTTTATTCTGACAAAAAGAAAACATCCAGGTTCTTTTATCTGCTGACACCTGTCAGATACCTTCTGGCTGCTTCCCTTTATCTGGTTGTTGTTATTCCATTGGGGATTCTTGCGGGATTTCGTTTCTTGTTGCAGTTTTTAGGCGGTATCGCAGTGATGGGGTTAACTATCGCCTGGTACATGGGTGCAGATGTCAGTGGTTACATTGTTCTTGCTGCATGGATCGCCTTAACTGTTTGTGGTTGCGCAGAGCAGATTTTTGAATGGTGGATCGAAAGCCGTTTTGCGTTCCGTCTTTTTGGTATCGGGAGAACGCCGGAAGAATGAGCGCTGATCTTACAGACAGTAAAGAACAATGCAGGATAGACAATCATGGTCAAAATGTTAACATTTTATCCATGATTGTCCAAAAACGATGTTTTTTCCTGTGCCTGCCGCAGGCTCTTTTAAAAGGAATATGAAATGATATTTAACCGTAATAAAAAACGAGATGAACAACAGAATTCTTCTGTTGTTTTGCCATCAACTGAAAATGTATTCTCTGATTTTATTAAGAACAATCCAGCTTTGACAACCAATGCTTTTACAGCCATTGGGGAGGTTGATTGTTTTACTAAAGTACCCTTACTCTCAAATAAGGAATCAGAGTTTTTAGGCATTCTTTCACGTAATATTATACCTGATTATTCCGTTTTTCCCAAAATACGACTCATTGAATTTGTTCGTCCTCATGGTAGCGAGGAAGCTGTAAAAGAATTAATCCGTGAAGTGCAGAATATAACCTGTGATTTTGTCCTGAAATCATATGATGAAACAGTCCTTGCTGTTATCCAGTTTGGTGAAACTGCAACCGTCAGACAGCAAAAGAAAAAACTGATTATCCAGCGTGTGTGTGCTATGACAGAAATTTCTTTTTTCGAATTTAAAAATACTGTCGATATGATGGGGAGCGAAGACTTTTGTCAGTTCCTGCGAGATGATGAAGAGTAAAAATATTAGAAATTAAAAATAAGCCCACATATTTGCGGGCTTAACAAACGCATTGTCATAATTTATTGTTTGTTATCCTCTAAAATAATTAATAATGGTCCTAACATAGTTGTAAATACCAATGCTGCTATACCAATCATACCGTACTTGTTTGGTACACATGATAATAATAAAGAGCACGTAGATACAGTTATATAAAATATTCTGAAGTTACTTTTTTTAAATAGTGATGATATATATATTATACATAACGCTATAAGATTAAACGCGATTGAATTTATCATTGTTTAATCCTCTTTTAATTGGTCAGCACATATCGATCTTACCGCCCAGTAACATAAAAATGAAAACCGTTGTTACTGGGAGCAACATTGCCAGGATGAAAACGATTAGATTACTTTTCCTGCCAATATTGAATACTATACCAGCCAGCAATACTAAAAAGAAAAATGCAACTGGTACTGTCCATGTAATGACAGGATGATAGTTTATAATGCCTAAATCAAAGATGCAGTGTTCCATAGATTGAGTGCCCTAATGTCTGATTATAAACTGGTATTATTACGTATCCTCACTTCACAAAATCTTCTGGTTTTATACTTGATTTAAACTCTTCTTCTTTAGAACGTTCTTTTTGCCATGCTATATACCATACAAACAAAACAACAGTTCCAATGACAAAGTACGATGCTGGTTCCAGTAATGCTGAGATACTGTCACCTGAAAATTTCCATGCACCATAACCCGCAAGAACCAGTCCAATAAAAGGCTGCACACAGAGCATGTAAAAATTGAATACAGATTTAATTATCTTTATGAGCATATTTTTATCCCCTTTAATAGTGTGTAATAAAACACTCTATTTATTCACGGTTGGTCTTCCTGCTTTCGGGCTGTTTTTCCTTATATCATCAAACAGCCTCCGACGTTCTTCTGCTGATACCAGACGTAACGCTGCCAGTGCTGCTCTGATTACTTCAGCACGGCTTGCACCGTACTTGTTCTGGAACACCTGCGCTGTATCCAGATCATCATCTGTCATAGTCAGATTTATACGCGTTACTGCGGATGCCGATGCTGGTTTTTGTGCAGCAGAACTTACAAACTGGCGTAAATCCAGTGGTTTAATTTCCTGATCTATTTTCTTTGGGATCTTTGCCATAAGGTATCCTTTTTATAAGGTGTGTAACTATACACATCATTTATGGCAGGGAAAGTTCCGGCATCCACGTACTGCAAATTGCCAGGCTTGGTCAGATAAGCCATCCCCGCCGTATATCGCATCGGATATGGGTATATTATCAAATTTGGTGTGTAATAATACACATTACAGAATATCCGTTTCTTTTAACAATAACTCAATCTCGCCACGGGCTTTGTTTCCCCGTTTATCATCGTATTCATGTACGCCCATACCGTTGTTATAGGCTTTTTTATGCGCAGTACGCATATAGATACGCTGGCGGGGAACCGGAAGCCAGTCTGGATCATCATTGAGTTGTCGGCGCAGTTCTGACGCTTCACTGTCTGACGGGTTAGTTGAGCACTTATTCAGGACAATCCATGCTTTCATTGACGGATTGACTCCGGCCTGTGCTGTTTTAATGTCGAAAACCAGCCGTCCCAGTGTGTTGATCTCAATGCCTGATCCTGGCTCAATGAATGTGAAAAGAATGTGAGCACAACTCAGAGCTTTAACGAACGCCGGAGATTTCATGCCTGGTGTATCAACAAACACATAATCAAAGCGGGCGGCCAGCTTTTGTGCCATAGCCGGAATATCCGTGTAGCATTCGAAATACGGTATTTCTGACAGTCTGGCGTTGGTTTTACGATCCTCGATGAAATCCTTGATACTTCCCTGTGAGTCTGTTTCCAGGAAACAGGCTGTTTTCCCTTTCTTTATGACACATACACATAAGGAACAAAGCACGGTGCTTTTTCCTATGCCGCCTTTGTGTCCTGCAACTGTAATGATTTTTCCCATCACAAAATCCTCCTGGTTAAATAGTGTGTATTAATACACAATCTTTTGTGGTGAAAGTATAACCGTACAATTGCGTGCTGGCAATAGTTTAATGGTGTGTATTATTACTCATTATTAAGGCGCTCAGGGTACCCAAGAAGCTGTTTTGCAAGCTGTGGATCGCAGGTAAAGGACAGGCCACTTCCTGTAAGGACGTCCAGCGAAAAAACGCGGGTGTAAATCTCGGTGCTTCTTGCATAACGGTGTCCCAGCAGGGATTGCAGGACGCGCGGAGGAACGCCACTCATTGTCAGGTGCATGGCGTAGCTGTGGCGGAACGTGTGAGGAGTGACCGGAACCGAAAATGTTACGCCGTCACGCTCTGCCCGTGCCACTGCGGTGTTTATCCAGTTCAGCGGTGTCTGTCTCGATGTTATGTCCCACACAGGCTGATGTTTGATCCGCTTTTTCCAGGTCGCCAGGTATTCCCGCATACGCAATGCGTATCCGGCATCCAGAACAGGAACCAGCCTTACAGCAGGCTCTGGTGGTTTTCTGTATCGCGGATCAGGATGTAATGGTGGATGTCTGGTGGTCGGACGTCCTGGTCTTCTTTCTGCTTCTTTTAGACGTTGCTTGAGTGTTTTCAGGATCACCACGGGTTGCGGGTACTGCCGCGTCGGAGTCAGCATAAAATCGGCAGGTTTCAGCGCCAGAGCTTCGTTCAGTCGTGCTCCGGTATTCCAGAGCGTCTCAAAGTACATACGTATGTTCAGATCATCGATGTAGGAGAGAAGCAGTGAGACTTCCGGTGCTATCAGATATTTTGGCATTCCTGCGCCAATCTGTGATGCAAGATCCCGCATATTACGGGCTGCATCGGGAGAGATGGTTAAATTCCAGGCGTCGCTACGTGAAATCTGGAAAATGCTGGCGGGTAAGTCACTCAATTTTTTAATCTCCGCACCTGTTTTTCTGGACGTGCCAGCAATTATGACCTGAAGCAGAGGTGCGTCCGACAACAAAAATTCCGATCACCAAAAAAAAAATTTGGACATTTTTTCCGATAATGCATTTTTGTCCAGGTGGATATGAACGACAGGGCAGGGCGAAAAGGAAGCGGTTATCCTGAATAACCCAGGATATGGGCACATATGCCGGAACAGGGCACCGGATAAAGGAACAGAATATTTGAATGTTGTAACTAATGAAGTCTGGACAGAATGACCTGTATGTCTAACTGCCTGGCGAATTAAACTGGAGCGAGGGTAATCTTGTTCAAAAATACTGTAGCGGTCGCAGCTGAGGATCGCGCTGGCCAGCGTGCTCGATGCGTCACCGGCGAGAAGCTGATTTGTTGTTTTACAGTGAGTTAGGTTGTTTGCAGTGCGAAAAATATCGGTGAGTATTTTTGATAGAGTCATTAACGGCGGTGCGCTACGTGAAATCCGTGAAAAAGCAGGGGATATACGTGGGGTATTTTTCACGTAGCAACACCATTACAGCCTACCGTTCAGCAGACCATCCATCATTTTTCAAAACCAGTGTAATATGTTTTGTTTGTTTCTCTTTCAAATCAGACTCAAGTCCTAAAAATGCAGCCCGAACATCATCGCGTTTCGCCCATTCAGCGATACTGGTGGGACTGAATGTGTAATTCACCTGCGTGATCTTCATTCCCATAGCATCACCAGGTTCGGTAAAATCAACTATCTCATCCACCTTATAATGACCGACGCAAAAATCAGGTCGTTCCGGAGACTTCAGATATTTTTTCCCCTCATCTGTCAGAGCATATTCACGACCTGGCACTTTTTTACCCGTCTTAGTAAAACCAATAACGTCATCAACCAGGGTATTTTTTACTGTCAATAAATCGGCTTTGACCAGTACATCCAGCGCGGAAAACTGTCGAGAATTTATTTCATCTGCCCGTTCCTGAGATGTGTATCGATTAGCCTGAGCCACAGCTATCTGAACCGGATAAGGCTTACTATCAAACATTCCCAGCGGACTAATGGTAATGCATTCCTTCTCTAGTCGAGTATTAATAGCTTTTTCAAAGTTTTGCTTATTAGCATCTTTTGGTGAATCACACCCTGCCAGCAAGAATGAACTCAAAGCAACAAAAATAACCACTACTTTTTTTGATTTGATCATCATTTTCCCTCTTTATCAAACGATAAAATTTCTTGCCAGCGCCGCTGGCTGTTCTGTCCCCTCCATTTGCCGTCGCAAACTTGTTTGCGACGGCATCACGATTATTTTATTCAACCTGCCCAGGTTGCAGTTTGTCAATGAGGAAATCTTCCATGAAATGGCCCTCATCAAGCAGCTTCTGTAAAGCAAGCGGACGCTTGCCATTACCAGACCATTCTCTGATCTCGCCATTTTCATCCTTAAAGCGGTATTTAGCCTTTCTTACTCCGCCTTTGGCTTTCCGCCTAGTTTTCACTGTATCAGCTGTTACAGGAGCAAGGAGTGATTCGGGATCAAGACCTAAAGATATGATGTATTCAATGGCCTGCTGACGTTTGGCTTCAAGTTCCTGGCGTTCAGCCGCTTCACGTTCAGCATCTTCACGACGTTCTTCAATAACAACGTTGAGCTTTTCCTGCATTTCGAGCAACTGCTCAAAATCAATCTCACGGGCAAAAACACGCAATGAACGAATATTCATCATAGTCCGGCTGATAATGCCGTATTCATCTTCTTTAGTCAGTTCGCTCATAATTAATCCTCTTGTTTAGTGGACGTACTTCCAGACGCCGGAAGGAACCTTATCATACAGTTTATTCATCACCAGTTCTGCGCGGCGATGATCTGCGGCAGAATAAAATGCCTCTGATTCTGATAAAGGCAGTTTGTAACGGTTAATCTCAATAACTTTTTCAAGAGTATCTCTTGATGTACATTTTCTTAACTGAAAAAGCCATTCCTGCTTTGTTTTCACTTCTTAGCCCTTACCGGAAAACCCAGCTTCCCTGTTTTCTTATCCTCAAGAACAAGAACTGTATCATACGTTCCACCGCTTTTCTTTTTAAATCCCTTAATCAAATCGGTTTTCCCTGATTTAACCAGTTTTTCTGCCTGCGCCTGGGTGATTTTCTTACCAGAAAACTCACTCCAGATTTTAAATTCACATCCGGTACAGAAATAACCTTTTGGTCTGATAACAATATGTTTACCACAGGAAGGGCAGGGAGAGTCCAGGCGTTGAAACTGCCCTGCTGGCGCAGCGGGTTCAATCTTCATCTCGCCCAGGTCAACATCAGAAATCATGCCTGTCAGTTCACCGTACAGCTCATTAATAAACTCTTCAACCGTCAGGTCGCCATTTTCAATGGCTGTCTGCTTTTCAGACCATAATGCTGTCATATCAGGATTAACCGCTATACCAGGCAGGGCATCAATAAGCGCATATCCGGTATCAGTAGGAATAAGTTTCCCTTTTTCCAGCGTGATATAGTTTCTTTTCTTCAGTGTTTCCAGAATGGCTGCGCGGGTAGCTGGCGTACCAATGCCACCATGTTCATCTTTTTTGTCTTTATCCTTATCTTTCAGCAATTTCTTAATCGTTGGGTCAGTGACAAAATCCGCGACGCGAACAAGCGCAGCAAGCAAGGAGGCTTCGGTAAATAATGGCGGCGGTGTTGTTTTCTTCTCATTAACGACAACTTCTTTTGTCGTCAGTGTTTCTCCTGTGCGAATTTTACAGAGCAGTTCAAAAGCGGAATCATCATTATCTTCTGATTCACCTTCGTCTGTGGTTTCCGCGCCAAGAAACGCCTCAAATCCGCTGTCAGTTGTTTTTCTGGCACGGGCATAGAACGACTCATCACCACACTGAATGGCAACCGATACTTCCTGGTATGCTTTTTCAGGCATGAACTGAACAAGATAGTGTTGTGCGATCGCCAGGTAAACATTGCGCTCATCGGTGCTGAGTGCGTTAACATCAGGCACACTGGCGGTCGGGATTATTGCAGTATGCGCAGTCACCTTTGCACTGTTAAACGCTTTGCTTTTACGTGCAGAATCAATATCCAGCGACTGAGGAAAGACTGATTTCAGGGCATCGATAACCTGCGGCGCTTCGCTGAATTGTTCATCAGAAAGATATGAGCAATCAGAGCGGTTATAAGTAATCGCTTTATATTTTTCACGTAATTGTTGCGTAATATCCAGTGTTTTTTGTGCCGTCATTTTGAACTTTTTGTTCATGTATTGCTGGAGTCTGACCAGGTTAAACGGCAACGGTGCAGCCGTTTTTTTATCATCAGTTGCTGCCGCTTCAACTGTAGCCGGTTTTCCTGCAAGGGATGCTGCCGTTCCGTCTGCCCACGCTTTATCAAGTAATTTACGGTCGGTCAGCGGAGCAAATTCCCCTGGCTTCCAGTTCGCCCTGATAACATCAGCACCACGCTGAAAGACTCCGGTCATGGTGTAGTAAAAACTGGATTTATGGTTCTGGTTAGCACGGGTACGATTCACAATCAGGCCAAGAACGGGAGTCTGGACGCGCCCGACAGACAGAACACCCTGATATCCTCTGGCTTTTGCCGGAATGGTGTAAGCACGCGTCATGGAGAAGCCATAGACGGCATCAGCAACTGAACGCGCCAGCGCCTTAAGGTAAAGCCCTTTGAAATCACGATTATCTTTAAGATTTGCCAGTGCCTTTTTCACTGCCGGAAGCGTGTTGTCGTTAATCAGAACGCGCTTTACGGGTTTTGTGTTTCCTGCATATTCCAGGACTTCATCAACAAGTAGCTGTCCCTCATCATCAGGATCGCCAGCGTGAACAATTTCAGTCACGTCTCCACGTCTGATAAGCTCGAGAATCGTTTTAACCTGTTTTGCTGCACTTTCAACAGGCTGATACTTCACGGGATAAAGACGTAAAGGAAGCGTTTCAACCTTCCAGGCTTTGTATTCAGGATTATAGTTTTCCGGCGGCTGTGATTCGATAATATGACCAAAACAGTTAGTCACAATGGCGTTATCACTTTCAAACCAGCCATCATGGCGGGTAAAATTGCCACCAAGTGCCTTAACAATATCATTTGCTACTGCGGGTTTTTCTGCGATAAAAAGTCTCATTTTGTTATCCTTTACATTGAATTAATCTTTTGGCACAACGGATAGCGCGTTCTTCCGATACTGTATGTTGCCAGTTATCTTTACTTACTACTCTGAATCTGCGCTCACAGCCATTAAAGGCAAAAATTCCCTCACGGTTAAGTATATTAGTTGCAATATCCCACTCTTTAATTCTCAAAAAGGCTGTTACAGCAAAACCAGAATACGAAGCAATTTTTGAAATGATGCATTCATCAGCTTTTATTAACGCGGCAAAAGGAACTATCTTTTGATGACCACACGAAATCAGAGGGAGTGTGTGAATATCATAATAAGCTATTGAATGACAATCCATGCGGGTATCATCAATAGCTGCCAGCCAGAATCCTGCCTGGTCTTTTATTTTTCTGCTAATATCTGAATCTGAAACACCAGGGTTTAATAAATATCCACCATAACAGATATGGAAGGGGTGAACAGATTCATCAATATCAGGAAGTTCTTTTACCGGATTTTCTTTCCAGTCCTTCAGAACACCAAATTCAAGAGCATCCAGCAAAAATTTTCGTTCCAGCGCATCAACTAATGCATATTGCATGTGTTAATCCTCCAGGTAACTTAAATAGTCAGGTTGCGCCCCGTTCTTTTTATAAAGCTCTTCCCTTTCCTCTATATCTTCATCTGCTTCCTGCACGCTCAGATCAAGGGTTCCTTTCAAAAAGGCACGAGCATTTTTTATTACATCCACTGATAATTCATTTTTGGTTCCGCGAATCATTCCGATTGCGATATTAATAATTTCCTTGATTTCAGCCGGAGTCGTTCTGTCCAGCACTGCGCCAAGCTCTTTAAGGTCAATTTCTACATCTTCTGGTAAGTACATTTTGGCGCAAGCGGCAGCAGCTTTGGTTCTGAAAGCACCTACAGAGATTATCCTGTCAATTCGACCTGGACGTTTCCTAATACGTGGGTCGATGCGTTTTGGATAGTTTGTAGAAAAGATCACATATGTACCTGCGACATTTCGCGGTGTATCAGCTCCATCAAGAAAACTTAACGTTCCGGCATCAGCCCGATAAAGTTCATCAACCTCTTCAGCTATAATAATGACGGGTATTTTCTTCTGAGCAGCAGCGTAGCAAACATCTTTAAAGTAATCATCGGCATAAACAAAAACATACTTATCCTGATACTTTGCCCCCAAAGCTTTTGCGATAGTTGTCTTGCCTGTTCCAGGGGGGCCAGTAAAGAGCACTTTACGCATACCTGACTGACCATACCGGGTATAGAAATCAATATCAGAAAAGAACTGATTAAAGTCGTTTTCCAGCTCGTCAAATTTTGGATGAACTGAGAAACGCATAGCATTTTCAATTTCCTCCTTTCTTGCCTTACCGTGATAATAAACACCATCATAGTACCCAAGTTTCCAGATACCTTTACGTGGCAATGAGCGGTTTAATTTAGCGCGTCCTGCCTCGCAAAGATTGTGGAGCATTGACATACTTTTAGTAGTCCCAACGGCGTACTCCATCCTGACTTTAGAGTTAAGAATGAAGCGAATAATATGAACAACTTCATTTTGACCAAGATGAATCCTGTATGCACCAGAACCATCTTTGAACATAAGTTTTTTAATTCTCCCAGCTTTAGCCATAACAGGGTTACTTCCCGTATGAACACAAGCAACGCGCGTCAGTTCTGTTTATGTCGCCATTCCCACGGTGGAACCGGATTACTGTCAGCCCATAAACCACGCTTTTGTTCCTGCGCTTCCCGTTGCAAAGCCGGTAATGATTTATCTGTGTTGTAACGTTCATATACCCATGCAGCGCCAGACTGAACCATAAAGCGGCTGGCATCCGTGCCGTTCGTCGTGAACACACGACCGATAATGCGTCCGTAGCGGTCTGTCTGCGTATAAGAGACGGTAACTGATTGTCCTGCGAGCAGAGCTTTAAGCTGATTTGCTGACCAGTGCCCGAAAGCCTGTTTCTTTTCAGGAGCATCGATATTTATCAATCGAACCCTGATCGGAACTTCATACACAACAATTTTCGCGGGTAGTGTTTTAACTTCTATGGTGTCGCCATCGAGAACGCGAATAACTTTCCCCTGGATTTCAGCCGCACACAATGTAGCTGGTAACAGGGAAACAACAAAGGAAAGAGCCTTAAGAAAATGTCTCATTGCTTTCTTCCCTCCCATATTGCTGAGAGTATTTTACAAATGGATAAAACGGCGATTAAAGCCACTGCGATAACAGCCAACGAAGGAAGTACATAGCTATACAACTCAACTATGAAATTAAGAAATTCCATGAGCGATTGCGGCTTTAAAGGATCATCCCATAAAACGATAACAACACGATAAAGCCCATAGACAATTGCCGAAAACCAGACCATAAACAGTAAGGCCTCAGTAAAAACATAAGCGACCGTTTTAACACTATCGATAATTTCAATTCCGGCAACTCTCACACTTCTTGCTTTCATATATACCTCATGGATAACGGGAAACTAACGCCCTTCGGTTGTTCAACCCCGCAAATCCCAGATTAAAATCTGGAATCTGCGGCGTTTACCTTTATCCCTGTTCAGAAGGATTCTGGATAAATTTTATTTCATCGATTTCCTCAATTGAAATACGCTCTGGTATTGTTCTAAAACACCACTTGAGTGGTGTTTCTTTCCCCTTCTCCACGCTACCCAACACAATTCTGGTCGGGCAATTCTGATTAACAGCTTCCAGCAAACGGTTTAACTCATCATCAGAATAAATTTCTTTAATATTGTTAAAGTCGGATTCCAGAGTTACAAATCGGATTTCGCTCATAATTTTTCTCCTGTATGTCCACTGATACCCGTTGGCGCGGGTATCAGGTTTTAATCAGCCCTTAACGCGTCCGAACTTACTCATAATTTTTGAGATAGCAGCCGGATCAGCCGTTGAACACTGATTCAGAAATGCTTTACGGGCATCAAATGTTTTACTCCAGCGAATGCTTCCTTTTTTCTTTTTCAGAATATTAAAAAAATCCTTTTCAGCACTTCTGCACTCACTTTCCATATAAGCAAAGTACCGAAGCGCAAGGATCAGATGCATTAGCATTTGTTGATATTAATCCTAACGCCAGCAAGGCAGGTAAAACCACTCTATTTTTTCCAGTCATTTTTCACCTCGTTTTGTGCTTTAATGAAAACTATTTTTCCCTGTTCAGGTAAAAAACTTTTCTCGTTTCGCCACTCCACGACTGCTGTTGCCCCTTCCATCTTCAACAGATCTCTGATTCGAAACCACAGCCCAGCATCATGTGTTGTCACTACAATCCTGTCCGCATGAGCCAGAGCGTAATAAAACGTCGGCGTTCTGGCCTGTACTCCGGATAAGGAAGTGATCTCATAAACCCATCCTTTACCGCTAACGTCTGACTTTATGACACCGTGAAAATCGGGGACATATGGCAATGAGGGATTGATCACTTCATTTGCCTTTTCAAACTGCACGGGTGTTGGCTCTGGCGGTGATGAACAACCAGCAAGGATAGAAATCAATAAAAACACTAACTTCTTCATCATGTTCTCCTTTATGCCGCTTTATCGAGATCAGGAACTTCTTTTACTGCCAGATACCCTTTTGCGACGATTTCATTTTCAAATACTTTCTGTGGAGGCATAACCAACTTTCCTTTCTTCCTGGGGAAAATGTTTGCAAGTTCCGGAGCAACCTTCACAAAATCACCAAAGAAATACTCATGGAGATAGTAGAATGCCTTTTCACAACGAATCGGGTTTTCTCCCTTCATTGCCAGGATTTCTTCACTAAATTTCAGTGTAAGTAGTTCATTTGTTGTTACCAGTGGACGCTCAATAAGGCTTTCTGATTCAGATCTCGATGTTCCTCCACGACTACGACTTTTGCTTTTCGAACCGATAGTTACTGTTCGTGTTCCCATCGCTTCTGATAACTCCCGCGCATCTTTAACATCAGAAGCGGAATAAACGATTTTACAGGGTGCACTTGCCAGTAATGTTTTACTGCCTGCATAACTGTAGATTTCCTCAAGCTGAGAGCCGACCTGGTAAACAATCAACAATTTCAGCTTGTAACCAGCAATGAGTCCAGATTTACTCTTGATGTAATCTACAGCACCAATTGACGGGAATTCATCCAGTAGAAAAAGGCAGTCATGTTTTATTTCCGGATCATCCGTTGGCATCTTTTCAAGATTCACCTGTATAGCAAGCTGAAAGAAAATATTTGTTATTTTTTCAGCCAACCTGGCATTATCACCAGAAATACAGAAATAAATTGTCATCCGCTTTTTCCGCACCTGCCGCAAATCAAAATCATTTCCATCAGTAGCATTTGCCACATTGGGGTTAGCAAACGGTGATAATCCATTAAGAAAGTTGCTTTTGAGTTGTGCTTTTGTTTTATCCTCCATCTCAATGAATGCCTTAAGGCCAGCGACACCAATATCAGCAAGCGTTTTGTCTTTCCCCCTTAATTCTGAACGAATATCATTCATGAATGAAAGAAGATGTTCGGGTTCTGCACGCTCAAAAAGCTGATTAATTTTAGACATTGAGAAGACAGGCTCAATATCAAGCGTTTTTAGTCCAGCCTTATCATTCTTAATCATAAACCATAAAGCGACAGCATAAGATTTAAAAACACCCCCCGCCGTCTTATTAAGATAGCTACCAGCATCCGCACCATCTGTCTTATAGGGGTAAATAATCAACGCAAGATTTTCAAGCTGATTAAAACCTTCACTCGTTCCCATGCTGACATAATACAAAGGGTTAAAGCGGTGCGTTACCGGACTAAAGGGATCAAATTTATAAACCTCATGACCTAAAATCACCTTCCTGATAAGACTGGTGATATTAAAACACTCCCTTTTTGGATCGAGAATAATAACACTCCACCAGTACTTCATAAGATTAGTGATGACTATACCTGCACCTTTACCAGCCCTTGTTCCGGCTCCCATCGCACTGAATGCTGCTCCCACATAGCGTATGATTTTCTTGTCTTTTATACCAACGATAATCCCGTCTTTTTCGTCACCGTCAAGCGTGAAACTGTTAGACTCACGAATATCATTAGTTGTCGCAAATCGCGCATCACCAAAAATATTATCTTTCTTCTCGTTCAGTTTTATCAACGCCGCAACAGGGATAATAAGAGACACGACAAATCCTGCTCCAAGTGCAACAAAGGCTAAAACTCTGATATCCGTAGTCACAACAGATAAAGTAAGGCTGTCTGTAAAAATATCCATCCTGTACGCATCAATGGATCTGAACACAGCCTTCAATGGTTTCAGATTCTTTATCTGGCTGAAGTAAAGCACAAAGAAAATAAATGAACCTGCAAACCATGCCGCAACAAGCATAACAGCGAATATAAAAACAGATTGCGACTTATTAAAAGTTTTCACATTCAGCCCCTTTGTAATAGATGTCGCTCATATGCCTGACAACACCATCCCTGCCTACATGAACAACAATATCAATACTGTCCATAATGATTTTACGAAGAACATCAAAAGGAAGATTTTGACATTCTCTGTTCTGATAACATTTTGTCACCATCTGAATGATGGCATCTTTTGCCGAGGCCGCGTGAATGGACGTCATGCTTCCACTGTGACCAGAACCAGCAACTTTCACAAAATCCCAGGCATCGCCACCTTTAATTTCCGCCAGTAAAATTCTGTCAGGTTTCATTCTCAAACAGGATTTGATTAATTTCGCTGCTGTTATGATAGAGCCGGAATCACTGCCGGATTCCGAAGGGTAAAAAAGATGCACATAATTTTTATGAATAAAAAATTTGATTTCCTCCGCATCTTCAATCGTAATCAGCCGCGTATTCAATGGTATGAAATCGATGAGACTCTTCATATAGGTTGTTTTACCGGAACCCGTTGCTCCGGCAAATACAATGGTTTTCCCTGCTGCTACGGCAAGCTCCATAAAAGCAGCGATATTTCTCGCTCTGAATAAATCAAGAAGCTCATCATCGTATGTCCTGTGTTTTTTTCCTGACTGGACATAATCATAAAAACCGTTCGCCACATATTCTTTATGCGTTATCTGCCGTGTCGATGGTTTACGTATAGTGATTGAAATAGTATTTCTCTCACATGCAGGAGGAAAAACGACCTGTACACGTTCTCCTGATTCCAGTGTTGCTGAAAGTAATGGCTTGGTATCGCCGATTTCATCTCCCCGAAATGATGCCAGCGTCTGAGAAAAACGTTTACAAAAATCAAAGGTCACACCGTCATTATTATGGAATGTCCAGTCACCATTAATTTCCGTCCAGATTTCACCAGGACGGTTGACAGCAATTTCTGTTAGCCCTTCAATATCAAGAAAAGACTGGAATACTTGATTTTTATAAAAATCGAGCGATTTATTGCTAATGCTGACAGGAATAACGCCACTCATACTATTTTACCTTTAACTCATAGATATCAGAAAAATCAATGTCTTCCCCGACCATAATAGTGATTATGTCACCTTGGTTTTTATACATTGTTGGAGGAATATTTATCGAATTCTCAAGTGCAACTTTAGCCATTTCAGCCATTGCCTGTCGTGAGTTTTCGGTATAATCCACATTACGATCTTTACCAGGTGCATTATCCGCCGCCGCCGCCGCTACATCCTGAACCATACTGAGCATAAGAGAACCACCAAAACGCTCCCAGAAGTGAGAATCGATCCATCCATCAATGCCTGCTTCCCCCAGGGGACCAGCCGCTGCTGTATTTACCATATCGATTCGTTTATTATCAGGCGTCCGCAACTGCTCCCACATAACGAACATTCTGCCCTGTCCATGATTCAGCGTTCCGGTCTGGTAACGACCAAAAGCCTTAGTTCCCTGTTCCAGTAATTTTGTGTGGTGATTAGCACTCCATACATCTTCTGTAAAAACACAACTGATACGACCTGCAACATCAGAAACAAAGCGTGTGGTTAAAGCACACGGTATAAGCCTGTTTTCCTCAATATAGAGATCAGGATCGAGATTAATCGCAGTCACTTTCATTCCTGATTTACCAGGCACATTTTCTTTTGATTCTTTCCTTTCTTCCTGTGGCTCTGATGTCTGCGATGTCCTGCTGCTGCCACTCGCGCCAGTCTGACTCCCTCCCTGACCAGCAACAGGTATTGACAAATATTTCCTGAACCCCTCCTGTGGCACTTCTTTATGACCGTCAGAAACAGTATTACCAGAACCAGTAGCGCCTGGATTGATAATTGCTTTGTTCTCAACAGGGTCAAAATTCTGACCAAGACCAGTACGGATTTTACTTACCTGAGAAATGCTGGTATCGCCTGTTGATTCTGATGCTTTCTGCTGGTCATCTGCAAAATAATTTTTATATGTTTTCAGCGCAAAAATACCAATAACTAATACAGCCATCAGACCAAACAGAAAGCCAGAACGCATACGATTATTTTTGTTCCTGATATCACCGATATCATGAACGGGTTTACTTTCCAGCTTTGACTGATTCGCATCATCAACTAAATCATCTGTTTTTTTCATATCAGTCATTATTCACCTCAACACGTTCTACCGCAGGAGAAGATGTATTCCTCTGGTCGGTTAATACTTTTCCGAAAGATTTATTCACAACACCAACAACGCTGTTTCCATAGCGTAAAACAAATTTGTCATTAACGTTGTGGATAACCATGATTTTATACTTGCCTTTTGTTTCCACATTAAAAGCAAGTGTCTGTTCCTGACCATCTCTTACAGCAAATGGAGCTGGGAATACTTTCCCTGAGTTAAAACCTAAAAAGGTAAATATGCCATTATCATAAGCAAAATCAGGGGCGATACGACGACTGTCATATTTTTCATTGACTCGCATGAAATAATCCCAGTTTTTAGGCGCATCGGCTTTTTCAAAACTTTCAGAAATCAGTTTCTTCTGTCTGAGTTTTTCCTGTTTTTCTTTTGCCAGCCTTACTTCTTCTGCATTCTTTTTCGCTATTTCTGATGGATAGCGGAATTGTACAACATAAGCAGGTTGCGCTTGTTTTTCTTCTGACAGAAGGATTAGATCAAGACTGTAAATCCGCTTTGTTGTTCTGACAAAAAGATTCGTGTCCCATTCCTTTTCTGTTGGCTGGAAAACCTTTTTCAGTTTTTCGCCTTCATCGCCTTCCTGTTCCTGAACAACGGGACGCGGATTGATGTAAACAACATTATCATCGGTTGTGATTTCCCATCCGGCAGGAAAACCAGCCTTTGCACTGATAACAGCCTCACCTTCATCAAAAACAACTGATGTGAGAAATCCTGTCTTTGACCGGATAACGGTCGTATTCGCACCGTTATAACTCACAGTCTGCATCCTTGCATCAAATCCAGAAGGTAACGGAGTCGCTGCTGAATACACAAGCCCAGGAAGCAATAAACATGTAGCAATAAATAATTTCTTCATCATTCCCCCCTGACTTCCCGATCTGTCTGGTAACTGGTTACCGTAAAACCGAGAGGATTAAGCTCACGACTGGAACTTTTAACCGACTTTTCTGGTTCAAAACGATATGTCACACGAGCCGTCCAGTATGAAACTGAAACCTGTCCGGTCGTGAAGTTTCTCGTCGTTTTTTTAAAACGCACAGAGGCCAGTTTATCTGGCGCGGTTGCGTCAGAAATAATATTGGAGATGACCTCAACCGCAACGTAAGAACCGTTATTATGATAAATTTTATCAGGAGCCATATCGCTGTTATACAGACGAAGATAATCGTCCTTTACTGTATTCGAGCTATATAGCTGTACAGTCTCATAATCATACTGAAGAGACGGATAATTATAACCTTCACGTAAAGTAATATACGTGTTTACAAAATACCGCCCAAGCGCTTCAGATTGCAGGATCTTTTCCTGTTTAACCTGAGTAATCAGTTCTGTACGGCCTGTTTTTTCGCCAACAGCCACAATAGCAAGCTCTTTTTCTTTTAATGGCACAAGAACACAAATTGCAGCCCCAAGACATAAGGACAGTAATGATGCTGCCACTGCAACACGCCATGCATTTTTCTTAGACCGTTCATTTTCTGCATAGAGTTGTCTTTCGAAGGATTTAGCTGTCTCAATCTTCTTTTCGATTTTTTCACTCATAACTGATTACCTGGCTGTGGTTAATGGGTTCCAGTTCGCCGGAAACATCAGAAGGAAGGGTATTCCTTGTGGTACATCCGGAAATCTGAAACAGGAAAAACAAAAGAATCACACATCGCATAAATTCACCTTATTAAGCGTTCACGAACACCTTTAAGAGATAAAGGCCAAGATGAAGAAAAAGAATCCCACCAATAAGAAGCAAAAAGCGAAGATCCATACCCTTTCTCCATTTCCCCGCAAGCCCTAAACCAAGTCTTATTCCTGCGAAGCAGGTAAACACTCCTAAAAGAAGGATTAGGACAAAATAAAGTATCATGACAAAATAATGAAGCATGTCACAACCAGCTCTGACTGATTCCACCTAAGACCTTAAATAAGGTAATTCCCGTGATTAAAATAATAAGCTGGGTTATTAGCTTTCTCTTCCTGCTCCATCCGGAGGTGATATGTTTATCAACAAACGTCAGTATCCAGTTCAGGGACATCACATAAAAAAAACGTTTCATTATATTCATGCGGCATTCCTCGCTCGTGCTTTTTCCAGGGATGCAAGTCTTCTCGCCTTCATCCCCAAAGCACCTGTCGGAGCCAGCGCCTGATATCCCTTTTCACCCGCCCATTCAGCGGCTGTTCGCGCACCACGCCCCATCAGATTCCCTGCTTTCCCAGATAAAGAATTCATGCCCGTTCTTCCGGCCATCCCTAAGCCAAAACCTAAACCAGCACGACCGCCAAGCATCAGAGACTTACCAGTAGCCATACCAGCAGCACCCAGCCCCATCATGGCTGCGCCCTGAACAGCACCTTCAACACCTGCACCTGCTAACTGGACAGCAAAACCTTTAGCTATAAGAACCAATAAAGCCCCCAAAAACCCAGCCATAAAGCCCATAGCACCTGTAGATACAAGATTTACATTTCCTGTTTGTGCAGCACGAATAGCATGGGAAAGGATCATCCCTTGAAAATCCATTGCTATCCGAATCACTAAACTGGCAAATAGAACTGTCAGAATACTGGAGAATAACGATTGTAACCAATTATTAAACATGCTCCGAATAAAACCAAACATAAGACAAAAGATAAATATCGGTGCTGTAATAATCAGGAGTTTCATCGTTACATCTGCTGTTAAAAAAACAACCACACTAACAGCCATTAAAATAAGCGAGCCAGTCCATATTAAAAACTGTCCAACTACACCTTGATCTTTAACATATGTTGATTTATCTAAAGAGTATATTTCCGCGCCAAGATTTTGCGTACTTTTCCATAAGTTATCTAAAGTTTGCCAGACACTCACCCCTCCAGAAAAACCATCTTTCATGCCTTGCAACGCATCAGTGGCCGCAGTTAAATACCCATCCGCATTAGTTATAAACATGATTATGATTGCAAATTTTGATAGATCCCATACTAAATCCTGCAAGGGCGTCTGAGTTTTACTGGCAAGTATTTGATATCCTTTCCATAGTACATATAACGTAACCGATACCGTCGCTAACGACATAATATCATTAGCAAATTGTGTTTGATAACTGGAGCTGATTTTATCTACCGAATCCATAACGGTAGAATTATATTTAACGAAAAACCCCTGAGCCATATATCCACCTTTTAATCAAAAGTTAATGGTTCAGCTTCTTTCTGCTGTTTAATAAAGGCCTCTTGTTCTTGTGTGATCAACATCTCATGATCTGCTTTATTTTTATTATTCCAGACATCATACTGCATTTTTATCGCCTGCATTTTTAACGACTGCGCCTGTAATGCGTTAGCCAAATCCTGGGATTCTTTGATATCCTTTGAAGCCTCAATTCGGCTACTTAAACTCTGAATCTGAGACATTGCATTTGATAACTGCTTATTGATCTCATTTCCCTGTTCAATACTGGCAGCCGTTGACACAATCCGTGCTTTACAGAGATTATCATTACGTTCATAGCCCGTATTACACATATCGAAGGCTCCATACTTGCTGAACAGATTTTTAGCCTGGCTGCTCAATGCACCTTCGGGATTACTGGTAAAATCAGAAATATAACTGTTCCCCTGCTTATAAATATTTGTCAGTTCTGATTGTAGATTACTTAGTTCATTTGTGAATGCCGCAATATTCCTTATACCTGTTGCCGTGGCTAACTGGTCTTTATATGCCTGAATCTGACTCTGATAATGTTGCGCAGTTTCGGACCATTGTTTGAGTCGTTCTGTCCATCTTGCGGCTTCAACAGCCCATTCCGGACTGGCATCAATAGCAACCGGAATTCCTGCGCTACTATAAAATGAAGCCGTCAATAATGATATCAGCATAAATGTTTTTACACGCTTCATAAATTCACCTGTCAGATTGCCCGTTCGAGATATTCAGGAACCCAGTCATCAGGCTCCATTCCTTCATGATAAATACTTTCAAAAATTTCCAGATTATCTGCACTAGCAGACAATATTTTCAGATATCCACCAAGTCCCGATAAATCAAGTGTCGCAAGTGCTGAAAATGATTTACCATCCCCCTTTTTAAGACTGCTTTTTTTAATCAGGAACTGTCTCGACATTGGATCAAGATTTTTAACAATATTAAATTCTTCTGGTGTCAGCTTAAGCCCTTCCACATAATCATTGTAATCGGCATCAGGGTTAGCCAGATAAATACTGGTGCTGCATACTTCAACCACAGCCCGTGAAATCTTATTCTTCAGTATTTCATCCGGAGACTGAGTTGCCGGAATAACCAGCCCGTTCAGCTTACGAATTGTTTTCAGCTTGTTATAGACAAAGTCGCTGAATGCTTCATCCTGTAGCCATTTCCAGAACTCATCCAGGAAGATAACAAGACGCCGACCGTCAAGAAGCTGCGTAATGCGATACAGCAGATAGAAAGTAATTGGTGCACATACCATCGGATCATCAAGAAACTCGGTGCCATCAATGCCAAAATTATTGACATGCTGAATATTGAATGTGTCTTTAGCATTATCAAAAACCCAGCCATGAGCCTGACCATTAGCCCATTGGGACAACCGAAGGATAATCCCGTTCTCCTGCTCATCCCGATCATCTCTCTGCATAAGATGCTCAAGCATTCTGGTAATGCCATATTCCCGCATTTCGCCAGGAGGAAAATCCATCACAGCATCAACACTTTCGCTAATAAGCAATCTTTCTCTTGTCGATAATCTTTCACCATTTCTGGTACACAGAATCTCCATCAGTTGCTTGACAAAAATACGGTTACGTTTTGTTGCCTCCAGAGCAAAAGGATTCCATCCTGTCGGCTCACCGCTTTTTACGGTGTAATATTCCCCACCAAGCATTCGGATACATAATTCAGCCCCTCTGTCCTTATCAAGAAAGACACACGTTAACTTCTTATTTTTTGCAGAATCAGCAAAAGTTTCGGGGTTATTGTATTTCTGTAATGAACAGGCAAGATATGACAGAAACATTGTCTTACCTGAACCCGCCGTTCCTATAACTTTAGTATTAGCAAGATTCTTTTCACCTGTTTCATCTTTAAACAGTACTGAGTTATGTAAATTCAGATAATACGCCTGTTTGCTTGGTGTTTTGAGAATAGCAACCGCTTCTGTCCAGCAGTTTTTATCGCGTTTCCCCTGGTAGAAATTATGGAATGATGCCAGTTCGACAAAATTTACATTCGATACCGGAGATAAACGTGGCCTTAAATGAAAAACCGCCGGAAGCTGGGCAAAATATGCCGCTGGCAATGACATGGTTGACAATGCCGGAATAATGCCCAGGTCAGTAAAGTCTGCCGTAATTTTACTTACAGATTCGTCAAGCTCCCTGATACTGTCCGCCATTACCATTAGCGTGAAATGGTAGTAACCAAAGGATATATCACCGGACACAATATCATTTTTTGCCTTTTCCAGTTCCTGCAATTGAGTAACCGCATCATCTTCTGTACTCTTTAACTGTTTTTCCGCACGTTTAATGGTACTCAATGCTTCTGATTTGCTCATGGATGTATATGAATGCGTAATAATATAGTCAGCATCAGAATACTGGAGCACATCAAAAACACCGGATGCAGTCTCACTACAGAAATCTTTAATTTCAATAGAACGAAAGAATTTATTTCCATCAATGCGGCATATCTGTCCGGTATCATGGTTAAAAAACACATCCACTCCACCAAGAACGTTATACACCGGAGAATCAGTTACTCTGATTTTTTGCAACTTCCCTGTCAGAAGATAATTATAGAATGACAGTTGAGAAGAAAATACCTTTCCGTTCTCCTCATACATACCAAGAAGTTTACAGGTAAATTTATCAAGAGCGCCAGAGAATGTATTAATCATTTCATTCATTCTCTTCACATGAATGTTAATATCATCTTTCTTTTCTTTAATACTTTTTTTGCGTTTTTCCAGTTTTTCTACACGCCCGTCTGGTCTGTAGATCAGCGTAAAGTAAAGAGTGTTCCCCTTGAATTTATTTTTCTTCATCGAACCATAATAACAATCTGATATTATATCAGCATATTTATTACCTGATTTTGTGGTAAAGGCATCATAAAAACTCGCCCTGCATGAATGGTTATAAAATGAAACGGGCAGTCCGGAAAATGAACGAACAAGAGTGGCAACCTGTGAGTCAATAGTTTCTAACATCTCCGCAGAGATTGACTCAAAGTTAATCCCCATCAGTTGCCATGTCGCTACATAATCACCGTTTTTTGTTTTGACGATGTTTTTATCAACGTGGCTTGAATATGGGATATATTTACCAGTAGTGATTCGCTCATTCAGTTTCATGGCATTAACAAACTCATCAATTTCAACAGCTTCATATTGTCCGGAGAGGAACGCTCGTGCGCCAAAAAAACGATTACACACTGAGTTTCCGAGCATTTTCAGCTTAAGAAAGTAAAGGTTAAAAATGTGGTCGTCCTGTTTAGTTATCATTCTGAGAACAAAAACCGCGACAGGAATAGCCAGCCAGATCAGCTTGCTGATATAAACCCCCGCCAGAAATAACGCCCCTGCAACCACAGTAAGAGGGACGACAGGAACACCCACATACATAGCAGGGCGTGTCATCGCTTTATAAAGTGTAGACATACTATCGTCCCCGCTTTATTAGTTAACCATCATTGATGCAACTTCAGCCGCACTGGCGATAACAATTGCCCCGATGATGATAGGTGAGCATTCACGAATCGTGCTTCCACCAAACAGAACCTTGTAGCCGACCCACAGACAGGCAATAGTCACCGTGACCAGTGAAAGACCACTAAGCCCTGTTTTAACCTTTTCCAGCAGCGTTTCCGCTTTTGAAAATCCATCCGCAAAGGCCGGTGATGCAACTGTTGCCCCGGCGACTGCCATAACTACCTTATTTTTACGCTGCATTACAGCAGTGACAGATGAACTGATACGATTACATACTGATTTCTTAAATGACATTTTATAAGTCCTGTTAATTAATAACTTTTGTTGGATGTGAGTTATCAACAAAAGCAGATTTCAGAATGGTTTCGGGCCAGATAACTGACGCATTGTGTGAACGATTTTTTCGCTGTTCTCCCCCGTTGCTTCTTGTACCTGGTACAACATATTTTTTTTCGTTCCCTGTATAACCAATTCGCTCAACATAACTTGTATTATTAAATTCTTTTTCTTTTCGCTTACCGTTACTAAAATTTCCTGTATAGTAACAACTAAGCGCATTCTCCAGGCTCCTCCCTCGTTTATAACAATCCACGATAATCTTTTCGAAAACAGACAAGTTTTCACACGGATCAAGGAGTTTTTCTGCGGACGTGGAATAAAAAGAAAAATTACTGTTGGTAATCTGCATCAATCCGACAGAATAACGTCTTTTTCTGTTTTCAATTTCTCTGATAACTGTAAGAGCTTCCTCCTTACTTTTGGGCATATGACTGATAACACTTTTGCCATAGCTACCGCGTTCCCTTTCAGGAATAATTTCAGCCACAGCATAAGGATTGAAGCCACTCTCGACCCGTGCAATATCATTTATCGTATCCGGATGAACTGACGCCGCACACAGCAACAATGCTGGGAATAAAGACGCCATAGCTAACGCTCCATATATCCATCAATACGCATACTCTGCATTAATAAGTAAATAATTTGCTTCCTCTTACTAAGCAAAGATGTTTTCGTTTTCTCTTCGATAAATGCATTCAACCTTGGATCGAGTTTTATTGTGACATAAACCCCTTTTTCCGATGACTTATCTGGTTTCTCCTTCATTTAATCAATCCACTATAAGTGTGTTTTGGATTTGTTTTAGATGCGAACATGATTCGCAAAATAACAATGCTCAACAATACGATCAAATACCATTGACAAAATGGTCATGTTATGATTCGTGTGATCATGCAAAAAAAAGCGCCCATATGGGCGCTTTAGTATGATTTAAACATTAGTTAATCGAATGTAGGGACTGGAGCATCCTTCTGAGACTGAATAAACAATGCTTGTTTAACATTCTTACAGTTCTGAGAATCAGAGCCAGACTTCTCACACTCTGCCTGCTTTTGTTTAGCTTCCGTAAGATGCTGCCCCCACCAATCCACACTTTTTACTTCTTCACTACAACCAACAACGAAGAACGGCAAAGCAAAAAGCAGATATTTTTTCATAAATTCCCCCTCTCACTGATCCTGGAAAGACTTGACACGAGAAGGGCATTAGTCCGAATGAGTACCAGTGTTCTGATCCCTGCCAACGAGACACCTCCCAGTTCAGCTCTTACAGAATCAAGATATTTTCTGACAGTTGAAGGCTTTAGTCCTTTGAAATCAGCAATTTCATTCAGGGTATAGCCATAAGCGTACATCAGAATAATGTCTTTTTGTTGCTCACTCAAATGTTCTTCATCACTAAAAATTTGATGAAGTGCAGAAATGCAGATAGCATCATGCTCAGTCATGATAACCTCCCTCGTAGGTTGTTGTGATTAGCAGGTGAGCAAAGTAGCCGCTTTGTTCACCTGCGCCGAAATCAAATTAAAATCCCAGGCCTTTCCAGTTCCTCTCTTGCTGTATTCTTAGTTTTTTATGTTCTTCTGAATCCTTTGTAAACCCGTGTTCAAGAGCAAACCCGATATTGTGACCTTGCTCATGTTTTCTGGATAGCTGCTTTTTAACGTCGCTCTCTTCCGGCTGCCTGGTTTCACGCTCATGAACCTGACGTTCTCTGTTCCGCTCAAGGGCAATATTTTCAATCTGCCAGTTATTGCGATGCGTTTCCCTGTAGCCTGCAACAGTTCCATCATCATTAAACATCGGGCTACGTACAAGCGTAGGAGCCAGTTTTTTAACTTTGATAAGCGTTCCTGGCTGGAGCTTTTCAGACTCGAAATGATTTTTCAGGTCTTTACCCCAAATCGTAACCTGCTTTCCACCTTTTAAAGTTTCATAAGTGAGGAAAGGTGTTCGTTTTTCCCCTGCCTTATTCTGATATGAAGTCTCCCCAAAATCCACAACCTTGTAAACATTCCGGAGTCTTTTCGGATTTTCAGCCTGTAATCGCTCAATCTCCCGTTTACGTTCGGGATCTTTTTTCCATGTAGCGGTAACATCATATCCCATACCTTTCAGTTTTCTATGAAAACCGTTTCTGAACTTCCTGGTTTCAGACTTAGTAAGTCTTAATCTCCTTCCTGTTTCTTCATCACGAAGTTTAATATTAACATGTACATGAGGATGATCTTCTTTATCATCATGGTATACGGCAACGAAAGCATGGTTTGGATAAGTCTCTTTAAGAAATTCTATCGTAGCTTTCAGAGCGTCTTCCCTGCTTACTCCAGCTTCTGGTGGTGGTGAAAAGACCATGTTTTTCACATGATCGATGTTTTCTCCACGATATGTTCTGGAGTAATCATTTCCTTTAGATAAAGTTGAAGTAAACTCCCTGTTAAAGTCTTCTCCTTTCCCTGTTTGCTCGGAACCTTTTCCATCATAACAGTAAGCCTCAAGTTCACCATTACGGGTAATGTAATCAATACCGTTTTTGATACCTGCGGCAGTTTTCCCTGAACCTGTGATTTTAAAAGTGACTTCTTTTGTTGGCGTCCAGGTATATGCTTTCTTGTCTGTGCCATGTCTGACTTTATGATTAAAAGCCGATTTACTGGCATGTATATGTCTTCCCGATAACTTAGGAGATTTCGGATCACGCCCAGTCCCTTTAGCGCGTTTAATACGGTATTCCTGTTCTACATACACACCCATAAATCACCCAAATCTGTTAACAACACTCTTGGTTAACGTTTCAAGTTTTGAATCAATTTGCTTACATAGTTCAATCACTTCAACAACGTCTTTTCTGAAATCAGGATCGTTAACCGTGCAAAATCTTTCACCTTTTATGATAAAATGAATGTTGCGACCAACACGATCTACAGCAGTTGATAATTTTTTAAGTTCCTTAACTTCATCAGGGTAAAGACAGACTTCATTCTTTAACAAAGACTGACGCACACGAATAGCAATTTCTCTGCTCATGCTCATGCCGTGAAGGGCTGCATTACGTTTAACAAGTTCTATTTCATGAGGGTATAAACAGGTTTTAACAGCCTTTGATGATTCATTGCTGACGGGTATATTTGATGGTTGAACATCAACATTAAGTACATTATGCCTGGCAAATGTATTGATGCTGGTAAACCCACTTGATATAGCGTTATGCTCTGCAAGTTTTAACTCATCATCACTAAGTCTGAACGCTATCATCTTCATAACTCACCCCAACAGAGCCTGCGGCAGGCACAGGCAAAAACATCGTTTTTGGACAATCATGGATAAAATGTTAACATTTTGACCATGATTGTCTATCCTGCATTGATTGTACCATATGTGGCACTGTGCCTGGCTATAAAATCGTCGCTGCATATGCCCAGATTTCGTTGCTGAAAGGTTCTTTCGTCTTCGACCATCTGGCAAACGTATAGCTGATAGATCTGTGAAAGAAAAAACAGGCCTGGCAGGGCTGGGAATTGTTACGGCTGAAGCCGTAACGCTTTTTAAGTCCTCGCTGCGCTGCGGGGCTTCCGGCGCAAAGCGCCTCCCATGCCCTTACAGGGCATAAAAAACAAGGGTAATTAAGCCCCTGCGCGATGATTGCTGACTTCTTTTTCCAGAGCCTTATTAACAAAGGCATTCAACGATAAGTCTTCTTCCATCGCCATTTCTGCTACCCGACGATGCAGTTCTGGATCAAGCCTGACGTTAAACACGCCTTTAAACGGGGTATCAGGTTCCTTTCCATCCTCCACACAAGACTGTAAATACAGATCTACACATAGCATTTTTGTCAAAAAATACAAAGGGGCAGAAAGCCCCTTTTTTTATTTAAAACATTTCATACCCTTGCAGGTAGTTTAACCACCACCGGAATTGATCCCATTCACTAAATTTCATTGCCGGAATTCTGGTTTCCCAGCCTTTGACAAGGGAATCAGCAAGCTGTACGATCTGCCGCGTTGACATTTAAAAACCTCATTCAGTTTTGATTGTCGATAACGTGATCAGGTTGGTGGAACAACCTGATCACACCTTGAATAGCCAGTCATTACCCTCCTTCTTTTCTATAGTTACTGTGTATCCGTAAAGGGTCAAAATGCGATAAGCATCCAACGCCTCACGCTCACTTTTAAATGTTCTGACTTCGTGTAATCCATTACCTTTATCAAGGGATACACAAAACTCATAATCTTCTTCTACTTCTATCTTTTTAATTAATTTATCAAGTTCGGCTAATGTTCGTTTTGGCTCAAAAAGAAATGTGCATTGTACAATGGCATTTAAATCTTCCCGATCAAGCTCTAACAGAGCATCATTATAAGCAGCTTTAAAACAGCGATTATTACGCAGATCAGATGCAAACTGCATTGCGGCTTGTTTTAACGTTTTCATGAATTTCCCTTGCATTGATGTTAATAGACAATTTCAGAATCAATATTGAAATTTCCAGAAAATGCAGGGTTCCCCCCTGCATTTATAATGCTTAACGAAGGCACTCAATAAAATCTTTAAAACTCAAGCATTCATCGCCATCTTTTAACGAATCAAAATATTTTTCATATTCGTCCCTGTAGAAAAGGACTAAATCAACATCACTCTGCTTAAGTTCGCCAAACTGAGGAACAATTCCGGTTTTATAGTCACGAATTTTATTGTTATCAGTAAATAGGACAACATACTGTTGTCCCGTATCCTTATGCATAAGGATAATAGTGCAAAGCGTTACTCGTTCGAATGTGAAAACATGATTAGTGGTTGAAGTAAAAACAGATGAGCATTTCATTTTAAATCTCCTGCCCTGCTGGGCTATTGTGAGAGGGGCCATTCCCCTTTCGATGAAATAATAATACGACTTTCAAGTCGTATTTGCAAGTGTTCTCCCGTTTTTTTACTCGATAAGTGATTGTTATCACGTTTTTAATCCGCGTAAGCGGATGGAAGGGGCGAACGAAAATACCAGGGCAGCACAGGCCATCCCTTCACCCTGCAAAGCCCAACTGACCAGCAGGCCATGATTATGCTGATTTGCGCCGCAGAATGCCGCAGTTAGCGCTCGCGCCAGCGAGTTTACGCCGTCCAGGGTTCCCCTGGACGGGGCGCTGTACTGCGCGTGTGAGCGTCAGCGAGCTACGGGCGCAACTCCAGGTACTAATATAAAACCATCACAGGTCATTTTATTTTGACTCCCTTTTGCAGAGCACGTATTCAGGATGTTCTCCTGCAAGTAACAAAAGAAACTCAAACTCAACCAGTGACAGACTTTGACTGTTTTGAGTATTAACTTCCTCTTTTTTCTGCCAGGTTCTTAGCCCAACACCATAAATATGACTGCATTCCTTTTGTGTTAATCCTGCTTTTAAACGTAATTTTTTTACATTTTCAGGTGTATTATCGGGTTTCATTTAACATAAACTCCTTAATTAAATTCTTAACTGGCGTCTCATCGTCTTTCCTTAATCCGGCACACGTAAAATCAATATGTTGTAATTCATTCTCATTCAGTACGGCATCATACAATGTGATTTTCGTAGTTTTGTTCCCGATTTTAACATTTGTTCTGGCTTTTATCCTTTTTGTAAGCCTGTAATTGTCACCTTCTTTTTCAAGAAAATAAGTCACATCACCTTTATTTTTTCTCATAACTGTTTCAAATACCCTGTAATTTTAACAAGTTGATCTATACTCAAGCCCCGAATCTGTAAATCATAACTGTCGCCCTGTTCGGTGACTTTACCGTTCAATCCGTTTTCAGCTTTAAAGCCTGTCAATGCCCCATACCAGCTTTCAAGCTGGACAAGTTGCGATAACATACCTTTCAGGATCATAATTTCGTCCTTTTTTTCCACCTGGTGTTTCTCATACTCAATCGCCTGTAACACCTCCTGCGAAGCATTTACCAGAATTTTTCGCTCGATATCGGCTGCAATATCAACGGGATTCCGTTTTCTGGATAACGTGCAAACATGATGCGGACTACGCCAGGAGCGACTATCCACACTCCCCACAACAGAAAACCGGTCTTTTTCCATCCGAATATGCACAGAGTAATTTTTAAACTGCGGTGACGTCAGTTTTATACGAGACGAACAATCATCAAGTTTGTTCACGCGCCAGCCGTTCCCCAGGATACGGCAGACAACTTCAAAGACAGGGTGATATTGTTCAAAAAAAGAGTTCATCTGTTTCCCTTTTTGCTACGTGGCTCCTGTTCCCGTCTTTTTGGGTTCGATGCCCCAAAAGACGGGCTGGCTATAATATCGGGGGCTTCTCGCCCCCGTTCTGGTTAGACTCTGGTTTCCACGCGTTGCCACCCTGTCGCCCTGCGCTGTCCGGTTGTACCGTATTTTGCGCGGATTTCTTCTATCGTGTGTTCTTCACGATTCCAGTAACTTTTATGTTCGTCTGGACGATAAAACCATTGTTTTTTCTTTGCCGCCCATTTACACCCGATTTCTTTTAAAGTTTCCTTATGTGTAATAGTTTCTCCACTAATCCAGACCCAGTTACCTATCACTTCAAATACCAGACCAGATAAACCAGAAAGAACGTTTAATACTTTTTCCAGGTCATCACCGTAATTATATCGAGCATGTTCATCAGTACTCTGGAACTGATTTATTTTATCAATATTTGCCATCAATACATCAAAAGCTGCATTTACCGCTTTCATCAGTTCAGCCCCTAACGGGTTACGATCTGGATGATATTTTAAGGCGGCTTTTCTGTATGCTGCTTTGATATCTTTTTCAGTTAATTCGCCGGATAATCCAAAAACGTTTAATGCTTCCTGGATATTCATTTTTTAAATCTCCTGCCCTGCTGGGCTATTGTGAGAGGGGCCATTCCCCTTTCGATGAAATAATAATACGACCTTTAAGTCGTATTTGCAAGTATTCTCCCGTTTTTTTTACTCGATAAGTGATTGTTATCACGTTTTTTAATCCGCGTAAGCGGATGGAAGGGGCGAACGAAAATACCATGGCAGCACAGGAGCCACATCGCCCCGAAGCGCGGCGCAGCCGCTGACGAACGTACCAGGATGCACAGGGCCATCCCTTCACCCTGCAAAGCCTAACTGACCAGCAGGCCATGATTATGCTGATTTGCGCCGCAGAATGCCGCAGTTAGCGCGAGCGCAAGCGAGTTTACGCCGTCCTGGTGCGTCGCAACAGGACGGGGCGCTGTACTGCGCGTGTGAGCATCAGCGAACTACGGGCGCAACGCGCCAGAATCTGCTCTATGTTAATGCTAATGTATGCATACATTAGCATTAACACACGCATCCACATCGCCTTTAAATGTGTATTAATACACACCATTAAACTATTGCCAGTACGCAATTGTACGATTTGCCGATTAAATACCGGTGAACGTCGGGCGGGATAACTGCGGTTTTGATGGCATGGAAATTCCCCCGCTTAGGGGGAACTGGAGAGATTAGTGGCTGGATTTACTGAGAGTGAACTGTAATCCGGCTACCGATGTAAGTTGTGCAAGCGTTGTGATGGTCGGGTTACCGTTGGGGGATAATGCGCGGTAAATACTCTGACGGGCAAGGCCAGATTTCCTGGCAGCTTCGGAAATCCCCCCTCGCGCCTCGATTACCTGACGTAGCGCAACAAGAAAACCACCTAAACCACCAGGCTCGTTTATTTCTTCCAGGGCATTAGCAAGATAAGCGTTTGCATAATCAGGATCTGCGCGCAATTCTTCAATCATGGCGGCATTGTGATCAACGGATGCCGAATAATCATTTTTCTGCGACTTCACATTTTTGGTTGCTGTCATTTTTTTGACCTCTTTTTAAAATCTTGCAGATAACTAACGGCTTTATCTAAATCGGCTGTCTGAGTTTTTTTATTCCCTCCAATGAGCAGAAGAATTATTTCGCCATCTTCGATTGAATAATAAACCCTGTAACCAGGACCGTAATCAACCCGTAATTCCCATACACCGTCCCTTTCGAATTTATGATCTCCAAAATTTCCGCCCATAGCGCGGGCAATTCTGGAATCCACCTTTAACGCTGCGGTCTGGTCTTTACGTCTTAATTTTTTCATCCAGTCGGTGTACGGAACCTCACCGTTTTCTGTCTGATATCGTTTCGCCGTGTAAGGCATCTTGCCGCCCTCATTCCCTTAACCTGTGTACATTGTCTCTTATAAGTGACAACAGATCAAGAAAAATGTCTCTTTAAAGTGAGAAATCCTAGCTTTCTGGAAGGTTCTGTAACGCATTCTGAGCATTTTTTCCGTTTCATTGTACTTAGCCCTAGTCTTAACAGCGTTTAACGCCTCTCAACGCTTTTTAGCAGCCTTGTTGCTGTGATCTGTAGTCATGATCCGGATAGTAGTTAAATCTTGATCAAAATTTCTTCAAGGCAACGTGTGTTTTGTGAATACCCCCTAAAACGCGCTGTATCGCGTTTTAAGCGATTTTTTTCATTTCGCATGGTTTTCCTCATGGTTGTATCGAACGAAGCGGCAGAGAGCGATTCAGGGCTTCTCTGTGACACTTTGGGGAGGGGCATTGCTGGATCTGTTGATTTATGTATCGTTGAAATGAAGTGGTCACATAAATCAATTGGCAAAAGAATATATCATGTTGATATTAAAGGTATTTTATTGAAACATGAGAAGATCCTCGGTTAGCAAAATGAGGATCATAATTAAAAGAACTCTTTCAATAAAATCAGCTAGTTATATTAAACCGCCCTCGGAATGAAATATTCAGGTTGTGACTAAACATGAGAACTTTCTCGGTCTTCACAGGATCAGATTCTGATGAACAGAAAGCCTCTGTAAGCGTTTTTCGCGCCTCCCATGCCCTAAGGGGTATTTAAACCCGTTTCGTGCGCCTGAGACGCTTCTGAACGTGTTTTATAGGCTATCAAGCGACTCATCACCGAAGGAACAACAACAGAATTACCAGCGATATGTGAGAAATGACTCCGCTCGCCGCAGTCGAACGACCGAGCGGAGCGAGTTAGTGAGCGAGGAAGCGGAATGTCTTCGATGCAGCATATGAATCCGTACGCTCTGGTCTGACCTCATCTTGTGATTTTGCTGATTCCAACTCAAAAAATTCACAATGCGCTCTATTCTTTTTTTCTAATTTCTTTTTTCTAAAAGATAGATCACTCCTATGTTACATATAATATTTCCTTTTTCATGGTCGTTTTTTCTTTTGTTTTTCAATTGATTGCAATGCTAACTAGGGACAGATTTATGGTTAAAAGGGGACAGATTTATGGT
>NZ_KE137312.1:0-7468 GCF_000408845.1 Escherichia sp. KTE172 | reverse complement strand
CCCCCCCGACAAGCGTGGTGTGAGCGATATTATGTTGCTCAATCCACGCCTGGATAGCATCCATGTCAGTAAGATTTCGCAGTGTAAAGACACCCGCTTCCTGTAGTCCGGGCAAGGGGGGAACAACCGGAGCGGCACCGGTACTGAGGAGCAGACGATCCCATTCTTCGGTATAGACCTCCCCGGAGGTCAGATTTTTAACCGTCACCATCTTATTAACCGGGTCTACTGACATCACTTCATGACGGATACGGACGTCTATGTTAAAACGGGATTTAAAATCCTCCGGGGTTTTCAGAATCAGCGACTGCCGTAACGGAATTTTTCCGCCTATATGATAAGGCAATCCACAGTTGGCGAAAGAGACATCGCTTCCCCGCTCAAACACAACAATACTGACATCCTCTGATAACCGACGAGCCCTGGCTGCAGCGGATGCTCCCCCGGCAACACCACCAACAATCACTATTTTCATTACATCCTCTCTGTTCACTCGGGGCAAAATATCTGCCATATATAATTAGTTACCCGGTCCAGCTGGACGCTGCAGACCTGAAGATCACGGTGGCAAAATTACGCCACTATCATTATACTGAACAATATTATATAAAAATACATAATATAAGAAACCAGCAATGCCCATGAATGAAGACACAAAACGTCAGACTGATATGAAAAATGCAGCCCTGGGGGCAGCAGATGTCCTACGGGGACTGGCCAACAGCGACCGGCTATTGTTGATGTGTCAGTTAAGCCAGGGGGAAGCGAATGTGACCGAGCTGGAAGCGGCGGTCGGTATCACTCAGCCGACCCTGTCTCAGCAGTTGGGTGTCATGCGTCGCCTGAAGCTGGTCGAGACCCGACGGGCAGGTAAAATGGTATATTACCGTATCGGGGATAACCGCATCATGACGTTATTGAATACCTTATATGATCTCTACTGCCCGCAGGCGGACCCCGACAAGGTCAAAAAACAACCTTAACGTACAATAATTTTCGATATCCAAACTGCCCCCAACATTCACCAGCACAGTTAGACATTAACAATGCAAAATCAATGCGATTCCGGTGCCGTATGTCAGGGAGAATTATGTAAACGGGGGGGGGCCGGAATCGCATTCCAGCTCATATCATTAAATACAGAAAAAAACCTCTGAGAACACAGAGGGGATAAGGAATATGAATACTCCGGTCAGGATATTATCCTAGCTTTTATATACAACATGCTCACAAGGACAACAACTAGCTAGTTAATAGATATTAAAAATTTTAGAGCTGAAACCTTAAAGCTTGCTTCCATTCCATGTTTTATTATAAACCTTATCTTGAAAACTGAAAGGAAGTACGGCAGATTAATTAAGTTGCGTGCATTCTTTTCACGTTATAATACAAACAAGAACACCTGCGAAGTTATTTCTCCTTACATATCCCCCTATACCAACGGGGGATTTTTTCTGGTTCACTAACGCATAAATAATAGTGACATACTATAATTCACGAACCGTGATAATATCAGATCAATCATCATGACAAAATTAGATGAAAATATCCCACATATTATCGATGCAGCTGTAGATTTTATGGCATCAAGCCAGGCATTTCGTGAGTATCTGAAAAAACTCCCCCCTGATAACACAATACCGCCAGATCTTACTGATGAGCACGTACCGTTATATATACGAAGGCTGGAATACTATCGACTGCTTTATCGACCAAAGCAGACAGAATCATATTGGAAAAAACGGTGAACGGTTCGCGAAATCCTTTCGCGCTCCGTGAGGCGTTGGACAAGCGAAGCGCGTCAGTTTTTCCGGCTCTTCCCCGTGACAGGTTTCTCCACCAGTTTATCTTCCAGTGTCACAACTTTCTGATACACCGCCGCTGTGGCGTTGTAGTTCCTGTCGAGTATTGTTTTCATTCCCCATCCGAGCACACAGAACATAACCAGAAAAGCCACTGACACCCCACCCAGCCATTTCCAGCTATACCCTTTAAGGGTGTTGTATTCCTGCACGATATTGCTGTGAATTGTCGCAATATCCCTGTTCAGGGCATCCGCGTTTGCCTTCATGTTTGCGACTGACTCTTCCAGCCGCTGAAAATCCTGGCTGATGCGCTCACCTATCAGTCCTGCCACGTCCAGCTTCTGCACCTCGTTTCTGACTTCATCCCTGACCTGTTTTGCCACACCGTCAGAAATATCCCGATATCCGCGAAGAGTTTCCCTTGCCACAGCCAGAGAATCAGCAACAGCTTTCTGTTGCTCTATTGCGGTATGTTGCAGATGCTCCACCGATAACAGGAGCGTGAGTAATTTTTCTTCTGTGCTGGCCATGTTCAGAATCCCATAGAAAATCCACGTGACGGTGATTTAACCCGTTCAGGTTCAGTTCGGTTCTCTCTGCTCACTCCGTCTCTCATGTCAAAGCAATGCTCCCGCGCAACATCATGTTGCAGCCTTCTGACCAGTTCATGTTGCTTAACCGGTGTATCCAGCCATTCCCTGATGTCATGCCCGACCATTCGCGCCTGTTCAAGATGGCGGGAATAGTCCGGTTCAGACCGTTTTTGCATGATGTCATGACGCTGGGCATCATCAAGTCGTCCGGCAGCTTCAAAACCCAGATGCACTTCGGGACGTCGTTCAATGCCCTGTTCTTTCAGTGTCCGGCAGTCAATGAAGCCCCTTTCAAAGCCATGCTTTCTCATATGTTCGTTGTGCTTCACCTCCCAGCGTTTTCGCAATTCCCGCAACTGCTCTTTTTGCTGAGTGGGAGTCAGGCTTCCGGAATCCTTTTTCGCACCTCCCCGCTCGGGATACCTGGCGTTATAGCGCCGGAAATACTGTTCCGGTGTACGGTCAATGCCATCATTCACACGCTGACTCATCATGATATGCGCATGAGGCTGTTCGCCGCCGTCAATGCTCGCTTTCGGATTGTGAATGGCAAAACTCCAGGCGTGCCGTTCGCCGGCTTCCTGACGTACAAAATCCTGCACCAGTTCAAGGCGCTGTTCCGGTGTCAGTTCACGGGGTAATGCAATTTCAAGTTCCCTATAGGTCGAACCGTTCGCACGTTCAAACTGGTCAGCCGCCTGCCAGAAATGGGAAGGATTATCCCTGGCCCATTCCGGCATGTTTCCGTGTGCGGAATATTCCAAATCCTGACGGTCGCGGTATTTCTCTTTGCGCTCGATGTAATCGGCGTGGTTTGCAGCCTGCCCCTTGCCACCAAATTTAACGCTGAGGTGATAGGTTGCCACGGTTTCAGCCCTCCGCAGGAGCGCACTGTTTCTCGACGAAGGAGAGAAACATATAAGTGCGCTTCCTTCTAATTATTCGAATTAGCACGGAAGATACCCCCTGCACCCGCCGACCGCAAGCGATATACTGCACGACCACAAACCGCCGTAAAAAAACACCAGGGAGTACCACAAACATGCGCATCAGCAACGTCGAATGGCTGAAGAAACGGATCGGATTCATCAGGAAGCTCGGAGAACAGACCGCGCGACAGAGACAGATTATTGACCTGCTCGACAACGAAGCCGGACTCACAGAACAGGAACGCAAACTTCTCCACGTGCTGGCAACAGCGGAAAAAAACGACTTACAGGCACAGGAGAACGAGCGAAAACAGACGATCCAGAAACGAATCGAGGGAAAAAAACAACGACGGGAACGCAATCACCGACTCTTTCTCGCGGCTGGGCTACTGATCGAAGCAGGACTGGTAGACACAAAAACAGGCGAGCTATGCTATAAAAAAGACAGGATATTACAGGAACTTAAGGAAATTAAGTACGATCTGGAGACATCCCCAAACCCAGACGCGTAAGTGCCTCCATCCGTGTTCCGGTTCCCTGGTGCTTCCTCGCTCATTCGCTCGCTACGCTCGGTCATGAGACTGCGGCGAGCACTACCAGCACAATCATGCGGAAAACAGCACCATTGCAGGGCTGAACGGGGAAAAACGGCAAAAGACCTGCTGCTCAAAAGAACGCCAGAAAGGCGCTGTTATCTGATATAGGCTATTTTCCGCTTTTCCAGTTTCGAATGGTTCGAGTAGAAACCTCCAACATCGCCGCAATAGCTTTCTGAGAATATCCATTCTCCAGCATACATAGCGCCATGAAACGCTTGTCATCGTAGGCTTCGCCTTTAGCGATGCCACCTTTCCTGCCTCTCTTGGCCTGTATTTCTGGCGTGTGCGTATCAGCCACATACTGTGCGAAAGTTTCCGGCGTGAAGTTCCTGTGCGTGTATTTCGCAATACTCTTGCCAATAGCCCGACATTCAGGAGGTGAAAGCGGAACGGGAAGCGATGCGTTGTACATTTCGACACGCTGAATCACGGCATCAAGCCACTGTGAGAATGCTGGCCAGCCCTGACGAATCGCCCTGTAAGCCCATTTGCGCGTCATTTCGAACAGGTGGCAGTTTCGCCCCATCCCGTAATGTTTATCGATGCTACGACGCGCTGAGGCGCTCAAATCGAGATAATCAGCCAGTTCATCGAGGGTATAGGCTTCCTCGCGCCACTCCATCACCAGCCATTCCAGGTGGAACGGATTTTTGCAAATCAGGCCGCTGTAGTTCACATCCGCACAAAGTTTCTCACACAGCGAACGTTCAACCGCTGCGGCATATTTCAGCGCCTTAACCGAGGCATCAGGCGCGGTTCTCACGGCGATGTTGAGTGCGTAGAGCAGGTGAGCGTGTCCGTTCACAGGATTTTTAACGGTGATGTTCGGCGCGGGAGCGTTCCGGTCGCTCCAGTCAATCGCAGCCCCCTCGCGGTCAACGTCAAAAACCAGCCAGAACTGTGCATGAGGCTGGTTCTGCTGGATATACCGTGCAAGAAGCGCGCGCCCTTTGCCGGAGATACGAAGGCCGAAAGCGAGATCATCCGTGTGATAGGGACGGTGGGGTAAATTTTCTTCGAAGTATTGAAGCGCGGCGCTCATGTGTTACGATTCCTTCCAGGTTATCGACCGACATCGCCCCTGTATTTTCGTGAAAGTCTTGGCGGATAGACACGAATTTCAGGGGCGTTTGTTTTTCAGTCGCTTACACTACACCCAACGGCAAATCCTGTCGATCCTTCCCGAAAAACCGATCCATTTACCATAAATCCCGTTGTACGCCCCCCTTAAAACGCCCTCAGTCGCTTTCTGGCGCAAAAAACGCAAAAAGACAAGAAAACACCAGGCAAAACCAGAAAAACGCGTCAGAATCGTTTTCAGGGCGTTGCATAACTATGCACGAAAGCGATGTGCGATCGGTTTCGTGCGTTCTGAACACCGAACGGCTCAAAACGAAAAGTTTTCTCCCCCCGGATGGAAGGTTCTGCCCGGAGATTTTCTGTTTCAGAGCTTCACGTTTCGCCAGGACAAAAAAAAACCGACCAAGGGTCGGGGCAAGAATCAGAGTCTGTGAGAAATTTTTTTAGTTGTGGAATGCGTCAATGTTCGCAACCGCCCCAAAATACCCTGAGGCTGATAAAAAACAACTGGCACTATCCCGTTCCGGATAAAAAAACCACAAAAGTGGGGAATCCAAGAGAAACGATAGGTGTCAGATTGAGTCAGAATATTGACAATGAAATAGTTACGCAAATAAATTTAGCTGCATCACTTATTCTGATTCAATACTCAATAAAAAATGCCCGCATAATAAACCACATTTACAAAGATATATATCAAACGAAACAACCAAGTTCACAGCTCAGGATAAGAATTTTTCTCTATGTAATAGATAAAACACAGTTTTTTTATAAACTGTAATATATGAGCTGTAATATTCATGTATTAATTGTTTTTTTGAAAAGCATCACAAATTTATTTTTTACGCATACTGCCCTATTGCAACCAGCAATGGTTTTCACTTATTTTCAACATCTCATTTAATACGAGTTATACTTCAACCCGTTTAAAGTGCAACACTAACTGAGTATCATTTGTTTTCCTTACCTACCCCTGGATTCCCAGGGGTTTTTTATAACTACAAACCAGCACAACAAAAAAACAAAACACAATAAAAACAATGAATTATATAAAACTCAACGATATCTTTGTACGGAGATTTACATTCAGGAACATTGGGGTCAGTTTGGATATAGAGAATTATTGTACGGTAAGCCTGTTTTTTGAACAGTCCACATTATCGCAATAGGGTACCATCCAGGGTGTTAATTATTTTTGTAGATTTCTATTCCATATAATACGTTTTCAATGAATCTGGAAGATGAGGTGCCATGTGTATGGCACCTCATCTCTTATTGACTCATTGATTCCGTAACCGCCTGCCAAGTTATAAAGCCACCACTCAGATTATATGTCCGGAAGCCGTGAGACTGAAGCATACGGTATGCCACATGCCCCCGCAGACCACTCTGACACCCGATAATAATCTCTTTATCTTCAGGCAACTTATCAAGATTCTCCCGCAGGGAATCAAGAGGGATGGATAGCGCGTCAGGATATTCACCAAATTGTTTCAGTTCTGCAGGAGAACGAATATCAAGTAAACAATAACTGCCCGGTTCCCGTTGTAACACATCGCGGACATGACAGATGACCGTATCGCCCTTGATAACATTTGCCGCCACCATTCCAGCCTGGTTAACGACGTCCCTTGCACTGTTGAAAGGCGGAGCATAGGTCAGCTCCAGATGCTCGAGATCGTTAACGGTAAGCCCCGCGCGCTGTACGACAGCCAGGACATCGATGCGTTTATCAACCCCTTTTTTCCCTGACGCCTGGGCCCCGAGAATTTTACCGGTATCGGGGCTGAACAGCAGTTTCAGACTGATCATTGTTGCCCCCGGGTAGTAACTGGCATGATCAGCGGCATGGACGTAAACCTTCTCGTATCGGGTACCATGGGCTTTCAGCTGCTTTTCATTCGCCCCGACACTGCCAATACTCAGCGAAAATACCTTACAAATGGATGTCCCCTGACTGCCATGGTAAAGGCTGTGACGATCGAGCATATTATCAGCAGCAATGCGTCCCTGGCGGTTGGCTGGCCCTGCCAGAGGAACATTAGCGGGTTCCTGAAAGACAAGGTCAGGTGTTTCAACTGCATCCCCCACGGCATAGATGTCAGGGATACTTGTCTGCATACAGGCATTGACACTTATGCCTCCCCGTTTACCCACGGCGAGCCCGGCTCCTGTGGCAAGGCTGCTCTCAGGTTTTACCCCGATGGCGAGAATAACCATGTCGGTCTGCAGAAACCCACCGTCAGACAGTGCAACGCGGAATCCCGTCTCTGTCCGCAGTACCTCGGTGAGCGCCGTTCTGAGACGCAGATCCACGCCATGACTCCTGATTTCCTGATGCAGGGCCGATGCCATTTCAGGATCAACCGGAGCCATAACCTGTTCCCCCATCTCCAGCAGGGTCACACTGATCCCCCTTTCGCTCAGTGCCTCCATCACTTCGAGCCCGATAAATCCCCCCC
>NZ_KE137311.1:108616-122757 GCF_000408845.1 Escherichia sp. KTE172 | reverse complement strand
AGTCGCTGTCGTTCTCAAAATCGGTGGAGCTGCATGACAAAGTCATCGGGCATTATCTGAACATAAAACACTATCAATAAGTTGGAGTCATTACCGCGCTTCCTGGGGGGTTAATGGCTGATGACGATAAAATCATATATCGAATGATTTATTTCTCTGCCTGTAAATATCAGGCCAGGATTTATTATGCGATTAATGATAAATATCATATCATCTGCGGGTTTCCCTCCACGCAGGTCCGGTTTCCGGCGAAACCGGAGCCTCATTTTTCGGCCTGAAGTTTTGTCGTTGACTACTTTTTACCGGCTTGTGCCCAGTTGAGAAGCCGCTGACTTAGTTTCTGAATCTCCGAAGATGGCTTTCCGGAATAAAATAGATGTTGCCCCGTGCCCGTGAGCAGGCCACGTATAGCCTGTTACGGGATGATGGTGGAAGTGCTGCCAGCTTCTGTTGGATGAGGCGCATCCAGTGGTTGGCCCCCATCACGATGCAGACGTCCTGAAAGTGGTCGAGTCCTTTACTGCCCCCCCAGTTCATTGAGTGGCATCCGTAACGGTGATGTTCGCGATAGAAGAGCTTGATCATCGTGTTGTCCGCGTGCAGGGCCGCTGAACGCGCTTCATCCGTGACGATTTCAATCTGGGTGGTATGTGTTCCATGAGCCGAAATGCGAATGTTCAGTTGTCCGGTAATGAACTCACACACTGTAGCTGAACAGCGCCATGTCCGGCTGAGCGTCTCACAATCCACCATGATACCCGCAGCCCTGAAGCGAGCCTCGTATCGGGTTATGTCTTCATGCAGCGTAGCATTGACGTTACCGTCGCGGCTTGTGTCAAAGGTATGCTGATAAAAATCCCCGCAGCACAGCACTGAGATTTCCGCGCGGCATAGCTCCAGCAGAAAATTAAAGTCATGGCCGGCAAAGTCCTGGACTTCATCAACGAACAACTCATCGTAGTAACGGGCAAGTCGGGTACGGATATCTGGCAGCAACCCCCGGGCTGTCAGCAGGTGTGCGAGCCGCCGGTGATACAGCCGTCCGGCGGGATCCTGATAATGCCGGATATTCGTGCGCGGTATTCTGGAAGGGGGCTGGTTGAAGCTCAGACCACGCGATGACAGTTGCTCCTGCAGGAAAGGGCGAAAACAGAAACCGTGCAGAAACTCAAACCAGGTCATCACACGGATCCCGTACGGTATGTAGCCAAAGCGTCTGATAATCTGCGCCCGCAGATGTGCTTCATTATTTACGGTGAAGGTCAGGATCAGCGTCCGCCGGTCCTCTCTTAACCGACGTATCAGCAGCGTGGTTTTACCCGAGCCGGCAACCGCAAATATCACTCTCTTATCCATGCCAGTGCCTCCTGGATATAATCAGGAACGGTCAGCTTTTCGGCGTGCAACTGTAACAGCTGGAATGCTGCTTCTGCCTTATTGGCCAGCATGTAATCCTGAACCGTGAGTGTCCGGCGGGTTCCGCGGAAAAGCGCATCACACAGGTCGGCATTATCCTGATACAGGCAGATTTCAAATGTGGAGCGGCTGTTGTCGTGGTCAGCAAATACCCGGGAGCGGGAACAAAGCACGTCAGCATAGCGTTCATCGCAATTTTGCTGATAGTTGCCGTCATTGTCGCGAAGGGCCGCGACACGATTTTCCAGAAGACGGGCCAGTTCAAGATAACGACGGAAACTCGTTCCGCCGATAGCGATGATGTGAACCCCGTCATCCTCCGGTGCCCTGCCATACAGGCGGTGATAAAAGGCCTCGATCAGAATAAACTCAGCATCCCCCTCCACGAGCAGCACGCGTCTGGCCAGCGCAAATTCCAGCACGTTATTATCCGGTGCTTTCATGAAGAAGGCGGCAGTCTCAGCGGAAAGTTCATTCATCAGTACCGGCCGGGTAGCTCCGAGGAGAATAGCCTTACGTAGGTCGAGGCGGGAGGAGATATGGCTACTGTGTGTGGCAATAAACACCTGCGTCTGCCGTTCCGTGGCAAGCTGATTAACCAGCCTCTTCATACTGACATGGCTGAGATGATTCTCCGGCTCCTCAAGCAACAGCGCGTGGATCTCTCCCCCCTGCTGCTGATGCCGCTGCAGCGCAAACTCCGTTTTGATGAAACACTGTCTTCCTTTTCCGCGGTGACGAATGGAAATACCGTCCTCAGTAATGTCCAGGTTCGCCTCAAGACCTGATTTAGCGCCGGAACGCACGCCAAACTGATACGTTTTCAGCGTGTCGTTTATGGCGGACAGATGCCGGGCGCAGAAGTGCATTTTCTGTTGCCGGTAACTGTTTTCAAGCCGGTACCGATCGGCCACCGGCACATTGACGCTGTAAACTGTGCGCGTATACTCCTGTGCGGCATGCTCGTTATCAATGCGTGCACTGTCTAAGAACAGATGGCGCAGATAGCGTCTGAAGCCTGCGAAATGACCACCGGAGAATGTGCTGAACTGCACGGAATAGTATTCATAGGGAAAATTATCAGGATCCTGCTGCAAAACATGGTGTATATCCTGACCGTATTCCTCCATCATGGGAGCAATGCGCATTCTGAGACCATCCGCATCGATACCCGCCAGATTTTGCCTGCCGTTCAGGTCAGGCTCTCCCCCATTACTCAGGAAAACGTCAGCGGTCAGCACGGGTAACTGATCGGCACGGCGCTCACCTTCCTGAAAATGCCTGACTGCTGACTGTGACAGGAGCGATTCCACCCCCAGCGCCTCAACCCGATGCCTGCTGTCACTCAGCACAAGGTCAAGAGCCAGCAGAATAGTGCTTTTCCCGGACTCATTGTCCCCAACCAGAATGTTACGATCGTTGCTGAAGCGCAGGTCCAGTTCCGGAAACTTTTTGAAGTTTTGCAGCATAAGCCGCGTGATCAGTGGCATTTTTTTATTCCTTTATATACCGCTGCCTGAAAGAGCGGCCGGCCGCGCCTGACCGCCTGTTTTGTTTTACAGCGTTATCTTACCCAGTCTTCCAGCACAAGACCCGGTACCCGCTCAAACTCTCTCACATTATTCGTCACCAGAATGGCACAGGCAGCGATGGCGTGTCCGGCTATCGCCGTGTCGTTCGGACCGATCGGCGTGCCGGCGAGACGCAGTGCCACCTTAATCTCCGTGGTCGCATCCACCGCGGCGCGGTCCCACGGCAGGACGGCATCGAGCCTCTCACAGAACGCGTCAACCAGTTGCACGTGGCGTGGCGAGGCCTTCGGACCGGTGGCACCGAAGCGCATCTCGGAGTAGGTGATGGCCGAGACCACGATACGGTGACCGCGCAGCACCGACTGCTCCAGGTGCTTAAGCAATGCTTCAGGTTGCTCGCGCATGATGAACGAGCAGATGTTCGTGTCGAGCATATAGATCTTGTTCACAGGTTAACTCGTCCTTCGTCGCTGACAACGTCCTCGCGCTCCGTCATAAAGTCCGGATCGGCCTTTTCTAGCTCCAGGAATGAGCCCCAGGTCGGCCGGACGGGGCGCAGAATGATGCTGTCCCCTTCCCGGACGATCTCCAGCTCGCTCACCCCCTCAAAATCCAGATCGCGTGGAAGGCGGATAGCACGGTTGTTGCCATTTTTAAAAATGGATACGGTTCTCATGATTCTCTCCCGGGTAAGTGTGGATATGTGATGCATATCCGGAATGATGTTCATTGCACCGGGTGTGTGCATATGTTTAGTATAGGCAGATGTCAGGCATATGGATATGTTCAGCCTATGTTATTTTCTCTCTTTCCCCGTGCAGATCCGGTTTCTGGTGGTTACGGATCTTCTTCTCCCCCCACACAACGCACCTCCCGTCAGCACAACATGTGGTGCCGGATTCAGCTGCTGATGACACTATATGTTGTGTCTTATCCCTGACCTGTGATGCGTCACGCAGGGGCGGAAAACAGCGATATGATTATTTCCTCAGCGTGGTACACTTCCGGAAAGTTGTGATATTCCGGAAAGTCGGATCTGACGGAAACGGCTCTCCGGTAATTTAACGGCGTGGTTATATGGATGCTTGTTATCATGGTGATGATTATAACGGCATGATGTTATCAGACGGCGTGACGGTAAGGGCAGTGATGATGGATGACGTTATCGCATGACCGTCCCTGCCCGGAAAAGAAAAAAGGAGTCACCCATGTTTTTTATTGAGAATGAAGGTCAGGCTGTCGCCGGAACGGATTACTGGCAGTCTGTACAGGCGCAGGCCGGATATGTCTACCTCAGCTGGAATGCCGGCGCAGCCAGGCTGCTTGTCCCGGATGCGGCAAAACATTTACTCAGGGAGATGCGGGGGGCTGAGTACGTCATCATCAGTAAGGGAGCACTGCATGGCCGCGATGCGCTGGAACTGGTATTTGAAGACGGCAGCGATGCGCCGTTTGTGATCCACATGCTGAGTGAGCAGTGCGATCGCCTGCTCCCCGAAAACAACCAGGGCGGGGGTTTTGTTGTCACCGTCCGGACGCGTGGCGGTAACCAGCTCCGTTATCCGGGAAAATACCGTGTTGTGGAAAACCTGCCCGACGTTTCCCCGTGGAGTGAACACTGATATGCAGCACCTGCCGGCACCGATCCACCATGCCCGGGATGCCGCTCAGCTTCCTGTTGCCATCGATTATCCGGCAGCGCTGGCACTCCGCCAGATGTCGATGGTTCATGATGAACTGCCCAAATACCTGCTGGCCCCTGAAGTGAGCGCCCTGCTCCATTACGTCCCGGATCTGCGCCGCAAGATGCTGCTGGCCACACTGTGGAACACCGGTGCGCGCATTAATGAAGCACTGGCGCTGACGCGGGGGGATTTTTCGCTCACGCCTCCGTATCCGTTTGTGCAGCTTGCGACCCTGAAACAACGGACCGAAAAAGCCGCCAGGACGGCAGGAAGAATGCCCGCCGGTCAGCAGACTCACCGGCTGGTCCCGCTCTCCGACTCCTGGTACGTCAGCCAGCTGCAGACGATGGTGGCAACACTGAAAATCCCCATGGAACGGCGTAATAAACGAACAGGCAGGACAGAGAAAGCGCGGATCTGGGAAGTGACGGACAGAACGGTCAGGACCTGGATTGGGGAGGCGGTTGCCGCCGCTGCCGCTGACGGTGTGACGTTCTCTGTCCCGGTCACGCCACATACGTTCCGCCATTCCTATGCGATGCATATGCTGTATGCCGGTATACCGCTGAAGGTCCTGCAGAGCCTGATGGGGCATAAGTCCATCAGCTCAACGGAGGTCTACACGAAGGTGTTTGCACTGGATGTGGCTGCACGGCACCGGGTGCAGTTTTCGATGCCTGAGTCCGATGCGGTGTCTATGCTCAAAAGAATTCCATAAGCTCTGACTTTTTTAAATCCCTTTCGGATATCTCATGGATATATTATCGGTATTTCATATTCTGTTGACATGCAGGACCGGTATAGAGTAAAAAAACATCTATTGAGTACCTCTTGGATATCCGAAAGGTGTCTTATGGGGTCTTTATGGGTATTACATGTGGATTCTGGAGATACACTATGCCTGTTATTGCTAATACGCATCCCAAAGGTGGTGTGGGTAAGACAACTTCATCCGTAAACATTGTTGGTGAAATGAAGTCTGATACAGTTGATCTGGATACTCATACCGGGCTTTCTATCATTCTGGGGCTGAGACCTGAAGGAAAAGAAATTTCCGTGAAAGTACCCAAAACAGTGGATGAGTTAATCGAAATTATGACTCCCTACAAGAACAGCGATAAGACGTTACTTATTGACTGTGGGGGATTTGACTCAGATCTTACCCGTACTGCGATTGCCTTTGCAGACTGCGTTATTGTCCCTTCAAAAGACTCCCTGACTGAACGTATTGGTTTGATGCATTTTGATGGAGTACTGGACGAAATCAGCTCTATCATGGGGACCGATATAACTGCTCACCTGTATCTCTGTAAAGTTAATCCTAACAAGAAGAAATTCCCTAAGCTTGATGCAATCCTGCCATCGTTCAAACATCTGAAGCTGATGAAGAGCCGCATTTCTGCTCGTGCAGAATTTGAGGATGTCATTGAGACTGGGATGGGAATCACTGAGTCTGTTCATGGGCGCTATTCGGCAGGAGGTAAGGAAGTTATTGCCCTGATCGAAGAAATCAATCATCTGATTGAAAATAACAAACAGTAAGGTGTGTCTATTGGGTATCCATATAGTATCCTTTGGGCTTTTAATGGATATCTTTTAAGTATCTAACAAACATCCTGGGTTATCTCATGAGCAAAGCGAAATTTAGTGCACAGGCTGAAAAACTGAAAAACCTGGTGGATTCTGCCAGATTACAAACTTCTTCTTCTGCCGTAACAGCAACAGCCCCGTCTCAGCCAAATGAAGGTGCAGAGGAAGTTTCAGGTCGTCCCGTGGCTGCCAGGACGAAGGCTAAGAATCTTAAGGCCATACCGCTGTCGTATTTTGAAGCTCATGCGGAACTTAAAGCGACCAGTAAAACATCTCTGGATTTTAGCTCATATATTATTGAGGCTATAAGAGAGAAGCTTGAACGTGATGGTGCAATAGGTCAATAAACTATCGGATACCTTAAGGGTATCTGATGTGTGTCTTTTAAATGCGTTATGGGGATTCTTCACGTACCTAAAGAGTCCCCATTAGACATCTTTCTGTTTATGGTGACATGATTCGTCACCGCTTTCCTTTCCTCTCAGTTTCACCATTTCATTCCTTTTCCCTTAACCTGAACCATGATGTCCACGATGTTTTTATATTGCATTTATGTGTCACATATAACCTTCATAATGTTTTTGTATCTATGATTTCCTCTGGTCTTAAAGTTGTGTGTACAATGTACATGCAATTTATCGTGTTTTTATGTTGCATTTGTCCTTTCAGAAAGACCGTTTTTTCATTATAATTGAATATACATTGCATGTATGAAGTATGTTTGTTTTTTCTATTTGTTTATGAGCAACGGAGACTGGTTATGAAAATCTTTATTGATGATGGTTCTACCAACATTAAACTTGCCTGGTTGGAGGATGGTGACGTGAAAACGTTAATCAGCCCTAACAGCTTTAAACCGGAATGGTCTTTTAGTTTACTGGATGATGCTGCTCCGGCTAATTACGAGATCGACGGCGAGAAGTTTTCATTTGATCCATTAAGTGCTGATGCTGTCGTAACGACTGAAACACGCTATCAGTACAGTGATGTGAATGTTGTGGCCATTCAGCATGCGCTACAGCAGACCGGCCTGAAAGCGCAGCCTGTTGATGTCATCGTCACATTGCCGATCTCTGAATACCTTGACGCCAACAATCAGAAAAATAAGCAAAACATTGAAAGAAAGAAAAAAAATGTGATGCGTGAAGTACGGGTGCAGGGGAGTGATGCATTTGTTATTCGCAGTGTTTCCGTTCTTCCTGAAAGTATTCCCGCTGGTTTCAGTGTTCTTGCGGGGCTTGAGGATGATGAATCCCTTTTGATCGTAGATCTCGGTGGTACAACTCTTGATGTGTCGCATGTTCGTAGCAAAATGACAGGGATTACAAAAACCTGGTGTGATCCGAATATCGGCGTGTCCCTGATTACATCCGGGGTTAAGGAACAGATGGCTGTACATGCTAATACAAGAGTGAGCTCATTCCAGGCTGACAATATCATTGTGCACCGTAATGAACCTGACTACCTTTCCCGTCGCATTTATAATGCTGAACAGCGTGAGTCTATCATTAATGTTATCAATGAACGGCAGAAGTTGCTTATTAAACGAGTTAATGATGTCATCAGCCGTTTCACCGACTATACACATGTAATGTGTGTTGGTGGTGGGGCTGAAATTGTGGCCGAGGCTGTGAAGAACCTGACTAAGGTTCCTGATGAGCGCTTTTATCTGAGCTCATCCCCGCAGTTTGATTTAGTCATGGGAATGATAAAAATGAAAGGTGGTGTGACTAATGAGTGATGAAAATAAATCCAGACGCTGCTCATTTGAACTTTTCCCGGATGAACGGACAGGAGATAAGATAGCAGATGAGCTCATTGCAAATGAAAAACTGAAGGAGCGGGGACGTTTCATGCGCGCGATGTTAGTTACTGGTGCGGCGTTTGCAGCTATAGATAAACGTCTTCCTTTGCTGATATCGGAGTTACTGACAGAAAATACGACTCTGGATGATATTAATAAGGTGATTTCCAGCGTAATACCAGGTGCTTTTTCGGTTGAAAAGAAATTGATTGAATTACTGGAAAAACAATCTGGTCTCCATACGTCTGTGGATTGCAGTACTCCCCTTACAGAGCAGAGTCTGTCGAGAAATGACGGTGAAGACCAGACCAGAAGAAACGCTGAAAATATGTTCGGAGATGACTGAACTAACCCAGCCTGGCCAGGGGAATATCTCGCCATTTAGTTGTATAACACTGACTCAACATTTCCCGTTTCATTTGCCATTCAGGGGCGGTTCCTCGCCCCGCAAACCACACTTTCCCTTTTCCCGACTGGTTCAGTTCATCGAGTGTTTTCATTAACTTTTCACTGTTTTTACGGGGCTGGATTTCATCAAATAATCCCGGCTGCGCTATACCCGATGGTGTGAAATCAGCCAGCATGACTCCTGCCTTCATATAGCGGTACCCTTCACGCCAGACATGGTTTAAGGCTCTGCATGCGGCGGCAATAATGTCCCGGCTGTCCTGTGTGGGCAATGGAAGCTTTTCCACAGCGGCATTGCTGTAACAGGGTTCTTTTACTGCAAAGGGGGATGTCCGTACAAATGTCGTCACCTGCCGGCAATACTGACGCTCCCCACGTAGTTTCTCTGCGGCCCGCTCTGCATACTGAACAACAGCCTGGTGCATGGCATCTTTGTCTGTGATTCGTTCACCAAAACTGCGACTACAGACAATCTGCTGTTTTGCCGGTGGTGCTTCTTCCAGGGATATGCAGGACTCGCCGTTGAGTTCGCGTACCGTACGCTCAAGAATGACGCTGAAGTTTTTCCGGATGAATGCCGTGTTAGCCTGCGCCAGCTGCAGTGCTGTGTTAATACCCAGCGCATTCAGCTTTTCCGTCAGTCTGCGTCCTACTCCCCAGACCTCACCAACTGGCTGCAGTCCCAGTAGCTTCAAGATCCGATTACGGTTTTCTGCCGTCAGCGCGACCACACCGGAAAACTGTGGCCATTGCTTTGTTGCCCACTGTGCACTTTTAGCCAGCGTTTTTGTAGGCGCAATGCCCACCCCCATGGTGAGTCCTGTCCAGCTCTTTACCTGTTCCCTGAGCTGATGACCAAAAAACTCCGGAGAGATGCAATGATTTATCCCCCGCAAATCAATAAACATTTCATCAATTGAGTAGGGCTCAACTGCGGGAGAAAGCGACTCCAGAACAGCCATGACCCGTTGGCTCATGCTGTGGTACAGCGCATAATTGCTGGAAAATACATGTATTTTCTTCTCCAGGCGCATCTGTCTCACCTGAAACCAGGGCTGCCCCATTCTGATGCCAAGGGCTTTTGCCTCCGGGCTGCGCGCGATCACACAGCCATCGTTATTGCTGAGTACGATGACCGGTTCGTTGCGAAGGTCCGGGCGGAAAACTTTTTCACATGAGGCGTAGAAACTGTTGATATCAGCCAGTGCAAACATCAGCGTAACTCCCGCGTCCTGTGTATCACGTGAGTGACAACACCAAAAATACAGATGTTTTCCGGATACAGTGTGCGGAACTCCGGGCTGTCTGAAACCGGCTCCAGTGCCGGGCGTGGGCGCAACAGCAGTCGTTTGACGGTGAACTCACCGTCGATCTCAGCGATAACGATGTCCCCGTGTTGTGGTTTTTCGGCCCTGTCCACTACCAGCAGATCACCATTCTGCACGCCAGCCTGGTTCATCGATTCACCGCTGGCGCGCAGAAAGAAGGTGGCTGCAGGTCTGCTGATGCAATAGCTGTTCAGATCCAGTTCCTGCTCAGCATAATCAGTGGCAGGCGAAGGAAAACCGGCCTGGCAACGATCGGCAAACAACGGTCGCACGTAACTGTCATCGCCTGAAGGGTCAGCCGGACGGTGATAAACGGTACTCATGCTGCAGGCAGCCAGCTGTCGTCCTGCCAGATTTCTTCCAGCAGAGACAGGATACGTTCTTTATCCTTGTCGTTGCGGGCTCCTGTGACAGATACAGACGGGGCGCTGCCCTGGTCTATACGCAGCCAGATTTCCGGGTAGTGTGGTTTCAGACGTTGTTCGATTTCATTCTGTAGCGCCTGAAGTGTGCCTGATTTGAGGTTTTTTGTGCTCTGGCGGTCGAAAAGAATTTCAATGCGGATCATGTTCTCATCTCCCTTTTTTGTTGCTGTATGCATATACAGTATTCTAATAACTGAATCCACACACAGTCAAATGTCATTATTGTGACTAAAAAACGCTCAATTCTCTGAGAGTGTGGCTGTATGCCTGCTGTGGACTGCTGTGTCCAGCTTATCCACAGCATTTTGCGCACGGTTCTGTGAATAAAATACCTGGTTACCCAGGCCGTGCCGGCACGTTAACCGGGCTGCATCCGATGCAAGTGTGTCGCTGTCGCCGGCCTCCTCACCCGGTCACGTTTCGTCGTTCCTCCTCCACGCGCTGCGGCTTCGGGGCCGCACCTGCATTCGTATGCGGTCGCCCGGTTACAGGTGCGGCACGGCCTGATGGAGGCCGCATGTGAGAGGAGAATTCCCATGCCAAACTGGTGCTCGAATCGTATGTATTTTTCTGGTGAACCGGCACAGATCGCTGAGATTAAACGACTGGCCAGCGGCGCAGTCACACCGTTTTATCGCCGCGCCACAAATGAAGGTATTCAGCTGTTTCTGGCCGGAAGTGCCGGACTTCTGCAGATCACTGAAAATATCCGCTCTGAGCAGTGCCCCGGAGTGACGGCTGCCGGACGTGGTGCTGTATCGACGGAAAATATCGCGTTCACCCGCTGGCTGACACACCTGCAGAACGGTGTACTGCTGGATGAGCAAAACTGCCTGATGCTGCATGAACTCTGGCTGCAGAGCGGTATTGGCCGGCGTCGCTGGAAAGGATTACCGGATGATGTCAGGGAAACCATCACTGTGCATTTCACCGCAAAAAGAGGTGACTGGTGTGACATCTGGGGTAGCGAGGATGTATCGGTGTGGTGGAACCGTCTGTGTGACAACGTAGTGCCGGAAAAAACCATGCCGTTTGACCTGCTGACGGTTCTGCCGACCCGCCTGGATGTTGAAGTGAACGGCTTTAACGGTGGTGTTCTGAACGGTGTTCCTTCTGCATATCACTGGTATACAGAACGGTATGGCGTGAAGTGGCCTTGTGGGTATGACCTGAATATAAGTAGTCAGGGAGACAACTTCATTCAGGTTGATTTCGACACGCCGTGGTGTCAGCCGGAAAGCGACGTTATTGCAGAATTAAGCCGCCGTTTCAGCTGCACGCTGGAGCACTGGTATGCCGAACAGGGCTGTGATTTCTGTGGCTGGCAGTTGTATGAGCGCGGAGAGCTCGTTGATGTGCTGTGGGGGGAACTGGAATGGTCTTCCCCGACAGATGACGATGAGCTGCCGGAAGTCACCGGACCTGCGTGGATAGTCGACAATGTGGCGCATTATGGCGGATGAAGTATGACGGAGACGGGCGGGAAACCGCCCGTTTCTTTTCCGACAAAGGATGTCGCCGTGCTCCTCTTTTTACTGCGCCGGCTGACGCGGCGCGGCATAAACGCTGCCTGTGGTCAGTGTCCCGCGTCCGGCGGGCACGGGACGGGCGCTTTTACCGCTCCCGGCTGGCGTCGGTGACAGTGTACGCCAGCCCGTCGCCCTTTTCTGATGAACGCCCTTCAAGCCGCTTTCGCGGCATAACCTTGCCGTCAGAAAGACGACGGCTGCGGTATTCCACGGTCGGCCTGACCCGTTACCGGACGCGGTGAACAGCCCACAGGCAGCGGGGAACGGGCACCACAGGGGTGCCCTCCCGGTGCCCTCTGTAAGAGAAGGAGTTTGGTATGTCCCGTTTTGTCCTCGGTAACTGCATCGATGTTATGGCCCGTATCCCTGATAACGCCATTGATTTCATCCTCACCGACCCGCCGTACCTCGTCGGTTTTCGTGACCGTCAGGGGCGTACCATTGCCGGCGATAAAACCGATGAATGGCTGCAACCGGCCTGTAATGATATGTACCGCGTACTCAAAAAAGACGCGTTAATGGTGAGCTTCTATGGCTGGAATCGCGTCGATCGTTTTATGTCTGCCTGGAAAAATGCGGGATTCAGCGTTGTTGGTCACCTGGTCTTCACCAAAAACTACACATCGAAGGCCGCATATGTGGGCTATCGCCACGAATGCGCCTACATCCTGGCAAAAGGCCGTCCACGTCTGCCACAAAACCCGCTGCCGGACGTGCTGGGCTGGAAATATTCAGGCAATCGTCATCACCCGACGGAAAAGCCCGTTACCAGCCTGCAACCGCTGATTGAGAGCTTCACACACCCGAACGCAATTGTGCTGGACCCGTTATGTTGAGTTTCACATAACGGGTCTTATGTGGTGATGATCGTTATGTTGTGATATCGATCTGAATATTGATGCCATGAGCTGCTGTATAAATATCAAGCAACATAACAACTGTTATTCGATATTTATAAACAGAGGTGATGGTCGTGACTGAACTTTTACCGTCAAAATCTGATATATGCTCGAATGCAGAAGACTCCTCTACTGATATGCTGCTCGTTGGATTCGAATCTTACATGGTTAATGAACAGGGACTGTCACAGGAGACGATTCGAGGTCGAATGTTTATGATTCATCGTTACCTGAAAGCCTGTGCCGAGAACGCTATCATTGATGTGTTTTCTAGTTATGCAGCTGAAGAGTTTCTGAAGTTTTTGCGTCTTAAAAAAAGATACTCGAGACGTTCTCTTCAATATGTGACTTACTGCTTACGCGCATTTTTTAGGTACGGAGCCAGTTGTGGTCGATGTAATAAATTGCTAGTAGATTGTTTACGCAGTACCCGAGTTTATTCTTTGGCTTCGGTTCCTACAGGACCAAACTGGAGTGATGTAAGGCGACTCATCAGTGAATCTTGTGGGGATAAACCTTCTGATATTCGTGCATGTGCTGTCTTAATGTTGCTGACAGTCTATGGAGGCTTTGTTGAATAAATCAGATTTCGGGTAAGTCTCCCCCGTAGCGGGTTGTGTTTTCAGGCAATACGCACGCTTTCAGGTATACCTGCTTTCGTCATTTTGTTCAGCGCTCGTACCAGGGCCATAGCCTCTGCAACCTGACCATCGTAGTCACGCAGTGTCAGTGAACCTCCGAACAGCTGTTTTACCCGGTACATCGCCGTTTCCGCTATCGAGCGACGGTTATAATCTGTTGTCCATTTCCACCGCGCATTACTCCCGGTCAGCCGCTGATTCGCAACAGCACGGTTACGGTCTGCATATTCACCGGGCCAGTAACCCGCGCCTTTTCGGGGCGGGATAAGCGCGCTGATTTTCTTACGCCGCAGTTCATCGTGACAGAGCCGGGTGTCGTAAGCGCCGTCTGCCGATGCTGCCCTGATTTTTCTGTGAGTCTGCCGGATAAGACCCGGGAAGGCTTCTGAGTCCGTCACATTGTTCAGCGACAGGTCTGCACAGATGATTTCATGTGTTTTGCTGTCAACTGCCAGATGCAACTTTCGCCATATACGACGGCGTTCTTTGCCGTGTTTTTTGACTTTCCATTCGCCTTCACCAAAGACCTTCAGCCCGGTGGAATCAATCACCAGATGCGCGATTTCACCTCGGGTGAACGTTTTGAAACTGACATTAACCGACTTTGCGCGCTTGCTGACACTGGTGTAATCCGGGCAGCGCAACGGAACATTCATCAGTGTAAAAATGGAATCAATAAAACCCTGTGCAGCCCGCAGGGTCAACCTGAACACGCGTTTAATGACCAGAACGGTGGTGATGGCGAGATCAGAATAGCGCTGAGGTCTTCCCCGTGATGAAGGCGTTGCCGACTCATACCAGGCCTGAATAGCTTCATCATCCAGCCAGAAAGTTATGGAGCCACGGTTGATGAGGGCTTTATTGTAGGTGGGCCAGTTGGTGAT
>NZ_KE137311.1:94123-108601 GCF_000408845.1 Escherichia sp. KTE172 | reverse complement strand
CCTGACCATCGTAGTCACGCAGCGTCAGTGAACCCCCGAACAGCTGTTTTACCCGGTACATCGCCGTTTCCGCTATCGAGCGACGGTTGTAATCTGTTGTCCATTTCCACCGCGCATTACTCCCGGTCATTCGCTGATTAGCCACTGCACGGTTACGGTCTGCATATTCACCGGGCCAGTAACCCGCACCTTTTCGGGGAGGGATAAGCGCGCTGATTTTCTTACGCCGCAGTTCATCGTGACATAGCCGGGTATCGTAAGCGCCATCGGCGGCGGCTGACCTGATTTTCCGGTGGGTTTGCCGGATTAACCCGGGGAAGGCCTCTGAGTCCGTAACGTTGTTCAGCGACAGGTCAGCGCAGATGATTTCATGTGTTTTACTGTCAACGGCGAGATGCAGCTTACGCCAGATACGGCGGCGTTCCTGGCCATGCTTTTTGACTTTCCACTCGCCTTCACCGAAGACCTTCAGCCCGGTGGAATCAATTACCAGGTGTGCGATTTCACCCCGGGTGGGCGTTTTGAAACTGACATTAACCGACTTTGCCCGCCTGCTGACACAGCTGTAATCCGGGCAGCGTAGCGGAACGTTCATCAGAGAAAAAATGGAATCAATAAAGCCCTGCGCAGCCCGCAGGGTCAGCCTGAATACGCGTTTAATGACCAGCACAGTAGTGATGGCAAGGTCAGAATAGCGCTGAGGTCTGCCTCGTGAAGAAGGTGTTGCTGACTCATACCAGGCCTGAATAGCTTCATCATCCAGCCAGAAAGTTATGGAGCCACGGTTGATGAGGGCTTTATTGTAGGTGGGCCAGTTGGTGATTTTGAACTTTTGCTTTGCCACGGAACGGTCTGCGTTGTCGGGAAGATACGTGATCTGATCCTTCAACTCAGCAAAAGTTCGATTTATTCAACAAAGCCGGTAATAATTCAACGCCAGTGTCAGAAGAGGTCGTTACCGGAAGACGCCGCGAAACACGCCCTTCGTTCTGCCAGAGCCTGAGCCATTTGAAAATAACATTATCATTGACGCCATTTTCACGTGCAATCTGTGCAACACAAGCTCCAGGTTGTGATGCCAGTTCCACCATACGAAGTTTGAATTCATTCGAATAGTTTTTACGAGGTTCTTTTCGCCAGTCCTGTAATTCCATACTTAGATGTCCGTCTATATCAGATGGGCGTCTAAGTTACCAATTCTCGTCTGATGGCTACATACGGCGGTCAGTTTACGCTTACGTAATTCCAGCATCCAACACACCATACAGTGTGACTGAGGTATCGGCATGAACGAAGTTTAGGCAACCTACACTCAACGCAGATCCCAATAAAATTTTTTCATTATGAGTACTTTTCCAGGTTAAATTAAATGTAGACGGTTTAACCGTCTAAAGAGATTGACTGATCCACCCAACTGGCACTCGTATGACTGGTGTAAATAACCAGTTTCTGAGCGGCTTTAGCCTGTAATAAAAGCGTGCTCACCTGATGACTACGCTCTGGATCCAATCCTGTACAGGGCTCATCTAAAAGTAAGATTGGAGGAGAAGAAAAATAAGCGTGAAGCAACATAAAACGCTGTAGTTCACCACCAGAGACATCACAGGCATAGCGAGAGAGTAAGCTAGGAGAGAGGTCCAGCAGTCTTAGTCCGTCGAGTACTGTCTTTGTGGGGACTAGAGCAAACCAATCCACAAGTTTTTCGCGAGGTAGTACGGTAGGATGTTGCCCTACGTACGACATTAATCGTGAGCGTAGAAATGCAAAGTGGGCGGGTGTCATTGTGCTTGGTGTGAACTGCTGATCGTGGGTTCGTATGCACAAGTGTGCCGTTCCTAAGCTTCGACTTCCCCAAATTCGTGAGAGCAAAGTCGATTTTCCTGAGCCTGACGCTCCCCAGATCTGTACGATCTGCCCTGTTTGTGCCGTTATGCGAAGTGGCCCATGATGTATGCCATTGCCTTCATACTGCAAAATCACAGTTGGTTTATTCATTAAATCATTGCCTTAACAAGAGCTTGGGCGATGAGATGCTCAGGCTCAGTAAGCAAACGATCCATAATGGATTCGCTGACGATGCGGCCTTGATCCATCACGATGGCCCGATCAGCAATGAGTCGAGCTAGACGTAAGTCATGAGTCACAAACACCATGGCAGTCTGTGTTTGGTTTCTCAAATTAGAGAGCACATCTAAAAAATCTGCTTGAGCGACTGAGTCGAGACCAGCAGTGGGTTCATCTAAAAATAAAATGCTCGGCTGATGGATCATGGCCGCAGCGATTTGTACGCGTTGGCGCATCCCTCCCGAAAAGTTCTTCACTGGCTCATGTAATCGTTCTGGACATAAACCAAGTCGCTGGCCCCATTTTTGTGCTTGTTTGAGTGCATCAACCGCACGGTTGTCACCTAAATCAAACAGACGACGTACGATATTAGTGGCGGCACTTTGTCTCAGGTTTAGGGTTGTGCTGGCATCCTGAGCCACATAGCCACACGCCCGCCGACGTAAAAGGTTAGTTTGATAAAGACTGGTACGTAGTAAATCCTGGCCTAAAAGGGAAAGAGCCTGACAGTTGTTAGATAGCTGTCGTCCAGCAAGTATATTCAGAAGACTTGATTTTCCAGCACCTGAGGGGCCGACTAAAGCGAGAACCTCGGAAGGATAAAGCTTGAGGTGACAATCCGACAAAATACGGTGCCCAGCTATTTCAAGTGAGATAGCCTGTGCTGTCAGCACGGGATCTGGCAAGCTAAACATGAGCGCGCTCCTTGCATGCTTCGGAGTCGGAACATACCCAATGGGGGGTGTTTGACGTACCAATATTATCCAAATAATGAATAGATGAGCCGCAGATACAACATGCTGTATCGACTTTTTTCAGGCTAGCAGGCAGGTCAACAAAAGCTAAGTTTGCTAAGGGTGTATAGGCAGGCAATGCATAAATTCGTCGCTCGCGTGCGGCGCCAAAAATCTGAATAGCAGGCATCATCGCCATGCGGGGGTTATCCATAGCAGGAATAGGCGACGGTGACATTAAGACCCCATCATTAACAATCACAGGGTGGTCGTATCCTAAGCACGCATCATCTTGTTGCAACCATGTTTCAAATAGAGCGCTTAACACGACACCGTAATCATGATGTGCGTGCCGTGTCAGTGCTTCGGCCGCATCATTAATAAATCCACGTAGAGGGTCAGGTCGAGGAACTTGGTACACCACAATTTGCTCTTCCCGCAACGGGCTTTCAGGGACTCGCTGACGCGTTTGAATGAGAGTAGCCTTTGAGCTTATTGTCGTAATTGATATGTTTGCCGTTTTAGTAAAAAAATCCGCGATATTCAGGGCATTAACGGTATCATCCGAACCATGATCGACTACCTTTAACGTGTCATTCGGTTCTAATAAGGCAGCGGTAATAGCCATGCCTCCTACCCCCCAACCATAGGCAATGGGTAGCTCAGGAGCTGAGAAAGGTATTTGACGTCCAGGTAGACAGAGTGCTTTTAGGGTTTTACGACGTATTTCTTGTTTGGACGGTAGATCAAGGTAGGCATAATTCATATTTCCTCCTTAGCCTGAACTCGGCGTAAACGCGCTAAATCAGCATCAAAGTCAGAGTAATGAGGTAATTTCAAATGGCTGACATAGCCGGATGCAGCGACTCCGTCGGTATGCATGAGTGCATCACTGGTAGCACCCTCAATTTTAAAGTGCTGATCTACGATTGCCATGGCGACGGCTTTACGCTCGTTAGCTCCAAAAGCAATACCAAAACCCGCTTCTAAATGTGGAGATGAGCTAAAATTTGGAGCCACAGTAGTGCAGGCAGTTAACTCAACCTCACCAATGGATACGGTTAAATTGAGGTCTTCCAGCTCTACGAATATTTCAACGCTCCCTCTCATTAATTGCGCTACATAGGGATGACTCGTTGAGGCTTTACGCAAACTCTCGTAAGCTAATCCAGTTAAGTAGCCTTCTTCGCCACGAGCGAGATGAGCGAGACGCTCGCAAGGATCAGGTAAAGAAGGCAAAACAGTTCGCGTAATGTCTATCGGAGCTTTAGATATTTCGGTGCGGATAAGATCTGCGTACAGTGGCTCAGAGCTAGAGGGCGATGAGGGAGCTGTTATCACTGATTTAGGTAACTCGCACTGAGGGCGAGAGTGTTCTAAATCCATATTCAGTAAGCGGTGGGTGTAGTCGTAAGTGGCGCCTAAAATTTGCCCTCCAGCCAACTCTTTTTGCGTGGCGGAAATGTGGCGACTGTAATGCATTGTTTTTAGATCTATGTTTTGGCTTGAGCCAAAATTGGCTAATTGCGCGCGATGAGCACGTACGAGAAATACCGCTTCGGCAATGTCTCCCTGAGCTTGCTTAAAGGCAATAGCAGCAAAACGTCGATCGTATAAGCCCCCCTCACTCATGATCCGATCAAGAGCTAACGACATTTGTGCCATGATTTGATTAATTTCAATCTCGGGGATTGTGTCGTCGCCTCGGCGACTCCGTTCTACGGCTATACGGGAAGCAGCAATTGCTTGTTCACCACCCTTTACTGGTACGTACATTAAATGATCTCCAAAGTTAAGTGACGTGGTAATACAACCAGCTGCGTGTCAGCGCATAGTAGTAGGTCCACTCCACGCGGGTAATCGGCACGAAAAGCAATATGATCAATGACTACATTTTGATGTAACCCTGAAAAATATAAAGTGTGTGGTTTGTTGAGTCCTGCACCGGTGGCTCGTATAGCAAGCCCCCCGTTTGTAGGTGATATGGCGGCTATTTCCATGACAAGGGTTGCCCCACTTTCAGGCGACTCACGGCTTCCTGCTGGAATATGTTGTAAGTGATGCCGTTGAGAACCTGCAAAAACCCATTCGGGAGTTTGGCTCAAGGTTGCGCCTGTATTCAAAATACGGCTTGTTAATTCCTTATTTTCCACCTCAATAGCTACCGTCGTTTGGCTGTCTAGAAGGCAGTCAACGATGCAATGAATAGCACGCTCTTCTAGTTGCTGTATGCGCATTGGGTAACCAAAGGCATGCAGTAGTCGCCGATAAGTACGCGTCTGCCGATGTAACTCATCGTCATGTCTGTGCTCAGATCGTAAAGGTATTTTCATGATTCTAAGTTTTTTGTGTGGTGTAGAAACGTACAGAAGTAGCAGCCGTCAGCTGATCCCTCTCAGCCTTTTTTAGCTCTAACTGTTGGCGTATAGGGTGCAGCACCAGCTCACGTTGGTGGGAGGGGGCCGTTTGTAGAAAGGCGTCTAGATAGGCCGCTAACTCCGCTTTGCGTAGATCGGAGCCCAAATGTACTGCGTAACCTTGAATTTTCCCAATAGCGATTACGCAGCGAGTACAAGAAGCCTCACCAAACTGAAATGACACTGAGGCCTTACAAGCTTGTGTATTGAGCTGCACCAACCCCGTTTCAGGGCCAGCGAGTTTTTGTATAGGCACACCCGGATTGTAAGTAGCCCAGATATTTTCCAGATAATCTCGGTTAGCTCGGGCAAGTAGCCCGAGCCAAGTTTGACGTTCTTGATTCATGGCTATGACTTATTACGATAATACGGTAGCGTTGTAAATATCTTCTGCGGGCTGGACTAACAAGCGTTCTCCCATTTCGAGCTTCATTTCAGCCAAAATGATCTCTTCTTCTGGTGAGCGGTCTTTCTTGCGTGCTAACTGAATGAACTCGGGGCGTACGTGTCCGGGACGGATGGTGATTTCAACAGCGGTGCCACGGTACTCGAAACGGAAGTAATAACGACCACCGGGGGACTCTTCTTCTTCGAGCCCTACTGAGTTATCAACAATGTAGCGACCCTCAGTAAGACCGCGGGTAACAAACTCAATCGCATCTCTACCCCCTGGGCCTCCAAAGGCTGTGACACAGCGAATTTCACGTCGTTCAGGCAAACGACCATTATCTAGCAAGGGCCAGGCTCGCTGCATAACTTTTAGCCCGTGGACTACACCACCCGGATAACCGGCACCGTGGTATTTTAATAACTCATCAAAGTGGACTGTAAATTCATGTCCATTTTCCAGATAGGAGATTGTATCGTTACTCATTGTATTTACCTTTGTTTAGAGGATAAGAAATGGGCATATCTTGATCCGGTTCACGTATTCCAAAAACCGGGCAGATTGTGCTTTGAAAATGTTCTCCCGTTTGCACCATTAGACGGCGTAGTCTGACGTTGTATAAACGGGATAACTCAGACTCGGTTAACAGCTCATCAGCTGGACCAAATTTAATCTGATCGTTGGTGTGCATCAGCAGTACTTTGTCTGCGAGATGCAGAGCGTGTTGCGGATGGTGAGTGGTAAAAACGACCGAATGGCTACGTACTCGGCGTAACTCGAATAAGACGTTAAGCAATAAGTCCTGATTAGCTAAATCTAAAGCTGAAGCCGGCTCATCAAGTATGAGTACCTCAGCACCAGTAGCTAAAGCACGAGCAAGCAACACTAATTGGCGCTCGCCGCCGGATAGAGAGCCATATAAACGATAAGCAAAATGCCCTCCGCCTACTTTTTCCAATGCTTCAAGAGCTAGCTTACGATCCCGCTGTGAAGGAAGGCTGAACATGGGAAGCAAGGCGGCTCGTGCCATGAGTACCACATCGAGGCAACAATGGTTTTCACTACCGTATTGGTATTGAGGTACATAGCCGATGAGGTGGGGTACCTGCCGTTGTCCTTGATCTAAACGTTGTGAGCCTAATAGAGCTTTTAGCAACGTAGTCTTACCGCGTCCGTTTGGGCCCAAAATGGCCAACGTTTCGCCCTTTTGTACGTTAAAACTTAAATCCTGAAAAATCACACGTTCACTAAAACGTACGCACGCTCCAGTTAAACTGAGATGAGAGGTAAAGACGGTTTGCATGATTAAGCCCTTTCACGTCGACGAGTGCATAGTAAGTACACAAAGACGGGGGCGCCAACTAGAGCTGTGAGTACGCCTAAAGGAATCTCTGCAGCAGTTAAACTACGAGCCAACGTATCAGTCAAAATCATGAAAGTGGCACCCAGCATAAGACTCGTGAAATAGAGCCGGCGGTGATCTTCGCCTACTAACATACGAGCAAAGTGTGGGATTACGAGTCCTACCCACCCCACTACGCCCGATGCGGTTACGCAGGCGCCGATAATGATAGAAATCAACGCGAAGACGACCATCCGGGAGCGTGCAACATGGATGCCAAACGACTTAGCTTCGTCGTCACCCATAGCGAGTACAGCAATGCGATAGCGCATTCTATTCAGTAGGTAAATGCTGGCAATGAGTATAGGAGCAGTTTGTGCAAATTTTTCCCAACTCGCCGTTGCAAAGCTTCCCATCAGCCAAAAGACGATGGCAGGTAAACTCGTTTCTGGATCCGCGGCATATTGAACTAACGAAATACCTGCTGCAAATAAAGCATCAATAACAATTCCAGCAAGCACAATAGTCATCAAAGTACGACCCGCCATATTTGAAATCAGCACTACTAAAAACAGAGCAGCAAATGCTGATACAAACGTAGCCCCCATCAGTAGCGGCCCCCCTACTCCAGCCAAAATTGCCAGTGATCCTCCTAATGCTGAACCTGAGGATAAACCTAGCACTTTAGGTGAAACGAGAGGGTTACGAAATAAGGTTTGTAAGGCTACCCCGCAGATGGCAAGCCCAGCCCCACATACTCCTGCCAATAATATGCGCGGCAAGCGTACATTCAAGATCACCAACGCATCCATATGCTGTGAGTTATCACCTCGTAAGGCTGCATATAGGATGGCTACAATCTCATCTAGCGCTACGCTGTATCGACCTACTGATAGCCCGATTAGCACAGTCGCTATAAGCAGTAGGGACAAAAGAGGCCAATGACTAGCACGCCAAGTGCTCAGGGTAACTGGCTCAACCATTTCTGAGGACGAGTGAATCGATCGCGTATATTTGTTCATTGTTTACGAAACACTTGATAACCGTGACTGTCGCCGTTCATAGCAATACGCAGAATTCGATCTATCTGCTCATCCGATAGGTCAAAGTTATAAAGTAATTTGAAGCCTTCTTTTAATTCGTGACGTAGGTCAAAAGAGAAAATATCGGGATGAGTAAGATTGGCCAGCCACATCCATGTGTAGGGGCTTTCATGGGAAGCACTATCCCAGATATATCCACCTTGAGGTATCTTATAAACGCGTTTTTGTACGGCGGCATTTAAGCGAGAAAGTAATGGGTCGTCGTATATCGCTTCTAATCCAGCATCCGTCTCTGCTGCGGAAAGTAAGATAATATCTGGGTTCCATTCAAGAATCTGTTCCACGCTAACAGTGCTTTGTACGCCAGCTCCTTGAGCTACATTTTTAGCGCCAACCAGCTCGATGAAGGTTTGTTGATAACTTTTCTCACCAGTAGCAATCAACTTGGATTTGGCAGAGCGCAAATGCAAAATGCTTGGTGTTGCATGAAAGCCTACTTGTTTTAAACCAGTAGTAATTTCACTTTGTACACGGTCACGCCAATCAATAAGCTTTGACAGTTTTTCAGTATTACCCGTGATATCAGCCACCATTTTCATATTGGCTCGGGCCAGCTCTTCTGTACCCGCATTGCCACCGCCTACCATTAGAGCAACGGGCAAACCTGCATTGCGAAGTGGAGCTACGATATCATCGCCGCGCTCACCCCACTGGATGACTAAATCCGGTTTAAGTTCTGCGATGGCCTCTACGTTGGGCATCCAACCACCGTTTTCCGACAAAATGTCACTGGAGATATCAACAGCTTCAGGAAACATAACGCTCATCATACCGCTCTCAAAGGCTCGTTTAGAGCCCTCATTCATACCCACTAACAGCTCGGTAGAACCATCTATTGCGATGAAGGTAGCTGCAGCTGGATTGGGCAGAGTAATGATACGTCTAGGAGGGGCTTCTAACTTAATTTCCTGTCCGGTTACATCAGTAAAGTTAAATTCTTGCGCTGACAAGTTACCTGATAACAAAGTTGTCGCTACTAGCACGGCAAAGCAACGGGGTATTGAGGTCATAACCCCTCCAATTGAGAATGAGATTGAATATAATTTTGATTAAAAATATTATAGCCAGTTTTTCATCAATTGGAATCGAATGTTTATGACGGTGCGTGAAGTAATTTCGAACAAGCTAGCAGCAGTGTCTGTGCGTGACTTGCTTTTAGTTGAGGCCGTCGCAATGAAACGTAGTTTTCGTTATGCGGCCATAGACATGGGTATTTCGACCTCGGGCTTGTCTTATCAAGTAAAAAAAGTAGAGGAAATTCTCGGACAGCCCATTTTTGAAAGGGGGAGTAAAATAACACCCACTGCCTTTGGAAAGGAAGTTTTAGACTTAATCGCCGTAATTTTAGAAGGCGTGACTCGGCTTGAGGGGTTACGTGATGATGGCTTAGCTCTTCCCTTTGGGCAAACCTTACGTATTGGAGTGATTTCCTCACTGGCACCGGATAACTTGTTACGGATTATCCAGATTTGTGCTCACCGTTCAGGTAAAACTAAAGTCGAGTTGGTTAGTGGCAAGCATCAAGGTCTGTTACGGCGTTTACAGAACCGTGAAATTGATTTGCTAATTAGTGCAGCACAGTCGGTTCCTGAGGGGATGGCATATACAAGCTTATTCAAGGAACACTTTGTCTTACTAGTGCGAGCCGATAAACTTCAGCCTGAACTCCATCCTCTTATGCTCTGTGAGCCTGGATTACTACCACTTAGCGAGGATGATTTTGTTCCATCGCTAATTACTGAAGGCTTAAGTAAATTATTAAGCTCCGGCTTGACTCGTACATATGGCCTTGGTGTTGAGCATCGAATGGCTTTAGTTGCCGCAGGTTATGGTCATGCATTATTGCCGTATGGCTGGGTAAGAGATGTACATTTACCGGATCATTTAGCAGTGATGGAGCTTCCTCCCGCTTTATCGGCAGAGCGTGAATTAGGTTGCTTTTGGCGTCACTCATACATGATGGGGAGTCAAATTTCTCAGGCTTTTAGTGAAGCATGGTAATGCATGTTTCTGATGCGGGAGTATTTAAGATTTTACTGAAAAAAGGCATTGTGCATCAAGGTGCGCTTACGCATTGATTTTGTGGTCTGCAAACATTCGGATCAGCCTTCGAGCGTCATCATGCTTGACGCTCGTTGTAACAGATAAGCAAGGAAAGGCAATTCCTGTCGCTTTGAAAGCACTCTTGATTTTTTTTCCAGTTGCGCTCGTCGGGAGGAATTCGACATAGCGCAAGTGCCGGTAATGGTGCCAACTTACTGATTTAGTGTATGATGGTGTTTTTGAGGTGCTCCAGTGGCTTCTGTTTCTATCAGCTGTCCCTCCTGTTCAGCTACTGAAGGCGTGGTGCGTAACGGTAAAGTTACCGTCACGGTCTGCCTTTAACGCTGCGTTCCGCACTTTATCCCATTATTGGCGAGCGCATATACGGACCTGTAGGCCATGCGGTTGATATTTTCGCCGTTATTGGCACCGTCTTTGGCGTTGCGACATCGCTGGGGTACGGTGTTTTGCAGGTGAATGCTGGTTTGAATCATCTTTTCGGGGTGCCTATTAATGAAACGGTGCAGGTGATTCTAATCGTTGTCATCACTGGTTTAGCGACGATTTCGGTGGTGTCCGGCCTGGACAAGGGAATACGTATACTGTCTGAGCTCAACCTGGGCCTGGCAGTGAACCGCCCCGGGTTTCCTGGAGAGTGTTTTATCTGTGAACTCAGGCTGCCAGATCATTGTTTCCGATGGAAGCATAATAAGCTTTTTCTGCTTCTGCCGGAGGAGTATGGCCCAGCCTTCCCAGCAATCGTCGATTGTTATACCAGTCCACCCACGTGAGTGTGGCCAGTTCCACTTCTGCACGGTTTTTCCAGCTTTTACGGCACTGTTGCAAAGTTAGCGATGAGGCAGCCTTTTGTCTTATTCAAAGGCCTCACATTTCAAAAACTCTGCTTACCAGGCGCATTTCGCCCAGGGGATCACCATAATAAAATGCTGAGGCCTGGCCTTTGCGTAGTGCACGCATCACCTCAATACCTTTGATGGTGGCGTAAGCCGTCTTCATGGATTTAAATCCCAGCGTGGCGCCGATTATCCGTTTCAGTTTGCCATGATCGCATTCAATCACGTTGTTCCGGTACTTAATCTGTCGGTGTTCAACGTCAGACGGGCACCGGCCTTCGCGTTTGAGCAGAGCAAGCGCGCGACCATAGGCGGGCGCTTTATCCGTGTTGATGAATCGCGGGATCTGCCACTTCTTCACGTTGTTGAGGATTTTACCCAGAAACCGGTATGCAGCTTTGCTGTTACGACGGGAGGAGAGATAAAAATCGACAGTGCGGCCCCGGCTGTCGACGGCCCGGTACAGATACGCCCAGCGGCCATTGACCTTCACGTAGGTTTCATCCATGTGCCACGGGCAAAGATCGGAAGGGTTACGCCAGTACCAGCGCAGCCGTTTTTCCATTTCAGGCGCATAACGCTGAACCCAGCGGTAAATCGTGGAGTGATCGACATTCACTCCGCGTTCAGCCAGCATCTCCTGCAGCTCACGGTAACTGATGCCGTATTTGCAGTACCAGCGTACGGCCCACAGAATGATGTCACGCTGAAAATGCCGGCCTTTGAATGGGTTCATGTGCAGCTCCATCAGCAAAAGGGGATGATAAGTTTATCACCACCGACTATTTGCAACAGTGCCAGTTCACTTACACCGCTTCTCAACCCGGTACGCACCAGAAAATCATTGATATGGCCATGAATGGCGTTGGATGCCGGGCAACTGCCCGCATTATGGGCGTTGGCCTCAACACGATTTTACGTCACTTAAAAAACTCAGGCCGCAGTCGGTAACCTCGCGCATACAGCCGGGCAGTGACGTCATCGTCTGCGCGGAAATGGACGAACAGTGGGGCTATGTCGGGGCTAAATCGCGCCAGCGCTGGCTGTTTTACGCGTATGACAGGCTCCGGAAGACGGTTGTTGCGCACGTATTCGGTGAACGCACTATGGCGACGCTGGGGCGTCTTATGAGCCTGCTGTCACCCTTTGACGTGGTGATATGGATGACGGATGGCTGGCCGCTGTATGAATCCCGCCTGAAGGGAAAGCTGCACGTAATCAGCAAGCGATATACGCAGCGAATTGAGCGGCATAACCTGAATCTGAGGCAGCACCTGGCACGGCTGGGACGGAAGTCGCTGTCGTTCTCAAAATCGGTGGAGCTGCATGACAAAGTCATCGGGCATTATCTGAACATAAAACACTATCAATAAGTTGGAGTCATTACCATAGAAACAGTACAAGTGCATTGGGCTTTGTTGAATAAATCGAACTTTTGCTGAGTTGAAGGATCAGATCACGCATCTTCCCGACAACGCAGACCGTTCCGTGGCAAAGCAAAAGTTCAAAATCACCAACTGGCCCACCTACAATAAAGCCCTCATCAACCGTGGCTCCATAACTTTCTGGCTGGATGATGAAGCTATTCAGGCCTGGTATGAGTCGGCAACGCCTTCATCACGGGGAAGACCTCAGCGCTATTCTGATCTCGCCATCACCACCGTTCTGGTCATTAAACGCGTGTTCAGGTTGACCCTGCGGGCTGCACAGGGTTTTATTGATTCCATTTTTACACTGATGAATGTTCCGTTGCGCTGCCCGGATTACACCAGTGTCAGCAAGCGCGCAAAGTCGGTTAATGTCAGTTTCAAAACGTTCACCCGAGGTGAAATCGCGCATCTGGTGATTGATTCCACCGGGCTGAAGGTCTTTGGTGAAGGCGAATGGAAAGTCAAAAAACACGGCAAAGAACGCCGTCGTATATGGCGAAAGTTGCATCTGGCAGTTGACAGCAAAACACATGAAATCATCTGTGCAGACCTGTCGCTGAACAATGTGACGGACTCAGAAGCCTTCCCGGGTCTTATCCGGCAGACTCACAGAAAAATCAGGGCAGCATCGGCAGACGGCGCTTACGACACCCGGCTCTGTCACGATGAACTGCGGCGTAAGAAAATCAGCGCGCTTATCCCGCCCCGAAAAGGCGCGGGTTACTGGCCCGGTGAATATGCAGACCGTAACCGTGCTGTTGCGAATCAGCGGCTGACCGGGAGTAATGCGCGGTGGAAATGGACAACAGATTATAACCGTCGCTCGATAGCGGAAACGGCGATGTACCGGGTAAAACAGCTGTTCGGAGGTTCACTGACACTGCGTGACTACGATGGTCAGGTTGCAGAGGCTATGGCCCTGGTACGAGCGCTGAACAAAATGACGAAAGCAGGTATGCCTGAAAGCGTGCGTATTGCCTGAAAACACAACCCGCTACGGGGGAGACTTACCCGAAATCTGATTTATTCAACAAAGCCAGTGCATTGCTGTATTCTGTTTTCCTTGACGTATTGAATCGTGGTGCCCATGTACTATGATTCCTTTCGTGTTATTCCGCATGTTTTTTCTACTAACATTTTTTATGATAATCTGAATCTTCGTAAAAATCCGATTTTTTAGTATGTATAAAAGAAGAGCAGGTAATTGACTGAACCTGCTCTTCTCTTATTATTTTTTTAACATAGAAAGATTGCGTCTGGTTTGTTCTTCGAAATCATTTTTTGAAGTGATGCTCTTTGATTTGTTTTCTGAAGATGCTCCTATGATGTTTTTTAACACACTTATATCAATTGATGTAGATGTGTATCCTGTTGTTTGCTCTATAAGTTTCACCAGATTTTCTGCAGTTATTTTTTCACTGAAAAAACGGTGATGCTGCCAACTAGACTGGCCCCCTGAATCTCCAGACAACCAATATCACTTATTTAAGTGATAGTCTTAATACTAGTTTTTAGACTAGTCATTGGAGAACAGATGATTGATGTCTTAGGGCCGGAGAAACGCAGACGGCGTACTACACAGGAAAAGATCGCTATCGTTCAGCAGAGCTTTGAACCGGGAATGACGGTCTCCCTTGTTGCCCGGCAACATGGTGTGGCAGCCAGCCAGCTATTTCTCTGGCGTAAGCAATACCAGGAGGGAAGTCTTACTGCTGTGGCTGCCGGAGAACAGGTCGTTCCTGCCTCTGAACTTGCTGCCGCCATGAAGCAGATTAAAGAACTCCAGCGTCTGCTCGGCAAAAAAACGATGGAAAATGAACTCCTTAAAGAAGCCGTTGAATATGGGCGAGCAAAAAAGTGGATAGCGCACGCGCCCTTATTGCCCGGGGATGGGGAGTAAGCTTCGTCAGCCGTTGTCTCCGGGTGTCGCGTGCGCAGTTGCACGTCATTCTCAGACGAGCCGATGACTGGAAGGACGGCCGCCGCAGCCGTCACACGGATGATACGGATGTGCTTCGCCGTATACACCATGTTATCGGAGAGCTACCCACATATGGTTATCGTCGGGTATGGGCGCTGCTTCGCAGACAAACAGAACTTGAT
>NZ_KE137311.1:42780-90478 GCF_000408845.1 Escherichia sp. KTE172 | reverse complement strand
GACGTGGTGATATGGATGACGGATGGCTGGCCGCTGTATGAATCCCGCCTGAAGGGAAAGCTGCACGTAATCAGCAAGCGATATACGCAGCGAATTGAGCGGCATAACCTGAATCTGAGGCAGCACCTGGCACGGCTGGGACGGAAGTCGCTGTCGTTTTCAAAATCGGTGGAGCTGCATGACAAAGTCATCGGGCATTATCTGAACATAAAACACTATCAATAAGTTGGAGTCATTACCTTTTTTCTCCAGCCCGGAAGGTAATAGGATATGTGCTTATACACTTCAAAGTTATTTCCGTCGGCTCTGTAATAATTGCAGTATCTGGCGCCAGGATGGTGCACGATACCAGCCACGAATACATGATTTACGTCATTCATTTGCCGTGCATCGTTTAGTTTCATGGTACCAAAAAGGTGAGGATGTACAGCTGTTATTACCTCATCTTTCAGTTTATCTGGGACATGTTCATCTCCGGGCGACACAAGTCTATTTAAGCATGACCCCACAGTTGCTTGATGAGGCCAGCCTTCGCTTTGAAGCTTATGCTTTTGGAGGAAAATATGAGTAATAATCAGTTGTTAAGTACATGGGTTCGGCGTTTTCTGCTGGAATATTTGATTAGCGAACGAAATTTTTCCCATAACACACAGAAAAGCTACCGAGATATGCTCCGTTTGTTACTTCCCTTCATATCGTCTACAGTGGGAAAAGAAATAGATAAACTAACTGTCGAAGATCTTTCAGAAAGCTGCGTACGTGGTTTTCTATGTAATCTTGGCGATCATAGGCATTGCAGTGCGACAACACGAAATCAACGCCTTGCGGGAATACGTTCTTTGGCCCGTTATATAGCTATAAAGGCACCGGAATACACAGAATGGTATGGTAGCTTAAAAAGTATCCCACAGCGGAAAAGTAGTGCACCTATAATGAACTATCTGGAAAAGGATGAAATGGATGCTTTGTTGGCGGCACCTGATATCACGACCATTCAGGGGAGAAGAGATCATACCATTTTATTGTTCCTTTATAACACTGGGGCTCGTGCAGATGAAGTTGCACATGTCAAAATCGGTGATTTAACTCTAAACCGATTTGACAGACGTGAAAGCTCATCAGTTGTGTTACACGGAAAGGGTAATAAGCGTCGGCATTGCCCTATCTGGCCGGAGACTGCACGACTTCTACGATTATTAATCGGAGATCGCCAACCAGATGAAGCGGTTTTTATTAATCGAGAACATAATCCGCTGACACGCTTTGGTATCCATGACATTGTTGTACGTAACGCAGCTCTTGCTGCACGTTCACTTCCATCATTAATCAGTAAGCGAGTGAGTCCGCATACTATACGCCACACAACAGCCACTCATCTGCTTCGAGCAGGTGTGGACATTAATACTATCAGAGCATGGTTGGGACACGTTTCATTGTCTACAACACTAATATACGCAGAAGTTGATATTGAAATGAAAGCACAGGCACTCAAGATGTGTGAACCGGAGCAGAAGGAGAAAGTATTGAAACCATGGAAAAAACAGAATGATATAATGGCTTTTCTCAAATCAATATAAAATTTTCAAACTGTATATACAGGGAATATCTTCTGTTCTTATTCTAAGAATACTCATGAATAATTATTATTTGACATGTTATGCATTCATAAATTAGCTCTGGGTATAGTATAAAACAAATTTGATATATTCCAGTTAATTGTGGGTAAACTATAGTCAACACGATAAAAAACAGACGAAGGAATAGTTAACATGAACGAGAATTTTTCCAAAGAAAAACTTTTTCAGGGAATGATATTTACCCTCTTGATTACTTTTGCTACTGGTCTTGGTAACGTTCTGTCCGAGTTCTTTATGCTGGATGTAAAAAAACAAGAGGCTGAAGACAATCTACATGCGGATGCCAGACGACAAGCGACTGAACTACACTGTACAAAACTCCAGGAAAGTGCATCTTTGGCAACTGAGATTATGTTTCGGGCGGACCGCGGGTATCCCAATGTAGTTACTCTGGAAGATCTTATATACGGTGAACAAATGCCAGAAAAGAGGGTTCCTGATGAAAAAATTAAAGAAGAACAGAAAAATCTGGAACATCAGGTGTTTAAGTTGCTTCCATATCTTCTGCCTGATGAAGCACAAATAATGGAGAAAGTCATGCTACAACACTCCATATTAACGAGCATGCGCACCAGTAAGGTCCCTGCTGAACATCGGAGTGCCCCATCAGAAGGTGGATTTAATTTCAATAATGAAATGCATGAACTCCGCAGGGCAGGAACACAGATGAGCCAGATATTCAGAGAAAGATGCATGCGTGTTGATTGATTTTGAACGTTCTCTACGTCAGAGACAACATCTCCCTTCAATTCAATACTCACCGTTCGTTATGTTGTCTTCATCTTTCTCATTCACACAATTAAAAACTCCTAAAAAGATATACGCAACATAACGATCATCACAACATAAGACCCGTTTGCAGGCAGCGGCTCAACCTGCGTGGCCGCCCTCCAGTCCGGACGCCGGTATATCGGTATCGAGCTGCTTGAGCAGTATCACCGTGCCGGGCAGCAACGCCTTGCCGCCGTACAACGAGCCATGCAGCAGGGGGCCGCGAATGATGACTGGTTTATGCCGGAGGCTGCGTAAATGAACTATGCCGGACACGAAAAACTTCGCGCCGAAGTGGCGGAGGTGGCCAATGCCATGTGCGACCTGCGTACAACCATGAATGAGATGGAGCAGCGGTACAGCTTTAATGCCGACACCCTGCCGGAACGTCTGGTGCGTCAGACGCTGTTTCGCGCAAACCGCCTCCTGATGGAGGCATATACCGAAATTCTGGAACTGGATGCGTGCTTTAAAGATTGAGAAGGAGACGAGAATGTACGGAACATGCGAAACGCTATGCCGGGAGCTGGCAGTAAAGTATCCGGGAGACATGCCGCTGATGCTGCTTATCTGGTCCCCGGAAGAGATTCAGGCCCTCGCTGACGGAATGGATATTTCCCTGTCCGATCATGAAATCAGAACCGTCCTGGCGCGCCTGGAGGACATCCCGGAAGACCAGCGGACTGAATCCGGTATTTCTTCCGGCGTGGCGATGGAGATCATCAATAACGTGAGCGAAAACCGCCAGGTGACCGTCCCTGCTGAACTGCTGGCGTCCCTGATTCAGACCGCTGAACAGGCATTGTGGAAACGTGAATGGGCCGCCCGGGATCATGGCCTCGCCGTCCCGGAATGCGTCACCCGCCGTCAGGCGGTGATTAATCAGGCCCGCACCCTGCTGAAAAACAACAGACACGAAAACGACTGATGTTATCGCCGCCTCCGGGCGGCGATTCAGGGAGAACGATTAATCATGAACGAAAACACAACGCTGAACGCACTGATTTGTCGTCACGCCCGCAACCTGCTGCTGGCGCAGGGCTGGCCGGAAGAGACGGATGTTGACCAGCGGAACCCGAAGTATCCGGGCTGGATCAGCATTTATGTTCTGCTGGATGCGCCCCGGCTGGCGACGTTACTCATCAACCGTCACGGCGGCGTACTGCCGCCGCTCCTGGCCTCCGCCATTCAGAAACTGACCGGAACCGGGGCGGAACTGGTACTGTCCGGCAGTCAGTGGCAGTCGCTGCCGGTACTTCCGGCAGACGGAACACAGGTGTTTTTCCCGTATGCCGGAGAATGGCTGACCGAAGACGAAATCAGGGCAGTTCTTGATGCAGTGCGCGATGCGGTACGCAGTGTCAGTTGCCGGGTGGCAGAAGATGCGCAGCGTATCAGGGCGGCGCTGACCACAACCGGTCAGACGTTGCTGACCCGCCAGACGCGCCGCTTTCGCCTGGTGGTGAAGGAAAGCGATCACCCCTGCTGGCTCGATGAAGACGACGAAAACCTGCCCGTGGTGCTCGATGCCATCCTGAACCGGGGAGCACGTTTTTCGTCGGTGGAAAAGTATCTGGTCAGTGAGTGTGTGGAGCATATCCTGTCCAGTGGGCTGGCCTGCGATGTGCTGCGTATACCGGATGAACCGCCCCGCCGGTGGTTTGACCGTGGTGTTCTGCGGGAGGTGGTCCGGGAAGCCCGGGCTGAAATTCGCAGCATGGCGGATGCCCTGGCAAAAATCCGGAAATGATGACGATGGCGGGGAAAATCCCCGCCTTTTTCCTGCCGGTCACCGGAAAGAGCACAAAGGAAGTCGCCGCCGGCTCCGCTTTACCCGGCCATGCAGGGCATGGCCTTGTGGTTTTTCAGTTATGTGGCCTCAGCGTCGTGTGCGGGCTGTGCCGTGCCTCCATCTTAGCCGGGCTGGCGTTGATGCAAGGGTACGCTTCGCCGCTACGGTCACCCGGTCCCTCCTTCCCGTCTGCCGTGATTTTCCGGTCGTTCGCCCGCTCAGGTTTCGCGGCCTCACCCTGCAACTCCCGTCAGCCGTGTGCGTCAGGCTGCGGCTTCCCTTGCGCCCCTGCATCCCCGCCTGTTCGCCCGGCTTTTATGGAGGCACGGCACCGCCCGGTGTCGCGGAATATGTGAACAACGGAGGAAAACATCATGCAATATGCGAAACCTGTCACTCTGAATGTTGAAGAATGCGACCGCCTCTTCTTTCTGCCTTACCTGTTTGGCCTGGATTTTCTGTATGCCGAGGCATCTGTGTACGCGCTGGCGAAAAAAATGATGCCGGAATATGAAGGCGGATTCTGGCACTTCATCCGCCTGCCGGACGGTGGCGGTTACATGATGCCGGATGGCGACCGTTTCCACATGGTGAACGGTGCAAACTGGTTTGACCGTACCGTGAGTGCTGATGCCTGCGGCATCATTCTGACTTCCCTTGTGATTAACCGCCAGTTGTGGCTGTACCACGACAGCGGTGATGCAGGACTGACCCAGCTTTACCGGATGCGCGATGCGCAGTTGTGGCGTCACATCGAATTTCACCCTGAATGCAACGCGATTTACGCGGCTCTGGACTGATTAACGGACGGGGCGGCAATGCCGCCCCTGTAAAGGAGACGAGAAAATGTACTGTACTGTTAAAGAAATTATCCGCGAAGTGCTGGATACAGACGTGCCGGACAGTGAATGCGTTTTTGCCGTGGTGCTGACCCGTGGGGATGTGCGTCACATAGCCCAGGACTGGAACCTGCCAGACGATGAGCTGGAAACCGTCATGCAGCGGCTGGACGATGCCTTTGAGCATGGTGCGGATGTCAGCGTTGTTCACGACGTTGTTCGTGAACTGATGGAAGAAAAGCGCGTCAGCCGTCAGGTGACAGTCCCGGCGGTGATGCTGGAAAAAGTGATGGCGCTGGCAGGCAGTGAAATGAAGCGCCTGTATGCCGTCGGGAGTGAGAACGGGGGCGACGGTGACGCATTCGTCAGGGAAGAACGCGAAGCGATGGACGTTGTGTTACAGGCGCTGGACGGGGAGCACATGTCATGAATATCAGCACAGAAACCCGCGAAATTCTGCGCAATTACAAAGCCGTGATTAATGCGCGGCGTCGTGAAATGGGGCAGAAACCGCTCACCACTGCGCAGATTGTTGATGAAATCTGCGATTTTGTGGTGAATCAGCAGGCGGTTTTCCTCGGTGGTCACTATATCCTTCAGGGCTGCAGAAACAGGTGATACAGGGCAGGCGGTGGAGGCCGCCTGTCAGCCCGCGCGAAAATCCCTGGCAGGCTGGCGCCTGCCGGAAGGGAAGCGGGCCACGCTGGCGCGTCGCCCGTTACCCTTCCCGTCTGTGATGTGTCTGACTCAGGAGTGTTTCTTTCTTATGTTATGGAACTGTTCCTGATGTTGTTGTTCCTTTATCTGCTGCTCTGATTCTGACTACTGCAGCGTTGTTCTGTCTGCCGGGCGCACCTTCGGCTCCCGGCTGCCTGGCGGCATCCGGTCGTCAGGCCCGACTCCGACAGGCAGCTGCTGGCGCACCTGCCAGTCTCCGCCGAACCCGCTGGCGCGGTTTCGGGCTGCCGCTACGGTCCGATGCGTGAAAACCCCTGGCTTGCAGCGACCGTTCCGGTCGCGCCGCCTCTGTCGCGCCGTGGCCTGCGCTCCCGGCATCCCGGCAAAAGGCCGCCGGGATGTGAGGGGCAACGCCGTTTCGCGCACGCGCTCTCCGTCGTTGCGGCGGGTCCCTGCTCATTGCCTGCCGGGTGCCACACACCCGTATGAGTCCCTGTCGCCGGGGGCATAGACAGCCACAACCTGCCGCACTGACTGTCCAGGGTAAATGAACAGCCCACAAAATTTTTTACCCAAAACCCGGTAAAAAATTTTGCGTTCTGCCCAGGACAGGTGCGTCAGGCCGTGGCAGTGATGCCCCTTGCGGCGAAGGTTCTCAAACGGGTGAAGTTCATACCACAGGGAATACAGCAGCAGGTTCCCGCGAAACGTCAAAACCGCGGCTCCCGAAACTCAACGGGTGATGTTCTTTAAAAATCAGGATTTATTTCAGGCTCCGGCAATATGCATTTATTTGTTCTGTCAGTCATCCGGCTGGCAGGTAATGAGAACGCAGGAACAGAAGGAGGAAAACACCGGAGAACGTCAGACGCAGATATGAAAAAAGCAGGTCAGGGACCTGCTTAATCCACGCCGTAAGAATTGCGCAACCAATTTTGACGGCATTATTAACCAATTTGTCATAAGGAGTTTCATTTATGACAGTAAGTATTGTTTCACCTTCCGCAGCGGCTGTAAAGCCCCGCCGTCATCCCCGTTTCAGACGCGAAGACATCCCCGCGCCGGAAATTGACCCCGTGCTGAAAGCCTTCGGGCGACACATTGCCCGGAGTTTTCACCGGGGGCGTGGTGTACACATCCCCGCCATGAAAAACACGGCCTTCGGGCAGGTGCTCCGCACACTCGAACTGAAACGCGCTTTTAACTGATGAGGTGAGCCGCCCCGCGAGGGGCGGCAACAGACGGAAGGAGAACATTTTATGACATTAGCAGCAATCACCATGACCGCCCCGGAAGCCGCCAGCCCTGTGCAGATGTACCGCGCGACCTACTCACCGGATGACAACAAACTGCGCCTGTATGCCGCGTCACGTCTTGACCAGGAAACGTATAAAAAAGTGCATGATGCCGGTTTCCGCTGGGCACCCAGACAGGCGCTGTTTGTGGCACCGGCCTGGACACCGGGCCGGGAAGACGTGCTCCTCTCACTTGCCGGAGAGATTGAGGATGAAGACAGCACGCTCGCTGAACGTCAGGAAGCACGGGCGGAGCGGTTTACCGGATACAGCGGAAAGCGGGCCAGTGAATCCGCACAGGCACTTGATGAAGTGGAAAGACTGGCCGCGATGATCCCGCCCGGTCAGCCCATTCTTGTGGGGCATCACAGCGAACGCCGCGCCCGTCGTGATGCGCAGCGTATTGAAAACGGCATGAAACGAGCCGTGATGCTCTTTGAACGTGCGGAATACTGGGAGGAGCGGGCGCGGTCGGCACTGCTTCACGCGAAGTATAAAGAACGTCCGGACGTTCGCTGGCGTCGTATCAAAAAAATCGAAGCTGATTTGCGCAAGGCTGAAAAGACCATCGCGCAGTCGCAGAAATATCTGACGATGTGGCGGGCTGAATCGCTGGATCTGAATATGGCAAAACTCATCAGCAGTCATGACCATATCAGCGCCTGTTTCCCGCTGGATACGTATCCGCGCCCGGCAGAAAAAAGCCAGTATGAAGGGAGCCGGTCGTTATGGTCGGCCCTGGATGATGACATCATCACCACGGAGCAGGCCCGCGAAATTGCGATCCGCTGTCATGAACGGCAGATTCAGCATCAGCAACGCTGGGTTAACCACTATCAGAACCGCCTGATCTATGAGCGTGCCATGCTGGACGAAAGCGGCGGCGTGGTTACCCGGACACAGGATTTTGAGCCGGGCGGACAGGTTTTCAGCCGGGGCGAGTGGCTGACCATCATCCGCGTGAACAAAAGCAACGGGGCGGTGAGTTCAGTCACAACGCCGAATTACAGTTTTCTCGGGTACAGCGGCACGATGAAAGTGACGCCCGATCGCATCACGGACTACAAAGCACCATCGGCAGAAGAGGCTGCCATCGCCAGCCAGGCCGCGAAGCGTCCGCCGGTAGTCAACTATCCGGGGGAAGGTTTCCGGGAAATGACAAAGGCACAGTGGGCCGCCCTGCCCCGGGACTGTAAGGCCGTGCGCAGTGTGGCAGAAGCAGAAGACCACGGGGCATACCGCTACCGCCGCACAATGGACAATAATTTCCGTCTGGTGAATGTGTATATCACCGACATGAAAATTACGGAAATCCCACAGAAATAAGGTATATCCCCCCGGGAAATCCCCGGGGGATGACGGAGATAATGACATGCACAGTCAGTTAAGAGAACGTATCCGGCTGATGCGCGCAAGGCTGGATAACGCCGCGCCGGTTGCTGAAATCCGGGCTGAATCTCAGCTTTTTGTGACTCCTGCCCCGGTCTGTGATCGCCTGGTGATGCTGGCGGAGATCAGCAACCGTGATCACATTCTGGAACCCTCTGCCGGCACCGGGGCCATACTGCGGGCGATTCGGGATACCGCGCCGGGGGCCATGTGTGATGCGGTGGAAATCAACAGCGGGCTGGTCCGGTATCTGCGGGAAAATTTTAACGGTGTCAGGGTTCAGTGTGGCGACTTCATGGAATGGCAGCCGGCGCAGTATTACAGCCGGGTTATCATGAATCCGCCGTTCAGCCACGGGCAGGATATCCGGCATATCCTGCGGGCCTTTTCCCTGTTGCGTCCGGGTGGCGTGCTGGTCGCCGTCTGTCTCAACGGACCACGCCAGCAGGAGAAGCTGTTACCGTTTTCTGACGTCCGCGAGGAGCTGCCGCGCGGCACGTTTGCTTATACCGATGTCCCGACGATGATTATTCGTCTGCGTGCCTGAAGACGCCGGGCAGGCGGGAGGATAAATGCCCGTCTGCCCGCGCCGGGAAAAGACCGCGCGCCGGTGGCGCTGAAAGGGGCCGCGCTCACGCGCCGCCCCTTTCATTACGCGGACGTTCTGATGGGGGCTTCTGTTTCTTCATGCCTGTCATTTGTCTGTTACTGATGTTGTTGTTCCTGCTACTGCTACTGCTACTGCTACTGCTACTGCTACTGTTCTTCTTTTTCCTGCTGCTCTGATTCTGACTACTGCAGTGTTGTCCTGTCTGCCGGGCGCACCTTCGGCTCCCGGCTGCCTGGCGGCATCCGGTCGTCAGGCCCGACTCCGACAGGCAGCTGCTGGCGCACCTGCCAGTCTCCGCCGAACCCGCTGGCGCGGTTTCGGGCTGTCGCTACGGTCCGATGCGTGAAAACCCCGGGCTTGCAGCGACCGTTCCGGTCGCGCCGCCTCTGTCGCGCCGTGGCCTGCGCTCCCGGCATCCCGGCAAAAGGCCGCCGGGATGTGAGGGGCAACGCCGTTTCGCGCACGCGCTCTCCGTCGTTGCGGCGGGTCCCTGCTCATTGCCTGCCGGGTGCCACACACCCGTATGAGTCCCTGTCGCCGGGGGCATAGACAGCCACAACCTGCCGCACTGACTGTCCAGGGTAAATGAACAGCCCACAAAATTTTTTACCCAAAACCCGGTAAAAAATTTTGCGTTCTGCCCAGGACAGGTGCGTCAGGCCGTGGCAGTGATGCCCCATGCGGCGAAGGTTCTCAAACAGGTGATGGTGAATACCGGAGGGAACAAAGAGCAGGTCCCCGCAAAACGTCAAAACCGCGGCTCCCGAAACTCAACAGATGATGGGGGCTGAAAACATCAACAGAAGGAGACACATCATGGCAGTTCGTGGCATTAACAAGGTCATTCTTGTCGGTGTGCGCCGTTGAAGCGCGGTGTTTTATGGAGTGTTGCATGAAAAGCAACATGGCTTAGTGGTATAGCCATTGCATACTGTGGTTAGCCTCGCTTGGTAACAGGCTCGGAGATCCTGAAAAGGAGAGGTGAACATAGCATCCACAGAAAAGGGTGGTGAATACGGAAATCGTTATAAGTATCACCACTCAATGCAAGATGTATATGGATAAACTGGGTTTGTTGAAGTCGAGATCTATGTGGGAAACAGGAAACCAATAACGCAGAACGATTGAAGCGTTATTCCCGTAATAGCACAAGAAATCCGCCCTACGTTGATTGTGACCACTCTAACGGGCCAGCTATTGATGAAATAGTTAAACGATCGAAAGACATCCTAAGTACATCGCATCTCCACACCGTGAAACTACGGGACTACCTAAACTGGATTTATACCCAGCATGGTAGCGGAGTCTCCATAGTACTCAAGGTCGGCCTGTAATGGGCTACGGCAGTCCGCATTATACGGAAGCAGCAAAGGTATAAATCAACCGGAAGGGAGATGAAAGCCTCACAGTGCTGCGGGGAAGGGAGACAGTTGTTAGATACATCAATCTCTAAGAGGAGGGTTAGCCAATGCTGCCTGATGAACTTGAGAAAAGATTAGATGGAATTGAGGATGCTTCAAAAAAAGGGTATCCAGTACGTAATCTATACAAAATTGCGTGTGAGCCCGGACTGTGGCTGCAAGCCTACGTGAATATACGGGCCAATGCAGGTGCACTGACTCAAGGTGTATCAACAGATACCATTGATGGCTTCTCTATCGAAAGAGCAGAGAAGCTGGCAAAAACATTGCGGAGTAGAGAATACGTAGCGAAACCTGTACGCAGAGTTCAGATCCCAAAAAAGGACGGAAAAACCAGACCGCTGGGGATTCCAGGTGGAGACGATAAACTGGCGCAAGAAGTAGCAAGAATTATTCTGGAAAGGGTTTATGAACCAGTATTCTCTGAACACTCTCATGGATTCAGACCAAAACGTTCGTGTGAAACTGCGCTCAGATCTATTCGTCCAGTCTGGAACGGAGTTAAATGGATCGTGGATGTTGATATCAAAGGTTTCTTTGACAATATCCCCCACAAACTATTGCTGAATACACTGGCAGAGAAAATTAAGGATAAGAATTTCCTGAAATTAATCGAACAGTGGCTGAAGGCAGGATATGTGGACAATTGGAAATACCATCGCTCATATTCTGGCACGCCACAAGGTGGGATAATTTCTCCCTTACTGGCAAATATATACCTCGACAAACTGGACCGTTTTGTAGAACAGAACTTAATTCCTGCATATACAAGCGGTACAAAACGAAGAGCGAATCCAGATATGAACAGGCTGGCCCATAAGATTCATAAACTACGAAAGAAAGTAGACGGTATGGCAACTGATTCTGAATCAGAAAAAGAAGCCATAAAGAAAGAAATTGAACGACTGCTTGAAGAAAAACGTTCTATACCATCTCAGGTCATGAACGATCCAAACTTCAGGCGTATGTACTATGTTCGATATGCTGATGACTTCGTAATTGGTGTCATCGGCTCGAAGAAAGATGCTGAACATATATCAAGACAGGTCAGAAACTTTATTACTACTTCACTGGGATTGGAAGTTAATGAAGCAAAGACCAGGATCCGCCATATCTCAGAAGGAGTTAATTTTTTAGGCTATGAAATCAGACAGGCAGATGCAAAGAAATTGCTGAAGCAGAAAATGCAAGGGCGGCATGCTCTCCGGAGATCCACCACAGGAATTGTGCAGCTCTTCGTTCCTGACAATATAGCCGCTAAATTTTGTCACCAAAAGAAATATGGCTGTTATGAGAATGTGAAGGCTGTACATCGTTCAAGTCTACAAAATCTCAGTGAAGCTGAAATTGTTCTGACTTTCAACGCGGAAATGCGCGGATTGGCGAACTACTACAGTCTGGCGCTGGACATGAAATATAAATTATCAAAATTATATTTCATATGGCAAATAAGCCTTTTTAAGACCCTAGCGAATAAACGACGTAGTTCAGTGAATAAAGTCGCCAAATCGCTACGGCAAAATAATGGAGATCTGGCTATTACCGTTCAGGCCAAAAATGGATCCCGAAAGATTGAGGTTTTCAAACTCAAACATGTCAATCGCAACCGAACAACGATTGTCGATACGGAACCGAGAACCGCACATATCACAACCCGCACAACAGAGATCATGCGTCGATTAGGGGCAAGGATCTGCGAGTATTGTGCGAAGACTGGGCGCTGCGAAGTACATCATGTCAGAAAGCTAAAAGACCTGAAGAAAGGTCGTAAGGCCGGATATAAACCCAGCCTGTGGCAACTAATGATGATCGCACGCCGCCGGAAAACGATGATTTTGTGCGCAAGTTGCCACGACAAGTTACATAGCGGAAAACTACCCGATCTGAGACAGGAAAAGGGAAGAATACTCCTGCAACCACCTGTCTCAAGTGGGGATTCTGCTAAATGAGTTTATCCCCAATAAGCTAGCAATGGAGAGCCGTATGCATTGAAAGGTGCACGTACGGTTCGGAGGGGGGGTAACGGTGATCTAACTCAAGATAAGCAGGACATATTCGCCATTTATCTTGAAAGACCACACGTACCCTACCCTACCGTCTGGGAAAAGATCCGGAAGTCCGTTACATCCCAAACGGGGGCGCAGTGGCAAACCTGCAGGTGGCCACGTCAGAAAGCTGGCGCGACAAACAGACGGGGGAGATACGGGAGCAGACAGAATGGCATCGCGTGGTGCTGTTCGGCAAGCTCGCGGAAGTGGCTGGTGAGTATCTGCGCAAGGGCGCGCAGGTCTACATCGAAGGTCAGCTTCGCACCCGTAGCTGGGAGGATAACGGTATCACCCGTTACGTCACCGAAATTCTTGTTAAGACCACGGGCACCATGCAGATGCTGGGACGTGCCGCAGGTACTCAGACTCAGCCGGAAGAGGCGCAACAGTTCAGCGGTCAGCCTCAGCCGGAATCACAGCCGGAACCGAAAAAAGGAGGCGCGAAAACGAAAGGCCGTGGACGTAAGGCCGCGCAGCCCGAGCCTCAGCCGCAACCGCCGGAGGGGGAGGATTACGGGTTTTCAGACGATATCCCGTTCTGACTGGCCTGACTGTGATAACCGCCCCGCCCTGCGCGGGGCATCACCGGAGATATGAGGATGAGCGAATATTTCAGAATACTTCAGGGGCTGCCGGACGGCTCCTTTACCCGCGAACAGGCGGAAGCCGTTGCCGCACAGTACCGGAACGTCTTTATCGAGGATGACCACGGGGAACATTTTCGCCTGGTTGTCCGCAATAACGGTGCCCTGGTCTGGCGTACCTGGAATTTTGAGGACGGTGCCGGGTACTGGATGAATCATGCCATCAGGGATTTCGGGATTCTTAAGTAAGAGAGGTGCCGGACGCGCGAACGTCCGGCAGGACATAAGCAATTATAAGGGGATGATTATGCCTGTAACGAAGTGTGAACCAGAAACCACCCGCAAAGCAAGCCGTAAATATGCAAAAACGCAGGAAACAGTCCTGTCTGCCCTGCTGGCGCAGACGGAGGAAGTGAGCGTGCCGCTGGCCTCACTGATTAAATCACCGCTGAATGTGCGCACGGTGCCGTATTCTGCGGAGTCCGTCAGCGAACTGGCAGGGTCCATTCAGGGCGTCGGACTGCTGCAGAATCTGGTCGTGCATACCCTGCCTGGTGAGCGCTACGGTGTCGCCGCAGGTGGTCGCAGACTGGCAGCACTCAACATGCTGGCAGAGCGTGGAATCATTCCGGCTGACTGGCCTGTCCGCGTGAAAATTATTCCGCAGGAACTGGCGACTGCCGCATCGATGACCGAGAACGGTCATCGTCGGGATATGCACCCTGCCGAACAGATTGCCGGATTCCGCGCAATGGCGCAGGAAGGCAAAACACCTGCACACATCGGTGATTTGCTGGGCTATTCACCCCGCCACGTTCAGCGAATGCTGAAACTGGCTGACCTTGCGCCTGTCATCCTCGATGCGCTGGCAGAAGACCGCATCACCACCGAACACTGTCAGGCGCTGGCGCTGGAGAACGACACCGCGCGTCAGGTGCAGGTGTTTGAAGCCGCCTGTCAGTCGGGATGGGGCGGTAAACCGGAAGTACAGACCATTCGTCGTCTGGTGACCGAAAGTGAAGTGGCGGTGGCGGGGAACAGTAAATTCCGCTTCGTGGGGGCTGATGCCTTCTCGCCAGACGAACTGCGCACCGATTTGTTCAGCGATGACGGGGACGGTTATGTCGACCGCGTGGCGCTCGATGCTGCCCTGCTGGAAAAACTCCAGGCTGTCGCAGAGTTCCTTCGGGAAGCCGAGGGCTGGGGATGGTGCGCCGGACGCATGGAGCCTGTCGGTGAATGCCGTGAAGATGCCCGGGCATACCGCAACCTGCCGGAGCCGGAAGCGGTGCTGACGGAGGCGGAAGAAGAACACCTGAACGAACTGATGGCACGTTACGACGCGCTGGAAAACCAGTGTGAGGAATCCGACCTGCTGGAAGCAGAAATGAAGCTGATTGACTGCATGGCGAAGGTCAGGGCGTGGACGCCGGAGATGCGTGCCGGAAGTGGCGTGGTGGTGTCCTGGCGTTATGGAAACGTATGTGTCCAGCGTGGTGTGCAGTTACGCAGTGAGGATGATGTGGCTGACGACGCTGACCGCACGGAACAGGTGCAGGAGAAAGCATCAGTGGAGGAAATCAGTCTGCCACTGCTGACGAAAATGTCTTCCGAACGCACGCTGGCAGTCCAGGCGGTACTCATGCAGCAACCGGACAAATCTCTGGCACTGCTGGCATGGACGCTCTGCCTGAATGTGTTTGGCAGCGGAGCGTACAGTAAACCAGCACAAATCAGCCTGGAATGTGAACATTATTCGCTGACCAGCGATGCGCCATCGGGGAAGGAAGGTGCCGCATTCATGGCGCTGATGGCAGAAAAAGCCCGTCTTGCTGCCCTGTTACCGGAGGGATGGTCACGGGACATGACGACATTCCTGTCACTCAGTCAGGAGGTGCTGTTATCCCTGCTCAGTTTCTGCACCGCATGCAGCCTTAACGGTGTCCAGACCCGTGAGTGTGGTCACACGTCACGCAGTCCGCTTGACTCGCTGGAGAGCGCTATCGGATTCCACATGCGCGACTGGTGGCAGCCGACAAAAGCAAACTTTTTCGGACACCTGAAAAAGCCGCAGATTATCGCAGCCCTGAATGAGGCAGGACTATCCGGTGCCGCACGGGACGCGGAGAAGATGAAGAAAGGCGATGCGGCTGAACATGCAGAGTTCCACATGAAAGACAACCGCTGGGTGCCTGGCTGGATGTGTGCACCACGCCCACAGACGGATGCCACTGAACGCACCGATAACCTGGCTGATGCCGCCTGATGAACAACCACACCGCCCCGCCGGAGACGGGGCGGCAGCAAGGGAGATACCGTGATGAAAACTGAACTGACCCTGAATGTATTACAGACCATGAACACACAGGAATATGAAGATATCCGGGCTGCCGGAAGTGATGAACGCCGTGAGCTGACACACGCCGTGATGCGGGAGCTGGATGCGCCGGACAACTGGACGATGAACGGCGAGTACGGCAGCGAGTTTGGCGGATTTTTCCCCGTCCAGGTCCGTTTCACGCCTGCCCACGAACGTTTTCACCTGGCGTTATGTTCACCGGGCGATGTCTCTCAGGTCTGGGTGCTGGTTCTGGTGAATGCCGGTGGTGAGCCGTTTGCGGTGGTTCAGGTACAGCGGCGGTTTGCACCGGAAGCCGTCAGCCATTCACTGGCACTGGCGGCGTCACTGGAGGCGCAGGGGTACAGCGTCAGTGACATCATCCATATCCTGATGGCGGAAGGAGGTCAGGCATGAGCGCACGTTCACAGGCACTGGTTCCTCTCAGCACAGAGCAACAGGCCGCATGGCGGGCGGTGGCGGAGACCGAAAAACGCCGCCATCAGGGTAACACGCTGGCTGAATATCCGTATGCGGGGGCGTTTTTCCGCTGTCTGAACGGAAGCCGCAGGATATCGCTGTCTGACCTGCGATTTTTCATGCCGTCCCTGACCGCAGAAGAACTGCACGGCAACCGTCTTCAGTGGCTGTATGCCATCGATGTGCTGATTGAAACACAGGGCGAGGTCTGCCTCCTTCCCCTTCCCGGTGATGCAGCAGAGCGGTTGTTCCCGTCGGTGCGGTTTCGTGTCAGGGAACGCAGTCGCCATAAATCCGCGCTGGTCATGCAGAAGTACAGCCGCCAGCAGGCACGGGAGGCAGAGCAGAAAGCCCGTGCGTACCAGGCGCTGGTCGCCCAGGCTGAAATCGAACTGGCGTTCCATTCACCGGAAACAGTCGGAAGCTGGCATGCACGCTGGAGTGACCGGGTGGCAGAGCATGACCTGGAAACCCTGTTCTGGCAGTGGGGCGAGCGTTTTCCGTCACTGGCCGGAATGGAACGCTGGCAGTGGCAGGATATGCCGTTCTGGCAGGTTATTGCGGAAGCCAGTCTTGCAGCAAGAGAGGCCGGTCACGCTGTCCGTGAGATGGAGCGGTGGATGGTGCCGAACAAACTCCGGGAGGCAGCGTGATGCGGCAACAATCACACGGATTTCCCGTGAACGGTCTGAATGAGCGGATTATTTTCAGGGAAAGTGAGTGTGGTCAGCGTGCAGGTATATGGGCTATGATGTGCCCGGCGCTTGAGGCTTTCTGCCTCATGACGTGAAGGTGGTTTGTTGTCGTGTTGTGTGGCAGAAAGAAGATAGCCCCGTAGTAAGTTAATTTTCATTAACCACCACGAGGCATCCCTATGTCTAGTCCACATCAGGATAGCCTCTTACCGCGCTTTGCGCAAGGAGAAGAAGGCCATGAAACTACCACGAAGTTCCCTTGTCTGGTGTGTGTTGATCGTGTGTCTCACACTGTTGATATTCACTTATCTGACACGAAAATCGCTGTGCGAGATTCGTTACAGAGACGGACACAGGGAGGTGGCGGCTTTCATGGCTTACGAATCCGGTAAGTAGCAACCTGGAGGCGGGCGCAGGCCCGCCTTTTCAGGACTGATGCTGGTCTGACTACTGAAGCGCCTTTATAAAGGGGCTGCTGGTTCGCCGGTAGCCCCTTTCTCCTTGCTGATGTTGTACGGGCATGAACAACCTGACTTCAGGAAGGTCGTTTCCCTTCAGGAACGGGGATGAACGTGCGCCTGCGGCGCCCGTTCTTTTCCCCCGCCTTCTCTGGTTATGGCCTGTCAGAAATCACATCACCTTCCCTGTGATTATTCTCTTTTTCTTCCTGCTCTGATTCTGACTACTGCAGTGTTGTCCTGTCTGCCGGGCGCACCTTCGGCTCCCGGCTGCCTGGCGGCATCCGGTCGTCAGGCCCGACTCCGACTGGCAGCTGCTGGCGCCCCTGCCAGTCTCCGCCGAACCCGCTGGCGCGGTTTCGGGCTGTCGCTACGGTCCGATGCGTGAAAACCCCGGGCTTGCAGCGACCGTTCCGGTCGCGCCGCCTCTGTCGCGCCGTGGCCTGCGCTCCTGGCATCCCGGCAAAAGGCCGCCGGGATGTAAGGCGCAACGCCGTTTCGCAAACCGCGCTTCACGTCGTTGCGGCGGGTCCCGAAACTCAACAGATGATGGGGGCTGAAAACCAGAGAGAGGAGAAAGCAGGATGAGTACCCGAAATATCCACGTTAACACCGCGTCGTACACGCTTCTTGTTGCCGGGAAGAAAAAAAACACCGGGGAAGAGTGGGACGTCCTGGAATTCAGCAGCCTGACTGAGCTGAAAAAATATCGCAAAAGCCACCCGGAAAAGATGGCCTTCAGTTATAGCTACGCGCTCAGTCAGGGTGTGGATAAGCAGTTCCGCCATATCAACATTGCGGAAGCCGATCACTTCAAACAGTTCCTGCGTCAGATTAAGCGTGCCGGCCTCGATATCCGGGCGATCTGCTGACCGGATGTGATGAATATCCCTCCTGATTGTTGCAATCTTGTTAATGGAGATCGGGGGGGGATGATATTAAGCGGAAAAATTTTTTATTAAATTTATTCTTTCATAAAGGAGTAGCTGTTATGCGATTAGCTTCCCGTTTTGGTCGGTATAATTCCATCCGCCGTGAACGTCCTTTAACGGATGATGAATTAATGCAGTTCGTGCCTTCGGTATTTTCCGGTGATAAACATGAGTCCCGGAGTGAACGTTATACGTATATTCCAACAATCAATATCATCAATAAGTTACGTGATGAAGGTTTCCAGCCATTCTTTGCCTGTCAGAGTCGGGTTCGTGATTTGGGACGTCGCGAATACAGTAAACATATGTTACGTCTTCGCAGGGAAGGGCATATTAACGGACAGGAAGTTCCTGAAATTATCCTGCTTAATTCACATGATGGTTCATCCAGTTATCAGATGATCCCCGGAATTTTTCGTTTTGTCTGCACAAATGGCCTGGTGTGCGGAAATAATTTTGGCGAAATCCGCGTTCCACATAAAGGTGATATTGTCGGGCAGGTTATCGAGGGAGCGTATGAAGTGCTCGGTGTCTTTGATAAGGTCACTGATAATATGGAGGCGATGAAAGAAATTCATCTTAACAGTGACGAGCAACATTTATTTGGCAGAGCTGCACTGATGGTCAGGTATGAAGATGAAAATAAAACGCCAGTGACACCTGAACAGATAATTACTCCCCGTCGTCGGGAAGACAAACAGAACGATCTCTGGACAACCTGGCAGCGGGTTCAGGAGAATATGATAAAAGGTGGATTATCGGGGCGAAGTGCCTCCGGGAAAAATACCAGGACAAGAGCCATTACAGGTATTGATGGTGATATAAGAATCAACAAGGCGTTATGGGTGATTGCCGAACAGTTCAGAAAGTGGAAGTCATGATAATATAAGTAAAGCCCCGAAAATTTTTCGGGGCTTTACTTATATTATCATTCTTCGGCATCGCTGTGTCGTCTGATATACCTCAATTCCATCAACCGGCTTTCCGGTTGTCTGTAAATATTGTGCCCGCGAAAAATGGTCTGGCAGGAGGCTGCGCAGTTACCGGGTATATATAAGATGGGTTCCCGCTTCGCGGGGCTTCGGCCAGTCAGCATTGTCACTCATATGATATTTTTGTGTGTGGCCTTCATGCCGCTTTTGCGGCATAACCGGTATCTGACAATGTCTGTAAGATTAATTGTTCTGCACGCTGTTGATTTCCGGAAGTGATTTCTTCGTGACCGGAATCCGGATACCTTTACTGCTTTTTATCCCGGTATAAATCCGGTAAACCTCTGATGCGTAGGCAAGACGTCTCTGGTTCTGGCGTTCGGTCTTCCTGAATCCGGCATTGTATGCACCAACGGCCTCCCAGGAGACGCCCCATTTTTTAAAGGCTATTGCCAGATAATAAGCACCGGTATAAATGTTCATGCAGGGATCTGTTGTCAGATGTTCCGGCTTAATTCCATAGCGGGCCAGTTCGTTAAAATGCTGGGAATCTACCTGCATCAGTCCGCTGCCATATCCCGTTACCGGATTAATACCGATGGCATTAACCCGGTAACGGGATTCTTTCCATGATATTGCTCTCAGTAAATCAGGATCTATTTTGTAATCCCGGCCTGCAAGATCAAAGCAATCAGTGGCCTGGCAGATCTCATTTATAAACATCAGGCAGATGGCTAACATCCATTTTTTCATTTTCCCACCTCTGGTGACTTTATCCGTAAATAATTTAACCCACTCCACAAAAAGGCTCAACAGGTTGGTGGTTCTCACCACCAAAAGCACCACACCCCACGCAAAAACAATTTTTTGCTGATTTTTCTTTATAAATAGAGTGTTATGAAAAATTAGTTTCTCTTACTCTCTTTATGATATTTAAAAAAGCGGTGTCGGCGCGGCTACAACAACGCGCCGACACCGCTTTGTAGGGGTGGTACTGACTATTTTTATAAAAAACATCATTTTATATTAGGGGCGCTGCTAGCGGCGCGGTGTGTTTTTTTATAGGATACCGCTAGGGGCGCTGCTAGCGGTGCGTCCCTGTTTGTATTATGAATTTTAGTGTTCCGAAATTAACTTTATTTTATGTTCAAAAAAGGTAATCTCTAATGGCTAAGGTGAACCTGTATATCAGCAATGATGCCTATGAAAAAATAAATTCGATTATTGAGAAGCGTCGACAGGAAGGGGCAAGGGAAAAAGATGTCAGTTTTTCAGCAACAGCTTCAATGCTTCTTGAACTGGGGCTTCGTGTATATGAGGCTCAGATGGAGCGTAAAGAGTCTGCATTTAATCAGACTGAGTTTAATAAATTGCTTCTTGAATGCGTTGTAAAAACACAATCATCAGTAGCGAAAATTTTGGGTATTGAGTCTCTCAGTCCTCATGTCTCCGGAAATCCAAAGTTTGAATATGCCAATATGGTTGAAGATATCAGGGAGAAGGTATCATCTGAGATGGAACGATTTTTTCCAAAAAATGATGATGAATAAAAGAAATTTGACTTCGTTCAAATATCAGAGTTTTTATGATTTAAAAAGGTGACAGTACGAAAGATAATTAGTATATTAATTACGTGGTTAATGCCACGTTAAAATTTGAATTTGAAAATCGCCGATGCAGGGAGTTCTCTCCTCCCCGCATCGACTGTCCATAGAATCCTTTGTGAGGAGGTTCCTATGTATCCGATGGATCGTATTCAACAAAAACATGCTCGTCAAATAGATCTGCTGGAAAATCTGACGGCAGTTATTCAGGATTATCCAAATCCAGCCTGTATCAGGGACGAAACTGGAAAATTTATTTTTTGCAATACGCTGTTTCATGAGTCATTTCTTACACAAGATCAAAGTGCTGAAAAATGGCTTCTGTCGCAGAGAGATTTTTATGAATTGATCTCTGTCACAGAGATGGAAGCATACAGGAATGAGCATACGCATCTTAATCTTGTAGAGGATGTTTTTATTCAGAACAGATTCTGGACAATATCTGTCCAGTCATTTCTTAATGGACACAGAAATATTATTCTGTGGCAATTTTATGATGCTGCTCATGTTCGTCATAAAGACAGTTATAATCAAAAAACGATTGTCAGTGATGATATCAGAAATATAATCAGAAGAATGAGTGATGATTCTTCTGTATCATCATATGTAAATGATGTATTTTACTTATATAGCACCGGAATCAGTCATAATGCTATAGCAAGAATATTAAACATATCCATCTCCACATCAAAGAAACACGCATCTCTGATATGCGACTACTTCTCTGTTTCTAATAAAGATGAGTTAATCATCTTACTCTACAATAAAAAGTTTATTCATTATTTATACGAGAAGGCTATGTGTATCATAAATATGCGTTAATAAAGTGTTAATAAAATATAGGCTTTCCGTCTATTTACCTTTTCTGATTATTCTGCAAACATAAGTGGTAACCAGAAGATAAACAGCGGGAGGTGTTATTGAAAAGATTTGGTACACGTTCTGCAACAGGTAAGATGGTAAAACTAAAATTACCTGTAGATGTGGAAAGTCTATTAATTGAGGCAAGTAACAGAAGCGGAAGAAGTCGATCGTTTGAGGCAGTAATAAGACTTAAAGATCATCTTCACCGCTATCCAAAGTTTAACAGGGCAGGAAATATCTATGGTAAGTCGCTGGTTAAGTATCTGACAATGCGTCTGGATGATGAAACTAACCAGCTACTTATTGCAGCAAAAAATCGTAGTGGATGGTGTAAAACAGATGAGGCTGCAGACAGAGTTATTGATCATTTGATCAAGTTTCCTGATTTTTATAACTCGGAGATATTCAGGGAGGCAGATAAAGAGGAAGATATAACATTTAATACACTCTAGTTTTATTCATTTATCCGAAATTGAGGTAACTTATGAATACTGTTTTAAGTGTTCAGGGTGCTTCTGCGCCCGTCAAAAAGAAATCGTTTTTTTCTAAATTCACTCGTCTGAATATGCTTCGCCTGGTTCGTGCAGTGATCCCGGTTGCTGTTCTGATGATGTTGTTCCCTGAGTTAGCTATGGCTGCTGGTAAAGGCGACCTGATGGCTAAAGGTAACGATACGGTTAAGGCGACCTTCGGTAAGGACTCCAGTATCGTTAAATGGGTTGTTCTGGCTGAGGTGCTGGTCGGTGCGGTCATGTACATGATGACCAAAAACGTCAAGTTCCTGGTCGGCTTTGCCATACTCTCTGTATTTATTGCAGTAGGTATGTCTGTTGCCGGATTCTGACAGGAAATAAAACGATGTCGGGAGACGAGAATAAACTTAAGAAATATCGTTTCCCGGAAACACTGACCAACCAGAGCCGCTGGTTTGGCCTGCCACTGGATGAACTGATCCCCGCAGCAATCTGTGTTGGCTGGGGTATCACAACATCGAAATATCTGTTCGGTATTGGTGCAGCGGTTCTGGTTTATTTCGGGATTAAAAAACTGAAAAAAGGGCGAGGCAGTTCCTGGTTACGTGACCTGATTTACTGGTATATGCCAACAGCCCTGCTGCGCGGTATTTTTCATAATGTTCCCGATTCGTGTTTCCGGCAGTGGATTAAATAGAACTGATACCAGGATTGTTATATGGAACACGGTGCCCGTTTAAGTACCAGTCGTGTAATGGCCATCGCCTTTATATTTATGTCAGTGCTTATTGTTCTCAGCCTCTCTGTTAACGTCATTCAGGGGGTGAATAACTACCGCCTTCAGAATGAGCAACGCACTGCCGTGACGCCAATGGGATTTAATGTGCCCTTTGCCGTGTCACAGAACAGTGCCGATGCCTCTTATTTGCAGCAGATGGCGCTGTCATTTATTGCCCTCCGTCTGAATGTCTCACCGGAAATCGTCGATGCCTCACATCAGGCGCTTCTGCAATATATCCGCCCGGGCGCACAGAACCAGATGAAAGTTATTCTGGCTGAAGAAGCGAAACTCATTAAAAAAGATAACGTGAATTCTGCTTTTTTCCAGACCAGTGTCCGTGTCTGGCCTCAGTATGGTCGTGTGGAAATCCGTGGAATTCGGAAAACATGGATTGGTAACTCCGAACCTTTTATTGATATCAAACATTACATCCTTATTCTGAAGCGGGAAAACGGGGTGACCTGGCTGGATAATTTCGGGGAAACAGACGATGAGAAAAAATAATACGGCAATAATATTCGGCAGCCTGTTTTTTTCCTGCAGCGTGATGGCCGCAAACGGTACGCTGGCCCCCACCGTGGTGCCAATGGTGAACGGTGGTCAGGCCAGTATTGCCATCAGCAATACCAGCCCGAATCTGTTTACCGTTCCCGGTGACCGGATTATCGCCGTGAACAGTCTGGATGGTGCCCTGACCAATAATGAGCAGACCGCCTCCGGCGGTGTGGTGGTGGCCACCGTCAACAAAAAGCCCTTTACGTTCATTCTGGAAACAGAACGTGGTCTGAACCTTTCCATTCAGGCTGTTCCCCGTGAAGGCGCGGGGCGTACCATTCAGCTGGTCAGTGACCTGCGCGGAACCGGAGAAGAAGCCGGCGCGTGGGAAACGTCCACGCCTTACGAATCCCTGCTTGTGACCATCAGCCAGGCTGTCCGTGGCGGAAAATTACCCGCCGGCTGGTATCAGGTTCCTGTGACAAAGGAAACCCTGCAGGCCCCGGCGGGGCTGTCTTCAGTGGCAGATGCCGTATGGACGGGGAATCACCTGAAGATGGTCCGCTTTGCCGTGGAAAATAAAACGCTGTCTGCCCTGAATATCCGGGAAAGTGATTTCTGGCAGCCGGGAACCCGTGCCGTGATGTTCAGCCAGCCTGCCAGCCAGTTACTGGCAGGTGCGCGCATGGATGTGTATGTCATCCGTGACGGGGAGGGCAACTGATGGCCAGTATCAATACCATTGTGAAACGCAAGCAGTACCTGTGGCTGGGGATTGTGGTTGTCGGTGCAGCCTCCGCGATTGGTGGTGCACTGTATCTGTCTGATGTGGACATGTCCGGTAACGGTGAGGCGGTGGCTGAACAGGAGCCTGTGCCGGATATGACCGGTGTGGTGGATACGACCTTTGATGACAAGGTGCGTCAGCATGCCACCACAGAGATGCAGGTGACGGCAGCGCAGATGCAGAAGCAGTATGAGGAAATCCGTCGTGAACTGGATGTCCTGAACAAACAGCGCGGTGATGACCAGCGTCGTATTGAAAAGCTGGGACAGGATAATGCTGCCCTGGCAGAGCAGGTAAAAGCCCTGGGGGCAAATCCCGTCACCGCGACCGGTGAGCCTGTACCGCAGACGCCAGCCTCACCGCCCGGGCCGGAAGGCGAACCACAGCCAGGAAACACCCCCGTATCCTTCCCGCCGCAGGGCAGCGTTGCTGTTCCACCGCCGACGGCGTTTTATCCCGGGAATGGTGTCACGCCACCACCACAGGTGACGTACCAGTCTGTGCCGGTGCCTAACCGGATACAGCGTAAGGTGTTTACCCGTAATGAGGGAAAACAGGGACCATCACTGCCGTACATTCCGTCAGGAAGTTTTGCGAAAGCCATGCTGATTGAAGGGGCGGATGCCAATGCCTCTGTCACCGGTAATGAATCCACGGTGCCGATGCAGCTGCGTATCACCGGCCTGGTGGAAATGCCGAACAGCAAGACGTATGACGCAACGGGATGTTTTGTGGGTCTGGAAGCCTGGGGGGATGTGTCCAGTGAGCGTGCCATTGTACGTACCCGCAATATCAGCTGCCTGAAGGACGGCAAAACTATTGATATGCCGATTAAGGGGCATGTCAGCTTCCGGGGTAAAAACGGTATCAAGGGCGAAGTGGTGATGCGTAACGGCAAAATCCTCGGCTGGGCATGGGGCGCGGGATTTGTTGACGGTATCGGTCAGGGAATGGAGCGCGCCTCCCAGCCGGCTGTCGGGCTGGGTGCCACAGCCGCTTACGGGGCTGGTGATGTCCTGAAAATGGGTATCGGTGGCGGCGCATCGAAAGCCGCACAGACGCTCAGTGACTACTACATCAAACGTGCCGAACAGTATCACCCGGTGATACCGATTGGTGCGGGCAACGAAGTGACCGTGGTGTTCCAGGACGGCTTCCAGCTGAAAACCGTGGAGGAAATGGCGCTGGAGCAGTCACAGAGTACAGCGGAAGAGGGTAACCCGGAAAGCCCTGTGCCGAATCCTCCCTCGGCAGAAAGCCACCTGAACGGTTTTAACACCGACCAGATGCTGAAACAGCTGGGCAATCTGAATCCGCAGCAGTTTATGTCCGGAGACAAGAACCCGCTGGGCGGGGATGCCGGCAAGGAGGGCGGAAATGGCGGGTGATGCACTGACATTCCGTGTGGCGTTTGTCGTTCGCTGGCTGCTGTGGGTCGTCAGGTTTGTGGTTATCTGGCCGCTGGCCACAATGGCCACAATGGCCCTGATGGCTCTGTTTGTTTTATGGAAGGACAACACCACGCCGGGGAAATTACTGGTTAAGGAGATTAACTTCGTAAGACAAACAGCACCTGCCGGACAGTTCCCGGTCAGTGAATGCTGGTTTTCTTCCTCTGATTCTTCAGGCAGATCAGAAATACAGGATATCTGCCATTACCGCGCGGCTGATGCTGCAGATTATGTCAGGGAGACTGACCGGTCACTGATGCAACTGGTCACCGCATTCTGGGCAACGCTGGCACTGATGTATATGTCGTTTGCGGCAGGCACCGGGAAATATCCGATGTGGCCCGGAAAAATGAAATGTGTCCGGGTGGGAACCGCAGATGAACATCTGAAGGAAGTTTATACGGAAGACGCTTCCCTGCCGGAAAAAATCAGGAAATGCCCTGTTTATTTCCATGATGACAGAACAAACAGAAGCAACGGAGATAAAAATGAACATGCGTAATATTAATGTTATTACTGCCCGCGCTGTGCCGGATAAAAACGTATCAGATGATTTTATGCATGCTGTTCTCAGTAACTGCACCACAAGAATCGCACTTCCTGCGCCGAAGAAATTCAGTTCTGAATCATTGCCGCACAATTTTAATATGGCTGCTGTCGGAGTGATGAAGAAGGGTATGTCGATGAGTTTATTTTCTTCTCCGGGAAATACAGTAGTCTCCGGACAACCCTGTGCAGGAAAAACAAATCTGACAGTAGAGTTAATTTCTGCTGTTGTGGAGAGTAATAAAAAAGGAGAAGGGTAATGAAACAGATTTCTTTATTTATTCCTCTGCTGGGAACCTTATTACTTTCCGGCTGTGCAGGAACGAACTCTGATTTTGAGTGTGATGCCACCACGTCAGATACCTGTATGACGATGGAGCAGGCTAATGAGAAGGCCAAAAAACTGGAGCAGTCCTCAGAAGCAAAGCCGGTTGCGGCATCACTGCCGCGCCTGGCTGAAGGGAACTTCCGGACCACGTCGGTGCAGGCCGTTGCGGCGACAACGCCGTCCCGCAGCAGGCCTGCGGTGACAGCACATCCGGAGCAGAAACTGCTGGCACCACGCCCGCTGTTTACCGCTGCCCGGGAAGTGAAAACGGTTGTTCCGGTCAGTTCAGTTGCGCCGGTAACACCTCCCCGTCCGCTAAGAACGGGTGAGCAGACGGCTGCATTATGGATAGCGCCTTATATTGATAATCAGGATGTTTATCATCAGCCATCCAGCGTGTTCTTTGTTATTAAACCGTCTGCGTGGGGAAAACCACGTATTAATTAACTGGCCCTGAAGTTGTATATCAGCCGGCAATGCCGGCGGGCTTTCTGTATTCAAAATCTGCCTGTAAAACGAGTGCCCTGTGCGTGAAAAGGGATGGGCGGTAGCGTGTCAGAACATGTCGGGAGGAATATTCCGTGAGTGATGAAGCCGATGAAGCATATTCAGTAACAGAACAACTGACCATGACAGGAATAAACCGGATACGCCAGAAAATAAATGCTCATGGTATTCCTGTTTATCTCTGTGAAGCATGCGGAAATCCTATTCCGGAAGCCCGGCGGAAAATATTTCCCGGTGTGACGTTGTGCGTTGAATGTCAGGCGTATCAGGAAAGGCAGAGGAAACACTATGCATAAATCAGAAAATGAAAAAATAGATTTTATTCTGGATGAGCATGAGCGGATATCCAGAAAACAGGGTTCTTTGTGTATGGCACTGGGTAAGGGATTTTTAGTTATAGCTATTCTTTGTGGTGTTGCCACATTCTGTGTTTCTGGCCTGTATCTGAAATCCCTGTGCCTGTCCGTTGCCTGCTGTTGTGGGGTATTCAGTCGTATTTTTAATTATTACAGCGTACCGGAGGAATCACGCATGGTACTCAGTCGTCAGGAATTACTCCGGCTTATGCGTCTGACTGAAGACGTACCAGATGTGAGACAGGAACTGCTTAACCGTTTGTTGTCCGGTAAAAAACTGACTGGTCGGGATGAACAGGATATCCGGCGTCTCTGGCAGGAAACGCAGAGGAAACACTATGCATAAATCAGAAGCTGAAAAAATAGATTCTATTCTGGATGAACATCAACAGATATATCGCAGACATAACCGAATAGATAACATCCTGGCGTATTGTGCGTGTATTGCATGGATTCCCTGTATTATTGCTGCGTTCGGCGTTGATGGTATATATCTGAAAATCCTGTTTGCGGTCCTTGCCTGCTGTGGTGCGGTATGCTTTTTTATTTTCTTCTTCACCCTCCTGCCGGAATCACTCATGGTCCTCAGCCGTCAGAGCCTGCTTCAGCTTATGCGTCTGACTGAAGACGTACCAGATGTGAGACAGGAACTGCTTAACCGTTTGTTGTCCGGTAAAAAACTGACTGGTCGGGATGAACAGGATATCCGGCGTCTCTGGCAGGAGAAAGTGGATGCAATGCAGGAGTCTGCCACCCGTCAGCGTGAACAGGATACCATCAGGAAGTTTACTGAAGAGAAAAAATCCGAATGAAAAATCTGCAGTGTTTTATGACCTCATAAGTTAACTGAAAGGATATTCAGTGATTAATATATAAGCGGAGGTAATAAAGAATGCATACCTTTATTTTTCTTGTGCTGATAAAAAATATTAACGGTGGCGGAAGCTGGAATGTTACCCCCATGCCAAATACGGACGTATGCGTGCAGGTTCTTCGGACAATCGAAGCACACGGAGGCAGGGGCTTTGGAAATACAGGGGAATGTATTGAAGTTAAAACAAATGAACCTTTGAACAACGTGATGGAAACACTAAATGGTGGTGGGCAATGAGTGCTTACTGCTTCGAAGGAAAATGAAATGAAGTCGATATATTTAAAATCTGTTCTGGCTTTTATATTTGTTGGCGTTATGGCTATGATTGTATGTATTCCTTTTTACATCGTTTACCTTGCGCAACAACCTGCAACACCAGAACAACTGACAGAGATTTTACAGGAAACTCCCTGTGCAGCAGAAGCATTTCAGGAGACACTTAATTATCAGTCTGAACCTTTAACACTTGGTAAGGCAAATAAAATCGCATCAGAATGCAGAAAAAGAAACGAAATGGCAGAGGTGAAACGGGTAAGAGAAAATGAGCGCAATAAGATTCGCGAAAAACAAATTCAGGCATTAAATGATGCTCATTCAGTAAAGGAACGTTAATCCTGGTTTCCTGTTAAAAGCCTCCATCTCTTATTTGTGCTGTGGTTTCAGGAATGGCACTGCGTGATATATCCACGGCCACAGACTGATATTTTCCTTTTTTAAACGCACTAAGGAATACTCATATGAGTAATAACCCACTTGAGGCCGTCACTCAGGCGGTTAACTCCCTCGTCACAGCACTGAAACTGCCTGACGAATCAGCAAAGGCCAATGAAGTGCTGGGCGAAATGAGCTTCCCGCAGTTCAGCCGTCTGCTGCCGTATCGTGATTACAACCAGGAATCCGGTCTGTTCATGAATGACACCACGATGGGCTTTATGCTGGAAGCCATTCCCATCAATGGGGCGAATGAGTCCATTGTGGAGGCCCTCGATCACATGCTGCGCACCAAACTGCCGCGCGGGGTGCCGTTCTGCATCCATCTGATGTCCAGTCAGCTGGTTGGTGACAGGATTGAATACGGGCTGCGTGAGTTCTCCTGGTCAGGTGAACAGGCTGAACGGTTTAACGCCATTACCCGGGCCTATTATATGAACGCGGCAGCGACACAGTTCCCGCTGCCGGAGGGGATTAATCTGCCCCTGACCCTGCGGCATTACCGGGTATTCTTCTCGTACTGTTCTCCCTCAAAGAAAAAAAGCCGGGCCGACATTCTGGAAATGGAAAACCTGGTGAAAATCATCCGGGCGTCGTTACAGGGGGCCAGTATCGCCACACAGACGGTGGATGCACAGGCCTTTATCGATATTGTCGGGGAGATGATTAACCATAACCCGGACTCCCTGTACCCGAAAAGACGTCAGCTGGACCCGTATTCTGATCTGAATTATCAGTGTGTGGAGGACAGTTTTGATCTGAAAGTCCGGGCTGATTACCTGACGCTGGGCCTGCGTGAGAACGGCAGGAACAGCACGGCCCGCATCCTGAATTTCCATCTGGCCCGTAACCCGGAAATCGCCTTCCTGTGGAATATGGCCGACAACTACAGCAACCTGCTGAACCCGGAACTGTCCATCTCCTGTCCGTTCATCCTGACGCTGACTCTGGTGGTGGAAGACCAGGTGAAAACCCACAGCGAAGCCAACCTGAAGTACATGGACCTGGAGAAAAAGTCGAAGACCTCCTATGCCAAATGGTTTCCGTCCGTGGAGAAAGAGGCGAAGGAGTGGGGGGAACTGCGTCAGCGTCTGGGCTCCGGTCAGTCTTCTGTCGTGTCCTACTTCCTCAACATCACAGCATTCTGCAAGGACAACAATGAAACGGCGCTGGAAGTGGAGCAGGACATCCTGAACAGCTTCCGTAAAAACGGTTTTGAGCTGATTTCACCGCGCTTTAACCACATGCGCAATTTCCTGACCTGTCTGCCCTTTATGGCCGGGAAAGGGTTGTTTAAACAGCTGAAAGAGGCCGGAGTGGTTCAGCGCGCAGAGAGCTTTAATGTTGCCAACCTGATGCCGTTAGTGGCGGATAACCCCCTGACACCGGCAGGTCTGCTGGCACCCACCTACCGTAACCAGCTGGCGTTTATCGATATTTTCTTCCGGGGGATGAATAACACCAACTACAACATGGCGGTCTGTGGCACCTCCGGGGCCGGTAAAACCGGGCTGATACAGCCACTTATCCGCAGCGTGCTGGACTCCGGGGGCTTTGCCGTGGTGTTCGACATGGGGGATGGCTACAAGTCCCTGTGTGAGAACATGGGTGGCGTATATCTGGACGGTGAAACCCTGCGTTTTAACCCGTTTGCGAACATCACCGATATTGACCAGTCAGCGGAGCGTGTCCGTGACCAGTTGTCAGTGATGGCCAGCCCCAACGGTAACCTGGATGAAGTGCATGAAGGTCTGCTGCTGCAGGCGGTCAGGGCCTCCTGGCTGGCCAAAGAGAACAGGGCACGTATTGATGACGTGGTGGATTTCCTGAAAAACGCCAGTGACAGCGAGCAGTATGCCGGGTCACCGACCATCCGCAGCCGTCTGGACGAAATGATTGTGCTGCTTGACCAGTACACTGCCAACGGCACTTACGGCCAGTATTTTAACTCCGATGAGCCGTCCCTGCGGGATGATGCGAAAATGGTGGTGCTGGAGCTGGGCGGACTGGAAGACCGTCCGTCACTGCTGGTTGCGGTGATGTTCTCCCTGATTATCTACATCGAGAACAGGATGTACCGCACGCCGCGTAACCTCAAGAAACTGAACGTTATTGATGAAGGCTGGCGTCTGCTGGACTTCAAAAATCGCAAGGTCGGTGAGTTTATTGAGAAAGGTTACCGTACCGCCCGCCGTCATACCGGTGCCTATATCACCATCACACAGAACATCGTCGACTTTGACTCTGACAAGGCCTCCAGTGCGGCCCGTGCGGCATGGGGTAACTCCTCCTACAAAATTATCCTCAAACAGAGTGCGAAGGAGTTCGCAAAATACAACCAGCTGTATCCGGACCAGTTCCAGCCACTGCAGCGCGACATGATTGGTAAGTTTGGTGCGGCCAAAGACCAGTGGTTCAGTTCCTTCCTGCTGCAGGTGGAAAACCATTCCTCCTGGCACCGCCTGTTTGTGGACCCGTTAAGCCGCGCCATGTACAGCTCTGACGGCCCGGATTTTGAGTTTGTGCAGCAGAAACGTAAAGAGGGGCTGAGTATTCATGAGGCGGTGTGGCAGCTGGCGTGGAAGAAGTCAGGGCCGGAGATGGCTTCGCTGGAAGCCTGGCTGGAAGAACATGAGAAATACAGGAGTGTTGCATGACCACAACGCAAAAAACGACTGATGTTACAGCCCCCCGACGCAGCCACTGGTGGTGGACGGTGCCGGGATGCCTGGCAATGGTGTTACTGAACGCAGCCGTCAGTTACGGCATTGTCAGACTGAACGCACCGGTGACTGCCGCCTTCAACATGAAACAGACTGTGGATGCATTTTTTGACAGCGCCAGTCAGAAACAACTGTCAGAAGCACAGTCAAAAGCCCTTTCAGCGCGTTTTAATACGGCACTGGAAGCCAGCCTGCAGGCGTGGCAGCAGAAACACCACGCGGTCATTCTGGTGTCGCCTGCCGTGGTACAGGGGGCTCCGGATATCACCCGGGAAATCCAGCAGGATATTGCCCGGCGAATGAGAGCGGAACCATGAGATGCCGGGGGCTGATTGCCCTGCTGATATGGGGGCAGAGTGTGGCCGCCGCCGATCTTGGCACCTGGGGTGATCTGTGGCCGGTAAAGGAGCCGGACATGCTGACGGTGATCATGCAGCGCCTGACGGCACTGGAGCAGTCCGGTGAGATGGGCCGGAAAATAGATGCCTTTAAGGAGCGGGTGATCCGCAACAGTCTGCGGCCCCCTGCCGTGTCCGGTATCGGACGCACGGAGAAATACAGCAGCCGGTTGTTTGACCCGTCCGTCAGACTGGCTGCGGATATCCGGGATAACGAAGGGCGGGTGTTTGCCCGTCAGGGTGAAGTGATGAATCCGCTGCAGTATGTGCCTTTTAACCAGACGCTGTATTTCATCAATGGCGATGATCCGGCGCAGGTGGCCTGGATGAAACGCCAGACGCCGCCCACACTGGAGAGCAAAATTATCCTCGTGCAGGGCAGTATCCCGGAGATGCAGAAGTCTCTGGACAGCCGTATTTACTTTGACCAGAACGGTGTGCTCTGCCAGCGCCTCGGCATTGATCAGGTCCCGGCACGGGTGAGCGCCGTTCCCGGCGATCGCTTCCTGAAGGTGGAATTTATTCCGGCAGAGGAGGGCAGAAAATGAAGCGAAGCCTGTGGCTGCTGATGTTATTCCTTCTCGCCGGTCATGTCCCTGCGGCATCTGCGGATTCTGCCTGTGAGGGGCGTTTTGTAAACCCGATCACGGATATCTGCTGGAGCTGTATTTTCCCGCTCTCGCTGGGCAGTATCAAAGTCAGTCAGGGTAAGGTCCCCGACACGGCGAACCCGTCGATGCCCATTCAGATTTGTCCGGCACCGCCGCCGCTGTTCAGGCGTATCGGGCTGGCCATTGGTTACTGGGAGCCGATGGCGCTGACGGACGTCACCCGGTCACCGGGATGCATGGTGAACCTGGGCTTCAGCCTGCCGGCTTTTGGTAAAACGGCACAGGGAACGGCGAAAAAGGATGAGAAGCAGGTGAACGGGGCGTTCTATCACGTTCACTGGTACAAATACCCGCTGACGTACTGGCTTAACATCATCACATCGCTGGGCTGTCTGGAAGGTGGTGACCTGGATATCGCTTATCTTTCTGAAATTGACCCCACCTGGACGGACAGCAGCCTGACCACCATTCTCAATCCGGAAGCTGTCATCTTTGCCAATCCGATAGCACAGGGGGCCTGTGCAGCAGATGCCATTGCCAGCGCCTTTAATATGCCTCTCGATGTTCTGTTCTGGTGTGCCGGTTCGCAGGGAAGTATGTACCCGTTCAATGGCTGGGTGAGTAATGAGTCCAGTCCGTTGCAGTCCTCCCTGCTGGTCAGTGAACGCATGGCGTTCAAACTACACCGTCAGGGCATGATTATGGAAACCATCGGGAAAAATAACGCCGTCTGTAATGAATATCCGTCCCCAATCCTGCCTAAAGAACGCTGGCGTTATCAGATGGTGAATATGTATCCGGACAGCGGACAGTGCCATCCGTTCGGGCGCAGTGTGATGCGCTGGGAGACGGGAAAAAATCCGCCCAACACAAAGAAAAACTTCGGCTACCTGATGTGGCGTAAACGTAACTGTGTATTCCTGTAAATCATTTTAATGAATAAGAGGAAATGAAAATGGCAACAATGGACAGTAAATATATTCAGCACCTCAGGAAAATAAGTGCTGTACTGCTCAGGCTGATAAGCAGAACATTAAAATTATTTCCTTTTGGTCTTGTAATAGTGCCCGTTATATTATTTTATTTTGCACCTGACAGTTTTCTCGCTGAAATTATTCATGAATGGAAGAACGCAGATATATCAGAACAAGTGACACTTGTCAGATTATATCTGAAGGTGACATTTACATGTGCGTTTGTGGCTGTTTTTCTCAATTATCTTTTTTCTGATGAGTTCATGCCTGTAAATAGCAGAAAGTGAGAAATATCATGAACCGGAAAATATTTGCACTTTTTGCTCTGACAGCAGGGATGCATCTTGCTGTTCATGCTTCAGAAAATGTGAACACAACTGAAAACCGCCAGTTCCTGAAGCAGCAGGAAAATTTAAGCAGACAACTGCGAGAGAAACCTGACCATCAGCTGAAAGCCTGGGCGGAGAAACAGGTGCTGGAAAACCCCCTTCAGCGTTCAGATAACCATTTTCTGGATGAGCTGGTTCGTAAACAGCAGGCTTCGCAGGACGGGAAACCCCGGCAGGGTGCCCTGTATTTTGTGTCGTTTTCCATTCCCGAAGAGGGGCTGAAACGGATGCTGGGCGAAACCCGGCACTACGGTATACCCGCCACACTGCGGGGCATGGTGAACAATGACCTGAAGACCACCGCTGAAGCCGTGCTGTCCCTGGTGAAAGACGGCGCGACTGATGGTGTTCAGATCGACCCGACGCTGTTTTCACAGTACGGCATTCGCAGTGTACCGGCACTGGTGGTGTTCTGCAGTCAGGGATACGACATCATCCGGGGAAACCTGCGGGTCGGCCAGGCGCTGGAGAAAGTGGCCGCCACGGGTGACTGCCGGCAGGTGGCTCATGATTTACTGGCAGGGAAAGGAGATTCCGGGAAATGAAACGTATTTTACCTCTGATACTGGCTCTGGTTGCCGGCATGGCACAGGCTGACAGCAACAGTGATTACCGGGCCGGTTCTGATTTTGCCCGTCAGATTCAGGGGCAGGGTACAGGCAGTATTCAGGGCTTTAAGCCACAGGAGAGTATCCCCGGCTATAACGCGAATCCGGACGAGACAAAATATTACGGTGGCGTGACTGCCGGCGGGGATGGCGGCCTGAAAAATGACGGCACCACGGAATGGGCGACCGGTGAAACCGGAAAAACTATCACAGAGTCCTTCATGAACAAGCCGAAAGACATTCTGTCACCGGATGCACCGTTCATTCAGACCGGCAGGGATGTGGTGAACCGGGCTGACAGCATTGTGGGAAATACCGGACAGCAGTGCAGTGCGCAGGAGATAAACCGCAGTGAATTCACAAACTATACCTGTGAGCGGGACACGATGGTGGAGGAGTACTGCACACGGACTGCCAGTATCACCGGGGACTGGAAATACACGGATGAATATCGTGAAGTGACGATACCGCACTCACAGTTCCGGTTCAGTATGAACGGGCTGAAACTGGTGTTCAGTGTCACGGCTCCGGTAACCGGTACAGTGGAAAGTGCATCATTGTCTGTATACGCCGCTTTTTTCTTCCTGAACTCCCGTTATACCTTCATGAATACAACCTTTAATGTCGGCCTGGCAAACGGGCAGTCGGATACTTACCCCCTGTCCGGGGCGACAGGTTTGCAGGTGACACAGGGGCAGGTTCTGACCGGTAGTGGCTGTACTGCTAACGGTAATTGCCTCCCGCACGGGAATGGTGACAGGAAAGTCTATGAATCGCTTGTCAGTGGGGCTTCCACCTTTACGCTGAAACTCAGGATGAAGGTCCGTGATAAAGAATGGGTTCCCCGGGTGGAGTGGGTGGAGAGTTGTCCGTTTAATAAAGCGGATGGCGTGCTGAAAGGCACTGAGTGTTCAGAGCCGGGTGGTACGAAAACCGGAGTGATGGAAGGTAAACCCTGGAGCATCACACAGGCATGCTGGGCATACCGGGATAAATATGTCACTCAGTCCGCAGATAACGGCACCTGTCAGAAATATGTCGATAATCCGGCCTGTACGCTGGCCTCACGTCAGTGCGCGTTTTATTCCGATGAGGGAACCTGTCTGCATGAGTACGCCACGTACTCCTGCGAGTCAAAAACATCCGGGAAAGTGATGGTCTGTGGGGGAGACGTCTTCTGTCTCGATGGCGAATGTGATAAGGCTCAGAGCGGGCAGAGTAATGATTTTGCCGAAGCCGTTTCTCAGCTGGCGGCACTGGCCGCAGCAGGTAAGGATGTTGCGGCGCTGAACGGGGTGGATGTCCGTGCTTTCACCGGTCAGGCGAAATTTTGTAAGAAGGCTGCAGCCGGATACAGCAACTGCTGTAAGGACAGCGGCTGGGGACAGGATATCGGGCTGGCCAAATGCAGCAGTGATGAAAAGGCCCTGGCTAAAGCAAAATCAAACAAACTGACCGTCAGTGTCGGAGAGTTCTGTTCGAAGAAAGTGCTGGGTGTCTGTCTGCAGAAAAAACGCAGCTACTGTCAGTTTGATTCGAAGCTGGCGCAGATAGTCCAGCAGCAGGGGCGCAACGGTCAGCTGCGTATCAGTTTTGGCCGTGCGAAGCATCCTGACTGTCGGGGGATTACGGTTGATGAGCTGCAGAAAATTCAGTTCGACAGACTGGATTTCACTAACTTCTACGAAGACCTGATGAATAACCAGAAAATCCCGGACAGTGGCGTTCTGACGCAGAAAGTGAAAGAGCAGATTGCTGACCAGCTGAAACAGGCAGGACAGTAAGGTATGGAAAATAACCGGGGGAAATGATGAAAGTCATATTCACGTCGAACCGTTTTATTGATTTTCTTATCCGGCTTTTGATTACAGCGTTTGTCATTTCCCCGGTAATTATCTGGTCGTGGGATACGGTAAAAGAAACCACTGCAGGTGAGATGCTTGCTGCTGCTTTCGTTATCCTTTACTCCGGTGTGCTTCTGTTTATTCTGTATTTTTGTTTTTCTGCCCTGACTGACCTGCAGAAACCTGATGAAAGAAAAAGTGATGAAAGGAATGAAGATGAATAAAGCATTACTGCCACTGTTACTCTGCTGCTTTATTTTTCCGGCGTCAGGAAAAGATGCAGGCTGGCAGTGGTATAACGAGAAAATAAATCCGAAGGAAAAAGAAAATAAACCAGTACCTGCAGCCCCCCGTCAGGAGCCGGACATTATGCAGAAACTGACCGCGCTGCAGACGGCAACAAAGCGGGCGCTGTACGAAGCTATTCTGTATCCCGGCGTGGATAATTTTGTGAAATATTTCCGGCTGCAGAATTACTGGACTCAGCAGGCCGGGCTTTTCACCATGAGCGCCAAAAAAGCCATGCTGGCGCATCCCGAACTGGACTATAACCTGCAGTACAGCCATTACAACGGCACGGTCCGGAACCAGCTGGCGGCAGACCAGGCGCAGCAGCGACAGGCCATTGCGAAACTGGCTGAACACTACGGCATCATGTTCTTTTACCGGGGGCAGGCCCCCATCGACGGGCAACTGGCGCAGGTCATTAATGGCTTCAGGGATACCTATGGTCTGAGTGTTATTCCCGTTTCCGTGGATGGCGTGATTAATCCGCTGTTGCCGGATTCCCGGACTGACCAGGGGCAGGCGCAGCGCCTCGGTGTGAAATATTTCCCGGCCATGATGCTGGTTGACCCGAAACAGGGCAGTGTTCGCCCGTTATCATACGGCTTTATTTCACAGGACGACCTGGCAAAACAGTTCCTGAACGTTTCTGAAGATTTTAAACCGAATTTTTAACCAAAGGTTATATATGCATACAGGGGATTTGTGTTTTTTTACAGGTGCCAGCCTGTTTATCGTGGGGGTTGTTGGTTATTTCTTTACAGGACCAAATAATAAAGGAGTTTATCTGCTGAGCTCGTTTGTCTTCTTTGTAGTAAATGTCATAAGTGTATGTATGCTGCCAGATAATTTCTTGTTTCTTTGTGGTGCGGTTATGAATCAGTGTGCCGTACCGGTTGTTTCAATGGCAGTCAGTACCATACCGGTTATCACGAAGTTTGACAGTTTCAGAAGGATGTTTGTTTGTATTATGTTGTCAGCCATATGGTCTGGAGTGATGTGGTTTTTTATTATTTCATTAGTGAAATGACTGGTGCTAATTTGTCATAAATGCCAAATCCAATAGTGAGGTTGATTACCACAGACCAGAGGATAAACCAGACTGCTATCCAGTGACTTCTGAATAACTCACAAAAATAAACATAGATGATTAGAAATAGCCATATCACAACAGCGATAATCGCTATAAATAACAGTATCGTCACAAATAAATCAGCAAAGGTTTTAATGGGGAGGGAGTGCAATAATGAATACACCAGTAAAGCAAAAGCCGCATTACCTGATAATGACTCTCTTATGATGTTTCTCACTATTTCCAGTTTTTCTTTAAAAGATAACTTTTTCATTTGTACCTCTGATTAATATCACACAAACGCGAATATTACAGACATGAATACTCTCATGTAAATAATAACCGGAGTTTAACATGATAAGTAAACGCAGATTCTCTTTACCCCGGCTTGATATTACGGGAATGTGGGTATTTTCCCTGGGTGTCTGGTTTCATATCGTCGCCCGTCTTGTTTACAGCAAACCCTGGATGGCTTTTTTTCTGGCGGAGTTGATTGCAGCCATCCTTGTGCTGTTCGGCGCATACCAGGTGCTGGATGCATGGATTGCACGTGTCAGCCTGGAAGAGCGTGAGGCACTGGAAGCCAGGCAACAGGCCATGATGGAAGGGCAGCAGGAGGGCGGACATGTCTCTCACTAAATTACTGCCGGTCATTTTGTTGATGATGGCCACAGGTGTGCAGGCCTCCACCCGGGATGAAATTGAACGACTCTGGAATCCGCAGGGTATGGCCGTGCAGCCTGCACAACCGGCAGCAGACACATCAGCCAGAACAGAAAAGCCGGCTCCCCGCTGGTTCCGCCTCAGCAACGGCAGGCAGGTTAACCTGGCCGACTGGAAGGTGGTGCTGTTTATGCAGGGGCATTGCCCTTACTGTCACCAGTTTGACCCGGTACTGAAACAGCTGGCACAGCAGTACGGCTTTTCCGTTTTTCCCTACACCCTGGATGGTCAGGGGGATACCGCCTTTCCGGAAGCATTACCGGTGCCACCGGACGTGATGCAGACCTTCTTCCCGAATATCCCGGTGGCCACACCGACTACCTTCCTGGTCAACGTCAACACACTTGAGGCATTACCGCTTTTGCAGGGGGCAACGGATGCCGCCAGTTTTATGGCGCGGATGGATACCGTTCTGCAGATGTACGGAGAGGAAAAAGGTACGAAATAAGCAGGTGGTGTTACTCATTGCCGGAATATCCGGCATCGCGACGGGAATAATCGTCAGCCTGAATATCCCCTTTATCCGTCAGGGGCTTTTTTATCCCGCCAGCCCTGTGGAAATTGTCGTTTCGCTGTGTCTTACCTTTTCTGTTTCTGTTGTGTTTTTTGTGGGGGCAATTGTGGGATGGATTTCGGTGTCTGAAATATATTACAGCCGCATGAACGGTCTGAATGAATCATCGGAAATATCAGAGGAAACTTATAATGAAAGAAAAAAGAAATGATGCGGAACTAAAAAACAGAAAAACTAAACGGGATTATGATTATGAACGCAGGGTTTCTGATATATATTTTGATCTGTTTTTTGTGTTCGTTGCTGCCGGAACTTTTTTATGGGTGATTATGCATAGTATTTTTGATGCCTGTATTGATTCGTGGAAAGCTGACCCGGAATTAAATAATTTTCGTTATATGTGGAACATCCTGATGTATGTCATTCCGTATACGTTATGGGCGTTTGCAGGTGGATTTCTTATCGTATACGTCAGGAACCCTTTAAATGAATTAATAAACGGGGGGATCAGAATATTCCGGCTGAAACGCCGTATGCGCCGGGAGAACAAATTAAGGGAGGGTGGCAATAATGCTTCGCATTAAACCTCTTCTGGTTCTTTGTGCCGCTTTACTGACGGTCACACCCGCAGCGTCAGCGGATGTGAACAGCGACATGAATCAGTTCTTTAATAAGCTGGGATTTGCTTCCAATACCACACAACCGGGCGTCTGGCAGGGGCAGGCCGCCGGGTATGCCTATGGTGGCTCCCTGTATGCCCGCACCCAGGTCAAAAATATCCAGCTGATTTCCATGACGCTGCCGGATATCAATGCCGGATGTGGCGGCATCGACGCCTATCTCGGCTCGTTCAGTTTTATTAATGGCGATCAGTTGCAGCGTTTTGTTAAGCAGATTATGAGCAACGCTGCCGGTTACTTTTTTGACCTTGCCCTGCAGGCAACGGTGCCGGAAATCAAAACCGCAAAAGACTTCCTGCAGAAAATGGCAAGCGACATTAACAGTATGAACCTCAGCTCCTGTCAGGTGGCGCAGGGGATTGTCGGAGGATTATTTCCTCAGACTCAGGTGTCACAGCAGAAGGTCTGTCAGGACATTGCCGGTGAGAGCAATATTTTTGCTGACTGGGCCGCGTCCCGTCAGGGCTGCACGGTCGGAGGACAGTCATCGTCTGTTCGTGACAAGGCCAGTGACAAAGATAAGGAACGGGTGCTGAAGAACATCAATATCATCTGGGACTCGCTGTCCAAAAACAGGATGCTTGATGGTAACAAAGAACTGAAAGAATTTATTATGACGCTCACCGGTACGCTGATTTTTGGGGAAGACAGCGAGATTACCCCCCTGCCGGCGCGTACCACTGACCGCGATATCCTCCGGGCGATTATGGAGGGGGGAACGGCAAAAGTTTATCACTGCAACGATTCGGACAAGTGTCTGAAGGTGGTGGCGGATGCAAATGTGACCATCGCCCGGGATAAAGCCCTGAAATCACAGATTACAAAACTGCTCACCAGTATTCAGAATAAAGCGGTGAGTGATACTCCACTGGATGACAGGGAAAAAGGCTTCATTTCCAGCACCACCGTCCCCGTCTTTAAATATCTTATTGACCCGCAGATGCTCGGTGTGTCCAGCAGCGTGGTTTACCAGCTGACGGACTATATCGGCTACGACATCATGCTCCAGTACATTCAGGAACTGCTTCAGCAGGCCCGGGCCATGATTGCCACCGGGAACTATCCACAGACCGTGCTGGACAGTGTGCTGGAGAATCTGAATCAGGCACAGCAACAGATTGCGGTTTTCCAGGGGCAGGTAAAGGTCCAGCAGGATGCATTGCTGGTTGTTGACCGTCAGATGAGCTACATGCGCCAGCAGCTTTCCGCCCGCATGCTCAGCCGTTACCAGAACAACTATCACTTCGGAGGGAGCACGCTGTGAATGAAGTCTATGTGATTGCCGGTGGTGAGTGGTTAAGCAATAACCTGAACGCCATTGCCGCCTTTATGGGGACCCGGACGTGGGATTCCATCGAAAAAATTGCGCTCACATTGTCTGTTCTCGCGGTGGCCGTGATGTGGGTACAGCGGCACAACGTGATGGATTTGCTGGGCTGGGTGGCCGTGTTTGTGCTTATCAGCCTGCTGGTTAATGTCCGTACATCGGTGCAGATTATTGATAACAGTGACCTGGTCAAAGTTCACCGGGTGGATAATGTGCCGGTCGGACTGGCGATGCCACTTTCACTGACGACCCGTATCGGGCATGCAATGGTGGCCAGTTACGAGATGATATTCACCCAGCCGGACAGTGTCACCTACAGCAAAACGGGGATGCTGTTCGGCGCAGAACTGGTATCAAAAAGCACCGACTTTTTGTCCCGCAATCCGGAAATCGCCAATCTTTTTCAGGATTATGTGCAGAACTGTGTGATGGGGGATATTTACCTGAACCACAAATACACGCTGGAGGAGCTGATGGCCTCCGCTGATCCCTACACGCTGATTTTTTCCCGCCCCAGTCCGCTGCGGGGCGTTTACGACAGCAATAATAATTTCGTGACCTGTAAGGACGCGTCGGTTTCGCTGAAAGACAAGCTGAATCTGGACACACAGAGTGGCGGAAAAACCTGGCATTATTATGCCCAGCAGTTATTTGGTGGTCGCCCTGATCCGAACCTGTTGTTCAGTACGCTGATTGGCGACAGTTACAGTTACTTCTATGGCTCAAGTAAATCAGCCAGCCAGATCATCCGCCAGAATGTCACCATCAATGCGCTGAAGGAGGGGATCACCAGTTATGCCGCACGTAATGGTGATTCGGCCAGCCTGGTGAATCTGGCCACCACATCATCGATGGAGAAGCAACGTCTGGCACATGTCTCCATCGGTCATGTGGCGATGCGGACACTGCCCATGACGCAGACCATCCTGACGGGGATCGCCATCGGTATTTTCCCGCTCCTGGTACTGGCGGCTGTCTTCAACAAACTGACGCTGTCCGTCCTGAAAGGCTATGTGTTTGCCCTGATGTGGTTGCAGTCATGGCCAATGTTGTACGCCATTCTGAACAGTGCCATGACATTTTATGCGAAGCAGAACGGTGCACCGGTGGTGCTCTCAGAAATTTCACAGATACAGCTGAAATACTCCGATCTGGCTTCCACTGCCGGGTATCTTTCCATGATGATCCCGCCATTATCCTGGATGATGGTCAGGGGACTCGGGGCCGGATTTTCCAGTGTGTACAGCCATTTCGCTTCCTCTGCTATCAGCCCGACCGCCAGTGCGGCAGGCAGTGTGGTTGACGGTAATTACTCCTACGGCAACATGCAGACGGAAAACGTGAACGGCTTCAGCTGGAGCACCAACAGCACCACGTCGTTTGGTCAGATGATGTACCAGACCGGCAGTGGCGCAACTGCCACACAGACCCGTGACGGTAATATGGTGATGGATGCGAGCGGGGCGATGTCCCGGTTACCGGTTGGTATCAATGCAACGCGTCAGATTGCAGCGGCACAACAGGAAATGGCCCGGGAGGCGTCGAACAGAGCAGAAAGTGCCCTGCATGGTTTCAGCAGCAGTATTGCCAGTGCCTGGAACTCGCTCAGTCAGTTTGGTTCTAACCGGGGGAGCAGTGATTCTGTCACCGGTGGTGCTGACAGCACGATGAGCGCACAGGACTCCATGATGGCCAGCCGTATGCGCAGCGCAGTGGAAAGCTATGCGAAGGCGCATAATATCAGTAATGAGCAGGCGACAAGAGAACTGGCATCAAGAAGTACGAGAGGTTCTGCGGGGATGTATGGCGATGCTCATGCTGAATGGGGGGTTAAACCTGGAATTCTTGGTGTTGGTGGTGGCGTAGGTGTTAGAGGTGGTGGTCGGGCAAGTATTGACTGGAGTGATGAGGATGCGCATCAGGCCAGCAGTGGTTCCCGGGCCAGCCATGATGCTCGCCATGATATCGATGCCAGGGCTACACAAGACTTTAAAGAGGCCAGCGATTACTTTACCAGTCGCAAGGTCAGTGAATCCGGCAGCCATACGGACAATAATGCCGATTCCCGTGTGGACCAGCTGTCTGCAGCCCTGAACTCAGCAAAACAGAGTTACGACCAGTACACGACGAATATGACCCGCAGCCATGAATATGCTGAAATGGCATCCCGTACTGAAAGCATGAGTGGGCAGATGAGTGAAGACCTGTCGCAACAGTTTGCACAGTATGTGATGAAACACGCCCCGCAGGATGCCGAAGCTATTCTGACAAACACCAGTTCACCGGAGATTGCAGAACGCCGTCGGGCTATGGCGTGGTCTTTTGTTCAGGAACAGGTGCAGCCTGGTGTTGATAATGCCTGGCGTGAATCCCGTGGGGACATCGGTAAAGGAATGGAGAGCGTACCTTCGGGTGGTGGCAGCCAGGATATTATTGCTGATCATCAGGGGCATCAGGCCATTATTGAGCAAAGAACGCAGGACAGTAATATCCGTAATGATGTAAAACATCAGGTTGATAATATGGTCACAGAATACCGAGGCAATATCGGAGATACTCAGAGCAGCATACGTGGCGAAGAAAATATTGTAGGAAGACAGTATTCTGAACTACAAAATCACCATAAAACAGAGGCATTATCTCAGAATAATAAATATAATGAAGAAAAATCGGGTCAGGAAAGAATGCCCGGGGCTGACAGTCCACAGGAACTGATGAAAAGAGCAAAGGAGTATCAGGATAAGCACAAGCAATAATATTGTATGGGGAGATGATAATGAAAAATTTAGCTCATATTGCTCTGGTGACGGTGATACAGTTCATTGCCTGTTATCTGGCTGATTGGGGGAGTGCCGAAACAGTTTTTATCCTGTGCTTTATTGTACTATGGCAGGGATTGTTTATATGGTTATTTTCTCAAATACGAAAAAAACGGCATGTGTCGGATGAGTTTAAATTCAGTAAAGGCGTTTGGTATATACTGATGCCAGTATCTTCCTTACTCTCTCCGTTATTAAGCCTGATGGTTTTTATCATTGGTACACTATACGAATTAAGGCGAATTAGTGGTTGTGTAAGTGTAAGAGAATGGATGCAATCTCAGGTAAATGAACAAACTAATGAAGATTTGCATCTGGATTTTGATGATGTGAATTTTGATTATGTGGATTTTTATCGTACTAATCCAGCAACAGGATTAGCTATGCATGGAGGATTTGATTCAGCAGGAAATACTTTTGGGACTTGTTGGCAGGACTATGATGACAGGCGATAAGAAAACTGTGGTTTGTAAAAAAGGTAATTTGATGAAAACAAAAAAATTGATGATGGTTGCACTGGTCAGTTCCACTCTGGCCCTTTCAGGGTGTGGTGCGATGAGCACAGCAATCAAGAAGCGTAACCTTGAGGTGAAGACTCAGATGAGTGAGACCATCTGGCTTGAACCCGCCAGCGAACGCACGGTATTTCTGCAGATCAAAAACACGTCTGATAAAGACATGAGTGGGCTGCAGGGCAAAATTGCTGATGCTGTGAAAGCAAAAGGATATCAGGTGGTGACTTCTCCGGATAAAGCCTACTACTGGATTCAGGCGAATGTGCTGAAGGCCGATAAGATGGATCTGCGGGAGTCTCAGGGATGGCTGAACCGTGGTTATGAAGGCGCAGCAGTTGGTGCAGCGTTAGGTGCCGGTATCACCGGATATAATTCCAGTTCTGCCGGTGCCACACTCGGTGTGGGCCTTGCTGCCGGTCTGGTGGGTATGGCTGCAGATGCGATGGTGGAAGATGTGAACTATACCATGATCACGGATGTACAGATTGCAGAGCGTACTAAGGCAACGGTGACAACGGATAATGTTGCCGCCCTGCGTCAGGGCACATCCGGTGCGAAAATTCAGACCAGTACTGAAACGGGTAACCAGCATAAATACCAGACCCGTGTGGTCTCAAATGCGAACAAGGTTAACCTGAAATTTGAAGAGGCGAAGCCTGTTCTCGAAGACCAGCTGGCCAAATCAATCGCAAATATTCTCTGAACCTCGTCAGGAGGCTGATCTGACCGGCCTCCTTGCTGACGCCTCGCGTTGCTCGTTGTCCAACCCCGGGATGTAACAAAATAAATTTTGTCACCTCCCGGCGTTTCCGAAATAAATATGAAAACACTGAGCGGTTGTGCAAATTCTTTGTGCGACCGTGAAGTGTTGCCGGCGAAGCCGGGATCTTCCGGAGAAAGTCATTATGACATCAGACAATATCGCTGAATATGTTGGTGAGAATAATCAATTTACTGAGAAGCCTGTAACTGAATACCCCCCGGTGATACAGGATAATACAGTGACCACTAAAGACTATCTGTACAGCAATAATATTGATACTGACCTTTTAGTGGTTATCGGAGGGCTTATTGTTATATTGTTTCTCATGATGCTTATCATGTACTTTATTAATTCTCTCAGGCATAAGGAATTAACTGAAATACTGACAAAAATATCTTTTCCTGAAAAATCCGGGAGCAATTTGCTTAAACCGGAGGCGGTCAGCTGTAATTTGTTGTCCCTGTGTGTGCTGGCACCGGTATTCTGTACACCCAGAAAGCTGGCTGAAGTTTCCAGGGAGATCATCGTGGCGAGTGCGCAGGAAATTGCATGGACGCCGGGGAGCAGTCGTATTGATGGCCACCAGGCGGAGAATATCACCTGGGCGATTTCATCGCAGTCTCCTGCCGATAAGTATGATCTCATCAATAAAACGTCCCGTGTTTCTCCTGACAGTGGCTGTTTTTATGAACCGGACACAGTTCTGGATCACCGTGAACGGGTACGCCTTTTTATTCAGATCCAGTTTCCGCATGGGAGTGACTGGTCTGAAGTATTGCGCCTGACTGACATTGTTACAGAGAAGGTCTCTTCCGGCAGGACTGCAGGCGGGTATCACCACCGGCATACAGGGTACACCTGGTCTGTTTCTGTGAATTAACCCCACATCATCCTTTTCTGCCCTGTTCCAGATTTTCCCGGAGTTTCATCATGAGTTTTAACGCAAAGGATATGACCCAGGGCGGTCAGATTGCGTCCATGCGTATCCGCATGTTCAGCCAGATCGCCAATATCATGCTTTACTGCCTGTTTATTTTTTTCTGGATCCTCATTGGTCTGGTCTTATGGGTAAAAATAAGCTGGCAGACGTTTATCAACGGCTGTATTTACTGGTGGTGTACGTCACTGGAAGGCATGCGGGATTTAATAAAATCCCAGCCGGTCTATGAGATCCAGTATTACGGCAAAATCTTCCGGATGAACGCTGCCCAGGTACTGCATGATAAATATATGATCTGGTGCGGAGAGCAGCTATGGTCTGCATTCGTTCTGGCGTCTGTCGTGGCCCTGGTTATTTGCCTGATCACCTTCTTTGTTGTCTCCTGGATTCTGGGGCATCAGGGGAAACAGCAGAGTGAAAATGAGGTGACCGGCGGGCGTCAGCTGACGGATAACCCGAAAGAAGTGGCCCGGATGCTGAAAAAAGACGGCAAGGACTCCGATATCCGGATTGGCGACCTGCCGATTATCCGGGATTCCGAAATCCAGAACTTCTGTCTGCACGGCACGGTCGGGGCCGGTAAGTCGGAGGTTATCCGTCGTCTGGCCAACTACGCCCGTCAGCGCGGTGATATGGTGGTGATTTATGACCGTTCAGGGGAATTTGTTAAAAGTTACTATGATCCCTCCATCGATAAAATCCTGAATCCGCTGGATGCCCGCTGTGCCGCATGGGATTTGTGGAAGGAGTGCCTGACACAGCCGGATTTTGATAATACCGCAAATACTCTGATCCCTATGGGAACAAAAGAAGACCCGTTCTGGCAGGGTTCAGGGCGTACCATTTTTGCGGAAGCGGCGTACCTGATGCGTAATGACCCCAACCGCAGCTACAGCAAACTGGTGGACACACTGCTTTCCATCAAAATCGAAAAACTGCGTACCTTCCTGCGTAATTCACCGGCGGCCAACCTGGTGGAAGAGAAAATTGAGAAAACGGCGATTTCCATCCGTGCTGTGCTGACCAACTACGTGAAAGCCATCCGTTACCTGCAGGGGATTGAGCATAACGGTGAGTCTTTTACCATCCGTGACTGGATGCGTGGTGTCCGGGAAGATCAGAAAAACGGCTGGCTGTTTATTTCGTCGAACGCCGACACCCATGCCTCCCTGAAGCCGGTGATCTCCATGTGGCTGTCCATTGCCATTCGTGGTCTGCTGGCAATGGGAGAAAACCGTAACCGTCGTGTGTGGTTTTTCTGTGACGAGTTACCCACGTTACACAAACTGCCGGACCTGGTGGAGATCCTGCCGGAAGCCCGTAAGTTCGGTGGCTGTTATGTGTTTGGTATCCAGTCCTATGCCCAGCTGGAAGATATCTACGGTGAGAAAGCGGCGGCCACGCTGTTTGACGTCATGAACACCCGTGCCTTTTTCCGTTCTCCCAGCCATAAGATTGCAGAGTTCGCTGCCGGTGAAATTGGTGAGAAAGAGCACCTGAAAGCCAGCGAGCAGTATTCCTACGGTGCTGACCCGGTACGTGACGGGGTATCGACCGGTAAGGATATGGAGCGTCAGACGCTGGTCAGTTATTCCGACATTCAGTCTCTGCCGGATCTGACCTGCTATGTCACTCTGCCCGGACCGTATCCGGCAGTCAAACTCTCTCTGAAATATCAGGCACGACCGAAGGTCGCTCCGGAGTTTATTCCGCGTGACATCAACCCGGAAATGGAGAACCGTCTGAGTGCCGTACTTGCCGCAAGGGAAGCAGAAGGTCGTCAGATGGCCAGCCTCTTTGAACCGGAGGTTGCCTCCGGAGAAGATGTGACTCAGGC
>NZ_KE137311.1:23192-42061 GCF_000408845.1 Escherichia sp. KTE172 | reverse complement strand
CAGCCACAACAGCCACAACAGCCACAACAGCCACAACAGCCACAACAGCCACAACAGCCACAACAGCCACAACAGCCACAACAGCCACAACAGCCGCAACAGCCGCAACAGCCGCAACAGCCGCAACAGCCGCAACAGCCGCAACAGCCGGTGTCTCCTGCCATCAACGATAAGAAGTCAGATTCAGGTGTGAATGTTCCGGCAGGGGGGATCGAGCAGGAGCTGAAAATGAAACCGGAAGAAGAGATGGAACAGCAACTGCCACCCGGGATCAGTGAATCCGGTGAAGTGGTGGATATGGCCGCTTATGAGGCATGGCAACAGGAAAATCATCCGGACATCCAGCAGCAGATGCAGCGTCGTGAAGAGATGAACATTAATGTGCACCGGGAGCGTGGGGAGGATGTTGAGCCGGGAGATGATTTCTGATGATGAGTATCGCGCAGGTCAGATCGGCCGGAAGTGCCGGTAACTATTATACCGACAAGGATAATTACTATGTACTGGGCAGCATGGGAGAACGCTGGGCCGGCAAGGGGGCTGAACAGCTGGGACTGCAGGGCAGTGTCGATAAGGATGTTTTTACCCGTCTTCTGGAGGGAAGGCTGCCGGACGGAGCGGATCTAAGCCGCATGCAGGATGGCAGTAATAAGCATCGTCCCGGCTACGACCTGACCTTCTCCGCCCCCAAAAGTGTCTCCATGATGGCCATGTTAGGTGGCGATAAGCGCCTGATTGATGCACATAACCAGGCCGTGGACTTTGCTGTTCGTCAGGTGGAGGCGCTGGCCTCCACACGGGTGATGACGGACGGACAGTCAGAAACGGTACTGACCGGTAATCTGGTGATGGCACTGTTTAACCACGACACCAGTCGCGATCAGGAACCACAGTTACACACGCATGCGGTGGTGGCTAATGTCACGCAGCATAACGGTGAGTGGAAGACACTGAGCAGTGACAAAGTGGGGAAAACGGGGTTCATTGAGAATGTGTACGCTAATCAGATTGCCTTTGGCAGGCTCTACCGGGAAAAACTGAAAGAGCAGGTTGAGTCACTGGGCTATGAAACCGAAGTGGTGGGTAAGCACGGTATGTGGGAGATGCCGGGCGTACCGGTGGAGGCCTTTTCCGGACGCTCACAGGCTATCCGGGAGGCCGTCGGGGAAGATGCCTCGCTGAAATCCCGGGATGTGGCGGCACTGGATACGCGAAAATCCAAACAGCACGTCGATCCTGAAGTCAGAATGGCTGAATGGATGCAGACGCTGAAGGAAACCGGGTTCGACATCCGGGCATATCGTGACGCGGCGGATCAGCGTGCGGAGACCCGCACGCAGGCGCCCGGGCCAGCTTCACAGGACGGGCCGGATGTGCAGCAGGCGGTGACACAGGCGATTGCCGGATTAAGTGAACGAAAAGTGCAGTTCACGTACACGGACGTGCTGGCCAGGACGGTCGGCATACTGCCGCCGGAAAATGGTGTGATTGAACGGGCACGCGCCGGTATCGATGAGGCCATCAGCCGTGAGCAGCTTATCCCCCTCGATCGTGAGAAGGGGATGTTCACGTCCGGGATTCATGTGCTCGATGAGCTGTCAGTCCGGGCACTCAGTCGTGACATCATGAAACAGAACCGGGTGACCGTACATCCGGAGAAAAGTGTCCCCCGGACGGCCGGTTACAGCGATGCCGTCAGTGTTCTGGCACAGGATCGCCCGTCGCTGGCCATTGTGTCCGGGCAGGGCGGTGCAGCCGGGCAGCGTGAGCGGGTGGCTGAACTGGCAATGATGGCCCGGGAGCAGGGGCGGGAGGTGCAGATTATCGCCGCTGACCGTCGCTCGCAGATGAACCTGAAGCAGGATGAACGGCTGTCCGGTGAGCTGATAACCGGACGTCGTCAGCTGCAGGAGGGCATGGCCTTCACGCCGGGCAGTACCGTTATCGTCGACCAGGGCGAAAAACTCTCCCTGAAAGAGACGTTAACCCTGCTGGACGGTGCCGCACGTCATAACGTACAGGTCCTGATAACCGACAGCGGGCAGCGAACCGGTACAGGCAGTGCGCTGATGGCCATGAAGGATGCCGGGGTGAACACGTATCGCTGGCAGGGCGGAGAACAGCGACCGGCAACCATCATCAGTGAACCGGACCGGAATGTCCGCTATGACCGGCTGGCCGGAGATTTTGCGGCCAGCGTGAAAGCCGGAGAAGAGAGCGTGGCACAGGTCAGCGGGGTACGGGAACAGGCCATACTGACACAGGCCATTCGCAGTGAGCTGAAAACACAGGGTGTGCTCGGACACCCGGAGGTGACCATGACCGCCCTGTCACCGGTCTGGCTGGACAGCCGGAGCCGTTATCTGCGGGATATGTACCGACCGGGGATGGTGATGGAGCAGTGGAACCCGGAGACACGCAGTCATGACCGCTATGTTATCGACCGGGTGACGGCGCAGAGTCACAGCCTGACCCTGCGGGATGCGCAGGGCGAAACGCAGGTGGTGCGTATTTCCTCCCTGGACAGCAGCTGGTCGCTGTTCCGGCCGGAAAAAATGCCGGTGGCAGACGGCGAGCGACTGAGGGTGACAGGGAAAATTCCCGGACTCCGCGTCTCCGGCGGTGACCGCCTGCAGGTGGCATCCGTCAGTGAAGATGCGATGACGGTTGTTGTGCCGGGGCGGGCTGAACCGGCCACCCTGCCTGTGGCTGATTCACCGTTCACGGCACTGAAGCTGGAGAACGGCTGGGTGGAAACGCCCGGGCATTCCGTCAGTGACAGTGCGACGGTGTTTGCCTCCGTCACACAGATGGCAATGGACAACGCCACCCTGAACGGTCTGGCCCGCAGCGGTCGTGATGTCCGGCTGTATTCCTCACTGGATGAAACCCGTACTGCGGAAAAACTCGCCCGCCATCCGTCCTTTACGGTGGTTTCTGAGCAGATAAAGGCGCGGGCCGGTGAGACATTGCTGGAAACCGCTATCAGTCTGCAGAAAGCCGGGCTGCACACGCCGGCACAGCAGGCCATTCATCTGGCCCTTCCTGTGCTGGAAAGTAAAAACCTGGCCTTCAGCATGGTGGACCTGCTGACAGAGGCGAAGTCGTTTGCTGCAGAAGGAACCGGTTTTACTGAACTGGGAGGGGAAATCAATGCGCAGATAAAACGCGGTGACTTACTGTATGTGGATGTGGCAAAAGGCTATGGCACAGGCCTGCTGGTTTCCCGTGCGTCGTATGAGGCAGAAAAGAGCATTCTTCGCCATATTCTCGAAGGCAAGGAGGCGGTCACGCCGCTGATGGAGAGAGTACCCGGCGAACTCATGGAGACGTTAACGTCGGGACAGCGTGCCGCCACCCGTATGATACTGGAAACGTCCGACCGTTTCACGGTGGTACAGGGGTATGCCGGTGTGGGTAAGACCACTCAGTTCCGGGCGGTGATGTCAGCCGTGAACATGCTGCCGGAGAGTGAGCGTCCCCGGGTTGTGGGGCTGGGGCCCACGCACCGTGCGGTCGGTGAGATGCGCAGCGCCGGCGTGGATGCACAGACACTGGCGTCCTTTCTGCATGACACGCAGCTGCAGCAGCGCAGCGGAGAAACGCCGGATTTCAGCAACACGCTGTTTCTGCTCGATGAGAGCTCAATGGTGGGCAATACCGACATGGCACGGGCATACGCCCTGATTGCGGCCGGTGGCGGTCGTGCTGTGGCCAGCGGTGACACGGACCAGCTGCAGGCCATCGCGCCCGGTCAGCCTTTCCGTCTCCAGCAGACGCGCAGTGCTGCCGATGTGGCCATCATGAAGGAGATTGTGCGTCAGACGCCGGAACTGCGGGAGGCGGTATACAGCCTGATTAACCGGGATGTGGAAAGGGCACTGTCCGGGCTTGAGAGTGTGAAACCGTCTCAGGTGCCACGTCTGGAGGGCGCATGGGCACCGGAGCACTCCGTGACGGAGTTCAGTCACAGCCAGGAAGCGAAACTGGCAGAAGCGCAGCAGAAGGCGATGCTGAAAGGCGAGGCTTTCCCGGATATCCCCATGACACTGTATGAGGCCATTGTCCGCGACTATACCGGCAGGACACCGGAAGCACGGGAGCAGACGCTGATTGTCACGCACCTGAATGAGGACCGGCGCGTACTGAACAGCATGATTCATGATGCACGGGAAAAGGCCGGTGAGCTGGGCAAAGAGCAGGTCATGGTGCCTGTCCTGAACACAGCGAATATACGTGACGGAGAACTGCGTCGTCTCTCCACCTGGGAGAAAACCCCGGATGCCCTTGCCCTGGTGGATAGTGTGTATCACCGGATTGCCGGTATCAGCAAGGATGACGGGCTGATAACCCTGCAGGATGCGGAAGGTAACACGCGGCTGATTTCGCCCCGGGAGGCGGTGGCTGAAGGTGTCACACTGTACACACCAGACAAAATCCGGGTGGGGACCGGCGACCGGATGCGCTTCACGAAGAGTGACCGGGAGCGCGGTTATGTGGCCAACAGCGTCTGGACGGTGACAGCGGTTTCCGGTGACAGTGTCACGCTATCGGACGGACAGCAGACCCGGGTGATTCGCCCCGGCCAGGAGCGGGCAGAGCAACATATTGACCTGGCCTATGCCATCACTGCCCACGGTGCGCAGGGGGCGAGTGAAACCTTTGCCATCGCGCTTGAAGGCACGGAAGGTAACCGGAAACAGATGGCCGGCTTTGAGTCAGCCTACGTGGCCCTGTCGCGTATGAAGCAGCATGTGCAGGTGTACACCGATAACCGTCAGGGCTGGACGGATGCCATTAACAATGCCGTACAGAAAGGAACTGCCCACGATGTGCTGGAGCCGAAACCGGACCGGGAGGTCATGAATGCAGAGCGGCTGTTCAGTACGGCGCGGGAACTGCGGGACGTGGCGGCAGGGCGTGCTGTTCTCCGTCAGGCGGGGCTGGCCGGGGGAGACAGTCCGGCACGGTTTATTGCACCGGGGCGCAAATATCCGCAGCCGTATGTGGCACTGCCGGCGTTTGACCGTAACGGCAAGTCAGCAGGTATCTGGCTGAACCCACTGACCACGGATGACGGAAACGGGCTGCGGGGATTCAGTGGTGAAGGACGGGTGAAAGGCAGCGGGGATGCGCAGTTCGTGGCCCTGCAGGGCAGCCGTAACGGAGAGAGCCTGCTGGCTGATAATATGCAGGATGGTGTCCGGATTGCCCGTGATAATCCTGACAGCGGTGTGGTGGTGAGAATCGCCGGTGAAGGTCGTCCGTGGAATCCCGGTGCCATCACCGGTGGTCGCGTGTGGGGGGATATCCCGGACAACAGTGTCCAGCCGGGAGCCGGAAATGGCGAACCGGTCACGGCAGAGGTGCTGGCACAGCGGCAGGCTGAAGAGGCCATCCGTCGTGAAACGGAACGCCGCGCAGATGAAATTGTCCGTAAAATGGCAGAGAACAAACCTGACCTGCCGGATGGCAAAACAGAGCAGGCTGTCAGGGAGATTGCCGGGCAGGAGCGTGACCGGGCTGCCATAACTGAACGGGAAGCCGCGCTGCCGGAGAGTGTGCTGCGTGAACCTCAACGGGTGCGGGAAGCTGTCAGGGAAATTGCCCGGGAAAATCTGCTGCAGGAGCGACTTCAGCAGATGGAGCGGGATATGGTCCGTGACCTGCAGAAAGAGAAAACCCTGGGCGGAGACTGATACAGGAAGATAAACGCTGATGACAACGGATAACACGAACACGACACGTAACGATTCACTGGCTGCACGGACCGATACCTGGTTTCAGTCATTTCTGGTCTGGTCACCCGGACAGCGGGATATCATCAAAACGGTGGCACTGGTGCTGATGGTACTGGACCACATCAATCTGATATTCCAGCTGAAGCAGGAATGGATGTTTCTGGCCGGGCGAGGAGCCTTTCCGCTGTTTGCCCTGGTGTGGGGGCTGAATCTGTCCCGTCATGCGCATATCCGGCAACCGGCCATTAACCGGCTGTGGGGATGGGGAATTATTGCCCAGTTCGCATATTATCTGGCCGGCTTTCCCTGGTATGAGGGGAATATCCTGTTTGCCTTTGCAGTGGCGGCACAGGTGCTGACGTGGTGTGAAACGCGCAGTGGGTGGCGTACAGCAGCGGCCATTCTTCTGATGGCCCTGTGGGGGCCTTTGTCCGGCTCCAGTTACGGCATTGCCGGGCTGCTGATGCTGGCAGTCAGCCACCGGCTGTACCGGGCGGAAGACAGAGCGGAACGTCTGGCGCTGGTCGCCTGCCTGCTGGCTGTTATTCCGGCGCTTAACCTTGCCACCAGTGATGCAGCGGCGGTGGCTGGTCTTGTGATGACGGTGCTGACCGTTGGTCTGGTGTCCTGTGCAGGAAAATCATTACCCCGTTTCTGGCCCGGGGATTTTTTCCCGGTATTCTACGCCTGTCATCTGGCTGTGCTGGGCGTTCTGGCGCTGTGACGGGTGTGGTATCTTTGACCGTAACAGGATGATTCGTCAGAGGCAGAACACAGCATGACAGAGCAGAAGCGACCGGTACTGACACTGAAGCGGAAAACGGAAGGGGAGACGCCTGTCCGCAGGCGGAAAACCATCATCAATGTCACCACGCCACCAAAGTGGAAGGTGAAAAAGCAGAAGCTGGCCGAGAAAGCAGCCCGGGAAGCGGAGCTGGCGGCAAAAAAAGCGCAGGCCAGACAGGCGCTGTCCATTTATCTGACGCTGCCCTCGCTGGATGAGGCGGTGAACACTCTGAAACCCTGGTGGCCGGGATTGTTTGACGGTAACACGCCCAGGCTTCTTGCCTGTGGTATCCGGGAGGTTTTACTGGATGAGGTGTTTCAGCGGAATATCCCGCTCTCTCATAAAAAACTCAGCCGGGCGCTGAAAGCTATCACCCGTTCGGAAAGTTATCTGTGTGCAATGAAAGCCGGCGCCTGCCGCTATGATACGGAAGGCTATGTGACAGAACATATCACACAGGAAGAAGAACAGTATGCGCAGGCGCGCCTGGAAAAGGTGCGCAGACAGAACCGGATCAAGGATGAGCTGCGGGCGATCCTGGCGGAATAAAAGAGCCCTCTGTATGACAGAGGGCAACAGCGAGAAAAAATCGGGAAAACAGAAATCCAGAGTTTTGATGGAGAAAACACCCAACCGTTCAGGGATGTTTCAGAATGTTTCTGACATAATCCGGGAGCCGGGTCAAGAGGGGGGATAAAAAATGGCTGTATCCAGTGGATTATCTGAGCACAGCGGTATTTATCGCTATCAGCGCGTGGGGCGTCATGCCGTCCGTCAGGAGATTCGTGGTTTTTTCAGGGAAGCCGCTGAGGCCTGGCAGAATGCGGCCCGGCTGGCACCCTGTGAAGCATGGCGGGATTTTGCCCTGAAGAGGGCATCTGCATGCCGGTGTAAGTGCCGATAAAAATAACCCCCGTCGCGGAGCTCCGGGGGATCAGGCTTATATGGCAGATCGTTATTATTATAGTGGTGTAAGAAGGAGTTGCCCTGTCTTTCAAACGGACATCACAGAGTTAACATATTTCACATCCCGGGTAAGCCAGCAGGGATAAAAAATGTGATGAATTTCAAGAAGCAGAAGGTGACAGTAGCATGCATAACAGTACGGTTATGTCCGGTGAATCTGACAGACAGCCGGGCTGTATTCGCGGCAGGATAAAGAAAAACCGGGAGATGACTCTCCCGGTCCGTCTTATCGCTAATCCCCTGAGCAGGGCATGTATGACTTATCTATGACCGTTATATTCAGCGCCACATCCGGTAGCCTGCGATATAACACAGTTATCCTATCAGTAAGAGCAGGTATGATGAATACACGGAGATTAAAAATATAATCTCCGTCACATGTTACCCCCGGAAACCGGTAACGCCGTCACGGGAAATACGTGACAGAAAAAGCAGCCTCCGTTACTCCAGGTATCAGAAGGCTGAATAATGCATGAGACTTTGTTTCTTATGTGTCTGGTCAGGCTGGCTGACCAGCGTTTTTAGTAACACATAGCCATATGTGTATTAAGCCACCTCATCTTATTTTGTCGAATTGATCACAATTCAACGGTTTATTTTTGGCGTGATACGTGAGCCGTTATTCATCCCGGCATGGAATTCATGCAATCACGAAAAGTAATCAGTGACGGAGAGTAAAATGAAGAAATATATACCAGTGGTATTATTTGTTTTTTCATGTCAGGTATTTTCTGCTGATATTCATGGACGGGTTGTGCGTGTTCTGGATGGTGATACCATTGACGTCATGTTATCTCAGCATCCGGTGCGTGTCCGTCTTGTTAATATTGATGCACCTGAAAAGAAACAGGACTATGGCCGGTGGTCTGAAAAAATAATGAAATCTCTGGTTGCGGGAAAAACGGTTACTGTCACATATTTTCAGCGAGATCGTTATGGTCGTATTCTCGGGCAGGTTTATGCACCAGACGGAATGAATGTTAATCATTTTATGGTCCGTGCAGGCGCTGCATGGGTTTATGAGCAGTACAACACCGATCCTGTTCTTCCCGTCCTGCAGGGAGAAGCACGACAGCAGAAACGTGGTCTGTGGGCAGACAGCGCTCCTGTTCCGCCCTGGGTATGGCGCTCACGGAAATAATGATATTTCTGTGGCTATTGAGTTCTCATTGAAATGCGATATTTAAAAGCATGAAGCATATTACATTATTAACTTATTTCTCTGTTAATGAAAGGTGAACAAATGAACTATCAGGCAGTATCAGAATTAATCACATCGTCTAATCATAATGTTCTTATAGTGTGGGACTCAGCTTCTGAAGTTGATGGTTTTTTAAATAAACTGAATATCACTGATTATAAGTATTATGATTTCAGCCAGATTTACAGTTGTTCTGACAGAACATTAAATGATTATGCGGTTATTTTTTATCAGGGATGCACTGAACGCCAGTGAGCATATTATTATTTTTAATTGTACAGGATGGCCTGATTTGAATAATGAATCTGCCGTCATGCAGTTTGCCAGAGTGGCACGAAAATCAGGAAAACAACTGATAGTCGCAGTAAGAGAACAGGATATGAAAAAAATGGAAGCAGAGTCTGGAAGGATCATAAAAATCCACTGACGCCTTCGCGTTGCTCAGTTGTCCAACCCCGGGGACGGGAAAAAGCAAGTTTTCCCCGTCCCCGGCGTTTCTGAATAAAAACCGGGAAATGGTGGCACAGGGGGAAAGCCGGAACCACCTGTATCCAGATTTTATCTCATAATGGTGAATATATGAAATATGATGATGTGTCAGAATTGATGATTAAATGTGAACACAACATTCTTATTGTTGGTAATACTTACTCCCGAGTTGATAATTTTTTTAAGGGGTATTCTGTACCAGATTCTAAATATTATGATTTCACTCAGATTAACAGTGATTCAGATGCAGAGAGAAATGATCATGCCGTCTCCTTTATCAGGGATGCAATGAATAGTGAAGAGCATATAATTATTTTTAATTGTGTTGGGTGGCCTGATTTAGGTGGTGGATCAGCAGTATCGCAGTTTGCAATGATGGCCAGAAAATTTGGTAAACAACTTATTGTCGCTGTAAGTGAAAAGGATGCCATAAAATTAAAAGACAACTTTAATATTATTGGAACGTTGTCATATGGTAAAGAAAATTTTATTGCCATGAGCCATACGAAAAGCGAGTTCTGTAGTTAAAAGCGGGAAATGGAGGTAATGGTCAGCAACAGGGAATGTGGTATTATCGCGGCGGGTGTCTGAGCCTTTCTGGTTCAGGCAAGACGCAGGTACCAGAAATGCGAAGACCCCACTTGTTAATCCATTAACTCGTGAGGCCTGCATGAAGTACGTAGCACTACTGATTGTAGCCTCTTCCTTGCAGAGAGGTCAAAGTTTATGACGAAATATACCCTTATCGGGTTGCTCGCCGTGTGCGCCACGGTGTTGTGTTTTTCACTGATATTCAGGGAACGGTTATGTGAGCTGAATATTCACAGGGGAAATACAGTGGTGCAGGTAACTCTGGCCTACGAAGCACGGAAGTAAGCTGCCGGGCGGGGGCGGAAGTCCCCGCTTTCCGGAAGTGTGGGGTATTTCAGGGGCAGACACCCGACATGCCAGAAACCGCCGGTCCCGCCCGGGGCCGGCACACAGGTTAAGGCATTTCCTGTTTTTTCAGCCATTTCGCAACAAAAATCACATTAAACAACAGTAATCAGACATGATTTGTGCGCCAACACAGATCTTCGTCACAATTCTCAAGTCGCTGATTTCAAAAAACTGTAGTATCCTCTGCGAAACGATCCCTGTCTGAGAAGAGAGGAGGCGAGATGTCGCAGACAGTAAATGCAGAGACTTCCTCATCGGGAAAAAAACGACCTTACAGAAGGGGTAATCCTGTTCCTGCGAGAGAACGACAAAAAGCGTCTCTTGCAAGAAGGAGTGCCACTCATAAAGCGTTTCATGCCGTCATTCAGCTTCGACTGAAAGAAAAGTTAAGTGAGCTTGCTGATGAAGACGGGATCACTCAGGCACAGATGCTTGAGTGGCTGATAGAGTCAGAGGTTAAGCGCAGAAAATCTTTGTGAATATTTGCGTTTCTTGCTGTTTCAGTGATGAGATGTTAGATTGCTGATCGTTTTAAGGAATTTTGTGGCTGGCCACGCCGTAAGGTGGCAGGGAACTGGTTCTGATGTGGATTTACAGGAGCCAGAAAAGCAAAAACCCCGATAATCTTCTTTAACTTTGGCGAGTCAGAAAGATTACCGGGGCCCACTTAAACCGTATAGCCAACAATTCAGCTATGCGGGGAGTATAGTTATATGCCCGGAAAAGTTCAAGACTTCTTTCTGTGCTCGCTCCTTCTGCGCATTGTAAGTGCAGGATGGTGTGACTGATCTTCAACAAACGTATTACCGCCAGGTAAAGAACCCGAATCCGGTATTTACACCCCGTGAAGGTGCCGGAACGCTGAAGTTTTGCGAAAAACTGATGGAAAAGGCGGTGGGCTTCACCTCCCGTTTTGATTTCGCCATTCATGTGGCGCATGCCCGTTCGCGTGGCCTGCGTCGACGCATGCCACCGGTGCTGCGTCGACGGGCTATTGATGCGCTGCTGCAGGGGCTGTGTTTCCACTATGACCCGCTGGCCAACCGCGTCCAGTGTTCCATCACCACACTGGCCATTGAGTGCGGACTGGCGACAGAGTCCGGTGCAGGAAAACTCTCCATCACCCGAGCCACCCGGGCCCTGACGTTCCTGTCAGAGCTGGGACTGATTACCTACCAGACGGAATATGACCCGCTTATCGGGTGCTACATTCCGACCGATATCACGTTCACACCGGCGCTGTTTGCCGCTCTCGATATCTCAGAAGAGGCGGTGGCTTCCGCACGCCGCAGCCGTGTGGAATGGGAAAACAGACAGCGCAAAAAGCAGGGGCTGGATACCCTGGGTATGGATGAGCTGATAGCGAAAGCCTGGCGTTTTGTGCGTGAGCGTTTCCGCAGTTACCAGACAGAGCTTAAGTCCCGTGGAATAAAACGTGCCCGTGCGCGTCGTGATGCGAACAGGGAACGTCAGGATATCGTCACCCTGGTGAAACGGCAGCTGACGCGTGAAATCTCGGAAGGGCGCTTCTCTGCCAGTCGTGAGGCGGTAAAACGTGAAGTGGAGCGTCGTGTGAAGGAGCGCATGATTCTGTCACGTAACCGCAATTACAGCCGGCTGGCCACCGCTTCCCCCTGAAAGTGACCTCCTCAGAATAATCCGGCCTGCGCCGGAGGAATCCGCACGTCTGAAGCCCGCCAGTACAGAAAAAAACAGCACCACATACAAAAAACAACCTCATCATCCACTTTCAGATGCATCCGGTTCTCTCTGTTTTTGATACAAAACACGCCTCACAGACGGGGAATTTTGCTTATCCACATTAAACTGCAAGGGACTTCCCCATAAGGTTACAACCGTTCATGTCATAAAGCGCCATCCGCCAGCGTTACAGGGTGCAATGTATCTTTTAAACACCTGTTTATATCTCCTTTAAACTACTTAATTACATTCATTTAAAAAGAAAACCTATTCACTGCCTGTCCTGTGGACAGACAGATATGCACCTCCCACCGCAAGCGGCGGGCCCCAACCTGAGCCATTTTAGTTACAACACTCAAATGCAACCACCAGGAAAACCCCGGTCCAGCGCAGAACCGAAATCACAAAGCCCCTCCCTCATAACTGAAAAGCGGCCCCGCCCCGGCCCAAAGGGCCGGAACAGAGTCGCTTTTAATTATGAATGTTGTAACTACATCTTCATCGCTGTCAGTCTTCTCGCTGGAAGTTCTCAGTACACGCTCGTAAGCGGCCCTCACGGCCCGCTAACGCGGAGATACGCCCCGACTTCGGGTAAACCCTCGTCGGGACCACTCCGACCGCGCACAGAAGCTCTCTCATGGCTGAAAGCGGGTATGGTCTGGCAGGGCTGGGGATGGGTAAGGTGAAATCTATCAATCAGTACCGGCTTACGCCGGGCTTCGGCGGTTTTACTCCTGTATCATATGAAACAACAGAGTGCCGCCTTCCATGCCGCTGATGCGGCATATCCTGGTAACGATATCTGAATTGTTATACATGTGTATATACGTGGTAATGACAAAAATAGGACAAGTTAAAAATTTACAGGCGATGCAATGATTCAAACACGTAATCAATATCTGCAGTTTATGCTGGTTATGCTGGCTGCATGGGGCATTAGTTGGGGAGCCAGATTTGTCATGGAGCAGGCCGTTCTGCTTTATGGATCAGGAAAAAACTATTTGTTCTTCAGTCATGGTACTGTTCTGATGTACCTGCTGTGTGTTTTCCTGGTATACCGCCGTTGGATAGCTCCGCTACCGGTCGTTGGTCAGCTGCGCAACGTTGGCGTACCGTGGCTGGTCGGTGCGATGGCCGTGGTGTATGTCGGTGTATTTCTGCTCGGTAAGGCGCTGGCTCTGCCTGCTGAGCCATTTATGACGAAACTTTTTGCCGATAAGTCCATACCTGACGTGATCCTGACGTTGCTGACCATCTTTATCCTTGCCCCGTTGAATGAGGAAACGCTGTTCCGGGGGATTATGCTGAACGTCTTCCGTTCACGGTACTGCTGGACGATGTGGCTGGGGGCGCTGATAACGTCGTTGTTGTTCGTCGCCGCGCACAGCCAGTATCAGAACCTGCTGACACTGGCAGAACTGTTCCTGGTGGGGTTGATTACATCAGTGGCCAGGATCAGAAGTGGTGGCCTGCTGCTGCCGGTATTGCTGCATATGGAAGCAACCACGCTGGGTTTGCTGTTTGGTTGAAAGTTATATTTTTATTAAACATTGTGCGTTAAAGCCTGGTGTGTTTTTTTAGTGGATGTTATATTTAAATATAACTTTTATGGAGGTGAAGAATGCATACCACCCGACTGAAGAGGGTTGGCGGCTCAGTTATGCTGACCGTCCCACCGGCACTGCTGAATGCGCTGTCTCTGGGCACAGATAATGAAGTTGGCATGGTCATTGATAATGGCCGGCTGATTGTTGAGCCGTACAGACGCCCGCAATATTCACTGGCTGAGCTACTGGCACAGTGTGATCCGAATGCTGAAATATCAGCTGAAGAACGAGAATGGCTGGATGCACCGGCGACTGGTCAGGAGGAAATCTGACATGGAAAGAGGGGAAATCTGGCTTGTCTCGCTTGATCCTACCGCAGGTCATGAGCAGCAGGGAACGCGGCCGGTGCTGATTGTCACACCGGCGGCCTTTAATCGCGTGACCCGCCTGCCTGTTGTTGTGCCCGTAACCAGCGGAGGCAATTTTGCCCGCACTGCCGGCTTTGCGGTGTCGTTGGATGGTGTTGGCATACGTACCACAGGTGTTGTACGTTGCGATCAACCCCGGACAATTGATATGAAAGCACGGGGCGGAAAACGACTCGAACGGGTTCCGGAGACTATCATGAACGAAGTTCTTGGCCGCCTGTCCACTATTCTGACTTGAACATGGGGTTTGAGGGGCAACTGGATGAAAACGTACGATTTAGGGCACTAAAACCGCTGTTGTCCCACCATTCTGGTGATTCCCAAACGTTATTTGGCTAAAAAGTAGTTTTGATGTGGTTTATTTTCCGAATTCCAAGCGCAGCCCTACTTTCTTGTGCGTATTTGCGTGTTTTGCGCAGTTTTGAAGTTCCTACATCAGATTGACTTCGGATACAAATTCAATGAACATTGATGCAAATACTGACCTATCAGTTTCTTAACTAAATACTCGAGATACATCTAATGGCTAATGAAAACTTAGATATTGACTCCAAGACAGCAGAAGAATTATACGAGTGGTATCTGGATGATAAATTAATTATAAATCGAAGATACCAAAGAAAATTAGTATGGTCCCTCGAAGAGAAAACAGCACTGATTTCATCAATGACTCAGCAATACCCTATCCCTTTGCTATTGTTTGTTTCCATTGACAACAAAAGAGAAATCCTTGATGGAATGCAAAGACTAGAAGCTTTAATGAGTTTTATTGAGCAGCGATTTTCATTAAATGGTAAATACTTTAATTTAGATGCCATTGCATTAACAAAACAACTAAAAGACAGTGGTAAACTTCAACAAAAAGAGCCAGTGCTATCCCGCGAAAGTTCTACATTAATTGCTCGCTATAGATTTGCTATATCTGAATACTCTTCAACAGAGGACCACATTGACGAAGTGTTTCGACGCATAAATTCCAATGGTAAAATTTTATCAAAACAAGAACTACGAAGTGCGGGGTGCGTTAGTAATTTTTCAGAGTTAGTAAGGAAAATATCGACAATTATAAGAGGAGATACTACACATAGCGATATAATGGGACTGAATAAAATACATAACATATCAATTTGCAATGATGGACTCGATTATGGAATAAATATAGACAATCATTTCTATATTAGAAATCATATCATTAGTAGGCCTAGCATTAGAGACTCTGACGATGAAGAGTTAGTTGCAAATATCTTGGGCTATATATTTTTAGATGATAAGCCAACATCAGGATCAACATCGCTCGATACATTTTACGGTGAAGGTTCGACGAGTCATGCAATCCATACACGAACTCAATTAGAGAATTACATTCAGACAAATGGTGCAGATAAAATTGTCAATAATTACCTCTTCGTTTATGAGATGATTCAAAAATTATTTGATGCAAATAATTTGAACTTTAGATCACACATTCTGGGCAATGCATCTTCATCTCAAGAATGTCCTCGTTACTATCAAGCTGTTTTTCTTGCTTTGTATGAATTAATCATAAATGAAAACATGCAACTTGACGATGAACAGAAATTTATCGCTCAGTTAGGAGACAGTGTACAACGTTCAATGGTGCAAACCGAAGGGGGCCGTTGGGCAGCTAGCGCTCGTCAGAAAAGTGTCGAAGATTTATGTGCTTTAATCAGACGATATTTTAAAGAATCAGAAAATAAATTTATCAATCATGCTTGGCAAACACTGATAAGAACTCTACTTAATAACTCAAGAACAGAACAACCAAATTATGATTTTAAACAGGGAGGTGATGCTGCCAACTTACTGATTTAGTGTATGATGGTGTTTTTGAGGTGCTCCAGTGGCTTCTGTTTCTATCAGCTGTCCCTCCTGTTCAGCTACTGACGGGGTGGTGCGTAACGGCAAAAGCACCGCCGGACATCAGCGCTATCTCTGCTCTCAGGGGTCTGACGCTCAGTGGAACGAAAACTCACGTTAAGGGATTTTGGTCATGAGATTATCAAAAAGGATCTTCACCTAGATCCTTTTAAATTAAAAATGAAGTTTTAAATCAATCTAAAGTATATATGAGTAAACTTGGTCTGACAGTTACCAATGCTTAATCAGTGAGGCACCTATCTCAGCGATCTGTCTATTTCGTTCATCCATAGTTGCCTGACTCCCCGTCGTGTAGATAACTACGATACGGGAGGGCTTACCATCTGGCCCCAGTGCTGCAATGATACCGCGAGACCCACGCTCACCGGCTCCAGATTTATCAGCAATAAACCAGCCAGCCGGAAGGGCCGAGCGCAGAAGTGGTCCTGCAACTTTATCCGCCTCCATCCAGTCTATTAATTGTTGCCGGGAAGCTAGAGTAAGTAGTTCGCCAGTTAATAGTTTGCGCAACGTTGTTGCCATTGCTGCAGGCATCGTGGTGTCACGCTCGTCGTTTGGTATGGCTTCATTCAGCTCCGGTTCCCAACGATCAAGGCGAGTTACATGATCCCCCATGTTGTGCAAAAAAGCGGTTAGCTCCTTCGGTCCTCCGATCGTTGTCAGAAGTAAGTTGGCAGCAGTGTTATCACTCATGGTTATGGCAGCACTGCATAATTCTCTTACTGTCATGCCATCCGTAAGATGCTTTTCTGTGACTGGTGAGTACTCAACCAAGTCATTCTGAGAATAGTGTATGCGGCGACCGAGTTGCTCTTGCCCGGCGTCAACACGGGATAATACCGCACCACATAGCAGAACTTTAAAAGTGCTCATCATTGGAAAACGTTCTTCGGGGCGAAAACTCTCAAGGATCTTACCGCTGTTGAGATCCAGTTCGATGTAACCCACTCGTGCACCCAACTGATCTTCAGCATCTTTTACTTTCACCAGCGTTTCTGGGTGAGCAAAAACAGGAAGGCAAAATGCCGCAAAAAAGGGAATAAGGGCGACACGAAAATGTTGAATACTCATACTCTTCCTTTTTCAATATTATTGAAGCATTTACCAGGGTTATTGTCTCATGAGCGGATACATATTTGAATGTATTTAGAAAAATAAACAAATAGGGGTTCCGCGCACATTTCCCCGAAAAGTGCCACCTGACGTCTAAGAAACCATTATTATCATGACATTAACCTATAAAAATAGGCGTATCACGAGGCCCTTTCGTCTTCAAGAATTTTATAAACCGTGGAGCGGGCAATACTGAGCTGATGAGCAATTTCCGTTGCACCAGTGCCCTTCTGATGAAGCGTCAGCACGACGTTCCTGTCCACGGTACGCCTGCGGCCAAATTTGATTCCTTTCAGCTTTGCTTCCTGTCGGCCCTCATTCGTGCGTTCTAGGATCCTCCGGCGTTCAGCCTGTGCCACAGCCGACAGGATGGTGACCACCATTTGCCCCATATCACCGTCGGTACTGATCCCGTCATCAATGAACCGGACTGCCACGCCCTGAGCGTCAAATTCCTTTATCAGTTGGATCATATCGGCAGTGTCGCGGCCAAGACGGTCGAGCTTCTTAACCAGAATGACATCACCTTCCTCGGCACTGTTGCAAAGTTAGCGATGAGGCAGCCTTTTGTCTTATTCAAAGGCCTTACATTTCAAAAACTCTGCTTACCAGGCGCATTTCGCCCAGGGGATCACCATAATAAAATGCTGAGGCCTGGCCTTTGCGTAGTGCACGCATCACCTCAATACCTTTGATGGTGGCGTAAGCCGTCTTCATGGATTTAAATCCCAGCGTGGCGCCGATTATCCGTTTCAGTTTGCCATGATCGCATTCAATCACGTTGTTCCGGTACTTAATCTGTCGGTGTTCAACGTCAGACGGGCACCGGCCTTCGCGTTTGAGCAGAGCAAGCGCGCGACCATAGGCGGGCGCTTTATCCGTGTTGATGAATCGCGGGATCTGCCACTTCTTCACGTTGTTGAGGATTTTACCCAGAAACCGGTATGCAGCTTTGCTGTTACGACGGGAGGAGAGATAAAAATCGACAGTGCGGCCCCGGCTGTCGACGGCCCGGTACAGATACGCCCAGCGGCCATTGACCTTCACGTAGGTTTCATCCATGTGCCACGGGCAAAGATCGGAAGGGTTACGCCAGTACCAGCGCAGCCGTTTTTCCATTTCAGGCGCATAACGCTGAACCCAGCGGTAAATCGTGGAGTGATCGACATTCACTCCGCGTTCAGCCAGCATCTCCTGCAGCTCACGGTAACTGATGCCGTATTTGCAGTACCAGCGTACGGCCCACAGAATGATGTCACGCTGAAAATGCCGGCCTTTGAATGGGTTCATGTGCAGCTCCATCAGCAAAAGGGGATGATAAGTTTATCACCACCGACTATTTGCAACAGTGCCCCATCAGGGACAAAGATCTGGCTGGTCGCTGGCATCACCGATATGAGAAACGGCTTCAACGGCCTGGCGGCAAAGGTGCAGACGACGCTGAAAGACGATCCGATGTCAGGTCACGTTTTTATCTTCCGTGGGCGTAATGGCAGTCAGGTAAAGCTCCTCTGGTCTACCGGCGATGGACTGTGTCTGCTGACCAAACGGCTGGAGCGCGGCCGCTTCGCCTGGCCGTCAGCCCGGGATGGCAAAGTGTTCCTCACACCGGCACAGCTGGCGATGCTCCTTGAAGGTATCGACTGGCGGCAGCCTAAAAGACTGCTTACGTCCCTGACTATGTTGTAAGCCTCTTTATCCTGGTCGACGCTGAATGAGCCTGGTAATATACCCGGTATGAGCAGCTCACTTCCTGACGATATCAATGCACTGAAACGTCTCCTTGCCGAACAGGAGGCGCTGAACCGTGCCCTGCTGGAAAAGCTGAACGAGCGTGAACGCGAAATAGACCATCTGCAGGCGCAGCTGGATAAACTCCGCCGGATGAACTTCGGCAGTCGTTCCGAAAAAGTCTCCCGCCGTATCGCACAAATGGAAGCCGATCTGAACCGGCTTCAGAAAGAGAGCGATAGAGAGCGATACGCTGACTGGTAGGGTGTATGACCCGGCAGTACAGCGTCCGTTGCGTCAGACCCGCACCCGTAAGCCGTTCCCTGA
>NZ_KE137311.1:0-19711 GCF_000408845.1 Escherichia sp. KTE172 | reverse complement strand
GGGCTCACGCCCGCCGTAAAATCCACGATGTGCACGTTCGCACCCCGTCAGCCCTGACGGAGGAAGCGCTGAAACGGATCGGCGAACTGTACGCCATCGAGGCAGAGATAAGGGGAATGACGGCGGAGCAACGCCTTGCCGAACGTCAGTTGAAAACGAAACCGCTGCTGAAATCCCTGGAAAGCTGGCTGCGTGAAAAGATGAAAACCCTGTCGCGACACTCAGAACTGGCGAAAGCGTTCGCATACGCCCTGAACCAGTGGCCGGCGCTGACGTACTATGCAGATGATGGCTGGGCTGAGGCGGACAATAACATCGCTGAAAATGCGTTGCGGATGGTCAGTCTGGGCCGCAAAAACTACCTGTTCTTCGGTTCGGATCATGGAGGAGAGCGGGGAGCGCTGCTGTACAGCCTGATCGGGACGTGCAAACTGAACGGAGTGGAGCCAGAAAGCTACCTCCGCTATGTCCTTGACGTCATAGCCGACTGGCCGATAAACCGGGTCGGCGAACTGCTCCCCTGGCGCGTAGCACTGCCGACTGAATAACACATCCCCGTCAATACGGTTCTTGCTGCACGCTTACAATTTCAGGGCAGGGAATAGTATTGTTAATTTCGGGAGAAACTTAAAGTTGCCACATCGACAGTTTCATCACACAGGCTTTTGTCCTGAAAACTTTTCTTATTTTGGACTTTCGCCAGCCACTGTCCAATATGAAGAGAAGGTACTGTGACGATACCATCCTCATTAGTTACAAAGGTGAGTTCTGCTTTATGAACAGGATGTTTGTGCTCAACTGCATGAGTATGACGGGATGATTTCAGATAACTGACCGAGTCAAGCTCCATGATAGCTCCGGCGAGCGGGGACGTTTTATACAGGACTTTCAGCTTCACATCTTCACTGAAACGACTTATATCGGATAACGGAATGATTTCAAGCTCATGCCCCGTTGGAGACTGATAGAGTTGTGCTGGCATCTGCTGTTCACCAGGAATAAAAGATTTCGCATATTTAGTGACAAACTCACAGTAAGCCACATCATTTCTGCCCTCCCGGCTGACCGGTTTCCATCCTGAAGAGGTTCTCGACCAGTATCCCGGTTTCATATATGTTGACAAAACGTAGCCATTATCTTTGCTTGCAGACTCAGTTTTATAGACATAATCCGTGGACGCTGGCTTCAGTGTTATTGTCTCTTTCCCGTTATAAATCCGGGGATTTTCAAAGAAATTCCTTCTGTCAGGAATTGTGCCCTTTGAGGGGAAATTATGACCATAACCAATCTCTGCGGTAATGTTGTTCTCTGCCTGTTTACCTGTAATCCAGACATCGTGGGCCAGGACATGCCCCGATGCTGTCAGACAAAGAGCTAAGATATAACCTGTATTTTTCATCATGATTTGTTACCACTGATAACGGGTATAAAGACTGACAGTTCTGCCTGAAAGCGGCACTCCTTTGCCATTCATGGCAAGCTTGTTGAAGGCATTATCCAGAGCCACTGATGCCTCAAAGCCTTTAACACTTACAGGCTTATAAGACAGTGAAAAGGAATGTACGGCATAGCCAGCCTGATGGGGATCGCCTTTTTTCACATGCGTGGCTGCTGCCGAAAGTTCAGCACGCCATCCGGCAGAAACTCCTCCATGACCAACAGGTATACTTATGTCACTGATGAGTGTGTCAGGATTGCCGGAGCCCAGCCATTCCCTGCTGCTGGCATCCATACTTTCCGTGCGGTTATAAGAAAGCATCCAGTCAAAATAATCAGACTGGTAATTTCCCTGCATATCCCATCCCCAGATACGGGCCCGGGATACATTATAAGAATAAGAACGCATCCGTTTCATATCCACGCGCGTGGCAATATAGTTTCTGGCATCCGTTCCGAAATATCCGCCTTTCAACTGCAGCCGATCATTGCCTGTAAGCAGGCCGTCCAGTTGAATACCTGCGCCAATCTCACGGGTAATGTTATTTTCTGGTTTCAGATTAAGGTTAGGTACCCAGTAATTGGGTTTACCCTTGCGGTAAAAATGTACATCATCCCTGTACATTTCTGCCATTGTGGGGGCACGGAATGCAGAGGATATGGAGCCGTACATCATCAGCCAGTCTGTCGGTGAGACTGAAATCGCCGCCCTTGGGGACAGGCGTTCGGCTTTCAGTTCTCCGGCACGGGGATTGAAGCTCTTGTACCGGTCATAGCGGGAACCGACGATAATGTTAACCGGGTAGCTTTTCATTGTCATTTCATCCTGGAAATACAACGATGTAAAGTCAATGTTTCCTTCCGGATATAGTGTGGCAGAGCCTTCTGGCTTCTGCTGCTGACGGTAATATTCAGCGCCATAACTTAACTGATGGGCTCCCGGAAAAATCAGAGTATGACTCCTGTTGACAACATTAACACCGGAGGTTCTGTTGTTTCTCCATTCTGCCGTTTTGTTGTGACCGTTTGTCTTGATAGTGATATCACTGAGATATAAAGTTGACTTTACATTGATGAGGCTGTTATCCACAGGAGCGTACTGGTACCAGAACTGTACGTCATTTTGTACTGTTTTTCTGTCACGCAGGCCGCTGTCACCATGTGTCTGAGTGGGATTGCCCGGTTCAGTGGTGTTATTCCGGTAGAGACGCAAGCTGGCACCTGCTTTGTTACTGTCTGTTATACCGACAGAGCCTTTCGCAAACAGGGCTGCAGGTTTTTCCTTGTTAGGTGCGCGCTCACCATCACTTTGATAGATATTACCTCTTTTACGCATAATGACAGAAAGGAGCGCATCTGTTTTTCCGGTTTTACCGAACCAGGTGAGCCCCGAGCCTGTGCTGTGGTCACCACTGGCGATATTTCCCCACAGACTTAAACCGTTTGTCTCTCCGGGGGGAAGGAAATCTGCTGCATCGGCAGTTCTGAAGTCCACAACACCTCCCAGCCCGCCACTGCCGTACAGACTGGAGTTTGGTCCGCGGACAACTTCGATACGTTTGACGAGTGCCGGATCCAGATAAGTGCCACTGCTTTTTGCCATGTCACTGAGTTGACGGATGCCGTCAACAAGAACAAGTACCCCGCTTTTGTCATAGCCGCGTAGATTAAAGGTCTGCCCATTGGTCCGTCCTGCACCAGTCTGGCTGAGACCGGCAACACCTTTCAGCATGCCGGCTGATGTGACCGCATTCTGACTCCATGGCGTGTCATTCGTGACGACACTGACCATTGACGGCGTTTCAAATACCGTGTTCTGATTTCCTGTCGCGACAACGGTGATTGTATCTTTAGCCATAGAAGAATGACTGGTCTCTGCCTGTAACCCTATCGGGAGTATGATTAATGTACAAATGACGTTTCTGATTACGTTCATATACATGCGAAAATATATGTTAATATTGATATGTTATAACATATCATTTTATTAATGCAACCCTGATCACGCAGCGTTCAGTGATAACCAGTGAATAGCGACTCTAATACCCGGTCGCTCTGCAATGTATCAGCGCCTGCGACCGATGCTATGGATATTGATTTTTCTACCGATAAAGAACCAGCAATACGGAATTTAGACTGGCCCCCTGAATCTCCAGACAACCAATATCACTTAAATAAGTGATAGTCTTAATACTAGTTTTTAGACTAGTCATTGGAGAACAGATGATTGATGTCTTAGGACCGGAGAAACGCAGACGGCGTACTACACAGGAAAAGATCGCTATTGTTCAGCAGAGCTTTGAACCGGGAATGACGGTCTCCCTTGTTGCCCGGCAACACGGTGTGGCAGCCAGCCAGTTATTTCTCTGGCGCAAGCAATACCAGGAGGGAAGTCTTACTGCTGTGGCCGCAGGAGAACAGGTCGTTCCTGCCTCTGAACTTGCTGCTGCCATGAAGCAGATTAAAGAACTCCAGCGCCTGCTCGGCAAAAAAACGATGGAAAATGAACTCCTTAAAGAAGCCGTTGAATATGGGCGTGCAAAAAAGTGGATAGCGCACGCGCCCTTATTGCCCGGGGATGGGGAGTAAGCTTAGTCAGCCGTTGTCTCCGGGTGTCGCGTGCGCAGTTGCACGTCATTCTCAGACGAACCGATGACTGGAAATATAGGGGCAAATCCACATCCTTACTTTTCCGTAAGGATTTTAGCGGGTCAAAACAGCGTTCCATGCCGGACTGATGATCTACATACTTAGAGTCACATACCAAAGTAAAACTATGGATGTATGCAAGCCTGCATCGTCAGGAGGTTAAATTTCAGACCTGCCAGTTACCGCGTAAATGGCTTGATATATGACTAATTTATTTGCACAGGATTTTTACGACAACGCTCTGAACCAGCAGTTGACGGGATATATAGTTGAGCTCATTACAGATAAAGCTTTTCTGTATCTCTGGCGGTGGTCATAGACCAGTAATCGTTATTGGTTGTTCTATATTATCCCGTATGACGGTACAACGTTTTTAACAACTGGCGCTGTCACAACATAAGCCACCCCAAAATATTATATGAGTAACAATAGTCTATATAGGAGCGTAAATTACCTACTATCAAATACTTACTCCAATAGCATTTCTGTCTATTCTATTTCAATTCTTTAATAGAAAAATAAGGTTAGATAATATATGACTCCCTCCCCCTATCCAAGAAATAACTTTAATACAGAGCTAATTCAATCATGTATGAATGGAGAACACTTTTCACTTTTAATTGAAATATCACCAATCAGAAGTAAAAAAAACATCATGGCTCTTAAGGAGTATTTGGTTGATGGTTATTCAAAGCAAGAAAGTTGTGAAAGGAACAATGTTTCCATTAGTTATTTTTGCCTATGCCTAAAAAAACTAAACTATACACACAGTATTGTTAGTGCTCTTAAATATTTCTACCGTGAGTAAACTGTAACTGAAGTCTTGATTCTTACGCTTAGACACTGCTAAGCCGTTATGGCATAGCTGATAATTTATATTGCACTATGTCAGCTACTGTAAGATAATATAAGCTATTTTAAAGAAAACTCTGTCATTCATCATTTTGTTTAATGATAGGTTTTGTTATTAATATAAAAGAACATGCTCATTCATTAAAATAAAAACAAGATGTTCTTTTATTATTTTCATTCCCTACGGGGTTAGTCCTTGATTCATTTTCAGTATCTTCTAACTCATTCATTTGCCGATTACTTTAATTCACAGTCTTGTTTTTTATCCTGCCTATTGGAGATAAAAGTGGTATCGATGGATGCCGAGTGTGTTGCACATGCAGTATTCTCAGGAATAAGAACTGTCACTTCCAAAACACGCGATATATGATTGAATCTCTGTGGGGGGATAAAAACTTGCCTTTTTCCGCAGTCTGAAAACAGGATGGGGGCGACGGATGGTTACGCAGGCAAGGGCGAGGTTCGGAAATAAATCAGAGATTATATTCTGAATTATTACAATAGCACCAGACCTCACCATTACAACGGTAGTTTGACGCTGGAGGGATCAGAAAACAGATACCGTTTTTACTGTAAACGGTGGTCATATATGGACTCTCCTGGTGATATAAGTACTGGTTCGAAACGGTTTACGACTATATATCCGGCGTCATCAGTAGGTTCAATGAACCGCGCAATAATGTTATCCGAGCCCTGTTTCCTAATCACTACGCCGGTATTTGATTAGCCAAGTCAAGTTCATCTTGCCATCACTATTTTTCCATACCGCATTACTATCTAATACAGTCGCACGAGCGGCCTTCTAATTTGAGGGTTTCGAGCCCTGAAGAGGCATATCCCATCGTTTTACAGATATTGCAGAAATTGGTACGCAATATGCTGCTTCTTCCTGGAGTTTCTTCCTGGTATTTGTATCGAAGTCTACATTAAGCAGGTCGAACTTCCAGCTTTCCCGATAAAACCTTATAATATCCTTGGGACAAAGGAGAATAAACTGGTTTGTCGTAAACATAGAAACAGCCTGCACAGAGTAATATTCCCCCGGTTTTATATTTTTTTTACCCCATACTGCATTGGAAAAAAACTCCTCCGGATATTCACTTGTTTTAATAATGTAGCTATGTATTTTGAAGTCACTTATACCTGAGAGCTTAATAACTGAATGGGTAAAAATTACTGGTAATACGGTTATTTGAGTCGATATAACTAATAATATCATCAAGGATGCGACAAATGCAGAACTAATTCTTTTAGAAAGTTTATGCTGTGGATTCATTTTTAGATAAATGAGGCCGGGAAGTATTGTCAGAATAAAAATAAAATATGACATGAAAGCCAGTTCAGCTATCACTTTGAAATTAATACTCTTATCTGAAGTTTCAATATTCCTAAAAACCATCTCCAGTGGAATTACCTGAAGATGCACCAGTAAAGCAATAGACAACGGAATGATAAGATAGATCTGAACACGTCTCAACAGTTTCATTCTATTATTTTTAAACGATAAGTCATATTCAAGATACCTCGTGTTTATTATGGCTGAAATAACAACTATTAGTACTCCTATACTTAAAATAGATAACCAGCCAGAGTTATCTTTAACACTCTGGTCAAAATCAAATGCACAGTATAACACGTATATAAAGGCCATGGGGAAGAGGCCAGATAACATCATTACAGATAAAAAATTACCCTGAATCTTATTGTAAGCAGGAAGATTTTTTATATCATAAGGAATAACTATTGGTATAAAAAAAGATGTTATAAAAAAAATAAAAATGATCATAATCAATGATAGAATAGTTGTACAACAAACCAATACCAAGATGCTTTTAATATTCATCACATCAAAGAAAATATCAAGTCGATCCAGACGACTGAAATATCCCCAGAGAACTATCAACGCAATCCCTGATATAATACTTGATGGTGTTAATACTGAAACTATTAGCGTCTTCCACTTCTGATTCATTTTAACTTCCTGGTTTTGCTATAAAGAGAGCATAAAAAAGAGTGAATAAGTTATTACACTTCATTGTTTGACTCCTCGCAGTAACCTTTCAGGAAGGTTGTCGGATATTTTTGATAAATTATGTCATAAACATATTATTGTAAGTAATGATTTCACTAAATTTATTTGATCGTCGTCATAATATTTTTAATCTGAATATAGAAGATGATTGTGTCATATGCAGTATGATATAAAACGTTAAAAGTGACTGAATAGATAACAGTTCATGCATGAACAAGACCATAACATAACATAATAAAATATGCTTATTATGCATAACCTTATGTTGTGACTAAGCCGCCTTAAAACTGAGAAGTAGCTAAGAATATGGCGTCAGACACCTTCAGTTGTCGTAGAAGGTTATCTGCAGGATTTTTCTCCGTATCTGCCTGTTCCTGGCATTACCCCAATTCTCCCAAAAACGGCAAACCAGCCCTCAGCCCGCGCCACGACTGGCTTAATACGGGATCCCTGCTGCAAAACATACCTTTACGTATTTGGTTTTACCCGCAATAATGCGTGATAAGCAAACAAAAGGATCCGCGCGCTGCGATTTATTGTCGTGGAAGGATCCGGGCGTTCAGGTCAGAATACCTGTATCCATAAACAGTGCGTGTGCTACGTGAAAAATAACTCATGAACAATGTCATTCCCCTGCAGAATTCACCAGAACGCGTCTCCCTGTTACCCATTGCGCCGGGGGTGGATTTTGCAACAGCGCTCTCCCTGAGAAGAATGGCCACTTCCACGGGGGCCACACCGGCCTACCTGCTGGCCCCGGAAGTGAGTGCCCTTCTCTTCTATATGCCGGATCAGCGTCACCATATGCTGTTCGCCACCCTCTGGAATACCGGAATGCGTATTGGCGAAGCCCGGATGCTGACGCCGGAATCATTTGACCTGAATGGAGTAAGACCGTTTGTGCGGATCCTGTCCGAAAAAGTGCGTGCGCGACGCGGACGCCCGCCAAAAGATGAAGTGCGACTGGTGCCGCTGACAGATATAAGCTATGTCAGGCAGATGGAAAGCTGGATGATCACCACCCGGCCCCGTCGTCGTGAACCATTATGGGCCGTGACCGACGAAACCATGCGCAACTGGCTGAAGCAGGCTGTCAGACGGGCCGAAGCTGACGGGGTACACTTTTCGATTCCGGTCACACCACACACCTTCCGGCACAGCTATATCATGCACATGCTCTATCACCGCCAGCCCCGGAAAGTCATCCAGGCACTGGCTGGTCACAGGGATCCACGTTCGATGGAGGTTTATACCAGAGTGTTTGCACTGGATATGGCTGCCACGCTGGCAGTGCCTTTCACAGGTGACGGGCGGGATGCTGCGGAGATCCTGCGTACACTGCCTCCCCTGAGGTGACGGCATACGCGCTTCCTTATATAAGCTGTGGTCAGCAGAACAGACATAACATAAGCTGGAGCATGTATATAAGCTGTAGTGAGTAAGTCATGTTTTATGAAGGGAGCAATGCCTCAGCATCAGGTTACGGGATCACTTACGTAAGGGACAGGCAGATGGCAGCTCAGCTACAGACAGCACTGCAGGAAACAGAATATAAACTGCAGTGAGCAGACCACTCACTGCACCGGTTAATATAAGCTGTAGTCAGTAAAGGAGCGCTCTTCACTGACTACAGTTTATGTTCAGCGGGATTTGAAGAGTTTTTCCAGGTCATCCAGCGTGATGCCCAGTTTCTCAAGCAGGGCAAGCTTCTCCGCCATCTCCGGACTGACTTTTTCCGCAGGTGAAGGTTGCAACGGATTTTCCTTACTCTCGTCATTCGGCGCTTTTAACCGGGGACGCCGGTAGTGAATACAGAAGAATTTTGTCCGCCCCCGCTGGATCTCCGTGTAATCAAGATATCCAATCTCGCGCAACTGCTCCATTGCCCGTCTGACCGTCTGGTTCTGGGAAAATACAGGAGACTTCAGATTGAGGCGTGCACGCAGCCGCGCCAGCGATATCGGTGCCGGATCCCGGGGCAGGCTCTCTATAAAGGTGTAGAGTGCCTGGGCGGACTCCCGTCGCTTCAGGGCATTAATCGCCTTAAGCTGGAGAAGGACTTTTCTGTCAAACTGGTACAGTTCAAACAGGCGGGGATCGGCCTGTAACTGCACAATATCCCGCTCAGTATCGTAGTAAGCTGACTGTACCAGATGGGTGATATATTCCCGGGTGTGCTTCTCATCGGTACGGGAAAACGAAATCACGGTACCGGCAATGCGCTTCAGGGAAGGGCTGATGCGCTCACGCAGCCTGCGGGATGACTGGCTTGAAGGTATACCACACAGTTTTGCAAACTCAACAAAAGGCAGTTCAACTTTGTCACCAATCACGTTATGGCGGGCAAAGGAATGAATGATCCCCACCCAGGTCTTGAAATCATTATCCATATCCAGGCGGGGGCCGGTGATCTCAACCTTATCGAATCCCTCAGCACGGGCCAGGGAAAGACGTGTCAGCTCTTCCGTGGCATCAGTACGTGACAGTGTATTTTTTTTACTGTTCTTCAGTGATTTAAGGGTCGGTACAAAAACGCCCAGACGCATCAGCGCCACAGGTTGTACGGTGTTGTTATTGTTTGGTGTCAGTGTCACCAGCTCACCGGAGGACTTATCCACCTCGCCGAACAGTTTTTTGATGTCTGAATTTTCGTTTTCCAGAAAGCCTCCAGCCTGTGGACAGTAAAAGAATAAACAGAAAATCGTGTGTCAGAACTCCGCTAACTGACTGAAGAAAAACCTGCAGCCTGTATTTAACAACTGAGTCTGGCATACTGACCATAGTTTATGTCATTAACTTACTTCAGTATATGGATTACTGAATACAGCTTATCATTAGCATGTTACAGTTTATCAGTAACATGCCACAGCTTATGTGATCGTGGTCCCGGCCCATGAGTGACAAGGTTTGCAGCGATATGGGGATCTTTAATGGATCCTTTGTTGATCATTCATGGATCTGTTTACTGGATCGGGCCTCCGGATATGTGGATAAATCATTCCAGAAGGACAGCGCACACAACCGTTTTATGAAAGGGCTTCAGGGCGTACCTGCTCCCTGTAACTACAGATACATTGCGCTTCCTCGCCGGTTCGCGGGCTTCGCCCGGTCACCGGTCTGCGGCGAGCACTGTTTTTTCTGATGTCTGTCTTTACAGGTAATTTTTGACGGAATCTGCCGTACTTCCTGAGCGTACGGTCATATCCGAAGTACACTTCATATGTGTGTTTCAATGCCAGGGATTGTGTATACAAACTACAGGTGTCAGCGCCAGTGATATAAGACGGTAATTCACCATTTGGATTGTCCGCTCCACCCAACATGTTGTTTCCTTAAGGTTCTCACACCAGAAAGGACATCAACATGCTGAGCAGAGAGGACTTTTACATGATAAAGCAAATGCGCCAGCAGGGCGCGTACATTGTCGATATTGCGGCTCAGATTGGTTGCTCTGAACGGACGGTCAGACGCTACCTCAAATACCCTGAACCGCCAGCCAGAAAGACCCGCCACAAAATGGTTAAGCTGAAACCGTTTATGGATTACATCGACATGCGCCTGGCAGAGAATGTCTGGAATAGCGAGGTTATCTTCGCGGAGATTAAGGCAATGGGTTATACGGGCGGACGTTCCATGCTGCGTTACTACATCCAGCCCAAACGTAAAATGCGTCCGTCAAAAAGAACAAGGAGAGAGTTACCGGTTAAAAGAGAAACGTAAAGCTGGAGTGCTGACCAAAAACACAACGCCAATCAGTGATGATGAAATGGTGCAAAGCGGACAGCATCAGTAACGAAAGTATTTAGCGGGCATGAAAATGGCAAATAACGGTCAAACATCGTGGCGTTGACATAGTCGCAGTTTTGGTGAACGAATCACAGACAAAGATGCCATGCACCAGGCTGTTGTTCAGTATGCAGAGCGGGCCGCAGAGAAACTACGTGGGGAGCGTCAGTATTGCCGGCAGGTGACGACATTTGTACGGACATCCCCCTGAACCCTGTTACAGCAATGCCGCTGTGGAAAAGCTTTCATTGCCCACACAGGACAGCCGGGACATTATTGCCGCCGCATGCAGAGCCTTAAACCATGTCTGGCGTGAAGGGTACCGCTATATGAAGGCAGGAGTCATGCTGGCTGATTTCACACCATCGGGTATAGCGCAGCCGGGATTATTTGATGAAATCCAGCCCCGTAAAAACAGTGAAAAGTTAATGAAAACACTCGATGAACTGAACCAGTCGGGAAAAGGGAAAGTGTGGTTTGCGGGGCGAGGAACCGCCCCTGAATGGCAAATGAAACGGGAAATGTTGAGTCAGTGTTATACAACTAAATGGCGAGATATTCCCCTGGCCAGGCTGGGTTAGTTCAGTCATCTCCGAACATATTTTCAGCGTTTCTTCTGGTCTGGTCTTCACCGTCATTTCTCGACAGACTCTGCTCTGTAAGAGGAGTACTGCAATCCACAGACGTATGGAGACCAGATTGTTTTTCCAGTAATTCAAGCAATTTCTTTTCAACCGAAAAAGCACCTGGTATTACGCTGGAAATCACCTTATTAATATCATCCAGAGTCGTATTTTCTGTCAGTAACTCCGATATCAGCAAAGGAAGACGTTTATCTATAGCTGCAAACGCCGCACCAGTAACTAACATCGCGCGCATGAAACGTCCCCGCTCCTTCAGTTTTTCATTTGCAATGAGCTCATCTGCTATCTTATCTCCTGTCCGTTCATCCGGGAAAAGTTCAAATGAGCAGCGTCTGGATTTATTTTCATCACTCATTAGTCACACCACCTTTCATTTTTATCATTCCCATGACTAAATCAAACTGCGGGGATGAGCTCAGATAAAAGCGCTCATCAGGAACCTTAGTCAGGTTCTTCACAGCCTCGGCCACAATTTCAGCCCCACCACCAACACACATTACATGTGTATAGTCGGTGAAACGGCTGATGACATCATTAACTCGTTTAATAAGCAACTTCTGCCGTTCATTGATAACATTAATGATAGACTCACGCTGTTCAGCATTATAAATGCGACGGGAAAGGTAGTCAGGTTCATTACGGTGCACAATGATATTGTCAGCCTGGAATGAGCTCACTCTTGTATTAGCATGTACAGCCATCTGTTCCTTAACCCCGGATGTAATCAGGGACACGCCGATATTCGGATCACACCAGGTTTTTGTAATCCCTGTCATTTTGCTACGAACATGCGACACATCAAGAGTTGTACCACCGAGATCTACGATCAAAAGGGATTCATCATCCTCAAGCCCCGCAAGAACACTGAAACCAGCGGGAATACTTTCAGGAAGAACGGAAACACTGCGAATAACAAATGCATCACTCCCCTGCACCCGTACTTCACGCATCACATTTTTTTTCTTTCTTTCAATGTTTTGCTTATTTTTCTGATTGTTGGCGTCAAGGTATTCAGAGATCGGCAATGTGACGATGACATCAACAGGCTGCGCTTTCAGGCCGGTCTGCTGTAGCGCATGCTGAATGGCCACAACATTCACATCACTGTACTGATAGCGTGTTTCAGTCGTTACGACAGCATCAGCACTTAATGGATCAAATGAAAACTTCTCGCCGTCGATCTCGTAATTAGCCGGAGCAGCATCATCCAGTAAACTAAAAGACCATTCCGGTTTAAAGCTGTTAGGGCTGATTAACGTTTTCACGTCACCATCCTCCAACCAGGCAAGTTTAATGTTGGTAGAACCATCATCAATAAAGATTTTCATAACCAGTCTCCGTTGCTCATAAACAAATAGAAAAAACAAACATACTTCATACATGCAATGTATATTCAATTATAATGAAAAAACGGTCTTTCTGAAAGGACAAATGCAACATAAAAACACGATAAATTGCATGTACATTGTACACACAACTTTAAGACCAGAGGAAATCATAGATACAAAAACATTATGAAGGTTATATGTGACACATAAATGCAATATAAAAACATCGTGGACATCATGGTTCAGGTTAAGGGAAAAGGAATGAAATGGTGAAACTGAGAGGAAAGGAAAGCGGTGACGAATCATGTCACCATAAACAGAAAGATGTCTAATGGGGACTCTTTAGGTACGTGAAGAATCCCCATAACGCATTTAAAAGACACACATCAGATACCCTTAAGGTATCCGATAGTTTATTGACCTATTGCACCATCACGTTCAAGCTTCTCTCTTATAGCCTCAATAATATATGAGCTAAAATCCAGAGATGTTTTACTGGTCGCTTTAAGTTCCGCATGAGCTTCAAAATACGACAGCGGTATGGCCTTAAGATTCTTAGCCTTCGTCCTGGCAGCCACGGGACGACCTGAAACTTCCTCTGCACCTTCATTTGGCTGAGACGGGGCTGTTGCTGTTACGGCAGAAGAAGAAGTTTGTAATCTGGCAGAATCCACCAGGTTTTTCAGTTTTTCAGCCTGTGCACTAAATTTCGCTTTGCTCATGAGATAACCCAGGATGTTTGTTAGATACTTAAAAGATATCCATTAAAAGCCCAAAGGATACTATATGGATACCCAATAGACACACCTTACTGTTTGTTATTTTCAATCAGATGATTGATTTCTTCGATCAGGGCAATAACTTCCTTACCTCCTGCCGAATAGCGCCCATGAACAGACTCAGTGATTCCCATCCCAGTCTCAATGACATCCTCAAATTCTGCACGAGCAGAAATGCGGCTCTTCATCAGCTTCAGATGTTTGAACGATGGCAGGATTGCATCAAGCTTAGGGAATTTCTTCTTGTTAGGATTAACTTTACAGAGATACAGGTGAGCAGTTATATCGGTCCCCATGATAGAGCTGATTTCGTCCAGTACTCCATCAAAATGCATCAAACCAATACGTTCAGTCAGGGAGTCTTTTGAAGGGACAATAACGCAGTCTGCAAAGGCAATCGCAGTACGGGTAAGATCTGAGTCAAATCCCCCACAGTCAATAAGTAACGTCTTATCGCTGTTCTTGTAGGGAGTCATAATTTCGATTAACTCATCCACTGTTTTGGGTACTTTCACGGAAATTTCTTTTCCTTCAGGTCTCAGCCCCAGAATGATAGAAAGCCCGGTATGAGTATCCAGATCAACTGTATCAGACTTCATTTCACCAACAATGTTTACGGATGAAGTTGTCTTACCCACACCACCTTTGGGATGCGTATTAGCAATAACAGGCATAGTGTATCTCCAGAATCCACATGTAATACCCATAAAGACCCCATAAGACACCTTTCGGATATCCAAGAGGTACTCAATAGATGTTTTTTTACTCTATACCGGTCCTGCATGTCAACAGAATATGAAATACCGATAATATATCCATGAGATATCCGAAAGGGATTTAAAAAAGTCAGAGCTTATGGAATTCTTTTGAGCATAGACACCGCATCGGACTCAGGCATCGAAAACTGCACCCGGTGCCGTGCAGCCACATCCAGTGCAAACACCTTCGTGTAGACCTCCGTTGAGCTGATGGACTTATGCCCCATCAGGCTCTGCAGGACCTTCAGCGGTATACCGGCATACAGCATATGCATCGCATAGGAATGGCGGAACGTATGTGGCGTGACCGGGACAGAGAACGTCACACCGTCAGCGGCAGCGGCGGCAACCGCCTCCCCAATCCAGGTCCTGACCGTTCTGTCCGTCACTTCCCAGATCCGCGCTTTCTCTGTCCTGCCTGTTCGTTTATTACGCCGTTCCATGGGGATTTTCAGTGTTGCCACCATCGTCTGCAGCTGGCTGACGTACCAGGAGTCGGAGAGCGGGACCAGCCGGTGAGTCTGCTGACCGGCGGGCATTCTTCCTGCCGTCCTGGCGGCTTTTTCGGTCCGTTGTTTCAGGGTCGCAAGCTGCACAAACGGATACGGAGGCGTGAGCGAAAAATCCCCCCGCGTCAGCGCCAGTGCTTCATTAATGCGCGCACCGGTGTTCCACAGTGTGGCCAGCAGCATCTTGCGGCGCAGATCCGGGACGTAATGGAGCAGGGCGCTCACTTCAGGGGCCAGCAGGTATTTGGGCAGTTCATCATGAACCATCGACATCTGGCGGAGTGCCAGCGCTGCCGGATAATCGATGGCAACAGGAAGCTGAGCGGCATCCCGGGCATGGTGGATCGGTGCCGGCAGGTGCTGCATATCAGTGTTCACTCCACGGGGAAACGTCGGGCAGGTTTTCCACAACACGGTATTTTCCCGGATAACGGAGCTGGTTACCGCCACGCGTCCGGACGGTGACAACAAAACCCCCGCCCTGGTTGTTTTCGGGGAGCAGGCGATCGCACTGCTCACTCAGCATGTGGATCACAAACGGCGCATCGCTGCCGTCTTCAAATACCAGTTCCAGCGCATCGCGGCCATGCAGTGCTCCCTTACTGATGATGACGTACTCAGCCCCCCGCATCTCCCTGAGTAAATGTTTTGCCGCATCCGGGACAAGCAGCCTGGCTGCGCCGGCATTCCAGCTGAGGTAGACATATCCGGCCTGCGCCTGTACAGACTGCCAGTAATCCGTTCCGGCGACAGCCTGACCTTCATTCTCAATAAAAAACATGGGTGACTCCTTTTTTCTTTTCCGGGCAGGGACGGTCATGCGATAACGTCATCCATCATCACTGCCCTTACCGTCACGCCGTCTGATAACATCATGCCGTTATAATCATCACCATGATAACAAGCATCCATATAACCACGCCGTTAAATTACCGGAGAGCCGTTTCCGTCAGATCCGACTTTCCGGAATATCACAACTTTCCGGAAGTGTACCACGCTGAGGAAATAATCATATCGCTGTTTTCCGCCCCTGCGTGACGCATCACAGGTCAGGGATAAGACACAACATATAGTGTCATCAGCAGCTGAATCCGGCACCACATGTTGTGCTGACGGGAGGTGCGTTGTGTGGGGGGAGAAGAAGATCCGTAACCACCAGAAACCGGATCTGCACGGGGAAAGAGAGAAAATAACATAGGCTGAACATATCCATATGCCTGACATCTGCCTATACTAAACATATGCACACACCCGGTGCAATGAACATCATTCCGGATATGCATCACATATCCACACTTACCCGGGAGAGAATCATGAGAACCGTATCCATTTTTAAAAATGGCAACAACCGTGCTATCCGCCTTCCACGCGATCTGGATTTTGAGGGGGTGAGCGAGCTGGAGATCGTCCGGGAAGGGGACAGCATCATTCTGCGCCCCGTCCGGCCGACCTGGGGCTCATTCCTGGAGCTAGAAAAGGCCGATCCGGACTTTATGACGGAGCGCGAGGACGTTGTCAGCGACGAAGGACGAGTTAACCTGTGAACAAGATCTATATGCTCGACACGAACATCTGCTCGTTCATCATGCGCGAGCAACCTGAAGCATTGCTTAAGCACCTGGAGCAGTCGGTGCTGCGCGGTCACCGTATCGTGGTCTCGGCCATCACCTACTCCGAGATGCGCTTCGGTGCCACCGGTCCGAAGGCCTCGCCACGCCACGTGCAACTGGTTGACGCGTTCTGTGAGAGGCTCGATGCCGTCCTGCCGTGGGACCGCGCCGCGGTGGATGCGACCACGGAGATTAAGGTGGCACTGCGTCTCGCCGGCACGCCGATCGGTCCGAACGACACGGCGATAGCCGGACACGCCATCGCTGCCTGTGCCATTCTGGTGACGAATAATGTGAGAGAGTTTGAGCGGGTACCGGGTCTTGTGCTGGAAGACTGGGTAAGATAACGCTGTAAAACAAAACAGGCGGTCAGGCGCGGCCGGCCGCTCTTTCAGGCAGCGGTATATAAAGGAATAAAAAAATGCCACTGATCACGCGGCTTATGCTGCAAAACTTCAAAAAGTTTCCGGAACTGGACCTGCGCTTCAGCAACGATCGTAACATTCTGGTTGGGGACAATGAGTCCGGGAAAAGCACTATTCTGCTGGCTCTTGACCTTGTGCTGAGTGACAGCAGGCATCGGGTTGAGGCGCTGGGGGTGGAATCGCTCCTGTCACAGTCAGCAGTCAGGCATTTTCAGGAAGGTGAGCGCCGTGCCGATCAGTTACCCGTGCTGACCGCTGACGTTTTCCTGAGTAATGGGGGAGAGCCTGACCTGAACGGCAGGCAAAATCTGGCGGGTATCGATGCGGATGGTCTCAGAATGCGCATTGCTCCCATGATGGAGGAATACGGTCAGGATATACACCATGTTTTGCAGCAGGATCCTGATAATTTTCCCTATGAATACTATTCCGTGCAGTTCAGCACATTCTCCGGTGGTCATTTCGCAGGCTTCAGACGCTATCTGCGCCATCTGTTCTTAGACAGTGCACGCATTGATAACGAGCATGCCGCACAGGAGTATACGCGCACAGTTTACAGCGTCAATGTGCCGGTGGCCGATCGGTACCGGCTTGAAAACAGTTACCGGCAACAGAAAATGCACTTCTGCGCCCGGCATCTGTCCGCCATAAACGACACGCTGAAAACGTATCAGTTTGGCGTGCGTTCCGGCGCTAAATCAGGTCTTGAGGCGAACCTGGACATTACTGAGGACGGTATTTCCATTCGTCACCGCGGAAAAGGAAGACAGTGTTTCATCAAAACGGAGTTTGCGCTGCAGCGGCATCAGCAGCAGGGGGGAGAGATCCACGCGCTGTTGCTTGAGGAGCCGGAGAATCATCTCAGCCATGTCAGTATGAAGAGGCTGGTTAATCAGCTTGCCACGGAACGGCAGACGCAGGTGTTTATTGCCACACACAGTAGCCATATCTCCTCCCGCCTCGACCTACGTAAGGCTATTCTCCTCGGAGCTACCCGGCCGGTACTGATGAATGAACTTTCCGCTGAGACTGCCGCCTTCTTCATGAAAGCACCGGATAATAACGTGCTGGAATTTGCGCTGGCCAGACGCGTGCTGCTCGTGGAGGGGGATGCTGAGTTTATTCTGATCGAGGCCTTTTATCACCGCCTGTATGGCAGGGCACCGGAGGATGACGGGGTTCACATCATCGCTATCGGCGGAACGAGTTTCCGTCGTTATCTTGAACTGGCCCGTCTTCTGGAAAATCGTGTCGCGGCCCTTCGCGACAATGACGGCAACTATCAGCAAAATTGCGATGAACGCTATGCTGACGTGCTTTGTTCCCGCTCCCGGGTATTTGCTGACCACGACAACAGCCGCTCCACATTTGAAATCTGCCTGTATCAGGATAATGCCGACCTGTGTGATGCGCTTTTCCGCGGAACCCGCCGGACACTCACGGTTCAGGATTACATGCTGGCCAATAAGGCAGAAGCAGCATTCCAGCTGTTACAGTTGCACGCCGAAAAGCTGACCGTTCCTGATTATATCCAGGAGGCACTGGCATGGATAAGAGAGTGATATTTGCGGTTGCCGGCTCGGGTAAAACCACGCTGCTGATACGTCGGTTAAGAGAGGACCGGCGGACGCTGATCCTGACCTTCACCGTAAATAATGAAGCACATCTGCGGGCGCAGATTATCAGACGCTTTGGCTACATACCGTACGGGATCCGTGTGATGACCTGGTTTGAGTTTCTGCACGGTTTCTGTTTTCGCCCTTTCCTGCAGGAGCAACTGTCATCGCGTGGTCTGAGCTTCAACCAGCCCCCTTCCAGAATACCGCGCACGAATATCCGGCATTATCAGGATCCCGCCGGACGGCTGTATCACCGGCGGCTCGCACACCTGCTGACAGCCCGGGGGTTGCTGCCAGATATCCGTACCCGACTTGCCCGTTACTACGATGAGTTGTTCGTTGATGAAGTCCAGGACTTTGCCGGCCATGACTTTAATTTTCTGCTGGAGCTATGCCGCGCGGAAATCTCAGTGCTGTGCTGCGGGGATTTTTATCAGCATACCTTTGACACAAGCCGCGACGGTAACGTCAATGCTACGCTGCATGAAGACATAACCCGATACGAGGCTCGCTTCAGGGCTGCGGGTATCATGGTGGATTGTGAGACGCTCAGCCGGACATGGCGCTGTTCAGCTACAGTGTGTGAGTTCATTACCGGACAACTGAACATTCGCATTTCGGCTCATGGAACACATACCACCCAGATTGAAATCGTCACGGATGAAGCGCGTTCAGCGGCCCTGCACGCGGACAACACGATGATCAAGCTCTTCTATCGCGAACATCACCGTTACGGATGCCACTCAATGAACTGGGGGGGCAGTAAAGGACTCGACCACTTTCAGGACGTCTGCATCGTGATGGGGGCCAACCACTGGATGCGCCTCATCCAACAGAAGCTGGCAGCACTTCCACCATCATCCCGTAACAGGCTATACGTGGCCTGCTCACGGGCACGGGGCAACATCTATTTTATTCCGGAAAGCCATCTTCGGAGATTCAGAAACTAAGTCAGCGGCTTCTCAACTGGGCACAAGCCGGTAAAAAGTAGTCAACGACAAAACTTCAGGCCGAAAAATGAGGCTCCGGTTTCGCCGGAAACCGGACCTGCGTGGAGGGAAACCCGCAGATGATATGATATTTATCATTAATCGCATAATAAATCCTGGCCTGATATTTACAGGCAGAGAAATAAATCATTCGATATATGATTTTATCGTCATCAGCCATTAACCCCCCAGGAAGCGCGGTAATGACTCCAACTTATTGATAGTGTTTTATGTTCAGATAATGCCCGATGACTTTGTCATGCAGCTCCACCGATTTTGAGAACGACAGCGACT